>NZ_STGH01000011.1 GCF_005222785.1 Rhodobacter sp. SY28-1 | reverse complement strand
ACGGCACTGCCGGCCGTGTCGATCATGACGCCTTCCGCACAGGCATACATGCCCGCCTTGACGGCAGCGAAATCGGCGAACACGTCCTGGTCGAAGACGATCTTGTCGGTGCCCGGCTTGAAGTCGGTGATCCGGTCCTCGCCGAAATCGGCCTTGAACACGAACATGTCCTTGCCGCCGCCGCCCTTCAGCGTGTCGTCGCCGAAGCCGCCGTCGAGGCTGTCCTTGCCCTTGCCGCCCTTCAGAATATCGTCGCCCTCACCGCCGAGGAGGCGGTCCTTGCCGGCACCGCCGTAGAGCTTGTCGTCGCCGGCACCGCCGACGAGCCGGTCGTTGCCGTCGCGTCCCTTGATCGTGTCGTCGCCGTCTGTGCCGGTGAGGCGATCGGAGCGGTTGGTGCCGAGGATCGTCTTGCCGGGCGCCTCGGGGGGATCGACCACAGTCCCCGCCTCGAACGCGCCGAGGTCGGGCTTGCCGATGGAGGGCAGGCCGACGTTGACGCCCTTGTCGATCAGGTCGCTGTCCGGGGCGAGGTGCAGGAACGTCGTCTCG
>NZ_STGH01000010.1 GCF_005222785.1 Rhodobacter sp. SY28-1 | reverse complement strand
CTCTCCTTACCCGATGCGGCCGGTGATGTAGGCTTCGGTCCGCGGGTCCTTCGGGTTGGTGAAGATTGCGGGGGTGTCGCCGTATTCCACCAGGTTGCCCAGATGGAAGAACGCCGTCTTCTGGCTGACCCGCGCCGCCTGCTGCATCGAATGGGTCACGATCACGACGGAAAACTGGCTGCGAAGCTCGTCGATCAGCTCCTCGACCTGGGCCGTGGCGATCGGGTCAAGCGCCGAGCAGGGTTCGTCCATCAACAGCACCTCCGGCGAGGTCGCCACGGCGCGGGCGATGCACAGCCGCTGCTGCTGGCCGCCCGACAACCCGGTGCCCGGCGCATCCAGCCGGTCCTTGACCTCGTTCCACAGCGCGGCCTTGCGCAAGCTTGCCTCGACGATCCCGTCCAGTTCCGCCTTGTTGCGGGTCAACCCGTGGATCTTCGGCCCGTAGGCCACGTTGTCGTAGATCGACTTCGGAAACGGGTTCGGCTTCTGGAACACCATGCCGACCTTGGCGCGCAGCTGCACCGGGTCGACGCGGGGATCGTAGATGTCCTCGCCCTCCAGCAGGATCTTGCCCTCCACCCGGGCGCTGGCGACGGTATCGTTCATCCGGTTCAGGCAGCGCAGGAAGGTCGACTTGCCGCAGCCCGAGGGCCCGATGAAGGCGGTCACGGCCCGGTCGAGGATATCGACCGACACGTCCTTCAGCGCGTGGTTCTGC
>NZ_STGH01000009.1 GCF_005222785.1 Rhodobacter sp. SY28-1 | reverse complement strand
GTGACGGAGCTGTCGACCCACCTGCAGGGCCAGTTGGTCGCGGTCCATCCGGCCTATGACACGGCGTTTGACGGCTTCGCGGCCCCTGCCGTGCGCGGCAATCCGAAGGCCCGCGCCGAATGGGCGGTGGATCAGGTGAAGAAGGCGCTCACCGCCTCGAAGAACCTCGGGCTGACGGCCCATGCCACCTTCTCCGGGGCCTTGGCCTGGCCCTATCTCTACCCCTGGCCGCAGCGCCCCGCCGGGCTGGTGGAAGAGGCCTTCGACGAGTTGGCCCGCCGCTGGACCCCGATCCTGAACCATGCCGAGGACTGTGGCGTCGATGTCTGTTACGAGATCCATCCCGGCGAGGACCTGCATGACGGGGTGACGTTCGAGATGTTCCTCGACCGGGTGAAGGGGCACAAGCGCGCCAACATGCTGTATGACCCCTCGCACTACGTCCTGCAGCACCTGGACTATCTGGACCACATCGACATCTACCACGACCGGATCCGCATGTTCCACGTCAAGGATGCCGAGCTGAACCCCACCGGGCGGCAGGGCGTCTACGGCGGCTTCCAAAGTTGGGCCAACCGCGCAGGGCGGTTCCGGTCGCCGGGGGATGGCCAGGTCGATTTCGGCGGCATCTTCTCCAAGCTGACCCAGTACGGCTATGACGGCTGGGCGGTGGTGGAATGGGAATGCTGCCTGAAGCACCCCGAGGACGGCGCGCGGGAAGGCGCGGCCTTTGTCGAAGCGCATATCATCCGGGTGACCGAGAAGGCCTTCGACGATTTCGCCGACAGCGGCACCGACCGCGCCGCGAACCGGCGGATGCTGGGGCTGGACTGACCCCCCGGGGCGCTGCCCGTCGCCAGTGGTTCTCGAACCAGTGGCGCACCACTGACGACCCCGGGATATTTGTGAACAGAAGAAAGACGAGGAGGGATCATCCATGCCCATCGACGCCGCCCATACCGCCCGTGAACCCCGTCTCCGCCTTGGCATGGTGGGGGGCGGGCGTGACGCCTTCATCGGCGCGGTCCACCGCATCGCCGCCCGGATCGACGACCAGTATGAGCTGGTTGCAGGCGCCTTCTCCTCCAACCCCGAGAAGGCCCTCGCCTCCGCCGCCGATCTGGGCGTGCCCCGCGCCTATACCAGTTTCGCCGAGATGGCCGCCAAGGAAGCCCGGCGGAAGGACGGCATCGACGCGGTCGCCATCGTGACCCCGAACCACATGCATGCCCCGGTGGCGATGCAGTTCCTCAAGCGCGGCATTCACGTCATCTGCGACAAGCCGCTGACGGCAACGTTGTCGGAGGCGAAGAAGCTGGCCAAGGCGGCGGAAGCCAGTGGCGTCGTCTTCGCGCTGACGCACAACTACACCGGCTATCCGATGATCCGGCAGGCGAAGGCGATGATCGCGGCGGGTGATCTGGGCGATCTTCGCCTTGTGAACGTCGAATACGTGCAGGACTGGCTGACCGAGGCGGTCGAGGCCTCGGGCCAGAAACAGGCCGACTGGCGCACCGACCCGGCGCGGTCCGGTGCGGGCGGCTCCACCGGCGACATCGGCACCCATGCCTTCAACCTGGCGAACTTCGTCACCGGCCTGACCCTGGACACCCTCGCCGCCGACCTCACCGCCTTCGTCCCCGGCCGCCGCGTCGACGACAACGGCCATGTGCTCATGCGCTACCAAGGGGGCGCAAAGGGCATGCTCTGGTGCAGCCAGGTCGCCCCCGGCAACGAGAACGGCCTCCGCCTGCGGGTCTACGGCACCAAGGGCGGCCTCGAATGGGCGCAGGAGGACCCGAATTACCTCTGGTTCACCCCCTTCGGCCAACCGAAACGCCTGATCACCCGCGGCGGCGCCGGCTCCGGCCCCGAAGCCGCCCGCGTCTCCCGCATCCCCCCCGGCCACCCCGAGGGCTACCTCGAAGGCTTCGCCAACATCTACACCGAGGCCGCCCGCGCCATCCGCGCCGCCAAGACCGGAACCCCCGTCCCCGACGGCACCACATTCCCCGGCCTGAGGGAAGGCCTCGAAGGCGTCGCATTCGTCGATGCCTGCGTCAGGTCGTCCGAACGGAATGGGGCGTGGGTCGGGCTGAATTTGTA
>NZ_STGH01000008.1:0-2500 GCF_005222785.1 Rhodobacter sp. SY28-1 | reverse complement strand
CAGGATGAAGGTTGGGTAACACCAACTGGAGGTCCGAACCAACACCCGTTGAAAAGGGTCTGGATGACTTGTGGCTAGGGGTGAAAGGCTAATCAAACCTGGAGATAGCTGGTTCTCCGCGAAAGCTATTTAGGTAGCGCCTCGGACGAATACCCACGGGGGTAGAGCACTGCATGGATGATGGGGGCCCACAGCCTTACTGAGTCTAAGCAAACTCCGAATACCGTGGAGTACTATCCGGGAGACACACAGTGGGTGCTAACGTCCATTGTGAAGAGGGAAACAACCCTGACCTGCAGCTAAGGCCCCTAATTCGTGGCTAAGTGGGAAAGCATGTGGGACGGCCAAAACAACCAGGATGTTGGCTTAGAAGCAGCCATCATTTAAAGATAGCGTAACAGCTCACTGGTCTAGATAAGCTGTCCTGCGGCGAAGATGTAACGGGGCTCAAGCCACGAGCCGAAGCTCAGGATGCACAGCGATGTGCGTGGTAGCGGAGCGTTCTGTGATATAGCTCATCATGTCTTACTTGCCGCAAGGCGAGGACGGACATGGAGAGCTTTCTGTGAAGCCGGGCTGTAAGGCATCCGGTGGAGAGATCAGAAGCGAGAATGTTGACATGAGTAGCGACAAACAGGGTGAGAAACCCTGTCGCCGAAAGTCCAAGGGTTCCTGCTTAAAGCTAATCTGAGCAGGGTAAGCCGGCCCCTAAGGCGAGGCCGAAAGGCGTAGTCGATGGGAATGAGGTTAATATTCCTCAGCCAGTGGGATGTGACGGATCGCAGATGTAGTTTGCCCTTATCGGATTGGGTGGGCTGCTGAGCGGTTCCTGGAAATAGCCCCACATCAGACCGTACCCTAAACCGACACAGGTGGACTGGTAGAGTATACCAAGGCGCTTGAGAGAACCACGTTAAAGGAACTCGGCAAAATGCTCCCGTAAGTTCGCGAGAAGGGAGCCCCATATGCACGCAAGTGTGTGTGGGGGGCACAAACTAGGGGGTGGCGACTGTTTACTTAAAACACAGGGCTGTGCGAAGCCGTAAGGCGACGTATACAGTCTGACGCCTGCCCGGTGCTGGAAGATTAAGAGGAGGGGTGCAAGCTCTGAATTGAAGTCCCAGTAAACGGCGGCCGTAACTATAACGGTCCTAAGGTAGCGAAATTCCTTGTCGGGTAAGTTCCGACCTGCACGAATGGCGTAACGATCTCCCCGCTGTCTCTAACGTGGACTCAGCGAAATTGAACTGTCTGTCAAGATGCAGACTACCCGCGGTTAGACGGAAAGACCCCATGAACCTTTACTCCAGCTTTGCATTGGCAACAGGACTGTGATGTGCAGGATAGGTGGTAGGCATTGAAGCGGGGACGCCAGTCTTCGTGGAGCCTCCCTTGAGATACCACCCTTCGCCGTCTTGTTGTCTAACCGCGACCCGTTATCCGGGCCCGGGACCGTGCATGGTGGGGAGTTTGACTGGGGCGGTCGCCTCCCAAACAGTAACGGAGGCGCGCGATGGTTGGCTCAGACCGGTCGGAAATCGGTCGTTGAGTGCAATGGCAGAAGCCAGCCTGACTGCAAGACTGACAAGTCGAGCAGAGACGAAAGTCGGTCATAGTGATCCGGTGGTCCCAAGTGGGAGGGCCATCGCTCAACGGATAAAAGGTACTCTGGGGATAACAGGCTGATGATGCCCAAGAGTCCATATCGACGGCATCGTTTGGCACCTCGATGTCGGCTCATCTCATCCTGGGGCTGGAGCAGGTCCCAAGGGTATGGCTGTTCGCCATTTAAAGAGGTACGTGAGCTGGGTTTAGAACGTCGTGAGACAGTTCGGTCCCTATCTGCCGTGGGTGCAGGAGACTTGAGAAGAGTTGACCCTAGTACGAGAGGACCGGGTTGAACGAACCACTGGTGGACCAGTTATCGTGCCAACGGTAGTGCTGGGTAGCTATGTTCGGACAGGATAACCGCTGAAGGCATCTAAGCGGGAAGCCCCCTTCAAAACAAGGTCTCCCTTGAGGGCCGTGGAAGACGACCACGTCGATAGGCCAGAGGTGTAAGCGCAGCAATGCGTTCAGCTGACTGGTACTAATTGCCCGATTGGCTTGATCTGATCCGGTAACAGCAAGGCAATAGCCCCTGTTCGGATCGTCAAAAGCACGTAGAACACGTGACGAAAACCTGGAACAATCACTGATGTTGGGGGAGTGAAAACTCACCTGTCTCTTCTCCGGTCTGGTGGTCATAGCGGGCACAAAACTCCCGATCCCATCCCGAACTCGGCCGATAAGTGTGCCTACGCCAATGGTACTGCGTCTCAAGACGTGGGAGAGTAGGTCGCCGCCAGACCTGAAAAGAGACAATCTCACTCAATACGATGACAAAACCCCCGATCGCACTCTCAGCCCTCGGGAAAATGGCGCGGGGTGGAGCAGCCCGGTAGCTCGTCAGGCTCATAACCTGAAGGCCGCAGGTTCAAATCCTGCCCCCGCAACCAAA
>NZ_STGH01000007.1 GCF_005222785.1 Rhodobacter sp. SY28-1 | reverse complement strand
TGGTTGCGGGGGCAGGATTTGAACCTGCGGCCTTCAGGTTATGAGCCGAACCCATTGATTTTGCTGACTCTTTTGATTTCAACAACTTGGTGCGCAAGTCTTTGAAAGAGCAAGTTCTTTCGCCGGAGCCTACCGGATTCCGCCCCTATTCAACGGGTTCAACGTTGCCCAAGCCACATTCGCGGGTTGACCAGGCGTTGACAAGAGCGCTTGCTGCCAGAAGCAATCGACATCCTTCCTGGAGCGAGCGACGAGCCTCATCGCAAACGGAAGTGATTGTGCGTTGTAACTTCGCGCCCCCCCTTTGCACTCTTTGGCTTTCCGGCTCGGCCTTGACCGTGATCCACGTTTGCGATGTGGTTCCGCTTGGATATTCCTAGCCTTACCGGAGCAGCGATGCGCTTGACACGTATTCTCATCGGACTCGGCGTCCTTCTCGTCGCTTTGTGGATCCTTGTAGGCGAACAGCTTGCAGGGGTGAGTGCCGATGCAGTGGTCAATGCGCGTCTGACTGCGGTGCGGGCCCCCGTTGCGGGCGATGTCACCCTTGTGCCCTTGTCGTTGGGCGAACGCGTGCGGTCAGGCGACACGCTTGGCAGTGTGGACGACCCAAGGTCGGACGCCGTCCGGCTTGATGACCTCACCATGGAGCGGCAGTTGGAAGAGGCGGCGGTTGCCCGTGAACGGGCGATCATCACGGACCTGGACTCGCAGATTGCCGCACTCGATGGCAGGACTGAAGCCTACCGGACTGCTCGGATCACCGAAATCGAGGCACGGCTCGCCCATGCCCGCGCCCGGCTGGTGCTACTTGAAGAGGACCCGGCGGCGGAAGACAATGATCCGGCGGCGACGCTCAGCCCCGGACAGACCGAGAACCCCGGGGATCCACTGCTGCCCGGCATCGCACTTGAATACGCGCGCGAGAGGGTGGCAGTGCTGGAAAACCAGCTTCGGGCGGCGCGAGGGACGGTTTTCCTTGGCGACGGCTACAACGATGCCCCTTGGTCTGAACAGTGGCGCGCCGACCTGCGGGCGCGGCTTGCGGAACATCGCAGCGTGCTGGCCGAGGCCGAGGCGCGCGCCGCCGCCTTTGCGGCACGGATCGACGCCGAGCGGCTGCGGGTCAACCGGCTGGCCACCGCGCCCCTGACTGCGGCCGTGGACGGGATCGTCTGGGAATTGCGATCGGCCAGCGGAGAGAACGTCCAGAGGGGCGACGAGCTTCTGAAGCTGGTCGATTGCGGCTCGGTCATGGTCACGGTCTCGGTGACGGAAAGCATCTACAACTCGCTGTCCATTGGCGATCCGGCCACGTTCCGGCCGCAAGGCGACAGCCGGACCTTCGAGGGAACGGTGGCGCGGCTGGCCGGATCCGGGGCCGAGACGGTCTATCGCAATCTCGCCGTAGCCCCGAGCCAGCGCCACCTGCAGCGCTATGATGTGGCCGTGGATGTTCCGGGGCTGGCCGAGGATGCCGGGCTTGCCTGCGCAATCGGCCGCACGGGGCGCGTGTTCTTTGCGGCGCGTCCGCTGGACTGGCTGCGTGGGTTGATCGGGCAGTGATCGGCGTTCCGCTTCTTTCCGAAACACAGTCGGCGCTGGTTGAACTTTGCGCTGTGATCGCGGCCGCCTTTCTTGCAACGTCGGTCCTGAACCGGCGCACCACCTGGCACCGGCTGCTTCTGTTCGGGATCGCCTTCCTATTCGCCGGTCGCTACATCTGGTGGCGCGCGACCTCTACGCTGGCCCCACCGGGGCTGACGTTCGACTTTCTTGCCAGCGGATCGCTGTTCCTGTTCGAGGCGGCGGCCCTGGTCGGATCCCTCAGCGCCTTCGTGATGCTAACCCGGACACGCGACCGTTCGCCCGACGCCACCGAGAACCTCGGCTGGTGGGAACCCGGGCCGATGCCCAAGGTGGCCATCCTGATCGCCACCTACAACGAAGAACTGGAGGTGCTGGAACGCACGGTCGTCGGCGCGCTGGCGCTGCGCCATCCGCGCAAGGAGATCTTTGTCCTTGATGACGGCCGCCGCGACTGGCTGCGCGACTACTGCGGCCGCATGGGCGTGGGCTACATCACCCGGCCCGACAACAAGGGCGCCAAGGCCGGCAACATGAACCATGCGCTGGCCCTTCTGGACGCCTCGCCCGAGCCGCCGGACTTCGTGGCCGTGCTGGACGCCGATTTCGTGCCGCACCGCGGGTTCATCAGCCGGACGCTGGCCCTGTTCCGCGACCCGAAGGTCGGGCTGGTGCAGACGCCGCAGCATTTCTTCAACGCCGACCCGATCCAGCACAATCTGGGACTCAGCCGGTCATATCCCGACGAGCAGCGCTTCTTCTTCGACCACATGCAGGCCGCGCGCGATGCCTGGGGCGTGGCCTTTTGCTGCGGCACCTCGTCGGTGGCCCGCTTCAGCGCGCTGAAGGAGATCGGCTGGTTCTCGACGGACAGCGTGACCGAGGACTTCATGGTGACGCTGGTTCTGCAGGAGGCGGGCTGGTCCACAGCCTACCTCAACGAGCCGTTAACGGAGGGCCTGGCCCCCGAAGGCCTGAAGGAATACGTCACCCAGCGCGCGCGCTGGTGCCTTGGCATGATGCAGATTGCGCGTAGCAAAGTCGGCCCCTTCGCGCGAAACCGACTTCGCCTGCGAGACCGCTGGAGCGTCATCGACAGCGTCCTCTATTGGACGACGACCTTTCCCTTCCGCCTCGCGGCGCTGGTTTATCCGCTGTTCTACTGGTTCGCCAACGTGACGGTCGTGGATGCCACCGTGCCCGACGTCATCCGGTATTTCGGAACCTATTACATCTGGGTGATCATGGCGCTGAACTTTGTGACTCTTGGCGTGGTCGCGCCGGTCCTCACCGATGTCAGCCAGCTACTGGGGGCGTTGCCCATCTGTCGCGCGGCCTTTGTCGGCCTGCTGCGACCGAAAGGGCATCCGTTCAAGGTCACGGCTAAAGGCGGCGACCGGTCGCGCGTGACGGTGCAATGGGCGCTTCTGGCTCCTTTCGCGGTTATTCTGGCGCTGACGCTGATCGGATTGACCATCGGCATCCTGTCCGACCGCTTCGCCTTCTACGATGCGGGGGACGGCAAGGCGGTCGTCCTGTTCTGGACGCTTTACAACGTCCTGGTCCTCACCTTCACCATACTGGTCTGCATCGAGCTTCCACGTCGCGAGCGCCACATCGCAGACACTCCCGAGCGAGCCGAACTCATGCCAGACGGGGGCATCCCGCAGGAAGTCTGGCTGGTTGCCCTGGCGCAGGACCGTGTCCGCATCCGGGGTGCGGATTGCGCGACGGGCGCGCGCGGAACGCTCCGCATTCAGGGTGTCGGCGATGTGCCATTTCTTGCGCTGTCTGCGACAGACGACGGCGCGCGGCTCAGCCTCATGCCGGATGACGCGCAGCGCACTGCCCTGCTGGAACGCTTCTACGCCGATGGCGAGGCGCCGGGTGTCCTCAACATCCGCATGGCCGCGCTTGTCGAGGGGATCACACGGCGACTGTCCTTCAACGAGGGCCCCCGCTGAGTCGGGCCCGGACCTGCCCCTGCAGGCGCGCGATGGCCGCCGAAAGCTGCGACAACTCCTGCGTCCGCTGCGACTCAAACGGGAATGCGTCCTCGCCGCCGGCAATGGCCGCCGCGTTGCGGGCCGCAGCCCCGAAGGGAGCCGCAAAGACCCGGACGAAGATGACGGTCGCAATCGACAGCGCCGCGACAAGGCCGAGAATGAACGGCACCAGCAGTGACGGAAGGTCGGCATCGATGGTGCGGAAAGCCGTCTGGTCCACGCGCGAGATCAGTCTCCAGCCGAAGTTCGGAACTTGACCGGAGGCCTCCACCGGCAGCACGACCGAGAAATAGGTCTTCCCGTCGGGCCATTGCGTGCTGGCGGCCCGGGTCGCCGCGAGTGCCGCCTGCCGGAAAGGTGCAATGGTCGGCTTGGCCGGGTCGGCATCGAGCGTCGACACGATGATGGTACCGTCCTGCGAAACCAGAAGCGCGTCTATGTCCAGCGCCTTGGCAAGGTCCGTGACAAGGCCCGCGGCCCAGTCGAAGTTGATATGCAAGCCAAGCACCCCAATGTATCGGCCTTCCGCGTCGATTACTGGCAGGGCATAGTCGATGAAGCGAGGCGGGTTCTCTCCTTCGGGGTCGAGCAACTTGGCCAGCAGGACCGCCTCGTGAACATCCCCGGCAAAATAGCCTTCAAGACCACGCCGGAACCATGGACGCTCGCTGACGTTCGCTCCCTCCAGCATGCCATTCGACGCCACGGTGACCGTTCCGTCCATCGCGGCAAATCCGACCCACGAAATCTTGTCGCCTTCGGAGGCCATGAGGTCCATGACCGGTCGCAAGGCTTCCGGGTTCTCTGACGACAGCCGGGCCGAAAGCGCCTCCATCCGCAGCCACTCGTCCGACAGTTCCCGAGTGAATGCCTTCATCAGGCCATCCGAACGAACGGTTATTGCTTCGGCCATCGCTCCCTGGACCATGCGGTCTACGGCAGAGCGCAGGGCCACGGTCAAAAAAGCGGCACCGATCAGGGCACTGATTATGACAAAGGCATAGATGGCGGTTGGCAATGTGACCGGACGTTTCGTCGTAATACGCTCCATCAAGGCCTCCTGCGCTGCTGAACGGGACAGGAATACACTGGCAAAAGCGGAGAATTGAAGGCTTTTCTAGGTCGCACGAGCCTGCGCGATGCCCCGCGCCGCCATCAGGCACGACCCGTACATGGTGTGACACTTGCCATTTCGGATCTGCCTCCGGAAAAGCGCGCGTTCTGCTCCGATCTTTCGGACCGGACCACAGGCAGGCCCCCTCCAGCGAAGCCGTTGCTTACTTGAAGCGGAACGCCCCTCCCCGCCCCAGTTCCACCTTCCGCCTGTATTCCGGTCCCTTCCCCATGGTCCGACTTGATAGTGGCGCGGGTCTACGCCTGTGTCGTCGGGCAAGGAGGCGAGATGGATGGTCAAGAGACTGAAACTGAATGAGAAAACCCTGCGCGAGGCGGAGCCCAAGCCCGGCGTCAGCTATCAGATTTTCGACACGGACGTGATCGGTTTCGCCGCCCGGGTGCAGGCCTCGGGCGCGCGCACCTTCACCATCGACTACCGGCACGCCGGGCGGCAGCGCCGAATGACCATCGGGCGCTGGCCGGAGTGGAGTGTCACGGCCGCGCGCGAACGCGCCAAGGAACTGCGCCGCGCCATCGACGAGGGACAGGATCCTCTGGCGGCGCGCGACGAGTGGCGCGGGGCCCCGCGCGTCACCGACATGATCGACCGCTACATCACCGAGCATCTGCCGAAACTCGCCAAGACCAACGCGGGCGACCAGGTCTCGATGCTGAAGAAGATGGTCGAACCCGCCTGGGGAAACCGGCTGGTTACGGAGATCACCAAGTCCGACGTCGCGAAGTTCCTCGATTTCGTAGCCGAGGGGCGGCCACGTCCCTGCAAAACAAAGCCCAACAACCGGGCACGCAAGCTGCAGGGTCACAAGCCCACCCCGATCCGCGCTAACCGAATGGGCGAAGTGCTGCGCAAGATGTTTACGCTGGCGGTGGAGTGGGAATGGCGAACGGACAACCCCGCGCAGGGGTTCCATCGGCGCATCGAACATGCCCGTGAGCGCTTCTTGTCGCCCGAAGAGCTGACCCGGCTGGCGGCCGTGCTGGATGCCGCCGAGGATCAGCGTGCCGCCGCGATCATCCGCATGTGCATGCTGACCGGCGCGCGGGTGGGCGAGGTGCGCACCGCACGGTTCGAACAGTTCAACCTCGACTACGCCATCTGGTCGAAGCCCGCCTCGACCACCAAGCAGCGCAAGATCCACCGGGTGCCGATCTCGCAGGACGTCGCTGCCATCGTGCGGCTGCGCCAGCAAGCGGTGCCCCGCGGCAACCCGTGGCTGTTCCCTGGCGACACGGTCGGCCAGCCCGTGCGGGAAATCCGCCGCTTCTGGGCCAAAGTGCAGAAGGAAGCCGGGCTGGCCGACGTCCGCATCCACGACCTGCGACACACCTTCGCCTCGCTCTTGGTCAGTGGCGGCGCGTCACTGGAAATGATCGGCAAGCTCTTGGGCCACAGCCAGATGCAGACAACCCAGCGCTACGCGCACCTGATGGACTCCCCCCTGCGCGCGGGCGTCGACACGGTGGCCAGCCTCCTGCGGCCGCGGCCGCGCCTTGTGCATGACGCGGCACAAGATGGAGCCGACCTGCCGAAATCGGCCTGACCCTCACGCAACATCCTCGCCGCGCAACCTGCGCCAGAGCGAGGACAGCCGCTTGCGGATGGTGCTTTCATCCGGCACCTCGCCCGACTTCGAATTCTGGACGAACCACTCCTGCACCAGCGAGACCAGCGCGGTCTGGGTATCGGGCACACCCTTTTCGAACAGGAACCACGTCAGCCACGCGTACATCGCGTCCCAATCGTAGCGCGGGCTGGCCCCGATGGTGGAGGCCGGGCGCCGCAGCAGATCCCGCTCCTCCTCGAAGGCCTGCAGCGTTCCGGAATCCAGCAGCAGGTCGGAGGACCGGACCATCAAGCCCTCGGCCGGGTCAGTGATCTTGAGCCAGGCCTTGCTGCCGAGCGGCATGACCCGCCTGAGCCTCGCCTGCTCGTCGCTTGGGCCCATCCGTCGGAACATGCCCATCAGTTCCGCCATCGGCACCTGGACCATCCCGGCCACCGTCTCGTGACCGCAGAGGACGGGAGGAATGCCCGCGACGACATGCAGATGCCCCGCCGCAGCCCAGCCTGCCACATCGGCGGGAGGGCAACCCCAGCGCACGGCGATTTCGTAGATCGAGAAGAATGCGACAGGCGGCAGGGGCATTGGGAAACTCCTTTCAGACATGCGGCATCCTTCGGCCAAGGCCGTCGGCATGCAGGTTACAAGTGACCCGCCGTGCCGAGCACGTGGGCTGACATATGGTTCAGAGCACGTCGTCGAGGAAAACCGCCTGTACGCCAGAGGCACACCGTGACCGGCGTGCGCATCCGAATGCGTTCGTCTTTTCGATTCTTATGGACTGCTCAGCGAAGAATCTACTCAGCCGATGGACGAGTCGGCAACAGCAATCCCGTGCGCTTCGACCGTCGTCGGCAGAGTTTCGGTGGATATCGTCGAACGCCTTCGGAACCCGACCGGAACAATTCATTCCGGCAGTTCCACCCCTCGCAGAACCGATGAATCCGTCCGAACACCGGTCAATCAGCCCGCCCCGGAGAGAGTGATGACGCTGGCGCATGGATCACCGCCCGGAACCGGCACGGATGATGGTCGCAGAGTCGCCGTCCTGCGGTGATCCTGCCTAGCCGAGGCCGCAAAAATCCAATGAAACAAGGGGTGGAACGGGGTGACGGCCTGCAATTCCACCTTCCGCCTGTCTTCCGGTCCTCGCGCTCTGCTTCGCTGACCCCGCCCCCGTCAGAGGGGCGCAAGGCCAACGGAGCAGCCCATGAAGGACATTCAGACCGATCTCGACGAAGACATCCCTGACCTACTCGCTGACTGGATTAGCCGAGAGCAGTTGGCCTGGGCGCTGGGCCTGACGGCCGACACGCTGTCCCGGTGGGAAGCCCGCCGCCAAGGACCGCCTTGCACACGCATAGGCCGAAAGACCTTCTATCGCCGCGCCGCCATCCAGGAATGGATCAGGGCGCAGGAACAGGCCCATCCGGTGCGCAAGACGCGGGGGCGGTCATGACCATCCAGCCCAGCACATCCACCTGGCCCGCCGACCGCGTGGCCGAGGCCCGCGCCGTGATCGCCGACGTCGCGCATCACAGCGATCTCCTGATCCGGCTGGCCTGCAGTGTGCTCGCCCAGCATGGCGAGACCCCAGGCGAACGTGCGGATGCCCAGCGCCTGCTGGTCGTCGTTGATGCGCGGCGGCCGGTGCGGCGCGCCCAGCGCGAGGATCAGGGGAGGGCCGCGCGATGATGCGCTGTGGCACCCCCGAAGCCGATCTGCAGCGTGCCGTGGTGCAGACGCTGCGCATCGCCCTGCCCCGCTCGGCCATCATCCATCATTGCGCCAACGAGGTGACCGAGGCCGGGCCGAGAGGGGCCAAGCGCCAAGCGATCCTCGTCGGCATGGGCGTGCATGCCGGGTTCGCCGATCTGATGGTCCTCTGCGGCGGCCGCGTCCTGTTTCTCGAGTTGAAGGCACCGAAGGGGCGATTGCGGCCGGAGCAGGAAGCGTTCCGCGACGCGGTGCAGGCGCAAGGGTTCGGCTGGGCGCTGGTGCGAAGTCTCGACGATGCGCTGGGCGCGCTGGCCGATCACGGCTTCACCACGCGCATCTCCCCTGCCGCACGGAGGCCCGCGCCATGAGCCACGAGGCCACCAACTGGGCCATCAAGCAGCGCGGGCTGAAGCCCACGACGAAGATCGTGCTCTGGCACCTCTGCGACCGGTTCAACCCGGACTACGGCTGCTTTCCCTCACAAGATCGGCTGGCGCATGACTGCGAGATCAGCCGGTCGACGCTGAACGATCACCTTGGCCAGCTCGAGGCGGTGGGCCTGCTGCGGCGGGTGCCGCGGCTCGATCCCGTGACCAAGCGCCAGCTGCCCACCCGCTACATCCTGGGGTTCGAGCCGGGGTTCACACCTGTGGCTGTGGTGCCGTGTCCGGAAATCGGACACGGCGAGGATGAAGGCACAGAAAGTACCGTGGATGCGGGCACTTCGCATGTCGATGCCGCGACCGACGCCCTGCCGTGTCCGGATTTCGAACACGGGACCGATGCGGAAGCCGTGTCCGATCTTCAGGCCGAGCCGTGTCCGGAAAATGCCGAAAGCCGTGTCCGGATTTCGGACACTAACCCTGTAAGGGAACCTCTAAGTAAACCAGTAAAGGAGGAGGAGGGCGCGCAGGCGCGCGAGGCGATTTCCGATGAAGTTTTCGGAGACCTGCTGGACGCGCTGGGCCTCGACCCCGACGCCCTGCCCGGCTGGTGGCAAGGCTGGCCGCCCCGGCTGCACGTCCAGCGCTGGCGAGACGAACTTGGCCTGACCGAGGCGGAGATCATCGCCGCGGCCGAGGCCAGCCGCCAGGAACACCCCGAACCACCCGATGGGCCGAAAGCGCTGGACCGGGCGATGCAACGGGCGGCCCAGCGCAAGGTCGAGGATGCCGGGCGCAAACGCCGGAAGCCCAAGGCGGCCCCTGCCCCGGCTGCGAAGCCGATCACCGACCTGCCCGCCTTCTACGCCGATCTGGTCAATTCCGACCGCTACCTGCCGGTCAGTGCGATCAGCAACACCATGCGCGATGCCATGCTGGCCCGCGGGCTGGTAACGGCCGAACGCATGCGCGAGCGCGGGGTGCGGTGAATGGCATGGTGTCACGTCCCCGGCACGGATTGTCCCTCTGTGCAGGCGGCGGAGGCCTTGATCTGGGCCTCATGCTCGCCGAACCCGGCTATCACACCCGCGCCTTCGTCGAGTGGGAGAGCTGGCCAAGGTCGGTGCTCATCGCCGCCCAGCGCGCGGGGTATTTCGTCCCGGCCCCAATCTGGACCGACCTGCGCAGCTTCGATGCCCGGCCCTTCCGCGGCGCCTTCGATGCCGTCCTGGCCGGATACCCTTGCCAGCCCTTCAGCGCGGCCGGGAAACGCGGCGGCGCCGACGATCCTCGCCACCTCTGGCCCGACGTCGCCCGGGTCATCGGAGAATGCCGTCCTGAATGGGTCTTCCTCGAGAACGTCGCCGGGCATGTCACCCTCGGACTCGAGACCGTCCTGCGAGAGCTTTGGGGATTGGGCTACACGCCTGCGGCGGGCCTGTTCTCGGCGGCAGAGGTCGGCGCGCCGCATCAGCGGCTGCGGATCTTCATCCTGGCCCACACCGATGAGCCTGCATCCCGGCACCGGCAGTTACAACCCGGCCGGGAACAGCGACTTCACCCGCAAGGCCGAGGCGCTGGCGCTGGGCATCGCGAAAGCCCTGCCGAACCACTGGCCGACCCCGGCCGCCCAGAACTGGAAGGGGTCGAGCCAGGCCAGCGTCACCCGCACCGACGGCAAATCCCGGATGGACCTGCTGCACTACCGAGCGGAACAGGGCTTCACCCGCCCGGCCCCGGCGACCTTGCCGGATGGTCCGCGGTCCTCGCCGCACGCCCCGATCTCGCGCCCGCTCTGGGCTTCGATGATTGCCTCGCATGGGCGCGTCGTCTCGCGGCGTATCCTGAAGGGCCGGTCACGGCGGCGGCTGAACCCGCTCTTCGTCGGATGGCTGATGGGCTGGCCCATCGGGCACGCGCTCTGCGCTTGCTCGGAAACGGAGTTCACCCTCTGGCAGCAGCACATGCGTGGCGCTCTCTCGCAGCTGCCCATGGCCTCAGGCCCGTGGATCTGGCGGCCGACAAATCAGGCCCAGCGCCCGGCGCTGATGAATTTTCTTGAAGGATTGCAGCCATGAGTTTCCACGGTCGCGTCAGCGGCACCAAGGTCAAGCGCGCGCTGGGCGTGCAGGCCGCGCTGGAATGGGCGTTCCGGGTGGAACAGGCGCAGCTGGAATTGCCGCTGCCCCCCGACGTCACTGAGGAAGGCTTCGGTTTCGGCCTGGAATACGTTCTCCTCCAGCGCGCCGTGCTCGGCTGCAAGATCGACGGCGGTCAGCACAAGATCGGCGGCTATACCCACGAGGACGCCGAGGTCATCGCCGCCACCGTGGCCGGGATCCCCGACAGCCTCGGCGGCAAGCGCATGGCGATCCGCGTCGCCGAACTGGCCCGCGCCGGGCTGACACCGGACTGGATGCCCGGCGCCGTCCCGCGCTGCGTGCCGACCATCGTCAAGCAGAACCAGCACGGCACGCATGCGGGCGCCATCGTCGTGGGCACGGAGCGTGTCCGGGTACGTGGAGCGGGCGCGCGCGCCACATGGAAGACCATCAACATCCTGGCCTGTCCGATCACGTTCTCGCCTCACCCCCAGCAGATCGAGGCCGCCCGGCGCGGCTATGATGACTGGTGGCAGGCGCTGGGGTGGGTCCGGGACGGGCTGATCGAAGGCGGGATGCTGCGGGAGGTCGAGGTGACGGTGGCAATGCCGAAGGCGCGGCCGTGGAGGGTCCGTTAGCGCCTTGGCTTTCCGAACAGCACGTCTGGGAATGGGCTACCCTCGGAAATGTGCTCGATCAGCTCGGTCTTTGGATAGTCGAACCCGTAAATCCAATCCGAATGCACGCGTCGCAGCAGCCACACTTTCTCGCCGCCGAAGTCAAAGGCGGTGATGACCCCCACTTTCGTCCACTCCTTGAGTAGTCGGGCCGAGTAAAGCCAGAGCTGATCGACGACACCGTCTTTCGTATCGTGCCTTATTCCCTCGTACTTTGCCCGGACGAACTGGCTGGCGTCGGTCTTTCGGCGCATGGCGTCCACGACCCAGATGATGTTCTGATGAAACGCAGTGCGCTGCAGTGCCTCGTCCTCCTTGAGATGGGAGTGCTGAAATTCAACCACGAGCCCATGCGGCGTTTTGATATCCGCAATGTGCAGCTCCCCTTTTGGGTCGCGAGCAGGGATCTCTTGCCAGTCAGTGGGAAAGTTGTTCTTCCATGCGCGGTGCCATTCGGTTTCGTTTTCCCACCAGGGGTCACAGTGCCGCTGCCCCTTGTGTGCCCAGTGCCAGACCTTGACGTTTCCGCATTTAGCCACGAGTTCAGCGCCACAGCCGGGACATGTACCCCGCGCCTGGGGCGTCGCTTCAATTCGGGTTTGGTCTTTAATGGCAAATCGCATGTCGGTGGGCATTCAAACTCTTTATTGGTGAGCCGGTAGGTTGCACAGGTCGAAGGATTTGTTCAATCGGTCGAAGCATCCGTGGGCGGGGCCGCAGAGCGCGCGCCATGAAGATCGTGGCCGACCGGCGCGGCTATGAGGACTGGTGGCAGGCGCTGGGCTGGGTTCGGTAGGGACTGACCACGGGCGTGATGCGGCGCGGGGTCGAGGTGACAAAGGCGATGCCGCAGACGCGGCCGTGACTAAGGGTGCGTTCATCCGGGTAAGGGATGGTTATTGCCTTTTGGCACACAATGACTATCTTGATGCCAAAGGAGAACGACCATGCAGTTCGCCACGGTCCAGCCGATCATCGCTCGACCCGACCTTCCCGTCATCACCGACGAGGAAGCGGCTGCTCTGGCACGCACCACCGTCAACCTGTTCCGCGCCTGGGGCCTGACGGATGGCGAGGCGCGCGTTCTGTTGGGCGACATGGCCCAGCGCACATGGGCGCGCTGGAAGGTTGGCGACATCGGGCGCATCGACCGGGACCTGCGCGCGCGGATGGCGATCCTGATGGGCATCCACAAGGCGCTGCGGTACCTCTTCACCGAACCCGCCCGGGGCTACGCGTGGATCCGCAAGCCCAGCGAGGCCTTTGGAGGGCGCAGCGCACTGGATATCATGATGCGCGGCGAAATCACCGACCTGATCGACCTGCGGGCCTATCTGGATGCCGAACGGGGCGCCTGGTGAATGTGCCTCTCCGCCGCGTGACATGGCCCCGCACTGTCCGCATCATCCGCTCGATCCACCCGCCCATCGACCTGTTCGAGGACATCGCCGATCCTGCCGATTGGGAGGCGCTGGCCTCGGCAGAGGCCAAGTTCAACCCACGCATCCGCGACAGCATCGGTGATCTGTCGAAGGTGCCGGTCGCACGCCGCGTGACCGGGCCCGGCGCCAGCTGGGTCATGGCGCCCTTTGTCCATTGCTCGCCCCTGCGGCCAGGACGGTTCTCTGACGGTAGCTTCGGCCTCTACTACGCGGGCGACCGCACCGAAGTGGCCATCGCCGAAACCATCCACCACCACGCCCGCTTCATGCGCGCGACGAACGAGGCCCCCGGCTGGACATCGCAGTTTCGCGAACTGATCGGGTCCGTCGATGCAGATCTTGACGACACCACCGGCCACGCCGAACTGCTGGACCCCGACGACTACCGAGCCTCGCAGGTCTTCGGGGCCGAGCGGCGGGCGGCAGGGTCGAACGGCATCACCTGGCCCAGCATCCGTTATCCCGAGGGCCAATGCATCGCCGTCTTCTGGCCCGACGTGATCCCGATCCCCACCCAAGGCGCGCATTTCGCCTATCACTGGAACGGCGCAGCGGTGGACTTCGTCAAGCAGCTCGACAACGCCGAGGTGTGGCACGTCACATGACCCTGTCAGAAACGGTCAGCCTCAATCCGCATTCATCAACTTTGGGCTGCATTTTGCCTGAAAAGTCCTTAGCTTGGCTGCAATAGCCGATGTCCCCGAAGGTACCCTATGTCCGAATCCCTACGTGATCTTGTCCTTTCCCTTATTCCCGAAGACGGCTCTACCATTGGCAATCGCGCCCTGCTTGCCCTGCTGCGCGAAGACCTGCCAGATCTGACGGACGAGGACTATCACGAGGTTCGTGACCAACTGATCGCCGAAGGCGTCCTTGCCAAAGGGCGCGGTCAGGGTGGCTCGGTCGCAAGGGCGAATGGTGACGCGCCCACGGCACAGCAACCTGCCAAACCCAAAGCTGCGCCAATCGCATCCTCTGCCGGGTCTGGCGCCTATGCGCATGCCGACCAGGCGGTTCTGCGCCCGGATGTCGGGGTCGAGGCGCAGTTCTCGCATCGCAAGCCGCCAAAGACCTATCGCTACGACTCCAGCCTCGCGCCGGAACTGGCTTGGGACGAGAACGGCGAGCGGCCGTTTGCGGAATGGCTGCTGAACCTGGTGGCGGATGCGGCCGAAAAGGGCGAGGCAACGGTCTTTGCCCAACCGCAGGTCTGGAAGGGGACGGAGGAACGATTCACATCGCTGTCGCAGTGTGCGGCGCGGCTGCGCAGCCTTACCAAGCCCTTCCTGAACTGGGCGGGCAAGGCGGAACGGCAGCAGATCAGCGTGCCGACGCTGCCCCTATTCGTGCACGAACGTCACTCGACGTCGGCGATCCTCGAGACGCTGAAATCGCACAAGGCGCGTGGGCAGACGCTGGACCTATTCGGCGATCTGGACCTCGACATCGCCGACCGGCTGGATGCCTACGAGCACAAGGGCCCTTGGACCAACCGGCTGATCCTCGGCGACTCGTTGCAGGTGATGAACTCGCTCCTAGAGTACGAGGGCATGGGCGGCCAGGTGCAGATGATCTATTTCGACCCGCCCTATGGCGTGAAATTCGGGTCAAATTTCCAGCCATTTGTTCGAAAGAACAAGGTAAAGCACGGACCGGACAACGAAATGATCCGAGAGCCTGAAATGGTGAAAGCCTATCGGGACACGTGGGAACTGGGGCTGCATTCCTACCTCAGCTACATGAGAGATCGACTAACGTTAGCGAAGGAGCTCCTGACTCCCGACGGTTCAATTGTCGTGCAGATTTCGGACGACAACTTGCATCATGTTCGGGAAATGATGGATGAAGTTTTCAATCCAGAGAACTTCATTGCGCTCATACCGTTTCGCAAAAAGACTATGCCGCTGGGGGCAACGTATCTCGAACAGATGAACGACTTTCTGCTTTGGTACGGCCGTAACCCAAAGCAGGCGAAATTCCATCAGCCGTATTATGAACAGGATGTACAGGGAGACTTTCACTGGAAGTGGTATGAACTGCCAGACGGTTCGCGCCATTCAATGTCGAAGGAGGAGGTAGACAATCATTCGCTTCTGCCAGAGGGCGCACGAGTTTTTCGGCTTGTTTCTATGTGGCCACCGACATTTTCGGAGTCGGGAGTGTTTGAGGTCGAGTACGGCGGCAAGAAATGGCCACCTGCGCCAGGCGCCTGTTATCCTTCAAGTCCAGCAGGAATGAAAGCTCTGGTAGATGCCAAAAGGATCGAGCCAGAGGGAAGATATCTTCGATACGTCCTTTATCTGGATGACTACAAGCTCGCAAAGATGAACGCTTCGTGGCCCGATACAATTGGCGCGCGCGGGAAAAGTTATGTCGTGCAGACCTCTGATGAGGTTGTGCGGCGATGCCTCAACATGACCACAGATCCGGGTGACTTGGTTCTCGACATAACATGCGGATCGGGAACGACAGCCTTCGTTGCTGAGCAACTTGGGCGGAAATGGATAACCTGCGATACATCGCGAGTTCCGATCGCCTTGGCGCGACAGCGTTTGCTTACAGCTACCTTCCCTTGGTATCGCCTTAAGGAGCCGAGCAAAGGGCCCGCTGGTGGCTTCGTTTACGAACGAAAGCAAAACCGCAAGGGGGAAGAAATTGGTGGGCTCGTCCCTCGGATTACTCTGAAAACCATTGCGAACGGGGATGACCCGGTCGTTGTTCGTGTAGTAGACCGCCCCGAGGTGAACGACAAGATCACGCGCGTCTGCGGGCCCTTCACTGTCGAAGCAACCATCCAAGCCTCGATGAGCATGGAGGAAAACGCTGAAGGCGCAACCGCGCAGCCACAGTCATCGAGCCCGCGCGCCTATCTTGATCGGATGACCGAAGTGCTGCGGCAAAGCAAATCGCTGAGCCTGCCCGGCAACGTGACGCTGCAGCTAGACAACGTTCGCCCACTGGCCGGCCGCGAGTATCTGCATGCCGAGGCCGTGGCAAAGAACGGCACCGAAAAGACCATCGCCATAGCCTTCGGCCCGGAGGACGGCGCCATCGGCTCCGACTACGTCTTCAACGCCGCGATGGAGGCGATGCAGCAGGGCTTTGGTCAGCTGTTCCTGTTCGGCTTTGCTATACAAGCCAAGGCTCGTGAACTTCTGGAAAAGATGAAGATCCCAACGGCCTACATCGCGGTGACACCGGATGTGGTGATGTCGGACCTGCTGAAGACGTCGAAGAACAGCGAAATCTTCTCGATCACCGGCCTGCCGGATGTGCGATTGAAGAAGGCAGGGCAACGTGCCGATGGCACGCCGCTCTATCGTGTGGAGCTGCGCGGGCTCGACATCTTCTTGCCGCATCTGATGGACACGGATCACATCGATGCCGAAAACCTGCCCTGCTGGATGCTCGACACCAATCACAACGGCATGGCGTTCTATGCCAGCCAGGTGTTTTTCCCCAAGACCAGCGCCTGGGACAACCTGCAGAAATCGCTGAAGGGCCAGTTCGAAGACAGCGTCTGGTCGCACCTTGCGGGGACGGTCAGCGAACCCTTCGCGCTGGGCGACAAGAAGCGCATCGCGGTGAAGGTGATCGACGAACGCGGCAACGAGCTTATGGCGACCCGCGGCGAAGAGGATGCCGTCTGATGTCCGTTGCCGCAGAACAAGACGCACCGCAACCGATCCCCGAGGATCAGCCGGTCATCATCAACTCGCCCTTCCGGGAGCCGCAGGTTCACTGGAAGATCGAAAAGGCAAAGCCCCCCTACAAGGCAGAGGGTCGGCGCCGTGCGAGCTATTTCTACCGCGTGCCGGAACATTCCGGCCGTGGCCGCCCTGACCGCAATCAGGCGGAGCTGTTCGAAAGCCAGGCGGGTGAAGAGGTCGAGCTTGAGATCGTCAACGCGATCCGCGGCCGCGTGAAGGATTGGCGGGCAGGCATCCACAGCGGTGGCGTGGCCTATGATGGTGCGTCGCCTGTGACGCGGGAACTGCTGGAGCTGTGGCGCAGCGATCAGCGCATGCAACGCCTGTTCTTTGCCCAGATCGAGGCGGCCGAAACGATCATCTTCCTGGTCGAGGCCAAGGACGTTTACCGCAAGGGCGTTCCTGAAGTTCCGCGCGACGAACCCGGGCTGGAGGCAAAGGCGGCCGGTGTCCGTGCCTTCATTCGTTACGCCTGCAAGATGGCGACGGGCAGCGGCAAGACGACCGTCATGGGCATGCTGGCCGCCTGGTCGATCCTCAACCGCGTCGCCTCGCCCCGCGATGACCGGTTTTCGGACACGGTCCTGATCGTCTGTCCGAACGTGACGATCCGCGAGCGGCTGCAAGAACTCGACCCGGCGCTGGGCGATGTCAGCCTCTACCGGACGCGCCAGCTCGTCCCGCCGCGCCGCATGGAAGAGCTGCGCCGCGGCGAGGTGATGATCGCCAACTGGCATCGCCTGGCGAAAAAGGAGACGAACACCGTCAACGGGGATAGCGCCAAGGTCGTGAAAACCGGGGAAGCGGTCGAGGTCATCAAGAACGCGGGCAAGGCGAATGAGAGCGTCGAGACGAAGTACTTCGAGTCCGATCCGGCATGGTTCAAGCGTATCCGACGAGAACTGGGCAGCGGCAAGGGGCGCAGCCCGCATTGGCTGATCTTCAACGACGAGGCCCACCACGCCTATCGTCGCGGCGATGCGGCCAGCGAAGAAAGCCTCGACGAGGACAAGGATCTCGCCAGCAAGAACGCTCGGGAAGCGACTATCTGGGTTGAGGCGCTGGACAGGATCAACAAGCTGGCTGGCGGTGGCCGGAGGCGCGGGATCAACCTGTGCGTCGATCTTTCGGCAACGCCTTTCTACATCCAGGGATCGGGCAACGAGGTCGGGAAGCCCTTCCCCTGGATCGTTTCGGACTTCAGTCTGCTCGACGCCATTGAATCGGGCCTCGTGAAAATCCCGCAGCTACCCGCCCGAGATGTATCGGGGGCGGAGGAAGCCGCCTACTTCAACATCTGGCGGTGGGTGCAGGCGAAAGCCAAGGAAGATGGCCTCGGCACCAACATCACGCCCGAGATCGTGATGAACTATGCCTCGGCACCGATCAATCTGCTTGCACAGGAATGGTACCAGCGGTTCTCGGAATGGGAACAGCAATCCAAGCAGCAGCAGAAACACCCGGTGCCACCCGTTTTCATCGTGGTCTGCCGCGACACCGCGGTCGCCAAGGAAGTCCACGGCTGGTTGGCGAACGGCAACGACAGCTACGGCGTAGCGCCCAACTGGTTCAGAAACGCGCCAGGACAAGAAGTGACAGTCCGGATCGACTCGAAGGTGATGGAGGACATCGAGGATGGCGGCTCAAAGGATGAAACGAAACGCTTACGGTTCATCCTCGACACAGTGGGCAAAGCAACTTGGCCGGGAGGCAGAATCCCTGAAGACTGGTCCGAGCTGGTCCGCAAGCACAATGACAAGGTCGCAAGCGACGACAATGACGGCTCACTGAAGTGGATAGATGAACGCATTCCGCCCGGTCGCGATGTGCGGTGCATCGTTTCCGTAGCCATGCTGGCGGAAGGGTGGGACGCGAACACGGTCACTCACATCGTTGGTTTGCGGCCATTCGGGTCGCAGCTCCTGTGCGAACAGGTCGTCGGCAGGGCACTGCGCCGCAAGAGCTATGCGTTGAACGAAGAGACCCAAATGTTTGCCGAGGAAACGGCAAAGGTCTTTGGGGTTCCGTTCGAACTGATCCCCTTCAAAGTCAAACCAGTCGGCCCGCAGCCGCCCCAACCCGACCCCAATCACATCTTTTCTGTCCCCGAGAAAGCAGACTACGAAATCACGTTCCCGGTCGTTTCCGGATACCATCAGACGGGGCATTTCGATGTTCATGTCGACTGGTCCAAGGTGTCAAAGGTCACCATCGATCCAATGAAAATCCCCCAGACGGTGGAGCTGACGCCGCTGACTTCACCGGACGGCTCGCTCGCCGTTTTCGGACCGGGTGAGCGACCTGTGTTGTCCTTGAAAGACTGGCGGGCGCGATTCCGCGATCAACAGGTGGCATTCAGGCTCGCTCGGGAGGTGTGTGCTCGTTGGCAAGCCGATAACGGCGCAGAAGCTGTTCCGGTTCAGCAGCTCTTTCCGAAGGTTGCGTTCGCATCAAAGCGATTCCTCGACGAGAAGCTCGATTTAAAGGGTGACAGTCTGCCAAGAGACTTGCTGTTGGTAGGCGAGTACATGCAGGCTGCGATCAGCTCCCTGCTTGAGGCAATCAAGAAAGGTTCGAAGACGGGAGAGCGCGAGGTCGCGGTCATTCCCACCGGTGCAGCAGGGCGCGGAAGCACCTTGAACGTCGATTTTCATTCGACCAAGCCAGTCTACCCGGTCAATCGATGCCACCTCAACGCGATGGTGGCCGATACTGAGAAATGGGAACAGAGTGCTGCATTCCTTCTCGATAGTCATCCTGGGGTAAAGCGCTGGGTCAAGAACGATAGGCTCGGCTTCACTATTCCTTACCGACATCGAGGTGTTGTCTCTCGATATGTCCCTGACTTCATTGTCGTAACCGACAAAGATCTGAACGTAATCATCGAGATCAAAGGCCGAGTTAATGACGACGCAGACGCGAAGGCAAAGGCAGCTGAACGCTGGGTCGAAGCCGTAAACCACACAGGAGGATACGGGACGTGGCACTATCTGCTGGTAGATGATCCAGGCAAGGTCGGACTGGCCATCAATGGCCTAGCGGGTCAGAAGTGGGACCTGGAACAGCAGAGTGCCAACTTGCCACTTTTCAACAATGATCAGTTTTCGAATGCGCTCAAGGGTACGCTGCTTGAACACTTTAGAGACATGCCAAATTTGGTTAAGGTCGGCCAAATACTGTTTGAAGAGGCACAGCAAGAAAGCAGAAGGTATTTCCAGCTAGAGCATGTTGAATCTGCTGCACTTGCCGCGTCATGCGAAGTGATCCAAGGTCTGTCCGTTGTTTCGGCATTGACGGACTATGAGCACCCACTCCTGCGCATGAGGCTGCTTTCAATTTCCGGATCGACCAGCACGGCGGGCTTGGCCGACCTATTCAAAATGATGTCCGCTTGGAAACAAGGCAGGATTACAGAATCTGAATGGCGAAATTGGGCGAATAGTTTCGAAGTAAGGTGGGAGTTCATGGAAGGGTTTGCGCGGTGACTGTGAACCCAAACTCAGCCCTCGCTTTTGCAGAGTTGCTAATCAAGAAGGCACCGGATTTCGTTGAACTCATTTGCGCTAGCACAGATGATGAGTTTGACAGTGCCCATGACGCCTTTATAGGCGAGGCAGTCGATCATCTGGAAGTAAATAAGAAGAACTTTGCCGCTCTAGACGAAGTGGGTCTGTCAGGTGTGTTCGCTGCTTCGCTTAAAATGCCTGGAGTGACAGTGCTTCAAGAAGCACACTCGAATGGCCATGTGGACATCACCGTATATTTTCACCATTGCACACCCGTTAGAAAGAAACTCTTTGAAGCCAAAATTTATGACGGGCCAAGCTATCATATAAGTGGGCTAGAACAGCTCCTGAACCGATACGCAACAGGAAGAGAAGGAAGAGGCGTTGTTCTTTCTTACGTTAGGAAGAGCAACATTGCGCAGCTGGTAAAATCGGTTAGGGCAAAGATGGATGAAGATTTACCCTGCAGTCAGCAGGGACATACTTCTGACCACACCATCAAATGGTCCTTCTTGTCGCACCATGCGCACTCTTCCGGCGAAGAGCTCGCGGTTGCGCATGTGAGCTGCAATCTCTTCCTTGAGGGTTCCGACAAATAGCTACTTGCCGGACCTTTTCGTCGGCCAAGCGTATTCGCAGTGCGATTTTGGAATCCCCAGCCACTTGTTCTCGATCGAGCGCCCCCTCCTCTGGTTCCTCCCCGGCACTGAACGTATGCGGGGGGGCGCAGCGCGGCGGTTCGCTAGCGCGAGGCATTTTCACCGGGGAAGCCAGGCGGAAGCCACCTTGCGCGCTGATGCTGGAATTCCTGAGTCCGATCAGGGGCTTGCGGAATCACGATCTGGCCGGAGTGGATTCCCGGCGGGAAGCCAGGGAAGCCACCTCCGGGGAAGCCAGGTGGCCGGAAGCCGCCGCGGAAAGCCAATTCACTAGAAGCTGTTGACTCCGCTACACTTTTCGGGTTGACAGACCTGCCCCGATTGACCTACCCCTTGATCATCGAAGAATTGCGCCCGGAGGAACCCCCTCGCGGGCGCTTTTCATTTCCCCTCCCCCACATCCCGAGCCCCATCCCATGGACCTCGTTTTCGCGCCGAGCCAGGTAGAGTCTTGGCCGATCGCCCGGCTGCGCCCATATGCCCGCAATGCCAAAATGCATGGCGACGACCAGGTGGCGAAGATCGCCGCCAGCATGGCCAAGTTCGGCTGGACCGTTCCCTGCATGGTCGCCGACGACGGCGAGCTGATCGCAGGGCACGGTCGAGTTCTGGCTGCGACCATGCTCGGGCTGACCGAGGTGCCTGTGATCCGGCTCAGCCATCTCGACGAGGCCGAGCGGCGCGCCTACCGGATCGCCGACAACAAGCTGACGGAACTGGGCGAATGGGACGAAGCGCTGCTGCGCGAGGAGATCGCGGGGCTCTTGGCCGAGGATTTCGATCTGACCCTGCTCGGCATCAGCGACGATGATCTGGATGCCTTACTGAGGGATCCCGAGGCGCTGGGCGGCGATGGTCCGGTCGAGGGTGAGGACGATGTTCCGGAGCTTCCGGTCACGCCGGTGTCGGTACCGGGAGACCTCTGGCAGCTCGGCGCGCACCGGCTGATCTGCGGCGACAGCACCTCGGCCGATGTGGTTGGGCGGCTGCTCGGCGATGTGCGCCCCCTGCTGATGGTGACCGATCCGCCCTATGGCGTGGAGTATGACCCCTCCTGGCGCAATCAGGCGGGCGCGGCCAAGACGAAACGCACCGGCAAGGTGCTGAACGACGACCGGGCGGACTGGCGCGAAGCCTGGGCGCTGTTCCCCGGCGACGTCGCGTATGTCTGGCACGGGGCGTTGCATGCCGCCACCGTGGCGGACAGCCTGGTGGCCGCGGGTTTCGCCATCCGGTCGCAAATCATCTGGGCCAAGGACCGGCTGGTCCTCAGCCGCGGCGATTACCACTGGCAGCACGAACCCTGCTGGTATGCGGTGCGCGCCAAGGGCAAGGGTCATTGGGCCGGAGACCGCAAGCAGACCACGCTGTGGCAGATCGCCAACCGGGATCAGGATGCCGACACGGTGCACGGCACCCAGAAGCCGGTCGAATGCATGCGCCGCCCGATCCTGAACAACTCCAGCCCCGGCCAGGCGGTCTATGAGCCCTTCATGGGTTCCGGCACCACGCTGATCGCGGCCGAGACTACCGGCCGGGTCTGCTTCGGGGTCGAGTTGAACCCAGCCTATGTCGATGTCGCCATCGAACGGTGGCAGTCCTTCACCGGCCAGGAGGCTGTGCTGGCGGAAACCGGCGAGACCTTCGCTGCCCTCAAGGCTAGGCGGCTCGCGGCATGAACGCGCCCCTCCTGCCCGGCCGGATCGAACACTGGCCGCTGGCCCGTCTCCGGCCCTATGCCCGCAACGCCAAGACCCACGATGCCAACCAGGTGGCGAAGATTGCCGCCAGCATGGCCGAGTTCGGCTGGACGGTCCCCTGCCTCGTCGCCGCAGACGGCGAGTTGATCGCGGGCCATGGCCGGGTCCTGGCCGCCACGCAACTGGGGCTGGCCGAGGCGCCGGTCATCGTGCTGGGCCATCTGACCGAGGCACAGCGGCGGGCGTACCGGATCGCCGACAACAAGCTGACGGAACTGGGCGAATGGGACGAGGCGCTGCTGCTCGAGGAGTTGCGCGGGCTGATGGCGGAGGATTTCGACCTCGGGCTGATCGGGATCCCCGAGGATGAACTGGACGCGCTGCTGCACGATGCCGACGACCGCGCGCCCATCGACGATGACGCAGCCGACACCATCCCCGAGGCACCGGCCGAACCGATCACCCGCCCCGGCGATATCTGGGCGCTGGGCGACCACCGGTTGATCTGCGGCGATGCAACCGACCCGGCCGTGGTCGCACGGCTGATGGACGGGGCGCAGGCCTCGCTTCTGTTCACCTCACCGCCCTACGCGCAGCAGCGCGACTATGGCGTGGCGAAGGAAAAGGTCGGCGATTGGGACGCGCTCTTACAGGGCGTCTTCGCCGCGGCGCCCGTCACCGCCAATGCACAGCTGCTGGTCAACCTCGGCCTTGTGCATCGCGATGGTGAGTGGATTCCCTATTGGGAGCGGTGGCTCGACTGGATGCGCGCGCAGGGCTGGCGGCGGTTCGGCTGGTATGTCTGGGACCAGGGGCCCGGCCTGCCCGGCGACTGGAACGGCCGCCTCGCACCCTCGCACGAATTCATCTTCCACTTCAACCGCCAGCCCCGGAAGCCGAACAAGACGGTCGAGAGCAAGCACGCAGGCGAAAGCCTCGGCGGCGGCGGCCTGCGCGGGGCCGACGGCACGGTCCATCGCAAGACCGGCTACGGCAACGCGATCCAGAGCCACCGCATTCCGGACAGCGTCTTTCGGATCATGCGCCACAAGGGCGGGCTGGGCGCGGCCGGATCGCACCCGGCCGTGTTCCCGGTGGCGCTGGTCGAGGCGGTGCTGGAGGCCTTCACCGATCCCGGCGACTTGGTGTTCGAACCCTTCTGCGGCTCCGGCACACAGCTGATCGCCGCCGAACGCACCGGGCGGCGCTGCTGTGCGGTGGAGCTGGACCCGGTCTACTGCGACGTCGCCGTGCGGAGGTGGGAGATGGCGACGAAGAGACAAGCAGAACGGCTGGAGATTTGATCGAACCGAGCGCGCTCAGATTCCAGCAAGGAGAGGAGAGAAATCATTCGGGGCTATCAGCCTTCGCACATGCGCCGGGTAGCAATTACCCATACCGGAACCAGCACTAATCCGGTTCGTAGCACGCGCTTGGGCATTGCTTAGCAGATAGAAGGTTGGCGTCATTGTTCTGAGGTCGAGTTCGACGAAAAGAAAAAAGTCCGCTTCGCCCTTTGTACCAAGATCGACGGGCCAGCGACCGATCTCAGTCGGCCGCTCAAGAAACTGCCGGGTCTTTACCTCGATGGATTTTGCCTCCCCATTGACGATCACAATCAGATCGTGTCCGGGCGCGCCCTCGGGACTGATGTAGGCAGCAAGCCCAAGCGTGTTCAGCTTCGCCAAGGCAAGCAATTCACCGAGAGTTCCGGCCTGTTGATGGGATAATTTTCGCAAAGGGTCCACCTCCATGGTGCAGCAATAACTGACCGATGCTACTCTGACCACCGTAAGGGTCGGTCGAGCGGGTAACACATTTGGGCATCGAGCATTGGGACGAAACCCGGAAGCGCTGGATACTGTATCGCAGTGAGGCCGAACACAGTGCGGACTGCAGGGCCTACCCCTATGAGGCAGTGCCTAGACGGATATTTCTCGACACGAATGTGGTGAACCTGCTCGTCAACTACCCAGACCAGATTTTCGAACAGCAGCCGCTACCCGAGCTCGGAGACGCAATGCTTGCTGAGGACATCGAAGCGCTGATGCACATCTTCTACGTTGGAAGGCGGGCAAATTGGGCGATAATGGCATCCCGCAAGACACTGGATGAAGTTGACAATACGCCTGATCCCGAACATCGCCAGCGGCTGCGAGACTTCGCAGTAGAGTTGATCTACCCTGAAGACGAAGCAAACGCATACGCCTCAGTGGTCGGGCGGCGTTTGATCGATGCTTCATTCACCAACCGATTGCCTGACAAGGCAGATCGGGAGCTGATTGGAAATGCCGTCGGCCTCGAATGTGATGTTTTCTGCACCAGAGACCGACGGACAATTATCAAGAAGCGTGATCAATTGAGGCTATTGCCGATCAGGATTCTTACACCTTTGGAGTGGTGGCGGCATGTTCGCCCATGGGCTGGCCTGTGCACATAGGCACGCGTTACTGAAACTCGTTTGGCTCAGACCCCAAACTGTGCCTAACGGACGATGCGATAAACAGTTCCCCTGCCCTCGACCTTCTCGCCATTGATAGGCAGGCCCAACTTCTTCTTCAGGGCGCCAGAAATCGAACCCCTGACAGTGTGGGCCATCCATCCGGTGGCCTCGACCATCTCTAAGACTGTCACACCCTCGGGGCGCTGCAGCATGTCGATGATTAGCGCCTGCTTGGTGCCAGCGCGGATTGCCGCTGGTTTAGCCGCATCGTCAGGCGTTTGCGCCAGTTCCGGCTTCGGCTTCGCATTCCGCGCACTGGTGACGGCGCTGGCCACCACCGGCTCGATCCCGATGGCATCCAGCCCGGCCTCGGTCGCGATCAGCGTGGTGCCGTGGCCGTCGCCGGTCTCGCGCCACATCGGCTCGCCTCGACGTAGGTTGGCCTCGACCTCCTCGAGCCAGCCGCGGGCGATCATCTTGCCGACCACCATCTTGGCGGCAGCGCCGACCAGCCCCTCGGGCAGCGGCAGCGCGAGGTTCCCCGGTCGGGTCGCGGCGCGGGACAGGATCAGGGACTGGGTGTCGGATGGGGTGGTCATCGGGGCCTCCTTGGCTTTGGGCGCGCGATCTGCGGGCCTTCTACGGAGGCAAGCCCCGTCGTCGGACGGGGCGGCCGTCGTGCCGCGTGGGTGCGTCAGGCGGCGTGTTCGCCTTCCTTGAAGGCGCTGTCGGTGATCTGGCGCAGCAGGCCCGCGTAGTGCTTCAGGGTGCCGACATGCCCCCAATGGATCTCGTCGGGGTTGGTCTCGAAATGGTCGTCGCTGAGGGTCTTCAGGCGCTCCAGCATCACGTCGATCTCGGCCTTGGCAGCGATGAAGGCGTCGAGGGCTTTGTCGTTCGAGGCGGCGCGGCTGATCGTCATGGCGGGGCATCCATCGGTGAGTTGCATCGTTTCCTTGCGATCAGAGTCGCTCTGCCGCGCCCTCTAATCAACTGAATACCAGGCAATATCATTGGCTTGATCGGATTATCTGCGCCATGAAAGGCATGAGCGAGCGGGAGTACGCGGCGCATTCCGGCCTGTCCCGCGGCGGGGTGCAGAAGGCGCGGAAGAACGGGCGGCTGGTGGTCCATGACGACGGGTCGATCAACGCCGCGGCCTCGGACGTGCGGCGGGCGGAGATGACGGACCCGGACCAGCAGCGCCGGTCGCTGGGTGGCGACGGGCTGTCCAGCAGCCCGGGCGAGACGACATCCTATATCAAGGCGCGCACGGCACTCACGGTCTATGCGGCCCAGGAACGCCAACTGGCGGTGCAGAAGAAGAAGGGCGCGCTGGTCGACCGCGCGCGGGCGGAGACCCTCGTCTTCCGCCTGGCGCGGCAGGAACGGGATGTCTGGGTGACCTGGCCCGGACAGGTGGCAGCACTTATGGCGGCGCAGATCATGGCGGAGGTGGAACGGCAATCCGGGGCATCGGTGACGATCGAGACCGCGATCATGCAGAGGGTGCTGGAAGCCCATGTCCGCGAACAGCTCGACGCCCTCGCCGACCTCCGGGTCTCTCTTGCATGATGAGGAAGATCACAACGACCTAGCGGCCGACCTCGACCTCGGCTTCGACGGCGCCGAAGACCTGCTACGGGTCTGGCGTCAGGGGATGCGTCCCGACCCAAACCTGACGGTGTCGGAGTGGGCGGATCAGCATCGCTGGCTGTCGTCGCGCGGCGCGGCGGAGCCGGGGCGGTATCGCACCGCCCGCGCGCCCTATCTGCGCGAGATCATGGATGCGCTGTCGCCCGGCCATCCCGCCCAGCGCATCACCTTCATGAAGGCGGCGCAGGTCGGAGCGACGGAAGCAGGCAACAACTGGATCGGCTTCGTCATCCACCACGCGCCGGGGCCGATGCTGGCGGTGCTGCCGAGCCTGGAACTGGCGAAGCGGACGTCTCGTGGCCGTCTTGATCCCTTGATCGCGGACAGCCCGGCGCTGCGCGAGCGGGTGAACCCGGCACGGTCGCGCGATGCGGGCAATTCGATGCTGTCGAAGGAATTCCCCGGCGGCATCCTCGTGCTGACCGGAGCCAACTCGGCGACCGGTCTGCGGTCGATGCCCGCGCGTTATGTTTTCCTCGACGAGGTCGACGCCTATCCGGCCTCGGCTGACGAGGAAGGCGATCCGGTCACGCTGGCCGAGGCCCGGACGACGACTTTCTCGCACCGGCGCAAGGTGTTCATGGTCTCGACCCCGACGATCCGGGGGCTGAGCCGGATCGAGCGCGAGTTCGAGGCGTCCGACCAGCGGCGCTACTTCGTCCCCTGCCCGCATTGCGGGGCGATGCAATGGCTGCAGTTCGACCGGCTGCGCTGGGCCAAGGGGAAGCCGGAGACTGCTGCCTACCACTGCGAGGGCTGCGAACGCCCAATCGCCGAGCACCACAAGACGGAGATGCTGGCCAAGGGGGAATGGCGGGCAACAGCCGTGTCCAAGGATCCGAAGGCCATCGGCTTCCACCTCTCGGCGCTCTATTCGCCCTTGGGCTGGAAAAGCTGGTCCGACGTCGCCCGGGAATGGCTGGCGGCCCAAGGGTCGGACGAGACGCTGCGCGCCGCGCGCAACACGCTGCTGGGCGAGACTTGGGTTGAAAGCGGCGACGCGCCGGAATGGCAGCGGCTGGCGGATCGGCGGGAATCGTGGAAGCCGGGCACGGTGCCTGCGGCAGGGCTGTTCCTGACCGCCGGGGCCGATGTGCAGAGGGACCGGATCGAAGTCGATATCTGGGCCTGGGGCCGGGGCATGGAAAGCTGGCTCGTCGATCACATCGTGATCCCGGGCGGACCTGATGATCCGGCCGCCTGGGACAAGCTGACCGCCTTGCTCGGACGCAGCTGGCAACATGCCAACGGCGCCTTCATGACTGTGGCGCGGTTCGGTATCGACACCGGCTATGAGGCCGCGGCGGTCTATGCCTGGTCGCGCAAGGTCGGGTTCGAACAGGTGGCGCCGCTGAAGGGTCTCGAGGGTTTCAACCGCGCCGCCCCTGTGTCGGGCCCGACCTATGTCGATGCGACCATCGGCGGCAAACGCCTGCGGCGCGGTGCTCGGCTCTGGTCGGTGGCGACCGCGACCTTCAAGGCCGAAACCTACCGCTTTCTGCGGATCGAACGGCCGTCAGATGAGGACCGGGCGCTGGGCATCCTCGATGCGCCGGGGACCGTGCACACCCCAAGCTGGGCGGACACCGAATGGCTGAAGCAGCTGGTGGCCGAACAGCTGGTCACGATCCGCAACAAGCGCGGCTATGCCCATCAAGAATGGCAGAAGATGCGCGAGCGAAACGAGGCGCTGGACTGCCGGGTCTACGCTCGCGCCGCGGCGTGGATCCTCGGCGCCGACCGATGGGACGAGGCGACCTGGCGGCGGCTCGAGGCACAGGCGGGCGTGGAAACGCGCATGCCTGCGGCGGTCGCGACGGACGCCACACCACCCGATCCGACCCAGCCCAAGGCCGGAACCCTGACCACGCCGCGCCGGAAACGGCGGGCCTACACCCCGAACTTCATGAGGGACTGATGGACCTGGAACGCATGCAGGCCCTGCTCACGGCGCTGCAGGAAGCCCGCTTCGCCGGGCTGCGCAGCGTCAGCTACGACGGCAAGACCGTGACCTATGGCTCGGACGCAGAACTGGCGGCGGCGATCCGGGATCTGGAGGGCCGAATTGCTACCGCCTCTGCCACGCCGCGTCGCCGCCGCTGGGGCACCGTCGCCAACAAGGGTCTGTGACCATGGTGCTGGATGCCTTCCGTCAGCGCCTTGGCAGCATCATCGGCGGGTTCGACGCGGCGCAATCCCACCGGCGCATGCGCGGCTTCCGCGCCACCCGGGCCCATGTGAACACGCTGATCGCTGCCTCGGGCGAGACCATCACCGCCCGGGCCCGCTGGCTGGTCCGGAACAACGGCTATGCCGCGAACGCGGTCGATGCCTTTGCCAACCATGTCGTCGGCGACGGGATCAAGCCTTCATCCAAGATCGCCGAGGCCGCGAAGAAGGAGGAGTTGCAAAAGCTCTGGCTCGCCTGGACGGACGAGGCCGATGCCGAGGGTCTGACCGACTTCTTCGGCCTCCAGCGCCGGGCGGCGCGGGAGGTGTTCCTCGCAGGCGAGGTCTTCCTGCGCATTCGCACCCGCCGCCCCGAAGATGGACTGACGGTGCCGATGCAGCTGCAGATGCTGCCCTCGGAGATGCTGCCCCAGGACATGACCCGCGTCCTTCCGGGCGCGGGATCGATCCGGCAGGGCATCGAGTTCGACGGGATCGGCCGCCGCGTCGCCTATCACTTCCTGCGCCGCCACCCTGGCGACATGACCGATCCGGGGCTGGCGGGCGAGACGGTGCGGGTTCCAGCCTCGGAGGTGATCCACATTCTGGACCCGGTCGAGGCGGGACAGCTGCGGGGCGTGTCGCGCTTTGCCGCGGCCGTGGTGAAGCTCTTCACCCTCGATCTCTACGACGATGCGGAACTGGAGCGGAAAAAGACCGCGGCGATGTTCGCCATGTTCATCACCTCGCCTGCGCCAGAAACCGCCCTCGATCCGGCAGAGGACGATCTGGAGGTCGAACCGGGCCAGGTGGTGCGACTGGACCCCGGAGAGGATGTCACCACGCCATCCACCCCGGACTCGGGCAGCACCTATGAACCCTTCCAGTACCGCACGCTATTGCAGATCGGCGCGGCGCTGGGCGTGCCCTATGGCTACCTGACCGGTGACACCGCCAAGGGGAACTTCTCAAACACGCGGATCGCGCTGGTCGACTTCCGCCGCCGCATCTCGGCCTTCCAGCATTCGGTCATGGTCTATCAGCTCTGCCGTACGGTCTGGACGCGCTGGATGGACATGGCGGTGCTGGCGGGCGCCATCGACCTGCCGGGCTATGCCAGCGACCGGCCCGCATACCTTGCCTGTGACTGGCTCCCCACGAAATGGGACTGGATCGACCCCGCCAAGGATGCCTCGGCCGAGATCCTGCAGATCGAAGCGGGCCTGAAATCCCGCACACAGGCCATCGCCGAACGCGGCTACGACGCAGAGCAGGTCGACCGCGAAATCGCGGCAGAACGGAAACGCGAGGCCGAGCTGGGTCTCGACTTCCGGCGGCCGGGATCCCCGGCACAGGCGGCGAGTGGGAGCCGCGAGGATCAGGGCAGCGAAACGGACCCTGCCAGAGAGGACCAGCGAGAGAACGACGATGGCGAGGACCGGGAACACCGGCCCGCGGAGGATGCATGATGCACCACACCCAGATCGCCCAGCGCGTTTTCAACACGCCGCTGATGGTTGATCCTGCCAAGGCGCTGGCTTTCCTAACCGGGCTTGGTCCTCGGATCACCGGCAGGGAAATCAGCGTCGAGGGGCTGGAGGTCACGACCGAGGATCAAGCCACCGCCACCCTGCCTGCCCGCGCCTCGTTCTTTGGCGACGACCTGACCAACCGCCAGGCGCGAAACGGCGGCCAGCCCTTTGCAGTCGTCGACGGGATCGCCGTGATCGAGATCGCTGGCACGTTGGTGCATCGCGGGGCCTGGATCGGGCAATCCTCCGGCCTGACCTCCTACGAGGGGATCGCGGCGCAGCTGCAGGCGGCGCTGGCCGACCCCGCCATTCGCGGCATCGCTCTCGATATCGACAGCTTCGGCGGCGAGGTCGCCGGGGCATTCGATCTGGCGGATCGCATCCGCGCGGCAAGGGCGCAGAAGCCGGTCCAAGCCTTCGTCGCCGATCACGCCCTCTCGGCCGCCTATGCACTGGCCTCTCAGGCCGACCGGATCATCCTGCCCCGCACCGGCGCTGTCGGCAGCATCGGTGTCGTGGCCATGCACAGCGACATGAGCGGGGCGCTCGATCAGAAGGGCATCGCCGTCACACTAATCCACGCCGGGGCCCGCAAGGTCGACGCCAATCCCTACCAGCCCCTGCCCGAGGCCGTCCGCGCACGGATCGCGGGCGAACTTGAGGATCTCCGGCAGCTCTTCGCCGAAACCGTCGCCGAAGGTCGTGGCCGCCGCCTGGACACACGCCAGGCGCTGGGCACGGAGGCCGCCGTCTTCCGCGGTGAGGCGGCCATTTATGCCGGTCTTGCCGATGAGGTGGCCGATCCCGTCACCGCCTTCCGCGCTTTCGCCGCCGCACCCCGCGGCACAATCACCCCCAGAGGAAAGGGCCCGATGATGAACACCGCCCCCGAAGACCATGCGCAGCCTCCGGCCGCGCCTGCTGCCAGCACCCCGCCGGAACCGGCCGCGCCCGCGGCAGTCGCGCCGCCGCAGACGGAAGCGACGCCCTCCGTCGAGGCCATCCGCGCCGAGGCCGCGGAGGTTGCGCAGGTCTGCGCGCAGGCCGCCCGGCTCGGCGTTCAGATCGATGCTGCCGATGCTGTCGCCAAGGGCGTGAAACCCGAGGCCCTGCGCGCCAAGGTCCTGGCAGATCTCGCTGCCCGCAGCGATGCCGCGGGCATCATCGCCACCGCCCCGGCGACTGGCGCGAAAGAGAGTCCCATCGTCGCGGCCGCGAAGAAATCGGCCGCCGCCTCGCGCTGACATTGGCGCTGGCCACCGGCGGCATTCGTCGCTGCGCCCTCGCCCCGCCTCCCCACCCCACAGAACAATGGAGACCGAACCATGCCCGTCCTGACGGAACCGCCCAGCATGGGCGACGTCCTCAAATATGAGGTCAACCCGAACTACACCCGCGAGGTGGTGACGCTGCTCGCGGGCATGCCCTATCCCGTGGGCGCCGTCCTCGGCCGCATCACCGCCAACGGCAAATACAAACTGGCGACCAGCGGCGGCACCGATGGCGCGCAAACCGCAACGGCTGTCCTGCTCTACGCCGTCGACGCCACGCTGGCGGACGCCGAAGGAATTGTCGTCGCCCGTGGCCCCGCGATCGTGTCTCGCGCAGAGCTCGCCTACGACGCCACCGTCGATGATGCCGCCAAAATCACCACCAAGATCGGCCAGCTGGCCGCCGCAGGCATCATCGCCCGCGACGGCGTCTGACGCTGTCCACCCGACCGCGCACATCCCTTCATCCCCCGGAGCCCCACCATGACCCTCGTCCGCAATCCCTTCGACGCTGGCGGCTATTCGCTGGCCGAGATGACCCAGGCCATCAACATCCTGCCCAACCTCTATACCCGCCTCGCCCAGATCGGCCTCTTCCGCTTCGAAGGCGTCAGTCAGCGCTCGGTCATCATCGAACAATACGAAGGTGTCCTCAGCCTCCTGCCCTCTGTCCCCCTCGGCGGTCCCGCCACGGTCGGCACCCGGGAAGGCCGGTCCATGCGCAGCTTCGCGCTGCCGTGGATCCCGCATGACGATGTGGTCCTGCCAGCCGACATCCAGGGCGCCCCCGCGCTGGGCGGCGCCTTCGACGCGGCCGATCCCCTGGTCGAGGTGATGAACCGCAAGCTCCTGCTGATGCGTCGCAAGCATGCGCAGACGCGGGAATACATGGAGATGAACGCGCTCCGCGGCATCGTGAAGGACGGCGCGGGCACCACGCTATACAACTACTTCACCGAATTCGGCCTGGCGCAGATCTCGGTCGACTTCGTTCTCGGCACCGCAGGCACCAACGTGCAGGGCAAGGTCCGCGAGGTGCTGCGTGCGATCGAGGACAACTTGCTCGGCGAGGCGATGACATCCGTCCATGCGCTGGTCAGCCGCGAGTTTTTCGACAAGCTGATCGCGCATCCGAAGACGGAAGAAGCCTACAAGTTCTATGCCTCGACCGGCGCGCAGCCCCTGCGCGAGGACGTCCGCCGCAACTTTCCCTTCGGCGGCATTCTGTTCGAGGAATATTCGGGCACCGTCACCCTTTCGACCAAGGCCACCGAACGGCTGGTCCCGGCGAACGAAGGGATCGCGTTCCCCTTGGGCACGATGGACACCTTCACCACCTACGGGGGCCCGGCGAACCTGCTGGAAACCGCCAACACCATCGGCCTGCCGCTCTATGCCCGCCAGCATCTCGACGAGAAGGGGCGCTGGATCGACGTGATGACCGAGGCCTCGATCCTGCCGGTGAACAAGCGGCCGCGCCTCGCCATCCGCCTGCACACGTCGAACTGACACGCAAATGTCCGTCTTTGCCGCCGCCATGGACCGCATCTTCACCCATGCGTCCATGGCGGCCCCCGCCCTCTGGATCTCGGCCACGACCTCAGAGGAACGCCCGATCCGCATCATCCGCCGCGCCCCGGATCGCGTCACCGACTTCGGCGCGGGCCGCTTCGTCAGCGACACGACGGTGGTGGATGTGCGCGTGGCCGACCTGCCCACCCCGCGGCCGGGCGACGTGATCGTGATCGGTGCCGACAGCCATGTCATCCACGGGGAACCGCTACGGGATCGCGAACGGTTGGTCTGGACCCTCGATCTAAGGCCAGCATGAAACTGAAGCTGGAAATCAGTCCCGACCTCGTCGCAATAATGCAGGCCGAAATCGCCGCGGGCGAGAAGGCCGTCACCACCGCCATGCGCGAGGCGGGCGCGGGACTCAAATCTGCCTGGCGCGGGCAGATCACCGGCGCGGGGCTTGGCACCCGGCTTGGAAACTCGATCCGGCTGGCCACTTACCCCAAGGGCGGCGAGAGCCTGAACGCCGCTGCGCTGGTCTGGTCGAACGCCCCCGTGATCGTCGGCGCGCATGACACGGGGCCGCTGATCCGGTCACGCAACGGGTTCTGGCTGGCGATCCCCACCCCGGCCGCGGGCAAATCCACCCGCGGCGGGCGCATCACCCCCGGCGAATGGGAACGCCGCACAGGCCTGCGGTTACGCTTCATTTATCGCCGCCGCGGGCCCGGCCTGCTGGTGGCCGAGTGGCGGCTGAATTCGAAGGGCCGGGCCGTGGCGTCGAAGTCAAAAACTGGGCGCGGCGTGGCAACCGTGCCGATTTTCCTGCTGGTGCCGCAGGTCAAGTTACGCAAACGGCTGGATTTAGCACGTGATGCAGAGCGGGCGGTGGACGGCGCACGAGGAAAGATCGTGGCGGGATGGGTGACAAATTCGGACAGGGCCTGATGCTGGCTTAGCGATGTTCGCTTGATGGTTGAATTGCGCACCGCTAGCCTGATTCTAACCCGATAATGGAAGAATTCTCAAAATGATGCGCAATTTCCTCCTTGGCCTGACCACGACGGCACTCATCGCATTTCCTGCCAGTGCTGATCCGTCGCAGCAAGAGCTCGACACAGCGCGTTCAGAATGCCGCGATGCGTTTCTTGCGCGGGATGCCGAAGCCTATATGGACGCTGCGGCATCAATGATCGCATGGGGTTCCTTGCAGAACGCGGATTGGTCCAGGGAGGTCGAGCTGTGCCTTGCTTTTGCCGATGCAATTGAAGGCGCGAGTCTGGACACCGCTCGTGAAAGGGCGGCTGGCCTATCCGATGCAGTCAGCCCGACCTCTGCTCTGTCTGAGGAGGCAGCGGCACCACAAGCAGACGCGCCTGCAGCCGATACGCGGCTCGCAGATCTTCTTTCTCGGATCGAAGCAGATGGGGCAGACGTGGAAGCGATTGTGCGCGAGATCGCCGCGGACACGACCTTTGCGCCGCCTCCAAGTCCTGAACGTGATGCGCTTGAGGCAGCTCTTAATACATACGTTCGACCTATTCCCGCCGCACAAGCCGAACGCAATCTTATCGCGTATCAAGCCCTGGGCCGGGTGAACGGCGAAAACCAGACCTACGTCGACAAGGCCGCCAGCTACGAACAAGCTGTCGAAGCGGAACGTGAGCAGCTCCAAAGAACCGCCCGTGCGCTCGAGGGGCGACTGGTGCGCACGACGGCCGAGTTCGACGGTTCCTCTTGGGGACGGCACCCTTCGTCCCCGCGCTTTCAGGATATCCGAAACTATGTGACCCTCTATCTGATCGAATCTGGCTCGGGTCAGAAGACTATGGAGCTGTTCTTCAACTACACATCACGGAATGGCTGGCTGTTCGTCGAAAGCGCCTCGATCAACACTGACGGGGAAACGACCCGAGTGCCGGTTGGTCAATGGTTTCGCGACAATGACACCGAGATTTGGGAGTTCGCCAGCATGCGAGGCGACGCCGCCGTTGCGCTTGCGCGCAAAATCGCCGACGCGGATCGCGCCGTCATTCGCTTCAATGGGCAGCAATTTTATGATGATTACGTCGTGTCAGACGGGGACAAGCGTGTCATCCGAGAAATGCTCGCAATGTGGGAAGTGATCTCCGCAGAATAAAATGGGATCGCTCTGCGGCGAAGCATTCCAAGGCGAAACTCAAACCTAGGACTCGGCCAGTCACTGCCGTTCAACAGAGAGCTGATGGGCACACGTCTAAGTGGCCTGCGCCCGGCCATTCTAGCATCACGAGTATTGTGAGCCATGCCCACCACCCGCGAAACCGTCCTCGCTGCGCTGCACGCGCGGCTTCAACCGCTTGCCGCCCTCACCCTGCGTGACGAAGTGCTGCCCGAACGGATCCCCGCGGCCGGCCTGATTATCCTGCGCGATGGCCAGCCGGGCGAGCCTGCGGTGACGCTCTCGCCCCTGCGCTATCACTACCAGCACCGGGCCGAACTGGAGGTCGTCGTCCAGGCAGGCACCGGTCGGGCCAGCGCCTTCGACGACCTGATCGCCGCAATAGGTGCTGCGCTTGAGGCTGACCGGACGTTGGGCGACCTCTGCGACTGGGTCGAACCCGAGGCCCCGGCCTCGATCGATCTACCCGTGGAGGGCGCCGCAGCGCTGAAGGCGGCGCTGATCACTGTCGTACTGCACTACACCACGACCGGCCCTCTGGCCTGACACCCCACCTCCAAGGAGACCTCCATGGCACGTGCGCAAGGCGCGCGGGCGCAAATGGCGCTTGCGTTCGAGACCAGTTACGGCACCCCGCCCACGGGCGGCTTCACGAAGATGCCGTTCGCCAGCACCACGCTGGGATCCGAGCAACCGCTCCTGAACAGCGAGCTCCTGGGATATGGCCGCGATCCACTGGCGCCGATCAAGGATGCCGTGACGGCGGACGGCAACGTGGTCATCCCGATCGATGCCGCGGCCTTCGGCTTCTGGCTGAAGGCCGCCTTCGGGGCGCCGGTGACCTCCGGCGCTGCACCGGGACCCTTCACCCACGAGTTTCGCTCCGGTGCCTGGGCCCTGCCGTCGATGTCTATCGAGACCGGCATGCCGGAGGTGCCGCGCTACGCCATGTATTCCGGCTGCGTTCTCGACAGCCTGAACTGGCAGATGCAGCGTTCGGGGCTGCTGACCGCGATGGCAAGCCTTGTCGCACAAGGGGAATCCATCGCGAGCGCCTCCGCCGCAGGGACGATGGCCGACCTCGACCTACAGCGCTTCGGGCATTTCAACGGGGCGATCACGAGGAACGGCCAGCCGCTCGGCAACATCATCTCGGCCGAGATCACCTACGCCAACAACCTCGACCGGGTGGAGACCATCCGCTCTGACGGCCGCATCGACGGGGCAGACCCCTCCATTGCCGCGCTGACCGGCAAGATCGAGGTCCGCTTCGCCGATCAGGTGCTGGTGAACCAGGCCATCGCGGGCGATCCCTGCGCCCTGACCTTCGCCTATGTCCTGCCCTCGGGCGAGAGTTTCACCTTCTCGGCGCATGCCGTCTATCTGCCGCGCCCCCGGATCGAGATTCCGGGGCCGCAGGGCATCCAGGCCACCTTCGACTGGCAGGCCGCACGCGATGCCACCTTGGGTCGGATGTGCACTGCCACGCTCGTCAACGACATCGAGGAGTATTGATCTTGTTGCGTCTGAACCTTGCCCGTGAAGCTGAATGGCTCGACCTTGCGCTGGGCGTGCGCGTGAAGGTCGAGCCCCTGACCACGGCCATCATGGTCGCAGCCCGCACCGATCCGGCCGTGCGCGCCATCGCGCCTGGCACGCCCGACGACAGCATCGCGGTGATCTTCGCCAAGGCTATCGCTGCCCGCGCCATCGTCGATTGGGAAGGCGTGGGCGACGCCGATGGCGCCCCGATCCCGGTCAGCCCCGAGGCCATCGACGCGCTCCTCGATCTCTGGCCGATCTTCGAGAAGTTCCAGACCGCCTATGTCGCCAAGGGTCTGGAGCTCGAGGCAGAAAAAAACGTCTTACCGCCCTCGCCGACTGGGTCTTCGGAGGGGGCGAAGGCTACTGCCAGGCCTGCGACGGGCATTGCCCGGACTGCCCGCAAATCCTGAACGCGCCCCTGAGCCATGAGGGCTGGCAGGTCTGGGATCTGGCGCAGCGCATGGGCGGCCAGATCCGCGCCATCCCCGGCGCTGTCCTCGGATGGGACATGACGGCCGCACTGGCCATGGCCGCCGCCATGGGCATTTCCCCGCGCGCCGTCGTCGAACTGTTGCCAGTGATCGAGGCCGCGATGGTGCGCAAGTTGAACGAAGAGAGAGAAGGTCGCCGCGATGGCTGAGAAACGGGTCTCTGTCCGCCTCGCGGCCGTCGGCGGTCGCCAGGTGCGCGCCGAACTGGAAGGGATCGGCGAGGCCGGGACGCGCGGCTTCGGCCGTCTGTCGCGGGAGATGGAGGCGGCCAACACCCGGCTCGCCGCCTTCGCGCGCCGTGCCGGGATCGCCATGGCTGCGGCCGCCTCTGCCGCGACGGCAGGGCTTGGCATCATCGTGCGCAACGCGGCCCAGAGCGCCGACCAGATCCGGCAGTTCGCGCAAGTCGCCAATGCCACGCCCGAGAGCTTCCAACGCTGGGCGGCGGGGGCACGCACGGTCGGGGTCGAGCAGGAGAAGCTGGCCGATATCCTGAAGGACGTGAACGACCGGGTCGGGGATTTCCTGCAGACCGGTGGCGGGCCGATGAAGGATTTCTTCGAACAGATCGCCCCGCGTGTGGGCGTCACGGCCGAAGAGTTTGCACGCCTGTCGGGACCGGAAGCCCTGCAGCTTTACGTGACCTCGCTGGAGAAGGCGGGGCTCAGCCAGCAGGAGATGACCTTCTATCTCGAGGCCATGGCCTCGGATGCTACGCGCCTCCTGCCGCTGCTGCGCGATGGCGGGGCCGAGATGACCCGCTTCGGCGATCAGGCCCGCTCGGTCGGCGCGATCCTCGACGGCGAGGCACTGTCCTCGCTCCGCCAGACCCAGATTGCGCTGGGCAGTCTCGGCATGGTCTTTGACGGGATCCGCAACCAGATTGCCGTCGCTGTGGCGCCTGCCGTCACCTGGCTTGCCGAGGCCTTCGTGGCGCTTGCCTCCGAAGGCGGAGCCTTGCGGACGGCCCTAGATGCGCTGGGCGAGAACCTCGGCCGTATGGCCTCCTATGCCGCGGCCTTTGTGGGCGTCATGGCGGGCCGCTGGGTGGCGGGTCTGGCTGCCGCCGCGCTCTCCGTCCGGGGGCTCGCGACGGCCCTCGTCGTCCTGCGCGGCGCACTGATCCGCACCGGCATCGGGGCGCTGATCGTCGGCGCGGGCGAGCTCATCTTCCAGTTCGGGCGGCTGGTTCAGGGTACGGGCAGCGTCGGAGCCGCGCTGGGCCTTCTGGGCGACGTGGCCCGCGAGGTCTGGGATCGCATGAAGCTCGGCATGGTCGCGCTGGGCCTCTCGATCATGGCGGGCTGGGCGGAGATCAGCGCGGGCATCACCGCCGCCTTGCAGACCGGGCTCGAGGCGGTGGTGGGGTTCGGGAACGCCACGCTGAACACGTTTCAGGGGGCGATGGAGGCAGTGAAGGTGCTCTGGTCGGCACTGCCTGCCACCATTGGCGAGTTCGCCTACGGTGCGGCCAACGCGCTGATCGGCGGGGTCGAGGCCATGCTGAACGGCGTAGCGGCACGGATCGACGGATTCCTCGAAGGGATCAATGCCGGTCTCGATGTGCTGGGCATCGAGAAACGGGTGCCGCTGATCGGCACCATCGAGCTTGGCGGGATCGAGAACCCGTTTGAGGGGGCTGCAGCCAATGCGGGAGCGGAGGCGCGCGCAGCCTTCGAGGCGGCCTTCAACAGCGACCCCATCGCGCCACCCGATCTGGGCCTGTCGGCGGCTGCCGAGGCAGCGCGGGCCGAGGCCGCACGTTTGCGCGACATGATGGGTGAGGTGGCGACAGCGGCCACCGCTCCCCTGCAATCCGTGGCCGCCCTGCGGGAGGCCGTCTCGGCGTCCGGCACCGAGGCTACAGCTGGGCTCGAGGACGCACGCACGGCCGCGACGGGCCTTGGCACCGCCCTGCAGGGTGCCGGGGAGGCCGCGGAAGCCGCTGGCAGTTCCGGGCGCGGCGCAGGCAATGCGCTGCGTGAGGGGGCAGACGCGGCCAGGAATGCCTGGGAGGCCACGGCCGAGGCGGTGCGCAAGGCGCAGGAGAAGTCCCGCGAGATCGCCCAAGGGCTCGCGCAGGATATCACCGGACCCATCAAGGAAGCCCTGACCTCGGGCGAGTTTACCTGGGAGAGTTTTGCCGGTGCGATTTCGCGGATCGCGCAGAACCTCGCCACGCGGCTGATCGATCTGGCCTTCAAGCCTATCGAGAACGCGCTGATCAACGCCTTCTCCGGTGGCGGCGGGTTCTTCGGCAGCCTATTCGGTTTTGCCAAGGGCGGTGTCTTTGCGGGTTGCGCGGAACTGACCGCCTTCGCGCGGGGTGGCGTCGTGAACCAGCCGACGGTGTTTCCCTTCGCCAAAGGTGTGGGGCTCATGGGCGAGGCTGGACCCGAGGCCATCCTTCCCCTGCGCCGCGGTAGGGGCGGCAGGCTCGGGGTCGAGATGAATGGTGACGGCGCATCGGCGGCTTCTTCGATGTCGACGCGCATCATCAATGTGCTCGACCCCTCCGTCGTCGGCGACTATCTCGCCACGCCCTCGGGCGAGCGGGCCATCCTGAACGTCATCCGCCGCAACCGGGGCGCCATCAATGCCTGAACTCTGGCCCTTTCCGGCCGCGCAGGAGATCACCGAGGTTCTGGAATGGCGCACGGATGTGCTGCAGTCCCAGGCTGGCGAACAGCGCATCGCGCTGCGGTCCCGTCCGCGGGAGATCGTCACCTTCCAGCATCGCTACGACGCGCTGGGCATGGCGCGCGCGGCGGAGCTGGCGCGGGCGGGGTTTGTCGGGGAATGGCGGGTACCGCTCTGGCACATGGCGGTGCAGCCGACGGCAGATGTGGTGCAGGGGGCGACCGAGATTGTCCTAGAAACGGGCGTGGCGGATTTCCGGGCGGGGGATGCTGTGGCTATCGCGGTGGATGGCCGCGAGGCATCTCTTGCGGAGATCGCTGACGTCGAGGCAGATCGGCTGATCCTGGTGGAACCGGTGGGCGCACAGTTGCCCGCAACCACCGTAGCTGCGACGCGCATCGCCGTTGCACCCATCCGTTCCAGCGTATTGTCTGCCCCCGTCGAGATCGCACGTCGCCGCCAGAATGACGGCATGGTCACGGCCACCTTCCTGCTGCGCGATGCTCCTGATCTGTCCGCACCGGTCATGCCGACCTATCTCGGCCGTCCGGTCCAGACCGACCCGAGCCTGACCCGTTCGTCGATCACCGCCAGCCTGCGCCGCGCCGTCGAATACGTCGACAACGGCTTCGGGCCGGTCGTGGTCGAACCGCTGCGCGATCTGTTCGAGCGCGGTGAGGCGTTTACCCTGAAGGCGCAGGGCGCGGCGGAACGTTGGGCCTTGCGCCGCTGGCTCTGGTCTCTGCGTGGGCGGCAGGCAAGTTTCTGGCTGCCGACCTGGGGGCGGGAGCTGCAGCTGCGGACAGCAATGACGTCAGGATCCACGCTGATGCGCGTCGTGCCCGTTGCGGAACTGGCGGCCTATGTCGGGCGCGCGATCCTGCTTGAGATGCCGAGCGGGTTGCGGTTCCGGACGATCACCGCGGCTGTGGCGGATGGTGCGGATCATCGGCTGACGCTGTCCTCCAGCCTCGGCGAGCCGGTGGCCATCGGGATCAAGGTGCATTTCCTGACGCTGATGCGGTCGGATGCGGATCGGATCGAGATCCAGCATGGGGCCGTGGCGAGTGAGGTGAACCTGCCGGTCGTGGAGGTTCCGGAATGACAACTGACTGGAACAGAACCCGAATGACACGCTTCGGTATGAACTGTTCGCCCGCTCCTGGCCACAAAATCGCCCACGCCTCGTGCTGAGAACCAGAAATGGAACGCTCGCCGGTGCCACCACCACGGCCGGAATTTCCTTGGCCGTACCAATCTGCCGAACCCTCCGGGATCGGTATCGGAGGCGTTTGGCTCGATCGTCTGATTGCCGACTACGGCGCTGAAGCCTTTTTGGGCCTCTTTTTTCTGATCTCCATCGCAGCAATACGCCGCGCTCGTCGACCAAGAACGACGTTGGCAGTGCTGCCGCCTTCGCCGAAGGATCCACTATCGCCTTGGGGGACACCGTCTGCGTCCGAAGTCGCGCGTCCATCTGCACCACTTCAGTCTGTGCCCAGCCTTTCTCCGTCGGGGAGCCGGTGGAAGGGCATGGGACGATCCCGGTTTGCACGCTGCAAATGGCGCGTGGATGATCTCCCATCGAACGAGGTTGGCTTCGTTCGATGGACCTGCGCTGACTGCGGGTCAGAGGGGTATTCCCGCGACGGCCAGCCACCGACAGTTTGCAAGCGCAACCTGAAGCCCCGCGCAATCTGACCCCCCCTGGAACGAATGCTTCGATCAAAGTGGGGCCCGGATTCGCCGCTGAAGCGACTCACGCCAGAAGCTTGCGGATCGCCTCTTCAGACTGAGGGCGGCCAAAGAGACGAAAGCGCGACAGATGGGGCAAGGCAAGTATGGGAACGCCCGTGCTGGTTCGGTAGCGATGGATGGCAATGTCACCCCATCCTGCGGATGCCGAAGCCTCGTGGCGCGCCGCTAACCATGTCACAACGGCTCGTGATGCCTCCGTCGAGCAGCAAACGATCAATTCGATGCCGGGACGTTGGAGTGGCTGCGTCCAGAACTCACGCCCCAGTGCGAGTGCCCGGTCGCGGTCGTCCTTGCTCAAATCATTCCAGCTTGGGGTCCGAAATGGGCAAACGACCCCTGTAAGCACCTCATGCGGCTGCGCCCCGAAAACCGAAAACGCCCGCAACGCCTGGTCCGTGATGGGTGACAGCGTCGTGTACCGTTCGACGGCGTAGGAATTTCCCCTTTCATCGGACACTTCCTGCTTCACGCTGTCCGATGACGCCCGGCCAGGATTGAGAGAAAGGAAAGCTATGCGCCCGGTCTGTAGCGTGGCCCAAGGCCCATAGACGAAACGGAAACCGTCGCGCAGACCAAGTTCTGCTTCCTCGACGACGAGACGCTGATGCCAATTTTCACGATTCATTATTCATCTCCCACAAGGTCGCCTGCGGCCGAACGGGCGCGAAGTGCCGCATCCAGTTCGAGGCAACGGTCAAGCCAGTCTTTTTCGAATTGAGCCAACGCTGGCAGGTATTGGTCGAGCCATCGACGGAAGCCCTCATCCAAACGCCCATCGCGAAGCGCGATCTCCAGACTGCGCGCAATACTATCCGCGCGCACCCAACCGATCCCGTCGAAGGCAATTGGGGCCAGTCTGTCCACAGCACTGATCAGGGGGCCATCGTCCAGTACGAAATCCATGGGTGTCATCAACCAGTCACGCACGCTGGATGCGCTGACGGGATCCATGCGAAGCAAAGGTACCGTCTCGGAAGGTGGGTCCTCATCGAAGCCTGCCCTTTGTGTCCGATAAACCGGTTGTGCGGCGCAGGAGACTCCCCAGATGTCACCAAAGAGGTCGATCTTCGGCGCGTGAGGATAACCGGAGGCAATCTGCTCTACATCATCCTGCATGTCCGGCAGCATGAAGAGGTGGCCATCGATATCCAGATCGACGCTGCTGGCTCTTACAAGATAGGCACCAACGCTGAGCGGTCCGGTTGGCCCGATTGCCAGATGCAGTTCCCAGTAAGCCACCGCTTGGCCGGGTCTTTCTTGTGTATCGCCAGCCTGGTTGGTCAGCCGAAAGGGGCCGGACAGCCACCCAAAAGGCAAGCGTGCAACGGGAACCGTCGGTAGCGGCGGTGCCGAAGTCTCGAGCCAATACTGACGATCTGTGGGTTCCGTGGATTTGAAGCTGCCCGTAATTCCCTCGGTCGCAAGGTCAACAACCTCAGCTGGGCTCTGCTTGATGTTCCAGCCAGCCTGAAGACGTTCTGCCCGCTGAAAAAGCCGAACCAGATCAAGGTTCCGTGCAATCACAGCAGCATGTTCATTCATAAGCGCCGCGAGACGCTGCTCCGGAAGAGGCATGCCATCGTCTGGTTGCATATCCTTGACCGACAGATCGAGTGCGGTCAGCAATGCCCCCTGACTATTGATCGGTTCACGACCAGCCATAAGCGCGAGATGCTCCAGGAGTTGCAGGTAGACTGCCGTGCTGCGTAGTGGCTCGGCGCGTCCCTTGTATTGCGCAACCAGATTGTCGGTCACCTCGGTCGCACCGCCCTTGAGCATCCACCGATGCAGACGGAACGGCTCGCCAGATTGCGATCGGGGGCCCGCACCAATGCGCTCGCCGAGGTATTCGCAGATTTCTGACATGGAAGTGCCCGCTTCACGGAGGAGTTTCACGTGCATTCCGACTTGGGCAGCTGCCGCGAGCCGTTGACGGTCTTTCAGTCGCTTTGGGGCTGCACCATCCACGAGTGCCGCAACACGACGACGCACGCGACGAATATGTTCCGCACTGTGATCTTTCGAAGCTTTGCCGGACATTTTGTTCCTCCTTTCAGCGACGTCCACGGCGCCATGACTTGCCGCGCCGAGAACCATGGATGTGCCCGACCGTGATGATTGCGCCATCGTCGGACAGGACTACGCAGCAGCGCCCGAGTCTGTCGTCGATATTGAGTTCTTGAGCCTGAGCCTTGCTGACCGACACAATCAAAGAACCGCTGCCCGCAGGGCGCTCAACGTCAGAGTTGGCAAGAACTGCTTCGAGCAGTCTGGGCCGGATGCCGCGTTGTTGGCACCGCTGGCGTGAATGACGTGTCGTGTTGGTCGGTGAAGCCATGTTGATCATCGAGCCGTCTCCCTTTCTGATGAACTCAACATGGCAAGCCGCTACCGACCTGTATCTGCCAGAAATGGTATACAGAGAAACTTTTTTTGGTATTTTTTTTGGTAAATATCACGAAGGCGGCTGATGATCCGCCATCCGGCATCACCACACGTAGCCTGGACTGGTCCCCCAAATAATCATGACTCACGCCATCATCGAGTCCTCGACTGCCGAGGGCCGTCCCTACTATCTCTACCAGTTCGTCGAGGGCGATCAGGTCTGGCGTTTCACCAGCCGAGCCATGGACTGGACCAGCGCTGCCAGCGAAGGTGATGCAATCACCTGGGAAGCCGCCGCCATTTCCCATGGCGATGTGGTGCAAACGAGCGAGATTGAACGCGGCCGACTGGAACTTACCTGGCCGCTCTCGCACCCCTTCGCGCGCCGCTTCCTCGCGCCCTTGGGCAACACGCCGGTGACACTGACTATCTTCCGTGGCCACGAGCAGGTGCTGGGCGAGACGGTGGCGCATTGGAAGGGCCGCGTGGTCGGGGCCGAGGTCGAGGGCGTCCGGATCCTTCTGAACTGCGAGTCCGTCTTCAGCACCCTGCGCAGGGCTGGAGTTCGGGCAAAGTACCAGCGCCTCTGCCGCCACGCGCTCTACGGCCGTGGTTGCGGGCTCGACATCGGGTTCCACTGGCAGACCGGCACCGTGACGGCCGTCTCGGGCAATGCACTGACGATCCCGGAGGCGGCGGGGCAGCCCGATGGCTGGTTCCGGGGTGGGGTACTGAGGTTCGGGGCGCAGCTTGGGTTCATCATCGGCCATGCCGGAGCAACCCTGACGCTATCTCGGCCGATGCCTGAGGTGGCGGCGGCGCTGGCCGCACCCGAGGTCGATCCCGAGACCGGTGACCTTTTGCCGGTGGTTGCCGACATCGCACCCGGCTGCGACCTGCGAGCGGCCACCTGTGCGGCCAAGTTCGGCAACCTCGCGAACTTCGGCGGATTCCCTGAGATCCCCGGCCGCAACCCGTTCGGCGGCAGTTCCATCGTCTGAGCATCATCCATGGTCTGGACCTTCATCGCGCGGCTCGTCCTCGGGCTCGTGCTTTCCGCGATTTCCTATGCGCTGAGCCCGCGGCCCAAGGTCGAGAAGCCCCAGGCGGCAGGGCTCGACGATTTCACGCTGCCCACGGCTGAAGAAGGCCGACCGATCCCGGTTGTCTTCGGCACCGTGCTCATCACTGGCCCGAACGTCGTCTGGGCCGGGGACCTGCGGGTCGATCCCATCCAGAAGAAAGGCGGCAAGAAGTGACCCGCGTGACGATCCAGGACCTGCGCGCGGCACGCTACTGCCTTGCAGGCGTGCGGCCATGGTTCCGGCGGCATGGGCTCGACTGGCAGGCGTTTCTCGACGGCGGGATTGAGGCGGAGACGCTCCGCGCCACAGGTGACGCGCTGGTGGAACCGGTGATCCTGAAGGCTGAAGCGCGGGCGGCGATGATGCCGGAGGCAGACGATGGGCGGTAGGAGCAAGGCGCAGACCGTCGGCTACCGCTATTCGCTGGGCGTGCATCTGGCGCTCTGTCACGGGCCGGTCGATGCCATCCGCGAGATCCTCGTCGACCGTCGCACCGCATGGTCCGTCACGACCGGCGAGGGCTCTACCGGAGGCGGGGGCGCGGCGGTCGAGACGCGCATCGGCACCGTCGCAGGGATGACCGCCACCGCGGCACTGGCGGGAGACAGCGGCGCAACCCTCAGCTTCCCCGGCACCCGCGCGGGCGTGCGCATCGGACGCGATTACCGCCTCGCCCTCGCCAACGGGTCGAGCCAGACCATCACCCTGCAGGCCGTCACCTTCGATGCCGCAGCCAACATCACACGCTGGACAGTCCTGCCCGAGGCGCTGAGCTTCCCGGCGCAATCGGTCGAGGTCTTCGAGGCCATGACCGGCGCCAGCAATACCGGCGCCGGTGGCGGCCGCATCCGGATCGACAAACCCGACCTCTTCGGCGGCGAGAGCCGCGAAGGTGGCATCCGCGGCGATGTCGATGTGCTGATGGGCGGACCGAGCCAGGGGCCGAACGACTATCTGGCCGCGCGCATGGGCGGGGACGTGCCTGCTTACCGTGGCCTCTGCAGCCTTGTGCTGCGGCAGGTCTATCTCGGCATCAATCCGTATCTCAAACCATGGGCGGTTCGGGTCACCCGCGTGCTGACCGGAGAGGCGGGGGCGGTGCAGTGGTATCCCGAGAAGGCAGCCATCGTGCCGGAGGCCAATATCTCGGATGCGGCGATCTACATCGCGCTCGACGTTTCGGGCTCTATGTCGGGCACACGTATGTCGGCCCAGAAGGCAGGCGTCGCAGCCCTCATCCGCGAGATCGCGGCGGGCGTGGATCCCGACCGGCCGAACGACATCCGCATCGTCCTCTGGAACGCTGCGGTCGCCGGATCGATCGAACGACGCAACATGGGCCCTGCCGACTATGCCGCACTCGAGACCTGGATGCTGGGGCTCTCGAACTTCACCAATGGCGGCACGAGTTTCAACGCCGCCTTCGCGGAAGCAAACACCTTCTTCGCGGGTGGTGGGTCCAAACGCCGGATCGTCATCTTCGTGACCGATGGTGAGCCATCGCCAGTATCCTCGGTCGATGCGGCGCTGGCCATCATCCGCACCCTTCCGCCTGCCGACATCTTCGGCTTCAACATCGCGCTCGCGAACACGTCCTACACCGCGCGCATCGATAACACCCCCGTCGATGGGGTGCCGGTGATCCCGCCCGGCAACCCGCAGGCACTGGTCGCCTCCCTGCGCGGCGCCTTCGGCAACGGCCAGGACATGAACCCGGCGCATATCATCCGGGAATGCCTGACCAACCGGGATTGGGGCCTTGGCTATTCCTCGGTTGAGATCGGGGCGAGTTTTACCACCGCCGCGGATGCACTCTATACCGAGGGCTTCGGCCTCTCGCTGATCTGGCAGCAGGACTCGTCCATCGAGGAGTTCATCGCCAGCGTCCTCGACCATATCGATGCCACGCTGTTCATCGACCGGCGCACCGGGCTCTGGGAGTTGAAGCTGATCCGGGCGGATTATGCAGCCGCAACGCTGCCGCTCTTCGACGAGACCAATGTTGTGGATTGGGGTCGTCTTGGCCGTCGCTCGCCCTCCGATCTGGTGAACTCGGTCACAGTGCGGTTCACCGATGCCTGGACCGACGATACCGGTGCCGTCAGCGTGACCGAGACCGCGCGCGTCCAGGCCATGGGCGAGGTGCTGGCGACCACGCTCGACTATCCCGGCATCCGCTATCAGGGGCTGGCGGTACGCGTGGCCGAACGTGACCTGCGTGCCTTGTCCGCCCCCCTCCTGACCGGCGAGATCGTCGTCAACCGTGAAGGCGCAGACCTCGGGCCGGGCGATGTGATCCGGCTGCGTTCGACGCGGCTGGGTCTCGATGACGTCGTGATGCGGATTTCCGAGATCGGACAGGGCGATGGCCGCGACAACGGCATCCGGCTGAAGATTGCCGAGGATGTCTTCGCGCTGGGCGCCACCGCCATCGCGGGCGGACGGATGCCGACCGGCTCGGGTGTCGCCGCCCCGCCGCGGGCACTCGCTCGGCGCATGGTCGAGGAAGCCCCATACTGGCTTCTCGTCCGCGAGCTTGGCCACAGCGAGGCCGACCGCCGCCTTGCCGAGGATCCGGACGCAGGCGCGCTGGTCGCGACCGGCGAACGCCCGAGCGCCGATGCCCTGGCGGCCCAGCTCTGGATCGATCCCGGTACCGGACCCGCGCAGGAGGGGGTGGTCGCCTTCGCCCCGACCGCTCTGCTGGCTGCGGATGTGACCGACAGCCCGGAAGCACGCGTGGTCCCGGTCACCAGCTGGCGCGACATCGGCGAGGTCGAGATCGGAACGCTCGTCAGCATTGATGGCGAACTGGTCCGCGTGGACGGGATCACGCCCAGCAGCATCACAGTTGGACGTGGATGCCTCGATACCGTCCCGCGCGCACATGCCTCCGGCACGCCGGTGATCTTCTTCGATGACGTGGCTCGGATCACCGAAGACAGCTGGGCCGCTGGCGAGACGCTGCTGGCCCGGCTGCTTCCCGAGACCGGGCGCGGCACACTGGCCTTCGCGCTCGCGCCCGAAGATGCCGTGACGCTGGACCACCGCGCCATCCGGCCCCTGCCGCCAGGGCGGGTGCAAGGGAACGGCAGTTATGCCCCAAACGTCGATGCGCTGGTCACCGGCAGTCTTGCCCTGACCTGGACGCATCGGGACCGGTTGACCCAGACCAGTCCCGTCATCGTCGACCACACTGGAGCCTCCATCGGGCCGGAGCCGGGGGTCAGCTACATCATCGAGGTGCGCTGGGTAGACCCGGACACCGGTGTGGCCATCCTGCCTGCGGGCGTGGTGATCGATGCAGGAACCGCTGCCAGCTGGTCCGTGGCGCCCGAGACCATTCCAGAGTTGGGCGCGCCGGATCGCACGGCCGAGATCGAACTGGCCGTCCGGTCCCGGCGTCTGGTCGAAGGCAGCTGGATCACCGACCGCGAGGCGCGCTGGTTTCGGCTGACGGCACCGTTTGCCGCCGGATGGGACCGAGGCTGGGGTTTCCTCTGGGGCACCTGACCCCGGAATTCACGATAACGAGCGAGGACAAGCATGCCGGAACGGATCATGCCGGGATTGGGGCTGCGCGCCTTCTATGATCCCGGCCAGCGCAACTGGGGCACCAGCCTCAGCGAAGACCTGCGACGTGTGTCTGCGCTGGTTCAGCCGCGCGCCACTTCACGGACTGCAGCACTTCCTGCCACCGGCACCGCGGGCCAGATCGCCATCGTGCCCGCCGCGGCAGGCGCCAATGCCAATGCGCTGGCGCTCTGGGACCAGTCGCTAGCCGGGGCTGCGGCTTGGGTCTATCTGCCCCCGCAAGAAGGCTGGCAGGTCTGGATCGCCGACGAGGCCCGACATGTACGGTTCACGGCCGGATCATGGGTCGAGGTTCCGCGCCCCGGCATCGTGCGCATCCGCACGCTCACCGCCACCAGCCACACACTGGAAACGGTCGATCTGGGCAGCATTCTCGAGACGACCGGTTCCTCGGCCGTCACGGTGACCATTCCCCCCGAGGCGACCGTTCCCTTCGAGTTCGGCGCGCTGATTAACATCACGCAGGTTGGCGCCGGGGTCGCGACGGTGGCAGCTGCGGCGGGTGTGTCGCTGAACGGTGTCCCGGGCGGTTCGGTCGCCCTCGACGGCCAATGGTCCGGTGCCGCCCTCGTGAAGCGCGGGGCGGATGCCTGGATCATCCAGGGCGCGCTGGCGGGAGCCGTCGCATGAGCCTCCTGATGATGCGCGGTGCCATCCTTGCCCAAGGCGGCGATGCCGCACCGCCGGTCGATATCGGCGCGGTCTGGCAGCTGGACACCACCCGCCGCCCCGCGGGCTACGCCCTGTCGAACGGCAATCAGACCGCCGTGAACACCTCGGGCGGCACCAACTACATGCGCTGGGTGCCGACCGCCAAGGCAATCCTGCCCACGGACGGGCGGCGCTATTGGGAAGTCCTCTGCGCCACTGGGGCCGCCACCTTCGACGGCTACATGGGCGTCGTCGCGGCGGCACAGCGCGAGGAATTCAACGTCGGCCTCAACCCGATCACCTTGGGCTCGATCGGCTGGCGCGGCACCGGGGTGCTCTGGTCCTCACCCACCGCCACGGCGGAACAGCGTCTGACGGGTCTTCCCACATTCGGCGCGGGTGACGTTCTGATGTTCGTCCTCGACCCGGCCCTCGGCCGCCTCTGGATCGGCAAGAACGGGATCTGGCGCGACGATCCGGTCAGCGCAGCCGCGACCTGGACCGCAGGCGGAAGCCCCGCCTTCTATCCGCAGGTCCAGGGGCGCAACCCCGGTGACGGCGGCACGCTCCGCTCGCTGCCCTCCCAGTTCAGCTATCCGGTGCCCCCGGGTGTGACGGCGCTGGGTTACCTGGATCCCGACCTCCGCGTCTTCGACGCCGCTGCCTTTCTCGAGATCGGCTGGGACAGCGGCCTCAGCATCGCTGGCGCCTCCCTCTGGATCAGCCGGGGTGGCGGGGCACATCTCACCGCCGCAGATGCCGCGCTCTTCCTCGAGCACGGTGGGGGGCGCGGCGCCACCTGGACCCAAGCCAACCTCTACATCGAAGTGGAACTGCCATGAGCTACATCCTGCATCTCGGCCACCAGCCGACCGACGTCTCGGGCATTTCCGGGCTTCTGAACACGACCGCCATTGGCTTCGATGCCAACCTCGACGTGAACGGCATCCGCTTCATCGCCTCGCGCAGTTATGCCATGCCGTTCTCCCTCGGATTTGCGGCACCCGCGGGCGATCTCTGGCTCGGCTTCCGCTACGTGCCGCCCAACGGGGATGCCGACCTCATCACCGAGGCCAATGCCAGTTTCATCGAGTTCTTCGACGCGAACCAGGTCCGCGTCGCGCAGATCCAGCCGGTGGCCAGCACGGATCGCTACCACGCTGTCGCACGCGGCGACACGAGCGTGCAGGGCAATTCGAGCTACACGCCCCCAAATGGCCAGCCGCAATGGATCGACGTGCGCGTGGCGGTGGGAGCCAGCATCACCATCGACTTCTACGTCGACGGCGTCCTGCAAAGTTCGTCGACAGCCGCCAACACCCAAGGCAAGGGCAAGCCGGTGCAGATCGTTTTCCCGAACGTCGGGCTGCACGGCACCAGCGTCACGCGCACCTGGTACTATGCGCATTTCGCGGTGCTGGATGGCGTGTCGACCATCGGGCGGCGCTTTGTCCGCCGCACGCCCAATGCCATCGCCACCTTCAGCCAGATGGCGGGCAGCATCGATGCGCTGAAGGACGAGGATGTCGGCACCCGCGTGTCCAGCAACACCGCTGGTCAGCGGCTGTCCTTCTCGCTCACAGGGCCGACCGGGCCCGCTTCAGTTGCCGCCATCGCCGGTGTTCATGTGAAGCAGGTCGCGCAGGCAGGGACGGTTGGGCCGCAGGCGGCTGCGGGGTTCCTGCGGATGGGTGGGGTCAATCATGATGCGGCCCCGGTCACCGTGCCGTCTCTTGCGCCGAGGTCGGTCTATTCCACATGGGCACTGAACCCGGCTGACAGCAGCGTCTGGACGAGCGTGACCCTGCCTGCCGAAGTCGGGATCCTCTCCACATGAGCCCGCGCCGTTCCGGAGAGGGCCATGTCCGCATGCCGGATGCCGAGTTCGAGGAACTCCTCGCGCGGGCGGCAGAAGAGGGGGCGAAGCGTGCGCTGGCCGATGTTGGCCTCGACGGCAAGGAAGCCGCCCTCGACATCCGCGATCTGCGCGCGCTGCTTGATGCCATCCGTTTTGTGCGCCGAACTGCTGTCCAGAGCGCGGTTCACCTGATCACCACGGGCGTCATTCTCGCGTTGCTCGCGGGGATTGCGATCAAGCTGAAGATCTTTGGCAGCGCGCCCTGACCGGGAGGCGCTGCCCATTTCATCATCGAAACCACCACCTCACCCGCCCCCAAAGGCGGGTTTTTCCATTTGGAGGATTCCCCATGCCGACCCTGTCTTTTCCCACCTGGCGCGACGTTCCCGAGAAGGCGTGGCGCTGGCCCAGCTTCTCGCCCGCCGAGATCGCCTGCCGCGGCACCGGCGCGATCAAGATCAACACCGAGGCGATGGACAAGCTGCAGGCCCTTCGCGACCGGCTGGGCAAGCCGCTGATTGTCCGGTCAGCCTATCGCAGTCCCGAACACAACCGCGCTGTCGGCGGGGCCCCGGCCTCGAAGCACATGCAGGGCACGGCCTTCGACATCGCCATGGCAAACCACGATCCGGTGGCCTTCGAGGCGGCGGCAAGGGCGGTCGGATTCCTCGGCTTCGGGTACTACCGCCGGTCAGGCTTCATACACATCGACCTCGGGCCTGCCCGGTCCTGGGGCGATCCCTTCCCGGTGCGGCCTGTGCCCTTCGCGCCGGAACTGCCGCCTGCGCGCGAAGCCCTGTCGGAAAGCCGCACGCTCCGGGGCGGGGGTGCTGCGGGCGCTGCCACCGTCGGCGCCGCCGGTGTTGAAGTGCTGCAGGACGTCCTCGCAGAAACCCAGTCCACGATCCAGCCGCTTGTGCCCTACCTCGACACGCTGCGCTGGGTGCTGATCGTTATCGCGCTGATCGGAATCGCCATCACCATCCACGCCCGGCTGGACGACTGGAAGCGGGGCCAGCGGTGATCGGCTGGCTCCCCACCTATGGCCCGGCGCGGAAGGCGCTGGGCCTATTTCTCGCCGCGGTAGCGATCCTGCTGTTCCTGATGAACTTGCGTCTCGCCGGTGAGCGCGCTGGGCGTGCCGCCGAACGGCTTGATGCCAGAGAGAGAAACGATGCCGTCCACCGCCAGATGCTCGACGCCGCCGCCCGCCGCCCTGCTGATCGCGTTGCTCTGGCTGACCGGCTGCGCGATGGCCGGTTCTAAGACCCGCGGGCCATGTCCGCCCGTGGTCGACTATACGGCCGCCGAGCAGGTGCGGGCGGGCGACGAGGTAGAGGCTTTGCCGGAAGGCGCGGTCATCGTCCGGATGCTGAGCGATTACGCTGTCTTGCGTGATCAAGCGCGAGCGTGCCAATGATGACAAAGCACGGGCCTCGGCACCAATTTCTCAGCCGTGGCTCGTTGTTCTCGATCAGCGGTATGGTCTTATGATTGAATGGCCCTTTGAGTTCCAGCGTGTTCATGACGCCCTCGAAAGGCGGACCATGACAGGCCAGGAAGCTGCGCGCGAAATCTTCGTCGCAAGACGGAAGCATGGCCCGCCTTGGCACTGGAAGAACTGGAAGCGCACCAGGGTGCAATTCCTCGGTTCGGAATGCGCAACGTGCGGCGCTGACCATGAAGCTGTGCTTGTTCTTCAGCACACGGTGAGAATCCCCCGTGTTCAGCCCTATTTGGACAAGGCGAAGGCTGAATATGCGGCGCGGGAACCTGCCCACGACTATCGCGCTGAGTTGCGGGAAGAATGCTACGCGATCCGAGACGCCGTCGTTCCGGAAATGCGGGACTGCTGCCCTCTTTGCTTCAGCCTGTCGATTCAGTTTCGCAAGAAGGCGGGAACGTGGATCTGCAACAGTCCCGTCGGGCGGGGCTATTGCGGGCACGTCTTCGATGTTCCGGCGAAGAAGGAAGCCCTCACGGCGGCCCAGAAACGCGGTATCCGCGCGCGAAAATATATGGCCTGGCGTGAGAAGGCGACGAACTGGGACGGTGATTGGAAGCGCGGAGCGATTCTCGCATGGCTTGCGGATTTCCGGGAGTATCTGTCGCTGAAGCACACAAAGACGCTGTGTAAGCGTTGCGCTTTCCTGGAGGACATGACCGATCTGAAGCCATGCCCGGAGTGCGGATTTGCGTTCTCAAGGACAGAAACTGCGTGCCCCGACTGCGGCCGTGCGGTCGCCGAGGCTCAAGCTGAGAGCGAAGAGGGAGAGACGGATGACGGCCCGACCCAGAACGACGACGCTGGAAATCGATGAGGAACTGTACGAGATCCTGATGTTGATGGTGAGCGACGCAGGGCCCTATCAATCTGTCAGCGCCTATGTTGAAGACTTGGTCCGGCGCGACATGGCAAGCCAGGAGGCCTCTGCATTCATGGAACTGCGGGCGGAAATTGTCGCTGGGTTCAGCGCCCCAGAATCCACCTACCATCCGTTGTCTGCTGCGGAGGTGAGCGCGCGTAACCGCCTTTGACGGATCAGCCGTTTCGCGTGATCCGGGTGCGATCCGTTCCAAGGTTCATCGACCGGCAAAATCCGCCTATGGAACAGTCTTGCGGAGAATAGCGGGTCTAATCTCCGCAAAATCTGCGGTGATTGAACATGATGACGCCGTGGGGTGCGGACCTGCGCAGGTTGCGTGAAGTCGAGCGGCATGTTACAAAACCTAGGACAGTATGCACTTGTGTCCGAGGTTTTGTAACGATGCTTGCGACGGATCAGGGCCAGCGCGCCCGCATGATCGACTACATGGAAGTTCATGCGCCAGCCCGTTCAAGGGATCTGGCCTCCATCGGCGTGAGCGGAACCACCATCGCGAGGGCGGTGGCAGATGGCGTGGTAGTGCGGATCGGGCGGGGACTGTACCAGCTGCCCGACAGCGAGCCAGACCTTCATGCAGGGCTGATCGAGATCGCCAAGCTCGCACCCAAGGCCGTCATCTGCCTGACCTCGGCACTGTCTTTTCATCAGCTGACTGACCAGCTGCCACGCCGGGTATGGATCGCCATCGGCGCCAAGGACTGGGCCCCGAAGATCGAATACCCGCGCATCCGCATCGTGCGCTTCCGTGAGCCCTACCTGACCAATGGCACTGAGGTCCATCGGATCGGGGAGGCGGAGGTTCGGGTCTATTCCATCGCCAAGACGATTGCAGACGCATTTCGGAACCCGAAGTTGGTGGAGCGATCGGTGGCCATCGAAGCGATGAAGGCCGCGCTGAGCGCCAGGAAGGCAACGGCAGGCCAACTTGCCGCCGCCGCTCGCGAGAACGGCGCATGGAACCAGATGCGCCCCTATCTGGAGGCCCTGACGTCAAATGGCTAAGCAGCCGAAAGATATCGCGGCATCTGTGCGTCAGCGTCTGCTGAACCTCGCCCGTGCGGAAGGTCAGCTGTTCGACGTCGTCCTGGTGGCTTTCGGTCTCGAACGACTGGTGTACCGGCTGTCGGTCTCCGAATACCGCAACCGCTTCGTCCTAAAGGGTGGCATGCTCGTCACCTTGTGGACAGCCGACACCGGGCGTTTCACCCGGGACATCGACTTCCTGGCGTTCAGCTCGGACGAGGAGGCCGAACTCAAGACCGCGTTCTCTCAGATCCTCGCCATCGATGGAGGCGATGGGCTGGTCTACGACGTAGCCAGCCTGACGGCCGTCGCCATTCGGGAAGACCAGATCTATGGCGGGATGCGGCTCCGGACTGATGCATATCTCGGGAGCACGCGCATTCCGATCACCGTGGACCTCGGCTTTGGCGATGCCTTGGCGGATCCGCAATTCGAGATCGAGTACGGCTCCCTGCTGGACTTTCCTGCCGCATCGATCCGCGCCTATTCACCGGCCACCGTCATCGCCGAGAAGTTCCAGGCCGTAGTTGCGCTGGGCTTGGCGAACAGCCGGATGAAGGATCTCTATGATCTCTGGACGCTGCCGAAGTCCGTCAACATCGACACGGGCGACCTCACGGCCGCGATCCGAGGAACCTTCGCTCGACGCGATACGATTGTTCCAGTCTCCTGCCCTGTCGGTCTGTCGGAGGAGTTCTCGACCGATCCGGCGAAGATGACGCAGTGGCGGGCCTACTCTGGGGGCACGGCTCTCGAAGGGCGGCCGCTCGCGGAGGTCACTGCGGAGATCTGGGCTTGGCTTGAACCGGCATGCAGGGCGGCGGAATGATTGCCGCGTTCTGCGTGATCATGTTGCCCGTGTAGGGGGCCTCGTAAAACGTTGACCAGGTGTTGACAAGAATTTGGAATGACAAAAGCCGAGCGTTATGCTCGGCTTTGAAGTCTTTGATATTCTTATAGATTTTGGTTGCGGGGGCAGGATTTGAACCTGCGGCCTTCAGGTTATGAGCC
>NZ_STGH01000006.1 GCF_005222785.1 Rhodobacter sp. SY28-1 | reverse complement strand
TCGGCGCGGGCCTTCGGATTGCCGCGCACGGCAGGGGCCGCGAAGCCGTCAAACGCCGTGTCATAGGCCGGATGGACCGCGACCAACTGGCCCTGCAGGTGGGTCGACAGCTCCGTCACCTCGATCCCGTTCTCGGCCGCCTGCCCCTTGAACTCATCGCACCAGGTCTTTGAGGACGCGGCCTTGTCCAGGTCAAACAGCCGCCCGTCCCAGGACGGCACCTGCACCCCGACATAGCCGCAATCCGCCGCCCACTTGGTGATCGACCCCCACGAGTTGAACGGCGCCGCATCCCCCGCAAACTGCGCCAGAAACAACGCAGGACCCTTCATCGTCTTCATCTCAATCCCTCCCCTTCGGGCCCTAGCCGCCCGTTTCAACCCTGACCGGGACTTCCAATCCCTGCCGTTCGGCCCAGTCGCGTTTGTCGATCGCGGCCACCAGCGCCCGTGCGAGGAATTCCCCTGCGCGGCCAACATCTTCCCGGATGATCAGGATTTCCTGCCGGAAGCGCCGCAGCATCGGGACGGCCTCTTTCGCGACGACGTCGAAGTCGCGACCGAGGACAAGGTGCGAGCGTTCCGCCCCGGCGATGGCGGCCATCGCGGCGGTCGTCGACCCGAGGAGCAGACCGTCGGGCGGATCGGGCGCAGCAAAGCGGGCGGCGATGGCGGCCTCGATCGGATCGCCCCCGGCGTCCGAGGTGACGCGGTCGGAAATCTCGAAGCGGACACCGAGCAGGGCTGCCTCATCGGAGAAGCCGGTGATCATGTGGCGGGCGTACATATGGGCGCGGGGCGGGGCGACGAGGAAAAGCCGCTTCCGGCCACGCTCGACCAGCGCGCGGGCGGCAAGGCGGCCGAAGCTTTCATTGTCGAAGTCGAAATAGAGGTGATCGATCCCCATGTTGCTGCGGCCGTGTGCGGCGAAGGGGAAGCCGTGGTCGTGCATGTAGCGGATGCGGGGGTCGTCTTCCTTGGTCTGGTTCAGGATGATGCCGTCGGCACTTTCGGTCTCAACCAGGTAGCGGATCGGCTCCATCGGGTCCTGGTCGGGGAAGAAGGGCATCACGACCAGGTGGTAGGCGGTGCCGCGCAGGGCGGCGGCGATGGAATAGATCAGCCGCGAGGTGTGGTTCATGATGTCGGTTTCGGTCGACAGCACGAGCGCGATCACATTGGTCTTGCCGGTGCGCAGGCGCACACCCGCGCGGTTCGGGCGGTAGCCGAGGAGGGCGGCGGTTTCGCGGACGCGGCGCTTGGTGTCCTCGCCGATGTCGGGGGCATCCTTCAGCGCGCGGGAGACAGTGGCGATGGCAAGGCCGGTGGCGGCGGCGATCGTCTTCAGCGTCGGGCGGACGTCCGAATCAGGGGGCGGCGGATCAGAGAGAGCAGCCATTGCAGCCTCCGTCTCTTCTTCGCCCGGCAGAGCGATCGCGGCGAATCCCGTCAGGTGATTCGCTGCGAAGGGCCCGTTGTGCAGCCGCAGCAGTGACTGCAGGACCGGGGCAAGGAAGCGCCCGTCCGGCAAGGGGTTTCACGCTGTTTCGGCACTGCGGCATTGGCCCTGATCACGCATGGATTTCCGCGCGGATTGGCGCAGATCATCCCTCCATGAAAACTTCTGTGAGGGGCTGCTACAAGCGAAAAGATTAGTTGATTGGCAAAACTATAACGTTATAGGCTATTTCTATAACGTTTTAGAAACCGGGAGGAACGGTATGAAACTTTCGAAGATGACGGCGCTTCTTGCGATGTCCGTGGCGATGCCCGCCATGGCAACCGAGCTGGAGGTCACCCACTGGTGGACCTCGGGCGGGGAAGCCGCAGCGGTCGCTGAACTCGCCAAAGCGTTCGACGCTTCGGGCGACAAATGGGTCGACGGCGCGATCGCTGGCGGCGGTGGCACCGCGCGTCCGATCATGATCAGCCGGATCACCGGCGGCGACCCGATGGGCGCCACCCAGTTCAACCACGGCCAGCAGGCGCTGGAACTGGTCGAGGCTGGCCTCATGCTGGACCTGACCGACGTGGCCGAGGCCAACAACTGGAAAGGGATCGTCAATCCGCCGTCGCTGCTGGACGCCTGCACTGTCGACGGCAAGATCTACTGCGCCCCGGTGAACATCCACTCGCCGGAATGGCTGTGGATCTCGAACAAGGTCTATGAGGACCTGGGCATTCCGGTTCCGACCAACTGGAACGAGTTCGTCGAGTCCGCGCCGAAGGTCCGCGAAGCAGGCAAGCTGCCGCTGGCCTTGGGTGACCAGCCCTGGCAGTCGAACCTGGCCTTCGGCGCGATGCAGATCGCGGTGGCCGGGCTTGATGCCTGGAAGGCCGTGAACGTCGACAAGAACATGGACGTGGCCGCAGGCGAAGAATACGCCAAGGTCTTTGCCGCCGCTGCCGAAGCGCGTGAACTGGCCAAGGGTTCGGCCGTGCAGGACTGGAACCAGGCGACCAACCTTGTCATCACCGACCAGGCCGCGGGCCAGATCATGGGTGACTGGGCGCAGGGTGAATTCCAGGTTGCGGGCGAAGTGGCTGGCAAGGATTACACCTGCCTGCTGGGCCTTGGCCTGAACGAGTACATCTCGACTGGCGGGGACGCGTTCTACTTCCCGAAACTGGATGATCCGGAAAAGGAAGCCGCGCAGAAGCGTCTTGCGGCTCTCCTCGTCAGCCCGGAAGTTCAGGTCGCCTTCAACCTGAAGAAGGGCTCGCTGCCGATCCGTGGCGACATCGACATGGGCGCTGCCAACGACTGCATGAAGAAGGGCCTCGAAGTGCTGGCCGGTGGCAACATCGTTCCCTCGGGCGACATGAACTGGTCGCCGGACGTCCAGAAGCTGAACGAAGACCTGATGGTTGAGTTCTGGAAATCCGACATGCCGGCGGCTGATGCCCATGCCAAGTGGGTGGAAAACCTGAAATCGGGTCTCTGAGACTGTCTTGACGACGGGGGGCTGCCCACACCGGGCGGCCCCTTTTCGCACCTGAAAGTCAACTAGGGGGGCAGGGGCCGATGTCAGTAGCAAGCGAGGCGGACGCAATCCGCACAAGTTCCGTGGCCAAGCCACGACCGCGGTGGAGCCGCAACGTCAGTTCCAAGATCGCGGCAATCCCGATGATCCTGACCGCGCTGGTGGTTTTCCTCGGCGGCACGATCTGGACGGTAGTCTATTCCTTCACCAACTCGAAGCTGCTGCCCAGAGCGAATTTCGTGGGCTTCGACCAGTACGAGCGGCTGTGGTCGCAGAACCGCTGGTTGGTTTCGATCGAGAACCTTCTGTATTACGGCGTGATGTCGCTGGTCTTCACGGTGGTCATGGGCTTCATCCTGGCCGTGCTGATGGACCAGAAGATCCGGTTCGAGGACACGTTCCGGACGATCATGCTGTACCCCTTCGCGCTATCGTTCATCGTGACGGGCCTTGTCTGGCAATGGATCCTGAACCCGGAGTTCGGCATCCAGGGTGTCGTGCGCGACCTGGGCTGGACGAGCTTCACCTTCGACCCGCTGAACAACCCCGACACGGTGCTGTTCGGGCTCTTGATCGCGGGGCTGTGGCAGGGGACTGGCTTTGTGATGTGCCTGATGCTGGCGGGCTTGCGCGGAATCGACGAGGACATCTGGAAGGCCGCGCGCGTTGACGGCATCCCGACCTGGAAGACCTATGTCATGGTCATCATCCCGATGATGCGCCCGGTGTTCATCACCACGCTGGTGATCGTGGCCTCCGGCATCATCCGGCTTTACGACCTGGTCGTCGCCATGACCAGCGGCGGGCCGGGGGGCAACGCATCCCAGGTTCCCGCGATGTATGTCTACGACTACATGTTCCAGGCGCAGAACCTTGGGCAGGGCTTCGCGGCGTCGACCATGATGCTTCTGTCCGTGCTGATCGTGCTGATCCCCTGGGCCTATCTGGAATTCGGAGGGAAGAAGCATGGCTGACCTGTCGATGAGTTCGGCCATGACCGGCCCGCGCGGCGCGAAGCCGAAAAAGGCGATGAGCCCGCGCAACATCATGCTGTACGGCATCCTGATCGTGGTCTGCGTCTATTACCTTCTGCCCCTCTGGGTCATGGTGATGACCAGCCTGAAGGGGATGCCCGAAGTCCGGATCGGAAACATCTTCGCCCCGCCGGTCGAGGTGACCTTCCAACCCTGGGTCAAGGCCTGGGCCGAGGCTTGCACCGGCCTGAACTGCGACGGTCTGAGCCGGGGCTTCTGGAATTCGGTCCTGATCACCGTGCCGTCGGTCATCGTGTCGATCGCGATTGCATCCGTGAACGGCTATGCGTTGATCAACTGGAAGTTCAAGGGATCGGACATCTTCTTCACGATCCTGATCTTCGGATCCTTCATCCCCTATCAGATCATGCTGTATCCCATCGTGATCCTGCTGCGCGAGGCCGGAATCTACGGGACGCTGTGGGGCCTGATCGTCGTGCACACGATCTTTGGCATGCCGATCCTGACGCTTCTGTTCCGAAACTACTTCAGTTCGATCCCGGAGGAGCTGTTCAAGGCCGCGCGCGTCGACGGGGCCGGGTTCTGGGGCATCTACTTCCGCATCATGCTGCCGATGTCGCTGCCGATCTTCGTGGTGGCGTTGATCCTGCAGGTGACAGGGATCTGGAACGACTTCCTGTTCGGGGTCGTCTTCACCAAGCCCGATCTCTACCCGATGACCGTGCAGCTGAACAACATCGTCAACTCGGTCCAGGGGGTGAAGGAGTACAACGTCAACATGGCCGCGACCGTGCTGACGGGCCTTGTGCCGCTGATTGTCTACTTCGTCTCTGGCAAACTCTTCGTGCGCGGTATCGCCGCCGGTGCCGTGAAAGGCTGACACATGGGAAATTCGATTGAAGTCAAGGACCTGACGCTGAACTTCGGCTCGGTTTCGGTTCTGAAGAACATGAACCTTGATGTGGCGGAGGGGGAGTTCGTCGTCCTTCTTGGCCCGTCGGGCTGCGGGAAGTCGACGCTGCTCAACTGCCTTGCAGGCCTGTTGGACATCACCGACGGGCAGATCTGGATCAAGGGGAAGAACGTCACCTGGGCGGAGCCGTCGGACCGGGGCATCGGGATGGTGTTCCAGAGCTATGCTTTGTATCCCCAGATGACGGTGCGGGGGAACCTTTCGTTCGGGCTGAAGAACGCCAAGGTCCCGCAAGCCGAGATCGACAAGCGGATCGCGCGGGCAGCCGAAATCCTGCAGATCCAGCCGTTGCTGGACCGCAAACCGGCGGCCCTGTCGGGCGGGCAGCGGCAGCGGGTGGCCATTGGCCGCGCGCTGGTGCGGGACGTGGACGTGTTCCTGTTCGACGAGCCGCTCTCGAACCTGGACGCCAAGCTGCGGTCCGAACTGCGGGTGGAGATCAAGCGCCTGCACAACCAGCTTGGCAACACGATGGTCTATGTGACCCACGACCAGATCGAGGCGCTGACCCTGGCTGACCGCATCGCGGTGATGAAGGGCGGGGTGATCCAGCAGCTGGCCGCGCCGCTGGAAATCTACAATCGCCCATCGAACCTGTTCGTGGCGGGGTTCCTGGGCAGTCCGTCGATGAACTTCCTGAAGGGACGGACGGTGGACAATGGCCGCGCGTTCCAGTTCGGCGCCACGAAGATCGACCTGACGGGCTATGAGGGCGGGGCGGTGCTGGAGCGCGACGATGCGATCCTGGGCGTCCGGCCGGAGCATATCACCGTCTCGACGACGCCTTTGGCCGGGCCGTCGATCCCGGCGGAGGTGGAGATCGACGAGAACCTGGGGGCCGACAGCCTTTTGTGGCTGAAAGCCGAAGGGACTAACATGAGCGTGCGGGTGCCGGTCGAGGGCCGGGTGCCGGCGGGAACGAAGGTGCATCTGGGGCTTGATATCCCCAAGGCCTCGCTCTTTGACGCGAAGACGGAGCAGAGGATCTAATCATGCTCGATCTGGCGGGGTGCTGGACGCTTTCGGATGAAAGCGGCGCCCATGTCATTGCCTTCGACCTGCCGGGGGATGGTGTCTCGGCGCTGGCGAAGGCGGGGGTGATCCCGGACCCGTACTGGGGCCGGAACGAGTATGACTGCCGCTGGGTGTCCGAGCGCGACTGGGTGGCGCGGCGGGTGTTTTCCCATGACGGATCAGCGGCTTGGCTGGTGGTCGAGGGGCTGGATACGGTCGCCGAAGTGCGGCTGAACGGGGATCTGGTCCTGTCGGCGGCGAACGTCCATCGGCGCTGGCGGGTGGATGTGTCGCAGGCGCTGCGGTCGGGGGAGAATACGGTCGAGATCCTCTTCCGCTCGCCCGTCCGCGAGGCCCTGGCGCGGGCGGCGCGGATGCCGTTTCCGATCCCCTATCAGCAGGTCAACGGGGCGATTGCCTTCAACAACATGCTGCGCAAACAGCAGTGCGATTTCGGCTGGGACTGGAACATCGCCCTTGGCATCTTCGGCGTCTCGGGCGGGGTACGGCTGGAGCCGGTGGGGCCCCGGATCGGCGACATCGTGGTAACGCAGGCGCATCGGCCCGGGGTGGCCGAGGTGTCACTGGCGGTTCATGCCGAGGGTGTGGGCGTGGTCACGGCAAGCCTGTGTGGCGTCTCGGGCACGACCGAAGTGCGGAACGGGGTGGCGCGGCTGACACTGACGATCCCGGACCCTCAGCTCTGGTTGCCAGCGGGGCAGGGCGCGCAGGTGCTGCATGATCTGGTGGTGACCGGCGATGGGGCGCAGGTGCTGAAGCGGATCGGGCTGCGCGAGATGCGGTTGGTCAGCGAGCCGGACGCGGCGGGGCGGTCGTTTGGCGTGCAGGTCAACGGCCGGAAGGTCTTTGCCAAGGGGGCGAACTGGATCCCGGCGGATGCTCTGTTTGGGCGGATCACGGTCGAGGGCGTGCGGGGGCTGCTGCAGTCCGCCGTCGACGCCAACATGAACATGATCCGCATCTGGGGCGGCGGGCGGTACGAGCCGGACTGGTTCTACGACCTTTGCGACGAGATGGGGCTGATGGTCTGGCAGGACTTCATGTTCGCCTGCCATCTGTATCCCTCGACCCCCGAATTCCTGGCCGAAGTCGATGCCGAGGTGCGCGATGTGGTGGGCCGGATCAATCACCACGCCTGCCTCGCGGTCTGGTGTGGCGACAACGAGCTGATCGGGGCGCTGACCTGGTTCCCCGAAAGCCGCAAGGACCGCGACCGCTATCTGGTGAACTACGACCGGCTGAATCGCACGGTGGAGGCGGCGCTGCATTCGGTGCTGCCGGGGGCGAACTGGTGGCCCTCGTCGCCGTCGCCCGGGCCGCTGGCGTTCGGGGATGCGTGGCACGACGATTCCAGTGGCGACATGCACTTCTGGAGCGTGTGGCACGAGGGGAAGGATTTCGATCACTATCGCGATGTAAGCCCCCGGTTCTGTTCTGAATTCGGATTTCAGTCCTATCCTTCGTTGTCGGCGATCCGGGCTTTTGCGGATGAGGCGGACTGGAACATCGCCGCGCCGGTGATGGAGAGCCATCAGAAGAACCCCGGCGGCAACGCGCGGATCGCGGAAACGATGTTCCGCTATTTCCGCTTTCCGGTGGACTTCCCGAACTTCGTCTATGTCAGCCAGGTCCAGCAGGCCTTGGCGATCAAGACGGCGGTCACGCATTGGCGGAGCCTGAAGCCGCATTGTCAGGGGACGCTGTACTGGCAGCTGAACGACACCTGGCCGGTGTGTTCCTGGGCGAGCCTCGATCATGGCGGGAACTGGAAGCTGCTGCATCACATGGCGGCGCGGTTCTATGCGCCGGTGATGGTGACGGCGGTGCCGAAGGACGGGAGCATCGAGCTGCGGGCGGTGAATGACCGGCCCGAAGCGGTGACGATCACGGTCACGGCCAATGCGGCGGCGATGGATGGGACAACGCGGGCAGTGGGTCAGGCGACGGTGACGGTGTTCCCGGACGCGGCGCTGCCAGTGCTGACCGTGGCCGCCGATGCGCTGCGCGCGGATGAGGTTCTGGCCTTCGTCTGGAGCGGCGATGCTCAGGGCGGGGACGTCCATGCACCGAAACCCTGGAAGGCCTATGACCTGCAGCCCTCGGGCCTGACGGCGGACATCAAGCGCGAGGGTGACGTCTGGAAATTGACGTTGCAAGTCAAGGCACTCGCCCCGTTTGTTGCAGTGGAATCTGAAGTTCCGGGGCGCTTTTCGGCGAACGCTGTCACGATGTTCCCGGGCCATCCGGCCACGATCACCTTCACCCCCGAGGACCCCTCGGCGGTGCCGACCTTCACGTTCCGAGATCTCCATTCCGCCACCTACGGCGGCTGACGAAAGGACCCCTCATGTTCAGCTATCAACTCTATTCCTCGCGCAACTTCCCGCCCATGTCGCGGACCTTCGAGATGGTCTCGAAAGCGGGCTACACCGGCGTCGAAGGCTACGGCGCGCTTTATGCCGACGACGCGGCAGTCGCGGCGACCAAGGCCGGGTTGGAAGCCACCGGCCTTGCGATGCCGACCGGGCACTTCGGGCTGGCGCAGCTGGAGAATGACGTCGACAAGGTCCTCGACATCGCCAAGGCGCTGAAGATGGAGCGGCTCTATTGCCCCTATGTCATGCCGGACGACCGCCCGACCGATGCGGCGGGGTGGACGGCGTTTGGCGCGCGGTTGCAGAAGGCGGGTGCGCCCTACAAGGCGGCGGGCTATGGCTTTGGCTGGCACAACCACGATTTCGAGTTCAAGGCGCTGGCCGACGGGTCCATGCCGCAGGACCGCATCTTCGAGGGCGGGCCGGGGCTGGAGTGGGAAATGGACGTGGCCTGGGTGATCCGCGGCGGCGCCGATCCGCTGGCATGGATCGAGAAATACAAGGACCGGATCACGGCGGCGCACGTCAAGGACATCGCCCCTGCCGGGGAGAACAAGGACGAGGACGGCTGGTCGGACGTGGGTCACGGCACGGTGGACTGGAAGTCCATCATGGCCGCGCTGCGCAAGATCGGGGTCAAGCACTTCGTCATGGAACACGACAACCCGAAGGACGATGCGCGGTTCGCAACGCGTTCGATCGCTTCGGCAAAAGCCTTCTGAGGAATAGAGAAAATGGCAAATCTTGGTATCGGGATCATCGGGGCGGGCAACATCTCCAGCGCGTATCTGCGGCTGGCGCCCCTGTTCAAGGGGCTGGAGGTCCGGGCCGTCGCCGACGTGAACATGGAGGCCGCGAAGCTGCGGGCCGAGGAGTTCAACGTCAAGGCGCAGTCGGTGGATGACCTTCTGGCGAACAAGGACGTGGATGTGGTCATCAACCTGACCATCCCGGACGCGCATTACGCGGTGACGAAGCGGATTCTGGAGGCGGGCAAGCACGCCTATTCCGAAAAGCCGCTGGTCCTGACGCTGGACGAGGGCAAGACCCTGCGCGACCTCGCGGCGTCGAAGGGATTGGCCGTGGGTTGTGCGCCCGACACGTTCCTTGGGGGTGCGCACCAGCAGGCGCGGGCGCTGCTGGATGAGGGGCGGATCGGCACGATCACCACGGCGGTCGCTTGCGTGCAGAACCATGGGCCGGAAGGCTGGCACCCGAACCCGGAGTTCTTCTTCCTGCCGGGCGCGGGGCCGATGCTGGATCTGGGGCCGTATTATGTGGCGAATCTGATCAACTTCCTGGGGCCGGTGAAGCGGGTGGGGGCGATCACGTCCTCGGCCACGCCGACGCGGACCATCGGGTCCGGCGCGCGGGCGGGGCAGGAGATCCCGGTCAAGACGCCGACCAACATTCATGCACTGCTGGAGTTCCACAACGGGGCGGTGGTGAACCTGACGACCTCGTGGGACGTCTGGCATCACAAGCGCAACCACTTCGAGTTCTACGGGACCGAGGGGACGATGTATGTGCCGGACCCGAACTTCTTTGGCGGCACGGTCGAGGTGGCGGACAAGGCAGGCACGCTGACCGAGGTCGCCCCGTGGGATCACCCGTTCGGCGTGCCGAACCAGGAGCATCCCAAGCACGGCGCGCTGGCGAACTACCGGACAGCAGGGCTGGCCGACATGGTTGCAGCACTGCAAGGCGGTCGCGATGCGCGCTGTTCGCTGGAGCGGACGCTACATGGGGTCGACGTGATGACCGCCTGCCTGACCTCGGGCGAGACGGGGGGCTTTGTCACGCTGACGACCACCTGCACGCGGCCTGCCGCGCTGTCGCCGGACGAGGCGCGGGCGCTGATGCGCTGAGAATGGCCTGACCTGGCACCTCCCTGTCGGGTCGGCCGCGTGGGCGGAAGGATTGAGGGATCCTTCCGCCCACGATCTGTGAAAAGAGGGCTGACATGCTGGAAAACCCCGTGATCCGTGGCTTCAACGCCGATCCGTCCTTCTGCCGGGTGGGCGAGGATTATTACATCGCGACCTCGACCTTCGAGTGGTATCCGGGGGTGCAGATCCACCACTCGCGCGATCTGGTGAACTGGCGGCTGGTCTCGCGGCCGTTACGGCGGGCCAGTCAGCTGGACATGCGGGGGAACCCGGACAGCTGCGGGATCTGGGCGCCCTGTCTGTCCTGGGCGGACGGGAAGTTCTGGCTGGTCTATACGGACGTGAAGCGGCTGGATGGGGCGTTCAAGGACGCGCACAACTACATTGTCACCTGCGAGACGGTGGATGGGGAGTGGTCGGACCCGACTTATGTGACCTCATCGGGGTTTGACCCGTCCCTGTTCCATGACCGGGACGGGCGGAAGTGGTTCGTCAACATGCGCTGGAACCATCGGGGCAAGGGCACCGGGCTGAACCCGGTCAACGACCGGTTCGACGGGATCGAGTTGCAGGAGTGGCACCCGGAGAAGGGGCTCTTGGGCGATGTGACGACGATCTACCTTGGGACCGACCTTGGGTTGACCGAGGCGCCGCATTTGTTCTGGCATGACGGGTATTATTACCTGACGACGGCCGAAGGGGGCACGGGCTATGACCATGCGGTCACCTTGGCGCGGTCGCGGGACATCCGGGGGCCGTACGAGACGCATCCGGCCAAGCATGTGATTACCGCCCGGTTTTCGCCGGAGAACCCGATCCAGCGGATGGGGCATGGGCAGTATGTCGAGGGGCATGACGGGCGGTTCTGGCACTCGTACCTGTGCGGGCGGCCGCAAAAGGGGCCTCGGGGGCTGTTCTGTGCGACGGGGCGCGAGACCGGGCTGGCCGAGGTCGTCTGGCGCGACGGTTGGTTGTGGCTGAAGGACGGGGGGATGTTGCCGCCCACGACAGTCGATCTGCCGGTGGAGCGGGTGGTGCCGGGGGAGGTGGAGTATGACTTCTCCGGTTCGGAACTGCCGGATGACTTCCAGTGGCTGCGGACGCCGGAGCCGGAGCGGATTTTCCAGATGACCGGGAGTGCGTTGCGGCTGATCGGGCGGGAGAGCCTGGGGTCCTGGTTCGAGCAAAGCCTCGTCGCGCGGCGGCAGGATGAGCCTTCCTATGCGGCGGAGTGTGATGTCGTAGCCGATCCGCCAAACTGGCAGCGGGCGGCGGGGCTGATCACCTATTACAACCGGCACAAGTTCCATGCGGCGCTGGTGACCCGCGAGGGCGGAGAGCGGGTGGTCACGCTGGTGTCGTGCCTTGGCGACTGGCCGGGCGAGGCGCTGACCTTTCACGGGCGGTTCCCGGTGGCCGAGGGCAAGGTGACGCTGGGCGTGACGGTTGACCGGGCGGTGCAGCGGTTCAGCGTGAACGGGGTCGCGGTGGGACCGGAGCTGGATGCCTCGGTCGTGTCGGACGAAGGCGGGCGGGGGGAGCATGCGTCGTTCACCGGGGCCTTCGTCGGTGTCGTGGCGCATGACCTGACGGGGCAGGGCTGGACCGCGGATGTGACAAGGTTCCGCTATACGCCCAAAGCGGATTGAGGATTTGATCAGACGGATTTGATCAACTCTTGATTGCCGGAGAGATGCCGTCATAAAGGGCTTTAGCCGAAGGGAGCCCCGATGGACGCCGACAGCCGCAAGATCCCCAGCCACGAGGTCACCTACGCGCGCCTGCGCGACATGATCCTGTTCGGGCATCTGGCGCCGGGAGCTCCGGTCACGATCCAGGGTCTGATCGCCGATCTGGGCGCGGGCATGACCCCGGTGCGCGAGGCGATCCGGCGGCTGACGGCGGAAGGGGCGTTGTTGCCGCAGGGGAACCGCCGGGTGGCGGTGCCGGAGCTGTCGGCGGACCTTCTGGAGCAGGTGGCCTTTGCGCGCCTTGCGATCGAGCCGAAGCTGGCGGAACTGGCCGCGCCGAAGCTGACGGCGACGCAGATCGACCGGCTGGAGGCGATCGACGGGGCGGTGAACCGAGCCATCGAGGCGGGGAACCTGCCGGATTATCTGGCGGCAAACCATGCGTTTCACTTTGCGCTGTACGAGGCGGCGGAGGCCCCGGTCCTTCTGGACCTCGCCCGGTCCCTTTGGCTGCGGGCGGGGCCAAGCTTGCGGGCGGTGATCGACCGATATGGGCGCGAGGCGGCACCCGACCTGCACCGCGAGGCGCTGGCGGCAATGCGGGCAGGGGATGCCAAGGCGCTGGCGCGGGCCATCGAAGAGGACATCCAGCAGGGTGTGGATCACGTCCGGCAGGCCTTGGCCGAAGGCCACTGACGGTTTTCGAATTGAGCGCTGACGCGCGAGGCTTTTGTCTCGTCGTCGGGCTTCGCCTCCTCCTCGGGTGATTGGGGCGCTGCCTCCAAACCCCCGGAGTATTTGGAAAAAGAGCAAGAGAGCGGGCTGGGAAATAATTTGATCAAATTTCTTGAACGGCGGCGCGTTTGATCATATCCTGTGAGCCAGACGGGGCACGCGGCCCTGCCGATTCCGTGAGGGTACGCCGATGAACATGATCACCAACCACCTGCCAACCGCCGAGCTGCAGCGCCTGGACGCGGCGCACCATTTCCATCCCTTTACCGACAAGGCAGGGCTGGCGGCCAAGGGCGCGCGGGTCATCACCCGGGGTGAGGGCGTCTGGCTGACCGACAGCGAGGGCAACCGGATCATCGACGGGATGGCGGGGCTTTGGTGTGTGAACATCGGCTATGGCCGGAAGGAACTGGCCCAGGTCGCGGCGCGGCAGATGGAGGAACTGGCCTATTACAACACCTTCTTCCAGACGACCCATGTGCCGGCCATCGCGCTGGCGGCGGAGATCGCGAAGCTGGCCCCCGGTGACCTGAACCACGTCTTCTTCGCGGGGTCTGGGTCGGAAGCGAACGATACCAACATCCGTCTGGTGCGGCGGTATTGGGACGTGAAGGGGATGCCCTGGCGCAAGACGATTATCGCGCGGTGGAATGGGTATCACGGCTCGACGATGGGCGGCGGCAGCTTGGGGGGCATGAAGCCGATCCATGCGCATGGCGGCAAGATCGACGGGATCGAGCATATCGACCAGCCCTACTGGTGGGGCGAGGGCGGGGACATGTCCGAGGACGAATTCGGCCTGGCCCGGGCGCGGCAGCTGGAAGCGAAGATCCTGGAACTGGGGCCCGACAACGTGGCGGCCTTCATCGGTGAACCGGTGCAGGGCGCGGGGGGCGTGATCATTCCGCCGAAAACCTACTGGCCGGAAATCCAGCGCATCTGCGACAAGTATGGCATCCTCTTGATCGCCGACGAGGTCATCACCGGCTTTGGCCGCACCGGGAACTGGTTCGGGTCCGAGACCTTTGGCATCAAGCCGCATATCATGACCATCGCGAAGGGCCTGTCCTCGGGCTATCAGCCGATCGGCGGGTCCATCGTCTGTGACGAGGTGGCCGAAGTTGTCGGTGGGGCTGGGGAGTTCTTCCACGGCTACACCTATTCGGGTCATCCGGTTGCGGCGGCTGTGGCGCTGGAGAACCTGCGGATCATGCAGGACGAGCATATCGTCGAACATGTGCGGGACGTGGCCTCTCCCTATCTGCGAGAACGCTGGGAGAAGCTGGCCGACCATCCGATGGTGGGCGAGGCGAAGCTGGTCGGCCTGATGGGGTCCATCGCGCTGACCCCGAACAAGGCGAAGCGGGGGAAGTTTGCCAGCGAGGCCGGGACAGTCGGCTTCAAGACGCGCGAGCGGTGCTTTGCCAACAACCTGATCATGCGGCATGTCGGCGACCGGATGATCATCGCCCCGCCGCTGGTCATTACTCCGGCCGAGATCGACGTGCTGATCGAGCGCGCGAAGACGTCGCTGGACGAGGCCTACAAAATCGTCAAGGACGAAGGCCTCTGGGTCGAGGCCTGAGGACTGCCCACGCGGGTTGGGGGTGCGGTGAAGCGGCCCCTGACCAAAGCTGTGCAGCGCCCGCTGACGCGGGCGCTGGCTGGGCGGATCGCAAGAGATGAAAACCGGACAGCAGCGGGTGCCGAGGGTCCTTAATGAGGAGCCGCGGACACCCGCTGCTGTCCGGCTTATCCTGCCGCGAGTGCAGGGGTCTGCCGGAGGGGAATCGGCGGACGTGCGGGCAGGAGGGGGGAGTTGGCCAGCCGCCAGGCGCGGATGGCCTCAAGGTCGTCGGTGTACACGATGTAATCTGCGGCATCCTCTTTCTCGACGCCGATATCGTCGAGGAGGTGGGGGGAAAGGCTTTCCAGGCGGCTGATCTGGGCCTGAAGGTCGCGGGCCGACTGGTAGGCTGCGGCGCGTGCCAGCACGGGGGCCGGGATCGGCGATTTCAGCCAGGCGGTCAGCCGGCGCTTGTGCCGCTGGCGCAGGGCGCGGGCCCGGGCGCGGAACAGCTCGTCTTCGGTCTGGGCGGTGCCTTCGGTCGAGGCGGAGGTTTCGACGAAGGCCTGGTACAGCGTGACGATCGGCAGAGAGGTCATGGTTCGTCTCCTTGAGTTCGTCGGTGGCCGGGCCGCCGATCTGATGAACCCAATATGACCGATGCGCTGCGTTCCGGATGTGTCGCAGAGCACACCCTGATCCGGGGTGGCTATTCTTCGACCAGCGCGCGAAGGGCGGCGACGTCGCAGCGCCAGACGGGGCCGTCCTGTTCGAGAATCCGGCGTTCCCGGAAGTCCTGCAGGACACGGTTCACCTTGGACCGGGTCGCCCCGATCATCAGTCCGATGTCGGTCTGGCTCAGATTCGGGGTCAGGGTGGCGCTGTTGCCCGGATCGGGGCCATGCAGGCTGTGCAGGGTGAACAGCAGGAAACGCGCGACGCGCACTTCGACCGGATGCAGGGCGACCGCTTCAAGCCGGTCGTTCGTGCTGCGCAAGAGACCTGCCAGATGCGCGATGGCGGCCTCGTGCAGGTCGGGATGTCGCGCGGCGACGTCGCGCAGATCCTCGCGCCGGATGACCAGCGCGTCGACTTCGGTCATCGCGGTGGCGTCGGTGCTGCGCTCGCCCCCGTCCAGACAGGCGATCTCGCCCACCAGATCGCCCGGTTCGGCGACGCGGATCAGCAGTTCGCGCCCGCCGCCCGACAGGATCGACATCTTGATCCGGCCATCGGTCAGGGCGAGGAGCGTGTTGCCGGGGTCGCCCTTGCGGAACAGGGTCTGCCCGGCGGGAAAATGGCGGCGCGTGGCGCGGGTGGCGAGTTCGGCGAGGGTCTCGGGATCGGCGGCGGCGAAGATGGGAAAGGAGCGCCAGACCGCCAGATCCCGGGGGGCGAGAGGGGGAATGGTCGAGGGCTGCGTCATGGATCACCATTGGTCTGGGACGGGGCCGACGGGAAGGCCAACCGGCCGGCTGTCGCGTTTCCGTGATCCCACCCTCCTCGCCGCGGCATCAAGATGCCCCGGCGGTGAGCGTGCCCGGGAAGCCGGGCAGAGGGGCGAGGCGTGTGATCGCCTGTTCCAGGATGTCCTGCCCGCGCAGCCAGTCGGGGCCGGTACGGAACTCTGTGACCTGATCGAGAGCGTTGCGCAGGGCTTCGAGGGCCCCGGTCTGCAACTGGGCCTGGTCGGTCAGGATCCGGACCCGGTCGGTGCAGGCGCGCAGGTGGAACAGCCAGGCGCCCTGACGGCGCGACGTGGCAATGGAGGTCTCCAGCCGGGCCAGGGCCTCGTCCGGCGCGCCGGTCTGTTCATGAATCAGGGCATCGAGGCGCTGGAGTTCGGACAGGACCAGATATTCGCGGTTCATCATGGCATGGGCGATCCCGTCATCGACGACGAGCCGTGCCAGGTCCGTCCTTCCGAAGTGCATCGCGCAGTCGGCAAGGTAGGCCGAGAAGGTCGGGACGTAGAGCGTGGCGCCGGTCGCCTTCCAGTCGTCGATCCCGGTCTTTGCAACGTCGAGACTGTCCATGTCATTGAGGGTGAAGACGCGGCCGATGCCAGTCATCAGCTTGCTGTGTGCGTGCCAGCGGACAAAGCCGTGTTCGTGCGTAACCGAGGCTTCCTCTTCCGCCGCTTGCAGGCTGTTGGTGTAGTCGCGGCGCATGAAGGCGATGATCGAGCGGATGGCTTCGGATTGCGCCACCGAGATCGGGGGATCGCCACTGCGTGCGAGCTCGCCTGCCTTTTGCGAGACGTCCCAGGCGCTTGCAAGCCTGCCCGCGAAGGCGAAGACCTGTGCCAGCATGATCCGCGCCGAAATCGCGGGGTTCTCGCCGTAGATCGCGATGCCGCGTCGTGATTCGATCCGGTCGGCGATCTCGATCGAGCCTTCGTAGGCGCGCTGTGCCTCGGCGAAGCGGTCCATCGACAGGTTGGTCGAGCCATGCGCCCGCAGCGCAATCGACTTGACCAGACCGCCACCAAGTTCGTCGGCAAGGCTCATGAGAGTTGCGGTCAGTTCCAGGCAGGTGTCGAACTTTCCATGATCGTAGTTGTGGCTCCACAGTCCGCGCAGCGCGTCGAACAACTGCGCGCGGGCGCCGATCCGTTCGCAAAGATCGCGCGCCCGGGCATAGGTCTGCCCCACGGCTTCGGCGGCATTGCCGCGACTGGCGATGATCGGGGCGCCCATCGCGATCAGACAGCGGAGCTCAGCGGCGTCGCGCGCCGGGCTTTCGGGCAGGGTCCGGACGCAGCGCAAGGCGTTGCCATAGGCGCTGATCGCTTCGGCGTTGGCCGAGCGGCGGGTGGCGTCGGCACCGGCCTGTTCGTAGTTCGCGATGGCCGTTTCCATCGCGCCCGCAAGTTCGGCGTGCTGGGCGATGAGGTCGGGCAGCGGTTCGGCCCGGGCTTGAAGATGCTGCACGATCCGGCCGTGGATCGTCCGCCGGGAGCTGTGCAGAAGGCTGTCATAGGCGGCGTCGCGGATCAGGGCGTGCTTGAACACCCAAGCGTCGCGGCCCCGGAAGATCAGTTCGGCCGATTCCAGCCGAGCGAGCGCTTGCTGCAGTTCTGGTTCCGGGCGGTCGGCGATGGCCGCGAGGAGGCCGGGTTCGAATTCGCGGCCGATGCAGCTTGCCGTCTGCGCGATGGCCTTGACGTCCCGCATGTGGTCAAGCCGCGCCATCAGCATTTCCTGCAGCGTCTCGGGCACCGTGACCTCGTCGGCGGCGTCGCCGTCCTGGTGCAGGGCGCGCCTTGCGATCACCGCCTTGATCAGTTCCTCGATGAACAGCGGGTTTCCGTCGCTACGCGACAGGATGGCCTGGAAGACGCTGTCGGGCAGGGTCGAGACGTCGATCCCGGCGGCGTCGAACAGTCCGACGGCGATCTGTCGGCTTGCCTCGGATCCCAAGGGGCGCAGGTCGATCCGGGCCGCGCCGTCGGGCAGGGTGAGCGGTGGCGTGGTGGCGGGCCGCGAGGTGAGGACAGTGAGGCTGCGCGAGTCGGGTGCGGCCTTGAGCATCATCTCGACCAGTTGCAGCGTCGTGGGGTCGGCCCAGTGGATGTCCTCGATCTCGAAGAAGATCGGCCGGTCGGCCGAGACTGCGCGCCACCGGGCAACCAGCGCTTCGAGCGTGCGCTGACGCACCTGCTGGGCGCTGAGGGTCGAAAGCAGACGCTCTTGCCCGGCATCGAGGCCAAGGAGCTGGGCGAAGAGGGCCACGGTTTCGGCGTCGCCGCCGTCAGCGCCGCCAAAGCAGGTCGACAGGTAGGCGGCCCGGGCGTCCGGGTCGGTCAATCCGGCGAGGTGCTCGGGGTCAAGCAGCCGACGCAGATACTGGACGACGGGCCAGAGCGCCCGATCCGAAAAGACCGGCGAGCATTGCAGCTGCATCGGCAGAAGCTGGACCCCGGCCAGACGGTCGAGGACAGCGCGGACCAGACGTGACTTGCCGATCCCCGCTTCGGCCACGATCAGGGCGGCGGTGCCGCGCCCGGCCTGGACCTGGGTCCAGCAGTCGAGGAGGGTTGCAATCTCGTCATCGCGGCCGAGGATCGGGCGGATGATCCCCCGGGAACGGGCGTCGTAGCGTGAGCCGTGGTCGCGTTCGCCGACGACCTCCCAGGCGGTTGCGGCATCGTCGAAGCCCTTGAGGCTTGCCTCGCCAAGCTGTTGCAGGTGGAAGGTGTTTGCGACCAGGCGAGCGGTGGCGTCGCTGATCGCCACCCGGTTGCGCCCGGCGGCCTTTTCCAGCCGGGCGGCAAGGTTCGGGGTTTCGCCCGTCGCTGTGCGTTCACGGGCCTCGTCTGATCCGACGATGTCGCCGACGACCACAAGGCCGGTCGCGATGCCGACCCGGCAGGCCATGGCGCCGACGCCACGGGCGGACAGCTTGCCGACCTCCTCGACCGCGGCAAGCCCGGCGCGGATCGCCTGCTGGACATCGTCTTCGCGCGCGATGGGCCAGCCGAAATAGGCCTGCACCCCGTCGCCCATGAACTTGGCCACATAGCCGTTGAAGCGGGCAATCACGCCCGCGACGGCGTTCTGGTAGGCGCGCAGAAGCTCGGCCATCTCTTCGGGGTCGATCTCGCGCGAGATGCGGGTGGAGTCGACCAGATCGACGAACATGATCGACATGTGCCGCCGTTCCGCCAGGCTTTCGGGCGGGGACGGGGCGATAGGTGCCGCACCCAGGGCCCGCCGCAGGCGTTTGCGGTCGCCAAGCGAGATGCCGAGCTCGCGGAAGTCCTCGTCGGAGAGGTCAGCCAGCAGGTCGGTCGAGACGTCGGCAGCGGACAGGGCCTGATGCAGGTGCCCAAGACCGTGGCTGGCAAGCCAGTCGTTCAGGTCCTGAAACCGGCTTTCCCCCTGGCCTGTCATCCCGCGACGCCATCAGCCCCCTGTGGAGCCGAAGATCGACGGCTTTGTCGATACGGTCAGGCCGGTCGTGTCGGTGGGAATGGGTGTGATCGCCTGCGGGAACAGGAAAGCCCCATGCTTGTCCCAGTGCTGCTTGACCTCCAGGAGGGTCGGGAAGGCGTCGCCCCAGTAGTTCCAGCGATAGTCCGCAAGATCGACATGCGGATAGTTCTGGTAGATGTGGCCGTTCCAGAACGGCTGGATGAAGTCGACGAATTTCTGCAGGAAGGCCTCGACCGCAGGGCGCTGGTCGTCGGTCCACCAGAAGCCGTCCATCACAATGTCCATCGCGGGTGTGCGGTGGATGAAGGCGTTGTCCTGCAGCGTGGCCTTGGCGATCTGGCCGCCATAGGGTTCGATCACCAGGCAGTACTGGTCGCCGCCGGGGGCCTCGTTGGCGATGAGTTCGAGAAGCCTGGTCCAGTCCGCAGGTGCCAGGGGTTTTTCAACATAGCGGGCGTGCTTGTCCTCGAACGGCATCGTCGTGCCTGCCGGGAACTGCGGGATGTCCGACGGTTCGGCCAGAAGCTTGTAGTTCAGCCGGTTGTAGGTGTCCCAGAGCGCGTATTGCAGCTCTCCCCCCGTGGCGAGGAAGGGCGCCAGCACATCGGCATCCGGCTGGTCGAGTGGAGGCACGGCCATGCCGCGGAGCAGGAGATAGGGCTTGGAATCGGACAGGTCGGGCTTGTCGGCCTGGTTGCAGCCCACCACCATGTAGCCAACCCGCGGGTTTGTTTGCCCGGCCATGTAGTCACTTTGCATCAGCATCAGAGCCTCGACCGCCTTTGCCCGGCCCGCCGGGGTGTCCAGCGGCCAGCGGATCGCGAAACCGAAGATGAGGGGCAGGCCGGAGTCCTTGGCCTCGATCCGGTGCAGGTTGTAGGTGATTTCGGTCAGGATCCCGAAATTGTTGCCGGTGCCGCCGCGCACGGCCCAGTAGAGCTTCCAATTGGTCTGGGCATCGGCGACGACGACCTTGCCGTCGGCCGTCACCATCCGCACGGCCAGGACGTTGTCGCAGTTCATGCCGAAGATGCGCGAGGTGAATCCGTAGCCGCCGCCCTGCATGTAGCCCGCGGGGCAGACGTCGGGGCAGCCGCCCCCCGGGACGTGCAGGTTGTAAAGGTCGAGCGTGTCGTTCAGCATCCCGAAGGCGCATCCCGGGCCCACTTTCGCAACGGGCGCGGCCGGGTCGGAGGTATCGACATGGCAGCCCTGAAGGCCCGAGGTGTCGATGATGATCCCGGGACCTGCAGAGAACCCCGCCGTCGAATGGCCGCCCGACCGTGTGCGGATGTTCAGCCCCATATCCCGCGCCGCAAGCACGGTGGCCTGCACGTCTGCTTCGGTCTTGCAGTAGACAATCAACTGCGGGTCGCTTTGGAACAGCGGGTTCGACAGCTGGCGGTCGGCGGCATAGTCGGGATAAGAGGGCAGGACGATCCGACCCACCAGCTTGTCCTGCAGAGCGATCAGCTTCGCGCGGTCGATCCCCGCCTCGGCCAACGCGCGATCCGGAAGCGCGGGGGCAGGGACAACCCGAGGCTGTGCGGCCATGCGCTTTCGACTGTAGGACAGTGGCATCCGATTCCCCCCCGGGCTTCATGAAAGACGCGGGTCGACCGCGTGTCAGTCCTGCAGAGGATCACTTTGTTTTTCCTGCATATCAAGTGTTTTGCCGTGTCCCTGCAGCCAAAGCGGGACAAGGCCATCGGACCAGGATGGGAGGTCTGGGCGAGGGGATCGGGCCGAGAGCAGTCTTGTGCCGTGACCCCGGCGGGCAAGGTCCTGAACGGTGGTTGCGGCGTCAACCGCTGCCACGATGTCCTTAGGGATGGTCCGAGCGGGAGTGCAGTCCGGTCCGACCTCACTGGCAGGGATCAGAGGAATATGGCGGAGGGATGGGCCTAACATCCAACCGTCCCCGAGTCCTAAGCCATTGAAATTATGAATTCGACACAGTTTTCGGACTGACATCCGCAACAGGCGCGACTGATGCCTAACCATGCGAATTGAAGCCGGGTCAGCCTTCTCCGGAACAGGTCGGACCCATCCGCCGCCAAACTGTAGACCTCGACCGTTCTTCGCCAGGTCCACGCTGACGATGCTTAACTCTCTCATGGATGCCCTCTCCTGCAGATTGTGCTTCGACATCCCGGGCTTGGCACATCGCGATGCCGTGAGGGGAGAGCGGCATCCACCCATTTCCAACCAAGTTGGACAATAAGCGGCGGAAGAGGTGCACCACGATCACAGGGGTAGCTTGACCACCGGCTTTGCGCCGGATGGGTGCCCTTGGCCAGGCTAGTAATGCAGGGGCCCGTTCCAATGCGCAGCAGGGCGGCAGACCGTCGTGCAGTTTCACCCGGACAGAAGGGCGTTGCATCGAGGCGCGGTCAATGCTCCACCGCAATGCCCGCGTCACCGCCTACATGCTTGGAAGGCCAGCGGGGCGCGTGGTGCGCTTTTGCGCGGCGATGCGGAAGGGAGCGTTGGGGGCGCCGTACCCCTGGTAGTTGCCCTGTCGCTGGACGATCTCGAAGAAGAAGCCACCCGCGCGGGGGGCAGAGTAGAGCTGGAAGAATTGCCCGCCTGCGTCTTCGTCGTAGAGCACATTCGCCACACGCATCCGGTCCACCAGCGCAGGGTCAAGGCCGAAGCGGGCAGCGACATCGTCATAGTAGTTCGCGCCGATCTGCAGCGTCGGGAAGCCGTTCCTATCCAGGGCGGCTGCGGTGGCGAAAATGTCGGCGGTGGCAAAGGCGACGTGCTGGACTGCCGCCCCGAAAGTCTCTTCCACAAAGCGTCCGGCAAGGGTGCGCCGCGCCTCGGCCCCGTTCAGGGTGACCCGCAGACCGCCCGATTGCATCGCCTGGCTGCGGACCAGACCGTCGGGGTCCGCCACATCCACCATCGGCGCTTTGGTTGCGCCGAAGATCGCGCCGTAGAACAGCGCCCAGCTTAGCATCTCGTCATAGGCCATGGTCTGGCCGATGTGGTCGATGCCGGTCAGACCCGCACCAACCGGCGCCGGGGTGCTGCGGAAATCCACGTCCCAGATGCGCGACAGCTGCGGGCCATGGTCCAGCAGGCGGATCAGGCTGCCGCCGACACCCCGGATCGCGGGTATGTTCAGTTCGCCCGATGCTGTGGGCTGGTCATGCGGTTGCGCCAGCAGGGCGGTGGCGCGGGCATAGGAGGCACGGGCGTCGGGCACCAGCAGCGCGACTTCGGACACGGTCGTGCCATGCGCGACATAGGACGTGTTGGAGAACCCGCCCTGATCGAAGTTCACAAGAATGTTCACGCCGCCCTGCCGCCAATGGGTGACGGGCTTTGAAACATGCTCTCCGGCCTTGGCAAAGCCTGCCGCTGCGAGGAAAGCCTGAAGGGCCGTAGCTTCGTCCGGGGCCGTGGCGAATTCCAGATACTCGATCCGGTCCACCGGGGTGGCGGCGGGAAAGGCGGGCAGGTCGACGGTAATCGAGGGTTCGGCGCGGCGGACCTGATCCATCAGAGCGATCAGACTTCGGTGGCCGTCGCCCGCGACCAGGCGGGGCGAGCCCGCGCGGAACTGGTCGTTGAAGATCTCCAGCGACAGGGGCCCGGAATAGCCGGTGGCCATGACCGCGCGCATGAAGCCGGTGACATCCAGATCACCCTCGCCCGGCATGTTGCGGAAGTGGCGCGACCAGTAGAGGAGGTCCATCTGGATGGCCGGGGCATCGGCAAGCTGGACGAAGAAGATCCTGTCACCGGGGATGCGGCGAATGGTGTCGGGGTCGATCTTGCGGCCCAGCGTGTGAAAGCTGTCAAGGATCAGCCCGACCTGCGGGTGATCGGCGCGGCGCACCACTTCCCAGGCGTCACGATGGTCGTTCACATGGCGACCCCAGGCCAGCGCCTCGTATCCCACACGAACCCCATGCGCGCGGGCCAGGTCGCCCAGATCGTGGAAATCCTGCGCCATGCGGTCGATGCCGCCCATTGCCGCCGGATGGACCGAAGAGCAAACCAGAACGAGGTCGGTGCCCAGCTGGTTCATCAGGTCGAACTTGCGCGCCGCGCGGGCAAAGGCGCGGCTGCGGTGTGGTTCCGGTAGGCCCTCGAAGTCGCGGAAGGGCTGGAACAGGGTGATCGACAGGCCTTGATCGGCGACCATTCGCCCCACCTCGGCCGGGGTGAAGTCAGAGGCGAGGAAGTCCTGCTCGAAGATCTCGATCCCGTCGAACCCGGCTGCGGCGATGGCGTCGAGCTTCTCGGCGAAGGTGCCCGAGATCGAGACCGTGGCGATGGATGTCTTCATGCGAACCTCCCATATGGGTCAGGTGGGGTGCAGCCAGAGCAGGGCAGAGACCGAGAAGAAGGACAGCGCGGTGGCCAGAAGCAGGGCCGAGGCAGCCATGCTTTCCGCGCCCCAGCGTTCGCCGAACAGGGCGTAGATCGACATCATCGGTACAGCGGCGAACAGGATGCCTGCCAGCGCAAGATCGGCGGGCAGGCTGCCCGCGACGGCAAAGGCGGCTGCGACGGCCAAGGGATGCAGGATCAACTTGCCCGCGACCACCGCGCCCACATCGGCACGCAGCGGCGCAAAGGACAGGGCGGCGATGCTGCCGCCGACGGCCATCAGGGCCACCGGGGGGCCGACGGGGGCGACCATCTCCAGCGCGCGGAACAGGGGCTGGGGAAGGGGCACGGACATCAGCGACAAGGCCAGCGCCGCTGCAACCGCGATCAAGAGGGGGTTGGTCAGCATCGGGCGCAGCACGCCAGTCCACAACCCGCCTCGACCGCCATCGGCAAGCAGCATGGCCAGCGGGATCATCAGGATGTTCTCGACGATCAGCGCCATGGAAAAGGCCTGCAGCGCGACATCGCCCAGGACGAGGGCGACGATGGGAAAGCCCATGAAGCCGCTGTTCGAGGATGAGGAGCCAAGGCCGGAAAGAACAGAAGCCTGCCGGGTGCGGCCCAGGGCCAGACGGGCAAAGGCGATGCCTGCGGCAAAGACCGACAGCGACCCCAGGGCATAGGCAAGCAGGAAATCCCAGCGGACGGCCTGGCCGGCGGGCACCTTGAGGATGGCCACGAACAGGGTGGCCGGGATGCACAGCCGCAGGACGACCCGGCCCAGGGCGCGCATATCCTCGGTCTTCACATAGCCCGCCTTCACCGCCGCAAAGCCCACAGCGATGATCAGGTAGACGGGCAGCGTGACCCCAAGGAAGGCCCACATCGGCGCGGCCTTTTCAGTGTTTCCAGTCTTGTGCGATGGCCCGGGCGCCGCGCAGAAGGATGGCCTGGTCGACATCCACGGCGGTAAAGAGGGAACCGGCGGCAGCCGCATCCTTCAGAAGGGCGGGATCAAGGCTGAGGATCCCTGCAGGCTTTCCGGCCGCGCGGATGCGGGCGATGGCATCCAGGATCGCCGCCTTGACCTCGGGCGCCGAGGGGTTGCCGGGATAGCCCATGCTGGTGGCAAGGTCGGCCGGGCCGATGAAGATGCCATCGACGCCGTCGACTGCCGCTATGGCCTCGATGTTCTGCAGGGCCTCGGCCGTTTCTACCTGCACCAGAAGACAGATCTCGCTGTCGGCATTGGCGGTGTAACCCTCGACCAGCCCATAGCGCGTGGCACGGGTGATGCCCGCCACGCCGCGCATACCGGCGGGCGGATAGCGGACGGCGGCGACGGCGCGGGCGGCCTCGGCGGCGTTCTGGACGTAGGGCACAAGGATGGTCTGCGCGCCGGCGTCGAGGATGCGCTTGATCTCGACCGCGTCGTTCCAGCCGGGGCGGACGGCGGCGCTGACCGGATAGGGGGCCATCGCCTGCAGCATGGACTTGACCGTATCAAGCCCGACTGTGGAGTGTTCGGTGTCGATCAGAAGCCAGTCGAACCCGCAGCCTGCCAGCGCCTCGGCATTGTCAGAGCCGGGGATCGTGACCCACAGGCCAATCTGCGTCCTTCCTTCGGCCAGCGCGGCCTTGAAGGCGTTCTTCGGCAGTTTCATGGCGTTCTCCCCCCTCGCCGCTGTGTCTTGTCCATATAAGCGCATCACCAGACGAAGGGAAAGAAAAACGATTATTGGAGGATCATAAATTCTGGTAGGAACGCTCGACGATGTGGTGTTAGATAAAAGCAACGACGGTCAGAACGGGTGATTCCCGCATCCGTCGTGGTCGCCCCGGGGAGGGGGCGGAACCCAAGGAACCAAGTCAAACGGGAGGAAGATATGACCTTCACCACCACACGCCGTGCCCTTATGTCCGCTGTTGCGGCAGGCGCGTTGCTGCTGTCAGCCGGAGCCAGCCTTGCTCAGGACAAGATCACCCTGCGCCTGTCCTCGGTCAACACCGAAACGGACAGCCGCGCCATCGGCCTGATCGAGAAGTTCGGCCCCGGTGTTGCCGAGTTCGCCAATTTTGAGCCGCACTGGAACGGAACGCTGTTCAAGCAGGGCACGGAACTGGAAGCCATCGCCCGTGGCAACCTGGAAATGTCGATCGCATCGGCACAGGAGTTTTCCAGCTTTTTCCCGGAATTCACCATTCTGACGGCGGGCTATGTCCACCAGTCGGCCGAGCATCAGATCGCAGTCTTCAATGACCCGATCATGGACCCGTTGAAAGCCAAGGTCGAAGCCGAGCTGGGCGTCAAGCTGCTGACGGTAATGTATCTGGGCAAGCGCCAGATCAACCTGAAGGGCGACAAGGAAATCAAGACCCCCGCCGATATGGCCGGGATCAAGCTGCGGATGCCGGGGACGGATGCGTGGCAATTCCTTGGGTCGGCGCTGGGTGCGTCGCCGGTGCCGGTGGCCTTCCCCGAGCTTTACACCGCGCTTCAGACCGGGGCAGTCGACGGGCAGGACAACCCGCTGCCGTCGGTGATCGACAGCAAGTTCTACGAAGTGACCAACCAGGTCGTGCTGACCTCGCACCTTGTCGACCTGAACTACCTGACGATCTCGAAAGCGGCCTGGGACGCGATGACGCCGGAACAGCAGGCGGCCACGCAGGCGGCGGCCGATGCGGCGGCGGAACATGCGCGGCAGATGCAGCTGCAGAAGGAAGCCGATGCTGTGGCCTTCCTGGAAAGCCAGGGCCTGAAGGTCTATGAGCCCGATGTCGCTGCGTTCCGCGATGCGGTGCAGGCGGCCTATCTGGCATCCGACTATGCCAAGGACTGGCCGGCGGGGATGCTGGAGCGGATCAACGAACTGGCCAAGTAAGGCATCGCGATGGACCGCATCCTGAAGGGGTTGCGGCACGCGGCGGATGCGGTGGCGGCGGGGATGCTCGCCGCCATGTTCGCCATCTTCCTCGTGCAGATCGCAGCACGCTACGTCTTCAGCTTTTCGCTTGGCTGGACCGTCGAACTGAGCCTGTCGCTATGGCTTTGGATCGTGTTCTGGGGCTCGGCCTTTTGCCTGCGCCCGGCGGATCATATCCGGTTCGACGTGCTGTATCTGTCCGTGCAGCGCCCGGTGCAGCGCGTGTTTTCGGTGATCTGTGCGGTGGCCATCGTGATCGCCTTCGTCGCGGCTTACCTGCCGACCTGGGACTACGTGGATTTCTACAAGATCAAGCGCAGCTCGACACTGCGCATACCCTTGAACTACGTCTTCATCATCTACATGGCCTTCATGACCATGATCATCCTGCGCTATTCCCGCATGATCGTGGACTTCCTGCGCGGCAAGCACGACCTCGAAGGGAAGATCACCTCGTATGACCTGATCGACACGGAGACCGGAAGATGAGCCTGGCCTTCTCTGTCTGCCTGGTCGTGCTGTGCGCCGCGGCGGCCATGGGCATGCCCATCGCGCTGGCGATGATCGTGTCGGCCGTCGCCTATCTGGCCATCTCGGGGCAGGACCTTGCGCTGGCATCGGAGCAGCTGATCCAGTCGGTCTACGACAGCTTTGTGTTGCTGGCTGTCCCGTTGTTCATCGTTGCGGCGAACATCATGAACGCGGGGGCGATCAGCGACCGGCTGCTCGACTTCTGCAAGGCCATGGTGGGACGCTTCAAGGGGGGGCTTGCACAGGTCGATATCCTTGTCAGCCTGATATTCTCGGGCATGTCGGGTTCGGCGGTGGCTGACGCGGCGGGCGTCGGCAAGATCTCGATCGCGATGATGCTGAAGACCGGGCACTATACGCCGGGCTTTGCCGGAGCGGTGGTGGCGGCGTCGGCAACGATCGGCCCGATCATTCCGCCGTCTATCCCGATGGTTCTTTACGCGCTCGTGTCCGACGCCTCCATCGGCTATCTCTTTCTGGGCGGGGTGATCCCGGGCGTTCTGATGACGCTGGTGCTGATGGTGATGAACAGTGTCATTGCGCATCGCCGCAACATCCCGGCCGAAGAAGCTGTGCCCCTGCGCCGCCTGCCGGGGATCACGCTGCGCGCCATGCCCGCACTGATGATGCCGGTGATCTTGCTGGCGGGCATCTACGGAGGTGCCACGACCCCGACCGAGGCGGCAGCTGTGGCGGCGCTGTACGCGCTGCTTGTGTCGGGCCTGTTCTACCGATCGCTCAGCCTGCGCGCGCTGTACGACATCTTCCTGGACTCGTCGCGTTCGTCAGCCTCGGTCGGGCTGGTCATCGGGTCTGCGCTGATCTTCAATTACATCGTGGCGACCGAGAACATCCCGACGGCGATTTCCGGCGCGCTGGTGGAGATGGACCTGTCGCGGATGGAGTTCCTGCTGCTGGTCAACGTGATGTTCCTGCTGCTGGGCTGCGTGCTGGACGCCTCGACCATCATCCTGGTCATCATTCCGCTGTTCCTGCCCACCGCAGCGGCGCTGGGGGTGGACCCGATCCATTTCGGGGTGATGTCGGTCGTCAACTGCATGATCGGCCTGATCACGCCGCCCTACGGGATGCTGTTGTTCGTGATCAACGGAGTCACGGGCATTGCGATCAAGGACATGGTGAAGGAGGGAATGCCTTTCCTATTTGCTCTGCTCACCGCTCTTGTCGCTCTCACGCTGGTCCCGGACCTGATCCTCTTCCTGCCCAGGATGTTCGGCTATGAAGGCTGATCAAATCTCGCCCCTTACCACTTCTCGCACCTGGCGCCTGGGCTTGATCGGCGGGAATATCGCTGCCTCCCGCTCGCCGGTTCTGCATACGGTGTCAGCCCTCTCGGTGGGGGGCAACGCGAGCTATGACCTCATCATCCCGGCGGAACGGGGCAAGGGTTTTGCCACGCTTCTGAAGGAATGCGCGGCGCAGGGTTTTGACGGCGTCAACGTCACCTATCCCCACAAGGAAGAGGCGGCGGCCCTGGTGCCAGCGGGCGATCCGGTGGTGGCGGCGATGGGGTCGTCGAACACCGTCCGCTTTACCGCCCAGGGTCCACGCGCCTTCAACACCGACTACACGGGCTTTGTCGCCGCATTTCGTGCGCGCTTTGCCGAGGCCGCTCCGGGGCGGGTGCTTGTGCTGGGGACGGGTGGTGTCGGGCGGGCCGTGGCTTTTGGTCTGGCCACCCTCGGTGCTGCCGGGATCGTGCTGCACGATGCGGATCTGTCGAAGGTCGTGTCGCTGGCCCGCGCGATTGGCCTGCAGTTTCCGGGGTTGCCGGTACAGGCGGCAGAGCCGGGGCAGACGGCCGATCTGGCGGGTTTCGACGGCGTGGTGAACTGCACGCCGCTGGGCATGGTCGGCCGGCCAGGCTCTCCCTTGCCGGACGGGGTGAAGGGCGCTCCGGTCTGGGCCTTCGATGCAGTCTATACCCCCGAGCAGACCACGTTCCGGGCCCAGGTCGAAGGCCTGGGGGCGGCCTTCCTGTCGGGCTACGATCTTTATTTCCATCAGGGCGTGCAGGCCTTCGAGATCTTCAGCGGACAGAAACCCGATGCGACCTGGGTCCGCGGCATCCTGACCCACGCCATGACGGGCTAGGGAGTTGCCGCGACGGGTTCCTGTGCGCGCAGGGCGTGTTCGACGCCCCCATCAATATGCCGTTCCAGCACAGCACGGGCTGCGGGAAAATCCCGTGCAAGCGCCGCTTCCTTCAGGGCGCGATGCTCGTCAGCAGCGATCTGGCCCCGGAACGTCAGAAAGATCATCTGGTAGCGCAGATACTTGTCGAACACCGCCCGATGCAACGCCAGGAGTTCGCGCGACCCGCAAGCGCCGATGAGGGTCTGGTGAAATCCGAAGTCACAACGCTTCCATTCCAGGCGATCTGCCGCTTCCCCTGCCATGAGGCGATCCTCGATCCGGGCCAGGCGGTAATGGGAAGCCACCACTTCGGCTTCCCAGTCGACGTCGCCGTGCTGGAACGAAAGTTCAAGCGCGTGAAATTCGATCAGTTTCCGCAGGCTGGCCAATTCATGCAGGTTCTCGACTGAGATCGGGGCAACGGTGAAACCCTTCTGGTCCTCTGCCACGACAAGGGCCTCGGAGGTCAGGCGGTTCAGAACCTCACGCAACGTCGGCACCGAGGCGCCGTACCGCGCTTGCAGGTCATCAAGCTTCAGGCGCTGGCCGGGGGCAAGCATTCCGAAAATGATGTCGCTGCGCAAGGCTGCATGGGTGGATTGGGCAAGCGAGAGTGACATGGCGACTGTCTGGTATCCGTTGGTTTCATGCACGATCCACTCAACGCTATGCAATCGCAAGTTCTTTCGCGCATAATCGATGATTCTGGATTGACATTATGGTTCTGTGCTCCATCCCTAGCTTGAAGCAGAAGGACCCGATCCGATGACCGCGCCCGCTCGAAAGGAGACCATTTCCAGCCGTGTGCTGGCCGATCTGCGCAGTGCCATCCTGCGGAACGAGCTGCCGCCGGGCGCCAAGATCAACCTCGACCATCTGCGCGAACGGTTCGATACCTCGATCAGCCCGCTTCGCGAAGCCTTGGCCAGGCTGACGGCCGACGGGCTGGTGCTTTTCGAGGATCAGCGCGGATTCCGGGTGTCGCCTGTTTCTGCCGCCGAGCTGGACGACATCCTGGAAATGCGTGCAATTCTGGAGGTCGCAGCGTTGTGTGAGGCCGTGCGCCACGGCACCATGGACTGGGAAAGCAACATCATCCGCGCCCTGCACCGATTGGGACGCACGTCCCCGACCAATGACGCGGACCAATGGCTGACGTCGCATGACGCATTCCACAACGCCCTGATCGCGGGGACGCCCCGGATGATGCTGCGCCGGACCTGCGCCGGCCTGATCGATCTGTCGCGTCGCTATCGGGTGCTGACCGGCCTGGTTGGTGATGGCGGAGACGGGGCGGACGTTCATGAGGGCATTGCGATGGCCGCTGTCCGCCGTGACGCCGAAGAGGCAGCGCAACGGCTGGCCAGTCATCTTGCGGCGGAGCGAACCTTGCTTACTCGCTCCTTCGCCCGGCTCTCGAATGATCGCTAGATTGCGCCCCTTCCCTAAACGCGGCTTCAGGCGCCCTTCAAATGCAGTGCCGATCTGAGAGTGATCGTCACAGGGCGCTGTCCAGCAATGAGTTGTCCCCAGATTTGTAGACGCCTTGACCCCTGACTTTCAGGCTGGGAGGCCGAGATGGGGACGAGCAACTACAGCGACGAGTTCAAGCGTGATGTGGTGCAGAAGATCACGGTTCGGGGATACCCGGTTTGCGAGGTTTCCCGACGTTTGGGTGTGAGTTCGCATTCATTGTACAAGTGGCTGAAGCTATTCGGAGAGCCGGCGGTCAAGTCGGTCGGGACGGACCATGAAGCTGAGAACCGACGACTGAAGCGCGAGCTGGCGCGAGTGACTGAGGAGCGAGATATCCTAAAAAAGCAACAGCTTAATTTGCGCGCGAGTCCCAATGAAGTACGTCTCTATCCGGGCGCATCAGGCCGAGTTCAGAATGAGCCATGTGCAGGGTGTTTCGGGTCCATTTCGGTTCGCGGACCTTCGGCTTCTACGCAAGGCTTAAGGAACCGTAAGGCTGCCGTGCGCGGGACGATGTCCGCCAGACCGAACTGATCCGGCAGGCCTGGTCCGACAGCGCAGCAAGTAACTGAACGAGGCAGGTGACCAAGAAGCCGGGGGCACCTCACTTGTCGTTCAGTCGCGTCCAAAGCCAGCATGCCCGGATCGACCTGGCTGCTGTTCCCTTCCTCGGGGACATTTGCCACGGACATGAACATGCCTCAGGTGATAGCGGGAAGCCGGAACAAGGCGAACGGCGCATCGCTTAGCCGGTCCTGTATATCTACCTTGGCTACACATCGCGCCTATTCCGATTCCGGTGGATCAAAGCTGAAGTGCGGCTACATCAAGGCCGCGTCTCCTGGCGCTTTCGATCACTGCGGCGCGCAGCTTGTCGTTGCGCTTGAGAAGGCGGCGGAAGCGGATCTCGTCGAGAACAAGCAGTGTCGTGTGACTTATCGCCGTCGCCTGTGTCCTGCGCATCTGGCGGCTCAGCAGGGAAAGCTGTCCGAACATCTCTCCGCGACCCAGTCTGAATTTCTGCCCAGCCGTTTCGAACTCAACTGCGCCCGAGGCGATGAAACAGACCTCGCGCGGCGTATCGCCCTTGCGCATCAGGATCTCGCCCGGCTGGACGTAGCGCGTCCGCAGGGTGCTGGCGAGTTGCTGGCGACCGGCGTCGTCCATCTCGGCGAAGAGCGGAAACTGCCGAACAAGCTCGGTCTTCTGGACGGCAAGATCGAGCGGCGGCCGTTCCTCGACAGACCTGCGCTTGAAGGCCAGTTCCTGCTTCAGGGTGGTATGGAGTTCCATTCCGATGATTCCGTCGGCAAAGAGGACGTCATACTCACGTTCCTCCAGTCTGAGGGAGGTTCGTCGGAGGTAGCGACGCTCGATCTCCTCGGCGTAGCCGGGATACTGTAGCCGCAGTCCTTCCAGCGCCACCTGCGTCTCGGTTTCCCGGCGCTTCACCAGCTCGTGCAAGAGATCGGCGACACGGCGCCCATGGATGCGGCGGATCTTGGTATCGATGTAGCCGTGCAGGTCACGCAGGATCAGCCGGAGGTTCAGGAGGATCTCGAAGCGGTCTGCCGTCAGGCTCTCAAGCAGTCCAGAGAGGCGCATGCGGTTGTGCAGCAAATTGGCAAAGCGATACTCCCGGCCCTGCGCCAGGCTCATGCGGCCCGCTGCCCGGTACTCTTCGCGGCCCCCGGTCCGCGTGCGTTCGATCAGGCGATCAGCGTCCGCCAGCATTTGTTCCGCCAGACGCGCGGAAATGAGCTGCTCGTGGAAAGCCTCGAGGATCATGTCGCGCTCACGACCGGCAAGGGCCACTAGCCCGAGCGTGATCCGGTCTCGGTCGGGAATGTCGTCGGCGATCTCCGCCTTCTGCATGGCGCTGTCCAGTCGTTCGGCAAAGCGCTTCGCCTCGGAACGGACGATGTCACGGGTCAGATCATGGTTCTTCGCGGTCTCGGCCACCTCTTCACGCACGTTCTGCAGTGCCACGGCAATGACCTGGTTCGACAGCGCACGGTCTATGGGGGCGAGTTTGTCGAGGCCGAGAAGCGAGATGACCCACCTCAGGGTGGTCCCCTGGACCAGCAGGGTGAAGAGCGTGAAGCCGGTCGCCAGTATGCCGACGTCCCGCTTGACATCTGCAGGCACGCGGAAGTTCTCGGACACCGCGAGCGCCAACGCCAGGGTAACCGCGCCACGCAAGCCGCCCCACATGATGGCCACGCGGTAGGGTCGATCGACCCTGGGAGACAGACGCAGCGCGGTCAGCAGGGGAAGGACAAGATAAAGCATGAACAGGCGCGCAACGGTTGCCGCGACGACCACCACCCCTATCAGCAGGAGATCGTAGAGCCGCACGTCACCCAGAAGCCGCGGAACCAGCAACGCCGCGAGAAGGAAGATCAGCGCACCCGCCCAATGAGCCAGAACGTCCCAGACCTCGCGCAGATTGGTCCAGTTGGTCGGTGCAAGACGTCCGGGCCCGAGGTAGTTCAGGGTCATTCCTGCCATGACCACGGCGATGACACCCGACACGCCCAGTCCCTGATCAGCGACAAGGTAGGTGACATAGGGCAAGGCCACGCTCAGGGATATCTGCGCCAGCGGAAAGCGCCCGAGCCAGGAAAGGACCCCAAGGCAGATACGCCCGAAGAACCAGCCGGTTGCGGCGCCGCCGAAGATCAGGGTCGGAAACCCCACAAGTGCATCCTGAAGCGTCGGGTTGGGCACACCCAGCATGACAAAGCTCAGGAAGAACCCGAAGAGCGCGATCGCTGCGGCGTCGTTCAGAAGGCTCTCGCCCTCGACAATGCGTGCAAGACGCTGCGGCGCCGCGATGTTGCGGAAGATCGACACCACCGCAGAGGGGTCTGTCGTTGCGACAATGGCGCCGAGCATGAGGCAGGCGACGAGGGACAAGGCCGTGAAGGGCTGTAACGCCAGGCCTATGGCAAAGGTCGCCAGCACGACCGCGACGACCGCCATCACAAGAATTGGCACCCAGTCCTCTGCCATGCGGCGCAGGTTCAGGCCAAGGGCCACCTGAAACAGCAGAGTTGGCAGCAGGACGTACATGAACACGTTCGCACGGATGCTGAACTCGAAGATCTCCACAGCCGGCGCGAGTTCAGTAACCGACTGGCCATACTGGGCCAGATAGGCCGCGCCTGTACCGATCAGGGTCCCAATGATCGCGAGAACCACTGTGTAGGGCAGTTGCGACCACTCGGCCAACGGCTCGCTGAGGCTGATCACGATGAAGAGTGCGGCGACTATGCCGACGAGGTTGACTACATCCATGCCAACCCATTTACCGCACCAGCGGTTTCGCCGTACCCTCTTTCCGCATTCCCGCGGCTATTTTGCGCGAATTTACGACGTGGTACGAAAGGAGGGACCGATCCTCGCCTGAACGCTACGGCACGATGTCCGATCCTGAGGAACGGTTGTTCACAGCCCTATTGCTTCCGTTGAAACTGTTGGAGAAGTCCTCGACCGCTTTTCTTGCAGCTGCAAAGGCGCCCATTCGAGAGATCCGGAATGCACTGTCCGCTTTGACCAGGTGCCCTGGTCTGCTTTCCGGTCGCGTCATCCCAAAGCTTTCGGCTGCCATCCAGGCAAGACCCATCGCCGTCTGTTCGGTATCCTCGGCAAGAAACAGGTCATTCCCGGCCACTTCGGAGAGAAACCTCACGAAGTAACCGTTCCGCGAAAGTCCGCCGTCGATCGAGATCGGTCGGGCAAAGCGACAAAGCGCCTGCATTGCAGACAGCACCTCGCCCGTGCGCAACGCAATCCCTTCCAGAAGCGCCTGCATCATGTCCGATTTTCCATCGGAAAGGCTCAGGCCTAGCCACGCACCGCGCGCCGTGCGGTTCCAGTGCGGACACCCCAACCCCACGAGGGCGGGCACAAAGGCGACGCCACGGTCGATGCAGGGGACTGCGTCGAAGGCAGAAATCCCGGCGAAATCGTCGAAGAGGCCAAGCTCCCTGGCCCAGTTGACGGCGGAGGCCGCCGCATAGACCCCGCCGTCCAGCGCATAGGTGACGGGCTCGCCTGCCTTTTGCCAGGCCACCGTCGGCAGCGGGCCTGGGCGGTCCGGCCGCACGAGGACCCCGGTCAGGCACTGGACGAAGGCCCCGGTGCCGAAGGTAACCTTTCCTGCGCCGGGCCTGTCGCAGCCATGGCCGTATAGCGCCGCCTGTTGGTCGACGATGGATACCACAAGGCGCGCGCCACCCGGCAGTTGCCCCAGATCGCCCGAGGTCGGGCCGATGGCGGGCAGGCACTCGACCGGCACACCGAAGAGCGCGCAAAGGTCCGCGTCCCAGCGCCCGGTTTCCAGGGCCATCAGCGAGGTGCGCGAGGCGGTGGCGATATCGGTCTCGAACCGCCCTGTCAGTCGGTCGCGGAAGAAGGCGTCGGTGGTGCCCAGACGCAGGTGGCCCTGAGCGGCAAGCTCGGCGGCCTTCGGCACATGGCGCATGATCCAGCCAATTTTGGAGGCCGAGAAATAGGGGTCAAGCGGCAGACCGGCCCGCGTCATGACCAAGGGGCCGGCGCCGTCGCGCGCCAGCGCGGCGGTGACATCGGCGGTGCGGTCGTCCTGCCACGAGATCACGGGACAAATCGGGCGGCCGTCCCGCGCGTCCCATGCCAGGCAGCTTTCGCCCTGGTTTGCCAGGCCCACGGCGTGGGGTGCGACAGCTTCGAGGCAGCGGAGAATGTTGGCCAACAACTCCTCGCCGTCCTGTTCGACATGGCCGGGGGCCGGGTAGGTCTGAGCATGGGGCAAGGCGAGGACGGGCTTCAGCGTCCCATCGGGCCCAAGCAGCATAGCGCGGGTGCTGGTCGTACCCTGGTCGATGGCGGCGATCCTCATGGTCGGTCCTCGATGGTCAGGGTAAGGGGGCCGGGGCCGGGGGCCGTTGGCAGGGGCAAGGACAGTCGGCGCTCGGGCAGGCTGTCAATCCGGGCCGAGGCGACGATCCTTCCGCCCTGCGACAGAGTGAGGTGGCCCCTGGCGGGGGCGGCGAGGCGGACCTGAAGGCGATCGTGCGTCGCGCTGCCGGGGCCAATGATCTGCGGGACGGCCAGGCGCAGGCCGGGGTGGGCAAGGTCCAGGCGAGTGCCGCCCTGGGCGGGAAGCTTGCCCTCAAGCGCCGCGAGGATGGCCCGCGCCGTGCGGCGTCCTTCCGACCAGCACCAACCCGCCGTCTCGACCCCGCGCAGAAGGTTTCCGGCGGCAAAGAAGGCAGGGTCTGACAGCCGGCCCCAGCGGTCGATGACCGATCCGCCCGAGGCCGCGTCGACCTGAAGGTGGCTGCCGCGAAGCAGCGCCGCGTCGGGGCGGAAGCCGCCGGTCACGATCACGCCGTCGGTCGAAAGGTCCGTGGGACCGGTGGGCGTGGCGAGGGTGACGCTTTCGACTCGCGTGCGGCCGTGGATGGCAGTGATCTCGCTCTGCAGCCGAACCGTCACGCCCATCAGCCGGGCCAGCCATATCGCCGGACTGCGGGCAGTGATCCGTGGCTCGGGTTCGATCATCGCCAGTGGGGTGATCCCGGCGTGGCGGCAGGTGAGAAGGGCCGAGAAGGCCACCAGCTCGGTCCCGAGGATCACCGGGTGCTGAAACGGGCGTTGGTTGTTGAGATAGACGAGGCCCTGCAGCGCGCCGGTGGAGAGGACGCCCCCGGGCTTTTCCCCGCCGATCAGCCGGGCCGCGCGGCTGGTCTCGCGGACGCCGGTGGCCAGGAGGACGGCGCGGGCGGACAGGGTGGCGGGGCCGCTGTCGTCGGTGATTTCGACTGTGCCGCCGGGAAGAAGCGCGGTGACGGTGGTGCGGGTCCGGATCGTAACACCTGCGGCAAGGGCCGTGGCGCGCAAGCGCGCGGCATAGTCCGGGCCGCGCAGGAGCCGGTGGAATTCACGCATGCCAAATGGGTAGTGGCCGCAATGGCGCGGGATGCCGCCGGCTTCGGCTTCGCGGTCCAGCACCGTGACCCGGCGACCGGCGCGGGCCAGTTCGGTTGCCGCCGCAAGGCCTGCGGGGCCGCTACCGACGACTATGACTTCGGAATCAGCCATGGCCGGGGTCCAGCATCGGTTGCGCCAGACGGCCTTCGGTCAGGCGGGCCAGTTCTGCAGAGCAGTAGAAGCCCTGGCAGCGCCCCATCGTTACCCGGGTGCGCCGTTTCAGTCCCGCAAGGCTGGCTGCGGGCATCGGGCCAGAGAGCGCCGCCTCGACCTCGCGCCGGGTGACGAGTTCGCAGTGGCAGACGATTCCGCCGTGCCCCGCGCATTGCCAGTCGCGCGGCCCGTTGACCGAGATGTTCGGCATCTGCGGCCAGACTGGATCGGCCAGCGGGATGTCGTCGCGCGCGGCCAGCCGCACCACATGCGCCGCGATCCCCAAAGCCGCCGACAGGCCGGTGGAGCGGATGCCACCGACGCAGATATACCCAGGCGCGAGGTCGGTGCGGATGCGGTATTGCTTTTCTTCGGTCGCGGGGCGCAGGCCTGCATAGACCGCCGTCACTTCGTGATTGGCCAGCGCGGGGAGGATTTCAGAGCCGCGTTTCATCAGGGCCTGGAGGGTGTCCCGCTCGACGGTGGCATGTTCGCGGTCCTCCTGTTCCTCGGCGGTCGGGCCGACCAACAGGTTGCCGAAGGCCGTGCGGCAGACGACGATGCCCTTGGTGATCGTCGTCGGCACGGGCAGAAGGATATGGCCCGCGAGCGCGGCGGCGGTCTTGTCGTAGACGACGAACTGGCCTTTCCGCGGCTTGATGGTGAACCAGCTTTCACCCGTCACGCGTCGGTCGACCTCATCGCCCCAGAGACCGGCCGCGTTGATGACCAACTCTGCCGTCACCGCCCCGGCGGTCGTCGCCAGGTGCCAGGCGCCGCCGGTGTGGCGGCCAGTCAGCACCTCGGCCTGCCGCATCAGCACAGCGCCGTTGGCCAGCGCCTGCATCAGATAGCCATGCGCTGCGGACCAGGGGTCGACCAGATGCTCACCCGGGACCCGGAATCCGGCCTGGATGCGGTCGGAGAGGGCGGGCTCCAGCCTCCGCGCTTCGGCCCCGGTCAGCGGCGCGATGTCAGTCACCCCGTTCGCCACGGCCTGCGCCATCAGGGCGGGCAGGCCCGCGACCTCTTCCTCGGTCCAGGCCAGGACCATCGCGCCTGCCCGCACCAGTGGGAGGCCAAGCTGGTCGTGGACCTCGTGATAAAGCGCATAGCCCTCTCGGATGCAGGCGAGTTCCAGACTGCCCTCTGGCGCGTCGAATCCGGTGTGCAGGATCGCGCTGTTGGCCTTGGATGCACCGTCCAGCACCTCGACGGCTTTCTCCAGCACCACGACCCGCGCGCCCGCCAGCGTGAAGGCCCGCGCCAGCGCGCAGCCAACGACACCCGCGCCGATCACCGCCACGTCATAACCCGCGGGCCGGTCTGCTGGATCGGAGGCTTGCATCATTCACCTTGTGGTTTTCAACATGAATTGACTACTCGGTCATTCCTGTCAACATGGCTTGCGGGCGGCGATCAAATTTACCGTCCGGTCAAGAAACTTGTTGACCTGCGGCGTTCCGTGAGGTCGGCTGCTGTCGGGGAAGCACATGAAGCCGCACGAGCGACAGCCTCAGATCGAGGCGATCATCCGGCGCGAAGGGGAAGTTTCGGTCGAGATGCTGGCACAGAGGTTCGACGTGTCGTCCGAGACGATCCGGCGCGATCTGGGTGTCCTGGCGGAGATCGGCAGGATCCAGAAGGTGCATGGCGGCGCGCGGCGGCCGAAGCTGATCCGCGAGCCGAGCCATGACGAACGTGCAACCGCCGCGACCGCAGCCAAGGCCGCCATCGGGCGCCGTCTTGCCGATGCGGTCGAGCCTGGAGAGACGCTGTTCATAGACACCGGGTCCACCACGCTTGCCGCCGCCGAGCCGCTGGCAGTGATCCCGGGCCTGACGGTCATCACCAATTCCTGCCGCCTGGCCGAACGTCTGGCGCGGGCGGGCTCGGATGCCGCGATCCATCTCTTGGGCGGGCGCTACGGGCTGGACAATGCCCAGACCACGGGGATCGCTGTGATCGAGCAGCTGCAGGCCTTCCGTGCCGACCGCGCTGTTCTGACCGTGGCGGCGCTGGACCCGGCAGAGGGCGCGATGGACGCCAGCCTCGACGAGGCACAGATCGCCCGCGCCATGGTCAGGAATGCCCGTTCGGTGACCATTCTGGCGGATTCGACGAAGTTCGGCCGCCACGCGGCCTTTGCGGTCTGTGCGACGCAGGACATCGACTTCGTCATCAGCGATGACAGTCTGGACAAGGCGCACAGAGAGGCGCTGCGCGACAGGAGAGTGGAACTTTGGACGTGAAATGCAAGGCGGTGCTGACATGCCGCATCTGATCCGGGCCTATGTGCGGATCGTCGACAGGGTCTCGGACTATGTCGGCTATCTGGCCGCGTCGCTGATCTTCTTCATGGGGGCAACACTTCTTCTGGACGCGGTGACGCGGAACGTTCTGAACGTCCCGGTCCATTGGGCCATCGAGCTGACCCAGTTCACTCTGGCCGCCTATTACTTCATGGGCGGGCCGATCACGATGAAGAACAACGAACACGTCCGGATGGACCTATGGTATGCGAACCTGTCCGACCGCGGCAAGGCGAAGCTGGATCTTGTCACCGTGTGGTGCATGATCTTCTACTTGGGCGTCATGCTGACAGGCTCGATCTCGTCGCTGCAGTACGCCATCGCGACCAATGAGAAGCGGTTCTCGATGTGGAATCCCTCGGTCATTCCAATCAAGGCGCTGTTGACCGTCTGCCTTGTCCTCATGCTGCTCCAGGCCTTCGCGCTGGTGTTCAAGCACATCGCCAAGTTGCGCGGAAAGCCTCTGTAAATGTCCTACGAACTGATCGCGCTGCTGATGTTCGCCACAATGGCGCTGCTCTTGGTCACGGGACAGCGGGTGTTCGCCGCCATCGGCTTTGTCGCCGCCGGGGCAGCGCTTCTTCTGTACGGCAACGGCGCTGTAGAATTGCCCTACAACCAGGTCTTCAAGCTGTTCAACTGGTACGCCATGCTGACGCTGCCCATGTTCATCTACATGGGCTACATCCTGGCCGAATCCGGGATCGCCGAAGACCTGTACAAGATGATGCATGTCTGGTTCGGCCGACTTCCCGGCGGGCTGGCCGTCGGCACGATCCTGGTGATGGTCATCATCTCGGCGATGAACGGGCTGTCCGTCGCGGGCATGGCCATCGGTGCCACCATCGCCCTGCCCGAGATGCTCCGTCGCGGCTATGACAAGGTGCTGATTTCCGGCGTGGTGCAGGGCGGCTCATCTCTGGGCATCCTGATCCCGCCGTCGGTCGTGCTGGTGCTTTACGGCATGATCGCCCGCCAGCCGGTGTCGAAGCTGTGGTTCGCCGGTCTGGTGCCGGGACTTCTGATGGCGGCGATGTTCATCACCTACATCATGATCCGCGCCAAGCTGAACCCGAAACTTGCCCCCCCGGTCCCACCGGAAGAACTGAACATGAGCTTCGGCCAGAAGCTTGCCCTTGCCCGCGCCGGGATCATCCCGTTCCTGATCTTCTTCTTCATGACCGGGCTGTTTGTGTCGGGCTACACGAGCCTTGTCGAAAGCTCTGCCGTGGGCGCAACCTCGGCCACTCTCGCCGCTCTGGCCAAGGGGCGCTTTTCGTGGCGGCTGATCCGCGAGACCTCGATGAAGACGCTGGCCGTCTCCTGCATGTTCCTCTGGCTCATCCTGGCCGCACTGGCCTTCGGCGCGGTGTTCGATGGGCTGGGTGCGGTGAAGGCAATCGAGAACCTGTTTATCGGCCAGTGGCATATGGGCCCCTGGGCCATCATCATCATGATGCAGCTAAGCTTCCTGCTGCTGGGAATGTTCCTCGACGACACCGCGATGCTGGTGATCGTGGCGCCGCTTTACATCCCGCTGGTTGCAAGCCTTGACCTTGGCTTCGACAACCAACTGATCTGGTACGGCGTCCTTTACACCATCACCTGCCAGATCGCCTACATCACGCCGCCTTTCGGCTACAACCTGTTCCTGATGCGCTCGCTCGCGCCGAAGGAAATCGCCCTTCCCGACATCTACCGCTCCATCTGGCCCTTCGCGGCGATGATGGCGCTGACCATCGTGCTGTTGATGATTTTCCCGCAGATCGCGCTCTGGCTGCCCGAGCAGATCAACGTGCGGGGTTAACCTGACGACCACTTGGGGCCGAAGAAGCCCAGCAACAACAAGGAGACGACGATGACCGAGAAGAAAACGCAAAGCCCGTCCGAGGCGATCCTTGCCTCTCGGCGCAACTTCCTGCGCCAGTCCGTCCTGGGGGCGGGTGCCGTGGCTGGGGCGACCCTTGCCGCACCTGCCGTCATTGCCCAGACCGGCCCGATCAAGTGGCGGCTGCAGACCTATTCCGGCGCGCCGCTGGGGGCCCATGTTATCAAGCCGCAGATCGAGGCCTTCAACGCCGCTGCCAATGGCGAGATGGAGATCGAGCTGTATTACGCTGACCAGCTGGTCCCCACCGCCGACCTGTTCCGCGCGCTGCAGAGCGGCACCCTTGACGCCGTGCAGTCGGATGAGGCGACGATGGCCTCGCCGGTCGATATCTCGGTCTTCGGCGGCTACTTTCCCTTCGCCACCCGCTACAGCCTCGATGTACCAGCGCTGTTCCAGTACTACGGGCTGAAGGAAATTTGGGAAGAGGCCTATTCGGAAGTCGAGGGCGTCACCTGGCTGTCCGCCGGGGCCTGGGACCCGCTGCACATCTTCACCACCGAAAAGCCGATCCGCAGCCTGGCCGACATGGCGGGCCTGCGCGTCTTTGGTGTGCCGACGGCGGGGCGGTTCCTTGCCAAATATGGCATGATCCCGGTGACGATCCCGTGGGACAACGTCGAGGTCGCGATGCAGACCGGCGAGATCGACGGCGTGGCCTGGTGCGGCTTCACCGAGGCCTATGAGGTGGGCTGGGCGGATGTCTGCAAATACGCGCTAACCAACTCTGTCACCGGGGCGTGGTTCGGCAGCTACTTCGCCAACACCGCCAGCTGGGAGAAAGTCCCGCCGCACCTGCAGCAACTGTTCAGAAGCACCATCGACCAGTCGCACTACTACCGTCAGGTTTGGTACTGGGGCGGCGAGGCCAAGCTGCGGGTCGAGGGCGAGAAGATGGAACTGACCGCGTTGCCGGATGCAGAATGGGCGCAGGTGGTCGAGGATTCCAAGGTCTTCTGGGACGAGGTTGCAGCCTCATCCCCACGCTCGGCCAAAGTGGTGGAGGCATTCAAGAAGTACGCCGAGACCATGGACAAGGCGGGATATCCCTACCGCTGATTTCAAGGATCGTGCTTTCGGCTCTTGCGCAGCTGGCCAGCTGCGCAAGGGCTGGATTTTGCGGATCTCCATGATCTCTGGGACAGTCTCGGGGCGCAGCCTTGCCGACCAAAGGGGGCGCCTCCATAGTCTGCCCAAATCCGAAGGATCAGCAGAAGATCTTGGATTCCGGTGCCGGGCTCACTCCGACAGTGAAGCCCGGCATCCTCGGTGTTGAAAGGGGTGAGTCACCGTTTGGGAGCACGGAGGAGCCGCTGGATTTTTGTACGCATTGACCCCTGACTCTGAGGTTACGAGGCCAACACAGGGACAAGCAATTACAGCGACGAGTTCAAGCGGGACGCGGTGCATCAGATCGCGGTGCGAGGGTATCCTGCTGGGGAGGTGTCTGGTCGTTTGGGCGTCAGCAAGCATTCGCTCTACCAGTGGATCAACCTGTTCGGCGATCCTGAGCCGAAGAAGCCCGGCGTGGATCATGCGGCCGAGAACTGTCGGTTGAAGTGCGAGTTGGTACGGGTGATCGAGGACCGTGACATTGTGGAAAAGGCGGCCGCGTACGTCGCGCCGGATGCAAGATCAAGCACGCTTTAATCCGGGCCGACCCACTTCGGTGTTTGCGCGTTTCACGGCACGCAACGGTGTGGCACGCGCGCTCGCCTCAGACCCTGCGCTGCGCGCTTGCACGATGTGCCGCTGGGTTGTGATGCGGATCCGGGTCTAACTGTCCTTGCTGCATCGCGCCTGACGAGCTTGGGGCCGCCGGAACCGGGCGAGCCGAGGCGCGAGACCCTCTGCGAACCTCCACTTTACTGTCGCCTCATTCCTGAGAACCTTAAAAGGCGAGGGGGTTCAGATGGGGGATGCGTTAAAGCATCATCCCACTAGTCTATGAAATATCAATAGCTTATCGGGATTGAGTGGCGGAGGGGATGGGCCTGACATCCAACCTTCTCCAGTGCCCAAATCATTGTTTCTATTGCAAACTCTCACTGTTTGGAACTCCGTTGAAGCGCGCGCGGCTGTAATCACCCCGAAGTCAGGTCAGAGTTCATGCTTTCCAAGCCAGCCCTGCCGACAGCATTTGGAAGGAGCATGAGCCGCGTGTGTGTCCTGAACCGAGCAAGTAGCCCGCGCCGCGTCTGGCGCAGCCAGCTATGTTTGAACGGCAAGATTGGTGAGGTTCGCCGGCTCTCCAGCGGTGTCTTTGGGATGGAGAGTGCTTTCGGGCAGGGATTTGGCAGTACTGATCGGAAATTGCGGCGGACCTCTTGTGTAGAGCTCAATTCGCTTATTGAAAGGTCCGCCCTCCGAGGATGGCTGCAGTTGGATCGTTGCTGGTACAGCGTCAGTGTCCCACTGCGCTGTTCACCGAGCGATGCCAACCGAACAGGGCAACAATGACCCGCATTATTGCAGAGGTTGTGTGGGGCCGCGGCGGCTCTCCAACCTCAACAATTTGCTCGTCGCTCCATCTGGGCCCTTGGTCCAGCGACAAGATGGATAGTGTCGTAATCATTTGCTCCTCCATGAGCGTGACAACCACGCCTTCTGTTGGCAAGCATGGGTGTGAGACCGCCTTTCGGTCCTTTATCGGAGAATTAAAAGTTCCAAATTTGCCCAAAAGACCGTCGTGCTCAGCTTTCAGGCAGACCGGCTAGACGCAATCCCCGAAGCACGGGATCAATTCGTTCCGGCAATTTTTTTGGCTGTCCTCGTCTGATGGCCGCAACAGTGGTGCCCGGAATGGCCAGTTTCAGTCGAGCGCAGCTTTCGTGAGCGGCATCAATCCGCCCCATCAACGCGTTCGCTGCAGTCAGCATCCAATGGGTCGGCGCGTAAGTAAGATTCAAGGCCAGCGCCTCGTCGGCAACATTCAACGCCTCTTGGTACCGACCACTCACAATGGCCACATGCGCGCGAAGGATCAGTGAAATGAAGCGCATAGGCTCCGCGGGGCTCAGTTTGAGTGCCCGTACGGCAAGCTCGTCCGCTAATGCAAGATCCCCAAGATGCAGCTCGTTGATGGCGGCGATGACGACCGCGACCATCAGATTCGGGTTCGCTGCCAATGCGCGGCGGCTAGTCGCGTGCGCAAGCTCAAATTCAGTGCTGGAGTGCAGCAGCGCGTTGGAACAATAACTGAGCGCCCTCGCGTCGTCTGTACCGATGCCGAGGGCGCGCAATGCCAGCTCGCGGCAAGTACGCTGGTCGTCCTCGGTTATATCGGCCCAGCCAGACATGGGGCGGAACTGCAGCACCCATGACTGTGCGGCAAGATAGACCGGGTTGTCAGCTTCTTTTTCGATTGCGCGGCCCATAAGCTCGAAAGCCATGCGAGAACCTGCGTCCGTGGTCTTCTCGAGCTCGGCCATACCGCGAAGGTAGAGGTCATACGCATCTGTGCTTGCAGGCCTCGTCCGAGCCGCTCTCAACTCGGCAGACTGTACTTCGGGCGCAACCGCGCTGACGACTGCTTCGGTGATCCGGTCCTGCAAATCAAAGAGGTCGGCAAAAGTGCTATCGAACGTGCGCGCCCAGAGCTGCGATCCGCCTGTGGTCTCCGACAAATGTGCAGCGATGCGCAACCGTTCTCCGACGCGCCGCAGGCTGCCGTGAAGCGCATAGCGCACGCCGTTTGTTGCCAGAGCGTCTTGATGTGCCAGCGCAGATTGCCTGGTCAATACTGTGAATTCCTTGAATCTGCCCAAGGCGGTAACGATATCCTCGGCAATACCATCAGCAAGATACCTATCCTCAGTGCCACTGCCGATCAGTTCGATGGGCAGTACAGCAATGCGGGGCAGTTCGACGACATCGGGAAGCAGCCGGTCTCGTCTGAGCCGATATCCGATCCGCGGAACGGTGATAATCGTCTCTTCGCCCAGAAGCTTGCGCAAGCCCGCGATCTGGACTGTCAGATTACCCTCCTCGACTGTCACGCCGGGCCAAGCCGAGGTCAGAAGCCTTTCTTTGGTCACGACTCCCTCTGCCTCGACGAGCGCTGTCAACACAGCCAGTGCCCTGCCGCGGAGCGGCGCTGCAACGCCATCCCGGCTCAGTTGGCCGGTAGCGGGGTTAAATGCGAAGGCACCGATTGAAACCGATGTTTCCATGCATGCGATACTAGCGTGATTTTCTTGCTGCGGCTATGCGTGGCTGCGGAAGCCCCGGTCCCAAATCTTTGGCCTGCCACGCTTGAGTGGTCCGCTTCATTCTTGGTGCATGGCGGTCTTGGCGTTACGGCTTGGTTGGCCGGCGCAGCGGCTCCGGATGGCGAAGCCGGCCTCTGGAGCTGGCGGGCAATACCCAACGAAGAGTGCGGGCACTTGGTGTTCTTGTGGCGTCGACAAGGTTCGATGCCGATCCATGCTTCAACGGAACTGAAAAAGGACCTCCCCGTTGAGCAGCCCGTCCGTAAGTTTCGAGTTGAAGCTCTCACAGTAGCCGTTCTTCCAGGGGCTGCAGCCAACTCGACTCAATTAGATCGATGCTGCAAGTGCCCTGACGTCGGCGGCTGTGGAGGAGGCGGCTACGTCAAAGTCACGTTGCAGACTTTCGAAAAGTGGCACCGATCTCTCCCGATGCAGAGCGACGGCCTCCGAGACTTTGGCGCCCGCCAGGTAGTTGATTATGCCACTGGTATCGTCAGTGAAATGCCCGATTGTTCCGACTACGTTCTTTACCTGTAGGCGTCGTAGCGGCGCCATTCCCGCTTCTCTCCTGATCTCCTTCAGAATTGCCGTATTTGCGTCCCGCAACCCAGAGGCTGCGGAGCGAAGCGAGTCAAGGTCTGCAGTCTGATCCCGGCCTGGATCCGGGCTGGCGGCGTCAAGCAACACTTGAGTCTGAATGTGCCAAAAACCGCACGCAAGATGCTCTAGGGCAAAGAGCTGGTATAGGAGCAGTGCATTCTCCGCCAAGGCCAGCGCGACGGCCTTTACGTCGGCTTCATCGGCCCGGGCGGCAACACCGGCCGTCAGCGGAGCCGCCATCAGAGCCAAAGCCATTGTCCTGCGGTCTGTCACCTGCGTGCGACTCATCTTCCTACTCCTTGCGATACTTAGGCACGTGCACTGTCGGGACCTGGCACGGCTATGCGTCCAAGGATAGCGCTGGACTGCCCCCATAGAGAGGTCCGAGTTGAATGTTAGTGTATGGTCGGCCTTGGGTCCATCGGAACGAGGGTCTGCGGCATTGGTGTGCGGTATCTCCAAGGCGCTGTGGGCCTGACGGTACTGTAGTGGTGGTGCCATTTCTTGATCAGGATTTGAGCTTTGCGCAGGGGATAGAAGACCTCGGCGTTGAGGGGCTTTGTCAGAACAAGGTGCTTTCAGGAATGCGAACCAGTCTCCGTCACCCCAAACCCACGAGTCGATCAGACTGCGAGAAGGCGCGCCAATCGGCGAGAGCGGCGGCACGGGTCAGCTTGTACGTGTCGCGGTTCTGGAGGCGGCGCTCCGTCGGAAAGTGGTTTTGGACCGAGGCATGGACTTAGGCGAACTTCTGCAACGTTCGCATGCGCCGGAACCGCAACATTGCCCGCTCCCGTCGTCGGAATGGAAAGTGCGAATTCTCTGCCCGATTGTTGAGCCACCGCCCCATCTTGCGGTCATCACTGCGGCCCAGGTCGTTAGGCGCAGCGCCGTGGGACCGAAGTCGATCGGTCACGATCGTCTCAGGTCGGCCATGCCGTTTCATCGATTTCTTCAAGAATTTAAGGGCTGCTTTGCGATCGCGGCGCTTGGTGACGAAGCTTTCCAGCACCTCGCCCTCGTGATCAACAGCCCGCCAAAGATGGTGCCTCACGCCGTTGATCTTCACGTAGACCTCGTCCAGGTGCCACTGCCATTTGCGGCACGCACGCACCGCTTCGACACGTTTCCCACGAATCTCGGCGGCGAACGTTGGGCCGAACCTGTTCCACCAGTACGCACCGTCTCGTTGCTGACTTCGAAGCCGCGCTCATGGCGGATATTCCCTACATTTCGCAGTGACCACGGGAAGCGGATGTAGAGCATCACCGCTGGGCGGATGATCTTGGGGCTCGTCTGGATGTAGCGAAGCGGGAGCGACTGGTGATGTGGTCAGGCTCGCTGAGCGCCTTGCCTCGCGGCAACCAAAGCTCCTCCGACAACACCGAGCTAATGGCCGAAGCTGCAGCCTATCCCAGATATCGAAAGTGCGGTTGGGGAAGATTAAAAAACAGGTGCCCGGCCGTCGGGGAACTAAAGCCGGGCACCTTACGACTATTACCCCAAGGAGCGAGATAGTCGTACGTCCTCTAATGGACTGCCAAATATAACGAAGAAGCTGTGTACTCGTTCCCGCCTGACAGCGAAAAGGAAGGAAAAAAATCAAAATGAATCAGATATTTAATCCAGAGTGAACGAGATGTTCATGTCGTGTTCATTGTCGCGCGCAGGCTTTGAGCGGCTTACACAGAGAGGAACCGGGCTGCAGCCCCAAGTGGCTCGAAGCGGAATCAGCTACTGCTGCGCCGAATCGTTTGCAGTCTTTCGCGGAGATTAACGACCGGTTCACTTTAGGTTGTCTGCGCTCCCTCACACTGAACTGCGGCCAGCGGGTCGGAAGGCACATTCAGATGGATTGGAAGAATCTGGTGGACGAAAAGGAAAGGCGACGTTTCGTCCAGCTGTATGAATACGCAGCTGCACTCGAGATTGAGTTGGCACGATGCACGTTCAAGTATGGAATGACCGAGGAGGCATTCCGGTTACTGAGCGACAGCCCGCTAAAGGAGGAGACTCACGATGCTACTTCTCAGTCCCGCCCTCGTCGGTCCAGCGACTTCCATTAAGGGTTACTGAACCGACGGCTCAACCCAACGATTAAGGGAACTTCGTGCACCGATGAGCCCCAAAGATACGTGCCAATACCGCCGCTCGAAGTTTCTCAACGGCGGAAGACACGTCTACCGAACCATCGCGGCGACTGAAAGCCGACTTGGCTCAGTCTCCCCGCTTCTCCGTGCCCTGCACCCCAAGGATAACCCTAGGGCGCGCCTGTTGAGAGCAACGGCAGAGCAACTGGAGCCGAGCTTTCCTTTGGCTTGGAGTCTAGCGGCGGATCGCCTCGACAAGCTTTCCGCGGATTTCGGCGGCAAACACCGGGCCGAACAGGTCCCACCAGGACCGCACCGTCTCTTGGCTGATCTCGATGCCGCGTTCGAGCAAGAGGTCCTCGGCGTTTCAAAGCGACAAGCGACAAACGAATGTAGAGCATCACAGCTAGGCGGATGATCTCTGGCTGGCTTTGAAATATCGAAAGGGGGGGCGTACGGTCATTTAGGTAGGCTAATTGACTGTCAGGCCTACCTTAAGCGAAGTCCCTCCGGCATCACCCAACGATCCACCCGATTACCTTTTCTGCCTGTCACTCAACCCGAAAAGCACCCATGGCGAACCTTAGACGCGCCACTCTCGCGGACACCCTCCGCCTAATGGAAATCCGTTTCGCGGTGCGGGAGAACCGGCTGGCCGACCCCACTTCGGTTACCGCGGCCGACTGCTCTGCTTTCATTGCCCGCGATCTGGTATGGGTCGCCGAAGAGCCAGGCGGCATCGTCGGTTTTTCGGCTAGCAACGACCTTGATGGTACGATCTGGGCGCTTTTCATCGACCCTACCGATCAATGCCGCGGTCTAGGTGCGGGTCTGTTGGCGCTCGCCTGTGCCGATTTGGCGGCTAAGGGCTTTGCCATCGCCCGCCTGACCACCGACCCCGGCACGCGCGCCGATCGGTTCTACCGCCGCCACGGCTGGAAAGCGACGGGCATTGGCGAAGACGGAGAAGTGCAGTTTGAAAAGGTGCTGTAACCCGCGGCCTACCTTCGCATGCGTACCGGCCCACTCAAGCCAAGTTCTTCTGACACCACCGATTTACAGCATCACCGCCAGGCGAATGATCTCGGCGCTCGTCTTGAAGTACCGGAATGGGGAGCGTTTGGTCATCCCGAAAGGCTAGCCGGGTGCACTAAACCGTCGCAAGCGAAGTTCTTCTGACAACACCCTGACGAGAGCTATCGCCACGAAGCCTCGTTGTATTGAACGCCCAATGTTCTACAATCCGGTTTGAACGTGTGTCATGCGTCCTGCCATCTTCTCGTGGGGAAATGAGCTCGAATGGACAAAATGCGCAACGTCCGAGGACCGACGATCACGCTGCTCATCGTTGGTTGCTTCTCGTTGCTTCTACTTGTTGTGCTTAACCTGGTGTTCGGAAGCCTTGCGCAGAACGCGTCCGAAAGGGTGAACTTCTCGCGTGAGGTCCGCGCCCATGCTGTGTCTATGCGTTCCGCACTCCAAACGGCAGAGGCCAGTCAACGCGGTTATCTCTTGACAGGGAATGAAATCTATCTCGCTCCGTTTGCAACCGCTCTGGACGAAGCCCAACGCGCCTTGTCTGAGCTTCGACAGCGCGATGGGTTGCTGCCGACCGGCGAACACGCCTTCCAGAAACTGGAAACGGTGATTCAAGAGAAGATCGTAGAACTTGAGACTACTGTCGAACAGTACCGACGTGGGGAACGGGATAAGGCACTGGAGGCGGTGTCGCAGAACCGCGGCAAGGCGTTGATGGACGAAGCAAGCGTGTTTATCTCGGCGATCGTCCGTAAGGCGGAGCGGGACCTAACAGCGGGCGTTGCGCTCCAGCAGAACAGTCTTCGCACCGTTCAGATCAGCACTTACATTGCGGTCTTCGCCGTGTTCCTGGTGACGGCTGGGGTCTATTTCATTCAGCGGTCCTTTGTCCGTGAACTTCGGACGGCAAATGAGCAGGTCCAGTCCCTGAATGCCGAGCTTGAGGCGCGTGTCGAGGAGCGGACACAGCAGCTGAGACAGGCACGCGACCGCGCTGAAGTCCTACTGGCCGAAGTCAATCACAGGGTGGCCAACAGCCTTACAATGGTGGCTTCAATGGTCGGGATGCAGGCCCGCGCGTCCGGCGACGAGGAGACCAAACGGATACTCGCGGACACGCAGGCGCGGATCAATGCCGTTAGCGTCGTTCACAAGCAGCTCTACACATCGAGCAACGTGCAATCTGTCGCCCTACCGGACTTTCTGCCGAAGCTTCTGGAGCAGATCGAAGGGGCGATGCGAAGCGAAGGGCTGTCGGCAACTGTCCGTAAAGAAATCGAGGCCATCGAGATGCCGACGGATCAAGCGATAAGCTTGGGGATCATCTTGACGGAATGGGTCACCAACGCGTTCAAGTATGCCTATCCGGCAGGTGTCGGCGAAATCCGGGTGAAGCTTGTCCATCTGGGCGACGGTCTGGCCCAGGTCTCGGTCGAGGACGACGGTGTTGGCCTCGGGGCAACGACGGTACCAAAGGGAACGGGTCTGGGGTCTAAGCTCGTCTCAGCGATGGCGGCAAGTCTTGGCGGGACGGTCGAATATCAAAACCGCAACCCGGGCACCGAAGCGCGAATGGTCCTGCCGCTATAGGTCGAAATGGGAGGGGATCGTTCTGATGAAGCGACGTGCATTGCTTGGGTCTTTCGCATCGGCGGCAAGCCTTGCGCTGCTGGGACTGGTGCCGACTCGGGGTCTAGGCCAAGGCGGACTAGACGGCCTGACGGTCGCGGTTCCCTTCGGTCGATTCGACCCGCGGGCGCCGCACTGTTCTTCCAACACGGGCCTGTCGCGCACCTTGGCCTTCGTGCGCGACAATGATCGCGATTTCATTAACGGGGTCGATTACGGCCTGTCGCTGGCGGCTGCCGACCGGCAGCTCGACTATGTCAGCATGAACGCGGACAACAGCGCCGAGTCGATGGTCGAGCATCTGCGTGAGATGCAGGCGCGGCAAGTCGGCGGGCTCGTCACGGCCCCGGTCGATCCGATGAAGAGCGCCCCGATCCTGCAGGAGCTGCTGCGCGCGGGAACTTACGTCGGGACCATCGTGCCACCGCCTGCCACGACGATCCTGAACGCTCCGCAATACCTGACCGGGAAGGTGCTGGCCGAGGCCGCCGCCGCACATATCCGCGACACTATGCAGGGGCGGGCCAACGTCGTGTTGCTGACCCATGACAGTATGCAGTTCCTGTCGCCCCGGTTTGCTGCCATGCGCGATGTGTTCCGCGAGATGCCGGAGGTCGCTATCGTCGCGGACATCTCTCCTGTCACCGTGACCGAGAAGGGCGGCTACGACACGATGACCAACATCCTGATCGCCGAGCCGCAGATCGACGTCGTCCTCGGGGCCGATACCGTGGTGCTGGGTGCGCTGGCCGCACTGCGCGATACGGGAATGGCGCGACCTGACCAATTTGTCGGCGGGATCGATGGGGAGCGGGAGGCGGTGGCCGAGTTGTCGCAGCCCGACAGCCCCTACAAGACCAGCATCAGTCTTGCGTCAGCGATCTTCGGTTATGCGATGGGGCAGCACGCGGCGGACTGGATCGAGGGGAAGAGTATTCCAAAGGCAATCGACGTCCTGCCGTTCGCGCTGACCGCCGAGAACGTGGAAGCCTACAGGGCTGACATGGCCGATCCAGCCAAGGTCTACGCCGACCAGGCGCGGTTGGCGAGCTACCTTGCGATGTACGGGAACACTTGCATCGGCACGAAGGACGAGTACGTGAACTTCCCGTGGTCGTCGGAAACCCGGTTCTAACGCAGCATTTGGCGTGCACCCGTGCCGTCAGACGAATGCGAACCAGTCTCCGATACCCTACCCTAGTTCTTTAATTGGCGACGAAAGACCTGCGCCACTGAGCGACGCTGGAGCAGGTCAAGCCGCAGCGCCCAATCGACGGAAGTGCAACTTCAAGTTCCTTTTGTTCCACACCCGCCGCGCCGCATCCGAATTCCCCGAACTGCAAGTTCGGCAGCGATCGCCCGCAATGAGGTGTGCTCACCCGCCCGGATATCCGCGATCACCGGCGCCAAGTCTGACGCGAATGCGGCTGCGTTCGCCGACTCCGGCGGCCTCAGCGCCACACCGCCCTTCCTGGTGCGCCGCAGGCTCTCCGCGTCGTTCGAGTTCCCCAGCTTCACTCCACTTGCCTTGGCGACCGCCAGCGCCTCCTTAGTCCGTCGCGACGTAGCTTTCCGATCCGACTGGGCAAGCAGCGCCAGTATCCCGACGGTCAAATCGTCGCCTCCGGAATGTCATGGGTATCATCGAATGCCGCAGTTGCGCATGACGAAAAGGAAGGCGGGGCGGCCGTCTGCGATTTGTGATGCTATGTTAGGTGCGGGGAAAGTTTCGGAAAGATTTCACCCGCTTTTCAGGACTTCGGCGTGGCACTGATCGACACTTGTTACACCGTACAGATGGAGGTGTACCATGTCGCTTCATGATCCTTTACTCCTAGCCCAAGACTTGGCGGCTGTTATCTCCGGGGCAGGCGTCTTGCCACCGGTGGACGATCGTCGCCACCGTCTTCTTGAGGCGGGCAGCATAAACTGCTGTACGGACGGCGATTTCCTTGCCCTGATGCCGTCCGTCGACACGTCGGCGCCAACCTGGCGCGACGATCGGACGTGGTTCCGGCGGATCCTCGGGTTCTGAAGGCTTGACAGGTCGCACTGACGTGTCTTCGCTGTAGGCACCCTGTTGCGGGTAAGCCATGAGGATCGGAGACCACAACCTCGATCTGCAGCGCGGCACGCTGGTCCATGACGGCGAGCCTGTGCATCTGCGGGCAAAATCTTTCGCACTCCTGTCCTACCTCGCCCGGAACGCGGGTCGAGTTATTGGCAAGGACGAGCTGATGGCCGTCGTCTGGCCCGACGTGACTGTGACCGAGGATTCACTTACCCAGGCCATCAGTGAGCTTCGCCGGGTGCTGGGAGACCGCCATCTGCGCACCATTCCGCGTCGAGGCTACATGCTGGAAGCCGCGCGGGTCACGCCCGCCCCAGATGGCCCACCCACCGTGGTCGTGCTCCCGTTCCTAACCATTTCGGAAAGGGACGAAGATCGCACTTTGGCGGACGGCATCGTTGAGGAGATCTGCCAGTGCCTGGGGCGTTATGGTTTAGTCCGCGTCATTGCCCGGCACTCTGCCTTCCAATGTCGGCCCGAGGATATCTCGCCACAGGAGGCGGCGCGCAAGCTGGGTGCGGACTGGTTCGTGGAGGGACCAGCGCGAAGGGTCCCGGACGGGCTGAGGCTGTCGCCCGCCCTGTGCGAGACTTCGACCGGGCGTCAGATCTGGACGGAGACCTTCCTTGTCGGCGACGACGGCCCTGCGGAGGTGATGTCGGCCCTTCCGCACCGCATCGTCACCCGTCTGAGTCTTGATGAGCAGAAACGCACGGCGCTGCTGCCGGCCTCGACGAGTTCCGATCTGGGGGCGTGGCAGCATTTCGTGGCAGGGGTCGCAGCACTTCGACGCTATGGCCCCGGAGTGAACGAGGAGGCTTGCGCGCGTTTTCGGGCCACTGTGGATCGGGATCCGGGCTTTGCTTTGGGGCATGCATATCTAGGGCTCGCGATCCTAACTTTGGGCCGCTATGACGCGTCGCCGCCAGCGGTGCTGGACGAAGGACTGGCCCACGCTCTGCGCGGCGTGGAACTTGCGCCGGAAGAGGCGCGGTGTCACGCCATCCTGGCGCTAGCCCGCCTTTGGCGTCGGGAGTTCGACGCGGCCGAATATTCGGCGCGAAAGGCGGTGAACACCAATCCGTCCGACCCGGATCCGCTAGCTATGCTGGGATACGTCCTGACCCTTCGCGGGAAGCCTCATGAAGGGATTGCCTGCCTGAACGCGGCCGTCCAGCTCAATCCTCTGCATCCGGACTGGTATCACGGAGATCTGGCTATCGCGCATCACATCGCAGGCGACCACGCCGAGGCCATCGCTTGCATGCAGCGCCTGCCGTTACTGGATGCGTGGAAGGAGACGCGCCTAGCTGCCTGCCATGCAGCGCTTGGAAATTCCGCCGCCGCGGCCCGTCACCTCGACCGGGCCGAAGCTCTGACCCCCGGGTGGGACGCACAGGCCATGGTAGACAGCTGGGCCGAACTGGAGCACGAGGGCGACCGGAAGTACATGCAGCGTGAGGTGGCTTTAGCCCTTGAACTGCGCCGTAGACAGAAGCGGGACGACGCACATTTGTGACAAGAGGATTTCTTTGGGCAACAGAACGCGAAGCGGCGGGGCCGTTAAACAAGGACGGCGCCAGCTATTGAGCGAAACGGGTCGCAAATTTCAGTTCCTCGTCCGCAGAACGATTTGTCTCACATTTCCGACGCTCCAACTCCCACCTCGCCGCGTTCTGATCCCGCGCGCCGTAAGCTCTACCGCAATCGTCCGCAGCGAGGTGTGCCCCGCCGCTCGGATTTCTGCCAGCACCGGCACCAGGTCCGCTGCGAATGCGGCTGCGTTTGCCGTGACGGCCGTCCGCAGTGCCACACCGCCTTTCCCAGCCCGTCGAAGGCTCTGTGCTCCATTCGGGTTGCCCAGCTTCACCCCGCGCGCCTTGGCCACCGCCAGCGCCTCCTTCGTCCTCCGCGAGATCGCCTCCCGCTCGGCCTGTGCCACCAGCGCCATGATCCCCACCGTAAGATCGTTCGCCTCTGGCATGTCGACCGACACGAACCGCACTCCGCTATCACGCAGGGCGAGGAGGAACGCCGCGTTCTGCTTAAGGTTCGCCCCTCACATATCGCGGTGACCCCGCCATGGCTCCTGTGGTCCCGCCGTCGACGACAATCTCGGTTGCCTGGAGGCCGGAACTCTCGTCAGATGCGAGAAACAGGACTGCATTCGCAACTTCGGCAGCGCGGATCATGCGGTTCAGAGGAGCACGTTCCCCGATCAATCTCTTACGCTCGTCGCGGAGGCTCAACTCCAAGTCATCCATTCCCCAGCTAGGTGTGTCGACTGCGCCGGGTACAACAACATTGACCCGAATGCCGCGTGGCGAAAGTTCCGATGCGAAGGACCGGGCGAGAGCGGCGATCCCGGCCTTGCTGGCTGCATAGGCGCCTGCACCGGGAGGACCCATCGATGCATAGAGTGAGCCCATCAGAATGATTGACGCACCTTCCCGTAGATGCGGAAGAGCCAGTTGCACGGTCATAAACGTGTTCGTCACTACGGATAGCTGCTGTTGCAGCGTTTCGCGTGAGGTTTCGCCCAGGGGGGCGTTTACGTAGTGGCCGGCATTGGCAAAGACCACGTCAATCCCTCCCGACGCTGAGGATGTTGCCGACAACGCCGCAACCATGGCCTCGTCGTCACCAGCATCGGCGACAAAGCCCACACAGTTTTTTGCTAACCTAGCGATGACCGCGTTCACCCCCTCTGTCTTTCGAGCCGTGAAGCCTACCATCGCACCGTGCTCAATAAACGCCTCTACCGTGGCGAGTCCGATGCCTCTCGTGCCTCCTGTGATAAACGCTGTCTTGCCACTGAGTCGCATGGTGTTCTCCTCCGCTCTCCTCGGCAGGCTACACTATGCGAGCCTCGATAACGCTGACCAAAGACCAGCCGCTCTTACTTCGGACGAAGCCACGCGCCTTCCGATTGGCGCCGCTAGTTCATTCTTGCGAGAAGGTTGCGCACGTTCCCTACGCCCCATTCTCCGCCACGTCTGGTTCTGATCCCGCGGGATGTGAGCTCCGCTGCGACGGACCTCAACGAGACGTGTCCCGCCGTTTGGATGTCCGCCACTACTGTCGCGAGGTCACGGGAGAAAGCTCCCGCATTCGCCGCCACCGCCGCCCGCATCGCAACTCCACCCTTGCCCGCCCGTTTGAGGCTTGCGGCACCATTTGGGTTCCCCAGCTTCACCCCACGCGCCTTGGCCACCGCGAGCGCTTCCTTCGTCCTCCGCGAGATCGCCTCCCGCTCGGCCTGGGCCACCAGCGCCATGATCCCCACGGTGAGGTCGTTCGCCTCTGGCATGTCTACCGCGACGAACCGCACTCCGCTATCACGCAGGGCGAGGAGGAACGCAGCATTCCGTGACAGCCTGTCCAACTTCGCGATCACAAGCGTCGCACCCGTGACCTTCGCCAAATGCAGCGCTTTCGCAAGTTCCGGCCGGTCCGCCTTGCGCCCACTCTCGACCTCGGTGAACCGCGCCAGGACCTCTGCTCCACGAGACGCCGCGAAGTCCTCGATCACCTTGCGCTGAACTTCCAACCCGAGCCCGCTGGCTCCCTGCCGCGCAGTCGAGACCCGCTCGTAGGCCACCAGCCGCTGCCCTGTCGCCATGTCTGCCCCCTGTACAAAACTGCCTAACGTTCGTTGCGCAGTTGTGTACACCGAGTGGCGCGGAGGTCGTAGCGCGAAGTGGCTGGGGTGGTCAAAAAAACCAGCAAGAACAATGATCTATCGAGTTGATAGGTGCCTGCGGTAGAGCGAAGCTGATCGCAGGGCAACTCACCAGCCCGGAGGATCGGACAATGGCCCGCAAGACGGCCGCACCGAACGACAAGGCCCTGGACGCCTTCGTGGCGGCGAAGACCGAGATCGACCGGCTCCTCGCCGAGTTGGCTTCCTTGAGTGCCGACCACTTCCATGCCAGCCCGGATGAGATCACCTGGAGCCACGTCGGAAGCGCGAACCACATCCGGGAGCGCCTGCAGGAGATCGCTAACTTCGCCACCGGCAATGGTTGAACTCACTCGCTGGGCTTTGGACGGCCGCACATCTCCACAGCCCGCCGCACGCGGGCCTTGGCCCCGTAGAAGGGCTGGCATGCCGCCGGCCCGGACAAGGAGGCCACAATGGCACGCACCGTGAAGACCAAGGACGATCCCGCAACCCAACCCGTCGAGGCACCAGACGCCACGACCACCACCACCGAGACCGCTGCGCGCACCCCTCGGCCCGGCAGCAAACTCGCGAAGGTGGTGGAACTGCTTGAAGGTGGGGCTGGTGCGACCATCGCCGAGATCATGGCCGCGACGAGCTGGCAGCAGCACACCGTGCGCGGAGCGTTCGCCGGGTCCATCACCAAGAAGCTGGGTCGCGCGCTGACCTCGGAGAAGATCGAGGGCCGCGGGCGCGTCTATCGGATCGCAGCGCGGCAGGATTGATCCTCGCCCAACAGGATCAGATGCCGTCCCGTCCGGGGCGGCACCTTTGTCAAAGGTCGCCATAGATCTGGATCCGCTTCGGCCGCTCGGGATCAGGGGCAGGGGTCTCTTTTTCGATGGCTGGCGGTGGGTCCTCGGGACGCTTCTCCACGCGATTGCCATCCTTGTCCTGGTAGACGATCACGAACTCGATCTTGTTGATGGGCTCGGGCTGGTCAGCGGGATTCATGATGGCGATCCGCGACCGAGAGGCAGGCGTCAGCCCGATCTCGGCCATGTAGCGGCCCATCAATTCCATCTGCCGGTTGGCGATGTTCAGCCAGGGCGACTGCTGCACGTAGCCCGAAGGTGTCTTGAAGAGGACGGGCGTCTCCTGCAGCTTCCGCTCCGCCTCAACCCAGCGCCCATAGGCCTGGCAGTAGGCCGCCAGCACTGCCCGGTCGACGATGGTAATGACACCCATGCTGACCAGCGTGTCCACGAGCCGGTGCCACTCGGCCTTTGCCTCCTCGCTCAGATGATCCGGACAGTCCGGTGTGCCCTCGGGCGGCTTTGGCTCCGCGTGGTTCCATGCCCGCTTGCCGCGGTTGCCTTCCGCCCGGCGCCAGGCCGTGGGCTTCTTCGGGGGGCCGCTCATGGCAGCTGGTCCCGGAAGGCGTTGAACAGGCGACGGACGGTGTAGCCCCGCAGGATCGAGACGACTGTGAACACCGAGGCCACGACCATATTCTCGGCCAGGGCAAGGTCATGCCCCATTGCCGGAAAGAGCAGCCGTTGCACCCACACCGACAGGATGAAGCCGATCACCGTACTGGTCAGCGTCTCGAAGAACGAGCAGGCGCGGGATTGACCGTCAGCCATCTTCGCCTCCGGACTGTTCAGCGGGAACTGCTTGGGGCTCTGCCGTCAGTGTCGCCGCCTGCGTCCGAGAGGCGATGGCATTGAGATAGGCCGTCAGCTTCTGGAAGGCGGAGTCTGGCGAGATGTCGGGCTCAGCGGGCAGCATGTGCTCGACCTGGCTCGTCTCGCGCCAGCCAGCCTGGGTCTTCAGGAAGAAGATCATCGAGGTCGTGTCACCGGCCCGGGCCTTGTTGATCAGGCCCTGTGCAATGACCCCGATGGCCTTGGCCTTGCCCCTTTTGTAGCGTGCCGCGATCTCCTCATCGCGCTGCATCATGGAATAGAAGGTTCGCCTCCCGATGCCGAAGTAGTCCGCCACCTGTTCGGCCGTCAGCACCGCGGCAAGCGTTTCCACCTCGGCCTTCTGCTCGTCCGTGAGGGTGAAGGGCTGCATCGCCATCAGGCGGCCTCCACGGGCGCCCTGGCGGCCGCTACAGCCGCGAAGGTCTCGCCGGTCGCCTCCAGCACCGCCTCCCGCCCGGTGAAGGCCTGCCAGCGCAGGACAGCCACATCGACGTAAGCCGGGTCCAGTTCCACGGCATGGCAATGTCGCCCGCAGGTCTCGGCGGCAATGATACACGAACCCGATCCCGAGAACGGCTCATACACCGCCTGGCCGGGGCTGGAGTTGTTCAGCATCGGGCGACGCATGCATTCCACGGGCTTCTGCGTGCCGTGCACCGTGGCCGCATCCTGGTCCCGGCTCGGGATCTGCCACAGCGTCGTCTGCTTGCGGTCCCCCGACCAGTGGCCGGTCGCCTTCTGCCGGACGGCATACCAGCAGGGCTCGTGCTGCCAGTGGTAATCGCCACGAGAGAGGACCAGCCGCTCCTTGGCCCAGATGATCTGGCTGCGGATCGCGAAGCCGCAGGCCCGCAAGCTCTCGGCCACAGTGGTGGCGTGCAGCGCGCCATGCCAGACATAGGCCACGTCGCCGGGGAAGAGCGCCCAGGCCTCGCGCCAGTCGGCCCGGTGGTCGTTCAGGACCTTGCCCACACGCTTCGTCTTTGCCGCCCCCACCTCGTTGCGCCAGGCCGGGTCATACTCCACACCATAGGGCGGGTCGCTCACGAGGAGATGCGGCCGCACACCGTTCAGCACCTTCGCTACGGAGTCCGGATCCGTCGCATCCCCGCAGATCAGGCGGTGGTTTCCGAGAACCCAGAGATCGCCAGGCTGGGAGACGGGTAGGGCAGGGGGCTCGGGGATGTCGTCTTCCCGCTCGTCCGCTTCCCCGGACCGAAGTAGCGCATCCAGCTCTGCCGCATCGAAGCCGAGGCTCGACAGGTCCACAGCCATGTCCTGCAGATCGCCAAGCTCCAGCGCGAGCAGCGCCTTGTCCCAGCCCGCCTGCTCGGCCAACCGGTTGTCCGCGAGGATGTAGGCCCGCCTCTGCGCCTCGGTCAGGTGCGCGAGTTCGATTACCGGGACCATCGCCAGCCCCAGCTTCCGCGCGGCCATCACACGGCCATGCCCCGCGATGATGCCGTTCTCGCCGTCGACCAGGACAGGGTTGGTGAAGCCGTATTCCCGGATCGAGCCCGCGATCAGCGCAACCTGAGCCTCCGAATGCGTCCGGGCGTTCCGGGCATAGGGGATCAGATCGCCGATTGGGCGGTAGTCGATTGCCAGCGTGCCATCCATCTCGTTCCCCCACCCCCCCGGTCCGCATCAAGCGGTGTCTCTGCGGGAGGTGTGGCCAGTATATCAGAGGACTAATGCATTGATAAGAAGGACAATATCCGACATTTGGCGACATAGAGGGACAGGGGCGGGCTAAGGTGGCAAGCGATGGAATTTGCAGTGCCGGACGACTGCTGTGCGGATTTTGCTGCCGTTCGCTCTCCCGAACCGAAGGCCTGCTTCATTCGAATTCTGACGCAATCCAATCAACGATCCGCTTGATGCGCGTCTGGCCCAGATGTTCCTTCGCCCATGAGATATAGAGCCCATCATCGGAGGGGTCGGGATCGACCCAAATCTCCACCAGCTTCTTTGACCGAAGATCATTCTCCACCATGTAGGTCGGTGCGATTGCAACGCCGTGACCACCGATAGCAGCATCGAGAGCCAAGGCAGATCGGTCGAAGTTGAGTAGCTTGTGCATGTTTCCATACCCGGTCTTATGGATCAGCTTTTCCCACCGCCGGTGCGCATCCTGAAGGAGCGGCAGCGTCAGCAGTGTCTCCAGCCCCATTGGCCAATCTGGTCGCAGGAAATCAGGACTGCATACGGCAACTAGGCGGATGTCGGCCAAGTGGCGCGATCCGTGGGCTGCATTCGTATCATGTGCTTTTCCGGGCCAGATTGCGATCTCGTTCCGACCCAGACTGCGCGCAAGAACTTGCTCGTGGACCTGAGTGGTGAGGGACACGTTCGGAAACTTGGCTGCGAAAGCGTTCATCCGGGGCATCAGCCACTTTGTTGCTGTGGAAGACCCAAGGTGTAGCGTGACGCGATTATCGTCCTCGCCGATGTTCAGAAAGGCAGTGTCGAGGATTGCCAAAGCGTCTTTCATCGCCGCATGACAGCGCTCGCCTTCCGGGGTCAGCGAGACACCGCGTGCGCTACGCACGAGAAGAACCACCCCCAGCTCGATCTCGAGCTTTTTGATCCGTTGAGATACCGCACCACGCGACAGGCTCAGCTCCTCAGCCGCGCGTTGCAGATTCCCGTGCAATGCGACGACGGAGAACACTCGAAGCGCATTGAGGTTCACGTTCTTCATTCGATACCTTGGAGGCGATAGTTTTGCTAAACGGTGGTGTAACTATCCTGTTTTGTCAATTTAGTGCGGGCGGCCGATACGAGCAGGCAAGAAGCACTAGCTACATGAGACAGAGCTATGACCCAGACAGTCCGACCAGCGACACCCGACGACATGCCGCGCCTGATCCATCTTCTTATGCTAGATGCCCAGGAACGCCGTGCAGAGGATGCCATGCTCTGGAAGATGGCAGATGACGCGCCCGCGCAGATCGAGAAGGCACTGACATTTGCGCTAGCGGCCAAGCAACAACCCTTTCGACAGTTTTGGCATGTCGCGGATGATGGGGGTCAGATCACGGGTGTCATTCATGCTATGATGCTGCCGGTCCCTCCAATCTATGCAGGCCCGTTCGGCGAGCCGGGACTGATCCTGCCAGACTCCTTCGTTGCTGCCGACGCGGCGAGCGGCACTGTTGACGACCTATTGGCCGCAGCCGAGGACGCACTTCACGAAGCCGGTGCCCGGATCAAACTGGCGTCCTACGTGGCGGGCGAAGCTTGGCGAACCGCGTTTAACGCAAGCGGCTATGAGCCTCTGACACTTTATCTGTCGCGCAGTGACCTGGGCGATCAGGGAATGCCGGTCAGTGTTCGACAAGCGACGGAAGACGATATTCCGGGTATCGTTGAACGCAGCGCTGAGAACCGGCAGGTTCTTTTTAACATCGACCCGTTCTGGGATATTCATCCTGAAGCTGATCCACGGTTTTCGGCGTGGATGACGCGGAGCCTGACGCTTCGGGATCGGGACATGATGGTTCAGGGTGACTCCGAGGATTTGCAGGGCTACATCATCGCACAACCCGCCTCACGGCTGCATTTTCCTCCGGCCCACGACATCACCGGAACGGGTGTGATTGATGACTACTACCACCGTGAGATGGCCAACCCGGCGGCTCTTGAACAAGGAAACGAAGGTGCGAGCGCGCTTTTGCGAGCGGCTGAGGCGGCATTCGCCAACCGTGGGATTGGAGCCGCCGTTGTCGTCTGTCCGGCGAGTTGGGCTTCTAAGGTCGAGTTGCTGGAATCTGCTGGATACGAGACCGCGATGATTTGGTCTATCAAGCGATAGCAATCCGCAAAGCAGCCCTTGGGGTGTTGCGCAGCATTCGGTGAAGTGGGCTCTAAGCAGACCATAACATTACATAGGCTCCCATCGCTCCAGGCTGCCAAGCGTCTGCACCAAGCGAAGCCTGATTTTGTCCGTAGTGCCCGAAACCCACCATGCGGTCTGCAAAGACCGACCTCTGCCACCTCGCCGGTACCGGGCCGATTTAAGCGACATTTCCCTATAAGAGTTACCTATAGGGATTTGTCGCTTAAATCCCGCCCGTTCGAATGCCTTCTGCGCCTGCTTAGCGTCTAGGAACAGGCCGGGATGAAGTGCCGCCGCATCGGCCGGACTGTCCACCGCCAGACCAGCCAGCAGCATCATCTGCATCAGGTCCGGCCTCACGCTGTCCCAGGGCACGAGGCGATCATGGACCATCGGCAACGCCACGTCGGCCAGAACTTGGACTTCGAGTGGATTCGTCACTGTTCGATTGACCCCGCGCCCCCGACCGATGGCCTGGACCACCTCGTCGTCGCAAACGGCAGCCCGCATGAGTTCAGCCTTCGGGTCCTCGTGCTCGATCACCGAGATCGCCCGTCGCGATCCGTCCCGCATCAAGAGACCGCGCCGGACCGTCTGGTATTCACCCGTGGGCAAATGCCCGAAGTAGGCGCTCGTCAGCTTTGCGAGTTCATCGCTGCCGGGCAGGGGGCGGCCAATGACGATCAAGAGCGCGACGTCCTTGAAGACGTCGAGCCCCGCGATGGCCTTGAAGTGACCTGTAAAGACCCCAAGGATGCTGCTAAACGCGGGCTCGATCGCCTGGTAGGTCACTACAAGAACACGGCCCGGGGCGACCCGAGCTGCCTCCCAGCGGACGTGGTCAACGCATTCCTGCAAGCGGTTGCGACGCCGCCTGTTCTCAGCGGGAGAGGCTTTCGGATCCTCCACCAGCGATGATTTCCCAAAGCTGCCCTGCACTGCCGTCAGGTGCATATGCGGCATGTCCGCTGCGATCTCGGTGACCTCCAGTCCTGGCAGCACCGTTTCTGCGAGCCCGGGCCTGAGCGTGGCATCGAGATGCAGGATCGGCAGGCGCGCCAAAGCCGGTTCAATCTTGTGGAGAACGGTCACGTCGATGCTGACGGCACTTGGTGCGGGATCGGGTGAGTGCACCTGGATGCGTCCATCCAGCTCGTCCGTTCCCTGCAGACAGGCTGCCAACGCACGGAACAAGGCCTCGCGCCGCACCGAGCGGTTGGCATCCTGGCTGAGGTTCACCGCTTGTCTGCGCGCAGCCTGCGGCAGCCCTGGGCGCAGGCCGGGATCCAGGCGCAACTGGACTTCCAGAACAGCAGCAGAGGCGCAATCCGCTTCCGTCAGTCCGGCCTCGACCAACCTCTGTCGTTGCAGCGGCCCGGCGCCATTCGCCAACAGCGCGTCGGCGACAAGGCCCCGGAGCCGGAAGAGGTCGGTCCAGGCACTTTCTTCGGCCTCGGGATCGTCCATCCTCGGCTGGTCCGCGGCATCGGGGTCCGTGATCTCCGCATGCCTGATGCTGATCTTCCTGACCGCGCGTTCCCAGCATCCCTCGTCGATGACCATCAGCGCGAACTTCTCCGGGTCGGCGGCAAGTCCGGTGAAGAGGCTGTCATAGGCAGCGAGGACCACGTCCGCGCTTTCAACCTCGCGCAGGTTCTGCTGCTTGGCACAGTGATCGAAGTTGTGACAGCTCGCCCCGCCGCGCCGAAGACACGCGTTCGGAAAGATTGGCAGGCCAGAGGCAACAGCCATGCGCACCATCTCGATATCCCGGCACATCGGGATTCCCAGCCCCGGCATCATCGCCTCGTAGCCGCGATGGACAGCAACTTTGAACCCGTCGGCCTTCCAGCCGGCCTCTGCCTCGTCGGCCAGTGCGAGGGATGGCACGGAGACAAGGATACGGTGCGGCAATCCAGCCTCCTTCAACCGCTTCTGCAGAGCACCAAGGTCCCGCCGCGACACCGCCGATTTGCCCAGCCCGACGCTGGCACGAAGCCCGATCCGTGGTCCCGCGTCTGCGCGCCCAGCAACAGCCCAGGCTTCAGCAGCGTTGCAGAAGGCGGCGATCTCCTGGTCCAGCCTCGCCCGTGCCTCGTCGACAGTAAGGCCAGGTGGAACCTCGACGGGCTGGGCCTCCGGCGATGCGCGAGGTGGCAGGCGGCCAGCAGCATGAAGGGCCAGCTTGTCGCGAACCTTCCCTTGAGCGTCCTGAACCCCGTAGCACTCAATGCTATCCTTCTTGCCCCGGGACAGATCAGTGGTCGCTGCGAACCGGTCCCAGACTCGATCCGCCAGAGCATCGGGGTCGAGGTTGTGCCGAGCGTCGATCGCGTCATGGACCATGTGATAAGCAATCGTGGACAGCCAGCCGTCGCGGCCGTCGATGACCAGTCCTGCGTCGTTGCGGGTAGGTGCGCTTTTGTCCCCGGATGGGCGGCCAGATCTGCTCTTGCGCTGCTTGTCCCCGATCGGCGGCAGCAAGGCTGCGAGTTCGTTCAGGAGATCGGTGCACGTTGCTTCGTCGACCAGCGGCAGGTCGACCAGCGGGACATCAAGCGGTGTTTCGTCCGTCCAGTAGTAGGGCTTCCGGGTGTCTGGATGGATCCCGAAGGTAACGAACTGCTGGCCGTGGCCGAGGATTTCCAGCTTGCGGATGGATTTCTTGGCGAAGGGGTGCACTGTCCGGACCAGGTAGAGCCGCTTCGGCCAGAGCCCCACCCGCATCAGCGATGCGCCGGTCCGTTCCTCCACGATGCGCCCCATCTCGTGGGCGATCTCGGGATCCAGCACATCGATATCTATGCCAACGGCGTGTCCGGTCCGAATTCCCACGCCCGAGTCAGGCAATTCATCGATCCACCTGCGGACCTGAGCTTCACCTATGACGAGCTCGGTCCAACCCTCGGGAATCGGCCGCTTCTTGCGGACATAAAGCGGAAGCGGCTCGTAGCCATTGTCCAGAAGCTTCAGCGCCACTTCGGCGTAAGTGGGATGGCTAATGGGTTTCGGGCCGCCGGTGGCAGCCTGGGTGTCGTCTTCCTCTTTTTGCGCGGGTCCCCAATCGCGGCCCCACGCCACGGTCTACCCGCCTTTACGCCGGTGCCGATCCTCGTAGGCGAGGACGTCATCCATCAGGTAGAGGATCTTGCCACCGATGTGATGCCAGGCTGGGCCGTAGGGCTCGGCTCGCCAGCGCTCCAACGTCCGCGTGGTCATTCGCCAACGGTCGGCAAGTTCGGCCGTGGTCAGCCAGGACGGGGATGGGCGAAGAGTCATCTCAGCTCACCCCACAATGATGCGGGCAATTCAGGTCACAGACGCTGCTATCAAAGTTAGGCATTTCAAAATTCGCCGCACCGGGCGCTCCCACAAGGGCCTTGCCCCAATGGTAGCACTTTAGTAAGCAACTGATAATTATGACATTTATCGCCACAAACGGACAAGGGCGGCCAAAGGACGACATCTCGCGAAAAGCCTTGCAGGGCGCTATCCTCTGATGAAGCTCAAGATGGCTCCACTTCGAATCACGCTCCAACGAGAGGATTTGGTTTTGGGTGTCGACAACCAACTTGACCAGATGCTGGATGCAGACCGGATGGGCCTGCTCAGAGAAAAGCTGGGCAAATGGTTATCATGGCAGCAACCAGCCATTGTTCAAACCATCGGACCGTTCGACCCGGACGTTTGGGATCGATTTGCCAAGCTACATCGGTCGGTCGTGGACACTTGTGTCGAATGGCTTCAATCGTCTGCAGACGATCGTATCGCCGTCGTCCTCCGGAATCGAAATGTCAGATCGCCCGGAATTGGCCAGACGGACCAGAGGGACCCGGAGGCGCGAGAATGGTTCAACCTTGGCGAAGGGAAGCTGGCCGATCTGAACCGTATGTTGCCCCCTTGGTATGCCGGCGGATTTGGCCACCCGGATCACGTCGCTGACTTTGAGTACTGGGCAAGGATGTCCCAGTTCAGCGTCGGTGAACTCACCTGCCTTTCTGTCGGGATTGAACCAAAAGAATACCCTGACCCGAAACTCAAGGAGCTCAGCAAATCGAGCGACAGGCCCAAATTCTGGAAGCCACAACAGTTCATCCTGCTCCGCTACGAACAATTAAAGCGCAAGTTCGACCGACATGGTCACGACCGGAGCGTGTCGCCGAACGATTTCCTGGAATGGGTGGACCAGTTTGAGTTTCCCGTTCACCCGGAGTTCCTGGATCTGCTGCGACGGTTTCATGGCCTACGGGATGAAGCAAAGGCTTCAATCAAGGTACTGAAGACGGACCGCCGTGAAATCGATTCCATCGCGATGCTCTTTACGGCGATGGCCATCGATCAACTCGGGTATGTCCCTGGCGCCCCCCGTAGTCCCATTCCCAAAGAAATCGGCGAAATCGTTGCAAGCCTTGGTATGTCGATCTCGGAAGACACGATCCGGAAATACCTTCGTAAGGGCGCGGGGTTTATCTCGCCCGACTGGAAGCCAGAGAAAAGATAATCGTTCAACGATTATCTTTCGGAAAGCTCAATGAAAGCAATGGCCTGATCTGATCGACTTGGCATTGGGGCAGTTCGCGTACAGCCCGTGAGCGATCTGGCACCATACCCGCAATCGGCAATGTGCGGGCAGAAGGTATGCGGAAACAGCCGGACATCGAGGTAGATCGACTTCTGACGCAACGAGAACTTGCGGAGCGTTGGAGTTGTTCCAAGCGCACCCTTCAGCGTTGGAGAGCGTCTGACGACGGCCCGAGTTTTGTTCGGCTTGGCAGAGGTGTTCGCTACCCACTCGCGGACGTCGTCATCTTTGAGCAGCGCAACAGGAACGGGAGCAGGCAACAATGAACCCTCTCTCCCCGTTCCACATGACCCCCGCAGAACGCCGCGCCGAACTGTGCCGCATCCTGGCCCTCGGTCTTGTTCGCCTTATCCAGCGGCAGTCAAGCGAACTATCCGACGGCACCGGAGAAAGTTCGCTACACTTTCAGCCCGACCAGAGCGGTCATGCAACCCGTGACGAACGGAGATCCGCATGACCACACACGATCCCATTCCCGCGCGCCTGTCCGCGCTGAAGACCACCACAACGGCGGACCTGAAGCAGCAGTGGCGCGACCTCTTCGACAGGGAGCCACCACCCTTCAACCGGCGCTACCTGGAATCCAGGCTGGCCTACCGGATCCAGGAACTGGCCTACGGCGGGTTGAGGCCCGAGACGATCCGGCGGCTGGAGCAGTTGGGCGAGGAACTCGACGGCGGCGACAAGAAGAAGCGCAGCATGCGGCTCGATCGCGACCGCCCGATCACCGGGACGAGGCTCCTGCGGGAGTGGCAAGGCGTCGAGCAGGTGGTCACGGTGACCAAGGACGGCTTCGAATGGCAGGGCCGACCCTACAAGTCGCTTTCGGCCATCGCGCGCGCGATCACCGGCACCCGCTGGAACGGCTGGACCTTCTTCGGGCTGAAGAACCATCGGGGGCGGACATGAACGCGCTGACCAAGCCCCTCGTCCGCAAACTCCGCTGCGCTGTCTACACCCGGAAGTCCTCCGAAGATGGGCTGGAGCAAGAGTTCAACAGCCTCCACGCCCAACGGGAAGCCTGCGAGGCCTACATCGCCAGCCAGCGCTCCGAGGGCTGGGTACTCGTCCGCGATCATTATGACGACGGCGGCATCTCCGGCGGCACGCTGGAACGGCCCGGCCTGCAGCGGTTGCTGGAGGATATCGAGGACGGGCTGGTCGACGTCGTTGTGGTCTACAAGATCGACCGCCTCAGTCGCTCGCTCGCCGACTTCGCCAAGCTGGTCGAGGTATTCGACAGGAACGGCGTGACCTTCGTCTCGGTCACACAGAGCTTCAATACGACGACGTCCATGGGGCGGTTGACGCTGAACATCCTCCTGTCCTTCGCCCAGTTCGAGCGGGAGGTCACCGCCGAGCGCATTCGCGACAAGGTCGCCGCCTCCCGGCGCAAGGGGATGTGGATGGGCGGGGTGCCGCCCTATGGCTACCGCGTCGAGAACCGGAAGCTGATGGTCGATGAAGACGCCGCCGCACATGTACGCTGGATCTTCGCCCGCTTCATCGAGATCGGCTCCTGCACGATCCTTGCGCAGGAGGTTGAGGCCAAGGGTCTGCGCACTTCCCGCGGCAACCGGATCGACAAGAAGTACCTCTACCGGATGCTGTCGAACCGAGCCTACATCGGCGAGGCGGTCCACAAGGGCGACAGCTACCCTGGCGAACATGACGCGATCATCGACCGCGCGCTCTGGGACAAAGTGCACCTGATCCTGAAGGAGAGCCCTCGTGCAAGGGGAACTCGCACGAGGGCCCAGACGCCTGCACTTCTCAAGGGCCTGGTCTTTGGCCCCGATGGTGCAGCCTTCTCCCCCACACATACGCGCAAGCTTGGGAGACTTTACCGCTACTACGTTAGCCAGAGTGTCTTGAAGTTCGGTAAAGGCGGGTGCCCGATCGGGCGGGTGCCCGCGGCTGATCTGGAAGCCGCTGTGATCCAGCAACTGCGGGCCGTGTTCCGGCAGCCAGAGACCGTGGCAGGGACATGGAAGGCGGCGCGGGCCCATGATGACAGCATCACAGAAGCGGATGCGTCGGCGGCGCTGCAGCGGCTCGATCCGGTCTGGGATGAACTCTTCCCGGCTGAGCAGGCACGGATCGTGGGGCTGCTGGTCGAGCGGGTGGACATCGGGGACGGTGAGCTTGTTGTCCGCCTTCGGCAAGTTGGTCTGAGTACTCTCGTGCAACAACTTGGCTCGGTCACAAAAGAGGCCAGGTGAGCAAAGAGCGGTAACGCCAACCAAGAAAGGCAAAGCATGAAAGAACTCAACTTTGAGAACTTGACCGATCAGCAGCGCATTGAACGAGCTAAGCAGATGCTGAGGGTTGTAGAGATGCCTGATGGTTTCCATGTCGTTCAGATCCCGGGCGACGGAGAGGCTTCTCTCACACATTGCGTCGGTCCACAGGTGAATCGGTTCGCTGCTGAAATGCAGCGAGATGAGCTCATCAACGCGGCAGAATCTGGGGACTTTTCCGGATGCTTTTCTGAATCTGCCAGAGAATACTTCGATCTGGCCGGTCACCTTGAGAAGTTGATCCGAAGCCACGAGGGCGATGCGAGAAGTCTTGCCCACCTGCTGTGCCGAGACCAACCCTGGGCACGAGACCTGCGTCTTGACAACGTGCCGCCGCCATTCTGACGGGGTCTCAATCATGCCTTTGAGTACTGAAGCAATCGAACTCCATGTGCCGTTCCACATAGTCAAGCGCGGAGGCCGGAAAGAGATGCAATTACCCGAAGGCGCCACGCAGCCGCGGCGGACGGACAGCACGTTGGTCAAGGCGCTTGCAAGGGCATTCCGCTGGAAGCGAATGCTTGAGTCGGGGGAGTTTGCCAGCGCCTCAGAGCTGGCCGAGCGAGAGGGGATCCCGCCGTCATACGTGACACGCATCCTGCGGCTGACATTGCTCGCGCCTAAGACTGTCGAAGCGATACTAGACGGAACGCAAGGACCAGAGATGGAGCTGGCGCGAGTGCTGGAGGGCGTGACGGTTGAGTGGATGGAGCAACCGCACTTTTCGGCTGACTGACGTGAATGGCCCAATGCTGCCGTTCGATCTGGCCGGGGCAGCGTTTATTGTCGGCCCCGATTAGAGCACAGCGCCTCTAGTCCGCCGCCCCGCGAAGCCTAGCGAAGTAGGTCTTCAGACGCTCGTCCGAAATGTCGCTTTCGTAGCAGAGCGGACTGTAGCCGCCTGCTCTTGACCATGCGCTTCGTCCTCCACATCGTCGACCTGCTCTGTCTGAATTGTATGGACACGGGCAGGAGCCAGGATATGACGCGATGCTTTGTCGAATGATCTCCGCCTTAGCTCTAGCAACCTCACTCGAACTTGGAGCCGCCACAGCCCGTCGAGGTTCTGCCTGCTGAACATCTGCTGGCCTTTCGGTTGAGAGAAAACGAGTTGCCATCCAACCTTGGCCAAGGGGCGTCCGGATCTCGCTCCAGCCATCTACCTCGGCAATCCGATTGACCAAGGTCCCCTCGACCAACTGTCCTAGCGTCTTGCCTTTTAGGGATGGAGCATCTCTCAAATTTACCTTTGAGCCCGTCACGTACAACGTAACCGATGGCTCCGACTGCAGCTCATCCGAAGATGCAATCAGAACTGGGACTGGGCTCTGCTCTTGGTCATCGGCCGCCGTACCGTTTGCCTCACTTTCTGTAGATGGATCAAGGCCGGCGACAGGGCGCGAGTCAGCGGGTGAGGCCAGATCAGCAGTTGAGGGTGCGTTTCCAACAGACGGCGTGGATTCTGCAACAAAGAGCCTGGAAGCAACGACCAGCAAGCCAACCACAAAAAGCGTGCGAAATTTCCTCAACATCACCTGATCCATTCAGAAATTGTGGCCGTCCAATACAGTTGTGGATAATGCGAATGCGAGCATCGCACGACCTGGCTCCCCAGTAAACACTGAGTGCCGAGTGTCATAAACTTGGGTCAGACAGGAAGACGTGGAGTCAAAATCGGCCCATGGCGGACGGTCAGCTCCGCCGGCGGCGACGAGCCAAATGGTCGAGATCTGCCGCTGTGAATCGCACGAGAACTATGTCAATCACGGGACAAGTTTTCACTGCAAACTTGATTGCCCGAGGCAAGATTCCTGACGCAGCTTCCAGCAGTGACCAAAACTTCCCCTCGTTGCCCGTTCACAAATACCGTCGCCGATTTCTCTGCAACCTCGACACCAATTTCGATGACAGTCCGAGCACCACTTTGCCACTGGAGAAGATGTCTCACCTTTGGCTGAGACCCACTGACCAATGATACGAGATGCAAGCAAACTTCGTCGTCCGTAGCGTCGCCCGACATACTTACCACTCGGCACCGTCGGAAGGAGATAGCATCAAATTCAACGTCTAAGGGAACCGCAAGCGCCCGCAGGTCGGAGACTGGATGTTGAGAGTAGATGCGATCAAAGTACCGCAGATCGTCGCCAACGTCACAATTTCCGAGCCTCGTATCTGAGCTCTCGTCGTACCCGCAGACACCGATAAAATCTGTCGAAGTATCAACCTCGCAGCTGATGCTTGAGTATCCAGAACGAGGGCTGGTCGTCGCATACCGTCCGCTCTCCCCTTTGCTTGCCACGCCTCGCGTGGCGTTATCGACCGACCAACCATTTGCCGGACGTAGTTCGAAGACCTGCTCTGTCATCAACCCGTCTTCGTTTCGGACGCTTGTAAGAGTGTATCCCGAGTTGAGCGCATTCTCACACGCAAACATGACATTCGGCTTAGTCAAACGTTCAAACCCGGGGAGCCCATCTACGCCTATCTGCCAACGCGTGACTTGCTCGACCGTACGAATTAGGTACATGTCCGATCCGGGTGTTCCGGCCATCAACTCCATCAAATCCGGCTCGATCATAAGGCTGTCATGCCAAGGAGTGGGGGTATTTGCGAGAGACATCAGCTCATAAATGGATCCGATTCCAATGTCATAAGCGAGCTCAACATCACCTGCACCGTACTGACGCGCCTCGTCAATTGTGAGGTAGGGCCGATGAAAGCCGAGCGTCGAGCTAGCGTGCATTCGTCTGTCTAAGAAGGCAACCTCAGCGCCGCGCGCGTTGCCCATCATGAACATTACCGCACAAATTGACTGGCACTCCGCGTCCTCGCGGATACGGGTCCCGACTCCACGCTCAAGTATGAAGCGAGCCATCTTCAGCCCATCGAGGAGGCTTCCACCTGGGCTGTCCAAACAGATCAATGAGCCACTCGTGGACTCGCCATTGCTCACCACTAGCTGATCTTCCAGTTCAACTAGCTTCTCAAAATCACCCGCCACGATGGGTCCCTCAAGGTCCACCTTACAATCGGCATCGGTAGACACATGAATGTCAGCGGCGGAGGAGGGCGCCGCCAACGCGGCTACCCAGCCAGCCACAATACAGACGCATATCTTGTAGCACATTCGTCGATGTTAGCTCCAGCCGAAGCGATGCCTTGGGCAAAGCGTTGGAAGATGGACTTGTGTCGTCCGTCAAACCTGTCATCGCTTGCCGATAAGCTTGACACTGGTTTGGTTTTTGGCTCGCCGCAAGCGTTGTTCTGTCCTCAAAATAGTCACACTACCGGATCAGGTTTTTGCTACAAGTGACTTCATAGACGGGCCGAAGGACCAGAAAAGGCACGAGATGCGGAAGATTGTTCTAACGATTGCGGCAGCGATAGGCGGCCTTCTCTGCGTGCCGGCTGAGGCTGATCCTTGGGGCAGTGCCAAGAGCTACGGCAGTTTTGTCCACTTTGAAGAGATTCCCGACGCGCTTTTTCTGACGGGTGAGATCAACGATGGCGACTACTTCCAGCTGCGCAAGGCAATGCGCGAAGATGAGATCAGCATCATTGTCGCGGCCAGTCCCGGTGGAAGCGTCTTCGAAGCTTTGCAGATAGCGGGGGTGATCCACGATACCGGCATGTCGACCTACGTGCCCAAGCAGCACGATTTCCTGTGTGCCTCGGCTTGCGCCTTTGTTTTCTTCGCGGGTGGAAAGAGGCTGGTCGGGGGCGAACTCGGAGTTCATCAGTTTTACGGCGCGGAAGGGTCAGCTCTCGATAAGGCCGGAGGCGCGGTCGCGAGCATCGTCACACAGTACACCACGGGCGAAATCATCGCGTTTCTCAACGACTTCAAAACGCCTCCGGAAGTCTATGCCAAGATGTTCTCTACCACGGACATGTACTGGTTCGATGCCACCGAAAAGGCTGAACTCGCGCTTGGTGAGGACGATCCATTGTTTGTTGCTCAAACAGTCTTGATCGATAGCCTTGTCGATGTACTCGTCGCCACGATGCCGAAAAAGCAGCCGCCACAACTCCTTGCGACAGAAGATCCAGTATCCGCCAAGCCCAACCCAGAACCAGCTGCACCGCCGACGGCGGCTCCAGAAGAGAAAGGCTTCAAGATAACCTATGACGCTGACCTTTTCGGAAACGACATCATGGCCAAAGGTGTCCGAGACGTGAGCCTAAGTCGCTGCCAGGAGCTATGTGCAGAGAGCACCGCTTGTGCCGCATATACGTACATACCCGAAACCCGCTGGTGCTGGCCCAAGTTCGCAGTCGGGAGCATGAGCTTCAAGTCTGACGCTGTTACCGGGATCAAATATGGTGAGGGCGCGCTGCCGGCCCTGCCCGTTGACACCGGGTTCCTTGAGTACACGTCCAAAGACATTGCCGGCTTTGATCTCCTGCCAGGCGGGTTGCCAAGCACTAGCCTTCAAGACTGTCGCCTGTACTGCACTGCTCGATCTGACTGTGCTGCTTTCACTTGGGTGCGCGATAAGCAGTGGTGTTGGCCAAAGTCGTTTGTCGGCCCTGCTTCGGATCGACTTGGTATGATCACAGGTGTCAAGCCCTGAGCGACTCCCGCAGCCGACGAACGCGATCAGTAGATAGCTCGAATGATGACCGATCCAAATGGCCGCCCTCAAGTGCCATACTTAGGTGACCGCTTATCCGTTGGGCAATGTCGGGATCCGGCGTATCGAAAGTCGAGTAGATCAAAAGGTCGTTGCCCGCCGCCACCGCCAAGACGGCCGCTTGTTCCTCACGATAGTTTGCCGTTACAGCGCGCATCTGCATGTCGTCAGTCATGACAACTCCTTCAAAGCGCAGGTAGTTTCTGATCTGATCCACCGACTTTGCGGACAAGGATGCAGGTTGACCAACTGTGTCCGAGAAATCCGGGTGATAGAGGTGGGCGTTCATGATGCTGTCGGCCGTGCCTGCTGACACGATCGCACGGAACGGTTCCAGCTCGAGCATCGACCATGTCCTGGATACATCAACCGGTCCAAGATGCGTGTCTCCCTTCGAGCTGCCATGCCCAGGAAAATGCTTCAGGCAAGTGAGTACTTCAGCTTCGTGGTGCGCCCGTATGAACCCCTCTGCGCCTGCCACGACGCGCTCAGGGCTAGCCGAGTACGAACGACCCAGACCTCCGATAATGGGATTCTTTGGGTTCAGATTAAGATCAATTACTGGCCCCAGGTTCAAGTTGATGCCTGCAAATGCCAGTTCCCGCGCACGCGGCCTGTAATAGTTGGCGGCACTTTCTGCGTCCGGGTAATTCTCTCCGACCTCCTCGGCCGGCAGCCAGCTCGAGAACCCAGCCGGCGAATTGGCGCGCGCTACCAAGCCCCCCTCGTGATCCACGCAGATAAGCGGCGGCAGGTCTGGTGAAGCCGCTCGCAAAAAAGAACAAAGGCCGATGACCTGGTCAACCGAGACTATGTTTCGGGCGAGCAGGATCACCCCCGCCACACTGCCTTCCGCAATGCTTCTTGCCGCCGATTGAACCCCAGCGTCCCTCGCGTCCTGTCCTGCAAATCCCACGACAAGCCGCGGTCCGAGACCACGGGGACGGCGTGGGTTCTGGCGCGGCTGCGTCTGGGCGAGAACACGGGAAGGCAGCACCACAGATGCCATGGCAGCCAATAACAGATCTCTGCGGGAACTAGTATTGGCCATTGCACTCGAGCTTTGTCGTACTTGGGACGGTCATGATGGTCACATAGGAAGTAGCAGTACAGACCAAAAATCTTCTGATTGAATGGCCCAACGTGGATCTACGCGCCTTCGTGCTCGGCGGCAACTTCGGCCGCGAACCGACCATTCTCCCCTACCGCCCCGAACGACTGCTCACCGCCGTTATTCGATGATCGAAAAAAGACTGTGCGCTCTAGTTGCGCTCAAGGGTCGCACCGTTCTCTCGGACAATCTTCAAACTGCCGTCTATGTCTGTAAGCCACAATGACCAGGTCGAACGCCCAGACGCTTTAGCGCCCCTGGCAGGCGATGCGGCCAACCAAGCGATCACGGCGTCTACTACGCAGCCTTCCGAAGAGCACTTCACTTTGAAGCTCCCCGGTTCTACCCGGTAACTGCGTACTGGCCAACGACTAGCAAAATCTTCTTTCTCGGTCATCACCTCCGCATGGGTAAAAGGGTTGCCGTAAAAGTCCACGAAAGGCGCGTAGTACGTTGCTAGACGAGGTAGGGCTTGGTCGTTCGGAAGCGACCAGTCCGCATTAACACTAGCGAGTAGAATGGCAGATGCTTCCTCCATGGTCGGCAATGGCGGTAGGTTAGGAGGTGTTGCTGCAGCCGGCGCCTCGGCTGGTGCAGGGTCCGTAAGGTTGGGAAGGCGATCCAGTACCTTGGGGTTCGTCGATAGATACGCATCGACTTCTGCGACACGATCGGAGCCAGCAATATCAGCTTCAGAGCGATTCAGGAGCTGCTTCTCCGCGGCCTTAAAATAGTAGATGTCAGTTGTCCCAAACATCTTCTCGTAGACGAAAGGTGGAGTGTCGAACTCGTTCATGATGCCGATGATATCAGCGGTGGTGTACTGCGTTGCGGCAGTTGCAATGTCCTTGCGAACTGCCCCATCTGCGTCCGGTCCGCCAGAATAGAACTGATGGACACCCAGTTCCCCGATCACAAGGCGGTGCTGTCCACCAAGAAAAACGGTCGCACAGGCAGACTCGCAGCTGGCTCCCATAGGCACGTAAGTGCCTACGTTGTTGTCATGCAGGATCGCTGCAATCTGCAGTCCCTCATAGAGACTACCACCCGGGCTCGCAGTGACAACGAGGTCGATTGATTGATCACGCATTGCACGTCGCAGTTCGAATGAGTCTCTGTCTTGGATTTCGCTCATTAGGAACAGCACACTAGGTAGGTCGGAATTGTGTTGAAAGCTTCCATAGGAAGTAGTCTCAGCCAGTGCAGAGCTGGCACCGACTGTGATGACTGCTATTACAAGATCGCGCAAACTGATCATGTTGCCTCTTGGACTGGGCCGGATTTTCGACTGAGCGAAACACGGGCGCCGAACTTACACAAGACCCTTCATGTTGCCTGACTGACACCTTTCTCCCGCCGTCGCGCCTTAGGATAGGTTAGAAGTCGGAGCCTTCACCAGGTGTCCAATCTGGCGAAACTCTTCGAATGCAAAGCAGCGCACTGGCCGATCTGCTGTCCCTTTCGAATACCGGCAATGCCTAATCTGCCGGATCGATAGGTGACAGTTCGACTACAGTTCCAGATCGCGCAGATGCGCCGCGGATCCAAATCGATTGGATGATTCAGGAAATCTATTACTTTTTAATATCTTATGGTCAAACCACCATACTGGTGCAGTCATGAGGTCCAGAGAGGACAGGCCTAGAGAGACTGTTTTCGCGCTTCGTGCCGCCGAGGCGAGTGCTCAGGCCCATCCCCATAAGCCCCGAAAACAATGGAAAAATCCGGACGCGCCGGGATCGGGAGAACACTTTCGTGAGGTCAAGTGGCGGAGAGGGTGGGATTCGAACCCACGGTAGGCGCAAACCTACAACGGTTTTCGAGACCGCCACGATCGACCACTCCGTCACCTCTCCGCGCTTCAGGGGTCGTCTATGTGGCGGGGTGGATAGCCGGGTGCCGCGCGATGCGCAAGAGGCAATCGGAAGTTTGCGTCACGGCGGCGAATGCGCGTGATCACGGGCTGTTGCGGTCCGGTGCCTTGGCAAGGGCGGGGGAAGGGTCTACCTAACCCCTTGCGGTCCACGGGGGCCGCCAGCTCTGGACCCATGCCCATGCTTCTGTCGCGTCTTGCCCTTGCCGCCTTCCTTGCGACCGCCGTGCCGCTGGCGGCCGAGACCGTTACAGAGCAGCCCGGGGCCGAAGTTTCTCCTGACCGGATTGGAGAGGTGCTGCAGCTGGATGCCCTTTTTGCCGTGCTGCGCGAGGAGGGGCTGGCCCATGGCACCACGCTGGAGGAGGACATGTTCCCCTCGGGCGGCGGGGCAGAGTGGCAGGCGGCGGTGTCGGCGATCTATGATGCGGACCGGCTGCGGTCGGGGTTTGATGCGGTGCTTCAGGAACAGCTCGCCTCGGACCCCGCGGCGGTCGAGGGGATCGTGGCCTTTTTCGGCTCGGACCCTGGCCAGAAGATCCTGGGTCTCGAGATCGAGGCACGGCGGGCATTTCTGGACACCGCTGCGGAAGAGGCCGCCCGGGTGGCGGCGGACGATGCGGCCGCAGCGCGGGACCCGAAGGTGGCGCAGGTGCGCCGGATGATCGAAGCCGCGGACCTGGTGGAAATGAACGTCGCAGGCTCGATGTCGGGCAATCTGGCCTTCATGACCGGCATGGCAAGCACCGGCGCATACGGGTCGGACATGCCAGCGGACCAGATCCTGTCGGACATCTGGGCGCAGGAAGAACAGGTCCGGGCGGACACCTCGACCTGGCTTTATGCCTATCTGGGACTGGCCTATTCGCCGCTCAGCGAGGCGGAGATGGACAGTTACATCGACTTCTGGGAAAGCCCCGCCGGCCAGCGGCTGAACGCGGCGCTGTTCACCGCCTTCGACCAGGTTTTTCGCCAGGTTTCCCTTGAGCTGGGCCGTGCCGCCGGGCGGGCGATCCAGGGGCGCGATATCTGATGCGGGGCGCTTGACACTTGGGCCGCTTCACAGCATAAGCGCGCATCCCGGGCAGAGGCGACTCTTGGCCGGGTACTATGTTTTCAATGACGCCCCATCTGGGGGCGCGCTGTCCGAGGCGGGGGTGACCCCGAGAACACCCGACCGGGGGCCACAGGGCGCGGAGCGATGGAAGGAAAGACCATGTTTGCGGTCCTCAAGACCGGCGGCAAGCAATACAAGGTGCAGGCGGGTGACGTTCTGCGCGTTGAAAAGCTTGATGCCGTTGCCGGTGACAAGATCCAGTTCAACGACATCCTGATGGTCGGCACCACCGTTGGTGCGCCGCTGGTTGCAGGCGCGGCCGTCCAGGCCGAGGTCATCGACCAGATCAAGGGCGAAAAGACCATCCACTATGTCAAGCGCCGCCGGAAGCATTCTTCCCAGCGCACCAAGGGCCACCGCCAGCACCTGACTCTGGTGCGCGTGACCGACGTGCTGGAAAAGGGCGCGGACAAGTCGGGCGTGAAGGCCGCCGTCGGCACCGCTGCCGCCCGCGTCGCCGCGCATGAGGCCCCCGGCGCGAAAGCTGCCGAAAAGGCCGAGAAACCGAAGCGTGCCTCCAAGGCCGCTGCAGCGCAGGAGTAATCCCCCATGGCACACAAGAAAGCAGGCGGTTCGTCCCGCAACGGCCGCGACTCGGCCGGTCGTCGCCTTGGCGTGAAACTGTTCGGTGGTCAGCACGCCATTCCGGGCAACATCATCTGCCGTCAGCGCGGGACCACCTGGTTCCCGGGCGAAGGCGTGGGCATGGGCACCGACCATACCATCTTCGCGACCGTCGAGGGCCGCGTGACCTTCAAGAAAGGTCTGAAGGGCCGCACCTTCATTTCGGTTCTCCCCGTCGCGGAGGCAGCCGAGTAAGCCGAACCTTTACAATCGGATTGTAGATGGGGGATCGGCCGAAGGGCCGGTCCCCTTTCTCGTCTCGGGGCCCGGTCAGGGAATGTGGCGGTCTGCCACGCGACGACCCTGAAAGGGCCAAACAATCGGGCGATTGCGCGGGTAACCGACAATCCCCACATGTGCTTCAAAGGAGGGAAGCCATGATCCTGGAGAAGTTCGCCGCTGCCACCGTTCTGCCGGTCGAAATCGTGACCGAGCGCTTCACGCTGCGCCCGGTGCGAAAATCCGACGCAGGTCTCTTTGCGCTTTATGCCGGTGACAAGCGCGTGGCCGAGGCGACGCAGGGCATTCCCCATCCCCTGCCGCCCGGCGCGGCCGAGGCCTTCTGCGCCCGTGCGATGGCGGCGGGGTCCGAGGAGGACATCTGGGTCATGGACGGCACGCGGTCGGACCTGCCCGAGGTCCTGGGGGTGCTCAGCCTGAAGAAGATGGACCGCAACCAGTCCGAGGTCGCCTTCTGGGTCGCCCCCGCCTTCTGGAACCACGGCATCGCGTCCGAGGCGGTGAATGCGCTGGTCGCAACGAACCCGCAGAAGAACTGCACGATGTTCGCGGAAGCCTTTCAGGACAATCCCGGCTCGGCCCGCGTCCTGACCAATGCGGGTTTCCAGTACCTCGGCGATGCCGAAAGCTTCTCTGTCGCGCGGGGCGTGAACGTGCCGACCTGGACCTATATCCGCAAGCTGGACTGATGCCACTCGCGACGCATTACCGGACGGCGCGGCTGGCCTTGCGGCCGGTCGCGGTGGCGGATGAGGCGGAGGTGGTGGTGGGGGTCGGTGACCTGGCGGTGTCGGGCTGGCTGGCTGTCGTGCCGCACCCCTATACCGCGGCGGACTTCCGATACTTCCTGACAGAGATCGCCGTGCCGGGCGAGACGTTCGCGATCGAGGACGCATCGGGCTTTGCCGGTATCATCTCGCTGGTGGACGGCGTCCTCGGCTATTGGCTGCATCCCCGAGCGCAGGGGAGGGGATACGCAACGGAAGCCGGGTTGTGCCTTGTCTCGGCACATTGCGCCGCCAGCGATGCGCCGCTGATCTCGGGCTACTTCGAGGGCAACACGCGGTCGGCGAATGTCTTGCGCAAGCTTGGATTCAGGGAAACCGGACGCGACGTGAAGCATTGCCGCGCCCGCGGGACCGATCTGCCGCATGTCGTCGTCGAGTTGACGCGCGAGGGGTTGGTTTAGCGACGATCCTCGTTCGCCTTCGGCTTCTCTTCGCAGGCCGCAGCGAAGAGGGACCAAGTCACCGATGAGCGGTCAGCCAAGGGGCGCGAGCAGCGCTTTCAGGGCGGTTAGCGGGTCTTCGGCAGACCAGATCTCTTCGCCCACGGCGAAGAAGTCGGTGACGGGGCCGAACTTCGCCACCAGCTCGGACGTCAGCGCGCCTTCGGCGATGATCGGGACCTCGATCACCTCGGACCACCATTCGAACAGTTCGAACGGCGCCTGGCTGCCGTCGCCAAGCGCAGTCGCGCCGATGGGGCCGAAGGCGGCGTAGTCCGCCCCCGCCTCTCCGGCGGTCATCCCGTCATGTTTTGACGCCCCGCAGAAAGCACCCACAATCGCGTCTGCGCCAAGGTCCTTGCGGGCCTTGCGGACGTTGCGCGACCCGTCGGTCAGGTGGACCCCGTCGAGGCCAAGCCGTTCGGCCAGGATCAGGTGGTTGTCGATCACCACAGCCACGTCACGGGCATGGCCTGCCTCGCGTGCGGCGTCTGCGGCGCGCATCAGGATGTCTTCGTCCCGGGTGCCGAGCGACAGCCGCAGGCAGGCGATCTCGGCCCCGTCAAGAACCCGGCCGATGCGGTCAGCGAAGGTATCGGGGTCGAAGGTCGGCGGGGTGATCAGGGTGATCTGCGGGCGCTCGTCTGCGGCCATTTCGGGCTCCGGAATGCTGTTCCGGCCCGTCTATCAGCGTTTTGCGGGCTTGGCTACCTTGGGCGGCAGTGCGCGGACAAAGGCGGTGGCGGCATCGAGAAGCCTGCGGCGGAGGGCGTCGTCGCCTGCGATTTCGGCGGGCACGCGGACCCAGCCGTCCATCACCCGCTCGCCCGCCCGCAGATGATCGGCGCCCGGCAGGGCCAGTGCCCAAGCGTCGTTGCCCTTGCCAAGCCGGACCATCAGCCCGTCGGTCCGCGCGCCGCACAGCAGGTGGCCGTTCCACATCCAAGCAAGGCCGCCGAACATCGTCGTCGTCGCCAGATTGTCGAGGTCGGCGAGGTTTTCGGACAGCACGGCCTCCAGCCCGGGATCGCGGGCCATGGCGTTCTCCTTGTCAGGGGCCGGGGATCAGCCTATCTCGGCCCGACGAAACCGGAAAGGTGCTTGCATGATCCCCCCCGTCTTCATCCTGGTCCGGCCGCAGATGGGCGAGAACATCGGCGCGGCGGCGCGGGCGATGCTGAACTTCGGTCTGGAGCGGATGCGGGTCGTGGGGCCGCGCGACGGCTGGCCGAACCCGAAGGCGGTGGCGATGGCGTCGGGGGCGGGGCGGCTCTTGGATCACGCGGGGCTGTTCCCGGACCTGGGCGGCGCGATTGCCGACTGCGACTTCGTCTTTGCCACCACGGCGCGGGGGCGGGAGCTTGTGAAAGAGGTGGTGACGCCGGAACGGGCGATGGAGATGGCCCGCGCGATGGGGGCGGAAGGCAAGCGGGTGGGTGTCCTGTTCGGGCCGGAGCGGGCGGGGCTGGAGAACGAGGACATCGTCCGGGCCAACGCCATCGTGACGGTGCCGGTGAACCCGGAGTTTCCCTCGCTGAACCTGGCGCAGTGTGTGCTTCTGCTGGGCTATGAATGGCAGCGGCAGGGGGCCACGGTTCCGGCCTCGGTCATGGAGCTGGCCCGGACGGAGTTCGCGAACCGGGAAGAGGTGGACCGGCTGGCGGACCATTTCGAGGAGCGGCTGGAGGCGGCGGGGTTCTTCTTTCCCGAGACAAAGGTGGAGGGGATGAAGGCGAACCTGCGGAACATGTGGGGGCGGCTGGGGCTGACCCGGGCCGAGGTGCAGACCTTCCACGGGATGCTGCGGCAGATCGCGTTCAAGCTGAAAAAGCAGGGCGACTGAAAGACGTGTCCACAGTGGACAATCCGTGAAAAAGTCACAATTTCAATGAGTTGTTCGTGGGCGTTAGGGGTTTCTTAACCCGGGCGTCTGGCCATGTGGCGGGCCGTTGGACCGGGGGGGCCACCCCCCGGACCCCCGGGGATATTTGGGGAAGCGGAAGCCGTGCAGGGGACGCGTGCGACATCCGGCGCCGGGCGTGCATCTGCCGCCGCAAGGGCGGGGGGCTTGGCCTTTGGCGGGCCGCATGGGTATCATGGCCGGATAACAAGAGCAGCAGGCGGGCAGGACGATGATTGAGGCAGCAACCGGCAAAGGTTTCACGCGGCGCGCGGGTCTGATGGTGGGGGCGGCTGCACTGTTGTCAGCCTGTATCGGGGGAGGTGGCAGGTCTTCGGGCGGCGCAGGTGGGGGCTACCGCGCACCTGACCCGGCACCCCGGGCAGTGCCGAATGCCGGGTGGGACGCCTGGGTTGAGGGGTTCAAGGGCCGGGCGGCCTCGCGCGGGATTTCGTCCGGGACGATTGACGCGGCGTTCCGGGGGGCGGGGTTCATTCCCGAGGTCATCGAGAAGGACCGCAACCAGACCGAGTTCACCCGGACGTTGGAGGATTATCTGAACATTGCCGCCTCGGACGAGAGGGTGAGCCTCGGCCGCCAGAAGTTCGCGCAGTATGGCGGGACGTTGCAGGCGATCGAGGCCCGCTATGGGGTCGAGGGCCATGTGGTGGCCGCGGTCTGGGGGCTGGAGAGCTTTTTCGGGACGCGGCGCGGCAATGTGCCGGTCGTCTCGGCCCTGTCGACCCTGGCCTATGAGGGGCGGCGGGGGGAGTTCTTCGAATCGCAGCTGGTGGCGGCACTGAAGATCCTGCAGGCGGGGGACGTCTCGCCGCAGGGGATGACGGGGAGTTGGGCGGGGGCGATGGGGCATACCCAGTTCATCCCGACCTCGTATCTCGCCTATGCGGTGGATTTCACCGGCGACGGGCGGCGCGACATCTGGTCGGAGGACCCGACGGATGCCCTGGCCTCGACCGCGGCCTATCTGGCGAAGTCCGGCTGGACCCGGGGGCTGCCCTGGGGGATGGAGGTCGTGGTCCCGGCGGGGTTCAACACCGGGCTCCTGGGGCGCGGCAAGGGCCAGTCGGCCGAGGCCTGGGCGGGTCTTGGCGTGCGGTCAGCCGACGGGCGGGCGCTGGCGGGCGGGTCGATCATTGCGGGCGGGAACGGGGGTGGGGCGCCGTACTTCCTGCTGACGCAGAACTTCGCGACGATCCTGCGTTACAACAACGCGCAAAGCTACGCGATTGGCGTGGGGCACCTGTCCGACCGGCTGTTGGGGTGGGGCGCGGTGCAGGCCTCGTTCGGGCCAGATGCGACGGGCATGACCAAGGCCGACCGTCAGGAATTGCAGCGTCTGCTGACGGCGCGGGGCTTCGACACGGGCGGGACCGACGGGGTGATCGGGGGCAAGACCAAGGCCGCGATCAGCGCCTATGAGGCGAGTGTGGGGCTGCCGGTGACGGGGGAACCGTCGCTGGAGCTGTTGCGTCGTCTGCGGTGACGGGGCGGTGGGCGGATTGCCCACCCTACGGGGGTCTGAGAATGACACATCGCGTCTATGGCATGAGCTTTGCCAAACTTTACCCGGTCTACCTGGCGAAGGTGGAGCGGAAGGGGCGGAGCAAGGCTGACCTGGATGCGGTGCTGTTCTGGCTGACGGGGCATGATGCGGACAGCCTGGAGCGCGTGATGGCGGAGGGGCTGGATCTGGAGCGGTTCTTTGCCGAGGCCCCGGCGCTGAACCCGGCGCGGGTGCAGGTGACGGGCGTGATCTGCGGGGTCCGGATCGAGGAGATCGCCGAGCCCGTGATGCGCGAGATCCGGATCCTGGACAAACTGGTCGACGAGCTGGCGAAGGGACGGCCTTTGGCGAAGGTGCTGCGGCAGGGGTAGCCCGACCCGTGGGGGCAGGCGGCGGAGCCTCCGGCGGGAGTATTTGGGAAAAGAGCAAACGCTGCGGGCTATTCCACGGCGCCGACATGCGCGGTGCGGATCACCCGTTCGCAGTGCTGGGCGAGGACCTTGCGGTTTTCAAAGGCGTCCACGGGGACCTCGGGGTGGAAGAAGACCTCGACCCGACCCTGGCGGGGGGTGGCGAGGGTTTTCAGCAGGTGGCTCGCGAAGTCCATGTCGCCCCACCAGCCGTAGTGCCGGGGGTCGGCGCCTGCAGGGGCGTGGAAGACCACGGTCACCGGCTGGATATGCATCGTGTGTTCCAGGGCGGGTGAGAAGAAGGCCTGGAAGAGTGTGGACTTGAACGGCAGGACGCGGATCGCGTCGGTGGAGGTGCCTTCGGGGAAAAAGAGCAGGCGATGCCCGGCCTGGAGGCGCTGTTCGAAGATGTCCTGCTGTTTCTTCGCCTCGGTCCCCTTGCGGGCGATGAAGATGGTGCCGGTGGCGCGGGCAAGCCAGCCGATTCCGGGCCAGCCGGCGACCTCGGACTTGGCGACGAAGTAGACGGTCTGGACCGCGTTCAGGACGAAGATGTCGAGCCAGGAGGAATGGTTGGCCACGATCGCTCCGGGCCGGGTCATAGGCGTGCCGTGGACGCTGAGTGGCAGGCGCAACAGGCGGAGCGCGGTGCGGCAGACGAACTTGGTGATGTGCGGGGTGACGGAGCGGGCCTGGCCAAAAAGCGGCCATTCGACGAGCCGGACGAGAAGCAGGACCACAAGCCCGCCGTAGGTCAGCCCGCCGACCAGCGCCCCGCGCCACAGGACGCGCAGCCAGCCCAGGGGGGTGACGCGGAAGGGGGGCGGGGGCACGTCCTTCCAGTCGGTCATGGGCCCGCCTTGCGGATGTAGAACTCACGGTGGCGGGCGGACATCTGGCCGGTGTCCATCACCAGGCAGACGTCGGTGGTGTTGAAGTCCCGGTCGATCCAGGCGCCGTCGCCGACAAAGCCGCCGAGGCGGAGGTACGCCTTGATCAGCGCGGGCGTGGCGGCCATCGCGGCGCGGCGGTCGAGCTGGTCCCTGGGGATCAGGTCCATTTCCTGCCGCTGCGGGGACAGTGCGCGGACCCGCATCTCGGGCGGGGCGAGGTGGTGGTGGTGCAGGTAGGAGAGCGGCTGGGCCAAGGCGGCGATGTCGGTGCCGTGGAAGGAAGCGGCGCCGAACAGCACCTCGATCCCGCGGTCGAGGACGTATTCGGCGAGGCCGTTCCAGAGATGGAACATGGCGGTGCCGCCGCGGTGGTCGGCGTGGACGCAGGAGCGGCCGAGTTCAAGAAGCTTGCGGCCCGAGGCGAGGAGGGGGGTCAGGTCGAACTCGGTTTCCGAATAGAACCGCCCGGCCGCGGCGCGGCGGTCCGAAGGCAGGACGCGGTAGGCGCCGATGACATGGGTGTGGCTGGCAGGGTCGATGCGGCGGTCGACAAGGATCAGGTGGTCGAAATGCGGGTCGAAGGCATCGCGTTCGAGGCCAAGGGCGTGATCGACGAGCGGGCCGTCGCCGCCCAGTTCCCGGACGAAGACCTGATAGCGCAGCGCCTGCGCCGCCGTCAGGTCATCGGGCGTTGTCGCCAGCCGGACGGCATAGGGGGCAGGTTCGGCAGACATCCGTGGGGATCTGGCGCTTTGCTACGGGCTTTTGTCGCGTCTGACTTAGCCATGGGGCGGCTGCAATGCAACCGTTCGCCGGTTCACCGCTGACGCAAGCAATTCCCGGTTGAGTTTCTGCGCCGGATTCGCACTATGGGTGTTGAGGTCCGGCCACTGGCAGAAGGAAGACGCGCTTGCTGTCGATCACGACTTTCCCGGCGTGTTCAAAGTTCACTGTCACCTTGTTGTCGATATTCGACTGTACCTGACCGAGACCCCAGTCTGCCTGATCCGGGTGTCGCACCAGCATGCCCGGTTCGAGAAGTGCCACCATATCAAGTCCTTTCGCCCGGTTCGATGATGCAAGACAAGCCCGACCTCGCCGCCCTGATCGCCTCGCGCATCTGCCATGACCTTATCAGCCCGATCGGGGCGATAGGCAACGGGGTGGAGCTTCTGGCGATGGAGCCGGGTGCGGTGCGGCCGGAGATGGCGCTGATTTCGGAAAGCGTGGCCAATGCCAATGCGCGCATCCGGTTCTTCCGTGTGTGCTTTGGCCAGGCGACGAGCGACCAGCGGATCGCGCGGTCCGAGGTGGCCTCGATCCTGGGTGACTTGGGGCGTGGGGGGCGGATCAGCTATGCATGGACGAGCCCGGGCGATCTGTCCCGGCGCGAGGTGCGGCTGGCGTTCCTTCTTCTGCAATGCCTGGAAAGCGCGCTGGCCTATGGCGGAAAGATCAGCGTGACGCGGTCTGACCTGGGCTGGCAGGTGCTGGCCGAGGCGCCGCGGCTGAAAGTGGACCCGGCGCTGTGGGAGGTCCTGACCGAACCCCGCGCGCCGGCAGAGATCGGCGCGAACCAGGTGCATTTCGCGCTGGTGCCGGATGAGCTGGCGCGGCAAGGGCGGCGGCTGATCACCGAAATAGGCGAGACGACGATCAAGCTGACGTTCTAGACCTCAGGTCCGGATCGTCCCGTCGCCCGTCACCAGATATTTGAAGCTGCACAGCTGCTCGGCCCCCACGGGGCCGCGGGCGTGCATCTTGCCGGTGGCGATGCCGATTTCCGCGCCCATGCCGAACTCGCCCCCATCGGCGAACTGTGTCGAGGCGTTGCGCATCAGGATGGCGCTGTCGAGCCGCTGGAAGAAGCGCTCGGCGGTGGCGTCGTTTTCGGTCAGGATCGCTTCGGTATGCTGGCTGCCGTATTTGCGGATGTGGTCGATGGCCTGATCGACGCCGTCCACCAGCTTGGCAGCGATGATCATGTCCAGGAATTCCTTGCCAAAGTCGTCCGGTGCGGCGCGTTTGGTGCCGGGGATCTTCAGCAACTCGCCCTCGGTGCGGACTTCGACTCCGGCCTTGAGGAGGTCCTCGATCAGAACGGCCCCGTGCTTGGTGTAGAACTGCCAGTCGATCAGGAGGCATTCGGCCGAGCCGCAGATGCCGGTGCGGCGGGTCTTGGCGTTCAGGACCACGCGGCGGGCTTTCTCCAGGTCGGCGTCGCGGTCGGCGTAGACGTGGCAGATGCCCTCAAGGTGCGCGAAGACCGGCACGCGGGCCTCGCGCTGGACGAGGCCGACAAGACCCTTGCCGCCCCGGGGGACGATGACGTCGATGTATTGCGTGGCCTGCAGCATCGCCGTCACCATCTCGCGGTCGCGGGTCGGGATGAACTGGATTGCGGCGGCGGGGAGGTTCGCGGATTTCAGGCCGTCGAGCATGCAGGAGTGGATGGCTTCCGAGGTCTCGAAGCTTTCACTGCCGCCCCGCAGGATCACGGCGTTACCGGACTTGAGGCAGAGGGCGCCGGCGTCGGCGGTGACGTTCGGGCGGGATTCGTAGATCACGCCGACGACGCCCAGGGGCGTGGCGACGCGCTGGATGTGGAGGCCATTGGGTCGGTCCCATTCAGCCAGGATGCGGCCGACGGGGTCCTTCTGTTCCGCGATCTGGCGCAGCGCATCGACGATCCCGCGCAGGCGGTTCTCGTCCAGCCGCAGGCGGTCGCGCATGGCGGGGGTGATGCCCTTCTGGTCGGCGGCGTCGAGGTCGAGGGTGTTGGCGTCGAAGATTTCCTGACGGCGGCGCCAGACGGCATCGGCAGCGGCGATCAGGGCTGCGGCTTTGCGTTCTGAGGATGCGCAGGCCAGTTCGGCCGCTGCGGCGCGGGCCTTGGTGCCGATTTCGGTCATCAGGTCGGTGAACTGGCCGTCCATTGTCTCGCTCCGTTTCAAATGGGGCGCAAAAGTTTTCGAAAACTTTTGCAAATTCCTTCGAAGGAATTTGGGCCCCTCAAACCACCATGTCGTCCCGGTGCACCAGCGCCGCGCGGCCCTGATAGCCAAGGATCGCCTCGATCTCGTTCGACCGGTGCCCGGCGATCTTGCGGGCCTCGGCGGAAGTGTAGCGCACCAGACCCTTGCCGAGAACCACGCCTTCGGGCGAGAGGATCGCCACCGGCTCGCCGCGCCCGAAGCTGCCGGTCACCTTGGTAACCCCTGCGGGTAGCAGGCTTTTCCCGGCCCGCAGCGCTGTGACCGCGCCCGCGTCGAGCATAAGTTCGCCCTTCGGCTTCATCGCGTTGATCCAGCGCTTGCGGGCGACATGTGGGTCGGCAGAGGGGACGAACCAGGTGCGTGTCGCACCTTCGGCCAGCGCCTTCAGGGGGCGTAGGGTCGAGCCTTCCATGATCGCCATCGCGCAGCCGCCTGCGACGGCGGTCTTGGCGGCGAGGAGTTTGGTCTTCATGCCGCCCTTGGAGAGGCCGCTGATCGGGTCGCCCGCCATCGCCTCGATTTCCGGCGTGATGGTGTCGACCACGTCGAAGCGAGTGGCCGTCGCGTCTTCCTTAGGGTTGGCGGTGTAGAAGCCGTCGACGTCGGAGAGGAGGACCAGCTGGTCCGCCCCCGCCGTTACCGCGATCTGTGCCGCCAGCCGGTCGTTGTCGCCAAAGCGGATTTCGTCGGTGGCGACGGTGTCGTTCTCGTTCACGATCGGCACGACGCCAAGGCTGAGCAGGGTCTCCATCGTCGCGCGGGAGTTGAGGTAACGGCGGCGGTCCTCGGTGTCTTCCAGCGTCACCAGGATTTGCGCGGTGGTGATGCCGTGGGGGGCGAGGACTTCCTCGTAGGCGCGGGCGAGGCGGATCTGGCCTACCGCAGCGGCGGCCTGGGACTGTTCAAGTGTCAGGACGCCATCGCCAAGGTTCAGGACCTTGCGACCGAGCGCGATGGAACCGGAGGAGACGAGGACGACATCGGTGCCACGGGACTTCGCCTCGGCCACGTCGAGGGCGAGGGCGGAGAGCCAGTTCTGCTTGAGGCCCGTCTTGCGATCGACAAGGAGGGCGGAGCCGATCTTCACCACCAGCCGCTTCGCTGTGCGGATGTCGGGCGCTTGAAGGGTCAAGGTTGCCACGGCGCGGACTCCTCGGCGGGGGCCTCCGCCGTGATGGTGGCATAGAGGGCGCGGAGGACCTCGGGCAAGCCCTTGCCGGAGACGCCGGAGATGACGTGGACCGGGCCGCCGGAAGCTTTCTCCAAAGCACGGCGGCGGTCGCTGATCTGTTTCGCGTCCATCGCGTCGGTCTTGTTCAGGGCGACAATGCGGGGCTTGTCGCCCAGAACTTCAGAATATGCTTCAAGTTCGGTCACGATGGTCTTGAAATCCTTCGTGATTGTCGAAGACGTTCCGTCGACCAGATGCAGCAGGACCTTGCAGCGTTCGACATGGGCGAGGAACTGCGTGCCAAGGCCGCGGCCTTCGGAGGCGCCCTCGATCAGGCCGGGGATGTCGGCCATGACGAACTCGTGCCCGTCGATGCCGACGACGCCGAGGTTCGGGACCAGCGTGGTGAACGGGTAGTCGGCGATCTTGGGCCGCGCGTTCGAGACGGCGGCAAGGAAGGTGGACTTGCCGGCGTTCGGCAGGCCCACAAGGCCTGCATCGGCGATCAGCTTCAGGCGCAGCCAGATGGTGCGCTCGATGCCTTCCTGGCCGGGGTTCGCGCGGGCGGGCGCGCGGTTGGTACTGGACTTGAAGCGCAGGTTGCCCCAGCCGCCATTGCCGCCTTCGGCGAGGCAGACGCGCTGGCCGACTTCGGTGAGGTCGGCAAGGACCGTTTCCTCGTCCTCGTCCAGGATTTCGGTGCCGAGGGGCACCTTCAGCACGATGTCGTCGCCCGATTTGCCGGTCTTCTGGTTGCCCATGCCGGGCTGGCCGGACTTGGCGAAGAAATGCTGCTGGTAGCGGTAGTCGATGAGGGTGTTCAGCCCTTCCACCGCCTCGGCCCAGACGGACCCGCCATGGCCGCCATCACCGCCATCGGGGCCGCCGAATTCGACGAACTTCTCACGCCGGAACGACACGCAGCCGGCCCCGCCGCCGCCGGAGCGGATGTAGACTTTGGCAAGGTCGAGGAACTTCATGGCGGCGCTTTCGGGCAGGGTCAAAGCGCGGGGATACAGGAAGCGGGGCGGATGCTCAAGCGATGCTCCCATCAACGCTCCTCGTGCGCCTTCGGCTTCTCGTCGGCGGAGGAGCGGTCGGGCGGAGCGTTAAGTCGCAGGGCCTTGAAGGTGGGGGTGGGCGGGCCTAGTGTCCCGGCCCAAGACCAAGAGGTAAGCGGATGGCCACAAAGCGCAGCATTTTCGAAGAAGTTGGTTCTGAGCAGAAGGCCCCAGTCGCTCCGGTCGGTGGCGGGATCGATGCCCGGCCCAAGGGCGCACGACGTGGAATCCGACTGTGGCTGGTAGCACTGTTCCTGTTGGTCGCGACGATGATCGCTGTGGGCGGGCTGACGCGGCTGACCGACTCGGGGCTGTCTATCACGGAATGGAAGCCGGTAACCGGGGCACTGCCGCCGATGGATGAGGCCGCTTGGCAGGCGGAGTTCGACAAATACCGGGCCATCCCGGAATACCAGTTGCAGAACAAGGGGATGAGCCTTGAGGCCTTCAAGACGATCTACTGGTGGGAATGGGGCCATCGCCAGTTGGGGCGGGTGATCGGGCTGGTCTGGGCGGTGGGGTTCCTGGGCTTTGCCGTGGCGCGACAGATCCCGCCGGGCTGGACTGGGCGCTTGCTGCTGCTGGGGGGACTTGGTGGGTTACAGGGGGCCATCGGCTGGTGGATGGTTTCTTCCGGCCTTGAGGGCGAGATGCTCGACGTGGCCTCCTATCGCCTGGCAACCCATCTTGGCCTTGCCTTCGTGATCCTTGGCTTCCTTGCCTGGTATGTCTTCCTGCTGGGGCGAAGCGAGGCCGAGCTGATGACCGCGCGGCGGGGCCGGGAGGCGAAGCTCTTCAGCCTTTCCACGGGCCTGATGCATTTCGCCTTTCTGCAGATCGTGCTGGGCGCGCTGGTCGCGGGGATCGACGCGGGACGGGCATTTCCGACCTGGCCCTTGATGAACGGGCAGTTCTTCCCGGCGGATGCGTTCTATGTGCCGGATGGGAACGGGGGCACGCTGCCGGTCTGGCACGCGTACTTTGAGAACCCGGGGCTGGTGCAGTTCATTCACCGGATGTCGGGGTATCTGCTTTTCGCCTTCGGGATCGTGGTCTGGTTGCGGGGGCGCAAGTCCAGCTACCAGGCGACGCAGATGGCGTTCCATCAGGTCATGGCGATGCTGGTCGTTCAGATGGCGCTTGGCATCGCGACGGTCCTGACCGTGGCACATGTCCATGTCGCGATCACCCACCAGATCGGGGCGGTGATCCTTTGGGTGCTGATCCTGCGGGCGCGGCATCTGTCTCAATATCCTGTCGCAGGGTCGATCCGGGAGGGAACCGCATGAGCGCGTTTGAGGAATTGATGGCGTTTCAGCGCCAGACCGAGGCTTTGGCGCAGGTCGCAGGGCGGCTGGGCTGGGACCAGGAGACGGTGATGCCGGAAGGCAGTGCCGGGCAGCGGGCCGAGGAGATTGGGGCGCTGGAGGGCGTGCTGCACGCGCGGCGGACCGATCCCCGGATTTCAGGCTGGCTGGAGGCGGCGAAGGCCCCTGACGCGGTGGGCGAGGCGCAGTTGCGGCAAATCCGGCGGTCGTACACCAGGACAATAAAGGTGCCGGCCAAGCTTGCCGAAGAGATTGCGACGACGATGTCCTTGGCTCAGGGGATCTGGGCGGAGTGTCGGGGGCGAGAGGATGTGGCGGGGTTCCTTCCCACGCTGCGCAAGGTGGTGGACCTGAAGCGGGCCGAGGGCGCGGCACTGGCGGCGGGGGGGGACCCCTATGACGCGCTGGTCGACGATTACGAGCCGGGAATGACCGGGGCGGCGATTGCGGCGATGTTCGATGCGATGCGGCCAAGGCTGGTTGCGCTGCGGGAGAAGGTGCTGGGGGCTGCGGCTCCGAAAGGGGTGATTGGGACCTTCGGGCAGGATGACCAGCTGGCGCTGTCGCGGGAACTGGCGACGGTGTTCGGCTATGACTGGTCGCGGGGCAGGGTGGACCTGGCGGTGCATCCGTTCAGCTCGGGCTCGGGCCATGACGTGCGGATCACGACGCGGGTTTCCGAGACGGACCCGTTCAACTGCTTCTATTCCACGATCCACGAGGTCGGCCACGCGGCCTATGAGCAGGGGATCGATCCTTCCTATGCGCTGACCCCCATCGGGCAGGGCGTGTCGATGGGGGTGCATGAAAGTCAGAGCCGGTCTTATGAGAACCAACTGGGGCGGAGCCGCGCGTTTACCGGGTGGCTGTTCGGGCGGATGCGGGACATCTTCGGCGATTTCGGGATCGCGGATGCCGAGGGGTTCTACAAGGCGGTGAACCGGGTTCATCCGGGATATATCCGGACCGAGGCGGATGAGGTCCACTACAACCTGCACATCATGATGCGGTTCGATCTGGAGCGGGCGCTGATAAAGGGCGACCTGCAGGTCGAGGACCTGGAAGCGGCGTGGAACGATCGGTTCCGAGCGGATTTCGGGGTGGCGGTGGATCGGCCGTCGAACGGGATGCTGCAGGACGTGCACTGGTCTTGCGGCCTCTTCGGTTACTTCCCGACCTACACGCTGGGGAACGTCTATGCGGGGTGTCTGGTGAAGGCGCTGCGGGCGGAGATTACGGGGCTGGACGGGATGATGGCGCAGGGCGACGTCTCGGCGGCGACGGGGTGGCTGCGGGAGCGGCTGCAGCGGCATGGGGGGCTATACGAGCCCCGGGATGTCGTGCGGCGGGCCTGCGGGTTCGAGCCTTCGGAGGGGCCCTTGCTCGACTATCTGGAGGCCAAGTTCGGGGACATCTACGGGGTCTAGCGTGGAAGTGTCCACGGTGGAAAATCGCGGCATTCCCCTTGGGATCAATGGGTTGGTCTCGGACGTTAGGGAAATCTTAAGGTCTTGAAATTGGGTCTTCCGGATGGCTCGTCGTTGGACTTCGTCCCTCCTCGCGGGCGCGCGCCCGGCGAGACGCGGAAGGCGCACGAGGAGGTTTTTCCGGCGGAGGCGTGGCGGTGACCGAGAAGGGCGGATCGGCGGTCTGGCTGTTGGCTTTGGGCCAGACCCTGATCTATGCGGGCTGCTACTATTCCTTTCCCGCCTTGCTGCCTGACCTGGAGGCCGCGACCGGCTGGACCAAGGCGGAACTGGCGCTGGGGCCGACGCTGGCGTTTCTGGTCATGGCATGCCTGACGCCCTTCACCGGGCGGTTGGTGGACCGGGGTCTGGGTGGCGAGATGCTGGTCTGGTTGCCCGCGGTGATTGCGTTGGGGGTGGCGGGGCTGGGGCTGACGGGCGGCCTGGCCGGGTGGCTTGCCTTGTGGGCGCTGATTGGGGTGGCGCAGGCGGGAAGCCTGTATGAGACCTGCTTTGCCTTCCTGACCCGGAGATTGGGGGATGGGGCGCGGGCGGCAATCACGCAGGTCACCCTGGTCGCGGGGTTCGCGGGGACCGTGGCCTTTCCCTTGGGGCACTGGTGGGGCGCGAGCCTTGGCGGGCAGGGGGCATTGCTGGCCTTTGCCGCGCTGGTCCTTCTTGCTGCGCCGCTGAACGCGGTCGCCGTGCGGCAGTTGCGCAGGCGGGAGCGTGCTGGGCTGGTGATCCCGCCAAGCCCGCCGGGGGTTCTGCAGGCGGCGCTGCGGCGGCCGGCGTTCTGGGCCATCGCGCTGGGGTTCCTGGCGGTCTATCTGAACCACGGCATCCTCATTACCTATGCGCTGGTTCTGTTCGCCGACCGGGGGGCTGCGCCGGGGCTTGCGGCCCTTGCAGCGGCCTGCATCGGGCCTGCGCAGGTGGCGGGGCGGCTGGTCCTTCTGGCGGCGGGGGCACGGGTGACCACGGCGCAGGCGACGATGGCCTCGCTTGGCTCGATGGTGGTGGCGGGTGTCCTTCTGTGGTTGGCCGGGGCTGCGCCGGGTCTGATCTTTGCCTTTGCGCTGGCGCAGGGGGCGGGAATCGGGCTGACCTCGATCCTTCGGCCGGTGCTGATCGCGGAAATCCTGGGGCGGCAGGGGTTTGGAGCGATTTCGGGCGCGGCGGCGGTGGCGCCGATCCTCGCCTCGGCGGCGGCGCCTTCGGTTGGGGCCGGGTTACTGGCGCTGGGCGGCCCGGGGCTGGTCTATGCGGTTTGCCTGGGGTTGGCGGTGGTCGGGCTGGCGTTGATGGTGGGGCTTTTGGCGCGGCGGGAGTCGGTCTGAAGCCCAACCTGCGGGGTAGCGGCGGAGTCGGGGTGAACCCCGACCTACTTGCGGGTGAGGAAGGTTTCGATGCCTGCGGCGGTGTCAGGGCGCAGGGCGTTTTCGACGATGGCGGCACCCGCGACCTGGTAGGCCTGGTTGAGGGGCAGGCCAAGCTGGGCCTGGAAGGCGCGTTTGCCAAGGCGGATCGCGGCGGGGTCCTTCGCAGCGATCTGGCGGGCGAGTGTCAGGGTGTCCTCGGCCAGCCGGTCGGGCGGGGAGAGGCGGTTCACAACGCCCATCGTGTGGGCGCGGGGGGCGGAAAGGAAGTCTCCCGTCGTCAGCAGCTCGAACGCGGCACCCGGGGCAAGGCGGCGCGACAGGGCGACGGCGGGGGTGGAGCAGAAGAGGCCGAGGTTGATGCCGTTCACGCCGAAGCGCGTGGTCTCGGACGCGACGATCAGGTCGCAGGTGCAGGCCAGCTGGCAACCTGCAGCGGCGGCGACGCCCTGGACCTGGGCGATGACGGGTTGGGGGAGCGCGGCGATCTGCTGCATCAGGGCCGAGCAGCGGTCGAACAAAGCCTGGAACTGGGCGCGGCCCTGGTCGGGGGCTGCGCGGTAGGACTGCATTTCCTTCAGGTCGTGGCCGGCAGAGAAGGCCTTGCCCTCGGCTGCGAGGATCACGACGCGGATGGTCTCGTCTGCGGCGATGGCTGTGAAGGCGTCTTGCAGGGCCATCAGCATCGGGGTGGAGAGCGCGTTCAAGGTGCCGGGCGAGGCAAGGGTGACGGTGGCGATCCCGTCATGGACGTCACGTCGGATCAAGGTGTTGGTCATTGCGTCCCCCCAAGGCTTCGGGCCAGTCTAGGGGCTGCAAAGGGTGAGGGGAAGATGCAGCTGAAGATGGATGCGGCGGCGTTGCAGGCCTTCCTTGCGCAGGACTTCGGTCAGGTGGCAGCGGATTTCGCGGTTGAGCGGGCGGATGCGGCGGGAGTGGTGCTGCGGATGCGCGTGGCCGAGCGGCATCTGCGACCGGGGGGAACGGTGAGCGGGCCGTCGATCTTCGCGCTGGCGGATGTGGCGATGTATCTGGCGATCCTCAGCCGGATCGGGCCGGTGGCGCTGACGGTCACGACGAATTGCGCGATCGACTTCCTGCGCAAGCCCGCAGCGGGGCAGGACCTGCGCGGCGAGGCACGGGTGCTGAAGCTGGGGCGGAGCCTGGCGGTGGGCGACGTGCTGGTCTTCAGCGACGGCATGGCGGACCCGGTGGCGCGGGCGAGCCTGACCTATTCGATCCCGCCGAGCGCCCGGGCCGGGTCTTAGCCTTTCGGCTTGAGGAAACGGCCTTCGATCTGCGCGCCGCTTTCGATGACGAGGGCCGCGGTGGTGACATCCGCCTTAACCTGCGACGAGGCGCGGAGCGTGAAGCTTTCGCAGGCGACCTTGCCGTCGAACTTGCCCTTTACCTCGACGGTATGGGCGTTGACGGAGCCCTTGACGCGGCCTTCCTGGCCGATGATCAGCCCGTTGGCGGTGATGTTGCCGTCAATCTCGCCTAGAACCTCGACCCAGCCGGTCGACGTGATTTCCCCGGTGATCTTCAGGTCAGCGCCCAGAACCGAGCGCGCCGAGTTCGAGCCGGGGGCTGTGGGCCGCGAGACCGGGGGGGCGGAGGTCGGGTCGGAGGTCTTGGAGAACATGCGAGGCATCCTAGGGAGAAGGGTTGGCCTGATAAGGAAGGATCGTGGTTGTCGGGTCAAGGGCTGCGTTCATCCTGTGGCAGGTTTCCCCGGATGGATGTCGCAATGGGGCCTGACAAGGCGGGGGGCGTTTGATCAAATGGCCGGGGAATCAGGGGGTGATGATGCAGGATGCATTCTTCCAGCCGGTCTCGGGCTTTGACCTGCCGCGCTTTGCCGGGGTGCCGACCTTCATGCGGCTGCCGCATGTGCCGTTCGACCATCCGAGGTTTGCCGAGGTGCAGATCGGGTTGATCGGCGCGCCCTGGGACGGGGGGACGACGAACCGGCCGGGGCCTCGGCACGGGCCACGCCAGTTGCGGGACCTGTCGACGATGATCCGGGCGATGAACGGGGCGACCTGGGTGGCTCCGTTCGAACTGGTGCGCTGTGCGGACCTGGGGGATGTGGCGCCCAATCCGGGCGACCTGATGGATTCGATGGCGCGGATGGAGGCGTTCTATGCCCGCGTGGTGGCGGCGGGGATCAGGCCGCTGACGGGGGGCGGGGATCATCTGTGCAGCTTGCCGATCCTGCGGGCGGTGGCGAAGGCGCGTCCGGTGGGGATGATCCAGTTCGACAGCCATACCGACCTGAACGACGTCTATTTCGGGACCTCGCGGTACAATCACGGGACTCCGTTCCGGCGGGCGGTGGAGGAGGGGCTGATCGACCCCAAACGCTATTGCCTGATCGGCATCCGGGGCACGGCTTACGGGCGCGAGGACTGGGATTTCGCCGAGGCGAACGGCATCCGGATCATTCCGATTGCCGAGTTCCACGCCCGGGGGCCGGAGGACGTGATGGCCGAGGCGCGGGAGATCGTCGGGGCGGGGCCCGTTTACGTAACCTATGACATCGACTTCGTGGACCCGACCTTTGCGCCCGGGACGGGGACGCCGGAGGTGGGCGGGCCTACCTCCTGGCAGGCGCTGCAGGTGGCGCGGGGGTTGCGAGGGCTGGATGTCGTCGGGGCGGACTTGGTGGAGGTGTCGCCTCCGTTTGACGCTTCGGGTGGGACGGCTTGGCTGGGGATCAGCCTGATGTTCGAGATGCTGTGTGTCATGGCCGAACGTGTCGCGCGGGGCTGACCCCCGGGGCGCTGCCCCGGACCCCGGGATATTTGTGAACAGAAGAAAGGATGGCCGATGCGCGCCGAGATGATTATCACCAACGCGAAGGTCCTGACGATGGACGAGGGCCGTCCCCGGGCCGAGGCGGTGGCCTTTGGCGGTGGACGCATCCTTGCGGTCGGGTCTCGGGCCGAGGTGGAGGCGCTGGCGGGGCCTGCGACGCGCGTGGTGGATGCCGGGGGGCGGACGCTGCTGCCGGGGTTCGTGGAAAGCCACCTGCATCTGGTGCTGGGCGGCAACGAGCTTTCGCAACTACAGCTGGGCGGTGTTTCGGGCTTCGACGAACTGGCGCGGCTGTTCCGGGCCTATGCGGCGAAGAACCCCGGGCTGCCGCTCTTGATGGCGCAGGGGGCGGCTTATGAAATCCTCGACCATCCGGTGACGCGGCATGATCTGGACCGGGTGATCGCCGACCGCCCCATCGCGATGATGTCTCCGGACCACCACACGGTCTGGGCCAATACGGCGGCGCTTCAGGCGGCGGGGATTCTGCATGGCGCGGAAATGCCCGCAGGCCATGTCGTCGTGATGGGCGCGGACGGGACAGCGACGGGGGAGCTTCTGGAGTTCGAGGCGTTTTCTCCCGTGCTGGCGCTGACCGGGGACCTGCACCTTCAACTCGGGATCGCGACGGGCGGAGAGCCGGAACCCTGGCCTGACGCCGCTCAGCGGGCGAAGGACAAGGAGAAGGTGGCGGCGGGCCTTGCGCATTGCGCGATGCACGGGATCACCAGCATGGTGAACATGGACGGCAACCGCTATACCTGCGTCCTTCTGAAAGAGATGGAAGCCGAGGGGCGGCTGACCGCACGGGTCAAGGTGCCGTTCCACTTCAAGCCGCATATGGAACTCTCCGAGTTGGATCGGGCGTCGGCCATGGCCGAGGAGTTCACGGGCGAGTGGGTAACGAGCGGTTTCGTCAAGATGTTTCAGGACGGGGTCGTCGACAGCCGCACCGCCTATATGCTGCACGACTATCCGGGGACCAAGGAACGCGGTGCGCCGCTGTTCGAGCACGAGCGGTTCAAGGAAATCTGCCGGGAGATCTCGCGCCGCGACCTGCAGATCGCGGTCCATGCCATCGGCGACGGGGCAGTGCGGCAGACGATCGACGGCTATGAGGCGGCGGGGCGGCCTGACCTTCGGCATCGGATCGAGCATATCGAGCTGATCGACCGGGCCGACGTGCCCCGGCTGGGTGCGCTTGGGATCACGGCCTCGGTCCAGCCGCCGCATCCGCCGGGGGCGATGGATTTCCCGATGTCGACGATGGACCATGTCTTCCACAAGCATCGCTGGCAGGATGCCTATCTGACGAAGACGCTTGCCGACCACGGCGCGCCGCTGGCCTTTGCCTCCGACTGGCCGGTCACCGATGTGAGCGTGATGCGCGGTATCCAGGCGGCGCTGACCCGGGTGCCCTTTGATGGGTGTCAGGACGAACGCGTCGGGCTGATGGAATGCTTGCGCGCCTATACGGCGGGCGGGGCCTGGGCCGCGCATATGGAGGGGCTGACGGGGACACTGCGGGAAGGAATGGCGGCCGATCTGGTGCTGATCGACGGCGATGTCGAGGCGATTCCGCCCGAGAGGCTGGGAAAGACCGGAATCGCCCTGACGATTGCCGGGGGCAGGGTGACCCACGACCCTTCCGTGATGGCGGGAGGAGTGGCGTAACGCCTTGATTTCAGGCGGGAAGCTGGGGTTTCGGAAAAAATCGTCATCTTCCCGTCATTTTCTGCTTGCGGGTCCCGAGACCCGGGACTAAAAGCCCCCTCACCGAAACGGAACGGCGGCGGAAACGAAGCTGGGAAGGGACGGAAGCGGGGGTGAAACGCCGCGAAATCTTCGGATGCACGATGGCAGTACAGCCAGAAGTTCTGGCGTGCTGCGTGTTTTGTGTCCGCGCTCTTTGACATTGATGGAAGATGAAGGGATATGCGGGCGGTTTGGGCGCATCGGCGTCGTAATCGCAGCATATCGGCCTAGTAGGGTGTCTATCGAGAGATGGTGCCCGATGATCTAG
>NZ_STGH01000005.1 GCF_005222785.1 Rhodobacter sp. SY28-1 | reverse complement strand
TCGGCGCGGGCCTTCGGATTGCCGCGCACGGCAGGGGCCGCGAAGCCGTCAAACGCCGTGTCATAGGCCGGATGGACCGCGACCAACTGGCCCTGCAGGTGGGTCGACAGCTCCGTCACTTCCAGCCCCGCGTCCCTGGCGATGCCCTTCACCTCGTCGCAATAGGCCTTGCTGCTGGCCGCCTTGTCCAGGTCAAACAGCCGCCCGTCCCAAGATGGCACCTGCACCCCCACATAGCCGCAATCTGCCGCCCATTTGGTGATCGACCCCCACGAGTTGAACGGCGCCGCATCCCCCGCAAACTGCGCCAGAAAAAGCGCAGGACCCTTCATCGTCTTCATCTCAATCCCTCCCATGGTTCCGCCCGCCGCCTCAGCGCAGGCCAATATCTCTCAGATGCTGGGCAATATGCGCGAAACCGTCGCGATAGACCGCTTCCGGGCTTTCGGCAAAGTCGCGCCAGACCTTTGTCGCCGCCGCCAGATCGAGCAGGCCGCGCCCGAACGCCTCGATTGTCAGCCAGTCATCATAGCCGATGGACTTGATCGCCGCGAAGGTCTCGGCCCAGGGGATGTTGCCGCGCCCCGGCACGCCCCGATCATTCTCGGACAGGTGGATATGAACCACCTCGGCCCGGTTCCGGGTCAGCGCGCCGATCGGATCGGCCTCCTCGATATTCGCGTGGAACGTGTCATACATCGCCTTGATGTTCGGATGCCCGACCCGGCGCACGAAGGCCGCCAGATCGGCCATCGTGTTCAGAAGGTAGCATTCGAACCGGTTCAGCGCCTCCAACCCCACCGTCACACCAACACTCGCCGCATGTTCGCCGATCTGCTGCTGGCTGTCCGTCGCGCGGGCAAGTTCGTCCGCCGTTGGACCCTGTCCCGAAAACTGCCCAAGCACAGAATGCAGCGGTCCCGACACCCTGTCAGCCCCCAGCGCCGCGGTGCAGTCGAGCACCCAGCGCATCCGGTCCACGCCGGCCTGCCGGACCGCCGGATCGGGCGAGATCAGGTCAAGGCCCGGGTCCCCGATTGCCGACACTGCCGTGCGTGCCAGACCGAGCGCATCGAGCTCGCGACCGAGGGCGGCGTAGTCCGCCGGTTGCCCTTCAAAGACCGGAATTTCGACCCCGTCGAACCCGGTCTTTCGGATGTCCGCCAACAGCGCCTCATGCTCGGGACCGACCCTTGTCGTCCACAGGAACATGCACATACCGATCTTCATCGTGGCCCCCGAAACTGGTCTGATCTGGTCTTACCAAAGCCGACGCCCTCTTGCCAGCCTGTTCTTGCACTTCGCGAAAGGGATCGCCAATACGCTTCAGAATGGCTGCCGCATCGGCATCGCGCGCCGAAACCGCACTGCGACTCGCTTGACCGCCAGCGCAAAGCGGCGCAATCTGGTCGAACCAGAATAGGATAAGGGCGCCCTGGAACCCCTCTCCAGGCAACGACCTTCAGGGAGGAAAGATGCATCTTTCGACACACAACTGGATGCGGGCCGAACCGCTGGAAACCACGGTTCGCCGGATCAAGCAATACGGCTATTCGTCCATCGAAATCTCGGGCGAGCCGACGCAGTACAACACCAAGGATACCCTGAAGCTGCTCAAGGACAACGGCATGCGCTGCTGGGGTGCGGTGACGCTGACCTTAGGCGAACGCAACCTTGCCGCCAAGGATGAAGGCCAGCGCGCGCGCTCGGTCGACTATGTGAAATCGGTGCTGACCATGGTTTCGGAGCTGGAGGGCGAGATCCTGACGCTGGTCCCGGCGACCGTGGGCAAGGTCACACCCGACGCCACCCCGGAAGAGGAATGGAAATGGGTGGTCGATGCCACCCGCGAATGCTTTGCCCATGCGCAGAAAGTCGGCGTCCGCATCGCCGTGGAACCCCTGAACCGGTTCGAGACCTATCTTTTCAACCGCTGCGCCCAGGCCCTGGCGCTGGCCGATGCGGTCAGCCCGGACTGCGGCGTTTGCCTGGACGCCTATCACCTCAACATGGAGGAATCGAACATCTACGACGCCATCCGCCTGGCCGGAAAGCGCCTGTTCGACTTCCACATCGCCGACAACAACCGCTTTGCTGCGGGGCTCGGCCATCTCGACTGGGCCAAGATCGTCGCCACCCTGCGCGAGATCGGCTATGATGGCGCGCTGACCAACGAGTTCGTTGCCCCCGTGGACCGGACGCCCGCCGCGATCTACCCCGACATGGTGGAAAAGAACCCCGTCGACATCTCGCCCGAGCAGCTGAAGTTCATCCAGGACCACGGGTCGAGCCTTCTGACCGAGAAGTTCTACGCTGATCAGATGCGGATCACCGCCGAAACCATTCTGCCGCTGATCAAGTGAACCGGCGCGGGCGGTGCTGAACGCGCCGCCCCCAATGGAAGGAACCTCTCTGGATGCGGATCAAAACGGTTCAGGCCTGGTGGGTGCAGATTCCGATCGAGGAAGCCCGCCAGCACGTCAGCGACTTTGGCCGGTTGCGGACCTTTGACGCGGCCATCCTGCGGATCGAGACCGAGGATGGCATCATCGGCTGGGGCGAAGGCAAGAATGCCGCGGGCAGTGCCGGGGACTATGCCGCGCTGGTCCATCTTCTGAACCACGAGTTCGGCCCGCGCCTGATCGGGCGCGATGCCAGTCAGATCACCGCGATCTGGGAGGACCTGTACAACGGCAGTCGCGCCAAGGCTTCGGCCACGCGCGGCCATCCCCTGCCCGAACTGGCGCGGCGCGGTCTGACCATCGCCGCGATCAGCGCCATCGACATCGCGCTGTGGGACATTCGCGGTAAGGCGCTGGATCAGCCGATCTCGGCGTTACTGGGCGGGAGAACGGCTGACCGATTGCCCGCTTACGCCTCGGGTGGCTGGGCTGATGCCGAGGGGATCGGCGCTCAACTTCAATCCTACATCGACGCCGGCGGCTTCCGCGCGGTCAAAATGCGCGTGGGTTCGATGGATGACCGGCCGCATGTCTCCGCCGCCCGGGTCCGCGCCGCGCGCAAGGCGCTGGGGCCGGATGTGGAACTGATGGTGGATGCACACGGCACCTACACCGTGGCCGAGGCCAAGCGCTTTGCTGCCCTCGTCGAAGACTGCGATCTCGCCTGGTTCGAAGAGCCGGTCACTGCCGACGACCACAGGGGCCTGGCCGAGTTTCGCGCCGCGACCATGATCCCGGTCGCCGTCGGAGAATCCGAATGCACCCGGTTCGACTTCGCGTCCCTTGTTGCCCACCGCGCCGCCGACATCCTGCAACCCGACCCCGCCTTCTGCGGCGGCATCACCGAGGCGATGCGGATCGCCGCGCTCGCCTCGTCCTTCAACCTGCGGCTCGCCCCGCATCTCTGGGCCGGGGCACCCTGCTTCTTTGCCGGTCTCCACGTCCTCGCCGCCGCCCCGGCGGGCTATATCGTCGAATTCTCACTGGGCGCGAACCCGATGATCCACAACCTGTCGCGTGCGCCTGTTGTCGTTACTGATGGCATGATCGCCGTCCCCGAAGGCCCAGGCCTCGGGCTTGAGATGGACACGGAAATGATCGCACGCTACGCCAGAAACTGATGCTTCGAGGACCAGGAATGCAACAGGAAGAGTTTCTTCCGACACTGACCGCCTTCCTGATGGAGGCCGCGCGGAAGAACGATGGCAAGGCGCCGTCCGAACGCGATCTTGCCGAGCACTTCTCGGTCAGCCGCGGTCAGGTCCGCGAGGCGCTCGCCATTCTCGAAGCGATGCAGGTCATCGAACGCCGCGCCAAGTCGGGCATCTACGTCAACGGCGGCTCCGGTGGGATCGAAGCGATGTCCTTCTTTGCCCGCTTCGGCCTGCCTCTGGAGAACCGCCAGATCTTCGAGGCCGTCGAGGTCCGCAAGATCCACGAGATCAAGGCCGCCGAACTCGCCGCCTCGCGCGCGACGGATGAAAACTTCGCCCGCCTGCGCGACATCCTCGACCGGTCCGAGGCGCGGCTGCAGGCAGGCGAGGGGCTGGACCAACTGGACCAGGAGTTTCACCTGGAAATCGTGCGCGCCACGCAGAACACGATCTTCCTGAACATCTGCACTTCGTTCTACGCACTCAGCCACAACCGCCTGAAGCTCTACTTCCGCAGCCCCGAACGGAACCGCCGCTCGCATGAGGAACACGTCCAGATCTTCGAGGCCCTGCAGCGCCGCGATTCCGCGCTGTCCTCCGCGCTGATGGTCTCGCACCTGCGCGGCGCGATGAGCTACTGGACCGAGCTTCTGGAACCGGCAACGGAAGCCTGACCGGTGATCTTCTCGACTCATCCGCTGCACCCCGAGGTTACCGCAGACCTCCAGGCGCTTGGCGACTATCGGGTGGCGTCGTCCCCCACTGCGCAAGCGATCACGGAGGAATGTGCCGGGGCCGAGATCATCGTGGTCCGCGCGCCGATCCCCCTTGGCATCGCCACGCGTGAGGCCAACTTGCGCGCGCTGATCCGGCACGGCGCGGGTCTCGACATGATCCAGGTGGATGAGGCGACTGCCGCCGGGGTGCTGGTCGCCAATGTTCCCGGCGCCAACGCCGTGACGGTTGCTGAACACGCGATCTGGTCGGCGATGGCCCTGTTGCGCCGAAACCCGCAAGTCACGCGCGACCTGCATGCCAATGGCTGGGCCGCTGCACGCGCCCATTCCGACCATGGCCGCGAACTCTCCGGACGGACGCTGGGCATTGTCGGTTTTGGCAACATCGGCCGCACCCTGGCCCGCATCGCGCAGCACGGGTTCGCCATGCCGGTCCTCGTCCACACCCGCAGCCCGGTGACTGAGGCCGGGGTCGAAGCCGTGTCCTTGCCCGATCTCCTTACCCGCGCCGACATCGTCGTCCTTTGCGCCCCGCTGACCGACCAGACCCGCGGCCTGATCGACGCAGCCGCCCTGGCCCGGATGAAACCCGGCGCTATCCTGGTCAACGTGGCCCGTGGCCCGCTGGTCCTCGAAGATGCGCTGATCCGGGCGCTGGCGTCTGGCCACCTCGGCGGTGCGGCGCTGGATGTCTTCGACACCCAGCCTTTGCCGCCAGACCATCCTCTTATGCACCTGCCCAATGTCATCCTCACCCCGCACATGGCCGGGATCACCGAGGAAAGCATGTTGCGGATGGGGCAGGGCGTCGTGGCAGAGGCCCGACTGGTTCTGAAGGGCGACCCGCCGGTGAACCTCTGCAACCCCGACGTCCTTCCGCTGTATCGCAAGCGGTTTCCGGGCTGAACCTCCCTTTGGCACTGGAAACGCGCGGGGCCGGACAACGTTGCCCGGCCCCGTTTTCCCTGTGTCCGGGTCAACCCAGCGCCAGGTTCGCGCCACTCTCCTTGTCGAAGGTCACCACCCGGTCGGCCTTCCAGCCGAACCGCACCACCTCGTCGCGCTGCACATGGGTCCCGGCTGGAACCGTCACATGCAGACGGGCATCGCCCATGTCCATCACCAGGATCTTCACAACGCCCTGATCCTCGATGTCGAAGATCCGCGCCTCGCCGGGCGCACCCGGGGCCAGCACCACGTTCTCTGGCCGGATGCCGAAGGTCACCGCGCCCTCGCCCCTGGCATTGGCCGCGACCGGCAACTGGAACTTGCCGAGGTCGGCCATCCCCCCGCTCAATCGCCCGTCGATCAGGTTCATCGGCGGCGACCCGACCGACCGGGCGACGAAGGTGTTCAGCGGACGCTCGTAGATGTCTGCCGGAGTGCCGACCTGCACCAGCCGCCCCTGCCGCAGCACGCCAATCTTGTCGCCCATCGACATCGCCTCGACCTGGTCATGCGTCACGAACAGGAACGTCGCGCCAAGGTCGCTGTGCAGCTTCTTCAGCTCCACCCGCAAGCTTTCGCGCAGCTTGGCATCCAGCGCCGACAAAGGCTCGTCCATCAGGAAGACCGAGGGCTGCCGCACGATGGCCCGTCCGATCGACACCCGCTGCATCTCGCCGCCCGACAGGCGCTCAACCTTGCGGTCCAGTAGATGGGTGATCTGCAGCGTCGTGGCAGCCTTCTCGACCCGCGCCTTGATCTCGGCGTCGGAAAACTTCCGCCCTGGCGCGCGCAACGGAAACTCCAGGTTCCCCCGCACGGTCAGGCGCGGATACAGCGAGTATTGCTGCAGCACCAGCGCCACGTCGCGTTCAGCCGCCGTCCAGCCGCTGACATCGTGGTCGCCGATGCTGACCGATCCGGTGTCCGGCTTCTCCAACCCGGCGATCATCCGCAGCGTCGTGGTCTTGCCCGCGCCGGTCCGGCCCAGCAGCACGAAGAACTCCCCATCCTCGACCACAAGGTTCAGATCACGCAGCGCCCGCGACGCGCCGTAACTCTTGTTGATTCCACTCAGTTCAATCCGTGCCATCAGGCCGTCCTCCGCAGCGCCATGCCGGATTCCCCGTCGAAGAAATGGGCCCGCTCCGGGTCGATCCCGACCCAGACTTTCTGCCCGTCACCGACGAAACCGGGTTCGACCCGTGCCCGCAGCGTGGCATCCCCCAGCCGGACATCGACGATCTCGTGCGAGCCGAGCGGTTCGATGTTCGTGGTCTCCGTCTCGACGAACCCCGGCTCTGGCGCATGCCGCAACAGCACCGCTTCGGGCCGGATTCCCAGCTTCACCGGCCGCTGACCGGGCAGATGGCCGACATGGCCCCCGGCCACCGGCAACCTGGTGCCCTTGCCAAAGGACAGCACCGCCGCCCCCGCACCACCTTCGACCGCGATATCCGAGACGTTCATCACCGGAGACCCGACGAACTGCGCCACAAACAGGTTCGCCGGGCGGTTGTACACCTCTTCCGGCGCACCGACCTGCTGCAACAGGCCCGCGTGCATCACGACGATCCGGTCGGCGAGGCTCATCGCCTCGATCTGGTCATGCGTCACATAGACCGAGGTCGACCCGCGCGAGATGTGCAGCCGCTTGATCTCGGCCCGCATCTGTTCGCGCAGCTTGGCGTCCAGTGCGCCAATGGGTTCGTCCATCAACAGCGCCTTAGGCCGCCGCACCAGCGCCCGACCGATGGCGACCCGCTGCATGTCGCCGCCCGACAGGGCCGAGGGCTTACGGTTCAGGAACCGCTCGATGCCCAGCACCCCGGCCACCTCGTTGACGGCTGCGTCCAGCTCGGACTGGCTCATCCGCACGGCGCGCAGCGGGAAGGCGATGTTCTCGCGCACCGTCATGTGCGGGTACAGCGAGAACGACTGGAACACGAATGCGATGTCCCGGTCTGCCGCCCGCAGGTCCTGCACTTCCTTGCCGTCGATGCTGATCGTGCCCGACGACACCGTCTCCAGCCCGGCAATCGCGCGCAGAGTGGTGGTCTTGCCGCAGCCCGATTGGCCCAGCATGACCACGAATTCCCCGTCCTCGATGGTCAGGTTCACATCCTTCAGCACCTGAACGGCACCGAAGAACTTCTGGATATTCCTAAGCTCGATCCGTGCCATCAGACCAGTTCTTCCTCTTCTTCTTCTTCGGCCTCAGGCTCGGGCGGGACATGCGACGTGATCAGGAACGCGACCAACCCGATGATGATGATCGTCAGCCCATAGCGGTGCAGCACCTCGACCCAGGGCTGGCACAGGAAGATGACCCCGAAGATCATCGTCCACTGCGCGGCGGGTTCGTAGTACTTGGAGTTCATTTCCCGAAAGGTCATTTGCGGATTGCTCCGAAGCTCATGCCGCGCAGCAGGTGGTTGCGCAGAAGGAAGGTGAAGATCGCCACCGGCAACAGGAACAGGAAGGCGCCGGATGCGATGACTGTCCAGTCCGACAGGCCCGAACCGACCTGACTTGGGATATAGGGCGGTGCCGTCTGCGCATTGCGCGAGGTCATCATCAACGCGAAAGCATATTCGTTCCAGGCGGTGATGAAGCAGAACACGGCAGTCGCGGCGATGCCAGTTAGCGCCTCGGGCAGGACGATCTTCCGGAAGGCCTGCAGGCGGGTATAGCCATCAACAAGCGCCGCCTCTTCATACTCGCGCGGGATCTCGTCGATGAAGCCCTTCATGATCCAGACCGCGAAGGACAGGTTGAAGGCGGTGTAAAGGATGATCAGGCCGACATGCGTGTCGTACAGCCCGACCGCCCGGTACATCAGGAACATCGGTATCGCGACCACGATGGGCGGCAACATCCGTGTGGACAGGATGAAGAACAGCCAGTCCTGCTCTCCCGGAACCCTGAACCTTGAAAACCCGTAGGCCGTGATCGTCCCCATCGACACCGCAAGGAAGGTCGAGATGATCGAGACGATCAGCGAATTCATGTAGCGGTTGCCATAGCCCGAGGACGTGGCCTCGCCGGTCTTCTTGTTGCGCACCACGCTTTCGCCGCCGTCGTAGATCAGCTGCTCCCACCAGGGCGCTGCGGCATAGGTCGCTTCGTCCACCGGCTCGCGCAGCTGGCTGCGCTTGGTGAACAGCTTGGCGAAGGGCGACAGCGTCGGCTCGAAGAACACCGTCGGCGGCGCCGTCGTCGCAAGGTTGCGAGGCTTGAAGGCCGTCGCCCCGATCCAGAAGATCGGCGTAAGCATGATGACCAGCGCGATCAGCACGGCAACGATAGCGGCGCGGTTGAAGATCACCTCGCCTTTTGTCTTGACCTCGGCCATCTCAGCGCGCCTTCGCCTTGTTCAGATACTTGACGTAGATGTTGGTGATCGCGACCACGACGATCAGCACGATGTAGGCGAATGCCGAAGACATGCCGGTCTGCCATTCCAGGAAGGCCATCTTGTACAGCCGGATCGCGATCAGTTCCGTGGTGGGCTGGGTCGACAGGATGTAGGCGTGGTCAAAGGTCTTGAACGCCTCCATCGTGCGGAAAATGATCGCGATCATCAGGATCGGCGCCACCAGTGGCAGGGTGATGCGGAAGAAGGTGTAGAACGGCCCTGCGCGGTCGATCTCGGCCGCCTCGTACAGGTGCTTCGGTACTGCCGACAAACCGGCCAGCGACAGAAGCATCACGAAGGGCGACCACATCCAGATGTCGACGATGGCCACGGCCCACAGCGCCATCTGCGGATCGGCCAGCCATTCGAATTTTCCAAGGCCCAGGAAGAAGTTGATGATCCCGAAGGACGGGTCGTACAGCAGCTTCCAGAACAGCCCCACAACCGCTGGCGAAAGCATCATCGGCAGCAGCAGAAGCGTGGTAATCAGCCCCTTCAGCGGGATCGGCCGGTTCAGCAGCATCGCCAGGCCAAAGCCCACGAAGACCTGCCCGGTGACCGAGATCACCACATACTTCGCCGTGATCGTGAAGTTCCGCCAGATGTTCGGGTCGTTCAGCAATTCGCGGAAATTGCCCAGGCCAATCCAGTTCGCCGGGGCCGACGTCGAGGCCCGATAATCGGTGAACGCGGTGTACAGCGAATAGATCAGCGGAAAGACGTTGAAGATGATCAGGAACGCGATCGTGGGAATGATGAACAAGTTACGGATCGAAAGGTCGGACAGCCCGCGCGCTGCCGCGCGCGTATCAGGCTCCAGCCGGGTCATCACGTCTGCCACGGTACGTCATCCTGCATCTTGAGAAAACGATGGGCGCCGGATCGCGGCGCCCATCGCCGAATGGGTCGGACGGATTACTGGATCCGGCCGTACTTGCGGAAGGTTTCCTCCCAGTCGGCGGTCAGCGCGTCCAGCACCTCTTTCGCCGTGCCTTCGCCACCGACGATGTAGGGATAGATCCGCGCGTTGGCCGCCGTCAGAAGCTCGGCATATTCCGGCACCGCCCAGAAGTCCTTCACCATGAACATCGTCTGGTAGAAGGCCTCGTTGTAGGGCGTGGCGTTCCGGAACTCCTCGCTTTCCAGCGTGGCCGCGTGGGCGGTATAGCCGCCAAGCTCAGCCCAGCGCTTCTGGGTCTCTTCCTTGATGAACCATTCAAGGAACTTGAACGCCTCTTCCTGGTTTTCCGAATAGGAGACGATCGAGATCCCCTGCCCGCCCAGCGCCGCGAACTGCTCGCCGTTCGGGCCCTTCGGGTTGGCGAAGAAGCCGGTCACTTCCGCATTCGGGTTGGTCGCCGGGTTCACCAGTGCCGGGAAGAAGGCAAAGTAGTTCATCGACATGGCCGCAAGGCCTTCGGTGATCGCCTGGTTGTTCTCGACGAAGAAGGTCTTCGACCAGCCGGGCGGGGTAAAGCCGTACAGCTTGCGATAGGCTTCCAGACCGGCAATCGACTCTGGCGAGTTCAGGATGCCATCGACCTGATAGGTCTCGTAGTCGCCCAGGTTTCCGCCGTACGAGAACAATGCGTTCTCGACACCCATGATCAGCCCGTCATACGAGTTGTCGGTGTAGATCGCGATGCCATAACGGTTCTGGTCGGGCCGGTGGAAGAACTCGGCGATGTCGATCAGCTGGTTCCAGTCCTGCGGCACTGCAAGGTCATAGCCGTACTTCTCCTTGAACGCCGCCATCTCGGCCGGGTCCTCGAACCAGTCCTTGCGGTAGGACCAGCCCACCGCGTCGCCCTCGGCCGGGACCGCCCAGTACTTGCCCGAGTTGCCGGGATACTCGGCATAGTACTTGACCGTGGCCGGGGCCATGATCTCGCCGAGCTTGTTGTCATTGAAGAACTGCGTCAGGTCCACATAGTGTCCTGCCTCGGACGCCGCACCCAGCCACTGGCTGTCGCCGACGATCATGTCGTATGCGCTGCCCTTGGCGTTGAACTCGGTGAAGGCCTTGGTCTGGAAATCCTGCCAGGGCGTGGTTTCCACGGTGACCACGACGCCGGTTTCGGCCTCGTATTCGTTCACCAGTTCCTGCAGGTAGTTTGCCGGGTCCCATTCGGCCCAGAAGATGGTAAGCTCTTGCGACGATGCCGCGGATGCGGACAGCGCAATTGCCGCAGCCCCCGTCAGCAGCCGGTAGTAAGATCTGTGCATGTGACTTCCTCCCGCTATCGTTGTTATGCAGCTCGACCCCGGGGTTCACTTGTCGCCCAAGACCACAGAAGCTGCTGGTCGCCTCCTCCAAGACTACAAAATTGGTAATACCAGATACGCATCCGTGTCAATGATCCTTTCCCAGGCCGCTTGCCTTGTCGGTAGGTCCCATTTCCCGGCGTTCGCGGAAATTTGCATCGAAAAAGGCAAGAAACCCGCAAGTTTCATCGTCTGGTCGCATCCGCGACCGCTTCAACCTGACCACCCACGAAGCAAACTCTGGCCAGACCAGAATGGAATGCTAGCCAGATTGCTCCTCTGCTTCACGCACGGCGGCCTGCAGCAGTGCCCGGGCCGCCCATAGGGCCACTTCCTCGGCCTGCTGGTCGTCCAGTCCGCAAATGTCCTTCAGGACGATCATCGCCTCGATTCCAAAGGTCAGCGACAGCGCCTGCACCAGCCGGGCCGATTGATCCGGCGACAGACCGCTATCGATGACGGCGCGCGAAAGCAGCGATCTGCGATGCCCGCGCCCCAGGGTCTTGTCGCCCGGAGTGTCTGCGCTGGGCTCCAACGATTGCCGAATCGCCGCGCGGAACGTCGCCTCATGTTCAGCAAGGCGCGGAAAGGTCTTGCCGTAAAGTGAGGCCAGCCGCGCTTCGCCGGTCGCGGCCGGATCGTCCCAACTCAGGATCGGGCCAAGAGCCTCGGCAACGACGGCACGAAGCATGTCTGCCAAGGTGGGAAAGTAGCGGTAAGCCGTTGACCGGGAAACCCCCGCGGCCTCGGCCACTTCGCTGACCGACGGCGACAGCCCGCGCCGCATCATGTCCGACGCCGTCGCCACCATCAGCGCCCGCGTCCGTGCCGCCGCACCCTTGGGCGGATCAAAGTCGGCATCAGGTGCAGTGGCTTGAAATGGAACTGGCATCCCAATATGATACTATAGTCCCATTTGCGATCAAGCCGGATCGTTGACCGCCGCGGACATCCGATCCCATCAAGGAGTGGCCTCCGTGCGAACGATCCATGTGGCGGGAACCTGCGACACGAAGGGCGAAGAGATCGCCTATCTGCGCGACCTGATTCTCGCCCGTGGTCAGGCGGTCACGGTCGTCGACCTCGGGACCCGTGCCCCGACGATCCGCCCCGACATCAGCGCCCGCGACGTCGCCGCCTGCCATCCGGACGGGGCCGACGCGGTCCTTGGCGGTACAGACCGCGGCAAGGCCGTCACTGCGATGGGCCAGGCCTTCGCTGCCTGGTGCAGCGCCAATGCCGACCGCATTTCCGGCATCATCGCCGTGGGCGGCGGCGGCGGCACCTCCATCGCCTGCTCCGGCATGCGCGAGCTGCCCTATGGCATCCCCAAACTGATGGTCTCCACCCTCGCCTCGGGTGACACCGCGCCCTATGTCGGCACTTCGGACATCACCATGGTCCCCTCGGTCACCGACATCGCCGGGCTGAACCGCCTGTCCCGCGTGATCCTGTCCAACGCCGCCCATGCCCTGATCGGGGCCGCCACCGCACCCCGACCCGCCGCCGACACCGACCGGCCCGCCATTGGCCTGACCATGTTCGGCGTCACCACCCCTTGCGTCACCGCGATCAGCGACCAGTTGCGCGACCGTTTCGACTGTCTGGTCTTCCACGCCACCGGAACCGGCGGCCGCGCGATGGAGCGGCTTCTGGACCAAGGCGTCCTTTCTGGACTCATCGACATCACCACGACCGAAATCGCTGACCTTCTCTTCGGCGGCGTCCTGCCTGCCCGGCCCGACCGGCTAGACGTCGTCGCTCGCACCGGCGCGCCTTGGGTCGGATCGGTCGGCGCGCTGGACATGGTGAACTTCTGGGCCCCGCCCACCGTCCCCGACCGCTACCTTGACCGGCTCTTCTACCACCACAACCCGAACGTCACCCTGATGCGTACCACGCCCGAGGAAAACACGCAGATCGGCCGCTGGATCGGTGACAAGCTGAACGCCTGCCCCGGTCCGGTCCGTTTGCTGATCCCCGAATTGGGTGTCTCCGCGCTGGACATCGCGGGCGGCGCCTTCTGGCACCCCGAAGCCGACGCCGCCCTGTTCAATGCGCTCAAGGACACCATCCGCGACCCGACGCGGCTGGTCTTCCTGCCGCATCACATCAACGACCCGGCCTTCGCCAAGGTCGCTGCCGACACCTTCCTGACCCTCATGAGGCCCTGATGCCCGCCATTCCGCGCAAGACCATCCTCGACCGCTTCCACCAGATGATCGCCGCAGGTCAGCCCATCATCGGCGGCGGGGCGGGCACCGGCCTGTCCGCCAAAGCCGAAGAAACGGGCGGCATCGACCTCATCATCATCTACAACTCCGGCCGCTACCGCATGGCTGGCCGGGGGTCCGCAGCGGGGCTGCTCGCCTACGGCAACGCCAATGAGATCGTCAAGGAAATGGCGGTCGAGGTGCTGCCCGTCGTCAAACACACCCCGGTCCTTGCAGGCGTAAACGGGACCGACCCATTCATCCTGATGCCCCAGTTCCTGGCCGAGCTCAAAGCCATGGGCTTCTCCGGCGTGCAGAATTTCCCGACCATCGGCCTGTTTGACGGCCAGATGCGGCAAAGCTTCGAGGAAACCGGCATGGGGTTCGGGCTGGAGGTCGACATGATCGCCGAGGCGCATCGGCAGGACCTTTTGACCACGCCTTACGTCTTCAACCCCGACGAGGCCGTCGCCATGGCGAAAGCCGGGGCCGACATCATCGTCGCCCACATGGGCGTCACCACCGGCGGCACCATTGGCGCGACCTCGGCCAAGACGCTGGACCAGTGCGTCACCGAAATCGACGCCATCTCCGCCGCCGCCCGGTCCATCCGCCCCGACATCATCCTTCTCTGCCACGGCGGCCCGATCTCGATGCCGGAAGACGCCGCCTATGTCCTCGCCCGCGCCGACCGGATGCACGGCTTTTACGGAGCCTCCAGCGCCGAACGCCTGCCTGCCGAACGCGCCATCGCCGACCAGATCCGCGCCTTCAAATCCATCCCCGCGAAAGGCTGATCCCATGACCGACGTGAAAGACCTGTTCCGCACCCCCACCGACGTTGACGCCTTCGGCTTCGACTGGGGCCACCTGTCCGTCGTCCTTGGACCCAAAGTGAACGGCGCGCAGAAATTCTCCGCCGCCGTCGTCACCGTCCCGCCCGGCAAAGGCCACACCCGCCACAACCACCCCGGCGCCGAGGAGATCATCTACATCCTCGAAGGCACGGGCGAGCAGATGGTCGAGGACGAACAGGGCACCCCCCACATCGAACAGGTCGCCCCAGGCACCTGCGTCTTCATCCCTGAAAGCCGTTTTCATTCCACACTCAACACTGGCGCCGCTGACATGAAGATCTTCGTGGTCTACGCTCCAACCGGCCCGGAAGAATTCCTCCGCACGCTCCCCGATTTCCGCCTGATCCCCAGAAAGGCCTGACCGATGGACGCCGCCCTGACCACCGCACTGCCCTACAGCTTTGCCAAACTGGACGACCTGATGGAGAAGGCCGGGATCGACGTCCTTCTCGTCACCTCAAAGCACAACACCCAGTACCTTCTGGGCGGCTACCGCTTCATCTTCTTCTCGGCGATGGATGCCATCGGCCATAGCCGCTATCTGCCGGTCATCGCCTACACCAAAGGCGCGCCGGACAAGACCGCCTATGTCGCGAACAAGATGGAAGGTGGCGAACACGCCAACCACCCGTTTTGGACGCCGCATTTCCTGCCGATGTCTTGGGGCTCAGTCGACAGCATTACCGAGGCGATCCGCCACGTCAAAGACCACGGCCCCGCCTCGCCCCGCATCGGGGTCGAGCCGTCCTTCCTGCCGATGAACAGCGCGAAGGTGCTGGAATCCGCCTTCCCGAACTCCCCCTTGGTGGATGCCACCGGCCTTCTGGAACGCCTGCGCGCGGTGAAGACCCCGGCAGAGCGCGCGCTTCTGAAGCAGGCCTCGGAAGCGATCAGCGACTCGATGCAGGCCACCATCGCCGCCGCAAAGGAAGGCGACAGTAAGTTCCAGATCATCGACCGCCTGCGGCAAGAAGAAACCGCCCGGGGCCTACAATTCGAGTACTGCCTTCTGACGCTGGGGTCGTCGCACAACCGCGCCGCGTCGTCCCAGACCTGGGGCAAAGGCGAGGTCCTGTCCATCGATTCAGGCGGCAATCTGAAGGGCTACATCGGCGATATCTGCCGGATGGGGGTCCTTGGTGAACCCGACGCCGAACTCATCGACCTTCTGGGCGAAATCGAAACCGTCCAGCAGGCCGCATTCTCCAAGATCCATGCCGGCGCCAAAGGGGGCGACCTCATCGCCGCCGGGCAGGCCGAACTTGCCCGCCAGCCGAACCACGCCTGCACCGATTTCTTCGCGCATGGCATGGGCGTCATCACCCACGAGGCACCCTTCCTGATGACCAACCACCCGGTTGCCTATGAGGGCACCGACGCCAGCAGCCCGCTGGAAGAGGGCATGATCCTGTCGGTCGAAACCACCATGCTCCACCCCCGTCGCGGCTTCATCAAGCTTGAGGATACGCTGGCCGTGACCGCCACCGGGTACGAACTTTACGGCGCCGAAGGGCGCGGCTGGAACCGGGGCGGGACGCGCTAACCCGCGTCCCTAGCCCTTGATCCCGGCAGACAGGGTGATCGCCTCGGTCACCTTGCGCTGGAACAACAGGTAGGCCAGCGCGACCGGCAGACCGGCCAGCACGGCGGCGGCAAGCTGGCGGGCGTAATAGACCCCGAAGGCGTCGTTGACCTGGGTGATCCCGACCGGAACCGTCATCATCTCGGTCTTGGTCACCGACAGGAACGGCCACAGGAAGGCATTCCAGGTCCAGATGAAAGTCACGATGGACAAGGCGGTCGTCACCCCCCAGTTCATCGGCAGGTAGATCTTGAACAGGATGCGGAACTCACCCGCGTTGTCCATCACCGCCGCTTCGCGAAAGTCCTTCGGCAACTGATCGAAGAACTGCTTGTAGACGATGATGATCACCGGGTGGATCAGCTGCGGCAGCATGATCCCGGCCCAGGTGTTGATCAACCCCAACTGCGAGGTCAGCACGAAGTGGTTGATGATCAACGCCTGGGTGGGGACCATGAAGCTGGCCAGGATCAGCCACCACAGCGCCTTGCGGCCCGGGAACTTCAGCTGCGACAGCGCATAGCCGCACAGCATCGAGGTCGCGATGGTGATCACCGTCACCCCCACCGCCACAGCGATGGAGTTGATGTACCACGTCACGATCTGCGTGTCGTAGATGGCCGTGTAATAATGGCTGAAGGTCAGGTTCTCGGGCCAAAGCTCAATATAGGGGCGCACCACCTCGTCCTCGGGCTTCAGCGAGGAGATCACGCCCCAATACAATGGAAAGGCCCAGATCAGGGCGAAGAGAATGGTCAGGACGGTAATCACCCCGCCCCAGAAGTTCGCGCGCTGCATGCCTGCTGTGGTCATCTGCGGCCTCCCGCCAGGCGAAGAAGCTGGAATTGCAGGACCGACACGACCACGACCAGGACAAACAGCGTCACCGCCACCGCCGCCGCCCGCCCGCCCTGATCCTGCTGGAAGGCGCGCTGGAAGACGTAGTAGACGAGGACCATGTTGTCATTCGGCCGCCCGCCGACCGAGAACAGGTACACCTGATCAAAGATCTTCAGCTGCGCGATCAGCTGGATGGTGAAGACCAGCGTTGTCACCGGCCAGAGAAGCGGCCATGTGATCCGCCGGAAAGTCGTCCAGCGGCTGGAATTATCCAGCGCGGCGGCCTCGTAGATCTCGGCCGGGATCGACCGGAGGCCTGCAAGGAACAGCAGGATCGAGAAGCCCGCCGTCCACCAGATCGTCACGATCCCGACCGCAGGCATGAACCAGGTACGCGACTTGGTGATCGGAACCCGCTCGATCCCCAGAAGGTCGAAGACGTGCATCAGAATACCGAACTGGAAGTTCAGGACCCAGTCCCACAAGAGATACACCACAGATACCGGCAGGATGTAGGGCAGGAAGAACAGGGCCAGGATCGCCGACTGCAACCGCCCCTTCAGCCGCGACACGCCCAGGGCGATCAGCAGCGCGACGATCGTGCCCGGCAGGACGGTCAGCAGCACGAAATAGGCCGTATTCCACGCCGCAGTCCGAAAGCGCGGGTCGCTTGGCAGGCGTTCGTAGTTCGCGGTCCCGACCCACTCTCCAGTGCCGATCAGCGGGGCATCGGTGAACGAGATGCCGAACATCTGGATCGTCGGCCAGACAAAGACCAGAAGATAGATCGCCAGGAATGGAGCCACCAGCACGGCGGCGATCCAGGCATCCTTGCGGCGGTTGGTCAGCATTGCGGTCCCCCGAAAGATCCGGGCCGCCCGGGGAGCACGGGCGGCCCGGAAGGTGGCAAGCCTTAAAGAGCGTTCAGCTCTTCCTTGATGGATTCCACGGCTTCCGCCGGGTCCATTTCGCCGTTCAGCGTCGGGACGAAGTAGGTCGACATCACGTCGAAGATCGGCCCGGCCACACCCGCCAGCGGGGTTTTCGGGTCAAAGATCATGTTCGCCGTCAGCGACGAATAGGTCGCGTTCGGCTCCATTGCCGCGTACTCAGGCGAAGCGGTAACGGTGCCATTCGCGGGGATGTGCCCAGCCGTGGCCCAGAACAGCGAGTTCTTCGACATCCAGCCCATGACTTCCAGAACCGCGGCGCGCTTCTCCGGCGTCATCTCCTTGCCCTGGTTCAAGGGCAGCGCAAAAGCGTGGCTGTCGGCATAGGTCGCCGGCTTGTCGAAGATTACCGGCAGCTCGACCGCGCCCCAGTTGAACAGCTTCCCTTGCGCGTTCAGGTCGGTCATCGTGGGCACTTCCCACACGCCGTTGATCATCATTGCGGCCTCACCGCTGGTGAACAGCGCGACCGTCGCCGGGTAGTCGGTGTAGGTCGACTGCAGGCCCGCCGTCGTCCATTCCGACAGGACGCCCAGCGCGTTGGCAAGCTTCTCGCCGTTGTCGCCGGCCAGGAACTCACCGTCCGTCATCAGCTCGCCGCTCTGCTGGCCGACCAGAGAATAGATGGTGCGGAACATGAAGTTGCCGTCGGCGGTCACAGACCCCAGCGGAAACTTCACCCCATTGTCCTTCAGGGCCTGCAGCGTGGCGGTAAAGCCCTCGCGGCTGTCCATCCCCTTGGGCTTGCCGTTTTCATCCAGCATGCCGGCGGCTTCCAGAAGGTCCTTGTTGTAGTAAAGGACGATCGGGTGGGTATCCAGCGGCACCGCGTATTGCTTGCCGTCGATGCTGACCGCATCCCAGGTGGCTGCGGCAAAGTCGCCTTGGCCAAGGCCCATCGCCGTCCAGTCGTCGGCGGTGATTTCCTGCAGCACGCCCTGCTGGACCGCCAGCGGAATGCGGCTCGCGTGATAGGTCATGATGTCCGGCGCCTCGCCCACTGCGGCCGAGGTCTGGACCTTGGCATAGAACGGGGTGCCCCATTCCAGCGTGGTCGCGTCGATCTTGATCTGTCCGGCATGCGCGGCGTTGAAGTCCTCGATCAGCTTCTTCATCCGCACGCCGTCGCCGCCGCCCAGGAAATCCCACCAGACGACGGTCTCTTCCGCCCGGCCCACCCCGGCAAAGCCGATGGTGGCGACGATGGCAGCCTTCAGCATTCCACTAATGGTCATCAGTTTCCTCCCTTTTGGCGGCGTGGTTCGCCGCATCCTCCACGGAAAAGCGTATCGCCTTTCCCGATTCGATCAACTCAAACCTGATACATATCCGGAAGTCGGATACTTACAGACCCACCCGGATCATCGAGTAGGAATGTGGCGGCAGGGTCAGGTGCAGCCCTTTGCCGCCCAGCTTGGCCCCGTTGCCCTTCTGCGGGGCGACATTGTCCGGGTTGGTCTTGGAATTCCGCGCTTCAAGGTCCGTATGCTTGATCAGCGTGTGCTCCACCGTCTTCGCGGCGAAACCGTCCAGGGCAAGGTCGACTTCCATCGGCTCGGCCCCGTTGCGATTGATCGCGAAGAAGGTCAGCGTGCCCGCGTCGTCGTCCCGCACCCCCGCGATATCCAGCCACGGCACCCCGGCGGCGGCATCGGCGTCATAGGTCGGGACCTCGACCGCCAACTGCATCGCCGTGCCGCGCCCGTGCTTAGAGGCAAACAGGAACGGCCAGTAGATCGTCTGCCGCCAGGCTGCTCCGCCGGGTTCGGTCATGATCGGCGCGATCACGTTCACCAGCTGCGCGATGCAGGCGATCTTCACCACGTCGGCACGGCGGATGAAGGTGTTCAGGATGCAGCCGACCTGCAGTACATCCTCGAAATTGTACTGGTCTTCCAGCAGGACCGGCGCCTCGGGCCAATCCCAGGTCCGCATGCGTTCCGCGTCGGCCTTGCGCTCGTGATACCAGACGTTCCACTCGTCGAACGAGATGGTGACCTGCCGCTTGGACCGCTTCTTCGCCTTCACATAGTCGATGATCCCCGAAACCGTGCCGATGTAGTTGTCCAGCTTCATCGGCAGGGCGAGGTATTCGTTCGGGTTCTTCTCGTAGTTCTCGAAGTACATGTGCAGGCTGATGTGGTCGACCTGGTCATATGTCTCTTCCAGCACGGTGGCTTCCCACTGCGGGTAGGTCGGCATGTTGGAATGGCTTGATCCGCAGACCACCAGCTCCAGCGTCGGATCCAGACCGCGCAGCGCCTTTGCCGTCTCGTTCGCCAGATGCCCGTATTCGGCGGCCGACTTGTGGCCGACCTGCCAGGGACCGTCCATTTCGTTCCCCAGGCACCACAGCCGGCAGTTCCACGGCTCCTTGCGCCCATTCTTCGCCCGCAGGTCCGACCAGTAGGTCCCGCCCTTATGGTTGACGTATTCGACAAAGGCCCGCGCCTCGTCCAACCCGCGCGAGCCGAGGTTGACAGCCAGCATCATCTGCGTGTTGGCCTTCTCGGCCCAGTCGGCGAATTCGTGAATGCCGACCTGGTTCGATTCCGTCGTCCGCCAGGCCAGGTCCAGCCGCTTTGGACGGCTCTCCTTCGGCCCGATCCCGTCTTCCCAGTTGTAGGCTGACACGAAGTTGCCGCCCGGATAGCGGCAGATCGGTGTGTCCAGCGCCCGCACCAGGTCCAGCACGTCGCCGCGCATGCCGCTGGCGTCCGCTGTCGGGTGGCCGGGTTCATAGATCCCGGTATAGACCGCCCGCCCCAGATGTTCGAGGAACGACCCGTACAGCCGCTTGTCTATGTCTGCGACCGTATAAGCGCCATGCGCCGTGACCCTGGCTTTCATCAGCCCCTCCCTGAGCAGTCCGAATCCGCTAATCCGGTTCGTACCAGATTTTCAGGTATAGTTCACCGCTCAGGACCCCAAGGTCAAGCGAAAACCTCAGGCGCGGGTCAGCCGCAAAGTGATTTCCTGGTCGTGATTGCCAAAGCCGCGGCCAAAGATGTTCATGCCCCCGGGATGGCGCGCATCGTCCTTCACCCCGATCCGCACCCGGATCGACCGGTGATCGCCCAGTTCCAGATCGCCCAGCGAACAGTCCGAAATCTTCTCCCCGTCGAGGTATGTCCCGGCCGCCGTCACTTCCCACCGCTTCAGGTCGCCGTACTGCGACCCCGCCAGTTTCCACCAGTCGGGCGTGTACTTGCCCCGCTTGTCGCCATAGTCGCCGGGCGAGGTCCAGGTCCCGATCTCATGCCCGTTGATCGCCACCGTGATGTCTGACGGCCAGTCCTTCGACGTGCCGGGAACCTCGGACGACAACTCGACCGCCAGCCCCAGAGACTGCACGGAGTCGCCCGCAAGCTTGGCATTGTTCGGGAACTGGTATTCGACGAAGCCCCTGGTAAACCACAACAATCCCGCGCGCATCCGGTCGGGGTCCAGGAATGTGTCGGGCACGTCCAGAAGCCCGATCACCCCGTCGGGCGAACACAACCCGCAGGGCGCGCTGACCTCGCACCGGGTATAAAGGCCGATCGGCATTGCCACTTCGATCACGTTGCTGTTCTGCGCGGGCGTCGGGTCCTTGAACGCGATCAGAAGCTCGGTGAAGGTCGACAGGCAGATCTTCTGGCTGCCCTTGCGGCCTTTCTCGGACCGGGTTTGCACCAGCCCGGCGTCGATCAGCGTCTGGATATTCGACGACACCGTGGATTGCGGAAGGTCCAACTCGTCGGCCACCTGGTTCACGTTGCGCGGACCCAGCCGCGTCAGGTGATCCAGGATCCGGACCCGGACTTCGCTGGCCAAAGCCCGCAGGATGTCTTGCCGCTCAAGCGGGTCAACGACGATAATCTGGTTGGTCATGATCGCACGATTGTCTTGCTCATGTGATCTGTATCAGGATGTCTGATGCAAATAAACCAGGATCACGTTCCCCCGGGCCCTGGGTGAAACGCCCGCTACAGAAGGACCGCCCGCCCCGCCGCGTCGAACAGATGCAGCGCGCTGGTGTCGAAGGTCAGACCGATGCCGTCACCCGCCCGGACCTGCGACTTGCCCGCGTCCTGCGAAATCACCTGCGTGCCGTCGCCCAGCCTCGCATAGACCAGCGTCCGGTCGCCCAGCCGCTCCACCACTGTTGCCGTCGCCTTGGTCATTCCCTCCGCCGCGACCTGCAGTGCCTCGGGCCGGATGCCAAGCTCCCACGGCCCCTCGCCTTGCGGCGCACCCGGCAAGGGGACCACGGACCCATCCCCCAGACGCGCCGCTGCCCGGTCGCCCTGGCCGGTCAGCGTGACCGGGATGAAGTTCATCGCGGGCGACCCGATGAACCCCGCCACAAAGCGCGAGGCCGGGTTCGCATAGACTTCCATCGGCGTGCCCACCTGCTCGATCCGGCAGTTGTTCAGGATCACGATCCGGTCAGCCAGCGTCATCGCCTCGGTCTGGTCATGCGTGACGTAGATCATCGTTGACCCCAACCGCTGGTGCAGTTCCGCCAGTTCCACCCGCGTCCTGACTCGCAACCCGGCATCCAGGTTGGACAGGGGCTCGTCGAACAGGAACGCCTTCGGCTCCTTGACGATCGCCCGCCCGATCGCCACCCGCTGACGCTGCCCGCCCGACAGTTCCGCCGGCCGCCGCGCCAGAAGCTTCTCCATCTCCAGCATCCGCGCCGCTTCGGCCACGCGGCTCGTGATCGTGTTGGACGGCAGGCCAAGGTTCCTCAGCCCGAAAGCCATGTTCTCTGCCACCGTCATGTGCGGGTACAAGGCATAGTTCTGGAACACCATCGCTAGGTTGCGCTGGCCGGGGGCCAGCCCCTCGGACCGCACCCCATCAATCGTCAGCGCGCCGGAATCGATGGTCTCCAGCCCGGCGATCATCCGCAACAACGTCGTCTTGCCCGAGCCGGACGGCCCAAGGAACACCACGAATTCGCCCGCGCCGATGTCAAGGCTCAGGTCCTTGATCACATCGACCGAGCCGAACCGCTTGGACACCCGCTCAAGCGCGATTCCGGTCATTCTGGCCTCCCTGTTTCTTTGCATCATAATTTCGGGTACGTACCGGAAGTCAAGACACAGATCACAGAGGGTGTGTCGGAGGCAGGTCTGGCCAAGGCAGAACCCGACCGGCCCGTGATCGGGGGATCACGGGTTTCGGCGGCTAGACAAAGGAAATCGCAGGCCCGCGTTGCGCCCCGCAGGACCCGCCGCCGGACCGGGTTACAACCGAACCGACTGGGCGACCCGGCGCAACTGGATGCGCGCCAGCCCAAGATTGGCAGCCTCACGGTCCAGCGTCACGCAGACCAGATAGCGCGACGATCCGTCCATCGGGCGCAGCAGATGAAACTCCTGCCCCAGCGCGACCTGGATGTCCTCCAGCGGCTGGTCCGCCCCCAGTTCTGCCGCGGCCTGAAGGTTCGCCCGCGCAATCGCCAGGGTCGTCCTGATGGTGGTCTCCACGTCCCCCATCCCCGCTTCCCGGGCCATCACCTGACCAGATAGGCTGTCCATCAGGCAACCGCCCCGGAAGCCGCTGATCCGGCGCAGGCCCGACAGGTCCACCTCTGCCACCCGTGTCGTCGGGCGCCGGGGGCGCAACGCAGTCGGGGCCGGCGGGGCAGGGGGCAGCGCGACCGGGCGCGCCACCGCGACCGGCTGCACCGCAGCCGGTGCCGCCACCTCGGCAGAGGTCGGCACGACCCGCCGCACCAGCACGACCTTGCGATCCGCCCGGCTGTCCGTTTGCGGGAGCGCCTTCAGCCAGTCCGCCGCCGTCTGGAACCGTGCCGCAGGCATGACCGCCATCGCCCGGTCGATCGCCTCAAGAAATCCCGCAGGATAACCCACGACCGACCCCGCCAGTGGCTTGCACAGGTCCGGCCGCTTTTCCGCCATCGCCGCCAACCGGCTCTGGCAGTTCGGCGGGGCCACTCGCGCAATCGCATGGTACAGCGACGCCGCCAGCGCATAGAGATCGCTCCATCGCCCGCTGTTTCCGCCCGCGGTGTACAACTCATGCGGCGAATAGCCGTCCTTTACCACGCTCAGCCCGGAATACTTCTCGACCGCTCCCGCCGCCGTCCGCCGCGCCGCGCCGAAATCGATCAGGATCGGCTCTCCGTCAGGGGTGACGAAGATGTTGTCGGGCGATATGTCGCAATGCAGCAGCTGGTTGTCGTGGATATAGCCCACCGCCGAGATCAGCTTGCCCGTCATCCGCACGATCATCTCGGGCGACAGTTCGGCGCGGTTCTCCTCGATGATCTCCAGCAGGTCATGGCCGCGGATATAGTCCATCGCCATATAGGCGGTGTCATTGTCCTCGAAGACCTGATGCACGCCGACGATGTTCGGATGCTTCAGCTTCGCCAGGCTTTGCGCTTCGTTCAGGAAGCTTTTCACGATCTTCGACATGTGATCGCGCGTGCCCGAGGACCGCGCCCGCACCCGGGTTTGCGACCGGCGGCAGAAGGTCGACGAAAAGCATTCCTTGATCACGACATCCCGGTCAAGGCTGTCGGTGGCCAGATAGGTGATGCCGAATCCGCCCGAATTGATGAACCTGGTGATCTTGTAGGTGCCATGGAAAAGCGTCGTACCCGGCAGGAGTTCGTCACCAAACTCGGTCTGGGCCAGCGTTTCAGACGTGTCGAAAGCCATGATTTTGCAAAAAGCCCCCTTCCCCAAAAGAAGCTCAGGATCATGCCAGACCGGTGCAGCGATTCTCTGGCGAGGGACGATCCCTGTATACAACCTTAAGTTGTGAATCGATTCGGGCGGGATTGAGGCGGATTCGTGTCGAAACTGCCATAAACCAGTCAAACCCCGGCAGGTTTTGCCGGGGCTTACCCTTGGTCAGGTCAATTTTTCACCGTTCTTCGACCAAAATCTCGCGCTTGCCGACATGGTTGGCGCGGGTGACCACGCCTTCCTCTTCCATCTGCTCGACCAGACGCGCGGCCTTGTTGTAGCCGATCCCGAGTTTCCGCTGGATGTAGGAGGTGGAGCACTTCCGGTCCCGCGCCACGATTGCCACCGCCTGGTCGTACAGCGCATCGTCCGATGCCTCGCCCGAGCCCAGGCCCAGCACCATGTCGATGTCGCTGGCAACCTCGTCCTCCGGCCCCTCCACGACGCCCGACATGTAGACCGGGGGTCCGAAGCTTTTCAGGTGGTTGACGATCTCTTCCACTTCCTCGTCGCTGACAAACGGCCCGTGGATACGGGTGATCTTCGCCCCGTTGCCCATGTACAGCATGTCGCCCGCGCCAAGCAGCTGTTCCGCGCCTTGTTCCCCAAGGATGGTCCGCGAGTCGATCTTCGACGTGACCTGGAAGGAAATCCGCGTCGGGAAGTTCGCCTTGATCGTGCCGGTGATCACGTCGACCGATGGCCGCTGCGTCGCCATGATCAGATGAATGCCCGACGCCCGCGCCATCTGCGCCAGACGCTGGATGCAGGCCTCGATCTCCTTGCCCGCCACCATCATCAGGTCGGCCATCTCGTCGACGATGACGACGATATAGGGGAAGGGCTGCGGCGCGAATTCTTCGGTCTCGAACACCGGATCGCCGGTTTCTTCATCGAACCCGGTCTGGATCGTGCGCTTGAACATCTCGTTCTTCGACAGGGCTTCACGCACCCGGCCGTTGTAGCCCTCGATGTTCCGCACCCCCATCTTGGACATCTTGCGATACCGTTCCTCCATCTCGCCCACGACCCATTTCAGGGCGACGACCGCCTTCTTCGGGTCGGTGACGACGGGCGACAGAAGATGCGGGATGCCGTCATAGACCGACAGTTCCAGCATCTTCGGGTCGATCATGATGAGGCGGCACTCTTCCGGCGTCAGCTTGTAGAGCAGGCTCAGGATCATCGTGTTGATCGCCACCGATTTCCCCGAGCCCGTGGTCCCCGCGATCAGCAGGTGAGGCATCTTGGCCAGGTTCGCCACGACAGGCTCGCCCCCGATATCCTTGCCGAGCGCCAAAGGCAGCCGCATCTGGCTGTCGCCGAAATCGCGCGCCGACAGGATTTCCCGCAGCACCACCTTCTCGCGGTGGGCGTTCGGCAGTTCGATCCCGATGACCGAACGGCCCGGCACCGTCGACACGCGCGCCGACAAAGCCGACATGCTGCGGGCGATATCATCCGCCAGACCGATCACCCGGCTGGCCTTCAGGCCCGGCGCCGGTTCCAGCTCATACATCGTGACAACCGGACCCGGACGAACGGCGGTGATCTCGCCCTTCACGCCATAATCGTCCAGCACCGACTCCAGCATCCGCGCGTTTTCTTCCAGCGACTCGTCGGACAGCTGCATCCCCTGCACCTTCACGGGCGCGGACAGAAGGTTCAGCGGCGGCAGTTCATAGGTTTGCGACGCGTCGTCGAACCGCAGCGCGGGCTGGCTTTCTGCCATCGCCTGACGAGACGGGGCGGGCTTCTTCACCGCATGCTGCACCACAGCCTTGCGGTCGGGGGTGAAGGCCGTCGGTCGGGCCGGGGGCAGTTCGTCCTCCAACTCGTCCAGTTCGTCCAGCGGGTCCATCTCTTCGCGGGCATAGTCCTCGGGCAGCCGATCCCAGGCTGCGTCCTCGGCAAAGACATTGCCCGGCAGATTCTCGTCCGCGGCCCAGTCCTGCGACCCGGCCACCCGCTGCGCAGGCATCGACACCGGCGGAACCGACGTGCGGGGAAGGGGGCGCGTGTCGGCCATCAGCACGACAGGACCCTTCGGCCGCATCACCGGAGGTTCCACTCGCGCGGCGGGAGGCAGCGGCGGCGGGGCCACCGGGAAATCGGGGCTGCGCTGGACGCGGGTGCGGATCACGTCGGAAATCCGCGCCTTGATCCGCTCGTCCTGCGGCATCGCCGGATTCCACGACGGCTCCAGTTCGATCAGTTCCGGCTCTGGCTCGGGCTGGGCCTTGCGGCGCAGGCGCTCCAGCAGACCCAGTTTTTCCTTCACCGGGGCCGGGGCAGGCTCCGGCTCGGCATAGCGCGGCTCGGAATAGCGCGCATCGGGCCGCAACGTGGCAGGCATCGCCCGCGATGTGCTGGCGCGCAGCGGCTCGGGCGCCATGTCACCGGTCACCGGCGGCACGCCCCGGCGCGTCACCGCCACGTCACCGCGCAAGGCCACCGGCGGCTCGTACCGCTGCCCAGCTACGCGCGCCTCGGCCCGGCTCCGCGCCCGGTCCTGCAGCGCAGCTGCCCCGGTCAATGCACCCCGCGCGCCCGCACCCAAGCCCTGCCGCAGCGTGGCATAGCCCATGACCGACCCCAGAAGCAGGAAGCGCTGGATCGTCTTCAACTCGTCAAGGTCAAAGCCGCAGACGAACAGCATCATCGCGATCAGACCTGCGAAGGTCAGCAGGGACAGGAATTTCAGCCCGAACCCAGCACTGCCAGGGATCACCCCAAGCAGCGACCCGGTGACCGTATCGCCGAACAGACCACCCAGCCCGAAGGTATGCGTCCAGGCATCCCCCGGCACCAGCGTCGCGCAATGGACCGCCGCAAAGGCCACCGCGATGACCGCAAAGACCACCCGGCCAATCGCCCGCTCACCGCCGCGATGCACCAGGAACCGCACGCCCCAGGCCGCGAAGATCATCGGGATCGTCCAGGCGCCCTTGCCGATCAGGATGATCAGCGTCGAGGCCAGCGCTGCCCCGAACCGGCCAAAGATGTTCTGCGCCGGTTCTTCCGTCGCCACCATCCAGCCCGGGTCTTCGGGCGAATAGCTCCACAGCATCAGCGTAAAGCCAAAGCCCACCAACAGCAGAACCAGCCCCAGAAGCTCACGCCCCCGGCGTTCCAGCATTGCCTGCGTGCCCTGGTCCAGAAGCGGATCGCGCTGCCGTGCCTGATACGAAGCCATTCGTCCCTCACTCACCCATAGATGCAGTCGCGCAGCAAAGTCAGCCCGCGCTGCGTTTCTTCTTGGGGGGCGACCAGCGCCACCCGGATATATCCTTTGCCGGGGTTCTGACCCCCGACGTCACGCGACAGGTAGCCGCCGGGCAGAACCCGCACCCCCGTCCCGCGCCACAGTTTCAAAGCCGCCGCCTCGCCATCCTCGACCGGCAGCCACAGGAAGAACCCGCCGCCCGGCGCCTGATAACCTTGCAGGCCCGCAAAGATCGCATCCGCATCGCGGAACTTCTGCTGGTACAGCGCCCGCGACGCCGTCACGTGCGCCTCGTCCTGCCAGCACGCCTCGGCCACGCGCTGCAGGGGCAGGGGCAGAGGAGCCCCCGCAAAGGACCGCAACTGCCGGATGCGCGCCATGCACTCCGGCCCGGCGGCCACGAAGCCCGACCGCAAACCCGGCAGGTTCGACCGCTTGGACAGCGAATGGAACACCACTGCCCGCTCCGGGTCCGCAGCCTGTGCCTCGGCCACTTGCAATAGGCCCGGAGGAGGCGTCTCGCGCCAGATCTCGGAGTAGCACTCGTCCGCCAGCACCCGGAAATCGTGCTTCTCGGCCAGCGCCAGCAGGTCGGCCAGATACTCCTTTGACGCCACCGCTCCCTGAGGATTGGCGGGCGAGCAGATATAGGCCAGCGTCACCCGGTCCAGCACCTCGACAGGCAGGCTGCCATAGTCCGGCAGGAAACCCGTCGCAGCGGTGGCGGGCACATAGACGGGTTCCGCCCCCACGGTCAGCGCCGCCACGGCATAGACCTGATAGAACGGGTTCGGCATCAGGACGACGGGCTTCTGGCCGTTCTTCTGTTCCGGGCATAGCGCGATGCAGGCGTTGAATAACCCCTCGCGGGTGCCGTTCAGCACCATCAGCCGGTCCTGCGCGACGTCCACGCCATAACGCCGAGCAATCCAGACCGAGATCGCCGCCAGCAACTCCGGCGTGCCATCATTCGGCGGGTAGACGCCAAAGCCCGACAGGTTCGCGGCCAGGATAGGCCCCACGAAATCCGGCATCGCGTGGCGCGGCTCACCAATGGTCATGGCGATGGGCGCACCACCCGGAGGATGCGCGTCCAGAAGCTTCCGCAGACGCGGAAACGCATAGTCCGGCAGGTTCGAAAACCGCTCAGGAAACGCCATTACTGCCTCAATCGCAGGGTCTGTTCGCCCCGTTTGACCGGACGATAGCCGGGCGGGCGCGTCAGGTCCACAAAAAACCCTGCTTGGTGAGGCGCTTGAGGCACGCCCTGTGGCTTTTCCGCCCGGTCGGCAAGGTGGGCCTAAGGCCCACCTTACGGGGGTCAGCGCGACAGCGAAATCTCGCGCAGCGGATCGCCACCGTCGATGAAAAGTCGACCCTTTTGCGCCAACGCTGTCGCAATTCGCGCCAAGGCTCGCGCTTCCAACTCCGGATGCCGCCCGTCCAGAACCCCCACCCGCATCGCGAAGGCCAGATCAAACCGCGCCTCGCCCGGCTCCAGCGCGAAATCCTCCACCGCAGTTTGCCGGATCTGCAACACCCCCGCCGCGATCTCTGCCGCCGAGCCTGCCCGCGCCTGCGCGACCGCCGTGGCCGAACGGTCGATGGCCAGGACCAGCCCCGGTGCGACCCTTGCGGCCACCAGCCGCGCGGCCACCCCCGGACCGCAGCCGATCTCCAGCACCCTCAGGCCTGGGCGTAGCGGCAAGGCCTCGACAAACTCCCGGATCCTGTCCGAGGCGCGCATGTCAGACGCCGGATTTCGACCCGGTCACGTTCTCGCGGAACGCGACTTCGAACGCAGCCTTCTTGCCCGCATCCGCCTCGGTCTGGTTCTGCGCGACCCAATCCGCATAAGGCATCCCGTAGACCACCTCGCGCGCCTCATCCTTCGTCATCTCGATCCCGCGCTCGGCGGCGGCTTCCTGATACCAGCGCGACAGGCAGTTCCGGCAGAAGCCGCCCAGGTTCATCAGGTCGATGTTCTGCACCTCGGGCCGCTTGACCATCAGGTGATGCACCAGCGCGCGGAAGGCCGCCGCTTCCAACTCGATCCGCGTTTGGTCGTCCATCATATCCCCTCCAGCACTTCGCCCAGGATCACCGCCAGCCGCCCCGCCCAATGGGACTGCTCGGCGGGCGTCCCGATCAGATCATTCCGCACTTCTATAAGTGTGTTGTGCCGCCCCAGCCGCAAGGCATGCCGGTCGATGGCATCCCCCGGAAGGTGGCCCGAATAGGGTTCGTTGTCCCCGATGCAGAGATCGGTCTCGGCCTGCAGACGCTCGATCAGCGGTTTCGAGAACCTCTCGTCCAGACGGGAATACAGCACCCCCACATGCCATGGCCGGGGCGCACGTCCCCGAAGACACGGCGTGAACGAATGTACTGCCACGATAACCCGGTCAGGTCGCAAAGCCGCCAGCCGCGCGTAGACTGCGTGATAGGGGCGATACAGCCGGTCTAGCCGCTCCTCCACGCCCGCCGCCGTGATATGCCGGTTCGCCGGGATGATCGTCCCGTCATACAGCTTCATCACCAAGGTCGGATCGTCCTCGCCCCGGTTCGGGTCGATCACCAGACGGCTGAAGTCCGACAGGATCACCGGGCTGTCCAGCAGCCGTCCCAGTTCGGACGCCACGCCCGCCGCACCCACATCCCAGGCGATGTGTCGGCCCATGTCCTCGGGCGGTATCCCGAGGTCGCCCCCGTTCACCCACTCCGGCACCCGGTTCGACGCGTGGTCGCAGGTCACCAGCCAGCGGCCCTTGCGATCCTCACCCTCGATCCTGAACGCCATGCCTGCCCCCGCTTCTTCCCTGCTTCTAGCCGCGCTTGCCGCCCGATGCCAGCAACCCCCGCCTACCCGGCATCTGCCACAAATTCTTGCGCCGGAAAATTTTGGACCCCCCGCACGGGAACCGGGCGTTGCGGGATGGCCCGACTTGGTCCATAAGGCACGCGGCCCACATGACCGGAACTTATCAGCAGGAGGATGGCGATGCGCCGCCACCGCAACGTGAAGATTGTGGCCACGCTTGGCCCGGCATCTTCGACCTACGAGATGATCCGCGCCCTGTTCGAGGCGGGAGCCGACGTGTTCCGCCTGAACATGAGCCACGGTGTCCATGAGGACATCGCCAAGCGGCACGAGATCATCCGCCAGGTCGAAAAGGACCTTGGCCGCCCGATCGGCATCCTCGCCGACCTGCAGGGCCCGAAACTCCGTGTCGGTGTCTTCGCCAACGGCTCCGAGGAACTGGTCGAAGGCGCGGCCTTCCGCATGGACCTCTCCACCGCCCCCGGCGACGCCAAGCGCGTGAACCTGCCGCACCCGGAAATCTTCGCGGCGCTGGAACCCGGCACCTCGCTTCTGGTCAACGACGGCAAGATCCGCCTGCATGTGAACGCCTGCGGCAAGGACTTCGCCGATTGTACCGTGACCGTCGGCGGCACCATTTCCAACCGCAAGGGCGTGAACGTCCCTGACGTGGTCCTGCCCGTTGCGGCGCTGTCGGAAAAGGATCGCGGCGACCTTGAATTCGCCTGCGAACTGGGCGTCGACTGGCTCGCACTCTCCTTCGTGCAGCGCCCCGAAGACGTGATCGAGGCCCGCACCCTGGCCAAGGGCCGCGCCGCGATCCTGTCCAAGATCGAGAAGCCCGCCGCCGTGAAGGCCTATGACGCCATCCTGCAAGTCTCGGACGGGATCATGGTGGCCCGCGGCGACCTGGGCGTAGAGCTGCCCGTGACCTCGGTTCCCCCGATCCAGAAGCGTCTGGTCCGTGGGGCCCGCGCCGCCGCAAAGCCGGTGATCGTCGCTACCCAGATGCTGGAATCGATGATCGAATCGCCCGTTCCGACGCGCGCCGAAGTCTCCGATGTCGCCACCGCGATCTACGAAGGCGCCGACGCCATCATGCTCTCGGCTGAATCCGCCGCCGGAAAATACCCGATCGAGGCCGTGACCACGATGAACAACGTGGCGATGAGCGTCGAGAAGGACCCGACCTACCGCTCGGTCATCGAAGCGAGCCGCCAGGTCCGCCGCGAATCGGTTGCCGACGGCATCGTCGCCGCCGCACGCGAAATCGCCGAAGCCACCAACATCAAGGCGATCTGCTGCTTCAGCCAGACCGGCACCACCGCCAGCCTCGTCGCCCGCGAACGCCCGCATGTGGCGATCCTTGCGCTGACGCCGCTCTTGTCCACTGCCCGCCGCCTGGCCCTGACCTGGGGCACGCATTGCGTGATTACCCCGCCGCAGGACCGCTTCAAAGGCGCCGTTCTGGCCGCAGTCGGTGCTGCCCGGGCCGATGGCTTCGCGACCGAGGAAGACCAGATCGTCGTCACCGCTGGCGTGCCGTTCAACGTCAAGGGCACGACGAACATCCTGCGTGTGGCCCCCTGCGACGAACGGTTGATCTCGCGCGTCGACCCAGAGTAGACTGAAACTCAGGCAAACTCGCGCGCGAGGGGTCATGGACGCCGATGTTGATCTGCTCCTGACGGTCGGGATCATCCTTCTGGTCCTCTCCATCCCCTCGCTCCTCTCTGCCTGGGTTGAAAGCCGCGTGCCTCGCCTTGGGGCGATCATGACGATTGCGGCTTTGGGGATGATCGTCTCGGCCCTGATGACCAAGCCCGGGGGCTACGCCTTCAACGAGGTGCCGGGCGTGATGGTCAAGGTCATCGTCAGCTTCTTCCAGTAAGCCCCAACCCACTTGGCCCCTTGCACCTTTTCTTGGCTGCCCCTATAGGGGCGGCTTCTTACCTGCACGGCCGGCCAGACGTGGCATGCCGAGTCGTGCCTGAAACCACGGAGATGGAAATGCCCAAGATGAAGACCAAGTCGGCGGCGAAGAAGCGCTTCAGCTTCACGGCCTCCGGTCGGGTGAAGGCCGGTCCCGCCGGCAAGCGCCACGGCATGATCAAACGCACGGCGAAATTCGTCCGCAACTCGGCCGGGACCATGATCCTGGACGACAGCGACGCGAAGATCGTCAAAAAATACATGCCCTACGACCGGTAAGGAGAACATCAGATGTCCCGCGTCAAATCCGGCAAGGTCACGCATGCCCGTCACCGCAAGGTGATCAAGGCTGCTTCGGGCTATTACGCCGCCCGCTCTACGAACTTCCGCACCGCCACCCAGGCTGTCGACAAGGCCAACCAGTACGCGACCCGCGACCGCAAGGTCCGCAAGCGTCAGTTCCGCGCCCTGTGGATCCAGCGCATCAACGCTGCCGTCCGTCTGTTCGACGCCGAGATGACCTACTCGCGCCTGATCAACGGTCTGACCAAGGCAGGGATCGAAGTTGACCGCAAGGTCCTCGCCGATCTGGCAGTCCACGAGCCCGAGGCGTTCAACGCCATCGCCGGCCAGGCGAAGGCCGCGCTGGCCTGATCGGATCGGTCCACGATTGACGAAAGGCCCTGCGGCAACGCAGGGCCTTTTGCTTTGTTATCTTGCCCGATCAGGTCAACCCGCCAAAGCGACGACAGTATTCATGTCGTCGGGGACGGCGAACTCATGATAGGGTGCGGACACAAGCCGAACCTAAGTGTCGTCATCTGTCCTGAAGACTTGCCAGTCTTGATGGGGCCGCTTCATGGGAATCTGGTCAGCACGTTCCACGGTCTTCGGGTTTGCCGTCGCGCTCAGCTCAGGCGGGACAGAAGCCTCCGCCGAGCATTGCAGTCTGGCACTCGTGCTGGCGATGGACGCGTCGAAAAGCATGAGCACCGCCGATTTCGACCTTGCGTTCCAAGGAACCGCAGCGGCCTTGAGAAGTGAAGAGATTCAGGCAACCATTCTTGCCCAAGCCCCCCCCGTTGCCTTGATCGCTTTCGAATGGGGCGATCGGAAGCACCAGAAGATCGTCCATGACTGGTCCGTGCTCCGGTCTCGCGAGGACATCGAAGGATTTGCCGAATCTCTGGAACGCCACCAGCGCGGGGGTACTGGACAGAAGACCGGACTAGGGTCGGCTCTGGCCTTCTCCTTTGATCTTCTTGAAAGCGGTCCCGACTGCGCTCGAAAGGTCATTGACCTGTCCAGTGACGGATACAGCAGCGACGGGATGACCCCAGCCGAGTTCTACGCCGGGAATCCTTCCGCTGACGTTACTGTCAATGCGCTGGTCATCGGCGGGGAAACCAACTCGTACATCTGGCGCTATTTCAACTCGGAGGTCTTGCGTGGCCCAGGTGCCTTCGGCTTGGCGATCATCAATTTTCAGGACTACCCACGGGCGATAAAGGAAAAATTGCTCCGCGAATTTTCCCCACCTCGCTTCTCTGGCGAGCCAATCCTGCCAGTCTCGGTCAACTGAACCGTCACCTGGAATGTGAAGACCACGTCGTCATCAGGCCCAAAGTGAAATTGGCAGTCCCGGCCCGTTCCAGCGATTGAACCCCCGGCTCAGGTGCAGCTCTCCTTACCGGCGTCACCGTTGACCCCTTACGCCGCCCGGCCTATCAAAGGCGGGTCTGAAACAGGTTAGGCACGGGACGGTTGGCCCGGCCCCCGTATCCCGGGTCCTTCCGTTGCGACCCAACGGCCCAAGACTATCAAGGCGTCTGCGCGGTGCAGGTGCCGATAGAAAGGCCGTATGATGAAACCCAGAATTAGCGTTCTGACCCTTGGCGTTGCCGATCTCCAACGATCGGTTGCCTTTTACCGCGATGGTCTCGGACTTCCGACGAACGGCATCGTCGGACAGGAGTTCGAGCACGGCTCCGTCGCCTTCTTCGACCTGTCAGGCGGTCTGAAACTTGCCCTCTGGGCACAGGTCGATCTTTCCCATGATACCGGATTGCCAATCACACCGGTCAGTTCGACCGCCATCTCCATCGGGCACAACGTGGCACGACGGGAAGAAGTCGATGCCTGCATGACCGCTGCGGCGCGCGCGGGTGCCGAGATCATAAAATCGGCGCAGGACACGTTCTACGGCGGCTACGCGAGCTATTTCCGTGACCCCGATGGTCACCTGTGGGAAATCGTCTGGAACCCCGACCTGCTTCCGCCGGTCGAGTGAGAGCCTTGTCAGGTCACTGACCTTCCCGCGTGGAAGGTGGTGGAGAACCGAACCTTGAACTGGTTCGACCTTCGCCGCCGCGCCTACCGATTGAATACCCGGCTCGGATGCAACTCGCCCCCCCGGTAATGCCCCACGGCCACGGCCAACCCATCCAGAGAAGCCCAGCCCTCGGTGCCCCAGTCGGCATGCCCGATCACCTGCCCCGGATTGCCGTTTCGCAGCCGCGCTGCACCCTCCGGAGTTGCCCGGAACTCTGGCAGGTCGGTGAGCCCCAGCTCCAGCGGCAGCAGCCGCGCGTCCAGCGCGTCGGACTTCGCCTCGGCTTCCACCGTCTCCAGCGTCACGCCCTGATCCGCCCGGAACGGCCCCGACCATTCGCGTCGCAGCCATTCAACATGCCCCAGACAGCCCAAAGCCGCCCCAAGGTCCCGCGCGATGGATCGCACATAGCCTCCCTTGCCGCAGACCATCTCCAGATCGACGTGATCCGCATCCGGACGGCCCAGAACCAGCAGGCTTTCCACCCACAAGGGCCGCGCGGCAAGGTCCATCACCTCGCCCTCGCGCGCCAGGTCATAGGCCCGCTCGCCATCCACCTTCACCGCCGAATACTGCGGCGGGACTTGGCTAATCTGCCCCCGGAACGCGCCCAAGGCCGCCTCGATCTCATCATCCGAGGGCCGCTCCGGCGACGTCGCGATCACCGAACCCGAGGCATCATCGGTATCCGTCGCCGCCCCCAGCACCACCCGGAACCTGTAGCACTTCAGCGCATCCGTGATGTAGGGAATGGTCTTCGTGGCCTCCCCCAAAGCCACCGCCAGCACCCCCGTCGCATCCGGGTCCAGCGTCCCCGCATGCCCCGCCTTCTGCGCCGACAGCGCCCATTTCACCTTGTTCACGACGGCAGTCGAGGTCACCCCGGCGGGCTTGTCCACGATCAGCCACCCGCTGACCGCCCGGCCTTTCTTCACGCGTCCCATCAGCCCCTCGGAACCACGGTGCCGACGATCGGCCCCATCGGGAACCCCCCGTCATGGCGGTTCAGCTGCGGCGCATAAAGCCGCGAGATGTTGCCGTCGAAATACAGCGCATCCGGCAGCCCAAGCTCATCGCGGAAGAACCGCGCGAAGGCATGAAAGTTCACCGCGTCGTTGGAAATCACGAACACGGCCCGCTGTCCGTCCTCGCTGACCCCCACGCCGTTCCGGACAAAGGTCGAGTCACTCCCGGGCAAGATCTTCGGATGCAGCTTCCCCTTGATGACCAGCATCGGCCCCGACTGCGTGGCATAGCGACACTCTGGCCGTGTCTTCTTGAAGCTGCGACTCTCCACCACCCGGAAGCCCTCGCCGATGCAGAACACCCCGTTCGGCAACAGCCCGAAATTCCCCGGCCCGTCCCGCGTCACCAGCTTGGACACCTCGACCCCGTCCTCGACATACAGCCCGACGGGGGCCAGGTCGCGGTGATACATCCCCGCATTCATCGCAAAGCCCAAGGCGCCGCCCTCGGCCCCCAGCGCCTCGTCGACGTTGCGGAAACTGCCATAGGCCCCATCCGGCCCGGAATGGAACAGCCGCAGGTCCTCACCCGCCTGCACTTCGCAGACCGTGTAGGACGCACCCTCAAACGTGGTATCCCGGCACTCCGCCGCCACTGCCGCCACCGGCGCCAGCATAAGAACCGCAGCAAGCAGCCTCATTCCTCGTCGTCCGCCGCATCAAGGTCGCGCTGCACCGCGGGGTCGGCAAACAGCCGCCGCGTCTCGTCCAGCCGGTCGAACGTCTCGTCCGGGCGGAACCGCAGGTCGGGCGCGTATTTCAGCGTCAGCTCCGACGCCACCCGATGCCGCAGCTCGGCCTTGTTCCGCGCCAGCGCCGCGATCGCATTCTCGACCGGCACCGACCCCATCAGCGGCATCACATAGACCGTCGCCACTTTCAGGTCGGGCGAGCAGGACACCTCGCCCACCGTGATCGACATCGCGTTCAGTTCCGGATCATGGATCTCGGCCCGGTTCAGCACGTCAGACAGCGTGCGGCGGATCAGTTCGCCCACCCTCAACTGGCGTTGCGACGGGCCGGACCCGGTATTGAAGCGCTTGTTCCCCATGCCGCCCCTTTATGCCCTTTCGCACCCGCCCGCAACGCCGGGCTTCTCACGCCCGCGCGAACCGGCTAGACGGGGCTGAAACGGGGGACAAGGCAATGGATCAGCCGGGACTGGTGGTGACAGGGGCCTCGGGCCGCATGGGGCAGACCTTGATCCGCCTCTCGCAAGGGTCCGACAAGCTCCGCCTCGCGGCCTGCGTCGAACGGGCGGGCCATCCCTGGATCGGCCGCGACGTGGGCGAGGCGATGGGCGGCAACCCCATCGGCGTGAAGGTCACCGACGACGCACTGGAGGCCTTCTCCAAGGCGCAAGCCGTCATCGACTTCACCGCCCCCGCCGCCACCGTGGAATTCGCAGCCCTCGCCGCCCAGGCCCGCGCCGTCCACGTCATCGGCACCACCGGGCTGGAACCCGAACATCTCGCCCGGATCGAGGCAGCCGCCCGCCACGCCACCATCATCCGCGCCGGGAACATGTCGCTTGGTGTCAACCTCCTTGTCAGGCTGACCGAAAAGGTCGCCGCCGCGCTCGATGCTGACTGGGACGTCGAAATCGTCGAAGCCCACCACCGCATGAAGGTCGACGCCCCCTCGGGCACCGCGCTCATGCTTGGCCAGGCTGCCGCCGCGGGGCGTGGCGTCTCGCTTGACAACAGCAAGGTCTCGGGCCGCGACGGCATCACCGGGGCCCGCCACAAGGGCACCATCGGCTTTTCCGCCATCCGCGGCGGCGACATCGTCGGCGAACATGACGTGATCTTCGCCGGCGAAGGTGAGCGCATCATCCTGCGCCACGTCGCCACCGACCGCTCCATCTTCGCCCGGGGCGCGCTCCGCGCCGCGCTCTGGGGGCAGGGGAAGAAGCCCGGCCAATACGACATGATGGATGTCCTCGGCATCTGACCGGTGATCCGGCAGCGAGCCGCCTGCGTATCAGTCGTCAGACTGACGTCGGGGGACCTCATGCTGCGCCAGATTGCCTTGCTTTCCATCCTCACGCTCGCCGCGCCGCCACTGGCCGCGGCCGAGGACTTCGAACCTGTGAAAGACAAAGACCGCTTCCTTGATCTCATCAAGGACCGCGAGCTGCGGATCGGTCTCTACAACCTCTCGCTCAACGTCCTGCCCGACGGCCGCATCGACGGCTCGGCGATGGGCTGGGGCATCACCGGTCAGTGGACCTGGAAAGACGGCTACTTCTGCCGCGAGATGGATTGGAGCGGCATGGAAATCGACTACAACTGCCAGCTGGTCGAGGCGCAGGGGGCCGAGAAACTCCGCTTCACCGTCGACCAGGGCAGGGGCGACAGCGCGACCTTCCGGCTGCGTTAAGGGCTCTCGCCTGCGTTAAGGCCGGCTCGACGAAAACTTCGTCACTCCTCGCGGCCTTCTACACGTGACTGCACCAGTCACCTTTGCGCGCCTTGTCACCCCCGCGCAAGCGGGGGCCCATCTTCTCAATCCGCACTCACCTCCCAGCGACGGGAAGCCGAAGGCGCACGAGAAGCCCCCCAATCCCCCCAATTCCCTGCTACGCTCCCGCCAAACCCCAAGGGAGCCACCCATGAAGATCTACCCCGCAGGCCACGCCCCCTCCCGCTTCGGCCCCGCCGACTGGTTCACCGGTCGCGTCCGCCTCGACCCGCTGTTTGATCCCGGGGCGCCAGACCGCGTGCAGGGCGTCCTCGTCACCTTCGACCCCGGCGCCCGCACCGCCTGGCACACCCACCCCCTCGGCCAGACCCTGATCGTCACCGCCGGTGTCGGCCTCTGCCAGACCGAGGGCGGCCAAATCCAAACTATCCGCCCCGGAGATGTCGTCACCTTCGCCCCCGGCGAACGTCACTGGCACGGCGCTGCCCCTGATCGTGGCATGTCCCACATCGCCATCCACGAGGTGAAGGACGGTCGCAGCGTCGACTGGATGGAGCCGGTCAGTGACGCCGACTATGGCGCCGCGCCGCAGGGCTGAACGGACTAGCCTGAGAACACCGCCCCACCGGGCCCCTTGCGCCAAGCGTCCATCCTGTACCTCCCCTCTGGAGGGGATGGTGGAGGGGGGTCCCATCGGCAGGCCGCCACCCCGGCCCGAGGTCTGGCTGACTTCAGTCCCCCCAAAACACCTTTCCAAATCCCTAACGCCCACAGGCAAGAGACTGAATTCAAACAGCAATCCGCAAATACCCACCGTGGACAAAGCGACGAGGAGACGAAGTCGAACGAGGAGCGGCCCCAGGCCGCCCTCAGAAATCGACCGCCAGCCCCTTCTTCTCCCAGTCCCCGTACCTGACCGGCTCCGGCCCGTCCCGACCCCCCAGCTCTTTCGGCAGGGGTTCCTTCAAGGCCGCCGCCTTTCGCCGCTCCTCGGCCTCGGCCAGCGCCCGCTTCGCCGCGGGGGGCAGATCGTCGTCCATGACAGACCCTTTCCTTGTGTGGCCCTCCCACCTGATATAACCCCGCCCCCGGAACCAGCAAGAGGACGGACATGGCCGAAGGGGTCACCGCACGCGCCACCGCAGTCGCAATCCTGGACGGCGTCCTCGGCGAAGGCCGGATGCTGTCCGATTTCTCCGGAGACCACCTCGCCCCCGCCGACCGCGCCCGCGCCCTGCGGCTCGCCGAGACCGTGCTCCGCCACCTGGAACCGGCGGACAAACTGCTGGAGAAACACCTCCGCAAATCCCCGCCCCTGACCGTCCGCAACACCCTCCGCCTAGCCGTAGTGGAACGTGAGCAAGGCGCCCCGGCCCACGGCACCGTCAACGCGGCGGTGGAGATCACCCGCCAGGGCGGCAAGCGCACCGCCCACCTGACCGGCCTCGTCAATGCCGTCCTCCGCGCGCTGCCCGACCCCGTCACCCTGCCGGTCCAGAAACTCCCCCGCTGGATCCGCCAAGCCCTCGTCCACAGCTACGGCCGCGACGCCGTCACCGCCATTGAGGCCGTCCAGTCCCAGGAGCCCCCGCTCGACCTCACCCTCCGTGACGGCTTCCCCCACCCCGAGGGCGAGATCCTCCCCACCGGCAGCCTCCGCCTCCGCTCCCCCGGACAGCTTTCCACCCTGCCGGGCTACGCCGAAGGCGGCTGGTGGGTCCAGGACACCGCCGCCGCCCTCCCTGCGAAACTCCTCGCCCCGCAGCCCGGCGAACGCATCCTCGACCTCTGCGCCGCCCCCGGCGGGAAGACCCTGCAACTCGCCGCCAACGGGGCCCAGGTCACCGCCCTCGACATCTCCGCCCCCCGCATGGCCCGGGTCGAAGCCAACCTCACCCGCACCGGCCTGACAGCCACCCTCGTCACCGCCGACGCCCTCCATTGGCAGCCCGAGGCCCCCTTCGACGCGATTCTCCTCGACGCCCCCTGCTCCGCCACTGGCACCATCCGCCGCCACCCCGACCTCCCCTTCGTCAAGGACGGCTCCGAGCTTCCCTCCCTCACCGCCCTCCAATCCCGACTCCTCGACCGCGCCCTCACCTGGCTGAAACCCGGCGGCCGCCTGGTCTTCTCCACCTGCTCGCTCTTTCCCGAGGAAGGCGAGGCGCAACTCACCGCAGCCCTGAGCCGCAACCCCACCTTGACTGTCGAACGCCCGACCCTCGACGGTATCGACCCAGGCTGGTGGACCCAGGAAGGTGCCCTCCGCCTCCGCCCGGACTATTGGGCCGATCGCGGCGGCATGGACGGCTTCTTCATGGCCCGCCTGCACAAGCCGAGCTAACCCCAAGGCTTTCTCTTCTGGAAACATCTTGGGGGTTTGGGGGTGAAACCCCTTTCCACCGAGGAGGAGGGGTGCCAGGCCCCGACGACGAGACAAAAGGTCGTCGCGCGTCAGCGCTCAATTCCGTTCCCGCACGAAGAATCAGCGCAAGAGGTCCAGCACCTCAAGGCTTGGATACCCGTCCGGCACCATGCCCTTCGCCTTCTGGAAGGCCTTCACGGCGGCAACCGTCTTCGGTCCCATCCGCCCGTCGACCCCGCCCGCATCGAACCCGGCCTTGGTCAGCAGGTCCTGCAACTCCCGCCGCTCCTCCAGCGTCAGCGCGCGCAACTCCCGCGGCCAGCCTGACTGGATCGCCTGCCCCCCGGCCAGCCGGTCTGACAGCGAGCCGATCGCCACCACATAGGCATCCGCCGTGTTGTATTTCTCGATCACCTGGAAGTTCGGCCAGATCAGGAACGCCGCCCCCCGGTGCCCCCCCGGCAGCAGGATCGACCCCGGCCCATGGTCCGGCAGGTCGCCGCCAAGGATCGTCCGCACCCCCATCGCCTGCCATTCGGCCACAGGCTTCACCACCCGCTCGGTCGTCTGGTCATAGTCGAACCCCGCAGGGAGCCGCACCTCCACCCCCCAGGGTTGCCCCTTCGTCCAACCCCAGTGCCGCAGGTAATTCGCGGTGGAGGCCAGCGCATCCGCCGGATCATCGCCCCAGAGGTTCTTCTTGCCGTCCCCGTCGAAATCGACCGCGAACTTCTCCCAGGACGACGGCATGAACTGCGTGTGCCCGCTTGCCCCTGCCCAGGACCCTGCGAACCGCTCCACATGCCCGCCCTGAACAATCCGCAAGGCCGCGATCAGCTCTGCCTCGAAGAACGCCCCCCGCCGCCCCTCATAGGCCAGCGTCGCCAAGGACCCCAGAACTGACAGATCGCCCCGATAGGTTCCGTAGGCGCTCTCCAGGCCCCAGACCGCCGCAACGACCTCCTTTTCGACGCCATACTCCGCCTCGATCCGCTCCAGCAGGTCGCGGTTCTTCTCGATGGCCTTCAGTCCCAAAGCCACCCGGTCCTCCGACACGGCGGTATCCAGGTAATCCCAGATCGTCTTGGTGAACTCGTTCTGGTTCCGGTCGCGCTCCACGACCTTCGGGTTGAACTCCACCCCTTGCATTGCTGCGTCGAAGGTCGCCGCCGGAATGCCAGCCTCCAGCGCCCGGGTGCGGAAGCCCTCGATCCACGCGTCCAGCCCGGCCTGAGAGCCCATCTTCTCCTCCACCCCCGCCACCGGATCGGGCAGGATCGTCTGCGCCGCTGCCAGGCCGGGCACTCCACCGACCGAAAGTGCGACCAAAATCCTTCGAAGGATTCTGCAAAACTTTTCGAAAAGTTTTGCCCCGCCCCTCATCGCCGCTTCCGCACCAGCCGCCGCTTCGCCGCCGCCTGCGCGGGCTTCCGGGGGTGATACTTCCCCCCCTTCCGTCGCGGGGGCCGCACCACCGCGCCTTCGACCGACAACAGGTCCAGGATCAACCCGCCCGTCACTGGCACCGCCTCGGCCAGCCGCACCATGACCTTCTGCCCGATCCCCAAGACCAGCCCCGTCTCTGATCCCATCAGCGTCTGGCTGCCTTCGTCATAGTTGAAGTATTCCCGGCCCAAAGCCCGCACAGGGATCAGTCCGTCCGCCCCGGTCTCGTCCAGCCGCACGAAGACCCCGAACCGCTGCACGCCCGAGATCCGCCCGGCGAACTCCGCCCCGACCCGATCCGCAAGATAGGCCGCCAGGTAGCGATCCGTCGTGTCCCGCTCCGCCGCCATGCTCCGCCGTTCGGCCTCGGAAATAAGCTTCCCCGTCTCCTCCAGGTTCTCCTCGTCCCATTGGCTCAGTCCGTCCTTCCCCCAGCCATGCGCCGAAATCAGCGCTCGGTGGACGATCAGGTCGGAATAGCGCCGGATTGGACTGGTGAAGTGGGCATAGTTCCGCAGCGCCAGCCCGAAATGCCCGAAATTCTCCGGGTGGTAATAGGCCTGCGTCATCGACCTCAATGTGGACAGGTTGATCAGCTCATCAAACTCCGTCCCCTGCGCCTGGGACAAAAGCCGGTTCAGGTGCTTCGTCTGCAACACCTGCCCCTTGGCCAGCGTCATCCCCGCGCCTTCCGCCACCTCGCGTAAGCCCTCCAGCTTCAGCGGCGAGGGTTCCTCATGCACCCGGAACAGCAAGGGCCGCTTCAGCCGGATCAACTCCTCCGCCGCCGCGACATTGGCGAGGATCATGAACTCCTCGATCAGCTTGTGCGCCTCCAGCCGCTCCTTGAAGGCGACCGAGACGACCTTGCCCTCGGCGTCCAGCTCGATCTTCCGCTCCGGCAGCTCCAGGTCCAAAGGCTGCCGCCCCTCCCGCGCGCGTTTCAACGCGGCATAGGCGGCGTACAGGGGCTTCAGCACCGGCTCGACCAGCGGCGCGGTCTTCTCATCCGGCGCCCCATCCACCGCCGCCTGCACCTGCGCGTAATGCAGGGATCCCACCGACCGCATCATGCCGCGGACAAAGCGATGTCCCCGCTTGTGCCCGCCCGCGTCGATCACCATCCGCACCGCCAGACAGGCCCGGTCCACGCCTTCATGCAGGGAACACAGATCGCCCGACAGGATGTCCGGCAGCATCGGCACCACCCGGTCGGGGAAATAGGTCGAATTCCCCCGCTTGCGCGCCTCGCGGTCCAGGGCTGACCCCGGCGTCACATAATGCGCCACATCGGCAATCGCGACCCAGATCACGAAGCCGCCCACATTGCCAAGGTCCGTATCCGCTTCCGCATAGACCGCATCGTCCCGGTCCCGCGCATCGACCGGGTCGATGGTCAGCAGCGGCACCTCGCGCAGATCCTCACGTCCCGTCATCCCGACAGGTTCCGCCCGATCCGCCTCGGCGATCACCGCATCAGGGAAGACATCCGGGATGCCATGCTGATGGATCGCGATCAGAGACGCCGCCCGCGGCCCCGCGGGGTCGCCCAGCCGGACCGTGACCCGCGCTGCCGGCAGCCCCAGACGCCGCGCGCCCACCGCTTCGGCCTCGACCAGCTCGCCATCCCGCGCGCCGCCGGTCATGTCGGCGGCCACGCGCCATTCCTTGTCCGAGCCCTTCTCGGTCGGCACGACCCGCCCGCCCTCGGCGCCCAGCCGGAAGATTCCCAGCACCTTCCTGGGGTTCGACCCCAGCGCCCGGATCAGCCGCGCTTCATAGGCGTAATCGTCCAGATCGACCTTCGCCAGCCGCGCGAGGATCCGGTCGCCCGCGCCAAGCGCCGGATCGCCCTTCTTCGGGATGATGAGGATGCGGGGGCTGTCGTCCACCCCCTCCTCCAGCGGCTTGGCATAAAGATCGCCCTGCGCATCCGGCGGCAGCACCTGCAGCACCGCCACAGGCGGCAACACCCCTGGCTCGCGAAAGCGACGGCCGGATTTCTCGACCACGCCTTCGCTCTCCAGCTCGCGCAACAGGGCTTTCAACTCGATCCGCGCATCGCCCTTGATGCCGAAGGCCTTGGCAATGTCACGCTTGGCCGAAAGGCCGGGGTTCTCGGAAATCCACTGACGGATTTCATCCTTGGAGGGCAAAGGTTTCATGCCCGCAGACCTAGCACGCCAACCGGCGCAAGACTACCCGACCCGTATTTGCCCATGTCCCAAATACTCACCTTCGGCCCGAGCGGATTTGCGTCCTTCACGCAAAGCCGAGAGACAAAGGACTTGCGCGTCAGCGCTCCGCTTGAAAACCGCCGTTCAAAGGGCGAGACGCATGTGCCGGTGGGGAATCCCTGCGTCCAGGAACTCCTCGCCCTCGACCTGAAAGCCCAACTTTTCGTAGAACCCGGTCGCATGCGACTGCGAGCCCAGATAGGCCTCGGACACTCCCGGGATCCGCCCCAGCTCCTCCAGCGCCGACCGGATCAGCGCCGCACCCAGGCCCAGCCCCCGTGCCTCGGGCAGCACGCAGACCCGGCCGATCTTGCCGACAGCACCCTTGACCAGCAGTCGCGCCGTGCCCACCGGACACTCCCCGTCCCAGGCCAGAAGATGGATCGCCCGGCCATCCAGCCCGTCGACCTCATCCGCCTCGCTGACGCCCTGTTCGTCGATGAACACCACCCGGCGCAGGGCCTGGCAGGTCGGGATGTCCTGCGTCACCTCGATCTTCAGGGTATCGGAAAGGCTCATGCGAAATACTCCCGCAGGATGCGGCCATAGATCGACTTCAGCTGCTGGATATGCGCGATTTCCACCCGCTCATCGACCTGGTGCATGGTTTTGCCGACCAGGCCGAACTCGATCACCGGGCAATGGTCCTTGACGAACCGCGCATCCGATGTCCCGCCGCTGGTCGAGGCGACCGGCTTCTTCCCCGTCTCGGCCTGCACAGCGCGCGCCACCAGCGCCGACAACTCACCCGGCGGGGTCAGGAACGCCTCGCCCGACACGGAAATCTTCAGCCCGATCTCGCAGCCCGAAGCCTCGGCCACCGCTTCGGCCTCATGCCGCAGCCAGGCCGACAGCGTGTCGCCGGAATGGGTATCGTTGAACCGGATGTTCACCGTGGCCGTCGCCTGCGCCGGAATCACGTTCGAGGCCGGGTTGCCGCAGTCGATCGTGGTGATCGCAAGCGTCGAGGGGTCGAAATGCTGCGTCCCCCGGTCCAGCGGCTCGGCGTCAAGCTTGGCCAGCAACTTCACCAGCGCTGACAGGGGGTTCTTCGCCCGGTGCGGATAGGCCGAATGCCCCTGCACCCCCGTCACCGTGATCCGCGCCGTCATGCTGCCGCGACGGCCGATCTTCATCATCTCGCCCATCTCGTTCGGGCAGGTCGGCTCGCCCACCAGGCAATGCGTCATCCGCTCGCCGTTGAACGCCATCCAGTCCAGGATCGCCACCGTGCCGTCCTTGCCCTCGCCTTCCTCGTCGCCGGTGATCGCCAGGATCACCGCGCCGTCGGGGGGCGTCTCGCGCACGAAATCCACAGCCGCCGCGACAAAGGCCGCCACCCCCGACTTCATGTCGCAGGCGCCCCGGCCATACATCACCCCGTCCTTCACCTCGGCCCCGAACGGATCATGCCGCCAGGCCGCCACGTCTCCTACCGGCACCACGTCGGTATGCCCGTTGAACCCGAACGCCTTGTTCGCCCCCTGCTTGCCCCAGCGCGCATAAAGGTTGGCAATCCCGCCCCGGTCGACCCGCGTGCAGGCAAAGCCCGCCTCGCCCAGCACCTCGGCCAACAGCGCAATCGCCCCGCCCTCGGCCGGAGTCACCGACGGGCACCGGATCAGCCGCGCAGTCAGGTCGACAGGGTCTAAAGGATCGAAAGGCATCATCTGGTCCACAGTTCGGGCAAGGAAGGCATCCCTAGCGGCTAGCGGTCAAGCCTGCAACCGCAAGGCGACCGTGGCGTGGGGTCAGTCGAAGAACGGCGTGATCTCGGCCACGATGACCGAGTTCTCCTTCAAGGCCCGCTCCATCAGGAAGCGTTCCTCGTCGTCAATTTCCTCGCCCGACTTCAGCCGTTCTTCCAGATTGCCCAGACCCTGCACCTCCAGTGGCGACAGGTCGGCCTCTTTCAGGATCGCCACCGTCTCGCGCACCGCCTCGGCCTCGTCGACGCCCGAGGCATAGCACAAGAGCGCCGCGCCCGTAGCCTTGGGCGGCAACCCGTCGCCCTCCTTGCGGCCGACCTCGACGATCAGGGAGTAGACCTGCTGCGGGCGCTTGGGTTTGCCGCCGTCCTCCGGAGCGTCACTCATTGGCAGGACCTCAACAGGTTCACATAACCATCCTGGATCACCGCAAGCCCCTCCGGCACCCGCATCATCATGATGCGTTTGGAATAAGACTCACCCTCGCCGTTGCATTCGCCGTCATACAGCACCGCCGACATACCGTTCACCGCCACGGGATTGGTCAGCTGGCAGGCGCTTTCGACGCCGTAATACACGTCGTCCTGCACCGCCAGCGCGCCGCCATCCTGGCCGACGGACGTGCAGTCCCAGCCCTCCAGCCCATCCGGCCGGTAAAGTCCGTCGAACGGCCCGGCGGCAAGCGATGTCGCCGAAACTGCCAGAAACAGGAAAGCCCCGAAGCTGCGCATCCTCAGGCCCTCAAGAGTTCGTTGATGCTGGTCTTCGACCGGGTCTGCGCATCGACCTTCTTCACGATCACCGCGCAGTAAAGGTTGATCCCGCCCTTCGACGGCATGGACCCCGCCACGACCACCGACCCCGCCGGGACCTCGCCATACATGACTTCCCCGGTTTCCCGGTCGACGATCTTGGTGGACTTGCCGATGAAGACCCCCATCCCCAGGACCGAGCCTTCGCGGACGATGCATCCCTCGACCACCTCGGACCGCGCGCCGATGAAGCAGTTGTCCTCGATGATCGTCGGCCCCGCCTGCATCGGCTCCAGCACCCCGCCGATTCCGACGCCCCCCGACAGGTGCACGTTCTTCCCGATCTGCGCGCAGGACCCCACGGTGGCCCAGCCGTCCACCATCGAGCCTTCATCGACATAGGCCCCGATGTTGACGAAGGACGGCATCAGCACCACGCCCTTGGCGATATAGGCCGACCGCCGCACGATCGACCCGGGAACGGCACGGAACCCGGCGTCACGCCACTGGTTCGCGCCCCACCCCTGCCATTTCGATGGGACCTTGTCCCACCAGTTCGACCCGCCATTCGACCCGGAAATCTCGTACATGTCGGTCAGACGGAACGACAGAAGGACTGCCTTTTTGGCCCACTGGTTGACATGCCAGTCGTTCCCGCGCTTTTCCGCCACCCGCAGCGACCCCGAATCCAGCGCCGTCAGCGTCGCCTCGATGGCGTCCCGCACCTCGCCCTTCGTGGCCGGAGAAATCCCGTCCCGCGCCTCCCAGGCGGCTTCGATGGCGGCTTCAAGCGCGGCATGGCTCATGGGATTTCCCTTTTCGGTTGGTCATGGGGCAGGCGACCCTATAAGGCTTGCCCAAGACCCACGCAATTCCCGAGTGCCCCGATGAAAGACGAACCCCGCAGCCATCCCTTCCGCGATTCAGTCGAGGATATCGCCGCCGCCAAGCGCATCCCCGATACGCCGCAGACCCGTGCGCCGGCCTATCGCCTTGCCTTCGCCGACCGCGATTTCATGACCCGGGACGAACTGCGCCCTGTCCGCCTGCAGCTGGAACTTCTGAAACCCCAGCTCATCATGGACGAACGCGGCATCGAATCCACCATCGTCATGTTCGGCGGCGCCCGCATCCCCGCGCCCGAACACCGCGACACCGCCCGGACCAAGACGCTGGCCGACCTGTCGCACTACTATGACGAGGCGCGGCGCTTTGCGAAGATGATGACCGAACGGTCCCTGGCCAGCTACGGGCGCGAGGACGTGATCTGCACCGGCGGCGGCCCCGGCGTGATGGAGGCCGGCAACCGCGGCGCGGACGAGGCCGGGGGACAAAGCATCGGTCTCAACATCGTCCTGCCGCATGAACAGGCCCCGAACGCCTATGTCACCCCGGACCTGTCGTTCAACTTCCACTACTTCGCGATCCGCAAAATGCACTTCCTGATGCGCGCCAAGGCCGTCTGCGTCTTCCCCGGCGGTTTCGGCACGATGGACGAGATGTTTGAATCGCTCACCCTGATCCAGACCGGCCGGATGAAGCAGATTCCCTTCCTCCTCTTCGGGCGGGACTGGTGGGAAAAGGTGGTGAACTGGAACCATCTGGCAGAGGCCGGGGTCATCAGCCCCGAGGACCTGTCCCTGTTCGCAATGGTCGAAACGGCGGAAGAGGCGGTGTCGGTGATCGACGGCTGGACAGTCCCCGCCTGACGCTGGCGCAGGGTGTGTTACAGCGCACCATCCTTCGCCGTCATGCCCTTCAACCACACCCTGCCGTCCCGCATCTCGCCCGTGACCAGCTTGTCAGGCGTTGCCACGTCGGGAAACTGGTCGGTCCAGTCACGAAAGCGGTCATTCGTGACGATGCGCGCCTTCAAATCGCGCGCGGTCTCCAGCAGGAAAGGGTCAGCTTGCTTGCCCGTCGGCACGACCAGGATCTGATCCAGGGGCAGGGACAACAGCCGCGACAGGTCCCGTTCGCCCATGAACTTGCCCATAAGCTTGTAGCCGACATTGGCATCGAAGACGACGCCGGGCTTCATCCCGCGCCGCGACAGGTCATGCACGACCTGCAACAGCGGGTTCAACTGCGGCGTGTTGTCCATCCAGTGCATCACGTTCGACCCGTCGATCAACACGATCTGCCGGTCGTCACCCGCCTGCGGCGCAGCCAAGGCCCGCCGCTGTCGATTCCCGCCACGCTTGCCGCGCGGGGGCGTGCGGGGCGGTTGCCTCAGTACTATGACACCAAGCACCAGAAGGCCCAGCACCAGCAGCGCTACAACGATGCCGATCGACATGGAGTCCACCATCAGCTCCTGCGCCGGGGCTTTCGGTGCTGAAATGAACTGTTGCAAAAGCGGAAGACCGAACATGCGGCCAGTTTTCCCGAAACTTTGCGCGAAGGCAAAGCCGATTTGCGAAGGGTTGAAAACATCGCCTCACCCCCCGCCGAACACCTCCGCCGCCGAAACCAGCGCGATCTCACGCATCACGTGCCCCCGATTCGCACCCTTTGGTTAACGCCACCCGAGCCATCCCGACGTCGGGACAGATACCTGACGCATGCCCGACGGATGCCATACCGTTAACCTGTTCGAAATGTCCTGAATTAGCCCAGCGTTCTCAGGGGTTTGCGGTCTCCCGCTCCCATCCGTCCAGGAACTCCACCCTGTCACACCCGGCAAACACCGCCAGACGCCCCAACTCCGCCTCCAGCTTTGCCCGTCTGCCCTTGGTCAGTTTCACCCCAACCTCCGGCCAGAACCCCTTGACCCGAAGCGCACCCACATCGCGGAAGGCCTTCACGTCAATGCGGCCCACCAGCCGGTCCCCCTCCATCACCGGGAAGACATAGTAGCCCCAGACCCGTTTCGGTTCAGGCACGAAGACCTCGATCCGGTAGAAGAAGCCGAACAGGAATTCCGCCCGGTTCCGGTCGCGCAGCGCAGGATCGAAGGGCGACAGGATGCGCAGGCGGGGGGTCGGCTCGGGCGGCTCCTCCTCCAGAATTTCGGGGAAGATGAAGACCTTGCGGCGCTGGCCCAGCACGCCTTCGACCTCGGCTTCGATAATCTCTCCCCGCGCCAAAGCCGTCCGGCACCAGTCCTTCGCCGCTTCCGGCCCGACCGCCTTCCAATAGGCTGCGATCTCGCCCGAGGTTCCGAAACCCAGATGCCGCAGGGCCGTGCGGCAAGCCCAGTCGCTGACCTCAGCCTCCGGCACGGGCGCCCGGTGAACCTCGGGGATCACCCGTTCTGTCAAGTCGTAGATCTTGGCGAACCCGTCCCGCCGCGTGATGGCCAGCTTGCCCGTCCGCCACAGCCATTCCAGCGCGGTCTTCGACGGATGCCAGTCCCACCAGCCCCCCTTGCCCCGCACCTCGCCCTCGCCGACATCTGCGGTGCCCACCGGGCCGTCCTTGGCTATCCGGTTGAGAATGCTGTCGAATTGATCGACATACCCATCCCTGAACCAGCTGCGCCAGTTCGCCTCCAACCGCACCGCGTCGCGCTGGAACCGGTGCTGCCAGACCCCGTGCAACCGCGTCGGCAGGATCGAGGCGTCATGCGTCCAATGCTCCCAAAGGCTCCGGTCCCGCTCCAGAAGCCGCTTCAGCGCCGGGGGCCGATAGGACTGCCGCCGCGACCACAGGATCATGTCATGCGCCCGGGCGACCGTGTTGATGCTGTCCACCTGCACGAAGCCGATCCGCTCGATCAGGTCGTGCAAGGCCTGCCCCGAGGCCGGGCCGACCGGGGCTTCGGCAAGGGCGTGGCGGTCAAGAAACAGGCGGCGGGCGCGGGGGTTCGGGATCAGCGGAAGCATCCCCAACCCCTAACATTGCAAAGTATTTCGGCAAATGGAGGATTTGTGACCACAGAACGCCGCTGCGGCGATTGCAGCGGGCGAATCGGTGAATACTATCGTTCAGTCTCCTCACAGATGACACCGAAACACCTTGGCGACGCCCGGACCTCCGGACGTGTGCCGGAAAGGACTGTAGAGCATTGGTTCACGACACGCCCCTGATCACCACGCTGGTAACCGGCTTCGGGCTTGCCTTCGTCTTCGGACTTCTGGCGCAGCGCCTGAAGCTGCCGCTGATTGCCGGTTACCTACTTGCCGGTGTGGTGATCGGTCCGTTCACCCCGGGCTATGTCGCGGACATGGGGCTGGCCACCGAACTGGCCGAACTCGGCGTGATCCTCCTGATGTTCGGCGTCGGGCTGCATTTCTCGCCGCGCGATCTGATGGCCGTCAAGGCGATCGCGGTGCCCGGGGCGATTGGCCAGATAGCGGTTGCGACCCTTTTCGGGACGGCGATGGGCTGGGCCATGAGCTGGGGCCTCGGTGCCTCCTTGATCTTCGGTCTGGCGCTGTCGGTCGCCTCCACCGTCGTGCTGCTGCGCGCGCTGCAGGACCGCGATCTTGTCACCACCGACAAGGGCAAGGTTGCCGTCGGCTGGCTGATTGTCGAGGACCTGGTGATGGTCATCTCGCTGGTTCTGATACCGCCGCTCGCTGGCCTGCTTGGTGGCACAGCAATGCCGGTGGCCGAAGAGGCCGAGGCGGTTGCCGAAGTGACCCGCAACATCGGCATCGGTCCGATTGCGGCCACCGTGCTGATAACGCTGGCAAAAGCTGCCGCCTTCGTGGCGCTGATGCTGGTCGTCGGACAAAGGGTGGTGCCCTGGATCCTGCACTTCGTGGCGCAGACGAAATCGCGCGAACTGTTCCGGTTGTCTGTGCTCGCCATCGCGCTGGGCGTCGCCTACGGGGCGACCTATTTCTTCGGCGTCTCCTTCGCGCTGGGCGCGTTTTTCGCCGGAATGGTGATGTCGTCCTCGACGCTTTCGCAGCAGGCCATGCGCGAGACACTGCCCCTGCGCGACGCCTTTGCCGTGCTGTTCTTCGTGTCGGTCGGCATGCTGTTCAACCCGGGTGTCATCCTGGCCTCGCCGTTGGCCCTGATCGGAACCGTCGTCATCATCGTCATCGTCAAATCGGTGGCCGCCTATTACATCGTGCGCGGGTTCGGGCACGGCCACGACAAGGCCCTGACCATCGCGGCCAGCCTTGCGCAGATCGGGGAATTCTCGTTCATCCTGATCAGTATGGGCGTCACGCTCGACATCGTCCCGACCGAGGCGCGCGATCTGGTGGTGGCAGGCGCGATGATCTCGATCCTCGCCAACCCGCTGTTGTTCCACCTTCTCGACCGGCGCGATGCGCGCAAGGCCGCCGCTCCGGTGGCACCCGCCAGCGAGGCAGGTCCGTCGAGCGACGCCAGCACAGGCGAGCCGTCGGTCAGATCGCCCGACCCTGCAGCAGTTTCGGCAGCTCTCCCGTCAAGCCCGCCGCCTGCCGGATGAAACCACGGCGCAGGCCAGGAAGGGCGTTGACCACGCCCATCCCAAGGTCGCGGCCCAGCCGGAGAATCGGGTTGTCGCTGGAAAACACCCGGTTGACCGTGTCCATCCCCAGAGCCAGCGCTGTGGCATCGAAGCGCCGCCAGCGCTGATACTCCTCAAGTGCTGTGGGGCTGCCAGGATCTTCGCCACGGCGGCGGGCCAGGATCAGCACCTCGGCAAGTGCCGCCACGTCGCGCAGACCAAGGTTCAGCCCTTGCCCGGCAATCGGGTGCACCCCATGCGCCGCATCCCCCACCAGCGCGACGCGCGGCGCGATGAACCGTTCCGCCAGCGACAGTGACAAGGGATAGGTGAACCGGTCCCCGGCCAGGGCAATCTCGCCCAGGAAATCGCCGAACCGGGGCCGCAGGGCCTCCAGATACTCGGCATCCGGCAGGGCCTGGATCGCCGCGGCGGTCTCATCCGTCTCGCTCCAGACGATGCTGGAATGGTGGCCGCCCTTCAGCGGCAGGATCGCGAGCGGCCCCGCAGGCATGAAGAACTGCTGCGCCACACCTTGGTGGTCCTTCTCATGCCGGATCGCCGTGACCAGCGCGGTCTGGCCATAACCCCAACCCACCCGCCGGATTCCGGCCCGCGCCGCCGTCGCAGACCCGCGCCCGTCGCAGCCGACAAGAAGCCCCGCCGTCAGGGTCTTGCCAGACGCCAGCGTGACCGTCACGTCCGACGGCCCGACCTCTTGCGCCACCACGGTCTCGCCGGACAGAAGCGTCACCCCCGGCGTGGCCGCCATCGCCTGCAGGAAGGCCGCATACAGGTGACGGTCCTCCAGCATGAAGCCCATCGGGCCTTCCTCGATCTCGGCATGGTCGAAATGCAGGAAGAAGGGCGCGGCCCCTTCGCCCGCCCGCCCGTCGCTGGCCTTGATCTCCAGCATCGGCTGCGCCTTGTCGGCCAGCCCGCCCCAGACCCCGATTGCGGTCAGCAGACGGACCGAGGCGATGGCCAGCGCATAGGCCCGCCCGTCGAACCCGGCCTCCGCACGCGCGGGCGCCGGTCGCGCATCCACCACCGTCACCCGGAATCCGCCCTGCGCCAGGGCCAGGGCCAGCGCGGGGCCGTTCAGCCCGCCGCCCACGATCAGAATATCCGCATCGCGTGTCATGCGCCTTACATACCCCGCGCGGGCGGATTGTCCATGCGTCGCCAAGCCGCTACCTTCCCTGCAACATGGGGGATCAGATGACCGGAACCTGGGCGCATATGACGGCCGCCGACCTTGGGCGCGAGATCGGCAAGGGCCGCATCCACCCCGTCGAACTGACCGAGTTCTTCCTGGACCGGATCGAGACGCATCCCCTCTCCCCCCGCATCTACGCGCGCGCCACCGCCGCCCGGGCGCGAGGCGAGGCGATGGCCGCCGCCGCCCGCGCCAAGGCGGGCCTGCGCAAGGGGTTGCTGGACGGGGTGCCGCTCAGCTGGAAGGACCTGTTCGACACGGCAGGCGTGGCAACCGAGGCGGGATCGGCCCTGCTGAAGGGTCGCACGCCCGACCGGGATGCGACGGTGCTGGAAACCGCGACGCTGCAGGGCCTCGTGTGCCTCGGCAAGACGCATATGTCAGAGCTGGCCTTCTCGGGCCTGGGTCTGAACCCGGTGACAGCCACCCCGCCGAACCTGAACGACGACAAGGCAGTGCCGGGCGGCTCGTCCTCAGGCGCTGCGGCCTCGGTTGCCTTCGGCCTCGCCCCTGCGGCCATCGGGTCGGATTCTGGGGGATCAGTTCGCATCCCGGCGGCATGGAACGACTTGGTCGGTCTCAAGACCACAGCGGGCAGCCTGCCTTTGACCGGCGTGGTCCCACTGTTCGAGGCGTTTGACACCATCGGGCCGCTGGCCCACTCGGTTGAGGACTGCAATCTCCTGTTTGCCGCGCTTGGCGGGCATCAGGCCGCCGACCTTGCCGGGGCCAGCCTGTCGGGTATGCGGCTAGCGATACTTGAGACGGTCGCACTGGAAGACGTTCGGGATCGGCCAGGTCAAGGCTTCGACGATTCCACCCAGCGGTTGGCACGTGCGGGGGCGCGGATTGAACGCGTTTCGGTCCCTGAAACGGCCGAGGCAGTGGCGCTTGCCGGGATCCTATGCACCGCGGAGGCCTACGGAACCTGGCGAGAAACCATTGAACGTGCGCCAGAAAAGATGTTCCCGCGTATTCTGGAGCGTTTCCGGTCAGGCGCGCAGATCAGCGCGGTGGACTATGTCGCGGGCTGGCGGCGGCTGCATGAGATTCGAGCTAACTGGGCTGATCGGGTCGCGGGCTACGATGCTGTGTTGCTGCCGACGTCACCCATTCTGCCGCCGGATGCGAACCGACTGATGACCGATGACGCCTATTACGTTTCGGAAAACCTGCTGGCGTTGCGCAATACCCGGATCGGCAACATGCTGGGGCTGTGTGCCCTGACCCTGCCGACATCGCAGCCGTCCTGCGGCATCACGCTGATGGCCCGGCCGGGCGAGGAAGCGCGGCTTCTGCGGCTGGGTGCGGCGGCGGAACGCGCGCTGCTCTAGACCCGGTGGTAGGGCAATCCTGCAAGGATCGTCGCGGCCCGGTAAAGCTGTTCGGCAAGCATCACTCGCACCAGCATGTGCGGCCAGACCATGCGGCCAAAGCTGATCGCCAGATCGGCCCGCGCGCGCAAGCTGGGGTCGATTCCGTCGGCCCCGCCGATGACAAAGGCCGCGTCCTGCCGCCCGCCATCGCGCCACTGCGCCAGGGTCTGAGCGAACTCGGGGCTGGAGAGTGTCTTGCCCCGTTCATCCAGCACGCACAGCGCGGCGCCTTCGGGAATCGCGCGGGACAGAAGCACCGCTTCCGCCACCATCCCGCCACCCTTCTTGTCCTCGACCTCATGTTCGGTCACCGGGCCAAGGCCCAAGGGTCGCCCGGTGCGGTCAAGCCGTTGCAGATAATCGTCGACCAGGTCGCGCTCGGGTCCCGCCCGCAGGCGGCCCACGGCGCAGAGGTGCAGTCGCATCAGGCCTTGGCAGTGCGGGCCGCGCCCGCCGCAGCGCCCATCGGCAGCCACATCTTTTCCAGCTGGTAGAAGTCGCGCACTTCGGGGCGGAAGACATGGACGATCACGTCGCCCGCGTCGATCAGCACCCAGTCGCCGGTCTCCTTGCCTTCCATGCGGACGGAAATCCGCATCTCCTGCTTCAGCCGGTCAGCGAGCTTTTCCGAGATGGCCGCCACCTGACGCGATGACCTGCCCGAGCAGATGACCATGTAATCGGCCACGTCCGACCGACCGCGCAGGTCGATCTCGACGATGTCCTCGGCCTTGTCGTCGTCGACCGATTTCAGGACAAGGTCCAGAACGGCTTGCGAACTGTGCGCTTCGGGACTGGCAGCGCCCTCGGCGGGCGTCGGGCGCGGACCGGTCGGCAGACCGGTGGCGGGATCAGAATGCGACAGGACCGGGTCCTCCAGAGACAAGCGCGGGCAGGAAGGCAGACGACAGGCCCCCGCGCCGGGCCATGGTCCCAGACTAGCACCCGGGCGGGGCAATCTCAACCGAAGGCGGGCGGGTACGCCTTATTCCGCGCCTTGGCAAGGCTTGATCGCGGCCAGGGTCTCGGGGCCAAGCAGGTCCGACAGCCTGCCGTCCGCGATCAAGGGCAGGAAGGGCGCATCCTTTGCCATGCGGATCAGCACCGACCCCCGCGCATCCGGTGCGGGACCCGCGCCTATGGCACAACCGCCAATGCCAAGCCCCAACGACCCCCTGGCGTTGCCCTCTTGCTTCCAGGCGGCAATCTCGGCCTGCACCTCCCGCATCCGCGCAACGTCGGGCTCGCCAAGCGCAAAATGCCGCGCCGTTGCGTCTTTGGGCAGGTCGATTCCGCTCGCCACCGGACGATCCTCAAGGCGGAAGGTCTCGCCCATTTGCTCCGCGCCCCGGCTGGCCCCCAGCTTCAGTTCCGCCTTCCCCGGGCTGATCGCAAGGCCGGGAGGCAATATCACCACCAGTTCGATCGCTGCAGGGTCGGCCGTCAGGGGGTCAAGCGTCGCCAGCCGCGCGGCTGTCGAGGGCATTATGGCGGAACAGGCGGCCAGCGCAAGGCTGGTCAGCAGGGCGGGGGTCGGGCGCATCTGATTCTCCTTTGACAACGATATTTGGCTGTAATACGATAAATTATCGTCGTGAAAAGAGGCAATCATGCAAGACCAATCCCGCCTGCAGTCCTTGTCCGGCATCCTCTACTGGGTGGCCCTTGTCCTGTCGGTCGCCCTGCCGCTTCTTGTCCTTGTCTACGCCGGGAAATGGGTGACCGACCCCGCCTCGCTCCTGCCCCGCGCGCCCGGCCTTCCGGCTGAGACAAGGGTAACCCCCACCCAGGCAGGCCTTGTTGCCGCCGTCGCCCTCGTCTCGGTCCTGCCGATGGTGTCCGCCCTGCGCGGCATGGTCCGGCTGTTCGCCCGCTATCGCGAGGGCGATGTCCTGTCCGCCGAGAACGCCGAGACGATCCTGCAGATCGGCCGCGCGCTGGTGCTGGTCGCGGTTTTCACCATCCTGACCCCCACCCTGCAGGCCCTGATCCTCAGCTGGAACGCGCCAGAACGGACCCTGTCTGTCGGCCTCGACAGCGGCACTCTCGGCTTCCTGATGGCGGCCGGGCTGATGACCGTCATCGGCTGGGCCATGCGCGAGGCCGCCGCCCTCAAGGCCGAGAACGCGGGGTTCGTCTGATGTCGACCCTGCAAATCGTGGTCCGCCTGGACGTCATGCTCGCCCGGCGCAAGATGCGGTCGCGTGAGTTGGCGGAACGGATCGGCATCACCGAACAGAACCTCAGCCTGTTGAAGTCGGGCAAGGTCAAGGGCATCCGATTCGACACCCTTGCTGCCATCTGCACCGCGCTGGACTGCCAACCCGGTGACATCCTGGAGGCGGAACCCGCCCCCTAACCCTTCGGGCCCAGAACTTCGTCCTGGTGCTGGCCCAGCCTCGGCGCGGGCCGGTCCAGCGCCAACTCGGCACCCGAGAAGGTCATCGGGCTGCGCACCCCCGGCACGCCTTCGGGCGCGATCTGCAACCCCCGCGCCACGACCTGCGGGTCGGCAAAGACCTCGGCCAGATTGTTGATCGGCCCGGCGGGAACGCCCTCGGCCTCGCAGGCCGCCAGAAGGTCCGCCTTGGCCCAGGTTTTCGTGGCCGCCGTCAGCCGTTCAGTCATCGCCGCCCGGTTCGCGATCCGGTCGGCGTTGGTCAGGAAGGCAGGCTCGGTCGCCATCGCCTCCAACCCCAGAATCTTGCACAGTCGCTGGTACTGCCCGTCATTCCCGGTGGCCAGGATCAGCCAGCCATCCTTGCAGTCGAACACCGCGTAAGGCGCCAGGTTCGGATGCGCGTTGCCCATCAGGCCAGGGGCCTTGCCCGAGGCCAGATAGTTCATCGCCTGGTTCGCCATCACGCTGGTCGCCACGTCCAGAAGCGCCATGTCGATCTGCTGGCCCTCGCCCGTCCTCCCGCGCTGCACCAGCGCCGCCAGAATCGCCGTGGCCGCATAGACCCCGGTAAAGATGTCCGTGACCGCCACGCCAACCTTCTGTGGCTGACCATCCGCAGGACCCGTGACCGACATCAAACCCGACATTCCCTGGATGATGAAGTCATACCCGGCGCGATGCGCATAAGGCCCGTCCTGCCCGAACCCTGTGATCGAACAATAGATCAGCCTGGGGTTCAGCTTGCGAAGCGACTCCCAGTCGAGACCATACTTCGCCAGCCCGCCGACCTTGAAGTTCTCGATCACCACATCGGCATCGGCCACCAGCCGTCGCACCGTCTCCTGCCCCTCGGCCGTGCGGAAATCGCAGGTGATCCCGCGCTTGCCCCGGTTCGCCGAATGGAAATAGGCGGCGGTCCGCTCGCCCCCCGCCTCGATGAACGGAGGCCCCCAGCGCCGCGTATCGTCGCCTTCGGGGGCCTCGACCTTGATCACATCGGCACCCAGATCAGCCAGCGTCTGACCGGCCCAGGGGCCCGCCAGAATCCGCGCCAGTTCGATGACGCGGATGCCGTCCAGCGGTGCAGCCATGTTACTTCGCCAGTTCGGCTTCGATGATGGTCTTCAGGTCCTCGAAGCCCATGTTGCCGTGTTTGGCCCCATTGATGAACAGGGTCGGAGTCCCCTCGACACCATCGGCTTCGAAGTTGGTCTGAAACTGCTTGATCAGCGCCTCGGCATTTGCCGTGTCGTTCAGGCAGGCATCCATCGCGGCATCCTCAAGTCCTGCCGCGCGACCGATGGTTTTCAGGTTCTCGACCACCTGTTGCGGATTCTCCGAAGCGGCCCATTCGGTCTGCTTGTCGAACAGCATGTCATGAATGCCGAAATACTTCATCTCGCCGCCGCAGCGGGCGATCAGCGCGGCCCACAGACCATAGCGGTCGAAATAGACCTCGCGCAGGGTGAAATGCACCTTGCCAGTGTCGATGTAGTCCCGCTTCAGATCCTTGAAGGTCGTGGCGTGGAAGTTCGCGCAGTGCGGGCAAGTAAAGCTTGCATACTCGACGATCTTCACCTTGGCATCGGCCGAGCCCATCGAATAGTCGGTCACCGCAGGCGCGGTCGTGGCCGTCGTGGTTTCCTGTGCCAGGGCGGGCGTCATCGCCGCAGTGGCGGCGGCGGCAAGGGCAATCATCGCCCGGCGGTTCAGTTTCATCATGGGTCGGCGTCCTTTGTCAGCCCGAATTCAAGATCGGGGGCGAGTTAAGATGTTTTGCGCCAGCTGTTCAAGCGCGCTGCGCAAGCTTGGGTCGGCCACGCTCTCGGCCACGGCCTGCGCCTTGGCGGTTGTGGCAGGATCGGGGGCCTTCGCGGCCTTGGGGGCCGGGGTGAACTCGGCCTGGCCCTCGGCAAAGCCGGTGGCCGCCGTCTGGGTCAGGTGGATATGGTTTACGGCGGCATAGCCGTAGACGGCGTTCACGCGTTCCTTCAGCACCGGCAGCGCCATCTGCACCATCGGCGCCTCACTGGCCTTGACCAGCAGCGTCAGCGTCGCGCCCATGCCGCCCTTGCCATAGCCGATCTTCACTGGCCGGGTCTTGCGGGCCATCTCCTCACCCGCGACTTCGGCCCAATGGGTCAAGAGCCGCGTCACGGCAAAGCCACGCGATTCCCCGGCGGTGCGGACCGCGTCCTTCATCAACCCGAACGCCGGTTCGAATCCGCGCATGCGGTGCTCGGCATTGGGTGAGGGAAGGGGTTTGCGCGCCATTTGCTCCTGTCCTTGCCGCTTATTCTATCGCAAGGGGCCGCACCCGCCAGTGGCTAGGCTGAAACAGGAATAAACATTGTGTTATGCCCTGGTTACCGGGTCATTTCTGCATTCTGCTGGCCACCGGCGGTGTGCCCGCTATCTTCGCCGCGATGCTGGACCCCGAATCCCTCTGTGCGCAGCTCTTGTTCTGGTATGACCGCCACGCCCGCGTCATGCCCTGGCGCGTGTCGCCGCAGGACCGGGTCGAGGGCGTCCGCCCCGACCCCTACCGCGTCTGGCTGTCCGAGGTGATGCTGCAGCAGACAACCGTGGCCGCCGTGAGGGACTACTTCCACCGCTTCACGGCCCGCTGGCCGACGGTTGCCGACCTCGCCGCCGCCGAGGACGCGCAAGTGATGGGCGAATGGGCGGGCCTCGGCTACTACGCCCGCGCCCGGAACCTGCTGAAATGCGCCCGCGCCGTTGTCGCCGACCATGGCGGCAAGTTCCCGACCAGCCGAGAGGGCCTCCTGACCCTCCCCGGCATTGGCCCCTACACTGCCAGCGCCATCGCCGCTATCGCCTTCGACGAACCCGCCACCGTGGTTGACGGCAACGTGGAGCGGGTGATCTCCCGCCTCCGCCTGGTCGAAACGCCCTTACCCGCTGCCAAGGCAGAGTTGACCGCGCTGGCCGCAGAACTGACCCCCACCCAGCGCCCCGGCGACTACGCCCAGGCGATCATGGACCTCGGCGCGACGATCTGCACTCCGCGCTCCCCGGCCTGCGGCATCTGCCCTTGGTCCCATGCATGCGCCGCGCGCGCCGAAGGCCTCCAGGCCGATCTCCCCCGCAAATCCCCCAAGCCTGACAAACCCACCCGCCGCGGCACACTCTGGCTTGGTCACAGCGACGGGGCGATTCTCCTTGAACGCCGTCCCGAGAAGGGCCTCCTCGGCGGCATGCTTGGCATCCCCGGCGACGGCTGGGACGGGCAGGGCGGCCCCGCCCCGGCGGTCGCCGCCTGGCAGGAGATCGGCGAGGTCCGCCACACCTTCACCCATTTCCACCTGGTCCTGACCGTCCTCACCGCCCGCCTTGACGGCCCGCCCACCCGGGGCGACCTCATCCCCCGCCAGCACTTCCGCCCCGCCGACCTGCCCACCGTCATGCGCAAGGCCTGGGACCTCGCCCGCCATACGCTCGGCGATTGAAGCCCCCCGGGTTCCACAGCATACTTCCGCCACCGTCAGCCATGGTGACCGATGCCCAACGCACCCACCAAGACCCTCGGGTTCCTGCAAGCTCTCCCCTTCTGGTTCGCGCTGGGCATGGTGCCCCTGGCGGTGATCGGAGCCACGCAAGGCGGCTGGTATACGGCACTGGTCCCCGGCTGCTCGATCATCTTCTACTCGATCCTCGACGCGGTGACCGGGCTGGATCAGGACAACGCCGACCCGCAGTCCACCGAAAGCCTGTTCTGGTACCGCCTTCTGACCCTGATCTGGTTCCCGATCCAGTTTGTCATCCTGTTCTGGACGATCTGGTACGCCACCCGCGCCGATCACCTTGGCACCCTGGAATTGGGAGTCCTCTTCTTCGGCATCGGCATCCTGACCGGGACCGTCGGCATCAACTACAGCCACGAACTCATGCACCAGAAATCGCGGCTGGAACGCTGGCTGGGCGATCTCCTCCTCGCCTCGGTCCTTTATTCCCACTTCCGGTCCGAGCACCTGCGAGTGCATCACCTGCATGTCGGCACCCCACGCGACCCGGTGACCGCGCGTTACAACGAAGGCTTCCACCGGTTCTTCCCCCGTGTCCTGTGCCAGTGCCCGCAATCCGCCTTCAGGGCCGAGGCCGCAATGCTGGCCCGCAAGGCCCTGCCCTGGTGGCACCTGTCGAACCCGTTCTGGCTTTATGCCGCGCTGCAGGCGGGGATGCTGGCACTGGCCGCAGCCCTTGGCGGCTGGCTTGGCCTTCTGCTCTTCCTCTACCAGGCGCTGGTCGCGATCTGGCAGCTAGAGGCGGTGAACTACGTCGAACACTACGGCCTGACCCGCCGCCACCTTGGCGACGGCAAATACGAACACGTCCGCCCGCATCACAGCTGGAACGCCGCGCATACCGCGTCAAACTGGCTTCTCATCAACCTGCAGCGCCACTCGGACCACCACTACAAGCCCGACCGCCGCTTCCCGCTGCTGCAGACCTATTCCCAGGACGAGGCGCCGCAACTGCCGCTCGGCTATCCGATCATGGTCTTCATCGCCATGGTCCCGCCCCTGTGGAAACGGGTGATGAACCGCCGGGTAAAGGACTGGCGGCGCTTCCACTATCCCGACATCACCGACTGGCACCCCTACAACAAGGCGCTGAACCCGGTCACAGCTTGACAAACATACCAAATGGTATGTAATTTCGGCCTCACCCACGGGAGGCCGCCATGAAGCTCTACTATTCGCCCAACCTGAATCCCCGGGTTGCCGTGGCTGTCGCGCGCCATCTGAAGTCGCCGGTCGACTATGTCGCTGCCTCACCGATGCACCCAGACCATCAGGAGGCCTTCCGCCCGATCAATCCGAACACCCGCGTGCCCGTCCTGACCACGGACGCCCGCAACTACTGGGAAGCCGACGCCATCGCCTGCAAGCTCTCGGCGCTGGCCGGGTCGGACTTCTGGCGCACCGGCGACAGCCAGCCCGAGATGGTGATGTGGATATCCTGGGCCACGCATCACCTGAACCGGGCAGGCGATGTCTTCTACTTCTGGAAACTGATCGCGCCGAGCTTCATGGACTTCCAGCCCGAACAGTCGGTCTTCGACGAGGCGATGGGCGACTGGCGGCAGTTCATGGGCGTTCTCGATGGGCAGCTGCAGGGGCGGACATGGCTGGTCGATGACCGCCTGTCCTATGCCGACTTCCGCGTCGCAACCTGCTTCCCCTTCGCCGAAGCCGCTGGTTTGCCGATCAGCGATTACCCGCAAGTTCAAAGGCTGGCGGATCAACTGAACCAGATCGAAGCTTGGCGCGATCCCTTCGCAGGGCTGACGAAGACAGCGGGCTAGCAGTAGCAAGGGTAACGGGTCCTGCTCGGAAAAGGTGGCAGAACCCTGCTTCAAGGATCATTGCCCCGAAGCTGCCGACCGGCGCTCATTGGCCCGTCCAGTGAAAACCATGTACCTCCGCCGAGTCTCCCTCGCGCTTCAACCTGTCCAACCGGGCCCAGCCCTCTGCCACTGTCGGAACTCCTTCCGAGTGCCAGGGCCAGATCACATAGTTCGGCCCGTCCCAAGGGCCGAACCATTCTTGGCGGCGACGCAGATAGGCACCAGGCACTGTGCGCTCTACGAAGAAGCGAAGCGCCTCGGTCGTTTCCCAGACTGAAAGGCTGATGGCCAGACAGGGATCGGCATCGGCTGCCTGATACCCACCGCTGCCTTCGACCGTGCTCCCCTCATCCGTCCAGCGCCAGACAAAACCCGGACTGCGGTCCGCAACAGCATTGACGCGAATGGTGTTGTTGGTGAACTCGGCAACCCTCGGATCGCCTGGTGGATGCAGAAGCCGGGCAACGTTGAAATGCGCGATTGTCATGACGAAGTCCTCCCCAGGCCCGGAAGGATTATCTCACAACTCCGGTCCTCCGTCGCCGGTCAAGAAATCGTCCTCAGCAGACCACTTCGATCAACCTCGGACCGCGTTGCCCCATCGCCTCGGCAAACGCCGCGTTGAACCCGGCCATATCTTTCACCTGCACCGCCTGAACGCCATGCCCCTGCGCCAATGCAACCCAGTCCAGGTTCGGCCCTTCCACGTCAAACATCCGCTGCGCATTGTGGCCGACCTCGTTCACCCCCATCGCCGCCAGCTCGTCGCGCAGGATCTGGTAGCCGCGGTTGGCGAAGATCACCGTGGTCACGTCCAGCCCTTCGCGGGCCATCGTCCACAACGACTGCAGCGTGTACATCCCCGACCCGTCGCCCTCCAGCACCACGACCTTGCGGTCCGGGCAGGCGACCGCCGCGCCCACCGCGTTCGGCAGGCCGAACCCGATGGACCCCCCCGTGATCGTCAGCGCGTCATGCCCCCGCGCCCGCTTCAGCCCCGGCGCCAGGTAGTAGGACGCTGAAATCCCCTCATCCACCACCACCGCGTTCTCGGGCATCAGCGCAGCAATCGCCTCGCCGACCTTGGTCACGGTCAAAGCGCCCTCGGGGAGGGCGGGCAAGTCGAGGCTGACGAAATCCTCGGGGCCAAGCTCCGCCTCGCCCAACTCCGCGGCCAGTGCCTGCAGGGTCCATTCGATGTCCATCTCGCGGCTGCACAGCTCGATCAGCCGCGTCTCCGGATCGTCGGGGGTCGAGGGCAGGCCGGGATAGGCGAAGAACCCCGCCGGTCGGGCAGTCCCGCACAGGACCAGCGATGGCACCCCGGCCAGAAGCTTGCGGTTGTCCTCGATCCTGTAGGCCATCCGTTCGATCTTCACCGAGCCCGCTCCGCGCCGGAAGCGGCTGACGAAGAAGGGCTGCATCAGCCGCGCGCCGCAGGCCTTGGTCAGGCGCGTGGCCAGATGCCCCAGATCGGTGAACAGCGCCGGTCCGTCGATCATCAGGATTGCCCCAGGCTGGCGCAGGGCATTGGCCGCCGCCGTGACCTCCTCCCGCGACGGACGCCGCAGGGCAGGGGGCGGGGCCGCGACGGCAAAGCTCGACGCCTCCTCCCAGGCCGTGTTGGCGGGCAGGATCAGCGTTGCGATCTGTCCGCCTTTGGCCCGCGCCGCCTGGATTGCCTCGGCCGCGTCGCCGCTGACCTTGGTCGAGGACGAGGAGACCCGCGTCCAATGGGACACAGCCTGGGCGATCCCCATCGTGTCGCCCTTCAGTGGGGCCTCGAACCGCAGATGGTAATCCGCATGGTCGCCCATGATGTTCAGGACGCCCGACTGCGCCTTTCGGGCATTGTGCAGGTTTGCAAAGGCATTGCCGAAGCCGGGGGCCAGGTGCAGAAGCGTCGCCGCCACCTCCCCTTTCATCCTGAAATACCCATCCGCCGCGCCGGACACGCCGCCCTCGAACAGGCAAAGGATACAGCGCATTTCCGGGTGCTGGTCGAGTGCATGGACAAAGTGCATCTCCGACGTGCCGGGATTGGCAAAGCAGACGGTCACGCCCGAGGCAAGGAGCGTCTCCACCAAAGTCTCTGCGCCGTTCATATCCGCCTCCGTCTTCTGGGGGTCCAGAAGACCGGATTCGGGGCTTGCGCACAACCCGAAAGGGCCAAAAACCGCGGGTAAAGAAACCCCTAACGTTCGCGGCCAAGCGATTGATTTCAAATGACCATCAGACTTTGTCCACCGTGGACACATGAAAAAAACCCGCCAGGACATCCCGGCGGGGTAAAGGTGTCCCCCAGGCGGTCCGGGGGACAGGCGTGTTCCTGAATCTCAGTGGGTGCGGCTTCCGTCAGCCTCCATCTCGGCCCGGATTTGCTGCCGCAGGATGTCGATGGGGACCATCTTCCCGTCCCGTTTGAAGTGCCAGTAGGTCCAGCCGTTGCAGGACGGCGCCCCCTCCAGCGCGGCCCCGACCTGGTGGATGCTCCCCTTCACGTCGTTCCCGATCAACGTCCCGTCAGCCCGGACCTTGGCCTTGAAGCGGTTGCCCAGGGAAAACAGCTCCTCCCCCGGCCGCAGCATGCCGCGTTCGACGACCTGCCCGAACGGCACCCGAGGCTCCGCCCGCTTGGACCCGCTGACCTCCAGGGCCGAGGCATCGAACCGCCGCACCCTCTCGATCCGCTCCGCTGCGGCTTTCCGATACGCCGCCTCCCGCTCGATCCCGATGAAGTCGCGGCCCAGCATCTTCGCCACCGCCCCCGTCGTCCCGGTCCCGAAGAACGGGTCCAGCACCACGTCCCCCGGGTTCGTCGTCGCCACGATCACCCGGTGAAGAAGCGCCTCCGGCTTCTGCGTCGGATGGGCCTTGTCGCCGTTTTCATCCTTCAACCGCTCATGCCCGGTGCACAGCGGGATCACCCAGTCCGACCGCATCTGCACGCCGTCATTCAGCGCCTTCAGCGCCTCGTAGTTGAAGGTATATTTCGCCGCCTCGTCGCGGCTGGCCCAGATCAGCGTCTCATGGGCGTTGGTCAGGCGTTTTCCTTTGAAGTTCGGCATCGGGTTCGACTTCCTCCAAACGACGTCGTTCAGAAGCCAGAACCCAAGATTCTGTAGTTCGGTTCCCAACCGGAACACATTGTGGTAGCTGCCGATCACCCAGATCGCACCGTTCGGCTTCAGAAGCCGCTTTGCAGCTGCCAGCCAGTCACGGGTGAAGGCATCATAGGCGGCAAAGCTGGAGAACTGGTCCCAGTGGTCGTCCACCGCGTCGACCTTGGAGTTGTCGGGCCGGTGCAGCTCGCCTTTGAGCTGCAGGTTGTAGGGGGGATCTGCGAAGATCAGGTCGACAGAGCCTGCGGGAAGTGAATTCATCACCTCGATGCAGTCACCCGCAAGGATCTGGTTCAGCGGAAGTGCCCCTTCCGCCGCGGTATTCCTGGTCGTCATTCTCTGCCTCTGCCCCCGGCATCATTGGTGTACCGGTGTTGTCAGAATCATGAGTCAGAGCCGATTCGCCGTCAAATTCTTTTTTGAATCAAGAGCTTATAGAATTCCCTTGATACAATATGTTGTGGACAGGTTTGAAGGAACGTCTATGCCAAGGGGTCACGCCTAGATTTTGCAGTGCCTCAAGATGTGCCTTTGTCGGGTAGCCTGCATTGGCTTCCCAGCCGTAGCCGGGGTGCTGTTGCGCCAAATCCACCATGATCCGGTCCCGCGTGACCTTGGCAACGATGGACGCCGCAGCGATCGACAGGCACTTTGCGTCGCCTTTCACGATTGGGGTCGCAGCGCAGCCAAGTCCGCGGGGAATGAGATTTCCGTCGATCAGCGCATGGTCGGCCCGTAGCCCGGCCACAGCGCGCTCCATCGCAAGGTGGCTGGCGCGGAGGATGTTCAGCGTGTCGATCTCCTCGACTGTCGCATGCGCGACTGACACCTCGGCGAGGTCCATGATCTCATCAAACAAGGCGTCGCGCCGCGCGGCGCTCAGCATCTTTGAATCGCGCAATCCTTTTGGGATCCGGTCCGGAGACAAAAGCGCCGCACAGGCCGTCACCGGGCCTGCCAGTGGCCCACGGCCGACTTCATCGACCCCGACCACGCGAAGTTCGCCGCGGTCGAACGCGGCCTGCTCATGCCAGAAGTCGGGAAGGATGCCTGTCATGCGCCCCGGACTACCCCGGATATGCCGACGGAAAAAGGGGGTGGGAGCTGCTCACCCTCCCACCCCCTCAGCGGAAGCGGGTCAGGGCGAACCCGCTTCGGTCAGGGCTGCCTTGGCGGCCCTTGCCTGTAGACTGTTGTCTTAACGGCCGGTCACCCGGAAACCGGCGTCGCGCAGGCATTGCGCCGAATAGACACGGTCGCGTTCGCCGAAGATCGTGGCGCTGTTCGCGCAGCCGCGCGGCAGGCGGTAGTCGAAGCCTTCCTCGCGCAGGCAGCCTTCGGAATAGAGCGTCACCGAACGGTCCGCCCCGTCGATCGAGATCGCGCAGACCGAAGGGACGCGCTTGGATCTGACCGGCTCGGGTTCAGGCAGAGGGGCCGGGGCAGGTTTCTTGTTGTCCTTCAACTCGTGGGCAATAGCGCCCACGACCAGCGCAGCGATCAGGGCCTTTGCCAGGTCGTCCTTCTTGTCGGCCTTGGCCGGGATTGCGGTGGCCAGCACCAGGGCCAAGGCCGCGGCCCCACCGGTCAGCATGGCCGCGAACCGGCGGCCCGAGAGGTTGGTTTCCGAAATTCCCTGCGAGCTGATGCGACGCGACTGGCTTCTGAATTCGACGGTCATGGCTGCCTCCTGGAGCGGATGTCTTGATCTTGTCGGGCCGCCGTTCCGTGCCTTGCGACCCCGATGACCAACCCTCGCCGCCAGCCCGTGGCGTAAGCAATATCGCCTGCCTGCTAGGGTATAGCGGTGCGGGAAAACTGACTTGCTATCCGATAACAATGCGCCAGAATCCCGGATGATATTGAATAGCAACGCGCGCATGCGCATTGTCCGACAGCAATCGAGCAGCCTCCTTTCCGGAGCAGGAAAATGAAAAGACTGATCACCTCTGCCGCCCTTGCGCTGGCCCTCGCGGGACCGGCTGCGGCGGAGTGCTATGCGGACTACAAGGCCAAGCGTGACGAACCGCTGCAACTGCACTACGGTGTCGCGCAGGTGTCGGATGGCAACTGCAGCCCCGGCGCGGCCGAAGGCGAATTGGCGCCGAGACTGGCGGCCGATGGCTGGACGCTGTTGAACGTTCTGTCCACATTCGGGCCCGAAGGTCTCGAGGAAAGGAAAGCGAGTGCCGGAGACTACTTCCTCCGTTACTGAAAGCCTGAAAGCCGGCAACCGCGTCGTCGCCTTCGGAATTGCTGCCATCGTCCTCATCCTGCTGGGTGCGGCGCTGTTCTTGTTCCTGAACCTGCCGGATGCAAACGCGTTTAACGCGCGGGTCGAGCGGATCTTTGTCGAGAACAACGATCTGACGTCGAATACGCAGATCAAGCTTCTGGAAATCCTTGCCCAGTCGGGGACGTCGTTTTCAGAGGTTCTGACCAGCTACCGGTCGGTGATCTTCGTCCTTCTGGTCTTTTCGACCGCCCTGCTGATCGCCGCGCTGGTCTTTCTGGTGATGATTATCGCGCTGAACCGCCGCATCTCGGCGATCCAGCGGTCGGGCATCCAGGTCGCCAGCCTGATGATCAGCCGCGAGGCGCGGGCGGTCTACATCAACGACCTTGAATTCCAGCTGACCGAGGCCGCGCTTGAGACCCTGTCGGTGCTTGCCGAGGCGCGGATGGACGACGAAGTGCTGACCGGCGCGCAGATCGAAGCGGTGATTTCCGGTCGGAACGAGGCCGACTGCGACGAAGCCGCCGGGGCGACCCGGGTCAAGCGGCTGCGGGATACGCTGGGCAACCAGTTGGTATCCGAACTTCTGGTCAAGACCATTGCCCGCCGGGGCTACATGCTGGCTGTGGGCAAGGACACGATCCGGATGATCTGACCGGCCTGCCGGATGGCACGGCTTCACGGTCAGGCCAGGCAGCGTCCTTGGCGCGGCATAGCTACGTTTTCAATCGATGACACACGGCTTGCGTCTGCGCGGCACCATGTGACGCGAAAGCGGTCTTGACCGAATCGCAAGCTTGTGACATCGGTGACATGACACCGATGTCATGACGTAGAGGGGCGTTGCGGCATGGGACGGGACTGCGGCAGCAGGGTGGGGGAATGTCGACAATCTACGATGTGGCCCGGCGCGCCGGGGTCTCTCCGAAAACCGTAAGCCGTGTGCTGAACGGCGACGGCCCCGTCGGTGAGCAGACCCGCCAGCACGTCGAAGAGGCGATGCGTGAGCTTGGCTATGTCCGCTCGAACGCGGCGCGGATGATGCGGGCGCAGAAGTCGGGGATAGTGGGCCTTATCACCGGCGCGATCTCGACGAAGAACCAGCCCTCGACCCAGCAGGGCCTGCCAGACCTCTTCATCGTGCAAGGCATCCAGCGAGCGCTGGAATCCTCCGGCATGACGCTGATGATCGCGGACACGGCCGGTCGTCAGGATCGGGTGCCGCACCTCTTCAGCACCTTCCTGTCGCACCGGGTCGAGGGGCTGATCTATGTGGCCGAATACCATCAGGAAGTGACGCTGCCACGGATTCAGGACAATACGCCCCTGGTCCTGGCCAACTGTTACGATGCGCATGGCACGCCGTCGGTCGTTCCGGATGATCGCCGCCTGCAGGCAGACCTCGTGCGCAGGCTGATCGCCGCGGGACACAGACGGATCGCCTATCTGTCGCTGCGGCCGGACATGGTGGCGGGCCGGTTGCGACCGCTGGGCTATCGCGATGCGCTGCAAGAGGCGGGGCTGCCCTTCGATCCGGCGCTGCTGCAGCATGTCGACTTTGACCAGCCCGAGATCGGCCCCCAGCTTCTGTGGGACAGCATCGACCGGATGCTGCAGCTTGACGCGCCGCCGACGGTTCTGTGCTGCGGCAACGACCAGATGGCGATGATGGTCTACGGCATCCTGCGCAGCATGGGTCGCAAGGTCCCGGACGAGATCGGGGTGGCGGGCTTCGACAACTACCGCGCCATCGCCGAAACGCTGTACCCGCCATTGACGACAGTAGACCTGCCCTACAACGCCATCGGCGCCCGTGCGGGCGAGCGACTGTTGCAACTGATTTCCGGCGAAGGCCGGGATGACCACAGCCCGGTCCGCGTGGCCGGGCCTGTCCACTGGCGCGCCTCGGTCAACGAAGTGCGACCGGAGAATGTGCTGAGCTTCAAACCCTTGAGGGAGGAAACCAAATGAAGATGTTCACCTTCGCGGCATCCGCCGCGATCCTGAGCTGGGCCTCGGTCGCCCAGGCGCAGGAAACGCTGACCATGTGGTATCATGGCGCGGGCAATGAAGTTGAGCTGAAGCTCATCAACGAGCTGATTACCGACTTCAATGGCAGCCAGGCCGACTGGAAGGTCGAGCTGCAGAGCTTCCCGCAAGCCGCCTACAACGATTCCGTCGTCGCAGGCGCTCTGGCCGGCAACCTGCCCGACATTCTGGACGTCGACGGGCCGAACATGCCGAACTGGGCCTGGGCGGGCTACATGCAGCCCCTGAAGATCGACGAATCGAAGATCGAGGGCTTCCTGCCCGGCACCAAGGGCGTCTGGAACGGCCAGCTTTACTCCATCGGTCTCTGGGATGCCGCCGTCGCGCTGGTCACCCGTCAGTCGACCCTGGACGAACTGGGCCTGCGTACCCCCACGGTCGACCAGCCCTGGACCAAGGACGAATTCATGGCGGCGCTTGACGCGGCGAAGGCCAGCGGCAAGTGGGAATTCCCGCTTGACCTGGGCATGGCCTGGACCGGGGAATGGTACCCCTACGCCTTCTCGCCCTTCCTGCAGTCCTTCGGCGGCGACATCGTTGACCGGACGACCTACAAGACCGCGGAAGGCGCCCTGAACGGCGAGGCGGCGATTGCTTTCGGCGAATGGTGGCAGGGCCTCTTCACCAACGGCTACGCCCAGGCGACGCAGGACCCCGCTGACCGCGATGGCGGCTTTGCGGCCGGCAAGTACGCCTTCTCGTGGAACGGCAACTGGGCTGCGCTCGGTGCTCTGTCGGCCTTCCCGGACACCGTCTTCCTGCCGCCGCCGGATTTCGGCGCGGGTCCGAAGATCGGCGGCGCAAGCTGGCAGTTCGGCGTCTCGGCCACCTCGAAGCACCCGGAAGGGGCGGCGGCCTTCATCGAGTTCGCGCTGCAGGACAAGTACCTGGCCGCCTTCTCGAACGGTATCGGCCTGATCCCGGCCACCGCTTCGGCCTCTGAAATGGTCGACAACTACAAGGCCGGCGGCCCGCTTGCGGTGTACGGCGAGTATTCGTCGAAACTGGCGCTCGTCCGTCCGGTGACCCCGGGCTACGTCGTGCAGGCCAAAGTGTTCGAAAAGGCCTTGGCCGACATCGCAAACGGCGCCGACGTGGCGGCAACGCTGGACGCGGCTGTCGACGAGATCAACGCCGACATCGAGAAGAACGGCGGCTACGGCCACTAAGGCTGTCTGGCCCCGGGGTCCGCTCCGGGGCCAGGTTCTCCCCAGAACCTTCGGCTGGCGGTCACTGCCGCCAGTCCTTTCCTTCCCGCGAGCGAGGCGATCATGGCGTCGAAGTTCACCGTGTCCAACCGGACGGGCTGGCTGATGGCGGGACCTGCGGTCCTGCTGATCGCCGGGTTCGTGATCCTGCCCTTCTTCCTGGCTTTCTACTTCTCCTTCACAAACCAACGCCTCGTCAGCCCCAATGCGACCGAGTTCGTGGGCATGTCGAACTACCGCCAGCTTCTGGGCGTGACGACGCTGACGCTCGATCCCGTACGCGACGATAGCGGGGCGGTGGTGATGAAGGATGGCGAGCCGGAGTATCCCTCGCTTCGCACAATCACCCGCAACAACCCCGACCGGCCTGACCTTGCCGGGATGCGCGAATGGTTCAGCTTCTCGCTTGGCGGGGACAGCAAGACCTTCGTCCTGGCCCGCGACGTGGTGTTCATGAAGGCCGTGGTCAACACCTTCATCTTCGTCCTGATCGTCGCCCCGGTGCAGGCGGGCCTCGCCCTTGGCCTCGCCCTTCTCATCAACCAGCGCCTGAAAGGCATCAACGTCTTCCGCGCGATCTACTTCATGCCGGTCGTCGTCTCGATCGTCGTCGTCTCCCTTTTGTGGCGGCTAATCTATGACGGACAGTCCGGCCTTCTGAACAATCTCCTCGGCGCGATCAGCTTCGGCCTGATTCCGCCCATAGACTGGCTGGGGAACCCCTCGACAGCGTTGGGGTCGATCATCGCGATGTCGATCTGGCAGGCGGTGGGTTTCCACATGGTCATCTGGCTTTCCGGCCTGCAGACCATCTCCCCCACCCTCTATGAGGCCGCCGCCATCGAGGGCGCGTCGAAGTGGCAGGTCTTCCGATACATCACCTGGCCGGGGCTGCGGAACACCGCCGTCCTGATCCTGATCGTCATCACCATGCAGGCCTTCGGGCTGTTCGCCCAGATCGACGTGATGACGAACGGCGGGCCTTTGGACAGCACCCAGACCATCGTGTTCCAGGCCATCGAGCGCGGCTATGGCAAGCAGGACATCTCGGGCGGCTCGGCGATTTCGGTGATCCTGTTCATCATCGTCCTTTCGATATCCCTGATCCAACGCTGGCTGACGCGGGAGAAGACCTGATGGCCATGATTTCCGCCGAGAACCGCGGCCTGCGACTGGCGACCCGCTACGCCGTCCTGGTCCTGATCGCCATCATCTTCGTCTTCCCGCTGGTCTTCATGCTGATGTCTAGCCTGAAGCCCGACCAGCAGCTTCTGGAGGATTCGGGCAACCTCCGCGCGTTCCTGCCGGTGGGTGACATCAGCCTGCAGAACTACTGGGACGCTTTCAAGCGCGCGCCCGTGGCGACCTTCGTCTTCAACTCGGTCCTTGTCACCGGGGTGACCGTGGTGCTGTCGCTCCTCCTCTGCTCGGCCGCAGGCTTCGCCTTCGTCTTCGTGAACTGGAAGGGCCGCAACACGCTCCTCGCGCTCCTCCTCGCCACACTGATCCTCCCGTTCGAGACCATCGCCATCCCGCTTCTGATGATGGTCGCGTACCTGCCCTGGCTGGGGATGGAGGGTCTGATCTGGGGCTGGCTGAATAGCTATCATGTCCAGATCATCCCCTTCATCGCCGACGGCCTGACGGTCTTCCTGTTCGTGCAGTACTTCAAGGATCTGCCGGGCGAGCTGATCGAAGCCGCCCGGGTCGAGGGTGCCAGCTGGTTCCAGATCTACCGCAAGATCGTCATGCCGCTCTCGGGCCCGATCTTCGCCACGGCGGCGATCCTGAAGTTCCTGGTGATGTACAACCAGTACCTCTGGCCGCTGATGGTCACGCAGGAAGAAGGCTACCGCCCGGTCATGGTCGGCCTGCAGTACTTCTTCCAGCTCAACGTCGCCTGGGGCGAGGTGATGGCCTACCTGAGCCTCATCACCGTCCCCGTCCTCGCCTTCTACCTTTACCTGCAGAAAGCCTTCATCGCGTCGATCGCCTCGACCGGCGTGAAGGGCTAACGGAGACCAAAATGTCGTTCAAACACAAAGACCTCTGGTTCTGGGACAGCTGGTATGTCCAGGATGGCGACATCTGGCACGGCTATTTCCTGCAGGCCCCGAAATCGCTGATCGACCCCGACGCGCGGCACCTGAACGCGACGCAGCGCCATGCGACCTCGAAGGACCTGGTCAACTGGACTGACATGGGCACGACGTTCGAGCCGCAGCGCAATGGCGCGGCCTGGGACGACAGCACGACCTGGACCGGGTCGGTCCTGAAGGGCGACGACGGGCTGTGGCATCTGTTCTACACTGGCACCACGCTTTCTGAGCAGTCGCTGTATCAACGCATCGGTCATGCGACCTCGCGCGACCTGCACAACTGGACCCGCGTCGGTGACGGGCTGGCGCTGGACATGACCGGCCCGAACGCCGACTGCTACGAGAAGGACCATGCCATCGGCCACTGGCACGACCGGGCCATGCGCGACCCTTGGGTGATGAAGGACCCGGACGGCAATGGCTGGCTGATGTATTTTACCGCCCGCGTGCCGGGCGTTCCGGAGCCCAACGCCGGCGGGGCCATTGGCTTTGCCACCTCGCCCGACCTGATGACCTGGACCCTGCAGCCCCCGGTCTTCCACGGCGGCTTTGGTCAGCTGGAAGTGCCGCAGGTCTTCCAAGTGGGCCAACACTGGTACTGCCTGTTCTGCACCTCCTCCCACCACTGGTCGGAGCAATATCGTCGCGACAACCCGGAGACCCCGGTGACCGGCACCCACTACCTGATCGCCGACCATCCTCGCGGCCCCTGGCGCATCGCGCCGGGTCCCTTCCTTGACGGCGCCGAGCCCTGCCGCCGCTACGCCGCCCGCATCGTTGACGGACCCCAGGGTCTTGTGATCCTCGGCTTCGCCGACAGCGGCAAGGCCACCTTCGGCGGCTATGTCATGGACCCCGAACCGGTCGTGATCGACCGCGACGGTCTCCTTCACGTTCAACCCCTCGCACAGGCGGCAGAGTAACGCATGGCACGGATTTCGCTGAAGAACGTCAAGAAAAGCTACGGCGCCACCCATGTCATCAAGGGCGTCGACATCGAGATCGAGGACGGTGAGTTCTGCGTCTTCGTCGGTCCCTCCGGCTGCGGGAAATCCACCCTGCTGCGCATGATCGCGGGGCTGGAGGACATCACCTCGGGTCAGCTTCAGATCGGCGAGACGGTGGTCAACGACCTGCCACCGAAAGACCGGGGCGTGGCGATGGTGTTCCAGTCCTACGCGATCTTCCCGCACATGACGGTGCGCGAGAACGTGGCCTTCGGGCTGACGATCTCTGGCGCGTCGAAAGAGGAAAAGGACGCCAAGGTCGCAGAGGCCGCGCGCATCCTGCAGATGGAGCATCTTCTGGACCGCCGTCCCTCGCAGCTCTCAGGCGGCCAGCGCCAGCGTGTCGCCATCGGCCGCGCCATCGTCCGAAAGCCGCAGGTGTTCCTGTTCGACGAACCGCTGTCGAACCTCGACGCCGCGCTGCGGATGGACATGCGGATGGAGATCGGCAAGCTGCACCAGCAACTGGGTGCAACGATGATCTACGTCACCCACGACCAGGTCGAGGCGATGACGCTCGCCGACAAGATCGTCGTGCTGAAGGACGGTCAGGTCATGCAGATCGGAGCGCCGATGGACCTGTATCACGATCCGGCGAACCTGTTCGTCGCGGGCTTCCTGGGGGCGCCCTCGATGAACTTTCTCAAGGTCACCGTGCAGGGCGTGAATGGCGGCAAGGTGCTGGTATCGAACGGTGCCCTGGACCCGGTGGAGGTTTCGGGCAAGCGTGGGCCGTTCCGGGTGGGCGATCAGGCGATCCTTGGCCTGCGTCCGCAGTATCTTTCGGTGGCACCAGGCAGCGGCAAGCTGCACGGCACGGTCGCGCTGACCGAACGGCTTGGGGCTGAGACAGTCGTAGAGGTCACGTTGAAGGACGGGAACCCGCTGATTGCCGCCCTTGCCCACGATGCCGTCTTCGATGTCGGCTCGCAGGTGCACCTCGACTTCGATCCCGATCGCGTCCACCTCTTTCCGGTAACCTGAACCTCGCGTCGGCCAGCAACAATTGCTTCGCTTTCACTCCGCGGCCACGCGGGGTGAGAGCAGGCGGGCCAGCTGCGCGGTCATCTGCCCGCTTTCCGCGCGCAACGTTTCCAGCGACATCGCTTCATCCTTACAGAAGTCGATGAAGGCCTGGTTCAATTGGTTGAAGATGACCCTTCCGATCAATCCGGGATCGAAGTCCGCACGGACCCGGCCACGGTGCTGCAAGGCAACCAACAGATCGCCGACCTGGGCAGCAAGCTTTGCATCCAGACCCGAATAGCGCTGCGAAAAGGGTGTTTCCGGGGCCGAGATGGTCAGCGAGATCGCGATGCGCCACATCGCTTTCGACAGGTACATCAGCGAATGGTCGTAGTAGATGTGGATCAGCCCATCCAGCGCCGAAGCCACGTCTTCCGGTGGGCGGGCAACCACCGCGCGTCCAGCGTCGATGACCTCCTCCACTTCCAGTGTCACGATCGAAAGCAGAATGTCGCCCTTGGTCGTGAAGTAGTTGTAGCAGGTCCCGGCCGAGACATCGGCCTGCGCGGCGATGTCCTCGATCCGTACGGCGTCATATCCCTGCGCGCGAAACAGGGCGGATGCTGCCTGCAAAATACGCAGCCGCCGGTCTTCCTTGTGCCGTTCCCGCAGTCCCACTCTCAGCCCCTGCCGTTTCTTGAATTTGACGTTGACTTCAAAAATGAATGAACTCAATCCTTTTGTTCAGGGCCCAGCAGAGGCCACCACCCGACATGGAGATTTCGATGACCGCGAACCGTCTTTCCGCCACCTCGCTTGCCCTGCTGCTGACCGCCACCCCGGGCCTTGCGCAGGAACTGAACGCCCTTGTCTGGTGCGACCACACCGACCCGGCGCTGATCGAACCGTTCGAGGAAAAGTTCGGGGTCAAGGTGAACCTCAAGGAATACGAAGGCACCGCAGCAGGTCTGGCGATCCTTGACCAGTCGCAGCCGGGAGACTGGGACGTGCTGGTGATCGACGCGGTCGACGTGAAGCGGGCCGTGGAGGCTGGACACATGGCAGAGCTCCCGGCCGACAAGCTGGCGACTGCGGATTTCTTCCCCGAGTTGGTGATGGCCGAGAACAACGTGATCGACGGCAAGACCTACGCCGTGTCCGAGAAGTTCGGCTACAACACGATCAGCTACGACAAGACCAAGGTCGACCCGGCGGACATGGAGGACATGGCCGCGCTGACCGGCGGCAAGTATGACGGTCGGATCGGCATCTACGACTACTACCTGCCGGTCCTCGGGTTGGTGGCGCTGGGGCAGGGGACCAACACTGCCGACATCACTGCCGAGAACCTGCCCGCGCTGCGCGACCCGCTGATGGCGCTGCGCAAGGCGTCGAAGCAGGTATCCGACGTGGTCTCGGCCCAGACGGCGCTGGCGACGGGAGAGGTCGACATCGTCGTCGGCGGGGGCGAATGGCTGACGGCGGTGCTGGCCGCCGAGAACCCGAACCTCGACTGGACGATCCCCAAGCAGGGCGGCCTTCGCTGGGCGCAATCTATTGGCGTGGTGGCGGGATCGACGCAGCCCGACCTCGCGCTGGAGTTCGTGAACTACATCACCTCTCCCGAAGGTCAGGCGCGGCTGGCGACCTCGTCCTGCTACTGGGGGATGCCCGCGAATGCCAAGGCAGGCGACGCGCTGACGCCCGAACAGAAGGCTGTGCTGCGCTGGGATCAGCAGCCAGATTTCCTGAAGCGCGCGCAGCTGTATCCGATCCCGGATGCCGCGCTGGATACCGCGATGCAGGACCTCTGGACCGAGATGCTGGCGCAATAGCGTGAGCCTCGCGGCAAAGGACCGCCGCCAGGCCTGGGGCCTTCTGGCCCCGGCCCTGGTCTGGACGGCGGCCTTTTTCATCCTGCCCTTTTTCGCGATGATCGCGCTTTCGTTCGCGCACATGGAAGGGCGCGAGATCGTCCGCGGTTTCGACCCCGGTAATTACACCCGCATCTTCACCGACCCTGTGATGCTTGAGGCGCTGCGGAACAGCCTGGAGATCACGGTCGTCGTCACGGTGATTTCCATCGTCCTCGCCTACCCCCTGGCCGCGATCATCGCCTTCCGGGTTCCTGCCTGTTGGCAACGGCTTGCGCTTCTGCTGGCAGTGCTGCCGTTCTGGACCTCCTATGTCGTGCGGTCCTATTCATGGCTTCTGGTGCTGGGACAGAACGGGGTGGTGAACAAGACGCTTTTGGGCCTGGGCCTTATCGCCGAGCCGTTGGAGATCGCCTCGACCCGGGCAGCCACGGTGATCGGCTTCGTCCACTTCTTTGTCATGCTGTTGACTTTGACGATCTATGCGAACCTGATCCAGTTGTCCCCGAACTACGCCCGCGCGGCGCAGGACCTCGGCGCAAGCCGCTGGCAGTGCTTCACCCATGTCATCCTGCCCCTGACCCTGCCGGGCGTCATCACCGGGGCCTTCCTGACGTTTGTTCTCTGCATCGGCGACTACATCACGCCGCAGATCCTGGGCGGGAACACCGAACTGACCTTGCCGCAACTCATCATGCTGCAACTGGGCCGCAGCGGAAATTTTCCGCTCGCCTCGGCCCTGTCGGTGGTGTTGATGGCCGTGGTGACGCTGGCCTATTTCGCCAGCAGCCGCTGGCTTCGGCTGGACCGGGTGTGAGGGGGCGCTTGTCGATGACTGCGTCATTCCTCGCTTCGCCACCACCGACGAGAAGCCGACGGCGCACGGGGAGGCCATCCGGATGATACGCACTCTTTCCTGGGCATACCTTGCCGTCGCCTATGCCTTCGTCTTCCTCCCCGTCGCCGTGTTGGTCGCCTTCAGCTTTCAGGACGGGCGACTGCCGGTACCGCCCTTCAAGGGCGTGACGCTGGACTGGTATGCCAAGGTGCTGGGGAATGACGACCTGACGGCGGCCCTCCTGAACTCGCTCCTCGTCGCCGTCGTCTCCTCGCTTGTCGCGCTGATTCTCGGCTTCCTCGCCGCCCATGCGCTGGCGCGGGTCCGCCTCCCCGGGTCGGCCCTGATGCGTGGCGTGCTCATCGCGCCCATGACCGTCAGCTACCTGATTGTCGCGCTTGGTCTGCTGAACCTCTTCAACCTGACTGGCCTCCGCCTCTCGCTTCTCACCGCAGGCATTGGCCATGTCGTCGTCAACCTCCCGCTCTGCTTTGCCATCACCTACGCCGCCATGGGCGACCACCAGCGATCCGCCGAACGCGCCGCCCGCGATCTTGGCGCGCCCGAATGGAAGGTGGTGACCCTCATCTCCGCGCCGATGCTCGCCGTCCCCCTTGCCGCTGCCTTCTTCCTGTCCGTCACCTTCTCCTGGGACGAGTTCATCATCGCCTTCCTCCTCACCCGCTTCGACGTCACCCTGCCCGTGGAAATCTGGTCGATGCTGAAATCCGGCCTCTCGCCCGCCACCAATGCCGTGGGCTCGCTGGTCTTCCTCGTTTCGGTCACCCTCGTCATCCTCCTTGAACTCACCGTCTTCCGGAAACGCCCATGACCGCCGCTGTGTCGATCCAAGCCGTCTCACAACGCTACGGGCAGGCCACCGCGCTGGACCGGGTCAGCCTGGAGATCGAGGCGGGCGAGTTCGTCGTCCTCCTCGGCCCCTCGGGCTGTGGGAAGACCACGCTTCTGAACCTGATCGGCGGGTTCACCGAACCGACGGAGGGCGCGATCCTGATCGGGGGCCGCGACATGGCGGGCGTCGCGCCGAAGGACCGGCCTACGACAACCGTGTTTCAGGACTATGCCCTATTCCCCCACATGTCGCTGCGCGACAACGTGGCCTTCGGGCTGCGGATGCGAGGGATTGATCGCGGCAAGCGCGCTGCGAAGGCCGACCAGATGCTGGCACTCGTGGGCCTTGAAGGCCGGGGCGACCGCCGTCCGCATGAGCTTTCCGGCGGTCAGCGCCAACGTGTCGCCTTGGCCCGTGCGCTTGCCGTCGAACCCGATGTCCTTCTCCTCGACGAACCATTGGGTGCGCTGGACCTCAAGCTTCGCCGCCAGATGCAGGACGAGTTGAAGGCGATCCAGCGCCGGGTCGGGACGACTTTCGTGCATGTCACCCATGACCAGGAGGAAGCCATGGCCATCGCCGACCGAATCGTGGTGATGAACGCAGGCCACATCGAACATGTTGGCCCGCCGCGTGAGGTCTACCTGCAGCCGAAAACCCTTTTCACCGCAGGCTTCATGGGTGAGATCAACCGCATTCCGGTCGCCGGGGGGCGCGCGCCCTTTGGACCGGTCGATGTCCCGGACGGCACGCTCTGCATCCGGCCCGAGGCGATCACCCCGGCCGGGGCGCTTCGCATCGGCCCGTGCAAGGTAGAAGATGCAGCGTTCTTCGGCGCCCACATCCGCGTGCACGTCTCGCCCCTGGCAGCCACGGACTTGCGCTTGATTGTGCATCTGCCGCAGTCTCAATCGGTAGAGCATGGCGGGGTGCTGGATCTTGGAGCCGAAACCTGGGTGGTGCTGACCGAATGAGAGCAAAGCCCGAAGACTGGTGGCGTGTCCGCAGCGTGGGCGACGGCGTCACCCATATCGACGAGCCGCACATCCGCGAATTCTACCGTTGCAACGTCTGGCATGTCCGGGGCCGCGACACCGACATGCTGGTCGACAGCGGCATGGGCGTGGTCAGCCTGCGCGACCAGGTACCGCTGGTGACCGAACGCCCGCTGCAGGCTGTGGCAAGCCACACCCATTTTGACCATGTCGGTCTGCACCACGAATTCCCCTGCCGCCTTTGTCACGCTGCCGAAGCGCATCTCCTCCGCGCTCCCACGCGCGAAAACACCTTCGCCGACAAATACGTCACCGATGACATCTTCACCACCCTGCCACCCGAGCCTTACCAATCCGAGACCTACACCGTCCACGCCGCGCCGGTGAGCCGTCTCCTCTGGGATGCCGACATCATCGACCTTGGCGATCGGCAGTTCGAGGTGATCCACACCCCGGGCCATTCCCCCGGTGGCATCGCGCTATGGGAGGCCGCGACGGGAATCCTGTTTTCCGGGGATATCGTTTACGATGGTGAGTTGATCGAGGGCACCAGCGATCTGGAACGCTGGCAGTACATCGTGTCGATGGAACGGCTCTTGCGTCTTCCGGTGCGGGTTGTCCATGGCGGGCACTTTCCAAGCTATTCGGGCGCGCGCCATCGCGAGATCATCGAGGATTGGCTGCGCGCGAAAGGTCGGTAGCGCCGCCTGTCGTGCCGAACCCGGCTTGGCGCACCGATAAGTCAAATCCAGCCCGGAGGGCTGCTTGTGCCTGCGTCTGCATTTGACGGAATTGTGGTGAGCCGGACAGGATTCGAACCTGTGACCCGCTGATTAAAAGTCAGCTGCTCTACCAACTGAGCTACCGGCCCCACGAGGCGGCTGATTAGGCAAGCCGCAGGCGGGGGTCAAGGGCAAAAACGTGTGGTACTGGCAAATCTTGGGTCAGGGGCGTATATGCCTTCCGATGATGGATACCCAGGCGCAAACCGGCCTTCCGTTCATGAAAATGCACGGCGCGGGCAATGATTTCGTGGTGATCGACTCGCGCGGGCGCGGGCCGGTGATGACGGCTGGCCTGGCGCAGGCGCTGGGCGACCGGAATCGCGGCGTTGGATTTGACCAGTTGGCCGAGATCACCAGTTCCACGGACGCCGATTTCGCGCTGACCTTCTGGAACAGCGACGGATCGCAGGCCGGGGCATGCGGCAACGCGACCCGCTGTGTCTCGGACTATGTGATGCAGGATCTGGGTTTGGACCAGGTCTCATTGGTGACGGCGCGCGGCGGCCTGCGGGCAGAGCGGGCAGCGGATGGGCGCATCTGGGTCAACATGGGCCTGCCGCAGCTGACCTGGCAGTCGATCCCTCTTGCGCGCGAGGTTGACCATCTGCATCTGCCTCTGCCCGGCGATCCTGTGGCCATCGGGATGGGCAATCCGCACTGCGTGCATTTCGTGCCGGATGCCGAGGCATTGGATCTGGCGACACTCGGGCAGCAGATCGAACATGACCCCCTGTTTCCCCAGCGCACGAACGTGGAGTTCGCGTCCCTTCTCTCGCCCTGCCGGATGCGGATGCGTGTCTGGGAACGCGGAACGGGCATCACGCTCGCCTGCGGCTCTGGGGCTTGCGCCACGGCGGTGGCGGCACATCTGCGGGGAATGATCGGGCCTCGGGTCGCGCTGGAAGTTGACGGCGGGGTGCTGGAAGTCGACTGGCGTGAGGACGGCGTCTGGCTGACTGGCCCTGTGGCGCGGGTCTTTGACGGGATTCTGACACCCGACTATCTCGCGGCGCACAGATGAACGTTGTGCAGAAACCCCCGGTCTTTGCGACGCTGGGTTGTCGCCTGAACGCCTACGAGACCGAGGCAATGAAAGAGCTTGCCGCGGCGGCCGGCCTGTCGGGTGCGGTGATCGTCAACACCTGCGCCGTGACGGGCGAGGCGGTGCGCAAAGCCAAGCAGGAGATCCGGCGGCTCTCGCGGGAAAATCCGTGCGCGGCGATCATCGTGACCGGCTGCGCGGCGCAGACAGAACCCGAGACCTTCGCGGCGATGCCCGAGGTCGCCCGGGTCGTGGGCAACCACGAGAAGATGCAAGCCGAGACCTGGCAGGGCATTGCGGCCCCGGACCTGATCGGAGTGACCGAGAAGGTTCATGTCGACGACATCATGTCGGTCCGCGAAACGGCGGGGCACCTGATCGACGGGTTTGGGCGGCACCGGGCCTATGTGCAGGTCCAGAACGGCTGCGACCACCGCTGCACGTTTTGTATCATTCCTTACGGCCGGGGGAATTCCCGCTCGGTCCCGGCGGGGGTGGTGGTCGAGCAGATCAACCGGCTGGTGGAGCGCGGGTTCAACGAGGTCGTGCTGACCGGGGTGGACCTGACCTCATGGGGCGCGGACCTGCCGGGGGAGCCGCGCTTGGGCGATCTGGTGCGGCGGATCTTGAAGCTGACCAGCGTGCCCCGGCTGCGGATATCGTCCATCGATTCCATCGAGGCCGACCCGGCGCTGATCGAGGCGATTGCGACGCAGGCGCGGTTGATGCCCCACCTGCACCTGTCGCTGCAGGCGGGGGATGACCTAATCCTGAAACGGATGAAGCGTCGCCATCTGCGGGATGATGCGATCCGGTTCTGTGAGGAAGTCCGGGCGTCGCGGCCGGAGATGGTCTTCGGGGCCGACATCATCGCGGGGTTTCCGACCGAAACGGAGGCGATGTTCCAGCGGTCGCTGGACTTGGTCGAGGACTGTGGGCTGACCTTCCTGCACGTCTTCCCGTTCAGCCCCCGCAAGGGGACCCCGGCGGCGCGGATGCCGCAGGTCCGGGGGCCGGAAATCAAGGAACGCGCGGCGCGGCTGCGGGCCTTGGGGGACCGGGTTCTGAGGGAGCATCTGGCGGCGCAAGTGGGCCGGGTCCACCGGGTGCTGACCGAAGGAGCGCGGGTCGGGCGGACGGAAGGCTTCGCCGAGGTGGCCTTCGCGGCGGACCAGCCCGAGGGGGCGATCCTGGAGGTTCGGGTCACCGGGCAGGATGGAACGCGGCTTCTGGCGTGAGAGTGTCCACGGTGGACAAAACCAAGAATGACAATGAAAGCAATGACTTGGTCGCGGGCGTTAGGGGTTTCTTAATCTCTGAATTCTGCGCGGATTGGGGCGGTTTTCCAATTGAGCGCTGACGCGCGAACACCTTTTGTCTCGTCGCCGGCCTTCGCCTCCTCCTCGGGCAATGGGGGCGCTTCGCCCCCCAAACCCCCAGAGGATACTTGTCGAAGGGAAAGACCAAAGGTTTCGATGCAGGTCAGCCAAGCGCGACGAGGTGGTTGTCCCATTGGGTTTTATCGGTGGCAAGCGAGGTGAGGCCATCGTCGCTGGCGGACCAGACCGCGCCCTGACCGTCCGTGACGGTGAAGCCAGCGCCTGCGGTCGCCGCGCCGCAAAGGTCGGGGCGGTGATGAGTGGCAATGTGCGCTCCGCCCGCGTCGAACAGCATCAGCGCGCCGCCCTTGGGTGAGGTGATGAGGAAGCGGTCGCCTGTTGCGGCGACGGACCCTGCATAGCCCTGCATCGTGAAGGCCTGCGCCTCGGGCGGCGTGCAGAGGATCGGGGCGGAGCCGGGGGTCCAGAGGCCGAGTTGCGGGACGGGCTCGGCCGGGTCGCCTTCCCATTGCATGGCGAAGGCGATCCGGTCGCCCGACAGCGCGAGGTGGCGGATAGAATTCTGGTGCAGGTCGGGAAGTTCGATCTGGTCGAGTAGGGTACCGTCTTCGGCCAGCAGCGTCAGATTGGGTCGCATGTCGGGGATGTTGAGCTTGGTCCGGTCGACAGGGTCAGTCCGGATGCCGCCGTTCGCCACGGCCAGGCGGCCATCTTGCAGGCGCTTGATTTCATGGGGGCCGATGCCGTGGCTGGGCCAGTCGGTAAGTCGGGAGTAGCGCGCGGTGTCCCACAGGCCGACGCGGCCTTCGGAGGTTTCGGCCACGACCTCGGAGGTCATCAGCAGGCTGCCGTCCGCGGAATATGCGCCGTGCCCGTTGAACTGCATCCCTTCGGGCGGGGTCAGCCGGTGGCGGATCGCTCCTCTGGCGCAGTCGATCACCAGCGCGAAAGTGCCGGGGCGACGGGCAAAGGCCACGGCCTCGGCCCGCATGGGATGGGCGGCGGCAGCGTGGCCGCGTCCCGGGAGAGGGATGCGGAAGAGGCTGGTGCCAGTGGTGGTGAGGCCATGGAGGAAGAACTCCTCTCCCCGCTTTCCGGCAGCAAGGAAGGCGGGGGCGCCGACATCGGCCCAGGTCAGGCGCGGGGCGAGGCTTGCGGCCAGACTGGCCAGAAACGTCCGGCGCTGCATCAGTCCCCGTCCTGCGAGTTGAAGCCGAGTTCCACGCCAAGGGCCGGGCCAAGCTCGGCCACGACGGTATCGCGGGTGCTGCGGACAGCCTGCTGCAGGATTTCCAGCTTCAGCCAGCCTTGCGGGTCGGTGATGCGGTCGATGTCGGGGTCCAGGCCTTCGGCCAGCGCGATGGCATGGTCGAATGCGGCCAGAGTTTTGGGGCTGTCGGGGTCGAGGGTGAGTGCAAGGTCCCGCAGCGCGGCAAGCGACAGGGCGATGTTGCGGACTGAGCGGGCAGAGGCATGGGCCTCGGCCAGGTCGGGGCGCGGCTTATCGAAGGTGCCCAAGGGGCGGCCGATGCGGCGGTCTGCCAAAGCCTCAAGCCCGGTGGCGAGTTGGGTGAACAGGGCCTGGGTGGCCTCTTCGGGCTTCAGGAAACGGGTGTTACCGGGCTGTCCCGCGGTGAGGAGAAGGTCGCCGTAGGGGCCCCAGGCGGCGTTGAGCGCAGTGGCAGTGGTGGCGAGGTCGTCGGCGGTGACTCGGATCAGCGGGCAGGGGTCGGTTGCCAGCGTCTCGATCGGGTAGAGCAGGCGTTCGAGGGCTGGCAGGCCGCGGGCGGCAACGGAGTGCTGGGCCATGTCTTCAGCCGTCGGGGGGGAGTCGAGAAGCGCGCGCTGCGCTTTCCAGCCAGAGCCTTTCGGGTCGGGCCAGAACAGGACGGCAAGGCCGCGTCCGTCTTCCTCGGCGGGGCCGAGTGTGAGGTGGGCGACCTGCATCCAGGCGTCAAAGGTAGCGTTGAACGCGGGGCGGAGGGCGGCGGGGTCGCAGCTTTCAATGGCGGCGAGGGACTGGGCGGCCTCGGCAAAGGCGGCGAAGCCGGGTCGGCTGTGGTCCTGCACGACGGAGGCGGTGTCGGCGGTAGCGGGAGCCGTGAGGAGCGCCACGAGCGTCGAGAGTATCTTGGGCAGGTGGCCCCCCTCCCTGGCGCTTGCCCCGGCAGGGGGAGGGGAGGCGGGGTGGAGGGCAGAGTTCCGTTTGGTCGGGTGCGCGGTCATCAGAGGCTTCCCAGGAAGGCGAGGAGGGCCTCGCGGTCTTCGGTGGACATGGCGGCGACGGCGTCGCGTTGGGATTGCGCCTCGCCACCGTGCCAGAGGATCGCCTCCAGGAGGCTGCGGGCGCGGCCGTCATGCAGGTATTCGGTGTGGCCTGAGACCTGGGCGGTCAGGCCGATGCCCCAGAGGGGAGGGGTCTTCCATTCGCTGCCCGTGGCGCGGCCCTCGGGGCGGTTGTCGGCAAGGCCCGGCCCCATGTCGTGCAGGAGCAGGTCGGTGTAGGGCCAGATCAGCTGGAAGCTCTGCTCCGGCTGGCCGTCGAGTCGGTGAGTGACGTGTTTTGGCGTGTGGCAGCCGGTGCAGTTCAGGCTGTGGAACAGCTCCTTGCCGCGCAGGACCTGGGGGTCGTCGATGTTGCGCCGTTCGGGCACGCCGAGATTGCGGGAATAGAAGCTGACAAGGTCAAGGCTTGGGCCGTCGACCTCCAGACCGTCGCGGGTGCCGGGCTCTTGCCCGTGCGGGGCGTCGCGGCAAGCGGCCTGGCCGGTGGTGCAATCGCCCCAGGGGTCCGGGTGGAGTGGGGTGGACAAGCCCATATCTCCCGCGAAAGCCCCGGCGGATTGTTCGCGGACGGTGGGGGCGCCGGCCTTGAGGCCGAAGCGACCCAACATGGGGGTGCCGAACTCGACGGAAGGGACAATCTGCGGGCGACCGGAGATGCCGTCGCCGTTGGCATCGTCCTCGTCGGCAAGGGCAAGGATGTCGGCGGTGGGGATCGCCTCCAGCAGGCCGAGGCCGATCATCTGGGGGGCGACACGGGGGGAGAGCATAAGGCCGTCGCTGGGGGGGCCGTAGGCGGGGTCATTGAGGCTGTAGGCAGGGGCGCGGAGGGAGACGGTGGTGCCGTCGGGAAGGGTGACGGGGGTCTCGGTCCAGGTGATGTTCATCCGGCCCTCGGCGGCATGGCCGGGGGCGGCGAGGTCCTGGAGCTGGCCGCCGTAGGTGGGATCGGGCTGGGTGGCGATCCAGTCGGCGATGCCCTCGGGCGAGGGGCCGCCGGGGACGGAGAGGCGGAGGAACATCGACACGCGGGAGGCGTCGGCATCGGGGGGCGTGTGGCCGCGGCCGTCCTTCAGGTGGCAGTCCTGGCAGGCGCGCGCGTTGTAGAGAGGGCCAAGGCCGTCGGAGGCCTTGGTGGAGGCTGGGGCGGCGACCCAGGTCTTGCGGAACAGCGCATTGCCCAGCTTGAAGTCCATCTCGCGGTTGAAGGGCATGTTGGCGGAGTGCTGCGAGAAGGCGTCGGCGGTGGCGATGGCGCGGACGGTGGCGGCCCCGGCGGATTTGGCCTCGAAGGGTTCAGGTTTGGAGAAGTCGGTGGGCGGGGCGAGGACGGTGTCGATCTTGGCCTGGTCTTCGGGCGTGCGGGGGATTACGGGCAGGTGGCGGTCGTCCAGGGCCTGGGCGAAGGCGGGCGCGGCAGCAAGGACAAGGAGAAGGGCGAGACGCATGGCTGACTCCGGTTGACGGAGTCATACTCCTGCAATGTTGACTGTTTCAATCGGAAAATGACGGGCGTGGTGTCGGACGACCAATCGACGCAGCACGGCGGGCGCGGGCACAGGGAGGGCTTTGCGGCTTTGTCCTAGGGTGCAGGTCAAGGTTTTGATCGGGCTCACGAAAACGATTGCGCCTTTCCGCGCCAAACTGCAAACATGAAGGCCTGTGCGGTGCGCGTGGTGAGTTTCCAGGTTGATCCCTGCACCCTGGTCCGGCTGCGATTGCGGCCGGACCAGTCAGGCGCGGGCTTACAGAAATCCCGAGAAGTCCGGCTGCTCGACGTCTTGCAGGGGCGGCAGGTCCGGGGTGCGGACCGCCTGCAAAACCGCCCGGGCCAGGAAATCGGCCCCGCGCTGGGTGTCCTCATCGATCACGATGATACCGGGGTTCACCATCCCAAGAAGGCGGCGCGAACCCTTGACGATTACGTCGAAATCCCTGCCGATCACGCGACCCGCCTCGGTCATGGCCGAGGTCACGGCAAGCGCGGCCATGTCGGACGAGCAGACAAAGCCGTCGCAGGCCGGTCGTGCGGCCACATGGCGCCGTGCGGCGGCCTGCAGGCCCTCAAGCGAGCTGCTGATTGTCGCCTCGCCGATTTCCTCGAAGTTCAGGTCCAGCGCGCGGGCCGCTTCGGCCGCCTTCTGGAACGTGTCGAGGCCGTAGTATCGGTCATGTGGCGGGCCAAACAGCGTCAGCCCCCGACGCCCCCGGTGCTGCAGAAGCTGCGCCGCCTGCTCGGCAAAGGCGCCGTTGTCGAAATCGTAGTACGGGTGCAGATGCGAAAGCCTGCTGCGCCCGTGCGTGGCGAAGGGAAAGCGGCGATCCAGCAGATAGGCGGTGCGCGGGTCGTCGATCAGGGTTTCATTGAAGATCACCGCATCGGCCATGCGCCCTTCGACCACCTGCCGAATCGCCTGCAGCCCGTCCTCATGCGACAGGGCGGGAGTGATGGTGATCTGGAAGCCTGTCGACAGCAGCGCCCGCGCAATCGAAGGGATCAACCGGCTCATCTGGTCGTCGGGCGAGATGCGGAAGACGAGGCTGATGGTGAAGGTGCGCCCGGTGCGCAGGCGCAAGCCGGCACGGTCGGGGACATACCCCACTTCCTCGGCGATCTGGCGAACCCGGCGCTTGGTTTCCTCGCCGATCTCGGGCGAATCGTTCAGCGCACGGCTGACCGAGGGCACCCCCAGACCGCAAAGGTCGGCGATGGTCTTCAGCGTCGGTCGCGGTGACGCAGCTTTCGGATCCCTTCCGCCCATCCTGGTCGCCCTTCAAGTGTCGATGCGAACCGGATGTCGCGCCGACCTGAAGGATTTGACTATATGGTCAAAGGCGCCCTGGATAAATGAAGAAGTTCCCGACCCGCGGGATCGGGGCGGGAACTTGCAGAGGATCCGGACCGGAGCTGGATCACTCGGCCTTGCTGGCGGGCTTGGCGTTCAGAAGGCTGTACTTGTCGGCACCCAGCGTGTCGAACAGGCCCAGCTGGGTTTCGAGAAAGTCGATGTGACCTTCCTCGTCGGCGAGAAGGTCGTCGAACAGCGCGCGAGTCACGAAATCGCCGACCTGATCGCAATGCTTGCGGGCCTCGATGTAGAGGGTGCGTGCGTCATGCTCGGCGGCAAGGTCTGCCTCCAGCGTCTCGCGCACCGTCTGGCCGATCCGCAGCGAGTCGAGCTTCTGCAGGTTCGGATGGCCTTCCAGGAAGATGATCCGTGCGATCAGCTTGTCGGCGTGATGCATCTCCTCGATCGACTCGGCCCGGGACTTGTCGGCAAGGTGGCCGACCCCCCAGTCTTCCTGCAGCCGGTAATGCAGCCAGTACTGGCTGACGGCGGTCAGTTCGGACCGCAGCGCTGCGTTGAGGTAGTCGATGACTTTTGCATCACCCTTCATGTCGGTTCCTTTCGTGCCTTGGGCCGAATCAACGGCCAGGTGCGGGGGGCGGTTCCCTTAGCCGACCTTGCGGACCGGATCGGGCGAAGCGGGGATTCGGAAGGCCGGTACCTGCCGCAGCGTATCAAGAAACAGGGGCATGCACCCCCCGCAATCGGCCCGTTTGCCAAGCGCGCGGTAGACCTTCCCGGGGGTAATCAGCGTTTGCGGATCGGCGGCGCGCATCCAGGCCACCGCCGCGCGGATGTCGTGGTCAGAGATGGACTGGCAGTGGCAGACGATCATGATTTCACTGGAAAACCGCGTTGGGGTTGTCGAGGCTGTCTGAGCCTTCGAAGTCGACCTTCGACAGGCCAAGCGCGGTAACGGCCCGGTCAATCGAAGCGGTCTGGGTCACCAATGCGTTGACCGCGGCCATGACCAGCGCCTCGCCTTCGGTATTGCCGGGGGCAATGAGGGTGTCGAAGGTCTTGCCGTTGTCCCCGGCGTCCTTGACCGCCTGAAGGGCCGCGACCGAGGCGCCAAGCTCGGCCTTAAGCTGGGTGTCGACTGCGGGGTCGGCGGCAGCGACCAAGTCCGCCAGCGATGGGCCTGCGACGGTGCTGCCATCGACCCGGGTGTAGCTGCCCAGATAGACGTTCCGGATGCCAAGGCCATCGTAGTAATGGCTGTTGTGGGTGTTGTCGGAAAAGCAGTCATGCTCTTCCTCGGGGTCGTTCAGCATCAGGCCAAGCTTCATCCGCTCACCGCCAAGCTCGCCATAGGACAGGCTGCCCATCCCGGTCAGCATCGCCAGGAGCCCCGCCTGCGGATCGGCGGTGACAGCGGCGCGTGCGGCTCCGCCTTCGTTCCAGTTGGCGGTCATTTCCTGCAGGTCTGCGACCAGAAGGTCGGTCGCTGCCTGCAAATAGGCGGCGCGGCGGTCACAATTGCCGCCGGTGCAGCCCTCACCCGACAGGTAGTCGGTGTAGGGCCGCGCGCCAGCCCCCGGGCCGGTGCCGTTCAGGTCCTGCCCCCAGAGCAGGAACTCGATGGCGTGGTAGCCGGAAGCCACGTTCGCTTCGATGCCGTCAGCTTCGTGCAGGGTCTCGGCAATCAGGGCGGGGGTGATCGTGGTGGCGTCGATCTCGCTGCCCGACAGGGTGAAGGTCGGGGTGGCGATGACGTTCAGGGTGGCCAGCGCGTTCTCCTCGTTGCCGTAATCGGCCGAGACATAGTCGATCAGGCCTTCGTCCAGCGGCCAGGCGTTCACCCGACCCTCCCAGTCGTCGACGATGGCGTTGCCGAAGCGGAAGGCCTCGGTCTGCTGATAGGGGACGCGGGCGGCAATCCAGGCGGTGCGGGCGGCCCGCAGGGTATCGTCGGACGGGGTCGCGATCAGCGCCGCGACGGCGACTTGCAAGGCCTGGGCGGTGGTCAGGCTGTCCTGGTAGCCCGCAAGTGCGAGGTCGGCGTAGGTCTTGGTGACCTCCTCGGGCGTGGCGGCGATGGCCGGAGCGGTCAGGGCGGTCGACAGGGCCAGGGCGGCAAGGAAGCGCATCGGGAAACCTTTTCAGTCAGGATTTCCAGATTGTCTGACTAAATTGGTCGCCTTTGTAAAGGCTGATTCTTTTACTTGGCTTTTCGCAGCGTGTTGTGACCGCGGTCTTCGTGCGCTGCTGGAAGTTCGGCAATGATCGCGCGGGCGGCGGCGGCCGGGTCCTTGGCTTGCCAGACAGGACGGCCGACGACGATGTGATCGGCCCCGTCGGCGATGGCCTGGTGCGGGGTGGCGATGCGCTTCTGGTCGCCGGTGGCGCTGCCGGACGGGCGGACACCGGGGGTGACGATGAGTTTGCCTGCTGCCTCGGGGAGGGCGCGGATCATCGCGGCCTCTTGCGGGCTGGCGATGACGCCATCGGCCCCGGCTTGCAGGGCGCGGGCGGCGCGTTCAAGGGTGATGTCGTGGATGTCGCCGGGCCTGATGAGGTTGGCGTCCAGATCGGCGCGGTCAAGCGAGGTGAGGATGGTGACGGCAAGGATCTTGAGGTCCGTCGCGCCTTTGCCGGTTGCGGCGGCGCTCACGACCTGCGGGTCGCCGTGGACGGTCAGGAAGTCGAGGTCGTATTGCGCAAGGCCCCGGACGGCGGCCTCGATCGTGGCGCCGATGTCGAACAGCTTCATGTCCAGGAAGATGCGCTTGCCCTGTTCGTGCTTCAGCTCGTTGGCCAGCGCCAGCCCCCCGCCGGTCAGCATGCCGAGGCCGATCTTGTAGAAGCTGGCGGCGTCACCGATCCGGGCGACGAGGTCGAGACCCTGCACCACGTTCGGGACGTCGAGGGCGACGATCAGGCGGTCATCTGCGGGCATCGGGGGCTCCTGTCCGGGACAGGCGGCGGTTTGACGGGGCGGGGAAGGGCTGTCAAGACTGGCGGAAAAGGGGCGGGACGGGGACGTGATGATCCTGGCATTCGACATCGGCGGCAGCCGGATCAAGGCGGCGCTGTGGGACGGCACGTTGCGGCCACTTGGGGAGGTGCCGACACCCCTTGGCGACAGGACGGCCTTCCAGACGGCCATCGCGGGTTTCGTCACGGGAAAGGAAACGGGGATTGCGATTTCCATCGCCGGGGTGGTCGATCCGGCGACGGGCGTGGGCAAGGTAGCGAACATTCCGGCGATTGACGGTCTGTCGCTGGCCCCTGCGCTGGAAGCGGCAACCGGCCTGCCGGTGCTGGTGCTGAACGACGCCGACTGTTTTGCGCTGGCCGAAGCCATGCAGGGCGCGGGGCGGGGGCATCACTCGGTGTTCGGGGTGATCCTTGGCTCGGGCGTCGGCGGCGGGCTGGTGCGCGACGGACAGGTCGTCACCGGCGCGGGCGGCTATGCCGGGGAATGGGGGCATGGCCCGGTGATCCGGGGTGAGTTCGCCTTCCAGTGTGGCTGCGGTCAGGTGGGGTGCGTGGACACCGTGGGCTCTGCGCGCGGGCTGGAGCGGCTGCACCGCAAGCGGACAGCGGAACTTCTGGGGTCGGAAGCGATCATCGCGGGCTGGATGGCGGGCGAGGCCGAGGCGGGCGAGACGATGGCGCTGTGGCGCGACCTGGTCGCGGGGCCACTGGCGATGGTGGTGAACGTGGTGGGCGCGGAGGTGGTGCCGGTGGGCGGCGGCCTGTCCCGCGCGCCGGGGCTGGTGGCCTATCTGGACGAGGCGGTGCGGGTCCGCATCCTGCGCAAGACCCGCAGCCCGCTGCTGGTCCCGGCGGAATGTGGGGCGGATGCGGGGTTGCTGGGCGCGGCGATGGCAGGGGTTGCGGCATGGGCGTGACGCTGGAGGTCTGCGTCGACACGGCGGAAGGACTGGCCCAGGCCGTGGCAGGCGGGGCAGACCGGATCGAATTGTGCGCGGCTTTGGCGGTGGGCGGGCTCACACCCTCGGCCGGGTTGATGGCTCTGGCGGCGGGCTGCGGGGTGCCAGTGGCGGCGATGATCCGGCCACGGGCGGGGGATTTCGTCTGGTCCGAGGTCGAAGTCGCGATGATGGAGGCAGAGATTGCGGCTGTCCGGGCGGCCGGGTTGGCGGGGGTGGTGCTGGGCGCCTCGCTGCCCGACGGACGGCTGGACGTGCCGGTGCTGCGGCAACTGGCGGCGGCGGCACATGGCATGGAACTGGTTCTGCACCGTTGCATCGACCTGACCCCCGACATGAGCGAGGCGCTGGAAGAGGCGGTGAGGCTGGGGTTCCAGCGCATCCTGACATCGGGAGGCGAAACCACGGCAGAGGCCGGGGCAGCGCGGATCGCGGCGCTGGTCGCCCAGGCAGCGGGGCGGATCACGGTGATGCCGGGATCGGGGGTCGGCCCGAAGAATGCCGCGATGTTGAAGGGGCTTGGCATCACCGAGATTCACGCGTCATGTTCGGCGGCAACCCCACTTGGCGGTCGGGTGGTGGAAATGGGCTTTGCGCCGCAAGTGATGCGGCAGACCGATGCAGATGCGGTGCGGGCCTTGCGACGGGCCCTGGAATAGGAGCGGGAGATGGACATCACCCTGAGTTTCGAACGCCCCGAGGATGGGCCGGAGGCGGGCCCGCTGACGGTCGGCTGGTTCCTGGCCGCCGACAAGGGTGCGGTGATGTATGACCCCCCCGAGCGGGTGATGATCCGCCCGCCGAACAAGGCGCATGCCAAATCGGCCAGCCGTTGCCCGGCGGTGATCCAGCTGGAAAGCCGGTATTTCATGGTGAAATGCCCATTCGACCTGCACATCGGGTTTCAGCGCGATGAAAAGGGCAAGGCGGTGCTGGTGAACAAGGCTGGGGCGGCCTCGCCCATCCGGTCGTCCAAGCTGAACGAGGTGCTGACCTTGGTCAGCGAGGCAGAGTGGCGCTTTCCCGACCGGCCCACGGTGCAGCTGCACCTGCCGTATTATTTCATCGCCGACGAGATGGTCTACATGAGCCAGCTGTCGGCCTTTGCGCATTACCGGCCCGATCCCCTGCCCGGCACGATCTTTGGCGGGCGGTTCCCGATCTCGATCTGGCCGCGCCCGTTGATGTGGGCGTTCGAGTGGCATGAGCCGCAGAAGGACCTGATCCTGCGCCGGGGCGAGCCGTTGTTCTATGTGCAGTTCGAGGGGATGGACCCCGCGCGGTCCGTGCAGGTGGTGGAGGCCGAGCGGACGGCAGAGTTGCAGGCCTATCTGGAAAAGGTCTCGGGCGTGGTCAATTACGTCAACCAGACGTTTTCGCTCTTCAAGGCGGCCGAGGCTTTGCGGCCGAAGAAGCTGCTGGTCGCCAAGGACCGGGGGTAGCGCCCAGGTCCTGCCCCCACGTCCACGGTTTCTTGAACCGATGGCGCAATCGCGGACGCACCCGGAGTATTTGCGACATGGGCAAAGAGAATTTGAATCGAGTTGGAGGGGTTGGGCCATGCGCAGCATCATCGAGATCTACGAAATTGCGACGGGCCGGGTGCGTGAGGTGCTGGCGGTCGAGGGGCGGATCGAGGCGCCGAACTGGGCTCCGTCCGGGGACTGGTTGCTGGTTAACGGCGACGGGTTGTTGTTCCGGGTGCCGCTCGACAAGCCCGTGCTGGTGCCGGTGCCTTCGGGTGCTGCGGTCAAGTGCAACAACGACCACGGGATCAGCCCGGATGGGGCATTGATCATCCTGTCCTCGCATCACGAAGGGGCCGGAAGCCAAGTCTATCTGATGCCGGTCCAGGGCGGCGAGCCAGTGAAGGTGTCGCCGGAAAGCCCGAGCTGGTGGCACGGCATTTCGCCGGATGGGCGGACCCTGACCTATGTCGCAGCGCGGGGCGGGAGCCGGGTGATCGACGTCTATACTTTGGTGCCGGGAGCTGAGGAGAAGCGGCTGACCCATGGCGAGGGGCATTGCGACGGGCCGGATTTCAGCCCGGACGGCAGCCGCATCTATTACAACTGCGACCGGACGGGTCATGCCCAGATCTGGGTGATGGCGGCGAATGGGGCAGGGCAGCGGCAGCTGTTCGAGGACGGGTTCGTCAACTGGTTCCCGCATCCTTCGCCGGACGGGAAGCGGCTTCTCTACCTCGCCTATCCTTCGAGGACCACGGGGCATCCGGCCGATCTGCAGGTGGCGCTGGTGCTGTGCGACCCCGAGGGCGGCAACCGTAGGCGGGTGCGGGAGTTCACCGGGGGGCAGGGGTCGATCAACGTGCCGTGCTGGGCGCCCGACAGCAGCGCCTTTGCCTATGTCCGGTACGAGCCCTAGGCCGGGCGCAACCCGCTGAGGCCCTTCGGCGTCCGGGCCTTCGGTTCGGGTACTGGCTGCGGCAGGTCCACGGCGGCGAGGATCGGCTGCAGGTGGCGCGGGTCGCCCCAGACCGAGATGTAGACTTCGGGCGGGTAGCCGTTGGCCAGATGCTCCGGCGTCAGGTCGATGATCCTTACCCGCAGGTCGTCGCCATGGGCGAGGCTGGGCGAAATGATCTCCTCGGCCACCGGGCCAAGATGGCCGACAAGGCCCTCGCGGTGATGGGGGATCAGGCCGAGGATCGGCTTCCGCAGCCGTGCGAAGACGCCGATGCGACCGTCTGACAACCGGTCCAGCCGGGCGCTGTCGCCGATGGCAAGGCCGGTGCGGGCGACGTGGATTTCCAGTCCCTCGACAGGGGCCTTGTGGATCAGGGGGAGTTTGGCGTCGCTCATGGGCTTGGGCCTTTCGTTCGGAAGCCACAAGGATGGGGAGGCCGGGTCGCCCTGTGCAAGGGAAGGTTGAGCCGTGGCGGCGGGGCAGGCCCGATACCGCCGATGACCCGAAGCGGGATCGGCAAGGAAAGGCCGACAGGCCAAGCCTGCGACAGGTTTTCCGGGGCTGTGGTTTTTGCGCAAGCGGGGATTGCAAAGTTTTCGGGGTCTGCCCAGATGAATGGCAAGGCCTTCACGGGGTGTGCTGGAGAACCGGGCACTGCAGGCAGGGCGCTTCACATGAGGAGAATGACCGATGAATTTGGAGAAATTCACGGAACGGTCGCGCGGTTTCCTTCAGGCCGCCCAGACCATCGCGATGCGGGAAAGCCACCAGCGCGTGCTGCCCGACCATCTGCTGAAGGCTTTGATGGATGATGACCAGGGCCTGGCGGCGAACCTGATCCGCAAGGCGGGTGGGTCGCCCGAACAGGTCAACGCTGCGGTGAATGCGGCGATTGCCAAGCTGCCCAAGGTCACGGGCGGCGATGCGCAGACCTATGTCGATCCTCAGCTTGTCCGGGTGCTGGACGAGGCGGAGGCGGTGGCGAAGAAGGCCGGGGACTCGTTCGTTCCAGTGGAGCGTCTGCTGACCGCACTGGCCCTGGTCAACACGCGGGCCAAGGATGCGCTGACGGCGGGGGCGGTGACGGCCCAGGGGCTGAACACGGCGATCAACGAGGTTCGCAAGGGTCGGACGGCGGATTCGGCTTCCAGCGAAGATACGATGGAGGCGCTGAAGAAATACGCCCGCGACCTGACCGAGGCGGCGCGGGACGGGAAGATCGACCCGATCATCGGCCGGGACGAAGAGATTCGCCGCGCGATGCAGGTGCTCTCCCGCCGGACCAAGAACAACCCGGTGCTGATCGGCGAGCCGGGGGTGGGCAAGACCGCGATTGCCGAGGGTCTTGCCCTGCGCATCGTCAATGGCGACGTGCCGGAGAGCCTGAAGAACAAGAAGCTGATGGCGCTGGACATGGGCTCCCTGATCGCGGGCGCGAAGTATCGCGGCGAGTTCGAGGAGCGGCTTAAGGCGATCCTGAAAGAGATCGAGGCGGCCTCGGGCGAGATTATCCTGTTCATCGACGAGATGCATACGCTGGTCGGCGCGGGCAAATCCGAAGGCGCGATGGATGCGGCGAACCTCATCAAGCCGGCCTTGGCTCGCGGTGAACTGCACTGCGTTGGTGCCACGACGCTGGATGAATACCGCAAGCATGTGGAGAAGGACGCGGCCTTGGCCCGTCGCTTCCAGCCGGTGTTTGTCGAGGAGCCGACGGTCGAGGATTCGATCTCGATCCTCCGGGGCATCAAGGAGAAGTATGAGCTGCACCACGGGGTGCGGATCACCGACGCCGCGTTGGTGGCGGCGGCAACCTTGTCGCATCGGTACATCACCGACCGGTTCCTGCCGGACAAGGCCATCGACCTGATGGACGAAGCCGCCAGCCGTCTGCGGATGGAGGTGGATTCGAAGCCCGAGGAGCTGGACGCGCTGGACCGGCAGGTGCTGCAGTTCCAGATCGAGGCCGAGGCCTTGAAGAAGGAAGACGACGCGGCGTCGAAGGATCGGCTGGAGAAGCTGGAACGCGAGTTGGCCGATCTGCAGCAGAAATCGGCGGAACTGACGGCGAAGTGGCAGAACGAGCGCGCCTCGCTGGAGGCGGCGCGGACGCTGAAAGAACAGCTGGACCACGCAAGGGCCGAATTGGAACAGGCCAAGCGCGAGGGCAACTTCGCCAAGGCGGGTGAGCTGCAGTATGGCCGCATCCCGCAGCTGGAAAAGGAACTGGCCGAGGCGGAAGCCAAGGAAGGGCAGGCCTTGGTTGCGGAAGCGGTCCGGCCGGAGCAGATTGCCGAGGTTGTGGAACGCTGGACCGGCATCCCGACCACGAAGATGCTGGAAGGCGAGAAGGAGAAGCTTCTCAAGATGGAAGAGGAGCTTGGGAAGCGCGTCGTGGGGCAGCGGGCGGCGGTGGAAGCCGTCAGCCGTGCGGTCCGCCGGTCGCGTGCCGGGCTGTCGGACGAGAACCGGCCGCTGGGGTCGTTCCTGTTCCTGGGGCCCACCGGCGTCGGCAAGACGGAACTGACCAAGGCGCTGGCGGCGTATCTGTTCGACGACGACCAGGCGATGGTCCGCATCGACATGTCGGAGTTCATGGAGAAGCATTCCGTCTCGCGTCTGATCGGGGCGCCGCCCGGCTATGTCGGTTATGACGAGGGCGGGGTGCTGACTGAGGCTGTGCGGCGGCGGCCCTATCAGGTCGTGCTGTTCGACGAGGTCGAGAAGGCGCATCCGGACGTGTTCAACGTGCTGTTGCAAGTGCTGGACGACGGGCGGTTGACCGATGGCCAGGGCCGGACGGTGGACTTCAAGCAGACGCTGATCATCCTGACCTCGAACCTCGGGGCGCGGGCGCTGTCGGAGTTGCCGGAAGGCGTGGATGCCAGCGGGGCGAAGGCAGAGGTGATGGAGGCCGTTCGCCAGCACTTCCGGCCCGAGTTCCTGAACCGACTGGACGAGCAGATCATCTTCGACCGGCTGAACCGGGCGGATATGAGCGGGATCGTCGATATCCAGCTGGAGCGGCTGGAGGCCCGTCTGGCAGCGCGGAAGATCACGCTGGATCTGGATGCGACGGCCAAGGCCTGGCTGGCCGACGAAGGCTATGATCCGGTCTTCGGCGCGCGGCCCCTAAAGCGGGTGATCCAGCGGCAGCTGCAGGACCCGCTGGCCGAGATGCTGCTGGCCGGGGACATCCTGGACGGGTCGGTCATCAAGGTCACGACCGGGGCGGAGGGCCTTATCATCGGCGACCGGGTCGTGCAAAGTCGGCGTGAGCGGCCGCAGTCGGCGGTCGTCCACTGACGTCCGGCGTGGACAGAATCGCGGGGCCAGGTTTTTCAACGGCTTGGCCCCGCCGAGTCATGGACGGTTAACCCTATCTGCACCTTGCGCCGCCCCTGATCCGGGCGGCGCAAGTCTTTCCACGACATGGAACCGGCTGGCCGGGCGGGGCGTTTGAACCCTGCAACCGCGGACCCGATCCGCCCCATGACCCAAGGACAGCCCCATGACCCTTGTCAGCGATCACATGGATACCCCGAACCCGACGCCGTCCGACCCCGTGGGAGAGCCCGTCTCGGCCGACCGCGTCTGGGAGATCATCACCGCCATCGACATCGCCATGCTGGTGACCCGCTGGTCGGATGGCCTGCGCGGGCGGCCAATGTCGACGATCCCCACGCCCGAAAAGGGCCTTATCTACATCCTGACCGAGACAGATTCGGCCGCTGCCAAGGACATCCGCGTCGATGGCTCGGTCTTCCTGTCCTATCAGGGGCGGGGCGACCACGTTGCATTGCAAGGCAAGGCGCGCGTCAACCCGGACAAGGGTCTGGTGAAGGACCTGTGGAACCCCGGTGCGCAGCTGTTCTGGCCGGATGGTCCCGAGGCGCATGACGTCGTCGTGCTGGAAATCGATCCGGGCCATGCCGATGTCTGGGACGGTCCGGGCCTGCTGGGCGGGATTGCAAGCATCGTGTCGGCGGCGGTGAAGGGCCGGTCGCCGGATCTTGGTGCGCGCGGCGAGGTCGATCTCTGACACTGCCGAGCGTCTGAAAGCAAAGGGCCCCTGCACTGTCCGTGCAGGGGCCCTTCGTCCTGTCAGGGTGCGCCGGGATCACTTCGGCAGGAGGACCCTGTCGATGACATGGATCACCCCGTTCGAGGCCATGATGTCCGCCGTGGTCACCCGCGACTTGTTGACCTTGACGTCATTGCGGCCGTCGATGTGGACGGTCTGGCCCTGCACGGTGGCGACGTCCATGCGCTTGCCCGCCAGCTGGTCCGAGGTCACTTCGCCCGGAACGACATGGTAGGTCAGGATCTTGATAAGCTGGTCCTTGTTTTCCGGCTTGAGCAGATTCTCGACCGTTCCCGCAGGCAGAGCGGCGAAAGCCGCGTTGGTGGGGGCGAAGACGGTGAAGGGGCCATCGCCCTTCAGCGTGTCGACCAGGCCGGCGGCGCTGACGGCAGCGACGAGGGTCGAGAAATCTTCATTCGAGGAGGCGATGTCGACGATATCGGGTTCGGTTTCGGCAGGCACGCAGGCGGCGATAAGGCTGGCGAGCGAAACGGCCCCGGCGAGGCGGAAGAGAGAGCGGCGGTTCATGTTGATTGTCCCTGTTGGATGAAAGGAAAAGGGGGCGCGAATTGCGCCCCCTTGCCTTGGTTCCTTAGCCTTCCGGCGGCAGGATGACCGAGTCGATGACGTGGATCACGCCGTTCGAGGCGGCAACGTCCGGCCCCGAGATCACGGCGCCGTTCACTTTCGGCCCGCCGTCGAGGGTGATGGTCACGTTCGCGCCCTGCACGGTGGCGGCGGTCATGCCTTCGGTCAGGTCGGTCGACATGACCTTGCCCGGGACAACGTGGTAGGTGAGGATCGCGGTCAGCTTGTCCTTGTTCTCGGGCTTCAGCAGGTCCTCGACGGTGCCAGCGGGCAGCGCGGCGAAGGCGGCGTCAGTCGGCGCGAAGACGGTGAACGGGCCTTCGCCCTTCAGCGTCTCGACCAGGCCCGCGGCCGTCAGCGCGGCGGCGAGGGTGTTGAACGAACCGGCCGCGACAGCGGTGTCGACGATGTCTTTGTCCTGCGCGAAGGCAGGCATCGCAAAGGCGGTGGCGGCGGTCAGAGCCAGGAAAGTTCTGCGGATCATTGGTGTCACTCCCGTTATGATCGGTGTGCCGTCATTGGCAAAGGTGATAGGGGTGGGATGCGACAATGGATCAGACCTAAAATCGCGTGATCCACGCTTGACGGAAAGGGCGGCCGCACTAAGCCACCGGGTCTTTCGATTTCCAGTAAACCCTATGTGAGCAAAGTTCAGACGACGTGACCGGATTGACGCAATGTTTCAGGGCCTTGGCGCACACGTGACGCGCATTTCATTGCGATTCATGCAGTATGGCGCATGTTGAACGGCATCCAGAGGAAGGTTGCGATGAAACTGCATTGGTCCGATGTGACGCCCAAGCCCCTGTGGCTGAACCGCCGTCAGTTGCTTGCCGGGGCTGCGGCCCTGACGGCGACCCCCGCGCTGGCCCGGATCGAGGCTGCGCCCAGCACCTATTCCACCACGGAAGAGCCGAACAGCCTGGAAGACATCACCAGCTACAACAACTTTTACGAGTTCGGCACCGGCAAGGGCGATCCGGCGGCATATGCCGGAGGGCTGACGGTGGATCCCTGGTCGATCGTGATCGACGGGCTGGTCGACAAGCCCGGAACCTATGATCTGGCGGACGTGATGCAGGGCCAGCCGCTGGAGGAACGCATCTACCGGTTCCGCTGCGTCGAGGCCTGGTCGATGGTCATACCCTGGATCGGGTTTGAACTCGCCGGTCTGTTGAACCGGGTTGGCGTGCAGCCGTCCGCGAAGTTCGTGGCCTTCGAGACTCTGGTCCGCCCCGAGGAGATGCCCGGCGTGGCCTCGCCCTTCATTGAGTGGCCCTATCGTGAGGGGTTGCGCCTGGACGAGGCGATGCATCCGCTGACGATCCTGGCGACGGGGTTGTATGGCGAGCCGATGCCCAAGCAGAACGGCGCGCCGATCCGGCTGGTGGTGCCGTGGAAATACGGGTTCAAGTCGATCAAGAGCATCGTGAAGATCAGCCTGGTCGACGCGATGCCGCAGACGACTTGGAACATGCTGCAGCCGAACGAGTACGGCTTCTATTCCAACGTGAACCCCAAGGTGGACCATCCGCGCTGGAGCCAGGCGTCCGAACGCCGGATCGGTTCGGGCCTGTTCGGCGGGCGGCAGGACACGCTGATGTTCAACGGCTATGAGGCCGAGGTGGCGTCGATGTACGCGGGGCAGGATCTGGCGAAGGACTATTGATGGACCGGGTGAACGCGCTGGCCCGAAAGGTTCCGACCTGGGTGGTTTATCTTCTGGGGCTGGTGCCACTGGGGTTTCTGGTCTGGGGCGCGATCTTCGGCGGACTGGGCCCGGACCCGGTGAAGGCGATCGAGCGGGGCCTGGGCGAACGCGGGCTACAGTTCCTGCTGGCCTCGCTGGCGATCACGCCGCTGCGGCGGGTGGGGCTGAACCTGCTGCGGTTCCGGCGGGCGCTGGGTTTGCTGTCCTTTATATACGTCACGCTGCATCTGGTGGCCTGGGTCTGGCTGGACATGGGCCTGCGCTGGGGCGAGATGCTGGCCGACCTGACGAAGCGGCCCTTCGTGATCGTCGGCATGATCGGTTTCCTGGTGATGATTCCCCTGGCGGCGACCTCGTGGAACGGCGCGATCCGTCGGCTGGGCGCGGCGGCATGGAATCGGCTGCACAAGCTGGCCTATGTGGCGATTCTGGCCGGGGCGGTGCATCTGGCGCTGTTGTCGAAGGTCTGGACTACGGAAGTTCTGGTCTATCTGGGCCTGACGCTGGGCCTTCTGGCGGTGCGCTTGATCCCGAGGGGAGGTTTGCGGCGTCCAGCCGCGGCCTGACCCCGGGTCAGTGGATGCTGCATCCGCAAGAAAATTGCCGCAATGCCGCATCCGTAGTGGGGTTTCTTGCGCCAACCACCAGATTTTGCGGCGTTTTCGGATAACTGCAAAAATTTTACGACAGAGGTGTTTTTTGCTCTTGCGGGTTCCGCGCCCCATCCGTAAACACCCCCTCACCGAAGCGGAACAGCGACGGTGACGGACGGAAGCGGACGGGAACGGAAGCGAAAGTTCGGAAAATCTGAAGGCAAGGCGCGAAGGGATACGCCAAGAAGTTGGCGGATCGCACGTTTTTTGTCTGACGATGGCTCTTTGACATTGATGGAAGATGAAGGGATATGCGGGCGGTTTGGGCGCATCGGCGTCGTAATCGCAGCATATCGGCCTAGTAGGGTGTCTATCGAGAGATGGTGCCCGATGATCTAG
>NZ_STGH01000004.1 GCF_005222785.1 Rhodobacter sp. SY28-1 | reverse complement strand
GCGAGATGTCCGATCACGAACAGCACATCCTCTCGGCCTTCGACCGCGACCTCGAATCGCTGCAGGCCCATTTCCTGAAGCTCTCGGGTCTGACGGAACAGGCCCTGATGGACGCCGCCAAGGCGCTTGAGGCGCTGGATACGCCGGCGGCAGAACGGGTCATCGCCTCGGACACCGCCATCGACGAACTGGAAGAATTCATCCAGATGGAGGCCGCAAGCCTGATCGCCCGCCGCGCACCCACGGCCAGCGACCTGCGCCGCGTCTTGGGCGTCATGCGCGCGGCGCACAGTCTGGAACGCGTCGGCGACTACGCCAAGAACGTCGCCAAGCGGACCCGTGTCCTGCCGCGCTCGGCGCCGCTTGAAGGTCATGCGGGCACGATCCGGCGGATGTGCACGCTGGTCGTCCAGCTGCTGGATGAGGCCACCCGTGCGCTGGTGCAGAAGGATGCCGTCCTTGCCGCTTCGGTTCGCAGTCGGGACCTCGACATCGACCAGATGTACAACACGCTGTTCCGGTCGCTGTTCACCTACATGATGGAAAGCCCGGCCAACATCGGGCCCTCGATGCAGCTGCATTTCATCGCCAAGAACATCGAACGCGCCGGGGACCATGCCACGACCATCGCCGAGCAGGCGCTGTACCTTGCGACCGGCGCGATGCCCAGCGATCCCCGTCCCAAGGCTGGGTTGGAGGTCGAGGGCTGACAGCACAAGGACTCGCAAGGCGGCCTGGCCTGCCGTCTTGGGCCATGTCGACCCCTTGCCAGCCGGAAACGCTTGGCATCTTCTGCGAGGGACAGCCGCACGCCTGCCGCGTCGGCACCGTTCTGCAAGGACCCCTCGCATGACCTTCTCGATCATCGCCCGTTGTGCCCGTACCGGACAGTTCGGCATGGCGATCTCTTCCTCCTCCCCCGCCGTGGCCGCGCGCTGCGCCCATGTCCGGGCCGGGGTCGGGGCCGTCGCCTCGCAGAACATCACCGACCCGGCGCTTGGGCCGCTTGTCCTCGACCAGCTGGAGCTGGGCCTTCCGGCTGCGGCTGCGCTGTCGACGGTGGCAACCGGCCGCCCTCACATCGACTACCGCCAGCTTCTGGTGATCGACCGGACCGGTGCCACGGCAATGCGTTCCGGGCAGCAGGTGCTGGGGATCTGGGGCGAGGCGCGGGCCACCGACTGCGCGGCGGGGGGCAATCTTCTGGCGGGCGAGCTGGTGCCGATGGCTATGGTCGAGGCCTTCACGGCAGCGAAAGGTCATCTGGGAGAGCGGCTGATGGAGGCGCTGGAGGCGGGGATGCGGGCGGGCGGCGAGGCGGGGCCGGTTCATTCCGCGGGGCTGAAGGTGGCGGACCGGCTGAGCTGGCCCCTGATCGACCTGCGGATCGACTGGGCCGACGACCCGATCGGCATGCTGCGGCAGGCCTGGGAGGTCTACGCGCCGCAGATGGCGGCCTATGTCCAGCGGGCCGAAGACCCCACCCTGGCGCCGTCCTATGGGGTGCCGGGAGACGAGTAAGCCGGATCTGTCCACGGTGGACAAATCCGGATAATCCATTCTATTCAAACATTTACTTGCGGACGTTCATTCTTTTTTAACCCGCGGAACCGGGTGTCGTCGGCCCCGGTCACCGGCCCCCCTTACGAGACCTTCAGCACGCCGCGGTCGATCTGGTCCTGCTCGATCGACTCGAACAGCGCGCGGAAGTTGCCTTCGCCGAACCCGTCATCGCCCTTGCGCTGGATGAACTCGAAGAAGATCGGCCCGACCATGGTCTTCGAGAAGATCTGCAGCAGGATGCGTGTCTCTCCGCCGTTCAAGACCCCTTCGCCGTCGATCAGGATGCCGTGCTTGGCCATGCGGTCCAGCGGTTCATCGTGGCCGACGACGCGGGTCTTTGACAATTCGTAATAGGCCATCGGCGGCTTCGGCATGAACTTGACCCCGGCCTCGGCAATTGCGTCGGTCGCAGCGTAAAGGTCGTCGGTCCCCACCGCGATGTGCTGGATGCCTTCGCCCTTGTAGCGCTTGAGATATTCCACGATCTGCCCGGTCTCGCCCCGGTCCTCGTTCACCGGAATCCGGATGCGGCCGCAGGGGCTGGTCAGGGCGCGCGAGTGCAGGCCCGAGAACTTGCCCTCGATGTCGAAGAACCGAATCTGGCGGAAGTTGAACAGACGGCCGTAGAAGTCGAACCAGGTGTCCATGTTGCCGCGATGGACGTTGTGGGTCAGGTGGTCGAGGTAGTGGAAGCCCACCCCCTTCGGCTTCGGCATGGTCAACCACTCGAAGTCGGCGTCATAGGGGTTGCTGCCGCCGTAGCGATCCGTGAAGTAGATCAGCGAACCGCCGATCCCGACGATGGCAGGCAGGTCAAGAGTTTTTCCTTCCCCCTCATAGGGTTCCGCGCCATTCTTCACTGCGTGGTTGAAGGCATGCGCCGCATCCACCACCCGCCAGCCCATCGCGGGAGCGCAGGGCCCGTGCTCCTGAACAAACTGGCGAGCATGGCTGCCGGGTTCGTCGTTCACGATATAGGTGATGTCGCCCTGCTGCCAAAGCTCGATCGCCTTGGTCGTGTGCCGCGCGGTCAGGGTGTAACCCATCCGGGCGAAGGTGGCCCGCAGTTCATCGGGGTTCGGATGGGCGAATTCCACAAACTCGAACCCATCGGTCCCCGCCGGGTTTTCGGTCGAGATCACGGCGCGGGGGGCAGAATGCGGAAAGGGTCCCATCGGATGCTCCTGGATGCGGAAAGGCTATTCCCGAAATGATGACACGGACTTCCCGTCTCTGGCGCGCATCTTGCGGCAAAGTGAGACCAAACAGCGCGCAAATTTTCCGGAAATCGCTCAAACCATGCTACAAACAAGCATGCTTGATGAAACCGATTCCCGCCTTCTCGCCGCCGTCCAGTCGAATGCCCAGCTGACCGCGCAGGAGCTGGGCGAACTGCTGAACCTGTCGGCCAGCCAGGCCGCCCGCCGCCGCGCAAGGCTGGAGGCCGACGGGATCATCACCGGATACGCGGCGCGGCTGTCGCCCGGAAAGCTTGGGCTGAGCGTACAGGCCTTCGTGCAGGTCCAGATGGCCGCGCATAGCCCCGAGGCCGCGAAGGGTTTCCTGCGCCTGATTGCCACCCTGCCCGAAGTCGTGGCCTGCTGGACCCTGACGGGCGATGCGGACTACCTCTTGCGCGTCTGGTGTGCCGATCTGCCCGCCTTGAACGACCTGATCCACCAGCGGCTGCTGCCGAACCCCGCCGTCGCGCGGGTGCAAAGCCAGATCGTGATGGCGCAACCCAAACCAGACGCGGGGCTACCCGTCTGAAAGCGGCAGGCAGCGCATGAGAACGGCGCGAATCATCGCCTCGCGGTCCTGATGCGATTTTCCCTGCAGGGTCCGCATCTTCTGCCCCGCACACAGATCGGCGATCCCGTGGCTGGTGGCCCAAAGCGCGATCACATCCGTCTCACCGCCGCCCAGGACGGTGACAAGCCCGACCAGATGGTCATAAGCCCGGTTGGCGGCCGCGATCAGCTCTGCCGAAGCAAAGTCGGGGCGGGCCGAGGAAAAGATCAGCCGGAAGAGCGCCGGACGGGCGAGCGCAAACTCCAGATAGCCAAGGCCCGCCCGCACCGCCCGGTCGCGGTCATCGACGGCCCCCACCTCGCGCGCGTCGAGCGTGTCCTGAAACCGGGTGAAGCCCTCGGCCGCAAGCGCGGTCAACAGCCCGTTCGTATCGCCGAAGTGATGCGAGGGCGCGGCATGGCTGACCCCTGCCCGCTTGGCGACCGAGCGGAGCGAGAATCCCTCGACTCCCTTTTCAGTCAGTTCGGCCTCTCCGGCGGCCAGAAGCGCCGCCCGCAGGTCGCCGTGGTGATAGGGTTTTTCTGTCATGTCCAAGGCTTAGCCGCCCATCTTTCCAGCGTAAAGATTTTTCTTGACGCTGCGGCCATTCGCCCCATAATCCTGACAGTGTAAAGATAAGAGGCCGCCATGTCCGCCGACCAGTTGTTCCAGCTTGCCAATCCGCTTGCCCTGCTGGGCTGGCTGGCTCTCTTGCTGTCGCCCCTTGCGCCGCGGGCTGCGCAATGGGTGTCGGCAGCGGCAATTCCCCTTGTCCTGTCGCTGGCCTATGCCGGGCTGGTCCTCGCCTTCTGGTGGGACGCTCCCGGCGGCTTCGGGTCCCTGCCGGACGTCCAGGCCCTGTTCACCAACCCCCACATCGCGCTGGCCGGGTGGCTGCACTACCTGGCCTTCGACCTTTTCCTTGGCGCCTGGGAGGTCCGGACCGCCCGGGCCGAGGGCATCCCGCACTGGATGGTCGTACCCTGCCTGATCCTGACGTTCCTCTTCGGTCCCGCAGGCCTTCTGGCCTTCGCGATCCTTCGCTTCACCCTGACCCGAAAGGTCCTGCCATGACTGCTGTCCTGACCGCCCCGCGCCTTGTCGCGCTGTCCCGCCCCAATGCGCAACTGATGCGCCTGACCCTGTTCGTGGCACTTGCCGCCCTGCCGCTGATGGCCGCCTACGGGCTGGACGACCGCCTGTTCCAAGGCGACAGCATCTGGCTCAAGCCATTGAAATTCCACCTGGCGCTGACGGTCTATACCGGGACGCTGGCGTTCTATGGCATGCTTTTGCCCGAGGGCACCTTCTCCTCGCCCCGCTGGCGGGTCTACCTTGGTGTGGTGACCACGGCAATCCTGGCGGAACTTGTCTGGATCGGCGCGGCCGCGGCACTTGGCACGGCCTCGCATTTCAACCAGTCGGGGCTGTGGGGCGTGATCTATCCGATCATGGGCGCAGCGGCGGTGATCCTCACCTCGCTGTCGCTGTCGATGGGGGTAGTCTTCTGGCGGCACCGGGCCGATGTGCTGATGTTGTCGGTGGCGGTCGGCCTGATCCTGACCTTCGTCCTAACCGTGCCGATTGCCGCCACCATGTCGAACGGCACGGGGCATCTGGTTGGCACCCCCGTCACCGGGGCACGGTTCCCCCTGATGGGCTGGTCGACGGAGGTGGGCGACCTGCGGCTGTCCCACTTCCTGGCGACCCACGCGATGCACTTCGTGCCGCTGGCGGGGCTGACCGGCAGCCGGGGGGCGGTCTGGGGGGCGGCGGCGGGGTTCACGGCGCTGACTTTGTGGTGCTTTGCCCGCGCGCTGATGGGCCTGCCGCCCTTCTGACGCTTTCCCTTCCGCGCGGGTCACGCTAGAACCCGCGCGGACGCAAGGGGAAGCCACATGCCGATGGAAAAGACCTTCAACGCCGCCGAGGCCGAAGCCCGCATCTCGAAGCTGTGGCTGGATGCCAAGGCTTTCAAGGCGGGCGCGAATGCCAAGCCCGGACGTCCGGCCTTTTCCGTCATGATCCCCCCGCCGAACGTCACCGGCTCGCTGCACATGGGTCATGCGTTCAACAACACGCTGCAGGACATTCTGACCCGCTGGCACAGGATGCAGGGCGACGACACGTTGTGGCAGCCGGGGACGGACCACGCCGGGATCGCGACCCAGATGGTGACCGAACGCGAGATGGCGCTGCAGCAGGAACCCGACCGCCGCACGATGGGGCGCGAGAAGTTCCTGGCCCGCGTCTGGCAACAGAAGCAGAAGTCGCGCGGGAACATCCGGGGGCAGCTGGAACGGCTGGGGGCGTCGTGCGACTGGGACCGCGAGGCGTTTACCATGTCGGGGGCTCCGGGGGCTCCTGCGGGCGAGGAAGGCAACTTCCACGACGCGGTGATCAAGGTCTTCGTCGACATGTACAACAAGGGCCTCATTTACCGCGGCAAGCGGCTGGTGAACTGGGACCCGCATTTCGAGACGGCGATCTCGGACCTTGAGGTCGAGAACATCGAGGTCCCCGGCCACATGTGGCACTTCAAATACCCTCTCGCTGGGGGGCAGACCTATGAGTACGTCGAAAAGGACGCCGAGGGCCGCGTGACCCTGCGCGAGACGCGGGACTACATTTCGATTGCGACCACCCGGCCCGAGACGATGCTTGGCGACGGCGCGGTGGCAGTTCATCCATCGGATGAACGTTACGCGCCAATTGTGGGGAAACTTTGCGAAATTCCGGTGGGGCCGAAGGAACACCGCCGCCTGATTCCGATCATCACTGACGAATACCCAGACCCCACCTTCGGCTCGGGCGCCGTTAAGATCACCGGCGCGCATGATTTCAACGACTATGCCGTCGCCAAGCGCGGCGATATCCCGTGCTACCGTCTGCTGGACACCCGCGCCCAGATGCGGTCCGATGGGGTGCCCTATGCCGAGGCGGCAGAGATCGCCGGTCGCATGTCCCGCGCCTGGCTGGTGGCCAAAGGCTACGCGACGCCCGGTTTTGTGGAACAGCCCTTCACCCTGTCGGAAGCCGAGATCGACGCGCTGAACCTCGTCCCCGACGACCTCCGCGGGCTGGACCGGTATGAGGCCCGCAAGCGCGTGGTCGAGGCGATCACGGCAGAGGGGCTGGCGGTCACCACCCTGAAGAAATCCGTCGACAAGGAAACCGGCGCGGAACACCTGGAACTGGTGCCGTATGTCGAAGCAAAGCCGATCATGCAGCCCTTCGGCGACCGGTCGAAGGTGGTGATCGAGCCGATGCTGACCGACCAGTGGTTCGTCGATACCGCCAAGATCGTCGAACCCGCGCTGGAGGCGGTGCGCTCGGGCCGCACCAAGATCATCCCGCCCTCGGGCGAGAAGACCTATTACCACTGGCTGGAAAACATCGAGCCCTGGTGCATCTCCCGCCAGCTTTGGTGGGGGCACCAGATTCCGGTGTGGTATGGGCCACATTGCGGAGACGAATATGCGAGACGCGCAGGAATTGTGAGTTCGGACGGAGAACTACAGGCGTTCTGCGCCCCCAATTTCAGCGATGCCCGAGAAATCGCGAAGAAGTACTATGGTTGCGAGATTGGTGAAGAAGAACTTGCCTATGGCGACTTCCGCTGGGTGTTCAGCCAGCAGGATGAAAGCAAGAACGCAATCTACCTCACCCGCGATCCCGACGTCCTCGACACCTGGTTCTCCTCCGGCCTCTGGCCGATCGGCACGCTCGGCTGGCCGGAGCCCACGCCGGAGTTGAAGAAATACTTCCCCACCTCGGTCCTCGTGACCGGGCAGGATATCCTGTTCTTCTGGGTCGCCCGGATGATGATGATGCAGCTGGCCGTGGTGAACGACATTCCGTTCCACACCGTCTACCTGCACGGCCTGGTCCGCGACGCCAAGGGCAAGAAGATGTCGAAGTCGCTCGGCAACGTCATCGACCCGTTGGAGATCATCGACGAATACGGCGCCGACGCGCTGCGCTTCGCCAATGCCGCGATGGCCTCTCTGGGCGGCGTGCTGAAGCTGGATACCCAGCGCATCGCGGGCTACCGGAACTTCGGCACCAAGCTCTGGAACGCCTGCCGCTTTGCCGAGATGAACGGGGTCTGGGAGGGTCACGCGACCGGCCCGGCGCCTGAGCCCAAGGCCACCGCGAACAAGTGGATCATCGGCGAGACGGCGAAGACGCTCGCCGAGGTCAACGAGGCGCTGGAGAACTACCGCTTCGACCAGGCCGCCGACGCGCTTTACAAGTTCGTCTGGGGCAAGGTCTGCGACTGGTATGTCGAATTCGCCAAGCCCCTCTTCGACGGCCCCGACGCCGCCGAGACGCGGGCGACAATGGCTTGGGTGCTGGATCAGTCGATGATCCTGCTGCATCCCTTCATGCCCTTCATCACCGAAGAGCTGTGGGGCACGACCGGCAAGCGCGAGAAGCTGCTGGTTCACACCGACTGGCCGACGCTGCCTGCGACCCTGATCGACGCGGAAGCCGACCGCGAAACGTCCTTTGCGACCACGCTGATCGACGACATCCGGTCCGCCCGCGCGCAGGTGCATGTGCCGGTGGGGCTGAAGGCGGACCTGGTGGCGACCTCGCTGACCGACGAGGCGCGGCAGGCCTTCCAGCGCAACGAGATGCTGATCAAGCGGCTGGCCCGGATTGATCAGGTGACAGAGGGCGCGGCCCCGAAGGGCTCTATCGCCGTGGCGGCGGAAGGGGCGGCCTTTGCGATCCCGCTGGCAGGGCTGATCGACATTGCCGAGGAGAAATCCCGGCTGCAGAAGGCGCTGGACAAGCTGGGCAAGGAGATCGGGGGGCTGAAAGGCCGGCTCGACAACCCGAACTTCGTCAAGTCGGCGCCGGAAGATGTTGTGATGGAGGCGCAGTCGAACCTGGAGGCGCGGCAGGAAGAGGCGGCAAAGATCAGCGAGGCGCTGCGGCGTTTGGCGGACCTTGGCTGACCATTTCCGGAATCGCGCGGCCCTTGAAGAGCGCTCTGTGAAGGGCCACTTTTGGTGAGGAGGTGACGCGATGTCCTGGCTGTCCCGACTGGCCGAGCGCCAGATCCAGAAAGCCCGGCTGAAGGGCGAGTTGCAGGGGTTGGAGGGTGAGGGCAAGCCCCTGCCCGACCGGCCAGGCGATGCCTTCGTGTCGGCGGGCGATGCGGTGGGGTTCCGGATCATGGCGCAGGCAGGCGTGTTGCCCGAGGAAATCACGTTGAAGAAGCAGGCCGCGGCACAGCGGGCGCATCTGGCGACCCTGACTGACGAGGCCGAGCGCAAGGCCGCCATGGCGGAACTCGCCCGGCTGGAGATGCTGCAGGCCATCGCCGAGGAAAGCCGCCGCAAGTTCCTGCGTTGAGTGCGCGCCCCGGGGCTTGCGCGGGCCCCGGCCCCATGCCAGCTTTCGCCGCATGAGCCGCTTTCTGACCCCCCATGCCGCCGCCCTGCCCTCCTCCGTACCGTTCACCGGACCGGAGGCGCTGGAGCGACGGAGCGGCATTCCGTTCCGCGCCCGGTTGGGGGCGAATGAGTCGCTGTTTGGCCCCTCACCCCGCGCGATTGCTGCCATGAAGGCGGCGGCCGAGGGGGCCTGGATGTATGGCGACCCGGAAAATCATGATCTGAAACAGGCGCTTGCGGCGCACCATGGCGTGACACCGGCGCATATTGCGGTTGGACCAGGGATCGACGGACTTCTGGGTCTTGTCTGCCGTCTGGTGCAGGAACCGGGGACGCCGGTCGTGACCAGTCTTGGGGCCTATCCGACGTTCAACTTCCATGTCGCGGGCTATGGCGGCGACCTTACCCGGGTGCCCTATCGGAGGGACCATGAGGACCCGGAGGCCCTTTTGTCCGAGGCGCAGGCTACGGGTGCAAAGCTGATCTACTTCGCCAATCCCGACAATCCGATGGGTAGCCACCATCCTGCGTCGGTGGTGGAGGACATGGTGGCGAACCTGCCCAGTGAGACGCTGCTGATCCTGGATGAGGCTTATGCCGATCTTGCCCCGCCCGGCACGGTGCCAGTAATCCCGGCAGACCACCCTCAGGTGATCCGGATGCGGACCTTTTCAAAGGGGTACGGGCTGGCGGGGGCAAGGGTAGGTTATGCGATCACCAATCCTGGCCTGGCGCTGGCCTTCGACAAGGTGCGCGACCATTTCGGGATGGGCCGGATTTCTCAAGCCGGGGCCTTGGCTGCCCTGCAGGATCAGGACTGGCTGCGCGAGGTGCAGGCGCGGACGATTTCGGCGCGGACGCGGCTGTCGGGCATCGCGCGGGACAACGGTCTGGTCCCGCTTCCGTCGGCCACGAATTTCGTCACCATCGATTGCGGGCGTGACGGCGACTTTGCCCGGAAGGTTCTAGCCGAGTTGGGGCAAAGGGGTATCTTCATCCGGATGCCCGGGGTCAGCCCACTGGACCGCTGCATCCGGATCAGTCTGGGCGATGATCCGACGCTTGATCTGTTGGCCGAAGCCCTGCCGCTGGCGCTGAAGGCTGCGGGCTGACTACTCGGCCGCGAGGTCGGGCTTGGCGGGGCCGACGGCGGGCGCGTTTCCGGGCATCGGGGTTTCTGCAGGACCAAGGCGCGGTGTGGCCTGGACCGGTTCCTGCAACAGAAGACGTGTCGAGGACTGAACTTCGGCTGCGCCGCCAGAGATAACCCGCCGGAATACCAGCACATTCTGGAAGGTGGTCTTCGACCCGGTGAAGCCCACCCGTTCCTCGCACGGAAGCGCATCGGCGCGGACGTAGTCCCAGCCTTCCGCGCCAAGCTGGTTCATCAGGTTGGTCAGGGCCAGCGCGAAGCGGTCTTCCGTGGTCTTGACACCGCGCGCCTTTTCGCCGCGTTTGGGGGCCGGAATGACCTTGAACTCGAAACGTTGCATCGGGTGCTCTCGCAATGTGTTGCGAAAGAGATAGGATATCTTGCGACTTGTCGCAAACCACCCCGGATCATTCCGGCAGAACCGCGCCTGATCGGCAACAGCCGGGGCGTCAGAGACCCAGCTTGGCCGCGACCAGCGCGTTGACGGTGGCCGGGTTGGCCTTGCCGCCCGAGGCCTTGATCACCTGCCCCGTGAACCAGCCGGCAAGCTTTGGATTGGCCTTGGCCTTTTCCACCTGCTCGGGGTTTGCAGCGATGATCTCGTCGACCGCCTTTTCAATGGCTGCAGTGTCGGTGACCTGCTTCATCCCCCGCGCCTCGGCGATCTGGGCCGGGTCGCCGCCTTCGGTGTAGACGATTTCGAACAGGTCCTTGGCCATCTTGCCGCTGATCGTGCCCGCGGCGATCAGGTCGATGATCCCGCCAAGTTGCACCGCCGAGACCGGGCTTGCGGTGATGTCGTGGCCTTCCTTCTTCAGCCTGCCGAAAAGTTCGTTGATGACCCAGTTCGCCGCCATCTTGCCGTCGCGGCCCTTGGCGACTTCGTCAAAGTAGCGGGCGGAGTCCAACTCGGCGGTCAGGACGTTGGCGTCGTAATCGGTCAGGCCGTAGTCGGCCATGAAGCGGGCCTTCTTGGCGTCGGGGAGTTCCGGCATCCTGGCGGCCACGTCGTCGACCCAGGCTTGCTCGATCTCCAACGGCAAAAGGTCGGGGTCGGGGAAGTAGCGGTAATCATGCGCCTCTTCCTTCGAGCGCATGCTGCGGGTTTCGTTCTTGTCCGGGTCGTAAAGCCGGGTTTCCTGTACCACCGAACCGCCGTCCTCGATGATGGCGATCTGGCGGCGGGCCTCGTACTCGATGGCGGCCTGGATGAAGCGCATCGAATTCATGTTCTTGATTTCGCAGCGGGTCCCCAGATGCGAGAAGTCCTGCGTGGCCTGATATTTCTCATACTGGCCGGGGCGGCAGACGCTGACGTTCACGTCGGCGCGGAGGTTTCCGTTCTGCATGTTGCCGTCGCAGGTGCCAAGGTAGCGCAGGATCTGGCGCAGCTTGGTGACATAGGCCGCCGCTTCCTCGGGCCCCCGGATGTCGGGGCGGGAGACGATTTCCATCAGCGCCACACCTGTCCGGTTGAAGTCGACGAAGGACAGGTTCGGGTCCATGTCGTGGATGGATTTCCCGGCGTCCTGTTCAAGGTGGATGCGCTCGATCCGGACGCGGCGGGCGACGCCGGGGGCCATTTCCACGATCACTTCGCCTTCACCCACGATGGGGTGATAAAGCTGGCTGATCTGATAGCCCTGCGGCAGGTCGGGGTAGAAGTAGTTCTTCCGGTCGAAGGCCGAGGTCAGGTTAATCTGCGCCTTCAGGCCAAGGCCGGTGCGGACCGCCTGTTCCACGCAGAATTCGTTGATGACCGGAAGCATCCCCGGCATCGCGCAATCGACGAAGGAGACGTTGGAGTTGGGCTCGGCCCCGAAAGCGGTCGAGGCGCCCGAGAACAGCTTGGCGTTCGAGGAGACCTGGGCGTGGATTTCCATGCCGATGACCAGTTCCCAGTCGTGCTTGGCCCCGGCGATCACGCGTGGAGCGGGCGCGGTATAGGTCAGGTCGAGCATGGAAGCCTCCGAATGGTCCTTGGGGCCGGGTTTAGGCCGCAAGGACCGTCAGGGCAAGAGGTCAGGACTTGGGATCAGGTCCGGCGGACCAGAGTACCAAGGCCGTCGCCGCGCCGCACGATACGCGCGCCACGTTTCAGGGCGGGGCCGAAGACTTCGGCCATCGCGAAGGCGAGACTGTCGGTGCCACGGGTCCAGCAATCCATCTGAATCTCGCGCAGCCGGTTCCACAGGACGTCGGACAGCGCCGCGCGCACCTTGGTCAGCTGGTAGGCCGAGGTCGAGGCGTCGCGGCGGAATTCCAGCGCGATGTTGCTGAGAAGATGGGCCGCCACGTTGGCACGGTGCTGGCAGCCGGTGGCGGTCTGGTAGTCGGCCAGCGCCTCGCAGAAGTATTCGAGGTCGACTGTGGGGGACAGATCGCCCAGAAGATCGGCCGCAGTGATATGGTAGACGGCATAGGCGGCCTTGCCGGTCACAGCCTCGGTCATCCGGACGGCGCGGCGGGCTTCGCGTTCGAAACCGGACAGCGAGCCGTTCCAGCCGGGCATCATGTTCACGGCATGGGCAGCATGAGCGGCCGCATCCTCGGGGTCGAGGTCGACCCAGTCCTGATACCATTCACGGCAGACCGAGCCGCCATCCTCGATCCCGGGCAGAAGTGCGTAACGGGTCGCGGCGAGAAGCGGCGACATTTCCTCGATCGGGTCGAACTGGTTGACCAGCGCCTCGGCCCGGTCGAAATGGGCCGCGCCCTCGGCCAAGAGGTCGCGCGAGATCTGGCCTTGCGGCGCGGAACGGCCGCGCGCGAGGGCAAGGTCGATGTGACCCTGGGCCACGACCTGGGCCGCGCAATAGTCTTCGGGGTTGCGTTCATGCAGGACTTCCAGCGCCGCAAGCTCGGCCTGGGCGGCGGACCAGTCCTGACGGTTGATCGCGCCGGTCAGCGCGGCGCGCATGCCATCGCTGATCAGCGGGGCGACACGGTGGCCGCCCGAGGCCATGACGCGTTCCTGGTCGGTGTAGCGCAACGCTTCGAGAAGGTCGGCCCATTCCCCCGCCGCGGCCATCGCCGCGTGATCGTCACGCACGCACTGCCATTCGGTCTTCTCGGCCCCGACCCGCAGGACCGGAGCATCGATGCGCGACAGCACCTGATCGGCCGCAAGCCCGTCCGGCATGACAGCAGAAGCGGCACTGTCCGCGCGAAGGGCCAAGGCGTCTTCTTGCTGACTGCGGCCCGCACGGGTTTTCACATGCATAAGTGACGGTGTAACTAGCATCGACTCGCTCTCCGGGCAGGTTTTGCCTGCCGTTGGCCAAACCGTGATCCCGGATCAGGGCGAAAAAAGGGAAATGCAGTGATTTTCGGGTGACACCGCCATGATGAAACGCGGGATTATGGGAATGTTTGCAGCGGCTTCGCTGTCGGCGTGTGTGAACACCAAGCCGGCGGACGAGATGTCCTTTGTTGCGCCGCCCATGCAGTGGGACCACCACCCGGAAGGCCCGGAGTGGACCGAATCAACCCTGGTCGCCCTGTCAACCAAGGATCAGGTCCTGTCAGAAAAGGTGCCGGCGGACATCGAAACCTGGTGTCCAGGCTATATGGATGCCTCGGTCGACGAGCGGCGCGCCTTCTGGGCGGGGCTTCTGTCGGCGGTGGCAAAGTACGAAAGCACCTGGAATCCGGCCGCTTCGGGCGGTGGCGGGCGGTGGATCGGTCTGATGCAGATCTCGCCCCGGTCGGCGCTGAACTACGGCTGTGAGGCGACCTCGGTCGTGGCGCTGAAGGATGGCGAGGCGAACCTGGAATGCGCGGTCGAGATCATGTCGACCCAGGTGGCCAAGGACGGAATGGTTGCAGGCGGCGGGAATCGTGGCATCGGGCGGGACTGGGCGCCCTTGCGCAGCAGCGAAAAGCGGTCGGCCATGTCGGCCTGGACCAGCGCGCAGCCCTATTGCAAGGCCTGAGACCGGGTTGATCGGCCCGGACGGGCCGTTTCCGACAGTGCCAGGATTCTGGGTCCAAGCCCTTCTTTCGTTGAAGGAATTAGTCCCTTCGGTCGCCCCGTGGACGTGACCGCCCTATCCCTGTCCTACCCCGCAGCAAGCATTCGTTCGACCATCTCGCTCAGGTCGCCGCTGAGGCCGGGAGTATCAAGCATCCGGCCCAGCTCGCCTCTGGCCAGCTTGCGCCGGGCGGCGTCATAGCGTGGCCAGGTCTCGAAGGCGGTCGAGACGCGGGCGGCGGTCTGAGGGTTCAACGGGTCAAGCTTCAGAAGCCAGTCGGCGACAAGTCTATAGCCCGCCCCCGACCGGTGGTGGAAAGCCGCGTGGTTGGCCGCAAACGCCCCGATCGCGCTGCGGAAGCGGTTGGGGTTCTTCCAGTCGAAGCCCGGGGTCTCGATCAGCCTTGCGGTCACGGCTGCGGCCTCGGCCGGGTCGGCGTAACCGATCTGCAGTGCATACCACTTGTCCATCACGTTCGCGTCACGGCCCCAGCGCGCGGCAAAGGTGACAAGTTCCGACTGGCCTTGCTGCACATCCAGAAGCGCCGCCAGAGCGCCGATCTCCTCGGTCATGCTGCGGGCGCGGGCGAAGGCCGAAGCGGCAAGCTTGCCGCCGTCACGGCGCGACAGAAGGCCAAGGGCGGCAATCTTCAAGGCCCGCCTGCCCGCCTGCGCCGCCGATGGCGAGAACGGAGCATTGTCGTCCAGGTCCTTGTAAAGACGCGACAATCCGTCGCCCAGGCGGATCGCAAGTGCCCCACCCATTTCGCGACGCGCAGCGTGGATCTTTGCAGGATCGGGGATGCGGCCCATGGCATGAATGGTCTGCGCCATGTCGTCTTCGCCGGGCAGGCGCAGGCAGAGCGCACGGAACGCCGGGTCAAGCGTTTCGTCGAACGTCACCGCGGCAACCGCATCCAGCCAGTTCGTGCTGACCGGGGCCGCCTTCAGCACCATGTCGGCAAGGACCTCTTTCGCCAGAGCCCGGCCAGCCTCCCATTTGTTGAAGGGGTCGGTGTCATGGGCCAGAAGGAAGGCACGCTCGGTCGCCGGGGCCTTGCGGTCAAGGATCACAGGGGCCGAGAAGCCGCGCAGGATCGAGGGGACGGGCTTTGTGGCAAGGCCTTCAAAGCGGAAGGACTGCCTGGGGCGTGTCATTTCCAGCATGATCGTCGGCACGATCTCGTCGCCGTTGGGGTTCAGCAGTCCGACCTTGATCGGGATGACCTTCGGCTGCTTTTCCGGTTGGCCGGGAGTGGGCGGGTTCGTCTGGGTGAAGGTCAGCGTGTAGACACCATTGTCCCAGTTTTCCGTGACCTTGAGGCGCGGGGTGCCCGCTTCCGAATACCAGAGCTTGAACTGCGACAGGTCGCGGCCGGTGACATCTTCGAAGACCTTCAGCCAATCCTCGATGGTGGCGGCATCGCCGTCGTGGCGGTCGAAGTAAAGGTCAAGGGCGCGCTTGTAGCCGGTCTCTCCCACCAGAGACTTGAGCATCCCGATAACCTCTGCCCCCTTCTCGTAGACGGTGGCGGTGTAGAAGTTATTGATCTCGATAAAGCTTTCCGGGCGGACGGGGTGGGCAAGCGGACCGTTGTCCTCGCGGAACTGGCGGCTGCGCAGGACGGCGACATCCTCGATCCGGCGAACGGCGGCGGAGCGCATGTCGCCACTGAACTGATGGTCGCGATAGACAGTCAGCCCTTCCTTCAGGCAAAGCTGGAACCAGTCGCGGCAGGTGATCCGGTTGCCGGTCCAGTTGTGGAAGTACTCATGCGCGACGATGGCCTCGATCCGGGCATAGTCGTCGTCGGTCGCGGTTTCCGGGGACGCAAGAACATAGCGGGAGTTGAAGATATTCAGCCCCTTGTTCTCCATCGCACCCATGTTGAAGTCGTCAACGGCGACGATGTTGAAGACGTCCAGATCGTATTCGCGGCCGTAGGCCTGTTCGTCCCACTTCATCGAGCGGATGAGGCTGTCCATCGCATAGGCGCAGCGGTCCTCGTCCCCCGGGCGGACCCAGATGTTAAGGTCGACCGGGCGACCCGAAGCGGTGGCGAACTTCGCTGAATGGGCACGAAGGTCGCCCGCGACGAGGGCAAACAGATAGGCAGGCTTCGGCCAAGGGTCGTCCCATTCGGCCCAGCCCGGCCCCTGCCCGGTCGGGTTGCCGTTCGACAAAAGCACCGGCAGGTCGGATTCGATCCGCACCTTGAAGCGGGACATCACATCGGGGCGGTCGGGGTAGTAGGTGATCTTGCGAAAGCCCTCGGCCTCGCACTGGGTGCAGTACATGCCGTTCGACATGTAGAGGCCTTCCAGCGCGGTATTGGCCTCGGGCGCGATCTCGACTTCGGTTTCCAGAATGAAGGGGGCGTTCGGCAGCTCGTGGGCCGCAATGGTCAGGGACTGGGCGTCGACCGTCGGCGTGATGGGTTGGCCATCCAGACTGCAGGAAACGAGCTTCACCCCCTCGCCATCGAGGCGGAGGTGATTGCGGTCCTTGCGTTCGGGATTGGGGCGCAGGCTCAGCCGGGCAAGCACTCGGGTTGCCGTGGGATGCAGGCGGAAGGTCAGGTCCACGCTGTCGACGACATGGGAATACGGCTGGTAATCGGCCAGGTAGACAGTCTTCTGCTCGGACATGCGGGGCTCCCTTTGGCCCGAAGCTACGGGGAATGGGGCGCGACGCAAGGGGGAGGCAGGTAACAGTCTTTTGCCGCTTTACGAATCTGCGCTGGCGGCTACATCTATGTTCCATGAATGTTCTCGTCTGGTTCAAGCGCGACCTGCGTGTCCACGACCACCCGGCGCTGGTGCTGGCGGCGGGGATTGGGTCGGTGCTGCCCGTCTATGTGGTAGAGCCGGAGCTGTGGTTGCAGCCCGATGCCTCGTCCCGGCAGTGGGAGGTCGTGGCCGAGTCGCTGGTGGACCTTCGGGAACAAATGGCGTGGATCGGCGCGCCATTGGTAGTGCGCGTTGGCGATGCGGTGACGGTGCTGGCGGGGCTGTGCAAGCGGCACGCAATCACCCGGATCGTCAGCCATGAGGAGACGGGGAACCTCTGGACCTACGCGCGCGACCGGCGGGTGGCGGCCTGGGCGCGGTCTGAGGGGATCGAGTGGACCGAGGTCCCGCAATCGGGGGTCGTGCGCCGCTTGCCGACACGGGACATCTGGGCCGCCAGCCGGGACGGGTTCATGGGCCAGCCGGCGCTGCCCACCCCCGCCCTTCGTGCGGTCGAAGGGGTGGAGCCGGGTCTGATTCCCTCGGCCCGCGCCTTGAAACTTGCCCCGGACCCCTGCCCGCACCGGCAGTTGGGCGGACGGGCGCGCGGTCTGGAGCTGGTAGACTCTTTCCTGTCGCGTCGGGGAGAGCCGTATCGGGTCGCCATGTCATCCCCCCTGACCGCCGAACGCGCCTGTTCGCGGCTGTCGCCGCATTTCGCCCTTGGCACGCTGTCGATCCGCGAGGTGGTGCAGGCGACGGCTGTGCGACAGTCCGACCGGCCGGGGGGCAAGTGGGGCGGGTCGCTTTCCAGTTTCCAGTCGCGGCTGGCCTGGCGGGACCACTTCATTCAGAAGCTGGAGGATCAACCGTCCATCGAAACCCGGGACTTGCATCCCATCGCGGTGACCCGGCCGCGTGAGGTGGACGCGACCCGGCTTTCGGCCTGGGAAAATGGCGAGACCGGGCTGCCGTTTCTGGACGCCTGCATGCGCTATCTGCGGGCGACCGGCTGGCTGAACTTCCGGATGCGGGCGATGGTGATTTCGGTCGCGTCCTATCACCTCTGGCTCGACTGGCGGGCGACGGGGGCGCATCTGGCGCGGATGTTCACCGACTATGAACCTGGCATCCATTGGCCACAGGTGCAGATGCAGTCGGGGACGACAGGGATCAACATTCCGCGCATCTACAATCCGGTGAAGCAGGGGCTGGATCAGGACCCCACGGGGGTCTTCACCCGCCGTTGGCTGCCGGAACTGGGCGCGGTGCCAGATGCGTTCCTGCAAGAGCCCTGGCTTTGGCCCGAGGCACGGCGGCTTCTGGGGCACCGCTACCCCGAGCCGATCATCGACATCGCCTCGGCGGCGCGGGAGGCGCGGGATCGGATTTGGACGGCCCGCCGCAGCACAGGCTTTGCCGAGGTGGCTGCTGGTTTCGTCCAGCGTCACGCCAGCCGGGCCGGGAACCGCGAGGGGCGACGTCCGGTCCGCAAACCGGCCTCGGCTCAGCTGACCTTGCCCTTCTGACGCGACTCTGCGCGCCGCTTGACGCCTGTTCGCCCCGGACCCTACTGTCCGATCAGAAAAGAAGGCCCCCCGATGCCCCGCGATCCGCGCTACGACATCCTGTTCGAGCCTGTCCGCATCGGTCCGGTCACCGCCCTCAATAGGTTCTACCAGACGCCGCATGCGACAGGCTTCGGCTGGCAGCGTCCCCAATCCGGCGCGGCGTTGCGCGGGGTGAAGGCGGAAGGCGGTTGGGGGGTGGTCTGCACAGAGTATTGTTCGATCCATCCTTCGTCCGACGACAGCCCCTACGCATTCCTGACGCTGTGGGATGACGGCGACATCGCGCCGCTTGCGCTGACGGCGGAGGCGATCCACGCGCACGGCTCACTGGCCGGGATCGAGCTGTGGCACGGTGGCGCTCATGCCTCGAACCGGATGACGCGGGTGCCGGGGATCGCGCCGGTTGTGCAGCCGGCGCTTTACCACCTGCCCGCGACGGCGCGGGCGATGGATGCAAGCGATATCAAGGCCTTCCGGGTCTGGCAGCGGGATGCCGCGATGCGCGCAAAGCGGGCCGGGTTCGACATCGTCTATGTCTATGCGGGGCACGACTACCTGCCCTTCCAGTTCCTGTCCCGCCGCACCAATCACCGGATTGATGCCTATGGGGGCAGCCTGGAGAACCGGGTGCGGCTGCTGCGCGAGATGATCGAGGACACGAAAGAGGCCGTCGGCGACACCTGCGCCGTGGCGGTGCGGCTGGCGGTGGACGAGTTGCACGGGCCGGAGGGGATCACGTCGGAAGGCGAGGGCCGCGAGGTCATCGAGATGCTGGCAGAGCTGCCGGACCTTTGGGATGTGAACGTCGCGGGGGCCTTGGGCAATGACTCACGGTCGGCGCGGTTTTCCGCGGAAGGGTTTCAGGAGGAGAACGTTGCCTTCGTGAAGTCGCTGACAACAAAGCCGGTGGTGTCGGTGGGGCGGTTTACTTCGCCCGACCGGATGGTCAGCCAGATCAAGCGGAGGGTGCAGGATTTCATCGGGGCGGCCCGGCCCTCCATCGCCGATCCGTTCCTGCCCGCGAAGATCCGCGAGGGGCGTGAGGATGAGATCCGCGAATGCATCGGCTGCAACATCTGCCGGGCGGCGAACAATGAGGGCGTGGGTCTGCGCTGCACCCAGAACCCGACGATGGGTGAGGAATGGCGGCGCGGCTGGCATCCGGAGCGGATTGCCGTCTATCCGAAACGCGAAAAGGCGCTGGTGATCGGCGGCGGTCCAGCGGGACTGGAGGCGGCGCTGACCTTGGGGCGCCGGGGGCTGGAGGTGTCCTTGGCCGAGGCGTCGGATCAGTTCGGCGGGCGGCTGCTGCGTGAGGCGACATTGCCGGGGCTGCAGACTTGGACCCGGGTCCGGGACTGGCGACTGCACATGATCGGCAAGCTTCCGAATGTGGAACTGTTCCCGGCCAGCCGGATGACTGCGGCGGATGTGGCCGAGTTCGGGGCCGATCGTGTGGTGCTGGCGACGGGGTCGCATTGGCGGCGGGATGGGGTCGGCGTCTATTCGGTCCGGCCGGGAGAGTTCCCGCTGGCCCTGACGCCGGACGATGTCTTTGCCGGGGCGAAGATCGCGGGTCCGGTGGTGATCTATGACGACGAGCATTACTTCATGGCCGGGGCCTTGGCCGAAAGGTTGGCGGCGAAAGGGCACGAAGTTCACTATGTGACCACGGCCGCCGTTGCCTCATCCTGGAGCGTGATGACGAACGAGCAGGATTTCCTGCAGGCCCGGTTGATCGAGACGGGGGTGGTGATCCACGCGCTCAAGTCTTTGAAATCGAACAGCGATGGCGTGGCTGCCCTGTCCTGCGTCTATACCGGGCGGGACGAGGCGCTGCCCTGCGGAACGCTGATCCTTGCCACCGGGCGCCTGCCGGACAGCGCCCTGTCGGACGACATTGCCGGGGCCGGGATCGCGGCCACCCGGATTGGCGATTGCCTCACCCCATCCTCCATCGCCGATGCGGTCTATTCCGCCCATCGCTTTGCCCGCCTTCTGGGCGAGCCAGACCTGCCCCCGCGTCGGGAACTGCCCCCGGAAAGGACGCCCTGATGCGCCAGCGCCGCCCGGTCCGCACGCCGAATGCCATCCCGCAGCCGCCCTTCGGCCAGGTGCCGCGCGTCTACGATCCGATCCGGGTGCTGTCCGAGGATCATGTCGAGGCGATCCACCAGGCCGCCCTTAGGCTTCTGGCCGAACAGGGGATGCGCGTGTTGAACGGCCGGGCGCTGGACCTTTTTCGCCGTGCAGGGGCGCGGATTGATGGAATGATGGTCTACCCCGATCCCGGCCTGATCGAGACCTGCCTTGCAACCGTTCCGCGCAGCTTCACCATCGCCGCCCGCAACCGCGCCAAGGACCTGCGCTTTGGTGGGAGTGACATGGTCTTCTCGTCCGTCGGCGGTCCGGCCTATGTGATGGACCTTGACCGCGGCCGCCGGGACGGGACCTTGCAGGACATGCAGGATTTCCTGCGGCTCTGCCAACGCCTGAACGTGATCCAGCAGGAATCCGGCGGTCCGCTGGAACCTATGGACCTGCCCGCCAATTCCCGGCATCTGGACCTTTACCTTTCGCAGTGCACGCTCCTCGACAAAAGCTGGAACCTGAACGCGCTGGGGACAGAGCGCACGATGGACGGCATCCAGATGGCTGCCCTTGCAATGGGGTGGAGCCTGGACGACCTCGCGCGCCAGCCGATGATGATGGGGGTGATCAACACCAACTCGCCCCGGCAACTGGACGATCCGATGAGCCAGGGGTTGATCGCCTTGGCCGAACACGGTCAGGTGGCCATCGTCACACCCTTCACGCTGGCGGGCGCGATGGCCCCGGTGTCTCTGGCCGGGGCACTGGTCTTGCAGCATGCCGAGGCGATGTTCGGCGTGGCGCTGACCCAGATCGTGCGGCCGGGGGTGCCGGTGATGTATGGCGGGTTCACCTCTAATGTCGACATGAAGACCGGGGCCCCGGCCTTCGGCACGCCGGAATACGCCAAGGCCGCGCAGGCGTCAGGTCAGCTTGCCCGGCGGATTGGCGTCCCGTTCCGGTCGTCCAACACCACGGCGGCGAATGCGCTGGACGCGCAGGCGGCCTACGAATCGATGATGTCGCTGTGGGGCTGTCTGATGGGTGGGGCGCATCTGGTGATCCATGGCGCGGGCTGGATGCATGGTGGGCTCACCGCCAGTTTCGAAAAGCTGATCCTTGATGCCGAGATGCTGGGCATGATGCAGGCCTATTTCCAGCCCATCGCTGTCACGGACGATGCCCTGTCGCTGGACGCCATCGCCGAGGCCGGGGTCGGCGGGCATTTCTTCGGCACGGCACAGACGATGGCAATGTATGAAACGGCGTTTCACCCGCCGATGCTGTCGAACTGGGACAACTATCCAACCTGGCTGGCGCGGGGGTCGCAAGAGGCCCCTGCCCGCGCCAACCGGATCTGGAAGGACCTGCTGGCCAATTACGAGGCCCCGCCCATCGACCCCGGCACGTTGGAGGCTCTGGAGGCTTTCGTCGCAAAGCGCAAGGCGGAAGGCGGGGCGCCGACGAACTGAACCAGCCCAGCTGACCCTATTCGGCGCCGATGGACCGCGCCAGTTTGCCCAGTGTCTGCAGGCCAAGCTCGACCGCGCCGAACCCCTTGGCGTCGTTGTATTCCTTGGCGGTGGCCATCACCATGCCAAGGGTCACCTTAGTTGCCCCGCCCTCATCCTCGAACATGGCCCAGGCGTCCGCATGCTTCGGGCCATTCTCGCCCCAGTGCAGCGTGTAGTCCAGCCGGGTTTCCGGGATCACCGAGCCATAGCGGTGGTGGTTCGGATAGACCGTGCCGTCCGGCCCGATCATGTCGAACACCCATTCGCCCCCGGCCCGCAGGTCGATGCGGGAGGTGCGGCAGGAATACCCTTCCGGCCCCCACCATTTCGGCAGGCTCTCGGCGTTCATCCAGGCACCCCAGACCGTGGCCACGGGCGCCTTGATGACCCGCTGAAGCAGCATCGTGCGTTCCGCCACACCGGCAAGGTTTGCGACCCCGGCGGTAAAGCCCTGCCGGTAGCCGTCGGCCATATCCTCGGCCAACGAGGCAAGCTGGACCGTCACGGCAATCCGGCTGGCTTCTGCGTTGCCCGAAAACTCGGCCGTGACCAGCGCTGCCGATTTGCGTTCGCCGCCCGAGGAGACGACCTCATAGCCGACGCTGCGCGCATCGGACACAAGGTCAAGCCAGCCAGCCTCGACCCGGATGTCCGGCTGTCCCGCGACCTTGCACAGGGAAACCTCACGCCCGCCGACCCGGCTGTCGGCCTCCAGAAACTCCACCACCACACCCGGCGCGGGCGGCGCCCAGACCGCCCGTGCCGCGGGCGCGGTCCAGGCGGCGTAAAGCGTTGCCAGCGGGGCCGCGACCTTGCGCTCGAAGGTCAGGGTCGCGAAACGGTTGGATTGCAGATCGCGGCTCATTTCTTCAGGCCTTGGGCGTATTCTTCCAGCTGGGTGACCACGGTGCCCCAGCCGTCGTAGAACCCCATGTCCTTGTGCGCCTTGGCGGTGTCGGCGTTTCGGTGCCGGGCAATGGCTGTGTACTTGGTGCGGCCGTTGCCGATGTCCTCGAACGTCAGGATCGCGGTCATGAAGGGTTCGGGCGCGGGCTTCCAGCCTTCGGTGTAAGCGTCCGTGAACACAAGCTTTTCGTTCGGCACCACTTCCAGATACACGCCGTTGTTCTGCATCTCGTTGCCTTCGACGTTGAAGGTCGTGTTGCATTTGCCGCCGACGCGGACGTCCAGTTCGCAGGCCGTCACCTTGTGCGGCTTCGGGACGAACCAGTGGACCAGGTGCTCGGGCGTGGTCCAGCACATGTACAGGATCTCGCGCGGGGCATTCACCTCACGGGTCAGGACGAGGTCAAGCTCGGGGTCATAGTCAACTGTCATTTCTCGCGCTCCTTCATGAGGTTCATTACATAGTCATCCAGCCGGTCCAGCCGCGCCTCCCAGACCTTGCGCTGCTCGTCCAACCACTCGGTCATCGGCCGCAAGGCCGCGGGCTGGAAGGCGCAGGACCGGACACGCCCGTCCTTCTGGGTGGCAACCAGCCCCGCCTCCTCCAGCACCGAGAGGTGGCGCAGGATGGTGGGGAGTTTGAAGCCCGATGGTCCGGCCAGTTCCGTGACCGGGGCTGGACCCTTGGCTAGCCGATTCAGCATCATGCGCCGGGTCGGGTCCGACAGCGCGTGGAACAGAAGGTCCAGTTGGGGATCATGCTTAGCCATATTGCTAACTATACACCCTTTGCTGGCGCGGGAAAGAAAAACTTAGCCAGTCGGCAAAGTTTTTTATCTTCCGTTTTTCACGACAAGTGATTTTCGGCCCTGTTTGAAATTTCGGGTCTGCTTTTCTTTGCCCAGCCCCGCCCCCTGCCCTATTGTGTGCGACAGCATACAAAGCCCTGCGGGGCGCATGGGAGACAGAGATGACCGAGCGTCTGGATCGTGCGGGGCTAAAGGTGGATGCGGTGCTGGCCCGCTTTGTCGAGAACGAGGCGCTGCCCGGAACGGGGATCGAGGCCGGGACCTTCTGGTCGGGGCTGGCGGGGCTGCTCGCGGACTTTGCCCCGCAGAACCGGGCGCTGTTGTACAAGCGGGACGATCTGCAGGCGAAGATCGACGCCTGGCACATCGCCCGCCGCGGTCAGCCGCATGACCATACGGCCTACAAGGCCTTTCTCGCCGAGATCGGCTATCTGCTGCCGGAAGGCCCGGCCTTTACGATCGAGACGACGAACGTCGACCCCGAGGTCGCCAAGGTTCCCGGCCCGCAGTTGGTAGTCCCGGTCACCAACGCCCGCTACGCCCTGAACGCGGCGAATGCGCGGTGGGGCAGTCTGTATGACTGCCTCTACGGGACCGATGCGATGGGGTCCCTGCCCCCTTCCGGCGGCTATGAACGGGGTCGTGGCGCGCGGGTCATCGCCCGGGCACGGGTGTTCCTGGACGAGGCGTTTCCGATTGCCGGGACCAGCTACGCCGACGTGCGCCGCTATGTGGTGAAGGACGGAGCGCTTCTGGTGGACGACTTGCCGCTGGTGCAGCCAGAGAAGTTTGCGGGCTACCGGGGGAACCCGAAGGCTCCGGACGCGGTGCTGCTGCGGAACAACGGTCTGCATGTCGAACTGGTCTTTGACCGCGCGCATTTCATCGGCTCGCGCGATCAGGCTTTGCTGGCTGACGTCCAGCTGGAAAGCGCGCTGACGGCGATCATGGACTGCGAGGATTCGGTCGCCTGCGTGGATGCCGAGGACAAGGTCGGGGCCTATCGCAACTGGCTGGGGCTGATGCAAGGCAACCTGTCCGAGGTTTTCGACAAGGGCGGCCGCAAGGTCGAGCGGCGGCTGGCGGCGGACCGGGAATATCTTGATCCGAACGGCTCGCCGTTCACGCTGAAGGGCCGCGCGCTGATGTGGATCCGGAACGTCGGCCACCTGATGACCAACCCGGCGATCCTGCTGCCGGATGGGTCCGAGGTGCCTGAGGGGCTGATGGACGCGATGGTGACGGTGGCCATTGCGCTGCATGACCTGAAGAAGATCGAGGGGATGCGGAACTCGGTCCTAGGGTCGGTCTATGTGGTGAAGCCGAAGATGCACGGGCCCGAGGAAGTGGCCTTTGCCGACGCGGTGATGGCGCGGGTTGAGGAGGTCTTGGGTCTGCCCAAGGCCACGGTCAAGCTGGGGATCATGGACGAGGAACGGCGGACGTCCGTGAACCTGAAGGAATGCATCCGGGCCGCGAAGGGGCGGGTCGCGTTCATCAACACCGGCTTCCTGGACCGGACCGGGGACGAGATCCACACCTCGATGGAAGCGGGCGCGTTCAGCCGGAAGGACTTCATCAAGCGGAAGTCCTGGATCACGGCCTATGAGAATCTGAACGTCGATATCGGGCTGGAATGCGGGCTGTCGGGAAAAGCCCAGATCGGCAAGGGCATGTGGGCGATGCCGGATCTGATGGCGGCGATGCTGGACGAGAAGATCGCCCATCCCCGCGCGGGGGCGAACACGGCGTGGGTTCCGTCCCCCACCGCCGCGACCTTGCATGCCCTGCACTACCACAAGGTCGACGTCTTCGCGGTGCAGGCGCGGCTGGCGAAGGGGGGTCGGCGGGCACATGTGGACGGGATCCTGGATATTCCGCTGGCCAGCTTCCAGGCGTGGAACCGGGCTCAGGTCGTGCGGGAGGTCGAGAACAACGCGCAAGGAATCCTGGGCTATGTGGTGCGCTGGATCGACCAGGGGGTGGGCTGTTCGAAGGTGCCGGATGTGAATGATGTGGGCCTCATGGAGGACCGGGCGACGTGCCGGATCTCGGCCCAGCACATCGCGAACTGGCTGCATCATGGGGTGGTCAGAGAGGCCGAAGTGATGGAGGCGATGAAGAAGATGGCCGCTGTCGTGGACCGGCAGAATGCGGGCGATCCTTTGTATCGGCCGATGGCCCCCGCCTTCCAGGGGGCGGCGTTCCAGGCGGCGTGTGATCTGGTCTTCAAGGGGCGGGAGCAGCCTTCGGGGTACACCGAGCCTCTCCTCCATGCCTGGCGGCTGCGGGTCAAGGCGGGGTAGTGTCCACGGTGGACAATCTCTGATGGACGTTTGAAATCAACGGATTACCCGTGGGCGTTAGGGGATTCTTAACGTCTGGATTTCGCGTGGGTTGGGTCGGTTTTCAGGTGGAGCGCTGACGCGCGAGCCTTTTGTCTCGTCGTCGGGACTTCGCCCTCCTCCTCGGATGTTGGAGGCGCTTCGCCCCCCCAATCCCCAGTGAGTATTTGGCACATGGGCAAGCCAGCCCGATCGGCAGTCGACTAGCGCAGGGTCTTTCCTCTGCCGCGATCAACGGTCGTCACAAGTGAGGACCTGTCAGATCGTCAGCCGGGTATGCGGGGCCCCAGACCACCGCCGCGTCGCGGAGGAGGGTTTTTGCTTCAGCCTGGGTCAGGCGGGCGATGGCCTGTTTCGGACAACCGGTGTCGCGCAAGGCGCGCTGCCAGATTCGGAGGAGCGAGGTCGTGCTCCAGGGCAGTGCGGCCCCGGCGGCCCAGGCCCGAAGGTCCGGGGGCAGCCGGTCGTGCGCGGCCATGGGGTTCGTCTTTCGCCAACGGGCGCGGGGCGAGGCGAGGTTGCAGGTCATGCCGCCTGTCGCCGCCAGTCAGGGAAGGGATCGGAAAAGCCAGTCCATGCTTCAGGCGAGAAAGAGGAAGCCGGGACCAGGGCCGCGTCAAGGCGGGAGCGAAGGGCGGCCTCGTCCATTCCACTGCCGATGAAGACGAGTTCCTGCCGCCGGTCGCCCCAGGGGTCCTGCCATTTTGACGCGACTTCGCGCAGGGCGTCGGGGTGGGTCGGCCAGCGGTCTTTTGGGACCGAGGCCCACCAGCCGCCGAGCGGCGTCACCGAGGAGACGGCGCCAGCCAGCGAGAACTCGGCCACCCAGTTGGGTCTGGTGGCCAGCCAGAAATGACCCTTGGCGCGGATAACGCCGGGGAGGTCGCCGTTCAGGACGGCGTGGATACGACCGGGGTGAAAGGGGGCACGGGCGCGGTAGACGAAAGAGGTGATGCCGTATTCCTCGGTCTCGGGGGTATGATGGGCAAAGCCATACAACTCCTTGGCCCAGAGCGGATGTTCGGCGGCGCGGTCAAAGTCGAAGAGGTTGGTATCAAAGATGTCGTCCGGGTCGACGCGGGAATGGTCGGTCTTGATCAGGCGGGCGTCCGGGTTCAGCGCCTTGATGATCTTTCGGGCGGCGTCCGTGCGGTCGGGTCCTGCGTCGCGGACCTTGTTCAGGATCACCACATTGGCGAATTCGATCTGGTCGGTCAGGAGGTTGACCAGGGTGCGACTGTCCCCGTCCCCCAGGCTTTCGCCGCGGTCGGCCAGGAAATCGTGGCTGGAGAAGTCGCCCAGCAGGTTGATCGCGTCGACCACGGTGACCATCGTGTCAAGCCGCGCGACGTCGGACAGGCTGATGCCATTTTCGTCGCGGAAGTCGAAGGTCGCGGCGACGGGCATCGGTTCGGCGATCCCGGTCGATTCGATCAGGAGGTGGTCGAAGCGGCCTTCCGCCGCGAGGCGGCGCACTTCGGTCAGAAGGTCGTCGCGCAGCGTGCAGCAGATGCAGCCATTGGTCATCTCGACCAGCTTTTCCTGCGTGCGGGACAGATCGGCGCCTTCGCGAATGAGGTCGGCGTCGATGTTTACTTCGGACATGTCGTTGACGATTACCGCGACCCGGCGGCCGTCGCGGTTGTTCAGGACATGGTTCAGAAGCGTGGTCTTTCCGGCACCGAGAAAGCCGGAGAGGACAGTGACTGGCAGGCGGTTATCGGGCATGGCATCCTCGCGCTATGTTATCATATAACATATTTGGAGCGGAGGAGAGACGCAAGGGGCGTGACAGCAGCGGGGTGTGAGGGCGCCCTAGCCGATGTCCAGCGCGATGGCGTGGATGCGCTGGTTCAGTTCCCCCAGCGCCTTTTGCACCGCGCGATGGCGGGCAATGCGGTTCATCGCGGCAAGGGCCTCCGCCCGGATGGTGATGTGGAAATGGCTTTCCCCGGTGCCGTCATCCCCGGCATGGCCTGCGTGCTTGTAGCTTTCGTTCACCACCTCCAGCACTGACGGGTGGAAGGCTGCGGTCAGGCGGTCCTCGATCTCGTCCTTCACGGCCATGTCAGCACCCCCTGCCCTTCCAACTTCCGGGAAAAGCCTTAGACTTGGGCGCCCGAGTCGGAAAGGCCCCTGAAGCATGTCCAGTCGTCCTCCTTTCGAGTTCAACATCAGCGCCGCGGCGGCGAAGAAGCGCAAGACGGCCGGACGGCGCGGCATGTCGGGGGCGTTCGAGACCGCCGACCGGCCCTGCGACTATCCGGGCTGCAAGGACAAGGCCGCATTCCGGGCGCCGAAGTCGCCGGACCAGCTGGACGAGTATTTCTGGTTCTGCAAGGACCACATCCGCGAATACAATCTGAAATGGAATTTCTTCCAGGGCACCACTGACGAGGAGTTCCAGAAGTTCCTGGACAAGGACCGGGTCTGGGAGCGCGAGACGAAGCCCTTCAGCCGTCAGGGTGACGGCAATGCCTGGGCACGGCTGGGGGTAAACGATCCGATGGCCCTGCTGGGCGAGAAGGCGACGCAGAACCCGGGGCGCCCAAGCTCGGCCGCGACGCGGAAGCTTCCACCGACAGAGCGGAAGGCGATCGAAATCCTGGACGCCCGCGACACGATGTCGAAGACCGAGATTCGCAAGGTCTACAAGGGGTTGATCAAGGTTCTGCATCCCGACATGAACGGCGGCGACCGCACCCATGAGGAGCAGCTGCAGGAGGTCGTCTGGGCCTGGGACCAGCTGAAGGACAGCCGGTACTTCCGCGACTAGGCCGGTTTGAAGGCCAACGACACCCCGTTCATGCAGTAGCGCAGGCCGGTGGGCGGCGGGCCGTCATTGAACACATGGCCGAAATGCCCGCCGCAGCGGCGGCAGTGGACTTCGGTCCTGGCGCCGAAGATCCCGCCATCTTCCCTCGTGGCGATGGCATTCGGCAGGGGCTTCCAGAACGAAGGCCAGCCGGTCCCGCTGTCGTACTTGGTGTCGGACGAGAAGGCAGGCAGATCGCAGCCGGCGCAGTGGTAGATGCCCTTGCGCGTCTCGCCGTTGAGCGGGCTGGTGTGCGGGCGTTCGGTCGCCTCTTCGCGCAGCACGCGGTAGGCGAGGTTCGACAGGCGGTCGCGCCATTCGGCCTCGGTCAGGGTGACCTCGAAAGTCTCGGCCCGAGCCATCGGGGCGGCAAGCAGGGAGACGAGGAAGAGGCGGCGGTGCATGGGCGGGCTCCTTTCGCGCGAGGATACGGGCAGAGATACGCGGCGACGAAGCGGGAAGTTGCGTGGTCACGCGATTGGGAAGCGCCCCTTCCCCTTGAACCCCCTCGCGATATGTTCCAAGGATGGCCGGGTGCGGCGCAATGGGGTGCCGGGCGACTTTGGGTGGACTATGGCGATGCTGGATCAGGTGATGAAACCGACCGAGGAAATCTCGGTCCGCGATGTGTTCGGGATCGATACCGACATGCGTGTGAAGGGATTCACCGAGCGCACTGACCGGGTGCCGGAGATCGACCCGACCTACAAGTTCGACCCGGACACGACTTTGGCGATTCTGGCGGGTTTTGCCTATAACCGCCGAGTGATGATCCAGGGCTATCACGGGACGGGGAAGTCGACCCATATCGAGCAAGTGGCGGCGCGGCTGAACTGGCCCTGCGTGCGGGTGAACCTCGACAGCCACATCAGCCGGATCGACCTGATCGGCAAGGACGCGATCAAGCTGCGCGACGGCAAGCAGGTGACCGAGTTCCACGAGGGCATCCTGCCCTGGGCGTTGCGGAACCCTGTCGCCATCGTCTTCGACGAATATGACGCGGGTCGCGCGGACGTGATGTTCGTGATCCAGCGTGTGCTGGAGCATGACGGCAAGCTGACGCTTCTGGACCAGAACGAGATCATCACGCCGAACCCCTATTTCCGGCTGTTCGCCACGTCGAACACGGTGGGTCTGGGGGACACGACGGGCCTCTATCACGGGGTCCAGCAGATCAACCAGGCGCAGATGGACCGCTGGTCGCTGGTGGCGACGCTGAACTATCTGTCGCATGACGCCGAGACGGCAATCGTGCTGGCCAAGAACGCGCATTACAACACCGAGAAAGGCCGCAAGACCATTTCCCAGATGGTGACGGTCGCCGACCTGACGCGGACCGCGTTCATGAACGGGGACCTGTCGACGGTGATGTCGCCGCGGACGGTCCTGAACTGGGCGCAGAACGCCGAGATCTTCCGCAACGTCGGCTATGCCTTCCGGCTGACCTTCCTGAACAAGTGCGACGAGTTGGAGCGGCAGACCGTGGCCGAGTTCTACCAGCGTTGCTTCAACGAAGAGCTGCCGGAGAGCGCCGCCAGCATGGCGATGAAGTAAGCCGGAGCAACGTCGGATCATGGGCCGCCCTTCGGGGCGGCTTTTTCTTTTCGGGCTGCGCAGAAGTTTTCATTCCGCCTTGAAAAAGTGCGGTTTTCAGAGCCTCATGCTGAAATGGCGCGCGGTTTGGAAACTTTTCTGGCCGTCCTTGTGCTCGGGGCTGCGACGGCCCCCGGAGCGGCCGATCCCCTGCTGCGTGAGTTTGCGGTCTGCGCGGGGCGGCTTTCGGCCACGATGGAAGATCAGTGGATGTTCGACGGGCCTGCGTCGGAGCGGACGGCAGAGGAGCTGTCAGCCGTCGTGTCGCTGATCGAGGCCTCGATGCCGCAGGGCTCGGGACGGCAGGTGATGGCCTGGCGGATCGACGCCAAGGTGGCGCAGAAGGGCCTGTTGCAGCAGGCGCGTTTTGCCCGCGATGCCCGGCTGGCGGAAACGGCAGCGGCCAGAGCCGAAGCTCTGGCCGCCGAGTGTCGTGCGATGATCCTGAGCTGACGGCTTAGCCGCGCGCGGCTTTGGTCGCCTTTGCCCACCAGACCACGTCATCCAGCATGGCGGTCGCCGAGGGAGCAATCACGGCTTCGATGTCGCCAAGGTTGCCCGAACCGCCAAAGCCGGGGTGGACCTTGAAGAAGTCGGACCCGCCGATGCGGACGTTGTTGCGGGTCGGGACCATCTGCAGCTCGACGCCGATGTTCTGCAGGTGACCCAGCGCGTTGGCGCCGCCCATCGAACCGTAGGAGATGGCGCCGAAGGGCTTGCGGGCCCATTCCACATAGGCCTGGTCCAGAGCATTCTTCAGCGCTCCGGTGATCGAGCGGTTGTATTCCGCGACGACGAAGATGTAGCCGTCAAACTCGCCCACCTTCTTCTGCCAGGCGACGGCAGCAGAATCCTGCGAAGGCGCCCAGGCGTTCGACGCGACTTCGGCGAAAAACGGAAGCGGATGGTCGCGCAGGTCAACGACCTCAACGTCGATGTCGCCGCGGGCTTCTGCCTGAGCCTTGATCCAGGCGGTCGGGATGTCGGCAAAACGGGTCGCGCGGGTCGACGACACGATGATCGCGATTTTCGGGTTGGCCATGGGTCTGGTTCCTTGCGGGTTGGTGTTCGTTGCCTGTCTTATCTGGCCTGTATGCGGGCTCTGCCAACTCTCCAATCCCGCGCCGGTTCTGTGCGCTGGTGCACGGCGGCTTGTGGCGACCATTGCGGAGTGCTTTAGTCGGGTCCTTCGGGGAGGAGAGCCATGCACATCGGATTGATCGGCGGCATCGGACCGGCTGCGACCGTGGTCTATTACCAGCGGCTTTGTGCAGCGATGGCGGAACGGGAGGCGCGGTTGGAGCTGACCATCGTGCAGGCCGATATTCACGAGCTGATCCGCAACAACCTGGCCGACTGCCGCGAGGCGCAGGCCGGGATCTACGCCGGATTGATCGATCGGCTGAAGGCCGCGGGGGCGGAGTGCGCGGCGATCACGTCGCTGGGCGGGCACTTCTGCTTTGACGAGACGGTGGCGCGGTCTTCGCTGCCCCTGGTGTCGGCGGTGGAGCCGCTGGACGCGTTCTTTGCCGCGGAGGGTATTTCCTGCGTCGGCCTTCTGGGGACCCGCGTAGTGATGCGGACGAAGCTTTTCGGCCAGTTGCGGCAGACGCGGGCCATCGCTCTCGACGACGAGATCGAGGGGCTTGGCCAACTGTATCAGGACATGGCGGTGGCTGGGGTCTGCGATGCCGAGTCGCGGGCCACACTTCTGGCGGCAGGGCAGCGGCTGGCCGATCAGGGCGCTGAGGCGGTCGTGCTGGCAGGAACGGACCTGGGCCTTGCCTTCGATGGACAGGAAACGCGGTATCGGGTGATCGACGCTTTGGACGTGCATGTGGCGCTTCTGGCCGATCTGGCCTCTGGAAGCCGGTCGCTGGACGCACTAGGCTGAGCCCTATGAACAAGCCCACCGACAACCCCGCCGATCCGTTCAAGAAAGCTCTGGCTGAGGCCACCCGCACGATGGCGGATGACCCGGAGATGACCGTCACCTATTCGGTCGATCCCGCCGGGATGAACAAGGAGGGCATCCGCCTGCCCCAAGTCTCGCGCCGGATGACGCGGGACGAGGTCCTGCTGGCACGCGGGACGGCGGATGCCTTCGCGCTGCGGCGGCGGTATCACGACGAGGGGGTGGCGGCGCGCTATGCACCGACCGGGCCCCTGGCGCGGGACATCTACGATGCGATGGAAAACGCGCGGTGTGAGGCCGTGGGCGCGCGCGACATGCCGGGGACGGCCGGGAACATCGACGCGAAGATCGGCCATGAGGCGGACCGCAAGGGCTATGGCCAGGTGACGGCGGCGTCCGAAGTGCCCCTGCCGGTCGCGGCGGGGTATCTGGTGCGGCAGATGGCGACGGGGCGGGCGCTGCCGAAATCGGCCGAGCATGCGGCGGACCTCTGGCGCGGATTCGTTGAGGAGCAGGCGGGCGAGACGCTGTCGAACCTTGACCATGTGCTGGCGGATCAGGCGGCCTTCGCGCGGCTGGCGCGGAAGGTGATTGCCGACCTTGGGTATGGTGACCAGTTGGGCGATGACCCCGACGCACCGGAGGATGCGGGCGACGATCAGGCGGAGGAGGATCAGGATTCGCCCGATTCCGCTGGTGAGGAGCAGGACGAGTCGGATGAGTCCGAGGCGTCTCCGGAGCGTTCGCAGGAGGAGCAGCAGGACCAATCCCAGGCGCAGGTCACGATGGAAGACAGCGCCGACATGGAGCAGGGTGACGAGGCGGAGCTGCCCGAGGGCGAGGCGCCGCTGGAGCCGCCACCGCCTGCCCCGCATTCGGACGCAGACCCGAACTATGTCGTGTATACGACTGATTTCGATGAGGAAATCAAGGCGGAGGAGCTGGCCGAACCGGCGGAACTGGAGCGGCTGCGGGCCTACCTTGACCAGCAGCTGGAGCCGTTGAAGGGGGCGGTGTCGCGGCTGGCGAACAAGCTGCAGCGCCGCTTGCAGGCGCAGCAGAACCGCAGCTGGGAGTTCGACAAGGAGGAAGGCATCCTCGACGCCGGGCGCCTGGCGCGGGTGGTGGCGAACCCGACGACTCCGTTGAGTTTCAAGTGGGAGAAGGACACCGAGTTCCGCGATACGGTGGTGACACTGCTGCTGGACAACTCAGGCTCCATGCGGGGGCGGCCGATCTCCATCGCGGCGATCTGCGCCGACGTGCTGGCGCGGACGTTGGAGCGGTGCAACGTGAAGGTGGAGATCCTGGGCTTCACCACGCGGGCCTGGAAGGGCGGGCAGTCGCGTGAACGTTGGCTGGCGCAGGGCCGCCCGCAGATGCCGGGGCGGCTGAACGATCTGCGGCACATCGTCTACAAGTCAGGGGATGCTCCGTGGCGGCGGGTGCGGCCCAATCTGGGGCTGATGATGAAGGAGGGGCTGTTGAAAGAAAACATCGACGGCGAGGCGCTGGAATGGGCGCATCGGCGGATGCTGGCGCGGCCCGAGCAGCGGAAGATCATGATGGTGATCTCGGACGGGGCGCCGGTCGACGATTCAACCTTGTCCGTCAACCCCGCGAATTACCTGGAAAAACACCTGCGCGACGTGATCGCGATGGTGGAACGGCGGCGCGCGGTGGAGCTGATCGCGATCGGGATCGGGCATGACGTGACGCGGTACTACCAGCGGGCGGTGACAATCACCGATGTCGAGCAGTTGGCGGGCGCGATGACCGAGCAGCTGGCGGCGTTGTTCGAGGTGGACCCGAAGAAGCGCGCGCGGGCGCTGGGGATGCGGCGGACGGGTTGAGGGGACTGTCTGCCCCCCTCTGGCCTGAAGGCCATCAGGTCGGCGGCCTCTTGAACCGGTGGCGATGCCGCCGACCCACCCCAAGGATTCTTGTCGAAGGGAAAGCGGCTTATGTTTCAAAGCTTTGAGAGCCATGCCTCACCTGACCAGGGGCCTCCGCGCTTGGTGGCTTTGCGGGAACGGCTGGCGGCGTTGGGGCTGGCGGGCTTCATCGTGCCGCGGTCGGACGTGCATCAGGGCGAATATGTCGCGGCGCGGGATGAACGACTGCAGTGGCTGACCGGGTTCACCGGCTCGGCGGGCTTCTGCATCGTGCTGCCGGACGTGGCGGGGGTTTTCATCGATGGACGATATCGGACGCAGGTGAAGGCCCAGGTGGACCTTTCGGTCTTTACGCCGGTGCCGTGGCCGGAAGTGAAGCCGGGGGAGTGGGTCAAGGAGAAGCTGGCCTCGGGTCGCGTGGGGTTTGACCCCTGGCTGCACACGGCGGATGAGGTCGCGCGACTTCAAGCGGCACTTGAAGGAACGGGCGTAACGCTTGAGCTTGCCATCGAAAACCCAGTTGATGAGATCTGGCCGGATCAGCCTGTGGCTCCTGTCGGGAAGGCCTTCGTCCATCCGGTGGAACTGGCCGGGGAAAGCCATGAGGCGAAGCGCGCTCGGCTGGCCGAGGGGTTGCGGAAGGCGGGGCAGAAGGCTGCCGTCGTAACGCTGCCGGATTCGCTCTGCTGGCTGCTGAACGTCCGGGGGGCCGACGTGCCGAAGAACCCGGTGCTGCATGGGTTTGCCGTGCTGCATGACGACGGGCGGGTCGATCTGTTCGTGAACCCGGAGAAGCTGGATCAGGCGGTGCGCGATCACCTCGGGCCGGAGGTCGCGGTGCATCCTGTGGAACGGTTCGCCGAGGCGCTGAAAGGATTGACCGGGCCGGTGCGGGTGGACAAGGCCCAGGCGCCGCTGGCGGTGTCGGACATCCTGAAGGTCGCGGGAGTGGAGGTTAGCTGGGGCGATGATCCCTGCCGCCTGCCCAAGGCCTGCAAGAATGCCGCCGAGATCGCCGCGACGCGGGAGGCGCATCTGCGCGACGGCGCGGCGATGGTGGAGTTCCTGCGCTGGCTGGACGAGGCCTCACCTTCGGGCGGGCTGACCGAGATTTCGGTGGTGCAGGCGCTGGAAGGGTTCCGGCGGGCGACGAATGCGCTGCACGACATCAGCTTTGACACGATCTGCGGCGCGGGTCCGCATGGCGCGATCATGCACTACCGGGTGACGGAGGAGACGAACCGGCCCGTGCAGCAGAATGAGCTGCTGCTGGTCGATTCGGGCGCGCAGTATCTGGACGGGACGACGGACATCACCCGTACGGTGGCGGTTGGCGATCCGGGGCAGGAAGCGCGGGAGTGCTATACGCGGGTCCTGCAGGGGCTGATCGCAATCAGCCGGGTGCGGTTTCCGAAGGGGCTGCCGGGGCGGGATATCGATGCGCTGGCGCGGTTCAACCTTTGGGTCGCCGGGCAAGATTACGACCACGGGACCGGGCATGGCGTGGGCGCTTTCCTGTCGGTGCATGAGGGGCCGCAGCGGATCAGCCGCATTTCCGAAGTGCCTTTGGAGCCGGGGATGATCCTGTCCAACGAGCCGGGGTATTACCGCGAGGGGGCGTTCGGAATCCGGCTGGAGAACCTGATCGTGGTGCAGGAGGCCCCAGCGCTTGGCGACAACCGGGCGCAGATGTCATTCGAGACGCTGACCTTCGTTCCTTTCGACCGCCGCCTGATCCTGCGCGAGGAGCTGTCGCCGGGCGAGATGCGCTGGCTGGATGCCTACCACGCGGAAGTGCTGGAAAAGCTTGGCAATCGGGTTGCCGGTGCTACCTTGCAGTGGCTGAAGGACGCCTGCGCCCCGATCTGAGGAGGCATCGATGGCCGATCACATCAAGATCACCCCGGTCAATGGTCCGGTGACCGTCATGGCGGGCTCGACCCTGCTTGGGACCAGCGTCAAGGCGCTGGAGTTGAAAGAGGGGTCCTATCCTCCGGTCATCTATGTCCCGCGCGAGGATATCGACATGGATCGCTTGGTGCGAACGGATCATGCGACCTCATGCCCGTGGAAGGGCAAGGCGAGTTACTATTCGATAAAGGGCGATTTCGGGATGTTGGCCAATGCGGTCTGGACCTACGAGACGCCGAAGGATGATGTAGCCGAAATTGCCGGCCACCTGGCGTTCTACCCGGACCGGGTGACCGTTACGCGCGGCTAGCGGCCTCTTCCCGGATGCGCTGAACCATGGCGCGGACGCCGTTCGAGCGCTGGCTGGAGAGGTGTTCGTTCAGGCCAAGGCGGCCGAGTTCGGCGGTGGCGTCGATCTTGCCCACCTCGGCCAGCGGGACACCGGAGTAGAGCGCATGCAGGACGGCGATCAGGCCGCGGACGATCATCGCATCCGAGTCGCCCTGAAAGTCGAAGCGGCCATCTTCGATCATGGGCCGCAGCCAGACCTGGCTGGCGCAGCCCTGGACCTTGAGCGCCGGGACCTTGAAGCTGTCGTCCAGGGGCGGCATCGCCTTGCCCAGTTCGATGACATGGCGGTAGCGATCTTCCCAGTCGTCGAGGAAGTCGAAGGTTTCGGCGATGTCTTCGAAGGCTGCGGTGGCCATGGCTGTCTCCCTGCCCTGGCGGTGAGGTAAGGCCGGGATGCGAAAAGGTCCAGCCCCGGGGTGGCGCTTTCCCAGAGAAGCGCTTTTCAAACGCGGTGCCATCGGCTACCCAAGAGGCAACGCATCAGGAAGCTTGACCCATGTCCCTGTCCCGCCGTCACGTTGTTCTTGGCCTGGCCGTCGCCCTTGCGGGTTGCGGGGGGTTGCGGCAAAGCAAACTCAACCCGTTCAACTGGTTCCGGAAGTCCGAGCCGCGCGAGATCATCGTGCTGCCCGAGGCCAAGGAAGACGGGCGGGTGCTGGCCGAAGTGGTGATGTCGCTTGCGGTCGAGCCGATCCCGGGCGGGGCCATCGTGCGGGCCCGCGGGCAGATGCCGGTTCAGGGCTACTGGAGCGCGGAACTGGTTCCGCTGCCGCTGTCCGAGGGCGGCACGCAGGTCTATGAGTTCCGGGTGTTTCCGCCGACGACCAAGACTGATGTCAACACCGCGCAATCGCGGCAGGTAGATGCGGCGATCTACATTTCCGACTTCAAGCTGGAAAACGTGCGGGAGATCGTCGTGCAGGGCGCGACCAACGCGCGGGCCTCGCGGCGATAACGGGGCTTTTGCGTCGCGCCTTCGGCTTCGCGTCGCAGGTGCGCCCAGCGAGGAGTGACGAAGTCCGCGACGAGCGGTCAGAGGCGGACGACGCGCACCTCGTTGCCCTTTGCTGACAGCGCGATCTCACCCTTGCACAGGCGCATGGCGTCATCGCCGAATGCCTCAAGCCGCCAGCCGGTCAGGGCGGGCACGCTGCGGTCGCCCGCGGCGATCAGGTCCAGATCGGCCGAGGAGGCTATGAGGCGGGGGGCGACACCCAGCGATTCCGACTTGGCCTTCAGAAGCACGCGGAGGAGGTCGGCCAGTGCGGGGTTCACCTGCATCTGTTCGCGCGAGGACTCAACCCGAGGCATGTCCTCGGGCTTCATCTCAAGTCCCTCTTTCACCGCGGCAAGGATGCCGTCGGCGATCTCGGGCTTGCGGCCTTCGCGCAGAAGCAGGCGGGAGCGGCCCAGTTCTTCGACCGTGGTGGGGCGGGTTGAGGCGAGTTCAAGGAGCGCATCGTCCTTCATCACCCGGCTGCGCGGCACGTTCTGGCCCTGGGCATAAGCCTCGCGGAATCGGGCGAGCGCCTTGACGACAGCCAGGAAGCGGCCGGAGGTGGTGCGGGTCTTGATGCGCTGCCAGGCCTCATCGGGGTGGACGGTGTAGGTCGCGGGATCGGTGAGGGCGGCGAGTTCTTCGGCCACCCATTCGGCACGGCCATTCTTCTTCAGCTGGGCCGCGAGCCATTCGTAAATCACCCGCAGGTGGGTCACGTCGGCCAGCGCGTATTCCTTCTGCGCGTCCGACAGCGGACGGCGCGACCAGTCGGTGAAGCGCGAGGTCTTGTCCAGATCGGCGCGGGCGATCTTCTTGACCAGGGTTTCGTAGCCCACCTGTTCGCCGAAGCCGCAGACCATGGCGGCGATCTGGGTATCGAACAGGGGCTTGGGGAAGACACCGCCTTCGACGAAGAAGATCTCAAGGTCCTGCCGGGCGGCGTGGAAGACCTTCACGGTCGCCTCATGCCGGAAGAGGTCGTAGAGCGGCTCGAGCGACATCTCGTCGCCCTCGATCGGGTCGATGAGGACGGCCTCGCCCGCGCCGGGGAGTGCCATCTGGATCAGGCAGAGCTTGGACCAGTAGGTGCGTTCGCGCAGGAATTCGGTGTCGATGGTGACGAAGGGCTGGGTCTTGGCAAGCGCGCAATAGGCGGCAAGGTCTTCGGTCGTGGTGATCGTGCGCATGTGCCGTCCTTTCGCTCGCGGGGTCATCCCGCCCATTTCCGCGCCGCTATAGGCGGAGAAGGAAGAAAAGAAAAGGGCCGGGGTTGAGCTTGCTCCATGGCCATGCGCATTTGGCCGCCAGACGCGGAGGGCGCGATGCGTTGGATCTGGCTGACACTGGGTGGCGTGTTCCTGGGGCTGGGGCTCGTCGGGGTGCTGCTGCCCGTCCTGCCGACGACCCCGTTCCTGCTGCTGGCGGCCGGGTGCTTCGCCAAGTCCTCGCCCCGACTGCATCGCTGGCTGCTGGCGCATCCGGTCTTCGGCCCGTCGATCCGGAACTGGGAGGAGAACGGAGCAATCTCGCGGCCCGCCAAGCGGCTGGCGGTGGGGAGCATGGTGGCGGTCGTCGCGGTGTCGGTGCTGCTTGGGCTGTCCTGGAAGGCGCTATTGGTGCAGACCGTGCTGATTGCGGTGGGCTCGGCCTTTGTCCTGACGCGGCCAGATGGGCCTTCAGGGTAGCGAGACCGGCGTCCGGTCGCCCGTGACGAAGCGCCGGAGGACGGCGGGGTAGAGCTGGTGCTCCATCGTAAGGACCCGGGCGGCGAGGCTGTCTTCGGTGTCGCCGGGCAGGACGGGGACGCGGGCCTGGCCAAGGATGGGGCCTGCGTCCAACTCGGCGGTGACCTCGTGGACGGTGCAGCCGGCCTCGGCATCGCCTGCGGCCAGCGCCAGGGCGTGGGTGTGGAGGCCGGGGTATTTCGGAAGAAGCGAGGGGTGGATGTTCAGCATCCGGCCCTCATAGCGGCGGATGAAGCCGGGGGTCAGGATCCGCATGAAGCCCGCCAGGCAGAGGATATCTGGGCGGGTGGCGTCGATCTTTTCGGCGAGCGCGGCCTCGAAGGCTGCGCGATCCTTGCCATGGGGGCGGTGGTCGACCGAGGCGGTCGGGACTCCGAGTGCAGCGGCTTTGGCGAGGCCCCCGGCAGCGGGGTCGTTGGAGGCGACGAGGACGGGCTGGGCGTAGTGGGCCTGGGTCATGTCCCGAACCAATGCCAACATGTTCGAGCCACCCCCGGAAATCAGGATGGCGACGCGCTTCACAGAAGCTTGCCCTTGTAGATGACCCCCTGCCCTTCGACGATCCGGCCAAGGCGGGTGACGGTCTCGCCTTCGCCTTGCAGGAGCGCGGTCAGGGCCTGGGCGCGGTCTTCGGCGACCACGAGGATCATGCCGATGCCGCAGTTGAAGGTCTTGAGAAGCTCGGGTTCCGACATGTTCGCCGTGGCGGAAAGCCAGCGGAAGACCGGGGGCAAGGCCCATGCGCCGAGGTCGATCTCGCAGGCGAGGCCTTCGGGCAGGACGCGCGGCGGGTTCTCGGTAAGGCCCCCACCGGTGATGTGGGCAAGGCCGTGGACGCCGCCCGCGCGGACGGCGGCGAGGGCCTGTTTGACGTATAGGCGGGTGGGAGTCAGGAGCGCTTGGCCGAGAGTGCCTTCGGAGAAGGGCGACGCGGCGTCCCAGCCAAGGCCGGAAAGTTCCACGACCTTGCGGACGAAACTGTAGCCGTTGGAGTGGACGCCAGAGGAGGAAAGGCCGAGGAGAATGTCGCCCTTTGCAACGTCGCGCGGCAGGTCCTGGCCACGTTCCATGGCGCCCACGGCGAACCCGGCGAGGTCGAAGTCGCCCTTGTGATACATGCCTGGCATCTCGGCCGTTTCGCCGCCGATCAGCGCGCAGCCTGAATCGGCGCAGCCCTTGGCGATGCCGGTGATGATGCGGGTGGCCTCTTCGACCTCCAGCTTGCCGGTGGCGAAATAGTCGAGGAAGAACAAGGGCTCTGCGCCCTGGCAGACGAGGTCGTTGACGCACATGGCGACGAGGTCGATGCCGATGGTGTCGACGTGTCCGGTGTCGATGGCGATCCGCAGCTTGGTGCCGACGCCATCGGTGGCCGCGACCAGGATCGGGTCCTGGTAGCCTGCGGCCTTGAGGTCGAAAAGCGCGCCAAAGCCGCCGAGGCCGCCCATCACGCCGGACCGGCTGGTCGACTTGGCAGCGGGCTTGATCCGGTCGACGAGCGCATTCCCGGCGTCGATGTCCACGCCCGCATCGGCATAGGTCAAGCCGTTGTGTCCCGTCGCCATGTCGCATCCCCTTGAGAAGCCGGTTCCGCCTGTCCGCTACACCAGATGCAGGGCAGCGGCAACTGCAGGCTTGGCGGGTCTGGCCCACGGTTTCCTTGTTTTGCTAGTCCCGAGCGGCTGCGGCGTGACGGCGTCGCAGATGACGGCATGGGCCGGTCCCCCGGTGGCTTGACCCGACGCGCCGGTCTGCTAGGCAGAGGGGGCCTACGGGCCTGTAGCTCAATTGGTTAGAGCAGGGCGCTCATAACGCCTTGGTTGGGGGTTCGAGTCCCTCCGGGCCTACCATTGCCCCCGCTGACGGCGGTCAATCGACCGGGATCAGCGCCACTGCAACGCGGCGGCCTTCGCCGAGAAGCACGTTGTAGGTCCGGGCGGCGGTGGGGGAGGCCATGACCTCGACCCCGATCCCCTGCCCTTCCAGAGCCTCACGAAAAGCCTGCGGGACATGGGCGATGGCAGAGCCAGTGCCGACGAAAAGGACGTCGATCCTGTCCGCAAGCGACAGCGGCGCTGCCGTGTCCTCGAACCCGCCCCAGGGACCGGCGTCCCAGGGGGTGATGAGGCAGGGACCGCGCAGGACGTGCCCGGCCACACGGAAGAAGCCGGGGCCGTAACCCTCGATCGCCTTAGCGCTGCCGTAGGTGACTTCGGTCAGGCGCACGAGGCCCCCTTAAGCATCCACATTGGCGAATTCGCCGTTGCCCGGTTTCTTGGTCTTGTCGCTGCGGTCCACACCCAGCATCAGCACGATGTTCTTTGCCATGTAGAGCGTCGAATAGGTGCCGAGGACGACGCCAAGCAGCATGGCGAAGACAAAGCCCCGGATCACGTCGCCGCCGAAGATGAACAGGACGAGAAGCGAGATGAAGGTGGTCGAGGCCGTCATGATCGTGCGCGACAGCGTCTCGTTCGCGGTGAGGTTCATCATCTCGCGCAGGGGCATCTGCTTGTACTTGGCGAGGTTTTCCCGCAGCCGGTCAAAGATGACGACCGTGTCGTTGACCGAATAGCCAAGAATGGTCAGCAGGGCCGCGACGATGGTCAGGTCGAACTTGATCTGGAACAGCGCAAAGATGCCCACGGTGACCAGAACGTCATGGATCAGCGCCGCCACGGTTCCCACCGCGAACTGCCATTCGAAGCGGACCCAGACGTAGAACAGGATGCCGGCCGCGCCGGCCAGCACGGCAAGCAGGGCGGATGTGATGAGTTCCTGTGAAACCTTCGGGCCAACGGATTCGACCGATGGGAAGGTGATAGCCGGGTCGATTGCCTGCAGGGCGGCTTCGACCTCGGCAATGACTTCCGGCGTCACTGATTCCTCGCCTTCACGGGCCGAAAGGCGGATCATCGCGACGTGCTGGTCGTCGCGGAACGACGGATCGAAGACCTCGGTGATCGAGACATCGCCCGCACTGATTCCGGAGAGAGCGTCACGATAGGCGCCCACGTCGACGGCGGTCGTGGATTCGGTGCGGATCGTGGTGCCGCCCCGGAAGTCGATGCCGAAGTTCAGTCCCATCGTGAAGATCAGCACGATCGAGGCCAACATGGCGAAGACCGAGGTCCCGAAGGTGACCCACTGGATCTTGAAGAAGTCGATGTTGGTCTTTTCGGGAACCAGCCGCAGACGCCAGGCCATTTCCAAATCCTCCGGTCAGACCACGAGCGTCTTGGGACGCTTCCAGTCGATGTAGGTTTCGACGATCAGGCGGGTCACATAAACGGCCGTGAACATCGAGGTGATGATGCCAAGACCAAGGGTCACCGCAAAGCCGCGCACGGGGCCGGAGCCAAGCCAGAACATGATGATCGCGGTCAGAAGGCCAGTCACGTTCGAATCCATGATGGCCGAGAATGCCCGGTCGAAGCCCTGCTCGACCACCCGCCGCGGGTTGGCCCCGGCGCGGATTTCCTCTCGCATCCGTTCGAAGATGAGAACGTTGGCGTCGACTGCCATACCCATGGTCAACACGATCCCGGCGATGCCGGGCAGCGTCAGCGTGGCCCCGATGGCCGATAGAACCGCCATGATGAGCGCGATGTTGATCGCAAGCGCGAGGTTGGCGAAGACGCCGAAGAGGCCGTAGGACAGAACCATGTAGACTGCGACGGCCACCATGCCGATGAGGGCGGCTGTGCGGCCCGCGTCGATGGAATCCTGGCCGAGCTCCGGGCCGATGGTACGTTCTTCAAGGAAGGTCATCTCGGCCGGAAGGGCACCGGCCCGCAGAAGGACGGCAAGGCGGGTCGATTCCTCGACCGAGAAATTGCCGGTGATGATGCCCGATCCGCCGGGAATATGGCTTTGGATCACCGGGGCCGAGATCACCTCGCCGTCCAGCACGATGGCGAAGGGCGCGCCGATGTTGGCGGCGGTGTAGTCGCCGAAGGCGCGGGCGCCGGTGGTGTCGAAACGGAAGCTGACGGCGGGCTGGCCGTTCTGGTCGAAGGAGGGCTGGGCGTCGACCAGATCTTCACCCGAGACCACGGGCGCGTCCTCGACCACATAGTAGACGCCCTCTTCGTCAAGGGACGGCAGCAGCACGTTGCGGGCCCCGGGGGTGATGCCAGCATCGGTGGTGCGGCTGACGACTGCGTTGAAGGTGAGCTTCGCGGTCTGGCCGATCAGCGCCTTCAACTCTTGCGCCGAGCCGATGCCGGGGACCTGGATCAGGATGCGGTCTTCGCCCTGGCGCTGGATGGTTGGTTCGCGGGTCCCGGCTTCGTCGACGCGGCGGCGGATGATTTCCAGCGACTGCTGGATCGTCCGTCCGTCGGTGGCGAGCTTCTCGGCTTCGGACAGCTGGACCACGATGTCATTGCCTTCGGCGGTGACGTCGATGGTGCTTTCGCCGATCCCGGTCAGCGAGACGACGCTGGAGCCAAGCGCGCGGACCGCCTCGAGGGCTGCGGGCATGCCTTCAGGGGTGGAGATCGTGACGCGCAGGACATCGTCGGGCGAGGGCGCGCGGCGGACGGCGCCAACCTGGTCGCGGAGATCGCGGAGCGCGTCGCGGACCTCGGGCCAGAGGCTGTCCATCCGGCTTTTGTAGACATCCTCGACCTGAACTTCGGCCAGAAGATGCGCCCCGCCCCGCAGGTCGAGGCCAAGGTTCATCAGGGCCGACGGCAGGTAGCCCGGCCATTCGGCACGCGCCGCCTCTTGCTCGGCCGTGGCGGTTCCACCAGCCTCTTCGATGGCAGCGACGGCGTCATTGTGGCGCTCGACCTGAGCGTAGAACAGGTTCGGAATTGCCGCGACAATTCCCCAGCTGCAGACGAGCAGAATGAGAATCCGCTTCCAGAGCGCCATCGATTCCATGGGTCCGACCTTAGCTTGCCGCAGGTTCGGTCTTGTTCAGGACCTGGGTGATCGTGTGCTTGATCACCTTCACCTTGACCCCGTCGGCGATCTCGACCTCGACCATGCCGTCTTCCTGGACCTTCGAGACCTTGGCGACGATGCCACCCGAGGTCACGACCTGATCGCCCCGGCGCAGGGCTTCGACCATGGCGCGGTGCTGCTTCATCTTCTGCTGCTGCGGGCGGATCAGCAGGAAGTAGAAGATCACGAAAATCAGGATGATCGGCAGGAACTGCGCGAAGACGGCGGCTCCGCCGGGGGCGGCACTTGCGGCTTGCGCGAAGGCGGGGGTGGCGAACATGGACATCCTCTCTGGTAGGATCGGGTGGCTTAGGCTGCCGCCCGTTTTGCAATTGTCGGCTGATGTAAGGCCTTTCGGGACGGTTTGCCAGAGGGCGCGGTTCGTTTGCGGGCAGCCTCGCACCTTCCCCCCTGCCACGATATCGGGCATAAGCGCCGCCATTGGTGTTTCAGGAGACTAGGCCCATGCACGACATCCGGTTCATCCGCGACAATCCCGCTGCGTTTGACGCGGCGCTGTCTCGCCGCGGGTTGGCGCCGATGTCGTCGGAATTGCTGGCGATCGACGAGGCGCGGCGGGCGAAGATCCTGGCTGCGGAAACCGCGGCTGCGGCGCAGAATGCGGCCTCGAAGGACGTGGGCGCCGCCAAGGCGCGTGGCGACAACGCGGAATTCGAGCGGCTGCGGGCGCTGGTGGCCGAGAAGAAGGCCGAGGGCGCGCGCCTGACCGAGGAGGCGGGCGCCGAGGATGCGCGGCTGCGCGATGCGCTGATGCGGATCGCGAACTTGCCGCTGGACGAGGTGCCCGAGGGGCCGGACGAAAGCGGGAACGTCGAAATCCGGCGTTGGGGCACGCCGCGCGTCATGGATTTCAAGCCGTTGGAGCATTTCGACATTCCGGCGGCGAAGGACGGGCTGGACTTCCAGACGGCGGCGAAGCTTTCGGGCAGCCGCTTTGTCGTGCTGCGCGGCGCGGTCGCGCGGGTGCACCGGGCGCTGGCGCAGTTCATGCTGGACCTGCACACGTCTGAACATGGGCTGGCCGAGACCTGGACCCCGGTGCTGGTGAAAGAGGATGCCATGTATGGCACCAACCAGCTGCCGAAATTCGCCGAGGACAGCTATCAGACGACGAACGGCTGGTGGCTGATCCCGACCTCGGAGGTCACGCTGACCAACTCGGTCGCGGGGGAAATCCTTGAGGAGAGCGCCTTGCCCTTGCGGATGACGGCGCACACGCACTGCTTCCGGTCCGAGGCTGGGTCGGCGGGCAAGGACACGACGGGCATGCTGCGGCAGCACCAGTTCGAGAAGGTCGAGATGGTGACCATCTGCACGCCGGAGACGGCGCTGGCCGAACATGAGCGGATGACCAAGTGCGCCGAGGCGGTGCTGGAGCGGCTGAGCCTGCCCTACCGGACCATCGTCCTGTGCACGGGCGACATGGGATTCGGGGCGCAGAAGACGCATGACCTGGAGGTCTGGCTGCCGGGGCAGAACACGTTCCGCGAGATTTCGTCGGTCTCCACCTGCGGCCAGTTCCAGGCGCGGCGGATGAATGCGCGCTATCGGCCCGCCGGCGGCAAGCCCGAGTTCGTGGCGACGCTGAACGGGTCGGGCCTCGCGGTCGGGCGCTGCCTGATCGCGGTGCTGGAGAACGGGCAGGAGGCGGATGGGTCGGTGACCTTGCCTGCGGCGCTGGTGCCCTATCTTGGGGGCAAGACCCGGATCACTGCCGAAGGGCAGCTCGTCTGACCGGGAACCTTGGGCAGGGTGCGGGGTTTCCCCATGCCCGCCCCATTGGAGTCCGGAATGAACCGCCTGTTTGCGCTGATCGTACTTGTTTCCGCCGCCGCCTTTGCGGTGGCCCCTTTCGTGACCCCGCCCTTCACAGGCTATGAACCGGGACAGTTTCCGGTCGAAATCGCGCGCCCCGCGATCCAGCCAGCGGGATACGCCTTCGCAATCTGGTCGGTCATCTATCTGTGGCTGATCCTGCACGCAGGGTTTGGCCTGTGGAAACGGGCGGATGATCCGGCCTGGGTTCGGGTGCGACCGGCGCTGGCGGTGGCCCTGGTGCTGGGAACGGTCTGGCTGGCCATCGCCGGCGCAAGCCCGGTCTGGGCGACGGCAGTGATCCTGGTGATGGCGGCTTCGGCGATCCTGGCTTTCCTGCAGGCCCCTACCGAGCCGGACCGCTGGATCCTGTCGGCGCCGCTGGCCATCTTCGCGGGCTGGCTGACGGCGGCGTCGCTGGTGTCCACCGGGATCCTGCTGGCGGGATACGGATATACCGGGAACGAGGAAGCGGCGCTGGACATGCTGGGCGTCGTCCTGATCCTGACGCCGCTGGTGCAATCGCGGAAGCCCCGGATGCCGGTCTATTCGGTGACCGTGATCTGGGCGCTTGTGGGTGTTGCGGCGAAAAACTGGGGCAGCGAGACGCTGGTCGCCTGGGCGGCACTTGCGGTGGCGGCAGTCGTGCTGGTCGCGGCGGGTTGGCTGTGGCGGCGGAGCCAAATTCCTTAAGTAAGGAATTTGGCAAGAATTTTACTTAGAATTCTTGGATTTACTGCCCGGTGTTCTTTTCCTTGTGCTTCCGCAGCCGCGAAGGCGTGTTGAACTTGCGTTCCTTCCACGGGTTCTCGTTGCCCTGCGACCGCAGATACAGACGGATCGGCGTGCCAGGCATGTCGAAATGGTCACGCAAGCCATTCACGAGATAGCGCTTGTAGCTTTCCGGGAGTTCGTCGGGGCGCGAGCATTTTATCATGAAACCGGGCGGCCGGGTCTTGGCCTGGGTCATGTAGCGCAGCTTGATCCGGTGGCCTCCCGGTGCGGGAGGCGGGTGCGCTTCGGTCATCGCCCCCAGCCAGGTGTTCAGCTTGGCGGTGGGGATGCGGCGGTTCCAGACGTCATGCGCCTTCAGGATAGCATCATGCAGGCGGTCGAGGCCCCGGCCCGTCTTGGCTGAAACGGTGACAAGGGGCGCACCGCGGAGCTGCGGGAGGAGGCGTTCGAACATCTCCTTCAACTCGGCGAGCTTTTCCTGCTTTTCGTCCTCAAGGTCCCACTTGTTGACGGCGACGACCACGGCGCGGCCTTCGGTTTCGGCGAAGTCGGCGATGCGGAGATCCTGAACTTCGAACGGGATTTCGACGTCCAGAAGGACGACCACAACCTCGGCGAATCGCACGGCGCGGAGGCCATCGGCGACGGAGAGCTTCTCCAGCTTCTCGACCACCTTGGCCTTCTTGCGCATGCCGGCGGTGTCCCAGATGCGGATCGGCGTGCCCTGCCAGTCGGCGCGGACGGAAATCGCGTCGCGGGTGATCCCGGCCTCCGGCCCCGTAAGCATCCGGTCGGTGCCGAGGATCTTGTTGATAAGGGTCGACTTTCCGGCGTTCGGGCGGCCGATGACGGCGATCTGCAGGGGTTTCGCAGCCGTCGGCTTGTGGGCGTTCTCGTCGGCCTCAAGCTCGGCGTCTTCTTCCGAGATGTCGGTATCGGTTTCCGGCAGCATTTCGGCTTCGCGGGGGGCGAACTCTTCCTGGAAAGGTCGCAGGGCGTGGTAGAGGTCGTCGATCCCCTCACCATGTTCGGCCGACAGGCGGATGGGTTCGCCAAGGCCCAGCGAATAGGCCTCCAGCGCGCCGGAATCGCCCGCTTTGCCCTCGGCCTTGTTGACGCCGAGCAGGACACGGGCGGATTTCTTGCGCAGGATGTCGGCGAAGACCTCGTCCGAGGGGGTCACGCCGACGCGGCCATCGATCAGGAACAGGCAGACATCAGCCATGTCGACCGCGCGTTCCGTCAGGCGGCGCATCCGGCCCTGCAGGCTGTCGTCGGTGACCTCTTCAAGGCCCGCAGTGTCGATCACCGTGAAACGCAGATCGTGGATCCGGGCGTCGCCTTCGCGCAGGTCGCGGGTCACGCCGGGCTGGTCGTCGACAAGCGCCAGCTTGCGACCGACGAGGCGGTTGAACAGCGTCGATTTCCCCACGTTGGGGCGGCCCACGATGGCGAGCGTAAAGGTCATGTCTCAGGTCCGTTTCCTGCGAAGCGCCCCCGATACACGGGATCAGGCCTAGCGGAAAGCGAGAAGTTGCCCGTTGCCGCTGACGACATAGAGCGTGCCCCCGGCCACGGCCGGTTGTGCGGCGGCCCCGCCGGGGATTTCGGCGGTGTGGACGAGGTTGCCATTCACCGGGTCGAAAGCGCGCAGGATGCCATCCGAGGAGACGACGATGATCCGTCCACCGGCCATCACCGGGCCGTAATGGGCAAAGATGCCCTTGCGGCGCTTGATCTTGTCCTTGGTGAAATAGGGCATTTCGACCGACCAGATCGCCTCGCCCGTGGCGGCGTCAAGGCGCACGAGTTTGGCTTCGTCGTTCACAAGGAAGATCGAGCCGCCTGCAACGGCGACGGGGCCCAGGGCGCCTTCGCCGGCCGACCAGATGCGTTCGCCCGAGGAAGCCGACATTGCGACAGTGCGGCCCGAGCCGGAGCCTGCGAACAAGGTCTTGCCCGCGATGACTGCATCGCCGGTCACGTCCGAGGTGAGCGCGTAGGCGCGGCCAAGCCGCTTGCCCGCCAAGGACGCCTGCCAGATCTTGGTGCCGCCGCCGATCTTGAGGACGGCCATCAGGTCCCCGCCCGAGGAGGGGAAGATCACCGCGCGGTCGCCGATGGTGGGCGCAGCAGTGCCGACATAGGCGGCTTTGCCGGGGGTGCCGACGACCTGCCAGATCACCTTGCCGTCCGCTGCATCAACCGCCCAGGCCGAGCCGTCACGGCCCGAGACATAGACCGCCGATCCGTCGGTGGCCGGGGCGCCGCTGATCGGGGCATCGACGCGCTGCCGCCAGAGTACGGCACCGGAGGCCGCGTCGAGGGCAACGAGTTCGCCGTAGCCCGTCGTCGCGAAGACACGGTTGCCCGAGGTGGCAAGGCCCGCGGCCGACTGACCGCCGCCCTTGTCGAAGGCAGCCGTCAGGTCCGTCGTCCACAGTGTGGCGCCGTTGGTCCCGGTCGCGGTCACACCGACGCCCGCGTCGATGGTGAAGATGCGGCCGTCTGCCACGACTGGCGCGGCAGCGATCCGGTTCTTGCGGCTGGACCCGGCGCCGACCTTGGCCGCCCAGGCAAGCTGCGGGGCGGAGGACAGCGCGGCATGCGGCATCAGGTGGCGCGCATTGCCTGCGCGGTGGGTCCAGTCACCGCCGGTCTGCGGCCCCAGCGAGATGTCGACGCTCTGGTTCTCGGCGGGCGCGGGCGCGGTCGGGGCCGGCTGGCCTTCGACCGGGACGCTGGCCTCAAGATCGGCCCGCACCGGGAAGCGTTCACCTTGCAGGATCACCTCTCTTGGCCCGCAGGCCGCCAGAAGAGCCAGAAGCCCCACGCCGGCCATCAGCTTGCCGCCCATCTGTCTGACCTTCATGCCTGCCACCTGAAAGGACCTTTCGCTTGGCTCATCTTGGGGTCTCAACCACCCGAGGCTTCGGGCAGCGAGCCGTCGAGCGCCGTGATAACCTGGGCAACCCGCGACCGCAGCGAGCCCGAGGCCTCTTGATCCTGCAGGAGCGCGGTCAAGGCGGTGATCGCCTCGTCCGTCTTGCCCTCTTCGATCAGGAGGTAGGCCAGCTGTTCGGTGGCAAGCACCCGATAGGGCCGACCCGCAACGGCAATGCCGTCAAGAGCGGCACGGCGGTCGGCAATCGGCTGATCCGCCCCGGCGACCAGCACCCGGCGCAGCACGGCAAGATCGCGGTAGGCAGGCGACAGACTGGCGTCGGCGGTGACCTTGTCCAGAGCGGCCAGAGTGGCGGCCTTGTCCCCGGCCGGGTCGGACGCGAGGATCAGATTGAGAATTGCCGTCTGTTCGGCATCCGAAGGCACGGCGGCCAGCGCCTCGCGCCGTTCGTCGGGGGTGCCGTGGTCAAGCGCATCGATCAGCGCATCGCCAAAGGCTTCGGCGCGGGCTTCGTCGCGCGACTTTGACCATTCGGTCCAGGCGGTGCCTGCGACAAGGCCGATGATCACGACGACACCGATCCAGCCGTATTTGCGGAACAGACGGAACAGCCGATCCCGGCGCACCTCTTCGGTGACTTCCTCGATGAAGCTGTCGGGATTGCTCAACGCGGTGGCCTCACTTTTCGTTTTCCCCGTCTTACAGGCAAAGCCCGCGCGTTGCCAAGCCCTGCCCCACCCCGGCAGGCATTACTTCGTCGGCAGGCCCAGGGCCTGGCGGAAGGACGGGATCCAGTCTTCGTAACCCTGCGGCAGGGTGCCCATGGCCTGCATGTCCTCCAGAATTGCCAGCGCCTCCTGGTTCTCGGCTGTCGGGTCCTGCAACAGGATGGCGCGTTGGTCGAGCGCGCGGACCAGGTCGATCTTGTACCAGGGATCGTCCGGGAAGGCTGCGGCCAGGTCACGCATGATGCGCAGAGATTCGTCCTGATGCGGCAGGGCACCTTCGAAATCGTTGCGGTCGGACAGGGCCGTGGCCACGCTGGCGTGCGACAGGGCCAGATTGCGATACCACGCCGGGTTCGAGGGGTCCTGCTGCGACAGCCAGTCACGCAGGGCAAGCGCGTCCTGATGGCTTTTCAGCGCCCCGGCCACGTCGCCGGTCGCCGATTGCGCATTGCCCAACCGTTCCAGCGCAAGGCCCAGGTCATTGGCCCAGGGCTGGCTGTAGGGATCGACGTCGAGAAGCCGGTTCCCTTCGGCGACCATCGCCTTGAACGTGTCCGCCGCCGCGCGATTGTCACCCAGGGCGGCCTGCGCGTCGCCCAGCCGGTTCAGCGTGACCAGCCGGTCGTGGATGTGTTCGGGGATCGTCGGGTCCAGTTGCAAAAGCCGGTCTGCGGTCTCCAGCGAGGCCTGGGCCACGGTCACCGCCTCGCTGTTGCGGCCAAGCTGCATCAGGGTCGAGGCGTGCAGGTTCTGCGCGATCGAGAGGTCCCGCAAGGTAAACGGGTCGTCGGGCGCGGCCCCGGCAAGCTGGGTCTGCTTGGCCACGGCGTCGGCCACCAGGGGTTCGGCGGGTTCAGGAGCGCCTTCGTAAAGGTCCAGTTCGGCCATCGCCACCAACGCATAGGCGGCATCCCGCACGAAACGCGGAACGGCAGGGTCGGCGGCCACCACCGCCTGTCGCAGATCGAGCGCGGCCTGCAGCGCCTCGCGCGCGCCGAGCGGATCGCCCATTGCCTGCTTGATGTCGCCGATCTTCTGCAGCGCTGTCCCCAGATCGGCCTGGCGTGACAGGTTGTCGGGGTTCATGGCCACCATGCCCTCGGCGACGCTGCGGGCGGTTTCCTGCGCTTGCAGGGCAGCCACGAAGTCATTCGAATCGAAGTGGATGTCCCCCATCCGGTCAAGGCTGACCAGGTGGTCCTGCTGCCAGACCATGTTGGTGGGATCAAGTGCGGCGAGTTTCTCGCGGATCGTGAGCGCGGCCTGATAGGCGAGCAGGGCCGAATCCATGTCGCCCGACAGCCGTTGCACATCGCCGATCCGGTCGAAGTTGATCGCCAGGTCGCGCTGGCGCGGCTTGTTGTCGGGGTCAAGCGCGGCGAGCTCTTCGCGGATCGTCAGGGCCTTGCCGAAGGTTTCCAGCGCCGCCGGATAATCTCCGTCGTCCACCTGCATGTCGCCGATGCGTTCATAGCTGACCGACAGGTTGCGGCGGATCACGACATCGCCGGGGAATTCGGCAACCAGTGCTTCAGCGATCTGAAGCGCCGCCTCGAATGCTGCCTTGGCCCCCGCCTTGTCGCCCATCGCAAGCTTTGCATCGCCGATTCGTTCCTGGGTGAACGAGATGTCCATGCGGTAGGTGACGTTGTCGGGGTTCTGGGTCAGGAGGGATTCGGCGATGGCCAGCGCCTCGGCATGGGCCTCCAGCGAGCCCGCGTTGTCGTTGCGCGCCAGCCGGATCGAGCCCACGCGGTTCACGGCCACCTGCCGGTCGCGCAGCAGGTCAAGGTCGTCGGGCCGCTGGTCGGCCTGCCACGCCGAGAACTCCAGCGCGCTGGAATAGGCGGTTTCGGCTTCTTTCAGATAGCCTTGCTGCTGCAACACGCTGCCAAGGTCGTTCAGCGACCAGACCAGCTCGCGGACCCACTCCACATCGGTCGGGTCGGCCTCGACCCGGGTCTGCACGAAGGTCGCGCGTTCGTTGTAGGCGGCCCAGGCGGCTTCGGTGTTCCCGGCCACCAGTTGCAATTCACCAAGGCTGGTCAGGGTGGTGACGTAGTTGAATTGCGCTTCGCGGTCGATGTCAGTCGAGACCTCGGCATAGAGCGCGGCCGCTTTCTTGAGGTCGGAGATCGCCAGGTCGTAGCGCAGGTCGGTGCGGGCTGCGTTCGCGTTCAGCATGTGGGTCGCGGCCTCGGACAGCGTGCGCGACAGGTAGGTTTCCTTGATCGTGGTGCGGGCGGTGGCGTCGATCTCGGCGGCTTCGGTCAGGGCGGCGCGGGCTGCGTCGAAGGCGCCGAGGGTCAGCTGTTCCTCGGCCTTGGTGCGCAGGGCGGCCACGCGGGGATCGTCGGACTGGAACCGCTGCAACTCGGACTGGAAGTTCTCGTAAGACTGCGCCGCCTCCAGCAGCATCGCCCCGCGTTCCTCGGGGGACTGACTGTCAAGGTCAGCCGACAGAAGGGCCGCATAAAGCGGCGCGAGGGGCAGATTGCGCGCGGCGGCAAGGGTTTCGACCTCGGCCCGGATGTCGGGGGTCAGGTCGGCCATCGCGATCAGAAGCTGGTCGCGTTCAGGAAGCGCGCCCTGCCCCGAGATGAAGACCAGTTCGGGCAGGCCGCTTTCGATGTAGGGCAGCTGCTTGCCACGACTGCGGTCGTAGACGTCCTGCTGGACGAGGGTCAGCGCGGTGCGCAATTCGACCCCTGCGGTGGGGAAGTGGCGGACCAAGGCGGCAGTGAAGGGCGAGTTCGCCTCGTCCCCGTCCGATGCGGTCTCGCCCGGGGCGGCGGCGAAGGCGAAGAGGACACCGTCGGCACGGCCGATGCGACCAAGGCCGGGTGTCGGTTTCGCGGCGGTGGGCGGGTCGTCTTCAAGCGCGGCGGCCCCGCGCCCCTCGGTCCCGCCGCCGTTGAACGGGTCATCGCGGCAGGCGTCGAGGAGGATGATCGCGACGGGTGCGACGGACCGGATCGCCTCCTGCGCCTCGGACAGGGGCAGCGAGGTTTCGGCAAGCTTCGCGGCAGAGGACGCGTCGGCGTCGGTGGGCAGCAGGTAGTTCACCCCGTCGATGGCGACGCCGTGGCCCGCGAAGAACAGCAGCGCGACGTCTGCTCCTGCGGCGTCTTCCTTGAAATCCTCGAGCGCGCGGCGGGTGCGTTTCAGGTCGCGGTTCGTTTCGACAAAGACCTCGAAATCGAGGTTTTCCAGCACCGTTTCCAGCGCGCGGGCATCATTCGCCGGGTTTTCCAGCGGGCGGATGAAATCGTAGTCCTCTGCCGCAAGGAGAAGCGCCACGCGCTTTTCGGCCAGCGCGGCGGAGAGGCCACATAGCCAAAGCAACAGCACAAGACCAAGACGCCGGATGAGCATCGCCCACTCCTTAAGGGGTGGGCGAAGAATGCTGAAGCCTGACCGGATGGTCAAAGGAAAAAGCCTGTCATTTGACAGGGTTCACGCGCCTGTCAGCCAATCGGTGCAGCGCGTGCATTGTCTTCTCGGGCTGCCTCGCGTTCCGTATAGCGCAGGCCCGCCTTGGCACCCTCGAATTCGATGACCTGGCTTGCAAAATCCTCGCCTTCCATGATCTGGCGCTGCCACATCGCCGCATACACGCCGCCCTTTTCAAGAAGTGCATCGTGGGTGCCATGCTCGACGACGCGGCCTTCCTCCATCACCAGGATCTGGTCCGCGTCGGCGATAGTCGACAGGCGGTGAGCGATGGTGATGACGCTGCGCCCCTGCCCCATTTCCGACAGGCTTTCCTGGATCGAGCGTTCGGTCTGGGTGTCCAGGGCACTGGTCGCTTCGTCCAGGATCAGGATCGGCGGGTTCTTCAAGAGCGTCCGCGCGATGCCGACGCGCTGCTTTTCGCCCCCCGAAAGCTTCAACCCGCGTTCGCCGACCTTGGTCTCATAACCTTCGGGCAGGCGCGTGACGAAGTCATGGATGCGGGCGGCCTTCGCGGCGGCCACGATTTCCTCTTCGGTCGCGTTGGCTTTGCCGTAGGCGATGTTGTAGCGGATCGTGTCGTTGAAGAGGACGGTATCCTGCGGGACGACGCCGATCTGGGCGTGGAGCGAGGTCTGGGTCACATCGCGCAGGTCCTGCCCGTCGATCCGCACCGCGCCCGAGGTCACGTCGTAGAAGCGGAAGAGAAGCCGCCCGATGGTGGACTTGCCGCTACCGGAATGGCCGACGAGCGCCAGCTTTTGCCCCGGTTTCAGAGTGAAGGAGACACCCTTCAGGATCTCGCGCGTCGGTTCATAGCCGAAGTGGACGTCGTCGAAGGTGATCTCGCCGGCCTTGACCTGCAGGGGCTTCGCGTCGGGCGCATCCACGATCTCGGCCGGTTGGCCAAGAAGGCCGAACATCTCGCCCATGTCGACCAGCGCCTGCCGGATTTCGCGGTAGACGGTGCCGAGGAAGTTCAGCGGCATGGTGATCTGGATCATGTAGGCGTTGACCATGACGAAATCGCCCACGGTCAGGGTCCCGGACCGGACGCCCACGGCGCTCATCGCCATGACGATGACGAGGCCGGAGGTGATGAGCGTGGCCTGGCCGATGTTCAGGAAGGACAGCGACAGGCCGGTCTTGACGGCAGCGGTTTCATACTGGCGCATCGCACCGTCGTAGCGGTCGGCTTCGCGGGTTTCGGCGTTGAAATACTTGACGGTTTCGTAGTTCAGCAGGCTGTCGATGGCCTTCTGATTGGCATCGGTGTCCTGATCGTTCATCTCACGCCGCAGCTTCACGCGCCATTCGGTGACAGTGAAGGTGAACCAGACGTAGAGCGCGATGGTGACGACCACGACGGCGGCGTACTGCCAGCCGAAGACAAGCGCGAAGATCACCGCGACCATGGTCAGTTCCAGGATCAGGGGCCCGATGGACAAGAGCATGAAGCGCAGAAGGAAGTCGACGCCCTTCACCCCGCGTTCGATGATGCGGGACAGGCCGCCGGTCTTGCGGGTGATGTGGTAGCGCAAGGACAGCTGGTGGATGTGGGTGAAGGTCTCGATGGCCAGGCGGCGGATCGCGCGCTGGCCGACGCGGACGAAGACGGCATCGCGCAACTCGCCGAAAAGGACCGTGCCGAGGCGGGCAAGGCCATAGGCGACGACCAGACCCACGGCGCCAAGACCCAGAAGTGCGCGGGGGTCGGTTCCGGCCTCACCCGCCAGGCTGTCGACGGCAAGCTTGTAGATGTAGGGGGTCAGGACCGAGACGAGCTTGGCCATGACCAGGAAGACCAGCGAGAACACGACGCGGCGCTTTACCCAGCCCTGCCCTTCCGGCCAGAGATAGGGGGCGACCCGGCGGATCGTGGTCATCGCAGGGGCGCGGGAGGTGCCGCTGTCGGCAGTGGTGGCGTTCTTGGTCGTGCGGCGCATCGGACTTTCTCGGGCGGGCTGTCCTTGGCCTGCCATCGGCGTTGCGCGGCGGTCAGGGATCGGCTATTGTCATTTCAACGCTTCGTGAATAGTTGAACCATGGACCGAAGTAAAGCCCTCGCCGCCCTGTCGGCCCTTGCGCACGAGACACGGCTGGACCTGATCCGCCTGCTGACGCCGCAGGGCGATGAGGGCATGGCCGCTGGCCAGATCGCCGAAAGGCTGGGCATCGCTGCGCCGCGGCTGTCGTTCCATCTGTCCGCACTGGAACAGGCGGGGCTGCTCAGATCACGAAAGGCGGCGCGGAACGTGTTCTACAGCGTCGATGCGGCCGGAATCGGGTCGACCATCGCCTATGTGCTGAACCATTGCTGCTGCGACCACCCCGAGGTCCGGGCGGCCTGCAGGCCCGGGATGGCCGTGCTTCAGGGCGAAGTTGCGCTTTCGGGGACCGAGAACACCTGACCGGGATAGATCAGGTCGGGGTTCTTGATCTTGTCGCGGTTCGCCTCGAACACCTGAACATAGAGGACGCCGTCGCCATAGCGCTCCTGCGCGATGCCCCAAAGGGTAAAGCCCGGCTGGACCGTGACAGTGACCGGGGCCGGGGCGGCAGCGGGCGTCGCGGCGGGCGCATCGGCCTGCGGGACAGCGGGTGCGTCTGGAGCGGTGGCAGTTTCGACAGCGGCGGTTTCAGCCGGGGCCGCGCTTTCATCGGCCGTAAGTTCGGCGGCGACCTCGGGTGCAGCCGCCGGTTCCGGGGTCCCGGCGTTGTCGGCCGCAGTTTCGGCTATGGGAGGTTGGGCCGGGGCTTCGGCCGTCGCCATGGCGGTCGCTTCCGGCGCGGGCTCGGCTGCATTCCCGGCAGCCACGGCGGCAAGAGCCTCCAGCGTTTCGCGCTTGAAGGGTGTCTCGAACCGCGAGACCACCTTGCCCTTGGCATCCAGCTGATCGGCGCGCAGGGTGTAGATGCCGGGCGGCGTGTCAGGCAGGGTCGTGAGCCAGGTGCCCGCATCGGATATCTGCAGGGTCAGCTTTTCGGCATTGTCGACATAGATCCGCAGCGTGGTCCCCGCCGTGCCGCGCCCACCGACCTGCACGTCGCCATCCGGCGTGTAGGAGATCGTGTCGATCATCACCGACACCTTCAGAGCGGCGTCCGTCGCAGGTTCTGCAGGTGCCGGGTCCTGCAGCACGACGGCACCCTCTTCGGACAATAGCAGTGCGGGCGGCGCGGCGGGCTCTTCCACGGCTGCAACCTGCGTGTCCGTGCTGGCCGCTTCCCCGGCTGCAACCTCCGGCTTCGGCCCCTCGATCGGCCCCAGGGCAACCATTTCGGTGGACGGCACCGCGGCCTGACCCGGCACCGTCATCGAAAGCCACATCAGGCTGGGGTTCGGATTGGCAGGCAGCGAGAAAAGGATTGCAAACTCGCCCGAAGCGGTCGCCTCGCCGCTGGCGACCTTCGCCTCATCGACGATGACCTCGACGGTGGCCCCGGGCGCGGCGCTACCCGAGACTACGGCTTCGCCATCGGCGGCAACGCGCCAGGTGTCGATGACCGGGAGGGCGAGGGGGGCTGGATCAGGCTCGGAGGCAAGTTCTGCCTCGGGCGCTGGCTCGGCGGCGGCCACTTCGGTTGCAGCCGGTTCGGCGGCGCTTGCGGTTTCGGTTTCTGGCGCGGCTTCGGGCGTGGTGGCAGTCTCTGCCGGGGTGGTCGTCTCGGCTGTCGGGTCCTTAGGCGCTTCGGCAGAGGCCTCGACCTGCGGCGCAGGCCGGGTCATCTGCCAGCCAAGATAGCCGATCCCGGCCGCAGCGGCCCCGCCCAGCAGCAGGATGGCAACCCGTGTGCCACGGTCCAAGGCCCCGAATGCCGACATCCCCGTCTCCCCCCGGCGCGGTCTCGCCGCTTTGCATTTCTTGTCATCAGGAATCTCTATATGACGGGGCAAAGCAACCTTTTTCAGGTCCCGACATGCCCCTTCGTTCCGTCTGCGTCTTTTGCGGCTCGCGTTCTGGCCGCAACCCGGCCCATGTCACAGCCGCCCGTGCCACTGGCACAATGCTGGCCCGCAATCGCTGGCGGCTGGTGTTCGGGGCGGGCGATGTCGGCCTGATGGGGGCGGTGGCCGAGGCGGCGGCGGCAGAGGGCGCGGACAGTCTGGGGGTGATCCCCACGCACCTTCTGGGCCGCGAGAAGACCGGGCGGGACCGGGCGCGGCTGGTGATCACCGAGGACATGCATGAGCGGAAGAAGGTGATGTTCATGAACTCGGACGCCGTGGTGGTGCTGCCGGGCGGCGCGGGGTCACTGGACGAATTCTTCGAAGTGCTGACCTGGGCGCAGATCGGGTTGCATGCAAAACCGATCCTGCTGGTGGATGTCGAGGGCTATTGGCAGCCGCTGGTGGGCCTGATCGACCATGTGATCGCGGAAGGCTTCGCGGACGCAGGGTTGAGGCGGCAGTTCCTGGTCGTCCCGGATGTCGCGGCACTGGAGACGGCACTGGCGCAGGCCTTCGCCTGAGAGAATGCAAAAGGCCCGCAGATCGCTCTGCGGGCCGGGATGTCCTTGCAGGGCCGGGGCTTACAGGCCTGCGGCGACAGCTTCCCAGTTGACCAGCTTTTCCAGGAAGTTGGTCAGGTAGGCCGGACGCTTGTTGCGGAAGTCGATGTAGTAGCTGTGCTCCCACACGTCGCAGCCAAGAAGTGCGGTCTGGCCGAAGCACAGGGGGTTCACGCCGTTTTCGGTCTTGGTGACCTTGAGCGCGCCATCCTTGTCCTTCACCAGCCAGGCCCAGCCCGAACCGAACTGACCCGCACCGGCGGCGGCGAAGTCGTCCTTGAACTTCTGGACGGACCCGAAGCTGTCGGTAAGCGCCTTTTCCAGCGCGCCGGGGATCTTCTTGCCTTCTCCCGGGGCCATCCAGGTCCAGAACATGTTGTGGTTCCAGTGCTGGGAGGCGTTGTTGAAGATGCCGTTCTGGGCCACGGCGCCCGCCTGGTAGGTGCCGCGGATGATGTCTTCGAGAGATTTGTTCTCCCACTCGGTGCCGGCGATCAGCTTGTTGCCGTTGTCGACATAGGCCTTGTGATGCAGGTCGTGGTGATACTCCAGCGTCTCCTTCGACATGCCGAGGGACGCAAGCGCATCGTGGGCGTAGGGGAGATCGGGAAGGGTGAAGGCCATGGGAGTTCTCCTATTGAATGCTTGCGACGAATAAGAGGTCTTGACGCGGGAAGGTCAAGTGCAAGCGGGAGGGAGTAACCCCGTGACGGGGCTTTGGGTTCCCGAGACGACCGGCATTGGTCTGCTGATTTTCACCTCGCCGCCTTCCGTGAACTGGCCAGTCCGGCCCTAGAGCTCGCTTCCCGGCTGCGCAGAATGGGTCAGAAGGCCCATCACGTACCCCGCGACCGAACGGAAGCAGACCAGCGTGAACCCGCCGTCCTGAGCCCACAGGGCCGCCGCGACCTGGGCGGCGCGGGAGCGGCGGAGTTCACCGGGTTCCAGACGCTCGAAGTCGACCGGCGAGAGCTTGCGCAATACATCGGCTGCCTTGTCGCCCTCGATCCGGAAGATCGCACGGGCGTCGGAGACGTCGACGGCCAGGTGATGCTCGCCCGCCAGCGCCTTGGCGAGTTTGGCAAGCGCCTCTGCAACTTCGGGATAGGGCAGGATCAGCAGATACTCGTCCGGGCTCATCCACCCGCAGGCGCGATCTCCCTTGATCTCGATCCGGCGTTGCACGGGCAGCTTGGTGCCGGTGACAGCCTTGACGGCCTTGTCCAGCGCCTTCACGCCCTTGGCGCGCAGGGTAATCATGCCGAGGGGGCCGATCTCGCGGATGGTGGCAAAGCCCTGGAAGCTGGCGCCGTTGAGTGCGCTGACGGGGGCGCTGACTGGCTCAGACATTCTGCTTCTCTCCATCCTTGTCGAAGAAGACGGTGTCGCGGACCCGCGCCTTTACCGTGCCGCCTGCGACGGTGTTGAACTCCACCACCTCGCCCATGCGCGACGGCCCGTGCTTCAGAAGCCCCATCGCGATGCCGCGTTTCAGGGTCGGCGAGTAGTAGGTGGAGGTGACGCGACCTTGCGTGTTGCGCTGACCATTGGCGTTCGTGCCATCGGCGATGATATAGCTGCCGTCCGGGATGACTGACCCATCCAAAGTGTCGAAGCCGACAAGCTTCCAGCGGTCCGGGCTGGCAAGGTAAGTACGTTCCTGCCCCCGTTTGCCAAGGAAGTCGGCTTTCTTCTTCGAGATCGCCCAGTCCAGCCCAAGGTCCTGCGGGATGACGGTCCCGTCGGTTTCGTCCCCGATCATGATGAAGCCCTTTTCGGCCCGCATGATGTGCAGACATTCCGTGCCGTAGGGCATCGCGCCAAGGGCCTTTCCGGCCTCGGTGCAGGCTTTCCAGAAGGCCGCGCCGTGGCTGGCGGGGACGGCGATTTCGTAGGAGAGTTCGCCCGAGAAGCTGATCCGGTAGACCCGGACCGGGAAGCCCGCAAGTATGCCGTCCGCCCATTGCATGAAGGGCAGAGCTTCCTTGGAAACGTCCATGCCACCAAGGACTTGCAGAAGCTTCCTCGCGTTCGGGCCGACGACTGCCACTTGCGCGTATTGTTCGGTCACGTTGGCGGTGTAGACCTTCCAGTCCCACCATTCGCACTGCAGCCAGTCTTCCATCCAGGCGTGGATGCGGTCGGCCCCGCCCGAGGTTGTGTGGCAAAGCCAGGTGTCCTCGTCGATGCGGGCGACGACGCCGTCATCCGAGAGGAAGCCCTGTTCGTTGCACATCAGCCCGTAGCGGCACTTGCCGATGGGCAGCGTGGACATGACGCCGGTGTAGAGCATGTCGAGGAATCGGCCCGCGTCCGGCCCCTTGACGATGATCTTGCCGAGGGTGGAGGCGTCGAGGAGGCCAAGGTTCTGGCGGGTGTTCAGGACCTCGCGGTGGACGGCCTGTTCGTGCGTCTCGCCCGCGCGCGGGAAGCAGTAGGGGCGGCGCCAGAGGCCGACGGGTTCGAAATATGCGCCCGCCGCTTCGTGCTGTTCGTGCATGGGCGTGCGGCGCAGGGGCTGGAAGATGTCGCCCCGCGATTCGCCTGCCAGCGCGCCGATAGTGACGGGCGTGTAGGGCGGGCGGAACGTGGTGGTACCGACCTGCGGGATCTCTTGACCCAAACTCTCAGCAAGAACGGCGAGTCCGTTGATGTTGCTCAGCTTCCCCTGATCGGTCGCCATGCCCAGCGTCGTGTAGCGCTTGGTGTGTTCGACCGAGACATAGCCCTCGCGGGAGGCGAGCTGGACGTCGGAAACCTTCACGTCGTTCTGGTAGTCGAGCCACATTTTCGACCGCAGCTGGATCGGCGCGCCTTGCGGCATGACCCAGACGGGGGGGATCGCGACAGGTGTGCCGGACAGGTCGAGGTCCCCGGCTGCGCTGCCCACGACTTCGACCATCGCGGAGCCGTCGTGGTTCAAGGGCGGGCGCTTGGGGTCGGGGATGAAGGCGGACAAGGTCTCGTCCCAGCGAAGCTTTCCGCCGCAATGGCTCCACAGGTGGACGACGGGCGACCAGCCGCCGGACATGGCGACGGCCTCGCAGGCGATTTCTTCCTGGACCGCCCCTTCCCCGGCCTGCGCACAGATGGCGACGCCGGTGACGCGCTTGGACCCTTTGACCTTCGCGATGGCCTTGCCGGTGAGCACGCGGATGCCTGCGGAGCGAGCGGCCTCGGGCAGAGCGCCAGTCGCACTGTCGCGGGCGTCGAGGATCGCGGGGACGTCGAGGCCTGCGGCTTTCAGCGCAAGGGCGGTCTGGTAGGCAGAGTCGTTGTTGGTGACGATGACCGTGCGATCACCGGGCGAGACGGCGTAGTTCACGACGTAGTCGCGAACGGCCGAGGCCAGCATCACGCCGGGGATGTCGTTTCCGGCAAAGCTGAGCGGGCGTTCGATGGCCCCCGTGGCCGAGACGATCTTGCCCGCCCGGATGCGCCAGAGGCGGTGTTTCGGGCGGCCATCGCCGGGGGAGTGGTCGGCGACGCGTTCGTCGGCCAGAACATAGCCGTGGTCATAGACGCCGAAGCCGCAGGTACGAGTGCGGATCGTGACATTGTCGCGGGCGGCGAGGTCGGATTCCATGGCGGAAAGCCAGGTGTCGACCGGCTTGCCATCAACCTCGGTGTCGTCCACCGGAGCGCGACCGCCGAGGACCGGGGTCTGTTCCAGCAGGATGACGCGCTGGCCCTTGTCGGCGGCGGCTTTCGCGGCCTTGAGGCCTGCCACCCCTGCCCCGATCACCAGTACGTCGCAGAAGGCATAGGCCTGTTCGTAGCGGTCGGCGTCGCCGGTGGTCGGCGCCTTCCCAAGGCCCGCGGCGCGGCGGATGAAGGGTTCAAAGAGGTGCTTCCAAGCCGGACGCGGGTGGATGAAGGTCTTGTAATAGAAGCCCGCAGGCATGAAGCGGGCCGCGTAGTTGTTCACCACGCCCACGTCGAAGTCGAGCGAGGGCCAGTGGTTCTGAGACGTCGCCTCAAGGCCATCGAAAAGCTCGGTCGTGGTGGTGCGCTGGTTCGGTTCCAGCCGGGCGCCGGAGCCGAGGTTCACAAGCGCGTTCGGCTCCTCCGGTCCCGAGGCGACGATGCCGCGGGGGCGGTGGTACTTGAAGCTGCGGCCCACAAGAACCTGGTCGTTGGCCAAGAGTCCCGCGGCGAGCGTGTCGCCCTGATAGCCGCGGAAGCGCTTGCCGTTGAAGGAAAATTCGACCGGCGCGGAGCGGTTGACCAACCGACCGCCCTTGGCAAGACGCGTGCTCATTTCGGGGCCTTTCCGTCAGGCGTCCAGCCGGGGCGGCGGGCCTGGATCTTCGCGATGATGTCGGCGGGGGGTTCGGAGACCTGCGCAGGATAGGTTCCGAACACCTCCAAGGTGGCGGTGCAGCGGGCGGCCAGGAACCACTTGCCGCAGCCGTAGGTGTGCCGCCAGCGTTCGAAATGCACGCCCTTGGGGTTCTTGCGGGCGAACATGTAGGCCTCGAACTCCTCGGGACTGGAGCCAGGGCCGAAGCGCTTCAGATGCGCCTCGTAGCCGGGGCTCAGCTCGGTCTCTTCGGCCTTCACGCCGCAGTAGGGGCATTCGAGGATCAGCATTGCGAGGGTTCCGGAAACTGAAGGGAGGTGCGTGTCATTCTTCGTCTTCCTGCCGGGCGCCGATGCCCCTGTTGAAGAAGGTCAGAAGCTCTTCCAGCGGCACGGCAAGGCGACCGGGGGCGAGGCCGACGAGCCAGCCTGCGACAAGAAAGGGAATGAAGCCCGCAGCGGTCAGGGTGGCGATCAGGTTGGCCTCGGCCGGGCTGTCGGGCGCGGTGTGCAGGAAGATCAGCGAGGGGTCGAGCGCAGCAAGATCGCAGCCTGCAAGCACCTGTTCCTCATGCCCGCCCGCATTAATGACCAGAAGCTGGACCGTGTCGATGCCCAGCTCTTCCAGGACGATGTCCATGCGCAGGACGGGAACCTCCGCCTCTTGCACATCTTCGTCCGCAACACCGGGACGGGCGATGCGGTCGCGGTGCAGCGAGGCCCGCCCCCGGGGACCGCGGCGGTTGCGGGCCTCGGCCTCGGGGGTAAGGGAATGGATCTGCAGATTTGCCGAGACATCGGAAATGCCCAGGTTCAGGATCGCAACCCGGTCGCTGTCGTGATACAGGGCTTCCAGCTGGGCAAAGTTCTGCGGCAGGGGCTCAATCAGCAGGCCCGACCAGCCGTCATCGCGGAAGCGCGACAACAGCGGCAGGCCGGTTTCGCCGTTGCCCGCCCCCACTTGCAGCACGAAGACGCGGCCCTCGTGCCGGTCATGGACGGCGTTCAGCAGCATCGCCAGGATCGGCGGGTTCAGCTTGTAGGATCGCTTGGGGACATAGGGGCCGAGATCGCGGATCATGGCAGGTCCCCTGGAACCGGAATGCCGGAACATGCGCTGGCGCGCACCCGAAGGCACGCGCCAGTCGAAGTCAGGTCTCGCGGAACTGCCGCGTTATTCGGTGGCAGGAGCCGGAGTGGCTTCGGGAGCAGGCTCGGCGCCGTCAGCCGGGGCGACTGGATCGGCCACTTCGGGCGCCGGGTCGATGGTGACGTTGGTCGTGGTGTCAGCCGGCGCGGCCGGGGCCTCGACGGTGACATTGGTGGTGTCGGAAGCAGGGACGGTCGTTGCGACCGGTTCCGTCCCGCCGAAGACCAGCCAGATGACGAAGGCAACCGCGACGACAAGGCCGCCGACGATAAGCGCCATGCCGCTGCCCGAGCTTTCGGTCGTGCGGATTTCGCGCACATTGGTCTTGTAGGTGTCCTGCTTGTAGCTTTCCTGATCGGCCATTGGAGTGTCTCCATGCAATGTTGAACTGGCATGGAAACGCCGGGCATCCGCAGCGGGTTCCGACCCGCTGGAGGCACGGCAGGATTTCGCCGACGCGGGTGCATCAGTGCGCCACCCCGGCGGCTACGGATTCGTCGATGAACTGGCCGTCCTTGAACCGCCACATGTTGAAGTCTTCGGCAAGCGGGCCCGGTTCGCCCTTGGCCATCAGTTCCGCCATCGCCCAGCCCGAGCCGGGGATCGCCTTGAACCCGCCGGTGCCCCAGCCGCAGTTGATGAAGCAGTTGCCCAAGGGGGTCTTCGAGATGATGGGCGAGCGGTCGCCGGTCATGTCGACGATCCCGCCCCACTGGCGGAGCATCTTGAGGCGCGAGATGATCGGGAAGGTTTCGACCAGGGCGCGGAGCGTCTCCTCGATGTGGTGGAAAGACCCGCGCTGGGTGTAGTTGTTGAACCCGTCGGTGCCGCCGCCGATCACCATCTCGCCCTTGTCGGATTGCGACATGTAGCCGTGGACGGTGTTGGCCATCACCACGACGTCCATGCAGGGCTTGATCGGTTCCGAGACGAGGGCCTGAAGCGCCACGGCCTCGATCGGCAGGCGGAAGCCCGCCATTTCGGCCAGTTGGCCCGAGTGGCCGGCGACGACCATCCCCAGTTTCTTCGTGCCGATGAAACCTTTGGTGGTCTCGACCCCGGTGACCTGGCCGTTCTCCGACCGCACCCCTTTGACTTCGCAGTTCTGAATGACGTGCATCCCCATCGCCGAACAGGCGCGGGCATAGCCCCAGGCGACTGCGTCGTGCCGTCCGGTACCACCGCGCGGCTGCCAGAGGGCACCGAGGACGGGGTAGCGCGGGCCGTCGATGTTCAGGATCGGGCAGAGTTCCTTCACCCTCTCGCGGCTGATGAATTCGGTCTGCACGCCCTGCAGGGCGTTGGCATGGGCGGTGCGCAGGTAGCCGCGCACCTCGTGATGGGTCTGGGCCAGCATCATTACGCCGCGCGGAGAGAACATGACGTTGTAGTTCAGGTCCTGCGACAGCGTTTCATACAGCGACCGGGCCTTTTCATAGATCGCGGCTGACGGGTCCTGCAGGTAGTTCGAGCGGATGATCGTGGTGTTCCGGCCCGTATTGCCGCCACCCAGCCAGCCCTTTTCGATGATGGCGACGTTGGTGATACCGAAGTTCTTGCCAAGGTAGTAGGCCGTGGCCAGGCCATGGCCCCCTGCCCCCACGATGATCGCGTCATAGGACGCTTTCGGCTCGGGCGAGGCCCAGGCGCGTTCCCAGCCCATGTGGTAGCGGACTGCCTCGCGGGCGATGGCAAAGACCGAATAGCGCTTCATCGGGGCCTCTTGTCGGACGGGGGCTGCCAGACGGATCCGGCAGACATGTCTTGGATGAGATGTGGGATATAGCCACACCCACCTGCGGCACAATCGGGAAAATTGCGACATGGTCGCTCGGGGTGCCGCGGGCAGGCCATCACGGTCTGGTGCTGCGGCCGAATGCCCCTTTCTTGGGCGCGGTGAAACGACTATGTCGGGGCGGACTTACGGGGGTTCGAAGCAGGCGATGTCAGGCGGACTGTTCTGGGCGGTGGCGGCGGCACTGGCGGCACTTGTCGCATCGGTGCTGATCGGGGCGCTGCGGCGGTCACCGGTCGCGGGCGCGGCGCCGAATGCCGACCTGTCGGTCTACCGTGACCAGCTGGCCGAAGTGGACCGCGACCTGGAGCGCGGGACGATCGGTCCGGACGAGGCCGCCCGGCTGCGGGCCGAGATCGGCAAGCGGGTGCTGGATGCGGACCGCGCACGCAGCGCAGAGGCGAAGGTCGCTGGTGCGGGCAGCCGCCTGGCCACGGTCCCCGCGCTGATCGTCGCCGTGACGCTGCCGGGCGCGCTGGCCGCCTACTGGGCGCTTGGCGCACCGGGCTATCCTGACATGGCGCTGCAGCCCCGGCTGGCGGCCCTTGATGCGGGCATCGCTGGCCGCCCGTCGCAGGAGGCCGAGTTGCAGACTCTGGGCCGCGCGCGCATTCCGGCACTGGATGAGCGCCTCGCGGCCGAGCTTGCACAGGTGACCGACCCCGAGATGCTGCGCAGCCGGTTCCGCACTGCCTTCGAGGCTGGCAAGCCGCAAGAGGCGATCCGGGTGCAGGAACGGCTTCTGGCGGTGTTGGGCGACAAGGCCGGGTCGGTCGATCATGCCAACCTGGCGCTGGTGCTGGTGGCCGAGGCGGGCGGCTATGTCTCGCCCGAGGCCGAGGCGGCGCTGCGGGCCAGCCTGCAGGCGGACATGTCGAACGAACTGGCCCGCTATCTGGTGGGCGAGATGTTCCTGCAGGGCGGTCGCTTCGACCAGGCCTTCCGCTTCTGGCGGCCGTTGCTGGAAGGCGGCACGCCGGATGCGCCCTGGACGGCCTCGATCCGCGAACGCATCGGGGATGTGGCCGAACTGGCCGGCATCCGCTATGCCCCGCCCGAAGCGGCCGGACAGAATGGGCCGACGGCAGAGGATATGGCGGCAGCGGGCGATATGAGCCCTGAGGACCGGCAGGCGATGATCGAGGGCATGGTGGCGCAACTGTCCGACCGGCTTGCGACCGAGGGCGGCTCGGTCGAGGACTGGAACCGGCTGATCCGGTCGTTGGCGGTGCTGGAACGCTTGCCAGAGGCGCAAACGATCTATGACGAGGCGAAGACCAAGTTCGAGGGGCGCCCGGCCGAGTTGTCCTTCCTGCGGCTTGCGGCGGTGGAAAGCGGGCTGAACCCGTGATCTGTGCCGGTGTCGAGGACTTCCTGGCCGCCCTGCCCCCGAACCGGGCGATTGCGGGGCTTGATCTGGGCGACAAGACCATCGGTGTCGCCCTGTCCGATCTGCGGCGACAGGTCGCGACGCCCACCGAGGTGATCCGGCGTGAGAAGTTCACCATCGACGCGGGCCGACTTCTGACGCTTCTGGACACGCGGGGGGCGGCGGGCATCGTGCTGGGGTTGCCTTTGAACATGGATGGCTCGGTCGGGCCGCGGGTGCAGGCGACCCAGGCCTTTGCGCGCAATCTGGAAAAGCTGACAGCCTTGCCGATCTGCTATTGGGATGAGCGTCTGTCCACGGTTGCGGCAGAAAGGGCACTGCTTGAGGCGGATACGTCGAGAAAGCGTCGGAAAGAGGTTATCGACCAGGTGGCTGCGGGCTATATCCTGCAAGGCGCGCTGGACCGGATGGCGCATCTTGGGCGAGGGTAAGTCTGTGAAGGACGATGTCTGGAAGCGCGACGAGATCGCCTCGCCTTGCGTCAAGCTCTGCGTCGTCCACCCCGAGGAACGCATCTGTGTCGGCTGCTTCCGGTCAATCGACGAGATTTCCGGCTGGTCCCGGATGACCCACGAGGAACGGGCCGTGGTAATGGCCGAGCTTCCGGAGCGCGCCCCGCGTCTGCAGAAGCGCCGGGGCGGTCGGATGGCTCGGCTGGAACGCTCGTGAAATTGAGTACCTTCGGCACGTTCCTATAGGGCGCCTGCGCGGGACTTCGCCCGCTTGTCTTCCGCCGGGGGCGCTTCGCCCCCCGGACCCCCGAGAGTATTTGGGAATGGGCAAATCAGGGGGCGGTGAGCCACTGGTGAATGGTCGCGAGCTGCGGGCGGAGGTAGGCGATCATCCGGCCTTCCGGGGGCGCGCTGTCCCCCGGTTTCCAGGCAGCAACGCCGTGGAGCGTGAGACGGTGCAAGAGCGTGGCCTCGCCGGGTTTCGCGGCCAATTCGATCCGGCGGCAGGTCGCGAAGATGTCGCGGCGGGCCTGCTGGTAGGCTTCGGTGATGTCGATGTCGCCCCAGGTTTCGGGCGGGAGGGGTTCGAGGGCCTTCAGAAGCGCTGTGCGAAGGATTTCGTGGCTGCCCTCCCAGACCGTCAGAGGCGAGGCTTGGGTGTCATTCAGGGGCAGGCCGAGGATCCAGGCGTGGGGCTCTTTGACCATGCGCCGCTTTTCCGGGCCGATGGGAAGAAGGCCGTCAAGGTGGGCGGCATCCCGGTCGCGGCGGAAGGCGAAGGCGGCGGAGGTTTCCTCAGGCGAGGGTTGCGGGTAGCCGGGGCGGATGACGGAAAGCTGAGCCTTGTGCAAAGGCTCGGGCGAAAGCGGTAGAGCGCCCCAGGGGAAGGGCGTGCCATTGATCCTGCCGTCCGGGCCGTTGGGCAACGCATCGACGCCGACGAACCAGGTGCCTCCGCAACGCCAGGGTTCCGCCGTCGTGGCGAGGGTGGCGAGGGCGGCTTGCCGGGCTGCGTCGGCCCAGGCGGCGATGGCCGGGTCTGGCCCGATCCTCTGCCAGCCCTGCCCTACCACCCCAGAACCTTGCGCAGCATGTTCAGCGCAACCAGGGTCAGGAAGATCGCGAAGGCGCGCTTCAGCGGTTTCGGGTTCATCGCATGGGCCAGACGCACGCCCAGCGGCGTGGTCAACAAGGTGGTGCCGATGACCACAAGAAAGGCCGGAAGGTTGATCGCCCCCACCGTGTAGGGCGGCGCGCCTGCTACGGGAAGCAGCAGGAAGCCCAGGACCGCCGGAACCGCGATCAGGATGCCGAAGCCCGAGGCGGTGGCGACGGCCCGATGGATCGGCATCGCATAAAGCGTCATCAGGGGGACGCCGAAAGTGCCGCCGCCGATCCCCATCATCGCCGAGAAGAACCCGACCGCCCCGGCCAGGCCGCTGCGGACGGGCTGGCCGGGCATCGCGTCCCCCAGGCGCCAGTGGTCGCGACCGAAGGCCATCCAGAGACCGGCAAGACCGGCGAGGGTTCCGAACACGGCCTGCAGTGTCATCGAGGACACCTGTCCCGCCACGAAGGTGCCGATGGCGGCCGAAATCACCAGGGTCGGACCCCAGGTCTTCAGCACCTCCCAGTCGACCGCGCCCTTGCGGTTATGCGCCGAGACCGACCGCAAGGACGTGATGACGATGGTGGCCATCGAGGTCGCGACGCAGACCTGCATCAGCCGGTTCCCACCATAGCCAAGGTGGTCGAAGGCATAGAAGAAGGCGGGGACCAGCACGATGCCCCCGCCTACGCCGAGAAGGCCACCGATCACCCCGGCGAAAGCGCCGATCACGATCAGCGCCACCAGCATCGGCAGAAGGACGGAAAGTTCCGGCATGTATCACCCTGGGTCACGTCTCCCCGACATAGCCCGGGGTCGTCGCCGCCGCCAGAGGTGACGGCTTTTTCATCACCAGGGTGTCGCGCCATCGGTTTCGACGAACTGACCCGATGGCATGTCACCCAGCGCATACTGCACCGGTAACCGTGCCCCTTCCTCCGGAGTCATCGTCCCATAACCCGTGAGGTCGGTCTTCACGAAGCCCGGACTGACCGAATGTGCGGTGACGCGCGTATCCCGCAACTCCTGCGCAAGCTGGATGGTCAGCATGTTCAGCGCCGCCTTCGAGGCGTTGTAGCCGATGTAGCGTTGCGCATAGTAGGTCGAGGACGGATCGGCGTTCAGGGTCAGGGAGCCAAGCGAGGAGGCAAGGTTCACGATCCGCCCCGACGGGGCCGCACGCAACAGCGGCAGGACGGCCTGGGTGACGGCGAGCGCGCCGATGAAGTTGACCTCCACCACCCGCCGGACCGCATCAATCGATGCCTTGCCCGGTGCGCCGTCGGAGAAGTCGAAGATCCCGGCATTGTTGACGAGGATGTCCAGCCGGTCGTGCTGGTGGGCGATGTGCGCCGCAGCAGCCTCAATGCTGGCGCCGTTGGTCAGGTCAAGCGGAATTGCCTGCACTTTCAGGCCCTTCGCGGCAAGCTGATCGGCTGCAGTTTGGCCCCGCGCCGCGTCGCGGGACCCGAGGAAGATGCGAACACCCGCCTCGGCAAGCTGGCGGGCGATCTCGAACCCGATCCCCTTGTTCGCGCCGGTGACAAGCGCGATGCGTTCCTGGCTCATGGAGTGATCCTTTCGTTGGTTCCAAGTGCCCGTTACAGATATGAAGGAAGCTTCAGTTTGAGGATTCGCATTTGGCACCGACGGAAAAGGCCCCGCCAAAACCAAGAAAAGAACCGCGTCAGGCCCGCGCAAAGGTGACGGTCGATGCGATTTTCGAGGCGACCCTTCAGCTTTTGCTGACCGACGGGCCGCGCCGCCTGACGACGACGCGGGTTGCCCATCGGGCCGGGGTCTCGGTCGGGACGATGTACCAGTACTTCCCCAACAAGGAGGCGCTGATCTTTGCCCTCAATGCGCGCTACCTGGATGCCCTGGCCGAGCGGATAGAAACGGTTTGCCGGAACATGGCAGGGAGCCGCGCCGAGGCGATGGTCGCGGCCCTGATCGACTGCTACTGGCAGGCAAAGACCGAACGGGCAGATGTGACGCGCGCGCTCTATCGGTCCGTCGCCGAATTGGACAACTCGTCTCTGATCGAAGCCTTTGCCGAACGCGTGGACACCGCGACGCAGGCGATGCTGGCGAGTGCGCCCGACCTTGCCGGGCGAGAAGCCACACCTCTGGCCTTGACCCTGGTCACCGTGATCTTCGGCACGGTGCGCAATGCCTTCGAACGCGGGCTGTCGCCTGCCGAAGTGGCGCATCTGAAAGGAGAACTGTGCTCGATGTGCCAGGTCTACTTGCGCGCCCGCTGACCTCCAACACGGCAGCCAGACCCGTCCTGAGCAAGGCCATGATCGGGGGCTGGCGCCTATAGATACCAAGTGGTATGCAGCCGGTCTGTTTCAGGAGAGCCGTCATGCAACGCACCCTTTCCCTGACCCTCATGTCCGTGATTCTGGGACTTGTGGCTGCGGTCGGGCCCTTTGCCATCGACATGTATCTGCCCGCGATGCCCGAGATCGGACGCGACCTCGGTACGGACCAGCAGGCAGTGCAGTGGACCATCGTGGGGTATTTCATCACTTTCGGCCTTGCGCAGCTGGCCTATGGGCCCTGGGCCGACCAGGCCGGGCGGAAACCGCCGCTTTACGCCGGGCTGGCACTGTTCATCGCCGGGACCGTGATCTGCGCGGTGGCACCCTCGATCGAATGGCTGATCGCCGGGCGGATGGTGCAGGGTCTGGGCGGGGCGGCGAACATGGTGGTGTTGCGGGCGGTGATCCGCGACCTTGCCACCGGGCCGCAGGCGACGCGGATGATGTCGACGATCATGATCGTGATCGCGGTCTCGCCCCTGCTTGCGCCCTTGTCGGGGGCCGGTCTGCTGGCGTTCGGCGATTGGCGGCTGATCTTCTGGGCGCTGCTCGTCGCGGCGATCCTGAGTTTCTTCCTGATCCACTTCGCCCTGCCGGAGACATTGACTGACGGCAACCGGCAGCGGTTCGATCTGGCCAGCACGCTGGCCGGTACCAGGGTGCTTCTGGCCGACCGCGGTTTCATGGTGATGACTTTCCTGGCAGGCTTTGCCTTCGCCAGCTTCTTCGTCTTCATCGCCAGCGCTTCCTTCGTCTACCGTCAGGAGTTCGGCCTGTCGCCGACCCAGTTCTCCTTCGCCTTCGCGGTCAACGCGATCGGCTTCTTTGCTGCGTCGCAATTCGCCTCGACCCTGTCGCAGCGACTGGGGACGATGCGGATGATCGCCGGGGCGACGGTTGGCTTTGCGCTGGCGACCTTCGCGGGCTTCGCGATGGCACTGGCGGGTCTGGCCAGCCTTCCGGTGACGATGAGCACACTGTTCGTGGGCAACATCTTCCTGGGCGTGATCCTGCCAACGGCGCAGGTGCAGGCGTTGGAGGAGCACGGCGACATCGCGGGCCTTGCCTCGTCGCTGGGGGGCACGATGCAGATGGTGGCAGCGGGCGCGCTGGTCGCGGCGGCGGGGCCGTTCCTGGACGGAACAGTCACGCCGATGCTGGGGGCGATTGCGGCTTGCGGGCTGATCGCGCTGGTCCTGTCGCGGATGATCCCGCGTCAGGCGGCCCTGGCCTGAACCTCGGCGAGGGCCGCGTCCAGCACGTCGAGCCCGGCCCCGTCCCGGCTGGCGCGTTCCGACAGGACCCGCCGCCAGCCCCGTGCCCCCGGACGTCCGGTGAACAGGCCCAGCATGTGCCGGGTGATCTGGTGCAGGCGACCACCATCGGCCAGATGCGCGGTGATGTAGGGACGCATGGCATCCGCGACCTCGAAAGGGTCGGGGGCGAAGCTGTCGCCCCAGAGCGCATCGGCGCCGATCAGGACCGAGGCCGGATCATGATAGGCGGCGCGGCCGATCATCACCCCGTCCAGACCCTGGTCCAGCAGGTCGCGGACCTGGGCAAGGTTCGTGATCCCACCATTGATGCAGATCGTCAGGTCAGGGAAGCGCTGCTTCATCCGGACGACGAGGTCATGGTCCAGCGGCGGAATCTCGCGGTTCTCCTTGGGGGAGAGACCCTGTAGCCAGGCCTTGCGGGCATGGATGATGATGTGCCGGACCCCTGCCCCGGCTAACATCTCGATGAACTGCGGCAGGACGGTTTCCGGGTCCTGCTCATCAACGCCGATCCGGCATTTGACGGTGACGGGGACATCAGTTTCGCCCCGCATGGCGCGGACGCAGTCGGCGACCAGGGACGGACGCTCCATCAGGACCGCGCCGAAGCAGCCCGACTGGACACGGTCCGAGGGACAGCCGCAGTTCAGGTTGATCTCGTCGTAGCCCCAGGGCCGGGCAATTCGGACGGCCTCGGCCAGCTCGCGCGGGTCGGAACCGCCAAGCTGCAGCGCGACGGGATGCTCTGCGTCCGAGTAGTCCAGCAGCCGCGGTTTCGGGCCGTGGACGATGGCGGGGGCGGTCACCATTTCGGTGTAGAGCATCGCCCGCCGGGTCATCTGGCGGTGAAAGACGCGGCAGTGCCGGTCGGTCCAATCCATCATCGGGGCGACGGAGAGGCGGTGGGCGTCTGGGTTGAGCATGGGCGGGGGGTATCGCACAGGTGGGAGGAAAACTCCAGCAGGGGCGGCGGCCAGCGTGGACAGCGGTCCGTTCGGCGTGAAATCAAGGGCTTGGCCGATGGCGTTAACGGACTGGTAATGGTCCTGACCGGAATGTTTGTCCGCGTAGATCCGGACAGGTTTCGGGAGCGGGGCAGACTGAGCGATGGGATCCGCCCGAAAATGAACCGAAAATGAACGCCGGGTTCGCGGCAGGTTAAACAACTCTCGTGCAAGGTGAGTCGAAGCCGAGTCGCAATCCGCCGGGAAGAGCGGTCGACAGCCACGATCAATGGGGGTTGATCATGCTGAGCACGACGACAGACCAGAATCGGTTGTATCTGACCGCCGAACTTCGTGCGGTGGACGGGATTTCCTTGAAGTCCACGCCCAAGATGCCAACGCCGATTTTCGCATCCGAGGTTCGGCGGTTTCCGCCGGTCGAGGATGTTGTCGCCGTGCTGGACCGTATCGCAAAGCGGGCGTTCGTCGCCTGATTCCGCGACACTCGGCAAGAAAAGGCCGCCCGGTAACAGGGGCGGCCTTTTCGATTTCTGATGTCGTCTACAGACACGGCGCTTCCCGATCTGCCAGGCCGCGAAGACTGTCGACTCCAGCTTTGCGAAACGAAAAAGGCCGCGACCGGACGACAGGTCCCGGTCGCGGCCCCGAAGGCCGGACTATTCCAGCCCGAGCAGTTTCTTGACTGCGGCCTCGACGGCATCGGTCACCGGCTTGTTGGCGGCCGCTTCCAGCAGCGAGCGCTCCGCCTCCGGTTGTTCTTCAAGCCTGGTCTCCAGTTCGGCAACTTCTGCTTCCAGGTCGGCATAGGCCTGCGCGTCAGCAAGCTCTTCCGCGAGCTCGGCCTCCATTGCTTGCGCTTCCCCCAGCGCGATGCGCGCAGCTTCAAGATCAGCCTCGATCGCCGGGTCCGCCCCACCGGCCGCAGCCAGTTCGGCTTCAAGCCGGGCAACGTCGTCGGCCTTCAGCGCGACATCGTCCCGGACGCCATCAAGTTCGGTCTCGATGTCGGCAATCGGGCGATCAGGCGGCGTCATCCCTTCGAGCAGAGCGCTCTTCTCCTCAAGCTCGGCTTCCAGTTCGAGACCTGCAAGCACCGCATCACGGTAGGCCGCAATGCGTCCGACACGCGAATTCGGAGCCGCATTCTTTAGGGCATTCGGGTTGGCTCGGGCCGCGTTGAGGGCACCGAGATCAGACGCCTTGAGGCCAAGTTCGTCCAGGATGTCCTTCTTCTTGGCCTTGGTCTTCTTAGTCTTGGCGAAGTCAGTGTTGGCCTTGGTGGACGACTTCTCGACGGACTTTCCGCCGCCATTGCCGTTCCCGCCACCGTTGGCTTTTCCGTTCCCGTTCCCGTTCCCGTTGCCGCCGCCGTTACCGTTCCCTCCGCCATTCCCGTTGTCGTTGCCCGATTTCGCAAAGGCCATGTCCGGCATGGCGACGGAAGAGACAATGGCGACCGAGCCAAGCAGTGCGATGGTCAGTGTGCAGGCCCGTAGGACCTGGATGGCTGGTTTGGTCATTGGTGAAACCTTCCTGATAGGGGCGGCCGGATGAGTCCGGGCCGCGACAGTTGCAGTCAGACGGTTCGCAACGCTCCGACCGATTCTGGTGGCGGATGCGCAACCTCCGAGAGAACTAGACACCATCCGCGTTTAACGAGGCGCGAACCGAATGTTCATTTTGAGTTCACCTTGAATTGGATAGACTGGTCCCATGAATCTGAGACGTATTCTCTTTTGTGTTGCCCTCCTTGCCATGTCCGGCGCGGGTCAGGCCTCGACCCTGCGTGAGCTGGATGGGGCAGATTTGCGTCGTGTCGTCCGCGAACAGGACATGCTGAGCTTGAAGCAGGTGCTTCAGATCGTGACCAGCCAGGTCGGAGGAGAGCCGGTCGAGGCGCGTGCATTCCTGGCCGACAGCGTGTTCTACCGGATCGTGCTGAAGATGCCGGACGGCAGCCTTGTCAGCGTGATTATCGACGCCAGGACCGGCGAGCAGGTGGCCAAAGGTTCTGCCATCGGCAAGGAACTGACCGCGATCGCCAAGGAAAAATCCAAGTCCAAGGGCGGCAAGGCTGCCGCGAAGGACAAGGTTGCCGGCAATGGCAACGGGAATGGGAACGGGAACGGGAATGGCAACGGTGGCGGCAACGGTGGCGGCGGCGGGGGCGGCAACGGCGGTGGTGGCGGAAATGGCGGTGGGAACGGCGGTGGCAACGGAAAGAACTGACGCCGCCTTAATTGTTGCCAATTTGGTGTATAGTCTTCGTCGACATGCGCATACTCCTTGCTGAAGACGAGCTGGTCCTGTGCGACCAGATCAAGAAAGTGCTGATGGCCGAGGGCCGGATCGTGGACGTCGCCAACGACGGCCAGGAGGCCTGCTTCATGGGCGCGACCGAACCCTATGACATGATCATCCTCGACCTGGGCCTGCCGCAGCGCGACGGAATTTCGGTCCTGCGCGAATGGCGCAGCCAGGGGATTGCGACCCCGGTCCTGATCCTGACGGCGCGGGATGGATGGTCCGACCGGGTCGAGGGGCTGGACGCCGGTGCCGACGACTACCTGACCAAGCCCTTCCATCTGCCGGAACTTGCCGCCCGGGTGCGCGCCAGCCTGCGCCGCAGCTCGGGTCTGGCAAACCCGCTGTTCCAGCGCGATGGCGTGCTGTTCGATACGCGGCTTGGCCGGGCCACGGTTCATGGGGTGCCAGTTGACCTGACCTCGCAGGAGGTGGCGGTCCTGTCCTACCTGATCCACAACGCAGGTCGGCTGATTTCGCGGACGGAACTGTCGGAGCACATCTACGAATATGACGGCGACCGCGATTCGAACACGATTGCGGTCTTCATCAATCGCCTGCGCAAGAAACTTGGGGCGGATCTGATCCAGACGATGCGCGGCCGCGGATACATGATCGATCACGCCTGATGCTGTCCCTGCGGCAGAGGGCCTGGATCAGTGGCGGGCTATCGGCACTGGTATCACTGGGCGTGGGGATCCTGCTTCTGTATTCCTACCTGAACCAGCGGGCTTTGGACCGGTTCGACCGGACGCTGGCGGAACGTCACACGCAGGTTGTGGTCGCGCTGAGCTATGCCGCGGATGACCCGGGGCGGCTGGACGAGCTCTTGTTCGATCCGACCTATCAGGCGCCGTTCTCGGGGCGCTACTGGCAGATCAGCGGACCGGGGGGCGCGACCTATGCCTCGGGGTCGCTGCTGGGTTCAAGCCTGCCGGGGGCCGAGGAAGCCGCGACGACGCTGGCGCTGCGGGATGGGATCAATCCGGATGTGGAAGAGGTGCGGGTCGCGGAACAGCAGATCACGCTGGAGGACGGCTCGGTCTGGGTGGTGGCGGTGGCGGAAAGCCTGGCGCAGCTTAAGGCCGACCGGCGTGATTTGCGGCAAAGCCTGATTGCGGCGTTTGCGCTGGTGTCGGTGATCGGGTTGGCCAGCGTGCTGGTCCAGACCGCGGCGATCCTGCGCCCGCTGGACCGGCTGCGGCGGGACGTGGCGCACCGCTGGGACGTTGACGAGGCGCTGGTCGAGGCGGATTACCCCGAGGAGGTCGCGCCTCTGGTGGGGGACATCAACACGCTCCTGGCGCGGAACCGCGACATCGTGGGCCGGTCGCGGCGGCAGGCGGCGGACCTGGCGCATGCCTTGAAGACCCCGAGTGCGATCCTGCGGAACGAGCTGGTCACGCTGGCCGAGGGTGGGCAGGACATGGGCAAGGCGCTGGACGCGCTGGACCGGGTGGATGCGCAGCTGGCGCGGTCGCTGGCGCGGCTGCGGACGGCGAACACGGGTGACAGCCTGCAGGCGCGGACCGACCTGACCCATTCGGTCGACCGCTTTGCGCGGCTCTTCGGGATGATGGCGGGGCGCGAGGGCAAGGCCTTCACCGTCGCCCGCGATCCGGGTCTGATGGTGCGGATGGATGCGCAGGACATCGAGGAGGTGCTGGGCAACCTGTTGGACAACGGGCTGAAGTGGGGGAAGTCTCGGCTGTCCTTGACGGCCCGCAAGCGGAAGGGTGGGATCGAGGTCGTGGTCGAGGATGACGGACCCGGTATTCCCGCAGGGGACCGGGCCGAGGCGCTGCGGTCGGGCGCGCGGCTGGACACGTCGAAGCCCGGGACGGGGCTGGGGCTGGCCATCGCGAACGATCTGCTGCAGGCCTATGGGGCGACGCTGGCGCTGGAGGACAGTGCGGCGCTGGGGGGGCTGGCGGTGCGGATCACCCTGCCCTTGCCCCCGGTGCGCGGATCCAAAAAGGGCTAGGGTCGTTGGAGATGTCCACGGTGGACAAAATCTGATCCTCTTATGAAATCAATTACTTGGTAGCAGGCATTAGGGGATTCTTAACACCTTGCCCACGGCCGGATTCGCTCACTTCGGCGGCAGGATAAGCACCGCGCGGAAGTCGTTCACGTTGGTCAGCGTGGGGCCGGTCACCACCTGACTTCCCGCCTTTGCGAACCAGCTGTGCGCATCGTTGCGGTCCAAGGCCTCTGCCGCACCGGGAGTCTTCAGGGCGTCCGGGCCGATCAGCGCGCCCGCAACCTCGGCCGCCCCATCGACGCCATCGGTGTCGCAGGCAATGGCGTGAATTTGCGGGTGGCCACCAAGCGCCAGCGCGAGGGCGAGGCAAAACTCGGCGTTCGGACCCCCTACCCCTTCGCCGGTGCGGGTGACGGTCAACTCGCCTCCGGAGAGCAGGAGGACGGGTTTGTCGCCGGGTTTCAGGCTGGCGGCTATGTCCTTGGCGACTGCAGCCTGATCGCGGGCGACTGCGCGCGCTTCACCCTCGATCCGGTCGCCGAGGGTGCGGATTTCGGCCAGTTGTGCGGCAAGTTCGGCGGCGGCGGCGAGGGACTGGGCCGGGGCGGCGTAGATCACGTTTTCGGTGCGCGACAGGCGCGGGTCGCCAGGCGGGACAACTTTAGAACGGCTTAGCGCTGCAAGGGCGGAGGGCGGCACGGGGATGGACCAACGGTCGAGGATCGCCCGGGCGTCCTTGGGGCTGGTCGCGTCTCCGACCGTGGGACCCGAGCCGATGAAGGCCGGGTCATCTCCGGGCACGTCGGAGATCATCAGGGCAAGCAGTCGAGCCGGGTAGGTGGCCGCCGCAAGCTGGCCGCCCTTCACGCGGGACAGGTGCTTGCGGACCGTGTTCATCGCCACGATGGGCGCTCCGGAGGCCAGAAGTGCTGCATTGACCTGCTGCTTTTCGGCAAGGCTCATGCCATCCGCCGGGGCGCAGAGCAGGGCCGAGGCCCCGCCCGAGATCAGGGCAAGCACGGTGTCGTCTTCGGTGAGACCATCCAGGAGTTTGAGCATCCGCTTGGTCGCATCGACCCCGGCCTTGTCGGGGACCGGGTGGGCGGCTTCGACGATCTCAATCCCCTTGCAGGGGCGGGCATAACCGTAGCGGGTGATGACCAGACCCTGACAGGGCCCCCAGACGGCTTCGACTGCTTCGGCCATTCGGGCAGAGGCCTTTCCGGCACCAATCACCAGAATGCGACCCTTTGGTTTTTCGGGCAGGAACCCAGCCAGCGACCGCATGGGATCGGCGACCTCGACCGCGCGGTCGAAAAGCTGGCGCAGGAAGGTGGCTGGGTCGGTCATCATGCTCCAAGGCTCGACGCGCGGGGGACGAGGGTGACGGGGGTCACGACTTCCGGGGCCGGGCGTTGATTGTCTTCAAGCCAGGCAAGCACGGTTTCGGCCATCTGCCGCCCGAACCCCGCGATGTCGCAGCGGACCGAGGACAGGGCCGGAAAGGCTTGGGCGCAATCCTCGATGTCGTCGAAGCCCACGACCTTCAGCGTGGTGCCGACGGCGCGGCCAAGTTCGGTGCAGCCGGTCAGAAGGCCGAGCGCGGTGAGGTCGTTGAAGCAGAGGACGCCATCGACATCGGGGTAGTCGCGGGCCAGCTGATTGGCGGCCTCTCGCCCGAAAGCACGGCCCGGGCGGCCCGGAAGATGCAAGGGTTTCAATCTTTTGGCAGCGAGGGCGGCCTGGTATCCGGACATCCGCGCCTGCGTGACCGACCGTCCGTCCAGACCACCGACGAAGGCGATCTTGTGGGCGCCTTGGGCCAGCAGATGCTCGGTCGCAAGGCGTGACCCGGTTGGGTAGTCGGGGGCGGCGAAGGGGAAACGGGTGGTATCTTCGACCACGCGGCGCAGGACTTGCAGGGCTGGCACGTTGGCGCGGGCGATGGCGTCGAAGGTAGCGGCCTCTGCCCCATAGGCGGGGGAGACGATGAGCGCGGAGACCGAGTGTTCGAGCATCGCACCGACGACCTGGGCTTGGAGCGCGGGGTCTTCATCGGTGTTGGCGATGACCGTGGCATAGCCTCGTGCGGACAGCGCCATCTGGAGCGAGGTGGCGAATTCGGTGAAGAACGGGTTCCGCAGGTCGTTGATGACAAGGCCGATGAGGCCTGCGTTTGACGACCGCAGGTTGGCGGCGGCACGATTGTAGACGTAGCCAAGCTGCGCCATGGCGCGGCGGACGTCCTCGCGTGTTTCCTGTTTGACGAGGGGGCTTTGCTGCAGGACCAGGCTGACGGTCGATTTGGAGACGCCCGCAAGCGTCGCCACGTCGATGATCGTCGGCCGTTTGTCCATCAGTCCTGGTCGATCCCGTGGAGTGTGAGGAGGGTCTTCATCCGCGCTTGTGCCAGATCGGGGTTGGAAAGCAAGCCTGCCTGGTCGGCAAGGCGGACAACCTGGGCGTAGTGGGTGATGTCGCGGGAGGACTGGAAACCTGCGGGCATGATGAAGTGTTTCTGGTGGCCGTTGAGCCACGACAGAAACGCGATGCCCGCCTTGTAGAAGCGCGTGGGGGCGCGGAAGATTTCCCGGCTGAGGGGGACTGTGGGGGCGAGGAGGCTGTGGTAGGTCCTGGTGTCATTCAGCGCGAGGGCTTCGAGGGCCTGTGCGGCGGCGGGGGCGATGGCGGCGAAGATGCCGAGAAGCGCGTGGGAAAAGCGGGTGTCGTCGCCTTCGATCAGGGGCGCGTAGTTGAAGTCGTCGCCAGTGTAGAGGCGGACCCCTGCGGGGAGCCGGGCGCGAAAGGCTTCCTCGTGAGATTGGTCGAGGAGCGAGATCTTGATGCCGTCGACCTTGGCGGGGTTTTCTTCGATCAGGGAAAGGACGAAGTCGGAGGCTTTGGCGACATCCGGGCTGCCCCAGTAGCCGGTGAGGGCGGGGTCGAACATGTCGCCCAGCCAGTGGAGGATGACTGGGTCTTTCGCTCCGTCGATAAGGCGGCGGTAGACGTTGCGGTAAGTGTCTTCGGCGGCCTTGATCGCCGGAAAGGCGCGGGAGGCCATGAGGATGAGCTGGCCTCCGGCGGCCTCGATGGCTTCGGCCTGGTCGGTGTAGGCCGACAGGATAGCGTCGGGGGTGGTGAGGTCGGCGAGGTTTTTGTGGTCTGTCCCGGCCCCGCAAGCGACGCGCGGGTTCATCGAATGGGACTTGGCAGCGCGCATGGTGCGCTGGATGAGGTCGAGGGCCGTGGGCCAGTCGACGCCCATGCCGCGTTGGGCGGTGTCCATCGCTTCGGCGAGGTGGAGGCCCTGATCCCAGAGTTGGGTCCGGAAGTTCAGGGTAGTGTCCCAGTCGACGGCGGGGCGGGTGTCCCAGGGGGAGCGTTCGCGCAATGGGTCGGAGACGACGTGGGCGGCGGCGAAGGCCGTGCGTGTAAGCGGCGTGCGAGGGGCCCGGGGGATGAGAGGAGTGCCGGTGAGGCGGTACGGTTCGAGGCGGGCGTCTTGGGTGGGGAGGTTCAGCATGGGGTGGCCTCAGCAGGGAAGGTCGAAGACGAGGATGCCGTCGAGGCCACCTTGGGCGGCGGCGACGAGGGCGGCGCCGACGCGCTTGTGATCTGGGTGGGCCTGGTAGGCGGCGAGCGCGTCCCAGTCCGTGAAGTCGACGGTGAAGCCGTGGAGGTAGCCGCGTTCGATCTGTTCGGGGCTTTCGGAACGGCCGGAGTGGATGGCGAGGATGCCGGGTAGGTTCAGGGCGTGGAGGTCGGCAAAGATGGCCGCGATGTGGGCTTCCCTGACCTCGGGGCGGGCTTTGAGAAGGACGATGTGGCGGATCATTTCGCGGCTTCCTTGATAAGGTCGGCGGCTTTTTCGGCGATCATTATGGTCGCGGCGTTGGTGTTGGAGGAGACAACGGTGGGCATGACCGAAGCGTCGACCACGCGGAGGTTTTCGATGCCGTTGAAGCGGAGGTGCGGATCCACGACGGCCTCCATGTCCGCGCCCATGCGGCAGGTGCCGGCGGGGTGGTGGTCGGTCTTGGCGTTCTTGATGGCGTAGTTGATGTAATCCTCGTCCGTGCGCACTTCGGGGCCGGGGAGGCGCTCGGCGAGGACGAAGGGCTTCAGAGCAGGCTGGCGCATGATCTCTTGTGCGAGTTTGAGGCCTTTGATCGACATCTCGCGGTCGTAAGGGTCTTCCCAGTAGTTGGGGTCAATCTGGGGCGCGGCTTTCGGGTCCGCGCTAGCGAGGCGGACGGTGCCCCGGCTGCGCGGCCGCAGGAAGGCTGAGTTGAGGGTGACACCACCCTGCGGCATGGCGGCGACGCCGGCCTCGATCCCCGAGCCGAGGCCAAGGTGGAACTGGATGTCGGGGCTGCGGGCGGAGGGGTCGGCGTACCAGAAACCGCCCGTCTCAAAGAGCGAGGAGGCGACGGGGCCTTTCCTTGTCAGGAGGTATTGCAGGCCCGCGAGGGCGGACCAGTGCGGCTTGGCGTAGCGGTCGTAGGTGTGGGGGCCAGTGCATTCGGCGATGACAAAGAGGTCGAGGTGGTCTTGCAGGTTCGCGCCCACTTGCGGGCGGTCGAGGACGACTGGGATGCCGAGGCGGGTGAGGTCGTCGGCGGGGCCGATGCCGGACAGTTGCAGGAGGCGGGGGGAACCGATGGCTCCCGATGAAAGGATGACTTCGGTGCTGGCGCGGTAGGTGGTTTCCGATGTCTGGACCCCGACCGCCCTGCCCTTTTCGACGACGATGCGCAGGACCTGCTGGCCTGTTTTCACCGTCAAGTTCGGGCGGCCGAGGGCGGGTTTCAGGAAGGCGGTCGACGTGGAGGAGCGGCGGTACCAGCGCTGGGTCAGCTGGTAGTAGCCGAGGCCGTCCTGCGTCTCGCCCGTGAAGTCGCGGTTGCGCGGGATGCCGATTTCGGCCCCGGCGGCGAAGAAGGCCTCGCAGATCGGCAGGGGGGCGCGGGGCTGGCTGACGCCCAGGGGGCCGTCTTTCCCGTGGTAGCGGTTGTCGTGGCTGTCGTTGTGTTCGGATTTGCGGAAGTAGGGGAGCACATCCTCATACCCCCAGCCGGGGCAGCCCATCTGCCGCCAGTCGTCGTAGTCTTGCGCGTTGCCTCGGGTGTAGAGCTGCGCGTTGATCGAGGAGCCGCCGCCGATCACCTTGGCCTGGGTGTAGCGGATCTGCATGCCCTTCATGTGCCGCTGCGGAACGGTCTGCCAGCCCCAGGAGCCAATGCCCTTGGTCATCTTCGCAAAGCCCGCGGGGAGGTGGTAGAACGGGTGGCGGTCGCGGCCCCCGGCTTCAAGGAGGAGGACCTTGGCAGCAGGGTTCTCGCTCAGACGGGCGGCGAGGACGCAGCCTGCAGAGCCGCCGCCGATGATAATGTAGTCGTAGCCTTCGGCCATGTCTCAGAGCCTTTCGATGGAAAGCCCGCCGTCGACGGGGAGGACGGCCCCGGTGGCGAAGGCGAGTTGGCCGGTGACGAGGGGGATGACGGCCTGGCCGATGTCGGCGGGCTGGCCCCAGCGGCCGGCGGGGACGAGGCCTCCGGCGATGCGGGCGTCGTATTTGTCCTTCACGCCGGCGGTCATGCCGGTCTCGATAATGCCGGGGCGCAGCTCGTAGACGCCGATGTTGTGGGGCGCAAGGCGCAGGGCGAGGGTCTGGGCGGCCATTGCGGCGGCGGCCTTGGAAATGCAATAGTCGGCCCTCTCCGGACTGGCCATCTGGGCCGAGACGGAGGTCACGAAGGTGATGGACCGGTAGTAGTGGCTTTGCGTTGCGACCATCCGCTGGGCGACCTCTTGGGCCAGGAAGAAGGCTCCGCGCAGGTTGATGCCCATGATCCAGTCGAAATTCTCGGGCGTGATGTCGAGCATGTCACCGCGGACTTTCGCGGCGACCCCGGCGTTCTGGATCAGGGCGTCGAGGGGGCCTTGGTTCGCCTCGATGGAGTCGAGGAGAGTGGGGATGGCAGCGATGTTGGCAAGGTCGTGCCGGTAGTAGCGGGCGTCGGGGCCGAGGGTTTGCAGGGCCTGCGTGACGCTGGCGTCGGTGGGCGCGGAGCGGGAGGCGATGGCGAGGCGGAAGCCTTGGTTTGCAAGGGCTTCCGCGATGCCGAGGCCGATGCCTTGCTGGCCTCCGGTGATGAGGGCGAGGGGTTTCATGGCAGGGCTTTCGCGATGTGGTCGCCCGCGCGCAGGGCGAGGGCTGCGATGGTGAGCGAGGGGTTCACGGCGGCGGAGGTCGGCAGGACCGAGGCGTCGCAGATGTAGAGGTTGTCGAGGTCGTGGGCCTTGAGGTTCACGTCAACAACCGAGGTCGCGGGGTCCGCGCCCATGCGGTTGGTGCCGCATTGGTGGGAGGGTTTGGACTTGGGGAAGCCTCGCGCCAGGGTGATGGGCCAGCCTGCCTTCTTCATCGCTTGTTTCAGGCGTTTGACGAGGAGGTCGTGCGCCTTGGTGTTGGTCTTCTTCCAGTCGAGGACGACCTCTCCGTTGCGCCAAAGCACGCGGGAGTTGGGGTCGGGCAGGTCCTCGGACATGGCCATGATGTGGATCGAATGCTCGGCGATGTGGTGGGAGAGCCAGAGGGGGAGGCCGGATTCCCCTGCCAGTATCGGTCCGGTGATGCGGCCAAGCATCTGGATGTTGCCCAAGGGTTCGCCGTTCGGGCCGCCGGTGAGGTAGAAGTCGTTGACCTGGATGGTTTTCTCGTAGGTCGTGCGGTTCCGGCGGAAAGGGTTGTAGGCGACCATGCCGGTCAGGTTGTGGTTCATGAAGTTGCGTCCGACTTGGTCGGAACGGTTCGCAAGGCCCGTGGGGTGGTCGTCGTTCGCGCTGGCGAGGAGGAGGGCGGAGGAGAGGATGGCTCCTGCGGCGAGGACAACGAGAGGGGCGGTCAGGGTTTCCTTGCGCCCTGCCCTTTCGACTTCAACGCCAGTGATCTTGCTGCCTTGGGAAAGAAGGCGGGTGACCTTGGTGTTGGTCTGGAGGGTGACGTTGGGATGATTCAGCGCCTCGGCCAGAGCGCAGGATTCGGCGTCGGATTTGGCGCCGGTGGTGCAGGGGAAGGCGTCCCAACCGGTGCGGGCGCGTTTGAGCCAGGCTTCGATGTCCACGCCCAAAGGCAGGGCGGAGACGTGGAGGCCTTGCGACGCGAAGGCCTGGCGGAGGCGTTGGATGTCGGGCTCGTCGGGGACGGGCGGGAAGGGATAGGGGGCGGAATGGGGCGGCTCGGTGGGATCGCCCGCTACGTCGCCCCGGACGCGGTAGAGGGTTTCGGCCTTTGAGTACCAGGGTTCGAGGTCGGCGTAGGCGATGGGCCAACCGGGGGTGGTGCCTTCGAGGTGGCGGAGGGGCGCGAAATCCTCGGCCCGGTAGCGGAGGAGCACGGCGCCGTAGAACTTGGTGTTGCCGCCGACATAGGCGTAGTTGCCAGGGTGGAGGGGGGCACCAGAGATGTCGCGCCAGGTTTCGTTCGGCTTGAAATGGCCGCGCTGGAAGATGGCGGCGGGGTCGCGAGCCTCGGGGCTGTCGGGCAGGCGGTCGCCGCGTTCGAGGATTAGCACCTTCCGGCCAGTTGGGGCCAGGGCGGCGGCGAGGGTCGCACCTCCCATGCCGGAGCCGATGATGATGACGTCAGGCTGCATTCAGGCGATCCGTTGTTCGGTTTCCGGATCGAAGGCTACGGCCTTTTCCATGTTGACGGCAAAGTCGAAGACTTGCCCGGGGGCGACATTCGCGTCGGCGCGCATGCGGGCAATGGCGTCCTTGCCCGACAGTGTCATGGTGACGAAGGTGTCGGCCCCGGCGGGTTCGGTGACGGTCACGCGGTTCCTCAGGGCGACGATGTTGTGAGACTTGCGGTCGGCGCCTTCGGGATCGGTGATCGCCTCGGGCCGGATGCCGAGGAGGATGTCCCTGCCCTCCCATGCGCCGAGGTTACCTTGCGAGAAGCGGAGGTGCTGGAGGGTGCCGTCGGCGTCGGTGAGGGCGGCGTGAGGGTGGCCGTCGCGAAGGACGATCTTGGCGGGGACGATGTTCATGGCAGGCGAGCCCATGAACGTCGCGACGAAGACGTTCGCCGGGGTGTCGTAGATTTCCTTGGGCGTGCCCAGTTGCTGGACATGGCCCTTGTTCATCACGGCGATGCGGGTCGAAAGGGTCAGCGCTTCGATCTGGTCGTGGGTGACGTAGACGATGGTGGTCTTGAGCTTCTGGTGGAGCTTCTTGATCTCGGTCCGCATATCGACGCGGAGTTTTGCGTCGAGGTTGGAGAGGGGTTCGTCGAAGAGGAAGACATCGGGGTTGCGGACCAGGGCGCGCCCCATCGCGACGCGCTGGCGCTGGCCTCCGGAGAGCTGGCCGGGTTTGCGGTCGAGGAGCGTCTCGATTTGCAGGAGTTTCGCGACATCGGCGAGGGCGCGGTCACGCTCGGGCTTGGGGACGCCGTGCATTTCAAGGCCGAAGGTCATGTTCTGGCCGACGGTCATGTTGGGGTAAAGCGCGTAGGATTGGAACACCATCGCGATGTTGCGCTTGGAGGGGTGGACCCCGTTCACCACGCGGCCCTTGATCGCGATCTCGCCGGCCGAGATGCCTTCCAGCCCCGCGATCATGTTCAGAAGCGTGGACTTGCCACAGCCCGAGGGGCCGACGAGGACCAGGAACTCGCCTTCCTCGACCGCGATGTCGACGCGGTGCAGGACTTCGACCTGCCCGTAGGATTTGGTGACGTTGCGGATGTCGAGAAAGCCCATTTTGGTCCTCATGTCGTTGGTTGGCCCCGTCCCGGGGAGTACGGGACAGGGCCGGTTGCCTTACCGGGCCGCCGCGATGGCGTCGGCAAGGGCGGTTGCGGCCTCTTCCGGGGTCTGGTCAGAGTTGAAGAAAGCGGTGATGGCGTCGGTGGCGGCGCCCACGACCGAAGCGTTGGCCGCATGGGTTCCGGCGAAGGTCGGGACAGCGGTGCCGCCTGCGTCATTCGAAGCAAGGCTGGCGCTGGTCGCTTGCGCGCAGGCATCCATCGCCGACAGGTCGATGTCGGTCCGGGCCGGGATCGCACCCTTGGCCTGGTTGAAGGCGACCTGCACGGCGGGGTCCATGATCGCGCTGGCCAGCACCTCCTGTCCCTTCACAAGGTCCGGGTCGGTCTGGGTGAAGAGCGACAGCGAGTTCACCAGGTAGACGAACCCGTCGCCCTTGGCCTTCGGCACCGGGATGCAAGCATAATCGTCACCGGGTTTCTTGGCAGCGTTGGTGAATTCGCCCTTGGCCCAGTCGCCCATGATCTGCATCGCGGCCTCGCCGTTGATGACCATCGCCGAGGCAAGGTTCCAGTCGCGGCCGGGGAAGTTCGCGTCCACCATGCCGCGCAGCTGCGCCATCTGGGCGAAGACCGCGACCATCTCGGGCCCGCGTAGGGTGGCGTCGTCAAGCTCGATCAGGGCCTTGCGGTAGAAGTCAGCGCCGCCGACGCCCAGGGCGACAGCCTCGAACATGTAGGCTTCCTGCCAGGCCTGGCCGCCATGGGCGAGCGGGATGATCCCGGCCTCAAGGAATTTGGGGGCGAGGGCGTTCAGCTCCTCCCAGGTCGTGGGATAGGCCGCGCCGATCTTGTCGAAGGCGGCCTTGGAGGCCCAGATCATGTCGGTCCGGTGGACATTGGTGGGCACGCTGACGTAGTGGCCGTCGACCTTGGTGAAGTCCTTCACCGCCTGCGGCAGGGCCGCGTCCCAGCCCTGAGCTTCAGCCAGCACATCGACGTTGCCAAGCATCCCTTCGGCGGCCCAGTCGAGGATGTTCTGGCCAAGGATCAGTACGGCGGCGGGCGGGTTGCCTGAGGCGATGCGGGCCTGCAGCGCGGTCTTGGCCTGGTCGCCGCCGCCCCCCGCGACGGGCGCGTCGGTCCAGGTGACGCCTTCGGCCACCACCTTGTCACGCACCGCGCCAAGGGCCGCTGCCTCACCCCCGGAGGTCCAGAAGTGCATCACCTCGACCGAAGGCTCGGCGAGGGCCGGGCTGGCGGTGGCCAGCAACAGTGCGGTTATGGACAAGACCTTCATATTCGGTATTCCTTCCTGCTGTTCGCCCTTGTCGGTCTGAAGCGGGCTTGGGTTGAACATGACCGTCGGGTGGTTGCCGCCGCCCGGCGGTCGCCTTTCACGTCCTTTGCCGATGCGCGGGACGGTCGGGGTCGGGACCAAGAATTTTCGAAAATTCTTGGCAAAAGTTTTCGAAAACTTTTGCGGTCGCGCAGGTCATCCCTTGACGCTCCCCGCCATGAGGCCGCGGACGAAGTAGCGCCCGGCGACGATGTAGACGATCAGGGTGGGCAGCGCGGCCAGGATCGCGCCCGCGAAGTGGACGTTGTATTCCTTCACGCCGGTCGAGGACTGGACGAGGTTGTTGAGCGCCACGGTCATCGGCTGCGAGGTGCCACCGAACGAGGCTCCGAACAGGAAGTCGTTCCAGATGTTGGTGAACTGCCAGATGACCGAGACGACGGCGATGGGGCCGGAAACCGGGAGCAGGATGCGCCAGAAGATGCGGAAGAACCCTGCCCCGTCGATCATCGCGGCGCGGACAAGTTCCGTGGGGAAGGCCGCGTAGTAGTTGCGGAAGTAGAGCGTGGTGAAGCCGATCCCGTAGACGACGTGGACGAGGATCAGGCCGGGGACAGAACCCGCAAGGCCGAGTTTGCCCAGGACGACGGCCATCGGGATCAGGACGATCTGGAACGGGATGAAGCAGGAGAAGAGCATCAGCCCGAAGACCCAGGTGTCCCCTCGGAAACGCCATTTGGTCAGGACGTAGCCGTTCAGCGCACCGACGATGGTGGAGATGGCGACGGCGGGGACCACCATCAGGATTGAGTTCAGGAAATAGGGCTTGAGGCCGGTGGGCTCGACCCCGATCTGGGCGGTGGACCAGGCAGAGCGCCAGGGGTCCAGGGTCCAGGTAGACGGCAGGGCCATCATGTTGCCGCCGGTAATCTCTTCCAGCGGTTTCAGAGAGTTCACGCCCATGACGTAGAGGGGCAGCAGGTAGAAGAGCGCGAAGAGGATCAGGACCAGGTAGATGAAGGCCCGCGTGACGCGCCCGGTGGAGACGGCGGTGTCCTGGGTGACGGCGCTCATGCCTTCTTCTCCTTCAGCTCGGCGTAAAGGTAGGGGACCATGATCGCGGCGATGGTCATCAGCATGATCACGGCGGAGGAGGCGCCGATGCCCATCTGGTTCCTAGTGAAAGTGTAGGAGTACATGAAGGTTGCGGGCATTTCGGTCGCGCGGCCGGGACCGCCTCCGGTCAGCGCGATGACGAGGTCGTAGGACTTGATCGCCAGGTGGCTGAGGATGACGAAGGCCGACAGGAAGGCGGGGCGGAGGAGAGGGATGACGATCCGGCGGTAAAGCTGCCAGTTCGACGCGCCGTCGATCTGGGCGGCCTTCAGGATCTCGTTGTCGATGCCGCGCAAGCCTGCAAGGAACATCGCCATCACGAACCCGCTTGTCTGCCAGACGGCGGCGATGACGATAGTGTAGATCGCCATGTCGCCGTCCTTGATCCAGGTGAAGGAGAACGATTCCCATCCCCACAGATGCATGATCTTTTCCAGCCCGATGCCGGGATCTAGGAACCATTTCCAGGCGGTGCCGGTGACGATGAAGCTGAGCGCCATGGGGTAGAGGTAAATGGGCCTGAGGACGCCTTCGCCCCGGATCTTCTGGTCGAGGAAGATTGCCAGCATCAGGCCGATGGCGGTGCAGATGGTAATGTAAAGCGTGGCGAAGATCGCGATGTTGGTGATCGCGGTGGTCCAGGCAGGAAGGGCGAAGAGTTTCTCGTAGTTCTCGAAGCCGACCCAGTCGTAGCGGGGCAGCATCTTCGAGCCAGTGAACGAGAGGACGACAGTAAAGAGGATGAATCCATAGACGAAGAGCAGCGTCACAGCAAAGGAGGGGGCAAGCACCAGCTTTGGCAGCCAGTCCTGCAATCGCGTGCGGAAATCGACCTCGGTGGCCATCCTGTCCCTCCCGTTGGTTCTGCTGGCCAAAATCCTTGAGCAAGGATTTTGACAGATTCCTTTCTCAAGGAATTTGGGTCGGGGGGCAGCGCTGTGCCGCCCCCCGAAAGACGCTTACTGCGCGGCGGCTACGGCTTCGGCCAGAGCGGCGGCGGCGGCGGCGCCATCGGCGTATTCGCCGTTGAAGGCCGCGGTGATCACGTCATAGGTCGCGTTCTTCACCGCCGCCGGGGCTGCGTGACCATGCGCCATCGAACCAAAGAGCGTGCCGGCGGTCGAGGCTTCGGCAAGGTCCGCCATGCCCTTCTTGCCGCAGTCGTCGAAGGCGTCGTTCGGCACATCCGTCCGCGCCGGGACGGAGCCCTTCACCACGTTGAAGGCCGATTGGAAGGCCGGGTCCATGATCGCCTTGGCCATCGCGACCTGGGCTTCCTGGGCAGCCGGATCGGCCTGGTTGAACATGGCGAACTGGTCGGAGTTGAAGGTCACCGACCCTTGGGTTCCCGGGAAGCGGATGCAGACGAAGTCAGTCCCAGGAACCTTGCCGGCCTTCAGGAACTCGCCCTTGGCCCAGTCGCCCATCATCTGCATCCCGGCCTCGCCGTTGATCACCATGGCGGATGCCAGATTCCAGTCGCGGCCCGAGAAGTTGTCGTCGACGTAGGTAAGCAGCTTGATCAGGCGGTTGAAGGCTTCGGCCATTTCCGGACCGCCGAGGGCCGCGGGGTCGAGGTCGATGAAGGCCTTCTTGTAGAGGTCTCCGCCCATGCCAAGGACGACCCCGTCGAAGACGGTCGCTTCCTGCCAGGGCTGGCCGCCATGGCCCAGGGGGGTGATCCCGGCCTCTTTCATCTTGTCGAGGACGGCCACCAGTTCGTCCCAGGTGGTCGGCGCGGCCAGGCCAGTGGCATCCAGCGCGGCCTTGTTGATCCAGACCCAGTTGGTCGAGTGGACGTTGACCGGGGCCGCAACCCACTTGCCGTCCGAAGTCGAGAAGCCTTGCAGCGCGGCGGGGACGACCTTGTCCCAGCCTTCCGCAGTGGCGGTGGCGGTCAGGTCGGCCAGCGCCCCTTCCCCGGCCCAGTCCAGGATGTCGAAGCCCAGCATCTGGACGGCCGTCGGCGCATCGCCCGCCGTGACCCGAGCGCGGAGCGCGGTCATCGCGGCCTCGCCACCGCCACCGGCGACGGGCATGTCGACCCAGCCGGTGCCAGCCCCGGCAAGGTTGTCTTTCAGGACGTTGAGGGCAGCAGCCTCACCGCCGGACGTCCACCAGTGCAGGACTTCGACGTCCTCGGCGAAGCTGATCGAAGTGGTCATCACCAGAGCCGCCGCAGCGGTCATCGTTCTTCCGAAAAGGCGCATGGTTTCCTCCCGTTTTGCGCTTCACTTGCCCGCCTTAGCGGGGTCTTACCCAAGGCGCCCGGGTGCGGCCGATTCGCATCACGAGCGACTTGATTTCCATGAATTCGTCGAGGCCGTAGCGACCAATCTCGCGGCCCAGGCCCGATTGCTTGACGCCGCCAAAGGTGACCTCTGGAAAGCCGTCCATCCAGGTGTTGGTCCAGACCGTGCCGGCCTGGGCGGCGCGGGCGAACTGAAGGCAGGTGTGGACGTTCTCGCTCCACACCCCGGCTGACAGGCCGTAGTCGGCGTCGTTCACAAGGGCCAGGGCTTCGTCCAGCGTGCGGAAGGTCAGGATGGTGAGCACCGGGCCAAAGACTTCCTCGCGGGCGATGGCCATGTCGGGGGTGACATTGGTGACGATCGTCGGCTGGTAGAACTGCTGGGTAAGGCCGGGGATGTCCAATAGCTTGCCGCCGAGCGCGACTGTGGCCCCGGCCTTGGCTGCGGCGGTGACGTAGGCGTCGATCTTCTGCCCGTGTTCCGGGCTGACGATGGCACCGACTTGCGTTGTGGGGTCAAGGGGGTCGCCGAAGGCAACCTGTTTCGAGAGTTCTACAACGCGGGCGGTGAAGGCTTCCGCGATGTCTTCGTGAACGATGATGCGACTGCCGGAATTGCAGCATTGGCCGACGTTGAAATAGACGCCGAAGGTGACGGCATCGGCGGCTGACTCCAGATCTGCGTCGGGGAAGATCACTTGCGGGTTCTTGCCGCCGAGTTCGAGGGCGACTTTCTTGAGCGTGATGGAGGCGGCGGAAGCGATGCCCCGGCCCACGGCGGTGGAGCCGGTGAAGGTGACCATGTCGACGTCCGAGTGGCTGGCGAGAGTCGCGCCGACGGGCTGGCCGTAGCCGAGGACGATGTTTACGACGCCCGGCGGAAGGCCCGCTTCTTGCAGGAGGTCGCAGAGGATAACGGTGGTCGAGGGCGTGAGTTCGGAGGGCTTGACGACACAGGTACAGCCTGCGGCCAGAGCGAAGGGAAGCTTCTGGGACAGGATCCAGAACGGGAAGTTCCAGGGCGTGATGATCGATACGACGCCAATGGGCTCCTTCAGGACAACGGCGAGGATGTCCGATCCCAGCGAGTTGTGACTGTCGCCGTGCAGCGTCCGGGCGAGAGAGGCGGCGTAGCGCCAGAGGTCGGCGGCGCCTGAGACCTCACCCCGCGCCTGGGTGATCGGCTTGCCGCTCTCCAGAGTCTCGATCAGGGCCATGCGGTCCGTGTTGGCCTCGATCAGGTCGGCGACTTTCAGCAGGACCGTCGCGCGGGCCTTGCCGGGAAGCTGGCTCCAACGGCCATCGTCAAATGCGGCGCGGGCGGCGGTGATGGCGGCTTCGGAATCTTGGATCGTTCCAACTGCCGAGCGGCTGACCACAGTGCCATGCGAGGGGGAGAAGCGTTCGGACCAGGCGGCGTCCCCGGATCGGACGAATGCGCCCCCGATCCAGTGTCGGTTCACCCGAAGTTCGGGTAGCGTCGCGCCGATAGAGGGGATCAGGGTCAGGTCTAGCATCTCAAGTCCCCGGAAATTCTGGTTTGCGCTTTTCCTGGAAGGCGGTGACGCCCTCGTTTCGGTCGGCGCTGGCGGAGATGGCGGCGGAGCCCAGCGCCTCGATCAGGGCGGCGCTGTCCTCGCCCTGTCCGGCATGGATCATCGCCTTGGTGATCTCGGTGGCGCGGGGGGAAAGGGTGGCGGCTTTCTCGGCGATCTCTTGCGCGGTGGCGCGGACGTCATCGGCCACTTCGGCAACGAAACCGCAGGAGAGGAGACGGTCTGCCGGGATGCGGCGGCCCAAGAGGGCCATTTCCTTGAGAATGCCTTCGGGGATCAGGCGGGCGAGGCGCTGGCTGCCGGACCAACCGGGGACGATGCCGACGCCAGCCTCGGGCAGCGCGATTGTGGCGCGGGCGGTGATGATGCGGATGTCGCAGGCTGCCGCAAGTTCCAGCCCGCCGCCGAAGGCGTGGCCGTTGAGCGCCGCGATGGTGGGTTTCGAGAGGCGCGCGAGGCGGTCGAAGATGCGGTGACCGCCGCGGACCCAGTTCCGGGCGAATTCGGCTGGGGATAGCCCACCCCAGGCGTTGATGTCGGCGCCGGAGCAGAAGGCCTTTTCGCCCTCGCCCGTGATGATCACGGCACGGACTTCGGGGCGGGCTTCAATCACCTCCAGATGGCTGGCCAGTTGCCCGAGCATTTCCACCGTGAAGCAGTTCAGCTTAGCCGGGTTGTCCAGCGTCAGCGTGGCGACGGGACCTGAGATGTGAAGGCGGACGCCGCTCATGGCTGCCACCCCATCACGCCTTCGGAAAGAAGGGACAGCGGCATGGTAGTGGCGTTGTCAGCCACGGTGACCCGGCCCTGCGAGGAGGCGACGATGTCGCGAGCGGGGTCAATGCCCGGCATGATCTCGGTCGCGACGAGGCCGTGGTCGGTGGACCGGATCACGCAGCGTTCGGTGATGTAGAGCACTTCCTGACCCTGCGCGCGGGAGCGGGTGCCGGAGAAGGTGACGTGTTCGACGCGCTCGACCATCTTGCAGAACTTGCCGGGGGTCGCCACCTTGACGCCGGTCGGGGTCAGCTCCACCCCCGCCCCGGCCTCGAACCAGCCGGAGAAGACGATCTTGCGGGCATGGGCGGTGATGTCGACGAAGCCACCGCAACCTGCGGTGAGGTATGGCTTTTTCCCGAGCTTGGAGACGTTGACGTTGCCTTCGATGTCGATCTCCAGGAAGGAAAGGAACGACATGTCGAAACCGCCGCCCTGGAAATAGATGAACTGTTGCGGCGAGGGGACAAAGGCATCGGCGTTGGAGGCGCAGCCGAAGGCGAAGCCAGTCAGTGGCATGCCGCCTACGGCGCCCTGTTCGATGGCCCAGGTGACGGCCTCGGGGTGGCCTTCCTCCAGCAGGATGCGGGGGACCATGGCGCTGATGCCGAAGCCGAGGTTGGCGGTCATGCCACCCTTGAGTTCAAGCGCCGCGCGGCGGGCGATGACCTTTTCGACGCCATGTTCCGCGAGGGAGAAGGAGGACCAGGGCCGCATGATCTGGCCGGAGATGGCGGGATCGTAGGGGGTTTCGGTGGTCTGGCGCTGGTCGGGGTCGATCACGATCAGGTCCACGAGATGGCCGGGAACTCGCACGTCATGCGGACGCAAGCTGCCCTTGGCCGTCACGCGAGAGACCTGCGCGATGACGAGGCCACGGTTGTTGCGGGTTGCGATGGCCTGTTCAAGCCCGCCCAGATAGGCGCCTTCGTGTTCGTAGGTCAGGTTGCCCCAGTCATCCGCCGTGGTGGCCCGCAGGATGCAGACGTCAGGCTGGATGTTCGGGAAGTGGAGCCAGGCCTCGCCCCCGAACTCGACGCGGTTGACGATGGGCGCGGCGGCGCCCCGCGCGTTCATCGCGCACCCTTCGCGGATCGGGTCGGCGAAGGTCTCAAGCCCCACCTTGGTCAGGACGCCGGGGCGGCGGGCTGCGGCCTCGCGATGCATGTCGAACATGATGCCGGAGGGGACATTGTAGGCGGCGACGCGGTCCTCGACGATCATCTTCCAGATTTCGGGCATCGGCAGGTTGGAGGAGCCGGACGGGTAGGAGCCAGCGAGGACGCGGGCGAGGAGGCCGTCTTGCGCGATCCAGTCCATGCCCTTGACGCCGTACATGTCCCCAGCGGCGATCGGATGGAGGGTTGTGATGCCGCGCGGGTGGCCTTCGGCGCGGAAACGGTCGCCCAGCGCCTTGAGGACCAGGTCGGGGCAGCCCAAGGCGGACGAAGACGAGACGGTGACGGTGGCGCCGTCGGGGATACGGGAAACGGCTTCGGACGGGGAGACAAGCTTGGTCATGCGGGCACCTTCACGGGCTGGCGTTGGCCGGTCCGCGCAGCTTCGCGCACGGCCAGGGCCACGGCAAGCGAGGCGACGCCGTCTTCGCCCGTCGCGGCGGGGCTGCCCTGCCCCGCGACGGCAGAGAGGAAATCGCTGATGCCCTGGGCGTAGAGGTTGTGCGGGGAGTAGGGCACGGATTCACGGCCCTGGGCGGTGACCAGTTCGATCTCGCCAACCGGCTGCTGCGTCATCACCCCCCGGGCGAAGATCGAGCCCTTGTCGCCATGCACCTCCAGCCCCGATCCGGCGAAGGGGTGGGTGAAGCTTTCGTGGGACAGGACCATCGCGCCCGAGGGCATGGTCCAGACCGACATCGCAGAATCCTCGACCCCCTGCCCCATCCCTGACGCGGCCATCTGCGCGACGACAGAGACCGGCGTTTCGCCCAGAAGGAAGCGCGCTACATCGGCGTCGTGGACAGTAATGTCAGGGATTACCCCGCCGCCCGCGTCCGGATTGTCGATGCGCCAGCCCTGCAGGTGCGGCGGCAGGTGGACGGCGTGGAAGAGGCGGAGCGAGAGGACGCGGCCGATGCGGCCAGCGCGGATCAGGTCGCGGACAGCCCGGTGCGAGCCCGCGCATCGCAGGTGGTGGTTGGTGGCGAAGACCCGCCCGGCCTGTCGCGCCGCGCGGACCATCTCGGCTGCTTCGGACACGGTCAGCGCCAGCGGCTTTTCGCACAGCACCTGCTTGCCCGCCGCAATCGCGGCCAGCGCCTGGCCGTGGTGCTTTTCGTTGGTCGAGGAGATGTAGACTGCCTCGATGGCCGGATCAGCCAGAACGCGGTCAAGCTGCGCAGATGCGACCGGGATGCCGTGGGCGCGCGCGAAATCTGTGGCGCGGGTGGGTGTGGTGCTGACGACAGCGGCCAGATCCTGCCCGGCCCCGCGCAAGGCGCCGATCATGTGCTGAGCAGCAATCGTACTTGCCCCAACCAAAGCCCAGCGCATGATTCCCCCGTTTTGTCTCGTTCCAATTCTTAATGGAACGATCCAAATGACGTCAAGGTCCGATCTGCAGATTTTGCCCGGGGCATGCAAATCCTTTCCACCGGCCAAGTGGCACGACGGAAGTTCATGGACGCGGGACAGGTCCTGGTGGCGTTGCAGGGCCGTCAAGCGCCCGCGAGTGTCAGCGTTTCGCCTTGGAGCTGGGCTTCCGCTCCGCACCGGGTGCTACGGGATTGAGGTCCAGCTTCTGCAGGTCTTCCAGAAGGTCCAAGAGCGCTTCAAGCCGGTCGTGGCCGAACTCGGTCTCGATCCGACCCAGGATGGCGGCGCTTTGCTTGGCATGGGCGTTGACCAGCGCAAGCCCGACAGGTGTGATCGCGACGATCGACTTGCGCCGATCTTCCGGCGGGGTCATCCGCGAGATCAGGCCTTCCTCTACCATCGGGCCGACCATGCGGGTCAGGCTGGACAGGAGAAGCACCGCCTCGGCCGCAACCTGGCTGAGTTCCAGCGGGCCGCGTTCCTGCAACACGCGCAGGACCCGCCACTTCTGTTCGTTGACACCAGAGGTCGCCAGCATGCCACGCAAGGGGCCCATCACGGCCTCACGCGCGCGCAAGAGCGCAATCGGCAGGGACCTGCGGGTCTGGCGGAACGGTGGCGGCTGATCGGTCATGTCCGGGTTATCGCCTGTTTTCGGGCGGGCGACAATGCTTGCGATGCCGCAGTGTCGCGAGGACCTGCGCCTGCCTTGCCCGAGCCCTTGCCGGTTGCAGCGGGCGTGGGATTCCTCTGGCCAGCCCAAGCACTTGCGCTGTAGGGTCATGCGGCACGGGCGGCTGTTCCTTTCCAGCCGTCGCCCTGTCCAAAGCGCCAACCCCGAACGTCGAGTGTCGCAATGCCTGCCCCCCGGAACCACCTGAAACGCCGTCTGTCCGAGGGAGAGACGCTGTACGGCTGCTGGCTTGGCATGGCAGACCCTTACGCCGCCGAAATGGCCGCGACCTGTGGCTTCGACTGGCTGCTGATCGACGGGGAACATGCGCCGAACGACCTGCGGTCGACGATGGCGCAGCTGGCGGTGATCGAGCCTTCGCCGTCCTTGCCCGTGGTGCGGCTGCGCGACGATGATCCGGCGCGGATCAAGCAGGCGCTGGACGCGGGGGCACAAAGCCTGCTGATCCCGATGATCGAAAGTGCCGATCAGGCGCGGCGGGCCGTGGCGGCGACGCGCTATCCGCCCGATGGCATCCGGGGTGTGGGGTCGTCGCTGGCGCGGGCCTCGCGGTTCTCGGCGATCCCGGATTACCTGAAGACGGCTGGGGACCAGATCTGCCTGATCCTGCAGCTCGAAAGCCGGGTGGGGCTGGCGGCGCTAGACGAGATCCTGACGATCCCGGGGGTGGACTGCGTCTTCATCGGGCCGTCGGACCTGGCCGCCGACATGGGGCATCTGGGGAACGCCGGCCATCCGGAGGTGCGGGGGGCGGTCATGGACGCGCTGGCGCGCATTGCGGCATCGGGCAAGGCGGCCGGGGTGTTGTCGACGGAGGACCCGTTCATCGCCGACTGTGTGACGGCGGGGGCGCGGTTCGTGGGTGTGGGGATCGACGTGCTGGCCTACGTCGGCGCGTTGCGGGCGCGGGCGCGGCAGTTCATTCCCGGGTGATGCCTCGTCGTGCGCCCACGGCTTCTCCTCGCAGCGAGGAGAAGCGAAGCGCACGAGGAGCGGTCAGACCAGCGCCAGCGCCCGGATGGGTGAGCCGGTGCCGTCCTTGATCTTCAGGGGCGTCACGATCAGGACCGCGCCCTTCGGTGGCAGCTGGTCGAGGTTGCAGAGGCTGGCAAGGCCGAAGCAGTTGTCCCGGTGCAGGAAGTTGTGCGCCGGAAACGGCGGGCTGAACTTGCCCGCCATGCCCGCATCGGTGCCGATGCACTGGGTGCCCCAGCCGACGATCCCCTTGCCGAGGAGGTAGTCGATGCAGTCGGTGGACGGGCCGGGGGAGTGGGAGCCGTCCTCGTATGGGTCGGGGTCTTCGTTCAGGAACAGCTCTTCGTCGTGGGACCGCTTGTCCCAGTCGGTGCGCATCAGGACCCATTCTCCCGGCCCGATTGGCCCGTGCTTTGCCTCCCACGCCTTCACATGGGTGGCGGTCAGGAGGAAATCGGGGTCGGCGGCGGCCTCGGCCGAGCAGTCGATGACGTTCACTGGCGCGATCAGGCGTTGGACCGACAGGGTGTCGGTAAAGCCGTCCGGGTGGTCCTTGCCCGACAACCAATGGTGCGGCGCGTCGAAATGGGTGCCGGAGTGTTCGCCGAGGGTGAGCCAGTTCCAGGCCCAGAAGGGGCCGTTCTGGTCGTAGGCGCTGATCGGGTGGATGGCGACCTTTGGGGTGTTCTTCGCAAGGTCCGTGGGCAAGCGGAGGATCGGGGTTTCGGGGCCAAGCTGGGCGGTGAGGTCGACGACCTTGACGCCCCCGCCCGCAAGCCCCGTGGCGAGGCCCGCCAGCACTTCGGCAGGGTTTCCACTTCTTTCCCCCTGCCCCGCGAAGCGGCGGCGGCGGCGGGTCATCACCTCTTCGACCATGTCGAAGACGGCGTCCACGGCGCGTTCCTCGGTCACGAAGCCGGGGGACATGCGCAGAATCGGGCCGCGGAAGTCGACGGAGTAGCCCTCGAACCCCAAAGCGCCGACGCAAGCGGCGGCTTCGGCCTTGTCGGGCATGCGGATCATCACCGCACCGCCGCGCTTGTGGGCGTCGCGGGGGGAGTGGAGCGGCAGGTCCAGCCGGTCGGCGCGGATGATCACCCGGTCGACCAGACGGCGGTTGTGGGCGGCGACGTCGTTCAGGTCCTGCTTGGAGAACCACTCCATCGCCGGAAGTGAGGCGATGGCCGCGACAGACCCCGGCGTGCCGGTATCGAAGCGGCGGACGTCGGGGGCGTACTCGAATTTGTCGAGGTCCCAGGAAAACGGGTTGTTCTGGGAGAACCAGCCGCGGCCTTCCGGGGTGAGGCCGGGGATCAGGTCCTTGTCGGCGTAAAGGATGCCTGCCCCCGGCGTGCCGCAGAGCCATTTGAGGCTGGTCGAGACGACGAAATCCACCCTCGGGTTCATCGCGTCAAAGGGCATCAGGCCCGCGCCTTGGGTGATGTCGGCGACCATCAGGCTGCCCATCCGTCGGCCGTGGGCCACGAGGGTTTCGTAGTCCATCTTCGAGGAGCCGATGGAGGTGACCCAGGTGAGGAGAGCGAGCCCGACGTCGGGGCCCCAATGGCTCAGGAAATCCTCGGTGGTGACGAGGGGGAGGCCTTCGCTGAGGGGGACGGTAGTCAGGGTGAAGCCCATCTTCGGGGCAAGGCCCGCGAGGAGGAAGTGGAGCGAGGGGAAGCAGTCGGCGGCGGCCAGGACTCGCTTTCCCTTAAGGGTGCCTTCCGGCAGGGCACGGAGGATCTTCTGCAGGCCTTCGGTGACATTGTCGACAGTGGTCAAGCTGCCCTTCGGGACGTTGATGAGACGGCGCCAGCGGTCGATGAAATCCTGCCGCTTCCGCAGGACGTAGCCCCACTGTTTGTCGTTCGGGGCGGCCCAGACCTCGGAAAACTCGGCCATCGCGCGGGCCATGTCTTCTTCCTTGCCGGGATAGATGCCGATGGAATGGTAGAGGAAGTAGCCCCCCGTCGTCGTGTTGCTGGCCAAGGTATGCCGTCCTTCCCACCCGTTTGCCCGGGAACGATAGGGCACATGCGGGGGGGCCTCAAGATGTTTCAAGCTTGAATGATCTGGCAGGATCAATCGGCGCGGTGGGGGGCGAGGGTCCGGGCCCAGTCCGAGGGTAGGTTCAGGTCGAAAACCTGTCCCGCAAGGACATCGACCGTGCCGTCCGGGTGGACCTTGAACGCCGTCGGCAGGCCTGCCGCGCGGCAGATGGCGAGACCCGCAGCGCAGTCCCATAACCCGCCGACGCGGGGCTCGATGTAGCCTTTCAGGCGGTGGGTGGCGACCAGCATCAAGGAGAGCGCGCAGGAGCCGAAGAGGCGGGGGGAGAGACCTTGGGCCTCGATGGCGGCCTCAAGGGCGTGGCGGTCGGCGGCGGGCCAGCGGTCGTTCCGGCCAAGGCCGATGCAGGGGGGATCGGTCGAGCGGGAGCCGGGGGCGAGGCCGGTTTCATGGATCGCGGTGCCGTCGGTCACAGCCATGAGGCCCAGCGCAGGGGCGAGGATGCCACCGGCGATGGGTTGGCCGCGATCCATCAGGCCAACGGAGATCGTCCAGAACGGCAGTCCGGAAAGGAAGTTCGAGGTGCCGTCGATCGGGTCCACGGCCCAGAAGCGGCCGGAGGGTCGGCCGCCCATCTCCTCACCCAGGATGCCATCGTCAGGAAAGTGCCGGGCAAGGAGGCGGCGAAGGCTCACTTCGATAGCGCGGTCGGCGTCGGAGACGAGGTCGCCGGGGGCCTTGGCCTCGATGGTGCGGGCTTGGAGGGTGTTGAAGAAGCCGAGGGCCTGGGTGCCTGCTTCGGCGAGGATTGCGGAAAGGGTGTCGTGCATCGGCGTCTCCCGGCGGACGGGGGCGAACTTCGATCAGCCCGGCGCAGGCACAAGCGGGGGCCTCCTCGTTCGACTTCGTCTCCTCGTCGGCGGGGACCTAGCGAGGAGTGACGAAGTCATCGACGAGCGGTGTGTCAGAGCTCCGGCACGCTGAGCACGATCCCGTCCAGCGCGGCGGTCATCCTGATCTGGCAGGAGAGGCGCGAGGTCGGTTGGCGGCCGGCCTCGGTGATGTCGAGCATGTCTTCCTCGAACGCACTGGGCGGCCCTGCCCGGTCCGACCACGCTGGGTCGACGACGACATGGCAGGTGGCGCAGGACATCGACCCGCCGCATTCGCCGATGATGCCGGGGACGCCGCGGGCGGTGGCGGCTTCCATCAGGCTGGTGCCTGCGGCGACGTCGAGGGTGATTTCGCGGCCATCGGCCAGTTTCCAGGTGGCTTTCATCGGTCCCTCAGACATACCAGATGTAATAGTCACGCAAGGCCGCGCCCTCGAGGCCATCGGTCTTGGTCACCTCGATGCGCTTCATGAAGACGTGGTGTTCGACAAGTTCCGGGCCAATCGCGGCCGCCAGCGCCGTGTCGGCCTCGAGATCGTCCATCGCCTCGGCCAGAGAGGCGGCTACGCCGTAGCCCGCGTCGGTGCGGTCAAAGCCGTCGCCGGCCTCGGGCGCGGGGAGGGTGTAGCCGTTCTGAACCCCCAGAAGACCGGCCTGCAGGAGGGCGGCGAGCGCCGTGTAGGGGTTGCAGCTGGCATCGGCCATGCGGTGCTCAAGCCGGGTCTTCGGGCCTCCTTCTTCCGAGACGCGAACCGTCACGCCGCGGTGGTCGCCGCCCCAGTTGCACCAGTAGCCCGACATCGAGGCCGGTTGCAGGCGAAGGTAGCTTCCCACGGTGGGGGCGAGAAGACCGGCAAGGCCCTTGTGATGATGGAGCCAGCCCGCGACGACGCCTTTGGCGAGGTCGTTCATGTGGTCGGGGCCACCCTTGGCGCCGGTTTGCAGGGCGTTCTTGCCCGCCTTGTCGGCGAAGGAGAGGTTGAAATGCAACCCCGAGCCGCCCTTTTCCAGGATCGGTTTCGGCAGGAAGGTCAGCAGGATGCCGTGGTCCAGCGCCACTTCGCGGGCCATCTGGCGGAAGAGGACCATTTCGTCCACCGCCTTGACCGCCGTGTCATAGGCCAGGGTGAATTCGTATTGCGGGGTGTCGTATTCGGCCGTGATGAGGTCGAGCTTGAACCCCGCCTCTTCGGCCCGGTTCCAGATCGCATCGGTGAAGCCTGCAGGGTCGGCGAAGGGGCCGGTGCCGTAAACGATGCCGCCGGGGGCGTGCATGGGGGCGATGGAGCCGTCTTCGGCGATCTCGAAAGCGAAGGCTTCGAGTTCAATGCCGACTTTGGGGGTGAGGCCCTTGGCTTCCCAGGCCGCGACGGCGCGTTTCAGGGCGCTGCGGGGGCAGAGGGGGATGCGTTGGCCGTCGCTGTCGTAAAGGTCGCCGGTGACGACCTTTGTGTCGGGTTCCCACCCCTGGCGGATTTCCGACGCCTCCCAGCGGAGTTCCATGTCGGGAATGCCTTCGCGGCATTTGGTGTGGGGCGCGTCAAGGATCAGGTCCTTGTCCCAGTGCACGCTGAAGGTCGGCCGCGCCATGCGGGTGCCGTCGGATTTCAGTTTCGACGCGGGCAGGTATTTACCGCGCATCAGGCTGAGGTGGTCGCAGAACATCGCGCGCAGGCGGTCGGCCATTTCGGTAGTCCCCCGGTTGGTTCTTAACGGTTCATTGCAGCGTGACACGGACGGGCAGACTTTTCAGCCCCGCCACGAAATTCGAGCGCAGGAATTTCTGCTCTCCCGCCGGTTCGATGGATTTGATCCGTTTGGCGAGTTCCTGAAACAGGACCCGGACTTCCAGGCGGGCGAGCCACATGCCGAGGCACAGATGCGGGCCACCCTGACCGAAAGCGAGGTGCTTGTTCGGGTTGCGGGCAAGGTCGACGCGGAAGGGCTGATCGAAGACAGTCTCGTCGCGGTTGGCCGAGGCGAACCAGTAAAGGACCTTGTCGCCCGCCTTCACCTGTTTCCCGTGCAGCTCGAAATCGCGGGTGGCGGTGCGGCGGAAGTAGCTTGTCGGGCTGGCCCAGCGGATGATCTCATCCGCCATGGTGTCGTCGACTTGGCCGGACTGGATCAGGGCGAGGAGTTCGGGTTGGTGGGCGAGGGCTTGCAGGCCCGCGGCGATGGAATAGCGGGTGGTGTCGTTCCCGGCAGCGACGATCAGGCAGAAGAAGTTGCGAAATTCGTTTTCCGGCATGACCTGACCGTCGTGGCCGGGCTGAAGGATCATGTGCAGGACGCCGTTGGTGTCCCCCGCGGCGGCTTTGCGGGCCATCAGGTCCTTGGCGTAGACGAATAGTTCCGCGCCTGCCGGGGAGTTGAAGGGCATCATGCGAAATTCGTCGGTGGTCAGCTTGTCGAGGACGTGGGGCGTGAAGTCGGGGTCGGTGTTGGCGATGAGGGCGTCGCCCTTTTCCACCAGCCAGGGGAGGTCTTCGTCGGGCAGGCCGACGATGCGGCCCAGCATCCGCATGGGAAGCTCACGGGCGATTTCCTTTGTGGCGTCAAAGGTTTCCTTTTGTAGGGCGGCGTCGAGGATCGTGGTGCAAAGGTCGCGGATGGATTGCTCGAACGTGGCAATGACAGGTTTCGAGAAGGCCTTGGCGACCTTCACCCGCGTCATCATGTGTTCCGGCGGGTCGGTTTCCTGGAAGGTGCGGCGGGCGAGGTATTCCTCGTAGCTCTGATCCTCCATCCGGATCCCCCGGGCCGAGGAGAGGAGGTCGGGCTGGCCGTTCAGGCGGTGGATGTCCTCGTGGCGGGTGAGGGACCAGAAGCCCTGCCCTGCCGGGTAGTCGGTCCAGTGGCAGGGGTCGTCGCGGCGCAGGCGTGCGAAGGTGTTGTGGGGCGCGCCTTGCAGGAAGGTGTCATGCGAAGTGAGGTCGGCGAAACCGTCGTCGGTGGGCGTCCAGACTGTCATCGCTTCCTCCTTGCCCTGCGGTGCGCTCTGTATAATGATGAACATGTTAAATATGTAAAGGGAAATCTCATGCATATCGCGGTGCTGGCAACGAACACGGACGACAGCGCGTTTGCGGCGAAGCATCCGCGGGATGTCGAGAAGTTCCGGGCGCTGATGCACGGGGTGCGGCCGGGGTGGAAAATCACTGCCTTCGACCTGCCGAAGGGAGAGTTTCCTGAAGATGTGCAAGGGGTTGACGGCTTCCTGATCGGGGGCAGCCCGTCGTCGGTCCATGACGAGGACGCCTGGATCGAGCGGCTGTTCGCGGTGATCCGGGAGGCCCATGCGGCGGGCAAGCCGTTGGCGGGGGCCTGCTTCGGGCATCAGGCGATTGCCATGGCGCTGGGGGGCACCGTCGGGCCGAATCCGGGGCCGTTCGTTCTTGGGACGGCGGAGACGGAGGTGGTCTCCCCTGCCCCGTGGATGGAGCCTGTCGGCAGCTTTCGGCTGGCGGCGGCGCATGGCGAGCAGGTGACGGTGCTGCCACCGGGGGCGGAGGTGGTGGGACAGACGCCGGGGTGCCCGGCGGCGTGCTACCGGATCGGAAGCGCGATCTTTGCCACGCAGTATCACCCGGAGATGACGCCGGAGTTTCTGGCGGCGCTTGTTGAGGAATTTGCGCCGAAGTTTCCGGCAGAGGTTGGGGCGGCTGCTAAGGCCTCACTCGCGCTTGACACGGAAGGGCAGCGCTTTGCCGAATGGATCGCGCGGTTTTTCGAAGGCCCGAGGCCGCAAGTCTAAAATTCTTCGACGAAAAATTTTGGACTTGGGTCAGGACAGGGCGGCCAGCAGGTCCATCGCGGTGACCTGGTCGAACTGGACATGGGATTGCATCATCGCCTCGGCCCCCGCCGAATCCCGATCCGTGATCAGGCGCGCGATGGCGCGGTGTTCGGCGGCGGATTTCGGGATCGCCCCCTGAAAGCGGTAGCGCGCGCGGTAGTAGGCGAGCAGGCGGCGGGCATTGGTTTTCAGGCTTTCCAGAAGAACGCCGTTGCCCGAGGCAATCGCCACGCAGGCATGAAAGCGCAGGTTCAGCTGATAATAGCCGTCGGGGTCGTCGCTGGGGCTTTGCGCTGCCTTCGCCTCGCAGGCGCGGACGGCGGCCTCAAGGTCCTCGGCCCCCTGTCGCGACAGACGGCGGGCGGCAAGGCCTGCAGCCTGGCCTTCCAGTTTCGCATGGACTTCGAGGATCGCGAGGAACTCTTCGAGGGTGGGACGGAAGATCGCCGCCCCCTTGCGCGGCAGGCGGCGGACGAGGCCCAGCGCTTCGAGATAAAGAATCGCCTCACGCACTGGGGTGCGCGAGACGCCGTGGGTTTCGCTGAGTTCCGCCTCGTCCAGAAGATCGCCGGGGTTCAGCTGGCCCAGGTCGATCCGGTCCAGGATGTGCTGGACGAGGCTGGGGATCTGCGGGCCGGCGAAGGGGGTGGACATGGGCGCTCTCCTTGGCGGCGACCCTGCCACAGGCAAGGGCGGTTCGTCGATGCCCTGCCTGCGAAAACCCGCTGGATCAGCAGTTCAGGCAGTGCATTCAATTTCGGCGACAAGCCAATGATCTGCCGAAGGTTTCGGCAGTTTCCGTTGCGCGGGGAACGCCCCCTTCGCGCAGGTTGACCGAAGCAAACTGTCGCTTGTAACGAATCGGGAAAGAGTTTTACCTCTTGGTAAAAATTACCAGCGATAATCAACAACAGGGATGGCAATCAGATGACCTCAGGAACCTTTACGGTATCGCGGCGCGGGCTGCTTCTGGGTGGGGCGGCGGCGACGGTTGCCGCGAACCTGCCGGGCGTGGCGCTGGCGCAGGAGCCGATCAAGATGGCGGGCATCTACACGGTGCCGGTGGAACAGCAGTGGGTCAGCCGCATCCACATCGCCGCCGAGGCGCTGAAAGCGGCGGGGACGGTGGATTACACCTACACCGAGAACGTGGCGAACACCGACTACCCCCGCGTGATGCGCGAATACTGCGAGGCGGGCGTCAAGCTGATCGTGGGCGAGATCTTCGGGGCTGAGGCCGAGGCGCGCGAGGTCTGTGCAGAATACCCGGACGTCGCCTTCCTGCTGGGGTCGAGCTTCATGCCGGATGCGGCCGCGAACCCGAACCTTGCGGTCTTCGACAACTACATCCAGGACGCGGCCTATCTGTCCGGCATCGTCGCGGGGGGCATGACGGCGGGCAACATCGGCATGGTCGGCGGCTTCCCGATCCCCGAGGTCAACCGGCTGATGAACGCCTTCATGGCGGGTGTGCGCGAGGTGAAGGCGGATGCCAAGTTCCAGGTTTCGTTCATCGGGTCCTGGTTCGATCCGCCGAAGGCCAAGGAAACCGCCTTCGCGATGATCGATGGCGGGGCGGACCTGATGTATGCCGAACGCTTTGGCGTGTCGGATGCGGCCAAGGAACGCGGGGTGCTGGCGATCGGCAACGTGATCGACACGCAAGCGGACTACCCGGAGACGGTCGTCACCTCGGCGCTGTGGCACTTTGAACCCACGCTGAATGCAGCCGTGGCGGCGATCCAGGCCGGGACGTTCACGGCCGACAACTACGGGGTCTATTCTTTCATGAACGCGGGCGGCTGCTCGCTGGCGCCGCTTGGCACCTTCGAGGGCAAGGTCCCGGCCGAGGTGATGGCGCTGGTGGCCGAGAAGGAAGCCGCGATCAAGGATGGCAGCTTTACCGTGACCATCGACGACAACGAGCCGAAGTCGTCGTGACCGGGGAAAAGGGGGCGGAGGTTGTCCTCCGCCTCGACCGCATCACCAAGCGGTTTGGCGCGCTGACCGCGAACGATGGAGTCAGCCTGACCCTGCGGCGCGGGGAAGTCGTTGCATTGCTTGGAGAAAACGGCGCGGGGAAGACGACACTGATGAACATCCTTTTCGGTCACTATGTGGCCGATGAGGGGTCGGTGGAGGTCTTCGGTCAGCCCCTGCCCCCTGGCAATCCCCGTGCGGCGCTGGCCGCCGGGGTGGGGATGGTCCACCAGCATTTCACGCTGGCCGGGAACCTGACGGTGCTGGACAACATCCGGCTGGGGACCGAGGGGCTCTGGTCACGCTCGGACGCTGGCGCGCGGGAGAAGGTGGAACGGCTGTCGCGCGACTTTGGGCTGGCGGTGCATCCCGATGCCAAGGTGGGCCGTCTTTCGGTGGGCGAACGGCAACGGGTCGAGATCCTGAAGGCGCTCTACCGCGATGCGCGCGTCCTGATCCTGGATGAACCGACGGCGGTGCTGACGCCGCAGGAATCCGAGGCGCTGTTCGCGACCTTGCGCAAGGCGACGGGTTTGGGGCTGTCGGTGATCTTCATCAGCCACAAGCTGCACGAGGTGATGGCGATTGCCGACCGCTGCGTGGTCTTGCGGCACGGGCGCGTGGTGGGCGAGGTCGATACCCATGCGACCGACAAGGCAGCGCTGGCGGCGCTGATGGTCGGGGGCGAGCTGTCCCTGCCCCGGGCCGAGGCGCGCGCCGCTGGGGCGGTGCTGATGCGGATTGCCGGGGTCTCGACCCCGAACCGGGGGGCCTCTCCTGGGTTGAAGATGGTGACGCTGGAGTTGCGCGCGGGGCAGATCACGGGCCTCGCGGGCGTTTCGGGCAACGGGCAGGCAGCGCTGGCCGAGATTGTCGGTGGCCTGGCCCGACCGGCCGAGGGGCGACTGTCGCTGCATGGGCAAGAGCCTAAGGTCTGGACGCCGGGCGAGGCATTGGCGCGGGGCGTCGCACGCATCCCGGAAGACCGGCACCATCAGGGCAGCATCGCCGATTTCGACCTGACCGAGAATGCGGTGCTGGAAGGATATCGCACGCGATTCTCCCGGCGCGGCTGGATGAACTGGCGGGCGGCACGGGCCTTTGCGGAAGGGATCATCAAGGGCTACGACGTGCGCTGCCCGGGACCTTCGACGCGGATCAGGCTCTTGTCGGGCGGGAACATGCAGAAGCTGATCCTTGGGCGCGCGATGGCTGTGGGGCCGGACATCATCCTGGCGAACCAGCCGGTGCGGGGGCTGGATGTGGGGGCGATTGCCTATGTGCAATCCCAGCTGATCGCTGCGCGGGACCGGGGGGCTGCGGTTCTTCTGATTTCCGAAGACCTGGATGAAATCATGGGCTTGTCGGATATCATTCATGTGATGTCTCAAGGGCGGCTATCTCCGGGCTTCGCGCGCGGGACGATGACGGCGGCAGAACTGGGCCTGTGGATGGCGGGGCAGAAGTTCGAGGGCGCCCATGCGGCTTGAGCCCATCGCCAACCCGTCCGCGGCCCGCAGGCTGGGCCTGCCCGCGCTGGCGCTGGTCGCCACGCTGGGGGTGGCGATGGCTCTGGCGCTGGTGGCCGGGGCGAACCCCTTTGCGGTGCTGGGCCAGATCGCAACCGGGGCGCTGGGGTCGAAGCTGGCGGTGCTGGAGACGCTGAACCGCGCGACACCGCTGATCTTTACCGGGCTGGCCGTGGCGGTCGCGTTCCGCGCGAAGCTGTGGAACATCGGGGCCGAGGCGCAGCTTTATGCGGGGGCGATCGTGGCCGTCGTGTTGGGGACAGGCGCCTTGGGAAGCCCTCTGGTGCTGCCCGTCTCGGCGCTGGCCGCAATGTTGGCGGGGGCGGTGCTGCTGCTGGGGCCGGTGCTGTTGAAGACGCGGCTGGGGGTGGATGAGGTCGTAACGACCTTGCTGCTGAACTTCATCATGCTTCTCTTTGTCAGCTACCTGCTGGAAGGCCCGATGAAGGACCCGCTGGGAATGGGCTGGCCCAAGTCCCCTGCCCTGATCCCCGAGGCGCGGCTGCCCCGGATCGTCGAAGGGCTGCGGCTGCACTGGGGCTTTGCGCTGGCGATCCTTGCGGCGGTTATTGTCTGGGTGATCCAGACCCGCACGACCCTGGGGTTCGAGATCCGGGCCGTGGGCCAGAACCCGGAAGCGGCTCGGTTCGCGGGGATGCCTGTCAATGCGGTGCTGGTAAAGACCGCTTTGCTGTCGGGCGGGTTGGCGGCGCTGGCCGGGTGGTCGGAGGTGGCGGGTCTGAAGGGGCATCTGTCGTCGGACCTGTCGCCCGGGTTCGGCTACACCGGGATCATCGTCGCGATGCTGGCGCTGCTGCATCCGCTGGGGGTGGTCGTGACGGCGATCTTCGTCGCGGGGATCTTCGTGGGGTCGGGCGCGATGAGCCGGGCTGCCGGGGTGCCGACCTATATCGCCGACATGCTGATGGCGACGGCCCTTCTGTTCATGGTGCTGGCGATCCTGCTGACACGCGTCCGCGTGGTGCGGGGATGAGCGAAATCGTCGACATCCTGATTTCGGCCAGCTTTTGGGCTGCGGTGATCCGCATCGCCTCGCCGCTGATCCTGGCGACGATGGGCGAGCTGATCTGCGAACGGGCGGGCGTGCTGAACCTGGGGATCGAGGGGATCATGGTCATCGGTGCCTTCACCGGCTGGATGGCCGTCTATCAGGGGATGCCGCTGTGGGGCGGGGTCGCGGTGGCGATGGCGGCGGGGATGCTGTTCGGGCTTCTTCATTCGACGCTGACCGTGCCCTTCGGGTTGTCGCAGCATGTGGTGGGGCTGGGGGTGACGCTGTTTGCCACCGCCTCCGCGTCCTTCGCCTACCGGCTGATGCTGCCCGAGGTCACCAGCCCGCCGAAGATCGAGCCGTTCCAGCCGCTTGATATCCCTGTTCTCAGCGACCTGCCCTGGCTGGGTGAGGCGTTGTTTTCGCAGACGGCGCTGACCTGGGCGGCCTTTGCGGTAGCGGGGCTGGTGGCCTTCACGCTTTACCGCACGCCGCTGGGTTTGGCGGTGCGCGCGGTGGGCGAGAACCCGGCGGCGGTCGAGGCGCAGGGGCTGTCGGTGACCGGCCTGCGGATTGGGGCGGTGATGGTGGGGTCTGGGTTGATGGCAGTCGGGGGGGCGTTCCTGACGCTGTCGGCTTTCTCAAGCTTCTTCTTCGAGATGGTGAACGGGCGGGGCTGGATCTGCGTGGCGCTGGTTGTCTTCGGGGCGTGGAAACCGGGCAAGGCGGTCCTGGGCGCGATCCTGTTCGCGGCCTTTGATGCGCTGCAAATCCGCCTGCAGCAGACGGAACTGGGGGCAGTCTTGCCCTATCAACTGTTCCTTGCCCTGCCCTTCATCCTGTCGATCCTGGCGCTGATCCTGATGTCCCGGCGTGCTGAAGTCCCGGCGGCGCTGATGGTGCCCTACAACAAGGGGGAACGCTGAATGTTCGATCTTCTGGTCAAGGGCGGGACTCTGCCCGACGGGACGGTGGCCGATATCGGGATTGCCGGCGACCGGATCGCGGCGGTTGGGAAGCTGGACGCAGAGGCCGCAAAGGTGATCGACGCTGGCGGTGACCTGGTGTCCCCGCCCTTCGTCGATCCGCATTTCCACATGGACGCGACGCTAAGCTATGGCCTGCCGCGGGTGAATGCCTCCGGGACGCTGCTGGAAGGCATCAGCCTTTGGGGAGAACTCCGCGAGATTGCGACGGTGGAGGAGATGGTCGAGCGGGCGGTCACCTACTGCGACTGGGCGGTGTCGATGGGCCTTCTGGCGATCCGCACCCATGTCGACACCACGCCCGACCACCTGCGCGGGGTGGAGGCGATGCTGGAGGTCAAGCGGCGGGTTGCCCCCTACCTGGACCTGCAGCTGGTGGCCTTCCCGCAGGACGGGCTTTATCGCACCAAGACCGGGCGGCAGAACGTGCTGCGGGCGCTGGACATGGGTGTCGATGTCGTGGGCGGCATCCCGCATTTCGAGCGGACAATGGAGGAAGGGGCGGAATCCCTGCGCGACCTTGGCCGCATCGCGGCGGAACGCGGGTTGATGTGGGACGTCCATTGTGACGAGACGGACGACCCGATGTCCCGCCATGTGGAAACCATGGCGCGCGAAGTGACGCGGCATGGCCTGGGCGGTCGGGCGGCGGGCAGTCACCTGACCTCGATGCATTCGATGGACAACTATTATGTCTCGAAACTACTGCCACTGATCGCCGAGTCAGGCATGACGGCGATCCCGAACCCCCTGATCAACATCACCCTGCAGGGCCGCCACGACACTTACCCAAAGCGGCGTGGCCTGACGCGGGTGAAGGAGATGCAGGCGATGGGCATCCCGGTCGGCTGGGGGCAGGACTGCGTGCTGGACCCCTGGTACAGCTTGGGCACGGCGGACATGCTGGACGTGGCCTTCATGGGCCTGCATGTCGCGCAGATGACCCATCCGGCGGAAATGGCGCGGTGCTTCACCATGGTCACCGAGACCAACGCGCAGATCATGGGGCTGACGGACTATGGGCTGCGCCCGGGCTGCGTGGCCAGTCTGGTGGTGCTGGACGCAGGCACCCCGACCGAGGCGTTGCGGCTGCGGCCTGACCGGCTGGCGGTCGTGTCGAAAGGCAAAGTGGTGGCCGAGCGCCAGCGCAACGACGCCCGGGTGACGCTGCCAGGGCGGCCCGCGACAGCGCGGCGGCGGCACGGCTAGGGCCGCGAATCGCCAAGGTGGGCCGGTGACCGGACGTGCTTGCCAGATTCGTTCCGGTTCAGAAACAACCGATGCCCGTTTCAAAGGCGGAATAACCGCTATGCAGCACGATCAGGCCAGTTCGCGCCAGGGTTGAGGCGACCCATCCTTCAAAACTCCTCCTGATCGCCCCATTTTCGCCCCGTTCCACAACCATCACAGATGCAGTGAATTGGTGCGTTTGTGTGGACGATTGTCCCTGCGCAGGGGGCCGTCTGGGGGAATTAGATGCCTTGGATTGGTCGAAAGCGCCGGAGTTCACCGCACCTTTGCTTGAAGGATGAACGCGATGGCGCAGCAGAAGGCGGTGGAACCCGTGGTTGATGAGGTCGATGACCTGATCGATGAATTGCAGCCTGGCGCCAAGCTGCTGAAGGGTCAGTACACGATCACCCGCTATATCAACTCGGGCGGGTTCGGCATCACCTATCTGGCCAAGGACAGCCTCGACCGCGATGTGGTCATCAAGGAGTGCTTCCCCTCCTCGGTCTGCCGCCGGTCGAAGGTCATGGTCGCCGCCCGCTCGCGTGCCCACACCGCCGAACTGCGGTCTGTCGTCCAGCTGTTCGTGCGCGAAGCGCGGAACCTGGCCAAGATCGTGCATCCGAACATCGTCGCCGTGCACCAGGTGTTCGAGGACAACGGCACCGCCTACATGGCGATCGACTTTATCGACGGGCTTGACCTGCAGCAGATCATCGACGGCGAGGGTGCGCCGCTGAGCCAGGAGCATATCGTCGAGATCACCGTCAAGCTCTTGAAGGCGGTCGGCTTCATCCACGACCACGACATGCTGCACCGCGACATCTCGCCGGACAACGTGCTGATCGACAAGAAGGGCGAGCCGATCCTGATCGACTTTGGCGCGGCCCGCGAAAAGGCCAGCCAGTCGAACCGCGCGATGTCGGCGCTGCGGGTGGTCAAGGATGGCTACTCGCCGCAGGAATTCTACATCGCCGGGTCCGAGCAAGGCCCGTGGAGCGACCTTTATGCCCTGGGCGCCACGCTGTATCACGTCATCTCGGGCGAGGCTCCGGTCAACGGGCAGGCCCGTCTGGCGGCGCTGGCCGAAGACCGGGCCGACCCCTATCTGCCGCTGACGGGCCGGTTTGCCGGCTATCCGGCGGGCTTCCTGGAAGCCATCGACAGTGCGATGAGCACGCTGCCGAAGCAGCGCCTGCAGTCGGCGAAGGAATGGCTGGCGATGTTCGCTTCGGCGCCGGTGACCCTGGCCGAGCCCGCGCCCGGCACCGATGACGCCGTCAAGGCGCTGGTGACCGACTTCCGGCGCACGGAAGAGAAGGTCGCTGCACCCGCCCCGGTCGTCCGGCCGTCTCGGGTGACCACAACCGCCGCATCGGCGGCACCGACTGGCGATGCGCCGAAGGGCAAGAGCCCGATGCCGATCATCGCCGGCGTGGTGGCACTGGCCGTGGCGGCGGGGGGCTACATGTTCCTTGGCGGCAGCCCGGAGGCCCCGCAAGCAGCGAGCGAAAGCGCTCCCGCCTCGGCCACAGCAAGCGCGGAGTCCGGCACGAAGGTTGAGAGCGGAACGACCGCAGCGACCACCGCGCCTGCGGTCGAGACCGCGACCGCTGCCCCGGCGGAGCCAGAGCCTGCGCCGACGACTGCGCCCGAGACCAAGACGGAAACCGCTGTGGTCGCCGAACCCGCCCCGGCTGCGGTTGATCCGGAACCCGCTGCCGAGCCGGAAGTCGCTGCGGCAACGGTCGAACCGGCAGCCGAACCCGCCGTCGAGGCTGCGGCAGACCCCGCACCCGCAGAGACCGAAGTCGCGGCTGCGACCCCCGAACCGGCAGCGGCGACCGGCACCCCGGCGGCCTCGCAGGTGGACTTTGCCGCCTGGGATGCCGAGCTTCCCTTCGCGGCGGATGACCGACTGATCAATGGCAAGTCGGCGGCGATGGTCGTGCGCCTGTCGCCGAACTTTGACCCGCAAACTGCAGGCAGCTGGCTGCGGCAGGGCGTCGTCATCCACTCGATCAACGGACGTCCGACCCCCACGGCATCGGCGCTGACCACGGGCATCCTGAACGCCATGCAGGTCGACCCGGACGGCCGGGCCCGCGTCGTGGCCGAGTACACCGGCTCGGACGGCGATCGGAAGACCGGGCTTCTGACGGTCGAGGCCGTGCGTCTGGTCAACCTGTCGAATGGCGTGCGGGTGCGGACCGAAACCGTGGATGGCACCTGGCAAAGCGTGGTGACGGGCGTTGCCAAGCCCGCGATGACCTCGCTGCGGCAGGGTGACGTGCTGTTCCGCGACAAGGCCACGGGCATCCCGCTGGACGGCCCGACCTCGCTGGAATCCATCCTGGGCGAACTGGTGAAGTCCAACGCGACGCAAAGCGAGTTTTCGATCGTGCGCGACAAGAAGGTCGACGTCGCAACGATGCAGCTTGTGCTGTCGGGGAACCCCTGAGGATGTCGGCGGCGGAGTGGCAGGTCATGGCCCATGGTCAGGAACAGCTTGGACCGCAGCCGGTCGTCACGTCGCCGGGACAGACAGCCCTGCGGCCCGCGCCCGCACCGGGCATGCTGGACCCGCTGATCCGCGCACTTGACCACGCCGTGGTCCGATCCGCCCAGCAGGGCACCGGCTGCGGCACACCCGCGGCGCGCGACTAGAACGCGGGTTGCGGACAGATGAAACGAAACAGGCAAAAACGGCCGCTGTGGCAGGCCCGGGCAAGTCGCCAAGGGCGGCCAGGGCATGGCGGCTTGAAAAAGGAGCAAGGACAATGACATTCGCGCGCAGATTTCTTCTTGGCAGCACCGCCTTGCTTCTGTCGGGTGCAATGGCCCAGGCACAGGAAGCCTGTTCGGACTATACAGTGGTTGCAGGGGACAACCTGCGCTATATCGCCCGCGCCGCCTATGGTGACGCTGACCTCTATCGCCTGATCTACGAAGCCAACGTCGCCAAGATCGGCGAAAAGGCCGATCTGATCGAGATTGGCGTGACGCTTACCCTGCCCTGCGATCCGCAGACCGAAACCGCAGCCGTCGCCCCCGAAGCCGAACCTGCACCGGAAACCGTCACTCCGGTCGCCGCGACGACCGAGACGGCCGCCATCGAGGCGCAGCCCGCGGCCCCGGCAGAGAAACCCATCACCATGGTCACCGGCAACGGCTATGCGCCCTTCGCCGACGAAACGCTGCCGGGCGGCGGGATGATGACCCAGCTGGTGGAAATGGCCACGTTCCGGGCCGACCCGGGCATCGCTTACAACATCAGCTTCGTCAACGACTGGCAGGCCCACATCGACGCGCTGCTGCCGTCGGGCGCCTATGACCTCAGCTTCCCCTGGGTCCGCCCGAATTGCGAAGGCAGCATGCTGTCGCCCGGCGACCAGGCGCGCTGCACCGACTTTGCTTTCTCGGCCCCGTTCTTCGAAATCGTCGACGGCTTCTTTGCCAAGCGCGACAGCGGCCTTCTGGACGTGATCAGCGCCAGCGGCTTTGCAGACAAGCGGATCTGCCGGCCCGAGGGCTATACGACGGGCGTGCTGGACGCAGCCGGGCTGACCGCCCCGACCATCACGCTGGTCCGGGCCGAGGATGCCGAGGATTGCTTCCGCGCGCTAGCCGCCGGTGAGGTCGACCTGGTGTCAGTCGATGCCGAGGTGGGTGATGCGATGGTGGCCAAGCTTGGCCTGATTTCGACGGTCGCGTCGAACCCGCACCTGTCGACCATCGTGAGCCTGCATGTGATCGCGCACAAGTCCAACCCCAAGGCAGTGGCGATGATCGGCCAGCTCGATGCCGGGCTGATCGAGATGTACCAGTCGGGCGAGTGGTACGACATCGTCTCGACCGCGCTGTCGCAGCAGCGCAAGCAGGACTGAGCATGATGGCCGAACCGGCAGTCTGTGGCATGGATGCGCGCCGGTTCGGTCTTCGTGATCGCGCCATGGATCGCACAGACAATGATCACTCATTCGCCTTATTCGCGCCATCTATGCAACCATATGGTGTTTTATCCCGTGTATTGTTTCGGTTGCTGCAAATAATGACCCTCACTAACGGCCTCAAGAAGGAACCCCAGTCATGAGAACCGCCTCGCACCTGCACCGGCTTCCTTTCCTCGCGGCTGCGATGATTTCGTTGCCCGTCATCGCGTCTGCACAGGAAGCCTGCACCACTTACACCGTCAAGGACGGTGACACCCTGGGCTCGATCGCCCAGGCCGCCTATGGCACTTTCGACTACCAGATGATCTTCAACGCCAACCGCGATGCGCTGGCCGCGAACCCGAACAGCCTGCCGGCTGGCCTGCAGCTGATCCTGCCTTGCGAGGACGGTCGTCTGACCCCCGACCAGGAGCTGAGCTCGGTCATCGAGGCGGAAACGCAGAAGCAGGAAGCCAACACCAGGACGTCGAACGTCTACGAGCCGCCGCTGAAGTTCGTTACCTCGAACAACTGGGCGCCCTTCACCGATGAATCGCTGACCGGCGGCGGCATCTTCGTCCGCATGGCGGCGACCGCGATGCAGCGTGGCGGCAACGACCGCGGCTACGAAGTGTCCTACGTCGACGACTGGATGTCGCACATCGACGTGCTGCTGCCCTCGGGCGCCTTCGACATCTCGATCGCATGGGAATCGCCGGACTGCTCCAAGCTGGACATGCTGGGCGAATTCTCGGCCCGGATGTGCACCGACTTCGACTTCTCGCTGCCGATCTACGAGGCGGCCTATACCTTCAACACGCTGCCCGACAGCAAGTACGCCGAAGCCCGGTCGTTCTCGGACTACACCGGCGCGCGCATCTGCCGGCCGGAAGCCTGGCCGCTGGGCGACCTTGAAGTGCAGGGCCTGACCCCGCCGGTGGTGGAATATGTCCAGCCGAAGAACCCGCTGGATTGCGCCGAACTGCTGCTGAAAGGCGAAGTGGACGTCTACTCGATCGAGACCGAAACCTCGGTGTCGAACTTCCAGGAGCTGGATGCGTCTGACAAGATCGTCACCAACCCGGCGCTGACGACCTTCATCTCGTACCACTTCCTGACTTCGAAGAGCAATCCGCGCGGTCGGGTCTACATCGCCATGCTGAACCGCGGCATCACCGAGATGCGCGAATCCGGCGAATGGTACGACATTCTGGCAACCGGCCTGGCCGAGTTCAACAAGATGAGCCAGTAGGCTCAGGCCATCTCCTCAGCCTCGCAGGCCCCGGTCCGAAAGGTCCGGGGCCTGTTCCTTTCGGGTCGGCGTCGGCGCGACGGAACGGCGGAATGAGCACTTGGAACGAACGTTCCATGTGCTATGCTGCCCCGGCAGAGCAGTCGAGACCCGCCATGCCGCCCGTCCTACCGACCGATGATCCGGCCCAAACCCCGCGCGATGCGCCGCAGACGATTGACGCGTTTCGGGACCGGCTGACGGACCTGGACGGCCAGTTGCCGCGCCGTCTGCAGCAATGCGCCGACCATATTGCGCAGCATATGGACACGATTGCGCTGTCCACCGTGGCCCAGGTGGCGCAGGGGGCGGGCGTGCCGCCTTCGGCGATGATGCGGTTCTGCCAGATCATGGGGTTCTCTGGCTACGCCGAGATGCAGCGCCTGTTCCGCGAGGCGCTGTCCCGGTCGGCGCCGGACTATGCCACCCGGCTTGCCAATCTGAAGGCAGGGGGTGCCGGTCACCCGTCGACGCTGGTGGCCGAATTTGTCGAAGCCGGGCGGCAATCCATGGAGGCCCTGGCGCGGGACCTGGACGAAACCGCGCTGGATCAAGCGGTTACGCTCTTGTCCCGGGCGCGCACCATCCATCTGGCAGGCTTCCGGCGGTCGTTCCCGGTGGCCAGCTACCTGAGCTATGTCTTTGACAAGCTTGGCGTCCCTGCCCTGCTGCATGACGGGGTGGCGGGCCTGGGCCAACGCTCTGCGTTGCGGCCCGGGGATGCGCTGATCGCGATCACCTTCGCACCCTATTCCGATGAGACGCTGGCGCTCGCCACCGACGCGCGGGACCGCGGCCTGCCCGTGATCCTGCTGACGGACCCGCCCGCGACCCGGTTGGCCGGAATGGCCGATTGCGTGCTGACCGTGACCGAGATCGACTTCGGTGCCTTCCGGTCGTTGTCGGCGGCCATCGCCCTTGCCCTTTCGCTGGCTGTAGCTGTGGCGGCCCGCCGCGAAACTTAGCGCTTCCCCGACTCGGATTTTTGGAATAAACGTTCTACCGCAAGGGCCGACTCGGCCCCCGGTCGGAGCATCCCCCATGTCCCACAAGCCCCTCGACGTCATCACCATCGGCCGCTCCTCGGTCGACCTTTACGGCGCGCAGGTCGGCGGGCGGTTGGAGGATATGGGGTCGTTCCAGAAATACATCGGTGGCTCGCCCACCAACATGGCCGCCGGGACCGCGCGGCTGGGGCTGCGCTCGGCCCTGATCACCCGGGTCGGCAACGAACACATGGGCCGCTTCATCCGCGAGGAGCTTGCGAAGGAAGGCGTCGACGTGCGCGGGGTCAAGACCGACCCTGAAAGGCTGACGGCGCTGGTCCTGCTGGGCATCCGCGACGACAAGCAGTTCCCGCTGATCTTCTACCGCGAAAACTGCGCCGACATGGCGCTGTGCGAAGACGACATCGACGAAGGCTTCATCAGCGAGGCCCGTTCCGTTGTCGCCACCGGCACGCATCTTTCCCATCCCCGGACCGAGGCCGCTGTCCTGAAGGCGCTGACGCTGGCGCGGAAGCACGGGCTGCAGACCGCGCTGGACATCGACTACCGCCCGAACCTTTGGGGTCTGGCCGGGCATGGCGACGGGGAAAGCCGGTTCATCGAATCCGCCAAGGTCACCGCCAAGCTGCAATCGACGCTGCACTACTTCGACCTGATCGTAGGGACGGAAGAGGAATTCCACATTGCCGGCGGCACCACCGACACCATCGCCGCCCTCCGCGCCGTGCGGGCGGTGTCGAAGGCGACGCTCGTCTGCAAGCGCGGTCCGATGGGCGCGGTTGCCTTCACGGGCGCGGTCCCGGCCTCGCTGGACAACGGCGAAAGTGGCCCGGGCTTCCCGATCGAGGTCTTCAACGTCCTTGGCGCGGGGGACGGGTTCATGTCGGGCCTTCTGAAAGGCTGGCTGGACGGCGAGTCTTGGCCAGTGGCACTCAAGTACGCCAATGCCTGTGGCGCCTTCGCAGTCAGCCGCCACGGCTGCACCCCGGCCTATCCGTCCTGGGAGGAACTGCAGTTCTTCCTGAAACGGGGCGTCGTGGAAAAGGCCCTGCGCAAGGATGCGACGCTGGAACAGGTTCACTGGGCGACCAACCGCCACCGCGACTGGTCCACGATGCGCGTCTTCGCCTTCGACCATCGGATGCAGCTCGAGCAGATGGAGGGTGCCACACCCGAAAAGATCGGCGCGTTCAAGCAACTGTGCCTGCAAGCGGCGCTCAAGGTCGCCAACGGGCAACCCGGCTACGGCATCCTCTGCGACAGCCGCCTCGGCCGCGATGCACTGTTCCAGGCGGCAGGCACCGGCCTTTGGATCGGCCGCCCGGTGGAATGGCCCGGCTCGCGCCCCCTGACGCTGGAGCCGGAGCTTGGCCCGGATTTCGGCGGCCTGCAGGAATGGCCGCTGGAGCATGTGGTCAAGGTCCTGTGCTTCTATCACCCCGACGACGATGCCGAGACCAAGGCCGCGCAGGAAGACACCGTCCGCCGCCTGTTCCACGCCTGCCGCCGCAACCGGCTGGAGATGCTCTTGGAGATCATCCCGTCGAAGGTCGGCCCGGTGAATGACGACACCAGCGCGCAGGTGATCCAGCGCTTCTACGACCTGGGCGTCTATCCCGACTGGTGGAAGCTGGAACCCTTTGCGACCGCGAAAGCCTGGGACAACGCCTGCGCTGCCATCACCAAGAACGACCCGCATGTGCGCGGCGTCGTGGTACTGGGCCTCGATGCCAAGGAAGAGGACCTTGCGGCCTCGTTGGCCCTTGCGGCGCAGCAGCCCTTGGTGAAAGGCTTCGCCATCGGCCGCACGATCTTTGGCGATGCCGCGCGGGCCTGGTTCAAGGGCCAGATGACCGACGCCGAAGCCGTTGCCCAGATGTCAGACCGTTATGCGCGCCTGTCCCGCACCTGGGATGCCGCACGCCAGGAGGGGAAGAAATGACCACGATCCGCCTTACCGCCGCACAAGCCCTTGTCCGCTGGCTGTCCCTGCAACAGGCCGAGGACGGCAGCCGCTTCATCGAAGGGGTCTGGGCGATCTTCGGCCATGGCAACGTCGCGGGCTTGGGCGAGGCGCTCCACGCCCATCGCGACGCGATCCCGACCTGGCGGGGGCATAACGAACAGACCATGGCGCATACTGCGATTGCCTATGCCAAGGCGATGAAGCGCCGCAAGGCGATGGCGGTGACGACCTCGATCGGGCCGGGGGCGACGAACCTGGTGACCGCTGCGGCGCTGGCGCATGTGAACCGCATTCCGGTCCTGATGATCCCGGGCGATGTCTTCGCCAGCCGCGCGCCGGACCCGGTACTCCAGCAGATCGAGAATTTCGGCGACGCCATCGTCAGCGCCAACGACTGTTTCCGCCCCGTGGTCCGCTACTTCGACCGGATCTCGCGGCCCGAGCATGTGCTGACCGCCCTGCCCCGCGCCCTGCAGGTGATGACCGACCCCGCGACCTGCGGTCCGGTCTGCCTGGCCTTCTGCCAGGACACCCAGGCCGAAGCCTATGATTACCCTGTGGAATTCTTCACGCCGAAGGTCTGGCACATCCGTCGCCCGGAACCCGATCAGCGCGAGCTGGAGGCCGCCGTCGCGGCGCTGAAGGCCGCGAAGAACCCGCTGATCGTCGCGGGCGGGGGCGTCCTGTATTCGGGTGCCGAGGCGACGCTGCTGGACTTCGCCCGCAGCCACAACATCCCGCTGGTGGAAACCCAGGCCGGCAAGGGTGCTGTGGGTTGGGAGGAGAAGCTGAACTTCGGCACGCCGGGCGTGACCGGGTCGGACTGCGGCAACAAGCTGGCAGCGGAAGCCGATCTGGTGCTGGCCGTCGGCACGCGGCTGCAGGATTTCACCACCGGCAGCTGGACGATCTTCAAGCGGCAGGGGCGCAAGATCCTGTCGGTCAACGTGCAGCCGCATGACGCAACCAAGCGCGGGGCGCAGGCGCTGGTGGCCGACGCTAAGGTCGCGCTGGAGAAGCTGTCGGCGGGCCTTGGCAAGCACCGCTTTGCCGACCCGGATTTCGCGGCGCGGGACGCCTGGTTCAAGACAACGGATGCCCTTTGTGCAGCGCCGAACGGCAACCAGTTGCCAAGCGACGCGCAGGTCGTGGCGGCGGTGAACCGCAGCGCCACGCCACAGACCATCGTGATGGGGGCTGCGGGCTCGATGCCGGGCGTCCTGCACACGCTCTGGCGCGGGTCCGAGGGCGGCTATCACATGGAATACGGTTTCTCGACCATGGGGTACGAGATCGCGGGCGCGCTGGGGATCAAGATGGCGTGCCCCGACCGCGAGGTGATCTGCATGGTGGGCGACGGGTCCTACATGATGGCGAACTCGGAACTTGCGACGGCGGTGATGATGGGCGTGCCCTTCACCGTGGTGCTGACCGACAACCGCGGCTTTGGCTGCATCAACCGCCTGCAGGCCCACACCGGGGGTGCCGCGTTCAACAACCTCCTCGATGACAGCTATCACGTCAACGCCAGCCACATCGACTTTGTCGCCCATGCCGGGTCAATGGGGGCGAACGTGGTCAAGGCGGGTGGGATCGCCGATCTTGAGGCTGCGCTGGCCAGTGCCAAGGGCAGCAGCATTCCGACGGTGATCGTGATCGACAGCGATCCGGGTCCGGGGACCGGCGCGGGTGGTTCGTGGTGGGAAGTCGGCGTGCCCGAAGTCTCGACCCGCAAGGAAGTGGTCGAGGCCCGCAAGGAACATGAAGCGGGCGCGCGCGCCCAATGGCTTGTGAACTGAAGGACAGAAGAATGAGCGTGAAGATCGGGATCTCTCCCATCTCGTGGCAGAACGACGACCTGCCGGACCTGACCGCCGCCTATACGATGGAGCAGGCGCTGCGCGAGGCGCGGGAGATCGGCTATACCGGCGTCGAACGCGGGCGCCGGATGCCTGCGGATACCGAAGGGTTGCGGTCCTACCTGAATGCGAACGGACTTTTCCTTTGTGGCGGCTGGTGTTCCGGCAATCTCCTCATCAACGACGTGAAGACCGAAATCGAGGCGGTGCGCCAGCAGGTGGAGCAGTTCGCGGCCCTGAAGGCCCCCTGCATCGTCTATGCGGAATGTTCCAACACCGTGCAGGGCAACATCGCGGAGCCGGTGAACAGCCGTCCGAAATTCGCCGCCGCCGACGTGCGAGCCTATGGCGCGAAGCTGTCGGAGCTGGCGAAGTGGATGGCCGACCAGGGCGTGACCTTGGCCTACCACCACCACATGGGGTCGTTCATCGAAAGCGAAGACGACGTGAACGCGCTGATGGAAGGCTCGACGCCCGACGTGAAGCTTCTGTTCGATACCGGGCACCTGCTGTTTGGCGGGGCAGACGTGATGCGAGTGCTTAACACCTGGGCGGACCGGGTGCACCACGTCCACTTCAAGGACATCCGGCCCGAGGTCGTGAAGGATGTGCGCGCGAACAACCGCAGCTTCCTGGACGCCGTGATCGCCGGGGCCTTCACCGTGCCGGGCGACGGCTGCATCGACTTCCAGGCGGTGGCCGACAAGCTGAAAGCCATGGACTACGCGGGCTGGATCGTGGTCGAGGCCGAGCAGGACCCGGCCAAGGCCCCGCCCTATGAGTATTCCAAGCTGGGCTACGAACACATCCTGCAGGTCTGTGCCAAGGCTGGCCTTCAGATCGACCATTCGCGTCCTTAAGGGGAACCCGATGCCCGACCTCCTCCGCCACCCGACCGGCATCCGCGGCAAAGTGCATGAGATCACCGCCGAAAGCGCGGGCTGGGGCTATGTCGGCTTCACGCTTTACCGGCTGGAACCGGGCGATGTGGCCGAGGAGATGACAGGGGACCGCGAGGTGATCCTTGTCATCGTCGAGGGCAAGGCGACGGTTCAGGCGGCGGGGCAGGACTGGGGCGAGATGGGCGCGCGGATGGACGTATTCGAGAAGACCCCGCCGCATTGCCTGTATGTCCCGAACCGCAGCCAGTGGAAGGCTGTCGCGACGACACCCTGCACCATCGGGGTCTGCACGGCTCCGGGCAAGGGGAACTATCCCGCACAACGGCTGGGGCCGGAGGGCATCGAGCTGACGCCGCGCGGCAAGGGGACGAACACCCGTTACGTCAACAACATCGCGATGGAGGGGCGGGACGTCGCGGACAGTCTGCTGGTGACCGAGGTCTTCACACCCGCCGGGCACTGGTCGTCCTATCCGTCGCATCGGCATGACGAGGACGACTTCCCGAACATGACCTACCTGGAAGAGACCTATTATCACCGGCTGAACCCGGCTCAGGGGTTCGGCATCCAGCGGGTCTATACCGAGGACGGGTCGCTGGATCAGACGATGGCGGTCAAGTCCCACGATGTCGTGCTGGTGCCGAAGGGGCACCATCCCTGCGGGGCGCCTTACGGCTACGAGATGTACTATCTGAACGTGATGGCCGGTCCGATCCGGAAGTGGCGGTTCAAGAACGACCCCGATCACGACTGGATCGCACAACGCGACGCCTGATCCGTCCACGCGGGACACAGCTGATGCGGCCAATCCTATCAAGGGGTTGGTCGTTCGCGTTCAGGTGGCCTTCACCACGTTTCCCCCTGCGCCGTGGGCCGCTCGCCGCGGACTTCGTTACTCCTCGCTTGGGTCCCGCGCCGAAGCGAGGAGAAGACGAAGTCGCACGACGAGCGGCCCTTTGCCTTGAAGGCGGCGCGGGGCTCGTCTAATCAGGGGCAAGCCGGAAGGAACCCCCCAGACCATGCGCATCCTGATCACCAATGACGACGGCATCAACGCGCCCGGGCTGGAGGTTCTGACCCAGATCGCCACGGAAATCGCCGGGCCGAAGGGCGAGGTCTGGACGGTCGCCCCCGCTTTTGAGCAGTCGGGCGTCGGGCATTGCATCAGCTATACCCACCCGATGATGATCGCCGAGCTTGGGCCCCGCCGCTTTGCCGCCGAGGGCTCGCCGGCCGACTGCGTGCTGGCCGCGATCTACGACGTGCTGGATGGCGCGAGGCCGGACATCGTGCTGTCCGGCGTCAACCGGGGGAACAACGCGGCGGAGAACGTGCTCTACTCTGGCACCATCGGCGGCGCGATGGAGGCGGCGTTGCAGGGGGTCCCGGCGATTGCCCTGTCCCAGTTCTTCGGGCCGGAGAACGCGAAGCTCGCCGATCCGTTTGACTCTGCGCGCGTACATGGCGCGGGCGTCGTGCGGGCGCTGATCGACAAGGGCCTTTGGACGCAGGACGATTACCGGGTCTTCTACAACGTCAACTTCCCGCCGCTGCCTGCCGCCGCGACCAAGGGCACGAAGGTTGCCAGCCAAGGGTTCCGGCGCGACACGGCCTTTTCGGTCGATCCGCATATCTCGCCCTCGGGGCGCAGGTTCCTGTGGATCAAGGGCGGCCACCAGCACACCCCCACCCTGCCGGGAACGGACGCTGCGGTGAACCTGGACGGTTTCATTTCGGTCACGCCGATGCGGGCGGACCTGACGGCGCATGACCTTCTGGCCGACCTTGAGGCCAGGCTCGCATGACCGAAGGACCGGAGGAACACCTCACCTCCGAAGAGCTTGCCGAACGCAAGATGCGCTTTCTTTTCTCTCTCCGGTCGCGCGGCGTGACCGACACGCGGGTCCTGACCGCGATGGAGAAGATCGATCGCGGGTTGTTCGTGCGCAACGTCTTTGCCGACCGCGCCTATGAGGACATGCCCCTGCCCATCGCCTGTGGCCAGACGATCAGCCAGCCTTCGGTCGTGGGCCTGATGACGCAGGCCTTGGCCGTTAACCCGCGCGACACGGTGCTGGAGGTGGGGACCGGATCGGGCTATCAGGCGGCGATCCTGTCGCAGCTGGCACGGCGGGTCTACACCGTGGACCGCTATCGCCGTCTGGTGCGCGAGGCGTCCGAGCTGTTCCGGCAGCTGGACCTGGCCAACGTCACGGCCTTCACGGCAGACGGGTCGCACGGGTTGCCGGACCAGGCGCCCTTCGACCGGATCATCGTGACCGCCGCCGCCGAGGACCCGCCCGGGCCGCTTCTGGAGCAGTTGAAGCCCGGCGGGATCATGGTGGTGCCGGTCGGACAGTCCGACGCGGTGCAGGCGCTGATCAAGGTCACGCGCACCTCACGCGGGTTTGATTACGAGGAACTCCGCCCAGTGCGCTTTGTTCCACTGGTAGAGGGGATGGGCTCCGAGTAGACTGCGGGGCCATAAAACCGGGGAAAAACCGGACGGCGGATGAACAGGCGGGACCAGATGGCACTTTCTGCAAGACTTCGGACCAGCTTCGTGCTTGGCGTCAGCGCGCTTGCCCTGTCGGGCTGCATCGACACCGGGTCGCTGGACTGGGACCTGCGCAACAACGGCGGCGACACGTCGGAGGCCGCGCGGCAGGCGACGGCGGCCGCACCGACGCCGGACGCGAACGGGATCATCTCCTACCCCGACTATCAGTTGGCGACCGCGAGACGCGGCGAGACTGTGGCCAGCATGGCGGGCCGTCTGGGCGTCAGCCCCGAGGCGCTGGCCCGCGAGAATGCGCTGCGCGCGACCGACCCCTTGCGCGAAGGCGAGATGCTCTTGCTGCCCGACCGGGTGGCGGCGTCCCCGCAACCGGCAGTGATCGGCGGGTCGGCCCTGCCCTCGGGCGGCGGATCGGTCGACATCACCTCGATCGCGACGACGGCGCTGGACGCGGCCGGACCTTCCGCACCTGCGGCAGGCACCTCGCCCACCGCATCGAAGCCGATTTCCGGCCAGCCCCTGACCCACCGGGTGGCGCGGGGCGAGACCGCCTTCACCATCGCGCGGACCTACAATGTCTCGGCCAAGGCGCTGGCGGACTGGAACCAGCTTGGGTCCGACATGGCGGTGCGCGAGGGCCAGACCCTGATCATCCCCATCGCGACGGCCCCTGCCCCGGACCCGGAGCCTGTCCCCACCGCCCCGGGCGCAGGCAGCCCGACGCCCGAGCCGCCCTCGGCCAAGAAGCCCTTGCCGGACGAAAAGACGGAAGCCACCGGAACGAAGCCCAAGGCGACCCCGCCGTCGCCCGACCTTGGGGCGGAGAAGTCGACACCGTCCAAGATGGCGATGCCGGTCGCGGGCAAGATCATCCGCGGCTACGACGCCAAGAAGAACCAGGGCATCGACATCGCCGCAGCGGTGGGAAGCCCGGTGGTGGCGGCGGATGCCGGGACGGTGACGGTGATTTCCTCGGATACGACCGGCAAGGGCATTGTCATCATCCGCCACGCCGGCGACCTGCTGACGGTCTATGTGGGCGTCGCGAACATGGCGGTGAAGAAGGGCGACAAGGTCAAGCGCGGACAGGCGATCGGCAAGGTGGCCAACGGCGATCCGGCCTTTGTCCATTTCGAGGTGCGCAATACCTCGAAGCAGAGCTTCGACCCGGTGGGCTACCTGCAGTAAGGGGCGCGGAGCCGTCAGAGGCTCCGGCCGGTCTGCTTGACGACGTGGGGGTCAGGTGCCGACCTGCGACACCAGCACCTTGTCGATGCGGCGGCCGTCGAGGTCGATCACCTCGAACCGGTAGCCCTCGGCGGTGAAATGCGCGCCGAGGTCGGGGATCTGGCCCAGCTGGTGCAGGACGAGGCCCGCAACGGTGTCGTATTCGCCCGCAAGATCGCGCGGCAGGCCCAGCCGGTCGCAGAATTCGTCGACCGGCATCCAGCCCGCGACGAGGTGGCTGCCGTCCTCGCGCATGACCATTGCCGGTTCGTCGCTGTCGCTGGCGGCGATGGCGCCGGTGATCGCCTCCAGCACGTCGGTCGTCGTGATGATGCCTTCGAAATGGCCGTATTCGTCATAGACCAGCGCAAGGTGGTGGTCGGCTTTCTGCAGGATTTCCAGCACATCCAGCGCCTCGGCCCGGTCCGACACCACGGGCACCTCGCGCACAAGGGCCTTGATGTCCAGCGTCTCACGCCGGGAAACCGCCTGGAAGGCGTCGGACAGAAGCACGATGCCGACGACATCGCCCTCGGCATTGGCGACGGGCATCCGGGGGCGCGCGACCTTGCGGATGGCGGCGACGGCCTCGGCCCCGGTGGCGTCCAGCGGCAGCATCTCGACCTCGTGCCGGGGGGTCATCAGCGCGCGGGCGGTGCGGTCGGACAGGCGCATGACGCCGGTAATCATCTCGCGTTCTTCCGTCTCCAGCACGCCGCCTTCATGTGCCTCGGCCAGAAGGACGTGGACCTCCTCCTCGGTCACCCGGTTCTCGCTTTCCCCGCGCTGGCCGAGAAGCCAAAGGAGGACCCGCCCCGAGCGGTCGAGGAACCACACGAGCGGAGCGCCGATCACCGACAGGAAGGTCATCGCGGGGGCCACGCGGATCGCGACGGCTTCGGCATCGCGCAGCGCCAACTGCTTGGGGACCAGTTCGCCGACGATCAGGCTGACATAGGTGATGGCGACCACGACGCCGCCCACTCCCAGGGTCGAGGCCCAGTCCGGGTCCATCCCCTGCCCCTGCAGCCATTGCTGCAGCCGCAAGCCCAGCGTCGCGCCGGACAGGGCGCCGGACAGGACGCCGACTGCAGTGATGCCGATCTGCACGGTGGACAGGAACCGCCCGGGATTTTCGGCCAGCCGCAGCGCCATGCGGGCACCCCGGCTTTTGCCTTCCAGCGACTTCAGGCGGCCCGGCCTTGCGCTGACGATGGCAAGTTCGGACATGGCAAGGACGCCATTGAGGACGATCAGGGCCAGGATGACCAGGATTTCGGTTAGCATGGTTCTTCCGGGCTAAGGCCAGTTGCGCAGCGCTGCAAGTGAAGATCACATGTCAGGCGCGGAGGCGCACGCCTTCGCGCGCGGCAAGATCGCAGAAGAACTGCCATGCCACCCGGCCCGAGCGTCCGCCCCGCGTCGCCTGCCATTCGATCGCTTCGGCGTGCAGGCGGTCGTCGGGCACCTTGACCCCATGCGCCGCGCAATAGCCGCGGATCATCTCCAGGTAGTCGTCCTGGCTGCAAGGGTGGAAGCCAAGCCAGAGGCCAAAGCGGTCGGACAGCGAGACCTTCTCCTCCACCGCTTCGGACGGGTTGATTGCGGTCGAGCGTTCGTTCTCGATCATGTCGCGCGGCATCAGGTGGCGGCGGTTCGAGGTCGCGTAGAACAGCACGTTTTCGGGCCGGCCCTCGATGCCACCATCCAGGACCGCCTTCAGTGACTTGTAATGCTGGTCGTCGTGGGAAAACGACAGGTCATCGCAGAAGAGGAGGAACCGGTGCGGCGCCGCGCGCAGATGAGTCAGCAGACGCTGGACAGAAGGCAGGTCCTCGCGCGACAGTTCCACGATCTTCAAGTCATGGCCTTCCGCCCGGACGGCGGCATGGACAGCCTTGACGAGAGAGGATTTCCCCATCCCCCGCGCCCCCCAGAGAAGTGCGTTGTTCGCAGGCAGCCCGGCAGCAAAGTGACGGGTGTTCTCCAGCAGAGTGTCGCGCGAGCGGTTGACGCCCACAAGCAGCGACAGGTCCACGCGCGAGACATGCGCCACCGGCTCCAGCCGGTCGGGGCTGGTGTGCCAGACGAAGGCCTCAGGCGTGAAGTCGGGCGCGGGCATCGGCGCGGGGGCCAGCCGCTCCAGCGCTGCGGCGATGCGGTCCAGGGGGTCGGTCATGCCTTTGGCTCGGCGCCATCCGACGGCGCATCCTCGTCCTCGTCCCACAGCCCCTCAGCGCGCAGGTCGGCCTCGCGGCGTTTCTCGATGCGGTGGATCAGGAAGATCGAAACCTCATACAGCGGATAGACCGCGAAAAAGAGGATCAGCTGGCTCATCACATCGGGGGGCGTGACCAGTGCCGCGACGATCAGGATCACGACGATGGCATAGCGGCGCATGTTCGCCAGGCCCGCCGAAGTGGCCAGCCCCGCCTTGCCCATCAGGGTCAGAAGAACCGGCAGCTGGAAGCAAAGTCCGAAGGCGAGGATCAGCTTGAGGCTGATGTCCAACGTCTCGTTCACCTTGCCCTGGAAGACGATGTCGATGCCGCTGTCGGCGGCGGGTGCGGTAGCCTCGATCGCGGCCCCGGCAGGCGCATCGGCAAGGCCGGGGATCAAGGCGGTGACCACCGAAAAGGCGTCAGCAAAGCCCAGGAAGAAGGTCATCGCGATCGGCGTGACCACATAGTGCGCGAAGGCTGCGCCGACTAGGAACAGCACGGGCGATGCGATCAGGAACGGCAGGAAGGCCTGCTTTTCGCTGCGGTAAAGGCCTGGGGCCACAAAGCGCCAAAGCTGGTAGGCGATGACCGGAAAGCTGACCATCAGTCCCGCCACGACCGAAATGTGGATCAGGGTGAAGAAGTACTCCTGCGGCGCGGTGTACTGCATCACCGGGTTCGGATCGCCAAGCTCGCGCATCGCCCGTTCGATGGGGCCAAGCATGAAGTTCAGAATTGGCTCGGCGACGACGAAGCACAGGATCATCGCGATCATGAAGGCCGAGACTGCCCAGATCAGCCGGTTGCGCAGTTCGATCAGATGCTCGACCAGCGGGGCCGAGCTGTCGTCGATGGTGTCTTCCTTGCTCATGCTGCGTCACCGCCAGTGGGTTCGGCCTTCTTGCGCCGACGCCCCGGGGACTTTGGCGCGGGGACCTCGGCTGCGGGCTCGGCAATGGCGCGCAGCTTGGCCGAGGCCTCGTCCAGCACCGCCTTGCGCGCGGCCTTCTTTTCGTAAAGCGCCGCCGTGGCAGGCCCGGGGGCAGCGGCAGCCGTAGGGGAAGCGGCTGCAGGGGCAGCGATGGTCTCGACGGCCGGGACAGCGGTCGCCGCAGCGGCGGGGGTCGGTGTTGCAGGCATCGGAGCGGGGGTCAGCGGCTTGGTGGGCTTGGCCGCGTTCTTCAGCGGGTCCCACTTCTCGAACTTGTCGGCGGCCGACTTGACCGCATCCAGCCCCATCGTCTTGGGCGAGGCGACCTTCCTCAGGTCATCGGCCACGTCCTTGACGCCCGATTCCTTGGCGGCCTGTTCCATCGCGCGGCTGAACTCGCGCCCCATGGAACGGATCTTGGCGGTAAAGCGGCCAAGCTCGCGGAACATGCCAGGCAGGTCCTTCGGGCCGATGATGATCAGCGCGACGATGCCGACGACAAGAAGTTCGGACCAGCTGAAATCCATGTCTGTGTCCCCCGAAGATCAGGCCTCAGGCCTTGTCCTTCTCGGCGGCGGGCGTCACGTCCTTGGCTTCGGCGGCCTTGGCGTCGTCGATTTCCTTGGCACCGTCGTTCACGCCCTTCTTGAAGGCGGTGATGCCCTTGCCCACTTCGCCCATCAGGCTTGAGACCTTGCCCCGGCCGAACAACACGAGGACGATGACGGCGATCAGAAGAAGGCCGGGAAGACCGATATTGTTGAACATGGAATTACCCTCCGGTTCAGGCCCCATCAGGGGCAGCAGTTCCTGTCTGACCTCGTATTAGGACCAGCGCGCCGCGCCTTCCAAGCCCGAACCGGCTTGCGGGATACAGTCAACTGACAGTATTTTGTCAGTAAGTGGGGCCGGAAGGCCCCGGTCCCTGCCCCGGAATCCCGATGAAACGCGACGCCCGGCTGTATGACATCGTCCAGGAGCTGCGCGATGGGCGGCTGCACACGGCGGCCGAGCTTGCCGTGCGACTCGGGGTCTCGACCCGGACGATCTGGCGCGACATGGAAATTCTGGCGGCCAGCGGCATGCCGGTGACGGGGGAACGGGGACTGGGCTACATGCTGCGCTCGCCCCTGGTACTGCCGCCGACGATGCTGACGCCGGACGAGCTGGAGGCGCTGGTCGAGGGGCTGCGTCATGTGGGCCAGGAGGGCAACCCGAAGGCGAAGGCGGCGCGAAGTCTGTTGTACAAGGTCGCGACGCTGCTGCCGCAGTCGGGGATCGAAGCGGAACCGTAGTTGCGGGCGGCCAGAATCCTTCGAAGGATTCTGCAAAAGTCTTCGAAGACTTTTGGCCCCGCCCCACTGTTGCTGACAGACCCTTGTCAGTTGCCCCCTGTCACACCGTCTGCATCGCAACTGATGGAGATGACGATGCCCCCCGAGCCGACCGTGATCGAGTATGTGACCTTCACCCTGGTCCCCGGCGCTGACGAGACCGCCTTCCTGACCGCCGCGCGCGGGACCGAGGCGCTGGTGCGGCGCCAGCCGGGTTTCCTGTCCCGCCAGCTGTCCAGGGGCCCGGACGGGCGCTGGACCGACGCGGTGACCTGGGCCAGCATGGCCGAGGCCGAGGCCGCTCCGCAGGCGGTGATGGCCGACCCCGCCTTCGCCCCGTTCATGGCGCTGATTGATGGCCCTTCCGCGCAGATGCGCCATGAAGAGCTGGCCTTGACGCTGGCCTGACCCCAGGCCCACCCTGCCGCCATGCGCCGCACCGACCGCCTGTTCGAACTGATCCTGATCCTGCGCGACGGGCGGTTGCACACCGCGCGGGACATGGCGAACCGGCTGGAGGTTTCGACCCGGACGCTCTGGCGCGACATGGCGACGCTGATCGCCTCGGGCCTGCCGGTCGAGGGCGAGCGCGGGGTGGGCTATATCCTGCGCGAGCCGGTGACCTTGCCGCCCCTGACCCTGACGCATGACGAAGTGCAGGCCCTGACGCTGGGACTGCAACTGGTGACGCGGGGGGCCGACCCGTCACTGACCCGGGCGGCCGAAAGCCTGCTGGGCAAGGTGACGGCAGTGCTGCCCGCGCGCCTTCTGGACGGGATCGGGCAGGAGACCTGGGTGTTTCCGGGCGGCGAGGCGCTGGCCGCCGCCCGCCATCTGCCAAGCCTGCGTCAGGCGATCCGGCTGCGCCAGCGGGTGGTGATCGTCTATGTCGACAGCACGGGCCAACCGACCGAACGCGTGGTCCGGCCGCTGCTCCTGGAATTCTGGGGCCGCGTCTGGACGCTGGCCTCGTGGTGCGAAACGCGGCTGGCCTTGCGCAGTTTCCGCGTCGACCGGATCGAGGCGCTGCGCCTGACGGGGGAACCCTTCCCCGACGACCCCGGCACCACCCTGGCCGACTGGCGGCTGCTGCATGGCGGCTGACGTCTGCGGTCAGACCCCGAAGACGAAGCACCGGTCGCGGCGGATCATCAGCCAGAGGACCGTCCCCGGCTTCGGCAGGAACACCCCGGGGACCGAGGCGGTCAGTCGGGCACCTTCGAAGTCCATCGCGAAATCGACCAGGCTTTCGCGGCCCAGATAGCGGCTGCGCAGGACCGTGCCGCGCGCGGGCGTGCCGTCCTCGGGCGTGGGGTTCGGCCCCCTGCCCCCGCGGTCAAAGTCGATGCGCAGATGCTGGGGCCGGATGACGATGTCGACTGCGGCGCCGTCCTTGTGACCGGGGGTCAGGAAGGCGCCGAACGGCGTTTCGGTCAGCGCCCCGCGCGATACGCCCCGGATCACGTTGATATCGCTGAAGAAGGCCGCCGCGGCCTTGTCGACAGGGGCGTTGTAGACGTTGTAGGGCGCGCCCTTCTGGACGATCCGGCCGCCGCGCATCAGCGCGATCTCGTCGGCCATCCGCATCGCCTCGTCCGGTTCATGCGTGACCAGAAGGACCGCCGCGCCTGCCTCTTTCAACAGGTCCAGCGTCCGGTCGCGGATGCCATCGCGCAGCCGGTTGTCGAGACCCGAGAAAGGCTCGTCCATCAGCATGACGCGCGGGTTCGGGGCTAGCGCCCGCGCCAGCGCCACCCGTTGCTGCTCGCCACCCGAGAGTTCGTGCGGATGCTTCGGCCCGAAGCCGGTCAGGTCGACCTTCTCCAGAAGTGCATCTACCCGCCGAGCCTTTTCCGCCCGGTCGATGCGCAGGCCGAAGCCCACATTCTCGGCGACTGTCAGGTGCGGAAACAGGGCGAAATCCTGGAACATCAGCCCGACCGAGCGCACCTCGGGCGGGACATGCACACCCGGACCGGCTACAGTCTGCCCGTCCAGCCGCACCTCGCCCGCATCGGCGCGTTCGACCCCGGCGATGATCCGCAGCGTGGTGGACTTGCCGCAGCCCGAAGGCCCCAGAAGGCAAGTCACCTGCCCTGCGGCCACCGCCAGCGACACCTGGTCGACCACCATCCGTCCGCCGAAGGACCGGCTGAGGTTCGACACTTCCAGACGAAGAGGGGGACGGTCGGGCATGGATACTCAACGAAATCGGTCAGGCTTTCCCCTAGCAGCGCTGGTCCTGACGGGCAATACCAGAGCCGGGACCCGAGACCGACAACTAGGGATCAGGCCGCATCAAAGCCGGAACGCAATCGGGGATTGATGCGGGGTCCGATCCAATTCGACCCATATTTGTTGGGAAATTTGACGGGAATCACCTCTGGTGCTTGCCTTGCAGAATTGGTTAACCGACAGGTGCTGCGATGCTGTCCCGTCCTCTTGCGATTGTTGCGGCCATTGCCATTCTGACCAGCCTCTTCCTGCCCTGGCTGTCCTCGCCCTTTGGCGAGAACGTCGTGCCCTGGACCGTGCTGCGCGCGCTGGATGCCGAAGGGGCGCAGGCGATCCTTGCCGATGCAAGGCCCGAGACGATCGCCTATGGCTGTTCCTTCGTGCTGGCCGCGATGTTTATACTTTTCGCCCTCATCGGTCGCGAGTCGCGCCTCTTGGCCTTCCTGACCGGCGTGCTGCCCGTAGCCCTTGTGGCCTGGGCACTGTTCCTGCTTCTGCGACAGCCGGACGGAAGCCTGTCCTTCTCCGGATCGGACACCAGCGGTGTGACCACCCGGATGCTGGGGGCCGGGGCCTGGGCCTGGGTTCTGGGTGCCAGCACGCTGGCCACGCTGGGTGTCGTCGATCCGGGGCGCCGCCCGGTGCGCTACGCCTAAAGCGTTGCGTTGGTCGCCCCGCCGTCCAAAAGGACGTTCTGCCCGACGATAAAGCCCGCGTGCTGGGAACAGAGGAAAGCGCAGGTCGCCCCGAACTCGGCCGCGGTGCCGTAGCGCCCGGCCGGAATGGTCGCGGCGCGTTCGGCGATGGCGTCCTCCATGCTGATCCCGCGCGCCTTGACCACCGCCCCGTCCAGCGCGATGGCCCGGTCGGTGGCGTGGATGCCGGGCAGAAGATTGTTGATCGTCACCCCTTTGCCCGCCACCTGCCGCGACGTGCCCGCGACAAAGCCGGTCAGCCCGGCGCGCGCCGAGTTCGACAGGCCCAGGACCGGCACCGGCGCCTTGACCGAGACGCTGGTGATGTTGACCACCCGGCCCCAGCCCTTGGTGATCATGCCCGGCAGGACGGCCTGCATCAGCGCGATGGGGGTCAGCATGTTGGCGTCGAGCGCCTTGATGAAGTCCTCACGGCTCCAGTCCGACCAGAGGCCCGGCGGCGGTCCGCCCGCATTGGTGACCAGGATGTCGAACGGACCATGTGCCAGCACCGCCGCACGACCGGCTTCAGAGGTGATGTCGCCCGCGACGGTGACGACATTGACCTGATGCCGCGCCCTGATCTCGACGGCGGCGGCCTCCAGCGCCTCGGCCCCGCGGGCGTTCATCACCAGGTCCACACCGGCTTCGGCCAGCGCCTCGGCGCAGCCCCTGCCCAGACCCTTTGACGACGCGCAGACCAGCGCCCTTTTTCCTCTGATGCCAAGATCCATTTCCGCACTCCTGCTTTTGGCAAAGCCTAGCAGGCGGGACCGCCGCGACAAGACCACAAGACGGCCTTGCCGCCGCGCATGCCCGACTCCGATTGCTGTGCGGCGACGGGGCGTGTTGAACCCCGCCGCAACATCCGCAAGCGCCCTCAGGTGGAATAGTAGAACTCTTCCCGGACGATCTTGCCGTTCTTGACGTGGTAGACCCCCACCTCGCGGCCCTGTGTCCGTTCGCCAGTGGCCTTGTTCGTGGTGTCCATCCCGAAGATCACGGCAAAGCGGTCGTCGCCGTGCAGGAAAGGTCCTTCGACTGTCAAGGCATGCGTGACAAAGGCGCCGTCCCACCAGTCGTGCTTGCCATGGATCCCGGCAAGCCCCGAAGTCGTGGCCCCGCCGCCCATGTCCATCGCCTCGACCGAGACGGCATCGGGGGCATAAAGCTTGTCGAGATTTTCCCGCGTGCGGTTTTCCCGGCACCCGGCGACCAGTTCGTCGGCAATCTGTTGTAGTGTCATGTCATCCTCCAATGTTCTATTTATGTTCTCACCTTGCACTGGAGGAGTGAAGATTTCAAGACGGGCGGCGGAGTTTGTTCCAGCCGAGGTCGGCAAAGCAGGGGCCTTGCGTCGCCTCGGTGAACTTGATGCCGGTATGACCGCCATTCCATTCCAGGATCCGGACCGCGCCGTGGTTGTCGACGGTCACATCCCAGCCGATACAGCGCACGAAGGGAAAACGGGCATGATTGCGCAAGGCCACTGCGCGGCAGGCTTCGAACTCCGGAAGCTCAAAGCCTGCAAAGAGGCAGTTCGAATCCGGATGCCGGTCGGTGCGCTGCCAATCGGGGATGTAGCCAACCGGAGACAACGTGCCCGTGGCCGGATCGACGGGCACCAGGACATCGGTTCCCGCACGGATATGCTGATCCTTCGCCCGACCGATGCACAGGAAGGCCGCCCGCACTTCCGGCTTTCCATCGTCATCCGTCGCTGTCGTCAGACGCAGGGTCGTGACCGCCGGGCTGTTGCCGATGCGCTGGAACGCTTCATGCTGATGGACAAAGGGCTGGAACACGCCCGCCCCAAGCTCGCGCACCCGTGTCGGATCGAAGGACCCGCGGTCAAGCACCACAAGCCCAAGACCGGACTGGGTGGAGTCGCTTTTGAAGACGATGCGATCGGTCTCGGCGAAAAGCACATCGGCAAGGTCCCGCGCACGGACGGCCCGGCCGCTGCGATCGATCACCATCCCGTTGATCTGCACGGCGAGGTCGGGAAACTCGGGCGCTCCAAACAGGATCGAATTCATGCTGCGGAATTGCGAAAGCTCGCCATGGTGGCCAGAATTGTGCGGCAGCACGCATTCGTCGAAGAAGTTGTCCGGGATCCAGCCTTCCCTGAACTGGCCAAACACGACTGTGTAGACGTACAGCCAAGGCGCGAATTTCGCATGGCCAAGCTCGTCCAGCGCATAGGCATCGCAGCGGCTGCGGTCGGCGGGTTTCAACGCTCCGTAAAGCGCTTCAACTTTCTGCAGGGTGCTGCGGGCGGCATTCAGATGGTTCCGGCTGTAATGGCGCCGCAACACTGCCTTTCCGGCGATCTTTGTAACATGAAGAAGACTGTTCATACCCTGGTCCCTAATTTCCGTTCGAAACAATCCCGCCTTCAGGCAGGTCGACGCAGTTTGTTCCAGCCCAGGTCGGCAAAGCAGGGCCCTTGCGTCGCCTCGGTGAACTTGATGCCATTGTGGCCGCCATTCCATTCCAGGATCTGCACCCCGCCGTCCTCGTCCACGGTCATGTCCCAGCCGATGCAGCGGACGTAAGGCATGCGGGCATGGCAGCGGAGTGCGGCGTCTAGGCAGCCCCGGAAGTTCGGGACCGAATGTCCGGCGAAGGGCAGCTCCGACTGCGGATGCCGGTCGATCTTCAGGTAGCTGGGCAGGTAGCCGGTCGCGCCAAGTTCGCCAGTCTGAAGGTCGACGACGGCGTTCACTTCGACGGCGGATTGCAGATAGTCGCCGGTCCCCTGCCCGAACCGCAGATAGGCGCCGCGCAAGCTGACCTGACCCGCCTCATTCGCCGCGGTCGTCAGCCGCAGCGTCGCGACGGCCGGGCAGTTGCCAAGCCGCTCGAACAGCTCATGCTGGCGGATGAAGCGCTGGTATAGGCCCGGGCCGAGCGCCCGTGCCCGGGCCGCATCGAAGTCCTCGCGCCGCAGGACGGTGACGCCGACCCCGGACTGCGAGCTGTCGCTTTTGAAGATCACCCGGTCGCTGTCCTGAAACAGGCGTTCAGCAAGCTGGTTTTCCGGGATGACCCTGCCGTCGCGGCCCATGTACATCCCGTTGACGGAGGCGGCGATGTCGGGAAATTCGGGCGCGTCGAAAAGGACAGAGTTCAGGCCGCGCAGGTTGCTCAATTCACCGTAATTGCCCGAGTTATGCGGCAGTACACATTCGTCGTAGAAGTTGTCGGGGATCCAGCCGTCCCGGTATTCGCCCGCAACATGGGCAAAGACGTAAAGCCAGTGGGCGAACTTCGCGTGGCCCAGCACCTCGACCGCATAGGCATCGCAGCGCGCACGGTCGGTGGCGTTCAGCGGACCGTAGGCTGCTTCCAGCTTGGCCAGCTTGGCCTGGGCAGCGAGGATGTGGTTCCGTGCGTAGTGTCTGCGCAGGGCGGCCTTGGCAACTGACTTTGCGGCGTTGAAAAGTGTGTTCATGGTCTCGTTTGACTGCCCTACTGCGCCAATGATGCACAAACTTCCGTTCATCTAGCGTTAACATAGCCGCAGGGCAAATCCGGCGACTGTCTCGACTTTAGGCAATTGATCCGCAAGCACCGGACCGACACAATCGCCGAACCAGTTCAGTTTCCCCTTGCCATAGCCGGAGTTGATGATGCGCCTTGCCTATTGCCTTGCCTTGTTCCTGACCACCACTTCCACGGCCTCTGCCCAGGAACTACGAGCCGTTCCCGACTCCGAGCCGATGCCGGAGGCGGTTTCGGCAAGCGTCGAGGCGACCATGAACCCGGACGAGGCCCTGAACGGCATTAGGCGTTGGGAAGGCAATATAATTGGTGATGCAACGCCGGATTATCTGGTCGAGGCATCCTTTTCCCCCGTCGGCGGAAATGCCTTCTATCCGCGGCACTGGATCTTCATCGCCTCGCCGGACCGGTTCGAGTCGTTCTTCCCCATCGAGCTTCCGGGCAGCATCATTTCGGCGGCGGTCGAGGGCAACGCCCTGGTGATCACTGTCTCGACCTATCTGGACAATGACCCCCGCTGCTGCCCGTCGGGGACTGAGGTCGTCCGCATGCCGCTGAACTGACGCGGGCTCAAATCCTTGCGCAATGCGGGCGCGGCGGATATGTCGCGCCCATGTCGAACCGCGCCCCCCTTCCGCCCGAAATCGCCCGCCGCCGGACCTTCGCGATCATCGCGCACCCGGACGCCGGGAAAACCACGCTGACCGAAAAGTTCCTGCTGTTCGGCGGCGCGATCCAGATGGCGGGCCAGGTCCGCGCCAAGGGCGAAGCGCGGCGCACGCGGTCGGACTTCCTGAAGCTGGAACAGGACCGGGGCATCTCGGTTTCTGCCTCGGCAATGTCCTTCGACTTCCGGCAGTATCGCTTCAATCTGGTCGACACCCCCGGCCACAGCGATTTTTCCGAGGACACCTACCGGACCCTGACCGCCGTCGACGCGGCCATCATGGTGATCGACGGGGCGAAGGGAGTCGAAAGCCAGACCCGCAAGCTGTTCGAGGTCTGCCGGATGCGCGACCTGCCGATCCTGACCTTCTGCAACAAGATGGACCGCGAAAGCCGCGACACCTTTTCGATCATCGACGAGATCCAGGAGAATCTGGCGATCGACGTGACCCCCGCCTCCTGGCCCATCGGGTCGGGGCGCGATTTCGTGGGCGCCTATGACCTCTTGCACGACCGGCTGGAGATCATGGACCGCGCCGACCGCAACAAGGTGGCGGAATCGATCCAGATTTCCGGCGTCGACGACCCGAAACTGGCCGAACATATCCCGGCGGACCTTCTGGCCAAGTTCCACGAGGAACTGGAGATGGCGCGGGAGCTCCTTCCCGCCTTCGACCGCACGGCCTTCCTGAACGGCTCGATGACCCCGATCTGGTTCGGGTCCGCCATCAACTCCTTCGGCGTGAAGGAGTTGATGGACGGCATCGGCGAATACGGGCCGGAGCCGCAGCCGCAGAAGGCGGCCGAGCGTCAGGTCAGCGCGGACGAAACCCCAGTCACCGGCTTTGTCTTCAAGGTCCAGGCCAACATGGACCCCAAACACCGCGACCGGGTGGCGTTCGTCCGCCTCGCCAGCGGGCATTTCGAGCGCGGCATGAAGCTGCACCACGTCCGGTCGAAGAAACCGATGTCGATCACCAACCCGGTCCTGTTCCTGGCCGCCGACCGGGAACTGGCCGAGGAAGCCTGGGCCGGCGACATCATCGGCATCCCGAACCACGGGCAACTGCGCATCGGCGATGCGCTGACGGAAGGGGAAAACCTCCGCTTCACCGGCATCCCTTCCTTTGCGCCCGAGCTTCTGCAATCCATCCGCGCGCTGGACCCGATGAAGGCCAAGCATCTGGAAAAGGCCCTGACCCAGTTCGCCGAGGAAGGTGCCGCCAAGGTCTTCAAGCCGATGATCGGGTCGGGCTACATCGTCGGCGTCGTGGGCGCCTTGCAGTTCGACGTGCTGGCCAGCCGGATCGAGCAGGAATATTTGCTGCCCGTCCGCTTCGAGGGGTCGAATTTCACCAGCGCCCGCTGGATCTCCGGCGACAAGGCGGAAATCGAAAAGCTGGTCAACGTCAACAAGGGCCACATCGCGCATGACAGCGACGGGGACCTGGTGTTCCTGACCCGCCTGCAATGGGACATCGACCGGGTGGTGCGCGACTATCCGGGCGTGAAGCTCACCGCGACCAAGGAGATGATGGTCTGAGGTTCGCTTGACCGGTCCGGGGCGACGACCTAGCCTGCGCCCCCGAGGCAACGGCGGAGGTCCAAAGCATCATGACGACGCCGGACCCCCTGGCCGATCTGCCGTCAGACCCGGCGCCCGAAGCAGAGGGTCCGATCGAGACCTATCCCGATGCCCCCGACAGCCTGATCGGCGTCTGGAACCAACGGCGGCGGCGGCTGAAACTGGCGGCACGCGACTGGTTCCCGGCAGCTGATCTGGACCTTGCCCCCCTTCTCGCCACCCGCATCCCTGCGACGCTTCCGCCGCTGGACGGTCCGCAGACGCTGCATGCGAAAAAGCTGCACCAGATGCGGGTCGAACTGGCGGGAAAGCCGGAGCTTGCCGCCGTGAACGCCATCCTGATCGCGCACCTGCGCAAGGCACGCTTTCCGGCCCATACCCCGGCCCTCTTCCGCCGCATCTGGGCCGAGGCCGGGCCGCAGCTGATGCCGGACCTGCCGGGGCGCTGGCTGATCTCCTCGGCCATCACCTTCGGCGACCACGGCGAAACCGAAGCGCAGCGCCGGGTGGGCCTGTCGATCAACGTGCTGTTTTCGCTGATGAAGCTTTATGAGTTCGAGCGGCTTCACTCCGGCTATGATGCCGCGACACCCTTTCCGACCCGCCGCACCCGGAATCGCAGACTGCCGCTGGACATGCCGCATTTCAACCTGGGCGACGGGGGGCTGGACATCAACCTTCTGGCGCAGATCTGGAACGAGGCGCAGAAAACCCCTGTCGTGGGCCCCCTCGCCTGCCATCTGTTGCAGCGGCTGAACCAGGACCCGGGCGGCATCTTCCGCCGCATCGGCATGATGCGGGCGGGCAAGCACATGGCCCGGCTTGACCGGGCGCTTGAGGCTGCTCCGGAGGCCGCGGACACCCCCCCCGGCCCTTCCGACGGCTAGAACCTCTGCGCGCGCCAGCTGTGGTCCGGCCCCGCATTCGCCAGGATCACCCGACGGACTGCGGCCGGGGGCGTATCGCAACCGACCGAGGCGATGGTCACCTGGTTTTCACCCTGCGGAAAGCCGCGACCAATGCGGACGACGGCCAGTTCTCCGGGCGCAAGCGGCGGCGACTGGCCCAAAAGGCGTGCGCCGGTCCCGTGCACCCGAAAGCGCACATGCGCACAGCCACTGTCTGGCGCGGCGACCAGAAGGCCATAGCTGCGGCTGTCCGAAGTCGAGGCGAAGGGAACCACCGTGGGACAGCCCTTGGCGTCGCAATCGGTGCTGGAGATATCGGCGAAGGTGGGCGTGGCCAGCAAGAAGCCTGCCAGGACGAAAGGGAATTTCATAATGCACCTGATGGGATTGATGTTGAAAATGGGGACTCTGCAATGCGCGAAGGCTAGTGGATTCGGCTCCTCACGTCCACGCAATTGCCCCAGACTTGACCTTGCAACCGTTTTCCGCTAAGCGCCTCCGGCGGCCAACGTGGCCGAGACGCCGGGGCGCCCGGAAACATGCGTCCCATCATTCATGCGGTCCGATACCGCATATATTAGGACGCTAATGACCAAATTTTCCGACCTCGCGCTGGACCCGCGCGTGCTGCAGGCCGTCACTGAAGCCGGCTATGAGACTCCCACTCCGATCCAGGCCCAAGCCATTCCGGAAGCGCTGAAAGGCCGAGACGTTCTTGGGATCGCCCAGACCGGCACCGGCAAGACGGCAAGCTTCACGCTGCCAATGATCACGCTTCTCGGTCAGGGCCGCGCCCGCGCCCGGATGCCGCGGTCACTGGTGCTGGCACCGACCCGGGAACTCGCCGCCCAGGTGGCCGAAAACTTCGACATCTACGCCAAGCACACCAAGCTGACCAAGGCGCTGCTGATTGGCGGCGTGGCCTTTGGCGAGCAGGACAAGCTGATCGACCGTGGCGTGGACGTGCTGATCGCCACCCCGGGCCGCCTTCTGGACCATTTCGAACGCGGCAAGCTTCTTCTGACCGGCGTCCAGATCATGGTGGTGGATGAGGCTGACCGGATGCTCGACATGGGCTTCATCCCGGATATCGAACGCATCTTCCAGCTGACCCCGCCCAAGCGGCAGACGATGTTCTACAGCGCCACCATGGCGCCGGAGATCGAGCGGATCACCAAGACCTTCCTGAAGGACCCCGCCAAGATCGAAGTGGCCCGTCAGGCGACGGCGTCGCTGACGATCACGCAGTCCCTCATCGAGGTGAAGCCAGTCCGCAAGGACCGCAGCTTTGGCGACAAGCGCGCCGTGTTGCGCGGGCTGATCAAGGCCGAGGGCGAGGCTTGCACCAACGCGATCATCTTCTGCAACCGGAAGATGGACGTGGACGTGGTAGCGAAGTCGCTGAAATCGCACGGTTTCAACGCAGCGCCGATCCATGGTGACCTGGCGCAGTCCGAACGGATGAAGACGCTGGATGCCTTCCGCGACGGGACCCTGCACCTGTTGGTCGCGTCGGACGTGGCGGCGCGCGGACTGGACATCCCGGCGGTCAGCCATGTTTTCAACTTCGACGTGCCATCCCACCCCGAGGATTACGTCCACCGCATCGGCCGCACTGGTCGCGCCGGGCGGCTGGGCAAGGCCTTCACCATCGCGGTGCCGTCGGATGACAAGTATCTGAAGGCCATCGAGAGCCTCATCAAGACCGAGATCCCGCGTGGGTCCCTGCCGGAAGGCTTCGAACCCGACACGCGCGAAGGCAAGCCCGACCGTGCGCCGCGCGACGACCGCAAGGGCCGCGAACGGGGTGGTCGTAGCCGCGACCGCGAACGTCCGGTGAAGGCGCATGACGAGGTGGCGGCGATGGAGCCGCTGGTCGCAGCGCCCCGGGCCGAGGTGGCAGAGGAGGCCCCGCGCGAGGAACGCCGGGAAGAACGCCGTGAACCGCGGGCCGACCGTGGGGATCGTGGTGGCGACCGTCGCCGTGAAGACCGTGGGGATCGTGGCGAACGCCGCGAGCCGCGAGAGGACCGGCGCGAGCCGCGCGAACCCCGCGAAGACCACCGGGACGAACGCCGCGACTATCGTCGCGATCGCGACCTTGGGCCCTCGGTCATCGGCATGGGCGACCATGTGCCCGACTTCATCCTGCGCAGCTTTGCCCTGAAGGCGGCCCCAGTCGAAGAGGTCGAGGAAGTTCCCGCCACCGGCACCGAAGGCTGACGGGCGGCTCATCCCTTCCTTCGGTCGGTCTTCGCAACCCTCAGCGAAGAGCAACCGAAGGAAAGCGAGGAGCCGTCATTCCGCCACCAGCCGGCTGATGACCACCGTCACCTCGGGCTTTTTGCCGATCTCTTCCATCGCGACCTGGCGGACGACCTTGCGGATCTCTTCCTCAAGCTTGCCGTCGTCGGCCATCACCTTGCGGCCCAGCCGCCCGATGACCTCGTCTAGGTCGGACTCCAGCGTTTCGGACAGGGGCCGTTCGCCCCGCCCCGTTGGCGGCAGGCCCATCAGTTCGACCCAGGGCTCGCCCATCGGCGTGTCGGTTTCGTCCAGAATCAGCGTGACGGTGACGACGCCGTTCAGCGCCATCCGGATGCGGTCGCGGACCACACCATCCAGCGCCCCGATGATCGCCGTGCCGTCCAGGTAAAGCCGCCCGGTTTCCACATACTCCGCCACTTCCGGCACATCGCCCGTCAGGTCCAGCATCGTCCCGTTCGGAGCGACGGCCGCCGCGATCCCGCTTTCGGTGGCGATGCGAGCATGTTCCGAAAGATGCCGGTGTTCGCCATGCATCGGGATCAGCATGTCGGGCAGGACAAGGCGGTGGACATGCTCCAGATCCGGCCGGTTCGCGTGGCCCGAAACGTGGTACTTCCCGCCCTGATCGTCGATCACCTGGACGCCCATTTCGGAAAACGCATTCCAGACGCGCAACACGTCGCGCTCGTTCCCGGGGATGGTCTTCGAGGAGAACAGGAACGTATCCCCCTCCTTCATCTCGATCCCCAGATACTTGCCGCGAGACAGCTGCGCGGAAGCCGCCCGGCGTTCACCCTGGGAGCCTGTGACCAGTAGCATAAGGTTGCGGCGCGGCACTTCCAGCGCCTCTTCCGGCGTCACGGTCTTGGGGAACCCCGACAGCACCGCCGCCTCTTCCGAAGCCGAGAGCATCCGCTTCATCGACCGCCCCAGGACACAGATCGTGCGGTCTGCGGCACGCGCCGCCAATGCCAGCGTCTTCAACCGCGCGACGTTCGAGCCAAAGGTCGTCGCCACCACCATGCCGGTCCGGCTGCGGATCAGTTCGGTCAGGGGTTCGGCCAGCGTCGCCTCGGACCGGCCGGCATGTGTGGAAAAGACGTTGGTGGAATCGCAGGTCATCGCCTTGACCGGGCGTTCGGCGACGATCTCGGTGATCCGGGCATCGTCCCAGCCCTCACCCACCACGGGCGTATGGTCGATCTTGAAGTCGGCGGAGTGGAAGATGCGCCCCGCAGGCGTGTCGATCACCAGAGCCGAGCTTTCCGGAATGGAGTGAGACACCGGCACGAACTGCACCTTGAACGGCCCGACCTCCACGGTCGCCGGACGCGGTTCCACGGTGACGATCTGGTCGACCGGAAGGCCCGCCTCCTCGAACTTCAGCCGCCCGATGGTGGCGGTAAAGCGGCGGCAGTAGACCTTTTTTTCCAGCTGCGGCCACAGGGGGGCGAGGGCGCCGATGTGATCCTCGTGCGCGTGAGTGATGAAGATCGCTTCCAGCCGGTCCAGCTTGTCGTGCAGCCAGCTGACATCGGGCAGGATCAGGTCCACCCCGGGCGAGGTGTCCATGTCGGGAAACGCCACGCCCAGATCGACGAGGATCAGGCGCTCCTTCCCCTTCGGACCATAGCCGTAGACGTAGGAATTCATGCCGATCTCGCCGGCGCCGCCGAGGGGAAGATAGATGAGGCGGTTCATGGCTGGTCCTTGTTGAAGTCGTTGATCAGGACGAGGCCATGCATGGTCAGATCGTCCTCGATGGAATGAAATAGCTCGGTTCCTTGCGCGAAAAGGGAAGCGAGGCCCCCGGTCGCGATCACTTTCATCGGCCGGTCGCGTTCGCGGCGCACTTCGCGCACGATGCCCTCGACCAGCCCCACATAGCCCCAATACACGCCCGACTGCATGCAGGCCACCGTATTCGTCCCGATGGCCTTCGCGGGTTTGGCCACGTCGACATGCGGCAGGGCAGCGGCGGCCATGTGCAGCGCCTCCAGCGACAGGTTCACCCCGGGCGCGATCACCCCGCCGATATAGGCGCCGTCAGTGTCGACCACGTCGAAGGTGGTGGCGGTGCCGAAGTCCACGACAATCAGGTCGCCGCCATGCCGGTCATGCCCGGCGACGGTGTTGACCAGCCGGTCGGGACCGACCGTGGTGCCCTGGTCGACCCTTGGCGGAACGGGCAGCTTGCAGTCAGGCTTGCCCACCACCAGCGGGCGGCAACCGAAATAGCGGTCGCAGAGGACACGCAGGTTGAAGACGACGCGCGGGACCGTCGAGGAGATGATTGCCTCGGTCACTGTCGCCTCGGTCTTCGTCAGGGACATGAGGGAGGACAGCCAGACGAAGTATTCGTCCGCCGTGCGCTTGTGGTCGGTCGCGATGCGCCAGGTGGCGATGAAACGGGCGCCGTCCCAGATCGAGAAGACGGTATTGGTGTTGCCGCAGTCGATGGCGAGAAGCATCTCAGGCCCCCAGTCCGGAACGGGGCCCAAAATTTTTCGCCGAAAAATTTTGGGCGTCGGTCAAAAGAACACCTCGGCGGCGGGGATGGCAAGCGTGCCATCCGCCATGCGCAGGATCAGGTTGCCCTGGGCGTCGATCGTCTCAAACGTGCCCTCGCGCGTCTCGGCCCCAGTGCGGGCAACGACCCTCTGGCCAAGACGTGCGGCGTGTTCAAGCCAGGCGGCGCGGAGGGGGGCGAAGCCTTCGGTGGTGAACCGCGCCTCCCAGCGGTCATAGGCGGGGGCGAGGGCGTCGAGGAAGGCCTCGGGGCTGAGGCGAAGGCCGGTTTCCTGGAGAAGTGAGACCGGCGGAACGGCACCGGGTTCGACCATTGCGGCATCCGGCGCGGCGATGAGGTTGACACCGATGCCGATGCAGAGGGTCGCGTCGGCGGTATTCAGGCCCTGGGACTCCAGCAGGATACCCGCAATCTTGCCGCCGTTGCAGAGGACGTCGTTCGGCCATTTCAGGGCAAAGCTTTGCGGCAGGCCGGTGACCTGCACGAAGGCATCGCGCAGGGCAAGTGCAGCGGCAAAGGAGCGCAGCGCCACGGTCTCGGGCGGCTCGGTCGGTTTCAGGACCAGCGTGCCGTGGAAATTGCCCAAAGGACTTGACCAGGGGCGGGCCCGGCGGCCCCTGCCCGCAGTCTGCACCCCGGCGAGGATCCAAGTCGGGCCCGGCAGGGCGGATGCCCGCCGGAAACCCTCGGCGTTGGTGCTGTCGATTTCGGGCAGGGTGATGCGCCCTGCCCTGCCGTCAGCGGACAAGCGCTTCGGCGGCCAGCGCCGCGGGGGCTTCGATCCCGAAGAGGTTCACGATCCCCAGAAGCATGATCGCCGCCACGGCCACCAGCATGCCCCACTGCACCGGGGCCATGCGGCTGTCGACGGGTTCCTGCTCGGCGCCGAAGTACATGAAGTAGACGAGGCGCAGGTAGTAGAAGGCGCCGATCACCGAGGCGACGGCCCCGGCGACAGCCAGCCAGACCCAGCCCGCATCGACGGCAGCTTTCAGGACATAGAACTTGCCGAAGAAGCCGACCATCGGCGGGACGCCCGCAAGGGAGAACAGCAGGACCAGCATGGCCAGCGCCTTCAACGGCTCCTTCTTCGCGAACTGGTTCAGTCCGGCGATGTCCGACACGGGACGGCCGTCACGCTCCATCGACAGGATGAAGGCGAAGGTGCCGACGTTCATCGTGACGTAGATCGCCATGTAGATCATCGTCGCCTGCACGCCATAGGCCGTGCCGACGCACAGCCCGATCAGCGCATAGCCCATGTGGGCGATCGAGGAATAGGCCATCAGCCGCTTGATGTCGCGCTGACCGATTGCGGCCACAGCGCCCAGGAACATCGAAGCCACTGCCAGAGCGGCCAGCACCTGGCCCCATTGGCCCGGGATGCCACCGAAGGCGTCCTGCACCAGCCGGGCGATCAGCGCCATCGCGGCGACCTTCGGGGCGGTCGCAAAGAAGGCGGTGACCGGCGTGGGCGAGCCTTCGTAGACGTCAGGTGTCCACATGTGGAAGGGCGCGGCTGAGACCTTGAACGCCAGCCCCGCCAGCATGAACACGAGGCCGAAGAGGAGGCCCAGCGGCACGCCGTCCTGCACCGTGGACAAGATGCCCGCGAACTGGGTCGTCCCGGCATAGCCGTAGACCAGCGACGCGCCATAGAGGAGCAGGCCCGAGGACAGCGCGCCGAGGACGAAATACTTCAGCCCCGCTTCCGAGGATTTCGCGCTGTCTCGGCGGATCGAGGCGATTACGTAAAGCGCCAGCGATTGCAGTTCGAGACCCATGTAAAGCGTGATGAGGTCGGCCGACGACACCATCACCATCATCCCCACCACCGACAGGGTGACGAGGAGCGGGTATTCGAACCGCAGCAGGTCGCGGCGGGTCATGTAGTCCTGGCTCATCACCAGCACCGCCGCCGCCGACAGAAGGATCGTCACCTTGGCAAAGCGCGCGAAGGGGTCGTCGGTGAACAGGCCATTGAACACGGTCCGCTCGCCCTCGCCCGTGCCGCCGATATAGAGTGCGAGCGCCACGAACAGGCCCGCCGTCGCCCAGACCAGCATCGGCGCCAGTTTGTCCTTGGTCGTGTAGACTGCCACCATCAGCGCGGCCATGGCATAACCCGCCAGCAGGATCTCGGGCAGAAGGGTCTGAAAATCTGCAGAGGTCATCTTGGGCGTCCTTAGTGCATGGCCAGCTCGGCCCCGTCAGCGGGCAGAGCGGCGTGATAGTCGGTGACGAGGGCGGCAACCGAGGGGCCGATGATGTCGGTCACCAGGCTCGGATAGACGCCCAGGATCAGGGTCATGGCGATGAGCGGCGCGAAGATCGCCTTCTCACGCCGGTCCATGTCGGTGATCGACTTCAGCGCCTCTTTGATCAGGTCGCCAAAGACGACGCGGCGGTACAGCCACAGCGCATAGGCCGCCGACAGGATCACGCCCGAGGTTGCCACGGCAGCAACCCAGGTGTTGACCTGGAAGATGCCCATCAGCGTCAGGAATTCGCCGACGAACCCGCTGGTGCCCGGCAGGCCCACGTTCGCCATGGTGAAGAACATGAACACCAGCGCATAGGCCGGCATCCGGTTCACCAACCCGCCATAGGCGTCGATCTCACGCGTGTGCATCCGGTCGTAGATGACGCCCACGCAAAGGAAGAGCGCACCGGAGATGAAGCCGTGCGACAGCATCTGGAAGATCGCGCCGTCGACGCCCTGCTGATTGGCGGCGAAGATACCCATCGTCACATAGCCCATGTGGGCGACCGAGGAATAAGCGATCAGCTTCTTCATGTCGGTCTGCGCCAGCGCGACAAGGCTGGTGTAGACGATGGCAATCGCAGACATCCACAGGACCAGCGGGGCCATCACGTCGGACCCCACCGGGAACATCGGCAGGCTGAAGCGCAGGAAGCCGTAGCCGCCCATCTTCAGCAGGATCGCGGCCAGCACCACCGACCCCGCCGTTGGGGCCTGAACGTGCGCATCCGGCAGCCAGGTGTGGACCGGCCACATCGGCATCTTCACCGCAAACGACGCGAAGAAGGCGAGGAACAGCATGGTCTGCAAGCCGCCGACGACTTGGAAGCCGAGGACGCTGAACGTCTCATGCCCGAAGTCATGCGCCAGAAGCTTGACGATATCCGTCGTCCCCGCATCCAGATACATCGCGATCATCGCGACCAGCATCAGGACCGAGCCGAGGAAGGTGTAGAGGAAGAACTTGAACGCCGCGTAGATCCGGTCCTTGCCGCCCCAGATGCCGATGATCAGGAACATCGGGATCAGGCCTGCCTCGAAAAAGAGGTAGAAGAGCACAAGGTCCAAGGCACAGAACACGCCCAGCATCAGCGTTTCCAGGACCAGGAAGGCGATCATGTATTCCTTGACGCGCGTCTCCACGCCCCAGCAGGAATAGATCGTGATTGGCATCAGGAACGTCGTCAGCATCACGAACAGGATCGAGATCCCGTCGACGCCCATCTTGTAGGTCAGGCCCAGGATCCACTGACGCTCTTCCACGAACTGGAAGCCGGTGTTCGACGGGTCGAACCGGAACAGGATGAACAAGGAGATGACGAAGGTCGCGCTGGTGGTGAACAGCGCAAGCCACTTCGCCCCCTGCCGCGCCGCCGCATCGTCCCCGCGCATGAACAGCGCGAGGATCAGCGCCGCGACCAGCGGCAGGAAGGTGATGATCGAGAGAAGCTGGTTTTCCATTGTGCGCGCCCCTTACTTCGCGCCGCCGAAAAGCGTCATCCAGGTGACCAGGGCAACAATTCCCAGCACCATCGCGAAGGCGTAGTGGAACAGGTAGCCGGACTGCGCGCGGCCTGCGAGGCGGGTGAGCATGGGGATGACCCCCATCGCCACCCCGTTGAGCGAGCCGTCGATGACGTTGCCGTCGCCCTTCTTCCACAGGAAGTTGCCCAGCCACTTGGCGGGACGGACGAAGATCACGTCATACAGCTCGTCGAAGTACCACTTGTTCAGAAGGAACAGGTAGAGCGGCCGCTGCTGCACCGCCAGACGGCGCGGCAGGCTGGGGTCCTTGATGTAGAACAGCCAGGCAATCGCAAAGCCGATCAGCATCGCTATGAAGGGCGAGACCTTGACCCAGGACGGCACGACATGCGCCGCGTTGATCATCGTCGTCGGCGCATGTTCGGCCTTGGCGGCCTTTTCGGCATCCAGACGGGTGTCGACCACGGCCTGCTCTTCCGGCGTGAAGGGCAGCATCAGGATTGCGCCTTTCGGGGCGACGCCCGGGGCATGACCCTCGGCAGCGGGTTCGACAGCAGCGTGATCTTCGGCCGGTGCAGCCTCGGTCGCAACGGGTTCCGCCGGAGCGGCTTCGGTTGCGACTGCCGTGCCTTCAGCCGGAGCGGCTTCAGTATCCACAACCGTGCCCTCTGCAGGCGTAGTCTCGGTTGCCGCAGTCTCGCTGTGGGCTTCGGTCGCGGCCTCGGTGCCATGATCGGCGGCGGTCTCGCCATGCGCGTCACCATGGGCGGCGGCTTCCATGCCGAACCAGTCGCGGACAGCGGCTTCCTCACCGAAGAAGACCTTGTACCACAGCATGCCAGAGAAGACCGCACCCAGCGCCAGGACCCCCAGCGGGATCAGCATGACCATCGGGCTTTCGTGCGGCTCGTGGTGGTGGTCGTCGTGGCCATGCGCATCATGCACCGCGCCATGGTGGTCGTCGTGGCCATGACCGTTCGCATGCGCGCGGCTCTCACCGTAGAAGGTCATGAACATCAGCCGCCAGGAATAGAAGCTGGTCATGCAGGCCGCGACGACCAGCAGCCAGAAGGCATAGCTTGACCCGACCCAGGCGCTTTCAATCACCGCGTCCTTGGACAGGAACCCGGCGAAACCGTAATGCGTCAGCGGGATACCAACCCCGGTGATTGCCAGTGTCCCGATCATCATCGCCCAGAAGGTCAGCGGGATCTTCTTCCGGAGCCCGCCGTAGTTCCGCATGTCCTGTTCGTGATGCGTCGCGGTGATGACCGAGCCTGCGCCAAGGAACAGCATCGCCTTGAAGAAGGCGTGGGTGAACAGGTGGAACATCGCCACCGAATAGACCCCCACCCCGGCGGCCACGAACATGTAGCCCAGCTGTGAGCAGGTCGAATAGGCGATCACGCGCTTGATGTCGTTCTGCACCAGACCCACTGTCGCGGCGAAAAAGGCCGTCGTCGCGCCAAGGACGGTGATGAAGGCCGAGGCCTCGGGCGCGTATTCGTACAGCGGCGACATCCGGCAGACGAGGAACACGCCTGCGGTGACCATGGTTGCCGCGTGGATCAGCGCGGAGACGGGCGTCGGGCCCTCCATCGCGTCCGGCAGCCAGGTGTGCAGGATCAGCTGCGCCGATTTCCCCATCGCGCCGATGAACAGCAGCACCCCGATCAGGTTCGCCGCATTCCAGTCCGCCCAGAGGAAGGTCAGGTTCGTCTCGGCCAGCGCCGGGGCGGCGGCAAAGACATCGTCAAAGCGGATGCTGTCGGTCAGGTAATAAAGCGCGAAAATCCCCAGCGCGAAGCCGAAGTCGCCGACCCGGTTCACAACAAACGCCTTGATCGCGGCGGCATTGGCCGAGGGCTTGCGGTAGTAGAACCCGATGAGGAGGTAGGACGCGACGCCCACGCCTTCCCAGCCGAAGAACATCTGCACGAGGTTGTCGCTGGTCACCAGCATCAGCATGGCAAAGGTGAAGAACGACAGGTACGCAAAGAAGCGGGCCCGATAGGGCTCATGCTCGCCCCAGTTCTCGTCATGCGCCATGTAGCCGAAGCTATAGAGATGCACCAAGGCCGAGACCGAGTTCACCACGACCAGCATGATCGCGGTCAGCCGGTCCAGCCGGATCGCCCATTCGGACCCCAGCGTGCCGCTTTCGATCCAGCGCATCAGGACGATCTGCTGCGTTTCGCCATCGAAGGTCAGGAAGATGTACCAGGACAGGGCCGCCGCCAGGAAGACCATCGCCGTGGTGATGACCTGCCCCGCCTTCTCGCCGATCAGGCGCCAGCCGAAGCCGCAGATCAGGGCCCCGATCAGGGGAGCGAAGAGGATGATCGTTGCCATTTACTCGGTCCTGCCTTGGGTAGCACCGCAGCGGGTCGATCCGCAGCGGGTCGATGGGAATTCCTGCACTGGGGCGGCCCCAGCGGTGTGGCATGTCTCGCATTCCAGATCGACCATCCGGCCCCGTAGGGCGGTGATCCGCATCTCGAACACGTTCTTCTCTCCGACCTGCATGGTCAGCCCTTCATCACGTTGACGTCTTCCACCTCGATGGTGCCGCGGTTGCGGAAGAAGACGACGAGAATGGCAAGGCCGATGGCGGCCTCTGCCGCCGCGACGGTCAGGACGAACATGGTGAAGATCTGGCCCACGAGGTCCCCCGAGAAGGACGAGAAGGCGACGAGGTTGATGTTGACCGCCAGAAGCATCAGTTCGATCGACATCAGGATGACGATCACGTTCTTCCGGTTCAGGAAGATCCCGAAGATCCCGATGACGAACAGCGCCGCGGCCACCGTCAGGTAATGTTCAAGTCCCACCATCTCTCGTTCCCTCTTGGGCTCTCGCGGCCCGTATTCAGTAAGTGCTGACCGTATCGGTCCGGTCTTCGAAGGGCGTCATGCCCTTTGGTTTCAGGTCCGGGAAGTAGAAGCTGCAGCCGCAGGTCTCTTCCGTCTCTTTCAGTCGCAGCTGCTTGCCGTAGACGGCGCGGATGGCCGAAGCGAGGTCCGCCCGGCTGACCGGCTTTCCAGCCTTCACCGATGCCCGCAGGAACTCGGTCGCCGCCAAAGCCGCCGCCACTTCACTCGGGCCGTTCCGCGTGTCGATGGCGTGGAAGGTCCCGCTGGCACAATGCACAACACGGATACCGTAAAAGCCGTTCAGCGCCGCGACAGGCGCCGGTTGGTCGCGGTAGACCCCTTCCGGCGTATCGTCGGGCTTGCTGTCCACCTGATACGCCTCAATCGTCACGCCGCTGGCATTGGTATCAGGGTCCAGCGGGTAAAGGTCATAGGTGTTCATCCCGGCTTCCATGCCGACGCAGGGCGGCAGGGGCGTCAACGCCTGCGCCGCCGTGCCGGTCAGCATCGAAAGGATGATCGCCGCGCGGATCATGCGCTTACAGCCCCTGCCCCGGTTTCACGTCCTTCAGCTCCATCGCCTTGGCCGGATCACGCCACATCTGCTGCAGCACGTTCTGCCGCTTGACGTCCTTGCGATGGCGCAGGGTCAGCAGGATTGCCCCGATCATCGCAACCAGCAGGATCAGGCCCGCCAGCTGGAACAGCAGGAAATACTTGTCGTACATCAAGAGGCCCAGGGCCCGGGTGTTCTCGATCTCCGCCGGAGCAACCGCCTGACGCAGCCCCTCTGCCCCGTCGGCCACTTGCCAGACGCCCACACCGATGGCGACCTGCATCAGAAGGACCACACCGATCAGCAGGCCCAGCGGCATGTAGCGCGCCAGTTCCCCCTTGAGCGCGGCAAAGTCGATGTCGAGCATCATGACCACGAACAGGAACAGCACCGCCACGGCACCGACGTAGACGATCACCAGCAGCATCGCCACGAACTCGGCCCCCAGAAGCACGAAGAGGCCCGAGGTCGACAGGAACGCGAGGATCAGCCACAGCACCGAATGCACCGGGTTGCGCGACAGGGTGACCATCAGGCCCGACAGCACCGTGATCACGGCGAACATGTAGAAGGCGAAACTGAAGACGGTCATGCGTCTTTCTCCTCAGGGGTCTCAGCGAAGACGGACTGGGCAATTTCCAGCGCCTTCTGCATGGCGGGGACGCCGCCGAACATGGACATCTGCCAGATCACTTCCGCGACCTCGCGCTTGGTGGCCCCGGCGGCCAGCCCGTTCTTGATCGTCATCCGCAACTGCGGCTCACCCACCGGGCCCAGCACGGTCAGCGCCGCGATGGTGACCAGAAACCGCGTCCGCGCATCCAGGCCTTCCGGGTTGAAGGTCTTGCCGAACCACATCTCCAGAAGTTCCTTCGGCATCGCCGGAAAGAACTTCTCCATCGCCTTCGCGTCGAAATTCTCCATGCCTGGCATGAAGGCCTGGGCCATCTTCTGGCCCTGCTCCATCCAGGCGGAAAACATCTTGGCGAAGTCGTCGGTCATGGGGCCTCACCGATACGGGGCGTCGATTTCAAGGTTGCGGGCGATCTCGGCTTCCCAGCGCTCGCCGTTCGCAAGGAGTTTTTCCTTGGTGTAGAACAGCTCTTCCCGGGTCTCGGTCGAGAATTCGAAGTTCGGGCCTTCGACGATGGCATCGACCGGGCAAGCCTCCTGGCAGAAGCCGCAGTAGATGCACTTGGTCATGTCGATGTCGTAGCGCGTGGTGCGGCGGGAGCCGTCCTCACGCGGTTCGGCGTCGATGGTGATCGCCTGCGCCGGGCAGACCGCCTCGCACAGCTTGCAGGCGATGCAGCGTTCCTCGCCGTTCGGATAGCGGCGCAGCGCGTGTTCGCCGCGGAAGCGGGGCGAGAGCGGCCCCTTCTCATGCGGGTAGTTCACCGTCGATTTCGGCGCGAAGAAGTACTTCATGCCAAGGCCGAAGCCCTTGATGAAGTCCATCAGCAGGAAATACTTCGTGGCGCGGGTCCAGTCGATGTTGGACATCATCAGCCTCCAATCGTCCAGCGGGCCCAGAAGCCGCCGAACACTTCGAATTTCGCAAGGAACGCCACGATCACCACCCAGGCCAGCGACATGGGCAGGAAGACCTTCCAGCCGATCCGCATCAGCTGGTCATAGCGGTAGCGGGGGACGATGGCCTTCACCATGGCGAACATGAAGAAGAAGAGCCACATCTTGGCGACCATCCACCACCAGCCGTCGGCCAGCCCCGGGATCGGCGACAGCCAGCCGCCGAAGAACAAAAGGCTGATCAGCGCGCACATCAGGAAGATCGCGATGTATTCGCCGGCCATGAAGAGGAGGTAGGGGGTCGAGGAGTATTCCACCATGAACCCGGCGACGAGTTCGGATTCCGCTTCCGGCAGGTCGAAGGGCGGGCGGTTGGTCTCGGCCAGGGCGCTGATGAAGAACAGGAACACCATCGGGAAGTGCGGCAGCCAGTACCAGTTGAACAGGCCCCAGTCGCCGTCCTGCGCGGCCACGATGGCGCCGAAGTTCATCGCACCGGTCGAGATGATGACGCCGATGATGATCAGGCCCAGCGACACCTCGTAAGAGATCATCTGCGCGGCGGACCGCAAGGACCCAAGGAAGGCGTATTTCGAATTCGACGCCCAGCCGCCCATGATGACGCCGTAGACCTCAAGGCTGGAGACGGCGAAGACGAAAAGGATCGCCACGTTGATGTTGGCCAGGACCCAGCCGTCATCGAAGGGGATCACCGCCCAGGCGAGGATTGCCAGCACGAACGACAGCATCGGCGCCAGGAAGAACACCGGACGGTCCACGCCCGCCGGGATCACGATCTCCTTGACGACATACTTCAGCGCATCCGCCACCGACTGCAGCAGGCCGAAGGGTCCCACCACGTTCGGACCCCGGCGCATCTGCACCGCCGCCCAGATCTTCCGGTCGCCGTAGACGAGGAACAGAAGGCTGATCATCACGAAGGCCACGATCAGCAGCGACTGCGCCGCGATCAGCACCGCCGTTCCGAACCCTGTGGCAAGAAACCCGTCCATGTCAGTCCCTCATCCTCAATCCGCCAGTTTTACTGGCTTGGTATTCCAAGCTCGGCGCATTCCACCGCCACCACTTCGGCGTCGATGGTCCGCAGGCCCTGCGGCAGGCTGGCCGAGATCACGTAGACCGCATCCCCGTACCACGTCTGCCCTTCCTTCTTCACGATGGTCCGCACCTGACGTGCGAAGCCAAACCCTTGATCCAGCGCATATTGCGCGGCAGCGCAGCGGCCATAGGCCTCGACCTCCGCCCGGTCCTTCGCGCCCGTCATCGCGACGCTGAAGCTGACCAGATCGTCGTCGAGAAGGATCGTACTGACCCCCTGATAGACCGCCGTCTGCCCGCGCTCCTCTGGCACCTCTCCGGCGGGCGTGCAAGCCCCAAGCGCCGCTGTCGCGGTGCCAAGGGTGGCCACAAGAGAGAGGCGCTGCGCCATGTTATTCCGCCGCAATCGGGGTCGATGCCCGGGCCTTGGCCATGGCGGAAAGTTCCGCCATCACCGCGGACGCCCGCGCGATCGGGTTCGTCAGGTAGAAGTCCTTGATCGCATTGCGGAAGGTCGCCTTGGCCGGGGCCTTCACCGGCAGCGGCTGCCAGTCGTTCTCCGGCACCTCGTCGATGCGGCCCAGATGCGGATGCGCCTTGACCAGCGCGGCCCGCAGACCCGCCAGCGAATCCCACGGCAGCTGCGCGCCCACTTCGGCCGAAAGCGCCCGCAGGATCGCCCAGTTCTCCTTCGCCTCACCCGGTGCGAACCCGGCGCGGAAGGCCAGCTGGGGCCGCCCCTCCGTGTTGACGAACAGCCCGTTCTCCTCCGTGTAGGCCGCCCCCGGCAGGATGATGTCCGCCCGGTTCGCGCCACGGTCGCCGTGGCTGCCCTGATAGATCACGAAGGGCGCGTTCACCCCGTCGCGGCTGATCTCGACCTCGTCGGCGCCGAGGTTGTAGATCACCTGCGCGCCTTGGGTTGCCATCGCGAGGCCCCCTTCGGTCACCGCACCCACGTCCATCGCGCCCACGCGCGAGGCCGCCGTGTGCAGGACCATGAACTTCGCGCCCGCGCCGGTGGCATAGGCCATGGCCTGGCTCAGGACTGCCTCGCCATCCGCCTCGTTGATCGCGCCCTGGCCGATGATGACCAGCGTGTTGTCCTTCTGGGTCACCCGACCCACCAGCTCCACCAGCGCGGCGCGGTCGGACCCCATGTGCTTGTAGTCATAGGTCAGGTCGACCTTCTCGCCGAACAGCCCCACCATCGCGCCGTTGGTCCAGGCCTTGCGGATGCGGGCGTTCAGGACGGGGGCCTCGACGCGCGGGTTGGTCCCGATGAGGAGGATCACCTTGGCGCTGTCGATGTCCTCGATCTTCGCGGTGCCGACATAGGCCGAGCGGTTGCCAGCGGGCAGCTTCGCCCCATCCGTCCGGCACTCGACATGGCCGCCCAGCGATTCGACCAGCGTTTTCAAGCTGTAAGCCGCCTCGACCGGGGCCAGATCACCGACGAGACCGGCCACCTTCTTGCCCTTCATCGCGGCAGCGGCCTTCTCCAGCGCCTCGCCCCAAGAGGCTTTCCGCAGCTTCCCGTTCTCACGGACGTAAGGGGTGTCCAGACGCTGGCGACGGAGGCCGTCCCAGACGAAACGGGTCTTGTCGGAAATCCACTCCTCGTTCACGCCATCATGGTTGCGCGGCAGGAAGCGCATCACTTCGCGGCCCTTGGTGTCGATCCGGATGTTCGACCCAAGCGCATCCATCACGTCGATGCTTTCGGTCTTGGTCAGCTCCCACGGGCGGGCCGTGAAGGCATAGGGCTTCGAGGTCAGCGCCCCCACCGGGCACAGGTCGATGATGTTGCCCTGCAGGTTCGAGGCCAGCGTCTCGTTCAGATAGCTGGTGATCTCGCTGTCTTCGCCGCGACCCGTCTGGCCCATCTGGGTGATCCCGGCGACCTCGGTGGTGAAGCGCACGCAGCGAGTGCAGGAAATGCAGCGCGTCATCTTGGTTTCGACCAGCGGACCAAGGTTCAGGTCTTCCGACGCGCGCTTGGGTTCCCGATAGCGCGAGAAGTCGACGCCATAGGCCATCGCCTGGTCCTGCAGGTCGCACTCGCCGCCCTGGTCGCAGATCGGGCAGTCGAGCGGGTGGTTGATGAGCAGGAACTCCATCACCCCCTCACGCGCCTTCTTCACCATCGGCGACTTGGTCTTCACGACCGGAGCCTGACCCTCCGGCCCCGGCCGCAAGTCGCGGACCTGCATCGCGCAGGAGGCGGCGGGCTTCGGCGGGCCACCGACCACCTCGACCAGACACATCCGGCAGTTGCCCGCGATGGTCAGCCGTTCGTGATAGCAGAAGCGCGGGATTTCCACCCCGGCGACTTCCGCCGCCTGGATAATGGTCATCGCGCCATCGACCTCGACCTCGATCCCGTCGATGTTGATTTTCTTGAGGTTGGTCATGGCCTTACTCCGCCGCCACTTGCGCGCATCCGTGGGTCTTCCACGCCTGCGCTTCTTTCAGATATGTCCACCCAAAGGCATGGTCGCTGTCGCCATGCGCTTCCAGATGCTTCAACCGCTCCAGCGCCTCGTCGAGCGTGGGCTTATGCCCCGCAGGCACCCACCACATGACGAAATGCATCCGGCCCAGCACTTCGAACCACTCCTGCCGACGTTCGTAAAACGCCCGGTGGACGGTGTTGAAAACGAAATGCTCCAGCGTCTCGACGCTTTCCCAGACCGTCAGGTTCGACACGAATTGCGGGTCGCCCTCGATCTTGGCTTCCGTATTCCCGGTGCCGGGCTCGCCCGAGCCTTCCATCATCCAGACGAACCCGGGCGTCCGTTTGCCCATCCCGTTCACCCGGTCCAGCGCCGCCATGAATTCGGCCACGCGCGGGTCGTCGGTGGGGGCCAGAAGGCGCCCCACGTTCAACTCGGCCAGGTGGCGGGCTTCGGTCATTTCGTCGACCTCAACAGCGATCCGGCCAGCGTGCCCTTGGCGATCTCTTCCTCGCCGATGGTGCAGTAGGCCTCCGTGTTGCCCGGCTCCGCCCCTTTGGCCTTCAGCCATTCGGCAGCCTCGGCCTTGAACTTGGCCTTCTCGTCTTTCGAGGTGACGAAGGCGCGCACGACGTCGGCCTCATAACCCTGGCTCAGCGCATAGTCGCGAAGGTTGTTCAACTCGCCCAACGCCTTCATCGTGCGCGCCTTGATGGTGGGGCAATTGTCGGCAATGGCATCGCCGATGAAGCCCTGAAGAAGCTTTTCGCGGATTTCCGGGTTCTCGTTGATCGGTACCAGCGCGTAAGCCGGGGCGGTCACGGCAAGGGTCAGTGCAATGGTCAAAGTGCGAAGCATGTTGGCCTCCTTGGCTGCTCGTGCGCCGGAGATGGGGCCAAACCCCCTTGATATGCCATGACAAACCGGGGTTCTCAGCGGTTTGTGACCGAGGGTGACAGCATTCGTCATGCGCAGCCCTCCGGATAGACCCACTCACCCGTCGCCCGGTCGAAGCGGTCATAGATCGAGACGTTGACGCGGCCGCCGCAAGCCGCATCCGCCGCCTTTCGCGCTGCCGCCCCGTCCCACATCGCGAAGGGCTGGCCCCCGTTCGACACCCGCACAGGCTCACGCGACGCGGGCACGGTCGCTGCCGTTCCCACGCAAGCGGCCTGCGCCAGGGTCACCGAAAGGGCCAGCGCCATCCGCATCACTCCGCCGCGACCGCCGAGATGCGGCCGGTTTTCTTGGCCTTGATCCGGTCCTCGATCTCGTCCCGGAAGGCGCGGATCAGGCCCTGGATCGGCCAGGCGGCCGCGTCACCCAAAGCGCAAATGGTATGACCCTCGACCTGCTTGGTGACCGACAGAAGCATGTCGATCTCCTCGACCTCTGCCTCGCCGCGGACCAGACGGTCCATCACGCGCATCATCCAGCCCGTGCCTTCGCGGCAGGGGGTGCACTGGCCGCAGGACTCGTGCTTGTAGAACTTCGACAGCCGCCAGATCGCCTTGATGACGTCGGTCGACTGGTCCATCACGATGACCGCCGCGGTGCCAAGGCCCGAGCGCTGCTCGCGCAGCCAGTCGAAATCCATGATCGCGTCGTCGCATTGCGCCTGGGTCAGCAGCGGCACCGAAGACCCGCCCGGAATGACTGCCTTCAGGTTCTTCCACCCGCCCCGCACGCCGCCACAATGGCGGTCCAGCAGTTCCTTCAGCGGGATCGACATCGCTTCTTCGACGACGCAGGGCTGCATGACATGGCCCGAGATGCCGAAGAGCTTGGTCCCGGTGTTGTTCGGGCGACCAAAGGACGCGAACCAGTCGGACCCCCGGCGCAGGATCGTCGGTACAACCGCAATCGACTCCACGTTGTTCACCGTGGTCGGGCAACCATACAGGCCCGAGCCCGCCGGGAACGGCGGTTTCATCCGGGGCATGCCCTTCTTGCCTTCAAGGCTCTCCAGCAGGGCCGTCTCTTCGCCGCAGATATAGGCCCCGGCACCGTGATGCAGATACAGGTCGAAGTCCCAGCCGGACTTCGCGGCGTTCTTGCCCAGCAGACCCGCGTCATAGCATTCGTCAATCGCGGCCTGCAGCGCCTCGCGCTCACGAATGTATTCGCCGCGGATGTAGATGTAGCAGGTGTTGGCGTTCATCGCGAACGACGCGATCAGGCAGCCCTCGATCAGCGTGTGCGGATCGTGGCGCATGATTTCCCGGTCCTTGCAGGTCCCGGGTTCGGATTCGTCGGCGTTCACCACCAGATAGGACGGCCGCCCATCGGACTGCTTCGGCATGAACGACCACTTCAGACCCGTCGGAAAGCCCGCGCCACCCCGACCGCGCAATCCCGAGGCCTTGACCTGCTCGATGATCGTGTCGCGCCCGCGCTTGATGATGTCGGCGGTGCCGTTCCAATGCCCGCGCTTCATCGCACCCTTCAGGCTGCGGTCATGCATCCCGTAGAGGTTGGTGAAAATGCGGTCCTGATCCTTGAGCATCTTGTCTTCCTAACCCCGGCGTCCGCGCCAGATCTGATACGTCACCACCAGGGCCCAGACGAAGGCCGCGATGGCTGCAAGGTCGAAGAGGAACGCATAGCGCGCCTCCAACCCCAATTGTCCGCCCACAAGCTGGGCCCCCATCCACAGGATGATCGTCACCGCCAGCACGATGCCGACCAGCCGCGCCTGGCGGGCGCGGTGAAGGTCGGCGGGATCGGGGCGGTGCGCGGTCATCGGATGTCAGTAGTTGTTTGTCTTGGCGCGTTCGCGGAATGCCTCAAGGCCTTCTGCAACGATGATCTTCGCCTGCGCCACCCAGCGGTCGCGGGTGATGCGGCCCTTGAAATTCTTCATGTTCGCGTCGACCCAGGCCACGTCGGCGTCCGACCAGTTGGCGATCTGGGCGAAGTGGTAGAAGCCCATTTCGTTCACCAGCTTCTCCATTGCCGGGCCGATGCCTTCGATTTCCTTCAGATCATCCGCCTTGCCGCCACGCGGGGCGGACAGGCGTTCCGGCCCATCCGCGCTGGCAGCCACGGGGGCAGCCGGGGCAGACACGAAGGCGGCAGGCGTCACCACGGGCGCGGCTTCTGCTGCGCGCACCGGCGCGGGCATCGCAGCAGCAGCGGGACGCGCCCCCGCACCCCAGGGCATGCCAAGGATCAGCCCCACGACCAGCGCCACGACCGAGCCGATGGCCGCCGCGGGAAAGAGGTCGAACTTGCCCACCGCGACCAGCGCGCCGAAGGCCACCAGCCCCGCCGCCGCGCCGATCAGCCAGCCGCCCAACCAAGGGGCATTCACGTTCTCTGCAGTACGCATTCCCTGTCTCTCCCGTCGTAGCGGCCCGCTTGCCTCAGGCGCGTTGCAGGTCTGGTGATGCAGGGCAAGTCTGCATCACGCGTCTCTCAATAGTCGTTCGTCTTGGCGCGTTCGCGGAACGCCATCAGCCCCTCGGTCACGATGATCCTGGCCTGCGCCACCCATTTGTCGCGCGCGATCCGGCCCTTGAAGGTCCGCAGCTCGGCATCGACCAGCGCGACATCCTCGTCGGTCCAGGCGGCGATCTGGTCGAAGTGATAGAAGCCCAACCCGTTGACCAGCTTTTCGATGGCCGGGCCGATGCCTTCGATCTCCTTCAGGTCGTCCGCCACCCCATCGCGCGGGGCCGACAGGCGCTGAAGTCCGGCAGGCACAGCCTTTTCCGCCTTCGGCTTGGGCGCGGCCTTCGGCTTCGCGGCAGCCTTCGCCTTGGGTTCGGCCTTGGGTTTCGGCTCGGCCTTGGGTTTCGCTGCGGCTTTCGCCTTGGGCTCGGCCTTGGCCTTGGCCGCCGGCTTGACCTTCGGTTCGGCCTTCGCCTCGGACTTGGCAGCAGCCGCTTCGGCCTGAAGCTCGGCCTTCGACTTGAAGGCGGCTTTCGGCTTGTCCGTCGGCGCAGGGGCGACCGCAGGCGCCGGCGTCGCGGTCGGGGCGGGCCGGGCCCAGACGTCGGTCTCGTCGGCGAAGATGTCGATGGGCGCCTTTGCAGCCGGGGGCGGCGCGGGCGGTTCCGGCGCGGCGGGTGCGGCCACCACAGGCTGCGGCGGGATCAGCGGGGCAGGCTCGACGCGGGACAGCGGCGTGACAACGGATGCGGGCCGCTGCGATGCCTGCGCCGCCGGATCGGGCCGAACCGGCACGGCCACGATGGTCGAACCCTGCGCCCCCTCGACGCCGCGCACGCGGATGGTGCCATCGGTCACCGCCGAGGCCGGAACGATCTTGCGCACCTGCCGCTCTGACTCGGCATCGTCATGGCGGTTCACCGCGACGGCCAGCCGGTACAGGATCAGATAGACGATCAGCGCGATGGCTGCCGAGAAAAGCACGGACGGGAACAGCAGGTAGCTCAGGAGAAAGTGCAGGACCGCGAACGACAGGACGGCCGACGCCAGCACCAGCGCCCAGCCACCCCGGCCGATCGTCGTGTCATTGATCTCGTCGCTCATCCAGCCCTACTCCCTTCGTCCGTCCGGCCCTGCCGGACCGACCGGGTCCCACCGCTTACCAAACCTAGCCCCGCGCCGCCGCTTCGGCGTCCGCGACCGAACCACCCGCCGCCAGGACCTTTGCCTGAACCACCCACTTGTCGCGGGTCACCCGACCCTTGAAGCCTTCCAGATTCTCGTCGACCCAGGCGATCTCCGCCTCGGTCCATGCGGCGATCTGGTCAAAGTGGAAGAAGCCAAGTTTGTGGCACAGCACCTCAAGCTTGGGCCCGATCCCGAGGATCAGCTTCAGGTCATCAGCCTTGCCCCCCTTGGGTGCCGAAAGGCCTGCGGGCTTCGCGCCCCCCGCCTGACCGGAAGCCTTCGCCTTGGGCGTAGCCAGCGGAGTCGCGTTCGGCGCGTTGCCGTCGGACTGCGGCTTGCCTTTGGAGGTCGCCTTTGCCTCTTGCACCGTTGCACCGGTCGCGTCCGCCGGAACACCGGCGGAGGGCTTCGGCTCCACCGCCTTGGCCTTCGCCGGTTTCACCGGGGCGGCCACACCCAGCCAGGGCGTCGTCAGCGGCACTTCGGTCCCGTCGATCCGCTTGACGGTATCCTTCAGGTCCACCGCCGCCTGTGCGCTGGCGTTGTACTGCTTCCGGCCCGAGACGAATTCCTTGAGACTGGTCAGCCCGCCGGCCGGTTCCGCCGCATATCGCCCGTTCTGGGGGCCGGGCACCGGGACCTCGCCCTTGGAGAACCGCCCGATCAGCTCACGCAGTTTTTCCCCGGTCAGGTCCTCGTAGTAATCCTTGCCGATCTGGGCCATGGGCGCGTTGGCGCAGGCCCCCATGCACTCGACTTCTTCCCAGCTGAACTTGCCGTCCGCGGAAAGGGTATGGGGCGTCGGTGCGATCAGTTCCTTGGCCACCGCCACCAGATCCTCGGCCCCGCAGATCATGCAGGAGGTCGTGCCGCAGATCTGGACATGGGCCACGGAACCCACCGGCTGAAGCTGGAACATGAAGTAGAAGGTCGCCACTTCCAGCGCCCGGATATAGGCCATCCCCAGCATATCCGCGACGTGCTCGATGGCGGGACGGGACAGCCACCCCTCCTGCTCTTGCGCGCGCCACAGAAGCGGGATGATCGCCGATGCCTGACGTCCGGCCGGATACTTGGAAATCTGGCCCTTCGCCCAGGCTTCGTTCGCCGGAGTGAAGGCGAAAGAGGCGGGTTGGTCCTTGTGAAGACGACGCAGCATCACTTATCTTCTTTCCTGAGCGTCCAGACGTATGTTCTAGTTGCGTTCAAACTGACGTCCTTTTCATTGTACGGGCTCACAAAATTTGTTTCGTGCCTCATCAAGACAACTGGCGGCTGTGCATTATCTCGAATGCTAAGTGGGTCACCGAACCTGACAAACCCAAGAGAAACCAATTCTTCGCTGAGTTGCTCATTATTCCAAAGATCAGATTTAAGCGCGAATTCTTCAAAGTTTGGTAGGTCTAAAGACGCGCGTATCGCCGCGATGTCTTCTTTGCCTAGCTTGCTGTGATTGTAGACGGTTCCCTTAGACACAGGGTCAAGAGCAACATGAGAGTTCTTGATCTGGTCCCAAATACCCAACTGTTGGTTTACCAATAGAAATGCAGACAAGAATCCACCAACAGCTCCGGCGATAACCGAAACAAGCGCCACAATCGCCGTGGCACTCTTCGCGCTGTTTGCAGCTCTATCAATTGGCTTTTCATTCACCGGTCGATCTCCCCGAAGACCACGTCCATGGTCCCGATGATGGCGCTGACGTCGGCCAGCTGGTGGCCCTTGCAGATCCAGTCCATCGACTGCAGGTGCAGATAGCCCGGGGCGCGGATCTTGGCGCGGTAGGGTTTGTTGGTGCCGTCCGCCACCAGATAGACCCCGAATTCGCCCTTCGGCGCCTCGACGGCCGCATAAACCTCGCCCGCCGGGACGTGGAAGCCTTCGGTGTACAGTTTGAAGTGGTGGATCAAGGCCTCCATCGAGGTCTTCATCTCCGCCCGCTTCGGCGGCGTGATCTTGCCGCGCGCCAGGATGTCGCCCTGACCGTCGGGGGCCTTCAGCTTGGCCACCGCCTGCCGGATGATGCTGGTCGACTCGCGCATCTCGGCCATGCGGCAAAGATAGCGGTCATAGCAGTCGCCGTTCTTGCCGACCGGAATCTTGAAGTCGAACTCGTCGTAGCATTCGTAGGGCTGGCTGCGCCGCAGGTCCCAGGCAAGGCCCGAGCCACGGACCATCACGCCGGAATAGCCCCATTCCAGGATGTCCTTTTCGGTGACAATCCCGATATCGGCATTGCGCTGCTTGAAGATGCGGTTCTCGGTCAGAAGCCCGTCGATATCGTCCAGCACCTTGGGGAAGGCCTCGGCCCAGGCGTCGATGTCGTCCAGAAGCTGCGGCGTCAGGTCCTGGTGCACGCCACCGGGCCGGAAATAGGCCGCGTGAAGCCGCGCCCCGCAGGCCCGCTCATAGAAGACCATCAGCTTTTCGCGTTCCTCGAAGCCCCAGAGCGGAGGCGTCAGCGCCCCCACGTCCATGGCTTGCGTGGTCACGTTCAGAAGGTGGTTCAGCACCCGCCCGATTTCGCTGAACAGAACCCGGATCAGGCTGGCGCGACGCGGCACGACCGTCCCGGTCAGCTTTTCAATCGCCAGACACCAGGCATGTTCCTGGTTCATCGGCGCCACATAGTCGAGGCGGTCGAAATACGGCAGGTTCTGCAGGTAGGTCCTGCTCTCCATCAGCTTCTCGGTCCCGCGGTGCAGCAGGCCGATATGCGGGTCGCAGCGTTCGACGATCTCGCCGTCCAGCTCCAGCACCAGCCGCAGCACACCATGCGCTGCCGGGTGCTGCGGGCCAAAGTTGATGTTGAAGTTGCGAATGCGCTGTTCGCCGGTCTCGAAATCCTTCGAGCCGTCGTCATAGGTGTTCACGCGGATATCGCCGTCCATCATTTTGCGGCCTTCTGATCGCCCGGAAGGATGTATTCGGCACCTTCCCAGGGGGACATGAAATCGAACTGACGGTATTCCTGCACCAGCTTGACCGGCTCGTACACGACGCGCTTCAGCGCCTCATCGTAGCGGACCTCGGTATAGCCCGTGGTCGGGAAGTCCTTGCGCAGCGGATAGCCCCGGAAGCCATAGTCGGTCAGGATGCGCCGCAGGTCCGGGTGACCACTGAACAGGATGCCGAACATGTCGAACACTTCGCGCTCGAACCAGTTGGCGGCAGGGTGCAGGTCGACCAGCGAGGGAACCATTTCCTCCTCGCGCACGGCGACCTTCACCCGGATGCGCTGGTTCCGGTACATCGACAGGAAGTGATAGACCATGTCGAACCGCTGCGCGCGTTCGGGATGGTCGACGGCGGTGATGTCGACCAGGGTCGAGAACCGGCAGGACGCATCATCGCGCAGGAATTCCACCAGCGCTTCCAGGTTCGCAAGGTTCGCAACAACCGTCAGTTCGCCAAAGGCCACGGCGGTGGAAACCACCGCCTCGGGCTGCTTCAGCTCGATATAGCCGGCCAGTTCGTTCAGGGCTTCGGACATGATTACCTCACCAACGTGCCGGTGCGGCGGATCTTCCGCTGCAACTGAAGGATACCGTACAGCAGCGCCTCGGCCGTGGGCGGGCAGCCGGGAACGTAGATGTCCACGGGGACGATCCGGTCACAGCCGCGCACGACGGAATAGCTGTAGTGATAGTAGCCGCCGCCGTTCGCACAGGACCCCATCGAGATCACATAGCGCGGCTCGGGCATCTGGTCGTACACCTTGCGGAGCGCCGGGGCCATCTTGTTGGTCAGCGTGCCCGCGACGATCATCAGGTCCGACTGGCGCGGGCTTGCGCGCGGGGCGGTCCCGAAGCGTTCCAGGTCATAGCGCGGCATACTGGTATGCATCATCTCGACCGCGCAGCAGGCCAGACCGAAGGTCATCCAGTGCAAGGAGCCGATCCGCGCCCAGTTGATGATGTCCTCGGTGGACGTGAGGATGAACCCCTTGTCCGACAGCTCGCGGTTCAGCGCCTGGACCGCAACCTCATGGTCGCCCCCGGCCGTGTTGGCACCCGCCATCACTCCCATTCCAGCGCCCCTTTCTTCCATTCATAGGCAAACCCGACCGTCAGCACCGCCAGGAACAGCATCATCGACCAGAAGGCCGCCATGCTGATCTCGCCAAAGGCCACGGCCCAGGGAAACAGGAACGCAACTTCCAGGTCGAAGATGATGAACAGGATCGACACCAGGTAGAAGCGCACGTCAAACTTCATCCGCGCGTCGTCAAAGGCGTTGAAGCCGCATTCGTAGGCACTGACCTTTTCCGGGTCCGGGTTGCGGACGGCCAGGACGGCAGCGGCGAGGATCAGGACCAGGCCCAGTCCCACGGCAACGGCAAGAAGAATGAGGATAGGCAGGTACTCTCGAAGGATCAGGTCCACGAGGAGGCTCCTTGACTGCTGGCGGCGCGCGTGCGTGCGGACGCGATCAGGCGCCCGCTTGTCTTCCCGCCCGTTTACTCTGCGCCCTTCCCGGGGTCAACCGAAGGCAGGGCAGATTCCGGGGGATGCAGGTGCAGAAAATGCACAGACACCAAGCGTTTCTCTCAGGCATCATGGCGGGTGCGCGGCGGGCAGGCCGGGGCCGGTTCCCCTTACCTTGACCCCCTGCCCGATCCGGCCTTTTCTGCCGCCAAAGCTGAAAGGACCTGCCCATGCGCGCTGCCATTCTCCCCGCCCTCATGATTGCCGTTACGGCCGCCACCGCCCAGGCACAGAGCTGCAGCATCGACGGCGCTGCGGTCGAGGCCCGGATTGCCGAGCTTGAACCGAACCACGGAATGGTCCTGTCGGACATCAGCTGTGATGCCCCCACCAACCCCGCGCATATCCTGATGTGCGATGCGGCGAACAGCCCCGACTGGTCGCTGTGGCGCATGGGACGACTGGACGACCTGGCCTGGATCTACGCGGTGGAAAACGCGACCGGGCAGGATGTGGACGAGACGAACCCGCCGCGCGACGCCGATTTCCTGGCCCGCCGCGACGCCTGCACCGACGAAGCCTGCCTGTGTGAGGTGCTGATCCAGCACACCAACGACAGCCTCGGCGGCACCTCGCCCTATCCGCAGTGATGGGCGGCTTTCAGACGGAGCGCTGACGCGCGAGGCTTTCCTCTCGTCGTCGGCCTTCGCCTCCTCCTCGGCTGATGGGGGTTTCCCCCCCAAACCCCCGTGAGTATTTGGCAAAGGGCAAAATGAAGGTCAGCGCATCACCGGGTGGAAGACGTAAGCGTTGCCGTCACGCTCCAGCCGCCCGATGCCCGGATGCGGCAGGTGCGACCCGGCCACCATCCAGCCTTCATCCAGCACCCGGTCGAACAGGCCCGCCCGCGTCGCCCGCGCCTGGTCCGGGTTCTCGTCGTATTTCCACGTCAGCCCGGGCTGGGCGAGCTGTAGCGGATGGTGCACCAGATCGCCCCAGATCAGCAGCCGCGCCTCGACCAGATACGCCATGTGCCCCGGCGAATGGCCCGGCGCGTTCACTGCCATCACCCCGGGCATGGGTCCATCCCCCTGCTCCAGCGGAACAAGACGCGGCAGGACCGGGATCATCCGCGGCTCGGCGCGAAAGGCCATCAACTCCTCGGTCGCGACAAAGACCCGCTCGGCGTTCGGGAAAGCCAGGCCCCCGTCCCCGTCCACCAGCCCCGACAGGTGATCGATGTGGGTATGGGTCAGCGCCACCACCGTCACCTCCTGCGGCCCCGATCCGGCCTCGGCCAGCGCCGCGCCCAGTTGTCCTAGACCCTTGTGCCAGGCCTGCCCGGCGCCCGCGTCGATCAGCAGGCACCCGTCCGGCCCCTGCACCAGGAACGCCCGCACCGGTAAGGGCAACCGGCCGTCCACCAGATCCCCCGGCGCGTAGCCGCGATACGCCCCGTCCGGCCCGCGCAGGCAGTCCGGCCCCATCGTCGTCTCGCCGTCCAGAAGCATGGTGACCGACAGGTCGTCCAACTCGACCGTCAGGCTCCGCTCGGTTTCCCGTACCACTCTCATCCGCACCAGCTCCCGCGCAGACCGCCACTGTATTGCCGCGCGTGGCCCGCCCGGACCATCAGCCGCGCCACGTCGACCCCGTCCAGTTCAAGCCGCACCAGCGCCCGGCCATACTGGTCGGTGCCATCATGCGTCAGCACCAGCCGGTCCGCCTTCTGGATCAGCGTCCGCAGCGCCCAGCTGGCCTTTTCTGCCGCCACGAACTCATCCACACACTTCGGCGCGTATTTCTCCGGCGTGTCGAACCCCAGAAGCCGCGCACTGACCATCCCGTCCTCCGGGCAGATCAGCGACACCGTATCCCCGTCCACCACCCGGATGATCCTGCACGAGCCCTGATCGCTGTCGACCGGCTTCATTCCGGCGTTGACCAGATCGGCGATGGTCGGCACCAGGATCAGCCCCGTCACCGCCAGCCCAAGCACCGCCTTGAGGTAAAAGCGTGGATCGACCAGCCGCCGCAGGCCCCGCGTCACCGCGCCCGCCGGCCGCGCCGGGCGGAACAGCCAGCCCATCAGTCCGCCGCCACGCGGACCACCGGGCCCAGCGCCTTGGCCCCCGCCGCGACAGCCGCCTCCTCGGTCAGTATCCGGGCGATCTGGTCCACGTCATCCACCCCGAAGGTCAGCGGCAGCCGCATGTCGATCAACCCCGCCAGCACCCGGTCGGTCTGTGGCAACGGTTCCGGCTGCGCATACTGCCAATGCGCATAGCGGCTGGTGAACCCCTGCGGGTCGGCCGCCCCGAACCACTTTAACTCAACCCCCCGCGCCGCGGCCCCGGCGACGAAGCCCGCCACTCGCGCCGGTTCCCAGCCCGGCAGCAGGAACTGGAAGCTGGACCCGACATAATCCTCATGCTGCGGCCGCGGGATCAGCTTGATCCCTGGCGCACTGGCCAGCCCCCGCTCCATCCCCTGATACAAGGCCCGCCAGCGCGCCCGCCGGTCATCCAGCATGCCGATCTGCGGTCGCAGGATCGCCGCGCGCAGGTTGTCCATGCGCGAGGAGACGTTCGGGACATCCAGCTTCAGCGCCTCGAACACCTCGGGCGGGGGCGCTGCCCGGTGCCGGGCGAACAGCATGTAGGACCCCGACAGCAGCACTGCCCGCGCCGCCAACTCGGCATCGTCGGTCACCAGAAACCCGCCCTCGCCGGAATTCATGTGCTTGTAGGTTTGCGTCGAATAGCAGCCGATGGCCCCGTGCCGCCCGGAAGGAACCCCCTTCCACTTTGCCCCCATCGTATGCGCGCAATCCTCGATCACCCGCACCTGGAGCCGGTCGCACAGCGCCATCAACGCCTCCATGTCACAGACATGGCCGCGCATATGCGACAGCAACAGCACCTTCGCGCCCGAGGCCTTGGCCTGCGCCTCCAGATGGGCAAGGTCGATGGTCAGATCCTCGGTCACCTCGACGAAGACCGGCCTTGCACCGATGGACGCGATCGCCCCCGGCACCGGTGCCAGTGTAAAGGCGTTCGACAGCACCGGCTCCCCGGGCTTGACCTGCAAGGCGCGCAGGGCGCAGGCCATCGCCGCCCCGCCCGAGGCGAGCGCGAGGCAATACTTCGCGCCCACATAAGCGGCGAATTCCTCCTCCAGCAGCGCCGTCTCGGCCACTTCACCGGCCACGGTGTTATAGCGGTGCAGCCGCCCATGCCGCAGCACCGCCATCGCCGCGTCGATCCCGGCCTCGGGGATCGGCTCTTGCTGGGTGAAGCTTCCGGTGAACCGCTCGGTCATTCCTTTTCGGACCTCTTCAGCATCAGGAACAGGACTGTCGTCAGCGCAAGGAACCCCGCCGCCACCCAGAACGCCACGTCGGTCGACCGCCAGACCCGGTCCTCGGCCCAGAAATGGCCGAAGATGAAGGCGAAGAATACCGTTCCGAACAGCATGGCCACATTGGTCACGGCAGAGATCCCGCCCTGCAACTCGCCCTGCGCATCCTCGGGCACGCGCTTGGTCAGCAGCGTCGTCATCAAGGGATGCACAAAACCCTCGGGCCCATGCAGGATCATCAGCGCGATGACGCCCCACAGCGCACCGACAAAGCCATAGCCCAGCACCACCAGCGTCGCGCAGACCAGACCGAAGAGGGCCACATTCCACTCGCCGAACCGCTTGGTCGCGGGGCCGGTCAGGAACCCCTGAAAACCGCCCGCGATCAGCCCGAAGACCGCAAGCGTCGCGCCGACCATCGCCTCGGACCAACCGAACTTGGCGATGCCCCAGAAGGTCCAGATCGCCGGGTAGACCGAGGTCGAGAAGAAGAACAGCCCCATCACCAGCACCATCGGCAAGACACCGCGATAGGTGGCGAAGACCCGGAAGGCGCCGAACGGATTGGCCCGCCACAGCTCGAACTTGCGGCGGTTCTCGGGGGCAAGGGATTCGGGCAGCACGAACCAGCCGTAGACGAAGTTCAACAGCGATATCCCCGCCGCCACCCAGAACGGCACGCGCGGCCCAAGCTCGCCCAGAAGCCCGCCGATGGCCGGGCCGATCACGAAACCCACACCAAACGCCGCACCCATGTAGCCATAGGCCTTGGCGCGGTCGTCCGGTGTCGTGACATCGGCGATGAAGGCGCTGGCGATGATCCAGCTTGCACCACAGACCCCAGCAATGATCCGCCCGACGAACAGCCACTCCAGCGTCGGTGCCAGTGCCATCAGGATAAAGTCCATCCCGAGGCCAAAGATTGCCAGCAACAGCAGCGGACGGCGTCCGAACCGGTCGGCAAGGTTGCCCATCAGCGGCGCAAAGACGAACTGGGCCAGCGAGAAGGCCGCGAACATCCAGCCGCCGATCACCGCGGCCTGGGCGATGTCGACGTGGCCCACGTCCTCGATCAGCTTGGGCAGGACCGGCATGATCAGGCCAAAGCCCACCATGTCCAGGAAGACCGTAATCAGGACAAAAGTGACCGCATGGCGGTTGGCCACCGGAGGGACCGGGACAGAGGTATCGGGGACCTGGCTCATGGGCCGCGACCCTATGGGTCGGCGGGTCGACTGTCAAAGGGGAGAGCGGGATCTCGAAGGGCCAGCGGCAGGTCGCCGCACGCCCCCCTGGCAAATGTTAAATTTTCCTGAACGCCCTCGGACAAGTATCTGTTTTTACTTGGCAAGCCGGGATTGTCCACCGTGGACAGTCACCCGATCAGCCGCCCGGCCAGCCACGGCAGGTCCTCGAACCGGTCCAGCAGCGCTGCCGGATTGAACCGGCTGACCCCCGCCCCCTCCGGCCCGAAGGTGACCAGCGCGACCGGAACTCCTGCGGCCACCCCGGTCTTCGCGTCGGTCTCGGTGTCCCCCACCAGCATCGACCGCCCGACCACCCCGCCCGCCCGCTCCACCGCCGCCCGGTAGGGGGTCGGGTCCGGCTTCCGGACGGGAAAGGTATCGGCCCCCACCAGCGCCCCGAAGGCCCCCCGCACCCCCAGCGCGGTCAGCAGCATCTCCGCCAGCCCCTCCGGCTTGTTCGTGCAGACCGACACCGCGAACCCGCCCGATTTCAGCGCCTCCACCGCATCCATCGCCCCCGGATAGAGGCGCGTATGGGTCGCGATCCCCTGCCGGTAGGCCTCCAGCAGCAGTGGATAGGCCGCGTCCACGTCCGCCTCCGACCAATCCAGCCCCAGCCGCTGAAACCCCAGCCGAAGCATCGCCCGGCCGCCATGGAACGCCGTCAAGGCATCCTCGGGCCCCAGCACTGCGCGCGGAAAACAGGCATTCGCCGCTGCCAGCAAATCTGCCGAGGTATCCGCCAAAGTTCCGTCCAGATCGAACACTACACAACGCATCGCGGGTCCCTCATGTCGGGCCTGTAACCTCATGTGAAGCGCGGCCCCTTGCCGTCCTTCGCCACGGGGGTAAAACGGGCGCCGACAGTTTGGAAGGGCAAGAATGCAGGTTTCAGTCATCGTTTTGGCCGCAGGGCAAGGCACGCGGATGAATTCCGACACGCCCAAGGTCCTGCACCATGTCGCCGCCGCCCCCCTTCTGCACCACGCGCTTGCCACCGCCCATCACCTGGAACCCTCGCGGATCGTCGTCGTCACCGGCCACGGCGGCGAGGCGGTCGCAACCTCCGCCACCAGCTATTCCGAGATGGTCGAGACCGTCGTCCAGGACCCCCAGCTTGGCACCGCCCATGCCGTCGCCCAGGCCGCGCCCCTGCTGGCGGACGAAGCGGGAGAGGCCATCGTCCTCTACGCCGACACGCCCCTCATCCGCGAGGAAACCCTCCGCGCAGTGCTCGACGCCCGGGCCAGGCACGCCGTCGTCATCCTGGGCTTCCATGCCAAGGACCCTGGCCGCTACGGCCGCCTGCTGACCCAAGGTGAAGAGCTCCTGGCGATCCGCGAATTCAAGGATGCCACGCCGGAAGAACGCGCCATCACCCTCTGCAACTCCGGCGTCGTCTGCGCCGAGGCGAAGACGCTCTTCTCCCTGATTTCCGAGGTAAAGAACGACAACGCCGCGCAGGAATACTACCTGACCGACATCGTCGAGCTTGCCCGCAAGCGCGGCCTTTCTGCCGGCGTCGTTCTCTGCCCCGAGGCCGAGACGCTGGGCGTCAACACCCGCGCGCAGCTGGCCGAGGCCGAGACCGCCTTCCAGGCGCGAGCCCGGGCCGAAGCTCTGGAGAACGGCGTCACCCTCACCGCGCCGGACACCGTATTCTTCGCGCTCGACACCCACATCGGCCGCGACGCGATCATTGGCCCGAACGTCCTGTTCGGTCCCGGCGTCACCGTGGAATCCGGGGCCGAGATCAAGGGCTTCTGCCATCTCGAAGGCTGCCACGTCAGCCGGGGTGCCACGGTTGGCCCCTTCGCCCGCCTGCGCCCCGGTGCGGAACTGGCCGAAGACGTCCACGTCGGAAACTTCGTGGAAATCAAGAACGCCATCCTCGACGAAGGCGTGAAGGTTGGCCACCTGACCTACATCGGCGACGCCTCCATCGGCGAACACACCAACATCGGCGCAGGCACCGTCACCTGCAACTACGACGGCGTGATGAAGCATCGCACCACAATCGGCAAACGCGCTTTCATCGGGTCGGACACCATGCTGGTGGCCCCGGTCACCGTCGGAGACGGGGCGCTGACGGCGTCGGGGTCGGTCATCACCGAGGATGTGCCAGCAGAAGCCGTGGCCATCGGCCGGGCACGGCAGGTCACAAAGGCAGGCCTCGCGACCAGGATGTTCGAAAAGTTAAAAGCAATTAAGGCTACGAAGGCGAAGGGGCATTAGAAATGTGCGGTATTGTAGGGGTATTGGGGAACCATGAGGCGGCCCCGTTGCTGGTCGAGGCGCTGAAACGGCTGGAATATCGCGGCTATGACAGCGCCGGGATCGCCACGGTCAACGCCGGCAAGCTTGACCGCCGTCGGGCGGTGGGCAAGCTCGTGAACCTTTCGGACCTTCTGGTCCATAACCCCTTGGCCGGAAAGGCCGGGATCGGCCATACCCGCTGGGCGACCCATGGTGCGGCCACCGTCAAGAACGCCCACCCGCACCGTGCGGGCGGGGTGGCTGTCGTGCACAACGGCATCATCGAGAACTTCCGCGAGCTGCGCACCGAACTGGCCGCCGACGGATACACCCAGGAATCCGAGACCGATACCGAGACCATTGTCCTTCTGGTGAGCCGCGCAATGGACCGTGGCGCCTCACCCGTCGAGGCCGCGAAGGACACGCTCGCACGCCTGCACGGCGCCTTCGCGCTTTGCTTCCTGTTCGACGGCCAGGACGACCTGATGATCGCCGCCCGCAAGGGCAGCCCGCTGGCCATCGGCTGGGGCGAGGGCGAGATGTTCGTGGGCTCGGACGCCATCGCTCTGGCGCCGATGACCGACCGGATCACCTATCTGGAGGAAGGCGACTGGGCCGTCGTGACCCGCGCGGGGGCCGAAATCTACGATGCGCAGAACCGCCGTGCCAACCGGGCCGAGACGCGGATCCAGCTGGACGCGACCCGGATCGAAAAGGCCGGCTACAAGCACTTCATGGCCAAGGAAATCGCCGAGCAGCCGGTGGTCATCGCCGACGCGCTGAAGCACTACACCTCAGCCGAGGGCGAATTGCACCTGCCCAAGGGCGTCGACTTCAAGGGCGTGACGCGCCTCACGCTCGTCGCTTGCGGCACGGCCTCTTACGCCTGCCACGTCGCGAAATACTGGTTCGAGCAGATCGCTGGCCTCCCGGTCGACATCGATATCGCATCGGAATTCCGCTACCGCGAACCGCCGCTCTCGCCCGCCTCCTGGGCGGTCTTCGTCAGCCAGTCTGGCGAAACCGCGGATACGCTGGCGGCGCTGCGCTATGCCGAAGGCAAGGTTGCCAAGATCGTCTCGGTGGTGAACGTACCGACCTCCTCGATCGCCCGCGAAAGTGATCTGGCCCTGCCCATCCACGCCGGGGTCGAGGTGGGGGTGGCCTCGACCAAGGCCTTCACCTGCCAACTGACGGTCCTCGCGCTCATGGCATTGAAGGCGGCCTTCGACCGTGGCCGGATCGATGCCGTCGGACTCCGCGCCCGGCTGGACTCGCTCCGTGCGGTGCCGGGCCTGATGAACGCGGCCCTCGCCCTGTCCGACCCGATTGCCAGGATCGCCGAGGACCTGGGCAAGGCGCAGGACATCCTGTTCCTGGGCCGAGGCCCGATGTTCCCTCTGGCGCTGGAAGGCGCGCTGAAACTGAAGGAAATCAGCTACATCCACGCCGAAGGTTATGCATCGGGTGAACTGAAGCACGGCCCCATCGCGCTGATCGACGCTGCCGTCCCGGTGATCGTCCTGGCCCCCAAGGATGCGCTGTTCGACAAGACCGTTTCGAACATGCAGGAGGTCATGGCGCGCAACGGCAAGGTGCTCCTCCTGTCCGACGCGGGCGGGGTGGAAACGGCTGGTCAGGGCACCTGGAAGACACTGACCCTGCCGACGGTCGATCCGCACTGGGCACCTATCCTTTACGCGGTCCCGGCGCAGCTTCTGGCCTATCACACGGCCATCGCCAAGGGGACGGACGTGGACCAGCCCCGCAACCTCGCGAAATCGGTGACCGTCGAGTAAGGCGCCGATTTCTTTGAAGGAACAACTGAGCCTTCAAAGGCTCCGATGAACTTCCGTCGAAGATTGTGCGTCCTTGATCCAGCCGCGCCTCCCCTCCGTATCCTGATAAAGCGGAGATCCAGATGCAGCGCAGAACCCTTCTTCTCGGCCTGGCCGCCCTTCCGCTGGCTGGTTGCGCTGACACACCTGCCCCGCCTGCCGACACCGGCCCGCCGATCACGCTGGTCTCTGCCTTCCAGGGCCGCACCTCGGGGCGCGGGCATTTCCGTGTCTGGGTGACGGGCGACGAACGCCGCTTCACTGCCCGGCTGAACGGGACCGTGAAGGGCCCCGAAGGCGCGCGGACGCTCACCGTGGTCGAGGATTTTCTTTACGATGACGGTCAGCAGGACCGCCTCACCTGGGTCTTCCGCGAACAGGGCCCCGGGCGCTGGACCGGAAGGCGCGAGGATACCGTGGGCGAGGCGACGGTGGTCGAGGAGGATGGCCTGATCCGCCTGTCCTACACCGCCGACTTCAGATCGCCGTCGGGCGTCAACCGGCTGGGGTTCGAGGACATCCTCTACGCCCGGTCCGACGGCACCACCGTCAACGACGCCGTGGTCACCCGCGCCGGGATCGCCGTCGCCTCGGTTCGCTTCCTGATCCGGCGCTGACTTGCCCTTCGCCCCTGGCGCTGGCAGTTAGGGCCGGAATGGAGGCCCCGATGACCCCGCTTCAGGAACTGCAGGCCCTGGCCGACTCCGCAAAGGCCACCGAGATGGCCGCCTACCACAAGGCCACCCGGCCCTATCTGGGCGTGACCGTCCCGCAGATCGAGGACCTGACCGACCGCTGGCGGGCCGAACTGTCGCTTGACGAGCGGTTCGCGCTGGCGGCAGACCTCTGGCGCACCAACATCCACGAGGCGCGGGTGGCAGCGGCGAAGCTTCTGACCCAGGCCCGCATCCGGCCCGATCAGACGGCGTGGGAGCTGATCGTCTCCTGGGTCCCGGACTTCGATGGCTGGGCGCTGGCGGATCATGCCAGCATCGCCGGGCAGAAGCGGCTGGTGGCCGACCCGTCTCGGCTGGAGATGGTCGAGGGTTGGGTGACCAGCCCGCACATGTGGACCCGCCGGGCGGCCCTGGTGATGACGCTACCCTGGACCAAGCAGAATTTCCCCAAGGAACAGGATCTTGCGATTCGTGCCCGGGTGCTTGGCTGGTGTGCGACGCTGGCCCCCGACCGCGACTGGTTCATCCAGAAGGCCGTGGCCTGGTGGGTGCGCGATCTGTCGAAGCATGATGCCGAGGCGGCAAGGGCCTTTCTTGATCAGCATGGCGGCAGAATGAAGCCCTTTGCGCGAAAAGAGGCGGCCCGGCACTTGTCCGAGACACAATTAAAAAGGGGGCGGCCGCAATAGGCCGCCCCGTAAAAGCATTGTCCGCTGGTCCCGTCCCGGATCAGCGTCCGCTGAACTTGTCGTTCGCTGGCCCGTTCACGGACTTGGTCACGGACGTCTTGCCGTCGTCGCTTCCGTTGTTGGTGGTGTCCGCGCCATTTCCCCAGCCGTTGTTGCCCTTTACGGGATCGCAACTGCCGTCGCCACAGGCAAAAGCCGCCGAGCCAAGGCTCATGGTGATCGCAAGAACAGACGAAGCTACAGTCAATTTCTTCATTGTCGCATTTCCCTCCCTAATTGATTGGTACGGAAAGCGTACAAACACTGCGATTAACCCAGAATTAACATTGATTCTGCAATTCTCGGTTGATTGTTCCGTCCAAACATGCAGTTGACCAAGTTCTTGCCGCATTGCCGCCCAGATCGCGGCTGAATTTTTGATGCGCCCTGCTGTCCGGTTCTCAGGCACCCCGATACCGCTTCCAACGAATTCGGTCGAAAAGCAGCGCATAAACCCCTGCCAGCGCGCGCAAGCCCGCGCCGTCCGTGTGCCCAGCAGGCTCCCACCCCTTCGTCGCAATCCCCAAGATGCGTGGGGCGATCATTCCCTCGGCCTGGCCGTCCTCGGTGGTGAACTCGCCCCAGAAACAGGCCTCGACCCCGGCGATGCGCGGCGCGATGTCCTCGGCGCCTTTCGGAATCGGGTCCCAGGCCACGGTCTTCTCCAAAGGCACGAACCCGGCCCAGGCAGCACCCCAGTCGTCCGGGTCGGGCGAATGCGCCAGGTCGAAATAGGCGTGCTGGGCCGGGCACATCACCACATCATGCCCGCGCCGCGCCGCCTCGATCCCCGGGCCCTGCCCCGTCCAGCTGAACAGCAACGCCCCATTGCCGATGCCGCCCTGACACCCCTTCGCAGCCTCTTCCCAGGCCGCCACTCGGATACCCGACGCTCCAAGCTCCGCTGCCAGTTTTGCCAGCATCCAGCCCTGCACGTCGTCCGATGTCTCCAGCCCCTCCCGCGCCTTCAGCGCCGCCACGGCGGGCGAGCCGCCCCAGGCCCCATGCGGCGCCTCGTCCGCACCAAGGTGCAGGATGCCCAGTGGAAAAAGGCCCGCCACCTCCTTCGCCAACGGCACCAAGAGGTCCCAGGTCGCCGGGACGGCCGGGTTGACGATGTTGTCGAGATAACCTTGAACCGACACCTCCTCCCCGTTGTCGCCGGGGTCGCGCAGGCCGGGAACAGCCTTGACCATCGCGTGGGAATGGGCGGGAACCTCGATCTCTGGCAAGACCTCAATCTGCAGCGCCTTCGCCCGCTCCACCACCTTGGCGACGTCGGCCTTGGAATAGCTGCCCCCCGCCCTTATGCCGCCACCGAAGACGCCAGGGACCAGCTCGCCCTCACCCCGGAAGCCGGTGCGCTGCCAGAGGAGCGGTTGCGTGTCGACCTCCAGCCGGAAGGCCTCGTCATCGGCGAAGTGCCAGTGGAAACGGTTCAGCTTCAGAAGCGCCATCAGGTCCAGAAGCCGCAGAATGAAGTCGACCCCGAAGAAATGCCGCGCGCAATCAAGGTGTTGGCCGCGATAGCCAAAGCGGGGCTTGTCGGTGATCGTCCCGCAGGGAAGCCGCCCGCCGCAGGTTTCGCGCAGGGTCAGAAGGGTTATCCCGGCGTAGTGCAGGCCCACTGCCCCCCCGACCACGACTGTCAGGCCGGTGGACGAAATGGTCAGACAGTAGCCTTCCGGTCCCAAGCCCGCGTCCTGGCTGACCGAAAGGGCAACCCCTCCGACTGCGACCAGTGGTGCGAGGCCCAGACGCAGGGCAAGGTCCGACACGCCCTCCAGCCCTGGTGCCAAGGCAAGCGCCGCAAACTCCAGCGTTCCGCCCGACGGCCGCCAGTCGGTCGGCTGCGGCACCAGCGGCAGACGGTCGGAGGACAACGCAGGCGCTGGCGGGCCATCATTCGCCCGCAGCCCCAGATCATTCCCCGGCGGCAGCGGCAGGCAGTCCTTCCCCACCCGCAGGTAGGCCCCCAGCGGCAACCAGGCCCGGTTCCTCGGCCCGAACTCCTTGTGCGCGTGTTCCAGCACCACTTCATGCTCCGCCCCCGGCACAAGATCCGGCAGCGCCACTTCGGCATAGCCCGCCACGCGCCGCACCAGCGTGCCGCCCGAGATCACCTTCGGCGCGGCCATCAGCGAGAAGCAGAGGGTCGGCGCGGCCAAAGGGCGATCCGAGCCGATCAGGCAGCGGATCTGGTTCCCGTCGATGCGGGAGACGAAGGTCAGGGTCATGGCGCGTCCAGCCTCAATTCGGCAATGAAATCATAGATGTCGCTGCGGTAGAGACCGCGGGTGAACTCGATTGGTCGGCCCGAGGGCAGATAGGCCGTCCGGTCGATCCGCAGCACCGCCGCCCCCTCGGGTAACAGCAGCAGCTTCGCATCCGCCGCCGTCAGGTTCACCGCCGTGATCCGCTGCACCGCCCGCGTGGGCGCCCGTCCCGCCGCTCGCAGGACATCGTAAAGCGAGGTCTCCACCGCCTCCGGGTCCGGCAGCACGTCCGTGGGCAGCGACGACCATTCCAGCGCCAGCGGCGTGTCGTCGGCAAAGCGCAGGCGTTCCACCCGTGCGACGCGATCACCCTGCGGCAGGCCCAGCGCCATCATCTCGTCAGGGCTGGGCAGGAACAGCCCCCGGCGCAGGATGCGGCTGGAGGAGGTCTTGCCCCGCTGCCGCATGTATTCGGTGAAGGACAGGAGCGCCGAGAGTGAATGTTCCATCTTCGACTTGGGCGGGCGCACGAAGGTCCCCGCCCCGCGGCGCTGTTCCAGCACCCCATCCTCGACCAGTTGGCTGACGGCCTTGCGAACGGTCACCCGGCTGACATCGGCAATCAGCGCCAGTTCGCGCTCGGGCGGCAGCTGCGCCTCGGGCGGCAGTTCCCCCGCCGCGATAGCCGCCGAAAGATGGCGGTACAGCTGTTCATAGCGTGGCCCGCGCGCGGCGCGGAACCAGGCGTCGGGGCGGTACAGCGCCAGATCGTCTTCCATCGGAAGCCCCCGAATTGGTATTGTTTCCATGAGACCAAGCCGCACGGCTACTCGCAAGATGGACCATGAAGCCTGCGGAAAACAAGGGGAATCGGCAGATGGTCCGCTTTTTTCACGATATTGGTATTATGATGGTAGCGTTGTCGCACTTTTTTGGTATCGTTGGCCCAACACGATGATTCGACCCGCGCCGCCCCTGCCAGGGTGGCCCAAGGCTGAACAGGGGGAACCGCATGACGCTTGTCGCCGAAGGGGCCGCACTGGAACGGATGCAGCGGCGCGAGCTGTCGGACCGCGCCTTTGCCTGGCTCCTGATCTCGCCCGCCCTTCTGTTCATTCTGGTCATCGTCGTCTGGCCGCTGGTGGAGACGATCCGGCTTTCCTTCACCGACGCCACGCTCGGCGGGGAAAACTTCGTCGGCATCGCCAACTATGCTGCGCTTTTTGGCGATCCGAAGTTCTGGCAGACCGTGGGGCGGACCTTCTACTGGATGGTCCTCGCTGTCAGCCTGAAGCTGATCGTCGGCTTGATCGGTGCCACGCTTCTGAACGCCGCGATCCCCGGCAAGGCCCTCTTCCGCGTCCTCGTCATGCCGCCCTGGGTGATCCCGGTGGCCATCGGCGTCATTGGCTGGAAGTGGATGTACAACGGTTACTTCGGCCTGATCTCCGGCCTGTTGCAGGAATTCGGCCTCGTGCAGGACCGCGTGGCGCTTCTGGCCACTAAGACCTCTGCCTTCTATTCCGCCATCGTAACCGACGTCTGGGTCGGCACGCCGATGGTGACCCTCTTCTTCCTCGCCGCCATGCAGGGGGTCAGCAAGGACCTCTACGAGGCCGCCTGGGTCGACGGCGCGAGCCGCTGGTATCGTTTCCGCCGCATCACCATTCCCCAGATCATGCCGGTGATTGTCTCGATGGCGCTCCTCTCTGCAATCTGGACCTTCAACAGCTTCGAAATCATCTGGATCCTCACCGAAGGCGGCCCGCGCGGGGCGACGACCACCCTCATCATCGACACCTACAAGGTCGCGATCTCTTCCCAGCGCTTCGGCGAAGGGGCGGCGCGGGCGGTGGTGATCGTGGTGCTACTTGCGACCTTCTCGCTCTTCTACCTGTGGTTCCTGAACCGCGTGAACCGGCATTACGGGGCGAAATGACATGATCGACCGTCTGACCCTTCTGCAGAAGATCGGCGTCTACTTCGCCACCTTCGTCTTCCTCCTCTTCATCCTGATGCCCTTCATCGAGATGATCCGCGTCTCCTTGCGCCCCATGAGCCACCTGATGACCGCCGACTTCACCTGGTGGTCCGAGGATTTCAGCCTGCAGGCCTACCGCGACATGTGGAACACCGTGCCGCTGTTGGGCCGCTACATCTTCAACTCGATTTTCATCGCCGCCTCGGTGACCCTGGTCACGATGATCGTCGTCATCCCCGCCGCCTACGCCTACGCCCGCCTCGAATTCCCGTTCAAGTCCCTGTCCTTGGGCGGATTTCTTGCGGTGAACATGTTCACCGGCGCGGTCCTTCTGATACCGCTTTACCGCGTGCTCCGTAGCCTCGGGATGCTCAACACCTACTGGGCGATGATGATCCCGGGCGTCGCCTTCCTGATCCCCACGGGCATCTGGCTCCTGCGCTCCTACCTGGAGAAAATCCCCAAGGAGTTGGAAGAAGCCGCCTATGTCGACGGCGCCTCGCGCCTCTACACCCTCCGCCGCGTCGTGATCCCGCTGGCGATCCCCGGCCTGATCGTCGTCGGCACTGCCGTCTTCATCGGCGCCTATGCCCAGCAGTTCCTGTTCGCGATCACCTTCAACAACGTCCGCGAGATCCAGCCGCTGCCGGCGGGCCTTTTCGAGTTCGTCGGCTATCAGGACACCACCTGGAACGAGCTGATGGCTGCGGCCCTCACGGGCGTCCTGCCGGTGATGCTCGTGTTCCTGTTCCTGCAGAAATACCTCGTCGCGGGCCTGACCGCGGGCGCGGTGAAAGAATGACCAACCAAGACCACCAACAAGGGAGACTACCAATGACCCACTTCAAGACCCTGACGGTCGCCGCTGGCCTGATGGCCGGAACGGCCCTGTCGGCCCAGGCACAAGAGCTGCACTTCATCATGTGCGGCGGCGAAGTGCGCCCGGCCGACCAGGTCGTGATCGACAAGTTCCAGGCCGACAACCCCGGCGTGACCGTCAAGATGGAAGCGGTGGAATGGGGCACCTGCCAGGACAAGTCGATGCAGCTTGCCGCCGCCGGTGACCCGCCGGACGTGGCCTACATGGGCTCGCGCACGCTGCGCCAGCTTGCCAACAACGACCTGATCGTCCCCGTCACCTTCACGCCCGAGGAAGAGGCCGCCTACCAGCCCGGCGTCCTGAAGACCGTGACCAACGGCGGCCAGTACTGGGGCATCCCGCACGCCTTCTCGACCAAGGCTCTCTACATCAACTGCACCGTGGTTGAGGCTGCCGGGGCCGAGTGCAAGGCACCCGCCACCTGGGCTGACCTCGTCGCCCTGTCGAAGACCGTGACCGACAACACCGACGCCGCAGGCATCGGCATCGCGGGCAAGGACTTCGACAACACGATGCACATGTTCCTCGACTTCCTCTATTCGAACGGCGGGAAGGTCTACAACGACGACGGCACCCCGGCGCTCGACAGCCAGCAGACCCGCGAGACCCTGCAGCTTTACGCAGACCTTCTGCCCTACATGCAGTCCGGCCCGACCGAATGGGAACGCGACCAGATGAAGGACCTCTTCAACGACGGCCAGATCGCGATGTATGTCTCGGGCCCGTGGGGCGAAGGCCAGCACAAGGAAAAGGTCCCGAACCAGATCGTCGCCCCGATCCCGGCCGGCCCCTCGGGTCCCTCGGGCACCATCCTGATCACCGACTCGCTGGCGGTCTTCAAGGGCACCGGCAACGAGGAACTGGCGATCAAGCTCGCCAAGGCGCTCACCTCGGGCGACGCGCAGTATGACCTCGACTCCTCCTGGGGGCTGACGCCGATCCTCGACTACGAAAAGCTGGGCAAGACCGACGTCTACTATAAGCAGGGCAACTGGCCGATCTTCGTGGCCGGGATCTCGACCGGCGGACCCGAGCCGATGGTCGAAGACTTCAAGGCGCTGCAGGCCGTCTTCACCAACATGATCCAGGGGATCATGCTGGAAGAAGGCACCGTCGATGAACTGGTGACCCAGGCTGGCGTCGAGCTGGCTGCGGTTCGCTGATCCCAACGGGGGCGCGGCCACCCGCGCCCCCACCTCTCTGCAAAGGACTGCCCCACATGGCCACGCTCGACCTTCAAGGCATCACGAAGAGCTTTGGCACCGCCCAGGTGCTGACCGGGATCGACCTTGCCATCCGCGACAAGGAGTTCGTCGTCTTCGTCGGCCCCTCGGGCTGCGGCAAGTCCACCCTTCTGCGCATCATCGCAGGATTGGAGGCCGCCACATCGGGCCACATTCTGATCGACGGCGTCGACGTCTCCGCCGCCGCCCCGGTGGATCGCGGCATCTCCATGGTCTTCCAGTCCTACGCCCTCTACCCGCACCTTTCCGTCTTCGAGAACATCGCCTTCCCCCTCCGCGTCGCCCGCCTGCCCGAAGCCGAGGTCAAGCAAAAGGTCGGCCGCGCCGCCGAGATCCTGCAACTGACCGAAAAGCTGAACCTCAAACCGGGCCAGCTCTCCGGTGGCCAGCGCCAGCGCGTCGCCATCGGCCGCAGCATCGTCCGCAACCCCAAGGTCTTTCTCTTTGACGAACCGCTCTCGAACCTCGACGCCGCCCTTCGCGGCGAGATGCGCGTCGAACTCAGCGCCCTGCAACGCGACCTCGACGCCACCATGGTCTACGTCACCCACGACCAGGTCGAGGCGATGACCATGGCCCACCGCATCGTCGTCCTGAACAAGGGCCGGATCGAGCAGTTCGGCACCCCGATGGAGCTTTACCACCACCCCGCCACCCGCTTCGTGGCCACCTTCATCGGCCAGCCCAACATGAACCTTCTGCCCGCCAAGGTCCTCGGCACCAGGGCCGAGGGCCTCACCGTCGAATTCCACGGCGGCACTCGGATGACCCTGCCGGTCGACACCGCCACCGCGAAGCCGGGCGACATGGTCGAAGTCGGCATCCGCCCCGAAAACCTCCGTCTCGGCCAAGGCTTCGCCATGCACCTCCGCGTTCTCGAACGCCTCGGCGGCACCGCCATCGCCTATGGCCAGATGGCCGACGACCTGAAGATCTGCGCCGCCCTCCCGGGCGACACCACCGTCCATGAAGGCGAGGAGATCGGCCTGACCTTCGCCCCCGCCGACGCTCATGTTTTCGACACCCAAGGCCGCGTAATGCGGCGGCGGCAGGCCCCGGCCCTCGCTGCCTGAATAAAGGAGACTACCGATGCGCATCGTCACCTCAGGCATCGGCCTGCGGGCCGGTCACGTCTTGACCACGCTCAAACAGGAAATGCCGGAAGCGGAAGTGGTCGGCTTCTACGACCCCCAGCCCACGCATCTTGAGATGATCGGAACGGACACCCCCCGCTATCCGTCGGTCGAGGCGATGCTCTCTGACGCCAAGCCCGACCTCTACTGTGTCTTCTCGCCCAACGTCTTCCACCTCGACCAGATCCGTCTGGGGCTTGAGGCGGGCGTCCAGGTCTTCACCGAAAAACCCGTCGTCGTCTCGATCGAAGAAACCCTCGAACTCGCCCGCCTCCTCGCCCAACACGGCGGGGTCAACCGCGCAATGGTTGGCCTTGTTCTGCGCTATTCGCAGCACATGGTCGACCTCCGCGCGGCCATGGCGCAAGGCTGGCTCGGCGACATCACCTCGCTTGAGGCCAACGAACACATCGGCCCCTACCACGGCGCCTTCTTCATGCGCGACTGGCGGCGGAAGACCGGCCTTGCCGGCGGCTTCATGCTGGAAAAATGCTGCCACGACCTCGACATCTACAACATGGTCACCGGCTCCCGGCCCCAACGGGTCGCCAGCTTCGGCGGCCGCAAGTCCTTCGTCCCGCAGAACGCGCCGAAGTCGAACGCCGAGGCCGAAATCTTCCACGTCAAGAAATCCGTCTGGGAATCGACCGACGACCCGTTCAACTCCGACGGCGACATCATCGACTACCAGACCGCGATCCTGCAGTATGAGACCGGCGCGAGCCTCGCCTTCCACACTAACCTGAACGTCCCCGACGAACACCGCCGCTTCTGCGTGATCGGCACTCACGGCATGGCCGAAGGCGACTTCGTGCGCGGCTTCCTGAAGGTCACCGCCCGCGACGGCCGCCGCCTTGCCGACCACGACTACACCCAAGGCACCGCCATGAAGGGCGCGCATTACGGCGCCGACCAACTGATGTGCCGCGACATGACCGCCTACCTGCGCGGCCAGTCCGACAGCCTCCCCGTCTCGATCCTCGACGCGATGGAGGCCGGCATCGCCGCCATCGCTCTCGATCAGGCCCGCACCACCGGCCAGGTCGTCGACCTGACGGAAACCTGGGCCGAACTCGACAAACACGGCCTCAGGACATGACGGACCTCACCCCTTCACCTGTTCCCAAATATCCCCGCCGGAGGCCGCCCGAGCCGCTTTGCGTCCTTCACGCAAAGGGGCGAGACAAAAGGAACGCACGGAACGCGCTCAATTCAATAGACGCCCAGTCCCAACCATGACCGACCTCTCCCCCGATGCCGGACAGCATATGTCGCACGAGATCGCCGAGGCCCCCGGCGTCTTCGCCACCGCCGTCGCGCAACCCGTGACGCTGCCCGATCTCTCCCACCTCCGCGCGATCTACACCGTCGCGCGCGGCTCCTCCGACGCTGCCGCCAACATCCTTGCCTATGAAATCATGCGGGAAACCCACCTCCCCGTTACCTCGCTCCCCCCCTCGATCTTCTCCCTTGGCCACGGCGTCCGCCTGCAGGACAGCGCCGTCCTTGTCGTCAGCCAGTCCGGCGCATCAGACGACCTCGTCCGCTCTGCCCGCGGCGCCAAGGCGATGGGTGCGACCGTCCTCGCGCTCACCAACGCCCCCGGCAGCCCGGTGGAAACCGAAGCGCAGACGACCCTGACAATCGGCGCCGGACCTGAACTTGCCGTCCCCGCCACCAAATCCGTCGTCGGCGCCATCGCCGGAGGCATGGCCCTCCTCTCTGCCCTCACCCCCGCCTACGCCCCCCGCGCCAAAGCCTCCGCCCAGGCCATCGCCGCCCTTCAGGGCAAGCAGCTCCCGCAACAGAGAGCCCTCCTCGCCGCCCTCCTCCGCGCCAGCCACGTCTACGTCATCGGCCGCGACACCGGCTTCGGCGCCGCCCAGGAACTCGCTCTCAAGCTCAAGGAATGCTGTGCCCTCCACGCCGAGGCCTATTCCTCCTCCGAAGTCCTGCACGGCCCCCTGCAACTGGTGACGAACCCCCTCCTGATCCTGATCCTCGACACCGAACAACCGGACGTCCAGCCCAGCCTCGACACCGCCGAGGCCCGCTTCAAGGCCGCCGGCGGCACCGTCTTCCGCCTCCGCCCCTCGGACGCGGGTGCCACAAACCTTACCCCCGCCGCCGCCGCGGCTGCCCTCCTGATCCTCACCTACCCTTTGGCCCTGCAAACCGCCCTCGCCCTCGGCCACGACCCCGACCGCCCTGCCACGCTCTCCAAAGTTACCCAGACGCGATGACCGACCTGACCCGCCACGCCACCTTCCGGGAAATCCTCGCCCAGCCCGCGATCTGGGCCGCGTGGGGCGCGCAACTGCCTGTTTCCGACCTCCGCCACTGGATCTCCGGCACAGGCACCGACCAGGTCTGGTTCTGCGGCGCAGGCACCTCCGCCTATATCGGCGACATCCTCGCCGCCGGGCTTGAGGGCCAGGAAGGCCCCCGCTTCCGTTCGGTCCCCACCACCGACATCGTCGCCCGCCCAAACACCTATCTCCGGGGGCGGCCGAAACTGATCGTCAGCTTTGGCCGCTCCGGCAACTCCACCGAATCCATCGGCCTCCTCGACGCACTTGACGCCCTCGCCCCCACCTGGCCGCGCCTGAACATCACCTGCAACGGCACATCCATTCTCGCGACAAGGCCAGGAGCCAAAGTCATCGCCCTGCCCGAAGCTACCCACGACCTGGGGTTCGCGATGACCTCCAGCTTCTCGACCATGCTCCTGACCGCCGCCGCCCTTTTCGACACCGCCCTTGCGACTCACGACACGCCCAACCGCTTCGCCACCCTCGCCGACGGCCTGCAAACCCTCCTCCCCACCTTCATCGAAGCCGCCCGAACTGCCCGCCGCCCCCAGCGCGCCGTTTTCATCGGCTCCGGCCCGCTCGCCTTCGCCGCCCGCGAGGCCGCGCTCAAGGTCATGGAACTCGCCGCCGGAAAGGTCCCCGCTCTCTGGGACTCGACCCTCGGCTTCCGCCACGGCCCAAAAAGCTTCACCGTGGGCGAAACCGACCTTTGGCTCTTCCGCTCCGCCGACCCCCACACCCGCGCCTATGACGACGACCTCCTCGCCGAACTCCGCGCCCAATTCCCGCACAGCATCATCTCTGCCCCCGACATCCCGCAACCGCACGGAGACCTCTGGTCCACCCCTCTCTACGTCGCCCTCGCGCAACTTCTCGCCGTCCACTGGTCCGACGCGCTTGGCCTGAACGTCGACGACCCCTTCGCAGGCCAAGGCACCTTGACCCGCGTCGTCTCGGGCGTGCGCCTCCACCCGGTGACGCCATGATCGCCGCGGGCATCGACCTCGGCGGCACCAAGATCGAGGCGCAGGTCTTCGCCGCCGACTGGAGCCTGCAGGCCCGCCATCGCTGGCCGACGCCGAAGGAGTACCCCGCTCTCGTCACCGCCATGGCCGAGGCCATCCACTGGTGCGATGCCCACGCCCCCGGCCTGCCCATCGGCATCTCCGCCGCAGGCCTCATCCACCCGCACACCGGCCTCGCCCTCACCTCCAACCTACCCGCCACCGGCAGGCCCTTCGCGCAGGACATCGCCACCGCCGCAGGCCGCCCGATCGCCTGGATCAACGACTGCCGCGCCCTCACCCTCTCCGAAGCCACCCTCGGCGCCGCCAAAGGGGCCGACCCCGCCGTCGGCCTCATCCTCGGCACCGGCGTCGCGGGTGGCGTCGTCACCGGCGGCCACCTCTTGCCGTCCCCTGCCGCAACGGGGGGCGAGTTCGGCCACTTCCCCCTCTCCGCCGCGCCAATCGTTGCGCACAACCTGCCCATCCTGACCTGCGGCTGCGGCCGCGAAGGCTGCGCCGAGACCTATCTCTCCGCCCCGGGCCTGTCGCGCATCGCCGCCCACCTGACCGGCCAGACGCACACGCCCGAAACCATCGTCGCCGCCCGCGCCACCACCCCCGCCTTCCAGATGGCCTGGGACATCTGGCTCGACCTCGCGACCGAGTTTCTCATCACCCTCTGCCTCACCATCGACCCTCAGGTCATCGTGATCGGCGGCGGCCTCTCCCGCGCCCCGGGCCTGTCCACCGACCTGACCCATCGCCTGACCCAGGCCACCCTGAAGGGTTTCCCGATCCCCGCCATCCGCCTCGCGGAAGGCGGCGACGCATCCGGCGCCCGCGGGGCCGCGCTCCACGCCCTGAACGAGGTCGCCCATGCCTGACCTGCGCCAGATCATCGCCCGCAACCGCGCCGGGGAAGCCATCGCGATCCCCTCCGTCTGCACCGCCCATCCCGACGCGCTGGAGGCCTCCCTCACCCTCGCCGAAACCCTCGACCAGCCCATCGTGGTCGAAGCCACCTCGAACCAGGTGAACCAGGACGGCGGCTACACCGGCCTGAGACCCGCCAATTTCCTAAGCTTCGTTCGTGCTATAGCCACGAAATCTCATGTAGCACGTGAACGAATCCTCTTCGGGGGCGACCACCTCGGCCCTCAGGCCTGGCGCAAACTCCCCGCCGAAGACGCCATGCAAAAGGCGCACCGGATGGTCGCCGACTACGCCGCCGCAGGCTTCACCAAGATCCACCTCGACTGCTCCGAGGGCTGCTTGGGCGAGACCGCCCAACTCCCCGACGAAACCACCGCCACCCGCTCCGCCGCCCTTGCTGCCACCGCCCTGAAGCACGCACCGGACGCCACCAAACTCCTCTTCGTCATCGGCACCGAGGTCCCGCCCCCCGGCGGCGCCCGGACCGACGACCACGGCGACATCCCGCCCACGACCCCCGACAGCGCAAAGTCCACCCTCGAAGCCCACCGCGACGCCTTCAATGCCGCCCAGATCCCCCTCGACCAGATCGGCGGCCTCGTCGTCCAGCCCGGCGTCGAGTTCTCGCCGATGGAGGTCCACCACCTCCCCCTCGCCCGCGACCCCGGACTCCTGGGCGCCCTGACCGACTGGCCCGGCGTCTGCCTCGAGGCCCATTCGACCGACTACCAGCACCCGGAAGCCTACCCCCGCCTCGCCCAACTCGGCTTTGCCTTCCAGAAGGTCGGCCCCGCCCTCACCTTCGCCTGGCGCGAGGCGCTCTACGCCCTCGACACGATGCGCGCCCAGACCGGCTGGTCGACCGGCCCAAGCCTTCCCGACGCGATGGAGGAGGTGATGCTGGCGAACCCCGGTCACTGGAAGGCCCATATCCACGGCCCCGAGCAGCGCCTGCAACGCCACTTCGGCCTCGCCGACCGCATCCGCTACTACTGGCCGGACGCCAAGGCGCAGGCGGCCGTTCAGCGCCTACTGACCGATCTCGCCGACAAACACCTTCCCGATCCTCTCCTCGCCGCGCATTTCCGCCCGTCCGAGATTGCAATCGCCCGCAAAAGCCGCCATCCCCTGCCGCGCGCGCTGGCCCTTGCCCGGGTGCAAACCGCGCTTCGCCCCTATTTCTTCACGGGACCAAGGCCATGACCGCCAAACCCGACCTCTGGCTCCTCCCCGATGCGATCTACGACGGCACCCGCCTGAGGCCCGGCTTGGCCCTCGGCATCGCAGGCACCCGGAGCCTGCGGATAGGCACGCCGCCAACGGACGCCCCCATCCATCGGGTCAAGGGCACGCTCACCGCCGGCTTCCTCGACCTGCAGGTGAATGGCGGAGGCGACGCGCTTCTGAACAACGACCAGTCGCCGCAGGCGCTCCACCGCATGGCTGCCGCCCACCGCCGCTTTGGCACCGTCGGCATCCTGCCCACCGTCATCACCGACGCGCCCGAAGTCCTCGCCCGCGCCGTGGACGCCATCCTCGCCGCCAATGCCGAACCGCAACCCAACCGCAGCCTCCTCGGCCTGCACATCGAAGGTCCGCACCTGTCGATCCCCCGTCGCGGCACCCATGCCGCCGAACATGTCCGCCCGTTCGACGCGACCACGCTCGCCCATGTCCATCGCCTTCGCGCCGAAGGGATCTTCGTCAAGATCACCGTCGCACCGGAAAGCATCACGCCCCAGGACGTGGCCCGCCTCGCCGGGACCGGAGCCACAGTCTCCATCGGCCACTCCGACGCCACGGCGGAAGAGGTCCGCGCCCTCCTCGACGCGGGCGCCACCTGTTTCACCCACCTCTTCAACGCCATGTCGCCGATGCTGAACCGCGCCCCCGGCGTGACCGGGGCCTGCATCAACTCCACGGCCTTCGCCGGCATCATCTGCGACGGCATCCATGTCGCGGACGAGATGGTCGGCCTCGCCATCCGCGCGCGCCCCGTCCCGGGCCGCATGTTCCTGGTCTCCGACGCCATGTGCACTGTCGGCGGCTCCGACCACTTTCGCCTTTACGGCCAGGACATCTGGCTCCGGGACGGTCGCCTTGTGAATGCCGAAGGCTCGCTAGCCGGGGCGCATGTCACGATGGCCGAAGGCCTCCGCCGCCTGATCACGGTCGTCGGCATTGGACCCGAAACCGCGCTCGACATGGCCGTGGCTGCCCCCGCGCGCGTCCTGAATCGCCCCGACCTCGCCACACCAGAACAGCGCGACACGGCGGACCTCCTTCTCCTCGGCCCCGACTGGCACGTCACCGCCACCGTCGCCGCGGCGCTCGCGCCCCAGCCAGCCTGAGACGCAATCGTCTTGCCCATGGCCAAGTACTCTGGGGGTATGGGGGTAAAGCCCCCATCAACCGAGGAGGAGGCGCAGGCCGACGACGAGACAAAAGCCTCGCGCGCCAGCGCTCATTTCAGTAACCGCGCCCCGACCGCGAGGACGCCTACGGCCCGTAGATCGTGACCTCAGGCAATTCGGTCAGGGACAGCCCCAGCGCCTGGAAGGCCGCCAGCGACAAAAGCGCCCCGCCCGTTCCCGGCCGCAGTTCGACCGCCAGCGACTTGCCCGCCGCCGTCACGATCCGCCCCTGCGCCTTCTCCTTCACCAGGGCCGATGACAGCCAGATGCCCTGCTCTGCCGGTGGGCCCAGCGCCACGACGACTCGGCCCAACTCCCGCTCGCCGCCCGCAGCCGGTGCCGCCAGTGCCGCCGCCTTCTCCTCGGCGGTGGTCTTGTCCAGGGCTTCCGCACTCACCGCCCGCGCGCCCAAAGTCGTGGTCGCGACGGCCGGGGCAAACTCGGTCGCGGGCTGCGGCTCGGCCGGGCCGGTGATCGACCTCGGTCCCGCCCCGTCCTTCTGGAACAGGGCACAGCCCGACAGGGCCAGGGCAAGGACGGGAACAAAAGCAAGCTGTCTCATGCCCGTCAGCCTATCCCGCCGCTTCCCGCCCCGCAATTGCCGCTCTCGCACTTGTGCGCCCGCCCGCGCAAGCCTACCTTCCCTCCATGCAGCAGCTCATCGACCCCTTCGCCCGCGCCATCAGCTACCTGCGCGTCTCGGTCACCGACCGCTGCGATTTCCGCTGCACCTATTGCATGTCGGAACACATGACCTTCCTGCCCAAGGCCGACCTCCTGTCGCTGGAGGAGCTTGACCGCCTCTGCACCACCTTCGTCCGCCTCGGCGTGCAGAAACTCCGCATTACCGGCGGCGAGCCTCTCGTCCGCAAGGGCATCCTCACCTTCTTCGAAGCGATGTCGCGGCACCTTCAGACCGGCGCCTTGAAGGAACTGACACTGACCACCAACGGCAGCCAGCTCGCCAAATTCGCCCAACCCCTCGCCGACCTCGGCGTCCGCCGGATCAACGTCTCGCTCGACACCCTTGACCCGAAAAAGTTCCAGGACATCACCCGCTGGGGCCGCCTGCCACAGGTCCTCGACGGGATCGAAGCCGCCCGCGCCGCAGGCCTCCGCGTCAAGATCAACGCAGTTGCCCTGAAAGGCTTCAATGAGAACGAGCTCTTCCCGCTTCTGGACTGGTGCGCGGCCAACGACCACGACCTCACCTTCATCGAGGTCATGCCGATGGGCGAGGACATGTCCCCCCTCCGCCTCGACCAGTACTGGCCCCTGAAGGACCTCCGCGCGCGCCTCGCCGAACGCTTCACGCTAACCGACCTTGCAGAACGCACCGGCGGCCCGGCCCGTTATGTCAGGATCGAGGAAACCGGCCAGAAGGTCGGCTTCATCACGCCCCTGACCCATAACTTCTGCGAAAGCTGCAACCGCGTGCGGCTCACCTGCACCGGAGAGCTCTACATGTGCCTCGGCCAGGAAGACATGGCCGACCTCCGCGCCCCCCTGCGCGCCAGCCCCGACGACGCGGTCCTGGAACAAGCCATCCGCGCCGCCATCGCCCGCAAGCCCAAGGGCCACGATTTCGACTACTCCCGCCAGAAGGTCGCGGGGCAAATGACCCGCCACATGAGCCACACCGGCGGCTGAGGACCCCAAATTCCTTAAGCAAGGAATTTGCCAAATTTCTTACTCAAGAAATTTCCCCCGGCCCGACCACCACAGCCCTACTTCGTCAGGATCAGCTTCCCCGCCCGAGTGATGCGCAACGAATACACCTGCCCGTCCAGCACGATCCGCGCCAGCGAGCCACCTTCGGTCAGCACCCGCGCGTCATGCAGCGGCGTCGCATCCGTGGTCAGCCAAGTTTCCACATGCGCATTCATCGCCGATCCTCCAGCCGCGCGATCAGCGCCTCCAGGACCGGCCCCGGGAACAGCCCCGTCACCGCCTGGCTGAACAGATCCAAAAAACCGGCCCCTCGGGCCGCTTCGTGTTGGGACATGGTGATCTCCGCCAAGTTGACTGACACCGGGCGTGCCCCAACAGGGCTGGCTAGGCTTGCCCGAATATCCTGACTAAATCACTCATCATTGTCAACGCACATTCCGCTGGCCCCCCGCGCGCCAGCCGCTATCCTGCCCGCGGACCAGAAGACCATGACCCAAGACCCCGCAGGCACGCTCCTCTCCCTCCCACCGCCGCAAGTGCCGACACAGGCCCTCGCCGCGCTTGTTGCCACGCAGTGGGGCCTGACCGGCTCGCTTCATCCCCTCACCTCCGAACGCGACCAGAACCACCGCCTCGACACCCGGCAAGGCCAGTTCACCCTGAAACTCGCCAACCCGGCCGAGCCCGCCCCGCTGACCGAATTCCAGACCCTTGCCCTCCTCCACACCGCAGCCACAGCGCCCGACCTTCCCATCCCCCGCGTGATCCCCACCCGGGACGGCCGCACAATCGTCACGACACCGGACGGCTCCCTGAGGGTCCTCACCTGGCTTTCCGGCACGCCCATCGCCCACCTGCCCCGCACCCCGGCCCTCGCCACCTCCATCGGCTCCGCCCTCGGCCGCCTCGACGCGACGCTCGCAGACTTCCATCACCCGGCCGCCGACCACCACCTCCTGTGGGACATCCGGAACACCCCCGACCTCGCCCCGCTGACCGACGCCCTCCCGACCGATCTTAAGCCGAGGATCACCGCCTTCCTCGCCCGCTTCACCAGCCTCATCGCCCCTGCCCTCGCCCAACTCCCGCGCCAGGTCATCCACGGCGATTTCAACCCGCACAACCTGCTTGCCGACCCCGTCGAGCCTGCCCGCCTCACCGGCATCCTCGACTTCGGCGACATGACCCTGTCGCACCGCATCTGCGACCTCGCCGTCGCCGCCTCCTACCTGATCGACCCCGCCGATCCGGCCGCCCTCCTGATCCCGCTGACCAAGGCCTACCATCAGGTCAACTCCTTGACGCGCCAAGAGATCACCCTCCTCCCCGATCTCATCACCGCCCGCCTTGTGACCACCCTGACGATCAGCGCCTGGCGCGCCGCCCGCTACCCGGACAACGCCCCCTACATCCTGCGCAACGCCCCCACCTCGCGCGCGGGTCTCGACGCCCTGACCGACCCGTCCGCCCTCCTCCCGCAACTCCTGACCGCCTGCGAAAGCCCGCCATGACCCGTCAGACCACCATGCTGAACGCCTATACCCCCGGCGCCGGGCACCTGTCCCCGGAAGACGAGGCCCTCGCCCAACGCCGCGCCAAGGCCCTCGGCCCGGCCTATCGTCTGTTCTACGAAACCCCCGTCCACCTGACCCGCGGCCAGGGCGTCCACCTCTACGCCCCCGACGGCACCGCCTATCTCGACTGCTACAACAACGTGGCCTCGGTCGGCCACTGCCACCCCCGCGTCGTCGAAGCCCTCAGCCGACAGGCCGCCCAACTCGCCACCCACACCCGCTACCTACACGACGGCATCCTCGCCTACGCCGAGCGTCTCCTCGCCCTTTTCCCCCCCGACCTCTCGCATGTCATGTTCACCTGCACCGGGTCCGAGGCGAACGACCTCGCGCTCCGCATCGCCCGCGCTGCCACGGGTGGCACCGGGGTCATCGTCACCGACAACGCCTACCACGGCGTCACCCTCGCCACCGCCGAGATGTCGATGTCCATCGGCCCCGCCGTGGCCCCCGGCCCCACGGTCTTCCCGATTCCCGCGCCCAGCACGGAAAACTATCCAGACGGCATCGCCGAAGGCTTCGCGCAAGCCGTCATCGCAGCCTGCAACCGGATGCAGGCGCAAGGCATCAAGCCCGCGCTCCTGATCGTCGACACGATCTTCTCCTCCGACGGCGTCTACCCCGATCCCGCAGGTTTCCTCGCGCCAGCCGCCGCCGCGATCCGGGCGCGCGGCGGCCTCTTCCTCGCCGACGAGGTCCAGCCCGGCTTCGGGCGCACCGGCTCGCACTTCTGGGGCTTCCAGCGCCACGGCCTGATCCCCGACATGGTGAGCATGGGCAAACCCATGGGCAACGGCTACCCGCTCGCGGGGCTGGTCCTGAAACCAGACACCATCGCCGAATTCGGGCAGCAGGCGCGCTACTTCAACACCTTCGGCGGCAATGCCGTCGCCGCCGCCGTTGGCCTGGCCGTCCTCGACGTGCTCCGGGACGAGGGCCTGCAAGAAAATGCTGCAACCGTCGGTGCAGCCTTCGCGCAAGGCCTGAAGACCCTCGCGCAACGCCATGACTCGCTTGGCGAAACCCGCGCCGCCGGTCTCTTCATCGGCCAGACGATCCTGACCGACGGCACCCCCGACCCTGCCCGCACCGCGCGCCTCGTGAACGCCCTCCGCGAGAACCACATCCTGATCAGTTCCACCGGCCCGAAAGGCGACAGCCTGAAGATCCGCCCGCCGCTCCCATTTAGCCTCGGCAAGGTCGATCAGGTTCTCACAACCCTGGACGGGGTCCTGAAAACCCTCTGATCTTGCTCACGTCCCAAATGCTCCGGGGAACTCGAGGGGCAGCGCCGCTCGTCAGCCGAGGAGGAGGCGAAGGCCGACGACAAGAGGAAAGCCTTGCGCGTCAGCGCTCAATTCGAAACCCGCCGCCAGCCAGGTTAAGAAACCCCTAACGCCCGCGCACAACCATCTGATTCAGATAGACAATCCAGAAATGTCCACCGTGGACACTCAGCCCAGCGAATAGCCCGCCCCGCGCACCGTCCGCACCGGATCGCCACCACCGTGGCTCATCAGGCTCTTCCGCAGCCGGCCCACATGGACGTCCACCGTCCGGGTGTCGACATAGATGTCCCGCCCCCAGACCAGGTCCAAGAGCTGCTCGCGGGAAAACACCCGCCCCGGCCGTTCCATCAGCGTGACCAGAAGCTTGAACTCGGTCGGCCCCAGCTTCAGCACCTTGTCCCCCCGGTAAACCCGATGGCTCTCCGGATCGAGGCGAATATCCTCGTGCTCCAGCACCACCCCGGCGGTCGAGGGCCGCACGCGGCGCAACTGCGCCCGCGCTCGCGCCATCAGTTCCAGCACCGAATAGGGCTTCACCACATAGTCGTCCGCGCCCGTCTCAAGCCCCCGGATCCGGTCCACTTCCTCGGCCCGGGCCGACAGCATGATGATCGGGATGCCCCGCGTGTCGGGCCGCATCTTCAGGCGGCGGCAAACCTCGATCCCCGACACCTTCGGCATCATCCAGTCCAGAATGATGATGTCCGGGTCCTCTTCATCGACCAGCACCATCGCATCCTCGCCGTTGTCGGCCTGCGTCACCGCAAAGCCCTCGGCTTCAAGGTTGTAGGCCAGGACCGTGCGTTGCGCCGGTTCGTCCTCGACCAAAAGCACCCTTGGCTGTCCGCTGCGTGCCATCTCAGGCCCCCGTTCCGGTGCTGTCGACCTTCGGCCGCTCGTCCCCCGGCAACGCTCCGGTGACGAGGTAGATCACCTGTTCCGCCACTGAGGTGGCGTGGTCACCCACCCGTTCGATGTTCTTGGCGATGAAATGCAGATGCATGCAGGGCCCGATGTTGCGCGGGTCCTCCATCATGTGGGTCAGGAACTCGCGGAAGATCGAGTTGTACATCTGGTCGACATCACGGTCCCGGGTCCGCACGTCCTCGGCCAACTTCACGTCGCGCCGGATATAGGCATCCAGCGCATCGGTCAGCATCTGCACCACCGCCTTCGCCAGCCGACGGATCGAGCCTGAGGCCCCCGGCACCGGCGTCATCTGCGACAGGACGGCCGTCCGCTTGGCCAGGTTCTTGGCATAATCGCCGGACCGCTCCAGCGCCGCGGCGATCTTCATCACTGTCAGCACGGTGCGCAGGTCGCTGGCCGTTGGTCCGCGCAGCGCAAGTAGCAGCGCGCATTTGGTGTTGATCTCTTCCTCCAGCGCGTCGATGGCCGCATCGCCAGAGCGTACGCGGGCGGCAAGATCCTCGTCGCGGGTGTCCAACGCCTCGGCCGCGTCCAGAAGGGCGGTTTCGACCAGCCCCCCCATCCGCATGACCATGGCCTGCGCCGCCTCAAGGTCGCGGTCGAAGGCGGAAACGATATGGGCGGTGTTCATGGT
>NZ_STGH01000003.1 GCF_005222785.1 Rhodobacter sp. SY28-1 | reverse complement strand
CGTTCATCCGGTTCAGGCAGCGCAGGAAGGTCGACTTGCCGCAGCCCGAGGGCCCGATGAAGGCGGTCACGGCCCGGTCGAGGATATCGACCGACACGTCCTTCAGCGCGTGGTTCTGCTCGTAGTAGACCTGAACACCCGTCGCCGAGATCTTGGCGGCTGTCGTTCCGGCCTCAAGTCCGGTGCGGGTCATGTCGTTCATGGCATCCATTTCCTTACCAGCGGCGTTCGAACTTGCGGCGCAGCAGGATGGCCGCGACGTTCATGATGACGAGGAAGACCAGAAGCACGATGATCGCGCCGTTTGACCGTTCGATGAAGGCCGGGTCGGCGCGGCTGGCCCAGGAGTAGACCTGAACGGGCAGCGCGGTCGCCGGGTCGAGGAAGCCTTCGGGCGGTGCCGAGGGGTAGTTGTCGACAAAGGCCACCATGCCGATCAGGAGGAGCGGCGCGGTTTCGCCCAAGGCCGAGGCCAGCCCGAGGATCGTGCCGGTCAGGATACCGGGCATGGCGAGCGGCAGGACGTGGTGGAACACGGTCTGCATCTTCGACGCGCCGATCCCGAGGGCTGCGTCCCGGATCGACGGCGGCACGGCCCGGATCGAGGCGCGGGTTGCGATGATGATCGTGGGCAGCGTCATCAGGCTGATGACCAGCGCACCCACAACCGAAGACGATTGGGGAAGCCCGGCAAAGTTGATGAAGATCGCAAGGCCCAGGATCCCGAAGACGATCGACGGGACGGCGGCAAGGTTCGAGATGTTGACCTCGATCGCGTCGGTCCAGCGGTTCTTGGGGGCGAATTCCTCAAGGTAAATGCTGGCTGCGACACCCACGGGGACGCACATCACCAGAACCATCAGCATCATGTAGGCCGAGCCGATGAGGGCAACGCCCAATCCCGCGGCCTCGGGGCGCTGGTCGGAGGCGTCTGGGTTGGTGAAGAAGCCCCAGTTCCACGACGAGGTCAGCATTCCGGACTGGCGGAGCTGTTCGGCAAGGCGCAGCTGGTCGGGAGTGACGTTGCTGTCACGTTCGGCCGTCTCGAGCGTCACGCGGCCCTTGAGGTAGCCGTCGATCCGGCCCGCGGCCAGGATAGATGCATCAATGGTGGTGCCAACCAGTTCGGGATTGGCAAGCACACGGGCGCGCAGTTCGCCGGGAGCGTCCTTCGAGATCAGTTCGGCGATCTCCTTGTCCGACACGCCCTCTTGCGTGATGCCCCGGCGGTCGAGTTCCGAGGCGAATGCTGCCACCAGGACTTTCTGGTAGCCGACGGTCGTGACCTTGGCCATTTCGTCTCGGTTGCGGTTGCCTTGGGGGTCAAGGGTCGCGGCAGTCAGTTCCATCGGGAAGGTGAGGCGCGCCTGGTAGAAGGAGGACACGCCATCGCGCAGGATGGTGAAGAGCATGATCGCCAGCATCACCAACGAGATGGTGATCGCAACGATGCCGTAAAGCTTGAAGCGCGTCTCGGCGGCATTGCGGCGGCGCATCTGGTCGCTGGCCGTCAGGATCGACTGTTTCGGGGCCGGGAAGGCTGCGGTGAGGTCGGTCATTCGTACTGCTCCCGGTATTTCCGGACGATCCAGAGGGCGAAGATGTTGAGGCCGAGGGTGATGACGAAGAGCGTCATGCCGAGGGCGAAGGCGACGAGGGTTTCAGGCGCGGCGAAGTCGGTGTCGCCGGTCAGCTGGCCGACGATCTTGACGGTCATCGTGGTCATCGCCTCGAACGGGTTCAGCGACAGTTTCGCGGCGGCACCTGCGCCCATGACGACGATCATCGTCTCGCCGATGGCGCGGGAGGCGGCCATGAGGATCGCGCCGACGATACCGGGAAGGGCGGCAGGCAGGATGACCTGCTTCACGGTTTCCGACTTGGTGGCACCAAGGCCCAGGCTGCCGTCCCGCAGGGACTGCGGCACGGCGTTGATGATGTCGTCGGAAAGCGAGGAGATGAAGGGTATGTTCAGGATGCCGATCACAATCCCTGCGGTCATGACCGAAGAACCGGAGTTGCCAAGGCCCAGGGGTTCGGCAAACCAGTCGCGGAGTGCCGGGCCCACGGTGACCAGGGCGAAGATGCCGAAGACGACGGTCGGGATGCCCGCGATGATCTCGATCAGGGGCTTGACCCAGTTGCGCACCGACTTCGAGGCGTATTCGGCCAGGTAGATCGCGGCGTAGAGGCCGATGGGGACGGCGACCAGCATCGAGACAAGCGTGATGTAGAGCGTGCCCCAGATCAGCGGCAGGATGCCAAGCTCGGACCCGCCGCGGAAGTTCGGTGACCAGGTCAGGCTGAAGAAGAAGTCCTGGATCGGATACTTGCTGAAGAAGTCGAAGGTTTCGCTGACCATGGACCAGACGATGCCCACCGTGGTCAGGATCGCGATGGACGAGGCGACCATCAGAAGGCCGAGAATGACCTGTTCGACCCGGTTGCGGGCGCGGAAGTCCTTGTGGGCGCGGGTGACGCCCCAGAACAGGCCGAGGGCTGCCAGGATAATGACAACGGCAGTGCGGCCCGCTGCGCCCCAGCTGGCCAGCTCCCGGTAGTCCTGCGCGGCGGAAAGGACGGGGGCGGTGACGTTCGAGCCGAGGGCGACGCCGACCTTGGCCAGCCGGTCGCGGACATCGGTGAATTCGGTGCGGATCATCGCGGCTTCGTCGGCGGTCATCTCGCCTTGCTCGACAGCCGCGTCAAGGCCTCCGGCGACGCGGCGGACGTCGGCCATCGTCAATTCGCGCTGGGTCGCGTCGGCGACCAGACTGTCGGGAAGGGCGGCAGAGATGCGGCTTTCGATCACCATGGGCTGCAAGATCAGCCAAAGGACCAGCGCGCCAAGCGCCGGGATCAGGACCGAAAGCGCGCCGTACCAGCCGTAGTAGGCGGGAAGGGAATGCAGATCGCGGGGATTGCCGCCGGACGAGGCGAGAGCGCGTTGCCGCGACAGCAGGAAGGCGGCGATCGCAAGGACAAGGACGGTGGCAAGGATCATCAGGACGGACATGGGTCAACCTGCGAAGGCCAGAGGGACCGTGGCGACACTGCCGCCGGGAAGGAAAGGGCGGGGCCCGCGAAGGCCCCGCCCGGTTTCAGCTTATTCGAGCGGACCCATCGGGGTCTCGGAGGCAACGGCAGCCTGGGTGTCGGCCAGTTCCGGGTCGGACACCAGACCATAGGCGGCCAGCGGGCCATCGGGGCCAGCCATGTCATCGGATACGAAGAACTCGATGTATTCCTTCAGGCCGGGGATCACGCCGATGTGGGCCTTCTTGACGTAGAAGTACAGCGGACGCGACACCGGGTATTCGCCCGAGGCAACCGATTCTGCCGAGGGGACGACGCCGTTCATGGTGGCGACGCGCAGCTTGTCGGTGTTGTTCTGGTAGAACGACAGGCCGAACACGCCGATGGCCTGCTTGTCTGCATCCAGACGCGCCAGCGTTTCGGTGTAGTCGCCGTCGATGTCGACGTTGCGGCCGTCGGTGCGCAGCTTCATGCAGGCGGCTTCGGTCGCGTCTTCGTCCATGCCCGAGGCGGTGAAGGCCGCCATGGCGCCAGTGTCTTCACAGCCCTGGATGATGACCTTCTGGTCGAACACTTCACGGGTGCCGTGCTTGGTGCCGGGTGACAGGACCAGGATGTCCTGAGCGGGCAATGCCGGGTTGAACTCGGCCCACTGGGCGTGCGGGTTGGCGACCAGAGCGCCGTCCTTCAGCACGGTTTCGGCGACGGCGTTGTACATGTCGGCCGGGGTCAGGGCGAATTCGGCGCCGTTCACGTCCGAGGCGAAGACGATGCCGTCATAGCCGAAGCGGACTTCCATGATCTCGGTGACGCCGTTCTGGGCGCAGAGGTCGATATCCGACTGCGAGATGCGGCTGGACGAGTTGGCGATGTCGACGGTGGTTTCGCCCACGCCTTCGCACAGCTTCTTGCGGCCAGCGCCCGAGCCGCCGCCTTCCACGACCGGGGTCGGGAAGTCGAAGTTCTCGCCGAAGGCTTCGGCAACGATGGTGGCATAAGGCAGCACGGTCGAGGAACCGGTGACCTGGATCTGGTCACGGGCAGCGGCCGGCATCGCGGCAGCGCCGGCGAAGGCCAGGACCGAAGCGGTCAGGTGGATGGATTTCATGGGTGCACTCCTGCATAACGTGCGGCCATCGGTGGCAGCGTAGGGCTGGCTCTAGCCCTGCTGCGTGACGCTTAGATTGCAGGTTTGTAAAAGCTGTATGACAGTTCGCGACACTGACGCGGGGTCACGACCCTGGCGCCAGCATCATCCGGGCGATGTTTTCGGCGATCATCATCGTGGGGGCATTGGTGTTGCCTGCGATGATCTGCGGCATCAGCGAGGCGTCGACGACGCGAAGACCATCCACACCACGGACACGTCCGGCCGGGTCCGTCACCGATGCGGGATCGGTGCCCATCCGGCAGGTGCCGACCGGATGATAGATCGTCTCGGCCCGCGCCCGGATGTCAGCCTCCAGCTGGGCGTCGGTCGTAAGCTGTTGGCCGGGAAGGGTTTCCCGGGCAATGAAGCGTTGCATGGCAGGGGCCTGCGTGATCTTGCGGGCGATCTTCAACCCGTTCAGCAGGGTCGGCAGGTCATCGGGATGGCTGAGGTAGTTCGCCGCGATTCTGGGGGCGGCGACCGGGTCGGGCGCGGCCAAGGTGATCCGCCCCCGGCTTTTCGGCAGAAGGTCGCAGACATGCAGCGTCAGGCCATAGCCAAGAGACAGCCGTCGTCCGTGGTCATGCAGGTAGGCCGGGATGAAGTGGAACTGCAGGTTCGGCCGGTCCCTGGCAGGATCAGATGTTACAAAACCCCCGGCCTCGGCCACGTTCGAGGTGAACTCTCCCTGACCGCGGCGCAGGTAGGCCCATGTTGCCCGCAAGGCGCGCGGCAGGAAGCTTGGCGCGATGCCGATGGCGTCCCGGGTTTTCAGCGCGGCCTGGACGGTGATGTCCAGATGGTCGGCCAGGTTCGCGCCTATCTGAGGCGCGTCATGGATCACCGGGATGCCCATGTCCTGCAAGTTCGCGCCAGGGCCGATGCCGGACAGCATCAGGAGGTGCGGCGAGTTGATCGCGCCGCCGGACAGGATGACCTCGCCCCCCTCGCGCAGGCGGATCTCGCGGTTGGCGAGGGCCACGCCCACGGCGCGACGATTCTCGATCAGGACGCGGTGTACCTGTGCGCCGGTGACCAGGGTCAGGTTCGGCCGGGCAAGGGCGGGGACGAGGAAGGCCTGTGCCGCGCTGAACCGGCGACCCTCGCGCTGGGTGACCTGATAAAGCCCGACTCCCGTCTGATCGGCGCCATTGAAATCCGGGTTCACCGGGATCTGACATTCGGCCCCGGCCTGGACGAAAGCCCGGCTCAGGGGGTTCGGGGCGGTCAGGTTGCTGACGGTCAGCGGGCCGCCCAGTCCGTGGTGGTCGTCGGCCAGCGCGCGGTTGTCCTCATGGTCCTTGAATATCTCGCGCACGACGGGCCAGTCCCAGTCCGGTCCGGCTGCGGCGGCCCAGTCGCGGTAGTTTTGCGGATGGCCGCGCATGTAGATCATCGCGTTGATCGAGGACGATCCGCCAAGCACGCGCCCGCGCGGCCAGAACAGGCGGCGGTTCCCGAGTTCGGGTTCGGGGGCAGTTTCGTAGCCCCAGTTCAGCCAGCGCATATGCGCCAGTGCGGCCAGGCCGAAGGGCATGTGGATCATCGGGTTGCGGTCGGGTGGTCCGGCCTCGATCAGGCAGACCCGGGTGGCGGGATCGGTGGACAGGCGGTTTGCCAGGACGCATCCCGCCGACCCGGCGCCAATGATGATGTAGTGAAAGCTCATCCGAAGACCCGCTTGACCAGTCCAACGAGCCGCATCACGCGGGCGGTGTAGGGGGGAAAGAGAAGCGGCAGGAGGAGAAAGCGGTTCCGCAGGACGGCGCGTTCATGGCTGAAAGCGCGGAAGCCTGCCTCGCCATGTGCCGACCCGATGCCCGAGGTGTTAACCCCGCCGAAGGGCAGGTTCGGGTGGGTGAACTGCACCAGGGTCAGGTTCACGCCCACCCCGCCCGAGGTGGTGGCGCGGGTGATCTTCTCGATGCGGGCCGCGTCGCGGTCGAAGACGTACAGCGCCAGCGGCTTGTCGCCGTGGTTGATGGCGGCAAGCACGGCGTCAAGGTCGGTGTAGGTCAGGACCGGCAGGATCGGGCCGAAGATTTCCTCCTGACAAAGGCGCATGTCGGACGTGGTGCCCTCGACCAGCTGTGGCGGCAGGAACTGCCCGTCAGGGGTGCCACCGAGAAGCGGTCTGGCGCCCTTTTCGACCGCGTCCGAGATCAGGGCCGCAAGGCGCTGGGCATGGGCGGGGGAGACGATCCTGGCCAGATGCGGGCTGGCTTCGCCGTTGCCATAGGCCCGTGCGATCCGGGCGCGGAGGGCGGTCAGGAAGGGCTCGCGCACCGAGGCGTGGACATAGAGGTGGTCGGGCGCGATGCAAGTTTGACCTGCGTTCAGGAACTTGCCGAAGGTGATCCAGTCGGCGGCCTGCTTCAGGTTGGCAGCGGGGCCGACGATGACCGGGGATTTGCCGCCAAGTTCCAGCGTGACCGAGGCGAGGGTCTTGGCGGCGGCAGTCATGACAACGCAGCCCACGGCGGGTGAGCCGGTGAAGAAGATGTGGTCGAAGGGCAGGGCAAGAAGCTCCTCTGCCACAGTCTTGTCGCCCTCAATTACCGTGACAAGGTCCGGGGGGAAGGTCTCGGCCAAAAGGCGCGCGATCAGGGCGCTGGTGGCAGGCGTCATCTCGGACGGTTTGACGATTGCGGCATTTCCAGCGGCAAGACAGGACACAAGCGGGCCGATGGCCAACTGGAAGGGGAAGTTCCAGGGTGCGATGATCAGGCAGGTGCCGCGCGGCTGGCGCTCGACCCGACCAGAAGCGCCGAAGGTGGAAAGCGTCGGCCAGACCCGGCGCGGCCGCATCCAGCGGCGCAGGTGGCGGCGGGCATGGGCGATTTCCTGCAGGACGGGAAGGTAGTCGGACAGGATCGCCTCGGCCTCGGGCCGGCCGAGGTCAGTGGCCAGGGCGGCGATAAGCGCGGCCTCGTTCCGGCGGACGACATCGGCCAGGCGGTCGAGGGCGGCGCGCCGTTCGGCCAGACCAAAGGACAGGCGGCGCTGGGCGTTTCCGGCCCGCATCGTGGCGAAGACTGTGGCGATCCGTGAGGGGTCCATGACCCAGGACCTTAGCCGATCCGGGGCGCAAGCCTAGAGCGACGCAGCGTCAGGCCAGTTCCGGCAGGAAGGCGGGGCAGGCCAGTTCAAGGCCTTCGGCATAGATTACCTCGTCCTCGTCGAAGCGCAGGGTGAACAGCCGAGCGTTGCGGTGGGATTCGACGCAGATGAACTCACCATCGGCAAGGCGCGCCGCAGGGATCGCCGCGACCTCGACACCGTACAGCCCCTTGGCCCGCCAGTCGCGGATCAGGACGGGTTGCCCGGGCGACAGGAGAAGATCCTGATCGGGCCGGTCATGGCCCATGGTCGAGGCCCGGACCCGGACAAGATCGACCTGCTTGCGCGCGACGACGGAAACCGAGGTCAGGCGACGGGCGCCGGCACGGGTCACGATCCGGTCGCCAGGGGTCAGGAATTCGACGGGGATCAGGCCATCGAGGGTGCGCACCATGGTTCCGGCGAGCATGCCCTGGGCTTGCGGCACCCCGGCCCCACCTGCAGATCGAGAAAATGGTGCGTTGGCGTCCACGGATCCTGCCCTTCTCCTTCAGTCAGGACAGGTTTGGCAGCCGTTTGTGGTCCGCATTCGATGCCAGTTCGGTCATTTCTGGGCAGTTGTGGCCTGATCCCGCTGGGGTTGTGGCGGGATTTGGGCGGCGCTTTTGCCTCTCGCGCCCGGGGCGGGCCTTTGTTAGAAGGGCCCCCATGCGGGTGTGGCGAAACTGGCAGACGCACCAGATTTAGGTTCTGGCGCCGCAAGGCGTGGGGGTTCAAGTCCCTTCACCCGCACCATTCCGCCCAAGTCAGGATGGCGGATTCCCCCTTACATCGGATGGAAACCTTTGCTATCAGGCCCGCCAATGCGCGCGGGGTTTCGGCCCTGTGACGATAGGCTATTGCGCAATCGCGCCCGAAAGATCGAGGAAGGACGTCCCCCCATGCAGGTCACCGAGACCCTGAACGAAGGCCTCAAGCGCGGCTACACCATTACCGTCACGGCGGCGGAACTGGACGCGAAGGTCCAGGAAAAGCTGATCGAGGCGCAGCCCGAGGTCGAGATCAAGGGCTTCCGCAAGGGCAAGGTCCCGCTGGCGATCCTGAAAAAGCAGTTCGGCACCCGCATCCTGGGCGATGCGATGCAGGAAGCCATCGACGGCGCGATGAAGGATCACTTCGACAAGACCGGCGACCGTCCGGCGCTGCAGCCCGAAGTGAAGATGGTCGGCGGCGAGAACTGGAAAGAAGGCCAGGATGTCGTGGTCGAGATGACCTATGACGCGCTGCCCCCGATCCCGGACGTCGACGCGGGCAAGATCAAGCTGGAACGCCTGATCGTGAAGGCCGACGACAAGGCCATCGAGGAAGCGCTGGGCAACCTCGCGTCTTCGGCCCAGTCGTTCGACGACCGCAAGAAGGGCGCGAAGGCGAAGGACGGCGACCAGATCGTGATCGACTTCAAGGGCTCGGTCGACGGTGAACTGTTCGAGGGCGGCTCGGCCGAGGATTATCCGCTGGTGCTGGGCTCGAAGTCCTTCATCCCGGGGTTCGAGGACCAGCTGGTCGGCGCTAAGGTCGGTGACGAGGTTTCGGTGAACGTGTCGTTCCCGGAAAACTATGGCGCTGCCCATCTGGCCGGCAAGGCCGCAGTCTTCGCTTGCACTGTCAAGGCGGTTAAGGAACCGAAACCGGCGGAAATCGACGACGAGCTGGCCAAGAAGTTCGGTGCCGATGATCTGGCAGCCCTGAAGGCCCAGATCGCCGAGCGTCTGGAAGCCGAATACAAGGGCGCCGCCCGCGCAGTGCTGAAGCGGTCGCTCCTCGACCAGCTGGACGGCATGGTCAAGTTCGACCTGCCCGCTAACCTGGTCGAGGCGGAAGCCAACCAGATCGCCCACCAGCTCTGGCACGAAGAAAACCCGCATGAGCATGGCCACAATCACGGCCACATCGAGACCACGGACGAGCACAAGAAGCTGGCCGAACGCCGCGTGCGTCTGGGCCTTCTCCTCGCCGAAATCGGCCGCAAGGCCGAGGTCACCGTGACCGATGCCGAGATGACCCAGGCCGTTCTGGCCGCTGCCCGCCAGTATCCTGGGCAGGAGCGTCAGTTCTTCGAATTCGTTCAGAAGAACCAGCAGATGCAGCAGCAGCTGCGCGCGCCGGTCTTCGAGGACAAGGTTGTCGACCACCTCGTCGGCCTCGCCAAAGTGACCGAGAAGGAGATCTCGAAAGAGAAGCTCCAGAAGGCCGTCGAGGCGCTGGACGAGATGTAAGAGACCGGTCAGGTCCGACAGGGAAAATCAGGCCGCGCCTTCATGTGCGGCCTTTTCGCTTTGCGCTTCGGCCCGGATGACCAAGAGGCCCGCCCCGATCAGTAGCGCGATGCCGCCCCAGGCCAACGAGGTCGGAAGCTGCGCCCAGAACAGCCAGCCCCAGAGCACGCCCCAAATGATAAAGCTGTACTCAAAAGGTGCCACCGAGGACGAGGGCGCGACGCGGTAGGCGTAGGTCAGAAGCGACAGGCCGATGGATGCGATCAGCCCGCAGGCCATGAAAAGCAGCAGGTCCCGCACCGGCATCGCCTGCCAGCCGCGCGTGAGGAAAGCGAGCGAGGGGTGGGTGGCCCCGTCATAGGCTCCCGATCCGAAGACGGCGGCAAGGGCCAGCGCGCTGGCGAGAAAGGTGAGGTTCCCCCAGAAGGTCATCGCCCCCGCCGTCTCGGTTCGGCCAAGGACGCGGGTTGCAAGCTGGGTCAAGGCATAGCCGAAGGCACCGAGGACGGGGAGGAGTGCGGCGGGGTCAAAGACGCTGGCGCTTGGGTTGAAGATCATCAGCATTCCGGCGAACCCGGCCAGGAGGGCCAGAAGGTTCATCGCCCCGATCCGCTCCTTGAAGACCAGCGCGGCGGCTATGGTGATGAAAAGCGGTGCGGTGAAGAAGAGCGCCACCGTATCGGCCATCGGCATGGCGGCGAGGCCCAGGTAATAGGCGGTGTAAGCGGTGAAGTTCAGGAACCCGCGTGCGAACATCCAGCCCCAGTTCGGTGTGGTGATGGTCGTAAGCCGCCCATCCAGCACCCGTACGATGATGAGGAGAAGCGGAACCGCCGTGAGGCTGCGGATAATCATCGCCTGATACAGCGGATAATCGCCCGACAGCCGTTTCAGGATCACGTCCTGCAGCGAAAAGACTGCGATGCCCACGACAAGGGCAAGGATACCGCGCTGGGTGGCTGTCAGGTTCATGCCCGCCACGCTAGCTGTGGCAGGGCAGGCGGCTTGCCTGCCGCCGACACCGCCCCGTCAAAGCGCGGCAAGCTTTGTCGCTGTTTCGGGCATCCGCTTTAGTGTGGCCCCGATATGTGCGCGCCACTGGGGGCCGCGCTCCATTGCGTCCTGATACGCCTCGCGCAGTTCGTCGGGCCGGTCCTCGGCCAGGGCTTCGATCAAGAGGGCGGCTTGGGCGCGGTCCTTGCGGGATTTGATCTGGTCTGCCCCGGCCCGCCTCCGATCCGCGACGATCAGCTTGTGGACGGCAAAGCGTTCGGGGCGAGGGATCTGGACAAGTACCCCAGATCGGTAGAGGGCAGCCGCCTTGATGGGACCTGCGATCAGGAAGTTCAGGAAATGGAGCGACTGGGCTGCCACGCCAAGCGCAGGCAGGTCGCGGATGTCCTCCTCGGGACGGAACGAGGGGGTCAGAAACTCGACCATCAGGTCAGAGCGGGTCTGCCGCCATTTCCATATCGAACGGCTGCCCAAGGACGGGACGGGCGCGAAGTCGAGGGCTCGGAAGCCGTCGGCAAGTGGCTCTTCGACCTGATCACTCAAGGCAAGGGACAGCCGTTCGAATTGGGCAATGTCGATATCGCCGGTTTGGGCCAGTTCGTCGCCAGAGATGCGGATGCCGAGTTCGCCTTCGTAAAGCCGGAAGGCCTGGGTGCCTACGAGTGTCCCGCCAAGACGGAACACGCCCAGCCGTTCCATCGTCGCCAGAAGCGAGCCGATCGAGGCGTCCGTGCCGAGCATGCCGGCAGCACGCAGGGTGCGGACCAGTTCCGTCCGCCTCCGGCTGCGCGCTTGTCGATCCTGTGCGAGCGCCAGCGTTCGTCGCAGGCGGTCGGCCAGGTCGGGTGTGTCCTCGCCGATATAGGTCTTGCGGACGGTCGTGCCGACGCGGTGGACGTCATACCAGTAGGCACGGCCATTGCGCATTTCTCGGGTTGGAGTGCCCCTGACGTTCGACGCCTGTTCATCCTGCAGGCTGCGCAAGAGGTCGAGGTAGGCGGAGTTGGTGGTCAGGCTGTGGCGGAGCATTCCTTGTGCAACAATCGTTTGGTTTGTTGTACATGGAGCGATGTACAACAAAAGTCAAGATTGTTGTACAAGACCTCGCCCAAAGAAAAACCGCGCCCGGTTTCCCGGACGCGGTTCGCAAATCCCTGACAGGAAAAGCTTATTCTTCCGACGCGGCTGCTCCCATTTCGTCGAAGAGTTCAGCGATCTCGAACTCGGCCTGGGCTTCGGCTTCGGCTGCCAGTTCGGCGACCGATTTGCCCGACGCCTGGAGCTCGGCCTCTTCGGGCGAGCGGGCGACGTTCAGCTTGATCTTCACCGCGACTTCCGGGTGCAGACGGACGGAAACCGTGTGCAGGCCCAGATCCTTGATCGGACGGTCGAGGACGACCTGGGTGCGGCTGACCGTGAAGCCCGCCTCGGTGGCAGCGTCAGCCGCGTCACGCGGCGTGACCGAGCCGTAAAGCGCACCGGCGTCCGACGCCGACCGGATCACGATGAACGCCTGACCGTCGAGCTTGGCAGCAACGGCTTCGGCCTCTTTCTTCGTTTCCAGGTTGGTGGCTTCCAGCTGGGCTTTCTTCGCCTCGAACGACTTCACGTTCGCCTCGTTGGCGCGGAGAGCCTTGCCCTGCGGCAGCAGGAAGTTGCGGGCGTAACCGTCCTTGACGTTCACGACCTCGCCCATCTGGCCAAGCTTGGCCACACGTTCCAGAAGGATGACTTGCATGTGCGTCGCTCCTTATTTCACGGCATAGGGCAGCAGGGCCAGGAAGCGGGCGCGCTTGATGGCCTGGGCCAGTTCACGCTGCTTCTTCGCCGAGACTGCGGTGATGCGGGACGGGACGATCTTGCCGCGCTCGGAGATGTAGCGCTGCAGCAGACGGGTGTCCTTGTAGTCGATCGCCGGAGCGTTGTCGCCCGAGAAGGGGCAAACCTTACGGCGGCGGAAAAACGGCTTGTTCGCCATGGTCTATTCCTTTCTCAGATCAACGACGCGGAGCGCCGAACGACGGACGGTCGCCACGATCACCGCCACGGTCGGGGCGGTCGCCGAACGACGGGCGTTCACGGCGTTCACCGCCGAACCCACCCCGGTCACCGCGATCCCCGCGGTCGCCGTCACGCTCTTCGCGCTTCTGCATCTGGACCGACACGCCTTCGGCATGTTTGTCGACCTTGATGGTCAGCACGCGCATCACGTCGTCATGCAGGCGCATCAGGCGTTCCATTTCCTGAACGGCAGCGGCGGGCGCGTCCGACTTCAGGAAGGCGTAGTGGCCCTTGCGGTTCTTGTTGATCTTGTAGGCCATCGTCTTGACGCCCCAGTACTCGTTCTCAACGACTTTGCCGCCGTTGTCCGCGAGGACGGTCGAGAAGTGTTCGATAAGGCCTTCGGCTTGCGCGTTGGACAGGTCCTGACGCGCGATGAAGACATGCTCATACAGAGGCATGCAGACTTCCTTCGTTTCAGGGCGGCTTCATAGGACGGGCAAGAGCCTTTCCGCAGCCCGTCCACGAGAGGCATCGCCGGTTCATGGATAAGCGGAAAGGATGCGGCCTTATACAGATTGCCGCCTTGGGCGCAAGGCCAAAGGGAGCAGGGCCTACCGCGCCGAGGCAGGCAGGCCGAAGACGCGGTCGAAGCCCCAGGTGAAAAGGTAGGTATAGAGGATGAACAGGGCGATCAGCCCGGCCTCGTAGACCAGCGCCTGCCAAAGCGTCACCCCCAGCCACCAGGCCATGACCGGAAGGAGGAGGAGCACCAGACCGCCCTCGAACAGGATCGCATGGGTCGTGCGGCGGGCCAGCGACCGCCCCTTTACCGGTTGCCGTGCCTCCCAGGCCTCGAAGCCGGTGTTGAAGACGAAGCTCCAGCACAGCGCTATCGTCGCGGTCACGACCGACAGCGCGAAGGAGGATGCCGGGCTCGCCTCGGACAGAAGCCAGAGGTAGGTCGAGACGACCAGCGTTCCCAGGGCCTCGAACGAGACGGCATAGACGATCTTGCGGCGGGTGGGCGTCATCCCTTGGCGGGGTCCTTTGGGCGGCGCAGTTCCCGGATTTCGCGGACAAAGGTGTAGTCGTGATAGCCCAGCCGCGCGGCTGGGGCGTAGCGGGTCGGGTCCAGGCGGCCATCCACCAGGCAGTCGTCGCGGATGTGGATGCCCACGACCTCGCCGATCAGGACCTTTTCCGGGCCAAGGAGGTCCACCAGCTTGACCACCCTGCATTCCAGTGTCGCAGGGGCATCGGCCACGCGCGGGCAGTCGATGGCAACACATTCCGCCTTGGCCACACCCGCTGCCGTGAACTCATCCGTCCCACGCGGGAACCGGGCCGAGGTCGCGTTCATCGCTTCCAGCGCCGCTTCGGCGACGATGTTCACCGCGAAGACGCCTGACTCCATCGCATTGACCATGCTGTCGCGATAGTCGCCCGCGAACATCACCTGTGGTGGCGTATAACCCACGGCGTTGAAGAAAGAATAGGGCGCCAGGTTGTCGCCCGTGCTGGCGCGGGTCGAAATCCAGCCGATGGGCCGGGGCGAGACGATGGCCGAGAACGGGCTGTGCGGCAGCCCATGGCCTTCGGCGGGTCGGTAGAACATCGGCAAGTCCTGTTTCACAAATTGATCGTGACCCTGCGCCATGTTACGGGCCGGTGCCAGTGGATTCGGCAAGGGCTTCGAGTGGGATCAACGGCGCGTGTACAAGCTTGAGGAAGAGACGGAAGACGACTGGTGGGAGGTGGAAGCCCTCTATGATCTCTGTTTCGCCCCTGGCCGTACCGCGTTGTCCTCATACCGCCTACGCGATGGTGTCCCGACCGTGGCCCCGCTTTGCCTGACGCTCCGCGACGAGGACGGCGCGCTGGCGGCGGTGATCCGTTACTGGCCCGCGCTGATCGGCGAACAGGACGTGCTTCTGCTTGGCCCTGTGGCCGTCCACCCGACCCACCAGGGCGAAGGGCTTGGGGCGCTTCTGATCAACGAAAGCCTGGCCGAAGCGCGGCGTCTGGGCTGGGAGCGGGTGATGCTGGTGGGGGATGCACCCTATTACGGCCGCTTCGGGTTTCGGAAGCTGGACGGGGTCGAGATGCCGCCGCCGACGAACCCGGACCGCATCCTGGGGCTGGAGCTGAAGGCGGGGGCCTGGAACGGGGTGACCGGCACCGTGACCAAAGCGACCTGAGCCCCATTGCAGCCGGATCAGGGGCACCCATATCAAGACCATGGACCAGACCCTTCCTGCCGCAATCGATCTGTCTTCTCAGGTTGCCGACCTTGCCCGCCGCTACAAGCGCGCGAACGGGCCGGTGATCCGGCTGGTGAACCGCCTTGGAACGACGCTGGAAAACCAGCTTTCCGTCTTGCCCGAGGCGGTCCGCGCCCAGATCGAACGGGTGACAGCGCAGGCGCTGGAAGCCTCCTATGGGATCGCGGCCCGCACCCCGGACCTTGGCGCGCGCGGCCCGCTGGCCGCCGTCATCGCAACCGGAGCCGCGGGCGGGGTTGGTGGCCTGCCGACGGCTGTTGCGGAACTTCCGGTCACGGTGACGCTGTTTCTGAATGCGATCCGCGCGGCGGCCCGCGATGCCGGATTTGATCCGGATGAGGATTGGGTGCGGGCCGAGTGCCTGCAGGTCTTTGCGGCGGGCAGTCCGCTCAAGGACGATGACGGGGTGAACACCTCGTTCATCGGCACGCGTCTGGCCTTGACCGGATCGACGGTGCAGAACCTGATCGCCGCTATCGCGCCCCGTCTGGCCACGGTCCTTGGCCAGAAGGTCGCCGCCCAGGCCGTCCCGATCCTTGGCGCGGTGTCGGGTGCCGCGATGAACGCGGCCTTCCTGTCCTACTACCGCGAGATCGCCCGCGTCCGCTTCGCGCTTCTGGACCTGGCCAGGACCCACGGAACCGACGCGGTCGAAGCCGAGTTCCGCATCGCGGTGACGCCTCCGAAGGTGATCAAGGCCTGATCCCGGGCCGCAAAAAGTTTCGGCGAAAATTCTTGGGTTGTGCCGCCGCCACGGCTAAACCCCGGACGAGGCGGCGGAGGCAGGGTCATGAGCGCAGATGTCATCACATCGCTGAAGCAGATGGCGGCGACGCCGGGCCGGACCTGGATCGTCGGAGGTGCCAGCTATGGCGACCTGTTGGCCGAGACGGGGCGGCTGGCGAACGCGCTGGTGTCGCTGGGTCTGCGGCCGGGCGACCGCCTGCTGGTGCAGGTCGAGAAGTGCGAGGCGGTCCTGTCGCTGTATCTTGCCTGCCTGCGGGCCGGGGTGATCTTTCTGCCGGTGAACCCTGGCTATACGGTGTCCGAGACCGCGCACTTCTTGACTGATGCCGAACCTGCGCTGGCTGTCACCGATCCCGCCAGGGCAGAGGGTCTGGCGGCCCTTGGGGCACGGGTCATGGCGCTGCCCGATCTGCTGGCGCAGGCAAAAGAGCAGTCAAGCGATTTCACCGATCCCATGCACAGGCCGGACGATGTGGCGGCGATCCTCTACACCTCGGGCACGACGGGGCGGTCAAAGGGAGTGATGCTGACGCGGGAGAACCTGGCTTCGAACGCCGAGGCGCTGGTGGGGTTATGGCGGTTTTCCGAAACCGACGTCCTCCTGCACGCGCTGCCGGTCTTCCACACCCACGGCCTTTTCGTCGCGACGAACTGCGTGCTGTATTCCGGCGCCTCGATGATCTTCCACCCCGCCTTCCAGCCTGCTGCCGTCCTGGCTGCGTTGCCCAAGGCTACGGTGATGATGGGGGTGCCGACCTTCTACACCCGGCTATTGGCGGAACCGGGGCTGACCCGCGACGCGACCGCGCATGTCCGGCTGTTCATCTCGGGCTCTGCCCCGCTGTCGCCCGCCACCCATGCCGAGTGGAGCGAGCGGACGGGGCATGCGATCCTGGAGCGCTACGGGATGACCGAGACGAACATGATCACCTCGAACCCCCATGACGGCGCGCGGCGGGCGGGGACGGTGGGGATGCCGCTGCCGGGGGTCGAGGTGCGGATCACCGGGCCGGACGGCGGGGAGTTGCCGCAGGGCGAGGCGGGGGCGATCGAGGTCCGGGGGCCGAACGTCTTCAAGGGCTACTGGCGGCTGCCGGAGAAGACGGCGGAGGAGTTCCGCGAGGGCTGGTTCATTACCGGCGACATGGGGGCCTTTGATGCCGAGGGCTACCTGTCGATTCTGGGCCGGGCCAAGGATCTGGTCATCACCGGCGGGCTGAATGTCTACCCGGCCGAAGTCGAGGCGGCGCTGGATGAACTTCCCGGCGTCGCGGCCAGCGCGGTGATCGGGGTGCCGCACCCGGATTTTGGCGAGGCGGTGGTGGCCTGTCTGGTGGCAACCAAGGGGACGGTTCTGGACGAAGGGCTTGTCCGGGATGCGCTGCGGGACCGGCTGGCGGCGTTCAAGATTCCGAAGCGGGTGCTGGTGCTGGAGGACTTGCCCCGGAACGCGATGGGGAAGGTTCAGAAGGCTGAACTGCGGCGGGTTCATGCGGGCCTTTTTGCGGCCGGGTGAAGCTTGTGTCCACGGTGGACAAAACGGCATAATGAAATGAAAACAAATGGTTGGCTGCGGGCGTTAGGGGAATCTCAAGTCCTTGATCCTTCCGCCTTTTCGGCGTGGGCCGCCGGTCGGATTGGGTGAAATGACCCCGACCGGGCAAGATCAGCCGTCCGTTGCAGGGGAAGCCGCTGCAAGGCCGTGCCGCATGACCCTTGCGGCCTGCGCCATCTGCGATGGTGCCCTGTCGGTGCCATTCATCCGGGCAGCAGCGCGCGGAAAGGCGCGTATACCTTAGGTTTAATTCGCCGGAATAAACCGCTGGCAAGTAGCCAAGGCCGTTTTCCTGCCGCAAGCCTTGGTCATCCCAGCCGTCGTAAATCTGACATGCCTGGGACTTCGGTCTGTAAGAATCAAGTAGGAGAACTCGATGACCCAAGACGCAGATGAACGCAGCTTTTCGCGCCGCAAGGCCCTGACCCGCATCGCCGCCCTTGCGCTCGGCGCCTATGCCGCCCCGGCCGTCACCACCTTGAGCATGGCGCAAGCCAGCAGCGGTTCGAGCGGCACCAGTTCCCCGAGCCCGACCAGCACCCCGAGCCCTGCCAGCGCCCCGAGCCCGACCAGCGCTCCCAGCAAGACCACGACGCCCAGCAAGACCACGACGCCCAGCAAGACCACGACCCCCAGCCAGTCGACCACGCCCAGCACCTGCTCGGGTCCAGATGACGACGATGCCGGATGCTCGAACCCGGCGCCCTGACGACCAAGACCTTGGCCCTTGGCGCGACGACCCTGCGCCAGGGGTATCGGGTGCAGATGCCGATGCAACGGGACATCGTGTTTGAAGGGATGGCAGCGCCCTTGCGGCTGGAAGGTGCCGCGCCGGTCCACGCGCTGCTGCCAAAGGTGATGACTGGCTGGCGCTTTCACGAACGGGCGGAAGATAGCGCAGTGCAGCCGTTCTTTTCGATCCACGACACCGAGGACAAGGCGCGCTTTCGCTGCGAATGGCATGTCGAAGAGCGCCCGGTGCAACACTACGATCCGGTCAATGCGATCTGCGATGCCGTGTCGGCCATGTCTTTTGCGCTTCCGGCCGAGGATCCACGGCTGATCTGCCTGCATGCGGCGGCGGTCGAGATGGCGGGGCGCCTGGTCGTCTTTCCAAACATCCGGCGGGCCGGAAAAAGCACGCTGTCGGCAGCGCTGGCCATGGCCGGGCATCGGGTCTTCAGCGACGATGTGCTCCCCCTGCTTTTCACCGAAGACAGCCATGCCGTCGGCCTTGCGATGGGGATCGCGCCCCGCTTGCGTCTGCCGCTGCCAGACAGCGCGCCGCCCGATTTCCGGGACTGGGTCGCTGCGGCAAGCGGGCCGCAGAACCGACAATACCTCTACCTGACCCTGCCGAACCTGCCGCTGCACGGCGACACCTGTCCGGTTGGAGCCTTCGTCATCCTGGACCGGCAGGACGATGCGACCGAAGCCCGGCTGGAGCGGGTGCCGCCGGATGTCGCCATGGATGCGCTGTTGCACCAGAACTTCACCCGCGACCGACATTCCGGTGACATCCTGCAGGCGATGGCCGCGACCCTGGCGGAAAGGCCGGTGTTCCGCCTGACCTATTCCGGGCTGGCAGATGCGGTCACCTGCCTTGGCGCAGCGTTCCGCGACTGGAGGGACGAGTTTCCAGAGGCGGCAGGTGCCGAACGGCAGTTCCAGCTTGCCCGGTTCGACGAACCCGAGGCCGGGGGTCTGCGGGACGGATCACCAATCCAGCAGAAGGCGGGGACGACTGCCGAAACGATTGGGGAAACCCTCTATCTCGCCGACACGCATGGGCTGGCCATTCACCGGATGGATGCGCTGGCGACGGTGATCTGGACATTGCTGGAGGACCCGGTCACGCCGCAGGAAATCCTCGATGTGCTGGCCGAGGCCTTTCCGACGGAAGATCCAGAGCGGATCGCGGGCGATGTGCAGGGTCTTCTGGACATGCTGCGCGACGCCGGACTTATCGAGGCAGCGGTCGGGGACTGACCCCTGCCACGGCCATCAGGTGTCGACGGTGGTCAGCCAATCCATCAGCGCGGGTCTTGCACTTTCGGCGCCGTCCGCGCGGGCGCGCTCGATCACCTTGCGCGCCTGTGCCAGATCGACCTTGCGGAGCAGCGCCTTCACCGGACCGACCGAGGCCGGGCGCATCGACAGGGTGCGAAAGCCGATGGCGGCCAGTGCCAGCGCCTCGATCGGGCGACCCGCGTCCTCGCCACAGAACGAGAGCATGGTGCCGGTTTCCGCGCAGCGGGCGACGATGTGTTCCAGGAAGTTCAGGAAGGTCAGGTTCAGCGTGTCGTAGCGGCGGCGGACCAGTTCATTTTCGCGGTCGGCGGCAAAGAAGAACTGCTTCAGGTCGTTGCCGCCGACGCTGATGAAATCGGTCAGTTCGAAGAAGGCCTTGGGTGCATAGGCGAGCGATGGCGTCTCCATCATCGCGCCGATCTCGATCCGTTCGGGGACCGGGTGGCCAAGGGATTTTTCGCGGTGAAGCTCCCGCAGGGTGTGGCTGCGGGCGGCCTGGAATTCGCTGAGCTCGGTGATGAGGGGGAACATGATCGTCAGGGGCCGGCCGTTCGCGGCACGGATCAGCGCCTGCAGCTGCATCCGCAAGACTCCCGGCTTGTCGAGGCCGACCCGGATCGCGCGCCAGCCCATGGCGGGGTTCGGCTCTTCCGGCGGTTTCATGTAAGGAAGGACCTTGTCGGACCCGATGTCGAGGGTGCGGAAGGCCACGCGGCGGCCTTTGGCGGCATCCATGACCCGGGTGTAGAGGCGGGCGAGTTCGGCGCGCTGCGGCATCTTGGAGCGGACGAGGAACTGCAGCTCGGTGCGGAAGAGGCCGACGCCTTCGGCGCCCGAGCCTTCGAGCGATGGAAGGTCAGCCATCAGGCCCGCGTTCATGTGGAGCGCGATCGTGGTGCCGCAGAGCGTGGTCGCGGGCAGGTTGCGGAGCGAGGCATAGCGCTTCTGAGCCTCGGCCTGCATGGCGATCTTGTCGCGGAAGGCGCGGGCGACGGCTTCCTCGGGGCGCAGGTGGACGATGCCCTGGTCGCCGTCGACCAGGATGTGGTCGCCGTTCAAGGCCTCGGCCACGACACGGCTTGCGTTTATGACCAGCGGGATGGCAAGGGCGCGGGCGACGATGGCGGCGTGGGAGCCGACGGAGCCTTCCTCCAGCACCACGCCCTTCAGCTTGCGGCCATAGTCCAGAAGTTCAGCGGGTCCGATGTTGCGGGCCACGAGGACCGGGTTGTCGGGCATCTCGGCGCCCGTGTCCTTGCCCTGGCCGGTGAGGATGCGGAGGAGGCGGTTCGAGAGGTCGTCGAGGTCCTGCAGCCGTTCGCGGAGGTATTGGTCGGGGACCTGTTCCATCCGGGCGCGGGCGGCGGACTGTTCCTTTTCCACCGCAGCTTCGGCCGACAGGCCGCGCATGATGTCTTCTTCCATCCGGCGGAGCCAGCCGCGGGAATGGGCGAACATGCGGTAGGCCTCAAGCACCTGCTTCTGGTCCTTGTCCAGCTGTTCGGCGGCGAGGAGGTCGTCGATGGAGACGCGGAGTTCCCCAACGGCGGCCTTGATGCGCTCGATCTCGGTCAGGGGGTCGTCGGCGACCGGGTTCGTGACGACGACGCGGGGCTCGTGCAGCCAGACCCGGCCCTCGGCCGCGCCTTCCTGGCCCGAGGTGGCGCGGAACATCACCGGCTGCTTGTGCAAGGCCCGCATCGCGCCGTCGCCCGAGGTGAAGGCGCCAAGCTCGGTCATCTCGGCCAGCACCATGGCGACGACGTCGAGGGCGTAGATCTCGTCTTCGGAGAACTGGCGGGCGGTCTTCGACTGGACGACGAGGACGCCCAGTTTCTCGCCAACCCGCTGGATCGGGACGCCGAGGAAGGAGGAGAAGAGTTCTTCCCCCGTCTCGGGCATGTAGCGGAAGCCCTTTTCGGACGGCGCGTCGGCGGTGTTGACGGGCTGGCCTGTGCGCGCGACGCGTCCCACAAGCCCTTCGCCCAGCTTCATCCGTGTCTGGTGGACGGCTTCCGGTTTCAGCCCTTCGGTGGCGCACAGTTCCAGCGTCTCGGGGTCGCGGAAGAGGTAGATCGAGCAGACCTCGGTTCCCATGCTGTCGGCGATCAGATGGGTGATGCGGTCCAGCCGGTCCTGGCCCCCGCCCGAAACCGACAGCACATCGCGCAGGCGGCGCAGAAGCTTGCGGCTGTCGCTTTCACTGCGTTCGGGCATCGGGCTCCCCAGGGTTGTTTTTGCCCTTAGAGCACAGGCGGGGCCGCAGGGGAACTGTGCTCATGCGTCGCCGACAGCCCTTCGGCAAAGCTGCCCGAAAGATCGGCAAGACTGACTTGCGACAGGCGGGAGAGGAGCGCCGTTTCGGCCAGGGAGACAGCGTCGTCCCAGGTGCGGTGCAGCGCGCGTTCGATAGCGCAGGTCGGCGGATTGTCCGGTCCCGCGCCGGGGGCAGGGTCGAGATGTTCCCCCAAAGCTCGATAGACATCGGCAATGCTGACCTTGGCCGGGTCGGCCGCAAGTCGCCAGCCCCCGGCATGGCCCCGGGTCGAGGCGACGATGCCCGCCGCGCGCAGAAGGCCGAGCGTCCGGCGCACGACAACCGGATGGGTGGTGTGAAAGGCGGCGAGGGTTTCTGACTGCAACACCTCGCCCGGCCGTGCGCCCATGTGGCCCAGGATGTGCAGGGCGAGGGATAGCCTGCTGTCACGTTTCATGTAACTATCATAGTTATGTTTGATTCGAGAGGTCAAGATGCCCGTCCATACTACCGCAGATGTTGCCGTGATCGGTGCAAGTTTCGCAGGGCTTTCGGCCGCGCTCATGCTGGCGCGAGCGCGCAGGCGCGTGGTGCTGGTGGACGAGGGCCTGAACCGCAACCGGTTTGCCAGCCATTCGCACGGGGTTCTGGGGCTGGACGGGGTGTCACCAGACGAAATCCGCGCGCGCGGCCTGGCCGAAGTGCTTGCCTATCCCACCGCAGGCCACCTGACGGGACGGGTTGGCTCGATCACCGGCAGTGCCGGGGCATTCATCATCGAGGGACCAGAAATGATCCGCGCTGACCGCGTCATCCTTGCCTATGGCCAGCGCGACATCCTGCCCGAGATTCCGGGTCTGGTCGCGTGTTGGGGAATCACAGCCAACGCCTGCCCCTATTGCCATGGCTACGAACTTGCCGACCGGACGACCGGCCTTCTGGTCTCGGGCCCGGGTTTTGCACATCAGGCACGGCATTTGTCGGCCTGGACCGACGATCTGGTCTATCTGGAGAATGGCCATCCGGTCGATGATCCGGGTGCGCTGGACCGTCCTGGCCTGCGCCGCGTGGCAGGCCGAGTAGCGCAGGTGCTGCACGAGGCGGGCGTGATCTCGGGCGTTGTCCTTGCGGATGGCGCAATTGTGCCGATGCAGGCTTTGTATCTGCAGGGCCGTTTCGAGCCCGCGGCGCCCTTTGCCGATGACCTGGGTTGCGCGATGACCCAGATCCCCGCCGGGCGCTTTGTCAGCGTGGACATGTTCCAGCGGACCTCGATTCCCGGCGTTTTCGCAGCGGGCGATCTGACCCGGTCCTTCGCTTCGGCCCCCGCGGCTGCGGCGGGTGGCAACATGGCGGGAGCGGCCTGCAATCAGGACCTGCTGGGCCTGCTTCCGCCGCCTGGCGGAGCGTGAAATGCAAAGCGCCAGACCGGGCATCCCGATCTGGCGCTTTCTTGAGCGGCCCTGTCCGGCAGAAAGGCTCAGGCCTTCTCCAGCTCGAACGTGTCGTGCAGGGCCTGGACCGCCAGTTCCATGTACTTGCGGTCGATCAGGACGGAGATCTTGATCTCGGAGGTGGTGATGACCTTGATGTTCACGTTTTCCGCCGCAAGGGCTGCGAACATCTTGGCCGCGACACCGACCTGGGACCGCATCCCGATCCCTACCACCGAGACCTTGGCAACGTCGCTGTCGGTGACAAGCTCGGTAAAGACGAACTTGCCGGCGGCGCTTGCATCCTCGATGGCCTTCTTCGCGCGCTCGACCTGGTTCGTCGGCAGGCTGAAGGTCATGTCGGTATAGGCCCGGTTGTCCGTCGGCTTGTCCAACTCGCTGATATTCTGGACAATCATGTCAACATTCACGCCCGCATCGGCCAGCGAGCCAAAGATCGCGGCGGCAACGCCGGGGCGATCCTCGACCTTCAGAAGCGTCATCTTCGCCTCATCGCGGGAATAGGCGACGCCGGACACAACTTTCGATTCCATGATTTCATCCTCGTCGCAGACCAGGGTTCCAGAGTTTTCGTCAACCTCCTCGAACGAGGAGACGACCCGCAGCCGCACCTTGTAGCGCATCGCCAGTTCGACGGACCGGGTCTGCAGCACCTTGGCGCCAAGGGAGGCAAGTTCAAGCATCTCCTCGAAGGCGATCTTGTCGAGCTTGCGCGCCTTGGGGCTGATGCGGGGGTCGGTGGTATAGACCCCGTCGACGTCGGTGTAGATGTCACAGCGCTCTGCGCCGAAAGCGGCGGCGAAGGCGACGGCGGTGGTGTCGCTGCCGCCGCGACCTAACGTGGTGATGCGGCCTTCAGGCGAGAGGCCCTGGAAGCCCGCCACGACGGCGACCTTGAAGCCTTCGGCAAACTTCGCGTCGATGTTGTCGCGCGGGATCGACACGAACCGGGCCTGGCCATGTGCCGAGGTGGTGTTGATCGGCACCTGCCAGCCCTGCCAGCTGCGGGCGGGCACGCCCATTTCCTGCAGGCGCAGGGCCATCAGACCGGCGGTCACGTTCTCGCCCGAAGATACGACAGCATCGTACTCACGGGCGTCATAGAGCTTTGACGTGGTCTCGACCCAGCCAACGAGTTCATTGGTCTTGCCCGACATGGCGCTGACGATGACGATCACGTCATAGCCGCGCTCGACCTCGGCCTGCACCTTCTTCGCGGCGTTCTCGATCCGCGCGAGGTCGGCGACCGAGGTTCCCCCGAATTTCATCACCAGAAGCGGCATGGTCCCCCCCTTAAGGGCCCGTCAAATCCCCGCGCGTCTTATGCAAGGCCCGGGGTGGGTGCAAGTGGTTGCGGCCGCGAAAATGAGCGCGTTCCGCGCTATTCGGAAAGCGCCCGCCAGCCGATGTCGCGGCGGCAGAAGCCCGCAGGCCAGTCGATGCGGTCGATCATGGCATAGGCGGCGTCGCACGCCTCACGCAGGGTGGCACCGCGGGCGGTGACGTTGAGGACACGGCCGCCGGTTGCGATGATCTGTGCGTCGCGCTGTGCGGTGCCCGCGTGAAACACCATGTGGCGGCTGTCTTCGGGAAGCTCTTCGAGCCCCCGGATCTGTGATCCCTTGGCATAGGCGCCGGGGTAACCCTGGGTGGCCATCACCACGGTCAGGGCATGGTCGTCGGCCCAGTTCACCTGCACTTCGTCCAGCCGCCCCTCGGCGCAGGCGAGCATCAGGTCCAGGGCCTGTGCGCCAAGGCGCATCATCAGGACCTGCGCCTCGGGGTCGCCGAAACGGCAGTTGTATTCGACGAGGCGTGCCTTGCCGTCCTTGATCATCAGGCCCGCGTAAAGGACGCCCTGATATGGAGTGCCGCGCCGGGCCATCTCGGCGATCGTGGGCAGGACGATCTGGTCCATCGCCTGTTTCTGGAGGGCGTCGGTCAGGACGGGGGCCGGGGAGTAGGCGCCCATGCCGCCGGTGTTCGGGCCGGTGTCGCCGTCGCCCGCGCGCTTGTGGTCCTGGGCGGTGCCGATGGGCAGGGCGTTCGTGCCGTCGGTGAGAATGAAGAAGCTGGCTTCCTCGCCGTCCATGAACTCCTCGATCACCACTTCCGCCCCCGCGGCGCCGAGGCTGCCGCCGAACATGTCGTCGATGGCGGCAAGGGCCTCGGCTTCAGACATCGCGACGACGACGCCCTTGCCCGCCGCCAGGCCGTCGGCCTTGACCACGATGGGTGCGCCCTGGGCGCGGATGTAGGCTTTTGCGGGGTCGGGTTCGGTGAAGCGGGCCCAGGCGGCGGTGGGGGCGGCGCAGGCGTCGCAGATGTCCTTGGTGAAGGCTTTCGAGGCCTCAAGTTTCGCGGCGGCGGCGGAGGGGCCGAAGGTGAGGAGGCCCGCGGCGCGGGCTGCGTCGGCGACCCCGGCGGCGAGCGGCGCCTCGGGGCCGACGATGACGAAGTCGATGGCGTTTTCCTCGCAGAAGGTCACCACGGTCGCGCCGTCGAGGATGTCGATGTCAGCGCATTCGGCCAGCATGGCGATCCCGGCGTTACCCGGAGCAACGATGAGGCGGTCGCATTTTGGGTTCTGTTTGACCGCCCAGGCGAGGGCATGTTCGCGGCCGCCGGAACCGAGGATGAGGATGTTCATGGGCTGCGCCCCCGCTTGGACTTTCGTTGCGGGCGTCATAGGGTCGGGGGCGACGGAGGGCAAGCATGGACCTGATCGACGACAACCCCGCCCCGCAGGGGAACCAGCCGGAATACACCGTGTCCGAGCTTTCGGGCGCGGTGAAGCGGGTGATCGAGGGGGAGTTCGGCCTTGTTCGCGTGCGGGGCGAGGTGGGGCGGGTGTCGCGTCCGGCCTCGGGGCATCTGTACTTTGACCTGAAGGATGACCGCAGCGTGATCGCGGCGATCAGCTGGAAGGGGCAGGTGGCGCGGATGCAGGTGCGCCCCGAGGAGGGGATGGAGGTTGTCGCCACCGGGCGGATGACCACGTTCCCGGGGCAGTCGAAGTATCAGCTGATCGTCGATGATGTGGCCCCGGCAGGGGCGGGTGCGTTGATGGCGATGCTGGAGAAGCGGAAGGCGGCGCTGGGGGCGGAAGGGTTGTTCGACGCCGCGCGGAAGAAGCCGATTCCTTATCTGCCGAAGGTGATCGGGGTGGTGACCTCTCCCTCCGGGGCGGTGATCCGGGACATCCTGCACCGGCTGCGGGATCGTTTCCCCCGGCATGTGCTGGTCTGGCCGGTCGCGGTGCAGGGGCAGGATTGTGCGGCGCAGGTTGCCGCCGCGATCCGCGGGTTCAACGCGATTGAGGCTGGCGGGCCGATCCCAAGGCCGGATGTGCTGATCGTCGCGCGGGGCGGCGGGTCGCTGGAGGATCTCTGGGGGTTCAACGAAGAGATCGTGGTGCGGGCGGCGGCGGGGTCGGCGATTCCGCTGATCAGCGCCGTGGGGCACGAGACGGACACTACGCTGATCGACTATGCGGCCGACCTTCGGGCGCCGACCCCGACAGCAGCGGCGGAACTGGCGGTGCCGGTGCGGCTGGAACTCCTCGCGACGCTGGAGGCGCTGGGCGCGCGGCTGGTGCGCGGGGTCGGGCAGGGGGTGGTGCTGCGGCGGCAAAGGCTGCGGGACCTGTCGCGGGCATTGCCGCGGGTCGAGACGCTGGTGGCCACGCCCCGGCAGCGGCTGGATGCGGCGATCCTGCGGCTGGGTTCTGGGTTGGGGCTGGCAGTCTCGAAGAAGCACCGGGAGTTCGACCGGGTGGCGGGGCGGCTGCAGCCGGCAGCGCTGCGGGGGCTGATGGCGCGGCAGCGCGATCTGCTGACCGGGCGGGGGGAGCGGCTGGCGCGGGCGATCCTGCTGCGGCAGGAGCGGCGGCGGGAGCGGCTGGAGGGGCTGGCGGCGCGGCTGGCCCCGGCGCTGGCACGGATGCTGGGCGATGCGGGACGGCGGACGGCGGAAGGGCGGGCGCGTCTGGCGGTGCTGGCAGACCGGCTGGAGGCGGCGCCTGCGGCGCGGTTCGCGCGGCTGACCGATCGGCTGGAGGCGCTGGACCGGACGCGGGCGACGCTGGGCTATCATGCGACGCTGAAGCGGGGCTATGCGGTCGTGCGGGGGGATGGGGCGGTCGTCACCTCGAAGGCCGGGGCGGAGAAGGCGGCGGTGCTGGAGATCGAGTTCCGGGACGGGCGGATGGTGGTCGGCGGTCGTTCCGGAAAGCGGGCGAAGGGGGATGCGGATGGGGGGCAGGGAAGCCTTTTCTGAGGCCTTGTCCACGCTGGGCGCCTTTCGTCGATCAAGCGATTTCAACGGGTTGCGCGTGGGCGTTCGGAAAGAATTAACCCTGATTGCGCCCAAGGTGGGTCGTTGCGGCAAAATCGTTGAGGAAGGATTTTGGCAAATTTCTTGCTTAGGAAATTTGGGCGCCGGGTGGGCAGAGCGTGCTGTGTTGGGCAGGGCCTGGCATCAGCTGCCAAGGAAATCGTCGCAGGTCACTACGTCCTGCGAGGGGTAGAGCATGATCGGGTCCTTGCCCCAGATGCCGTCTTCGAACCCCATCAGCCAGCCGCCACGGTCGTAGAAGCTGCTGCAGAAAGGTCCGGGATCGTCGCCTTCGTAGGTGTAACAGACGATGCCGTCGGCTTCGGTCCAGGTCCCTTTCAGGCACCGATCCGCGTCGCGCCACAAGGTGCGGCGGCCGGGCAGGAAGGTCTCGACACCAAAGCGTCCGGTTTCGTCGTAGGTGTCCATGGTCTTGCCTTCGACGATGGCCTCGAACTCGGCCCCGGTCAGCGGACGGTCCTGGCCTGCGGTGGGCAGGGCAATGCAAAGGAGCGCGACCGAATGCCGAAGGGGCGTCATACGCCGAAGTACCCTTCGCAGGTGGCGACCTCTTGCGACGGATAAAGCATGATCGGCTCGGTCGCGCGGTCGCCATTTTCCCAGGACATCAGCCAGCCGCCACGGTCATGGTAGGTCCAGCAACGGGTCGTCGGATCGCCCTGATAGTCGAAGCAGATCAGGTCGCCCTCGGGCCGCCAGCTGCCTTCCAGGCACTGTTCTGCATCGCGCCAGATTGCGCGGCGACCTGGGAGGAAGGTTTCCACGCCGTAGCGGCCGGTCTGGTCGTAGGTGTCCATGGTGCGGCCCTGAACGAAGGCTTCGAAGTCCTCGACCGACATCGGGGCATCAGACTGGGCGAGCGCCGCGCCGGACGCCGCGAGGAGGGCGAGGGCTGCCGGGAGGAGGCGCATCAGACGCCGACCTCGGGGCCGAAACAGGCGGGGGGATCGAGGGTTTCCGTGACAGTGACGGGCTCTGCCTCGGGCGGGTTCAGGGTGTAGCGGGCGCTGAAGCCGTCGCCCGAGCGGGTGATGATCCAGCAGTCGGGCTCGATGTCGTCTTCGTATTTGAAGCAGATCGCCGGGCCATCCGCATACCAGTGACCGGTCTTGCAGTCGTCGCCGACAACGGCCCAGCGGACGCGGCGGTCGGGGAGGTATTGTTCGACGCCGTAGACGGTGCCGAATTCCGCCCAGGTCATGCTGCGACCCCGGGTCAGGGCGTCGAAGTCTTCTGCGGTGAGAGGTTCCTCGGCGAAGGCCGGGCCGGTGGCAAGGAGGAGGGCCAGAAGCGTGCGCATCGTCAGACGCCCACATCCGGTGCGGGGCAGTCGAGCGGTGCTGCGGCGAGAGTGACGTGTTGCTGGGCGTCTTCGGGCGCGGACTGCACGGGTTTGGCGAAGACCGCATCGCCGTCGCGCCAGTAAAGCCAGCAATGGGTGCCGTCGAAGCCGGGATAGACGAAGCAGACCGCATCGCCATCGGCGTACCAGTAGCCGTCCCGACAGGGGCCGCCCGTATCGGCGTCACGAACGCGGCGGTCGGGGAAATAGGCCTCGGACCCCCAGATCTGACCGTCGGTCGAATAGTCGAGCGTGCGCCCGGTGGACCAGCGGTCGAACTCCTCGGGGGTCATCGGGGTCTGGGCGGAGGCTGACTGGGCAAAGAGAAGCACGGCTGCGGTCAGGCGCATGTCAGACGCCTACATCCGGGCCGGGGCAGGGCAGGGGAGTGTCATCGGCGGACACTTCGTAGAGTTCCTCGCCCGGTGCGGACGTGACCGACAATGCCACAAGAGCGCCGTTCTTCAGCCAGAAGGTCCAGCAGGCGGGGGTGGGATCGTATTCGTAGACGAAGCAGATGTCATCGTCCTGCGGATACCAGCTGCCGTACTGGCACTCGTTGGGCGCCACGCTCCATCTGACCTTGCGGTCGGGCAGGTATTCCTCGATCCCGAAGATGCTGTCGAACTGCCGGTAGGTCACGGTCTTGCCGGTGACGTGCGCCTCGAACGCCTCGGGCGTGATCGGGGTGTCGGCAAGGGCCGGGAAGGCTGCGGCGATGGCGAAGGCTGCAAGGGTCAGGCGCATCGTCATACCCCCACGTCCGGGCCGGCGCAGCGCAGCGGCTGGTCGCTGTGCGAGACTTCGTGGATTTCGAGGTCGAGCGAGTTGCCCGAGGAGAGGAAGGTGGCCTCGCCCCGCAGCCGGCCTTCGTCCTTGAAGAAGTGCCAGCAGGCCGAGAGCGTGCCGTCCGCATAGGCAAAGCAGATCTGGTTTCCTTCGTCGAACCAGTAGCCTTCAAAGCAGCGGGCATCCTCGAAAGCCCAGAGCAGCCTGCGGTCCGGTCCGTAGTCCGCCGTGCCGCGCACGCCGTTGCTGTAGCGATAGCTGAAGGTGTTCTGGCCGATATGGGACTGGAATTCGGCCCCGGTCAGCGGGGTCTGGGCCGAGGCAATCGCAGGCCAGGCCGAAAGGATCAGCGCAAGCCGCATGCCGTCAAACGCCGACGTCCGGTCCGGCGCAGGGCAGGGGGCCGTCGTCGCGGGAGGATTCGAGGATTTCCCAGCCGCCGCCTTCACCCATGTAGCGGCCGCGGATCTTGCCGTTGTCCAGGAAATACAGCCAGCAGGCCGGGGTGGGGTCATTTTCGTACTCGAAGCAGATCTCGTCATTCTTCTGGTACCAGACGCCGTAGATGCAGAGATCGCCCTCGAAGGCCCAGCGGACGCGGCGACCCTCCAGGTACTCCTCGGTGCCGAAAAGGCCGCCGCCGTAATCGTAGGTCAGGGTCTGGTTGACGGTGGCGGCGTCGAATTCGTCGGCATTGAGCGGGGTTTCGGCCAGCGCCGGGGTGGCGGCAAGGATCAGGGGCAGAAGGCAGGCTCGCATGGAAGGCTCCGTTCGGTCTGGGGGCAGAGTGCCAGAGGCAGGGCGGGATGGCCAGTCAAGCCGACGTGTCCCGGGGGGTGTCGGTGGGTCGGGTATTCCGCCACCGGGCAAGGTGGGGCGCGATGGCGCGGCGCCAGGTGCGGGGGGAAAGGGCGAGGGCGCAGGCGAGGGGCAGGGGCCAGGGCAGGCGGGGGGCGTCATCAGGCAGGTGCAGGGCGGGGAAGGGGCGGGAGGGATGGACGTGGTGGTCGGAGTGGCGCGGGGCGTTCAGCATCATCGCCGAGGTAAACCAATGCGCGGTGTTCCAGCTGTGGGCAGGGCCTACGGCTTCGAGCTTGCCGTCGGGGCGGTGGGCGCGGGTCAGGCCGTAGTGCTGGACGTAGTCGGAGAGGAGGATCTGGCTTTGCGCATGAAGCGCAAGGCCGGTCCAAGCAAGGAGGCCGGGGAGGCCCGCGATCAGGGTGGCGAGGATCAGGACGGCGGCGCTGAGGCCGAGGTAGAGCGCATAGGGGTGCAGGCCGCGGCCCGCGCGGAGGGCGGTCTCGGCCCGGGCGCCGTCGCGGAAGCTGCCGATCCAGGCGCGGGGGGCGAAGCGGTAGAAGCTTTCGCCCGCACGGGCGGTGTTGGGGTCTGCGCGGCTGGCGACGTGGCGGTGGTGGACAAGCCGGTGGGCGCTGGCGTGCTGGCCGAAGAGGATCGCGGAATAGTAGGCAGCGCCAAGGCGGAACTGCCAGCGGTGGGAGCGGTGGATGAGTTCGTGGGCGGCGGGGTGGCCGACCTGGCCGAGCCAGAAGCCGGTGGCGAAGAAGAGAAGGATGCGTTCGCCGGGGGACAGCGCGGAGGGACCTGCGATGGCCCAGGTGGCGAGGGGGAGGAAGATCAGCGCGCCGAGGCCCACGGCGACGAGGAGGGTATTGGCGGCGGGAAACTCGGTATCGTCGGTCTGCCCGGCGGTGAGCGGGATCAGCTGGTCGAGGAGGACGGTGAGGACAGCCATGTAGAGGAAAGCCGCCCAGAGCCAGAGGCCCCCCGCAGCCGCGGCGACGGCGATCAGCGCGAGGGGGCTGAGCGCGGCTGCAGCGAAGGCGGCAAGGGGCAGGGGGCGGGCTTGCATCGGGGTCTGGTCCGGGGGAGGCTGGACGTCAGGGCTGATTGTGGGGCTTTTGGGGGCGGTCATGCCGGACAACTTGGGCGAAATGCTGGCGCTTGCAACTGCCTTGATGTCGCTGGTGGCGGCGCTGGCCTACTGGGTGCTGTTCGCGACGCGCGAGGTGAAGGGGACGGCGGGGGCGGTGGTCAAGACGGCCTCGACGGCGCTGCTGGCGGTGCTGGCGCTGGCGATGCCTTACGGCGGCTGGTTCTGGCTGATCCCGCTGGGATTGGCGCTGGGGGCGCTGGGCGATCTGTTCCTGGCGTTAGGCGGGATGCGGCGGTTCCTGGCCGGGGTGGCGGCATTCGGGCTGGGGCATCTGGCCTATACGGGGGGCTTTCTCTGGCGGTCGGGCGAGATTGGGTTCGACGGGCTTTCGGTGGTGGAACAGGTGGCGCTGGGCCTTCTGCTGGTGCTGCTTCTGTCGACCGAAGGCTGGCTTGCGCCGCGGACGGGGGAACTCCGCCAGCCAGTGCGGGGCTATGTCGGGTTGATCGGGCTGATGGGCGTGGCTGCGGTCCTGTTGCCCGCGCATCCGGGACAGGAGGTGCTGCGGCTGGGGGCGGCGCTGTTCATCCTTTCGGACCTGATGCTGGCCTTGCAGCTGTTCGTGGTGAAGGACCAAGGCGCAAGGCGGGGGCTGGCACTGGCGCTCTGGCCTGCCTACTGGGCCGGGCAGGCGCTGATCGCCTGGGGAGCGGTCAGCCATGCGGGGTGACGGGACGCGCGCCCCGCCCGGGAAGGCTCGTCGGGGACTTCGTTCCTCCTCGCAGGGGCGCGACCGTGCGAGGAGGAGACGAAGTCGAACGAGGAGCCTTGCAGTGCGGGGGGACGCACTTCCAATGGCCCGCCAAAGCGACTAGGTGAAAGGAAACAGCCCGGAGGGCCAGCCCATGTCGTTCTTCAAGAAGCTCAAGGAGCGGATGTTCCGGTCTTCGGACAAGATCGGCGAGGGGTTGGAGGCGCTGGTCGCGGAAGGCGCCGAGGACCCGAAGGACCCGCCGCGCGAGCTGCCCGATCCGGTGCCCGAACTGCCAGAGCCATTGGCGCCCGAGGTGCCCGAGCCGGACCTGCCGGAAGTGCCGGAGCCGGTAGAGCCAGAGCCGGACCTGCCGATGCCAGAAGACTCGACGCCACAGGGTCGGGGCCATGCGGCCATCGTGGCCGAGGCGCCGGAGCCTGCGAAGCCGGGCCTTCTGGGTCGCCTGTTCGGGCGGGGCGCGGTGGAGGAGCCGCGCCGGGTGCTGGACGATGCCATGCTGGAAAGCCTGGAGGAACTGCTGATCCAGGCCGATATGGGCGTCGATACCGCGGTGCGGGTGACGGCGAACATCGCCGAGGGGCGGTTCGGGCGGAAGATTTCCACCCGCGAATTGCGCGCGGCGCTGGCCGGGGAAGTGGCACGGATCATGGGGCCGGTGGCGCGGCCGATGCCGCTGTACCCTCAGAAGCCGCAGGTCGTGCTGGTGGTCGGCGTGAACGGGTCGGGCAAGACGACGACGATCGGGAAGCTCGCCAGCCAGTTCAAGGCGGCGGGGAAGAAGGTTGTGATCGCGGCGGGCGACACGTTCCGGGCCGCGGCAGTGGAGCAGTTGCAGATCTGGGGGAGCCGGGCCGGGGTGCCGGTGTTGACGGCACCCGAAGGGTCGGACCCGGCCTCGCTGGCCTTCGATGCGCTGACCAAGGCACGGGCCGAGGGGGCGGACCTTCTGATGATCGACACGGCGGGGCGCTTGCAGAACCGGCAGGACCTGATGGAGGAGCTGGCGAAGATCGTGCGGGTGATCCGCAAGGTGGACCCGACAGCGCCGCACAATACACTGTTGGTGCTGGACGCGACCACGGGGCAGAACGCGGTCACCCAGGTCGATATCTTCCGCAAGATCGCCGATGTCTCGGGGCTGGTGATGACCAAGCTGGACGGGACGGCGAAGGGCGGCGTGTTGGTCGCGCTGGCCGACAAGTTCGGCCTGCCGATCCATGCCATCGGGGTGGGCGAGCAGATCGACGATCTTGCCCCCTTCGACCCGGAGGAGTTCGCGAAAGCGCTGGTCGGGGCCGAGGGGTGATCCGGGCGGGCTTTGTGGTTCTGGCGCTGACGGTTCCGGCTGGGGCCGAAGGGCTGGCAGGGCAGGCGCTGTGCGAGGCGGCCTGGGCCAGGGTGAGCGAGGGGTTTGCGGCGGTTGGAAGCCCGACCGTCCGTGGCGTCGTGCAGGACGGTGACTGGTGTCTGGTCGAGGCCCTGGTTCTGGACCTGCAGGGGCAGTACCTTCCCGACTGGCACATGGACCGGCTGCGGTTTCGGGGCTCGGCGCTGGGCTGGATTGCGGATGGGTCGAGCCGGCCAGAAGGGCTGGAAGTCGTGGTCGACGGGCTGCGGCTGGTGGTGCAGACCGGGAACGGACAGATGGACTGGCTCTTCGCGGCGCAGTCCCGACCGAATGCGATTGATGCCGAGATGTCGCTGGCCTGGGACCTGGCGGCCAAGGTGTTGCGGCTGGAAGGGCTGAGCGTCGACTTTCCGGGCGAGAATCTGGTGGAGGCCTCGGCGACGGTGACGGGGGTCGATCTGTCCTCGACCGGGGCGATGCAGATGTCGGCCACGGGTTTCGCACTGACCGAGTTCGACGCGCGGATCACGACGCATGGGCTGTTCGAGTGGTATGTGCTGATGGCGCTGGGGCCGGTCGTACTGCCGCCAGAGGGTGACATGGACGCGGCTTTCGCGGGGATGCAGGCAGAGGTCGAGGCCTTCGTCGCGGACCTGCCGGGGTCGAGCTTTCCCGAAGAGAGCAAGGCGGCGCTGGTGGCCTTCGTTGACGATTTGCCGAACCCTTCGGGCGAGTTGACGTTGGGCCTGCGGGCTGAGCCGGGCCTTGGGCCGGTGCGGCTTGGCGGCTATGCGGTGACGGGGGTCCCGACCTCGATCACCGAGGCCGCGCCGCTGTTCCAGGGGGTGACGGTCGATGTGGGATGGAGCCGTGCCGATGCGCCGTGAGGCCGCGCTGGTGGTCGCGCTGCTGGCGGGTCCGGCGGGGGCCGAGCCTGTGCCTGCGGATTGCGCCGCCTTGACCGCGCTGGTGGCGGGGGTGGTGGACGGCGATCTGGTGGCGCCACCGGCTGCCATGCGGGATGGCTGGTGCGTGCTGGACGGGGCACGTTCTTCCGGAGGCGACGTTCGCGTCAGCGCAGAGGAGCTGCGGGTCCGGGGCGAGGTGCTGGGTGAGCGGCTGGTCGCGCTGGAGATCGAGGGTGAGGGCCTGAGGGTAGCCCCGGCGCTGAACAACCGGGACATGCCGGACTGGCTGCGGGACTTGGTGCGGTTGCAGTCGGCTGAGCTGCGGCTGGCGCTGCGGCGGGATGAGGCCGGGGACCTGCTGCGGGTGGAGCGCGGTCATCTGGGCCTGTCTGGTGGCGCTGAACTGGTCGTGTGGGGCGAGATCGCGGGGGCTGACCTGGCTGTGTCGTCACTTCTGGCCGGGCGGGTAAGCAGGCTGCATCTGGAATGGCTGAACGATGGCCGCACCTTGCGGCCGGTGCTTGAGGCTCTGGGTGCGCAGCTGGAGCCTGGGGCGACCGGGACCGAAGCGGTGCTGGCGGCGCGGGCAGCGCTGAACGGGGCAGTCTCTGCAGTGCCCGAGACAGTTCTGGGTGAAGCGAATGCCGGGGCGCTGGAAGCCGTCATCCAGGCGCTGCCGCAGGGCCGTGGCCGTCTGGTCCTGGATGTCGCCTCGGACACCGGGATCGGGGCGGCGCAACTGGGGATGCTGGCTTTGGCTGACGACCCGACGGGTCCCGAGGCGCTGGCACGGGTCTTCAGGGGGGCTCGGGTGAGTGTCGCTTGGACCCCGGGTCTGGCCCCTTGACAGAATTCCTGCGGTCGATCGAAGGCACTCCCGCAGGGCATGACGCGGCGCTGATGCTCGCGCTGCTGGCGGCCGTCCTGCATGCGTTGTTCGGGGCGTTGCAGAAAGGGCGGCATGATCCCTGGCTGAGCCGTGCGGCGATTGACGTCAGTTACGGCGTGATCGCGGCCCCCTTCGCGCTGTTCGCCGTGCCATGGCCCGAGCCGCATATGTGGCCGATCTTTGCCGGGGCCTTCGTGATCCATGCGGTCTACAAGGTGCTGCAGGCGATGACCTACACGCGGGGGGCCTTCACCGTGGTCTACCCGGTGGTGCGGGGGACGGGGCCGTTCTTCACGGTGATCGGGGCCGGGATCGTCTTTGGCGAGACCTTTGCGCCCGGGCAATGGGCAGGGCTGATGCTGCTGGTGGGCGGCATCCTGGGGCTGGCGCTGTGGAACCTGCGGACTGTCACGGTGGATCGGGCGACGATGGTGCCTGCCTTGTGGCTGGCCGTGGCGACGGGGGCGATGGTGGCCTGCTATACCACCTATGACGCCTATGGCATCCGGGCGACGGCGGACCCGTTCACGTTCCTCGCGTGGTTCTTCATGCTGGACGGGATCTTCATTCCGCTGGTCACGCATCGCCGCTGGCGGCAGCTTCCTGCCGCCGAGATCGTGCCCTTGCTCAAGCGGGGTGCGTTGGGGGCTTTCGTCGCCTATTTCAGTTTCGGCTCGATCATGCTGGCCACGCGGCTGGACAAGGTGGGCGAGGCAGCGGTGCTGCGCGAGACGTCGACCGTCTTTGCCGCCTTGATCGGCTGGCTGGTTCTGGGCGAGAAGGTGGGGCCGGTGCGGGCGGGGCTGATGGGCTTGATCGCGGTCGGCGCGGTCGTGATGGAATGGGCGGGATAGGCAATGGCGGAACGCAAGATCAACCCGATTCTCAAGCAGGTGTTGGAACTGGGGCCGACCGTGGTCTTCTTCCTGATCTACATGCGGATCAAGGATGAGACCTACAATCTGGGCGGGATCGACTATTCCGGCTTCATTGTGGCAGCGCTGGTCCTGGTTCCGCTGCTTCTTGCCGCAATTTTCATCCTCTGGTTGTTGACGGGGTCGATCAGCCGGATGCAGATCTTTGTCGGGGTGATGGTCGTGGTCTTTGGCGGGCTGACGGCCTGGTTCAATGACGAGCGGTTCTTCAAGATGAAGACGACCATCGTCTATGGCACCTTCGCGGTGATCCTGGGGATCGGGCTTCTGCGGGGGAAAAGCCTGCTGCAATGGGTGATGGCGGAAGCTTTGCCCATGAAACCAGAGGGTTGGATGATCCTGACGCGCCGTTTGACTGGGATGTTCGCGGCTTTGGCTGTGGCGAACGAGGTCATCTGGCGCACGCAGACGACCGAACTTTGGGTCAAGCTGGAAACCTTCGCGATGCCCGCGGCGCTGTTTCTGTTCCTGATGGTGAACTTCATGACGCTGCAACGCTACATGATCGAAGAGCCGGAAGACAAAACCTGACAACCTGCACAGGAATGCCCCGAGAGCGGCCGGGTTCTGCCCCACACCTGCCTTGAAGCGTCGGTAGACCAGACGACAAGCTAGAGGGGGATGACCCATGCACCGCACTCCGTTCGATCTGGTCCGTCTGTTCCTGAGCCTGTTCCAGGACCTGCCGCCCCTGTCGCGGTCGATGTACCTCCCTGGTGCGGTCCTGCTGATCGGTTACCCGGTGCTGTCGGTGGCCCTTGGACCTGACCATTCGGGCCAGGCTTTCGCCACGGCTTTTCTTGCGGCGCTGGCGGTGCGGATCGCGATGGGCTTCGAAGGCATGGTGCAGCGGCTTCTGACGCGCTACTCGGTCGGCCGGACGATCGTCTTTGCAATCGCCTTCGCGGGTGTGCCGCTGGTGGTGCTGGCGCTGGCGAACGACCCGCTGTGGTGCCAGCGCATGCAGAGCCTGTTCTATGTGGTGATCGGCGGCATCTTCCTGCAGGACGTCCTGCACGGGCGCACCAGCACGGCAGCGAGCTTCTGGCCGGATGCGGACATGCGCGACCACCTGCCGAACCTGACCAAGATGATGGTGGTCTACAACTTCGCCTTCCTTCTGATGAACGAAACCATGATCCGCGCCGTGGACCCGTCGCACTGGCTTCTGTTCTGGGCGGTGCTGCCGATCATCGGCCACACGGTGCTGCGGGCGATGGTGCTGACCGTCATCAACCTTGACGACAACGGCCACGCGGCCTGAGGGCGGTCGAAACGATTTTCAAGCGAAGGCCTTTATCCCCCAAGACCTTTGCCAAGGGCGCCGCAAGGCGCCCTTGCCTTTTGGGAGGCTCACTCGGGCAGGATGCAGGCGGCTTTCTTCACGTCCATGCAGCGCCTGAGCGCCGTCAGCACCGCCGCCGGTGCGTTCGACAAGGGCAGGAAGCCCAGTTCGGACAGCTTGCGCGCATAGGTCTTGGACAGGCTTGGGTCGATCCCGACGGCCGCGTCGTAGTTGGCATAGGCGTCGTCCATCCGCCCCAGGGCCGCGTCGATCCGGGCGAGCGTGTCGTGATAGATCGCCTCCATCCGCTGGCCGTCGGGGTTCTGGCGCAGGCCCTGGGCGACCTGATCCGCCTCGGCCGCCTTGCCGTCGGCGAGAAGCGCGCGGGCCTGCACGTTGGCTGCAGCCAGGCTTTGCGGAAAGCGCTGCAGAAGGGCCGCGGCTTCGGCGGCGACTGTGGCGGGTGGGGCGAATTCGCCCAAGGCAAGAAGGCGGCGGGAAAGGATATCTTCCTCGATCGCCGGATTACTGTCGCTTACGACACCGGGGCGCAGCGCCTCATCCGCGACGGCGACGAGGTCCTGATAGCGGCCAAGGGCGGACAGGGCGGCAAGCTTGTTGCGGTAGGCGTTCTGGTAGCCGGGGGCCAGCGCGATGGCAGTGTCGAAATAGGACAGGGCCTCTTCCGCGCGATTGAGGTCGATCAGGCAGCGGCCCTTGATTTCATTGGCATAGGCGTATTGCGGGTCAAGCCTCAGGGCGTTGTCGGCGTCGTCGGAACAGCGCTGGCCTTCGCGGAATTGCCACCAGGTCTCGGCCCGGTTGGCCCAGGCCGAGATGTAATCCTCGGCGGCCAGTGCGGCAGAGTAATGCGCCAGTGCCCCGGCCGGGTCACCCTGATCATAGCGGACATTGCCAAGCTCGACCCAGATCCAGGCGTTGGCGGCCGACAGCGCGATGGCTTGCTGCAGCGTGTCGGAAGCCTCGTCCAGCCGACCAAGCATGCGCTGCGCCTCGCCCTTCATCGCCAGCGCCATGGCGGCGCCGTCGGCGGTGTCGGCAGCCTGGTAGGCCTGATCGCAGAGGGTGATCTGCGTTTCGAAATCGGCGGTGCGGTCGTCGCAGGTCTGCGCGGACGCGGGAAGGGCGGGGGACAGGGTCGCGAGGACGAAAAGGAGGCGGCGCATGGGGGCTTTCGCAGATGGGTCCGGGCAGGTGGCGGAAGCGTCCTTCAGCCGGTCTGGAAAATCAAGTGCGGGGCGCGATGCCCGGTCATGCGGCGGGAAGGCGCGGGGAAAGGGCCATGCCGCGCGCCCCGAGGATCAGGCGCGACCAGCGGCGGCCGGGACGGTGCAGCGGCAGGTCTGCGGCGGACAGCCGGCCCTCGATCAGCGCGCGATAGAGCGCGATGGTGCCCGGGCGGAGGTAGGGCGACCAGTGGCAGATGCGGCGGGGCGGATCGGCGAGGGGATGGCCCAGGGCGGCAAGCCCGGCCAAAGTGCGCGGCTGGTCGATCCAGAGATCGTGCCAGTTTGGCAGGCTGCGCCCGAGCCCCTGACCGATCGAGGTGCGCAGGCCGAGGTGGATGCCCCATTCGAAGCAGGCGTCGAAGAGGTCGTTCTCGCGCGTGGTGACGTTGATGACCTCGACCGCGCGCCCGGCGGGGGTGGCAAGGGCGGCGAGGGTGCGGCCCCGCGTCTCAGCAGCCGCCAGAAGGACCATCCGGTCGATCAGGCCGGGGTCAAGCAGGGGGAGGGCGGCGAGAGCCACGCGGGCGCCCATGGAATGGGCGATGATCTGGACAGGGCGGCCGGAGAGGGCGTGGACAGTGCGGGCGATGCTCGCCAGCGCGTCGCCGGTGCGGTGGGCGCGGAGATGGGCACGCCAGGGGTCGCATTTCGCGTTCCAGCCGAGCGCGATGCCGAGGCCCTGCCGTCCGTCAAGCCCGAGATGGCGGGGCCAGCTGACCGCGCGGCGGTCCTGCGGCGCGGGGTCGAGCGACAGGATCGAGCCGTGCGGGCAGTCGCGGGCAAAGCCGGGGGCATAGCGCCAGCCGTGGATCATGACGACAACAGGGGCCCCGGGGGGGAGGGCGTCAAGCTTGCGTGCCAAGCGGTCCCGATCGAGGTCAAGGCCATGGCTGGTCGCATCGGCGCGGATCGGACGGGGATCGTCGGACATGGCCTGCACCCGGAGCTGCCTCTATGCGCCGTGTGTTGCCGCAGCGCGGAAACGGTGGCGTGACGGGTCGGTGACGGCGGCATGACAGGGCGCAAGCGTGGCGGGTTGACCACAGGGCTGGCCAGGCGTATGCAGACGCCCGTGGCGCTTTGTTACCGGATTGCGGGCCACGTTAAACAAACCGCTAAAGAGGTGAAGGGCATGGCCCCGGCACCTTTGGTATGCCGGGGTTTTTTATTGGCCGGGGGGCCTGGACGACGATGACGAAGGACTGGAAGACCCGCACGCAACTGGTGCATGAGGGCACCCGGCGCAGCCAGTACGGTGAGATGGCCGAGGCGATCTTCCTGACGCAGGGCTTCGTCTACCCCACGGCCGAGGCGGCCGAGGAACGGTTCATCAAGGCGGGCGAGGACGAGTTCATCTATGCCCGCTACGGCAACCCGACGACCCGGATGTTCGAGGAGCGGATCGCGGCGCTGGAGGGGACGGACGACGCCTTTGCTACGGCATCGGGCATGGCGGCGGTGTCGGGCGCTCTGATGTCGCTGGTCCGGGCGGGGGACCATGTGGTCAGCGCGCGGGCGCTGTTCGGGTCCTGTCTTTATGTGCTGGAGGAGGTGCTGCAGAAGTTCGGGGTTCGTGTGACCTTTGTGGATGGCGCGGACCTTGACCAATGGCGAGCCGCAGTGACCCCCGGCACCAAGGCGGTGTTCTTCGAATCGATGTCGAACCCGACGCTGGAACTGGTGGACATTCGCGGTGTCAGCGAGATCGCCCATAAGGCCGGTGCTTTGGTAATCTGCGACAACGTCTTTGCGACGCCGATCTTTTCCCGTGCAGTCGAACAGGGCGCGGATGTGGTGGTCTATTCGACGACCAAGCACATCGACGGTCAGGGCCGGGCGCTGGGAGGTGTCGTCTGCGGCACGAAGGAGTTCGTCCGCAAGACGCTGGAACCCTACATGAAACATACCGGCGGCTCGATGAGCCCGTTCACGGCCTGGATGCATCTGAACGGCATGGCGACGCTGGACCTGCGCTGCCGGGCGATGGCGGCCTCGGCGCTGAGGATCGCCGAGGTGCTTTCGGGGTGGAGCCAGGTGGGCCGGGTGATCTATCCGGGGCTGGCCGTGCATCCGCAGCATGATCTGGCCATGACGCAGATGGGCAGCGGCGGGACCATCGTGACCTTCGACGTGGCGGGCGGCAAGGAGGCAGCGTTCCGCTTCATGAACGCCTTGGGAATCGTCAAGATTTCCAACAACCTGGGCGATGCCAAGACCATCGCGACGCATCCGGCCACGACGACTCACCAGCGCTTGCCGCAGGAGCAGAAGGATGCGCTTGGCATCACGCCGGGCCTGATCCGTTTGTCGGTCGGGTTGGAGGACGTCGATGACCTGATCGCGGACCTTGGACAGGCGCTGGGGCGGAACTGAAGCCTACTCTGCACTTGCGGGCAGGGGAAAACTGTCTATCTATTGGGTCTCTGCCTCGGACCAGGGTGATCCGGTGGCGGCTTCCCAGCGTAGAACATTCCGGAAATTGACGGCTTGGCCCGATGGCCCGCCCGAACCGAAAGGACCTGCCCCCATGAATATCCATACCCCGGAAATCGACCGCCTTCCTTCGCGCGAGGAGGCGGAAGCAGCCCTTGCCGTGCTGCGCCAATGGGCCGGGAAATCGTCCGACGAGGAAATCTCGCGGCTCGACTCGGCGGTGGGCTGGTTGGTGCCGGGGCAGGGCTATCCCGCCTTGTCGCGCGAGTATCCCCATGCCTTCAAGGCGGATGCGAGCTATCGCACCACGCTGCCCGATTTGCAGAATGGCCCCTCCAGCCTGATCCGGGGGTCGAAGGCGCGCATCCAGCATGTCGGGATTTCCAACTTCCGTCTGCCGATCCGCTTTGCCACCCGCGACGGTGCTCCCGTCGTGCTGGAGACGAGCGTGACCGGGACGGTCAGCCTGGAGGCCGAAAAGAAGGGCATCAACATGAGCCGCATCATGCGGTCGTTCTATGCCCATGCCGAGAAGGAGTTTTCCTTCGGCGTGATCGAAGCGGCGCTGGACGACTACAAGACGGACCTCGGCAGCTTTGACGCGCGCATCCAGATGCGGCTGTCGTTCCCGATGCAGCTGCAATCGCTGCGGTCGGGGCTGGCGGGCTGGCAATATTACGACATGGCGCTGGAACTGGTCGAGGTGGCCGGGGTGCGCAAGCGGATTGCCCATCTGGATTACGTCTACAGCTCGACCTGCCCGTGCAGCCTGGAGCTGTCGGAGCATGCCCGCATGATGAGGGGCCAGCTGGCGACGCCGCATTCGCAGCGGTCGGTCGCGCGGCTGTCGGTCGTGCTGACGGGCGAGATGGCGCTGGAGGATCTGGTGGACCTAGCGAGGGGCGCGGTGGTCACCGAGACCCAGGTCATGGTCAAGCGTGAGGACGAGCAGGCCTTTGCCGAGCTGAACGCGGCGAATCCGATCTTCGTCGAGGACGCGGCGCGACTGTTCTGCGAGGCGCTGCGGGCCGATGCGCGGGTGGGCGATTTCCGGGTGCTGGCCAGCCATCAGGAGTCGCTCCACAGCCATGACGCGATCAGCGTTCTGACCGAGGGCGACACCTTTGCGGGCGAAAGTCTGGACCCGCATCTGTTCCGGACGCTGATCCACACGCGCTGACAGGTGATTGACCAAAGGCGCGGGGCCGCGTAGCCATGCCCGACCATGGTTGACTTCCGCCCCGTCGCCTATGTCATTGGCCGCATCCTGATCGTCCTGGCGATCCTGATGCTGGCCCCGGCCATACTCGACTGGCGGGCGGGGCTGGCGAACGGCTTTGCCTTTCTGGCTTCGGCCGCACTGACCGGAGTGACAGGCACGGCGCTGACCCTTTCGACCGGCAATGCGCTGGGGAAGGGTCTGGATACAAGGCAGGCCTATCTTCTGACGGCGGGCATCTGGTTCGTGGTGCCATTCTTCGGCGCCCTGCCATTCTGGATCGGCGCACCGCGGTTGACCCTGCAGCTTGCCTATTTCGAGGCGGTGTCTGGGATCACGACCACCGGGGCTTCGGTCATCTCGGGCCTGTCGGACCTGCCGCGGGGCATGATCCTGTGGCGCGGGATGCTGAACTGGGGCGGAGGACTGGGGATCGCCTTCATCGCGATGATCTTCTTGCCGCTGATGCGGATCGGGGGCATGCAGTTCTTTCGGACCGAGGGGTTCGACACGTTCGGCAAGGTCCTGCCGCGGGCGACCGACATCGCCCAGCAGCTTCTGATCGTCTATCTGGCGCTGTCGGTCACCACGATGACCGTCTACGCCATCCTTGGCATGCCAGCCTTCGATGCCGTGGTGCATGGCATGGCGACGGTGGCGACAGGCGGATTTTCCAGTCGGGACGATTCCTTCACCAGCTACAGCGCCTCTATCCAATACGCTTCGGCGCTGTTCATGTTCCTGGCGAGCCTACCTTACATCCGCTTTGTCCAGCTGATGAACGGCTCGGCCCTGCCTCTGTGGCAGGATGCGCAGGTGCGTGCCTATGCCAGGTGGCTGGCAATGGCAGTGATCGCGGTGGCACTGTGGCAGGTCTGGACCACGAATACCGGGCTTGAGGAGGCCTTCCGGCAAAGCCTGTTCAACCTGGCCTCGATCATGTCCTCGACCGGGTTCGGCACGGTCAGTTTTGCCGGCTGGGGCGGGTTCATGCTGGTGGTGGCTTTCGTGATCGGGGTGATCGGGGCCTGCTCCGGTTCATCCGCGGCTGGGCTGTCGGTCTTCCGGGTGCAGCTGGTCATTGCCGTGCTGAAGCGCGAGGTGCTGCGGATCGGCAACCCCTCGACTGTCGACCCGGTACGCTATGACGGGCGGGCAGTCGGGGATGACGTGCTGAACGCGCTGGTCATGTTCGTGTCGAGTTTCATCCTGATCCTCGGCACGATGAGCGTGGCGATGACACTGCTTGGGGTGGACACCGTCTCGGCCGTCTTCGCGGTCTGGACGACGCTGTGCAATGTCGGTTACGGCTTCGGCCCGCTGGTCGAGCGGACCGGGACCTTCATCGACTTCCCGCCCGGGGCCATCGCGATAATGACGCTGTGCATGATCCTGGGACGGCTGGGCCTCTTGGCCATTCTGGTCATGCTGCTGCCGGCATTCTGGCGGCGGTAGGTTTCCCGGTCCGCCGCCGACCCCTCACTCCCAGCAGGAGACGAGCGCGGTCATGCCGGCGGCCTGTTCCGACAGGGCTGCGGGGTCCAGAGGGGCGGTCGCGGTCGTGGGAAGCGTCGCCACGCCGGTCGGGGTCAGAAGCCGGGCGATCTCGGGCGCGGAGAGGGCGAAGGCAACGCCTGCGGGCATCAGCTTGCCGCCCTGCGGCTGGGCGGGCAAGAGCATGCCGAGGACGCTGCCAGAGGCGTCAAGCACTGCGCCGCCCGCATCGCCGGGCAGCGATTGCAGGGCGAGGCGGGAGTAGGCGGTTTCGCCGTTCAGGCCGGTGACGTCCTCCAGCGTGCCGAAGGTGATGACCGGGGCGGGCAGGCGGTCTTCGTAGGAATAGCCGGGCACGGCGATCTCGGACCCCGGTCGGGCGGGGGCGGTGGCAAAGCCCGCGACCGCGCGGGGGGCAAGCGCAGTTTTCGGGGTGAGAAGGGCCAGTCCGCTGGTCTTGTCGGCAAGGGTCACGGTCGCCTCGGTCGCGCGGTCGATGGTGACGCGGCTGCAACTGTCGACGGCTTCGACGGTGGTCAGGACCGCGCCTTCGGGCGAGATGTAAAAGCCGGTGCGGCTGAGGCGGGGTTTGCGCACCTCAAGCCCGGCCAGCAGGCCCGAGCGGGTCTCGGCGCCCATCACCGCCATGCCGGGGTCCAGCACGCCGTCGCCGTCGGGCGAGAAGCTGTCCTCGATCACCTTGATGATGCGGGCGTCGCGCGCCTCGTTCCCGGGGGTGGAGATCAGCATCCAGCCCTTGATCCGGCTGCCCTTCAACTCGGCGAAGACCGTCGTGTCGGCCTTGGGCGAGGTGCCGCGGATGCGGAAGCTGCGGTCGCCGCGGTCGCGGGGGCCGTCGAGCGGGACGGATTCGAGCGTCTGGAGCACGTCGTAGAGGCCGTAAAGCGCGGCCTGGTCGCCGGGTTGCGAGATCAGGACGATGCGGGGGGCATCGTCGGTTTTCGCTCGGTAGTGGACGAAGGGCGGCTCGTAGTGGTCGAATTCTACCAGGCCCAGGGGCAGGGTGACGGTGATGCCGGATTCCGCCTCGGTGATTTCGGTGAAGCCGAAGGCGGAAATCTCGCCCTTCCAGGCGTCCAGAAGTGCACGGCGCTGGCGGGTGGTCAGGATGCCGGTCGGCTCAAGCATGCCCTGCGCTTCTTGCCAGGCGGCCATGGAATTGCGGGTGCCGGGGCCAAAGGCACCGTCGATGGCGCTGGAATAGAAGCCGAACCATTGCAGCGCAGTCTGCAGCTCGCGGCGTTCCTCGGGGGTGAGAAGCGCCTCGCTGTCACGGGCCTGCTGGCGGTCTTCGTCAGGGGCCTCGACAGCGTCGGGTTCCGGGGTTTCGATCGTAGTGGCAAGGTCGGCGGCCAGGTCGGTTGCCGGTTCCGGGGCAAGCGCTGTTGCACCATCTTCGGGGAAGATCTGTTCGCCATAGCGGGCGCCATCGTCGACAAAGCTGTCCGAGGGGATCTGCCCTTCGCGTCTCAGCGCGCCAAGCCGGATCGGGGCTTCGTCGGTCGGGTAGGGCCCAAGCGCGATGCCATACCAGCCGGAGGAAAGGCGGAAGGCAGCGGCTTCGGGAAAGAGCGCCGCATAGGCGCGGGCCCGGTCAAGGGCAGTCTCCAGGTCCGGATGCGCCTCGACCTGGACCCAGGCCCGACCCTCCTGTGCATTCGCCTGCGGTGAAGGGGATAGGATCATCGTTGCAAGAACGGCGACAATCAACGCAAGCGGTCTGAACATGAACAGGTCCTGAAGACGGTTTCCGGCTAGGGGCCGACATTACGCATGACGCGCGCCGCGACAAGGGTGAAACACCCGCAAGGCCGGTCACGATTGCGCCGGTCCTTTCCGGAATTGACCCCTCTCGCCCCAATGGATAGGGAAGGCGCGACTTTGCCTTTGTCCCGGGGCCATCCATGTCCGACGCCACCACCACGCCAAAAAGCTTTCAGGAAATCATCCTGCGGCTGCAGAATTACTGGGCTGCGCAGGGCTGTGCCGTGCTGCAACCCTATGACATGGAAGTAGGGGCGGGGACCTTCCACCCGGCGACGACGCTGCGCAGCTTGGGGACGAAGCCCTGGGCGGCCGCCTATGTCCAGCCCTCGCGCCGCCCCACGGACGGGCGCTATGGCGAAAACCCGAACCGGCTGCAGCACTATTACCAATACCAGGTCATCATCAAACCCTCGCCTGCGAACTTGCAAGAGCTGTATCTGGGATCATTGGCGGCCATCGGGATCGACCTTGGCCTGCACGACATCCGCTTTGTCGAGGATGACTGGGAAAGCCCGACGCTGGGTGCCTGGGGTCTGGGCTGGGAGGTCTGGTGCGACGGGATGGAGGTCAGCCAGTTCACCTATTTCCAGCAGGTTGGCGGGCATGACTGCAAACCGGTGTCTGGGGAGCTGACCTACGGGCTGGAACGCCTGGCGATGTATGTGATGGGCGTGGACCATGTAATGGACATGCCGTTCAACGATCCGCAGTCGCCGATTGCGCTGACCTACGGCGACATCTTCCGGCAGACGGAGGAGGAATACTCCCGCCACAACTTCGACGGGGCGACGACCGAGATGCTGTTCCAGCATTTCAAGGATGCCGAGGCGGAGTGTCAGCGGCTTCTGGCCTTTGACGCCGATGACCCCAAGTCCGGCAAGCGGATCATCATGGCGCATCCCGCCTATGACCAGACGATCAAGGCCAGCCATCTGTTCAACCTCCTCGATGCCCGCGGCGTGATCTCGGTCACTGAACGGCAGGCCTATATCGGGCGGGTGCGAGCCCTGGCGAAGCTGTGCGCCGACGCCTTCCGGCAGACCGAGGCGGGGGCGGATCAGTGAATGCGGCGCGCGTTATCCTGGGGGCCATCGTGATCGTTGCCGCCGTCGCGGGCGTCTTCCTGTGGTACACGGCCGAGCGCGCCTTCTATGAGGAGGTGGCGTTTCAGCCGGGGGCCGAAATCCGTCTGGTGCCGCTGGTGGGCGACCAGCCGGAGGCCATCGTCGTGAACGGGATCGAGGGGATTGACGCGGACAGCTCTCCCATCAAGTTTCGGGCGTGCTTCACCACGCCTCTGACGCTGGCCATGCTGACCGAGACCTACCGGACCTATGAGGGCGCCGAACCGCTGGTCGCGCCGCGCGGGTTCGACTGTTTCGACGCCGAAGCGATTGGTCGGGCGCTGGAGACGGGCGAGGCGCTGGCCTTCCTGTCCGAGCCGGAGATCCACCCCGGCGTCGACCGGGTCGTCGCGGTGTTTGGCGATGGCCGCGCCTATGCCTGGCACCAGCTGAACGGGAGCCTTGGGGACTGAGGATGGCCGAGGCCGAGGACCCCCTGCGGAAGCTGAAGCGCCGTCACAAGCGCGACCTGCACTATGCGCGGGCGGAAGGGATGCTGTCCGGTGTCGTCTCGATGCTGCGACCGGGGGATGTGGCGGTGGATTGCGGGGCGAACCGGGGGGATGTGACGGCGCTCTTGGCCTCCAGCGGGGCCGAGGTCCACGCGTTCGAGCCTGACCCCTACAACATCGAGAAGCTGACCGAACGCTTTGCCGGGGTGTCGAACGTGCATCTGCACGCGGCTGCCGTGGGGACTGGAGCAGGCACCATCCGCCTGATGCGTGCCGCGAACTGGGAGGCGAACCCGGAGCTGGCTTCGGTCAAGAGCACCGTCGTCGCGGGCGGCCAGAACATCGCGGACGGCGAGGGGATCGACGTCGAACTGATCGACTTTCCGGCCTTCCTGCGCGGACTTGTCGGCGCGCATGGCCGGGTGGCCTTCGTCAAGATGGACATCGAGGGGGCCGAGCTGGACCTTCTGTCCGCGATGCTGGAGGCGCGGCTCTTCGACGATATCCAGCTGACCGTCGCCGAGACGCATGAGCGCAAGTTCAAGGACCTGCGCCCCCGCTTTGCCGCCCTGCGCGCCGCCATTGCCGACGCCTATCCGCCGACCCGCGTGAACCTCGACTGGATCTAGGAACAAGACATGCCCGACCTTCTGATCGAACTCTTCTCCGAGGAAATTCCGGCGCGGATGCAAGGAAAGGCCCGTGAGGACCTGCGGAAGCTGGTGACCGACGGGCTGGTCGAGGCGGGGCTGACCTATGCCAGCGCGGGCGCGTTCTCGACGCCGCGGCGGCTGGTCCTGTCGGTCGAGGGGCTGACCGCGGAAAGCCGCCCGGTGCGGGAGGAGCGGAAGGGGCCTTCGACCAGCGCCCCGGCGCAGGCGGTGGAGGGGTTCCTGCGGTCGACCGGGCTGACGCTGGACCAGCTGGAGCGGCGGGCGGACAAGAAGGGCGAGACCTTTTATGCCGTGGTCGAAAAGCCGGGTCGTCAGGCGGCGGAGATCGTGGCCGAGGTGTTGGAAGGCGTGATCCGCAACTTCCCCTGGCCGAAGTCGATGCGCTGGGGCAGCGGGTCGTTGCGCTGGGTGCGGCCATTGCAGTCGATCATCTGTCTCTTGTCCGATGAGACCGGCGCGCATGTGGTGCCGATGTCGGTGGACGGGATCGAGGCGGGGAACGTGACCGAGGGGCATCGGTTCATGGGCATCGGGCGCTTCGTGGTCTCGGGGTTCGATGACTATGTCGTCAAGCTGAAGCGCGCGAAGGTGGTGCTGGACACGGCGGAACGCGAGGCCGCGATCTGGCAGGGGGCGCAGAACCTGGCCTTTGCCGCCGGTATGGAAGTGGTCGCGGACCCGGGGCTTCTGACCGAGGTCGCGGGGCTGGTGGAATGGCCGGTGCCCCTGATGGGGCGAATTGCGGATGCGTTCCTGGGCCTGCCGCCGGAGGTGCTGCAGACCAGCATGAAGGAGCATCAGAAGTTCTTCTCGGTGCGGAACCCGAAGACGGGGCGGATCGAGGGGTTTGTCACCGTCGCCAATATCGAGGCGGCGGATGGTGGCGAGGTGATCCTGAAGGGCAACCAGAAGGTGCTGGCCGCGCGCCTGTCGGACGCGAAGTTCTTCTGGGAGAATGACTTGCGGGTGGCGAAGGCCGGGATGGGCGAGTGGGTGGAGGGGCTGAAGGCGGTCACGTTCCACAACAAGCTTGGCTCTCAGGCCGACCGGATCGACCGGATTGCCGCCTTGGCGCGGGAGATTGCGCCACTGGTCGGGGCGGATGCCGATGACGCGGAACGCGCCGCGCGGCTGGCGAAGCTGGACTTGCGCTCGGCGATGGTCGGCGAGTTCCCCGAGTTGCAGGGCGTCATGGGCCGCTACTATGCGCTGGAGGCCGGGGAGAAGGCCTCCGTCGCCGATGCGGCGCGGGACCATTGGCGGCCGAAGGGGGAGAGTGACTCGGTCCCTGTGGAGCCGGTGTCGGTCGCCGTGGCGCTGGCCGACAAGATCGACACGCTGACCGGGTTCTGGGCGATTGACGAGAAGCCGACAGGGTCGAAGGACCCGTTTGCCCTGCGGCGCGCGGCGTTGGGGGTGGTGCGGTTGGTCCCTAGCAATCGGACTGTGAAACTTGTTCCAATTCTGCAGACAGCTTTGACGTCCCACGTTGCATATGAAATTCGATATCGCACCACTGCTGAGGCCATGCGGCGCATCATCGAACGGGAGTTTGAGAATCTTTCGGAAGCCTTCCACAATCAGTACGGGCAAGGTTGGGAGCGACTCTTCTCCGATGTCTACCCAGTTCTAAGGGAAGACATGTGGCAGTCGGAACTGGGCCAAGGGTTATTTGACAAGCTCTTGGCGCGTCAGTTGGACTGGATCGCCGACGTCGCTTCTGACCTCCTCTCCTTCTTCCACGACCGCCTCAAGGTCTACCTCAGGGACCAGGGCGTCCGGCACGACATCATCGACGCCTGCCTTGCCATGCCGGGGAACGACGACCTGACGCTGCTCGTCAAGCGGGCCGCGGCGCTGTCGGAAACGCTCAAAACCGAGGACGGGGCGAACCTGCTGCAGGGGTTCAAGCGGGCGAACAACATCCTGTCTCAGGCCGAGGCGAAGGATGGGGTCGAATACTCCTTCGGGGCGGATGTGAAGTTTGCCGAGACGGAGGAGGAGAGGGCGCTGTTTGCGGCGCTGGACAAGGCAGAGGCGGCGATCTCTCCGGCCATGCAAGCAGAGGATTTCGGGACCGCGATGGCCGCGATGGCCGCTCTGCGCGGGCCGATTGATGCCTTCTTCACCGCGGTTCAGGTTAACAGCGACAACGAGATCATCCGGCGGAACCGGCTGAACCTTCTCCACCGCATCCGGGCGGTCTGTTCGGGCGTGGCCGACCTGACGCGGATCGAGGGGTAAGCAGCCCCCTTACCCCCATCTCTTCCCCACGATGGGAGGGGAGGTGCCAAGTGGTTCGTGTTTTCAACGACTGCCCAAAGATTCGTCATACAACTGACATGTCACGCTTGATTGACGGGTCTTTCGGCGTATGCTGCGCGTGAACATCAGGTGCTGCAGTGCAGAAACACGACCCCATTCCGGAATACGCCCAGATCTCGCCATCGGCGCAGATCGCCACGGCGTCGCATGGGTGGCGGGCGAAGTGTTTGCAGCGGCTGGTCCGCCTTGACCTGCCGGTGCCGAAGTCGGTGGCGCTGCCTGCAACCACGGTCCGCGCGATTGCCGCGGGGCATGGGGTCGACACGCGCGGCATCCTCGACCATTTCGGCGACGGGCCGCTGATCTCGGTGCGCCCCAGCCCCGCGAACCCGGACTGGGGCGGGCCGGCGACGATCTTGAACATTGGCCTCAACGCCAAGCGCCACGCTCGACTGGCCGAGACGCATGGCGAGACGGCGGCAGATGCGCTCTACCTTCGCTTTGTGCAGGCCTATGCAATTCACGTCGCGCGGCTGGACCCGGACGTCTTTGACGGGCTGAAACCGGGGCCGGGTGCGTTGAAGGATGCGCTGCGCGAATACGAGGTCGAAACGGACGAACCCTTCCCGCAGGACCCGGCCCAGCAGCTGTCGGAAGTGCTGCGATCGATGGCACGGGCCTGGGAGGGCACCTCGGCCCGGCTTCTGCGGCAGGCCAAGGGGGCGCCGGAGGAGGCGGCCTTGGGCCTTGTCGTGCAAGAGATGGCGCAAGGGATCGGGCAGGGGATTTCCGGATCGGGCGTGATCCAGTTCGTCGATCCGGTCACGGGCCAGCCGCAGATCACCGGGCGCTATCTGGGACAGTCGCAGGGTCGGGATGCGCTGAAGACGACCGAGGCGCTGTACCTGACGCGCGACCCGCGCGGGGCGTCACTGGAAGATGTCTCGCCCGAACTGTTCGCCACGCTGGTCGAATATGGGGCGACCTGCCGCGCGCGGCTGCGCGAGGAGATGCAGATCGAGTTCACCATCGAGGACGGGCGGCTGGCAGTGCTGGACGCGGTCAAGGTGCAACGCTCGGCCCGTGCGGGGTTGCGGATCGCGGTGGCATTGGCCGAAGACGGGGTGATCCCGCGCGACGAGGCGGTGTTGCGGGTCGAACCCCGGGCGCTGTCGGAACTGTTGCACCACCAGGTCGATCCGCGCGGGGCGCGTGATGTGATTGCCCGGGGGATCGCGGCCTCACCCGGGGCGGCGACGGGCAAGCTGGTGTTTTCCTCGGCGGCGGCTCAGGCGAGTGCGTCGAAGGGGGAGCCCTGCATTCTGGTGCGGCGCGAAACCTCGCCCGAGGATATCCGGGGGATGCATTCTTCGGCGGCAGTGCTGACCGAACGCGGCGGGATGACCAGCCACGCGGCGGTGATCGCGCGCGGGTTGGGGCTGCCTTGCGTGGTGGGCGCGTCCGATGTCCGGCTGGACACGCGAGACAAGAAGCTGACCGCCGCCGATGGCCGCGTTTTCCGCGAAGGCGACGTGGTGACGCTGGACGGATCCAAGGGCGAGGCGCTTGCGGGGGCGGCCGAGATGCTGCCGCCGGCGCTGGACGACAGTTTTCGCAGGCTTTTGGCCTGGGCCGATGAGGTGCGCGACATCGGGGTGCGGGCCAATGCCGACACGCCCGCCGATGCCGAAACCGCGCGCAAGTTCGAGGCGCAGGGGATTGGCCTGTGCCGGACCGAGCACATGTTCTTCGACGAGGACCGCCTTGTCGTCATGCGCGAGATGATCTTTGCCGATACGCCGGGCGACCGCGCGGCGGCCCTTGCGCGGCTGTTGCCGATGCAGCGGGCAGATTTCGTGCAACTGTTTGAGATCATGCAAGGTCTGCCGGTCTGCATCCGTCTGTTCGACCCGCCTTTGCACGAATTCCTGCCGTCGGACCGGGAAGGTCTGCGCGGGCTGGCCGAAGCGCTGGACCGGCCCCTGTCGGAAGTGACCCGGCGGGCCGAGGCGCTGACCGAGGTCAACCCGATGCTTGGGATGCGCGGGGTGCGGTTGGGTGTCGTGCTGCCGGAAATCTATGACATGCAGGCGCAGGCGATCTTCGAGGCGACGCTGGAATCCGCCCGTCGCGGCGCCCCGATTGTGCCGGAAATCATGATCCCCCTGGTCTCTGCCCGCCGCGAGGTCGAACTGGTCAAGACCCGGATCGACGCTTTGGCCGCCATGGTGCGCACCAAGGCCGGGGCGGCGTTCGACTACAAGCTGGGCGTGATGGTCGAAACCCCGCGCGCGGCCCTGCGGGCGGGAGAGATCGCCCAGCATGCCGCCTTCCTGTCCTTCGGCACCAACGACCTGACCCAGATGACCTACGGCCTGTCGCGCGACGATGCCGGGCGCTTCATGAACACCTATGTCCGGCTGGGCGTCTTCCCCGAGGACCCGTTCCACATCCTCGACATCGACGGGGTGGGTGAGCTGTTGCACATCGGGGCCGAGCGGGGACGCAAGACCCGGAAAGACCTGACACTTTCGATCTGCGGCGAACACGGCGGCAACCCGGAATCCATCGACTTCTGTCGCCGCGCCGGGTTCGATTATGTGTCCTGCTCCCCCTACCGAGTGCCAATGGCGCGGCTTGCGGCGGCGCATCTTGCGCTGAAGGATCGCAGTAAAACCGTTTAATATCAGTTAATTGTAAGGAAATCTTCACCATTTCCCTATGATTTTCGGCGGTATTTCGCTTATGCAGCATTGATTTTCGTGGCATTTCCGCAACAGCGGTAGACCCCCCGGGATGCATCCCCTACCTCCCCGCCAGCTTGCCAAGGCGGGGAGACTTCCGCCGGGAAACAATGACGGAAGAGCAGAATGAAACGCGACCTTGTGACCTTCGCGCTGGCGATGGGACTGGCAGCCAGTACTGCTACGGCGGATTCGAACTGGAACACTGGCATGTTCGGGCTGATGCCGACGCCTGCGTCCTACTCGCAGGACCTCAAGCGGTTGCCCCCGCCCGAGCTTGACGCGCCGTTGCCCGCGGTGGCGATGACCGAGGGCCTGACCGAGGATTGGCTGATGTCCCGGCCCGCACCCGAAGGCGATGCCGAATGGCAGTGCCTGACCGAAGCCCTGTATTTCGAAGCACGCGGCGAAAGTCTGGACGGCCAGATTGCCGTGGCCGAAGTGATCCTGAACCGGGTCGACAGCCCGCTGTACCCGCGCACGGTCTGCGGCGTGGTCAAGCAGCGTGGCGGTGGCGGGTGCCAGTTTTCCTACGTCTGCACCGGCAAGAAGAAGATGCGCGAAAAGGGTGCCGCCGATCTGTCAGGCCGCATTGCCCGCGCCATGCTGGACGGTGCCCCTCGGGTGCTGACCGCAGGTGCCACGCATTTTCATACGCGGGGCGTCAAGCCCAGCTGGTCCAAGCGGTTCTCGCGCACGGCCGCGATTGGCGCGCATCTGTTCTACCGGCAACCCGGCGCCAACGGCTGATGTCGCCTTCTGCGGCTTCGGTGACGCCTTCCCGCTTGGCCCTCGCGACCCGCGTGGTATGAGGGGCCGAACGGCGGAGGACCCCTGATGAGCGATATCGAGTTGGCTTTCGCCCATCCCGAGGACCGGGCCGAGGCGTCCGCGGGCGCAGGTATGCGCGACCGGATATCCTTGCGCGACCATGTGGTCGAGGCGGATATCGGTGCCTTCCAGAAGGAACGCGGCCACAAGCAGCGCCTGCGCTTCAACGTGGTGGTCGAGGTCCGACCGGTGACCGAGCCGCTGGAGGACGACGTCGACCGCATCCTGTCTTATGACCGGATCACCGAATCCATTGCGGCGGAACTGGCGGCCGAACGGCTGAACCTGTTGGAGACGTTGGCGGAACGGGTGGCCGAGCGGATCCTGGCCGAACCCGCGGCGATGCGGGTCTTCATCCGGATCGAGAAGCTGGACGTCGGTCCGTATGCCCTGGGGGTCGAGATCGTCCGGTCGCGTGCCGAACGCCCGGTGCAGAAGGCCGGGGCCGAGGGGATGGAGGCGGTCCATCCGCTGGTGGTCTTCCTCGACAATGCTACGATCCACGCGCCTGACCTTTCGGCCCGACTGGATCACTTGCTGGCGGAGAGTTTGCCGCTGATCCTGACCGTGGGCTTGCCTGACCTGCCGCGCCCGGTCACGGGGCACAAGCCGACGCAGCGCCGGGTAGACCTTTTGGCGATGGAGCAGAACGCTTGGGCGCTGGCTGCGCGCGATGCGCGCTGCGTGGTGGTGGCGACGCGGACCGAGATCGATTGGGCGATGAAGCGCGGGCAAACCGTGGTCTGGGCACCGTCCAAGCTGGTGCTGGATGCGGTCGACGGCCCGAAAGGGACCGATCCGGTGGGCCTGTCGCTGTGGTTGGCGGAAACCATGTCGGCCACGGCGCTGGTCGTTCACGGCGACGTTGCAGTCCCGGCAGGAAGCCGCGTCCCGGTGAAACGCGCCTGACGCTTCCCCCTTGAAAAGCGCTTGGGGTTCGGCCACTCCGAAAGCCATGGAGTATTTCAGACCTATCGCGATGACCGATCCGGCCCGGCCCGAGGGGGCCATGCCGCTGGCCGGGGGCTGGTGCTGGTTCGATCGGGTCGAGGTCCTGTCGCGCGCGATTCCCAGCCGGATCATTCCGGCGTCCGAGGTGCCTGCGGCGGTGCTGCATCGGCTGACGGCCCCGCGCCCGGCCTTTGCGGGCCTGACGATGGACCGCCCGCGGCTGATGGGCATCCTGAACGTGACGCCGGACAGTTTCTCGGACGGGGGCAGATTCCTGGGCGCCGAGGCTGCAGTGGCGCAGGCGACGGCGATGGCGGCAGGGTCCGAGATCATCGACATCGGCGGCGAAAGCACCCGGCCCGGTGCGGTCGAGGTTCCGGTCGAGGAGGAAATCGCCCGCACCGTCCCGGTGATCCGGGCGCTGCGGGCGGGCGGGCTTGCGGCGCCGATCAGCATCGACACGCGGAAAGCGCGCGTGGCCGCCGCCGCGCTGGAGGCGGGGGCGAGCATCGTCAACGATGTCTCGGCTTTCGACTTCGACCCGACGCTGGGGCCGCTGGTGGCCAAGGCGGCGGCACCGGTGGTGCTGATGCATGCGCAGGGCGTGCCGGCCAGCATGCAGGACGATCCGCGATATGGCGATGTGCTTCTGGATGTCTATGACGCTCTGGCCACGCGGCTGGCGCGGGCCGAGGCACTGGGGATAGACCGGTCAAGGATCGTGCTGGACCCCGGCATCGGCTTTGGCAAGACGCTGGAGCACAACCTGACGCTACTGCGCGGGATGTCCCTGTTTCATGGCCTGGGTTGTGCGCTGCTGCTGGGCACCTCGCGCAAGCGGTTCATCGGGACGATTGGCCGGGCCGAGGCGCCCGAAACCCGCGCGCCGGGGTCCATCGCTTTGGCTTTGGCGGGGGTGGCGCAGGGCGTGCAGATCACTCGCATACATGACGTGGCCGAGACGTGGCAGGCGCTGCGGCTTTGGCAATCTTTGAATACCGATCATTTGGAGGATGAGGCATGAGCCGCAAGCTATTTGGCACTGACGGCGTCCGGGGGCGGGCGAACAGCTGGCCGATGACGGCGGAACTGGCGTTGAAACTGGGCGCGGCGGCGGGGCGGTATTTCCGCCGCGACGGCTCCTCGGCGCATCGGGTGGTGATCGGCAAGGACACGCGGCTGTCGGGCTACATGCTGGAAAACGCGCTGACGGCGGGGTTCTGTTCGACGGGGATGAACGTGCTGCTGCTCGGGCCCGTGCCGACGCCTGCGGTGGGGTTCCTGACCAAGTCCATGCGGGCGGATGTCGGCGTGATGATCAGTGCCAGCCACAACCCGCACCAGGACAACGGGATCAAGTTCTTCGGGCCGGACGGGTTCAAGCTGTCGGACGCCGCCGAGGCCGAGATCGAAGCGATGATCGAGGGTGAGATCGCGCCCGCGAAGCCCGAAAACATCGGCCGGGCCAAACGGATCGAGGATGGCCGGGGGCGGTACGAGGAGTTCGTGAAGACGAGCTTTCCGACCGGCCTGCGGCTGGACGGCCTCAAGGTGGTGGTCGACTGCGCGAACGGGGCGGCCTACCGGACCGCGCCCGAGGTGCTGTGGGAACTGGGGGCCGAGGTGATCCCGATCGGGGTCGCCCCCAACGGGACCAACATCAACGACCGCTGCGGGTCGACCCATACCGAGACGGCTGCCGAGGCGGTGGTGACCCACGGCGCGCATGTGGGGATCGCGCTGGACGGCGATGCCGACCGGATCATGATCCTGGACGAGACGGGCCGGGTCGCGGACGGCGACCAGATCATGGCGCTTCTGGCGGCCCGTTGGGCGTCGGAGGGGCGGCTTACCGGGGGCGCCTTGGTCGCGACGGTGATGTCGAACCTTGGGCTGGAGCGGTTCCTGCAAGGCCGGGGCCTGCGGCTGGAGCGGACGGCGGTGGGCGACCGCTATGTCGTCGAGCGGATGCGGGAAGGCGGGTTCAACCTGGGCGGCGAGCAGTCGGGGCATATCGTGATGACCGACTATGCGACGACGGGGGATGGGCTGGTCGCGGGGCTGCAGTTCCTGGCGGAGATGGTTCGGACCGGGAAACCGGCGTCGGAGCTGACACGGTCCTTCGAGACGGTCCCGCAGATGTTGAAGAACGTCCGTTTCACCGCCGGGGCGCGGCCATTGGAGGTCGCCTCGGTGCAGGAGGTGATCCGGGCCAGTGAGCAGCGGATCGAGGGGCTGGGGCGGATCCTGATCCGGAAATCGGGGACGGAGCCGCTGATCCGGGTGATGGCGGAGTGTGAGGACGAGGTTCTGCTCGCCGCCGTGGTGGACGAGATCGTGGGGGCGGTGGAGGCTGCGGTCTGACGGATGTGCCCACGGTGGACAAATCCGGTTCACCGAATGAAATCAGTTGCTTGGAAAATCGCGTTAAGGCGGTGTTAACCTCTGCCCGAACACCCGGAGGGTCAGGCTTTCCGCTCTGGCGCGGGGCGCACGGGCGCGGCACTGTCCGCAGGAACGGACCTAGGGAATGGGCGGAACATGCAGAAGATAGGCTGGGGTTTCGGTGTCGTCGCGGTGCTTTGGGGTTCCTCTGTGCTGGCGCAGGACCTGTCGCTTGCAGGCCATACGATCAGCGTGACCGATGACGGAATGGGCAGCGCGGCGCTGGTCGTGGATGGCGAGGTCCTGCACGAGAACGGGGTGATCTACCTGGATGAGGCCACGCAGCAGATCAGCGGGCTGACGGTCATCACCGGCGTGGCCGGGGCGGGCGGGAATGCCTGCGGGGCGGCGCCCTTTGTGCTGGCGCTGCAAGAGGGGGCGGCACCGGCCTTCTATGGCCCGCTTGACAGCTGCCGCGAGTTCACGATGCAGGTCCAGCCGGAAGCGCTGGTGTTTTCGACTGAACCGCTGCCATCGGAACCTGGCGAGGTCTGGGTCTGGAACCCGGTCACTGGCATGACCGAAGCCCTGCCCGAGGAGTTCAGCGCGGACAGCGCGGCAGGCTGGGACGCGGTGCCCACGCTTGCCCAGGCCCATCCGGTGGATGCGATGAAGCTGGCCCCGGTGCAGGCGGCGCTGCAGGCGGGGCTTGGCGCGGACTATGCGGTCTTTGCCGAGCGGATTTCGGACCTTGGCTCAGGCGATCTCACGGCGGAAGGCTATCTGGGTCAGGCCTGCCTGAAGTTCACCTGCGATGCGGACTGGGCCTTCCTTTACCTGCACCCCGCGACCGAGGGGGTCTTTGTCGGCTGGCATGTGGAGGGCGAGATCGAACCGCATATCTGGCCGAAGGACACCAATCTCTGGCCCGCCGAGGCGATGGCGGCCCTGCGCGCGGCGGGGGGTGAGGGATGAGGGCGCTGAAGGCAGGCGCGCTGGCGCTGGTGGCCGGGGCGGCAGGAGCCGAGGTCAAGGACGAAGAGTACTATGCGGGCGACCAGCTGGTGCAGATCGAGGTCTTCGACGGGACGGAGATCATGTGGGTCGGCCCGAACCAGTACGAGCGGACCCAGGTCCTGTCCGGCCCCGACATCGAGATCCTGGCAGAGATGACCGACGACGAGGCGCTGCAGATGCTGGGAGTGCGGGCGCTGGTGGCGGTGCAGCCGGGCACGCACAGCTGCGAGAACCTTGGCAATCCGCTGGCGTATCATGTGGTCACGCTGGGCGCGGAACTGGCAACCGACGGGCCGCTGACCACCTGCGTCGAACTGACGGTTTCGCTCACTCCGGGCGCGATCCTGCTGGAGGAGGACCCGATGGGTGAGGGCGAGTCTTACACCTGGGTCCCGCGGCAGGGCTTTGGCGGCGCGGCGAACTGACCGCAATCAGCCGCGCGGCTTTTGCGCAAGGGCATAGTCGCCGCGATAGGCGAGGCTGCCGTGGTGGGTGATCTGGGCTGTCTCGTGACACCAGATCTCACCACCGCAGCCGTCGATCCAGCGGCGGCAGAAGGACGTGTCCTCGCCGTGCATCACCGCGCCGCCGCGGCCGCGCAGGTGGCTGAAGAAATCGTGGAAATCCGCGCCGGGGTAGCCCGGGCCGTTGAAGCCGGGGACGGGCAGGGCTGCGCCCGTCTGCACCATGCGTTCGGGAACCTCGCGACGGATCAGCATGAAGCCGGTACCCGCGCCCGGGACCTTGCGAAAGCCGTCGCGGGTGACATGGGGCCAGGGTTCGCCGACCTCGAAAACCTCGGGGATGTTGTAGCGCAGGGATTCGGCCAGCAGCTGTTCGGTCGGGGCACGGTCGGCTGCGGGCTTTGCCGCTTCACGCTCGATGGCGGTGCGGAAGACTTGCCAGCGCATCTGGCGCTGGGGGTAGGGTGCCACTGTGAAATCGGCGTCGAAGTTCAGGAGCTCGAAGAAGAGCTGCGGCTGGTAGCTCATGTCGCTGTCGAGAAGGAGCGCGTGGGTGAACTTCCTGTCCGCCAGAAAGCAGGACATCAGGTAGTTGCGCGAGATGACGAGGTCGGACCATTCGTAAGTCTTGAGCGCAAAGGCGATGCCGCGTTTGGGAAGCTGCTGAGTGAGGCCAAGCAGGCTGTGCACGGCGGGCGTGTCGATCTGGCCGCCGGTGGGCATCAGGATCATCAGGGTGGTCATGCGCGCCCTCGCTTGGGATGGGCAAGGGTTTGCGGCGGCAGCCTGGGTTGTCAAGCGGGGAACCGGATGCCGCCGGGGCGGTTGACCCGGTGACGGGTGCCGCCGGGGCGCCCCTTATCAATCGGAGGCCAAGATGTTTGGTGGAGCCATCGTTCCGTTCCTGTCGCTGTTCACCCTGCTGGCGGTGGGCGTTTTCGCGCTGATCTCGAAAGAGCGGACAAAGGACCGGATGCGCAACCCGAATGCGCCGGTGTCGACCCTTGCCAGGGACGGCAAGTATGGCGGGGTGGCGTTCCTGTTGCCGCTGGAGGCGCGGGTGCGTCGCGTCGAAGTGCTGCGCCCGGTCTACGCCTTGATCTAAAGCTGGGTGGTCTACCGCTGCGGTGACCAGCCGTCAGTGCAGGACAGTGCGGTAAAGCGCTGGGTGCAAGTGACGAGGCTGCCGTCGGGCAGGGCGAAGGTGAGCGCAAGGCCGAACATGACGCCCTGGCCGCCGACTCCCGTCGCCTCGCCCTCTTGCGGGGCGCGGGCGGAGGGCTGGACCGGGATGGTCTGGCCGTCCCGCATGAGCGCGGTGATCGGCCGGGTGGCAAGATCGTTCAGCGCGACGCTGGCGCCGGTGTTGGTCAGGATGAACCACAGGACCGCAAGGGCGATCAGGGCGATTGGGATCCATTTGCGCATGGCGGCCTTCGATGCGGCATCTTCGGGCAGGTAAGCCCGGAGGGGCCGGCCCGGCAATGAAAAAGGGCGCCCGGAGGCGCCCTTTTCCGTGTGGGATGCGATCAGTTGCGGGCCTTGTCGACCATCTTGCCCTTGGCGATCCAGGGCATCATCGCGCGCAGTTTTTCACCGACCTTCTCGATCTGGTGTTCGTCGTTGATCCGGCGGGTGGCCTTGAAGAACGGCTGGCCGACGGCGTTTTCCTGCATGAAGTCGCGGACGAACTTGCCGGTCTGGATGTCGGTCAGGACCGCCTTCATCCGGGCCTTGGTCTCATCATAAGGCAGGATGCGCGGGCCGGAGACGTATTCGCCATACTCGGCCGTGTTCGAGATCGAGTAGTTCATGTTCGCGATGCCGCCTTCGTAGATCAGGTCCACGATCAGCTTCACTTCGTGCAGGCACTCGAAGTAGGCCATTTCGGGCTCGTAGCCGGCTTCCACGAGGGTTTCGAAGCCCATGCGGATCAGTTCGACAAGACCGCCGCAGAGGACTGCCTGTTCGCCGAAGAGGTCGGTTTCGCATTCCTGGCGGAAGTTGGTCTCGATGATGCCCGAACGCCCGCCACCGATGGCGGAGCAGTAGGAGAGGCCGATTTCCATCGCCTTGCCGGTCGCGTCCTGGTGGACGGCCACAAGGCAGGGCACGCCGCCGCCCTTGGTGTATTCGCCACGGACGGTGTGGCCGGGGCCCTTGGGGGCCATCATGATAACGTCGACGCCCTTTTTCGGCTCGATCAGGCCGAAGTGGACGTTCAGGCCATGGGCGAAAGCGATGGCGGACCCTTCGCGCAGGTTGTCGTGGACGTACTGCTTGTAGGTCGCGGCCTGCAGTTCATCGGGCATGGTGAACATGATGAGGTCGCACCAGGCGGCGGCTTCGGCGATGCCCATGACCTTCAGGCCCTCGGCTTCGGCCTTTTTGGCGGACGGCGAACCGGGGCGGAGTGCCACGACAAGGTTCTTCGCGCCCGAATCGCGCAGGTTCAGCGCGTGGGCGTGGCCCTGGGAGCCGTAGCCGAGGATGGCGACTTTCTTGTCCTTGATCAGGTTCACATCGCAGTCGCGGTCGTAGTAAACGCGCATTGGGCGTCCTCCGTTTGGTTGATGGGGGGACAATAGGGATTGCTGGCACGTTTCCCGTGCATTCTTTGACTTATTTGTCGAACTATGCAAAGGATCATTCTCTATTTGATCGATTGCCGAGAAATTCATGCAACTGGACGACACCGACCGCCGCATCCTGCGCCACTGGCTGGCCGAGCCGGGGCTGGAGCGCGCGGTCCTGGCCGAACGGGCGGGGGTGACTCCGGCGACGCTGTGGCGGCGGCTGGACAGGCTGCGCGAGGGGGGCGTGATTCGTCACGAGGGCGCGCGGGTGGAGTGGCGGGCACTGGGGTATGAGGTGGAGGTGAGCTTGCGGTTTACCCTGGACAAGACCAACCCGCGGGCCTTTGACGAGTTCATTGTGGCCGCGCGGGAGGTGCCCGAGGTTATCGGGATCGAGACCTTCCTTGGCCGGGTCGATGTGCGCCTGAACGTCATTGCGCGGGATATGGGGCATTGGACCGGCATCTACCGTGACCGGATCTTGACCCTGCCGCATATCGCCGAGGTGGAGGCACTGATGCTGGTGTCCACGATCAAGGAGACCGGGGGGCTGCCGCTGTGATCGATCTTGATGACACCGACCGGGCGATCCTGCGCGAGCTGGTGGCGGACGGGACACTGTCGGCGGGGGAGTTGGGGCGGCGGTTGGGCCTGTCGCAGCCCGCGGCCTGGCGGCGTGTCAGGCGGCTGGAGGAGGCGGGGGTGCTGAAGGGCCTGGCGGTGGAGGTCGACCGCGAGAAGCTGGGGTTCGGGGTCACGGTGTTTCTGGGGGTGAAGCTTGCGACGAAGGGGCGGGTTTCGCTGGAGGACTTTGAACGCGCAGTGCAGGCGATCCCCGAGGTGCAGGTGGTGCAGCATGTGCTGGGGCTGTTCGACTACCGCCTGCGGGTCGTGGCGCGGGACATCGCTGATTTCGAGCGGGTGTTGCGGCGGCGGATCATGACCCTGCCGGGGGTCGGGAACGTCGAGGCGAACGTGCTTTTGACCGAAGAACGTCGCCCGGGGCCATTGGGTGTGGCGGAAACGGTCGGGAAAGCGTGATCTTTGGCGGCTAGGGTCGGGGTCGCTCCTCGTCGCATTTCATGCGCTCGTCGCGATGAGGAGACGAAGTCGAACGAAGAGCCGTGCCGGGGAGAGGCCATGAAGATTGCCAAGCTGGAAACCTTCGACACGCCCTATGTCTGCTTCGTGAAAGCCACGGCAGATACCGGCGATGTCGGCTGGGGACAAACCTCGACCTATCAGGCGGACATCACGGCAGAGATTTTCCACCGGCAGGTTGCGCCTTACGCGCTGGGGACGCAGGTCGAGGATCTGGAGGACACCCTGCGCCGCACCTTCGAGCGGGAGCACAAGTTTCCCGGCAGCTATCTGCGCCGGGCGCAGGCTGGTCTGGATACCGCCGTGTGGGACTTGCGGGGGAAGGTGGCGGGCAAGCCCGTGGCCTCGCTGCTGGGTGGGTCGCCGGGCCGCGTGCGCGCCTATGCCAGTTCGATGAAGCGCGATATCACGCCCGAGGATGAAGCGGCGCGGTTCGTCAAGCTTCGGGACGACTTGGGTTTCGACGCCTTCAAATGGCGCGTGGGGGCCGAGGTGGGGCGCGACCAGGACGAATGGCCGGGGCGGACGGAAGCAGTTATTCCCATTGTTTCCAAGGCGCTCGGCGACGATGTTGAGAAGCTGGTTGATGGGAATTCCTGCTATTCCCCCGCGAAGGCCATCGAGGTTGGGCGGATGCTGGAAGACAACGGCATCGGTCATTTCGAGGAACCGTGCCCGTACTGGGAGGTCGACCAGACCGCCGAGGTCCGGGCTGCCCTGAACATCGACGTGGCGGGGGGCGAGCAGGATTGCGAGCTGACGGCCTGGCAACTGGCCATCGAGCACAAGGCGGTCGACATCCTGCAGCCGGACATCATGTACATGGGCGGCATCTGCCGGACGCTGGAGGTTTGCCGGATGGGCGAACGAGCGGGCCTTCCGATTACGCCGCATGCGGCGAACCTTGGCCTCGTGACAATGTGCACGATGCACCTTCTGCGGGCGATCCCGAATGCCGGGAAGTATCTGGAATTCTCGATCGAGGGTCTAGATTACTACCCTTGGCAGGATGGCCTCTTCCTGAACGACCCCTATCGGATCGAGGAGGGCCGTGCCACAGTGACGGAAGCCCCCGGCTGGGGCGTCGAGATCAACCCTGACTGGCTGGCCCGCGCCCGCCACCGTGTTTCTGAGAGGACCTGAAGATGCCCGGACTGCACGCCCATATCGACCCCGAGGGGCTTGAGGAATTCTCGGTCGTCTTCACCGACCGCTCGCTGAACCACATGTCGGCGCGGTTTCAAGGGGTGATGCGCGACGTGTCGGGCATGTTGAAGGAGGTCTACAAGGGGTCTGCCGTGGCGCTGGTCCCCGGCGGCGGGTCCTATGCGATGGAGGCCGTCGCGCGGCAGTTCGGCAAGGGGCGGGTCCTGATCGTGCGCAACGGCTGGTTCAGCTATCGCTGGACGCAGATTTTCGAGGCGGGCGGGTTCGCGTCCGAGACGACCGTGGTGATGGCGCGGCAGACCGGCAACGATGCCCGCGCGCCCTACGCCCCGCCGCCGATTGACGAGGTGGTGGCGAAGATCCGCGAGGTGAAGCCCGAGGCGGTGTTCGCGCCGCATGTGGAGACGAGCGCCGGGATCATCCTGCCCGACGATTACATCGCTCAGATGGCGGCGGCGGCGCATGAAGTCGGCGCTTTGATGGTGCTGGACTGCATCGCTTCGGGCTGCATCTGGGTGGACATGGCCGCGACCGGGGTCGATGTACTGATTTCTGCCCCGCAGAAGGGGTGGTCGGCATCCCCAAGCGCGGGGGTGGTGATGCTGTCGCCGATGGGCGAGGCGCGGCTGGCGGAGACCACGTCAAACTCCTTTGCGCTCGACCTGAAGAAGTGGTGCGCGATCATGGAGGCCTACGAGAAGGGCGGGCATGCCTATCATGCGACGATGCCCACGGATGCGATTGTGGGCTTCCGCGATGCGATGGTCGAGACGAAGGCGATGGGGTTCGAGGCCGCGAAGGCCGCGCAATGGGCGCTGGGGCGGGCGGTGCGTGCTCTGATGGCGGAAAAGGGCGTGCCGTCTGTGGCGGCCGAGGGGTTCCAGGCGCCGGGGGTGGTGGTCAGCTATACCAGCGACCCCGATGTGCAGAACGGTGCGAAGTTCCGGGGAGAGGGCTTGCAGATCGCGGCGGGGGTGCCCTTGCAGGTGGGCGAAGGACCGGAGTTCAAGACCTTCCGTCTGGGGCTGTTCGGGCTGGACAAGCTCAAGGATGTCGATGGGACGGTCGCGCGGCTGAAACGGGCGGTGGACGTGGTCCTCTAGACGACAGGCCGGAGGGGAGCGCCTCCGGCCTGTGCGTTTGAGCAGAGTGACGAGGTCACTGGGCGTTCGAAAGGATCGCCTGCACGCCACCAGCCACGTCGGACGGGGTGCGGGTGTTCTCGGAGTTCGAGAAGAAGCTGACGATTTGGGCGTACTGCACGTTGGTCAGCGAGGACAGATCAGCGTTCGGCAGGACCGAGAGGATTTCGGACTGGATGGCCGAAGAGAGCGCAACCGGAGCCTGCTGGGCGAAGGCGCCCGAAGCGGTGGCAGCGACCAGAGCCGTGACAAGAGCGATGCGTTTCATGTTGTAATCCTTCTGTTTTGTTTCATCCGCCGTCGTCTGTTGGCGGTGAAAGGAACATGGGATCGAAACCCGGAAAAGGGAAATCACGGCTGACTCACCTGGCCTCTCTGCGATGTGATGGCGTGTGGGACTTGCGGCGAGAGGGCGACGAAATCCAGTGGAAACAGGTGAAGGCGGTCGCCGCATCAATCACATGTTTCACGGAAATCACGCGCACGCGTCAGGTTGCGTCTGCTCTGTGCAATTTTGCACGAAACTTTAGGCCCGGTCTGGCGTAGCAGAATTCTTGCTGAGCCCAAGGCCGGTGCGCATCAGGACCTGGCGGACGGGGCGGGCGGAGTAAAGGGCGTCGAGGGCCTTTGCGCGCAGGTCGCGCAGGATCGGGGCTTCGGCCATCGAGGCACGGTTCAGAAGGTCGATCCCGGTCACGCGGGCCTGCACCTCGAAATGCCGGGCGCGGTGGAAGCTGTCGGTCACGGCGGGCACTCCGGGGTCGTCCCGGTGGGACAGCGCCAGGTCGAGAAGGCTGGCAAGATCGGCCAGCGACATGTTCAAACCTTGCGCGCCAATCGGGGGTACGACATGCGCGGCCTCGGCCATCAGGACGGTGCGGGGGCCGGAGAGGCGGTCGGCGATCTGGCTGATGATCGGCCAGACCGAGCGGCGACTGACCAGAGTCAGGGGGCCGAGGATGCCGGAGGAGCGGGCAGTCATCTCGGTTTCGAAATCGGCCGTTGGCAGCGCGGCGAGGCGGGCGACTTCCGGGCCGGTCTCCATCCAGACGACGGCAGAGGCCGGGCGGCCGTTGCGGTCGGGCAGGGGGACGAGGGTGAATGGGCCGCCCTTGCGGTGCACCTCGGTCGAGACGTTCTGGTGCGGGATATCGTGGGTGACGGCGAAGGCAAGCGCCTTCTGGCCGTACCGGGTGGTCTTGACGCCGATGCCTGCGGCCTCGCGGACGGGGGAGGTGCGGCCATCGGCGGCCACGACCAGTTTCGCGGCGACCTGCGCTCCGTCGGTCAGCGTCACCAGTGCCTCGGCGTCGCGGACCAGCATCTGCGCAAAGCCGGTGCCGGGGCGGAAGCTGACGTTGGGCAGTTCGGACAGGCGGGCGACCATTTCGCGGCGGAGGAGCCAGTTCGGCAGGTTCCAGCCGAACGGGGCGTCCGAGATGTCGGCGGCGTCGAAATCCTTGGTCAGCCGGGCCTCGGGCGCTTCGCCCCCGGCGTCAATGATGCGCATGACCTGCAGGGCGGCGGCGTGGGGTTCGAGCCGCGACCAGAGGCCTGCGGCCTGCAGGACCGGGATCGAGGGCTGAAGGAAGGCGGTGGTGCGCACGTCAGCTCCGTCGTCCTCGGCTGCGGTCACCGGAGGGGTGGGATCGACGCAGATCACGCGGAAGCCGGCAGTGCCTAGGGCGCAGGCCGCTGTAAGTCCGGCGACACCGCCGCCAGAGATCAGGATGTCGGTGGTTTCGCGCATGTCGGGCCTCCTTCCGCCAGCATAGGGCGGCCCGGGGCGGGGGGCCAGAGGACAGGGTGCCTCAGGGTCGGGCGAGGATGATGAGGATGACGAACATCACCGGGACCATGGCCACTGCGGTCAGCACCAACGCGGGCAGGCCCCAGGTTTGCACGGCAAGGACCACGGCGGTCACGAAGATTGTCAGCAGGTAATAGATCGTGTCGGTGTCGCGTTCGACGTCGCGGATCACGCGTCCGACAACGGGGACCTTGCGGGCAAAGCGGCCGAGGGGGCTGGGGGCGGTGACGGCTGTCGCGATCATGGGCATCCTCACGGTTACGAAGTGGACTTAGCGCGATACCGTGCAACGGCCATGCGGCGGAGTGTCACCCCATGAGGCGGGCTAGAAAGGCGGCGAGGTCGTCGGTGTGGTGGTGGATGTGGTCGGCGGGTTCGGGCGCGGGGGCGACGTGGACCGTCCGCATCCCCAGTGCGTGGGGCACGGCGAGGTTGCGGGCGTCGTCTTCGAACATCGCACCCTTTGCGGGATCAAGGCCGTCCTTTCCGAAGACGGTTGCAAAGGCCTGGGCGGCGGGTTTGGGGTGGAACTCGGCGTGCTCGACCCCGTAGATGCCGTCGAAAAGGCCGGCAAGTCCGCGGGCGACAAGGACTTTTTCGGCATAGGGCGCGCAGGCGTTGGTGTAGACGATTTTGCGGCCAGGCAGACGGGCGATGCTGTCGGCCAGCCCGGGGTCGGGCGCGAGGACCGAGAAGTCGATGTCGTGGACTTCATTCAGGTAGGGTCCGGGGTCGACGCCGTGTTCAGTCATCAGGCCCGCCAGCGTGGTGCCGTAGGTCGCCCAGTAGTGGGCGCGCAGGTGATCTGCCCGCGCCCTGTCGACCTTGAGCGCCTGCATGACCCAGTCGGTCATCTTGACCTCGATCTGGTCGAAGAGCCGCATGTGGGGCGGGTAAAGCGTGTTGTCGAGGTCGAAGACCCAAGTGGTGACGTGACTGAAATCCTGTTTCGGCATGGGACGGATGTAGTGCGGGGGCGCGGCATTGGGAAGGCTTGATCGCGGGGCGGGGGCCGCGTTAGGGTCCGGGCCGCGCAGGGGGGACGGAACGGGTGCAGAAAGACGCATATACGCTGTTGATGGAGGCGATCGAGGCCGGGGTCTACAAGCCGGGCGACCGGCTGGTGGAAAGCGAGCTGGCCGAGCGGCTGGGGGTCAGCCGGACCCCGGTGCGCGAGGCGCTGCAGCGGCTGGAAACGCAGGCGATGCTGACGCGCGACGGGCGGAGCCTGATTGTCGCCTCGCTGGATCACAACCAGTTGGCCGAACTTTACACTGTGCGGACCGAGCTGGAGGGGCTGGCGGCCCGGCTGGCCGCGCGACATGCGACGCCCGAGGAAGTGCGGGTCCTGAAAAGCATGGTGGCCGAGGATCGTGCCTTGTTGGGTGGCGATCCGCGGGCGCTGTCCCGGGCCAACAAGCGGTTTCACAAGCAGATCCATCTGGCCAGCCACAACCGGTTTCTGGTGCAGCAGCTGGACCTGGTGCATCGCAGCATGGCGCTGATGGCGAATACGTCGTTTGCGGCCGAAGGCCGGGACGAGGTGGCTCTGGAGGAACATGCCCAGATCGTCGCGGCGATCGAGGCGGGAGATGGAGATGCGGCCTATCAGGCGCTGAAGTCGCATATCAGCAAGGCCTTCGAGACGCGCCTGCGGGTCGATGCGGGCGAATTGCGGATGCGCTAGCGCCTTTCGGCGTCAGTCTGCAGGCTCCTCTGCCGGGTCGAAGAGGCCGTGGGTGGTCTTGTCCCAGTAGAATGGCCGGGTCGCCAGTTCGATCAGCCCCTTGTAGGCGGCGAGCGAGGCGAGCGGGTAGTAGAGCTTGAGCGTCAGGACCCAGATCCGGCTGAGGCCATGCGCGGTGCGACCAAGGCCAAGCGCGCCGATCAGGATGTTCGCGACCTCGGACAGGAAGAAGACCCCGGCGATGCACCAGACGGCGGCCGGGGGGAGGGCTGCGTAAAGCGGGTGGTCGAAGCCGAAGGGCAGAAGGAGGAAGGACCAGAGCAGGGGCGCGAGCAGGAATTGCGCGATGGTGCCGAGGAACAGGACCTGGAACCCGAGGAATCCGCGCGGGCCAAGCTGGCGCCAGAGCTGCACCGGCTGCCGAATGTGGACGGCCCAGGTCATCATGTAGCCCTTGATCCAGCGCGAGCGCTGCTTGATCCACGGGAGCGGGCGGCAGTTCGCCTCTTCATGCGTGACGGTGTCGATGAGTTCAGTGCGGTAGCCGTGGCGCGCAAGGCGGATGCCGAGATCGGCGTCTTCGGTCACGTTGTGCGCGTCCCAGGCGCCGAGGCGGTCCAGCACCTCGCGCCGGAAAAAGAGCGTGGTGCCGCCGAGGGGTACGACCAGCCCAAGCCGGGCGAGGCCGGGCAGGACCAGGCGGAACCAGCCGGCATATTCGATGGTGAAACAGCGGCTTAGCCAGTTGGTGCGGGGGTTGTAGTAGTCGAGGACACCTTGCAGGCAGGCGACCTCGGGCCCCGAGCGCTGGAAGCGTTCGACGACGCGGCGAAGCTGGTCCGGGTCAGGTGCATCCTCGGCATCGTAGACCCCGATGATGGCGCCGCGGGCATAGTCGAAGGCGTGGTTCAACGCGCGGGGCTTGGTCTTGACCTGACCATCCGGCACCACGACGACCCGCATCCAGGGCGGGAGTTCTGAGTTGGCGAGCGCGTCGAGGGTGATGTGATCCTCCGCTTCCACGGCGAGGATGACGTCGAGGAGGTCGGCCGGATAGTCGAGACGGGCGAGGCGGCGGACGAGGCGGGGGGCGATGTCGGCCTCACGATAGAGCGCCACGATGATCGAGACGATGGGCTGGATCGCATCGCTGGCGGGGTCCGGGCCGGGACGGGGGGCGCGGAGGGCGGCGACGGCGGCTGCGATCTTCAGGATTGTCAGGCAGGTTAGGGAGAAGACGGCGAAGGCAAGGGCGGCGAGGCCGGAGGCAAGGGGCGCGAGGGCGAGGGCGAAGAGGATCAGGCCGAGGACGGCCAGGGCGCGCGGCGACTGGTGCAGGCGCGGCCAGTTGCGGCAACTTTCGGCGGGTGCGACGCGGGTTTCGGCGGCATGGGCCAGGCGGTCGCCACGCCGGGCGTGGATCGCGGCCAGGATCGCGCGGGGCGAGGCGATGCCCGCGGCGACGGGGCCGAGGCGGCTTTCCAGCATCGGGCGGAGGCGGTGAAACTCCTCTGGCCGGGAGGTGGCGACGACGGTGACGGCGCCGACCTTCTGCCAGGGGACCAGCCCGTGGCGCAGGCAGTCCTGAGTGCCGACCGCGTCGATCAGGCGGGGGTCGGGGTGCGCGCTGTCGAGATCGAGGACGCGGATGCCGTGGTTGCGGGCATCGACGCCGAGAAGGTCGCGTTCGACGACAAGGCCGCGGGTGCGCAGGACGTCCGGCAGGCGGCCAGCCTCACGCCCCTGATGCGAGAGGGCGGTGAGCATCTCTTCGGGCGCGACGACGCCCGCGCGCAGGAGCGAGGCGCCGACGGCAAAGCGGCGAAGCCCTTTGGGCAAGGGAACGGCAATCTGGTCAACGATCTGTTCGGCGGCACCCATAGCAACCCCCACCTCCGCAGGATGCAGATTGGGGGCTCAGGGTTAACAGGCGGTTAACTGCGTTCCGCCCGTTTCAGGCGGCGCGGCGGGATTTCATCGCGGCGGCGAAGCGTTCGAACAGGTAGAAGCTGTCCTGGGGGCCGGGCGAGGCTTCGGGGTGGTACTGGACCGAGTAGATCGGCTTGCCGTCCACCGCGATGCCGCAGTTGGTGCCGTCGAAGAGCGAGATATGCGTCTCCATGACGCCCTTCGGCAGGGTGTCGGCGTCGACGGTGAAGCCGTGGTTCATCGAGGTGATCTCGACCTTGCCGGTGGTCAGGTCCTTCACGGGGTGGTTCGCACCGTGGTGGCCGTGGTTCATCTTGCGGGTCTTCGCGCCCAGGGCCAGCGCCAGCATCTGGTGGCCAAGGCAGATGCCGAAGAGCGGCAGGTCCTTGGACAAAACGCCCTGGATCATCGGCACGGCATAGGCGCCGGTCGCGGCCGGGTCGCCGGGGCCGTTCGACAGGAACACGCCCTCGGGGTTCAGGGCCAGGACATCCTCGGCGGTGGCGGTGGCGGGCAGGACGGTGACTTCGCAGCCAACGGAGGCCAGGCAGCGCAGGATGTTGCGCTTGGCGCCGTAGTCGATCGCGACCACCTTGAAGCCCGGGCCCTCGCGGCGGGTGTAACCCTCGGGCCAGGCCCACCGCTTTTCATCCCAGCGATAGCTTTGCGCGCAGGTGACATCCTTGGCGAGGTCGAGGCCAACCAGTCCCTTCCAGGCGCGGGCTTTCGCTACCAGTTTCTCGATGTCGAACTTGCCATCGGGGTTGTGGGCAAGGGTGACATGCGGCGCGCCCTGCTGGCGGATCGCGCGGGTCAGCCGCCGCGTGTCGATCCCGCCGATGCCGATGCGGCCGATCTTCGTGAGCCAATCCGTCAGCTCACCAGTTGCGCGCCAGTTCGACGGCTCGGTCGGGTCCCACTTCACCACCATGCCTGCGGCAGAAGGGGTGGTGGTTTCGTCATCCTCGGGCGTGACGCCGGTATTGCCGATATGGGGGAAGGTGAAGGTCACGACCTGGCCCGCATAGGAGGGGTCGGTCATGATTTCCTGGTAGCCGGTCATCGCTGTGTTGAAGACAAGCTCTGCCACCGTCTCGCCCACAGCGCCAAGGCCATGGCCGTAGAACAGGGTGCCGTCGGCAAGTGCGAGGCAGGCGGTAGGCTTCTGCGGCGCAGGCATGGGCGACTCTCCCTTTGGGCAAATTGCGCGGAACCTAAGGAAAGCCAGGGGCAGGGTCAAGCCCGGCTGGGAAAAGGATTGTGTATCAGAATCAATGGGTTGGGAAATGGGGCCACAGTTGCGGTCCGGACGGGTTCAGGGTATTGTCGGAAACTTGGGGAAACTATCGGAAAGACCTGCCATGCTTTTGCGCGACCGTCTGCAGACGGCCCTCAAGGAGGCCATGAAGGCCAAGGAGGCCGACCGGCTGTCCACGCTGCGCCTGATCAACGCCGCCATCAAGGACCGCGAGATTGCGGTCAGGGGCGAAGGGGACGGGGTCGAGGTAGGCGAGGCCGAGATCCTGCAGATCATGGGCAAGATGGTGAAGCAGAGGCAGGAATCGGCGCGGGCCTATGAAGAGGGCGGGCGACTGGAACTGGCCGAGAAGGAACTGGCCGAAATCGGCGTGATCCAGGAATTCCTGCCGCGCCAGATGGACGCGGCCGAGATCGCGGCGGCGGTCGATGCGGCGGTGGCCGAAACGGGGGCGGCCAGCATCCGCGACGTGGGCAAGGTGATGGCTGCGCTGAAGGCCAGGTACACCGGCCAGATGGATTTCGGCGCGGTGGGCGCGCTGGTGAAGGGGCGGCTGGGGTAGGGCCTGCCCTCTGACCGGCGGTTCCGCGTCAGCGGGAGAAGGACGCGGGCGCATGGCCCTGACGCCGGGTGTGCATGTCGAAGAGAAGGTTGCTGGGCAATTGGCCCGGCTGCCGACTGCCGTGACGGCCTTTGTCGGCCCGGTTCCGGGATTGGCGGAAAAGGGGCCGATCCGGGTGATCTCGTATCCCGATTTCCTGGACAAGGTCGGCGCGCCGCCGCCCGAGCCGATGGCGGTGCGGGTCACGCGGCGGCTGGATGCCCAGGGCCGGGTGCTGGCCGTCGCGGTGGACTGGCATGGCCCTGCGCCGCAGGTGCCCGCAGTCGTGCTGCATCCGGCCGTTGCTGCGCATTTCGACAATGGCGGCGGGGCGGCCTGGATCGTGCCGACAACCGGGGGCAGCGCAGAGGAGCTTGTCGCGGGCGTGCAGGCGACCGTAGGCCTGAACGACGTGACGCTGCTGGCGGTGCCGGATGCCGTACACCTTGCGGTCCCGGGCTGGAGCAGGGTGATGGCAGCGGCATTTGCGTCTTGTGCGGCGAATGGGCGGCGGATGCTGATCCTGGATGTCCCGTCCGCGCGGCAAGAGCTGTTCGTGAGCTGGGCCGAGACCTGCACAGGGTTTCGCGCGTCCCTGTCCGGCGTGACGGCAGCTGAGTTGCGCTATGGGGCGGCCTATGCGCCGTTCCTGCAGATGGGACGGGCGCATGAGGTCGATCTGTCGGCGATCCGGGTCGCGGAGGCCCGGGATGAGACTGTCGCGGCAGATGGGACGGTCACGGTGCGGGAGACCCATGGTCTGGTCGGGCGGGCGGTGTCGGCGATCGCGGGAGATCCCGGAGCGCTGTCGATCCGGAGCGCGGCGCTTGAGCTTGCGCGTTCGGCGCGCGTAGTGCTGCCGCCATCGGGGGTCGTCTCGGGCCTGCTGGGGCAGAATGATCGCGAGCAGGGGGTCTGGAAAGCCCCGGTCAACCGGGCTTTGGCGGAGAATGCACAGCCCGCGCTGCCGGTGCGCGCCGCAGACGAGGACCTGCTGCGCGATCCGGTCGGGGGGATGGCAATCAATCCGCTCCGCAGCCTTCCGGGCCGGGGCGTGCGGAAATGGGGTGCGCGCACCCTTGCAGGCCAGGACCCCACCGCCACTTACATCCCCCAGCTTCGGCTGGTGATGTGGGTCAAGGCCTGCCTGTCCCAAGGGCTGGAGCCTTTCGTGTTCGAGCCAAACACACCCGTCACCTGGACCAGGGTGCGCGGGATGGTCCAGGACTTTCTGCTCGGCCTCTGGCGCGAGGGGGCGTTGCAGGGCACGACGCCGGAGCAGGCTTTCTTTGTGGCGGTCGGTCTTGGCCGCACCATGACCGAAGCCGACATCGAGGAGGGACGGATGGTGGTCGAGGCCGGGATTGCGACCCTGCGACCGGCAGAGTTGTCACTCGTGCGTGTGGTTGTGACTATGGTCGGGCCGGACGCCCCGCAGCCCACGCGATGACGAGCCAGAAGACGGACCGGAACGGCAGGGCGAGCGCGGTTCGCAGCTCGACCCTGGTCCCGGCCAGCGCGAGACCCGCGAAGAGTGCGAAGACTGCCAGCGTTGCAAGCCCGATGGCCAGCGCAATCCCGCGGGCAGCGGGGTGGTTTTGCCAAAGGGCAAGGGCACCGATCAGATAGACGACCCCCGCGACGGTGTTGAAGATCACGACGAAGGGCAGGGCGTCCCCCGCCGCCCGCTGGGCGGCCTCGGGGCCAAACAGCACGAGGCTGCCGCTGAGAATGGTCAGGGCGCCGAACGCCCCGGCGGCAATGGCGGCGGGGCGTGTCCAGCGGGGTGAGAGTGCGGGCATGGCCTGATCGTCCCAAGGGAAGGATGCAGGCATCCTGCAACCGCGCGCCGGATGCCGCCTTGACCCTGGTCAAGCCCGCCGCGGCGGGAGACCCCGCCGGACCGGCCTATTCCGGATACTTGCGAACCGCCTTTGCCGCGTCGATCTTTCCGCCCGACTTCTTGGACTGCGCCGTGGCCGTCCACTGGTACTTGTGCTGCCCGCTGGGAGGGCACGGGCTTTTGTACTTGAAGCTGCCAGGCTCGATCACGGTCTGGCCGGTATAGGCGATGGTGCCGCCGCCGTGGTCGAAGCTGGGGTAATTCAGGTCGACCATCTTGAAGCGGATGAACTTGGTCCCTTCCGGCACGTCCGTCAGTTCGAAGCGCGGGTTGTCGACCGTGTTCGGACTGCCGTTGGTGCAGGACTTCAGCGCCCCCCATTCGAAGCCGATCTCGAAGGCCTGGGCGGGCAGGGCGGACAGGGTCAGGGCGACAGCGACGGCAAGAGCTTTGGTCATGGTGGATCTCCCGGGTTCTATCCCGGTCTTGTCCGCAACAATCATGGCCGGCGTAGGCCCGCAATGCGGCGTCCGAGATCTTTCTCCAGCGCGATGCGTTCGTCTTCGGACAGGAAGGCACCGAGCTCGACCTCGCGCCCGTCGCCCTTGAGCGTCAGGTAGTTCGGCACCGGGCCGCCGGTTTCGTGCAGGGTGACGCGCAGCCAGTAGGGGTTCGCCTCCCAGTCCTGGCGGCGGCCCTTGGGGCCGTGGCGGACGAGGGTGACGCGGTCAGGGGAGAGCCGCAGGTCCTCGACAATGTCGCGGTCGCGGCCGTTCTTTCTTAGCGCGAACCAGATGGCCCAGATTGCGCCGAGGAGAAACGGGAGGAGCGCCCAGACGACCGGGCTGCCGATGATGCCCATCAGCGGCACGGCGATCAGTGCGGCGGTCAGGCCGACGAACCAGACGAACCCGGCTTGCGTGAGCGACCGGTGCGGCCAGAGATGCAGGCGGTCCTCGCCGCCTTCGGGGGGAAGCCATTCATAGGGCATGGCTCCTTTCTAATTTCTCGCCCCCGAAAGGGAAGACCCCTGCGGCAGCTTGTCAGCAGGGCGGACCTTTGCGATCCTGCTTCGGGGTGACCGGGGGGCTGCAATGGCAGGTTCGGGTCGGGTGATGGCGCTGGGGCCGGCGCATCTGGCGAAGGTGGCGCGCGAGGTGCCACGGATCGAGTATGCCTCGAACCTGACAAGGATCACGGACGACGAAATGGTTGTCATCGCCGAGCGTATGGCAAGGCAGGTGGACGGCGGGCCGTTCTGGCTGTTCGCCTATGGCTCGCTGATCTGGAAACCGGACTTCGAATATGTCGAGGCGCGGCGTGGGTTGGTACATGGCTGGCGCCGGTCCTTCTGCCTGCCGATCCGGAACTGGCGCGCGACGCCAGACCAGCCGGGGTTGATGCTCGCGTTGCAGCGAGGCGGGGCCTGCTCTGGCATCGCCTACCGGATGCCCGAGGATGATCCGCATGGCCGCATGTTGCGGCTACTGAAGCGCGAGGTCGCCTCTCACGAGGGCCTTCACGGGGTACGGTGGGTGACGGTTCGGACGCCGGAAGGTGCAGTCCGGGCCCTGGTCTTCTACTGTGCGCCAAAGGATGGTCCGGCCGTCGAGCGGCTGACACCGGACGAGCAGGCCCGGCGGCTGGCGCAGGCGGTCGGCCATGTCGGCAGCTGCGCAGAATACCTTTACAACACCGTCAGCCATCTGGAGGCGCTGGGGATCCGCGACCGGTATCTGTGGGACCTGCAGGCCCGCGTCGCGGCCGAGATCGACCGGCTTTAGCCCTTCACCTGCGCCAAGAAGTCATGGAAGGCCTTGCGATAGGCGGCGGGGTCCTCGGCATGAGAGCCAAGGTGGTCGGCCCCGGTCCAGAGCGTGACGGTGGGCGCCGTGCGCGCTGCGGCGAGGGATTGCGAGGGGCCGATGGGAACGATCCGGTCGGCGCTGCCATGGGCGAGGAACAGAGGTCCCGGGAAGACCTGGTAGGCAGCGGCGGTTTCGGCCTGGTCCAGAGTCAGGCTGGTCTTGAACGGCAGCACCTGTTTCGCAGTCCAGGCGATGACCTGTGGCAGGGGTTTCCCGCCCGCGGCGGCGAGGTGATCCATCACGGCGGCAAAGCTGATCGCGGGGCTGTCGAGCGCGATGGCGCTGACGCGGGGGGCGAGCGGGCTTTGCTTCAGGAATTGGCCAAGGATCGCGCCGCCCATCGATTCCGCGACGACGAGCACGCGGTCGGTCTCGGCCGGGGCCATGCGGGTCACGGCGGGTTCAAGATCGGGCCATTCGGTCAGGCCGAAGCCATAGCTTCCGTCGGGCGAAGCGGGGGCGCCCTCGTCGTTGCGGTAGGTCACCAGAAGGACGGTCCAGCCGGCCTCGTGCAGGATCGACAGCGCGCGATAGCCGTCCTCACGCGCGCCGGCGATGCCGTGGACGTAGATGGCACGGCCCGCCTCGGGACCGGCGGCGGGGACTAGCCAGGCCTCGGCCGCACCGAGGGGCGTGTCCAGGGTTACGGTCTGGAAGGGCAGGGACAGTGCCTGCATCGGGTCGCCGCGAAAGCCGAGTGCGAGCGGGTCGCTCGGCGGCTCGGCCGTGGCGAGGGCTGCGGCGATCGGGCCGGTCTTCAAGAGGCCCGCCGTTCCATGGGCCAGGAAATAGCCTGCGATGCCGACATATCCCACGAAAGCCAGCGCCACGAGGGAAAGGAGGAAGAAGACGATTCGCATGGCATACCTCGAAGGCGAAAGGAAAGGGCCCCGGGTGCTGGTGCAGCCCGGGGCCCTTGGATCAGATCAGGCGCTTAGTGCGCGTGGCCCTTGTCCCAGTCGGACTGCTTGGGCAGCTGCTCGAACGTGTGTTCCGGCGGCGGCGAGGGCAGGGTCCATTCCAGGGTGTCGGCGTATTCGTTCCAGTAGTTGTTCTCGGTGATCCGACGGCCCCACAGGAGCGTGTAGAACACGATGCCGATGAAGAACACGAAGGACGCGAACGAGATGAAGGCACCGACCGAGGAGAACCAGTTCCAGTAGGCGAATGCCTCGGGGTAGTCGATGTAGCGGCGCGGCATGCCCTGGCGGCCCAGGAAGTGCTGCGGGAAGAAGGTCAGGTTCGAGCCGACGAACATCATCCAGAAGTGCAGCTTGCCCGCCCATTCCGGATACTGACGGCCCGACATCTTGCCCAGCCAGAAGTAGATCCCGGCGAAGATCCCGAACACGGCACCCAGCGACATCACATAGTGGAAGTGCGCCACGACGTAGTAGGTGTCATGGTAGGCCCGGTCCACGGGGGCCTGGCTGAGGACGATCCCGGTCACGCCGCCGACGGTGAAGAGGAAGAGGAAGCCGAAGGCCCAGAGCATCGGGGTCTTGAATTCGACCGACCCGCCCCAGATCGTCGCGATCCACGAGAAGATCTTCACGCCCGTCGGCACCGCGATGACCATCGTCGCCAGCATGAAGTAGGACTGCTGGGTCAGGGACATGCCCACGGTGTACATGTGGTGCGCCCAGACGACGAAGCCCAGGACCCCGATGGCGACCATCGCGTAGACCATCGGCAGGTAGCCGAAGATCGGCTTGCGCGAGAAGGTCGAGATGACCTGAGAGATGATCCCGAAGGCCGGGATGATGATGATGTAGACCTCGGGGTGGCCGAAGAACCACAGGATGTGCTGGTAAAGGATCGGGTCACCGCCACCCGAGGGGGTGAAGAAGGTGGTGCCGAAGTTGCGGTCCGTCAGCAGCATGGTGATCGCGCCGGCCAGAACGGGCAGGGCAAGAAGGATCAGCCAGGCGGTGACGAAGATCGACCAGCCGAAGAGCGGCACCTTGTGCAGGGTCATCCCCGGCGCGCGCATGTTCAGGAAGGTCGTGATCATGTTGATCGCGCCCAGGATCGAGGAGGCGCCCGACAGGTGGACGGCGAAGATCGCGAGGTCCATCGCATAGCCGCCTTCGGCCGTGGTGGTCAGGGGCGGATAGAGAACCCAGCCCACGCCCGCGCCGGTGCCAAGGTCGCCACCGCCGCCCGGTGCCAGCATCGAGGCCACGCCCAGCGAGGTCCCGGCGACGTAGAGCCAGTAGGACAGGTTGTTCATCCGCGGGAAGGCCATGTCCGGCGCGCCGATCTGCAGCGGCATGAAGTAGTTGCCGAAGCCACCGAAGAGGGCGGGAATGACGACGAAGAACATCATCAGGACGCCGTGATAGGTAATCATCACGTTCCAGAGGTGCCCGTTCGGGGTGCAGGTCGCGGCCGCGTCGGCCACGAAGCGCGCGCCTTCCTGGCACATGTACTGGACGCCCGGCTCCATCAGTTCAAGCCGCATGTAGACGGTGAACAGGACCGAGATCAGGCCGACGAGACCGCCGGTGAACAGGTAGAGAATCCCGATGTCCTTGTGGTTGGTCGACATGAACCAGCGGGTGAAGAACCCGGGTTTGTGGTGTTCGTGGCCGTGGATGGCTGCGTCCGCCATTGGCGTCCTCCGCTTTGGTCGTTCCGTGATGCCGTTCGCCGCCCGTTGATCGGGTTGCCCGGTTTCCCTTGTGATCCCGTCTTTAGCGATGCCGAAGGCAGGTCGCAATGCACGACTTTGCCGCAGGACAGAGATTTTCGGGCGGAATGACGAAGGGCGCGGTTCCGATGCGGAACCGCGCCCCAAAACCGTGCTGTCGGACGGGCTTACTGGGCGACCGAGGCCAGGTACGCGGCCACGTCCTCGCCACCGGCGGAAAGCTTGAAGGACATCTTCGACTTGGCCGCATCATCGCCGAGCGCCTGCTTCAGATAGCCGGCCGGGTCGGCGGTATATGCGGCAAGGCTGGCTTCGTCCCAGACCGCGCCGGTTGCGCCCAGAGCGGCAATCGACTCGCCATATTTGAAGTCGGGGTCCGAGGCCACGCCACGGCCGATGACGCCGTAAAGGTTCGGGCCGGTGCGGCCGCCCTTCTGGATCTCGGTTCCGTCCGGCGCGATCACCGAATGGCAGGCCTTGCACTTCTTGAACGTATCCTCGCCCGCGGCAGGGTCGCCCGCGAAAGCGGGAGCGGCCATGGCAGTGGCGGCAACGGCAAGAAGGATGAACGTCTTCATGATGTCCTCGTGTTCAACTGGGGGCAACGCTGCGCCTCCACGAGCGGAACATGGGGGTGGGGGGCGTTGATATGCAATAGCATGTTGGTGCTATGCGACATCTTGCGCGGCGCAACTGCGCTGGAAGGCCCGTTCGAAGGTGGACATCAGCGCCGCGTCGAGATCGGCCATCGTGACGGGCAGGCCCAGATCGACCAGGCTGGTCACCCCGTGGTCGCGGATGCCGCAGGGGATGATTCCGTCGAAGTGGGACAGGTCCGGCTCGACGTTGATCGAGATGCCGTGGAAGCTGACCCAGCGGCGGAGCTTGATGCCGATGGCGGCGATCTTGTCTTCGCCGGGTTTGCCGTCGGGACCGGGGCGGTCGGGCCGCTGGACCCAGACGCCGACGCGGCCATCGCGGATTTCGCCTGTCACGTTGAACTCGGCCAGAGTGTCGATGACCCAGCGTTCCAGGTCGCGGACAAAGCAGCGCACGTCGCCGCCCCGCGCCTTGACGTCGAGCATCGTGTAGATCACCCGCTGGCCGGGGCCGTGATAGGTATACTGCCCGCCGCGACCGACCGGATAGACCGGGAATCGGTCGGGCTGGACAAGGTCGGCCGGCTTGGCCGAAGTGCCTGCGGTATAGAGCGGGGGATGCTCCAGAAGCCAGATCGCCTCACCGGCGCGGCCCTCGGTCATGGCGGCGACATGCGCTTCCATCGCGGCAACTGTTTCCGGATAGGGCGCTAGTCCGGGTATGTGACGCCATTCTACCAATCTGACGCTCCAATCTTCGGGGCGGTGTGAGGGACTTGATGGAAATCCTGCCTTCCCCAAGGGCAATCCCGTGTTAGGCTGTACCGGGGTTCTTTTCACGGAGTGATGTCATGAAGATCAAGAAGATTGCAACGGCGGCGCTGATGGCCTCGGTCGCCTTATCCCCTCTTTCACCGATTTCCGCGCCCGCGCGCGCCGATGGCAAGGACTTTATCGCCGGTGCGATCATCGGTGGCATCATCGGCGGTGCGGTTGCCAACGAGAACAACAAGAAGAGAACAACGACGACGCGGTCGACCAAGAAGTCGACCAAGTCCTCGATCAGCGCCGAACAGCGCGAGGCGAACCGCGAGGTGCAGACGGCGCTGAACTATTTCGGCTACAGCGTTGGCACGGCAGACGGGTCGATCGGGCCGCGGTCGCGGGCGGCGATCAGCCAGTATCAGGCGTTCCTCGGCTATCCGGCGACGGGCCAGCTGAGCGAGCATGAGCGGACGATCCTGGTCACGTCCTACCATCGCGCGGTGGCGGGCGGGCCGGTCATCGCCTCGACCGTGGCGAGCAGCCCCTATGGGATGAAGGCGATACTGATCGCGCAGCGCGACGAGATGGCTGGGATTGCGCCGGGCGGCACGATGGCCGCGGCTGGCGTGCCGGCGCCGGGCTCGGTTGCAGCGGCTGCGGCTGCGGCGCTGCCGACGCTGGTCGCGGACGAACCCGAGGTTGAGGTGCCAGCCCCCGAGACCGTGGCGGCCCTGCCCGAGGACCCCGCACTTCCGTCCTTCATGAGCCCGGCAGGGTCCAAGGGCTCGCTCGCATCGGCTTGCAACCAGATCGGCCTGACGACCACGGCAAATGGCGGTCTGACCACGGCAGATGCCATGCAGGACGCGAATTTCGCCCTGGGCGAGCAGTTCTGCCTGGCGCGCAGCTATGCGATTTCGCGCGGAGACGAGCTGACTGCGCAGATCGCGGGCTTTACGCCGGACCAGATCGCCGAGCAGTGCGCGGCCTTCGGGCCGGTGCTGAAAGACCATGTGGCGGCGCTGTCGCTGAAACCGGCCGCCGATGTGCTGGGCGGGGTCGAAGGCTTCATCCTGTCGTCTGGCATGTCGCCGGCGCAGCTGTCCGGGACGGCCAAGGTCTGCCTTGGGGTCGGCTATGCCCAGGATGACATGAACGTCGCCATCGGCTCGGCCCTGCTTTTGGCGTCGCTTGGCGAGCGGGGGTATTCGGAATACCTCGGCCACCACCTGAGCCAGGGCTTCGGCGCGGCGGAGCGGCCTGATCTGGCGATGGACTGGTACCAGATGTCGCTGGACGCGATGGAACAGGGCCAGATGGTCGTGGCGCCGGGCGTCCAGGGCCGGGATGCGGTGATCAAGAAGGCGTCCTACCGGATCAACGGCCGGGCATCGGAACTGGAACCCGAGGTCGAGGTGCAGGAGGCGGCGCTGCCGGTCTTCGACGTCGAGGTGCCGGAGACCGAGGTCGCCGAGGCCGAGCCGGTTGTCGATCCTGTGGTCGAAGCTGCGCCCGAGGCTGTCGCGCTGGCCCCTGCGGCAGAGCCGGGTGCGAACGGCGAGATGATGCAGTCGGGCATGCAGGCCGCGATCACCGCGGCGCGGCTGCCGCTGCTCATCTTCCAAAGCAACTGACATGGTCGGAAGGGGGCGTGCAAAATGCCCCTTTTCATCCTGCGCGCCAGTCGCTAGATAGCGGGCGTCCAAACCGGGCCCACATGCGGATGTGGCGGAATTGGTAGACGCGCAGCGTTGAGGTCGCTGTTCCTTAACCGGAGTGAAAGTTCGAGTCTTTTCATCCGCACCAGGGTTCGCTGGACAACGCCAAGGGCGCGGGGGAAACCCCGCGCCCTTCGCCTTTGCAGCCACTTTCTTCGGCAGGATTGCATCCTTTTCTTGCGATGATTGCAGGCAGATCGACTGCCGGGCTGTCGAATACTGTGCGTTCTTCCCGTAGCGGCGCAAAGCTGCCCAAACAGGTCGCGAAAGTGCCGTTTGGCGTCGAAAAACTGCGTTGCATTGGGGGGCGCGTTTCGGTTTAGTCGAATCAAGCCAGAGGGCGAGAAGCCCCGGAACCATCAGGGAGACACGGGTGACGCAAGAGCCCCGCAACGACGCCTTCGTCGCGTTTGAGCACGTCCAGAAAAGCTATGACGGTGTCACGCTTGTTGTGAAGGACCTGAACCTGTCGATCGGCAAGGGCGAGTTCCTGACGATGCTGGGGCCGTCAGGTTCGGGCAAGACGACCTGTCTGATGATGCTGGCCGGGTTCGAGACGGCGACGCATGGCGAGATCAAGCTGGACGGCGTGAACATCAACCAGGTCCCGCCGCACAAGCGCGGGATCGGGATGGTATTCCAGAACTATGCGCTGTTCCCGCACATGACGGTGGGCGAGAACCTGGCCTTCCCGCTGGAAGTCCGCGGCATGGGCAAGGACGAACGCGAAGCGAAGATCAAGCGCGCCTTGGACATGGTGCAGATGGGGGCCTATGCCAACCGTCGCCCCGCGCAGCTTTCGGGCGGCCAGCAGCAGCGGATCGCGCTGGCGCGAGCGCTGGTGTTCGACCCCAAGCTTGTGCTGATGGACGAACCTCTGGGCGCGCTGGACAAGCAATTGCGCGAGCACATGCAGTTCGAGATCAAGCATTTGCATGAATCGCTTGGGATTACAGTGGTATATGTCACCCACGACCAGGGTGAGGCGCTGACGATGTCGGACCGCGTCGCGGTGTTCAACGATGGCCGTATCCAGCAGCTTGCGCCGCCGGCCGACCTGTACGAACGCCCCGAGAACAGCTTCGTCGCGCAGTTCATCGGCGAAAACAACAAGCTGATGGGCACCATCGAGGAGCTGACGGGCGACAAGGCGCTGGTCCGGCTGACCACGGGCGAGTTGATCGACGCGACCGCGGTCAACGCCAAGGAGAAGGGCCACAGGACCCTGGTCTCGATCCGGCCCGAACGAGTGGAGTTCAAGCCCGAGATGATGCCGCCCGGTGCCCACACGATCGAGGCCGAGGTAGTCGAGATCATCTACATGGGTGACATCCTGCGCGCGGTCCTGAAGGTCGCCGGGTCGGATGACTTCGTGATGAAGATGCGCAATACGCTGGGGCAGACCAAGCTGTCGCCCGGCCAGAAGATCAAGGTGGGCTGGCATCCCCAGGATGCCCGCGCGCTCGACCCCTGATACCGTGCGGGGGGCAGGCGTCCCCCGGTCGGAAAAGAGCAATGAAACTTCAGTTCAACCTAGGGAGCTTGCGAATGAAGAAGACCCTCATCCTGACGACCGCCTTGGTCAGCTTTGGCTTTGCCGCCAATGCCGACGTGACGGTCATGTCCTGGGGCGGTGCCTATGGTGCGGCCCAGAACGAAGTCCACGTTCAGCCTTGGGCAACCGCGACAGGCAATACCGCCGTCATGGTTGACAGCGACAACCCGGCAGCACCGGTCAAGGCTATGGTGGAAGCTGGCAACGTAACCGTCGACGTCGCGTCTCTTGAGTATGCCGATGTCATCCGTCTGTGTGACGAAGGCATTCTCGAGCCGATCGATGCGTCGATCCTTGCACCAGGCGCGGACGGAACGCCGGCGCTTGAGGACTTCCTTCCCGGCTCTGTCGTTGAATGTGGCGTTTCGACCGACGTGTGGGCGAACGTCTATGCCTACGACACCACGAAGTTTCCCGAGGGCCCGACGACGGCAGCCGATTTCTTCGACCTGGAGAAATTTCCGGGCAAGCGTGGCCTGAAGCGTGGCGCAAAGGCAGTGCTTGAGTTCGCGCTTATGGCTGATGGCGTTCCGGCGGCAGAGGTCTATGCGACGCTCGGCACTCCGGAAGGGGTAGACCGTGCGTTTGCCAAGCTTGATACCATCAAGTCGGAAGTCGTCTGGTGGGAAGCGGGCGCCCAGCCGCCGCAACTGCTGGCGGATGGCGAAGTGGCAATGACCACTGCCTACAATGGACGACTGTTTGCCGCCATCACGGCCGAAGGCAAGCCCTTCCAGATCGTCTGGGATGGCCAGATCTACGAGAACGAAATGTACGTCGTGCCTAAGGGCGCGCCGAACAAGGATCTGGCGATGGACTTCATCAAGTTCGCCACCACGACCGAGGCGCTGCGTGCTCAGGCCGAACTGATCTCCTACGGTCCGCCGCGGAAGTCTGCGTTGAAGGAAGATATCCTGTTCAAGGGAAGCGAGTTCTCGATGGCACCGCACTCGCCGACCTCTAACCTCGACAACGCACTGTCGTCCGACTTCGAGTTCTGGGTAGACCATGACGCGGAACTGAACGAGCGGTTCAACGCCTGGTTGGCGCAGTAACAAAGACCCGGCCGGGCGCAATCCCTTGCGCCCGGCCACATTTGCGAGGACGGCATGGCCGAAGCGACCAACGAACTTCTGACCACTGCGGATGGCCGCCCGCTGAAGGCCGCGCTGCAGGCCGCACAGGCCCGCGCCAAGCGCCGCGCCTTCCTGCTGGTGCTGCCGCTGCTGCTGTTCGTCCTGCTGACCTTCCTGATCCCCATCGGCCTTATGCTGAAGCGGTCCTTCGAACATGACGGCTTCGCGTCGTCCGCCCCGGCGCTGGTGGCGTGGTTCGAGGCCAATCCCGATTTCAACCCGGCCGACCCGCCGGAAGAGGCCTATGCCGCGCTGGTCCAGGACTTGGCCCGGATGCAGACGGACAAGACGACCGGCATTGCGGGCACGCGGATCAATTATTCCGTCCCCGGTACGATCAGCCTGTTCAAGAAAGGCGCGCGCGAGGCGGGGGACCTGACCCCGCCCTTCAAGGAAAGCCTGGTCGCGGTCGATGCCGACTGGGCGAAACCGGCGCTGTGGCGGGGCATGGCCTCGGCCTCAAACGTCTACACGGCCGAGTTCTACAAGGTCGCCTCGGACTTCAAACTGAACGACGACGGCTGGGCGCGGGGTGAGGACAATGAGCGCATCTACCTCTACCTCTTCTTCAAGACCTTCCTGATCTCGGCGATCATCACCTTCCTGTGCCTCTTGCTGGCCTTCCCGGTGGCGCATCTTCTGGCGACGCTGCCGATGGCGAAGTCCTCGCTCTTGATGATCTTCGTGCTGTTGCCGTTCTGGACCTCGCTTCTGGTGCGGACGACGTCGTGGATCGCGCTGTTGCAGGAACAGGGGATCGTCAACGACCTGCTGGTCGGCATCGGGCTCATTGGCGACGATGGGCGGTTGTCGATGATGTACAACATGACCGGCACCATTGTGGCGATGACGCATGTGCTCTTGCCGTTCATGATCCTGCCCCTCTATTCCGTCATGCGGGTGATCCCGCCCAGCTATGCCCGCGCCGCCCGGTCGCTGGGGGCCACCAGCTGGACCACCTTCCGCCGGGTCTACCTGCCGCAGACCCTGCCGGGGATCGCCGCCGGGTCGCTTCTCGTCTTCATCCTGGCGGTGGGCTACTACATCACGCCCGCGCTGGTCGGGGGCGCGGACGGGCAGCTGATCTCGAACCTGATCGCCTTCCACATGTCGAAGTCGAACTGGTCGCTGGCCGCCGCCATCGCCGGGATGCTGCTGGCGTCGATCCTGCTGCTTTACTGGCTTTACGACCGGCTGATCGGCATCGACCGGCTGAAGTTCGGCTGAGGAGGACATCATGGCACTACCCACCTATGCCTCGCCGCTGGAACGGATCTGGTACTACACCTACCTGGTGATCTGCGGGCTGGTATTCCTTTTCCTGATCGCGCCGATCCTGATCGTGGTTCCGCTGTCGTTCAACGCCGAGCCCTATTTCACCTTCACCGAGAAGATGCTGTCCTTCGACCCGACGGGATATTCCCTGCGCTGGTACGACACGCTTTTGACGCTGGGCCACCCGGCACCGGAAACGGTGCGTGACAGCACCTGGTGGTCGGCAGTGTGGGAGCGGGCGACCTGGGTGCAGGCGGCGAAGAATTCGTTCTGGGTCGGGCTTTGGGCGACGATCCTGGCGACCGTGCTGGGCACGATTGCGGCACTTGGCCTGTCGCGACCGGAAATGCCCTATCGGCGGCTTATCATGGCGCTGCTTATCAGTCCGATGATCGTGCCGATCATCATCATCGCGGTGGGGATGAGCTTTTTCTTCGCCCAGGCCTGCATTGCGCCGGACAGCGCGATGGGTGCGGTCTTCGGAGTCTTCCTGTCGGAAAAGGGCTGCCTTGCGAACTCGCACCTTGGGGTCATCGTGGCCCATGCCGTGCTGGGCATCCCCTTCGTCATCATCACCGTCACTGCAACGCTGACGGGCTTTGACCAGTCGCTGATCCGGGCCGCGCACAGCCTTGGGGCCAATCCGCGGACGACCTTCTTCAAGGTCATCATGCCCTTGATCCTGCCCGGCGTGATCTCGGGCGCGCTGTTTGCCTTTGTCACCTCGTTCGACGAGGTGGTGGCGGTCCTGTTCATCGCGGGTCCCGACCAGCAGACGATCCCGCGCCAGATGTTCAACGGCATCCGCGAGGCAATCTCGCCTGCCATTCTGGCCGTGGCGACGATCCTGGTGCTGATCTCGGTTCTGTTGCTGGTCACGGTCGAGCTGTTGCGGCGGCGGTCGGATCGGCTGCGGGGCGTGACCGGACGCTGAGGGGCTCATCGTTCGCCTTCGGCTTCTCGTCGTGGGCGATCGGCGCGGACGGGCGAAGCCGCCGAGGAGCGGTCAGGGCAGGATGTGCAGCCAGCCCCAGGTCGTCAGGATCGACAGGGCGGTGGCGACGAGGACGCTGGAAGCATTCACCCGTTTCCCGACCCCGTACATGTGCGCGAACATGTAGGCGTTCACCCCGGGCGCCATCGCGGCGGTGACGACGGCCGAGCGCAGGGCATCGGTCCCGAGCGAAAAGACCTGGGTGCCCAAGACCCAGGTGACCGCCGGATGCAGGATCAGCGAGGCCGCGGTAACCATCAGGACCGGCCCGATGTCACCCTCGATCCGGTAGCGGACCAGGACGCCGCCTAGGCCGAACAGCGCGACCGGAATCGCGGCGCGGGTGATCATGTCGATGGCCGACCAGAAGAACCCGGGCAGCGGATTTCCGGACAGGTTTACCGCAAAGCCCAGGAGGATGCCGATCACCAGCGACTGCGACAGGATCGCCTTGGCGATCTGGCGAAGGAGGGCTGCGCCCGACAGGCCATGCCCCCGGGTCCTCGCCCATTCCATCAGGGCGATGCCAAAGCCGTACAGCATCGGCGCGTGCAGGGAGATAATGGCATAGTTGCCCTGCAGGGCGGCAGTGCCGTAGGCGCGCTCGGTGATCGCCAGGCCGAGAAGGAGGGAGTTCGAGAAAAGTCCCGCAAAGCCGATCGAGACGGCATCGGGCATCGCACGGTGGAACAGGTACATCGCTCCGAAGAAACAGGCGAAAAAGCCCGCGAAGGCCCCGGCGTAGAAGCTGGTCATCAGGCCGGGATCGTAGGCCGCCGAGAGGTCGAGAAACGCGATCGAGCGGAACAGGAGGCAGGGCACCGCGAAGTTCTGGGCGAACCGCATCAGGGCGTCGACGGCGGTTTCGGCCATCAGGTTGGCGCGGACCATCGCATAGCCAAAGCCGATGACAAGGAAGACCGGAAGGATGACGTCGAGAAGGGCGCTCACGGCTGGTTGTCGTAGGCGACCGTCATGCCGTCGAAGGCGGGTCTGATGTGGGGCGGAAGTTCCTCGCAGAGGGTCGCGTAGTCGAGATCGACATGCATGTTGGTGATCACCGCGCGGGCGGGCTTGGCGCGGGCGATCCAGCCGAGGGTCATATCAAGGTGCGCATGGGTCGGGTGCGGCTTGCGGCGCAGCGCGTCGACGATCCAGCAGTCCAGGCCTTCAAGCACCGGCCAGCTTTCCGCCGGGATGTCGACGGCATCGGGCAGGTAAGCCAGGGGGCCGATCCGGAAGCCAAGCGCGTCCATGCTGCCGTGATCGGCGCGGAATGGGGTCAGGGTGACCGAGCCTCCGGCCCCCGCGACGGAAACCGGGCCGTCGATGGTGTGGAGGTCAAGGATCGGCGGATAGGGTGAGCCTTCGGGCTGGACGAAGGCATAGCCGAAGCGGGACAACAGCGCCTCTTGCGTCGGGCCGTCGGCCCAGACCGGAAGGCGCTGGCGCTGGTTGAAGACCACCTGCCGCAGGTCGTCGATGCCGTGCATGTGGTCGGCGTGGCTGTGGGTGTAGACGACGCCATCCAGCGCGCCGACGCCTGCATCGAGAAGCTGGTCGCGCATGTCGGGCGAGGTGTCGATCAGGACGCGGGTCACGCCCTCGGCCGTCTCACGGGTGATGAGCATCGAACAGCGGCGGCGGCGGTTTTTCGGGTTTGTGGGGTCGCAGTCACCCCAGATGCCGCCGAGACGAGGGACCCCGCCAGAGGAGCCGCAGCCGAGTATGGTGAAGGTGAGCCGCGCCATCATGCGGCCTTTGCGGCGCGCGCGGCGCGGGGGAAGAGGCGGTCGAAGTTGGCGGTGGTCTGCGCGGCGAAGGCTTCGAGTGTCAGGCCGAAGACCGGGGCCAGTGCCCGGGCGGTGTAGGCGACGTAAGCCGGTTCGTTGCGCTTGCCGCGATAGGGCGGGGGGGCAAGGTAGGGGCTGTCGGTTTCCAGGATCAGCCGGTCGAGCGGGGCCTTGGCGAAGATGTCGCGCAGGTCCTGCGACTTCGGGAAGGCGGCGATGCCGGAGATCGAGAGGGTGAAGCCCATCTCGAGTGCTGCCTCGGCCAGGCGGGGGCCGGAGGAGAAGCAGTGCATGACGCAGGAATAGGGTCGGCGGGCGATGCCTTCGGCGAGGATCGCCTCCATGTCCGCGTCGGCGTCGCGGGAATGGATGATGAGCGGCAGGCCGGTTTCCTGTGCGGCCTCGATATGAAGGCGGAGCGAGGTCTGCTGGATGGATTTCGAGTCGGCCGTGTAGTGATAGTCGAGCCCGGTTTCGCCGATCCCGACGAATTTCGGATGCCTGGCCAGCGCCACAAGCTCTTCGACCGTGGCAAGGGGTTCCTCATGCGCGCTCATCGGATGGGTTCCGGCGGCGTAGAACACTTCCGGATGCGCCTCGGCCAGGGTGCGGACTTTCGGTTCGTTCTTGAGCCGGGTGCAGATCGTCACCATCCGGTTCACCCCGGCGGCACGGGCGCGGGCGATGATTTCGGCGGTTTCGCCAATCAGGTCGGGGAAGTCCAGGTGACAGTGGCTGTCGACCAGATCAGGCAGGGTGGGAGACATCTTCGGCTACCTCAAGGCGAGGCTTCCCGCCGTCTCGTCGAGCTTCAGAAGCATATCCATCAGAAGCGCGGCAGGGTCAAGATTGACCGCCTTGCCGCGCCGGGCGCGGGCGGCCACGGACTGGGCAAGGTCGGCCCAGCCCCGGGCGGCAAGCGGGTCGGGCGACAGGCGGTGCAGAAGCTGCGCTTCGCCAGGCGCGGCCTCGGGGGGCGTGACGCCGGTCACCCCGTGCCGGGCCAGCCGGGCAAGGACGAGGTCGATCAGCGTCACCAGGAGGTCGAAGGTTTCGGCAGCCCCCCGTGCCCCGGCCATGTCGGACAGGGCCAGGGCCTGCGGCCGGTCCAGGCGGGGCAGGGTGGCGAACAGGCGGATCAGGGCGGCGTAAAGTTTCAGCCCGTCCAGGTTCGTCATCCGGAACGCCTCGCCCACCGACCCGCCCGAGAGTTCGGCCAGCGCGCTGCGGTCCTCGGGCGCGATGTCGCCGCCGGCCTGGGTGAGTGCGTCGGCAAGGTCCTGCGGCCCCAGCGGGTGCAGGCGAAGCTCGCGGCAGCGTGAGCGGATCGTTGGCAGAAGGCGCGCGGGCTGATGCGCGATCAGGAAAAACGTCACGTTTGCAGGGGGTTCCTCCAAGAGCTTCAACAGCGCGTTGGCGGCGGCCGGTCCCATTTCGTCAAGGCTGTCGATGATCGCGGTCCGATGACCCCCGTCGGTGGCGGACAAGGCGAAAAAGCTTTTCATCTTTCGAACGTCATCGACCGAGATCACCTGCGACAGGGCGGTTTCCTTCTCGTTCGGGCCGCGGCGCAAAAGGAAATGCCTCGGCTCGGCGCCTTGCAGCAGGCGGCGGGCGACCGGGTGGCTGTCGGGGATGTCCAGACTGTCCGGCGGGGGGGCCGCGAACATCCCGCCGTCATCGGGTGGGGTGGCAAGCAGGAACCGGGCCATGCGCCAGGCGAGCGTCGCCTTGCCCACGCCCTTTGGCCCGGTCAGCATCCAGGCATGGTGCATCCGGCCGGACTGGTGGGCGCGCAGAAGCTCGGCCTCGGCGGCGGCATGGCCGAAAAGCACCCGCGTCTCGCGCGGATGGGGTGCACCCTCCAGACGGTCGGGTTCGGGCAACTGGTCTTTCGGCTCGGCCATGGGGGCAATTTGCACGGGGCTGATGGCGGGGGAAAGGGGGTCCTTGGCTGCCGCCCGGTTTCGTGGAGTGTGTGGGGATCGGGGACGATGATGCGGAAGTTCAATGCTGTGGGACGAGTGCGAGGTCAAGACACCCAGTCTGACGCCACAAGATTGTGCAAAACGAGCCATGCGGCCAGGGTCGCGTCAACGGTCAGGAGCCTTCGAGGAACCTGTATCCGATTCCCGGTTCGGTCATGATGAAGCGCGGGTTCGTGGCGTCGTCGCGCAGTTTCTGCCGCAGTTGACGAATGTAGACCCGCAGATACTGGCTGTCGCCCGCATGGGCCGTTCCCCAGATCGCCTTCAGGATCATCTCCTGGGTGACAAGGCGCCCGCGATGGCTCGCGAGCATCCAGAGCAGGTCGAACTCCCGACGCGTGAGGTGGAGGGGATGGCTGTCCAGAGTGGCGGAATGGTCGGCAGCGTCGATCCGGAGCGGACCGATGGTCAGGACCGAGGGCTGGATTTCGGATACGCGGTCGCGCAGAAGACTGCGCACGCGGGCCAGAAATTCCTTCACGCCAAAGGGCTTGACCACATAATCCTGCGCGCCTGCGTCCAGCGCCTCGACCTTGCCGGCTTCGTCGACCCGGACCGACAGGATCAGGACGGGAATCTGGCTCCAGCCGCGCAGGTCGCGCAGGACGGACAGGCCATCGGCATCGGGCAGGCCGAGGTCGAGCACGACCAATGCCGGGGCTTCGCGGGCGGCGGAGGCCAGACCTGCGCGCGCGGTTGCCGCCTCGATCACGCCGTAACCGTCCGCTTCCAGCGCCACCCGCAGAAAGCGCCGGATCGGGGCTTCGTCGTCTATGACCAGAATGCGCGCGTCGGTCATGCGGGACCCTCGGGATTGTTCAGGGGAAGGGCAACGACCATGCGCGTGCCAAGGCCGTCAGGGCTGCCCGCTTCGGCGCGGATCGTGCCACCCATCGCTTCGACCAGGCCCTTGCAGATCGCAAGACCGAGGCCAGTGCCCGCGCGCTGCCGGTCGCCAATGGCCACGCGGTAGAACATGTCGAAGATCCGCGACCGGTCCGCCGGTGGGATGCCGGGTCCGCGGTCCGCTACCCAGATCTCCACCCGCGAACCCGTCTGGGTGACACCGATGCGGATCGGCGAGCCTTCGGGAGAATATTTGGCGGCATTGTCGAGCATGTTCACCAGAACCTGCTCCAGAAGCACGCCGTCGGCCAGGATCAGCGGCAGGTTCGGGGCAAGGTCCACCTGAACGTCGTGCCCGCGCAACACACCCTTCATCCGAGCGCGCGCGCCACCGACGATCTCGGCCACGTCCTGCGGTGTCAGGCGGGGCTTCAGGGCGCCGTGGCCAAGGCGGGTCATGTCCAGAAGGTTCTGGACATAGCGGTCCAGCCGCTCGCCTTCTTCGCGGATGTTGTCGGCAAGGTCGCGGCGGGACTTGGCGGGCAGGTCGCTGTCGGCCAGGTGCCCGGCCGCGCCGATGATGGTGACGAGCGGCGTGCGCAGGTCGTGGCTGACACTGTTCAGAAGCGCCGTGCGCAAGCGTTCCGTTTCCGTGGCAAGCTGGGTGGCGGCGAGGTCCTCGGTCAGTCGCAGGCGTTCGAGCGCCAGGGCGATCTGGTCGATCAGCGCGTCCAGAAGCCGCCGGTCGGTCCGGGCAAGCTGGCGGTCGTCCTCATAGGCGATGCCCAGGACCCCGAGCCGCCGGTCGCCGGCGATGAGCGGCAGGAAGAACCAGCGCGCGGTGGGCAGGGTGTCCGACCCACGACCGGCGGGTTCGCCCTTTTCCCAGGTGAACTGGGCCGCGGATTGGTCGCGGACCTCAAGCCGGTCTTCGGGCGGGAAGCCCCCGACAACTTGCAGCTCTGCCCCGCGCGGCATCAGAAGCACCACCTCGCAGCGCAGGATTGTCGCGACATGGCTGACCGAGGCCCAGACCACGTCGTCCGCGGTGGCCGAGGCGGCGACACGGCGGCTGAAGTCGTAAAGCTTGTTCGTGCGGTCCGAGATTGCGGCCTGCGCTTCAATCCGGGCGCGAAGCCGCGCGGCCAGGTTGCCGGTGATCAGCGAGGCCACGAGGAAGAGACCAAGCGTCAGGATTTCGCCCTGTCGTGAGACCTGGAAGGTAAAGCGCGGCTCGGTGAACAGGAAGTTGTAAGCCAGAAACCCCAGCACGGCGCTGGCAAGGGCCGGGCCAAGGCCCCGGCGGCTGGCGACGAAGACGACCGCCGTCATGTAGATGACGCTGAGACTGGCAATCGGGAAAAGCTGGTCGGCGGCGAAGGAACAGGCCGAGGCGACGGCGACGGCGAGGACCGCCTCGATCCAGCCCCTGGGCTCGGCCCCCAGGAGAGGCAGGCGCAGGCCCAGGGGTTTCGTCCGGTCTTCAGGTTCCGAGGCAAGCGTGACCTCGAACGGGCCCGAACGGCGCAGGAGGTCCGCCGCCACGTCCTCGCCGCCGAGGCGCAGCCAGAAGGGTCGTGGGCGGGGACGGCCGATGACGATGCGGCGCACGTTTCGGGTCTTGGCGTAGTCGAGGATCGCTTCGGCCACGTCGTGCTCGGCCTCAAGCGTGGCGAGTTCCGCGCCAAGGCGTTCGGCCAGGCGCAGGCTGCCCGCCAGGCGGTCCTTGTCGGCTTCCGGCAGCGTTTCTGCCCGGGCCTGCACCACGTTCAGCGCAATCCAGTCGGCCCGCGCCCGGTCGGCGCTGCGCTTGGCAACCCGGATCGCCTCGCGCGCCGCAGGACTTTCGTTCAGGCAGACAAGGATCCGCTCTTGCGTCGGCCAGGGGCCGGAGATCGCGTTTGCCGCCATGTGCTCGCGCAGCTGCGCATCGACCCGGTCGGCGGCGGTGCGCATGGCAAGTTCGCGCAGGGCGGTAAGGTTGCCCTTGACGAAGAACGACGACAGCGCGCGTGAGGCCTGATCGGCGGGATAGACCTTGCCTTGCTTCAGCCGGTCGACCAGCTCGTCCGGCGGCAGGTCGATCAACTCGATCTCGTCGGCCAGTTGCAGCGCATCGTCGGGAACGGTTTCGCGAACCCGGACGCCGGTGATTCGGGCCACGGTTTCGTTCAGCGTCTCGATGTGCTGGATGTTCAGTGTGGTGTAGACGTCGATCCCGGCGGCCAGAACCTCTTCGACGTCCTGCCAGCGTTTGTCGTGGCGGCTGCCTTCGGCGTTGGTATGCGCCAGTTCGTCGATCAGCGCGAGGTCCGGCTTGCGCGCCAGAAGCGCGTCGAGGTCCATCTCGGTCAGCACCCGGCCCTGATAGAGCACGGGCTTGCGCGGCAGTTGCGTCAGGCCTGACAGCTTGGCCTGGGTCTCGGCCCGGCCATGCGTCTCGATCAGCGCGGCCACCACGTCGCGGCCCTTCGCGGCCTCGCGGTGGGCGTCGTCGAGCATGGCCCAGGTCTTGCCGACGCCGGGGGCCGCGCCGAGGAAGACCTTCAGCCGCCCCCGACCTTCGCGCGCTGCATGGGCGAGAAGGGCCTCGGGCGAGGGGCGGATGTCGGTCTCTTCGCTCATCAGTTGCCAGCGGGGGGCATCGGGAAGGCGTCGTCAAGGGCGATGTTGGTGAGAAGGACGTTGACGCGCGGTTCGCCGTAAAGGCCGAAGGTGCGGCCCTGGACAGACGCCTCGATCAGGGCCCGCACCGCCGTCGGGTCGGCCCCGCGTGCGGCGGCGATCCGGTCGGCCTGCGCAAGGGCGGTTTCGGGGCTGATGTCGGGGTCGAGGCCAGAGCCAGAAGCCGTGACGGCGTCAATGGGTGCAGGGGCGCCGTTCAGCGCCTCCCACGCGGCGCGGCGTTCCGCAACCGCCGCGATCAAGGCCGCAGAAGTTGGCCCAAGGTTCGACGCGCCGGTCCCCGCCGCGTTCCAGCCGCTCGCCGACGGGCGGGGGTGCAGGTGGCCCGGTCCCGCGAAGGGCTGGGCGATGAGGGAAGAGCCGATGACGGTGCCCTCCCGTTCGATAAGGCTGCCGTTCGCGGCGGCGGGGAACAGGGTCTGGGCAAGGCCGGTCATGGCCAGGGGATAGGCCAGGCCCGTCAGCAACGTGAAGAGCACGGTCAGAGAGATGGCGGGGCGAAGCTGTGACAGCATGTCAGGTCTCCTCAGGCAAGGTTCAGCGCGACAAGGGCCAGGTCGATGGCCTTGATGCCCATGAAGGGCACGATCAGGCCGCCGAGGCCGTAGATCAGCAGGTTCCGACGCAGAAGTGCCGCCGCGGTGGAGGGTCTGTACTGCACCCCACGCAGCGCCAAGGGCACCAGCGCCACCAGAATCAGAGCGTTGAAGATCACGGCGGACAGGATCGCCGAGGTGGGCGAGGCAAGGTCCATGATGTTCAGGACACCCTGCCCCGGATAGGCGGCAACGAAGATCGCGGGGAGGATGGCGAAGTATTTCGCGACGTCGTTGGCGATGGAGAACGTCGTCAGTGCCCCACGGCTGATGAGCAGCTGCTTGCCCACCAGCACCACCTCGATCAGCTTGGTCGGGTCGCTGTCTAGGTCGATCAGGTTCGCGGCTTCCTTTGCGGCCGGGGTGCCCGCGTTCATTGCCACCCCCACGTCGGCCTGCGCCAAAGCAGGCGCGTCGTTCGATCCGTCGCCGCACATGGCGACCAGCCGCCCACCCGCCTGTTCGCGGCGGATGAGGTCCAGCTTCATCTCGGGTGTGGCCTCGGCCAGGAAATCGTCCACCCCGGCCTCGGCGGCGATGGCGGCGGCAGTCAGGGGGTTGTCGCCGGTAATCATCACGGTCCTGATGCCCATGGCCCGCAACTCGGCAAAGCGGTCTCGCACGCCGGGTTTGACGATGTCCTTGAGGTGGACGGCACCCAGGATTTCCGTCCCCTCGGCCACGAGGAGAGGCGTGCCCCCTGACCGCGCAATGGCGTCAACCTGCGAGGCCAGCGCGCCAGGCGGGGTTTGGCCCGTCAGCCGGATCACCGCGTCGATGGCCCCCTTGCGGTAAGACCTGCCATCGACATCAAGGCCCGACAGACGCGTCTGCGCCGTGAAGGCCACGGGTTCTGCCCCCTTCGGCATCGCGGGCACCGCCCCAAGGATTTCGCGCGCCTTGTCCACGATGGATTTGCCTTCGGGCGTCTCATCGGCCAGCGAGGCCAGAACTGCCGCCTCGGCCAGCCGCCGCAGGTCCACCCCCGGTGCCGGGATCAGCGCATCGGCCATCCGGTTGCCGAAGGTGATCGTCCCGGTCTTGTCGAGGAGAAGCGTGTCCACATCCCCCGCCGCCTCGACCGCGCGGCCGGACTTGGCGATGACGTTGGCCTTCACCAGGCGGTCCATGCCCGCGATCCCGATGGCGGACAGGAGCCCGCCGATCGTCGTGGGGATCAGCGTCACGAACAACGCCCCCAGCACGATCACCGGGATCGCCGCGCCCGAGTAGCTGGCAAAAGCCGGCAGGGTGACCACGACGAACAGGAAGATCAGTGTCAGCCCGACGAGAAGGATGTTCAGCGCGATCTCGTTCGGGGTCTTCTGCCGCTCGGCCCCTTCGACAAGGGCAATCATCCGGTCAAGGAAGCTTTTCCCCGGCTCGGCGGTCACCCGGATCACCAGCCAGTCCGAGACGATGGTCGTCCCGCCGGTGACGCCCGACCGGTCGCCACCCGCCTCGCGGATCACAGGCGCGCTTTCGCCAGTGATCGCGCTTTCGTTGACGGATGCCACGCCACGCACCGCCTCGCCGTCGGTCGGGATGATCTCTCCGGCGGCGACATGGACGAACTGGCCGGGCCTGAGCGCGGTGGACGGCGTGTCGACCCCGTTCGCGGGATCATCGTCCGGGGCATCCAGCACCCGCACGCGGGTTTCGGATTTGGTCGCCCGCAACGTATCGGCCCGCGCCTTGCCGCGTCCTTCGGCCAAGGCCTCGGCGAAGTTGGCGAACAGGACGCACAGCCACAGCCAGGCCGAGATGTGCAGGCTTGTCCCCGCCCCATCGGCCCCGGCCAAGAGGTCGCGCAGCCCGAGGATCGTGGTCATCGCGGCCACAACCGCCGTGACGAACATCACGGGGTTTCGCCACAGGACCCGGGGATCGAGTTTGAAGACGCTTTCGCGGATCGCGGCTGGGTAAAGGCCGCTCAGGTCAGCGGTTTTCGCTTGTTTGGACATGGTTGCCTCAGAAGCTTTGCCCAGCCAGCCGCGCGGTCTCTTCCGCGATGGGGCCAAGGGCAAGGACGGGAAAGAAGGTCAGCGCGCCAAGAATGACCACGGTCAGGATTAGGAGCGTGACGAACAGGGGACCATGCGTCGGGAAGGTGCCGCTCGTGGCCGGGGCCTGGGGCTTCTTCGCCATCGACCCGGCGATGGCCAGCAAAGGCACGATGATCGCGTAGCGCCCCAGCAGCATGATGATGCCGAGCGCGGTCGTCTGCCAGATGTTCGCCGCGCCCCAGCCGCCGAAGGCCGAGCCGTTGTTCCCGGTGGCCGAGGAGTAGGCGTAAAGGATCTCGGACAGCCCGTGCGGACCTGCATCCTGAACCGAGGCCAGAGCGGCCGGAACGGTGCTGGCGAAGGCCCCGCCCACCAGGATACCCAGCGGCATCGACAGGAAGGCGAGGACAGCGAGCGTCACCTCGCGCCCCTCGATCTTGCGACCGAGGTATTCGGGCGTGCGCCCCACCATCAGCCCGGCCAGGAACACGGCAAGGACGACGTAGAGGAGCATCCCGTAGAGCCCTGCGCCGACACCGCCGAAGATCACTTCGCCGATCTGCATGAAGACCAGCATCACCAGCCCCGACAGCGGCATGAACGAGTCGTGCATCGCGTTGACCGAACCGTTCGACGCCGCGGTGGTCGAGGCCGCCCAGATCGAGGACAGCATCGCGCCAAAGCGCTGCTCCTTGCCTTCCATGTTGGCCCCCAGGCCCAGCGACGGGTTTCCTGCCACCTCGTAGACATGAATCACCGCAAGGCCCGCGACGAACATCACCGCCATCGCGGCAAAGATCGCCCAGCCCTGCCGCCGGTCGCCGACCATCCGGCCGAAGAGAAAGCAGAAGGCTACCGGGATCAGCAGGATCGACAGGCTCTGCGCGAGGTTCGACGTGATGGTCGGGTTCTCGAACGGATGCGCCGAGTTTACCCCGAAGAAGCCCCCGCCGTTGGTGCCAAGCTGCTTGATCGCGATCTGCGCGGCGGACGGGCCACGGGCGATGATCTGTTCCTGCCCCTCCACTCCCGTCGCGGTGACCGCGCCCTGCAGCGTCTGGGGCACGCCCTGCGCGGCAAGGAAAAGGGCCAGCAGGATCGACAGGGGCAACAGGATCCACAAGGTCGAACGTGTCATGTCGACCCAGAAATTGCCGAGGGTCGAGCCTTTCGGCGCAGCGAAGCCCCGGATGACCGCCACTGCCACCGCCATGCCCGTCGCGGCACTGACGAAGTTCTGCACCGTGAGGCCCGCCATCTGGCTCAGGTAGCTCAGCTGCGCCTCGCCCGAATAGGCCTGCCAGTTGGTGTTGGTGACGAAGCTGACAGCGGTATTGAACGCAAGGTCAGGGGACACCGAAGCGATGCCGTCGGGATTCAGGGGCAGCAATCCCTGCAACCGCAGGATCGTGAAAAGCAGAAGGAAGCCCACCAGGTTGAAGGCCAGCACCGAAAGCGCGTAGGCCGACCAGCCCATGCCCCGGTCGGGCGCAGCCCCGCAGGCGCGCAGCAGGGCACCCTCTACGCGCAGCAGGGGGAGCGGCAGCGTGCCACTGTAGACGCGTGCCATCCAGTCGGCGAGGGCCCAGGCCAGGCCGACGAGGACCACGAAGTAGAGTGCATATGCAGCCAAGGTCATGTCATACGCCCCATCAGAACCGATCAGGGCGCAGCAGAGCCACGCCAAGATAGACGAAAAGGCCCGCCGCAACGGCAAGGCCGAGGATCAGGTCGAACATGGCGGCCCTCACATCCGCTCGACGGCGCGCACACCGAGGGCAAAGGCAGCGAACCCGGCGAGGCCGAGGGCGAGATAGAGAAGATCGAGCATGTGAAATCTCCGGTAATGCGAGCCAGAGAATCCACCGGGATCGCGTAAAGGCGCTATGCGGGATTTCGTTGTGCGGCGTAAGGAATGCGTAAGGGGATCAAGAAATCTGAAGCCGAAAGGTGGACCCGTTCACTGGCCGACAAGGGTAGATGCCGTTGTGCGTGGAGGAGGCACATGTCCGCGTTCCGACCGTTTTGGTCCAAGCGCGCGCTTTGGTTCGAAGGCAAAGGATGGTGGTAACGTACTGGACCACGCGATCGGGGGAGCCTCCGGCGACAGGTCTCGCAAGAAAGTTGTTGGTACGGATGCGTGTCGGTGACAGCCAAAGAGCGGCTTCTTGCGATGCTAATCCCTCAGCCACTCTTTCGCAGCCCGTTCCGAAATGCCCCTTCCAGGAACTCCACACTTTTTCGCAGGTAGCTCGATACGTTTTTGCGCCGGAACACGCCATGCCCCTCGTTCTCGAAAAGCAGGACTTCATGCGGGATTCTCGCTGCGGTGAGGTCCCGGACCGCCGCATGGGTGTTCTCCCGTCCGACGTTGGAGTCGGCCAGCCCGTGGACGATCATGACGTGGCCCCGGATCTGGTCGATGAAGCGGCCGGGCGAGGCGTTGGCGTATTTCTCGGGGAACTCTTCGGGGGTGCCGCCCATCATCTCTTCGCTGTAGGCCCGCCCATGCGGCATCTCGGTCGCGTGGTAGTCGATGTCCAGCCGATACATCCCGCACATCGGGATCGCGGCGGTGACAAGGTCTGCATGGCGGGTGATCGCGTACCAGCTGGAGAAGCCGCCGTAGGAATTGCCTGCGACGGCAACCGGGCCGTGGATGCCTGCAGCCAGCGCCTCCTCCAGACCGCTGCGGATGTCGGCCTGTTCGCGCCCGCCCCAGCCGTCTTCCTTGACGGCCTCGCGGTGGGCATAGCCAAAGCCGGTCGAGCCCCGGTAGTTCGGGTCGAGGACGGCGTAGCCAGAGGCGACCCAGAACTGGATCTTCGGGTTCACCCAATCCTCGGAATGCCAAGTCGGCCCGCCGTGGACGTATCCGATCAGGCCTTTGGGCGGGCCATCGGGACGGTAAAGCCAGCCTTGCATCGGGCGGCCATCCGGGGCAGTCCAGCGGAAGTCCTGTGGGGCGGCGTGGTGGCGTCGGGGCTCCGGGTCGGCGCGGAAGATCGTCTGGCAGGTGCCGTCGGCGGCGATGGTGACGAGGTCATGCGGGGCGTCGGCGTCGTAAGCCTCGGCCAGCCAGCCGCCATTGGGGAGCGCGGCATGGGTCAGGAGGCTGCGGCGGCCTGATGAGTTCGGGAGGCGGCGGATGCCCTTGGGTCCGACAAGGGCGGCGCGGGTGTGGCTTTCGACGTGGTGGATGCAGAGGAAGTCGTCGCCAGTGCCTGCCAGCACGGAATGGGGGAACAGGTCTGGTTCGCCCGCCCGCCAGTCGATTGCGCCGCTGGACAGAGTCAGGATGCCCAGCTTGTCGCGCTGGTCGTGGTCACAGGCAAATCCGATACGGTCGTCGTCCAGCCAGGCGGCGAGAACGTTGTTGGTCGGCCCGAGGTCCAGGACCTTGATCGCCTCTCCCCCCGTCACGGGCACCAGCCACAGCTGATACCCCCCCGGCGCACGGTCGCTGCGGTGCCAGAGAAGGCGGGTGCCGTCTGGCGAAAGCTGGGGGCCGATGTAGAAGTGCGGGGGGCTGTCGGCTTGGGCCAGGCAGGTGCGCTTGCCGGTTGCCAGGTCCTGCCGCCAGAGCCAGGCGCCTTGGGTCACTTCGTTCAGGCCATAGTCGTAGTCGGCGAGAAAGAAAATTGCCGCGCCGTCTTTCGACAAGGCGCCGCCGTAGACGTAGTGGGTGTCTTGCGTGGGCGTGATCTGGGTCAGCGCGCCGGTTTCGCGGTCGAGGAGCAGAAGGTGGTCATGCTCGTTCGCGTTCAGCGACTGGGCAAGGACAAGGCGACTACCGTCGGGGGCGACGTCGCGGATCAGGTAGTGGTCCTGGCCGTTGGTCAGCATCCGGGGCGGGGCGGAGCCATCGAGCGGTGCGCACCAGACGTTTTCCGTCTCGGACACGCCGGACATGCACCAGAAGGCCCATTTGCCGTCGGCGCTGGCGTGGATGTTGGAGAGCTGCGGGACAGCGGCCCAGAGGCTGGCAAGGTCGGTCATGGGGCATCCGTGAAATGGCAGGCGGCGAGGCGGCCGGGGGCGACCTCCCGCAACTCGGGTCTGGTAGAGCGGCACAGGTCCGCGGCCTTGGGGCAGCGGCTGGCGAAGACGCAGCCGGGGGGCGGGTTGAGGACCGAGGGCAGCTCTCCGGGTAGAGCCGTGCCGATGCGGCCCTTTTCCCGGCGCGGATCGGGTTCGGGGACGGCCTGCATCAGGGCCTGCGAATAGGGGTGCAGCGGTCGGGCGTAGAAGGGACTGCGCGGGGCGTGCTCGACGACGCGGCCAAGGCACATCACCATGAGGTCGTGGCTGATGTGGCGCACGACGGCGAGGTTGTGCGAGATGAAGACAAGGGCGAGGCCCATCTTTTCCTGCAGGTCCATCAGAAGGTTGATGACCTGCGCCTGAATCGACACGTCCAAGGCCGAAACGGGTTCGTCGCAGATGATGAGCTTTGGCTTGCCGACCAGCGCGCGGGCGATGCCGACGCGCTGCGCCTGGCCACCGGACAGCTCATGCGGGTAGCGGTCGGCGAAATCGGCGGAGAGGCCGACAAGGCGCAGGGCCTCCACCGCCCTTTCGCGGGCTTCGCGGCGAGAGAGGCCGGGCTCGAAGGTCGCGAGCGGGCGGCTGACGATGCGGGCGAGGGTCATGCAGGGATCAAGGGCGGCGACCGGGTCCTGGAAGATGATCTGCATCTCGGACCGGCGTTGCCGCAGGTTCGGGATCGTCGCCATGTCCTGACCCTGCCAAAGGACCTGTCCCGCCGTGGGTTCGATCAACCGCAGAAGCGCGCGGCCGAGGGTGGACTTGCCGCAGCCGGATTCGCCGACGACGCCGAGGGTGCGCCCTGGCTCCAGCGTGAAGGAGACGTCATGGACAATGGGTAGCACGCGCGGGCCGGAGAGGAGGCTGCCGCCCGGGACTTTGTAGCCAACGTCAAGATTGCGGACCTCCAGCAGGGTCATTGCGCACCTGTCAGATGGCAGGCGGCGCGGTGGAAGGGGGACAGGTCGCGCAAGGCGGGGCGTTCGGTGGCGCAGTGGGGCAGGCGGACCTCGCAGCGGTCGACAAAGGGGCAACCGCTGACGGTGCCGCCCGACCGGGGCGTGCCGGGGATGGTGCCAAGCCGCGGGGTCAGCGCGGTTTCCAGCCGGGGCATCGCGGCCAGAAGCCCGCGGGTGTAGGGATGAACAGGGGCGTCGTAGAGGGTCTCGGCGCGGGCTTCCTCCATCACGCGGCCACCGTACAGGACCACCACCCGGTCGCAAAGCCGCGCCACGACGCCGAGGTCGTGGGTGACGAGGATGATCGCCGTACCCGTCTCGCGCCCCAGTTCGGCCATCAGGTCGAGAACCTGCGCCTGGATGGTGACGTCAAGGGCTGTGGTCGGTTCATCGGCGAGGAGGAGTTTCGGTTTGGCCAAGAGCGCCATCGCGATCATCACGCGCTGGCGCATGCCGCCGGAGAATTCGTGCGGGTAGCGGCGGGCGCGGGCGGCGGCGTCGGGGATGCGGACGCGGTCGAGCATCCGCACCGCCTCTGCCCCTGCTTGCGCCTTGGAAAGGCCCTTGTGGACGATCAGTCCCTCGGCCAGCTGGTCGCCCACGCGCATGTAGGGGTTTAGGCTGGTCATCGGGTCCTGGAAGATCATCGACAGAGCGTCGCCGCGCACCCGGTCGAGGTCGCGGGGGGGCAGCGTCAGAAGGTCCTGGCCCTGGAACAGCACCTGACCTTCGGCCCGACCGTTCGCGGCCAGAAGGCCCATCATCGCATAAAGGATTTGGCTTTTGCCCGAACCGCTTTCTCCGACAATGCCCATGACTTCGCCGGGGGCGAGGTCCAGCGACACTCTGTCCACCGCCGTCGTTTCGCCCTGCGGCAGGCGGAAGCGGACGGTGAGGTCCCGTATGGACAGAAGGCTATCGGTCATTGGGATCAAAGGCGTCACGCAAGCCATCGGCGATGAAGTTGAGGCAGAGGAGGACCACGGCCAGAAGGCCACCCGGCAGCAGGAGAAGCCGCAGGTCGGTATCCATTGCCGACGTACCGGCCTGGATCAGGTTCCCCCAGCTTGCCTGCGGTTCCTTGATGCCGATGCCGAGGAAGGAGAGAAACGACTCGGACAGGATCACCTCGGGCACGAGGAGCGAGCCGTAGACGAGGACGGTGGACATGCAGTTCGGCACGATATGCTGCAGGACGATGGCCGGGCCGGTCATGCCCCCGGCGCGGGCGGCCTGCACGAACTCGCGCTGGGCCAGCGACTGGGCTTGCGCGCGGACGATTACGGCGGGGGTCAGCCAGAGGGTGAAGACGATGGCGGCGAACAGGGCCAGGGTGCCGCCGCCCAAGAGGATGCTGAGGAGGATGACGAGGATCACGTAAGGAAAGCCGTAGAGGATCTCGACCAGCCGCATCATAACCCCGTCGGTGCGACCGCCCACATAGCCCGCGATGGCCCCGTACAGGACGCCGATCACGCCCGCGACCAGCGCACCGAGAAAGCCGATGGTGAGGGAGACCTGCCCGCCTTCCAGCACCCGGACCAGAAGGTCGCGCCCGAAGTCGTCGGTGCCGAAAAGATGGGGCCAAGTGAGCTCGGCCGGGGCCGAGATGAAGTCGAAATCTGCGTCCTCTCCCGTGAAGGGGAAGGCGTAGGGGCCAAGGAAGCAAAGCGCGACGATCAGCGCCAGCACCACGACCGAGACCATCGCCAGCCGGTTCTGCCGGAAGCGCCGCAGTTGCAGCTGGAACGTGGACGCACTGCGGGCAGGGGCGAGATCAACGCTCATTCCGGATCCTCGGGTCAAGGATTGCGCGGACGACGTCGGTGGCGATGTTGAAGAGGATGAGCATCCCGCCGTAGAGGAGGGTAATGCCCATCACCAAGGGATAGTCGCGGTTCAGGGCAGCGTCCACGAAGTGCCGGCCGATGCCGGGGACGGCGAAGATCGTCTCGATCAGGATCGACCCGGTGATGATCGCGGCGGTGGCGGGGCCCAGGTAGGCGATGACCGGGAGAAGTGCTCCGGTCAAGGTATGGCGCCAGAGGGTGCGACGCCAGCCGATGCCCTTGGCGCGCGCGGTGCGGACGTAGTTTTCGCGCAACGTCTCGATCATCGACGCGCGTGTCAGGCGGCTGATGTAGGCGATGTTGGGCAGGGCGAGGACGACCACCGGCAGGACCAGCGACCGCCAGGTTCCATCCCAGCCGCCGATGGGCAGCCATCCCAGCCTCAGACCGAAAATCACCTGCATCACCGGGCCGATCACGAAAATCGGGATGGCGATGCCCACAACCCCCACCGTGCCCGCCACGTAGTCGGTCATGCCGTTTCGCCGCAGCGCCCCGGCTATGCCAAGGGCTACGCCGACCAGCGAGGCGACGACGATGGCCCAGAAGCCGATGGTCAGCGAATAGGGCAGACCGCTGGCGATGAGGTCGTTCACCGAGTAGTCGCGGTGCCGGGTGGACGGCCCGAGGTCCAGCCGCAACACGCCCCAGACAAAGCGGGCGAACTGCTGCCAGAGCGGTTCATCCAGATGGAAGGCCGCCTCGATGTTGGCCTGCACTTCGGGGCTGATCTTGCGGTTGCGGGAAAACGGCCCGCCGGGGGCAAGGCGCATGACGAAGAAGGTCAGCGTGACCAATGCGGCCAGTGTCCATGCTCCGTACCAGAGCCTGCGCCCGACGAACCGCAGCATGTCAGGGTGCGAGCGTCAGGAACTGGCTGTTGATGTAGTCGGTGACCGAGGGCGTGTAGCCGCCGACCTTCGGGCTGACCAGACGACGCAAGGGCTCCTTGGCGATGGGCGCAAAGATCACGTCATCCAGCAGGATCTTCTCGGCCTTTGCGAGTTCGGCATTCCGGCTGGCGGCATCCGGCATCGTCGCCGCCACATCCATCTGCGCGTCATATTCTGGCTTCACCCAGTTGTAGCCGGGTTCAGCACTGGGGCGCATGTAGGCAAGGAAGGTCTCGGCCCCGGCGAAGTCGCCCACGAGGTTGTCGGCGAAGACGTCCCAGGTGCCCGCGTAGAAGGCATCAAGCCAGGCCTTGCGCTCCATCGGTTCGACTGTCGCCTCGACACCCAGCACTTGCTTCCACATCAGGGACACGCCCTGCGCCAGGCGCACGCGGTCTTCGGCGACGGTCGTCACGATGGTCAGCTTCAACGGGTTGTCCGGCCCGTATCCGGCGGCGGCCATCAGTTCTTTCGCCTTGGTCTCGCGCTCTTCCTGGCTCAGCTCGAACCCGGGCATCATCGGCCCCTCGTAGGCCGGATCGAAGCCGCCCGCATAGGAATAGGCCGGGATCGCGCCACCCTTCACGATCTTTTCCTGCAGAAGCTCGCGGTTGATCGCCATCGACAGCGCGGTGCGGACGTTGATGTCCTGCAGTTCCGGCTTGGTCAGGTTGAAGCTGTAGTAGGTCGTTTCGGTCGAGGGCGTGATGAAGACCTGATCCGGCATCGAGGCCTTCACCTCTTCGATCTGGTTGACCGGGATGTCATAGGTGATGTCGATCTCGCCGGCCTGGAACCGCTTGAACTCGGTCGAGACGTCCTCGGTGACGTGATACTTTACCGTCTCGATGGCCACGTTCGCCGCATCCCAGTAGTTCGGGTTCTTTTTCAAGAGCACATGGCTTTGCGGGACGACTTCGGCAAAGACGTAGGCGCCGTTTGACACCACCTTGGCCGGGTCCACGAAGCCCGCCGCGCCGTTTGCCGCGTAGGATGGACCGTGCAGGGGCGGGATCTGGAAGGCGCCCATGATGTTCAGGATATGGGGTGCGGGCGTCTCAAGTTCGATCACCACCGTCCGGTCGTCCGGGGCAGTCACGCCAAGCCCGCTGGCATCCTTGGTCTCGCCATTCGCGATCGCTTCGGCGCCTTTGATCTTCACCACCGAGTAGAAGTAATAGCCCTTCTCGCTGACCGTATCCGGGTTCAACGTGCGCAGGACAGAGTCGACGAATTCCTGTGCCTTGATCGGGTCGCCGTTCGACCACTTCAGCCCCTCGCGCAGCGTGAAGGTATAGGTCTTGCCGTCCTCGCTGGCGGTCCAGCTTTCGGCAGCGCCCGGTTGCACACCGCCACCCAGGCCGTAGGTCACCAGGCCTTCGTAGGCATCCATCATGATCCAGCCCGCGGCGGCATCGAAATTCACCTGCGGGTCAAGCGAGGACCATTCGCTGCCGATCCCCCGATCCAGCACTCCGTCTGCCAGTGCCGGGGTCACAGCCAAAGCCAGCGCCATGGTCGCACCGGCCAGCCAGCGCGACATCCTTCCTGCCTTACCGATCATCTCGCGTCACTCCCTGTTCTGGTTGGTTCAGTTGGACAGCAGGTTGCCCTGCCGCCGGATTTCCTTGCCCGCCACATGGCAGAGGCCTTGCCCTTTCAAGCAGCTGGTCCAAAGCTCTTGCCGAAAGAGAAGCCCCGTCGTTGGAGCGGTGATCTCCACCCGCTGCCGGGACGCCGCGTCGGTGACGTGGCCCAGCACCTGGCCTTCGGTCACGCGGTCGCCGGGTTGCGTCACCCAGCTGACAATTCCGCCAATGGGGGCCATGTATTCTACGGCCCCGGCGAGCGGCAGTTCTTCCGCCGGACCATGCGCCGGAGCAGGGCCGTCCGTCAGCGCGCCGACGGCTGCAAGGAAGGCCATCAGGCCTTCGGCATCCTGCGCGGCAGTCGTGTCGTCAACGTCCAGCTGCCCGCGATATTCCAGCGTGGTCGAGAAGCAAGGTTGCGGCACCGCATCGCCGTAGCGGTCGCGCAGCGCTCTCCAAGGGGCGGTATGCGCCTCGTCGAAGGCGTTGCCGCCCGAGACATCCTCGATCAATGCAAGGGTCGATCCGGTGCAGCGGCCGAGAAGGTCAGTGATGTCGGGGCGTGCCGTCGAGGCATAGAAGTGCATCACCGCCCGATGGTCGCAGTGGAGATCCAGCACGATGTCGGCGTCATGCGAGACCTCCATAAGCCGGATGCGAAGCTCATCCACCTCGGTCTCGATCTTGGCCTCGGCCAGGGCTTGCGCAAAGGCCGCCCGGATGATCCGAGCATTCGCCGCAGGGTCGGGTCCCAGCTTCCCTTCCAGCGCATCACCTGCAAGCGCCGCCAGATCGGGATAGCCGCGGTTGAAGTTGTTTGCGCCTTCAAGGTCGCGCCGCCCGACGGGTTTGTGCAGCAGCCATTCGGACAAGCCGATGGGATTGGCAAGCGGGACGACGATGACATGCCCGGCGACGCGTCCCTCCGCCTCGGCCTGATCCAGCAGGTTCATCAGGTGGAACAGTGTCAGCGGACCGGGCATCTCGTCGGCATGAAGACCGCCCTGAAGGTAGACTTTGGGCCTGGCCCCTTCGCGCCCCCAGTGGTAGCGGGTCAGGGTCCGCGTTGTGCCTGGACTTGGCCCGCTCAAGGGCACGGATTCGACTCTCATGCACACCTCTGGCCGGGCGGGGCCAATTCACCAAAGCTTGCTGCGGCCTTGTGGCTCAAGTCAACTCTCCCGTGCCGGGTGAGGGGGCGCGTCAGATATGGTCACGCGGAATCTCCTCGGCCCATGTCTTGCGGGCGATTTCGTGCCCGTTTTCGAGGATGACGGTTTCGGCCCACAGGTGAAAATGCATTTCATCGCAAGTCATCCTGCTGCGGCTTTCGTGGGTGAAGACCCCGTCCGCGCGGGTCTGCACCACGCGATAGGCGGTTTCCATCGTGGCGCTAAGCGGGTCGCCTTCGGTGATCAGGTACCGCGCGTGGCCATCGCTGGCCTGGCGGATGCCGATGTCCGGGAACTCGTGGTCGTAGCACCATCGCGGGAAGTCCACGATGATCCGTCCCGACAACAGGTCGCGCGTCACCCGGCGCGGATGGGCGGGGGTGACTGGGTGGTGGATGACCGGGCTGTCCGGGGCCATTTCGGGCGGGTCGAAAGCGCGCAAAGTGTCGTCCTCCGGGCGGGGAGGGCGGACGGGCAGCGTCAGGTGGGTTGCGGCAAGGTCGACGGTCAGCGTCGCCAGCGCGGGCGAGGGCCAGGCAATGGGCCAGTAGACCGAGGAGAGCGACAGCCCGATCCGGTGGCCAGCCGGGAAGCTGTGTGCGATGTCGTCAAGTTCGACGACCACATCGACCGGCTGGCCCGGGAGCAGCGCCTGCGGCCGGTCGTGGCCAAGGTGATGCGTCAGGTTCAGGACGCCCAGCGTGACCCGTGTCGAGGACCCATCCGGCGCGATGTCGTTCAGCCGCACGGCAACCAGGGCCAGTGGTTTGTCGGAAGCGACGCGCAGGTGCAGCCGTGCCGCGCCAAGGATTTCGATGGGTTCGGGCAAAGGTTCGGTTGTCCAGACCAGCGACCCGCCGTCATCCTCGCGCTGGTCGGTGGGCCAGTCGGCCTCATCGCCGTAGCGCCCGATCTCGCCAGCAGCGGCACCCACCCAGAGGGGGGAGCAGATGCGCGCCGCGCCCGGTTGCGGAGTTTCGGACAGCCCGCCCGGGCCGGGAAAGAGCCGCCAGTCGCGGATGCGGGGGCTGGGCCATGTGTCCTCGCCAACCCAGCGACCGGGGCGGTGGGTGTAGCAGGTCCGGGGTGGCACAGAGTCCTGCATCCAGACCCGCAGGGCCGGTTCGTCCATGATCCCGACATTGCGACCTTTCATCCAGTGGTCACACCAGCGGATCACCTCCTGCAGCCAGCCAATGGCCGGGCCGACTGTCACATCCATCGGGAAGGAATGGGCCCAGGGCCCGATAAGGCCGCGGCATTCTTCGGGACCAAGGCCCGCCAGCAGGCGCGGAACGGCTTCGGAGTAGTTGTCGGCCCAGCCCGAGACGGCGTAGACCGGGACCTTGATCGCTGCGAAATCCTCGCAGACTGACCCGTGCCGCCAATAACCGTCGCGGCGCTGATGGTGCATCCAGATCAGGCCCCAGGGCCGGTTCGCCTCGATGCGTTGCAGCCAGAGGTCGCGCCAGGCCGCGCCGTGCAAGGCAGGGTCGGGCGGCAGGTCCATCCCCGCGACCATCGTCCCCGACCAGTCCAAGTTGTCCTTGGACAGACAACCGCCGATGTAGTGGACGTCCGTGGCATAGCGGTCGTCGGTGAAGCCCACGGCGATCACCGTCTTCAGTGCCGGGGGCTGGCGGGCCGCGATCTGCAAGCCATTGAAGCCGCCCCAGCTGATCCCGATCGTCGCCACCTGCCCGTCGCACCAGTCTTGCGCGGCGATCCAGGCGATGACGTCGCAGCCATCCGCCAGTTCGATTTCAGAGTATTCGTCGTGGATAAGCCCCTCGCTTTCGCCGCAGCCCCGGATGTCGACCCGCAGGCAGGCATAGCCGTGACCCGCCAGGTACATGTGCATTCCCTGGTCGCGCGACCGGGTCCCATCATGCTTGCGGTAGGGCAGGTATTCCAGGATCGCGGGATGCCGCCCTTCGGCCGGACGCCACAGCTTTGCTGCCAGCCGCGTGCCATCCGGCAGGGGAATCCACAGGTTTTCGACAACCTCGACGGGATGCGGGAAATCGCTGCGGATCAGGGGCATCTACTTGCTTCCCTTTTGGCCATCCCGGTCGATTCGGGCAGTTTTTTCTGTCCGCCCGCGGTTACTATACAAATGTTCAACAAGCTGGCTATCCCCGTTTGCCGGGTTCGACGTCTGGGTGTTCACAACTTTGACTTTTCAGTCAGTCAGTTTTGTGCTCTCGTAATCGTGAGACCTGATACCGGGTGAAGCTGAGGGGAGTGGCATGATCAGGGTTGTAGCGGCGGCAGCGGCAATCGCTGCCTTGGGCGCGGGTAGCGCGGGTGGCGCGGTGGCACAGGACTTCACTGTCTACGGCGGGGCCGAGCTTGAGTTCACCTTCGATGAGTTCGGGCCGGATACGGGAACAGGGACCTATCTGTCGGGCTACATTGAACTGGAAAGCCGCGGCTTCTATGCGGGCCTCTGGGGACAGGTCGCGGATGACGACACGCTGAACGAGGTGGATATCTACCTCGGCTACCGGAACGAGCTGGCGTCCGGGTTGTCTTATGACTTCGGCTACACGCGATACATCTATCCGAACGCCGGCGGGGATTGCTGTGGCGAGTTGACAGCGAGTCTGGGCGTTCCGATTGGCGACAAGCTGAGCACGTCGCTGGACCTAGCCTATGATCCCGACGCCTCGTTGGGCAATGCCTATCTCGGAGTGGCCTACCAGGCGACCGACACGTTTGGACTGTCAGCCAACTATGGCGTCTACGAGGTCGCCGATGCCCCGTCGGAACAGGAGTGGGACTTCGGTGTCACCTACTCGTTTACCGACGAAGCGGCGGTCGACCTGCGCTATTATGATGGGTCGGAGTATGTCGACAGCTACATCGGGTTAAGCGTAACCTTCGATACGACGATCTTCGAGCCCTGAGGGGGTTGATCTTCCGCCAGTGCAGACCGCTGACGGCAGACATCTTCCTTCAGCGGGTCGAAACCTCCGGCCCGGCGATGTGGACGGCCAGCAGGCAGCCGTTCGGCGTGTAGGAGTGGTGTTCGGTCCCATCGCGGTAGAACACAAGGTCGCCGGGCTTCAAGATGCGACCATCGTCTTCGATCAACTCGCCCTCCAGGATCAGGAACTGTTCGTGCCCGTTGTGGATGTGGCGGCGCGTCGTCATGCCGGGCGGCATGCGGTAGACGTGGAACCCCTCACCTAGCGGCATGTCGGTGTCGAGCTGCAGGATGTCATCGCCGAAGGCCTGGCCATCGGGGTAGACGAAGGGGCGGTATTCGGCGTCGTGGATGTTGGCGATCTTGCGATCTTGGTCTGAGAAGGTCATGGGCGGTCTCCGTCATGGTCGGGCAGGGGAAGGTTGCGGTCGGTGAGGAAAGGGTCCGGCGGCAGGCGGTCATGTGCAGCTGCCACGCGGTAGGCCTCAAGCTGGGCAGAGGACAGCCTGCCCTCCACAAAAAGCGCCATAGCGCGGGCATAGCGGTCGCGGCCCGAGCCCTTGGGGCCAAGCGGAATGCCCAGAAGCGCGGTCATCCGTTCGCCCGGAAGGCCAGGCGTTCGTCGGCGAGCCTGCGCGCCTCGGCCCGGTTCATCACGATCCCGGCGATGACGACGCAGAGCCCCACGGTCACGACCATCAGTGTGGCCAGCGCGTTGATGTCGGGCGTGACGCCAAGTTTGACCTTGGACCAGATCAGGAGGGGCAGGGTGGTGGACCCGGGACCAGTGGTGAAGGAGGTGATCACCACATCGTCCAGCGAAATGGTGAAGGCCAGAAGCCAGCCTGACAGGATAGCGGGAGAAATCACCGGCAAAGTGATGTCGAACAGCACCTGCCAGGGCTTGGAGCCGAGGTCCATTGCGGCCTCTTCGATCGTGCGGTCGAACTGCAGGAGGCGGGCCTGGACAATGGTTGTGACGAAGACCATGGAAAAAGTGATGTGTGCCAGCGTGATCGTGGTGAAGCCGCGCTGCGATGGCCAGCCGATCCACTGCGCCAGAAGCAGGAAGAAGATCAGCGACGAGACGCCGGTGATGACCTCGGGCATGATAAGGGGCGCCGTCGTCAGGCCGCTGAACAGCGTCCGGCCCCGGAACTTTCCCATCCGGACCAGGGCAATGGCCGCCATCGTGCCCAGGATCGTCGCGATGGAGGCCGAGACCAGCGCGATCTTCAGCGACAGGATCAGCGCGTCGATCACCTGGGTGTTGGACCACAGGGACATATACCACTTTGTCGAGAACCCGCCCCAGACGGTGGCCAGCCGCGAGGCGTTGAAGGAATAGACGATCATCGACAGGATGGGCACATAGAAGAAGGCAAACCCGAAACCGAGGACCGTCAGAAGGAAGACCGGGCGACGGTTCATTTCAACCCCTCCGCCCGGGCCTGGTAGTGGTTGTAGGCCATGGTCGGGATGACCATGATCGCCAAAAGCGCCACCGCGACCGAGGATGCCATCGGCCAGTCCCGCGCCTGACTGAACTGGTCCGAGATGACGCGCCCGATCATCGGCGACGCGGCATCGCCGACGAGGGTAGGGATGACCAGCTCTCCCGCCGCCGGGATGAACACCAGAAGGCCCCCCGCGATGATCCCGGGAATCGATTGCGGCAGGGTCACGTCGAGGAACACCTGCCACGGGCGCGATCCTAGGTCGAGCGCGGCTTCGTCCAGCGTGGGGTCGAGGCGTTCGAGGCTCGCATACAAGGGCAGGATCATGAAGGGCAGATAAGTGTAGACCATCACCAGGATGACGGCGAAGTTCGAATGCATCATCGGGATCGACTTCACCGCCCAGTCGATGGGGACGACCCAGTTCCACAGGTCGGTCAGACCGGTATTGAACCAGCTCGACTTGCCCATCAGTCCCATCCAAGCATAGACCCGCAAGAGGAATGAGGTCCAGAAGGGCAGGATCACCAGCATCAGCAGGATGTTGCGCCAACTGCGCGACACGCGGGTCAGGGCAAGCGCCATCGGGTAGCCGATGAGAAGGCAGAACACTGTCGCCAGCGCCGCATTGCCCAGCGAGATCAGGAACGCCCGCACATACAGCGCGTCGCCGAAGATGCGCGCATATCCGTCGAAGTTGATCCAAGGATGCTCGCCGCCGAACGAAAATGGGGGCGCGGTCGGTGTCTTGGTCGCGACCGACATGGCGACGACGATCAGGAAAGGCAGCAGGAAGAAGAGGACCAGCCACAGGTAGGGCAGGCCGACGATCAGATCGGCCCAGCCGCGCCGGTCGAACCATGCTTTCAGGGCCGCCACCTCAGGCCTCCAGCACGATGGCCGAGGCCGGATCAAACGACAGCCAGACCCGGTCGTCCCAATCGGCGACCCGCGCGCCCTCGTCCCCGCGGCGGGCGTTCACCGCATGCGCTTGCACCAAGGCACCCGAGGGTAGGGTGATCCGGTAAAGGCTGTCCTTGCCGAAATACGCGAGGTCCTTGACCACCCCTTCCACCGCATTCGTCCCCGGCGCGGGCAGCTTCGAGATCACGATCTTCTCAGGCCGCAGCGCCAGCGTCACCTTCTGCCCTTCGCCCACCGAAGGCACATCCCGCGCCAGAACTTCCGTCCCGAAATCAGGAATGTGCAGCCGCAGCAGGCCGTCGGTGCGGCCCCTTACTTCGGCCTCGAAGCTGGTGATCGACCCGATGAAGGACGCCACGAAGCGGTTCGTCGGGAATTCGTAGATTTCCGTCGGGCTGCCTACCTGTCGAACTTCGCCCCGGTCCATCACCGCGATCCGGTCGGCCAGCGTCATTGCCTCTTCCTGGTCATGCGTGACCACGATGAAGGTGACGCCAGTGCGTTCCTGGATCGACATCAGTTCGAACTGCGTGTGCTCGCGCAGCTTCTTGTCCAAGGCCGCCAGCGGCTCGTCCAGCAACAGCAACTTCGGCTGCCGCGCGAGCGCCCGGGCCAGCGCTACTCGCTGCCGTTGCCCGCCCGAAATCTGGTGCGGCTTCCGCGCCGCGAAAGGGGTCAGTTGCACCAGGTCCAGCATCTCGCGCACCCTTGCCGCGCGGTCGGTCTTGGATATCGCCTCGTGCTTCAAGCCATAGGCGATGTTGGCTTCGACCGTCATGTGCGGGAACAGGGCATAGGACTGGAACATCATGTGGACGGGGCGCTCCCACGGCGGGACGCCGGCCATGTCCTTCCCGTCCAGGTAGATGCGCCCGGTCGAGGGTTTCTCAAACCCCGCGAGCATCCGCAGAAGCGTCGTTTTCCCACAGCCCGACCCGCCCAGAAGCGCGAAGATCTCGCCCCTTGAGACCGACAGCGACACATCCCGGACCGCCTGGAACGACCCAAAGGTCTTTGAGACGCCCTCGATCCGCAGAAAGGCGTCGTCAGCCACCGGTCTTGATCTCGGTCCAGATGCGGTTCAGCTGCTCTTCCTGTTCAGGTGTCTGTGGCTTGGGCGTGTAGAGGCGCGACAGGGTCTCAGCATCCGGGTAGACGGCCGGATCGCCCGAGATCGCCGGATCGACCAGCGGCGTCGCGGCCTTGTTGGCATTGGCGTAGCCGATGAAGTCCGTGCACTTGGCGATGACGTCCGGGCGCAAAAGGAAGTCGATGAACTTGTAGCCGTTGTCGACGTTGGCCGCGTCCGACGGCATCGACCACAGGTCGAACCAGGCCGGAGCCCCCGTCTTTGGCACGAAATATGCAAAGTCGATCTCGATACCGGCCTCAGCCGCACGGGCCTTGGCCACGCCATAGTCGCCTGACCAGCTGTTCACTGCGCAGACCTCGCCATTCGGCAGCGTGGTCATGTAGTTGGTGTTGTCAAAGGTAGTGATGTAGTCGCGGATTGGCGCGACCAGGTCGACGATCTTGCGATAGTCCGCCTCGGTCGCGGTGTCGCTGTCGATGCCCAGATAGCGCAGCGCCATGTAGCCGAAATCCGTGGGGCTATCGAGGATCGAGAGACCGCATTCGGCCAGCTTCGCTGCGTTCTCGGGCTTGAAGATCGTGTCCAGCGATTCCAGGTCGGCATCGGGCAGAAGCTCATTTACCAGGCCGCGGTTGTAAGTGATCCCGACTGATCCCCAGGTATAGGGCGCGCCATGTTCGTGTCCGGGATCGAAGCCTTCGACGATTTTCAGGATATCGGGGTCGAGGTTGGCCCAACCCGGAAGCTTGGCCCGGTCAAGCTTTTGGTAGACCCCCGCCTTGACCATCATCGGCAATGTCAGCCCGGACTGCAGCACCACGTCATAGCCCGTCGCCCCCGCCAGCATCTTGGCCTGCGCCTCCTCGCTGCTGGCATACATGTCGTAGACCACCTCGATCCCGGTCTCGGCGGTGAAGTCAGCCAGTGTCGTCTCGCCGATGTAATCGGCCCAGTTGTAGACGAAGACGGTGCCGCCCTGTGCCCAGGAGGGGCGGACCCAGGGGGCCGATAGGCCGGCACCAAGGCCGAGAAGCGCAGAGCGGCGGGTCAGTCGCATGTGTCTTCCTCCATTCGTCGCGCCACAGCCGGGCGCCAAGGTCAAAGTGAACCCGGTATCAGCCTTGGTCCAGCAGTTCGGCATTTAGGCGGGCGATTTCCGCTTCGGGCGGTGCATCGGCAAGTCGCATCACCGGGATAAGGTCGCGCAAGCGATCGTGGTGGGCGCGCAGCCCGTATTCCAGGTCCGACAGATGGAACCCGTCGAAGGCACGGCTGGCCATGGACTCGTTCGACCAGATCGTCAGCTGCTGATCCTCGGCCGAAGTCTCCCGGTCAATCCGCTGCGCCAGATAGCGTGCCAGCCGCTGCTGCCGTGTCTCATCCGGATAGCGATAAAGCCGCCCGGTCAGCCGGGTGCGACCGGCTGACAGCGGGATCTCGTGATAGAACTGCGCGCCTTCCGGAGTGAAGGCGAAGACTGTCGCAGGGAACAGGCCATAATAGGTCCAGGCCTTTTGAAGATGCGGCAGAAGCCATGGGGGGTCCTCACTGAACCTGACATAGTTCCTGACTGACCACGTCCGCCCCGGCTTGTCGCCGAACGCACCGCGCGAGAAGTTGATGCCGTCGGCCAACTGGTGATCTAGGTAGTCCCGGCCGTAAAGGTCCTGCAGGCCGGGATGGGCCAGCGGCACGTGGTAGCCCTCGTTGTCCACGTCGCGCACCGACTTCCAGTTCACCGGCAGTTCCGTGATCCAGCGCGACGGGCCGTCCGAGACCAACTCGGCGCTGCGGTATGACGCGAAATCCGCGGCGAAGGGGGCCAGAAGGTCGGCAACCGGCGGCTGCGGACCGGGCTCGAAGCGCAGGAAGATGAAGCCGTGGAAAATTTCCATCTCAATGGGCTTCAATCCGAACCGCTCACGGTCAAGCTCGCCGAAGCTTTCCGGCCGCGCCGCGCCGCGCAGGCTACCGTCCAGATTGTAGACCCAGCCATGGAAAGGGCAGACGATCGCCCCGCGGCAACTGCCTTGCGCCCCGTCAACAACCCGCGCGCCCCGGTGGCGGCAGAGGTTGTGGAAGGCCCGCACATCGCCGTCCTGGCCGCGCATCACGACCGCGCGTTCGCCCAGGATATCGAAGGACAGCCAGTCGCCGGGGTTCGGCAAGTCCCCGATATGGCCGACAACCTGCCAATGGGTCAGGAAAACGCTTGACCGCTCCAGCGCGAAGACCGCATCGGAATGATAGGTCCAAGCAGGAAGACCACTGCGCTCCCATGTGTTAGGAATGGCTTGCGTCGGAAAAGGCAACTGGATGCTCATGCCCGAAGTCCCCATACGGTCCCGCCGGATCGTCGCCTCTTGGAAAGCCGCTCCGGTCTGGCTACAACTATACGCTAACGACTGACTGAACTGTCAATCAGTTTTCATTCACGCAGGTGGACCGCTTTGGAAGAGACGATGGACAAGCCCCGGCGCACGCTTGCGCGCGACCAGCGGCGACAGCAGGTGATCGAGGCGACCCTGACGGTCATCGCGACCCGTGGGCTGGCGCGGCTGACCCTTACCGACGTCGCCCGTGAGGCTGGGATCAGCCACGGGCTGGTCCTGTTCCATTTCGACAGCAAGGAAAATCTTCTGTCGGACGTGCTGGCCTATCTTGCGGACGAGTATCAGAGGAACTGGGAAAGCGCAGTCCTCGCAGCGGGTCCCAAGGCCGCAGACCAACTGTTGGCGATGATCGAGGCCGACTTCCATCCTGCCGTCACAACCCCGGCCCGTCTCGCCGCCTGGTGTGCGTTCTGGGGCGAGGCGCAAAGCCGACCGGCATACCAGGAGATCTGCGGCGCACGGGACGCAGCCCAGATTGCGCGAATGGAAGGGCTTTGCGCGGCCGTGGTAAAGGATGGCGACTACGCGTTGGACCCGATCCATTGCGCCAGGATCTTGCGACTGGTCATCGAGGGAATCTGGCTGGACATGATGACGTCCGAAAGCCCTTATTCGTCCGAGGAGGGACGACGCACCGTCCAAACCGCGCTTTCGCTGTGCTTTCCGGGGCATTTCGCGGGGCCAACTGATTCCGGGCGCCAGTAGAATTACGCTGATGCGAACCTCCGAACATGCGTCTGACGTCTTCGGGTGTCCGAGCCATTGTGCCCGAACAATTATCCGCACCATCAGGCCGATGGCCAGATGAATTGGCAATCGGTTGACCTTGGTCCTCGTTTGAAGCCGGATTGCATCCAGGTGCTACTTTGTGAAGGACCCGATACCGGGGCCAAAAAACGCAGAGAATTGCACCGAGAAACTTCTTGGATTTCTTGGTGAAAAATTGCGGAGGGGATGGGCCTGAAATCCAATTTTCTCCACCCGCGATGCGCGACAGGTCTCTGGTAACCTGGGAAGTCTGCGTGAGTTCAAGTGCAGGGTCTCTCGCCCGCAAACCATGGAGAGGCTCAAAAAGAGGGTGCAGGAAGTAACCACAGACCGTAACAAATGAAGCGATAGTCGGCTCATCCCCCCTGGATCAGGGCTTCCGGAAAGACGTAGCGTTCGTCGCCGATGCGGATCGTGAACTCATCGCCAGATTTCTCGTGGCTCAGCGGCAGGTCGGCGTTTGTCGAGACCGGTGCTCCGCCTTCGAACAGGATCTGGCGTTCCTGGCCGTTTCCAAGTGCGATCCAGAGGCCGGCATTGCCAGGGCCATCGCGCACCACGCCGAAGGGACAGGTCCGCATCGCCTCTCCCGGTGCGATGGCGCAGTTGACGAGGCCGGTCGCGTCGAAGGGCGTGCCGTTGCCGACCGGGCCACCCTGGGGCACAGTCGGCATCGCGGGCGCCGCGGCCTCCACCAGGAACTTCCCGGCCACCCAGCCCGAGACACCCGAGCCGTCTACCCGGACACTGCACCAGCGCGTGCCCCGGGTCAGGCGGCAGCCGCGGTTCTGCATGACCTCGCCATTCTGCGCTTTGCCGACGACCGGAAAGCGCGTGTCGGGGCCGGACCGGATATTCAAGGCCCCTGCGCTCAGGCCTGCCACCTTCCACCAATCGGGCCCCCCCGCCAATCCATCGGCGAAATCGCCGCCCGAAAGGCCGATCCCCAGCGCATAGTCCGCGCCTTCGTCGCGCCGCGCGGCGTTGCGCATCAGGTAAACACGAACAATGTAGACGCCTGCCGCCGGGATCGGGATGTCGGCGACATTGCCGGACGTCGAGCCGATGAAGATCGCCTCATCCGATCCCCGGGGAAGAACGTTGAAATACAGGCTGTCATTCGTGGTCGAGACATCGACCGAAAGTCGCTGTCCTGCCTCGGCCGTGACGAGATAGTCGATGGTTTCGTCGCCCCAAATGGTCCCGCGGAACACCGTTCCGCTGGCTGCGGCGGCGGCTGCAACCGTCTCGGTCCGGGGGCTCTGGGCGAGACTGGCCGTGGCAAGTCCGATGGCCACGGTAGACCCAGCCAGGACTGACAAGAGGATGCGGGCGTGAGACATTTCGAGCTCTCTCCTTCCGGGATAACCGGCAGATGTGGACCGCGAGTATTCCGCCGAAGGGTCCGTAGCACTATCCGAAAGGCGAAGGGGACGCAGGGGGCGAGGCGCTGGTCAGTAGCGGCCGGGTTTCGCGTTGCGGATATTGGACCGCGCCAGTGCCGCTAGGCTAGGACCGTGTGGCGGACGAATGCGCCGCGTGTGCACTCGGGATCTAGGGAAGACAGCCATGAACAAACGCCTCGCGCTCGCCTTGCTGGCCTTCGTCTGCTGGCTGGCGATCACGATCGTCGTCGGGAACATCGCCAACGGGGGTGAAACCGATCTTGGGGAAGGGGTGCAGAGAGGCATCGGCTGGGCGTGGCTCGCTGCCGGCGGGTTCATCCTGGCCGTGGTCTTGTGGCAGGGCTGGCACGACGTCGCGCTGAATTGCTGGCCGGAAGCAAGGGCGTGGCGACTGACCTGGTTGCCGATGATCTATATCGTCATCGCCTTGGGTGTCTCGATCTTCTTTAGTCTGCCACCGGCAATGACCTTGCTGATCATCCTATTCAACACGCTGCTGGTCGGGTTTTCAGAGGAACTGATGCTGCGCGGCGCGCTGCTACAAGGGTTCCGTCACACTGTGTCGATCTTGCCCGCGGTCCTGCTGACCTCGGTCGCCTTCGGTGCGATGCATAGCCTGAACGTCTTTGTGACGGGCAACCTGTGGGCGGCGCTGCTGCAATCCTGCGCGGCTTTCCTGAGCGGCATCGTCTTCATCGCCCTGCGCCTGCGGACAGGCTCGCTCTGGCCGTCAGTCATCGTCCATGCCCTGTGGGATTTCGCGACCTTTACCCTTGGCGCGGCGGTCGGCCATGCCTCATCGCACGGGACCATGCCGGCCGAGGCGGTGACGCCCGCCCCGGGGTCGGGCCTGACGCAGTTCCTGCCGATCCTTCTGGTGCTGCCCAATGCGATCTACGGGCTCTGGCTGATGCGGAACATCAGCCGGACACATGCGAACCCCGAGACCTGACCGTCAGTCCGGCAAATCAAACGCCCGGGTCAGGCGGAAGTTGCCGGACCCGAGCGTCGGTGGCATGGTGTCGGCATCCAGTGCCGTTTCAAAACCGGGGGATGGATAGGCTGCGACGGCGATTGCGCCGTCATCGCTGACCTCGATCCAGGTGAAGCTCTGGGCACTGACCGCAGTCTCCCCAATCAGCTTGCGCGGTCCGCTGCCAAGGGCGGCTTGCGCCACGAACAGTATTCCGCCCGCCTGCCCGCTGTAGAAAGCGTGGTGGTGCCCGGACAACCAGAGGTCCACGTCTGCGCCCTGCGCCAGATCGAACAGGGCGGGATCAGCGAGCACGTCGCCCTCGCGCCCTTGCGAGATCGGCATCAGCGGCAGATGACCGAAAAGGATCACGGCCCGGTGCTGCGCTGCCTGCAACGCAAGGAGGTTGCGCAGCCAGACCATGTCTTCGTCAGGCAGAGGGCCGGACCGGGTTGCATCGATCCCGACCAGAAGGACGCCGTTCACCGACCAGGCCCCGCGGAAAGGCCAATTGTCGCTGTCGAGTGCCGACAGGTCGGGCACCCGGTCGACCCAGGCTTCGGCAAAGGCTGTCCGCTCGGCCTCGAACCCGGGATAGGCCGAGGCATCGTGGTTGCCGGGCGTCGCCAGCAGCGGCAGGCCAGCCCGCGCCAGCGGGTCGCTGACCGTGGCATGGAAGGACGCCCACATCCCTGCAAGCTCGGCCGGCGTGAGCGTCGGCTCCAGGCGTTGGCCTGCCACCATGTCGCCGGTGCTGATGACGAGATCGGGCCGCAGCGTGATGATGCGGTCGATGGCAGCGGAAACCTCCGGCCCGTAATCGGTCGAGCCATAGCTGCCGTTCAGGTCCGAGATCACGGCGATCCGCAGGGATTCCGCTGTTACGGGCTTCGCAAGAACCAGAACCAGCAGGGCAACGGTGAGGCGGCGCACCTTACGGTGCCCCGCAATCGACCGTCTCGGGGGTGGCGGTGCCGGTCAGGATGAAGGTCTCCGGGTCAAGGTCGAACTGGATCGCGCCGGCCTGACATTGCATCCGCAGGGTTGCGGCGGCAAGGAGCGTGTTCTTCACCAGCTGCGCGAACTGGCGCTCGGACAGGCCGAAGGAGGATTTCAGATAAGCGTGCAGAGGACCCTCGGCCTTCAGGTCGGCCTCAAGCGCCATCAGTTGCCGCCAGGTGGCAGCGGGGAAGTGGTGCAGGTCGTCCAGCATGCCGGTGGACTTGGCGAAGTTGGCATACTCCAACCGCGCACCGGCGTCGTTGTCGTTCAGATGGGTCCGCTTAAGCTTCACCGCTCCTTCGGGAAGCGGCTCGGTCTCGTCCCCATGAGCCACTGCCTTGCGCGACTTCAGCGCGCCATTCTCGATCCAATACCAATGCTCGACGTAGTCGATGTTTCCGACGCGGTCCTGCTGCGAAAGGATGAAGTCCAAAAGCGCGATGTTGGTCAGGTCGGTCATCCACGACACGATCTGGCGCGGATCGACGCTTTCAGCCATGTCACGCCGGATCTGCGGGTCCTTCAACGCCTCGGCCACACCCTCGGCGACTGCTTCGGCCAGGGGCTTCTGCGAGCGCAGAGCCAGAAAGGGGGCGGTGCCCTGGAAATCGTAGTTCTGCCCCTCGCCCCAGCCCGAGGCACGCGTGCCGTTCAGTTCGGAATTGTAGCGGCTGCCCTTCGCGCGCAGCATCACGCCGTAAAGCGCCGTGCGGTCGGCGGTGAACAGGTCGTCCGTGGGGCTGTAGCTGTCTGGCTTCTGGTCCGCCTCGACCAGCACCTGCCAGCCGGTCCGGTTCATGTCCGAGGAATGGCTATGGCCCGAGATCGCCACGCCGGGGCGGGCCACTTCGGTCAAGTGCATTTCGCGGTCCATGCTGCGCCAGACGGCGGGGGGCACGCCGATATCAGCGCCGAAGAAGCGCGAGAGGTGATAGTAAAGCAGCGGCGAGGCCGAGAAGGTGCCCGAGGTGCCGCGCGCGTTCATCGTGGGCTTGAACTTCGCCATTTCACCACCGCCCAGCCCCTTTGCTTCCTTGCCCTCGGGGCAGGCCCGCGTCTCGAACGCCTTGCGGTCGCCCGCATAGGGGCCTGTGGAGATGTCATGCACGATCATGCCGGGGCTTGTGCTCCAGGTCTTGGGGCAAAGCGCGACGGTCGGGGCGTAAAGGTCGATGGCGCAGAACTCGGCCTCGGCCGCAAGATCCTCGTCCGAATAAACGGCCCCCGGCATCGGCGTGATGCGCACGCAGCGCTCGGTCACGCCGTTCGGGCTGGTGTAGAGGGTCTCCTGTCCCTGCACGCTGTCATTGGCCTGAGCGGGGGCGATCAGAGAAGCCGCGATCGCAACGGCAAGAAGGGGGCGATGCATGGGACCTCGTTCATTTCGGGCAGATCGCGGCCTGTTGAGCGGCTGTCAGCGTTAGAGAGGGGTCGTGTCGAAGGTATCGAAGTGGTGGTCGATCCAGGCCTCGCAGCCATCGGCGCAGTCGGCGCCGTTGCGGGCTTCGTCCCAATAGGCCTTGGCGCGCTCTTCGCTCCAGCCGCAGAACTGCACCAGCGCCATGGCCGAAATCGCGCCCGAGGAATGCACGCCCCACATGCAATGCACGACCATCGGCCCACGGCCCGGGTTCTTGATGATGTCTTGGATCTCGCGCATCACGTCGGCCGGGCGGGTGGACTTGCCCGGCGAATAGGTCAGCTTGCCCTTGCCACAGGAGGTAGTGCCGTAATCGGTATTCTTGCCGAAATCGATGTAGCGGGCGCTGGAGAACCCGGCTTCACACAGCTCTGTCCGCTGCGTTGAGGACAGACCCGTGCGAGCCTTGTCGCCGCCTTTGAACCCGGCACGATAAAGCACCCCTGACAGGACCGGGCGGAAGAAGGCCATGCCCTCGGCCGGAGAGTGCCCGCGCCCGACCATCTCGGACATCGCCGGGCCGCCCTTGCGCCCGGTGTAGGTGTCGGCCCCTGCCTGGCTGAAAGCGCCGACCAGCAGCAGCGCCACGGCAATAGCGCGAAATCGGGGTGTTCGCATGGGGTCTCTCCCTTCTTTGCAGTTCAATCGTCGGCCAGCAGCGCCCGCCAGATCACCGCGCCGATCGCGGCACCAGCCAGCGGGGCGACCCAGAACAGCCAGAGCTGCGCTAGGGCCGCGCCGTCGGCGAACAGCGCCACTCCGGTCGACCGTGCCGGATTGACCGAGGTGTTGGTGACCGGGATCGAGACGAGGTGGATCAGCGTCAGGCAAAGCCCGATGGCGATGGGGGCGAACCCCGCTGGGGCCGCTTTGGACGTGGCGCCAAGGATCACGATCAGGAAGAAGGCCGTCATCACCACTTCGGTCACCAAGGCCGAGGTAATCCCGAACCCGCCCGGCGAGGCTGCTCCGTAGCCGTTCGAGGCAAAGCCACCCACGCCTGCAAAGTCCGCCTTGCCTGCGACGATGACATAAAGCACGGCCGCCGCCGCAATGGCGCCTGCCAATTGCGCGACCCAGTATGGAACGAGGTTGCGCATCTCGAACCGCCCGGCCAGCGCCAGGCCAAGGCTGACCGCCGGGTTGAAATGCCCGCCTGAGATGCCGCCCACGGCATAGGCCATGGTCAGGACGGTCAGGCCGAAAGCCAACGACACGCCCATGAGGCCGATGCCGACTTCGGGGAAGGCCGCAGCCAGGACGGCGCTGCCGCAGCCCCCAAGGACCAGCCAGAAAGTGCCGAAGGCTTCAGCCGAAAGTTGCCGGATCATGATGACTCCCTGTGATCCAAATTCTCCCAGTGGTCCCGCAGGCAGCGCAGGCCCCGCTCGTGAAGATGACTGTGAGGCCCTACAGCCTGCCGCCGCGCGCCGAGATGACTTCGCCGGTATCGCGCATCACACAGACCAGGTGCTCGTGACCGACGCTGGCTTCGATCTCCCATTCATGTTTGCGGGGTGAGCGGGCCTTGATGATATGCACCGCATGGGTCCCGACCGCGAAGTTCGTGGCCATCAGGTTGGCGCAACCCTTTACCGCCATCGGCGGGGCCTTCTGTTCGGCCGAGGTGTTCTGACGGTGCGCCCGGGCCTTTTCACGTTCCGCATTGCCGGCCTGCCAGCCTTCTGCACAGTCGCGGGTGCTTTCGGTGTAGGCATAGCCATGCAAACCGTCGCGATAGCAGGTCTCGAAATCGCCTGCGTGTTCAGCTGCCGCCGGGGAATACCCGTCTTTGTAGTGGTGCTTGTTGTGCAGCAAGGTCGCGATGCCCAGAAGTGCCGCCGCCGCTGCTACCTTCTCGTCATGGCTCATCTCGGCCTTGGCCGGAGCCATGCCAAGCTGGAGGCACAGGGCCGCGGTTCCGAGCATGGTGAGCGACAGTCTGATCATCGGACAATCCTCCTGTTTGGGGTTTCGGGTCCCGGGCGCCGACGCGCCCGGGAAACTGCGGAAACCGTATTGGCGCCCGCGCGTGCCCACTATCCGCAACACGAAAGCCTTCAATCGATGCCGAGAAGACGCCCCCGCGCATTGAACCGGCAATTGAACTCCTGCGTTGTCACGTTGCTTTGCACGAAGACCTCGAACCCGCGTCCGGCGGGCTGGGCGGGATAGGCGGTCAGCGACCGGATCGGCAGATCGAAGTCCTCGGCCACCGCGGCGCGGCAGGTTTCGGACAAAAGCGCCTGGACGACGCCGCCCCCAGCGGCGGGGGCGCCGGATTCGCGCAGAAAACGACCTGAGGCCCAGCCGGTGAAGCTGCCATCCGCGGCCGAGACTTTGCACCAGCGCGTCCGTCCCTCGCCCACGCAACCGCCGTTGCGCAGGACAGTTCCGTTGGCGACGCGCGCTATCACCCGGTCATTCACGGAAGGACCTTGCCGCACATTCAGCGCATCATTCGCCCCGACGCCGGTCACGGCCCACCAGTCGGGACCGCTGGCCGCCGCGTCCCCACCTCCGGCGGGCGGCTGGGTGGCTGCCCCCCGGCCCTCGATGCTGATCGACAGTCGGTAGTTTGCCGCCTCGCCCCGCCGCGCGGCATTGCGCATCAGGTAGACCTGCACCACCCAGTCCCCGCCCGAGGGCAAGGTAACCGTGGTGATGTTGCCGTTGATCGACCCGTTGTAGATCGCCGTGTCCGACCCGCTGCGGCGAATGTTGAAATAGGCGCTGGCGTTGTCGGTGGTCATCGCCACGGTCATACGCTGCCCGGCCGAGGCGCCGAGGACGTAGTTCACCCCCCGAGAGCCGACGATCCGGTCGCGCAGGACCGTGCCCGTCGCTCCGGCCGCGAAACTGACCCGCTCGGTCCGGTCCTGGGCTGCGGCGGGGCCGGTCCCTGTCAGGCAGACGGCGGCGGCAAGGAAGGCTGCGGTCAGGAGGGGAAAGCGGAAGGGTGGCATCGAGCAGTCTCCGTTCAGAGGATCCGGGGCCTTGGGCCGTTGGACACAGGTGCATCGTCCACCACTTTCCCCGCTGCACTATCCGCATTGCGAAATGCCTTCTGAACAGGCTGGGCATGGCTGCCAGTTCGCCTTTCGGATAGCGCGCAAGGCCAGCTTTCCGCACCTTTGCCGCAGTTCAGAAAGCACGGGGTTCCGGGACCAGAATGACGCGTCTTCTCCGGCTCTTCAGTGGCCTGACCCTGGTCCTGGTCGTCGTCTGGTTTACCGGTGTGGCAGGGGCGCAAACTGCGCCGGGTTTCGATTCTGCTCGGATTGATGCGGTGCTGGGCGCGGCTGAGTTCCTGCTTGACGCCGATGCCTCCCCGGACGCCACCACGCTGGAGGCGCAGCGGGCGAGCGTGGCTGCCCTGCGCGACGATCTGCGTGACTTCAACGCCTCTGACACGCTGGAGGCGCGCGCGCTGCAGGCCCAGCTTGACGCGCTCGGACCCCCTCCGGCCGAGGGCGTCAGCGAAGCTGCCGCCACGGCGGACCGGCGGCGCCAGTTGCTGGAAGCCATCGCCATCACCAATGCCCCGGCCCTTGCCGCCCGCGAAGCCCTGACCCGGGCCGAGGTCATTCTGCAGGAGCTCGACGCCCGGATCACCGCCACGGGAACGCGCGAGTTGCTGCGGCAGTATCCCATGCCGCTGTCCCCCTCCAGCCTTGCCATCGCAGCGGGCGACATCTCGAGTGTGGCGGCCACTGCGCAGGACGGATTGCGCCGGAGCTTCGGCCAGCCGGAGGAGCGGGCTGACCTGATCTCTGCCCTGCCGATTGCGGCGGTGCTGCTGGTCGTGGGCCTGTTCCTTCTGGCCATCGCGCAGCCCTGGCTATCCCGGCGCATGCTTGCGGCGGCGAACGCGGCCCGGTCGACGTGGCAGCGCTTGCTGCTTCTGGCCGGGGCGAATCTGGTGCTTCTGGCCTTGCCCGCCCTGGGCGTCTTTGCCCTGATCCTGATCCTGCCTGTGCTCTATCCGGCATCCCTGCAGTCGACGGGCCTTCTGTCCACCCTCATCTGGGTCGCAGCCATCCTGATCCTTGCCAACTGGCTGTCCGTCACGCTGTTCGCCGCCACCCCGGTCTCTGGCCCCGGAATGTCGCGCCGCGCGGCGACCTTGACCCGGCTTCTCGGTCTTGCCATCGCGCTGGAGCTGATCGCAGAACGCCTGTCGCGCCAAGCCTGGATGAGCGAGACGACGACCGCCGTCCTCTCCCTGCCGGTCGTGGGGCTGTCCGCCTGGCTTTTGTGGCACATGGCGAAGGTCATGCTTGCCTTGCGGGAGGAGAAGGCGGCGACCCAGGCCCATGCGACCGATGCGGGCCTGACGCGCTTCGTCGCCTATGCGGTGCAGGTCCTGGCGCTGCTGGCCGCGGGGCTGGCGGTTCTGGGCTTTGTGAACCTGGCGCGTGCGGTCCTTGTGCCGGTGCTGATGACGCTGGCCCTCCTCGGATTGGCGATCTTTCTGCACCGCGCAATCCTTCGGCTGATTGCCGCACTGACCTCGCACGGGACCGATGACCAGGCGCTGTCCGGCTCCCTCATTCCCATAGGCGTGGTGATCGTGCTGGCGCTGGCCCTGTCGCCGATCCTGGCTGTCATCTGGGGCAGTCGGCCCGAGGACGTGGCTGAGGTCTGGCGCAGTCTGACCGAAGGTGTCGTCGTGGGCGACATGCGGCTTTCACTGGACGGCCTGCTGGTGCTGGTCCTTGTCCTGCTTGCGGGCGTCCTGATCACGCGCTGGCTGCAGCGGGTGCTTCGTCTGACCATCCTGCCCCGCACCCGTCTGGATGCGGGCGCTCAGGCCGCGCTGAACAAGGGCGTAGGCTACCTGGGGATCGTGATCTCGGCACTGGTCGCGGTCTCGGCGGCGGGGTTGAACCTGTCGAACCTTGCCGTGGTGATCGGCGCGCTGTCGGTTGGCATCGGGCTTGGCCTGCAGAACATCGTGTCGAACTTCGTCTCTGGCATCATCCTCCTCGTCGAACGTCCGATCAAGGAAGGCGACCTCATCGAGGTTTCGGGCAAGACCGGCATCGTCCGTAAGATCGCCGTCCGCTCAACCAGGATCGAGACCGCCGACCGCCATGACGTCATCGTGCCGAACCTGGACCTTGTCTCCGGCACCGTCACCAACCTCACGCTGACGACCTCGACAGGGCGGCTGATCCTGCCCATCGGTCTGGCCTATGGCAGCGACGTCCACCGCGCCCGCGACATCATCCTGGACCTTGCCCGAGCACATCCGCTGGTCCTGCGCGACCCCGCGCCGTCGGTCCTGTTCGCCAACCTTGGCGACAGCGCGCTGGAGTTTCAGCTGACCTGCTTTGTCGTAGAAGAGGCGCAATCCGCCGTCATCCGGTCAGACCTCTTGTTTGCCATCCACGCGGGTCTGCAAAAGGCGGGGATCGAGATTCCCTACCTGCAGCGCGACATCCGGCTTCGCGACATCGACGCGCTGGTCAAGGCGCTTGGGTCAAGCCAAAGGACCGCACGTTCGGACTGATGGTGCGGCGGCGCGGGAATTCCCTCCCGCGCCGACCGTCAGGTTCAGCCCTGACCGGAATACATGACCTGGGACACGCGACCGTTGCGGTCGGTGCGGCAGATCCAGGGGGCCTCTGCGCCCGCAACAGACGCCTGCGCGACATTCCCGGCCTCGGATTCCACGACGTCGAAGATTGCCACGTCGCTGATGTTGCGGTTCATCTCGCGCGCGATGGCGGCGCGGCAATTCGTGGCCGTCGTGCCAGTCAGGTTTCCGCCGGTCACGGCGACGGGCTCCATCGGGGTCGTCTCGACGCATGCCGAAAGGCCCAGGAGTGCGAATGTGGCAACGAGGACGAAGGGAGATTTCATGCTTGGCAGCTTTCCTGTTGAGTTATGATCCAGGACGTTGCGACTACACAAAAGCGGCATTGCGCCAAGTTGGCGTTCAACGAGCACCCCTTGCCACTACGCGAAGCCACACTAGCTACACGCCCAGCTTGGGTGGCTCATCGACACTTTAACTCTTTGTTGCATCGCCCTGGCTCCAAAGAAGGCCCGAAACAGTGCAGCTCGGCTATCCGATTTGCGAAAAATGGTGCGGTAGAAGTTTAGACTTTGACCACTGTATCAGTAAGGCCTACGGACATAGCTTATCAGTGTATCCTTGTATGGATCGGAGGAAATGAACATCAGGAAGAGTCCGTAAATGGGATCATCAGCCGCGTTCTATGAGAAGATGCTGCTATCCGGCACTTCAAAAAGCGCGCGCGCAAATTCAGGGCCTGACCCAACCAGCTTTGCTGTGACGTTTGACGATCCTGAAGGGCATGTCTTTTATGAGGCGTTCAGATTTGAACCGGACCATGCCCTCATCAGCCGTGTATCGTCGACCGGATACCAGGCAAAGTGGCGCGACGACGACAATTTTACCTTCGTCTTTCAGCGGGTCGGCCGGTATGATGTTCAGATTGCCGGATTAGACTACGGAATGTCTCAGGGAAGCTTGCTGGCCTACCGCCCGGGCGAGCGACAGTCTCGAATACGGACTGGCAAGGGCGGGCTGCGCAATGGCGCTACACTACAGGTGCCGGTAACCCTGATGAACGCCCTCGCTCAATCCATGGAAACGACGCCGGACAAGGTCCTTTCTGTGGACGGAACAGCTTTGACGGGAGAGGTCGGTCATGCGCTTTCGCGCGTGCTGCCACAGCTTGCCGATGACCTGATGCTGCGCCCGTCCGAGACGCCACCTCCGCGGATGGTTCGTGCAATCAAGCTTCTCGTCGAAGATGTGCTTTGCGAAATGATGGGCAAGATCATCGAGCAGCAGTCATGGCGGCGCGTCTTTCCGGCTTTTCATCGGGTGCGGCAAGCCGAGGAGATCATGCATGCAAACAGCGATGAACCACTGTCCATGCAGGAAATAGCTCAGGTGCTCGGGGTCAGCTTGCGCAGCCTGCAACTGGCTTTTGCCGAAGTCTATGGCGGCCTCAGCCCCCGTGACGTGCTGAACCGGATCCGGCTGGAAAAGGCACGGGCCCGGCTGCTGGCCGCCGATGGCAACGCGCAAGTCACCACCGTTGCGATGGATAGCGGGTTGTTCCACCTCGGTCGCTTTTCGCAGGCCTATGCCCGAGCGTTTGGCGAGAAGCCCAGCGAAACGCTGCTGCGGCGCCGGGTCTCCTAGCCCGGGGGCAAGACCCACTGTGGTTTCAGGCTTTCGATGCAGCCGATAGCAAGGTCAGCGCCGGGTTGTTCGATGAATGCCATGCCGATGTCCTTGGCGCATTGCGAAAAGATCAGCGCGCCGTGGCCTGCCTCCGGGAAACCAAGGGCCCGCGCATTGCCCAAGTTGGCCGCCGTGTCCAGCGCATCGGCCGAGGATGTCTGCGTGTCGTTCAGGCCATAAAGGATCAGCGCCGGGATTGCGCTTTTCACCGGCTCGTGTTGGCCCTCGCGCGGAACGGGCGTGAACAATTCGCACAGGTCGAACATCTGCGCCTGAGAGCCGGTGTTGCGTTTCAGAAACGGAAATTTCACCGAGGCATTGAAGCTCTCGAAGCCTGCGCGCGAATTGAACGGCAAGGATTCCTGACAGGCTACGACGAACAGGTCGATCGCGCCCACCATGTTGCCGAACGCGCCCCTTGCCTGGCCGGACACATCAGCGAAAAACGCGGTCACGTCGGCTTCGGTCATCACATCCAGCACGGCCAGGATGTGCGGCTGGTCCGCGCTGGGAACATGCGTGATGATCAGGTCGCGCAACGCCTGCCGCGATGGTGCAGTCGGGACCAAAGCAGCGACCGCCTTCAGGAAGGCCAGCATGTCGTCTTTCGACCGGGTGCCGACGATCGCCGCCTGCATCATACCGCCCAGCCGACCCGAAAGGTCGCTTGCGCCGGTCGCCCGCGCCTTCAGCGACGCGGCCAGCGCCTGTACCGCGGCAGCCTGTGCTTGATCTTCCCGCGTCTCGTTCGCGGCCATCTCGAACAACATTCCGGCAAGGGTCTGCTGATCCGGGGTCAGTCGGGCGGCAAAGGGGTTCACCCTCTGGGCCGTGCTCGGCTGCGCGTTTGTCGCGCCCGAGATCAGGAGATCCCAGGTTGTCGTCTCGCCCCGGTCCCATTCGGTCAGGATCAGCGGGATCAGCTGGGTTGCATTCGGCAGGCGGCCGAACTGGTTGCGCTTGGCGAAAAGGTCGATCAGCGACTGGATCGTCACCTCTGGCTTGCCGCGCGCAGCCGGGATCGGCGCCTTCTCTAGCTGTTCGGCCACCCGGAACAGCACCGCTTCCAGGTCAGGATAAGCTTTCGCGCAGGCCGCATCTGCTGCGCACTGGTCGAGGACGGCTTGGATGGACTCGACCTCGGGCTTGATGTTCTCGTCATAGACCTTCGCTTGCGGTGGGCTGACACTGTCCAGCACGACCGAACGCACTCCTTCCGGCGCGGACCGCATCACCTCCAGCCCCAAGGTCGTGCCGTAGGAGACGCCGTAGATGTTGTAGTCAGTGTAACCCAGGGCCAGCATCAGCGCCCGGACATCCTGTGCGTTCTGGTAGGTGTTGTAGGCGGTAAGGTCGTTGCCCTTAGCGGCCAGCTCGGCCACGCAATCCTTGAAGAACTCGACCTGCATGTCGTCGGCCGCCGCCGTCGGAACGAGCAGCTCGAAGATGTTGCCGCCCAGTGTGTCGAAGCAGGTCACCATGTCCGAGGAAATCCCCGCCGCCCGCTGGTCGAAGGTCACCACGTCGCGGCGAGTCCGGTAGCCGTCGAACTGGGGATGCACGATGCCGGCAAGCCCCATGATCGCACCGCCGCCCGGACCGCCATGCAAGTAGATCACCGGGTCGGGCACCGGGCTGAGCGTCCGAGCCTTGAGCACCGCAAAGGCAAGGTCGATGCGCGTGCCGTCGGGCTTTGCATGGTCCTCGGGCACGTTTACCCGGCCGCAGATGACTGTGCGGCCCTCGACCTCGGTCGGAGGAACGGCGTTCGGTGGACAGGCATCGAGCGCGAGCGGATAGCGAGGATCGGCTCCACCGGACCGGAGCATCGGAAAGGCGGACAGGTCAGGCTCGCCCGATAGCAACGCAGTCACGACAGCGATGATCTGGTCTGGGGTCATGGGGTCAGTCCTGTCATGAGCAAAGCAGCTAAACTCGCCCCGTGCCCGCCGAAGAGGTCACGGCTGGCACAGAGCGAGGCACTCGTTACGGTTCACAAGCCAGGGTCAGGTCAGTTCATCTCTACCCAGTCCACGATCGACCCTTTGTCCGAAACGGTGCAGGCAACCCGGCGCGCGCTATTCGTTTCCTTCATGATGATCTCATGGAACCCCGGCCGCAGCTTCGAGACCTTCTCTACCTTGACCGGGACGCCCATCATGTCGGTGCAGGCTCGCTGAGCCGTTCGGGGCGCCGAACTCGCCGCCTCGGTGTGGTGGCCGTGGTGACCCTTCATGTTGAGACCAAGGTAGGACCTTTTGCTATCATACTGGCACTCGAACGAGGTGACGTCCGATCCCGAGGCCGGATACTGGCCGTAGACATGGTATTTTCCCCCTGACCGTTCGACCGGAAGGGTCAGCACATCATTCATCATCACGCCCAGTTCCGTGGCGGCAGCTTCGGCGCAATGCGACGCCATCGCCGGTTCGGCAACGATCTTGGCGGTGGCGGGCAGGGCCGCCGACAGGAGTGCGGCAGCAGAGATGGCAAACAGGGTGCGCAAGATGTGGTCTCCTTGATTTCTGGGCTGACGCGGCTCGCGCCCGATGTTCGGACACGACTGACTGAAGGGTGTTTCCGCCCTGGCTGCTTGGCTATCCGCTATGCGAAATCGGGCTGAGAACAGCTTTGCGAACGAGGGTCGCGCAGGGAGCGGGAGTGGACCTGATGTCTCCGACAGATCGCTACAGCAAAACAGTCTCACGACAACAGCGTTCCACCGATCACCACCAGGTCATGTGCAGCGCTGCGCGGTATCTTCGGGAAATGAGCTCCGAGGGCGAAGCACCTAGCTTCAGACTGCCCACGGCCCCAGCAGCGGGATCGTGGGACCACCGGACACATGACGAGCAGACTTGGATCGAGTTCATCCGCTTCAACTCCTGCGGCTCTGACCCCAAGATGACACCGGACCGGGTGCGACCGCTGAGGAAGCTTCTGGAACAGCCCTGAAACGGTGATGGGCGAAATGTCTGCCGTTCCCCGATTTTTCGGGAACACCTAGGAATGCGGCCCCGATACCTATTTGCCTAAGGTCACTCGCATTGAGTGAGCTTGACGCAAGCAAATTTATGCCCGCATTGCGCTACACTGTGTCCGTTGATCCAACCTGCATAGGAAAAGGACCGGTCAGTCCTGCTGAACGATCGCTGAGCCGCGAACCCGTAACAAGCGCGGCGAAGAGAAGCGCGAGAGGACCGACAGATAAGCAGCGCGAGATGGGCGTTCCTTTCAGGGCTGGCACGGTCACTCCAACGGCACGAAGTCGTAGGCGGTTGCACCCTCTCCGAAGGTAAGCACGCAGGTCTCGGACTCGTATGCGATCGGGTAGGTGAAGAGCGGTCCCTCCCAGATGACCCAGCGACCCGGCTGGCGCGGATCAATCCTGAGCTCGCCGGAAAACTCTCCGATGTCGAGGACTAGGCGTCCGCGTTCACGCACAAGCGACACCTCTCCGAGGACCGGCGAGTGGTAGCGACCCTCGGCTGCATGCGCCGACCCGGACGGGATCGGGGCAGCCCCGGCAAGTTCGTTCGCCTGGCGGGTGGCCTCGGTCCGCGCGATCAGGGCACCATCGTGATGGCTTTGGGGTTGCTCGAATAGGATTTCGAGGAACCGTGTCCGAACTGCCCGCACGAAGTCGTTGGCGCGCCCGGCATTGGTCAAGATGACGATCCCGGCGCCGGCTTCGGGCAGGAATGCCAGTTCGCTGGTGAAACCAAAGGTGTTCCCGCCGTGGTGGATCAGCCGCTGGCCGCGCCAAGTCTCGACGAACCAGCCCAGCCCATAGGACATCGAGGCGCTGACCGGAACCTGCGGCGTAGTCAGATGAGCGAAGCTTTCCGGTGCGATCAGTCCGTCAGCAGTGCCAACCGCAAGGAGCGCTTGCAGGTAACGTGCCATGTCTGCGCCCGTGGACCAGTGCGCGCCCGCAGGAGCAACTGGCAGCAATGCAGCCTCGGTCTGGACTTTGAGTCCGCGCCGCTGGCCAGAGCCATGCGGCGCATGGGGCACTGCGTAGTCGCCGTCGGCCTGCACCTCGTCGAAGTCCAGAGTCGAGCGCGTCATGCCCAAAGGTTCGAACACACGCTTGGCCAGTGCCGTTGCATACCCGTCGTCGAGATCGCCCCAACGAGACCCCGCTGCCGCCGCTGCAACCCAACCGCCGGTCGCAACCAGCTGGTTTGAATACTGGAAGGCTTCTCCGAAGGCCGTGAAGAATTCGAAGCTGGCCAGGGAGGCGATCACCGCCTCGGCATCCAGTTCGCGTGCATTGAACAGGAACTCCATGTCACGGCGTGGCACTCCCGAACAGGCGCAGACGAGGTTCTCGACGGTGATCGTCTTCGAGAGCTCGGGATCGGCCACGGCAAAGTCGGGCAGGATGTCCTGCACCGGCTGGTTCCAGTCCAGCAGACCTTCCTCGACCAGCCCTGCCATCAGGAGCGTCGTCATGGACTTGCCGACCGAGCCGATCATCATGCGGGTGTCAGGGGTCACAAGTTCAGTGCCGCCGGCCGACCGAAGGCCGAAACCCTGCACCAGCAGCACTTCGCCATCCTGCACCACGGCCACAACCGCGCCGGGGACATCGAAGAGAACCCGGTTCTCTTCGACGTAGCTGCCAAGCGCCGCCAAGTCGGCGGCATCCAACTGGCTTGGCACAACGCCCGTCAGGTCAATGCCTGCCGCGTCAGTCGGCTGGAAACCCGTTACGGCGATGTTGACCTGGGCTCCACGGCGTTCCAGCGCGGCAAGGGAGCCACGGAGCAGTGTGACGAAGAGCTGGCCATCCAATTCTTCCACCACGGCCTGCCGGAACTGGCCGTCTGCAGGCGGATATACGAAAGCGGTTGCCTTGTCGAAACCCTCTCGCGTGGGCGCCGGCACGATGGTCTGCGGGTCAGGCGCGACCTCACCAGCGGCCCACCAGGCGGAGGTCACTGCGTCGGTCGCTTGCTTGGCGTCGGACATTCCAAACCAGAGGGCAATGTCACCCTCGGGACTGGTCAGTGCAACCAGAGGCCCGGCGGCGTATGTCTGCCAGCCCTCTGGCTTGATCAGGGAGAAACGGCCTTGTGGGTCGGTATACGGGGTCATGCGTGTCTCATCCGCGAGAAGCTGGATTGGCAGAAGATTAAGGGCAACCGCCATCGCGGTCGCCGAGAGAAGAGCGCGGGTCATATGTTGTGCTGCCTGACTTGTGATCACCGCCATGCCATCATCGCGATCCGCGCGGCAACGTCACTGGGTTGGAGCGGGCTATCGCCGTGCGGCGGCAGACCAATATCGATGCGCCGCCGATCGTCCAGATGGTCGATAGCAGCCACGGTCGAACGCCTTGTCGCCCAATCGGCCAGACGGTCGAGAAGAGGAAAGGCCAAGGGCACGCGGAGGCGAGTTCTTGTGAGAGAGGTCATTTCTGATTTCCTTGCGAATGTAATCAGTTGGAAAAGCGGGCGCGAGCTCGAGCCAGCGACAGCGGCTCGGACGCACCTTGCGGCGTGTGCCCATCGGGTATCCCGCGGCCCAGTGCGGTCACGACCGGCAACACGCCGCCCCAGAGCCCGAGTGTATAGTCGCTGGCGTCATCCACGGGCGGCCCACTGCGGACCTTGGCGGATGCGGCCTCGATGGTCAGGGCGATGACGCCGGTGGCCTTGCGTTCCTGGGCGGTCATGGGGCGGATCTCGGCGTAACGTCCCGGCAGAAGATGCTCGGTGATCGCCTTCAGCGCTGCCTCGAACTCCTCCGGCTCCGTCACGGCTCGGCCCTTGCCATGCACCACCGCCGAGCGGTAGTTGACCGAGTGATTGAAGCCCGACCGCGCCGCAACGATGCCATCCACCAGGGTGACGGTCATGGTCAGGGCCGCCTCATCCGCCAGCTTGACGATCCGCGCCTTCGACGCGCCATGCAGCCATATGCAGCCTGGCCCCCGGGCATAGGCCATGGGCATGACCATCGGTCGCTCCTCGGCGATGAAGCCCACATGCCCGACCAAGCCGGAGTCCAGAATCGCGTTGACGGTCGCCTCGTCATAAAGCGCTCGTTTCGGATTTCGGGCCCGGTTGAAGCGGGGATGGTCGGTCATGGCACTTCTCCATCTTTCGGACGGGTGCCTTTTGCCCCATGATCCGGCTCCATGGAGGAGCCAGTCAGAAGGCGTTTCATGGAACCAGCAATCTTTTCGAGCCTCGTCAGGCTGAAGCCGGAGGGACCCGACACTCTGGTTGTGCAACTCTACCGTGGCATTCGCAGTGCTGTGCTAGACCGACGGCTGATCGCAGGCGAAGCCTTGCCCTCGTCCCGAGCCGCCGCAGCGCTGCTTGGCGTTGGGCGCAACACGGTGAATGCGGCCTATGATCTGCTGGTGGCCGAAGGCATGATCGAGGTGCGGCCAGGTGCACAGCCCCGGGTGGCAACGCTGGATCTGGGCAAACCGGGCGGTGTGGCTGATCCCATCCGCCTGTCGGAACGCGCATTGGCGGCCATGGTGCCCCGTCGCCGTGGGCTCTCCGAAGGCCGCCTCGCCCCTGGGTCTCCCGATCCCGCCCTGTTTCCCGCCGATGCTTGGGGTGGCGTCCTACGCCGGGCTGCACGCCACAGGCAGGATGGCGCCGAGGGTTACGCTCATTTCGAAGGACTGCCCGAGCTTCGGAAAGTTCTGGCGGACCAACTTCACCGTCATCGCGGTCTTGTCTTCACGCCGGACGACATCGTCGTAACCCCGGGAACACAGGCGAGCCTGATGATCGCTGCTGCCACCTTCGCGGACCCGGGCGACAGCGCGTTGATCGAAAGCCCGGGATACATCAGCGCCAGGGCAACGTTTCAGGCAGCGGGGCTTAACTGCATGGCTTTGCCGGTGGATGCTCAGGGTGCCAATCCGGCGCTAGCAGACTTCAGCAATGCACGGCTGGTCTATGTCACCCCTTCTACCCAATATCCGACCGGTGTCAGGATGCCGGTGAGCCGTCGGCTTGCGGTGCTGGAAGCCGCGCGAGGCGCAGATTCGATCGTTGTCGAGGACGATTACGACAGCGAGTTCCTGTGGGAAGGCCGGGGCATTGCGGCGCTTGCCGCGCTGCCCGATGCCGGCCATGTCGTGTACCTCGGCAGCGCCGCGAAGAGCCTTTTGCCCGGTCTGCGCATCGGTTGGATCGTCGCGCCCCAAGGGAGCGCAAGCGCAATTCGTGCGGTCCAGCGTCGGCTGGGTCTTGCGGCAAATGTCCATGCACAGGCCGCGCTGGCCGAGTTCATGGCGCAGGGTGCCTATCGCGCGCACATCGGCGCAATTTCGTCGGCCTATCACGACAGGCTCGGGATCGTCGTCTCGGCGCTGACGGGAGCCCTCGGGGACCGGATCAAGCTGTCTCGTCCAGATGGCGGACTCCAGTTGACCGCACTCCTGCCGGAGGTCGCCGATGACGGCCCCTTGCGAGAAAGTCTGAATGCGGATGGTTTCGCGGTGTCGTCGCTCTCGGACTATTTCCTGGACAGACCAGAACAGGGCCTTGTCATCGGCTTCGGCACCGCGACGAGCCGAGATGCGCGTCGCTTCGCCGAAGCACTCGCGCGCCATCTGGACAGTTAAAGGGGATCTTGAGGCCATTCCGGTCCCCCTGAACTGGTCGAGACTGGTTCTTTGCACGGCTGCGCTTCCAGTGCATGAGCCATCGCTGACCTTCAAATCACCGCGAGCACATCGATGAAGAAAGCGAGACAGATTACAGAAGACCGCCAGCGTGCCGTCTGGATTGATCGTCTGCGCGCAGGTCTGATCGTTCTGGTGATCCTCCACCATGCCGCGATCACCTACGGTGCAAGCGGCAGTTGGTTCTTCAAGGCAACCGAGGTGACGAACCTTCCGCTCACCTTTCTTGCCGCCGTAAACCAAGCCTTCTTCATGGGGCTGTTCTTCATGATCTCGGGCGCGTTGGCGCCCACCTCGCTGGAGCGCAAGGGAACAATAGGCTTCCTTGGTGATCGCGCGCTCCGTCTCGGAGTGCCGGTTCTTCTGTTTGGCTTCTTCTTGGGACCGTTGACCGTTGCGCTGGCGAGCGCACCTTTCGGCGAGATCGTCCCGGACACCGTCGATCGCATCCTGCGCGGCAGCTTCATCCTCGGCCCGCTGTGGTTCCCGGCTGCTTTGTTGATCTTCTCGATAATCCTCGCGCTCTGGCCGGTGCTCGGCAGCGCATCCCGACCAGTGCCACCCTTCGCGAACTGGCTCAGTCTTGCGCTGCTCACCGGTCTTTCGGCCTTGCTGATCCGGCAGGTCGTGCCTGTCGGCGCCTCTGTCTCGGGTTTCCAACTTGGCTATTTCGCCTCCTACATCGTGCTTTTCACCGTCGGTGTGCAGGCGGGGCGGAATGGCTGGCTCGACCGTCTGCCCACCCGAAGTCTTTGGCTGGCGATAACGGTCGGTCTTGCCGCGCTGCCGGTGCTGCCCGCGGCGCTGCTGTCTATAGATGCCCCGCGCTTCGAAACAGGTTTCTCCGTTGCGGCCGTCGCCTATGCCTTCTGGGAACCCTTTGTAGCCTTGGGCGCGATCGCTGGGCTGATCTTCTGGAGCCAGCGCCGGGGCAACCGCGCGGCTGCCTTCTGGTCCTGGGCGGCGGCGAACAGCTACGGCGCGTTCATCCTGCACGCGCCGATCCTCGTAGCAGTCAGCCGCGCGCTTGATGCCCACGGCACAGCATATGGTTTGGCCCTGCCGCTGTCCGTTGTCACAACGACACTTATGGCCTTTTGGCTGTCGGCACTGCTGCGCCGGTCCGCGCTGGTGCGGCGTGTGGTCTGACGGGATCATCGGGTGCCTTAGTAGAGGTCGCGCTGCCACTCGGCATAACCACCGTCTTCGGTGGCGGCATTGCGCCGCCCTTCAGCGGCGGCAGCGTGGAAGGCGCCCTTCGGTTGAACGACGGCTCGGGGCCAGGAGCGACCCGGCTCATGCGAAGGGCGGAAAGCGGACCTTTGTCCTTTGTTCGGCCGAGCAAATCGGCACCGGATCTGACCGTCAGGTCGGGAATCGGTCTCGGGTTCGATTGGCAAAGGCCACAAGCGACAGCATGACCGGCACTTCGACCAGCACGCCGACAACGGTGGCCAGTGCGGCACCCGAGTTCAGTCCGAAAAGCCCGATCGCCACAGCGACCGCCAGTTCGAAGAAGTTCGATGTGCCGATCAAGGCGCAGGGCGCAGCCACCTTGTGGGGCAGCTTCCACGCGAACGCCCAGGCATAGCCAAGCGCGAAGATGCCGTAGGACTGGATGATGATCGGCACGGCGATCAAGGCGATCAGCAACGGCTGGGCAATGATGACCGGACCCTGGAAGCCGAACAGCAGCACCACGGTCAACAGCAGACCGAGGACCGATGCCGGTTTGATGCGGGCGGTGAACGCCTCGACCGATCCGCCCCGTGCGAGGAGCGCGCGCCGCGTCAACGCGCCGGCGATCAGCGGGATGACGATATAGAGGACGACCGACAGGATCAGCGTCTCCCACGGCACTTCGATGTCGGTGACACCCAGAAGGAAGGCCACGATCGGTGCGAAAGCCACGACCATGATCAGATCGTTCACCGACACTTGGACAAGCGTGTAGTTCGCGTCGCCTTTGGTCAGCTGGGACCAGACGAAGACCATCGCCGTGCAGGGCGCAGCGCCCAGCAGGATCAGGCCCGCGATGTATTCGGGTGCCTTTGCCGGGTCCATCAGTCCGGCGAAGAGGTGGTTGAAGAACAACACGCCAAGGGCTGCCATGGTGAAGGGCTTGATCAGCCAGTTGATCACAAGCGTGATCACCAGGCCCTTCGGCCGCTGGCCGACCTCTTTCAGTGAGCCGAAGTCGATGGCGATCATCATCGGATAGACCATCGCCCAGATCAGCACGGCCACCACGAGGTTGACCGAGGCGTATTCGAGGCGGGCCAGCGCAGCGAAGACGCCTGGCATCAGGTTGCCCAGCACAAGCCCCGCAAGGATACCCAGGGCCACCCAGAGGGTCAGCCAGCGTTCAAAGAGGCTCATGTCGGGTCCTTGGCTATCGGCAGGGCTTCAGCGCCGTCTCGAACTCCGATTTGACGGATCATCCTGCAAGGATCAAGCTTGCCTGTGCCAAGGTGCCGACAGGTGCAGCGCAAACTGCGGAGGACGAAGTGCACACCCGGCGAAGCGCAATACTGGCGGGAGCGGCCTTCTGCGCGGCGCCGATGGTGCGTGCGCAAAGTGATGCGCCGTTCCGCTTTGCCCTGACGCCGGTCTTTCTGGACAATGACGCTGCGGTGATCTCCGCGCTTCGCACCGCTTTGGGCGAGGCGGTGGGGCGCGAGATCGAACTGGTCCAGCGCCGGACTTATCAGGAGATCACCGGTGCCTTGCTGGATGGGTCGGTCGATGCGGCCTGGACCTGCGGCTATCCCTATCTGCAGCACCGCGATCAGCTCTCGTTGTTGGGGGTGCCAGTCTGGCGGGGCGCGCCGCTTTATCAGTCCTATCTGATCGTCGCTGTAGACGATGCCGCGACCAGTTTGGCCGATCTGCAAGGTGGCGCACATGCCTTTTCAGACCCCGACAGCAATTCCGGCTACCTTGTCACCGCGTCGGACCTGGCACGGATCGGCACGACGCCGGACGGTTACTTTTCCCGCTCGATCTTCACCTACGGGCACCGCAATGTCGTGCGCGCGGTTGCCGGAGGCCTGACCCGGTCGGGCAGTGTCGACGGCTATGTCTGGGAAGTCCTGAACAGTGTCGAGCCCGGCCTGACAGCACGCACGCGTGTGATTTCGCGGTCCGAGGATCTGGGATTTCCGCCCTTCGTCGCGCGCAGCGACCGGATGGACGAGGCCGGGATCATGGCCTGCAGGACTGCCTTGCAGGGCCTGGGAAAGGCAGACAAGGGCCGGGAGGTTCTGCGCCTGCTGTTCCTTGATGCCGTTGTCCCGGCGGACCCGGCGCTGTTCAACGGCATCGCGGCACGCATGGCCGCGCTGGCTGGCGGATGATTGCAATGCTGCGCTTTCGCAACTTGCCAGTGACTGTCCGCGTGCCCCTGATCACAGCCGCGCTGATGATCATCCTTGCCCTGGTCGCCAGCCAGGGTGTTCTGGGCGCGCTTGGCCGGGTGCAGGATGCGCGCCTGTCCGAAACCGCGCGGCTGCATGTCGAAGGCCTGGCGGTCGCGCTGGGTCCTTCCGTCCTGCGGCAGGACGTCTGGGAGGTCTACGACATTCTGGACCGCGCGCGCCAAGCCAGTGACGGACAGCGGCTTTTGCTGACTGTGGTGGCGGATGAACGGGGGCGGGTGCTGGCGGCGACCGATCCCCACCGTGCGCCGGTGGGTGAAGATGCAGCAGAATTCGGCCTCGGCGCCGTGGCCCCCGAGGCGCTGCGGATGACGGGTGATCCCGTTCTGCGGGTCACCTCTCCCCTGCAATATCAGGGGCGAACCATAGGCGGGATCGTCACCGAACTGGATGTGACGGACCTTCTGGCCGAGCGGCGGCAGGTGACGCTGTGGCTTCTGTTCGGCAATGCGCTGGCGACAGGGGTGTTGGCCTTTGGTGGCTGGCTTGCGGTTGCGCGCATCCTTCGGCCGGTCGGCGCGCTCGTGCAGGCGATGGACGCCTCGGGCGGGGCACCGCGCCCGATCCCGACGACCGAGATTCCCCATGGCGACCCTGGCCTCGCGCGGCTGATCGAGACTTACAACCAGATGACCACCGCGGTCGAGGAACGGGCCGAGGCCGAACGCCGTCTCGCTGACCGGGAGCGATTTGTCAGTCTCGGGCGGCTTTCATCGGCCTTGGCGCACGAAGTGAACAACCCGCTGGGCGGTCTCTTGAACGCCGCAGACACGATCCGCACCTACGCCGACCGACCTGATGTCGTGCGCCAGTCCGCCGAACTGATGCAGCGCGGTCTTGGGCACCTGCGCGACGTCACGCGGGCGATGCTGGATCAGAACCGGCTGGACCGCGCCGGGCAACCCTTGCGGCCCGAGGATTTCGAGGACCTGCGGCTGTTGTTCGAGCCCGAGGCGCACAGCCGCAATCTGGCGCTGGAATGGGAGGTGGAGGCAGGCGCCGAGGCCCTTGCCTGCCAACCCGCCGCTCCGGTGCGACAGGTGGCGCTTAACCTTCTCTTGAATGCCGGGGCCGCTGCCGGAAAGGGTGGAGAGGTCGGTCTCAAGGTCAGCAATGGCGGAGACCGGCTGTCAATCGCGGTCAGCAATACGGGCAACGCGATGGGCGACGCTGACCTCAGGCGTCTTCTGGCCTCGGGCCCGCTGCCCCCGGGCGGCGGGGTCGGCCTGCGGTTGGTGCATGACATCGTGTCGGGACTTGGCGGCACGCTGCACCACGACCGGGCGGAAGGGTGGACGATGATCCGCGTTGATCTGCCTGTGACGGGGTCCGGTCATGCTTGAAGGCCGCCGCATCGTTCTGGTCGAGGATGACGAGATCATGGGGGCCTCGCTTCTCCAGCGCCTGACGCTGGAGGGGGCCGAGGTGCAGTGGCACCGCCAAATTGCCCGCGCTTTGCCCGCGATCCGCACGCCGCGAAAAAGTCTGGACGCGGTCATTTGCGACATTCGCCTGCCCGACGGAACGGGGGAAGAGCTTTACGACACTCTGACGCGCACCTCGCATCCGCCGCCCTTCCTGTTCATCACCGGGCAGGGCGGAATCGACCAGGCCGTGCGGCTGATCCGGTCGGGGGCCGCGGACTACATCGCCAAGCCCTTCGACATCGCGGCGTTCCTGATCCGGCTGGCAACCGTCATGCGACCGCGCGCAGATCAGGAGATGCCGCCCGAAACCGGCATCTCAGCCGCCGCCCGCAACGTGGACCGTCAAGTGGCCGAGGCGGCAACCCGCGACACGCCTCTGCTGATCCGGGGCGCTCAGGGGCTGGGGAAGCTGCGGCTGGCGCGTCGCCTCCATGATCTGTCTGAGCGTCGGGCCGCGCCGATCCTCGTCTGCAACGCATTGCGCGACCGCGTTGGCCGAACAGAGCTACAGTCAGCGGTAGCCGAAGTCGGCGAGGGCACTCTTGTGGTGGTCGGGATCGGAGATCTGGAGCCCGCTGCGCAGGACAGTCTGATGGCTGCCCTCAGGGCAGCACAGTTCAGGCTGATTGCCACATTGGGACTGCAAGTCGATGATGTTCCTCATAGCTTGCGGGCCGACCTTCTGTCCCTGTTGCAGTCGCACGAAATCGTCGTTCCCCCCTTGGCGGATCGGCCCGACGACGCGGTCTGGCTGGCGGCCCAACTTTTCCCAGGTCTGAACGCCCGCCGGAAGGTCCCACTGACCGGGATCGCGGCGACGGCGGCGGAGGCGATCCGCGCCCACGGCTGGCCCGGCAACGGCCGCGAGTTGCGTGCCCGGCTGATGCGGGCGGTCGAGGCTGCAGAAGGCGGGATGGTGATGACCGCCGATCTTTTCGCGGAACGCGCAGCAGATGAGGCGATGCGGCCCCTCTCTGAAGTCCGCGATGCTGCCGAAAAGGCGCAGATCATGGCAGCCCTTGACCGGACACAGGGCCAAGTCGGCGAAGCGGCGCGGCTTCTGCGGGTGTCGCGGACGACGCTGTGGGAGAAGATGCAGAAGCTGGGGTTGTAAGCTTGGCCCGTGTTCGGAAATCCGAACGCCCAAAATTCGTGCATGTTTGGAATGGCTTGCTGCGCTGCGGCAGGTGCGGCAACGCAGTCCTGGCTGCACCACCTCTGCGCTAACCTTGGACAAAAGGGAGCCAAGGGAGGTTTAGCCACCATGAAATGCAATCGGTTGGTCGATGTCGGCCGCCGCCAGTTCTTGCGCGGGGGTGTTCTCGGCGCTGCAGGAGCTGCGGCGGCAACGGTCTTGCCTGCGAGGCAGGCTCAGGCGCAGTCGCTCGCCATGCTGGACTATCCGTCCACCAAGCTTGGCAATGTCGCGGACCTGAAGGTGAACGAGCCGATGGACATCGGATATCCGGACGCCGACAGCCCGGGCATCCTCTTGAAGCTGGGCAGCGCCGTCGAAGGCGGGGCCGGACCGGACGGCGACATCGTCGCGTATTCCGTCCTCTGCCCGCACAAGGGCTTCTACATGTCCTACCACGCTGAAGACAAAACCCTGAACTGCCCCGGCCACTTCAGCCGCTTCGACTGTGAAAAGGGCGGCCAGCAGGTCTGGGGCCATGCCACGCAGAACCTGCCGCAGTTCGCGCTGCGGGTGGACGACAAGGGCGACATCTATGCCGAAGGTGCGGACGAGCTGATCTACGGCCGTCTGTCCAACGTGCTGCAAGGGTAAGGGGGCGATCATGGCTTACAAACGCAACATCGACCGCCTGCCGATCATTCCCGCAGGCGCCAAGGAACACAACGTCACCTGCCACTACTGCATCGTCGGCTGTGGCTACAAAGCCTACACCTGGCCCTTGAAGACGCAAGGAAGGGTCGACAGCAACTGGATCGGCGAGGACCTGTCCAAGCAGCAGGGCGCCGAAACCGAGGCGTGGTATGCGCCCTCGATGTACAACGTGGTCAAGCAGAACGGCCAGGACGTGCATCTGGTCATCAAGCCGGACGTGGCTTGCGAGGTGAACTCGGGCCTTGGCTCGGTGCGCGGGGCGCGGATGGCCGAGAACCGGCGGTCCGATATCACCGGCACGCAGGCACAGCGCCTGACCGAGCCGATGGTCTGGCGCTATGGCACCTGGCAGCCGACCAGTTGGGACGATGCGCTGGACCTTGTCGCCCGGGTAACGGCCCGCGTGATCGACAAGGACAACGAGAACGATCTTTACGTCTCGATGTTCGACCATGGCGGCAGCGCTGGCGGCTACGAGAACACCTGGGGCACCGGCAAGCTTTACTTCGGGTCGATGAAGGTGAAGCACTGCCGGATTCACAACCGGCCCGCCTATAACTCCGAAGTGCACAGCACCCGCGACATGGGTGTGGACGAGCTGAACTATTCCTATTCCGACTATCAGGTTGCCGACACGATCATGCTGGTCGGCACCAACCCGATGGAGTGCCAGACCAATCTGTTCCTGAACCATATGGTCAAGGGGATGCAGAACGGGGCGAAGGTGATCGTCGTCGATCCCCGCCGCACCGTGACAGTGGACAGCTGCGAACAGGTGGCCGGGGCCGAAAACGTGCTGCATCTGGCGATTGCCAGCGGCTCGGACCTTGCGCTGTTCAATACCCTCTTCACCTACATCGCCGATCAGGGCTGGGTCGATGCAGACTTCATCGCCAAATCGACCTTCCAGGGCGACGTGGCGGTGCCCGAGGATGCCGCCCATCCGGCCTCGCTGGGGTCATTCGTGGCGGCAAAAGCGGCTTGCAAGATGAGCCTCGCTGATGGTGCAGCCGTCACTGGGCTGACCGAAGCACAGATCATCCAGGCCGCCGAATGGATCGCCAAGCCCAAGGACGATGGCAGCCGTCGCAAGACGGTGACTGGCTATGAGAAGGGCATCATCTGGGGCAACGACAACTACCGTGTCATCGGCGCCCTGGTGAACATCGGCCTTGCAACTGGCAACATCGGGCGTGAAGGCGGCGGCGTCTGCCGTCTGGGTGGCCACCAGGAAGGTTACTTCCGCCCCTCGGACGCGCATGTTGGACGCCCGGCCCCCTACATCGACCAGCTGATCATCGCCGGCGGTGGCAAGGTCCATCACATCTGGGCCAACGACCATTACAAGACCACGCTCAACGCTGCCGAGTTCAAGCGGGTCTACAACCGACGCACCAACATGGTGAAGGAAGCCATGGACGCCCGCGCCGGGGCCACGCGCGAAGAGCTGGTGGATGCCATCGTCGGCGCGATCAACGCGGGCGGGATCTTTTCGGTCAACGTCGACATCATCCACAGCCAGATCGGACAGGCCGCGCATGTGATCCTGCCTGCGGTGGAATCGGGCGAGATGAACCTGACCTCGATGAACGGCGAACGCCGCCTGCGGCTGGTCGAGAAATACATGGATGCCCCCGGCTCGGCCCAGCCCGACTGCATCATCGCCGCCCAGCTGGCCAACCATCTGAAACGTGTCCTGCGCGATGAGGGCCGGACGGACTATGCCGACCAGTTCAAGGGCTTCGACTGGAAGACCGAGGAAGACGCCTTCATGGACGGCTATAACTCGGGCAACCCGGAGGTGACTTACGAACGCCTACGGGCAGCTGGCAACAACGGAGTGCAAGAGCCGGTCAAAGGTTACGAAAACGGCGCCTTGGTCGGGACGAAGCGCCTCTATGAGGACGGCGTCTTCACCCGCCACGGTCGCGAAGACGGCAAGGCGCTGTTCTGCATGGGGTCTTGGCGTGGTCTGCAAGCACCAGGCAAGGCGCAGCAGCAGGCTAACCACCGCTTCCTGATCAACAATGGGCGAGCGAACCTGAACTGGCAGAACTGGTTCCTGGATCAGAAGAACGACTTCGTCATGGACCGCCTGCCCGCGCCCTTCATCCAGATCCATCCCGACGACATGGCAGAACTGGGCCTGAAGCCGGGCGATATGGTCGAGGTGTTCAACGATGTCGGTGCCACACAGGCCCTTGCCTATCCCGAACCTACCGCGCGGAAGAACGAGACCTTCATGGTCTTCGGGGCCCCGAACGGCGCGCAGGGGAACGTGATCAACGCTGGCACCAACGAGCTGATCCTGCCGAACTACAAGCAGACCTGGGCCAACATCCGCAAGATCTCGGATGCGACCCCGGCTGCGGCGCGGGTCTCCTTCAAGTCGTGGGAAGTAGAACTCTGAAGACCAGGCCCGCCCGGTCACTCCGGGCGGGCCTTTCGACGCGGGAGGGAAAGATGCGCATAGCCTATATCAGCCTGCAAGGCAGGGGCCGAACTGACCAGCTGATCGCCGAGGTCGCGGACCGGCTGACCGCCGAAGGTCTGCGGCTCGCCGGAACCGTGCAGTCGAACCACGAACGCCCCAACCGCAAGAAATGCGACATGGACCTGCGGGTCCTGCCCGATGGCCCTGTTGTCCGCATCAGCGAGGACCGGGGCGAATTGGCGCGTGGCTGCATCCTAGACAGTGGTGCGCTCGAACAGACCGTGCATGAAGTCGAACGCAGGCTGGACGGCGCGGACATCCTGATCGTCAACAAGTTCGGCAAGCGCGAGGCCGAGGGCAAGGGGCTTGCCCCGGTGATCGCCGAAGCCCTGCATCGTGGCTTGTCGGTGCTTGTCGGGGTGAACGGACTGAACCTTGCGGCTCTCCTGTCCTTTGCCGAGGAAGACATCCAGGGTCTTCCCACCAGTGCCGAGGCGGTCGCCGACTGGTGCCTTGCGGGCGTGGTCCGTCTGCCAGCCTGAGGCAAGCTCAGGTCAGAGCCAGCAATCTCGGGATACCGACCGGCGGGTCTGCGAGAAAGGGCAGCAGATACAGGCGCTGCGCCAGCCCGCTGCGGATGCGTTCGATCTGAGCCGCCTCGCCCCTGATCCGCCTTTGCAGCAAGGGGTCGGTCGTCCCTGTTTGCGCCAGCGACCTGTTGACCACCCAGGCCCAGGGCTCGATCCTTGCGCGGCGCAAGTCATCCTGCAGGCTGGCCGCTTCGGAGACGGGAGTCGTCTCCGGCAGGGCCACGAGAATGACCTTCGTATAGTCAGGGTCCTGCAGACGCATCAGCGGAGTGACGATCCGGCCCTGAACCGGTCCCATGTCCTGCGTCATCTGACGGTGGTATGCGCCCGTGGCGTCCAGAAGCAGCAGCGTATGCCCGGTCGGCGCGGTGTCCATCACGACAAAGGCCCCCCGCGCCTCGGCCACGATGCGCGAAAAGGCATGGAAGACCGCCACCTCCTCGGTGCAGGGCGAGGCAAGGTCTTCCCGCATCAGCGCGCGGTCGGCCTCGTCCAGATCGCGGCCCTTTGTGGCCATGACCTTTTCAATGTAGCGCGCGGTCTCGATGCTGGGGTCGATCCGGTCCACCACCAGCCCGTCAAGGCTGCCGTCCACCACCAACGAGACATGGGCGGCGGGGTCTGTCGTTGTCAGGTGCACCCGATGCCCGCGCTTCACCAGCCCGACGGCAATCGCGGCAGCCACCGTCGTCTTGCCTACGCCACCCTTGCCCATCACCATCACCAGCCCGCGCCCGGTATTGGCCAGAGCGTCAACCATCATCGACAGGCCGGGTTCATCAAGATCAGCGGAAGCTGTCGGCGTCGCCCCTACCGATGTCTCCTCCCGGAAGAGGGCGCGCAAGGCAGGCAGTCCCACCATGTCAAAAGAACGCAGGGGCACCTCCGTTCTGGGCAACGAGGCAAGGTTCGTCGGCAAGGTCGCAATCACCTCGGCATGGTCACGGGCAAGCCCGTCCGCAACCGCATCACCGTGGGCTGCAGCATGGAAGACTCCATTGACGACAAGCTGCTGGTTGCCCAGCCCAAGCGCCCGCAACTCGTCCGAGGTCCGCGCCGCCTCACGCACGGCACCACGATCCGCTCGTGTCACCAGAATGATGGACGTGGTCGCCGGATCGCCCAGCGTTTTGAGGGCAGTGCGGAAGCGTTCCTCCTGCATCTTCAGCCCGGAATGCGGACCAAGACAGGACGCGCCTCGGTCGTTGCCCTGAAGAAAGCCGGTCCAGGCGCGTGGCAGGCTGAGAAGGCGAAGCGTATGCCCGGTCGGAGCCGTATCGAAGATGACGTGGTCATATTCTGCCGCATCGCCCGCCAGGAGCCCGACGAATTCGTCGAAGGCGGCAATCTCGGTCGTGCAGGCCCCCGAAAGCTGCTCGCGCACAGTGTCCCGCTCCGCCTCGGCAGCACCCGGCCCCAACTGCTCCAGAACCCGGAGCCGATAGTCCTCGGCTGCCTTGTCGGGATCGATGTTCATCGCAGACAGGTTGTGGGCACCGGGGATGGCAGCAGGCTGATCCGACAGTCTCACGCCAAGCATCTCATCCAGGTTCGACGCGGGGTCGGTGCTGACCAACAGCACCCGCTGGCCCTGATCGGCCATGGTCAAGGCAGCAGCACAGCTGAGTGAGGTCTTCCCCACCCCACCCTTGCCTGTGAAGAACAGAAAACGCGTCGGCTGTTGCAGCAGAGTAAGGTCGTTCATTGCCTGTGCCTCGCTAGAGTGGGGGCCAAATGACAGGCCAGCCACATCTCCGCGATGACATGCATCAACATTGGCTCAACTGTGCAACTCTTCTTTCATCTTGGCGGAATGGGAGTGGAGGATTCGCCCGCAGAGGCTCATCGCGAAGCATGCTTGAAGCTGGCTCTCATGCTCCAGGAGGTCAGGCATGCGCCAGCAGGTGCAGTTCGGCGCGACCCGGACGGGAGCGGCGAAGTCGCCATTCAACTTCCAGCGCCAGATGCTGTCGGTGGAAACTCCTTATCTCTCAGCAAACTGTTTGTCCGTGAGGAAGGGGTTCTCGAGTGGGAGGACTTGATTCATGCCAAAGCTACTTCTGGAAAGAGGCGCGAGCATTTCACGCCGATAGGAGTAAATTGTGCAGGAAGACGAATTCGGCCGTTTGGGATCAGCGGAAAACTTCGAGGTTCAAGCACGCTCATGCGTGGTACTCGAAAGCCAAGAACTGTTGTTGGTACTCATGTTTGCAGTCGGAAGTCTTTATCCGAAAACTGAAACAATGCAATCGCTTAAAATGCTTTATGGCGGACAGTGAGTGCGCCATATGGCTTTCGCTTTATCCATAAACTATTGATTATAAAGGATAAAATTTTTCAGCGTTTCCAAAATGTGTCACAAAATGTGTCACGTTTTTCCATGGGAGATCGGCATGCTGCAGCATAGAGGGTGCGGCAACCGTCCGCCATACTTGCATGACTCTTCGCCTGTTGAGACGACGGCAGAGCTCCTCGGGCCGATCATCTGGCAAGGTCGTCAGTGGGCCGTGACCAGCTTTGGACTTGAAGCCCGCGATGGTCGCTATCCGATCAGCGCCCGCCACCTCTCAGAGCTAGCACCCGGCGAACTCGGGCTCATCGCGAACATGTCGATAAAGCCTTGGCTAGACCTGCCCGATTTCGTCGCCGCTCTTGCAGTGGCGCGCATGTTCCACGCGGGCCGCGACCGGGAGTCGGCGGCAATTTTCAAAGCCTTCGCCACCAAGCATGACGTGCCCGGCTTCAACCGTCCCAAGGGAAGGCCGGGGACCTTCTGAAAAGCAAACGGGCGAACCCGCCACAGGTCCGCCCGTCCAATTCAACGACGAAAGAGCAAGTTTCGCCATGCCTAAATCTAGAACATCAGCCGTCGCCGATCAACGCGAAAGGCCAGACCGCAGGGCGGCTATCTTGCGCCTAGTGGGCGAGTCCGATGAACAACCTCGAACCCGCAGACGTGTTCCCGACCGGGAAGAAACCCGCGAGCCGGTGTATCCGGAAGCGATAACCTGGGACCCCCTTCAAGAGTTCAACTCTGCTAGAGTTCCTCCTCGCCTGAAGGTCGATGATGTTCCTAATCATCTTCTCATGATCCCGGGCGTCCTGGGGCAAGCGGTTGACCACTACAACGCTTGCAGTACGACCACCCAACCGCAGTTCGCGGTACAGACAGCTCTCGCGCTTGGGTCGGTAATCTGCGGCCGGTACTGGGTCAGCGACCACGGCAACTACACCTCCCTACAACTCGCCAATCTCGGGCCGACAGGTTGCGGGAAAGAGTACGCAGAGACCTTCATCGGCAACGCCCTGAAAGAAGCTGGACTCGATCTGAGCGGACCACGCGGCTACGCGTCCGAAGCTGCGGTGATGGGGCAACTGGAATGCCAGCCGCGGCATATAGCCGTCGTCGATGAATTTGGCATGTTGATGAACTCCACGCAGAGCGGTGGCAGCACCAACCTAAGAGACGCTCGCAAGATACTCATGTCAGCGACGACCAAGTTGGGGACTCGAATTTCGCCGCAGTCCTATTCGATCAGGGGTCAAAGCAGGGAACAGATCGAAGCTATGCGCAGCGCCCGCGTTGAGCGCCCTGCGATCACCCTTCTTGGCCTGTCGACGGCATCAACGTTCTTTGAAGCACTGTCTCACAGGGACGTGGACTCGGGCTTCCTCAATCGGATCCTTGTCGTCTACAGCGACCTGCCTTTCCGGGTGGAAGAGCCTCGGGTGTGGCGACCTATCCCGACACGCCTCAAGCGATGGATGCGCAACAAGGGCACAGCGCCAGATGACATGATCGGCGACCCGGGCCGGGAAGATCCCTTGGACGTCTGCGAGCCGACGGTTGTGAAGTTCACCGCCGCGGCTCTAGAGCGGCTTCAAGAGATGAAGGCTACCCAAGTCGAATGGCGCAACCATCTCAGGGAACAAGAGCTGGACGGGCAATGGAGCCGCGCGGTTGAACTCGCCATGCGGATTGCCCTGATCGTCGCCTTGTCACTCGATGAAAGGACGGGGGACCGGGAAGGCCACACCTATCAGATTGACGCCCCGGAGCTGAATTGGGCGTGGGATTATGTGAAGTTCTACACCCGGCGCATGGTCGAGCATGTGACCTCTGAGCTAGGGGGCTCAGCACTTATCAAGATTACTGATCACCTGGCGGAGATGATTGCCGAGACGGAAGGCAAGGGCATCACCATGAGTCAGATGTGCAGGCGGTACGCCCCGTTCGACAAGCTGAGTGAGAGAGAGCGCAAGGAAGTAATCGAACGCCTGGCATCGGTACACCAGATCGCAGCGGCTGCACCTGTGAACCCGAAAGGGGGGCGTCCAACCAAGGTGTACGTCGAAGAGAAGTACATTTCAGCACGGAAGAGTCAGCGATGAAGGGGTTATTGCGGGGTTTTTTCAACGTTTCTGCACCTGATTTTCGCAGATACTTGCGCGTAAAAACACATGGATATCAATTACTTAATCGCCAATGCGGGGGTTTCTGTAGTTTCTGCAACGGTTTGCGCCCCCGAGGTCGGGACCGAGTGACTCCGCACACTCATCCGAAAACACAGGCACACAGGGAAGCACTGCAACAACTACATAAACCTACATACATATATACTATATATATGTTTTTATTAAGTTTTTCTCGGGCAGGTTTCTGCAATCGGCCTTCGAAGAAACCCGCACAAACCCGCAGATACCCCCATCAAGCTGGGGACCCCCTTTGCCAGAATGGAATCCGTTCATGAAGCTGAACGTCTACAACGTCGGACCGATAGCGCACCTTGCCTGGAACCCGCCCAAACGGGGCGCACGCCAGTTCATCGATACCCCCGATCGGGCTCAGGTGCCGGTCTACCTTCTGGAGTCCATCCCCCGTGTTGATGGAGCCTTTGATCTTGTGTGGATGGAAGACCTCCCTCGGGTAGCACTGAAGCGCGGCTTTGAACCGGAGATGTTCGCAACCGGGCCTCACCTACGTGCAGCAATGCCATTCGATGATTGGCTGAAGCGCTATCAGCGCACGCGGAGTCTTCTGTGACACACAGAGACACACAGAGACACAAGCAGGCGCCAAGAGGCGTGCCGGGACACCCTACATGGGTCCTTCCCGGTGGGGCGGGTGTCGGGGGGGACATAGACCCCGACTCCTCACGCTTCACAGAATTTTCCAAACATGAATCGGGACTCGAAAATGCGCGACCGTAAGCGTGATCTTGAAGAGCTTGTTGGCATTCGACGCCCGGGCCGTCCCCGAAAACCCGCACCTGAGGCGGGAAGCATTGAAGCCCAGCTTGCAGAAGCCCGACTCCGTCGCACCTTGGCCGATGCAGAGAAGATCGAACAAGAGACCGCGCGCCGCGGCGGTGAACTCTTAGAGGCTGCAGCCGTCGAACGGGCCTGGGCAGGAGTCCTACGCGACGTCCGGGCCGCGATGCTGGCGATACCGGGCCGCATGGCAGCGCACCTGTCGAAGGCTGACGTTGCGCACCTTGACCGTGAAATCCGCTCCACCTTGAAAGGGCTAGTCGAATGAGCGCCCCACTCTCACCGTTGACCGAACCGCCACTAGGGCCGGACGCCGTGTATCTCTTGCGGGTATCATTGTTGAAGCCGGACGGAACGCTAACCGGACCATTCGGGCCATACTCGAACGCGGAAGACGTCAATATTCCGCACTACGGCAGCTTTCTCGACCTCAACGGAAGAGGCATTTACGGCGTTGTCGGCAATACGCACCATCGGGCGTTTAGTATCGTCAATAGACTTGGTGCGGATGTTGTGGCGAGGCGTTATCGCTTTCAGGTTATATCGAGTCTGAAAGACGACATCGAACCTGACAGGACGCACCCTTTCTCAAGAAGCACTAAGCGAGCCTGGGTAATTTTTACTGCTGATGAAGCTCATGCGAGAATGTGTATGCATATTCTCATAAATAAGTTTCCTAGCGCAACGCACGAAATGAGTAAGGAACGCCAGTGGGATCGATACCCTTTTGGCGCACTAAAAAATGACCATTGAAACCGTCCGCCGCAACGCACTTCGCGCGCTTCTGCCGCCCGCCGATCTGCCGCTTGTCGATTGGGTGGAGGAGTCCGTGTTCATCCCGTCCAGTGCCAGCGCAACGCCTGGCAGGATGCGCCTTTGGTCATATCAGAGGGGCATCCTCGACGCGGTAGATGATCCCGAGATTGAGCGTATCACCGTCAGCAAGGGCGCACGCATCGGTTTCACTGCCTTGGGCAACGCGATTGTCGCCTCATTCGTCGCCGTGCAGCCCAGCCCGATCCTGTACATTCAACCGACTGCAGACGACGCCCGAGACTCCAGTGTGGAGTTCGAGTCGATGATGGAGGCGAGTCCTGCCCTTCGCGGCCTTCTGAGCGATGAAGCCGATGAAGCGGGCCGGTCGACCATGATGGCCCGCCGTTTCGCCGGCGGCAGCTTGAAGTTTCTTGCAGCGAAGGCGCCCCGCACCTTGCGTCGGCATTCCGCCCGCGTCGTGTTTGGCGATGAGATCGACGCTTGGGAAGTGAGTGCAGAAGGATCCCCTATCGAACTCGCCACCATGCGAACTCTGACTTTCAGCAACCGGAAACTGATATTCGGCGGGACTCCAATCTTTGATCATGGGGCCGTGACGACGCTCTATGCCCAATCAGATCAGCGCGTATTTGAGCTGCCTTGCCCTGAGTGTGGTGAGTTCCGGGAAATCGCCTGGACGGATATCCGGTGGCCCGAGGGGAAGCCTGAGGAAGCCGCGTGGTGTTGCCCTGGCTGCGGTAGCGTCATTGAGGAGCGGTACAAGCCCCTGATGGTGCAAAAGGGGCGGTGGCGGGCTACAGTGACGGGGCAGCGAGGCCATGCAGGTTTCCGGGTCAATTGCCTGGTGTCGCCTCATCCTAACGCAGCGTGGGGCAAGCTGGCGGCCGAGTTCCTCATTGCGAAGCGAGCGCCCGAGACCCTACAGACCTTCACAAACCTCATTCTCGGGGAACCTTGGCGGACGCAGGGCGATGAGATCGATGACGCGACTTTGAGAGGCAGGGCTGAGCCCTTCAGCTTGGACGCACTGCCGCGCGACGTGCTGTTGATCACCGTCGGAGTCGACTGTCAGGATGACCGGCTAGAGGCCGTCACGCTGGGGCACGCGAAAGATGGAACCGTGTTCACCCTAGATCATCGGACCTTCTGGGGCAGGATCGAGACCGAGACGCCTTGGGCTGAGCTAGACGACCATCTCAAGAGCCGATGGCAGCACCCCGCGGGCGGGACTATAGGCGTCGACGCGGCCGCAGTAGATGAGGGCTCAGGCGGGCATGTCGAGCGCGTGCGGGCGTTTTGCCGCCCTCGCTTCGCCCGGCGCATCGTCAACGTGAAGGGGGTTCCCGGCTTCGCCCGGCCCTTTATGGAGCGTTCGGGCAGCAAGAGCGCGACCCTTTGGCTTGCAGGCGTCGACGCCCTGAAGAGCGCCCTTTTCGCGCGCCTCGACGCGGGGCAGGGCGTCCGCTTCTCTCAAGCCCTTCCGCCCGTTTTCTATGAGCAACTAGTCAGTGAGCGGCGGGTCGTGCGCTATAGCCGGGGAGTGCCGCAAGCACGGTTCGAAAGGATTCCCGGCCGTCGAGCGGAAGCCCTCGACGCCTTCAACTATGCGATGGCAGCGCGGCAGATTATCGGTGGCAATCTAGAACGGCGTGAGGCGGAGGTTTCCAGCCCGGCCGCTCCAACGAAAGCGCCGATCGTCAGTCGGTCTAAGTGGTTGTCAGGGGGCTGAGTATTCACTTGAAGTTCGTCCGTCCCGCCGCAATCTATGTCAATCGAGGAAGTCCCCATGACAGACCCTGAGGATTCTGGCGAGAACTGGATCACCTCCTTGGTGCAAGGAGGGCTACCTCAACTATTGGCAGGTCCCGCAGGTAAGGCGATCAGTAGGCTGGTCGGCGCCGGCGTTGAAATCCCAGCCTCATTCCTAGAAGGGATTGCACAAGGGATCCGTGACAAGTCTGAAGCGCGCAGCGAGATTTCGCGGGCGATAGCTATGCACGCCGCGACTATGGCCACCGCGGATCCTAAAGTGATGGAACGGGCTCTAACATCGATGTTGGATCGTTCGTATAGGGCACAAAAGAACAAAGATGCCGTCGCGGCTGCTGCACTAAAAGACCTCAACGACAGTCCTCCACCCGAAGACAGCGAAGGGCCTTCGGAAGATTGGCTGACAAAATTTGAGAAATATGCGGAGGACGCGTCAGGCGATGACCTCAGGATCATGTTTGGAAAACTGTTAGCTGGTGAAGTAAGGAAACCAGGCTCAATTTCTAGGGCTACTCTGCACTTTGCTTCTGTGCTTGATGGTCAAACCGCAAAGTTAGTCGAACGCGCCCTTCCAGTGTGCATCACTCACGGCATCGCCTTCGTGGACTGCCTAGATCCGAAGATGAACGCTGCAGAAATCGCCTTTGTCGAGCAGTCAGGGTTCTGGAGTTCAGAGAAGACCTTCACATTAAGGTTCGACAATAGGGGAATGAAGCTTCAGTCTATAGATGAAAAAGGCAATGCCTTCGCAATCCGCGGTCAGCCAGATTCGCAAATTAAACTGGATGTTGCGGTACTCTCAAGAGCTGGCTCTGACCTAACGAAGATCATCTCGCTTCCGTTTGACTATCAATCCTTTGCCAACGCTATTCTAGAAAAGCCAGGAGTCACGAACTTCTATTTCGGAAAGGCCGTCTCCTCCGGGAATGGTGTTTCTATCCCGTATCCAACTGAATTATTTAAGCAGTGAGACATCCCGCCACCTGATACAGGAATCCGACCGACCGCGCATCATTAGATGAAGCCGCTTGCTTGATCGCTTCCACCAGGGCGGGAAGATCGCCCGTTTCTCTCGCTGCCTCGATAGCCTTCGCAGCTTCCGCCCGACCTGCCTTGTTTCCGTTCGTCCAGTCCATGTGATTCGCTCCTTTTTGCTGGTGTCAGGATGGCACCTTCGGTCGATCACTACTCGATTCCTTTTAAAGTGATTGGCTCGGACCTGTGTCAGGACGTTTCAGGGTGTATCAGTAGGTGTCTTTCAAGGGGTGACTTGTCACAAATAAAGTGAATAAAAACATACACTTGACTCATGATCCCCTTTCTGGCCCCCTTTTGACACGCCAAAAAGGAAGCCGAACTTGTTCAGCCCCAATGCTGCAATCTGTATTTGCCGGGAACCTTGGGACAACGAATCCGGGGCGCGGCAACGGATTTACGCATATGCAGCCAAGGGCCTTGTGTTGCGGGTGGAAGGCACGGGCCGCGATATCCGCTTTGCCGCGCGCGACCTGGCAGTTATTCGCACCCTTGAAGCTGGACGGGTGAACACCGAAAGGGCCGACACAGAGCTTCTGACTGCAATCAGCGAAGCGATGTACTTTCGCCGCGCACCTGATGGCACGCATCAACCCGGAGCCCCGATCTATTGGGCCGCACGCGCCCTTCTGGACGGTAGCGCAGAGCCTATGGTGAGTGCCGCGCGCATTGTCCTGCCCGATGGCGACAAGCCCGAGTGGAAAGCACTGGTCCACGACTCCGCACAAAGGCCGGATGCACCGAAGGACTTCCAGATCATCGCGCTTTTCGCGATCCCACTGGCACGCCCTTTCTCGCCCGTCTTGCCGTACTTCAACCTTGAGGGCGGCAAATGAAACTCCCCTTTGGCATCACGATCAGCCGCACCGCCGCCGCGCTGGTCAAGCGTTCATTCGACGGCGCGACGGGCGGACGCCGCGGCTTCGGACTTCACCGCTTCGGCCCGATCAACTCGGAAGTCGCTGCAGGGGGCTCCACGCTTCGCAGCCGCGCCCGGCACCTAGCCGTTAACAACCCGCTGATCGCCTCGGGTGTCCGCAACCTTGCAGTTGCTTTGACCGGCGCGGGCATCGTCCCAACAAGCCTCGCCAAGGGCAAACGCCGAAAGGCTCAGATGGCCCTAGCGTGGCAGGCCTTCTGTCGCGTCGCCGATGCTGACGACCGCACCGACTTCAACGGGCTGCAAGCTGCAGTCGCGCGGGGCCTGATCGTCGACGGCGAAGTTTTTACCCAGATCGTCGACGGCGAAGGGGAATTGCCAGCGCTGCGCTTGATCCCACCAGAACACGTCGACGAGTCCATGACGCGCCCTGTCGACGGTGGCGGCTACATCGTGCAGGGCATCGAATTTGACGCCATCGGGCGCCGCGTCGCCTATCACGTCTTCCCGCAGAAGCCGACTGACCTCTTCACCACTTACGCCCCGCCTGTCCGCATCCCCGCGGCAGAGATGCTGCACATCTTCGAACCGGTTGCGGCTGGGCAGGTTCGGGGCGTGTCCTGGTTGGCACCCGTGATCCTGACCGCTTCCGAGTTTGATCAGCTCTGCGATGCCCTGCTTATGGGCGTCAAGGTTGCTGCCATGTTCGCAGGTGTTCTGACCAATCAAAACGACACGACTGCTGAAGACCCGTTTGGCGGTGACGAAGCCCCAAGCATCGAGCCTGGGACAATTCTGAAGATTGCCGGAGGCTGGGACTACAAGACGATCACCCCGCAACAGGCGCAGCAAACGGGCGAGTTCGTCAAAGCCCAGATCAGGCAGCTTGCGGCTGGCCTTGGCGTCCCGTCGCATTGGCTGGACGGTGATCTTACCGGGGCGAACTACAGCTCTCTTCGCGCTGGCCTTCTGCCCGTTCGCGCCCGCTGCGAACAAGTCCAGTACCTCACCATCGTGCCGCAGTTCCTGAATCCCGTCTGGGCAGAAGTCTTCCCGGATGATCAGGATGGGGCAGATTGGCTGCCCCCGGCCTGGCAACAGGTTGACCCGCTCAAACAGGTGCAGGCCGACGCCGCGGAACTTGAGGCGGGGCTCACCAGCCGTCGCAAGCTGATCGCCGCACGGGGCTGGACGCTTGAAGACGTCGACGCCGAACGCGCGGCAGACCCGCTCAAGCCCGCCCCTTCCAAGCCTCAACCCGAGAACAAGGAAGACGACGAATGAGCCGCTTCACCAGATCGGCGACCTTCGCCCCTTCGACCTTCGATGCCCAAGCCCTGACTGTCGAAGCGATTGCCAGCACCTTCGCCGATGTGATCCGCCGCGATGCCCGGGGGCCGTTCATTGAGCGCCTGGACCCCGCAACGCTGGACTTGTCGGGCCTCAATGGCGCCCCGCTCTTGAACTCGCACAAGAGCGGCGACTCCCGTGACGTTGTGGGCGTCGTGACAGGGCATCGCATCGAAGAGGGCAAGCTGATTGTCGGGCTGCGTCTCTCGCAAGCTGCGGATGCCGCACCGACCGTGCAGCGCATCCTTGAACGCACCATTCGCGGACTGTCGATCGGCTATGTCGTCAGTGCGTGGAACGAGACCGTGGAGAACGGCACCCGCGTGAAGACGGCCGCGCGGTGGCGGGTTTCGGAAGTGAGCGCCGTAGCCATCCCTGCGGACGCGGGGGCAACCTTCCGAAACAAGGAATCCACGATGAACGCCGAAGAACTAGCCGCCCTGATGGGCAACCTGTCGCGCCGCATGACGCTGCCAGACGACTTCGCAACCCGCGCCGCCGATCTGCCGCTTGCCGAGGTGTTGGCCCTTGCCGAGGAAGAGGGCGAAGAGATCCAGCCCGAACCGAAACCCAAAAAGCGCACCGCGCCCGTGATCCGGACGGCAACCCCGCAGAACGATGATCCTGCAGTGATCGTGCGCCGTCAGTCGGATGCGCTCATTGCCCGTGCGACCGGAACCGCCGCGCCTGCAGATGCGCAGGAGTATCGCCATCTCTCACTGATGGACTTTGCCCGCGATGCCCTGACACGTTCGGGCACCAGCCATCGCGGCATGTCGAATGACGAGGTGCTGCATCGGGCTGCGCATGGCACGTCGGACTTCCCGCTTGTCGTGTCGAACATGGCCGGGAAGATGGCCCTCGATGCCTACCGTGCAGCCGAGACGCCCCTCAAGCGTCTCTCACGGAAGCGCAGCCTGTCGAACTTCAAGGAGTCGACCTCGATCCGTATGGGCGGCATGGGCCGTCTTGAACCGCTGACTGAGTCCGGTGAGTTCAAGGCTACCAGCCGCGCCGAGAGCGGCGAGAAGATGAAGCTGGGCACGTTCGGACGTCGGTTCGATATTTCGCGCCAACTCATCATCGACGACGACCTCGGGCTCATGAGCGATACAGTTTCTGCCTTGGGTCAAGGTGCAGCCCAAACCGAAGCCGATATCCTGGTCGACCTTCTGCTCAATCCCCCCGTCATGTCCGATGAAGTTGCCGTGTTCCACGCGTCTCGCGGCAACGTGCATGACGTGGTGCTCGCAGCGACTTCGGACGGTTGGGATGGTCTGTCGGAGATGCGCGCCGCCATGCGCAAGGTGACCGATCTGGACGGCAAGACGATCATCGGCGCTGCACCGAAGTTCCTTCTGATCGGCCCTGATCTTGAAGGCGAAGCGGAAAAGCTGATGGCTGCGAACCTGTCGCCGATTGCGCCAGGCGACGTGAACCCCGTTCGGCTGGAAATCCTGGTTGAACCGCGTCTCGCAGACTCCGTCGAGTTCTGGCTTTTTGCCGATCCGGCAACCCGTCCGACGCTGGCACATGCCTACTTGTCGGGCGCGGAAGGCGTCCAGATTCAGCGGCAAGAGGCGTGGAACACCCTCGGGCTTTCCTTCCGGGCCTTCCTCGACTTCGGCGCTGCCTGGTTCGACTGGCGGGGTGCTTCGAAGTCGACGGGCACGGCTCCGGGTTGACGATGGACACGCTGGCCGAAAATCAGCGTCGTCTCGATGAGCTTCGCGCCTTGCGGGCCGATGGCATCAAGAGCCTACGCGACCAGAACGGGGAAGAGATCACCTACAAATCCGACCGCGAACTCGCAGCGGCGATTTCTTCCCTTGAAGCCCACATCGAGCGTGCCCGTGGGGGCCGCTCATCCCAAATCCGCCTTCAGACCTCGAAAGGACTTCTCTGATGCGCAACTACGTTCAACCCGGTGACACGCTCACCATTCCTGCACCCGCTGCCATTGCCTCGGGCGCTGTCGTGATCGCCGACAAGATCATCGGCATTGCGGCCGGCGCGGCTGCCTCTGGCAAGCCCGTCGACGTCGTGACGGTCGGAGTCTTCGAACTTCCGAAGGTGGGTGCGAACGCCTTCACCCTGGGCGCCGACGTGTATTGGGATGCTGAAGACGACCTCGCTACCACAACCGCTTCCGGGAACACGCGCCTGGGCGTCGCCGTTGCCGCGGCTGGTGCAGGCGTCGCAACAGTCAAGGTTCGCCTTACCGGCTTCTGAGAAACCCCCAAAGCGTCCTGATGGTGGGGCGCCAAGGGGAAGGCAGGGCGGCTTTTCCTTCAGATGTGTCGCCATTGCCTTTAGGGGCGCGGAGTTCTGCCAGAGTTCGCCGCGCCCCTTCCTACTTTCAAACCCGTGGACTCAATCATGCAACTGACCATCACGCCCGAAGAGATCCGAGCCGCCCGTGACAAGGTGGCAGAACTCGCGATGGTAAACCCGATGCTCACGCCCGTGTTCGACCGCTTGGACCGAGAGTACGAACTTGCGAAGGCAGGGCGTCATCCTGTCAGCCGCTTGGAAGCTGCCGCCGCGCGTCGCCGTCGCACCCGCGACCTGATCTAGAGCGCAATCTTGAGAAGCTGGGAATGCTTATGCTCCAAAGTCGCGCCATCGCCGTAGCGTTCTCTCCCGATGGCATGCCCGAACAGATCAGCCTTGAATCTCTCGGGCCAGTCCGCCGCAATCATCCGATCTTCAAAGCCGTGCCGCAGTCCGTAGAGCGTATGGTCGGGCGTTTCCAAGAGCCCGTTTTCGGCAAGGAACTTGTTCGCTACAGCGCTGATCGCATCCTTGCCGAAGTACCGGGGGAACAGTTCATCCCGCCCCTTCGGTGCAGTTTCGAGATAGGCTTTCAACGCGTCCAGACTGCAGCCGACAAGCGGGATGGTCCGCGCCGATGCCGCGTTCTTCAACTGCCTGCCCTCGGGTGCAATTGCGATGTAGGGCACCTTTCCTTCAAGGTGGACATGCTTCCGCATCAGACCCGCTATTTCGCTGGGCCGCGCACCCGTGTTGACGCACATCAGGACGATAGTTCGGGCCTCGATGTTGAGCCCGTCCAGCGCGCCGGGCGCGAGGATCTTTTCCTTGATCCACGTCGCACTAAACGCCTTCCGCTGAGCCTTCGGAGTGGCCTTGATGCGCAGCCCGTTCAAGGGCAATGCCAGCTCCAAGCCGAGGGCATCGTTCACCGTCTTGAAGGTGTGGGACAGGTGCGTGAAATCCTTGTTCGCGCTGTTGGCAGACAAGCCTTTCTTGTCGATCTGATCATTCCACCAGTCGCGAAACTTGCGGGCGTCCGCCCGAGAAAGCGCCTTCAGTTCCTTGTCGCCGATGACTGCAACAAAGTTCTCGACTGCCTTCTTGCGGGGATTTTGCCAGCGGCGAACCTGATCCTCTGTCTTGCCCCGGGTCTGGTCGACTGTGATCTTCCAGAATTCTTCCAGCGCCTGCCGAACGGTAAGCCCCGGCTGCACCACACCGCCGAGAAGGGCGTCGCCGATGCTCTGGTTGGGGGCGCCCGCCGCCGTCGCTGGCACCGTCTGGACACGTTGCAGGATATCGGAGAGGGGCAACGCGGCGACCTGATCAACAGGCAGGAAGCTGAAGCCGCGTCGATCGGCGATGGCCCTGGCCGCTTCCCAACGGGCAGACCCGTTCACGTTGTCACCACGCAAGGCAGCTTCCCAACCCTCGATCAGGTGACTCCACATCTGGTCAGCCTTCTGCCGGGCAATCGTCTTGCTGTCGGTATGGAGAGAGAAGGCCACGATTTCTCGCGGTTCGACGTCGCGAAACCGGCGCGGGACGCGCTTGCGCAGATGGTAAGTATTGGCCCGAATGTAGATCGTCATGGGTGCAGAATAGCAACCGATGAGGACACGACAAGGCGCCGTTGTGCACAAAATGTGTCACGAAATGTGTTACAAACGCAAACCAATTCCCCGATATTATCGTTTATTTTCAGTGATTTATGGGGAATTTGGTGGCGGACAGTGAGGGATTCGAACCCTCGAGACGGTTCCCCGCCTACACACTTTCCAGGCGTGCGCCTTCGACCACTCGGCCAACTGTCCGTCGGGCGCTGATACTCCGGCTTTGACCGGCCTTTCAAGGGGCTATCTGGACCGGGTGAAGATTTCGATGGCGCCAGCGTCCTGCCCGCAATCGGTGCAACGTCCTGCTCAGGCCAGGTTGATCGACACGCGGCGGTTCTGGCGGCCCTTTTTCTCGATCTTGCCGATCTCGACGCGGCCGATCTCGCCAGTGTGGCGGACATGGGTTCCGCCGCAGGGCTGCAGATCAATCTGGGCCGCGCCGTCGCTGATCCGGACCAGGCGGACCCGGCCCTGGCCCATCGGCGGGCGGACGGACATCGTCTTGACCAGACCGGGGTTGGCCAGAAGCTCGTCGTCGGTGATCCACTGGTCGCTGACGGTCAGGTTGCGGTCGATCAGGGTGTTCAAAGCCTCCTCCAGCGCGGCCACATCGCCGGGCGGCTCGGGCATGTCGAAGTCGAGCCGACCCTTGTCAGTGGCGATCTGGCCGCCGGTCACCGGCAGCGGGATCACGACCGACAGAAGGTGCAGCGCGGTGTGGACGCGCATGTGGCGGTGGCGACGGCCCCAGTCGATCTGCTGGCGGGCCGGGGCGCCGACCGGGGGCATCGGCATCGGCTCGGCCGGGATCAGGGCGATGCCGCCGTCGACCTTCAGCGCGGTCGCGATCGGCATGCGGGTCCCGGCCCAGTCGAGGACCCCGCTGTCGCCGGGCTGGCCGCCGCTTGTCGCATAGAAGACCGACCGGTCAACGATCAGCCCGCCTTCGGGCGTGTGGCCGATCACGCGGCAATCGGCAGTGGTCAGGTAGGCATCGTCGCGGAACAGAAGTTCGGTCACCGGTCGGCCCCTTTCACATCGGTTGCAGCCACCGCAACGCCGGTCTTGCGGCGGGACACGGGCGCCTTGTCCCGGTCGACCAGGTCGGCGAGCGCGAGGACGGTTTCCGCGGTCTTGACCGGATCAGGCTCGGCCGGCGGGGCAGGGGGCGGCACAATGTGGATGCCCTCTGCAGCCAGGCGTTCGATGATCCGGTGGTACATGTCGCTGCGGACCTGCACCCCGAAGTTCACGTCACGCAGGATCACGCGGATCTCGAAGTTCATCTGCGTCGCGGTATAGCCCATGAAGGCCACCACGGGCGGCGGGTTCAGGATCGCCAGCGGCTGCTCTTCGGCGATTTCCTTCAGGAGCTTTTCCACACGGCGCGTATCCGAGCCCATGGCGACGGCCACCGGCACGATGATCCGGCCTGACAGGTTGAAGCGCGTCCAGTTCGTCACCCGGCCGGTAATCAGGTCGGCGTTCGGCACGATGACGTCGTTGCGGTCGAAGGTCTCGATCCGGGTCGAGCGGACGGAAATGGCACGCACCTTGCCCTGCACGCCGCCGACCTCGATCCAGTCGCCTTCGCTGACCGGACGCTCGACCAGAAGGATGATGCCCGAGATGAAGTTCGACACGATGTTCTGCAGGCCGAAACCGATACCGACCGACAGGGCACCGGCGACGATGGCGAGGCCCGACAGGTCCAGTCCCGCCGCATTGATCGCGATGAGGGCCGCGAGGAAGACGCCGACATAGCCGACGCCCGCCACCAGCGCTGTCTGTCCGCCGGGCTCCATCCTGGTCTTGGGCAGGATCGTCGTGCGCAGCGCGCCCTGGAACAGGCGGGTCAGCATGTAGCCGATCACGAAGACGACGGCGAAGATCAGGAAGTTCGAGGGCGAGATCTTCGTGCCGCCAAACTGATAGCCTTCGGTAAAGCGTGTCCAGAGCTCGGTCAGGTCGGAAAGCCGCGCGCCCCAGATCAGTGAAAGAAGCGGCAGGGCGGCAATGGACAGCGCGAATCCCGCCAGCACCGGCACCAGAGCATCGCGGGCGGTCTCATCCGACTTGGTGATCAGCGCCCAGGCGTCGCCGATCAGGCGTTGCAGGATGAACAGGAAGGCGACCAGCGCGAAGGACATCATTGCGGGATAGATCACCGCCTCGGCCGCCTGGACGTAGCCGAATCCGGCCAGGACCGGTCCGATGATCCCCAGCACCGTCAGGCCGCGCGCCAGCAGCTGGATCAGCCGCAACCCATAGTTTGCAGACTTCTCATCCCCGTCGCGTGTCTTGCGCAAGGTCCTGCCCAGGCGGATCAACAACAGGCCGCCGGTCAGCAAGATCGGGAAAGACATCACCGAGGTTGTCGCATCCGAATAGGCCTGCGCATCCATCGCTGCGGCGCGCAGCATTTCGGCGGCGATCACCAGACCCATCATCACCGACAGGAAGCGCCCCTCGGCCCGTCTCTCGGGCGGCAGGGGCAGCACGGCGTTATCGTCCTGCATGCGCGGGAAGGCGCGCGCGCCGAGCCAGGCCATCGAGAAGATCACCAGTCCGGCAAAGGGCAGCGCCAGCGCGATCAGTGTGCCGGTATCGCCCAGCAAGCCGCTGGCCAGCAGTGCCCAGGACAGGGCCACCACGCCCAGCGTCGGCAGGACAATCCCGCCCAACGAGGCGATGAGCGCCCAGAAATGCCGACCGCGCACCGAGGCGCCGGCCTGCAATCGTTCGGCGAAAAGCTCGATCCAGCGCCGAACGTAGATCACCAGTGCCCCGGCGACGAGCAGGAGCACCAGGATCAGCGGCAGGTTGTCGAACAGCTCCTCCCGCGCCTTCGGGTCGTTCCAGGCTTCCGAAACCTCGTCCCACAGCCGCTGGACCGTGTCGGCAAAGCCGATGGCCGCTTCGGGCCAGTTGCCGGGGTTCAGGGGCGAGGGCCAGAGCTGCAAGAGCTTGTCGGCCTGCCGGTCGCGCAGGGTGCGGTCGATCTCGCGGATCAACCCGTCGGCGCGGCGATAACCTTCCTCGGCCGCAATGCCAGGCGCCTGCAGCTTGACCAGCTGCTGCGCTAGTTCCTGACGGCGGCTTGAAATCTCATCAGCCTCGGTCTCGCCCTCGGCAGGCGCAGGCCCCAGGGCGGCGATCTGTTCGCGGACTGTCGCGATCCGGGCCGAATTCGCATTCTGCGCCGTGAGCAACGCCGCGCGCCACTGCGCCAGATTGCCCCGCATCTCTTCCAGCCGCTCGTCGGGGGTGTTGCGCTCGGCGATTTCCGCCTCGGCCCGACCAGCCATCTGGTCCCAGTCGCCGTAGTTCAGCACCGAGCCGTCGCCGACAATCTGGTCAAGGTCCGGCGGCCCCGCCAGATCCTGCGCCGCCAGCGGACCGGCCGCCAGTGTCAGGATCAGCAGGAACCCCCGGAGAAACCGGATCATGCGTCTTCGTAGACTGGCGGGATCGGCCGGGCGGGACGATCCAGCCAGTCGGGCACCGGCAGGCCCTTTTCGCGCAGGAAGGTCGGGTTGTAGATCTTGGACTGATAGCGGCTGCCATAGTCGCACAGGATCGTCACGATGGTCTTGCCCGGCCCCATCTCCTTGGCCATCCGGACTGCGCCCGCGATGTTGATGCCCGTAGACCCGCCCATGCACAGGCCTTCATCCATCAGAAGGTCGAAGATAATCGGCAGCGCCTCGGCATCGGGGATGCGGTAGCTGAAGTCCGGGGTGAAGCCTTCGAGGTTCGCGGTGATCCGCCCCTGACCGATGCCTTCGGTGATCGAGTTGCCGGGCGCTTCCAGCTTGCCCGTGGTATAGAAGGCATGCAACGCAGCGCCTTCGGGGTCGGCCAGGCCGATCTTCACGCCCTTCGGCTGCAGGGCTGCAGCCACCCCGGCGAGCGTCCCGCCGCTGCCCACGGCGCAAATGAAGCCGTCGACTTTACCACCGGTCTGTTCCCAGATTTCCGGGCCCGTCGTTTCGACATGCGCCTGCCGGTTGGCCACGTTGTCGAATTGGTTGGCCCAGATCGCGCCGTTGGGTTCGGTCTTGGCCAGCGCCTCGGCCAGGCGGCCGGAATAGCGGACGTAGTTGTTCGGGTTGCGATAGGGCGCCGCCGGGACCTGCACCAGCTCGGCCCCCGCCAACCGCAACATGTCCTTCTTCTCCTGGCTCTGCGTCTCGGGGATCACGATCACCGTGCGGAAGCCCATCGACGCGCCCACCAGCGCCAGCCCGATGCCAGTGTTGCCCGCCGTGCCCTCGACAATCGTCCCGCCCGGTTTCAGCAGGCCCTTCGCCACCGCGTCCTTGATGATGTACAGCGCGGCGCGATCCTTGACCGACTGGCCGGGGTTCATGAACTCGGCCTTGCCAAGGATGGTGCAGCCGGTGATTTCCGAGGCCTTCTTCAGCTTGAGAAGCGGCGTGTTCCCGATCGTGTCGGCGAGGTCCTGATGAATGCGCATGGAGAACGGTCCTTCCTTGGTCATCAAGGTGTATGTGCGTCGCCAGGCAAACTCAAGCCACGAGGGGATGGTCCCTCGGTTCGGGTCAGGGACCGTTGCGGGTAGCGCAGGGAAGGGCCTGACATCCAACCTTCTCCACCTTTCCGCAGAAGTCGAGGCCCGTCAATTTCGATGCGGCTCTGCGTCTTTTGCCGATGAGCCCCGGTCACAGTCAACGCTGTGCAGCGAGCTCGGAAACTCTGAGCCTCAGACGGTGCGGACGTTCGGGAGGGTGAAAACGGATTGTGCCAGCAGACATCTTCGGACTAGCATGTTCATGTCAAAAGAGACGCCCGTCAGGTGGCGCAAGACACGACACATAGTTCTGGGAGGAACACCATGATGAAACGCACTTTCGCAGCTGCGCTGACGTCCGCAACCGCGCTGTCGGGCACGGCCGCGCTGGCCGATCTGAACCTATACTGCTCGGCACAAGAAGAATGGTGCCAGATCATGGAGAAAAGCTTCGAGGAGGCGACCGGGATTGACGTGGCGATGACCCGCAAATCCTCGGGTGAGACCTTCGCCCAGATTCAGGCAGAAGCAAGCAACCCGAAAGGCGATGTCTGGTGGGGCGGAACCGGCGACCCGCACCTGCAGGCGGCCGAGGAGGACCTGACGGAGCCCTATGTCAGCCCGATGCGCGACCAGTTGCATCCCTGGGCCATCGCCCAGGCGGAAAGCGCCGGCGACAAGACCATCGGAATCTATTCCGGGGCCCTCGGCTTTGGTTACAACTCGGAAATGCTTGAAAAGGCTGGACTGCCCGCCCCAGCCTGCTGGGAAGACCTGACCAAGCCAGAATACAAGGGCATGGTGCAGATGGCGAACCCGAACTCGTCGGGCACGGCCTATACCACGCTGGCCTCGATGGTGCAGATGTTCGGAGAAGACGGCGGCTTTGACTACATGAAGCGGCTGCATGCCAACATCAACCAGTACACCAAATCCGGCTCTGCCCCGATCAAGGCGGCAGGTCAGGGCGAAACTCTGATCGGAATTGTCTTCATGCACGACGCCGTGGCCACGACCGTCGCAGGCTTTCCCGTTGTTACGGTCGCCCCATGTGAAGGCACCGGCTACGAGATCGGTTCGATGTCGATCATCAAGGGCGCACGCAACATGGACGAGGCCAAGGCATTTTACGACTGGGCGCTGTCCAAGGAAGCTCAGGATCTGGCGTTGCAGGTTAATGCGTTCCAGGTGATGTCGAACGTGGGCGCGACCAAATCGGACAAGGCGCCGGACTTGGCCTCGATCAAGCTGATCGACTATGATTTCAAGAAGTACGGGTCCAGTGACGAACGCAAGCGCCTGTTGTCGAAGTGGGACACCGAAGTGTCGACCCTGCCGCAGTAAGCCCTATTGCGCACAGTCAGCCTTGAGCAGACGACCCACCCGGTCCTGATATTCTGGATCATCGCCGGGTGGGTCGGCTATTGCATCCTGCCGTGGTATGGGGTCGAGGGGTTCTGGTCGTTCGAATGGCTGGTCGATGGTTGGCCGCTGGATGACGATTACGCGCCTGCCGCTGTGCTGGTCGGCGTTGGGCAGAAGCTGTGGCTCGCGCCAATGTTGTTGGCCCTTGCGGCGCCGCTTCTGGTGTTGGGGCGACGCAAGACCGATCCACTGTACGCGCAGGTTCTGATAGCTGCGGGAGGGTTCGGCTTTGCCTGGCTGGTGGCGCAAGGACTTGGCATCGGATTGCGCGGTTTCACCGCCGAATGGCTGACGACCCTGTTCGGCACCCTGGACGACCGACAGTTCGGCATGGGCTATGGCGCGATGGTGACAGCGTCGGCTTTCCTGTTCCTGTTTACTCACGGTATTGCAGCGCGCGGGGCAATCAACGGCGACGTCTTCGTGACATCCGCAATCGGCGGGGTCATTGCGGTCGTAACGATCTTTGTCTTCTTCCCCATCACCAAAATGCTGTTGGCTGCTTTTGCGACCGATGACGGTGGTTACTCGGTCCTGGGTTTTTTCCCCAAATTTTTCGATGACCGCATCTGGGGCTTGGATTGCCTGTCAGGCGGGCGGTGCGGAGTGGCTTGGAATTCGCTGCTGCTTGCGGTGCTGGTCGGTGTCTTGACCACGCTACTTGGCCTGGCCTTTGCGCTGGTGCTGACGCGGTCGGGGTTCCGCTACAAGCGCCTCTTGCGGGCGCTGACTGTCTTGCCGATCATCACGCCGCCGTTCGTGATCGGCTTGGCAATCATTCTGCTTTTCGGTTTGTCCGGCACAGTCACCACCTCTTTGGCCGCGATGTTCGGGGTCGAGGCGACGCGCTGGATCTATGGCCTGCCGGGCATCCTGATCGCGCAGTTGCTGGCCTTTACTCCGATCGCGTTTCTGGTGCTGATCGGCGTGGTTGAAGGCGTCAGTCCGTCGATGGAGGAGGCGGCACAGACCCTGCGCGCCAACCGCTGGCAGACCTTCCGAACCGTCAGCTGGCCCCTGATGCGTCCCGGCCTGGCCAATGCCTTCCTCCTGGGTTTCATCGAAAGCATGGCCGATTTCGGCAACCCGCTGGTGCTGGGCGGCAACTTCGACGTGCTGTCGACCGAGATCTTCTTCGCGATCGTCGGGGCGCAGTATGACCAAAGCCGGGCTGCCATCCTAGCCGTGGTCCTTTTGGGCTTCACGCTTGGGGCGTTCTACCTGCAACGGTTCTGGCTGGGGCGCAAAAGCTATACCACCGTCACGGGCAAGGGCGACGCTGGGGTGCATCCGCCGATGCCGAACGGGCTGGCCTATCCTGTCTATGCCGTGGTGGCGCTTTGGTCGGCATTTACGCTCGTGGTCTACGGGATGATCCTCTACGGGTCCGTCGTCCAGCTTTGGGGTGTCGATGACACGCTGACCTTCAAGCACTATCTGACGGCTTTCCGCATCGACTGGACCGAGGACGGCCTGCGCTGGACTGGATCAGCTTGGGACAGCTTCTGGACCACGATGACGATCGCAACACTGGCCGCCCCCCTGACCGCAGCCATCGGCCTGATCACCGCCTACCTGCTTACCCGGCAAACCTTCGCGGGCAAGCGGGCCTTCGAGTTCGGTACCATGCTGTCCTTCGCGATCCCCGGCACAGTCATCGGCGTGGCCTATATCCTGGCCTTCAACGTACCACCGATCGAGATCACGGGAACCGGCCTGATCCTGGTGATCAGCTTCATCTTCCGCAACATGCCGGTGGGAGTGCGGGCCGGCATCGCCTCGATGAGCCAGCTGGACAAGTCGCTGGACGAAAGCTCGCTGACACTGGGCGCGAACTCGTGGCAGACCTTCCGCGCGGTGATCCTGCCCTTGCTGCGCCCCGCCATCCTTGCCGCGCTGGTCTACAGCTTCGTCCGGGCGATGACCGCGATTTCGGCGGTGATCTTCCTGGTCTCGGCCCGCTATGACATGTCCACAAGCTACATCATCGGGCGAGTGGAAAACAACGACTACGGCTTGGCTATCGCGTATTCCACGGCGCTGATCTTCGTCATGCTGGCTGCCGTGGGCCTACTGCAACTGCTGGTGGGGCGCACTCGGATCGGCAGGCGCACCAGCCATGGGGAAATCCACTAAATGACGGGTATCAACGCCAAGGCCGCCTCGGTCCGGTTCGAGAATGTGTCCAAGGTCTACGGCACCAAGGTGACCGCCGTCGACAACATCAGCCTTGAGGTCAGGGCGGGCACGCTGGTCACCCTGCTGGGGCCGTCCGGCTGTGGCAAGACCACGACCTTGCGGATGATCGCCGGGCTGGAGATGGCGACACGGGGCCGCATCTTCATCGGCGAAAAGGATGTGACAAAGCTGCCCGCCACCGACCGCGATGTTTCGATGGTGTTCCAGAGCTACGCCCTTTTCCCGCACATGACGGTGATGGAAAACGTCAGCTACGGGCTGAAGTTCTCGGGCTTTGACAAGGCGGAAACGAAGGACAAGGCCTTGGCAGGACTGGGGCTGGTCGGCTTGACCGGCTACGGCGATCGGCTGCCGTCGGAACTGTCAGGTGGCCAGCAGCAACGCGTCGCCGTGGCGCGCGCCCTGGTACTGGAACCGCAGGTTTTGCTTTTCGACGAACCACTGTCCAACCTTGATGCCAAGCTGCGTCGTCAGGTCCGGGAAGAAATCCGCGAGATCCAGCAGAACCTCGGCCTTACCGTGGTCTATGTCACCCACGATCAGGAAGAGGCGCTGGCAGTGTCGGACGAAATCGTCGTCATGCGCAATGCTGCGATTGCACAAAAGGGTACGCCGAGAGAGCTTTACGAGGCCCCCGCCGATGCCTTTGTCGCCGACTTCATCGGGGAAGCGAACCTGATCCCGGTGGATATCGTCGCTCTGGACGGTGACACGGCAACGGTCAGGATCGCCGACTATACGCACCGGCTGCCGTCTCGTGGTTTGCCCCAGGGCCCAGCCAAGCTGGCCGTGCGGCCATCGAGGATGCGGCTGGTCGCGGGGGTGGGTGATGGGGTGCCGGCGGTGATCGACAAGGCCACCTACGTTGGCAGCCGGATGGAATACACCGTCACCGCAGCCTTCGGGACGGTCTTTGCGGTGCTCGACGATGTGACCACCCCGTTCCGGATTGGGGATGCCGTCACCATTTCCTTCGCCGCTTCGGGCCCGGTGTTGATCCCGGCCAGTCAGCCGTCATAGGCCGCTTCTGCAAGTGCATGCACCGCGTCAAACACCGCGGCCCCCGCGACGACCACACGGCCGCCATTGGCAATCGCGTCGTCGGCGTTGACCGGCTCGACCCTTCCCCCCGCTTCGGCCACAATCAGATGGCCGGCCAGGAAATCCCAGGCATTCATGTGTTCCTCGACATAGCCAAGGATCCGCCCCGTCGCGACATAGGCCAGCGACAGGCCGCCCGATCCGTTGCGCCAGAACACGGTGCCGGCATCGGTTGCAAGGTTGACCAACGCCTTGATTCCGCCGCTGCGCGTGCGCGCAGAGAATCCAACCCCCAAAGATCCCTCCTGCAAAGAGGTCTTGGCCGTGCAGCGGATTGGCCGGTCGTTACAGAACGCCCCGGCGCCCAGACGCGCGTGATGCATCTCATCATGCACCGGGTCATGCACGACACCGATTACCGTTTGCCCCTGATGAACGCAGGCAATGATCACACACCACTGTGGAATGCCGTTGATGAAGTTCGTGGTGCCGTCGATTGGGTCGATGACCCAAGTATAGCCGCTGGAGCCTGGCCTAGCCTCGTCTTCCTCGCCCACAATCCCGTCATCGGGAAAGGTCTGCGCCAAGGCCGCGCGGACGGCCAGTTCGACATTTCGGTCCGCCTCGGATACGAAATCCTGATGCCCCTTCACGTCGATCGTCAGTTGATCCCACTTGCGGAAGTAGTCCAGCGCCAGTGCCCCTGCCGTGCTGGCAATCTGGCGGGCGGCCGTGTAACGGGCTGCAAGGTCGGTCATTGCGTTTTCCCTATTGAACTTCCGCCGGACCCTACCAGCTTGGACCAGCCATGGGAATTGTTCGCATGAACCTGACCCTATACCGCGCCGCGATCTTCGATCTGGATGGCACGCTGGTCCACAGCGAACCCGCTTGGGAGGCTGCAAAGCGCCGCGTCCTCGACCGTCTTGGGGTTGATGTTCCTCAGGCGACATATGACGCTTTCGTGGGTCGGGGCCTACGCGGCTTTCTGACCGAGGTTCTGGGCCCCGACTTGACCGACGCCCTGCGCACGGAGCTTGCAAACGAGATTGGCGCGGAAGCGGATATCCTCCTGCCGCTTCTGCGCCAGCCCATCCCCGGGGCCGCATCGTCGGTCAATCGGCTGGCCGAAGCGGGTGTTCGTATAGCGGTCTGCTCTTCCTCGCCCCGTCGGCATATCCACGCGGCGCTGTACCAGCTGGGACTTGGGGACCGTATCGCTGCAATTGTGTCTGGCGCTGACTTGCCGCGCGGCAAACCCGACCCGCTGCCCTACTTGGAAACCCTCCGCCTGCTGGGCCTTGATCCTTCCGATGCCTTCGCGGTCGAAGACGCTCTGCCCGGCGTGATTTCGGCCCACGCCGCGGGCCTGAAGGTCATCGCAATCGGCCGCGAATGTGGGAACCCCGGCTTTGCTCCGTATTGCAGCATTCGGGTGCCGGACTATGCAAGCTTTGACCAAATGATCCAGTCTTGATGCGACCTCGCCAACTGCTCTGATAATGCCCAGTCCTTGTGACAGGTGACTGCATGCAAACCACTACCGAACGAGGTACGCGCGCGTGACATGCCTCGGACGGTACCTGACCCATCCCGAAATGATCATTGATCCCGACATTGCGATATCCGAATGGGGGCTTTCCGACCGGGGGCGAACAAGGGTTCAACGGCTCGTCACTAGTGACCTGCTCCGCTGAAACTTCCCCACTCCGAGGTTAGTCGTTTCCTCGACAGAGGAGGCATACGACGAAGCGCAGCAGGTGCAGCGAAGAACAGGTCATTGGCATCCTGAAGGAGCAGCAGGCCGGACTGAGCGCGGTGGAACTCTGCCGCGAGCACGGTGTCAGAGAGGCTGCGCGAGATGCTCGGAAAAACTTCCGAGGCCCGGTTTGAGGAGGTCTGCCGTGAACTCGGCCATTGCCGAGAAGGGCTCTTCCGAGAGGCGCGCCCGTGCCCTCGTCGGGATCGATCCGCTGGTCTATCGGTATCGTTCGACGCGGGGTGACGACGGGGCCCTGCGACACCGCCTGCGCGAGTTGTCCACCGAGCGGCGACGGCTCGGATAGCGGCGCTTGCATATCCTGCTCCGCCGTGAGGGCTTGGAAGCCAATTGGAAGAAGCTCTACCGCATCTATCGAAAAAGGGGAACCGGCGACCGTCCTGAACCCAAGGCATGTCTTCATGAGGCCATCCGATTACCTGTTTCGGAATCAGTCTCGACTAGTGTTAACTCCTGAGGTGGCCGACAAGTCGCGGGAAGGGTCCGATGGGTTTTAGATGCTTGCTTTCTGCCGTTGCAATCGCAATGGGAACAGTGCTTCCCGCCTTGGCGGAGTCAAATGTGACGTCACTCGCCGCAAAGCTGCAGAGCTGGCGTGATGCCTGCAGTGACCCGAACCCGGATTTGGTCATCGGATACCTCGCGGACGCAATGGCGACCGGAAACATCGATGTGCGGAAAGCCTGCCTTCGCCAAGTTCTTGCCAATGACAATGTTGATGTACAAAGCGCTGCCCTTCGGGTCATCGTCGCCGGTCTGCCGGTCATCCGCTTTCGCCTAGGTGAATTGGTGAAGGGTCGGGCAGGCGGGCGGGCAGACGAAATCATCACTTCGTTGCAGCACGGGCTGATCTTTCATGGGTCTGATGGCGACGCTGCATCCGGGACTGCGCAATGGATGCCGCTGGTGCGCAACGCAACGCCGGTCGAGGGGACAGTCGGCACGGTCACCGTCTTTGGCTCTTCGATCCAATGGGCCGGAAAATGCTATTACGACGACCGCAATCTCTTCGACTGTCAGTTGTCCGCTGATCTTGCCGAGGGTGGCACGCTGACAGGGACCTTTACGCTGTGGGACATGCAGTTTCCGGCTTCGGCAAGCCTCTTCGACTGAAGGCAGCTAGGTTTAACGGAGCGAAAGCTCCGAAATGCCGATGACACCCTTTGGAACAAGCGCACGGAACCTGAGTTCCAGCGGGCCTGTGGCTCCGACCCGACAAAGGCTTGGCTTTTGGTTGAGAGGGCAATTGGTGTTCAGAGTTGTCCAGCCCGCGCCCTTGTTGACCTCGATTGACAGACTGGTTGCTGGACCGCAGGACGGATCGGTCCGAAGGCGGATCTCGGACACCCGCACCGAAGCCGTGATCTGAAGAACAAATTCCACCGAACGTTGCCCGGCGGGAGCGGCCGCCTGCCAGCAGCCTCCGGGCGGGATCGAGGAAAGCATCGCCGACCCAGGGCTCGCCGTGGCAAGGAGGCGCGAGATTTCGAACGAAATACTATCAGAGACAGCCTCGGGTTCGGTCGGCGCGACTTTCTGCAGGGACGCCTCGATCACTTCGAATGCGGCCCTGATGCGATCAAAGCGCACCACTCGTGCATGTTCTTCTCCCCCGGGAACTTCCAGAACCATTGCCGCGGGCAGGGCGTTCCCTTCCCAGTCAAGCAGCACGGTTGCTCCGCTTAGACCGCCTTGAAGGAACGCCCGGTCGTCCCGTTGCAGCGGGCGGACCAGGAACAGGCTGCCCCGCGCGTCATCCGTCAAGGACCTGTAGCGTTCGACCCTAAAGGTGACGATCGACGCCTCTTGCATGTAGGTTACGCCAAGATCGACCGATTTGTTCAGCACGTCGACATAGGCCTCGGTCGGCAATCCCAACCGAGACGTGCAATCCCCGGAGGTGCGACCGGCTGTGACCCGCGCGAACGCCAGATCGTCGACGCCTCCAGCCGCTTCCAAGGCACCGGGCACGGCCGAGACGTGGATCGGCACACCGGATTCGCCGCTGCGCCCAGACTGGTCGCGAAACGCGAACGGAGTGCCAGAGGCGGTGGTCTTGTCGCTGACGACATGCCAGGGCAGCACGATCCAACAACTGCCGTCACTGCGGGAACCGAATAGCCAGCCGTTGCCAACCTCTCGATAGGCCGCGCTGACAAAGACGGTCTCGCCCCTTGCCGTCGTTGTCATCAGGGTAAGGACAATAGCCAGAAGCGGGGCAATACGGTTCATCTGCGCTTCTGTTTCTCGGGGATCAGTCCGGCAAGTGCACAGAGCGTCTGCACAAGGAACGAAAAGATCGCGATGCAGGTCAAGATCGAAACCAGAGCTGGGTTGCCGAACGCCCGGGCAACAGCCCCGGCACCGAGGCTTTCTACCTGACTGCCCGCTCCGACACGGTACAATTGAAGCTCGGTCGCCTCCACGGTCACTTCGATGTCCAGCGCCTCGTCTTCGCCTGTTGCCATCACCGTTCCCACAAGAGTGGATTCAACGTTGTTCGTTGCGAGCCTACTACCGCGCGGCACGATGAACTCTGCCCCTGAAATCGGGTAAAGCTCTCCGTCGTCAAGGAGGGTTGCGGTCCGGCCGAAAAGCCGCACGGTAGCGCCGAAGAGCAGTGGCCCAGGGGCACGACGAACGGCGTTTGCTGGAAATCTGTCATCGCCCGTCACCGGCAATCCAGGATTGGCGAGTTCTGCCCCGATTTCGCCCCGGCCAATGATTGGAAACGGTTGATGGTCATTCAGCCGATCCTGCGGAACCAGCAAGACCAGCCGTTGCCCGGACATTCTGCAATCTGGGCGGGACTTCACCGATAGCTCCGGAGTCGGCAACCGGTCGGGTGTGTCGAGGGTGATTTGCAGATGGCTACGGTGCCGCATGTAGGAAACCTTGGTTCCCTTGCGAGGCGCAACCAGCCCGGTGAAGCGGTTATTGGCATCGAGAAATCCCTCGCAGAACGCAGTCGGGTCAATCACTTCTGCATCATGGACCAGGAATTTGGACACCGTGTCCCGCTGGATCTCAAAAGTTATGTAGTTTGAGCGCGCATTGATCAGCGCAAGCGGGACTTGATCAAGGAAGTAGTGCCGCATCGACCAGAAGATCACGGCCGTCAATACCGCAGAGACGGCCACGAAGCCCAGTGGACGTCGGATGCCCCTTATGAAATCGCCGAGCTGGGACGAAAAAGTCATGGCTTGGCGGGTAGCCTGATGGTGTAGGTTTCCGTTTCTACGCCTAGACCGTCGTCAAAGTTGATCAGAAGGGTGCCCTCCATCGGCTCTTGGCCAAGCGTGACATTCAGGCCGCAAATTCTATCGAAGGCAATCCGGGCTTCGTTCTCAGGTGGGATGCACTCCTCCTCGAACGGACCCGCGCCCATCTCCAGCCGCACCGAGACGTTTCGATTGCCGGAATTGGCCATTATTTCAATGCGGGTAGGATTGCCGCCAGGGATCAAGGCAGGAAGCACGACAGCAACATCATCCAGACAGTCTGCGCTGGTTGACAGCGAAGCCACGATTCCAATGTCGGTTTCGTCGAACTGCTGCAGTTGATCGCCCAGTTCGGCAGTGAAGGGCTGCAGACGCAGACGGTCACCGGGGTCCGAGTCTGCTTCATACGGCGTGCGCATCCAGTAGAGCCCGTCGCGGCTGATGGCGCGCACGCAGACGATGCCACCCACGCCTGGATTGACGATCTGGACATCCGCCGCGCGAAAGGGGCGAGAAGTCGCTGCGCCAAGCCGGACACCTACCAGGCGACTGCCGCCAGTCTTTGCAGAGGAGTCGAAGTTTTCATTGACCACCCCGTTCAACGCAGTTGCTACAGGGACCTCCTGCGCGAGAGCAGGAAGCGAGACGAGTGCCACCAGAAAAGTTGGAAGGATTCTGTGCATTCGTTATTCTCCGGACCTCAATCATTTCCTCACATCTACCAGTCTGTCCAGAGGAAGAGCTATGCGCCACTCAAGATGTTCAGTCATGTTCGAACCGTCGTGGACACCCCATTGAAGGCTGCTTCTTGGTTTCAATCCCATCTCTAGACAGGAGAGCGGTCGAAATGGCGAAGTCCTGTCAAAAATGTGCAATAAAAACATAATATTATGCCCGCCCACATAATCGGCATAGTCATGAGGAATGAAGAATACTGGCCTCGACAGGCCACTTCTTGGCCGCCCGGCCCGGTCGTCGGTGCTCCTCCCATCCCGCATAACTCCTTAAAACAACGAGGAAATCCAGCCGCAGCCAGATTGGGAGAACGTTCTCGCGGGGGCGAGTGGCGGAAGCGGTGGGATTCGAACCCACGGTGGAGTTCCCCCCACGCTGGTTTTCAAGACCAGAGCCTTAAACCACTCGGCCACACTTCCTTGCGACCCGGGCCTGGGCAGGGGTCGGCGCGCTGGGCATAACTGGCGCAGCACGATTCTGAAAGGCCGTCCGTAACGCCTGGCGGTGGCGAAATCCGCTGATCGTGAAGGGGCCCTGACTGCTCTACCCTTCCCACCGCTTGCGCAAGGCGGTATGCTAACCGCAAAATCAGGCGTGCCCTGTGGAAAAGCGGCGTTACAGGCCGCGGGCGGACGGGCCCGGACCACGGGGAAATCAGGTGTCAAGCGCGGCGAACAGACCGCGCGTTTCTGAGGGCGGAAGATGGCAAGAGCGGGGCTTCGGTTCACGATTTTCGGTCTGGCGGCAGCGGGCCTCTTGATGGGCTGCGTCGAAGGGGGCGGCAAGGCCAGCCCGGGCGATGGGTCCGGCATCGCGGCCGCGCCCGGCAAGAAGAAGGGCGCCGCGCAGGACGTCGAGGCGCCCGAGGTCTTCCAGACCACGGACAGCGCGCTCTGGGATGGGCGTCCGTCGCTGGGCGGGATCTGGGTCGCCTCGCCCGAAGTGACCAATCCTGAACGCGTCCTGATCTTCAACCCGGCCACTGGAAAGTCGATCACCGGCGCGCTGTTCAAGCGGGAACGCGAGAACCCCGGTCCGCGGCTGCAACTGTCATCGGATGCCGCCGAGGCGCTGGGTATCCTCGCCGGGCAGCCGACCGAGATCCGGGTGACGGCTCTGCGCAAGGCCGAGGAGGCAGCTGCGCCCGAAGCTGACGTTGCCGCTGAAGGGGCTGCCGTGGCGGACGCCGAAGCCGGGGCAACGACAGATCCTGCCAAGAAGGATGAGGGCGAGGCCGCGGCGATTGCCTCGGCGGCGCTGGCTGCTGTCGATGCGGGAAAACCCGCCGCCGACCCTGCCGCAGCGCCCGCGGATCCGGCCGATCCTGCGGCTGCTGCGGTTGCCGGGGCGGCGGTCGCCGCCGATGGCGTCGCTGCGGCGGTCGATGAAAAGCCCAAGCGCAAGACCTGGAAGGAACGCCGGGCCGAGGCCAAGGCCGCGCGTGAGGCGAAGAAACGCGCCGCGGCCGAAGCCGCCGCTGCCGCCTCGGCCGCCGAGGCCGATGCCGCGATGGCGGCGGGGGAAGTCCCGGCTGCGACCGCCGACAGCGCCGCTGTCGCCCCGATCGAATCTGCCCCGCTGGACGCCCGCAACCCGGAGGCGGTCGCCGCAAAGCCCGCGGCCAAGTCCGAGCGCAAGACCGTGGGCGATGCCCCGGCGCCCGCAGCTGCGGCCCCCGCTGAAGCCGCCCCGGCGGTTGCAGGCGGCCCGGTGCGGCCGATCCAGGTCGCCTCGTTCTCGAAAGAGGACAATGCCAAGCGCGCGGCCGAGGCCCTGGCCAAGATCGGCGTAACCGCCACGCCGCAGAAGTCCGAAAAAGGCGGCAAGGCCGTCTGGGGCGTGATCGTCCAGGGCGACGAGGCCATGCTGAAGAAGATCAAGGACGCCGGTTTCGCCGACGCCTATTTCCTGAAATGACCTGGGAACCCGCCCGATGTTGAACCGACTGCGCCCCGTTCTGATCTGTCTTGCCCTGGTTCTGGCCGCCCTTCCGGCCCGCGCCTTCGAGACGGCCGCTTCGGCCGCCTGGGTTTATGACATGACGACGGGGACGGTCCTGATGGACAAGAACGCCGACGAGCCGCTGCCCCCCGCCTCGATGTCCAAGCTCATGACCATCAACATGCTGTTTGAGGCGCTGAAGGACGGCCGCGTGACCATGGACACGCAATTCGCCGTCTCTTCGCGCGCCAAGGCGATGGGTGGCTCGACCATGTTCCTGCAGGAAACCGACCGCCCGACGGTCAGCGACCTGATCCACGGCATGATCGTCAACTCGGGCAACGATGCCTGCGTCGTGGTGGCCGAAGGGCTGGCCGGGACGGAAGAGGCCTTTGCCGCGCAGATGACCGAACGCGGCAAGGCGCTTGGCATGACGGCCTCGACCTTCATCAACTCCAGCGGCTGGCCCGAACCCGGTCACCGGATGTCGATGCGCGACCTTGGTGTTCTGGGCAAGCGGCTCATCGAGGATTTCCCCGAATACTACCCGATCTTCTCGGAATCCGAGTTCAACTTCATGGATCGCGCCCCGGCCAATTCCCGGAACCGCAATCCGCTGCTTGAACTCGGGGTCGGCGCGGATGGTCTCAAGACCGGCCATACGTCCGAGGCGGGCTATGGCCTTGTCGGTTCGGCCAAGCAGGGCGACCGCAGGATAATCTTTGTCATCACCGGCCTGCCCAGCGAACAGGCCCGCGCCGAAGAGGCCGAGCGGATCGTCGGCTGGGCCTTCCGGCAGTTTTCGGAAAAGACCGTCGCCAAGGGCGGTGTGCGGGTGGCCGAGGCCGAAGTGCACCTGGGCGCGGCCGAAACCGTGGGTCTTGTGCCGGCCGAAGACGTGCGCCTGCTGGTGCCTGCCCTTGTCCAGGACAGCGTGACGGCGGAAGTGGTCTACAACGGCCCGCTGATCGCCCCGGTGGTCAAGGGCACCGCCGTGGCCGAACTGATCGTCCATTCCCCCGATCTGCCTGACCGCCGCGTGCCGCTGGTGGCCGAGGCCGACGTCGGCAAGGCCGGTTTTGTCAAGCGCCTGACCACCGCCGCCGGGGCGCTGTATGACCGCTATCTCGGGGCCCCGGCCAGCTGAATGGCCGGGCTGTTCGTCTCTCTGGAAGGCATCGACGGTTCGGGCAAGTCCACGCAGGGCCGCAAGATTGCCGAAACCCTGCGCGCCCGTGGCCATGCGGTCACGCTGACCCGCGAACCCGGTGGCAGTCCCGGCGCCGAGGAAATCCGCCGTCTGGTGCTGGAGGGCGACGTCGACCGCTGGTCGGCCGAGACAGAAATCCTCCTCTTCACCGCCGCCCGCCGTGACCATCTGGAAAAGACCATCCGGCCCGCGCTGGACCGGGGCGAGATCGTCATCACCGACCGCTTCGCCGATTCGACGCGCATCTTTCAGGGCATCACCCGCGGCGACCTGTCGGAAACCGTTGACCGGCTGCACGCCCTGATGATCGGGGTCGAACCCGACCTGACCCTGCTTTTCGACCTTGATCCCGCGCTTGGCCTGTCACGCGCCCATGCCCGCGCCGGAACCGAATTGCGGTTCGAGGACATGGGGCTTGGCTTTCAGGAAAAGGCCCGCGCCGGGTTTCTGGCGCTGGCCGCGCGGCACGCCCGCTTTCGCGTGATCGATGCCGATGGTGATGCAGATACCGTCGCTGCCCGTGTCCTCGCCGCCCTCGCCGTGCATCTGCCAGCGGTCTGAACGCGCGACCTGCTGCCGAAAATTTGTGCAACTGGTCACCCGGCGGGCGCATTCCTTCCGGGAAGGGCTTTTCCCAGCGCTTTGGCTCTGCTCTAGTCGGCTCAGGACCAGCAGGGGGAATGGGTGAGCCAGTTCAACGAGATGTACCAGGGGAGCTCGGTCCGCATGCCCTATGCCCGGCTGCAGGACTGGGTCGCGACGATGCCCGAGGAACTCCGCAGCCTGAAACAGGCCGAAGCCGAGGCCCTGTTCCGCCGCATCGGCATCACCTTCGCGGTCTACGGTGAAGGCGGCGACCCGGACCGGCTGATCCCCTTCGACATGTTCCCTCGCGTCTTTTCCGGCGCCGAATGGTCCAAGCTGGAACGCGGCATCAAGCAGCGCGCCCGCGCCCTGAACGCCTTCCTCGTCGACGTCTATGGTCGGGGAGAGATCATCCGCGCTGGCCGAATTCCCGGTCGCCTCGTCTACCAGAACGAGGCCTACGAAAAGGCCGTCTCCGGGTTCGTGCCGCCGAAGGGTGTCTATTCCCACATCGTCGGAGTCGACATCGTGCGCACCGGACCGGATGAGTTCTACGTCCTGGAAGACAATTGCCGCACGCCCAGCGGAGTCAGCTACATGCTGGAATCCCGCGAGATCATGATGCGGATGTTCCCCGACCTGTTCCGCGAAAACCGGATCGAGCCGGTCGACAACTACTCCGAGAAGCTGCGCCGCACGCTGGCCAGCGTCGCGCCAGCCAAGTGCAAGGGCGAGCCGACGGTGGTGATCCTCACGCCGGGTCATTTCAATTCGGCCTACTACGAACACTCGCTTCTGGCCGACCTGATGGGCGTGGAACTGGTCGAAGGCCAGGACCTCTTTGTCGACGGTGAATACGTCTACATGCGAACGACCGAAGGACCGCAACGCGTCGATGTGATCTACCGCCGCATCGACGACGCCTACCTCGACCCCCTCTGCTTCCGGCCAGATTCCATGCTGGGCATTCCGGGCCTGATGGATGTCTACCGCTCGGGCGGCGTCTCGATCTGTTCCGCACCCGGGGCAGGGGTGGCGGATGACAAGGCGGTCTACACCTATGTCCCCGACATGGTCCGCTTCTACCTTGGCGAGGAGCCGATCCTGCAGAACGTCCCCACCTGGCAATGCGGCCGCGAGGACGACCTGAAGCACGTCCTTGCGAACTTGCCGGAACTGGTGGTCAAGGAAGTCCACGGCTCGGGCGGCTACGGCATGCTGGTCGGGCCCAAGGCCTCGAAAGATGACATCGAACGTTTCCGACTGAAGCTGACCGAGGACCCCGGCAACTATATCGCCCAGCCCACTCTGGCCCTGTCCACTGTCCCTACCTTCGTCGAGGAAGGCGTCGCCCCCCGCCACGTCGACCTGCGGCCCTATTGCCTGGTCGGCGAGCGCATTGAACTCGTCCCCGGCGGCCTGACCCGTGTTGCGCTGAAGGAAGGCTCGCTGGTGGTGAACTCGTCGCAGGGCGGCGGGGTCAAGGATACCTGGGTTCTGGCGGAGTGACAAAATGCTAAGCCGCACCGCCGACAACCTCTACTGGATCGCCCGCTACATGGAGCGCGCCGATACCGTCGCCCGCCTGCTGGAGGTTGGCTCCCGCATCAGCCTGCTTCCCAGCGCCCAGGGCTACCGTAGCGAATGGGACAGCCTGCTGCAGGCCACCGGCATGGCCCATGCCTTCGCGCAGAAATACGGCGACCCGGTGCAGCGCAACATCGAAAGCTTCCTGTTCTTCGACCGCGACAACCCGTCCTCCATTGCCTCCTGCATCACTGCCGCGCGGGAAAACGGCCGCATCGTCCGCACCGCGCTGACCACCCAGGTCTGGGACGCGCTGAACACAGCGTTTCAGGAGCTGCGCCAGCTGGAACGCTCGGCGCGGTCCTCACTGGAACTGTCGCGGCTGACCGACTGGACCATGCGCCACGCCGCGATGCTGCGAGGGGCCATCGACGCGACGCTTCTGCGCGATGACGGCTTCAACTTCCTGAACATCGGCTACTATCTTGAACGCGGCGACAACACCGCGCGCCTGATGGACGTGAAGTACTACGTCCTGCTGCCGCGGGTCGATTTCGTGGGTTCGGGCCTGGATAACTACCAATGGACCACGCTTCTGCGCGCAATGGGGGCGCAGCGGGCCTTCCACTGGGCCTACGGCGGCGATGTCACCGCGATGAAGATCGCCGACTTCCTGATCCGCAACCCGCAGTCACCCCGGTCGCTGGCCACCTGCACGGCCGGCCTCATGAACCACCTCGGCCGCCTTGCCAAGGCTTACGGGCGTGAGACAGAGGCGCAGGACAAGGCCCGCCACCTTGCCAGCGGCATCGAGACCGCGACCGTCGAGGCGATCTTCGACGAAGGCCTGCACGAATTCCTCACCCGCTATATCGCCGAGGCCGCCCAACTGGCCAACGCGATCCATGACTCCTACCTCAGCGGAGAGATGCGCTGATGCGGCTGACCGTCGATCATGTGACCCGCTACCGCTATGACGCGCCGGTCCGGTCCGTCGTGCAAAGCCATCGCCTGACACCATCCAGCTTCTCTGGGCAGAAGCTCATCGACTGGGAGGTCACCGTCTCGGCCGGCATCAAGGGCGCGCGGCATCGCGATGGGGCAGGGGATGTGGTTCAGGGCTGGACCATCGCCGGCCCGGTGGCCGAGGTCACCGTCCATGTCCGCGGCACCGTGGACACCGAGGACCTTGCCGGTGTCCTGCGCGGCCACCGCGAGACGGTCGCGCCGGACTGCTATCTGCGGGAAACCCTGCCGACCCGGATCGACGTTGCGCTGGCAGACCTCGCCTCCAAGGCCTCCGGCCCCGACACCCTCGCCTTGGCTCATGCCCTCTCCGCAGCCGTCTCGGACGCCATCGCCTACCGCCCCGGTGTCACCCATGCCCACACCACCGCCGCCGAGGCGCTGGCCCTTGGTGAAGGCGTCTGCCAGGACCACGCTCATGCCCTTATGGCCTGCGCCCGCAGCCGAGGCATCCCGGCGCGCTATGTCTCGGGCTACCTGTTCGCCGATGCCGATGGCCAGGCACATGAGGCCGCGCATGCCTGGGCCGAACTGCATGTCGCGGGCCTCGGCTGGGTCGGCTTTGACCCCGCCAACCGCTGTTGCCCGGACGCCCGCTACATCCGCCTTGGGTCAGGTTTCGACGCCCAGGACGCCGCCCCGATCCGAGGCATCGCGCGTGGTGGCGGACACGAAGACATGGATGTGACGGTTGCGATCCAGCAGGCGGCCCAATAGGCTGCAGCGCAAACGCGGGCCGGGGACACAAGGCCGCGAATCCGAGGGACGATGAATGACCTACTGCGTGGGCCTCTTGCTGCATGAAGGCATGGTGCTCCTGTCGGACACCCGCACGAACGCGGGGCTCGACAATATCTCGACCTATCGCAAGATGTTCACCTTCGAGGAACCGGGCGAGCGGGTCATCGTCATCATGACCGCCGGAAGCCTGTCCGTGTCGCAGACCACCCTTGCACAGCTGCGCGAGGCGATCGAGGACCCCGAGGCCACGCCGGATACCTCGATCATGCTGGCCCCGACCATGCTGAAGGTTGCCGAGATCGTCGGCGACCGTCTGGCCAAGGTGCGCGAGGAGATCGACCACAAGCTCTCGGCCGCGCAAGGGGCGAGTGCGAGCATGATCGTCGCGGGACAGCGCAAGGGCGGTGCGATGCGGCTGTTCCTGATCTACCCCGAGGGCAACTTCATCGAGGCGACCGAGGACGCCCCCTTCCTGCAGATCGGCGAGCACAAATACGGCAAGCCGATCCTCGACCGGGTGGTGAAGCCGTCTACCAGCCTGTCGGATGCGCAAAAGGCGGTGCTGCTGTCCATGGACTCGACGCTGCGGTCGAACTTGTCGGTGGGGATGCCGCTGGACCTGGCTGTGGTCGAACGTGACGCCTGCAAGGTCACGCTGCGCCGCCGGATCGAGGCAGGCGACCCGCAGTTCCGCGCGATGTCCGAGGCATGGTCCAACGCCCTGCGTGACGGCTTTGCCAAGATCGTGATCTGACGGCCTACAGCGCCTGACCCGCGGCCCAGCCGCTCGACCAGGCCCACTGGAAATTGTAGCCGCCCAGCCAGCCCGTCACGTCGACCACTTCTCCGATGAAATAGAGGCCCGGCACCCCCTTGGCTTCCATCGTCCGCCCGTCCAGTGCCCGGGTGTCAACCCCGCCCAACGTCACCTCAGCCGTGCGATAGCCCTCTGACCCGACCGGGACCAGCCGCCACGCATTGATGCCACCCGCGATCCGGTCGAGCGCAGCGCCTGACAGTTCCGCCATCACGCCGGTGACGCCGGCCGCCTCTTCCAGATGTCGGGCCAGCCGTTCGGGCAGCCAGCGCCCCAGCACCGTGCGCAGCGCGGATTTGCCTTGCGCCGCCTTCGCCGCCCGCAAGCCCGCCGCCAGGTCCTGCCCCGGCACCAGATCGACCACCACCGGATCGCCCTCGCGCCAGTAGGATGACACCTGCAGGATCGCCGGTCCAGACAGCCCGCGATGGGTAAACAGCACCGCTTCGTCGAACCCCGTCCGTCCCGCCGTCACCCGCGCGTTGACCGAAACCCCCGCGAGGGGCCGCATCCAGGCCAGCTCCTGCTCGGCAAAGGTCAGGGGCACCAGCGCGGGCCGGGTCTCGACCACGGGCAGGCCGAACTGTTCGGCCAGCAGATAGCCAAAGCCCGTCGCCCCCATCTTCGGGATCGACTTGCCGCCACTGGCCACCACCACGGTCTTCGTCCGCTGCGGCCCCCGCGCAGTCTCGACCGTAAAGCCCGTGCCCTCGCGCCGCACTTCGCCCACCGCGCAGTCCAGCCACAGCGCGACCCCGGCCCGCTCCATATCGCGGACCAGCATCGCGACCACCTGCGTCGCCGGGCCGTCACAGAACAGCTGCCCCAGCGTCTTCTCGTGCCAGGCAATCCCGGCCGCATCCATCCGCGCGATGAAATCCCACTGCGTGAACCGCTTCAGCGCCGACAGCGCAAAGCGCGGGTTCTGCGACAGGAACCGGTCCGGCGCGATCCCGAGGTTGGTGAAATTGCAGCGTCCCCCGCCCGAGATGCGGATCTTTTCCCCCGGCGCCTTGGCGTGGTCGATGACCAGGACGCGGCGTCCACGCCGCCCCGCCTCGATCGCGGCCATCATGCCGGCGGCGCCAGCGCCCAGAATGATCGCGTCCCATGCCATGCCCTGTCCTAGCTTCGGGTGCCGCGCCCGGCAAGCCGCGAAACGTGACCGAAATTTTCGGCGCGGGGGCCTTGCACGCCCCAATGCCCTTCGCTAAACACCCCCGCACGGTTGGGGCGTCGCCAAGTGGTAAGGCAGCGGTTTTTGGTACCGCCATACCTAGGTTCGAATCCTAGCGCCCCAGCCAACCTTTCCCTGTAGCTGTGACTCACGAACCTGCCGCTCGCGGTCGGGGTCATGGCAGGCTTCAGCTGATCCCCAAGTCAAATTGGCGCTTGTCCACACCTGACGGCGAATTGGCCATTTCAGCGCAGCGGGTTCTCCTTCGCCAGCCTGTCGAACTGCATCAGGCTTTCGACCAGCGCAGGCATCTGATCGAGCAGGATCATGTTCGGCTTGCTGTCTGCGTTTTCCGCGATCCTGGGCAGGGGGTGTCTTCAGAATGCCCCAGAAAGTGCCCCAACGGGTGGTGCGGCTTGCTTGACGGAATGTCAGGCCGGGCTAGTCTCCGTTCACGGGGGATCACAATCATGAAAAGAGAGCTGGCTCTACTAGACTCCGAGGTCTTTTCACGCACGACGGCGATCTTCTCGGCAAAGCGGGCGACCCTGGCCCCGGAAGCGGTCGAAGCCGTGGCAAGCGACATAGTTCGCAGGCTTGCCAGGTCTCCCTCACGGATTCCAGATCTGGATGTCCCGCAGATCAGTGAAGAGAGCGCTGACGCGTTCTGCGACGCACTCATCCTGCCGGATTCCAATACTGCCCTGCGCTTCATTGAGGATCGCCGTGCCGAGGGCATGTCACTTCCCGGCGTGTATCTTGGATACATTTCGGGCGGAGCGCGGCGCCTGGGCGAGCGGTGGGAACGGGACGAGCTGTCCTTCTTCCAGGTCACCTGCGGAACAGGCCACCTCTATGCGCTCATGCGCGCGCTTAGGACGGAGATCCCACTTACTTACCGCAAGTTCGACAACCGTCGCGTTGCTCTCTTTGCAACGGTTCCTGGCGAAGACCACGGCATTGGTATCACTGTAGCCGCAGATCTGTTTCGCGAGGCGGGATGGGAGATCGACCTCGAAACAGGCACTGACCATGAGGAGCTGATCGCTCATGTCGAACAGACCTTGCCGCACATCATCGGATTTTCGTTCAGCACAGAGCAGAGGCTGGATGCTCTGGTTCGTCTGGTCGTAGCGACGCGTATTGTCATACCGGATGCGATTATCGGCGTTGCCCCCTCGTCCAGCATCGGTGCGGAAAGGCTGCATGACCTGGTGGACATCGACCTGGTATTCTCTGACGCACCATCAGCCTTCCGTGAACTCGATCGGCTCATCAGGCTCCGTAGCTGATCCATCTCGCTATCACAGGGATCGCGTGTGGCTTGCCCGCAAGGATGCGATCATGATCTTCGACGCCGCTCTTTTGAAGTCTGATTAGGATTAAGTCTGTCAGACGCGGCGGGTCCCTGTTCGCAGGGAGGCAGAGCACTCATCTCCTGCAGCTGGACCCTGAACTTGGCAGTCGGCGGACTTCCTTCGCCGGACGAGCGAAATTCCGTACAGATGGGGTCTTGCATTATATAGCTTCAAAGCTTTATAGATATACAAATAGAATTGGAGCCTCCCCCATGCCCCGCCTGTCTCCTGCACTGCTCCTCTGCGCCATCCTCGGATCAAGCGTCCTCCCGGTTTCCGCCGACCCTCTCACGCTGGCGCCGGTCACGGTCACCGACTGGAAAGCGGTCTTCGGAACCGTGGAAGCGCGTGATCGCAGTCCGGCCCGGGCGCGGATCGGGGGAACCCTGGTCGAGTTGACGGTGGCCGAGGGTGACGAGGTGACGGCCGGGCAGGTTCTGGCCCGGATCGTCGATGACAAACTCGACTTCCAGCTTGCGGCGCTGTCGGCCCAGCAACAGGCGCTGGCAGCACAGTTGACCAATGCCGAGGCGGACCTGCAGCGCGGCGAGGACCTGTTGAAGAACGGGGTCACCACGACCCAGCGCGTTGATGCCTTGCGGACGCAAGTCGATGTGCTGAAGGGCCAGATCGCCTCGCTCGTGGCGCAAGCTGATGTGGTGGCGCAACAGGCGAAAGAGGGGGTCGTGCTGTCCCCGGTCGCAGGTCGCGTCCTTGACGTGCCGCTGACCAAAGGCGCGGTCCTGATGCCTGGCGAGGTCGTTGCAGTGATCGGTGGCGGCGGCACCTACCTGCGGATCGCAGTGCCGGAACGCCATGCGACGGCACTGCAGACCGGGGATGCGATCCAGGTTTCGGGCGCATCCGGCGACCTGACCGGGACGCTCGCCCGGGTCTATCCGCTGATCGAGGGCGGCCGCGTCGTCGCCGATGTCGAAATCGCGGGCCTGCCCGACACCTTTGTCGGCGCGCGGATGCTAGTGCGTCTGCCGGTGGGGGAACGTGAAGCGCTTCTGGTGCCGAAAGCAGATGTGCTGACCCGGTCGGGTCTGGATTTTGTCAGTGTGCAGGGGGCGGAAGGGCCGGTCCTGCAGTCCATCGTGCCGGGCGTCGTACGGATCGTCGACGGGGTCGAGATGGTCGAGGTCCTCAGCGGTCTGACTGCCGGTGACGTGGTCGTCTCAGCCTCCGAGGTGAGCCATGAGTAAGCATCCGCTCGGACTTGCCGGGGGACTGACAAAGGCGTTCATCGCCTCGGCCCTGACCCCCTTGTTCATCCTCGCGGCATTGGCGGCGGGCGTCGTCGCGCTCATCAGCCTGCCGCGCGAGGAGGAGCCGCAGATTTCGGTCCCCTTGGTCGACATCCATGTGATGGCACAGGGGCTGAAGGCCGAGGACGCGGTCAAGCTGGTGACCGAGCCGCTGGAGGTCATCGTCAAGGGCATCAACGACGTCGAGCATGTCTATTCTTCCACGCGCGACGATGCCGCGATGGTGACCGCGCGGTTCGAGGTCGGCACCCGGTCCGAAGATGCGATCCTGCGGGTGCATGACAAGGTGCGCGCGAACATGGGCGCAATCCCGGTCGGCATCCCCGAACCCCTGATCGTGGGCCGGGGCATCGACGACGTGGCGATCCTGACCCTGACCCTGTCCGCCGAGGACATGACGGCCAACGACCTGACCCGCATCGCCCGCACCTTGCAGACCGAGGTGGCAAAGACCGAAGATGTGGGCCTGACCTACCTTGTCGGCGACGCGCAGGACGCGATCCGGATTGAACCCGACCCGGACCGGCTGGCGCTCTATGGCGTGACGCTGCAACAGCTGGCGGGCAAGGTCGCTCAGGCGAACCGCACGCTGAACACCGGGAAGCTGCGCGATCAGGGCCAGATGGTGGACCTCGTGGCGGGCGAGACGCTGACCGCTCCGGCGGAAGTCGAGCATCTCCTCCTGACCACGCGGGACGGCCGCCCGGTCTATGTCTCGGACGTGGCGACGGTGGCTTATGTCGAGAACTCCAGGGACGCCATCGTCTCGCATCTGGCGAAGGACGGGGCGGGTGGCCCGGCGGTGACGCTGGCGATTGCCAAGCGGGCAGGGGCGAATGCGGTGGTGGTGGCCGAGGCGGTGCTGCACCGGGTCCATGCCCTGGAAGACAAGCTGATCCCCGAAGGCGTGACGGTGACGATCACCCGCGACTACGGCGAGACGGCGAACGAGAAGGCCAATGAACTGCTGTTCCACCTGGGCCTGGCGACGGTGTCGATCATCCTGCTGGTGTGGCTGGCCATCGGCTGGCGCGAGGCGGGCGTGGTCGCCATCGTGATCCCGGTGACGATCCTGCTCACGCTGTTCGCAGCCTGGGTCATGGGCTTCACGCTGAACCGGGTGTCGCTCTTCGCGCTCATCTTCTCCATCGGCATCCTGGTCGATGACGCCATCGTCGTGATCGAGAACATCGACCGCCACTGGGGCATGGACCGCCGCAAGCCGCGGATTCAGGCCGCCATCGAGGCGGTGGCCGAGGTCGGCAACCCGACCATCGTGGCGACGCTGACGGTGGTGGTGGCGCTTCTGCCCATGCTCTTCGTCAGCGGGCTGATGGGCCCCTACATGTCGCCGATCCCGGCCAATGCCAGCGCCGCGATGATCTTTTCCTTCTTCGTCGCGGTCATCATCACGCCCTGGCTGATGGTCAAGATCGCCGGCCGCGCGGATATGCACGACCACGCGCAGGATGACGAATACGGCGGCCATCACGGCGGCTGGCTGGAGCGCAGCTACACGGCGGTGGCAAGGCCGATCCTGAAGTCCAAGGGCCGCAGCCTCGGGTTCCTGCTTGTCACGGCGGCCCTGTCCTTCGGCTCGCTGGCGGCGCTTTATACACGGGACGTGACGGTGAAGTTGCTGCCCTTCGACAACAAGTCAGAGCTGTCGGTGGTAATCGACCTGCCCGAAGGCTCCTCCATCGAGGCGACGGACCGGGTGGCGCGGGATGTGGCGGATGTGGTGATGGGCCTGGAAGAAGTTACTTCCGTGCAGACCTATGCCGGGACGCCCGCGCCGTTCAACTTCAACGGGTTGGTGCGGCACTACTACCTGCGGTCCGAACCGCAGCTGGGCGAGGTTGCGATCAACCTGACGCCGAAGACCGACCGTGACCGCGCAAGCCATGACATCGCGCTTGACCTGCGCGAGCGGCTCGCCGACCTTTCGGTGCCTGCCGGGACCAGCCTGAAGGTGGTGGAGCCGCCGCCCGGGCCGCCGGTGATCTCGACCCTTCTGGCCGAGGTCTATGGACCCGATGCTGAAACTCGGCGCGAAGCGGCGCGTCTCATTCGGCAGGCGTTCGAAGCGGTGCCGTTCATCGTGGACGTGGACGACAGTTTTGGCGAACAGGCGCGGCGGCTGCGGGCGACGATTTCCTCGGACGACCTCGATTTCTATGCCGTGCAGGAGCAGGACGTGTTCGACACGCTGGCTCTTCTGAATGGCGGCCAGACCGTGGGCTACTCCCACCGGGGCGAAGGCCGCCTGCCGATCCCGCTGGTCGTCGGTCGTGACAAGTCGGACCGGGTGCTGGACGAACGCTTCCTGACCACACCCATCCCCGCCAACGCCCTACCTGGCGCGCGCGGCGTGGTCGAACTCGGCGACGTCATCCGCATCGAGGAAGAAGCGGCAAGCTTCCCGATCTTCCGCCACAACGGTCGCGATGCCGAGATGGTCACCGCCGAACTGGCGGGCGCGTTCGAGGCTCCGCTTTACGGGATGCTCGCCGTCGCCGACCAGATCGAACAGATGGACTGGCCCGAAGGCACCAAGCCCGAGATTTCGCTCCACGGTCAGCCCGAGGACGAGGGTAAGGTGACCCTCCTCTGGGACGGCGAATGGGAAGTGACCTTCGTCACCTTCCGCGACATGGGGGCGGCCTTCGGTATTGCACTTCTGGGCATCTACATCCTGGTCGTGGCGCAGTTCGGGTCGTTCAAGCTGCCGCTGGTGATTCTCACGCCGATCCCTTTGACTTTCCTCGGGATCATGCTGGGCCACTGGCTGTTCGGCGCCCCGTTTTCGGCCACGTCAATGATCGGCTTCATTGCGCTGGCCGGGATCATCGTGCGCAACTCAATCCTGCTGGTGGACTTCATCCGCCACGGAAAGGGGGACACGGTGACCGTGGATCTCTTGATCGAGGCCGGGGCGATCCGGTTCAAGCCGATCCTTCTGACCGCCATCGCCGCCATGATCGGCGCGGTGGTGATCCTGGCGGACCCGATCTTCCAGGGTCTCGCGATTTCCCTGCTGTTCGGTCTGCTGAGTTCGACCCTGCTGACCGTCCTTGTCATCCCGGCGATCTACCGCGTGTTCCGCACTGAGGCGGGCACGGCGACAGACGCCACAGCCTGATCAGAGGAGGAGACTGAAATGGCACATGTCGTTGTACTCGGGGCCGGACTTGGCGGCGCCATCATGGCTTACGAGCTGAAGGACCAGCTCAGGCCCGAAGACAAGGTGACGGTGGTCACCAAGGACCCGAAGTATCACTTCGTGCCCTCGAACCCCTGGATTGCCGTCGGCTGGCGCGACCGCGAGGATATCACGGTGGACCTGGCGCCAGTCATGCAGAAGAAGGGGATCGACTTCATCCCGGTGGCCGCCGAAAAGCTGCATGCCGAGGAAAACCGGATCGAGCTGGTCGATGGCAAGTCGGTGGCCTACGACTACCTCGTGATTGCGACAGGGCCGGAACTGGCCTTTGACGAGGTTCCGGGTCTGGGTCCGCATGGCGGCTTCACCCAGTCAATCTGCCATATCGACCATGCCGAGTCGGCGAAGGCGGTATTCGAAAAGCTTCTCGCCAACCCCGGCCCGGTCGTCATCGGCGCGGCACAGGGGGCCAGCTGCTTTGGCCCAGCCTACGAGTTCCTCTTCATCCTGGAAACCGCGCTGCGCCGCGCCAAGATCCGCGACCGGGTGCCGATGACCTTTGTCACCCCCGAGCCTTACGTCGGCCATCTGGGGCTGGACGGGGTAGGGGATACCAAGGGCCTCCTCGAATCCCAGATGCGCGAGAAGCACATCAAGTGGATGACCAACACCCGTATCAAGCGGGTCGAAGACGGCCACATGTTCGTGGAGGAAGTGGGCGAGGATGGTCAGGTCAAGGCCGAAAAGGACCTCCCCTTCGCCTTCTCGATGATGCTGCCCGCCTTCCGGGGCATCAAGCCGGTCGCAGGGATCGAGGGCCTGAGCAATCCGCGCGGCTTCACCATCGTCGACAAGCACCAGCAGAACCCGAAGTACAAGAACGTCTTCGCCGTGGGCGTCTGCGTGGCGATCCCTCCGATGGGGCCGACGCCCGTGCCCTGCGGCGTACCGAAGACCGGGTTCATGATTGAATCGATGGTCACGGCGACCGCCCACAACATCGGCAACATCGTGCGCGGGAAAGAGCCCGACAGCGTCGGCACCTGGAACGCCGTCTGCCTGGCCGACTTCGGCGACGGGGGCATCGCCTTTGTCGCGCAACCGCAGATCCCGCCCCGCAATGTCAACTGGTCGTCCAGCGGGAAATGGGTCCACCTCGCCAAGGCGGGCTTCGAGAAATACTTCATCCGCAAGCTGCGGAAAGGCACCTCGGAGCCCTTCTACGAAAGCCTCGCGCTGAAAGTGCTTGGCATCGACAAGCTTAAAGAAACCACGAAAGGATAAATCATGTCGATCGATACCGCCGTTCTGCGTTTTGCCGGGGTCATGGTGCTTCTCAGCGTGCTCTTGACCGCCTATGTATCTCCCCTGTTCGTCTGGTTCACCGTCTTCATAGGTCTGAACCTGTTGCAATCGTCCTTTACCGGCTTCTGCCCGGCGGCGATGGTGTTCCGGGCGATGGGCGTCAAGAAGGGCTGCGCCTTCGAATGAAACCGGGTGAGTAGGAGCATCTGATGGCCGAGATTCTGGAAGGCTTCGGCGGAACGGCCGCGCAGGCCGCGAAGGCGGTGGCACTCTTGAAGTCGCTGTCGCACGAGGGGCGGCTGCAGATGCTCTGCTGCCTCGTCGATGGCGATCTGAACGTCACCCAACTGGCCGAGGCGCTTGGCACCAGTCCGGTCAGCGTCTCGCAGCAACTGATGCGGCTGCGTGCCGAAGGGATCGTCACCACCCGGCGCGAGGGAAAAAGCGTCTACTACCACCTTGCCAACACCGAAGTGGCCGCGATCGTGGCAGTCCTGCGCGATACCTTCTGCAAACTGCACTAGGTCAGCCCAGGGAAGGCCGCCACCTCGGGGGGCGGATCATGCGTCAGGCTGGTGTCTCCGGAAGGCACCAGCCTGCATGCGTCCAGCAGGATGGCCTGTTCCGGTTCAGGTGCTGTTCCCCGGCACTAGGCCTGCGCGACCTCTAGACCCGCAGCGGGTTCGCCTTGGCCAGCCGGTCGAAGGCCATCAGGCTGTCCACCAGCGCGGGCATCTCGTTCAGCGGGATCATGTTCGGCCCGTCCGACGGCGCGCGGTCGGGGTCCTCATGCGTCTCGATGAAGACGCCCGCGATCCCCAGCGCCACCGCGGCGCGGGCCATGACCGGCGCAAACTCGCGCTGTCCGCCCGACGAATTGCCCTGGCCCCCGGGCTGCTGCACCGAATGGGTGGCGTCCATGATTACCGGCCAGCCGGTCCGTGCCATGATCGGTAGCGCCCGCATGTCGGCGACCAGCGTGTTGTAGCCGAAACTGACCCCGCGCTCGGTCAGAAGGATGCGCTCGTTCCCGGTCGAGGCGACCTTGGCCGCGACGTTCGCCATGTCCCATGGAGCCAGGAACTGGCCCTTCTTCACGTTCACCACCGCCCCGGTCTCGCCAGCGGCCAGCAACAGATCGGTCTGGCGGCACAGGAAGGCCGGGATCTGGATCACGTCGACCACGCCCGCCGCCTCGCGCGCCTGCCCCGCATCATGCACGTCGGTCAGGACCGGCATCCCCATCGCCCGCACCGCGCCCAGGACCTTCAGCCCCGCCTCCACGCCAAGCCCGCGCTTGCCCGTCAGCGAGGTGCGGTTCGCCTTGTCGTAGCTGGCCTTGAACACATACTGCGCGCCCGCGGCCCGGCAGGCCTCGGCCATCTTCCCCGCAATCATCTGGGCATGGTCCAGGCTTTCCAGTTGGCACGGACCCGCGATCACCAGAAGCGGCCGGTCGTTGCCGACGGTCAGCCCGCCAATCGAGACGTCCTTCATGCGCGGGTCCTTACGACGAGACCTGTTCCCGCAGGATCGCGGCGGTCATCGAGACCATGAGGTAAATCCCCAGAAGGATCAACATGGTGACCAGCGTGTTCTCGAAGGCGCGGGGGTATGAAGGTTCGTCGGGCGGGATCGGACTGACCGACAGCGACAGATAGCGGACCTGCCGGTTGGCTTCGACCCTCGCGGTTTCCATCGATTGCAGGGCCTGGGCCAGAAGCATCTGCCGGGTCGTCATGTCCGACTGGGCAATCAGAAGCTCACCCTGAATCTCGGCCAGGCTTGACGCTTCCGCCGAATCCTCGGTCAGGCGCGCGCGCAGCAGCGCGACTTCGCTTTCCAGCGTGGCGATCCGGCGCTTGATCGGTTCCATCCGGGCCTGGTTCGGCTCGGGGTTGGCTTCCATCTGCGCCAGCGACAGGCGTTCCTGGGTGATCTGGTTCTCAAGCCCGCTGATCTGGCCCACGATCAGCCCGACTTCGGTTTCCGAGGAGATGATCTTGAACTTTTCCTGCAGCTTGATCAGCGTTCGCTGCGAGGTCATCAGCGCCTCTTGCGCCGCGTCATATCCGGCCTGCGCATCCCGCATCTGGTCCTCGCGCAGGCGCTGCGTCAGATGATCGACCTGACCTTCGGCGTACTTGATCAGCTGGCGCGACCATTCCGCCGCGATCTGCGGATCGGCGGCCATCACGTCCATCCGGATGACGCCTTCCGTCGTGTCGAACGAGATCTTCAGGTACTTCTTGTAGACCTTGTAGGCCGCCTCCAGCGTCGCATCCTGATCCAGGCGCTGCAGCGGGTCGATCGTTTCCTGCTGGAAATGCTTGCGGAAGCCCAGGTCCTGGTCCAGCCGACCCATCGCCTCGCGCGATTGCAGGTAGCCTTGCACGGCAATCGAATCCTGCGAGGTCGCGAATGCCGTTCCAGAGAACAGCCCGCCCAGCGAACCGCCCGACGAGGCGGGCCCCGCCTGCTGGATCACGAATTCCGAGCGCACCGAATAGATCGGGGTGGCGACCATGTAGAAGTACCAGCCCGCCAGGAAGGTGGGCAGCATGACGAAGGCGAACATCCGGGCTGCCAGCAGCGCCAGACGCCGCCGCCGCCGCCGTGCGATGTCTTTCTGCATCCGCAGGATTTCTGCCGCCTGGTTGACCTCGGCCCGCTGTTCGGTCGAGGGCAGCGCGACAGGTTTCGCGCGCTTTGGCAGTTGCACCGTGTCGCCGGGCAGGCGGGTCAGCTCGCGGCTGCCCTCGCGCGGTGCGGCAGGTTCCACGGGGGGCACTTCGGCCTCGGAACTGACGATCCGCAGCATCGAGGCGCGCGAGAACGGGTCGATCCCGGCCTCGCGCAGCAGGCGGACAGCGTCGTATTCAGATTTCGGGGTGATCTGATGCTTCTGCGCAATCAGAAGCGCGCGGCGCAACTGGCGGCTGGTCAGCCCCTCGGCCGCAATCGCCGCCAGGGCAGCCTCGATCTGTTCCGGCGTTTCGGCCTTGGGGACCGGCTGCTGCACGCCCGACGTGACCGGATCGGCCGCTTCCCCTTGCATGGCCATCGCCGCGGCCGCCTCGGCGCCAGACAGCACGGGCTGACCCGGCTGCGCGCCCGCATCCGTCTCGTCCTGCGGCACGGAAGGACAATCTTCCTCGCGCCGGAAGTCCAGGTTCCCGAAGCCGTCTTCCTCGGTGTCGAACAGCCCAGCACCCGACCCGTCCGCCTGCGACGGCGCAGGCCGTTCCACCCGGCGGATGTGGTAGCGCGCAGCCTTAGGATTGGTAGTCATAAAGACGTTTCGCTTCTTCAAGGGTCTCGAACTGATAGAGCTTGCCGTCCTTCAGCACCGCCGCTGACCGGCAGAACCTTTCCAGCGTCTTGGGTGAGTGCGAGACGATGATGACCGTGGAATTCTTCAGCCGTTCCTGAAGAATGTTCCCGGCCTTGCGGTTGAATTCGACATCCGCCGTGGCGGGCATGCCTTCGTCGATCAGGTAGATGTCGAACTCGATCGACAACAGAAGCGAGAACGAGAACCGGCTGCGCATGCCCGAGGAATAGGTGGCAAGCGGCATCTCGAAATACTCGCCAAGTCCGCAGACCCATCGGCAGAAGCTTTCGACATAGTCGGGGTCAAGGCCGTAGAGGCGGGCGATATAGCGGCAGTTTTCCTTGGCGGAGTGCTTGTTGTTCACGCCGCCCATGAAGCCCAGCGGGAACGACACCCGCGAGGTCTTCCGGATCGTGCCCTCATCGGGTTTTTCCAGGCCCGCCATCATGTTGATGATCGTGGTCTTTCCCGTGCCGTTCGAGGCCAGGATGCCCATCGAATTGCCAAGCTCCACCCGAAACGAGGCGCGGTCAAGGATCACCTTGCGCTGCGTTCCGGTCCAGAACGACTTGGACACATTTCGAAACTCGATCATTGTTGCCTCGGCGCCCCGATGTCAGGCGTCTGCGTCCTGATTACCGGCATATCGTTAACATCCGGTTTGTGGCCTTAAAAGGGCCGCGTCAGGTCGGAACGCGGCGTCGCGCGGGGAACGGCCCATCGCTCACGCATCCGTGCCGGGTGCGCGGGGGCGGGTCAGGAAGGCCAGCGCACCGGCAACAAGGCTGATGGCAAGTCCAAGCCGCGCCGCCTCCTGCATCGCGCCTCCGGGCAACGCGCTGTCCAGTGCAAGGACCGGGACCGTGAAGCCCATCCCCAGGATCAGCGCCACGCGGAGGATGTCGCGCAGGCTGACCCCCTGCGGCAGACGCAGGCCCAAGGCCGCGATCAGCCCGAGGCCCAGGATCAGCATCCCCAGCGGCCGCCCCAGCCACAGCGCGGCCAGTGTGGTCAAGGTGGTCGGCGTAAAGGCCGACAGATCGACCCCGCCCCGCGTCAGGCCGAACAGGAACAGGATCGCCGTCAGGGGCCAGGCCAGCGCATGCGCCAGCCGGTTCAGCGGGTCATGCAGCAGTTCCTCCACCTCGGCAAACAGGCCGAAGCTGCGGTCGGCATGGGCAATGGCCGGGATCACTGGCAACAGCCCAAGCGCCGGCGGCAGGCCCGAGGCCGCCACCCCGATCCAGGACAGAAGCCCCGCCAGCACATAGGGCAGCAACCCTTCGCGCGCCCGGCGATGCGTTTCCGATGCGCCCGCGGGCGGGGCGCGGCCGAACAGCTGCCAGACCGCCAGCGCCGCGACCACCGGCAGACTGAGCCAGGCCAGCCGCAAGGAGACATCCGGATGGGTCAGCCCCGCGATCAGCAGCGCCAGGATGTCCGTCGCGATGGCCAACAGCAAAAGCAGATGCAGCGCCAGATGCCCGCGTGGAAAGATCGCCCGCCCGACCAGATAGCACAGCACGACGTCGGACCCGAGCGGCACCTGCCAGCCCGTCGCAAAGCCTGCCTCCTCGGCGGTCTCGATCAGGCTGCCAACCGTGATCCAGACAAGAGCCGCACCGATCATGCCGCCCAGCGTCATGCCTACCGGCAGTATCGCCTGCCGCCCCCGCAGCGCGCCATGCTCCAGGGTCAGCGCCTCCCACAACTCCTTGCCGATGCTGAACAGGAACAGCGCCATCAGCCCGTCGGACACCAGGTTCATCGGCGTCAGGCTGAAGGGCAGGGGGGCCAGCCAGCCCGGCAGCTCAAGATCGAGCAGCCGCCATTCGATGCTGTCGTAATAGCTGGCCGGGTGCAGGTTCACCCACAGCGTCGCCACAAGGGCGCCACCCAGCAAGGCCTGGGCAAAGCGGGGCACGAATGAGGAGACACGATACATGCGGCAGGTTCCCCCGGGCTCTTGCGGCCATTTGACCCGGAATTCCGTCCCCTGCAATGGCAGCGGCGTGAAACCGTCAGTGATTGCCGCCGACCGCCCGGCAATCCTCGCCGAAAGGGTTCCGCCTTGCACCCCGCCCGGCAAAACGCCAGCCTTCGCCGCATGGACCTTGCCGACGACATCCGTGCCTGCCGCCTCTGCGCCGACCGCTTTGCCGCGACCGCAACCGCCCACGCGCCCCGCCCGGTGGTCTGGTTCCGGCCAGGTGCCCGGATCCTGATTGCGGGCCAGGCCCCCGGGGCGCGGGTGCATGACAGCGGACAGCCCTTCACCGACCGCTCGGGCGACCGCCTCCGCGACTGGACGGGCCTGTCCGAAGCCGAGTTCTACGACCTCTCTCGCGTGGCTATCGTGCCGATGGCCTTCTGCTTTCCGGGCTACGATGCCAAGGGCTCCGATCTTCCCCCGCCGGCGGTCTGCGCCGCGACCTGGCGCAGGCAAGTGATGCAATGCCTCGGACCGATGCCGCTCACACTTCTTGTCGGCGGCGCGGCGATCCGCTGGCATCTGGGCCTGCGCGACGTGACTGCAGCCGTGGCCGATTGGCGCGCCCCGGCCGCGCGCGGCGTCTTTCCCTTGCCGCATCCGTCCTGGCGGAATACGGGGTGGCTGAAACGCAATCCCTGGTTCGCGGCCGAGCATCTCCCGGCCCTGCGCGCCCGCGTGCGGGAGGTGATGGATGTCTGATGTCGTGACCCTGCTGGATGCCGCCTACGCTGCGGTCTCTGCCGACCCCGAGAACGAGGCCCTGCGCCTGCGCTTCTTCGAACGGCTGGCCGATGGCGAGATGGTCATCCTCCTGGAACGGGAGGCGGAAGGCGAGAAGCTTGAGCCGAAAGTCTTCGATCTTGAGGACGGCCCGGTGGTCCTGGTCTTCGACCGCGAGGAGCGGCTGGCGAACTTCACCGGCGGCATCGCCCCCTACGCCGCCTTGCCGGGCAGGGTGATCGCGGGTCTCCTGAAAGGGCAGGGGATCGGCATGGGCGTGAACCTCGGCGTCGCGCCCTCGTCGATGATGCTCCCGCCCGAGGCGATGGACTGGCTGGCCGAGACGCTGGACGAGTCCCCCGAAGAGGTCGAGGCCAAGCCGGTCGAATTCACTGCGCCTGCCGTCCCCGAAGCGGTCATCACCGCGCTGGACGCCAAACTTGCGCGGGCCGGAGGGTTGGCGGCTGCGGCCCTGCTGGCGGGAGTGGTCTACGAAGGCGGTCGACGGGGGCACCTTCTGGCGCTGATCGACGCCGCCAACGGGGCCGAGGGCGCGCTGGCCCGGGCGATGAACGAGGCGCTGGTCTTTTCCGGCATCGAGGCGGGGGAGCTGGACGTGGTCTTCCTGCGCACCGGCGACCCCGCGACCGAAGCGCTCGCCCGTGTGGCCCTGCGCTTCGACCTGCCCGAGCCAGACGTCCAGGACCTTGCCCCAGCCGCGCCTGGGATGGATCCCTCGCGCCCGCCGAAGCTGCGCTAACCAGATTGAGCGCCTTGGGGCGCAAGCCCCTTGTCTCGCCTCTGGCCGTTCCGGCCAACCGGCTCGGGATGCCTCCGGCGGGAGTATTTGCGACATGGGCAAGGCAAAGTGCGTGGGGTAAAATGATACCGTTATCGCAAGCCAATGTTTTTGAATGATTAAATCTTGGTTTCCCTGCTTGACGCTGCACAAGCCTTCGGCGATAAGCCCGCATCCGAGATTCCGGGGGCGCTTGTGCCCCCTTCTTCATTGGGACACACGATGAAAACCTTCACCGCTACTCCGGCGGACATCGAGAAGAAGTGGATCCTGATCGACGCCGAGGGCGTCGTTCTGGGCCGCCTCGCCACGATCGTCGCCAACATCCTGCGCGGCAAGAACAAGCCGACCTTCACCCCCCATATGGACATGGGTGACAACGTCATCGTCATCAACGCCGACAAGGTGCAGATGACCGGCAAGAAGCGCGACGACAAGGTCTACTACTGGCACACCGGCCACCCGGGCGGCATCAAGCAGCGGACCGCGCGTCAGGTGCTGGAAGGCGCCCACCCCGAGCGTGTGGTGGAAAAGGCCGTCGAACGCATGATCACCCGCAACCGTCTGGGCCGTCAGCAGATGACGAACCTGCGCGTCTATGCCGGGGCCGCCCATCCGCATGAAGCACAGCAGCCCACCGTTCTGGACGTCAAGGTCCTGAACCCGAAGAACACCCGGAGCGCGTGATCATGGCCGATATCAAATCTCTCGATGACCTGAAGTCGGCCGTCGGCTCTGCTCCCACCGCCGTGGAAGCTGCCCCCCGCGTTCCGGTCCGTGACAAGCTGGGCCGTTCCTACGCGACCGGCAAGCGCAAGGACGCGGTCGCCCGTGTCTGGGTCAAGCCGGGTTCCGGCAAGGTCGTGGTCAACGGCAAGGAAATGGCGGTCTACTTCGCCCGCCCCGTGCTGCAGATGATCCTGAAGCAGCCGTTCACCGTCGCCAACGTGGAAGGCCAGTTCGACGTCTACGCGACCGTCGCCGGTGGCGGGCTTTCGGGCCAGGCTGGCGCTGTGAAGCACGGCATCTCGAAGGCGCTGCAGTTGTACGAACCCGCCCTGCGCGGTGCTCTGAAAGCCGCAGGCTTCCTGACCCGCGACAGCCGCGTCGTCGAACGGAAGAAGTACGGCAAGCCGAAGGCCCGCCGCTCGTTCCAGTTCTCGAAGCGCTGATCAGCCCTTCTCGACAGTTTCGGAAAACGCGGTACACCAGTGCCGCGTTTTTCATTTTCCGGCCATGATGGGGCAGGGCTGTGCAGTACCGGCGTGAAATCGACGGCCGTCGGGCGCTGGCTGTGGTGCCGGTCATCCTGTTCCATGCCCATGTCCCCTGGCTTTCCGGTGGTTTTGTCGGCGTCGACATCTTCTTTGTCATCTCCGGCTTCCTGATCACCTCGCTTCTGGCAGAAGACCTGTCGTCGGGCCGCTACAGCCTCTCCGCCTTCTACGAACGCCGGGCGCGCCGCATCCTGCCCGCGCTCACCGTCGTGCTGGTCGCCACCCTTCCTGCGGCTTTTCTTCTGCTCCTGCCCTCCCAGATCGAGGACTTCTCGGCCAGCCTTGCTGCCGTGGTCGTCTTCCTGTCCAGCTTCTTCTTTCTCAGCCAGGTCGGCTATTTCTCGCCCGATGCGGAACTGCAGCCGCTCCTGCACACCTGGAGCCTGGCGGTCGAAGAGCAGTACTACCTTCTCTTCCCGCCGCTTCTCGCCCTCTTGTGGCGCAAGGGCAGGCGCGTGATCCTTGCCGCGCTCGCTCTGCTGGCGCTGCTGTCCTTCGGGATCAGCCTCTGGGGCGCGGTCGAGAATCCGGCCCGCAACTTCTTCTTCACCGGCTCCCGCGTGTGGGAGCTTCTGGCAGGCGCCATTGCCGCGCTGGTCTTTCGCTCGGGTCGGTGCGGGGCAACGACGTCCTGGCCCTGACCGGAACTGCCGCGGTAGTCGGCGCCATTGTGCTTTGGGACCCCGCAACCCCAGCGCCCGGGGGCTGGATGCTGATCCCCGTCACCGGGACGGTCCTGATCCTGCTGTTTGCCCAGCCGGAAACCCGCACGGCGCGGATCCTGGCGCTGCCTGTCTTCGTGGGCATCGGGCTGGTCAGCTATTCCGCCTATCTCTGGCACCAGCCGCTTTTTGCCTTCGCGCGCCACGCCTTTGTCGCCGAGCCTCCCGCGCCGGTCATGGCCGGGCTGATCCTCATGACCTTTGCCCTCGCCTGGGCCACCTGGGCCTTCGTCGAGCAACCTTTCCGCCGCAGGACCAACCCCGTGCTGCCGCGCCGCCGCTCGCTCTTCCTGTGCGCCGGGCTGGTCGGCTGCCTGCTGTTTGCCATCGGTGCAGCGTGCAAGTCGACCGACGGCTTCCGCGATCTCTGGCTCCGCGCCTGGCCTGACCGCGCCGCAATCCTGCAGGTGGTCGAGACCGCCCAAACGGTCATGCCGGTCCAGGACGACGGCGCCTGCCGGTTCAATATCGAGGTCGCCGACGCGACCGTCGCCGACCGCATCCGCGCCTGTCACGACCGGCACGGACCGGGCGTTGCGATCCTCGGCGACAGCCACGCCATCGACCTTTTCGGCATCGTCGCCGCCAACCCCGACCGCCCCTTCGTGATTGGCTTTACCAAGCCCTCCTGCCGCCCGGGCACGACCGACCGCGAATGCCCCTACGCCAGCTTCGAAGCCTTCGTGACCGCCAACCCGCAGGCATTCGCCATCGTCCTGTTCGAGATGTCGGGTGCCTATCTCATGACGGGCGAGGATGGCCTCCCCGGCGTGCAGACGGTAATCGAACGAATGCCGCTCGATGCCCGTGTGCCTGACTATCCACTCGCGCTTGACAAGATTGCCCATGCAAGCCGCGCGCTTTCGGACCTCGCGCGCAAGGTCCCTCTGGTCTGGGTCGGCCCCCGCATCGAACCCCAGGTCCAGCTTGAATGGCTGGTGACCCGTGGATGCAGGGCAGGGCTCGCCATACGCGCGGGAACCGAGGCGAACTACCAGCGCCTCGATGCCCACCTCGCCACGGCAAGCCCAGTGCCCTACCTGTCGCAGAATGCCCTGTTCCGGCTGGAATTCCCGCGCGATCTTGGCGGATGCGACGGGCTTCTCTGGAAGGACGGAGACCACTTCAGCGCCCTCGGGGTGGCCGAGATGGCCCGTCGCGCCGACATTGCCGCGGCGGCATTGCAGGCGATAAGGCCCTGACTTCGCCGGAAGCGCAGGCCCGGATGCAACACTGGCAGTGTCCGAGGCGCTTGGACCCGCGCGCCGGACTTGCAATGGCCGGTCCGCGACCCCACGGTGCCGCCAAAGCGCATCAGCCGGACAGGATCATGGACAGCGAAGACGATCACGCCAGCCCGGCAGAGGTATCCAGCGACGGCGTCACCCGCTACAACGTCGGCAACTCCCGGGTTCAGATCGGGCGCTACACCTATGGCACGAAAAAGCTTGCCATCATGCAGTGGCGCGAAGGGGCCAGCCTGACCATAGGGTCCTTCTGCTCGGTTTCGGGCCGGATGGTTGTCTACCTTGGCGGCAATCACCGCGTCGACTGGGGCACCACCTATCCCTTCGGCCATGTCTTCGTCGGCGCCTTCGGAGGACGGGAGATCGTCGGACACCCGCACACCAACGGCGACGTGGTCATCGGCAATGACGTCTGGATCGGGATGAACGTCACCGTCATGTCCGGCGTGACCATCGGGGACGGGGCGGTGATCGCCGCCAACTCCACGGTCGGGAAGTCGGTCGGTCCTTACGAGATCTGGGGCGGAAATCCGGCCCGCCTCATCAAGCCCCGCTTTCCCGAAGACATCGCCCGCCGCCTGCATGCGCTGCGCTGGTGGGACTGCTCCGTCGGCACGATCCGCGAGCTTGCGCCGCTGCTGTCGGTGCCCCCGGACCATCACATTCTCGACCGGCTGGAAGAGATCGTTTCCCGCGATCCGGCAAAAAAAGAGGGGCCGGTTTGACCCGGCCCAGTCAGGGGTAAGAGCGAAGAGTCGCTCGGGGAATGAGGGTCTCAGGATTTCCAGAACGGCTTGGCGCATTCGCTTTCGGCCGTCTGCGAATCCAGGCCGATGTCGCGCAACAGATGCGGGTCCAGCGCGGCCAGCTGAAGGCGCTCGCGCCGCCGCAGGGCCGCGGTGCGGACAACGTCCAGCAGTCGGGCAAGAACATTGCCGCGGCGACGAAGGGGAAGGGCAATCTGGGTCTGGGGCATTTGTGCCTCCTGCGATTTGTATTGATACAATGCCTGTGTTTCGGTAGGAACAATGTAGCGAAGTTCCCGAATGAGTCGCCAGAGGATTATTGTGACTGATACAAGTTGGGCGCCTGATCTGACTCAATTCCCCGGGCCGAAGTATCTGGCTCTGTCGCGCGCCCTGCGTGACGCCATCCGCTCTGGTGACCTTCCAGCCAATTCGCAGCTTCCCACGGTCCGCGATCTGGCCTGGCGCCTGCAGTTGACGCCCGGAACGGTGGCGCGGGCCTATCAGCTGGCCACGCAGGAAGGTCTGCTTGCAGCGACGGTCGGGCGGGGCACCTTTGTAGCGGCACAATCGCCGCGTCTCGGGCCGACCCAGCCGCTTTATACCGAACGCATCACTGGCGGGGCGACCGGCCTTGTCGACCTGCGCGCGCCGCAAGTGCCCGACATGGGCCAGTCCCAGGCCTTCCGGCAGGCGCTGCTGGAAATGGCCGAAGGCACGGGGCAGGGCTGGCTCGACTACACCAGCCAGAGCGGAGAGCTCGCGCTCCGCCGTGAGGTCGTCGGCTGGATGGGCGACCGCATCCTTGGCCCGGTCGGGCCGGATGATGTGGCGCTGACCCATGGCGGGCAGAACGCGATCCACCTGATCTTCGACTGCTGCCTGCGCGGCGAACGCCCCGTCGTCCTGATCGAGGACCTCGCCTATCCCGGCTTCCGCTATGCCGCCCGTGCCGCCCGTGCCGAAGTCGTGCCGGTCGAGATCGACGAACACGGCATCGTGCCAGCCGCGCTCGAGGCCGCCTGCCGTCGCCACGGCGCGCAGGTGCTGTGCCTGACGACCGAAGCGCAGAACCCCACCACTGGCCGGATGCCGGTCAAGCGCCGTCAGGAAATCGCCGAGATCGCCCGCGCCTACGACCTGCAGATTCTCGAAGATGACTGCTATTCCGTCGCCGTCTCCGACATTCCCTCCTTGCGCGCGCTGGCGCCCGAGCGGGTCTGGCTGGTCGGCTCGGTGTCCAAGACCCTCTCGGCGGCGCTGCGGTTTGGCTATGTGATCTGTCCCGCGGGCATGGGCGAGGCGGGGCGGCTGACCGCGCAACACGGCTTCTTCGCTCTGTCGCGCCCGGTGGCCGAAATGATGCTGCGCCTGTTCCAGTCCGGCGATGCCGCCCGCATCCGCGAACGGGTTCAGGCCGAGTTTGCCGCGCGCCAGCAGATCCTGGTGAATCACCTCGGCGCCTTCGATCTTGGTTGGCAGCCCGGTGTACCCTTCGTCTGGCTCCGCCTGCCGCAGGGTTGGCGTGCCTCGACCTTCCTGCGCACCGCCGAAACCCGCGGCGTCCTCGTCCGCTCCGCCGACGAATACGCCCTAGTTCACGGCCGCGCCCCGAACGCCGTCCGCATTGCCATCGCCGCCAGCCTGCCGCGAGACGCCTTTGAAACCGCGATGCGCACCCTGGCCGAACTCCTTGCCCGGCCGCCCTCCGACCTTCTGGTCTGAAATTCCTGACCTGTTGCAAATCAGACTCGCTCACGCGGATTTGCCCGGCGCGGGAGTTGACCCAGGGACACCCCTTGCCGCACCTTCGCGGCACGAGCAGTCAAAAAGAGAGCCCGAAAAATGGGACTTCAACATACCTTCCACGCGCCGCACGGCGGCGCGGATTTTCTTGGTTGGCGCAAGAACCGGCACGGCAGCACGGAAATCGTCTACGATGACGGCGTTGCGCGCCGGATGCTCTGGCGGGTTGCCACCACCGACCCGTCCGAGGCGCGCATCGCCGAAGCGCTCCGCGTCGCAGTCGGCTCGATCCGCGTGGTGCCGACGCTTTACGACGAGCTGAAGAAACGGGCGATCGCCATCGAGCGCGTCGCCACCTGACACCGCATCGGCCCGGGATGCCTTATTCCCGGGCCGATCCGCCTCCAAGGTTGATTCCAGCGCCGTTTGATGACCCTCTTGCCTTGACGAGATCGTCCGGACTAGGTTTGATCAAATCACAAGGCCGCCGAAGCGTGGTCGAACAGGGGGAAATATGGCTGCAACGCCAGGTTCCGAGGCCAGGGCCGGCCTCAAGCTGATCTCACCGACAGCGATCTATGTGATTCTCCTGCTCGCGGTGCCGCTGGCAACCGTGCTCATCTACTCGGTGATGACCGGGGGCAGGGGCAACGTGTCGCTCCCCCTCACCATCGAGAACTACACCGAGCTCGCCTCCAAGTCGGTTTACGGCTACATCCTCCTCAAGTCGCTGCTGGTTGCTCTGACCGTGACCGCGATCACTGTGCTGCTGGCCTATCCGGTGGCCTACTTCGTCAGCTTCCATGTCAAGCCGGAACGGAAAAGCCTCTGGCTGTTCCTGATCACCATCCCGTTCTGGACCAGCTACATCATCCGCGTCAGCCTCTGGTTCGTGATCCTGGGCTACGGCGGCATCGTCGATTCCGCGCTCGCCTCCATCGGCCTGCCGCCCCTGAACATCGCCAGCTACTCGATCCTGTCGATCATCATCGTGCTCGCCCACGCCTACGCACCCTTCGCGGTCCTGCCGATCTTCGTGAGCCTGGAAAAGGTCGACCGCTCGCTCCTCGAGGCCGGGCAGGACCTCGGCGAAAGCCGCTGGGTCACCTTCCTGCGCGTCACGCTGCCGCTGTCGATGCCAGGCGTGATCGCCGCCGCGCTGATCGTCTTCATCCCGACCGTGGGTGACTATGTGACCCCCGAACTTGTCGGCGACGGCAAGGAACCGATGATTGCCAACCTGATCGAAACCCAGCTCCTGAAGCTGCAGAACTTCCCGCAAGGGTCAGCCTTCGCTGTGGTCTCGATGCTGATGGTCGGCATCGTCTCGGTCGTCTTCGTCCTGTGGAACCGCCGCTACATCGGGGGGTCGAAATGAAAGCCCCGTACCTGCGTGCCTTCACGCTCTTCTACCTTCTGTTCCTCTACAGCCCGATCCTGCTGCTCCCGATCTTCGCCTTCAACGACGGCAGGGTTGTGGCCTTCCCGCTGCAGGGCTTCACCACCGCCTGGTTCGCCGAGATGTTCGCCGACCAGAACCTGCGCATCGCCGCCAAGAACAGCCTGGTCATCGCGCTCTCGGTCGCGACGCTCTCCACCGTCCTCGGCATCTTCGCCGCCCGTGCCAGCGTCCGCTACCGCTTCCCGGGCAAGGCGCCGCTGATGGGCCTCATCATGCTGCCCCTCGTCCTGCCCGAGATGATCGTGGCCATGGCGCTCCTCGTCGTCCTGCTGTCGATGGGCATCCCGCTGTCGCTCTTCACCGTGATCGTCGGGCAGGTGCTGATCTGCACCCCCTTCGCCGTGGCGATCCTGACCTCGGCCTTCCAGTCGCTCGACCGCTCGCTGGAAGAGGCGGCGCTGGACCTCGGCGAAACCCCCTGGTCAACCTTCCGCCTGATCGTCCTGCCCTTGGTGATGCCCGGGATCATGGCGAGCTTCCTGATCTGCTTCACCATCTCGTTCGACGAATTCATCATCGCGAACTTCCTCGGCTCGGGCCAACCGATCCTGTCGGTCTACATCTTCGGCCAGTTCCGCTTTCCCGCCAAAGTGCCCTCGATGCTGGCGCTGGGAACCGTGCTTGTCTGTTTCTCGATCATCCTGCTTGGCTTTGCCGAGTACATGCGCCGCCGTGGCATCGCCAAGGCGGGTGGCAAAGATTCCGGAGGCTTCCTGTGACCTTTTCCGATGACCGCCCGACCATGATCGAGTTCAAGGACGTCCACAAATACTACGGCGACTACCACGCCCTGCGTGGGATCAACGGCACGATCAAGGCCGGTGAGTTCTTCTCGCTCCTCGGCCCGTCCGGATGCGGCAAGACCACGCTTCTGCGCACCATCGCGGGGTTCGAGGACATCTCCTCGGGCGTGATCATGATCGACGGCAAGGACATGGCGAATGTTGCCGCCAACGTCCGTCCGACGAACATGGTGTTCCAGTCTTACGCGATCTTCCCGCACATGAGCGTCGAGGAAAACGTAGGCTTCGGCCTTCGCAAGGACCCGCGTTCGAAGGAAGAAAAGGCAAAGGCCGTCGCCGAAGCGCTGGAGATGGTCGGCCTCAAGGGCTACGGCAAGCGTGCCGCCCATGCGCTGTCCGGTGGCCAGCGGCAAAGGGTTGCCCTTGCCCGTGCGCTGATCCTGAAGCCGAAGGTCCTCCTCCTCGACGAACCCCTCTCCGCGCTCGACAAGAAGATGCGCGAACACATGCAGGTTGAACTCATAAAGCTCCAGCGCCAGGTGGGCATCACCTTCATCCTCGTCACCCATGACCAGGAAGAGGCGCTGGTCATGTCCGACCGCATCGCCGTCATGTTCGAGGGCGAGATCGCCCAGTTGGCCGACCCCGAGACGCTCTACCGTCGCCCAGCAACCCGCAAGGTGGCAGACTTCATCGGCACGATGAACTTCATCCCGGCCGAGATCCTGACTGAAGCGGGCGACAAGGTGGAAGTGAACGCCAAGGGCCTCGGACACGTAGCGCTCGACATCGCGCAAGCGCCCGAAAAAACCGGCGAAAGTCCCGTCGTGGGCCTTCGCCCGGAAACGCTGACGCTCCTCTACGATGACCAGAAAGCACCCGAGCGCGAGACGGACGGCGTGATCGACGAAGTGATCTACTTCGGCGACATGACCTATTACGACGTCTATCTCGGCGGCACCGACGTTGAAGTGCGCCTGTCGATGCGCAACGTCCCGGGCCGCCCGGTCCTCGACGTCGGCACCAAGGTCCGCGTCGCCTGGAGCCCCTCGGCCCTGGTCCTGTTCCGGTAAGGCGAACACTCCTCGTTCGACTGCGTCTCCTCGTCGTCGCGCAACGCAGCGAGAAGGGACGCAGTCCCCGACGAGCGGTCTAGTGGCTCTCGTCCTCGGCGCCGGCCATGTAGGCGTCGAAGACCCAGCCCACGGCATTGTCGCCGGACCATTTCTCGACATAGAGCCAGGGCTTGCCTTCGTGCATCCGACGTGCGCTGGCCCGCACGACGGTTCCGTCGCGCAGCGTGGCAAATATCTCGCCGCCGGGTGCGGCGCGGGCATTCAACGGCGTATCGGTCGGATCGGCGACCGTGCAGGGGATCGGTTCGGCTTCCGTCGTATACGGCTCCTCTGGCAGGCCTTCGGTCGCGACCGTGCAGTCCAGATAATTCCCGAAGACCCAGGCGCCCTGGAAATCGGCCTCAAGCTCGCCCGTCTCGAACCGCTCGACAAGCGCCCAGAGCTTGCCGTCGACCTCACGGTGTTCGACAAACAGCAGTTCCGTCCCGTTCTTCGCCGTGCCGACAACCGGGCCGTTGGGCGACAGCCGGATGTTCAAGGGTGTGCCGGTTGGGTCCTTGACCGTGCAGATCGGCGCGCCGCCACAGGCCAGCGCGACGCCTGTCGTGGCAGCAAGGACCAGCGGCAGGCCGATAAGACGCAGGTACATGAGGTCTTTCCCTTGCTGCAGCGGGATCACACCCACAGGATGGGGGTACTCTGGCTGCTGGCATCCGTGTTGTCACCTGAGGACTCCCTGACCCACAGCACTTGTCAGACAAAGCGCAACGCTCGCCCCAGACGTTCCCTCTCCCCTCGGGGGAGATAGTCAGGGTGAGGGGTAAACCCGCTTTCCAGAAGGTTGCGAAATTCTTAACGTCCGCGGCGAAGCCACTGATTTCACAATACGTCTTGTGTTTGTTCACCGTGGACGCTTTCTCACCTGTCCGGTGACAACAACCCCAGCCCGCGCAGATAGATCCCGATCCCGGTTTCCAGCAGGTCCTCCGGCGGCCAGGGTTGCGGCCCCCCGTTCCCCCGCAGGAACAGTTCCACCACCCCGTGGCTGACTGCCCAGACATGGGCCGACACCATGCTCGCCGGCGGTCGCCTTCCCTCTGGCAACCCCCGCACCAGCCCCTCCGCCGCCCGGTCCATCGTCGCCCGCGCCTTTCCCGATACCTGCGCCAGGTCCGGGTGCTTCCCCGGCTGCAGCCCGCTTTCGAACATCGCCTGGTAATGGCCGGGATACTTCCGGGCAAAGGCCAGATAAGCCCGCCCCGTCGCCTCGAAGGCCGCAAGCGGGGACGGCCGCCCTTCATCGTAGGCATACTCCAAGAGCGCAGCGAAGATATCAAACCCCTGCCGCGCGACCTCCGCCAACAGGTCATCCCGCCCAGCGAAATGCCGGTAGACCGCCGCCGGCGTCACATCCGCCGCCTTCGCCGCCTCGGACAGGGTGAAGCCCTGCGGCCCCTTCTCGGCGATCAGCTCCAGCGCCGCCTCGACGAGCGCCTGCCGCAGGTTGCCGTGGTGGTATCCCCGCTTCATGCCCGAAGCTTCGGCCCGCCGCAGATCTTGCCATCGACCTTGCCAATCGCCGCCGCATCCTTCCCGGCATAGTCGACTGACCCAAGGATCGTCTGAATCGCCGCAATCCGCGCGCGTTTCTTGTCGTCGGACAGGATCACCGTCCAGGGCGCCTGCTTGAAATGGGTCCGCTCCATCGTCTCGTCGATGGCCGCGCAGTAGTCATCCCACTTCGCCAGCCCATCCACGTCGATCTGGCTCAGTTTCCACTGCTTCAGAAGGTCGCCCTCGCGGTCAAGGAAACGCTTCAGCTGCTCCGCCCGCCCAACTTCCAGCCATATCTTCCGGAAGATGATCCCTTCGTCGACGATCATCTGCTCGAACTCGGGCAGCTGGCGGAAGAACTTCTCGCGCTGCTCCGGCTTGCAGAAGCCGAACACATGCTCGATCATCGCGCGGTTGTACCAGCTGCGGTCGTAAAGCGCGACCTCGCCCTTGGCCGGAAACCAGTCGACATAGCGCTGGAAATACCACTGCTGGCTTTCCCGCTCGGTCGGCTTGGGCAGGGCCACGACATAGGCCTGGCGGGGGTTCATGTTCTCGGTCACCGCCTTGATCGTCCCGCCCTTGCCCGCCGCATCGCGGCCCTCGAAGACAACGATCAGCCGCTGCCCTGTGGCCTTGATCCCGGCTTGCATCTTCGCAAGCTCGATCTGCAACCCCTCCATCCGGGCGTCATACTCCTTGCCCTTCATCTCCTCCCGGTAGGGGTAGGAGGTAGTCATGATCTCGTCCTTGCCCGCCTTCTCGATCGCCTTGCGCACCTCTTTCGGCGCACCTTCACGGAAATAGCGGCTGATCGCGCCGTCGAAGGGAAGTTGGGTCATGGATCGGTCCTCCTGCCCGGCAGAGTAGAGGGAACGCCGGGCAGAAGGAAGCGGGCACGATCAGCCGGGAGGCGTGACCATGCCGATCCCATGCCGGGCCATGGCAGCCGCGATGGCGGGGAAATCGGGCATTTCGCCGGGGGCCAGCGGGGTATCGCGGCCGATGTCACGGAAGAAGGCGATCATGCTGTCGTCCAGCATCACGAGAAACCGCACCGGCCTGTCGCCTTCATTGGCGTAGTTGTGCGGCTCCATGCTGCTGACGGCGGCGCTTTCGCCGGGGGCCAGCCGGATGGTCGTCACGCCCTCTGGCCCGAAGCTGCGGACGGTAAGCGTGCCCTCGACCACCACGAATAGCTCGGGCGAGGCATGGGTGTGGGGCGGGGTGCCCGAGCCGGGAGGCGCCTCGACTTCGATCAGGTGGTTCGCGGTCCCGGGCAACTGGCCCAGAAAACGCAGGTGGTCGGTGACCACCCAATGGGTCTCAATCCGCTCGCGCGGGGTAATGGTGATCGTCATGATTTGGTCCTTCGGATGTGGATCAGTCCGCGTCGGCGGGGGTGCTGGCGGCAGCGGACAGAAGCCGTTCCAGCGCCCATGCGGCGGTCTGGCCGGCTTCCGCGCCGGTCAGTCCCCCGTAGTCCTTCAGCACCTCCCAGGCGGCGGCGCTGTAAAGCAGATGGGCCAGCGCCTCGATCCGCGCCTTGTCGGCGGCGGGAAGGCTGGCCGTAATCGGCGCGAGGCTGGCCGCAAAGGCCGCCTGACGCCGGGGAAGGTTTGCAAGCCGCATGTCGCGGCCCGCGCGGGAATGAAGACCGGCCCGAACCGCGCCCTCAAGGCTGTCCATCCGGGCGAAACCGTCGCGGATCGCCTTGACCAGCGCGGCAGGGTCACCCGGTGCCACGATGACACCCAGCCGGTCGTTCAGCCACTGGAAGGCAGCCCCCAAGAGCGCCTCGCGTGTTTCGAAATGGCGAAAGACGGTGCGACGTTCGACCCCCGCCGCCTTGGCGATGGCATCCATCGAGGCATCTTCCTCGGTCTGCATCAGTTCGACCGCCGCGGCGAGGATCCGGTCACGGGTCGCCTTCGCCTGCTCTTCGCGGACAGCGGATTTGTAGGGCCGGGGGGAATCAGACATCGTCGCCTCACATTTGATGGCACTGTATGTGACATCAAATTGCAGGGCTGTCAATTGGTGTAACTTACAGTGTCACGAATTTTCGTTGGCGCGGTCGATGGCCTGGATCACATGGTCGGAATGGGAATGATGCGGCATGTGTCCCGCGCCGACGAGCGTCGTGAGACTGGCATTCGGCAGAAGCCGCAGAAGCGGGCGCGAGTGGATGTCGATCGGCACAATAGTGTCGGCGGTGCCATGAACCAGCTCGATCGGCAGGGTTAGCGTGGGGTAGCGCGGCTCCATTGTCACCAGTTCGGCCCGAAGTGCATTGACCTGCGCCGTGTTCGTGGCCAGCGTCTCGCGGCGCAGGGTAAGCGCTGCACCCAGCCAGTCGTCATAGCCTTCGGGAACGGGATCGGGCGCGAAGACCGAGGCGGTGGCCTGTCTGACATAGGCAGCGGGCACAAAGGCCGAGGCAAGGGGGACGGCCACTGCGCGGCCAAGGCGCGTCGAGGTCGCGCGATACCAGATGTCCAGCGTTCCAGGCCACGGCATCGAGGGCGAGCCGACAAGCACCAGCGCGCGGGGTCCGCCATCCAGGGCCCAGGCAAGCGCAACTGCTCCGCCATAGCTTTGCCCCAGGACCACCGGCTCGGCGACCCCAAGCTGTGCAAGCCCGGCCTTGATATGCCGGGCCTGCGACAGAAGGCTCGTCTCTGGCAGAGGGTCGGAATGGCCAAGCCCGGGCCGGTCGACAACGATGACCCGGTAGCGGTCGGTCAACTGGTCGCGCAACGAGAAGGTTAGATCGCGCAGCGAACCACTTGCGCCGTGGATCATGACAAGGTCGGGACCAGTTCCGGCCACTTCGTAGTGCAACTGCAGACCGTCAACCGTCACGAACTGCCCTGTCGGCGGGAAGGCCGCCTCCGCCGCAGCCTCTCGCGCCGAGGCCCGCCAGTGGGTGACACCGGCAAGGCCAAGCGCAGCGATGAGGAGGCTAGTTGCCAATCTGCGAAATGTCATAAGGCGTGGACTGATAGATCTCGTTGATCCAGTTGCCATATAGCAGGTGGGCGTGGCTTCTCCACCGGTTCAGCGGCGGCCGCGCGGGGTTGTCATCCGGGTAGTAGTTCAGGGGCACGTTGATCGGCGTGCCATTGGCCACGTCGCGGTCGTATTCCTGCTTCAGCGTATCGCTGTCGTATTCGAAGTGGTTGAAGATATAAAGCGCCCGGTGCGCTGCATCCTCGACCAGGCAGGGGCCGACCTCGTCCGACCCGAGCAGGGTTTTCAGCCCAGGGGCCGCGTCGATCTCGGCCTGTTTCATCTCGGTCCAGCGGCTGACCGGGATGACGAAATCATCCGAGAACCCCCGCAAGTAGGGCGAGGTCGGGGCCAGGTTCTGGTGGCGGAAGCAGCCGAAGGCCTTGTGGTCCAACATGTGCTTCTGCACGCCGTGGAAATGGTTGATCATCGCCATGCCGCCCCAGCAGACGCCGAAGGTCGACTGCACGTTGGTCTGGGTCCAGTCCATGACCTCGCACAACTCATCCCAATAGGTGACTTCTTCGAACGGCAGATGCTCGATTGGCGCGCCGGTGATAATGAGACCGTCGAACTTCTCGCCCTTCACCGCCTGAAAGGGGCGGTAGAAGGTGGCCATATGCTCGGCGGCGGTGTTCTTCGTCGTGTGTTCCGACATGCGGATCAGGTGCAGGTCGATCTGCAGCGGCGTGGCGCCGATCAGCCGGGCGAACTGGTTTTCCGTCTGGATCTTCTTCGGCATCAGGTTCAACAGCCCGATCCGCAAGGGCCGGATATCCTGGTGCGCGGCGCGGTCGGGGGACATGACCATGACGCCCTCGGACCGCAGCACGTCATAGGCGGGCAGGGTTTCGGGAAGCGTGATTGGCATGGTCGAGGTCCTTGGGCGACTGAGCCGACAGAGCTAGGGGAAATTCGCGGTCTCAGCAAGGCCGGGTGGCTTGCCAGGCCTGCACGGCTCTTGCAGGATCAAGGGAAAGTATGAGGTGCGCATGGGTCGGGTCCTGGTCTTGATGCTGCTGCTGTGCCCTGGGGTCGCCCTGGCGCAGGATGACGACGCGATGGAGGTCCAGCGCTGCGTCTGGCGTTGCCTGGCCGACAGTCCGGGGGCGGAGAGTGCGGAATACCAGCAATGCGTGGCCGCAAGATGCAACGACCCGGTCGCCACCCCAGCACCGCAGCCGGTTGCTCCGCCTGTGGTCCCTGCCGGTCCGCCCTGGGGCAGCGGGGCGACCCAGGACGGGCAGGGCTTCTTCGCCGGCCAGTATGCGGCCGAAACCGACAACTTCCTCTACTACACCTGCGACGCCAGCGGCACGCAGAACCTGCTCCTGACCGGGCAGGTCGAAGGCCCCGCCGCCGTCATTTCGGTGGACATCGACGGGCAGGTGCTGGGCCTGTGGTTCGACGTCTCGGCCGGGGGCTACACCTCGCGGCTAGACCCGGGTTCGCCGCTGCCGGGCCTTATTGCCCTGGCAAGGCGGGTTGAGCTGCGGAATGGCGCGGGCTGGTCGCTTGGGCAGTTCGGCATGGCCGGTGCCCAGGAGGCCATCAGCGCCGCTCGGGCCGCCTGCGGGCTTTAGGCCCGGTCGATGGCGCGGGCCAGAAGCGTATCGAAATCCGCCGCCGTGCTGACCTCTGCCACCTCCTCGGCCGTGACCGTCACGCCCCAGCGGGCCATGGCGGCGTAGCGGGGCTGGCGATGGGCCAGGGCGCGGGCGTAAGTCCAGCGGACAAAATGGTCGGGATCGCAGGTTTCTTCGGAAACATAATGGGTTGCGCGGTATTCCTCCCAGGCCGCATGAAGGAAATGCGGCTGGTAGTACATCGGCTTCGGCGCACGATCAAAGCGGCGCACGAGTTCCGCCGTGTGGGCGTCCGAGCCCTTGATCCAGACCAGAAGCAGCGTGTCTGCCAGTTGCCGCATCACCGGATCTTGCGGATCCTCGGCCTCGACCACTTCGCAGATCGACCCCGAAGTATCGCCGACAAAGTTCGGATAGCCGTATATCTCCTCTGCGCGTTCCATGAACCGTGCCGTATCCAGCGTCGCAGCCACTTCCGCGACCCGATGCTGCTCTTGCCGCTTCATGTATTCGGCAAAGGGCACGCCCCCCTTGGCCGGATCGCCGGGCTTGCCCAGATAGGTCGACAGCGGCGCAAGGTTGTCGAACGTGATGTTCGACGCGATATAGACAGAATCGGTCATCAGAAGCTCACGCAGAAGCGGGACCTTCATCGCCTCGCGCTTGAAGTTGTCGGCGATGTATTCACCCATGTAGCGGGTGCCGATCCGGTAATCGACCGAGTAGTGGAACCAGTCGCCCCGGGCGCGCAAGAGGTTGGAAAGATACGTCTTTCCCAGACCGGACATGCCGAACAGCATGACACGCTTGCGCGGGGCGGCCAGATAGTCGCGGCCAGAAGGATAGATCATCGCGTCACCTCATCGCGCCCCTGTTAGCGCCGGGACGGAGCCTTCACAACGAAAAACCCCGCCCGGGCGAAGGGGCGGGGTGTGTTTGTGGAAGACGATCGGTTCAGAAGGAATAGCCGATCTTGATGCCGACGCCGACCCCGCTGTTGTCGGTGAACACGCCACTGACCGGCGGATTGGTGGTCGCATCGCCAAGATCGACATAGCGGACGCCGCCAGTGATCTTCATGTTGTCCATCGTATAGGTCGCGGCCAGGCCGATGCTTCTCATTCCGTCGGTCGGGCCTAGGTTTCCAGTCGTCGCCCCATCCGGCCGTTCGTAACCAACTGTCACCGCTGCCGACCAGTTCTCATTGAACCGGCGACCGACGCCAAGGTTGTAGGTCACGCGGTCGCTTGCGTAGTCGACAAGGTTGCCAAGCGGCGCCGGATAGGCCGGCGGGTCGATAATGAAGGCCGTCCAGTCAACCCAACGGATCGAGCCGAACAGAAGGGTGTCCTTGGCGATCCCGGTCTGGAACTCCAGGTTGACAGACTGCGGCACCTCGGTGTCGAAGCCCGCCGTAGTCACCCCACCTTCGACCGATTGCAGCGAATGATTGATCGCAGAGTTGTACGTCAGCGCAACCCGGGCGGCGATTTCAGGCTTTTCCCAAGCAACACCCACAACATAGCCCAGTTCGGAGTCGTGGTTGGTGTCCAGGGTGTACCCAAGGAAGGGCAGCGCGACTTCGCCATGCACGGTTTCATAGCGAAGGCCGCCATAAACCGAGACATTGTTGTCAAACTGGTAGCTCAGAAGCGCAGTCAGCGCGCTGGAGGTCAGCTTTGCGGTCGATCCGGCGAGCGGATAGGGCGCCGCGCTGGCCGGATAGTTCACATCCGCGCCGATCGGCTGATCCAGGATCATCGCAAAGGCCATGCGATCGCCGATGTCCATCTTGTAGCCAAGGCTCCAGGAGTTGTAGCCCCCCGCCATGTCGCCCGAGGAAATGATCCCCCCCGGTCCGACACCGCCCGTGACGCTCGGATCAAAGCGTCCAAAACTCAGTTCGGCATAGCGGCCCTGTTCGAACAGGATAGCGACCGACTGCGTTGACCGTTCAACGCCGCCTGCCAGGGCCCCCGTTGCACCTGTGACCACGGCGACTGACGCCATGAGAATTCGTTTCATCCTGGTATCCCTCAACTTGAACCCCCACCCGGGAATTCCCCCTGTAGAAAAGGCTAAGCCCTGCGACATTTTGGGTCAATCAATGACGCCACGTCACGGTTTTGTGACCTCTGCGCCCTGTGGCCGGGACGCCCCACCCCCCAGAGTCAGCCAGATGCCCAGGAAGATTAGCCCCGCGCCAGCAAACAATGCCAGCTCAAGGGGTTCATTGTAGAAGGCTGCCCCGACAACCGCGATGATTGGCAGGCGGGCAAAGTCCACCGGAACCACGACGCTGGCCGGGGCCAGGCTCAGGGCGGTGGTCAGGCACAGATGCGCGGTGATCCCGGCAATGGCGATCAGCACCAGCCAGGGAACGGTGGCGGACGTGGGCAAGATGACCGGGCCATGCAAGACCATCGCCACAGTGCCGAGGATGGCCTGCATGAGCGTCAGCCAGAACAGGATCGAGATGATCGCCTCACCCCGCGTCAGCGCCTTGGTCATCAGGGCGGTGGCCGCAAAGAACACCGCCGCCCCCGCCGCGGCGATGACGCCGGGCTCGACGGTGCCAAAGCCCGGTCGGGCGACAATCAGCACCCCGGCAAACCCCAGCGCCGCCGCCGCCAGCTTGCGTCGGGTCAGCCGCTCGCCCAGGAACACCGGCGACAAGAGGATCACCCAGATCGGCGAGGTGAATTCCAGCGCGAAGACCTGGGCCAGCGGGATCACGGTCACCGCGTAGAACCACAGCGACTGGCCCGAGAAGTGGAAGAGGTTGCGCAGCACATGGCTACCCAGCCTGTCGGTGCGCACCCGGCCCAACTGACGCAGCGCCAGGCCACAGGCCAGCACGATCACCCAGCCGATCATCGACCGGAAGGCGAGGATCTCGAACGTGTCGTGCACGCCTTTGATCTGCCGCGTCGCAATCGCCATGGCGGTAAAGGCGGCAATGGCCCCGGTCATCCAGGCGGCGGCGGCAAGCGGGCGGTTCGGGACGGTCATGGGCGCAAGGTCGCCCCGCGGCCCGGAAATGTCCAGTCCAGCCCCGCGCGCTGCGTCAGTCTCCCTGACCGGGAAGCACCAGAACCTTCACTTCGCCCTGGCGGGCTGGCTCCGCGATGGCGCGCGCCGCATCCCCCAGGCCCACCCGGAGTGAGATCAGCGGCCCGACCTCGACCTGCCCAAGCCGCAGCATGTCGATGGCACGCGACTGGGTGAACGGGTTCAGAAAGCTGTGCAAAACATTGATCTCGCGGAACAAAAGGTCGAACGGCTCGATCCTCACCCTTTCCCCCTTTGGCAGCACACCCAGAACCACGATCCGCCCTCCGGCGCGTGTCACCCGGGGCGCCATTTCCACCGTCTCCGCCACCCCGGCACATTCCAGAACCAGATCGGCCCCACCCGGCAGGATCGCCAGAGCATTTTCCAGCGTCGCTGCGGTTGCCCTGGCCCCCAGTCTCTCGGCCAACTGCCGTTTGTCCGGGTGACGGGTGACCAGCACCACCTCGGCCCCCGCGTTCCGCGCCAGTTGAACCGCCAAAAGCCCGATGACCCCGCCGCCCAGCACCACCACCTTTTCCCCCGGAACCGGCGCGCCGATGTCCAGCCCGTGCAGCGTGCAGGCCAGGGGCTCGGCAAAGGCCGCCGTCTCGGGGTCAAGATCGCCGACCGGCAAGGCGCGATGGGCGGGCAGGGTGGCAAACTCGGAAAAGCCGCCGTTGCGATGGATGCCGATGGCGACGTTCCGCGCGCAGAGGTTCACCCTCCCGCGCAGGCACGCGTCGCAGGTGCCGCAGGCGATGTTCGGGTCGCAAGCGATGCGCGTGCCTATCGGCATCGTGACGCCCTCGCCGACCGCGATCACCTCGCCGCAGAATTCATGCCCCAGGGTCACGGGAGGCGCACAGGGGAACTCGCCCTTAAGCAGGTGCCGGTCGGTCCCGCAGATCCCTGCTGCCAGAACGCGCACCAGAACCTCTCCCGCCTTTGGCTCTGGGTCCGGGACCTCGACCGCGGCGATGTCGCCGACTCCTCGCAACTGAACTGCCCGCATGCGCCCATCCTCCCGTCACCGGCGCGATGATGGCATGGCCGCAGGGCCCTGTCGCCGGGGATATGTGCGCAGGCACACAGGCGTTCGCAGCGCAGCGCGGTTGCCTTGCGCCCATGGCGACCCTACCTCCCGTCAAAGCACTGGAAGGACCCCCCTTGATGAGCCTTGATCTGACCCCGACCCGCCAGCCCGACCATCCCGTCGCGCCGCAGTTTCCGGGCCGCTGGTCACCCCGGTCCTTCACCGACCGCGCCCTGAGCGAGGCCGAGGTGATGTCGCTGCTTGAGGCTGCCCGCTGGGCCCCTTCGGCCTCGAACCACCAACCCTGGCGGCTGGTCTGGGCGCGGCGGGGCGAGGCCGCGTTCGACAGCCTGCATGCCTGCCTGACCGGCAACAACCTGATCTGGACCGGCAAGGCCGCTGCGCTGGTCGTCGTAGCCTCGAAAGACACGATGCTGAACCGCGACGGGGTCGAGGTTCCAAATCGCACCGCCGGTTTCGACACCGGCGCCGCCTGGATGAGCCTGGCGCTGCAGGCGCATGCGATGGGACTGGTCGCCCATGCGATGGGCGGGTTCGACAGGGACCGGCTCGCAGCCGCCGTGCAACTGCCCGCGGGGCACACGCTGCACTGCGCCGTGGCGGTCGGGGAACAGGGCCCGGTCGAGGCGCTGCCGGACGACCTTGCCGCCCGGGAAAAGCCCAGCGGCCGGAAAGCCATGGCCGAAATCGCTCGGCATGGGCGTTTCTGACGGCGGTCAGTCTTCGCGGATTTTGAAATCGCGTTTCAGACCGGCGGTCGCTTCATACCAGACTGAAACTCTCGTCCGGGTCTGATGCGCGGCAAAGGCGGCCTGATCGACAAAGCTTTCGTCCAGCCGCCAGACCAGCGGGTCATCGGTCGGATCGACGTTGAACGTCAGACAGCCCGGTTCGGCCCGGCTAAGCCGGATATGCTCGGGCAAATGCTGCCGGACAAGGTCAGCGTCCTCGACCGTCGAACAGGTCAGGGTTCCGGTGACCCGGATCATTCCAACTCAATCGTCCCGGGCGGCTTCGAGGTGCAGTCGTAGAAGACGCGGTTGACGCCCTTGACCTCGTTGATGATCCTTGTGGCAGTCTCGCCCAGGAAGTCGTGGGTGAACGGGTAATAGTCGGCGGTCATGCCATCCACGCTCGTAACGGCGCGCAGCGCCAGCGCATAGTCATAGGTCCGCCCGTCGCCCATTACCCCCACGGTCCGCATCGGCAGGATCGCGGCGAAGGCCTGCCAGATCTCGTCGTACAGCCCGTGCTTGCGGATCTGATCGATGTAGACCGCATCCGCCCGGCGCAGGATGTCGAGCTTCTCTTTGGTGATCTCGCCGGGGCAGCGGATGGCAAGGCCTGGGCCGGGAAAGGGATGGCGGCCGATGAAGCTGGCCGGCAGGCCCAGTTCGCGGCCAAGGGCGCGGACCTCGTCCTTGAACAGCTCGCGCAGCGGTTCGACCAGCTTCAGCCCCATCTTCTCCGGCAGGCCGCCCACGTTGTGGTGCGACTTGATCGTCACCGACGGCCCGCCGCTGAACGACACGCTTTCGATCACGTCCGGATACAGCGTCCCCTGCGCCAGGAACTTCGCGCCGCCGACCTCGTTCGCGTGCTTCTGGAACACGTCGATGAACAGCTTGCCAATGGTCTTGCGTTTCACCTCGGGGTCGGAAACCCCCTCCAGCGCGCCAAGAAAGAGGTCACTCTCATCGGCATGGATCAGCGGCATGTTGTAATGGTCGCGGAACATGGTCACGACCTGCTCGGCCTCGCCCAGCCGCAGAAGGCCGTGGTCGACGAAGACGCAAGTCAGCTGGTCGCCGATCGCCTCGTGGATCAGCACCGCCGCGACAGAGGAATCCACTCCGCCCGACAGCCCGCAGATCACCTTGGCATCGCCCACCTGTTCGCGGATCTTGCGGATCGCCTCCTCGCGGTAGGCGCCCATCGTCCAGTCGCCCTTGAAGCCCGCCAGCCGAACGAAATTTTCGTACAGCTGTGCGCCTTTTGGGGTGTGGTGCACCTCGGGGTGGAACTGGACAGCGTAGAAATGCCGCTGGGGGTCCGCCGTGATCGCGAAAGGTGCGTTGGGCGAGGTGCCATAAACCGCGAAACCCGGAGCGATCTTCGACACATGATCGCCATGGCTCATCCAGACCTGTTCCTGCGCCTGCGGGCCTGCCTCGGGCGGGAACCAGCCAGCCAGGAAAGGATGCGTCAGGTCCGTGGGCGTCACGAACGCCTTGCCGAATTCCGCCGTGCCATGCCCGCCTTCGACGTGGCCCCCAAGGCAATGCATCATCACCTGCTGACCGTAGCAGATCCCCAGGATCGGGACCCCCAGATCGAAGACGCCCTTGGGCGGCATCGGCGCGTTGTCCCAGTAGACAGAGGCCGGGCCGCCCGAGAAGATCACCGCCTTTGGGCCGAAGGCCTGCAGAAAGGCCTCGTCCACGCGGTTGTAGGGGTGGATTTCGCAGTAGACATTCAGCTCGCGCAGGCGCCGCGCGATCAGCTGCGTCACCTGAGAACCGAAGTCGATGATGAGAAGGCGGTCATGGGCTTGGGTCATGCGCCCGCGTAAGCGATGGGGGCCGGAATCGCAAGGGGGCGGTCGTCAGGATAGGGCGGTCAAAGCAGGGGAAATCAGCGCCGCATCCCGTTCGCGGCGCTGTCGCACGACCTGTTCCAGATGCGCCACCATCGCGCGCAGTCGGGCAGGTGGGCGGGGAAGTCGTCGGGTCAGCAGCGACAGGTCTGGTCCCGGATCAATGTGGTCGGTCAGCACCGGCACCAGCCGACCCGAGGCGATCGGGTCCGCAAGCGCATAGGAGATGTTCTGCATCACGCCCGCTCCGCCCATGCAGGCGGCAATGGCGCTTTCCGAGCTTTCGAACGACAGGCCGGCCCGACCCGGCCGTGGCACATGCCGCCCGTACCGCTGGAAGCGCCAGTCGAGGACCCGTCCTGTCGTCGCGGACAGGATGTCGATCTGGCGGTGCCGGTCGATCTCCTCGATGGTCTGCGGCGCTCCATGCCGGGCGATGTAGTCGGGCGAGGCGACCGTCAGGATCGGGAACCGACCCAGACTGCGCAAGGAAAGGCTGCTGTCGGGCAGGGGGCCGGTGTAGACGAACAGGTCGATGGGCTCGGCGATCATGTCCGGCAGCCGGTCGCGCGAAATGACGCGCAGCGTCAGCGCCGGGTGCCGGTCGAGGAAATCCCCAAGGCTTGGCGACAGGACCAGACGCGCGAAGGCCGCCGGGACCTGCAACGTCAGCGACCCCGTGACCTTGCCCCGTCCCTCGGCAAAGGCTTCGTCCAGCGCGTCGACTTCCGACAGGATGCGGCGCGCGCGGTCCAGGTATTCCTCGCCCGCCTCCGTCAGTGCCATGCGCCGGGTGGTGCGGCGGATCAGTTCCACGCCCAACCGCATTTCCAGCGCCTTGATCGCGGCCGAGGCCATGCCATGCGACAGACCGAAATCGACCGCAGCGCCGGAAAAGCTGCCGCGTTCCACGACCCTGACAAAAAGCCGCATCGTACGAAGCGTGTCCATTGTCTGATCCTGACGGATAGTCTTTTTGAACATTACCCAAAGATCAAAGAATGGCCAGCGGCGTATCAGGGACCCACCGGCACTTGCGCCGGAGATCAAGGAGCCATCATGACGAAGACAGCTTACACTCCCGTCCCCGGTCGCCACGACCTTTACCGCGCCGTCCACCGTGGTCTGCGGCTTGGCCATTGCCAGGTGCTGACCCGGCTGGCCACCACCGACTTCGCCGAACCGGCCGAGGCCCGCGAAGCCATCGGGGCGCTGCGGGGGTATCTCGATCTGGCCTCTGGCCATCTTGCCAGCGAAGAGACCAAGATCCACCCGGCCGTCGCTGCCCGCGACCCCGCCGCCTTGGTCGAAGCCGAGGAAGACCATGCCGACCACTCCCGCGCCTTCGAGGAACTGGAGACCCTGTGCCGTGCGCTTGAGGATGCCGCGGCGGACCAGGCACCTGCCATCGGCGAACGGCTCTATCTCCGCTACGCGCGGTTTCTCGGCGATGACCTCCATCACATGGCCGAAGAGGAAAGCCAGCTACTCGGTGCCCTCCACGCACTTTTCACCGACGAAGAGCTGCAGGGCATCGAAGGCAGCATCGTCACGGCCCTGTCCTGGCCGCGCCTCTGTGGCTACATGGGCCTGATCGTCGGCGCGCTCTGCCACCGCGAACGGGCGGCGATGTTGTCGGCCATGCGCGGGTCGATGCCGTTCGAGGTCTTCTCTGCGCTCTTGACCGAAGCCGTGCGCCCGGCGCTCTCGCCCGAAGACTGGGCGCGTCTGGTTTCGACGGTGCAGCAGGGGAAGGCGGCCTGATCCCACATCCTGCCTGCGGTCTGCCGGAACCAGACCGCGACCGCAGGCAGCAGAAAGCGCCATTTGCGACTGTGGCGCATGTCGGTTTTGGAAAGGATAGGACGGTTTCGGGGGGCGTTGCGCGACCGATTGGCGGCATAAGGACCCCAGACATCTCCCGGAGGCAGACATGAACGAAGTTGCAGGGCGCCGGTCGCGCAGTGGCGGGGGCGCAAGCCGCCGGGCGGAACGCACCGCGATCAGCTTCGAGACCGCGCGCTACATCCAGCGCAACATCCCGAACTTCGAAATCCTGAACGAGGAAGCGCTCCAGATCATCGAGCACAATGCCGAGACGGTGCTGGAAGAGATCGGCGTCAACTTCGTGGAAAACCCCGCCGCCCTGCAGCGCTGGCGCGATGCGGGCGCGGATGTGAAGGGCGAACGCGTCCACATTCCCCGCGGCCTTGCACGCAAGCTGATCTCGACTGCGCCGAAAACCTACACCCAGCACGCTCGGAACCCTGAACGGAACGTCGAAGTCGGCGGGCGCAACCTCGTTCTGGCCCCGGTCTACGGCCCGCCCTTCGTCCGCGACATGGAAGGCGGCCGCCGTTATGCCACGCTGGAGGATTTCCAGAACTTCGTGAAGCTGGGCTACATGTCGAAGTGGCTGCACCATTCCGGCGGCACCGTGTGTGAGCCGACCGACATCCCGGTGAACAAGCGCCACCTCGACATGCTGCTTGCGCACATGACGCTGTCGGACAAGCCCTTCATGGGCTCGGTCACCGAACCCAGTCGCGCGCAGGATTCGGTCGACATGGCCAAGCTTCTGTTCGGCGCAGATTTCGTCGACCAGAACACGGTGATGACCTCGCTCATCAACATCAACTCGCCGATGGTGTTCGATGGGATCATGATGGGCGCGCTGGAGGTCTATGCCGCCAACAATCAGGCCAGCATCGTCTCGCCCTTCATCGTCGGTGGCGCTATGGCCCCGGTGACGGTGGCTGGCACGCTGACCCAGGTCCTGGCGGAAATCCTGGCGGGGGTAAGCTACTCGCAGCTGATCCGTCCCGGCTCGCCGGTGATCGCGGGGGCCTTCGTGACCTCGATCGACATGAACTCGGGCGCGCCGACCTTCGGGACGCCGGAAGCCGCCCATATCACCTATGGCGCAGGCCAGTTGGTGCGGCGGCTTGGGCTGCCCTACCGCTCGGGCGGGTCGTTCTGCGGATCGAAGCTGCCGGACGCTCAGGCCGCCTACGAGACCGCGAACAGCTTGAACATGGCGCTGCTCGCCGGCGTCAACTTCATGCTCCACGCCTGCGGCTGGCTGGAGGGCGGCCTCGTGTCGTCCTACGAAAAGTTCGTGATGGATGCCGACCAGCTTGGCACGCTCCATCACCTTGCGCAGGGCATCCAGATCGACACCAACGGTCAGGCGATGGACGCGATCCGCGAGGTTGGCCCCGGCGGCCACTACCTCGGCTGCGCGCATACCCAGGCGAACTTCAAGTCGGCCTTCTGGCGCTCCGACCTCTTCGACTACAAGCCCTTCGAAACCTGGGCCGAAGAAGGCGCCCGCGACACGCAGACGCTGGCCAATGAACGGGTTCGCAAGCAGTTGGCCGATTACCAGGCCCCCGACCTTGACCCCGGCATCCGGGAATCGCTTGAAGCCTATGTGGCCAAGCGCAAGTCCGAGATGCCGGACGCCTTCATCTGAACAAGAAAAAGGGGCGGATCTTCCGCCCCTTTCCATTTCTTCTGCACTCAGGCCATTTCGCCGCGGCGCAGGAACTGGGCTTCGGCCAGAATCGCGATCAACACCTCGATATGGCGGGCCACCGAATAGGCCGCATCGCCCGCGATCCGCGTGGCCTCCAGCCCCGCCTCCACCGTCATCAGCGATGTCACCGTCTCCTCTGGCGAGCCCGCCCTGTCGACATAACGGCGCAGGTCGCGGTCGCGGCGATAGTCGCTCAGGCCAAAGCGGGCCGCGCGCATCAGAAGCCGGGGGCGGCGCAGGGTGGCAAGCAGGGTGCGACAGTCAGTCATGGGGGATCCTCCGTAGCTGGACGGAGCGATCCTGACCCAATACAACCTGGCGTTGCGCAAACAGCGAAGCAGCGCGCGGAGGTTACCGAAGAGTTTAAGAATTTCGTCGAATTGTTGAGACCAGCCGCAAGCTTAACAAACAGGTAACCATTTCTACCCAAGGTTGCAATTGTCCAAGGCTGGACGGATTGCAGCCGATGTGTGGACAAATACAGGACGACTGAAGTGTCAGAATTGACTGCCGCCAGCCTGCCAGACTGGCTTCCTGCTGCTGTGCGCCATTACCTGGATCATACCGAAGACGGCACATCATTACGGGAGCTGGCACGGCGCGAAGGCCTGCATGCCTCGACCATCCTGCGCCAGGTCCGTCGGTTCGAGAACCGCCGCGAGGACCCGCTGATGGACGAGGCGCTGTCCGCCATCTCTCGACGTGTTCCCCGCCAGTCCGATGCAACAGCCCAGAAGGATGCTCTGCCCATGTCTGTCCACCCGCGCCTTACGCCGCCTGAAGACCAGCCCGAGGTCTGCGACGAACAGGCCCTTGTCCGCGAAGGCATGCGCGTCCTGCGCCGCCTCGCCGAACCCAGCGCCGTGATGGCCATTGCCCCCGATCTCGACAAGGCCGTGGTGATCCGCGAGCTTCCCGACGGGAAAAGCCTGCGCACCGCTGTCCTTGAACGCTCCGTCGCCCATGCCTTTGCGCTGAAGGACTGGGTCGCCTGCCGCAAGCCCGGTCGCGTCTCGACCTATGAGATCACCTCGGCCGGCCGCGCCGCGCTGAAACGCATGGTGGACGAGGAAGACCGCCGCCGTCAGGGCATGGCCGAAGCCGCGACGCCCTTTGGCGACCAGCACCGCGTCTGGGGCGACCGCGAGGTGATGGATGACGCAGGCCCCCGCCGGGTCCGCTACAACATGGCCGAAAGTCCGGTGGCGCTGCTGGGTCGCCGCCGGGACCGCGATGGCAAGCCATTCCTCGAACCCGAACTCGTGGCCGCTGCCGAACGGCTGCGCGAGGACTTCGAACTCGCGCAGATGGGCCCGCGCGTGGCGCAGAACTGGGACCGCTTCCTGACCGGCGGCGACCGGGGCGCGTTCCAGCCCGACAGCGGCCTTGGCGAAGGCCCGTCCACCGCCCGGTCCCGTGTCGCCGCCGCCCTGCGCGATCTGGGGCCGGGCCTCGGCGATGTGGCCTTGCGCTGCTGCTGTTTCCTCGAAGGCCTTGAGGTCGCCGAAAAGCGCATGGGCTGGGCGGCACGCTCGGGCAAGATCGTCCTGCGCATCGCCCTCATGCGCCTGCGGCGACACTACGAGGAGACCTACGGCAAGTCAGGCCCGCTGATCGGTTAGGCTCCGGTTCCGCGGATCATCAGCAAGACCGAAATCGCCGCCAGCCAGACCGAAGCCAGCCGCCGCAGCACGAACAGCGCGCGCGGCTGGCCGACCGCGCCGCGACGCAGGAAGGCCCCCGCAGCGGCCCAGAGCGCGGCCACCAGCACCACCAATCCGGCAAAAAGCGCAAGGTTCAGCACCAGCCGGTCAGGGGACGGCAGCAGCACCAGCCCGAAGATCAGCGCCTTTGGATTCAGTGCCGTCGTGACTAACAGCATCCGCGCGGCCACCGACTGCCCACCCTTTACGGCCGCAAGCGGTTGCCACAGCCTCACCGCCAGCACTGCAACCCAGACGGCAGCTGCAAGCGTGACGGCCTTTTGCAGGCCCGCGTGATCGGACAGGACCACTGCCCCGACCAGGGTCAGCGGCAGGACTGTCAGGAAATACCCTGCAAGCTCGGCCGGAACCAGCCGCATCGCACCCGTCCAGCCCCGCTCTGCCCCCGCCACAAGGACCAGCGAGTTCGTCGGCCCGGGGGTAAGGAGCAGAAGCAGGACAGCAAGGGAAAGCTCGGCTGCGGACATCATCACCTCGAATGGTAGGGCTCTCATGACTGTTCGGAAAGGGTTCTTCCTTGATCCGCATCAAGACCGGGACCGGCAAAAGCGGAAGGGGGGACACCGCAACCGGCATCCCCCCTTCGTCCGGGGCTTCCCCATCCCCGGATCGCGCACCAGGCCTGTGTCAGGCGGCGCGCGTGTCTCCAATCCCGTTCTTCGGCCGAAGAAACCCTTCGACCTCGCCCTGACCCGCATTGCACTGCGCGCAACGGGCTGCGGCGCGGTCTGACCGGCTCGTTCCGTTGCCTTGCGCGTCATTTCGGCTTATCTGAGAGGTAGCCACGCGGTCAGGGGGAAATTTCCGTGCGCGACCTCAAGATTCCCGAAGGACGTCACCCCGAAAAGGCGCATCGCCCGGACAACGCCCAGCCGAAGAAGCCGTCCTGGATCCGGGTCAAGGCCCCCACCTCCGAGGGCTACAAGAAGACCCGCGACATCCTGCGCGAGAAAAAGCTGGTGACCGTCTGTGAAGAGGCCGGCTGCCCGAACGTGGGCGAATGCTGGTCGCAGGGCCACGCCACCATGATGATCATGGGCGAAATCTGCACCCGCGGCTGCACCTTCTGCAACGTGGCCACCGGCAAGCCGCAGACGCTCGACGCCTTTGAACCTGGCCGTGTCGCCCACGCCGTCTCCGAACTCGGCCTATCGCACGTCGTCGTCACCTCGGTCGATCGCGATGACCTTGACGATGGCGGGGCCGATCACTTCGCCCAGACCATCCGCGCGATCCGGCATCGCTCACCGGCAACGACGATCGAAGTCCTGACCCCCGACTTCCTGAAATGCCCGCCCGCGGCGCTGGAAAAGGTGGTCGAGGCGCGGCCCGACGTCTTCAACCACAACCTCGAAACCGTCCCCGGCCTGTATCACGAGGTCCGCCCCGGCGCCCGCTACTTCCACAGCTTGCGTCTTCTGCAACGGGTCAAGGAACTGGATCCGATGATGTTCACCAAGTCTGGCATCATGGTCGGACTTGGCGAAGAACGTCAGGCCGTCCTGCAGGTGATGGACGACATGCGGTCAGCGAAAGTCGATTTCCTGACTATTGGCCAATACCTGCAGCCGACGCCCAAACACCACGCCGTCGCCCGCTTTGTCACGCCCGAGGAGTTCAAGGCCTATGAAACCGCCGCCTGGGGCAAGGGCTTCCTGATGGTCTCGGCCACGCCCCTGACCCGGTCCAGCTACCATGCCGGTGACGACTTCGCCCGGATGCGCGCCGCGCGGCAGGCCGGCAACGGCTGATCGCAACGAAAAAGGGCCGCGCAATGGCGGCCCTTTGATTGCGGATCGGGTTCGGGATCAGAACTTGAAGCCGACACCGATGTCGTAGATTTCGGGCCCGTTGTGGATCTTGCTGCCGCCACCTTCGACGAACAGCCCGTTTTCCATCCCGTAGGTCGCGGACAGCGAATAGATGTCATCCGAATCCTGGATCATCAGCACATCGCCGCGCAGGGTCAGAGACGACATCACGTCATAGGCGCCATAGAACCGCAGCGTATGCGTGGTGTCGGAAGAATCGAGCTGCGTGAAGGCCGCGCCAAGGTCGAAACGCTCTGCATCGTGGAACGCGCCGATCTGCAGCAGGCTGACATTCGGGCCTTCGACATCGGCAAACTCGCCGCTGATGAAGAAGGTCGTCGCGCCAGACTTGTACTGCATCACGCCTTCCAGAATGTCGACGTTGTCGCCGTCATTCAGGTGGTGATAGCCGCCGCCGTAGGTCAGGTTGCCCGAGGTGTTCACATAGGTCAGACCCGGGGTCAGACCATTGTCCTGCGTGCTGGCCAGCGAGGTGAGCGGTCCGCGCAGGAAGCTGGTCTCAAGGTCAAGCACGCGCGAGGACGAGAAGCCGGGCATCGGGTCCAGACGGTCGACCAGCGGGCGCGGTGCACCCACGGCAAACTCGCCCGCGCCCGTCGAGAGGACCAGCGCCGCCCAGTAGTTGGTCAGGTCGGTACCGTCGTCGAGATAGGTCGTGTCCACTGACGCGTCAAAGCCCAGAAGGCCACCTGACCGCCAGCTCATCGAGACATCGCCATCAAAGGCCCAGAGATGCGACGAGGACGAATCAAGGTATTCCAGCTTCACTTCGCCGCCGAAGGAAAGGCCATTGCTGTCCTGGGCCGCGGCGGGAAATGCGGAAAGCGCCAAAAGGGCGGGAACAATCAGTCTGGTCATGTGTGGTATCCGTTCTGCTCGGTTTTTTTATTCTTTTATCGCAAAACCGTGACCAAGGAAAGGCATGACGATCAATATCTTGTGCCGGTAACGCAGTCTTGTGCCCGCCTTCTGCACCGGAACGGGCGGCGTTTCCCCCACCCGCCAGCACTTCGCGATCAGAGCCTACTCCACGCTTGGAACGGCCAGCATGTATTCCGCCACGGCCTGCCGGTCGCTTTCCGGCAACCGGGCCATGTTCTCGACGACATGCGCCATGTGGCCGCCCACGCTGTCATACTCCGGCGTGAACCCGGTCGTCAGGTACTGCACGATGTCCGCCGCCGCCCAGCCCAGCTTGCCCGGCGTGACGTTCGGGATGCGCCCGTCGCCCGAAGGGTTCGGCGCCCCGCCCAGCCAGCGGGAGGTGTCCATCGCGCCCAGCAGATTCCGTGGTGTATGACATTCCCCGCAATGCGCCATCGCCTCGGCGATATAGCGCCCCCGGGCGACGGTGGGCGTCAGGTTGCCGGGCAACACCCAGTCATCCGACAGGAACAGAAGCTTCCAGCCGCCAATGGCCTCGCGGATGTTGAAGGGAAAACCCAGCTCATGCGGCTGGCTTGGGGTCGGGTCGGCGGGCAGAGTCTTCATGAACGCATACAGGTCCGCGACGTCCTGCATCTGCATCTTCGCATAGGACGCATAGGGCAGGGCAGGGTAGTAATGCTCGCCCTCCGGGCTGACGCCGCGCGTGATCGCATTGGCCAGGTCCAGCATCGACCAATTGCCGATGCCCTGCTCGGGGTCCTGGCTGATGTTCGGCGCGATGAAGGTGCCGAAGTCGGACGGAAAGCGTTGCCCGCCCGACAGGACCAGCTGGGCGTCACCCTCGGCCTTGTCCGCCATGTGACAGGACGCGCAGCCCGTGGCCCAGAACACCAGCTCACCCTTGGCCGCATCTCCGGTCAGGTTCGCCACCGCAGCAGCGGCCAGCGGTTTCGGCCGGGCCATGACGTAAAGCCCACCCGCCGCGACCAGCCCAAGAACGACCAGCCAGCGCATGATCCGCATCATTTCTCTCCGTTTTCAACCTGGCGGCGAGCCTATCTGACGAAACGCTCGCGTCCAATCACGGTTTCTGGCGCAGGCTGTCCACCGTCATCCAGTCCGGCCAGCCAAAGAAATACTCGATGCCCGCGATCACCAGACAGATCGCAATGACCCCGAACACCAGCTTGACCCGGCCCTCGGACGGCGGGTTCTGTACCCAGCGCTTGGCGCGCATCAGCCAGTGCAACTGGTTCATGCGTCCCCCGTGAACCGCACCTTGCCGATGTAGGGCAGGTTGCGGTTGCGCTGCGCAAAGTCGATGCCATAGCCCACCACGAACTCGTCGGGGATCTCGAATCCTGTCCAGTCCGCCTTGACTGGCACCTCCCGGCGTGAGGGCTTGTCCAGAAGCGCGCAGACCTTCAGCCGCTTCGGCTCGCGCGCCTGCAGCAGGTGGATGACGTGGTGCAGCGTGAACCCGGTATCGACGATATCCTCGACCAGCAGCACATCCCGCCCTGCGATTTCGCCCCGCAGGTCCTTCAGGATGCGCACTTCGCGGCTGGAATGCATCGAATCCCCGTAGGACGACGCCTCCAGGAAATCGACCTCGACCGGCAGCTCGATCTCACGGACAAGGTCGGCGATGAACACGAACGACCCGCGCAACAGGCCCACGACCACCAGCTTGTCCGTGCCCTTGAAATGCGTCGTGATCTCGCGCGCCAGCGCCTCGACCCGCGCTGCAATCGACTTGGCGCTGATCATCTGGTCGATCACGTAGGCAGGCGCGGGCGGGTGGTCAGGCATCGGCGGCTTCCGGTTGTTGCGACCCCTTCCTAGCCGTCAAAGCCACAGTTGCATAGGCCGTGACATGACGCCCGCTTGATCTTGCGCGCCGGTCGGGCCACATCTCGGGCAAAGAGACACTGATGCCCACCCATTCCGAGACCAAGCGCCTGCCTTACACCGCCCAGCAGATGTACGATCTGGTGGCCGACGTCGCATCCTACCCGAAGTTCCTGCCCTGGAACTCCGCCGCCCGCATCCGGTCGCGCACTCCCGTCGCCGGGGGCGGTGAGCTGATGGAGGCCGACCTCGTCATCAGCTTCAAGGTCTTCCGCGAACGCTTCGGCAGCCGCGTCACCCTCTGGCCCGACGCCCAGAAGATCGACACCGAATACCTCGACGGTCCCTTTCGACACATGCGCTCGAACTGGGCCTTCCGCGATATTCCGGGCGGCTGCGAGGTCGACTTCCACGTCGACTTCGAATTCCGCAACGCGATCCTGCAGGGGATCATCGGCGTGGTCTTCAACGACGCCATGCAGCGCGTCGTCCGCGCCTTTGAACGCCGCGCGGCAGAACTTTACGGCCCCGCGCTGTGAAACTTGCGCGGCAAGCGTAGGGCAGGGCGCCCGCCTGCGTATGTCCCTGAAACAACCGTCGAGGGACCCATGCGCCTGATTGCCTTTCTGCTCGCCCTTTGCCTCGCCCTTCCGGCCGCTGCCGAGACCATCCGCCTCGGTGACCGCTGGTATGACATCGCCCTGCCTCGGAACGCCAAGGGTGCCCCGCTGATTCTTGCGCTGCACGGCGGCGGCGGCGACCCGTCGCAGTTCGCCAGCGCCTCTGGCTTCGGGGCCGCCGCCACGCGGGCGGGCTATGCCGTGGCGTTCCCGGCCGGCAGCGGGCGGCGCGGCGAACGACTGCTCACCTGGAACGGCGGCTACTGCTGCGGCTATGCGCAGCGCGCGGGCGTCGATGACATCGGCTTCCTGAAATCCGTCATCAAGGACGCCCGCGACCGCTATGGTCTTTCTGACCGGGTGTTCCTGACCGGCATGTCGAACGGCTCGGTCATGTCGGAAACCTTTGCCGCGCAAAACCCCGACCTCGTCCGCGCTGTCGCCGGGGTGGCAGGCACAATGGACACCGGCCGCATCAGGGTCGCCGGACCTGTCCCCGCCCTCATCATCCACGGCACGGCCGACACGATGGTTCCCTATGAGGGCGGCAAGGGCGATACCAGCCTCACCCGCACCAACTTTGCCTCGGTCGCCTCCGTCGTCAGCGCCTTCCTTGCGCCCTGGGGCGGCGGGCTTTCGGAAACCACCCGCGAGATCAACCGGAAAGAGGACGGCACCACCGTCATCGTCACCAACTACGCCAAGGGCGACCGCCTGGTCCTGCGGCTGATGACTGTCGAGGGCGGCGCGCACCACTGGCCCGGCGGGCGCAAGGCGCGACTGTCCGAAGGCAAGACGCAGGAGATCGACGCAAACACCGAGATCCTGCGCTTCTTCGATCTTTTCAAGTAGTTACGACGTCAGCTCATAGGCCCGCTCGCCGTGGACCGACAGATCAAGACCATTGGTCTCAGTCTCAAGGTCCACGCGCAGCGGCGTCACCAGCGCGACCAGCTTGACCAGCGCAAAGGTCAGGACCACCGTCCACAGCCCCACCACCGCCAGCCCTCCCAGCTGCGCGGCCCAGGTCCCGGCCCCAAACACCGCGACCATCACTGTGCCGAAAATGCCACCCACGCCGTGGACGGCAAAGACGTCCAGCGTGTCGTCGATCTTCAACCGGGTGCGGATCAGACTGACCGCCTCTTGGCAGAGCACGCCCGCTACCCCGCCGATCACCAGCGCTTCGACCGGCCCGACGAACCCGCTTGCGGGGGTGATCGAGGCCAGCCCCGCGATCGTCCCCGTCACCAGACCCACCAATGAGGCGCGGCCGAACTTGATCCTCTCCCAAAGTGCCCAGGTCAGGCTGGCCGCCGCCGCCGACAGATGCGTCACGGTCAGCGCCATCGCCGCCGTCCCGTTCGCAGCCAAGGCGGACCCCCCGTTGAACCCGAACCAGCCCACCCACAGCATCGCAGCACCAATCATCACCATCCCCGGCTGGTGCGGCGGGGTGGTGCGGTGCTTCCTTGGCCCCAGCACCACCGCGATGACCAGCGCCGCGAGACCTGCCGTCTCGTGCACCACGATCCCGCCCGCAAAGTCCCGCACGCCGGTTGCGCCGAAGATGCCGCCGTCTGCCATCACCCCGCCGCCCCAGATCCAGTGCGCGACCGGCGCATAGACCACCAGCATCCATAGGGCCGAGAACAGAAGCACAAAGCCGAACCCGATCCGCTCGACATAGGCGCCGACGATCAGCGCCGGGGTGATGATCGCGAAGGTCATCTGATAGGCGAAGAACAGAACCTCGGGCAGGGTGCCGGTCAGGCTGTCCACCGTCACCCCGGACAGGAAGGCCTTCCCCAACCCGCCCCACCAGCCACCGGCCTCACCGAAGGCGATGGAGTAGCCTGCCACGAACCACAGGACACTCATCAGGCAGGCTACGGCAAAACAGTGCATGAAGACCGACAGCACGTTCCGCGCCCGCACCAGCCCGCCATAGAACAGCGCCAGACCCGGCAACGTCATGAACAGGACCAGAGCGGTTGCAATCAGGATAAAGGCCGTATCGGCAGCGTTCATGTCCGTCCCCCGGGATGTTTTCCGGCTGTCAAACCGGGATCAACCCGCCCAAGGAAGAAGCAATGCTCCTCAAACCCGCCCGCAAAAGCGGCAATTCCTGAAACGCATAAGAAAAGGGCGAAAAATCGAGCAATTTGCTTAAACGACGGGCGCTTCGCGGATCACGCCATCGCGCGGACCAAAAGCCCCAGCGCATGCTCGGTTGCCGCCTTGCGCACCTTCGCCCGACCCAAAGCGCCGAACTCCACCGTTTCCACCCGCGTCTCCCGGCCGGTGCGCGCGACGCCAAAGCAGACCCGCCCCTCCGGCTTGAACTCTGACCCGCCGGGCCCCGCGATCCCGGTGATCGACACCGCCAGATCAGCCGCCGAATGCGCCAGCGCCCCCTCGGCCATCTCGCGCGCCACCGCTTCCGACACCGCGCCGTGGCCTGCAAGCGTCTCCTCCGACACCCCCAGCATCTCCACCTTCGCGGCATTGGAATAGGTTACGAACCCACGCTCGAAAACGTCCGACGACCCCGCCACATCGGTCAGCGCCGCCGCGACCATGCCGCCCGTGCAGCTTTCCGCCGTGGCGATCCTCAACCCCCAATACCGCGCCTCTGCCAACAGCGCGGCCACATCTATCCCAGCCATGGCTCCACAACCCCATGATAGACGCCCGCCAACCCCATCGAGACGATCCCGGCGAAAAGCCCCGCCAAAAGATCGTCCAGCATCACGCCCGTCGCCCCCTCCATCCGGTCGGCCCGGCCCACGAGCCAGGGCTTCCAGATGTCGAACAGCCGAAACAGCAGGAACGGCGCCACCCATGCGGGCCACGCGCCAAGCAGCAGGTCCGGCACCCCATGCGACCAGAGCGGGATCAGCGTAAAGCTGAGCGCCAGCCACTGACCGGCCACTTCGTCGATCACGACCTCCGACGGGTCCGCGCTCAGCTGTCCTTGCAGAAACTTGGGCAGGGCCAGAAGCCCCGCGATCGTGGCCAGCACGGCGGCAAGCGGCACCAGAAGCGCGCCGCCCGCCTCATAGGCGACAATCGCCAGCACGACCGCGATGGCCGAGGCCCAGGTCCCCGGCGCCGGTCGCAGATGCCCCGCGCCAAAGACTGTGGCGATGGCCCATCTCATGCCTTCACCAGCGTTGCCGTGGCTATCGCCGCGATGCCTTCCTCGCGGCCCGTGAAGCCCAGCCGTTCCGAGGTCGTCGCCTTCACCGACACCCGCCCCGCATCCACCCCCATGATCCGCGCCAATTCCTGTTGCATTGCAATGGCATGCGGCCCGATCTTTGGACGCTCACAAACCAGCGTCACGTCGCAGTTCCCCAGCCGATAGCCCCGTTCCGCAGCCAGCCTGATGGCATGCGCCAGAAAGATATGGCTCGCCGCGCCCTGCCATTGCGGGTCACTGGGAGGGAAATGCCGCCCGACATCCCCCTCGGCCAGCGCGCCATAAATCGCGTCGGTCAAGGCATGCATCCCCACGTCCGCGTCGGAATGGCCCAGCAAGCCCTTCCCATGCGGCACCTTCACCCCGCACAGCCAGACATGATCCCCCTCGCAGAAGGCATGCACGTCATAGCCATTGCCCAACCGCACATCCATCTCACGCCCCTTCAGGATCGCCTCGGCCCGTGCGAAATCGCCGGGAAAGGTCAGCTTCAGATTGGCTTCCTCGCCCTCGACGATCACCACGTCAAGTCCCGCCGCCCGCGCCACCTCCACATCGTCCGCCGCCCCGCCCGGATGCGCAAGATGAGCCTCCAGAATCGGCGCAAACCGAAACGCCTGCGGCGTCTGCGCCCGCCACAGCCCCGCCCGATCCACCGTCCCCGCGACCAGCCCCGCCGCCCCCCGCCACAGCGCATCGGTCACCGCCACCGCCGGTGCCGCCCCGTCATGCGCCTCCAGCGCCACGACCAATCTTTCCACCAGCGCACGAGACACCAGCGGCCGCGCCCCGTCATGGATCAGCACCGCCTCGACCCCGGTCCCCTCCAGCGCCCGCAGCCCCGCCAGCACAGAGGCGTCCCGCGTCGCCCCACCCTCAACCAGCGGCACCCCCAGGGCCTCGGCCCGCGCCCGGTCGTCGGGATGGATCACCAGCAGCACCTGCATCCCCGCAAAGGCCGCAACCGTATGGGCCAGCACGGGTTTGCCCGCCAGCAACTGCCATTGCTTCGGAACCTCGCCGCCCATGCGGCTTCCGCGACCGGCGGCAACGATGAGGACGGCTGTGCGCATGACGGCTCCTTTCCCTTCTGCCTAGTCCAGCCCGACCTGCATGACAATCTGGCGCTCTCACCCATCGGATGCCTAAAATTTGTGCATCGCATGTTTTTCAGTCATAATCGCCCCGCGCTGCCTTGGTCCCGTGACCTTGCAGGGCTAGCACCATAAGCAACTGCACAAGGAAAAGGCTTTGCCCGTCCCCCTCGGCCCGCTCACGCTCGATCCTCCGGTCTTCCTTGCGCCCCTGGCCGGAATCACCGACCTGCCGTTCCGCCGGCTGGTGTCGCGGTTTAATGCGGGGTTGGTCGTCAGTGAGATGGTGGCCAGCGAAGAGGTCGTTCGCAACCGCCCCGAAGCCCGTGCCCGCGCCGAACTGGGATTTGGCGAACAGGCCACCTCCGTTCAACTCGCTGGCCGCGACCCGCACTGGATGGCCGAAGGCGCCAAATTCGTCGAAGGGCAGGGTGCCCGCGTCATCGACATCAACATGGGCTGCCCGTCGAAACGGGTGACTACCGGCCTCTGCGGTTCGGCCCTCCTCCGCGACCTCGATCTTGCGCTGAAGCTCATCGAAGCGGTGGTGAAAGCCGTCAAGGTTCCGGTTACCGTGAAAACCCGCCTCGGCTGGGACGACACGCTGCACAACGCCCCCGACCTTGCGAAACGCGCCGAACATGCGGGCGTGCAGATGATCACCATCCACGGCCGCACCCGCTGTCAGTTCTACAAGGGCAATGCCAACTGGGCCGCGATCCGCGCCGTGAAAGAGGCGGTCAAGATCCCCGTCATCGCCAATGGCGACATCACCGATACCGCCACCGCGCGCGAGGCCCTAAGCCAAAGCGGAGCCGACGGCATCATGATCGGCCGCGGCGCGCAAGGTGCCCCCTGGAAACTCGCGCAAGTGGCCCACGACCTGTACGGCACGCCCGCCCCAAAGATCCCCGACGGGGGTCGTCTCGGCCGCATGATCCTCGACCATTATGACGACATGCTCACTTTCTACGGCCGCGAGCTTGGCCTGCGCATGGCGCGCAAGCACCTTGGCTGGTATCTGGAGGAAGCTGGCCTCCCCCATGCCCGCGAAGCGATCCTCACCTCGACCGACCCGGCCGAAGTGATCCAGCTGATCGAGCTGGCCTTCGCGGAACTGGAGCTTGCCGCATGACCCCCTACCGCGCGCCATACCCGGTGCCGGGCGTCATCTGGGCCTCGCTGCCGTTCCCGACGCTGCTCATCGACCAGAACGCGACCATCCTGGAGGTGAACCCGGCGGGGGAGACCTTCCTCAACGCCTCGCAGCGCAGCCTGACCGGCCAGCCGGTGTTCGACCGCCTGTCGATCGAGGCCCCGATGGAAGAGGCCCTGTCCCGCGTCCGCGCCAACCAGTCGCCGCTCAACATCAACGACGTGGACGTCACCACCGGCGAACGCCCGCCCGTGCAATGCACGATTCATCTCGCGCCGATGCACGACAATCCCGGCATCGTCATGCTGATCCTGTCGCCCCGCGAACTCGCCGACCGCATGGGCCGGTCCATGGGCGCCAAGACCGCCGCCCGCTCGGCCATCGGCATGGCCGAAATGCTGGCGCACGAAATCAAGAACCCGCTCGCGGGCATCTCCGGTGCCGCCCAGCTCCTCTCGATGAACCTTACCCCCGAAGATCAGGAACTTACCGACCTGATCGTGGAAGAAACCCGCCGCATCGTGAAGCTTCTGGAGCAGGTTGAGCAGTTCGGCAACATCCGCCCGCCGGACCGCAAGCCCGTCAACATCCACGACGCCCTTGATCGTGCAAGGAAATCCGCCCTCGTCGGCTTTGCCGCCCACATGTCGATTGTCGAGGATTACGACCCCTCGCTGCCGCCCACTTTCGCCGACAGCGACCAGTTGATGCAGGTCTTCCTGAACCTCATCAAGAACGCCGCCGAAGCCTGCAAGGACGGCGGCACGATCCGCCTTCACACCTTCTACGACCTCTCCCTGCGCCTCCGCCGCAAGGACGGCCCCTCTGCCGCACTGCCGCTGAACGTGGAAATCATCGACGACGGTCCCGGCATCAAGCCCGAGATCGCCGCGAACATCTTCGAGCCCTTCGTCTCGGGCCGCGAAAACGGCACCGGCCTTGGCCTCGCTCTCGTCTCCAAGATCATCACCGACCATGACGGCTGGATCTCTGTCGATTCCGTGCCTGGTCGCACCGTTTTCCGCGTGTCGCTGCCCATGGCGCCGCGCGAGAAGAAGAAGGAAACCCGCTGATGGATGGCACCATTCTTGTCGCCGACGACGACCGCACGATCCGCACCGTCCTGACCCAGGCGCTGACCCGCGCGGGCTGCAAGGTTCATGCGACCTCGTCGCTCATGACGCTGATGCGCTGGGTCGAGGAAGGGAAGGGCGACCTTGTCATTTCCGACGTCATCATGCCTGACGGCAATGGCCTTGATGCACTGCCCCGCATTTCCAAGATGCGCCCCGGCCTGCCGGTGATTGTGATCTCGGCCCAGAACACCATCATGACCGCGATCCAGGCGGCTGAGGCTGAAGCCTTCGACTACCTGCCAAAGCCCTTCGACCTGCCGGACCTGATGAAGCGATCCGCCAAGGCGCTGGACCAGAAACGCCGCGCGCCCAAGGTGGTCGTGGCTCCGCGCGAACCCGGCGACGACCTGCCTTTGGTCGGTCGCACCCCCGCGATGCAGGCGCTCTACCGCCTTGTCGCCCGCGTGATGAACACCGAACTCGCCGTCCTCATCACCGGCGAATCCGGCACCGGAAAGTCACTTATCGCCCGCGCGATCCATGATTTCTCCGACCGTCGCACACTCCCCTTCGTCGTGGCCCAGGCCGCCGACCTTGCGGGCATCGACGGCCCCGCGACGCTCCTCTCCCGCGCCCGCGGCGGCTCCATCGTCTTTGACGAGGTTGCCGACTACGACGCCGACACTCAGGCCCGCGTCGTCCGCATGCTCGACATGCTGGGCGACAAGGCCCCCCGCGTGATGGCCACCAGCCAGACCGACCTCTCCGCCCGGATGGAGGCGGGCCAGTTCCGCCAGGATCTCTACTACCGCCTTGGCGGCGTGACCCTCCACGTCCCCTCCTTGCGCGAACGGGTCGAGGACATCCCGCTTCTGGCCGAACACTTCCTTGCCAAGGGTGAACGTGACCTGGGTGCCGTCCGCCGCCTTTCCCAAGGCGCCGCCGACCTGATCCGCGCCTATTCCTGGCCGGGCAACGTCCGCCAGCTGGAAAACACCATCCGCCGCCTGCTGGTCACCGCGACCGAAACCGACATCGCCCGCTCCGAAGTGGAACAGGTCCTCGGCCAGCAGCCCAGCCCCGAGCCGATGACCGGCCTTGTCGAAGGCGACAAGCTTTCTGCCTCGGTCGCCCGCCACCTGAAACGCTACTTCGACCTGCACGGCGGTCAGCTGCCACCGCCCGGCGTCTACCAGCGCATCCTGCGCGAGGTCGAACTTCCCCTGATCGAGATCGCGCTGGACGCGACTGCGGGAAACCAGGCGAAATGCGCCGACCTCCTGGGCATCAACCGCAACACGCTGCGCAAGAAGATCACCGATCTCGACATCCGCGTGACCCGTCGCCGCAAGCTGATGTAGCAATGCAACGCCGACCTGTGTCTTTTGGGTTTCACCTGATCGCGCAGCTAGATATAGTAGCGAAGGGTGGGCAAACCACCGGCTTACGCGCAGGGCAGGGTGGAACGGGCGGTCACTAGGGATGTCTGGTTAAGGTTCTCCCGCCTGCGACGGCAACGCCGCGTGCAGACGGCGGTCACCCTTGGCCTCGTCTTCCTCGGTCCCGTCCTCGCGGTTGCAACCTTCCTCGCCCTCGGCACGATCAACACCAGCGCTGCCTCGCCCGTCCTGCGGCTGATCCTTCTGGCCGACCTGATCTACGTCCTGGTCATCGCCGCCCTCGTCCTGGCCCGCGTCGCCCGCCTCATCACCGAACGCCGCTCCCGCTCTGCCGGGTCGCGGCTGCACATGCGCCTCTCCGGCGTCTTCATGCTGATCGCCCTGATCCCCACGGTCCTTGTCGCCGTCTTCGCCGTCCTGTCGATCAACATCGGCCTCGAGGGCTGGTTCTCCGACCGCGTCCGCTCCGTCGTCGGCTCCTCGCTTTCCGCCGCCCAGGCCTACGAGGCGGTGCAGCGTGACGACCTCGCCGCCGACGTGGTCACCCTGGCCGGATACCTCAACGACGCCAAGCGCCAGTCCCCCTTCATCCGCGACGACCAGCTGCGCCCGCTCCTCTCCCAGGCCCAGGCCGTAGTCCAGCGCGGGCTGAAAGAGGCCTACCTCGTCGACGGCACCGGGGCGCTCAAGACCCGGGGCGAGAAGTCCTACCTCTTCGACTTCGAAGCCCTGACCGACGAACACCTTCGCCTTGCCCGCGAAGGCAACACCGTCCTGATCCCGGACTGGTCCAACAATGAATTCCGCGCCCTGGTCCTGCTTGACGCCTACACCGACCGCTACCTCTACGTTACACGCGCGGTCGACGGCTCGATCCTGTCGCTCCTCGACGAAACTCAGGAAACCGTCCAGCTTTACAACCAGTTGGAAAGCGAACGCGGGCGGCTGCTGTTCAACTTCGGCCTGATCTACCTGGGCTTTGCGCTCATCCTGATCCTCGCCGCGATCTGGCTGGGCCTCTGGTTCGCCGAACGCCTGTCGCGCCCCGTGGGACGCCTGGCCGGGGCCGCCGAAAGGGTAGGGGGCGGGGACCTTGACGTGCAGATCACCGAAGAGGAAGGCGACGATGAAATCGCTTCCCTCGGCCGCCTCTTCAACCAGATGACCCGCCAGCTCAAGGGCCAGCGCGAGGCGCTTCTCCACAGCAACGCCCAGACCGAATCCCGCCGACGCCTGTTCGATTCCGTGCTGTCGAACGTGACCGCAGGCGTCATCGGCCTCGACTCGGACGGCGACATCGACTTCGTCAACCGCGCCGCCGAACGGCTGCTCGACTTCGCTGACGGCCAGTCCGACATCCCGCTCGCCGCCGCCGTCCCGGAGTTTGCGCCGCTCTTTGACCGCCTCCGCGACAACGGCAGCAACGCCGTGCAGGAAGAGGTCCGCCTCACCCGCAAGGGCAAGCTGGAAAGCCTCCTCGTCCGCATGTCCACCCGCCGCAGCGGCGACGGCGCGCTGGAAGGCTACGTTGTCGCCTTCGACGACGTGACCGACCTCGTTTCTGCCCAGCGTATGGCTGCCTGGGGCGACGTCGCCCGCCGCATCGCGCATGAAATCAAGAACCCGCTCACGCCGATCCAGCTCTCCGCCGAACGGATCAAGCGCAAGTTCGCAAGCCAGGTCCGCGACCACGAAGACCTTGAACAATACACCGACGTGATCGTGCGCCAGACCAACGACCTGCGCCGGATCGTCGACGAATTCTCGAAATTCGCCCGCATGCCCGAACCCGACCGCCGCGACTGTGACCTTGCCGCGCTTCTGAAAGGCGCGGTCCTGTTGCAGGAAAACGGCCAGCCCGGCGTGCGCTTCGTCAAGGACATCCCGGCCGGGGAACTTCACCTCGATCTCGACGCCACAATGATAGGTCAGGCCTTCACAAACCTGATCAAGAACGCAGGCGAAGCGATTGAATCATATCAGGAAAAGGCGAAGCCGCAGAACTTCGTCCCCGAAATCCGCATCTCGCTTGCGGCTGACGACACCGAAGCCGTGATCCGCATCAGCGACAACGGTACGGGCCTGCCCCCCGACCGCGCGCGCCTGTTCGAGCCCTACGTCACCACCCGCGAAAAGGGCACTGGCCTTGGCCTGCCCATTGTCAAGAAGATCATCGAGGAACACGGCGGCACGCTCGCTCTCCTCGATGCCCCCGTCTTCGACGGAAACGACCACCCCGGCGCCATGGCCGAGATCCGCCTGCCGCGCGCGCTGCGCAAGCGGTCGCGCACCCATATCCCGCTGGGGGCCGCGCCCGCCGACAAGCCACACGAGAAGGAAGCCCACAAATGAGCATTCTCATCGTCGACGACGAACAGGACATCCGCGAACTGATCGGCGACATCCTGCGCGACGAAGGCTACACCACACGTCTCGCCGCCAATTCCGATGACTGCATGGCGGAAATCAACGCCGATCCGCCGTCGCTGATGATCCTCGACATCTGGCTCAAGGACAGCCGAATGGACGGGATCGACATCCTCAAGACGGTAAAGCGCGACAATCCTGACATTCCGGTGGTGATTATCTCGGGACACGGAAACATTGAGATCGCCGTCGCCGCGATCAAGCAGGGCGCCTACGACTTCATCGAAAAGCCCTTCAACATTGACCAGCTGATGGTCGTCGTCGCCCGGGCCATGGAAACCGCGCGGCTGCGCCGGGAAAACCAGGAACTGCGCCGCCGCGACGTGACTTCGGCGGAAATGGTCGGCTCCTCGCTGGCCTTCAAGACGCTGAAGGCCAACCTCGACAAGGTGACCAAGTCCAACGCCCGGGTGATGCTGACGGGCGAACCCGGCACCGGCAAGGAAATGGCCGCGCGCTACATCCACATGCAGTCGAACCGCGCTGCCTCCCCTTTTGTCACCGTCTCCTCGGCCTCGATCGAACCCGAGCGGATGGAAGAAGTCCTCTTCGGCCGCGAGACCCCCGAACGCGGGGTGGAGCCCGGCCTTCTGGAGCAGGCCCATGGCGGCATCGTCTACTTCGACGAGGTCGCCGACATGCCGCTCGGCACGCAAGGCAAGATCCTCCGCGTCCTGACCGAACAGCAGTTCACCCGTGCGGGCGGCACCGACAAGGTGCGCGTCGACCTGCGCGTCATCTCATCGACCTGCCGCGACCTGCGCGCCGAAATCGGCCTCGGCCGGTTCCGGCAGGAACTTTACGACCGGCTGAACGTCGTCCCGATTGCGGTTCCTTCGCTCGCCGCCCGGCGCGAGGATGTGCCCGAGCTGACCCGGCACTTCATCGACTGGTTCCACAAGACCCAAGGCCTGCCGAACCGCACCCTGTCGGAAGAGGCTGACACCGTACTCCAGACGCTGCCCTGGCCCGGTAACATCCGCCAACTGCGCAACGTGATCGAACGGATCCTGATCCTCGGTGACGGGGCCGGCCCGATCGAAGCCTCCGAAATCCCCGGGACCGAGCCCAAGGTCGAAACCGAAAGCGCGCTGTCGCTCTCCGGCACCATCGCGACGCTGCCCCTGCGCGAGGCGCGCGAATTGTTCGAACGCGAATACCTCCTGACCCAGATCAACCGCTTCGGCGGCAACATCAGCCGCACGGCCAGCTTCGTCGGCATGGAACGCTCCGCGTTGCACCGCAAACTGAAGTCGCTTGGGGTGGTGGGGTCGACGCGCGGGGGCAGGGGGTTCTCCGACTTCGAGGAGTAGCTCTCTCCCCCTCACCCTAGCCCTCTCCCGCGTGGGGAGAGGGGACCTGTTGCGCCCCGTGGCAGAGGTCGTTCATCGTCCTGCCGACAGCAAAGACACTCGACTTGACCGCTGCCGGGGTAACCGGACCTTAACCTTCGATGCGCAACGCTGGCCCCAGGCCTCCCCTCTCCCCCCGGGGGAGAGGGTCAGGGTGAGGGGGTATCAATGCAGCAGACCGACCTGTCCAAATCGCGCGCCCGTCACATGCGCAAGGAAATAACACCCGCCGAACGCGCCCTGTGGTCCGTCTTGCGAAACCTCCGCTTCAAGGGCCTGAAAGTCCGCCGCCAGGTGCCCATTGGCCCATACATCGCCGACTTCTACTGCGCGGACCACCGCCTCATCATCGAAGCCGACGGCTCCGGCCACGGCTCACCCCGCGATGCCCAACGCGACCAATGGCTCGCCACCCAAGGCTTCCGCGTCCTGCGGCTGTGGAACCAGGAGGTCCTTACCAACCTCCCCGGCTGCCTCGCCACCATCACCTGCCATACCCCTGAACATTGACCCTCCGCCCCCGATCTGACATGCAGTCCCAGACGACGGGTCGCGGGGAATCTGATGAAGGTCATCATCTGCGGGGCGGGGCAGGTCGGCTGGCAGATCGCCCGCCATCTCTCCGGCGAGAAGAACGACGTCACCCTCGTGGACATGAACGCCGATCTCGTGCGCCGCGCCACCGACACTCTGGACGTCCAGGGCGTGGTGGGTTTTGCCAGCCATCCGGACGTGCTGGAAAAGGCCGGCGCGCGCGACGCCGACATGCTGATCGCCGCCACCCATTCCGATGAGGTGAACATGGTCACCTGCCAGGTGGCCCACACCGTCTTCAACATCACCCGCAAGATCGCCCGCATCCGCGCGCAGAACTACCTTGATCCGCTCTACGGCAACCTGACCAACCAGGACGGCCTTGCCATCGACGTCGTGATCTCCCCCGAACGCGAGGTTGCCGAGGCCGCGCTCCAGCGCCTTGCCGCGCCTGCGACCTTCGACACCGAAAGCTTCATGAACGGCCGCGCCCAGCTTCTCGGCATCCAGCTGACCGAAGACTGCCCGGTCCTGAACACCCCCCTCCGCCAGCTGAACGAGCTGTTCTCCACCCTCCGCGCCATCGTCGTCGGCATCCGCCGCGAGGATCGCCTCTTCGCCCCCGACCCCGGCGACCAGCTTTATGCCGAAGACCAGATCTACGTCTTCACCCATTTCGAGGACGTGAACCGCGCCCTGGAAATCTTTGGCAAGAAGACGAAAAAGCAGGAACGCGTCGTCATCGTCGGTGGCGGCAACGTCGGCCTTGCCGTCGCCCGTGCGCTCGAAACCCGAACCGACCGGATCCGCGCCAAGATCATTGAAAAGAACCGCGCCACTGCCGAAATTGCCGCCGACTCGCTCGAACGTACAATCGTCCTGAACGGCGACGGGATGGACATTGACCTTCTGATGGAAGCCTCGATCGACCGCGCTGACGCGATCCTTGCGGTCACCGACGACGACAAGACCAACCTCCTCGTCGCGGTCCGCGCCAAGCAGGCCGGCTGCCCAATGACCATCGCCTTGGTCAACGACCCGACCCTTGCCCCCCTGATGGCGCCGCTCGACATCGACGCCTACATCAACCCGCGCGCCACCACCGTTTCCTCGATCCTCCGCCACATCCGCCACGGAAGGGTCCGCGCGGTCTACTCCATCGGCGATGCCGAGGCCGAGATGATCGAGGCGCAGGTCCTCTCCACCTCACCCCTCTCCGGCCGCCTGGTCCGCGACATCGAGTTTCCCGAGGGCGTCCTCGTCGGCGCCGTCATGAAGGGCGACAAGGTCTTGAAGCCCACCGGAGACCTTCGGATCGAAGCCGGCGACGTCATCGCGCTTTTCGCCATGGCCAAGGACGTGCCCGAGGTCGAACGCCTCCTGCAAGTCTCCATCGACTTCTTCTGATGGTGACCCGGCTGGCAGAACTGCCGCTTCTGGTGGTCCTCCTGGGCTTCAGCGGTCTTATCGCCCTTGTACCAGCGCTCTTTGCCCTTGGGGCGAACGACCACGAACACGCCCGCGATTTCCTTTATTCCGCGCTCATCCTTCTGGTCATCACCGTGATGCTGGGGATTGCCACCGCCGCCTACAGCCCGCGCGATCCCGCCCGCAGCCACCTTGCCGCCCTTGTCCTGGCCTATGTCGTCCTGCCCTTCGCCCTTGCCCTTCCCCTGGCCGAAGCGCTGCCCGACACCACGCTGATCAACGCCTGGTTCGAGATGATGTCCGCCTTCACCACGACCGGCGCCAGCGTCTACCAGCCCGACCGGCTGGCGGATTCCGTCCATCTCTGGCGCGCCACGGTGGGCTGGTTCGGCGGCTTCCTGGTCCTGCTCGCCGCCTACGCCATCCTTGCCCCCCTCAATCTTGGCGGCAACGAAGTCATTTCCGGCCGTGTCCCGGGCCGGGGCACCGTCGGCACCGCGCAGGTCACCCGCACTGCCGATCCCGCGCAACGCCTCTCCCGCTTTGCCCTGACGTTGTTCCCGGTCTACACCGCGCTGACCCTCCTGCTCTGGGGCGTGCTTCTGGTTCTCGGAGAATCCGGCATCACCGCGCTGATCCACGCGATGGGCACGCTGTCCACTTCGGGCATCACCGGCCAGCTTCCGTTTCAGGCGTCCGGGGCGGGCCTCGCCGGTGAAGCGGCGGTCTTCTTCTTCCTGATCTTCGCCATCACCCGCCGCGCCCTTCCCGGAATCCGCCTTGCCGAAAACCGCCGCCCGCTCCTGCAGGACCCCGAGCTTCGGCTGGCTGCCCTCCTCCTCGTCTCGGTGACCCTGCTTCTCTTCTTCCGCCACTGGTACGTCGTAAGCGAGACCGGCGCCCTGACCGAGGCGGACGCCCTGAATTCTCTCTGGGGCATCCTCTTCACCTCCGCCTCGTTCCTGACCACCACCGGCTATGTCTCGTCAGACTGGCAAACCGCGGCCGACTGGTCCGGGATCGGCACCTCCGGCCTCGTGCTTCTGGGCCTTGCGATCCTTGGGGGCGGCACCGCGACCACCGCGGGCGGGGTCAAGCTTCTGCGCGTGCATGCCCTCTTGCGGCAGGGGGAACGCGAGCTTGAGAAGATCATCCATCCCAACTCCATCGGGCGCGGTGGGGCCGAAGCGCGACGGATGCGCCGCGAAGGCGCACAACTCGCCTGGGTCTTCTTCATGATGTTCGCCATCTCGATTGCAGTCGTGATGGCCTTCCTGCTGTTGGTCGGGATGGAGTTCGAGCCCGCCATGGTCCTTGCCATTGCCAGCCTGACCACCACCGGCCAGTTGGCCCAGATCGCCGCACCCCAGCCGGTGGACTATGCAACCCTGACCGATCCGGTGAAACTGATCCTTGGCATCGCCATGGTGGTCGGGCGGCTCGAGACCCTGGCGCTTCTCGCCCTGATCCTGCCGGGACAAGGCCGCCGCTAGGTTTTCCCGGCGCTCGGTCCGTCGCATAACAGCCTGATTTTTGCGCTGGAAACTCCCGCGCGGCCACGACATACTCGATTTACCGTGTTAGGCGGTAAGACAGGGCTCAACGACAAACGACCACGACGCGACAGTGAAGCGATAGAAAAACAAGGCACAACAACGATGGCCGCTGACAAGCAAAACCTGCAGGACGCCTTTCTGAACCACGTCCGAAAAGCCAAGGTTCCGGTGACGATCTTCCTCATCAACGGTGTCAAGCTGCAGGGCGTGATCACCTGGTTTGACAATTTCTGCGTGCTTCTGCGCCGGGATGGACAATCGCAGCTCGTCTACAAGCATGCCATTTCGACGATCATGCCGGGCGCGCCGATCAGCCTCTACGAAGGGGAAGACTGATCTCCCGACCGCCCCAGGACGACGACGATCTTCTCGCCAAAAGGGAAGGCCAGCGCCTGCGTGATACCGCCGCAGCTGCAACGCGCGCCTATGTCCTGCACCCGGCCCTGAAATCCGCCAATGCCCGGCGCCTGCCCGAACATGGCCTTGCCGAGGCTGTCTCGCTCGCAGCGGCGTTGCCCGAGCTTGACGTGCAGGGCTCCGAAGTCGTGCGCCTGTCCCGCGTGACGCCCGCAACCCTGCTCGGGTCGGGCAAGGTGGCTGAACTGAAGCAACTTTTTCTCGACCAGAAGATCGACCTTGTCCTGATCGACGGCACCGTTTCTCCGGTCCAGCAGCGCAATCTGGAAAAGGAATGGGGCGTCAAACTTCTCGACCGGACCTCCCTCATCCTGGAGATCTTCGCCGACCGCGCCCGCACCCGTGAAGGTGTGCTGCAGGTCGAACTCGCGGCGCTCTCCTACCAGCGCACCCGCCTTGTCCGCGCCTGGACCCACCTCGAACGCCAGCGCGGCGGCTTCGGCTTTGTCGGCGGCCCGGGCGAAACCCAGATCGAAAGCGACCGCCGCGCCATCGACGACCAGGTGGTCAAGCTGAAGCGTCAGCTCGACCAGGTGGTCAAGACGCGCGAACTGCATCGCGCCGCCCGCGCCAAGGTGCCGTTCCCGATCGTGGCCCTTGTGGGCTACACCAACGCCGGCAAGTCCACGCTCTTCAACCGCATCACCGGGGCCGAGGTCCTGGCCAAGGACATGCTCTTCGCCACGCTCGACCCGACCATGCGCGGCGTGACGCTCCCTTCCGGTGCCAAGATGATCCTCTCCGACACCGTGGGCTTCATCTCGGACCTGCCCACCCAGCTTGTCGCCGCCTTCCGCGCCACGCTGGAAGAGGTGCTTTCTGCCGACCTCATCCTCCATGTCCGCGACATCAGCCACCCCGAAACCGTGGAACAGGCCGCCGACGTGTCCGACATCCTTGCCTCCCTCGGCGTGGGCGAGGACACCCCCCAGATTGAGGTCTGGAACAAGCTCGACCTCGTCGACGCCTCCCAGCGCGAGGCCCTGACCGCGCAAGCGGCGCAGCGACCGATGGTGCTGCCGGTCTCCGCCCTGACCGGGGAGGGGGTGGAGAGGCTCCTCGCCCTCATCTCCACCACCCTCGATGCGGACCGGTCCGAGGCCACGTTGACTGTCCCCTTCGCCGATGGCCGCCGCCGCGCCTGGCTGCACGACCAGAACATCGTCCAGCACGAGGTCGAGGCGGATGACGGCTGGCACCTCACCGTCCGCTGGACCCTGCGCCAGGAAAGGCGCTACCGCGACCTCTGACCGCGGGCATTTCTTGCCAAATCGTTACCGTCCGCGGCCAACCCATTGAAGAACAATGATACGGACGGCCGGTCCACCGTGGACACTACTCCTCCGGCGTCAGCACCATCACCCCCGCCGCTGCCGCCCGCGCCAGCTCCGGGTCCAGCGACATCGGGATGTATTCTCCCCTCCGCCACAGCTCGCCCAGGTCGTCATAGTGGCGGCTCAAGGGATGTCCCGACTGCCCCGTCGCCGTGATGAACACCGACGAATCCGGGTCCGCGAAATCGTAGACCCCCCGATACCCGGCCGAGTGCACGTTCTGATAGGGCTCCGGCCCCTCACCCCGCGTCACCCCCCGCATCAGCGTGTCGTCCCCGCCGGACGTCGACTGCCGGATGTTCACGAAATACCGCAGGAACGGCACCTCGCCCAGCACCAGATGGTCATGCGTCGCCTGATGCGCGTCCCCCCAGCGCCAGCTTTCCAGGTTCGGCCCGTAGCGCTCGGTCAGCTGCAGCAGCGCCTCATCCAGCGCCTGCCGCGACACATCGGTGCAGCTTTCCACCGCCGCCGACTGGATCACGTCGCACCACACGCTCGCCCCGCCGACGTTGCGATAGACCCGCTCGATGAACACCGGCGAGAAATGGGTGAAGCTGTCCGCCATCGCCCCCAGCTCGTCCCGGATCAGCCGGTCCATCAGCGCCCGCATCCAGGCCTCGGCGATTAGCGGCTCCGGCAGATGCTCGTTCATCTCGCCGTTCCATTCCGCCAGCAAGACCAGGGCTCGCTGTCGCAGCCGTTCCGGCGTGCCCTCGGGCGCCGCTTCGCCGGTGAACCACAGATCCGCCCCGATCAGCGGCAACAAGGACCGTGCCGTCGGGTTCACCGTATCCAGCTGCGCCTCGATGAAGCTTTCCCGCGTATGCACCTCGCGCGCCTGCATCAGCGTCAGCCAGCGCTGGATCCGCTGCGTGTCGCCCCAGTCGAAACTGACGTGGCGAGGGAAGGGCCGGTCCACCGTCTTGTTGTTGGTGTTGCCCAGAAGGCCCGAGGTCGGGTTGCGAAAGCTCGGGTTGTCGGCATAGGGCAGCACCCCCCGGAACCCGACAGCGGGGTCCGACCCCAGCGCCGGAAGCCGCCCCTGCGACGGATGCTCCGGGTCCCGCGCAGGCAGCGCCCCCATGACCTGCATCGCAATCCCGGTCTCATCCGCCAGCATCACGTTCTGCGCCGGCGCCATCACCAGCTTGCCTGCCTCCAGCGCCTCTGGAATATCCTTCGACCGCATCAACGCCATCGCCCCGCTGATCGAAGTGTCGGCCCCCGACAGCGCGGTCCAGCTGATCGCCGCCACATGGCCCGCAGGTGTGATCGAGCCGAGGTCGTAATGCCCTCCCGGCAGGATCGGGCCGTTCCGCGACCAGCGCAGGGTCAGGGTCACCGGGTCGGCATCCTTGACCTTGATGATCGACTGGCGGCTTTCGAATTCCGCCCAGCCTTCGGGCGTCTGGTATTCTTCGGGATTGGCCGGGTTCACAGCCTCGATCACCACGTCCTGATCGTCGACATAGGCCGTGGTCAGCCCCCAGCCGAGCTTCTCCGACCGCCCGACCAGCACCACCGGCACCCCGGGGATCGTCCCGCCGATGACTCCGCCGCTCTGCAGCTCCAACCGCGCGAGATACCAGATCGTCGGCGCGGTCAGCCCCAGATGGGGATCGTTCGCCAGAAGGCTTCCCCCCGCCGCCGATCGCCCCGGCATCGCCGCCCAGGAATTCGACGCCCCCGACATTCCCGGCTCGGCCACCGGCGAGAACGGCCCTTCGGCAAAATCGACAGGGGCCATCAGCGGCGCCACGCCGGGCACCAGACTGGCATAGTCGGGCAGCGCGGCGACACCCTGGCTCGGGTCGTCGGGCAGGATGTCGGCCAGGCGTGCGGGCGACAACAGCAGCGACACTCGTGCCCGCATGACCTCGGTCTGCAAGGACCCGGACAGTTGCAGCGCCATCAGCTTCAATATCGCAATCGAATCCGCCGGGGCCCAGGCCGAAATCTCGGGTTCGAACAGGAAGAATTCCGGCGCGCCGCGCCCCCGCGCACCCTTGTTGACCTCGCCGATCCAGGCGTTCACCCCGGCTGCATAGGCCTCCAATGCGCGGCGGGTCTGGCCGCCCTGAGCATCCACGGACTGCAACGCAAGCCCATACAGGTCATAGCGCCGCATCAGCTCGTCGACCTTCACTGTTGCCGGACCGAACAGTTCCGAAAGCCGCCCCTGAGCCGTCCGCCGCAGCATCGTCATCTGCCATAACCGGTCCTGCGCATGGGCAAAACCCAGGGCGAAGAACACGTCTTCGTCGGTGCGCCCGAAGATATGCGGCACGTTGTCGTTGTTGCGGACGATCTCGACCGGGGCCGAGATTCCGGCCACAGAGAAGTCCTCGCTGTAATCGACCAGCGACCGCGACAGGATGTAGTAGGCCAGCAGGGCCGCAAGGACGCCAAGGGCGATCAGTCCGGTGAGGATCCGGATCAGCCAGCGAAAGGCAGTCAGCATGTGGGCCTGTCCATGGGGGCTGTCCTTGACGGCAGGGGGCGGATCGGTTCCTAGTCCATGCACCGGACAAGGGCAACACGCGGGGGGCGCATATGGCGAAAGTGGCATTTCTTGGCTTGGGAGTCATGGGATTCCCGATGGCAGGCCACCTTGCCGCCAAAGGGCATGACGTGACGGTCTACAACCGCACCGCTGCCAAGACCGAGGCCTGGGTTGCCCGGCACAAGGGCGCTTCAGCTGCCACTCCGGCCCTTGCCGCCAAGGGGGCCGAATTCGTGATGGCCTGCGTCGGCAACGACGACGACCTGCGCCAGGTCTGCACCGGACCTGATGGGGCTTTCTCTGCCATGTCTCCCGGCGCCGTCTTCGTGGATCACACCACGGTTTCGGCCAACATCACCCGGAAACTCGCCGCGCAGGCTCAGTCCTCGGGCCTTGCCTTCGTCGACGCGCCGGTCTCGGGCGGGCAGGCCGGGGCCGAGAATGGCCAGCTGTCAATCATGTGTGGCGGCGATCCGGCCGATTATGCCCGGGCTGAGCCGGTGATGGCCTCTTACGCGCGCATCTGCCGTCTGATCGGCGACAGCGGGGCAGGGCAGTTGGCCAAGATGATGAACCAGATCTGCATCGCGGGCCTGATGCAGGGCCTGTCCGAAGCGCTGGCTTTTGGTCAGAAGGCGGGTCTCGACGGCGAAAAAGTGGTCGAGGTCATCTCTCAGGGTGCGGCCGGGTCATGGCAGATGGTGAACCGGCACAAGACCATGCTGGCCGACAGCTTCGACTTCGGCTTTGCGGTGGACTGGATGCGCAAGGACCTTGGCATCTGTCTGGATACTGCTGACGAGATCGGTGCACGCCTGCCGGTGACGGCCTTGGTCGACCAGTTCTACAAGGACGTGCAACTGATGGGCGGCGGTCGGAACGACACTTCCAGCCTGATCCGGCGTCTGAAGTAGGTCGGGCTTCAGCCCGACTCGTTCACGCCAAAGCGACTTAAGGAAAGGTGAACGTCCGCGCGCAAGCATTTGATTGCGCGCGAAAATCAGAAAATGTCCACCGTGGACAAAACTCAGGGAATGATCCGCGTATACTTGACCCCGGCCAGAGAGGCCCCCGCGATCAGCCCCTGCTGCCCGAACACAAGCGCGATCACGTCGTTCAGCTCGGTCGACTCCTTGCCGATCGAGGCACCTTCTTCCGGGCTCGCATAGCGAACGTCCGCCCCGACCGCCCAGCCCGAGGACCGGCGGAACTTCTCCAGCGAGTCCGGGGTCATGAAGAACAGGGCGTGGGCATACTGCTGCGCCCCGATCTGCAGCCCGAACGACCCCTTCGCGGCCGCATAGTAATCCACCGTCGCCCCCTGGATCCGCAGCGCGCCGCGCCCGAAAGCCCCGCCAAACCCGGCGCCGACCTCGGTCATCAGCGGCATGTACAGCACCCCGGCCGCCCGCGAGGCGAGGTCCCGGGTGCCGGGGTATTGCGAGAACAGGAAGCTCTCGGTCGCCGCAACCCGCGCCTCGATCTGGCTCGCCCCGTTCGACCCGATCCCGTTGTTGCAGGCCGCCAAAGCAAAGGCCCCCGCGCCGACCATCAGCCCGCGCCGCGTCATCATCATCTCGGTCATGTCTGTCCGCCCTTTCATGCCTCGTGGGGTCTCACTCGCCCCTTGCCCAGCAAACTAACCGCTTTCCCGCCGCCTGTCATGCCCGAAACCCGGACCCGGCAACCCCGCGCCTAAGGGGCCAGCGTCTGGTAAAGCGCGAAATCCTCGGTCGCGAAGTCGCGCAACAGGGCCGCTGTCCCCGCCGACAACTCCGTCGCGCCGGGCGGCGAGACGTTGAGGCGCGGCAGGAGGATCTCGCAGCCGAGCCGCTCTTCCAGAAAGTGCACGAAGGTCCCGATCTCCTCGTAGCGGAACAGTCGGTCCACTCCCTCGCCCTGCCGCGGCCGCAGGAACTTGGCCTGGCTGCCCACATCGGCGAAGTCCGGCCTCTGGTCCTGACACCAGGCGCGGACGAAGTCATCGAAACTGATGCCCCGCGTCGACTTGCCGGCGTCCGTCTCCTCGCGCTGCCGGAACCGGTACCAGGACCCCAGCCAATCTGTCGGCTCGCGCATCAGGGCGACGACCGTGAAGCTGTCCTTCGAAGCAGCCTCCAGGAAGGGTCCGATGAATCGTCGGTAGCGATGCACTGTTGTGTGCTTCAGCAAGGGCGGCCGCTGTATCGACACTGCCGCCAGCGATTCGAGAGCCGCCGCAATGGCCGTGGATCCGGTCTTGGGTGTGGCAAGAAATGCGAGCCTCTGCTCAAAGAAAACCAGCATTTCCTGTCTCCCGTCACGCTTTTCGCGGTCACCTGTCACTAATCCTGCAACCCCGTCAACAATCCCTTAACCAAACCTCGTTCAGACTGCCACTACGAGAATAAGGTTGAAATGTTCTCCTTTTGTCCGCATAAGGGCGAGAACACTTGGGGAACATAAGGCTGGTTGCCGCTTGGATGCGGCTATGAAATAAGGAGAACGACATGGCGGTGGCTAACCTTCTGGACCTCGGGAGCAAGCGGGATATGGACAAGGCGAAGGCTCTGGAATCGGCGCTTGCGCAGATCGAACGGCAGTTCGGCAAGGGCTCGATCATGAAGCTTGGCGCTGACAGCCCGGCGATGGATATCGAGGCGACCTCGACCGGCTCGCTCGGACTCGACATCGCGCTCGGGATCGGCGGGCTGCCCAAGGGCCGCATCATAGAGATCTACGGACCCGAAAGCTCGGGCAAGACGACGCTGACCCTGCATGTCGTTGCCGAGGAACAGAAAAAAGGTGGTGTTTGCGCCTTTGTCGACGCCGAACACGCGCTTGATCCGCAATACGCCAAGAAGCTGGGCGTGAACCTTGACGAGCTTCTGATCTCGCAGCCCGACACCGGCGAACAGGCGCTGGAGATTGTGGATACCCTCGTCCGCTCGGGTGCTGTCAGCCTGGTCGTTGTCGACTCTGTCGCAGCACTGGTGCCAAAGTCGGAAATCGAAGGCGACATGGGCGACATGCAGATGGGGTCACAGGCCCGCCTGATGTCCCAGGCGATGCGGAAGCTGACGGCCAGCATTGGCCGCTCGAACTGCATGGTGATCTTCATCAACCAGATCCGCCAGAAGATCGGCGTGATGTTCGGCAACCCGGAAACCACCACCGGCGGCAACGCGCTGAAGTTCTACGCCTCGGTCCGTCTGGATATCCGCCGCATCGGCGCGATCAAGGACCGCGAGGAAGTCGTCGGCAACACCACCCGCGTCAAGGTCGTCAAGAACAAGGTCGCACCGCCCTTCAAGCAGGTCGAGTTCGACATCATGTACGGCGAAGGCATCTCGAAGACCGGCGAGCTGATCGACATCGGCGTGAAGGCCGGGGTCGTGGAGAAGTCGGGCGCCTGGTATTCCTTCAAGGATGAACGCATCGGGCAAGGGCGTGAGAACGCAAAGTCCTTCCTGAAGCAGAACCCGTCTGTCGCGCTGGAGATCGAGGACAAGATCCGCGCCGCCAATGGCCTGGACTTCACCATGGCAGGCGAAGACGGCGGGGATGTACTGGACGAGTGACCTCGCACGTCACCCATGACGAGCTGATGGCCGCGCTGCCGGGGGTGCTTTCAGCGCCAAAGACCGGCAGCGCCGTGGAGTTGCTTTGCCTTCGACCGGATTTTGGCAAACGCACCTTCGTCGATGCGATTGCCGTGACCAGGGCGCTTGGCATTCCGGGTGAGCGCTGGGGCAGCATGCCCTGGCTGAAGCTTCCCGATGGCACCGGACATCCGGGCATCCAGGTCTCGATCCTGCCGCGCCGGGTGCTGGATCTTGTCTGGCGCGACCGGGACAGCGTGGTGCATCCCGGTGACACGTTTGTCTGCGATCTGGACATGACCGAGGCGAACCTGCCTGCCGGAACACTTCTGGCGGTGGGCACCTCGCTCCTCAGGGTCTCCGAGGTCTGGAACGATGCCTGCGCGAAATGGAAAGTGCGCCACGGCGAGGCGGCTTTCGACTGGGTGCGGGCGCATCCGCAGCTTCGGCTGCGCGGCGTCCTGTGTTCCATCGAACAGGATGGGATGATCCGCAATGGCGACGCGGTTGAAGTCCTGCGCTGACCGCCTTTTTTCCGTGAGAGAATGCCCGACTGTGGACAGGCCCCTTGCGCGGGGCTAGATGGGGGACCGAACTCCCGCATCCTGTCCAAGGACCGCCCCAGAATGGCTTCGCTGAACGACATCCGCTCGACCTTCCTCGACTTCTTCCGCCGCAACGACCACCGGGTGGTGGACAGTTCGCCCCTCGTGCCGCGGAACGACCCGACGTTGATGTTCACCAACTCGGGCATGGTTCAGTTCAAGAACCTCTTCACCGGGGTCGAGACGCGGGACTACAAGCGCGCAACGACGGCGCAGAAGTGCGTGCGGGCAGGGGGCAAGCACAACGATCTGGACAACGTGGGCTACACCGCGCGGCACCATACCTTCTTTGAAATGCTGGGGAATTTCTCCTTCGGCGACTATTTCAAGGAACAGGCCATCGCCTTCGCGTGGGAGCTTCTGACGAAGGACTTCGGTCTTGCCAAGGACAAGCTTCTCGTCACCGTCTACCATACTGATGATGAGGCGGCGGGAATCTGGAAGAAGGTCTCGGGCCTGACCGACGACCGGATCATCCGCATCGCTTCCGACGACAACTTCTGGCGGATGGGCCCCACGGGTCCTTGCGGCCCTTGCACCGAGATCTTCTACGACCATGGCCCGCATATTTGGGGCGGCCCTCCGGGCTCGGCTGAGGAGGACGGCGACCGGTTCATCGAGATCTGGAACAACGTCTTCATGCAGAACGAACAGTTCGCCGACGGGCGGCTGGTTCCCCTGGAGATGCAGTCGATTGACACTGGAATGGGGCTGGAGCGGATCGGGGCGCTGCTGCAGGGCAAGCACGACAATTACGATACCGATCTGATGCGCAGCCTGATCGAGGCCAGCGCGAACGTCACCAGCCAAGACCCTGATGGTCCTGGGAAAATTCACCACCGTGTGATTGCCGACCACCTGCGGTCGACCTCCTTCCTGATCGCGGATGGTGTCATGCCTTCGAACGAAGGCCGGGGCTATGTCCTCCGCCGCATCATGCGCCGCGCGATGCGCCACGCCCACATGCTTGGCTCGCAGGACCCGGTTATGCACCGCCTTGTCCCGGCGCTGGTCCGCCAGATGGGCGGGGCCTATCCGGAGCTTTCCCGCGCCCAGTCGCTGATCGAAGAGACCCTGCGCACCGAGGAAACCAAGTTCAAACAGACCCTCGACCGGGGTTTGCGTCTTTTGGACGACGAACTTTCCGGCTTGGCAGAGGGTGCAGCACTCCCGGGTGCTGCGGCTTTCAAGCTTTACGACACCTATGGCTTCCCGCTGGACCTGACCCAAGATGCGCTCCGCGAGAAGGGGCGCGAGGTGGACGTGCAGGGCTTCGACGCCGCGATGGCCGAACAGAAGGCCAAGGCCCGCGCCGCATGGTCGGGCACCGGGGCGGCGGGCGATGCGAAGATCTGGTTCGATCTGGCGGAGGAGCACGGGATCACTGAATTCCTCGGCTACGACACCGAGACGGCCGAAGGTGTGATTACTGCGCTGGTCCGCGACGGCACGACTGTGGGGCAGGCCGAGACCGGCCAGACCGTGCAGATCGTGGTCAACCAGACCCCGTTCTACGCCGAATCCGGCGGCCAGGTCGGCGATGCGGGCCTGATCCGCACGCAGACCGGGTTGGCCGAGGTGACCGATGTGAAGAAGGCCGCCGGAGTCTTCATTCACATCGCGAAGGTCATGGAAGGCACGGTTCTGAAAGGGCAACCCGCGAAGCTGGAGGTTGCGCATAGTCGCCGGTCGGCAATCCGCGCCAACCATTCCGCAACGCACCTCCTTCATGAGGCTCTCCGCCGCACCCTCGGCGATCACGTCGCCCAGCGGGGGTCTTTGAATGCAGCCGACCGCCTGCGTTTCGACTTCAGCCATTCGGCGGCGATTTCGGCCCCGGACCTGCAGACGATTGAGGCGGAGGTCAACGCCTTCATCCGCCAGAACTCGCCCGTCGAGACGCGGATCATGACCCCCGACGATGCCCGTGCCATCGGGGCTCAGGCTTTGTTTGGCGAGAAGTATGGCGAAGAGGTCCGTGTCGTATCGATGGGGACGCTGGAAGGCTCGGGCAAGGGGACGGACAGAAAGACCTATTCGCTGGAGCTTTGCGGCGGCACGCATGTCGGTCGCACTGGGGACATCGGGTCGATGGTGATCCTGTCGGAAAGCGCTTCCTCCGCTGGCGTCCGCCGGATCGAGGCACTGACGGGGCAGGCGGCGCTTGACCACTTGCGCCAGCAGGATGCGCGGCTGAACGACATTGCCGCGATCATCAAGGCTCCGGCGAGCGAGCTTGCGGATCGCATCCGTGCGCTGTTCGATGAACGGAAGGCGCTCGCGAACGAGGTTGCGCAACTGCGGCGCGAGGTTGCTATGGGCGGAAGGGCCGCTGGCCCAGAAGCCAAGGAAATCAACGGGGTGAAGTTCATTGCTCAAGTGCTTTCGGGCGTTTCGGGCAAGGACCTTCCGGCGCTGATCGACGAGATGAAGGCGCGCCTCGGTTCGGGCGCGGTGCTGCTGATCGCCGACACAGGCGCGAAGCCTGCCGTGGCCGCAGGCGTGACCCAGGATCTGACCGCGAAGCTTTCGGCGGTGACATTGGTCAAGGCCGCAGCCGAGGCGATGGGCGGCAAGGGCGGCGGTGGCCGCCCCGACATGGCGCAGGCCGGTGGGGCGGATATCGCCCAGGCCGATGCGGCGATCAAGGCGGCTGAAGCCGCGATGGGGGCCTGACATGCCGACCGCACTCTGGATCGCCCACGTCCATGTCACCGACGCCGAGGCCTATGGCCGCTATGCCAAGGAGGCCGGTCCCGCCATCGCAGCCCATGGCGGGGTCTTCCTTGCCCGCGGTGGCCGATATGTGCAGCTGGAAGGGAACGACCGCGCCCGCAACGTGGTCGCCCGCTTCCCGAGCCTGGAGAAAGCGGTGGAGTGCTACAATTCCGCCGCCTATCAGGCCGCCTTGGCGCACGCGAAAGGTGCTTCGGCCCGCGACCTGATGGTCGTCGAGGAGATCGAGTAAGGTTTTCCTTGATTTGATTGGATTATCTCTCCCGGCCCGTTCGATTTCTGCTAGACTTCGTCGAAAAAGAAGGCGTGAGCAGATGATCCATTTCGCAAATGAGGCACGCTGATGTGCCGTTGGGCCGCGTACACCGGCGCGCCGATCTTCCTGGAGGAGATCGTCAGCCGCCCCGGTCATTCTCTCATCCACCAGTCGCATTGCGCCACCCAGTGCCACACCGCGATTAACGCCGACGGCTTCGGTATCGCCTGGTACGGCATGAAGCCTGAACCCGGCCTTTTCCGCGACGTGCTGCCCGCCTGGTCCGACCCGAATCTGCGCAGCCTGACCGCACAAGTCCAGTCGCACCTGTTCCTTGCCCATGTCCGCGCGAGTACAGGCACCGCCACCAGCCGCAACAACTGCCATCCCTTCACCCATGGAAGGTGGAGCTTCATGCACAACGGTCAGGTCGGCGGCTATGACGCCTTTCGCCGCGACGCCGACATGATGATCCCGGAAAGCCTTTATCCCCACCGCAAGGGTGCGACGGACAGTGAGGCCCTGTTTCTGGTGGCCCTGGCCGAGGGGCTGAACGAAGACCCGCGCGGCGCGTTGGAGCGGGCTGCGGCGCGCTTTATCGGGCTTGCCCGGCAGAAGGGGGCAGCTCCGCATCTCCGGATGACCGCAGCGCTGTCGGACGGGCAAAGACTTTATGCAGTGCGCTATGCCACCGACGCTGCGGCGCCGTCCCTGTATCACCGCTGGTCCGATACCCGACAGGGCCGGGCGGTCGTGTCCGAGCCGCTGGAGGCTGAGGAGGGCGGTTGGGAGGAAGTTCCGCCGTCCAGTTTCTGTACCTTCGACGGCGCAGAGGTGCGCGTGGAGGACTTCTTGCCCTGTCGACTGGCTGCAGCGGCCTGATCCAGAGGACAGGGTCAGGCCTACACGCTGGTCACGGTCCCGCAACCGCTTTCGCGTCCAGCCGGTCGAGGAAGATGCGCTGCACTTCAGTCAGCAGGGCATCGACGCTTGCCCGAAAATCGTCCATCGCCCTTTCCGCATCGCCACGCACATAGGGACGCGCGCCGGCTGCGCTGACAATGGCCTCGCGCGCCTGGACCACGTCGCGCAGAAGGGGGCGAAGGCTGCGCATCTCGCCACGCAGGGCAATGCGAAGCTCTTGTCGCAGCTCACCCGGCAGGCGTGCCGCTGCCGCCTCGGGGCCGAGAAGCTCGGCCCGGGCCTCGCGAATCCGGATCCAGGCGCCGACGGCCACCGCATTGCCAAGAAGTGACAGGACCAGTGCACAAATCAGGGCAATGCGCCCCCAGGATCGGCGCGGCGACGGAGAGGCGGGAGCAGGTGTCGTCATCTCAGAACCCCAGACCAAGCAGCTCGGCGATTGCGGTGATTTCGTCTGGGGCGGCGGGGCCGGCGGCATAGCCCAGGATGGCGGCCAACCCGAGAAGGCCGACGAAGAGGGCGGCTGCAGGAAACGGCTGAACGAGGACTTCGGCAAGCTGCGACGTTCGGGTGGGGGAAGGCTTTGCAAGCCGCGTCAGAACGGCGCGTGACAGCGGGGCCACATCCTCGGCCTCGGGACCCAGCGCCTTGGCAAGGGCCTTGTCCATCGCATCGTCATCTGTCTGTGTCATTCCATCTCCCCCATCATGATGGTGCGAAGCGCGGACCGTGCCCGCACCAGCAATTGCTCCACCGCCCCCGAACTGATCCCCAATGTGGCGGCTATTTCCGAATTCGAAAGCCCGGCGGTCGCCCGCAGCAGCAAGGCTCGTCTTTGTCGGTCCGGCAAGGTTGCAAGGGCCAGATGCGTCCGGGCAAGCGCTTGCCGCGCGGCGATGTCCCGGTCGGCGCCCGGCTGATCGTCAACCGGTTCCGGTGCGGCATCAAGACCGAGAAAACGGCGAAAGCCGGTGCGACGGTTGCGGTCGATCGCCAGGCGCAGGGCAATCCGGTAGACCCAGGTCGCTGGTGAGGCCAGTGTCGGGTCGTAGCGGGCTGCGGCGGCCCAGACCCGCAGGAAGGTCTCCTGCGCCATATCCTCGGCTTCGTGTGGGTTGTCCAGGACCCCGGCAAGAAAGCGCCGCAATCCCGGACCATGCCTCCGGATCAGGACAGCCATCGCCTGCCGGTCTCCGGCGGCAAGTGCTGCCATAGTCTGCCGATCCTCGTCCGCCGTCACACCTGTCACCGCCGGTTCCTGGGCCGAAGCTTGGTCATTCCATGCCGGGAGGCAAGCCCCGGCACGGCACCTGTCGGCCTGAGAAATCAGTCGCCGCGGGTGAAGCTGCGGTCGCGCGTCCGGGTGTTGCCCTTGGGCCCGGTCACCTCGATGCTGGTCGAGAAGAAGCCACGCTCGGCCGTCCGAATCCGGGTTTTCGACGCGGTCTTGCCTTCGGGGCCAGTGAGCAGGGACTGCGTCGTGCAGACCGCCTGGACTTCGCCACGCTCGCAGTCGCGCGAGATCACGGCACTGCCGCCGCGATCATTGGTGACGGTGACATCGGCGAGGGCCGGGGTGACCGAGAAGGCCAACAGGCCAAGCAGGAAAACGCTGCGCATGATCTGATCCTTGTGGAAGTTCGGTTGGGTCAAGCGTGTCACGGCGCAAGGTCATCCCGCGTCGTATCTGGTCATACGGCGGCGCTTCGACCTCCCTACGGGGCTGGACGCAATAAAGTTGGGCACAGGGGATTGGTGCGCTATCTGGTATTCCGTTGCATGCCGATAAAAGCATGGATTTCCACGGAAAATCTGGATATGCGCGAAACTGACCTGCCTGTGTCCGGACTTGGATTGATGCCGATCATTGACCATCCCCTGCGCTATGCCACGGTGAACGAACTGCATGCGCGGCCGTTCCCGTCGCTCGAAGTGCCCTCGACCGCGGTCTATGTCGCGATCAAGGAGCCGGTTCAGGCGCAGAACCGGGACCGGGGCCGCGATCTTGCGCATCTGCTGGCGCTGCTGGACCGCAATGGCTCGGCCCATCCGCAACCCGGGGCGACGCATTTCCAGGGCCCGATCGGGCGGGCGGAACTCAAATGGGAAAGCCATACCGAGTTCGTGACCTATACCGCCTTCACCAAGGGCGTCTCGGCCCGGCCGTTCGATCCGAGCGAGGCCGAGGTACTGCCCGAGGACTGGCTGTCCCAGGCCCCCGGCAAGCGCCTGACCTCGGTGCTGATCCGCGTCGAGACGATGCCTGCCAATGATGAGGAATTGCTCAAGAGGATCGACGACTGGTTTGTTCCGGAAAGCCTGGCGGTCAGTCGGGTGGTGGACGGGGCAGCGGTCGTAGCGGGGGATTTCCGGATCGATCCGGCAGGGCACATGCGCTTTGCGGTCTTTGTCTCGCCTGGGACGGGGACACGCCGGGTGGGTCGCATCGTGCAGCGACTTTGCGAGATCGAGACCTATCGGGCGATGTCGATGCTGGGACTGATGCGGTCGCGCGACCTGTCCGCACGGCTGAATACGCTGGACCCGAAGCTGTCGGCGCTGGTTTCTGGCCTCGACAACGCAGAACCCGCGCCAGAGGTGGCACTGCACAATCTTCTGACGATCTCGGCCGAACTGGAGAGCCTTGCGGTGCAGTTTTCCTTCCGGTTCGGGGCGACCGCGGCCTATGAGGCCATCGTCAACCAGAGGATCGAGGTCCTGCGCGAACAGCGGATCGAGGGGCGGCAGACTTTCGCCGAATTCATGATGCGCCGGTATGACCCGGCGATGCGAACGGTGAAATCATCGGAAAGCCGACTGGCCGCGATGGCCGAACGGGCGGAGCGGGCTGCGGAACTGCTCAGGACCCGGGTGGACGTCGAACGCTCGGCCCAGAACCAGAAGCTTCTGGAAAGCATGGACCAGCGGGCGGACCTGCAGTTACGGCTGCAGCGCACGGTCGAGGGGTTGTCGACGGTGGCGATCAGCTATTACGCAGTCAATCTTGCTGCCTATTTCCTGGAGCCGGCCGCGCATGCCTTGCACATCAGCCACGGGGCGTTGCTGGCTGGGCTGGTGCCGGTCGTGGTGCTGGCGGTCTGGCTGATGGTCCGGCGCATCCGCAAAACGTTGCATTAGATCAGCTAGGGCGTCCTCGTCGGGGGCCGCATGCGACGAGGAACGAAGTCACCGAGGAGCCTTACCGGCCCCGGATGCGCGGGTCGAGTGCGTCGCGGAGGCCGTCGCCGATGTAGTTGACCGAGAGCACCGTCAGCGAGATCGCTAGGCCCGGCCAGACCACGCGTTCGGGGTAGACCTGCATGTACTGCAGGCCGTCGAACAGAAGCCGCCCCCAGGTCGGGAAGTCCGGCGGGAACCCAAGGCCAAGGAACGAAAGCACGGATTCGGTGATGATCGCTTCGGCCACACCCAAAGTGGCGGCGACCATGACGGGCGAGACCACGTTCGGCAGGATGTGCCGCAGGATGATGCGGTTGGGCTTTGCCCCGATCGAGCGGGCAGCAAGCACATACTCGCGTTCCTTCAGCGTCAGTACTTCGCCCCGCACAATCCGTGCCGTGGCCATCCAGGAGGTGATCCCGATGGCAAAGACGATCAGCGTGAAGGCCCCGAGTTCCGGCCCGATGATCCCGGCAATCCGGTCGCGGAACAGCATCACCATGACCAGAAGCAGCGGGATCAGCGGCAGGGCCAGGAACATGTCGGTCAGCCGCATCAGCGGCCCGTCAAGACGACGGAAATAGCCCGCGAGGATCCCTATGAAGGTCCCGAAGACGATGGCGATGACCATTGCCACAAGGCCCACGGCAAGCGACACCCGGCCCGCAAGCAGCATCCGGGCCAGCATGTCGCGCCCAAGCTGGTCAGTGCCAAGCGGAAAGCGCAAAGACGGCCCCTGGTTCTTCAGCTTGATTGCCTCGGCTACCGACAGCTTCTCTGGGATCCACAGATAGGGGCCGATCAGGACGGCGACGATCAGGAAGCCCAGCGTGATTAGCCCGAACAGTGCGCCCTTGTGGGTGCGGAACTGGCTCCAGACGTCGCGAAGCTGGCTGGAGGGTTTCGGCTGCGCCGCGCTTGCGTCAGTCATAGCGGATCCGGGGGTCAAGAAGGCCGTAAAGGATGTCGGCGATCAGGTTGAAAAGGACGATCAGCACCGCAAAGATGAAGGCCAGCGTCTGGACCATCGGGATGTCGTTGGCGTGGATCGCGCCGATCAGGGCCGCGCCGATGCCGTTAACGCCGAACAGGTTCTCGGTGATGATGGCGCCGCCGAAGATGGCAGGGATGCCCAGGGCAATCACCGTGACGACCGGGATAAGCGAGTTGCGCAGGACGTGCTTCAGGACGACAGTGCGTTCCGACATCCCCTTGGCGCGGGCGGTGCGGACATAGTCCATGCCCATGTTGTCCAGCATCGAAGACCGCATGTACCGGCTGATCGCGGCGGCATTGGCCAGGCCAAGCGTCATGACCGGCAGGGCCATCTGCTTGATCTGCTTGACGAAGCTTTCCCAGTCATTGACCACAAGCTGCGTGTCGTACTTCGTCGGGAACCAGCCCAGCCAGACGGCGAAGATTATGATGAACAGGGTGCCGGAGAAGAAGGTCGGCACCGAAAAGCCGATCATCGCAAACAGCGTGCCCGCCTGGTCGAAGACCGAATACTGGCGGTAGGCGGAATAGATGCCGATGGGCACGGCGATCAGGATGCCGACCAGATAGGCGGTGCCGATGACAGTCATGGTCTGAGGCAGGCGCTGGCCGATGATGGTGAAGACGGGGCTGCGCGACTGCCATGACAGGATGCGCTGTTCGCCTTCCGCCCAGGTCGTGCCGAACCAGCTGTCGATCAGGGCCGCAGGCTCCACCCAGAAGAACTGCCGCAGCCAAAGGAAATACCGAACGAAGACCGGCTGATCGGCGCCGAGCGCTTCAATCATCTTCTGGCGGACGTCCGGTGGCACGGTCAGCGGAATTTCGGACATAGGCGAGCCGGGAGCCAGATCGACCAGAAGGAAGATCACCAGAGAGATGACCAACAGGGTCGGTATGGCCAGCAGTAACCTGCGAAGCGTAAAGGTAAGCATGCGCGGCGCGCCTTGGATCGGGGGTGCGAAGGAAGGTGCGGGGCCGGATCGCTCCGGCCCCGCAAGGTCAGGTCACTTGACGCGGAACCAGTCCGCGACGTTCCAGGTTTCCATGTCCCAGGCGTTGATCTGCACGCCGCCAAGGGTGTTGGAATGTGCCGAGAGCGTTCCGCGGTGCACCAGCGGGACCACGATCATGGAGTCCTTCGTCACCATGTCGTTCAGCTTCTTGGCGATCTCCTGCCGCTTGGCCAGATCGGTGGTCTGGGTCAGTTCGGCATGCAGCGCGTCATAGGCCGGGTCGCAGAAGCGGTTGATGTTCTCGCCCTGCCACTGGGTTTCCGGGGTCGGCGCGTTCTTGCACTGGTACTGGCCCAGATAGGTCTCCGGGTCCGGGTTGTCAGAGTTGTTGGCATACATCTCGACGTCGGCATAGAACTTCTGGAAAGTGTCGGGCGAGCCCGGGTCACCGCCGAAGAAGACGCCCGGATCGATGGCTTTCAGCTCGACCTCGACACCCAGTTCGGTCCACCAGTCCTTGATCAGCGCCTGGAAGTCCTGGCGGATCGGGTTGACGGTCGATTGATACAGGATCGACAGCTTCTTGCCGTCCTTGTCGCGGATGCCATCGCCGTCGCTGTCGGTCCAGCCTGCCTCATCAAGCAGCGCTTTCGCGCCTTCCATGTCCTGCGCGATGCAGCCCTGGTTGTCCGATGCCCAAGCTTCCGGTCCGGGGATCACGTTGCAGGTCGGCCGACCGCCTTCGCCATAGCCGACCTCGACCAGGATCGTGCGGTCGATGGCCTTGGACAGCGCGGTGCGCACCTTGATGTCCGACAGGATCGGGTGGGGATGCTTGGCGGTCGAACGCTCGCCTTCGGGCAGTGACGGCGAGGGGTCGGTCGTGTTCATCTCGAGACGCTCGACCAGCGTGCCGAATGCGACGACGAACTGACCCTTGCCGGCGGCAGCCATCGCGGCCTGGCTGTCCGGCGGGATCTGGGTGTTCCAGGCGTAGTCGAATTCGCCGGTCTCCATCACCGCGCGGGCCGAGCCTTCGGCATCACCGCCGCCCTTGATAACGGCCGTGGCAAAGGCGGGCTTGGCCGGGTCACGGTAGTTCGGGTTTGCCGTCATCGAGACGGTGTCGTTGACGGTGAAGCCGGTCACCATGAACGGACCGGTCCCGATCGGCATGTTGTTGGCATCGGTGCAGGTCGGAGCCGCAGCGCCGAGGCAGGCCTCGAACTGCTTCTTCTGCAGGATCGGCGACAGGCCGCTGACGAAGGCGGTGTAGGGATTGGGCTTCGGCGCTGCGAAGTTCACCTTGATGGTGGAAGCGTCGACCGCCTCGACCGAGGCGACACCTTCATACTTGGTCGCCTGGCTGCAGCCGCCTTCGGGGTGGGTGCAGTACTGCCAGGTGAAGACAGCGTCATCGGCGGTGACCGGGGTGCCGTCCGACCAAAGAAGGCCAGGCTGCAGCTTCCAGGTGATCGACATCATGTCAGCGGACACGCCACCGTTTTCCATCGTCGGGATCTCGACCGCGAGGCGCGGGACGAGCACGCCGTCCGGATCGACAACGGCCAGGGGCTCCACCACCATCGCCGCGGCCAGAATGTCCTTGGTCCCGCCCGACAGGTAGGGGTTCATGATCGACACGGCCTGCGGGAAGGTGAGCTTCACCTCACCATCGGTGCCGCGCTCGGCAAAGGCCGCCGGGGCTAGCCCCATCACGGCCACAGCGCCCATAAGGGCTGCTCTCAGTTTCATCGGGTCTCTCCTTGTTGGTTACGCTCGTTGGCCTCGGATCCGCCGGTTGATCCGGCGGCAGGTGTGTATAGATGGCAGGCGACCAGGCGGCCCGGCTCGACTTCTGCAAGCGACGGCTTCACGTTGCGACAGATGTCCATCACCTTCGGGCAGCGGGTGCAGAAGTTGCAGCCTTTCGGCGGATTGGCCGGCGAGGGCACGTCACCCTTGAGGATGATCCGGTTGCGCCGCGCGGCGAGCTCCGGGTCAGGCTCGTTCACGGCGGACAGCAGGGCCTCGGCATAGGGATGAAGGGGGCGCGCATAGAGGTCGCGCGACGGGGACAGTTCCGCGATCCGACCCAGGTACATCACGGCCACCCGCTGCGCCAGATGGCGGACCATCGACAGGTCGTGGCTGATGAAAAGATAGGTCAGGCCCAGCTTTTCCTGCAGGTCCTCCAGCAGGTTGACGACCTGCGCCTGGATCGAGACGTCCAGCGCCGCAATGGGTTCGTCGCAAACGATGAAGCGGGGCTTCAGGGCCAACGCACGGGCGATGCCGATCCGCTGGCGCTGGCCGCCCGAGAATTCATGCGGGAAGCGGTTCACGAAGCGGCGGTTGAGACCGACCTGGTCCATCAGTTCGTAGACGCGCTCCAGCTTCCTGTCGCGGGTCCAGTCGGTGTGTTCGTCCAGGGGTTCGGAGACGATGTCGGCAAGCGTCATTCGGGGATTGAGGCTGGCCTGCGGATCCTGAAAGACCATCTGCATCGTCGGACGTTTCCGGCGCAGAGCCTCGGGTGCGAGTTTCGCCACATCGTCGCCGTCGATGATGACGCGGCCAGCGGTGGGTTCATAAAGCCGCAGCATGGCCCTGCCTACGGTAGACTTGCCGCAGCCGGATTCGCCGACAAGGCCCAGGGTCTGCCCGGCCGTGATATCGAATGACACCCCGTCCACCGCCTTCACGTCGCCGGTGTGCTTGCGGAAGATCCCGGTGTATATCGGGAAGTGCATCTTCAGGTCTTCGACCTGCACAAGCGGCGGTGCGCCCGCGTCAAGCATGGGCGACCTCCGCGCTTGCCGGGGCATGCCAATGGCAGGCGACATCATGCCCCTTGCCAAGCGGCAGCCCGTCGATGGGCCGGCGGGCCGGGTTCAGCTGGTCGCAGGTGTCGTGGCGGAACTCACACCGCGCGCGGAACGGGCAGGCGGTCAGTGGGCCTGACAGGATCGGAGGCTGGCCCTCGATCACCTTGAGCCGCGCATCCCGGGGACCGGAAATGCGGGGGATCGTCTGGAGAAGCGCCCGGGTATACGGGTGCTGCGGGTTCGCGAAAAGCTCGCGCACGGGGGCCTGTTCGACGATCTGCCCGCCATACATAACCATCACCCTGTCTGCGATGCCTGCGATGACGCCAAGGTCGTGCGTGATCCAGATGATCGCCATCCCCAGTTTCTGACGCAGCTCGCGCACCAGTTCCAGAATCTGGGCCTGGATCGTCACATCAAGCGCTGTCGTCGGCTCGTCTGCGATCAGCACATCAGGGTCGCAGGCCAGGGCAATGGCGATCATCACACGCTGGCGCATCCCTCCGGAAAACTGGTGCGGGTACTGATAGAGCCGACGCCTCGCATCCGGAATGCCGACCAGTTCCAGAAGCTCGACGGCCCTGGCTTCGGCCTGGGCTTTCGACATCTTCATGTGCTTGATGAGCGGCTCCATGATCTGGTTGCCCAGGGTGAAGACCGGGTTGAGCGAGGTCATCGGGTCCTGGAACACGAATCCGACCTTGGCCCCACGGACCGACCGCAACTCCTCATCGCTCATCGAAATCAGATCGCGCCCGTTCAGAAACGCCTGACCGCCGCGAACTTCGGCAGGCGGCATCGGCAAAAGCCGCAGCAGCGACATCATCGTGACCGACTTGCCCGAGCCACTTTCTCCGACCACACCCAGCAGCTCACCCTTCCGAAGATGGAAGCTGACATCGTTCACGGCATGAATTTCGCCGCCACGGGTGCGGAAAACGGTCTTTAGGTCCCTGACTTCAAGGACAGACGCGGCCGGTTCGGCCATTCAGTACTCCCCGCGACATTCTTAGGTCTTGTTATTGTTAGCTGTTTTTTCAGCTGTGCAGCTTGTGGTTGCTGCCTTGTCGTCAACTCTTTCCGATTCTCGGTCTTCTATCAATCCCGATTTGGCGCGCGATTCCAGACTGTTCATCAGGCAGAATGACCGAACCTTACGTCACTTTGCCAGATATTGACTTGGCCTGGACCCGAAGACAGGCTGGCTACCAAATGTAGTCATGGCAAGGGAAATCGCGATGGCCGTGCTGACGCCGCGTCAGATTCTGGATCAGTTGGTCAAATTTCCGACGGTCAGCCGCGAATCGAACCTAGAGCTCGTCGACTGGCTTGAGGGTTATCTGACGGGGCAGGGGGTGAAGTGCTTCCGGCACTGGAACGAGGACCGGCAGAAGGCGGCGCTGATTGCCCATGCGGGCCCGTGGGTGGAAGGCGCGGTGGTCCTGTCAGGCCATTCCGACGTGGTGCCGGTGGACGGGCAGGACTGGACTTCGGACCCCTGGACAGTGGTTGAACGCGACGGTCGCCTTTACGGGCGCGGGACCTGTGACATGAAGGGCTATGTGGCGCTGGCAGTCTGGGCTGTGGTCGAGGCCCAGTCGCGGGGCGTGGCACGGCCGTTGCAACTGGCGCTGTCCTACGACGAGGAGGTGGGTTGCACAGGCGCCCCGCCAATGATCCGCACGATGCAGGAGGTGGTGCCGAAGGGTGAGATCGCGCTGATCGGCGAACCCTCGCGGATGAAGGTCATCACCGGGCACAAGGGGGGCACCGGCTATGCGGTGCATGTGAAGGGGTATGAAGTGCATTCCTCGCTGTTGCCCGAGGGCGTTTCGGCGGTGATGGAGGCGGCGCGGCTGATCCAGTGGGTCAACGACCACAATGATGCGATCCAGGCGAAGGCGCCGGGCGCTATCGGCGCACGGTTCCATCCGCCGTTCACGACGCTGCATGTGGGGCGGATCCATGGCGGGACAGCGGACAACATCACGGCAGGGGACTGCCGGTTCGCGGTCGAGATGCGCTGCGTGCCTGACGACAACATCGAGGCTCATGCCGGGGCGTTCCGCGAGGCGGCAATGGCTTTGGACAGGGCGCTGAAGGCGAAGCGCCCCGAGGCGGGCGTTCATCTGAACAAGTTCTTCGACGTGTCCCCCCTGCGGCCCGAGGTGGACGGGGCGGCCGACGCCTTGGCGCGGGCCTTGACCGGGGACAATGCAACCGGCGTGGTCTCCTATGGCACGGAAGCCGGGCAGTTCCAGGATGCGGGCTACTCGGCAGTGGTGATCGGACCGGGCGACATCGCCCAGGCGCATCAGGCGGACGAGTATCTGGAGGTGTCCGAGTTCCAGGCGGGCCACCGCTTCATGGATCGGCTGCTGGAGCGTTGCGCATGAGCTTCCCGATTTCGGAGACCTCTCCGGTCCGCTTTGCCGGGGCGTTGCCGCCGCGCGCGGATGTTGTTGTGGTGGGCGGGGGCGTCATCGGGGTGATGACGGCGTGGTTCCTTCGCGAGAAGGGCCTTTCGGTTGTCGTCTGCGAGAAGGGGCACATCGCCGGGGAGCAATCGGGGCGGAACTGGGGCTGGGTGCGCCAGCAGGGCAGGGACCCGGGCGAATTGCCGATCATGGTCGAAAGCCTGTCGATCTGGAAGCGCCTCGCGGCCGAGATGGGCGAAGGGCTGGGCTTCAAGCAGACCGGTGTGCTGTACTTGGCGAAAACCGAGCGTGAGATCGAGGGCTTCGAGGCCTGGACAGAGCATTCCCGCGCGCACCAGCTTGATACGCGGCTGCTGACCGCCGGTGAGACTATGGCAATGCTGAAGGGGGCCGCCGCGCCGTGGAAAGGCGCGCTTTGGACCGCCTCGGACGCACGCGCCGAGCCCTGGGTGGCGGTCCCGGCTTTGGCGGCGGTGGCTGAGGAGAAGGGCGTTGTGATCCGCGAGGCCTGCGCGGTGCGGGGGCTGGACCTGGCGGCGGGCCGGGTCGCGGGGGTGGTGACCGAGGCAGGGCGCATCGCCTGCGACCATGTCGTCGTGGCGGCAGGGGCCTGGTCGCGGCTGTTCCTCGGTGCGCACGGGATCAGCATCCCGCAGCTGTCGGTTCTGGCTTCGGTGGCGGCAACCGAACCGATGCCGGAGATATTTCCGGGCAATGCGGCGGACGATGACTTCGCCTTCCGGCGGCGTGCGGACGGGGGCTATTCGATTGCCCCTGGCGCGCGACACGACTTCTTCATCGGGCGCGATGCTTTCCGCAGTTTCGGTGTCTATCTGCCCGTTCTGAAAAAGGATTTCCGGTCGACCAATTTCCGTCTGGCGGCCCCGAAAGGCTTCCCGGACGCCTGGGGCACCCCGCGCCGCTGGTCGATGGATGCGCCCAGCCCCTTTGAGCGGCGGCGCATCCTGAACCCTGCGCCGAACATGCAGACCCTGGGCGAGGTGCAGGAAAATTTCGCCAGGGCCTTCCCCTCGCTGGGCCGACCGAAGCTGAAGACCGCCTGGGCCGGCATGATCGACAGCCTGCCGGATGTGGTGCCCATCGTCGACCACGCCCCGATCCCCGGCCTGACCATCGCCACCGGGATGAGCGGGCACGGCTTCGGGATCGGGCCGGGCATGGGGCGCGTCGTAGCGGATCTGGTGATGGGCCGACCCGTGGGCCACGACCTCAGCCGCTTTCGCCTGTCGCGGTTCAGTGATGTCAGCCGGATAGAACCGGGCCCGAGTCTTTAGTCGACGGTCGCAGGGTAGCCTGCATCGTCCAGCGCCTTCAACCGCGCGGCGGCGGGGGCCGTGCCGATCACTTCGACCTTGCGGGTTCCAAGGTCGACCTTGACCTCGCTGACCTGCGGCACGGTGCCAAGCGCGGATTCGACCGTGGCCTTGCAGTGGCCGCAGCTCATGTCGGGAACGGAAAGTGTGGTCATGGGCCTGTCCTCTTCACCGGCGATTGGGTCTCAGCTTTGTCGCCGCGTCAAGGGCTTGTGCGGGAAGTGCGACATCGCTGCCGATCTTCCGCGAATTTCGCCGAATCGGATTTCCAAACCGCTTTAAATCAACTAAATGGACTTAATGTTTGCGGTAACAGGTCGTTTTGACCGCAAGCCCCCGAAAGCTTGCTTGACCGCCGTCCTGCGGCGCTTAGGCTTCCTCAGGAGTAGACCTTGCTGGATAAGCCCGTGACCGACCTCAGTGTGACCCCGAACCTTCTGCAGGCCGACATCCTGCGCCATCTGACCTTCACGGTGGGCAAGGACGCCCCGCATGCGTCTGTCCATGACTGGCGCATGGCGCTAAGCCACGCGATCCGCGACCAGATCGTCGAGCCGTGGTTCGCGTCTACCCGACGGACCTGGGCCGAAGACAAGAAGCGCGTCTACTATCTGTCGATGGAGTTCTTGATCGGTCGGATCCTTGAGGACGCGACGATCAACCTCGGGCTCTATGATGCGGCCAACGAGGCGATGGCTGCCGTGGGCGTCGATTTGCGTGCCGTGATCGACGACGAACCCGACGCGGCGCTTGGGAATGGCGGCTTGGGGCGGCTGGCGGCCTGCTTCATGGAATCGATGGCAACGCTGGGCTGCCCTGCCTATGGCTACGGGATCCGGTATGAGCATGGCCTCTTCCGCCAGCACTTCGATCACGGCCGCCAGATCGAAACGCCGGAAAATTGGCTTGCACAGGCGCATCCGTGGGAATTTGCGCGACCCGAAAGCGCCTACACCGTGGGTTTCAAGGGTCATGTCGAAAGCCGCGATGGAAAGGACGTCTGGTATCAGCAGGAGACGGTGACCGCCGAGGCCTACGATACCCCCGTCATCGGCTGGCAGGGAAAATGGGCAAATACCCTGCGGCTCTGGGGGGCGAAGGGGACGACGAACTTCGACCTCGAACGCTTCAACCGTGGGGACTACACGGCTGCAGCAGAACCGGAGACGCTGGCGCGGACCCTGTCGCGCGTGCTCTACCCGGATGACACCACCTACCAGGGCAAGGAGTTGCGGCTGAAGCAGGAGTTCTTCCTGACTTCGGCCGCCCTGCAGGACATCCTGCGGCGCTATCTGTCCAACCATGCGGACCTCCGCGCCCTGCCGCGGCACGTCGCGATCCAGATGAACGACACCCACCCGGCGATAGCAGGCCCGGAACTGATCCGCCTTCTGTCGGACGAACATGGACTGCCCTTCGATGAGGCCCTGACCATCGCGCGGGCCTGTCTGGGCTATACCAACCATACCTTGTTGCCGGAAGCCCTTGAAAGATGGGCCACTTTCACGTTCGGGAATGTGCTGCCACGCCACATGCAGATCGTCGAGAGGATCGACAGCTGGCACCGCCGCGCCTATCCGAACCGGCCGCACTATGTGGGCATCGTCAAGCACCAGGAAGTGCGGATGGGCGAACTCGCCTTCATCATGAGCCACAAGGTGAATGGCGTCTCAGCGCTGCATTCGGATCTGGTGAAGAAGAACCTGTTCCCGGAACTGAACGGCCTGCATCCCGGACGGATCATCAACCAGACCAACGGCGTGACGCCACGCCGTTGGCTGCGCATGGCGAACCGACCACTGTCCTCGCTTATTACCGAGACAATCGGTGCGGGCTGGGAAGCAGACCTCGACCACTTGCGCGCGCTGGAACCGCATATTGCGGACAAGGGTTTCCGCCAGGGGTTTGCTGCGGCAAAACGCGAAAACAAGGTGGTGCTGTCGAACTGGATCGGGCGCGAGATGGGGATTTCGGTGTCGCCCGATGCGCTGTTCGACGTGCAGATCAAGCGGATTCATGAATACAAACGGCAGTTGCTGAACATCCTGGAAACCATAGCGCACTGGCACAAGGTGCGGTCGAACCCCAAGGCGGGATGGGTCCCGCGGGTGAAGGTTTTCGGTGGGAAGGCCGCGCCAGGCTATGCGGTTGCAAAGGAAATCATCCGTCTTATCAACGACGTGGCCGAGGTCGTTAATTCTGACCCCGTGTCAGGCGATCTGCTGAAGATCATCTACCCGCCAAACTACAACGTCACCATGGCGGAACGGGTGATCCCGGCGGCAGATCTGTCAGAGCAGATTTCGACGGCGGGGAAAGAGGCATCCGGCACCGGGAACATGAAGTTCATGATGAACGGCGCGCCGACGATCGGGACGCTGGACGGGGCCAACGTGGAAATCCTGCAGGAGGTCGGTGCGGAGAACTTCTTCCTGTTCGGCCTGACCGCCGAGGAAGTTGCCAAGCGGCGCGAAGACCCTGACCATGCCAAGAAGGCGATCGAGGCGAGCCAGCCACTGATGGATGTGTTGCAGATGATTGCCGAAGGCCGGTTCTCGCCCGATGAGCCGGAGCGGTATCATGGCCTTGTGCACCGGGTCTGGCACCACGACTACTTCCTGGTGGCCGCCGATTTCGCGGCCTACCACGCCGCGCAGGGCGAGGTGGACAAGGCCTATCTTGACCGCGATCGCTGGTGGAAGATGGCGGCGATGAACACGGCGCGGAGCGGGTTCTTCTCGTCCGACCGGACGATCCGCAGTTACATGGAAGAGATCTGGCAGGCGACGTCTGCCCTCTGACACGCTTTCGGGAGGGGGAGCATGGCTGAGACGACACTCGACAGGGGAGCGGCCGAGGCGATTGCCGGGGGCTGGCATGGCGATCCCTTTGGCGTTCTCGGACCGCATAAGGGGGCCAAAGGCTGGGAGATACGGGCCTTCGTTCCGGGGGCCGAGCGGCTTTGGGTGCTGTCAGGCAAGACGGTGGCGGAGGCGTCGCCCTATCCGGGCCTCCCGGGGCTTTTCACGCATCAGCTGGCGCGGAAGGCGAACTACAGGTTTCGTGCGGAAGGCTTTGGCAATACTTGGGAATTCGAGGATCCCTATCGCTTTGCTCCAGTCCTTGGAGAGATGGACGAATACCTTCTGGGTGAGGGGAGCCACCAGCGGCTTTGGCAGGCGCTCGGCGCGCATGTCATCAACCACGAAGGCGTGGACGGCGTGCATTTCGCGGTCTGGGCCCCGAATGCCGAACGGGTCTCGGTGGTGGGCGATTTCAACGTCTGGGACGGCCGCCGCAACCCGATGCGCCGCCGGGGCGGGACGGGGGTCTGGGAGATTTTCATCCCGAGCCTGACCGAAGGCACAGCCTACAAGTACGAGATCAAGGGGCCGGGCGGCGCAGTGATGCCGCTCAAGGCCGATCCGGTCGGGTTCGGATCTGAACATCCGCCCGCAAATGCTTCGGTTGTCAGGACAATTCGTGGCGACTGGCATGATGGCGCATGGATGGAGGCGCGGGCCGGAAAGCATACGGTAGACGCACCGATCAGCGTCTACGAGGTGCATCTGGGATCGTGGAAGCGCGCGCCGGGCAACCGGATGCTGAGCTATCAGGAACTGGCCGAACAGCTGGTCGACTATGCCGCCGACATGGGCTTCACCCATATCGAGTGTCTTCCGGTCAGCGAGTATCCGTTCGACGGCTCCTGGGGCTATCAACCCGTGGGCATGTTTGCCCCCACGATCCGCCACGGCACGCCGTCCGAATTCCGCGCCTTCGTCGATGCGGCGCACCGCAAGGGCCTTGGCGTCATCCTCGACTGGGTGCCGGGGCATTTCCCCACGGATGCGCATGGACTTGGCCGCTTTGACGGCACGGCGCTTTACGAACACCAGGACCCGCGCGAAGGCTTCCATCAGGACTGGAATACGCTGATCTACAACTACGGTCGGGTCGAGGTGAAGAACTACCTCGTCTCCAACGCCTTGTATTGGCTGGAGGAATACCACATCGACGGTCTCCGCGTGGATGCCGTCGCCTCTATGCTCTACCGCGATTACAGCCGCAAGCACGGCGAGTGGGTGCCGAACAAGGATGGCGGTCGGGAGAACTACGAGGCCATCGATGTGCTGCGGTCGATGAACATCACCGCCTACGGCGAATGCCCCGGCATCATGACGGTTGCCGAGGAATCGACGGCCTTTCCGGGCGTCAGCCGCCCGGCGAACTGGGGCGGCCTTGGCTTTGGGTTCAAGTGGAACATGGGGTGGATGAACGACACCCTGTCCTACATGCAGAAGGACCCGATCTACCGGAAGTATCATCACCACCAGATGACCTTCGGCCTCGTCTATGCCTGGTCCGAAAACTACATCCTGCCGATCAGCCATGACGAGGTTGTCCATGGCAAGGGCAGCATGCTGGCGAAAATGCCGGGCAACGGGTGGGAGAAATTCGCCAACCTGCGCGCCTACTACGGGTTCATGTGGGCCCATCCTGGCAAAAAGCTTCTGTTCATGGGGCAGGAGTTTGCGCAGGGGGCCGAGTGGAACCACAACCAGAGCCTCGACTGGCATCAGCTTGATATTGCTGAACATCGGGGCATGCAGCAGTTGGTGCGGGACCTGAACCGCGTCTACCGCGAGACCCATGCGCTGCACGTCAACGACACCCGGCCCGAGGGTTTTGCCTGGATCGAGTCGAACGATGCCGAGGCCGGGGTCTATTCCTGGGTGCGGAAGGGCAACGAGGGCGACCCGCAGGTCGTCGCGGTCGTCAACATGACCCCGCTGGAGCGCAAATACCGGCTGGGCCTGCCTGCCGCGGGCAAGTGGCATGAAATCCTGAACACCGACGCCGAAGCCTATGGCGGGGGCAACCGTGGCAACCTGGGAGGGGTGACCACGGAAAAGACGCCCTGGCATGGCCAGACGCAATCGGCGCTTGTCACGCTGCCGCCCTTGTCGGCAGTCTATCTGCAACAGGACTGAACATCAGGCGGCAATGACCGCCCATCCGGGGAGGGATGTGATGAAACCAAGACCGAACCAGCGTCTGTCGTCTCAGGCCATGGCCTTTGTTCTGGCCGGCGGCCGCGGCAGTCGCCTCAAGGAACTGACCGACCGGCGTGCAAAACCGGCGGTCTATTTCGGCGGCAAGACCCGGATCATCGACTTCGCGCTGTCGAACGCGCTGAACTCCGGCATCCGGAAGATGGCGATTGCGACGCAGTACAAGGCCCACTCCCTGATCCGCCACGTCCAGCGAGGCTGGGGCTTCTTCCGGGCGGAACGGAACGAATACCTCGACATCCTGCCCGCCTCACAGCGGATGGATGAGGTGAATTGGTATCGCGGCACGGCGGACGCCATCGCGCAGAACATCGACATCGTCGACAGCTACGGGATCAAGTACGTGATCGTGCTGGCGGGCGACCACATCTACAAGATGGACTACGAAGTCATGCTCCGCCAGCATGTCGAGGCCGGGGCGGATGTGACCATCGGCTGCCTGACCGTTCCCCGGATGGAGGCGACCGCTTTCGGCGTCATGCATGTCGACAAGACGATGCGGATCACCGATTTTCTGGAAAAGCCGAAGGATCCGCCGGCGATCCCGGGCGATCCGGACCATGCGCTGGCCAGCATGGGGATCTATGTCTTCGACTGGGCCTTCCTGCGCGACCTGTTGATCCGCGACATGCAGGACGACAACTCGACCCATGACTTCGGCTTCGACCTGATCCCGTCCATCGTGAAGAACGGCAAGGCGGTGGCGCACAAGTTCTCGGACAGTTGCGTGACCTCCGGCCTGGAAACCGAGCCCTACTGGCGTGACGTGGGAACCATCGACGCCTTCTGGCAGGCGAACATCGATCTGACCGACTTCATCCCGAAACTCGACATCTACGACAGTTCCTGGCCGATCTGGACATATGCCGAGATCGTGCCGCCCGCAAAGTTCATCCACGATGAGGACGGGCGAAGGGGCATGGCGGTCTCCTCGCTCGTCTCGGGCGATTGCATCGTTTCAGGATCCGAGGTGCGGAATTCGCTGCTGTTCACCGGCGTCCGGACGCACAGCTTCTCCAGCCTGGAATACGTCGTCGCGCTGCCGCAGGTGACGGTGAACCGCAAGGCGCAGCTGAAGAACTGCGTGATCGACCGGGGCGTGGTCATCCCGGAAGGTCTGGTCATCGGCGAGGACCCGGAGGCCGATGCCAAGTGGTTCCGCCGGACCGACAACGGGATCGTTCTGGTCACCCAGGACATGCTGAACGCCCGGGCGAAGGCTCTGGGCTGACTGGACCTTGCCCGGAGTTGACGTTAACTCCGGGCGGGAAGTTACGGAAAGGCAAGGCGAATGGGCAGAGTGCTGTCGGTGGCCTCGGAATGCGTGCCCCTGGTCAAGACCGGGGGTCTCGCCGATGTGGTGGGGGCGCTGCCCGCCGCGCTGAAGGCCACGGGCTGGGACATGCGCGTGCTGCTGCCTGCCTATCGCGCCTTGCGGGCGCGGACGAAGGGCTGGCCGGTCGTCTGGGAAGAACCCGATCTTTGGGGCGGGCCGGGCAAGGTGCATGCGGGCGACGTCGATGGCGTGCCGCTTCTGCTGCTGGACGCACCGCATCTTTATGACCGCGAGGGAGGGCCGTATTCGGGACCTCTGGGAGAGCATCCGGACAATGCGATCCGTTTTGCGGCGCTGTCTTGGGTGGCCGCCCGGATCGCGCGCGAAGGGCTGGCGGATTGGAAGCCGGACGTCCTGCACGCGCATGACTGGCAGGCGGGGCTGGCCCCGGCCTATCTGGCCTATCATGGCAACGGTGGCTGCAAGTCCGTCATCACAATCCACAACATTGCCTTCCAGGGCTGGGCTCCGGCCCATCTGCTGGGCGTCTTGCGGCTGCCGGGCCATGCCTTCCACCCCGAGGCTCTGGAGTATTACGGCGGGATTTCGACCCTGAAGGCGGCGCTTGTCACGTCGGACTGGATCACCACCGTTTCGCCCACCTACGCCGCCGAGATCATGCGTCCGGAATTCGGCATGGGCCTGCAGGGGGTGATTTCCAGTCGCGCGCCGGTCGTCTCGGGTATCCTGAACGGGGTGGATACGTCCGTTTGGGATCCATCGCGTGAGGACACGGCCTTTGATCGAAAGGCGATCTCGGGCAAGACCGCCGCGCGTGAGAGGCTGTGCCAGGACTTCGGGCTGGACGTTCCGGGGCCGCTGGCCATCGTCGTCAGTCGCCTGACCGACCAGAAGGGGATCGACCTTCTGCCTGCCGTCGTCCCGGACTTTGTCCTGGGCGGCGGTGGGTTGATCGTGCTCGGCTCTGGCGATCCCGGGATGGAGGCGCAGGTGCGCAACCTGGCTGACCGCTTTCCGGGCCGGGTCGCGGTGCGGATCGGCTATGACGAGGGGCTGAGTCACCGGCTTTTCGCCGGGGCTGATGCCGTGCTCGTCCCCAGCCGGTTCGAGCCCTGCGGGCTGACGCAGATGTACGGGCTGCGCTACGGGACGCTTCCCGTCGTCAGCATGGTGGGCGGACTTGCCGACACGGTGATCGGGGCGAATCCGGCCACGCTGGCGGCAGGGGCGGCGACGGGGGTGACATTCCACCCGGTCGATGCGCTCGCCTTCGGGCGTGCCTTGTCGCAGCTTCTCGACCTGCACCGTCAGCCGAAACTCTGGGCCAAGCTGCGGTCGAACGCGATGGCACATCCGGTGGGCTGGGAAACCTCGGCTGTCGCCTATGCAAACCTTTACGAAGGGCTGACCGCGTGACACCGCAGGCGGTATCGCTGCCGGCCAGGCTGCAGGGACATGCTGTCAGTGCAGGGCGACCCTGGCCGATGGGTGCCAGCCTGACCGGCGACGGGGTTAACTTCGCCGTCTTCTCGGCCCATGCCGAACGGATCGAACTGTGCCTGTTCACCCCCGATGGCCGTAAGGAACTCGCCCGCCTGCCGATCCCGGAACGCGATGGCGACATCTGGCACATCCATGTCGGCGGGCTGACCGTCGGGACGGTCTACGGCTTTCGCGCCTATGGACCCTATGCCCCCGAACAGGGTCACCGCTTCAATCCGCACAAACTGCTTCTCGACCCCTACGCCCGCGCGCTGGAAGGTCGACTGAAATGGTCCGACGCGCTGATGGGTTACAAGATCGGCTCGGCGCGTGGGGATCTGTCCTTCGACACCCGCGACAGCGCCTTTGCGGTCCCGAAGGCCGTGGTCACCGACAGCTCCTTCACCTGGGGCAACGATCAGGCCCCGCGCACGCCGCGGGTCGACACGCTGATCTACGAGGCGCATGTCAAGTCGATGACTGCGCTGCATCCCGGTGTCGACAAGGGATTGCGCGGGACCTACCTCGGCCTCTCCTCCGATCCGGTGATCGAGCATCTGCACAAGCTGGGCGTCACCGCGATCGAGCTTCTGCCCGTCCAGGCCTACATCGACGACCGCTTTCTGGTGTCGAAGGGCCTTCGGAACCATTGGGGCTACAACACCCTCTGCTTCTTCGCCCCCGAAGCCCGGTACATGTCCCAAGGCGCGCTCTGGGAGTTCCAGACCATGGTCCGCCGCTTTCATGCGGCCGGGATCGAGGTGATCCTCGACGTGGTCTACAACCACACGGCGGAAGGGGATGAGTGGGGTCCGACAGTCTGCTACCGCGGGCTCGACAACGCTAGTTACTACCGCCTCGCCGGTGGCGGACGGTACTATGTCAACGACGCGGGCACCGGAAACACGCTGAACCTGACCCACCCGATGGTGCTGCGGATGGTGATGGATTCCCTGCGCTACTGGGTGGAAGCGGCCCACGTCGACGGCTTCCGTTTTGACCTGGCCACGGCCTTGGGGCGCGAGGCGCATGGCTTCGACCCGAACGGCGGGTTCTTCGATGCCATCCGGCAGGACCCGGTCCTGTCTCGCGTCAAACTGATCGCCGAGCCTTGGGACATCGGTCCCGGCGGCTATCAGCTTGGCGCCTATCCGCACCCGTTCCACGAATGGAACGACCGCTTCCGCGACGGGGTCCGGCGGTTCTGGAAGGGCGACGCCGGAATGACACGCGACCTTGCGGCGCGGCTTCTGGGCAGTGCCGAACGCTTCGACCATTCCGGCCGCGCGGCGACATCTTCAGTCAACTTCGTCACCAGCCACGACGGCTTCACTCTCGCCGATCTGGTCAGCTTCACCGTCAAGCGCAATTTCGCCAACGGTGAAGACAACCGCGACGGCCACCACGAGAACCACTCGGACAACCTTGGCGTCGAAGGGCCGACCAGGGATGCCAAGGTCCTGGCGGCGCGCGCCTTGCGCAAGCGCAACCTTCTGGCCACTCTGATGCTCTCGCAGGGCGTTCCAATGCTTCTGGCGGGGGACGAGATCGGCCATAGCCAGGGCGGCAACAACAACGCCTATGCCCAGGACAACGAAACATCCTGGCTCGATTGGTCAAAGGCCGATGCGTCGTTCCTGGAGTTCGTCCAGCGGCTCGCTGCCCTGCGCCGCTCCTTGCCCGTCCTGCGTCAGCGCCGCTTCCTGCATTCACGGCCGCGACCGTCGGACGAAATTCCGGATGTCATCTGGCGCCGGGCGAATGGCACTGTCCCGCAGTTCGAGGAATGGCATGATCCCGCCTTTCGCTGCCTCTGCGTCGAGCTGCGCATGGCGGCCGAGGGCGGCGACCCCAGCCCGGATGCGATCTTTGCCGTCTTCAACACCGGCGCGGCGACGCCTCTGCACTTGCCCGACACCGCGCCGGGCTGGGTGCTGGTGCTTGACACTACCCGGCCGACGCTGCCCGAAGCGACCGCTCCCATCCGGGATTTCGCCGAGGCGCCGGCCCATTCCGTTCTGCTTTTCCGGTCCGTCACCAGCACTTCAAGGGGAACCGAGCCATGACCCAGATCACCACTGTCGCGACTGAAGCCATCGCAGGGCAGAAGCCGGGGACCAGCGGGCTGCGAAAGAAGACGCCGGTCTTCATGGGCCGCCACTATCTGGAGAATTTCGTCCAGTCGATCTTCGACGTGGTCGGCGCTGGGGGCAAGACCTTCGTCCTTGGTGGCGACGGGCGCTATTTCAACGACCGCGCGGCACAGGTGATCCTGCGCATGGCGGCGGCGAACGGGGCGGCGCGGGTGATCGTGGGGCAAGGCGCGATCCTTTCAACTCCGGCCGCCAGCCATCTGATAAGGCTGAACAAAACCGATGGCGGGATCATCATGTCCGCCAGCCACAATCCAGGCGGGCCGAATGAGGATTTCGGGGTCAAGTTCAACATGCCGAACGGTGGCCCGGCGCCCGAGGGCGTGACCGAGGCGATGTACACGCGGACGACCGAGATCACCGAATACAAGGTGCTGGAGGCTCAGGATGTCGATCTGGGGACCGTCGGACGGCACCAGCTGGGTTCGATGGTGGTCGATGTGGTTGACCCCGTGACCGACTACGCCGCGCTGATGGAGACGCTGTTCGACTTCCCCGCGATTCGGGCGATGTTCGCGGGCGGCTTCCGGGTGCGGATGGATTCGATGTGCGCCGTCACCGGTCCCTATGCCGTTGAAATCATTGAGAACCGGCTTGGGGCGCCGAAGGGGACTTGCGTCAACGCGACCCCGTTGCCGGATTTCGGCGGCATGCACCCCGACCCGAACCCGACCTGGGCCAAGGCGCTGATGGACGAGATGTTCTCGGACGCCGCCCCGGATTTTGGCGCGGCGAGCGACGGGGACGGGGACCGGAACATGGTTGTGGGACGGGGCATATATGTCTCGCCGTCCGACAGCCTTGCGGTGTTGGCCGCGAACGCGCATCTCGCGCCGGGTTACGCCAAGGGGCTGAAAGGCGTGGCGCGGTCGATGCCGACCTCGGCTGCGGCAGACCGGGTGGCGGATGCCCTGGGGATCGGGAAGTACGAGACGCCAACGGGGTGGAAATTCTTCGGGAACCTCCTCGACGCCGGGCGCGCGACGATCTGCGGCGAGGAAAGCTTTGGCACCGGCTCGGATCATGTCCGGGAAAAGGACGGACTTTGGGCGATCCTGCTTTGGTTGAACATCCTGGCGGTCCGGAAGCAGTCGGTGGCCGACATCCTGCGCGAACACTGGTCGATGTACGGGCGCAACTACTATAGCCGTCATGACTTCGAGGCGATCGAGACGGCGAAGGCGGATGCCATGTTCGCCGCTTTGCGCGGGTCGCTGGCAAGCCTGCCGGGGCAGCAGGTCGAGGGTATGACGGTTCAGGCGGCGGATGACTTTGCCTACACGGATCCGGTCGATGGCTCGGTCAGCCAGAAGCAGGGGGTGCGGGTGCTGTTCGAGGATGGCAGCCGCATCGTCTACCGCCTTTCGGGCACAGGTACGGAAGGTGCCACCTTGCGGGTCTATCTGGAGCGTTACGCGGTAGGCCCCGGCGGCCTTGATCTTGACGCGCAAGAGGCGCTGGCCCCGGTGATCCGGGCGGCGCACCAGATCGCCGGGATATCGGGGCACACCGGCCGGACGGAGCCTGATGTCGTGACCTAACCGCAATCGGGCGTTTCCTGACCTTCAGGAGTCGTGATCTGACCAGCCTTGTGGGCCGTTTGCGACAAACCTGACACTACTGTCGAGTTCTGGAGGGCGGGGATGGGCGAGGTCAGGGTCAGGTCGGGACGTCAGGCGCGGCAGGCGGAGCGGGCGCAGAAGGGTGGCGGGATGGGGCGACCCTACATCGTCCGCAACATCCCGACCTATGACGTGCTCTCCGAGGAGAATCTCGTCCGCATCGAAAAGGCGGCCGACCGGGTCCTTGCCGAGACGGGCATCGAGTTCCGCGATGATCCGGTGGCGTTGGATCACTGGAAGCGGGCGGGGGCCAAGGTCGACGGGCTGCTTGTCAAGTTTGACCCCGGGATGCTGCGGGAAATCCTGAAGTCCGCGCCATCCGTCTTCACCCAGCACGCCCGCAACCCGGCCAATTCGGTGCAGATCGGGGGGAAGAACGTCGTCTTTTCGCCCGCCTATGGCAGCCCTTTCGTGATGGACCTTGACCGCGGCCGTCGGTTCGGGACCATCGAGGACTTCCGCAACTTCATCAAACTCGCGCAGTCCAGCCCCAACTTCCACCACTCGGGCGGGACGATCTGTGAGCCGACGGATGTGGCAGTGAACAAGCGGCACCTTGATATGGTTCTGGCCCATATCGAGCTGTCGGACCGGCCCTACATGGGCTCGGTCACCGCCGAAAGTCGGGCGGAAGACAGCATCGAGATGAGCCGGATCGTCTTCGGCCGCGACTTCGTCGACCAGAACTGCGTGATCCTGGGCAACGTCAACGTGAACTCGCCACTGGTGTGGGACGGGACGATGACGAACGCGCTGCGGGCCTATGCGCGGGCCAATCAGGCGGCGGTGATCGTCCCGTTCATCCTGGGCGGGGCGATGGGGCCGGTCACGAACGCGGGCGGGATCGTGCAGTCGCTGGCCGAGACAATGGCCGGCTGCGCGCTGACGCAGCTGGAGCGGAAGGGGGCTCCGGTCATCTTCGGGAACTTCCTGTCGTCGATGAGCCTGCGGTCCGGCTCGCCTACCTTCGGGACGCCGGAACCGGCGATTGGCAGTCAGGTGATCGGTCAACTGGCCCGCCGCCTGAACCTGCCGCTGCGGTGTTCGGGGAACTTCACGACCTCCAAGCTGCCGGACGGGCAGGCGATGATGGAAGGGACGATGTCGATGCTGGCGGCTGTCCATTGCGGGGCGAACTTCATCCTGCATTCGGCGGGGTTCCTGGATGGTCTCCTCAGCATGTCCTACGAGAAGTTCATGCTGGATGCCGACCTTTGCGGGGCGCTGCATGCCTATCTGGACGGGATCAGGATCGACGACGATCAGCTGGCCGTCGATGCCTTTGCCGAGGTCGGGCCGGGCAACCATTTTTTCGGCTGTTCCCACACGATGAAACACTACGAGACGGCGTTCTGGGACAGTGAGTTGTCCGACAACGAGCCCTTCGAGAAGTGGGAGGCGGCGGGGTCGACCGATGCCGCAACCCGGGCCAACAAGCTGTGGAAGAAGCGGCTGGCGGAGTATGAGGCTCCGGCGCTGGACGACGGCATCAGGGAGGCCCTGCATGACTTCGTTGGGCGGAAAAAGGCCGGGATGGCGGATGCGTGGTACTGAGTGTCCACGGTGGACAAAACCGGGATACAATTGAGAATCAATGACTTGGCCGCGGACGTTAAGGATTTGGCAACTTCTGCCATTCCAGCCCCGGACGAGTGTAAGTGACGGATGGGGCGGCTGAGAATCCCTCCTCACCGGAGGCGCAAATCCAGCTTTCGACGGTGATCTGTCCGGTGCCGAGCGTGACCAACGCCAGGTCATTGGCGCCGGTCTTCAGTCGGGTCGACAGTGCCGTGCCGACCTGTAGGAACAGGACCCCCGCGGCGGTTTCGGCAAAGCCGGTGTGGGGCATGTGCGTGTGTCCCGACAGGACGACATCGGCGCCTGCATCCGCGAGCGCGGCGAGAGTTTCGGCCGGATCGGCGATGTCGGCGGGCGTGCCATCGGCTGCAGGGACCGGGGCATGGTGCATCACGACGACGCGCCAGCGTTCCTTTGGCGCAGCGGCAAAGGTCTGCCGCAATTGTGCAACCGAGGAGCTTCGCAGACGCCCAGACTTCCAGACCAGCGGATTGGCGGTGTTCACGCCTTGCACCACCGCATCGGGCAGGTGGACCTGCGGCTGGGTATTGCGCCCGAAGGCCCGACGGTAGCCGACGAAAGGGGCCAGAAGCCGCAGCGGCAGGTTCTCCAGCGGCATGTCGTGGTTTCCGGGCACAACCAGCACGGGGCCGGGCAGCCGGGCCATAAAATCTCGCGCTGCCCGGAACTGGTCTGCCCGCGCGCGTTGGGTGAGGTCTCCCGAGATCACGCAGAGATCGGGCTGCATGCGATGCGCAAGGTCAAGACAGGGCTGCACCAGCCGGTCATCGACGGTGCCGAAATGCGGATCGGAAAGGTGGAGAATGCGGCTCATAGAGGGTCATCGATCTTGGCCGGGGGCAGGATGACCTGCAGGACATGGTCGTTCAGCTGGATGCGCAGGGGCAGGCGCATGCGCAGTTTTTCACCATCCAGCGCCACGGAAATCTTCCGCCGCCCGCGCACGGCAACGGCGATGCGCCGCGGGGTCGAGACGATGACGTCGCGGCCGTGATCCACCCGTTTTCGGATCAGCCGCCAGGCCAGGCGCAAAAAGCCAAGCCGGGTCTGCTGATGCGCAAGGAACATGACGAACCGGTCATCTGAAATCGCATCGCCGCCTTCCAGCCCGAACTGGTCCAGCTGATAGGCCGAGCGGGCGACAAACAGCATCGGCGTGCGGATGCGATGGCGGGTGTCGTCCTGATAAAGTTCCATCCGGTACGGCTGCTGAAAGCGCAGGATTGTGCGCAATGACGCCAGATGAGCCAGAAGGCGATAGCGGCCAAAGCGGGCATAGGCGGCTTCGCGTTCTTCCAGGATCGCCGGGTAGATGCCGATGGCGATGTTGTTCAGAAAGACCCGGCCATTCAGCGTGCCGACGTTGATGTCATGGCGCTGGCCGTCGAGGATGGCACGCGCTGCGGCCTCGGGGTCCTCGGGCATCTTCAGGCCGCGGGCGAAGTAGTTGAAGGTGCCAAGCGGCAAGACGGCGAGGGCGCAGCCGGTACCAGCAAGCGCATGGGCGACGCCCGCGACCGAGCCGTCGCCGCCTGCGGCAACCACGATGCGGAAGCCGTCGCGGACCGCGCGAGCGGCTTCATCGGCGGGGTCGCCTGAGAACGGGCGCAATTCCGCCCGCGGCCCGAAGACCGCCATGGCCCGGTCGACCGCGCCGGGATTGCGCAGCGAAGTCCCTGATTTCGGGTTGGACAGAACGCAGATGTCGGGTTGGGCCTTCGACTGTGCCATCAGGTCCGTCCTGCGCTTCACCAATGATGGCTCAACACCTAGGTGCGCAGGCCGGTTTCCTTCAAGAGGCCCATTCTTTTTGCCTCGTAGTAATAGCCCTTGGCATACCACATCACGGCGCGGTCCTGCGACCCGCCCGAAACCAGCCAGGCCCCGCGCAGATACTTGCCCGCGTACATCAGGTTGGTTTCGGCATCGAGCAGGCCCTCGGGCGGCCCCTGATAGCCCATGGTGCGCGCAGTCTGCGGCAGGATCTGCATCAGCCCGTAGTAGGGGCCGTTCCGGGCGCCCGGGTTGTAATCGCTTTCCCGCTGGATGACACGGTGCAGCAGGCTTTCGGGGATGTCGTGGATGGCGGCGTACTTGCGGATCAGGGCGCGCATCTCGGGCGTCTCGCCGTGGTGCAGGTCAGAGGACGAGACCGCAACCGGGGCGGCGCGGCGACCGCAGGCCGCGACAAGGGCCAGGGCCGGGGCAAGGATCAGGACACGGCGGGACAGGGTCATTGGCGGCGCTCCACTTGCGTCATTTCCCCTTGGGGTTGCGGCCTGATACCGGGAAGGCAAGGGGGCTGACAACCCTGACACGCGCGGTATGGGCAGCATCTGGCCGGGCAATTGTGCGCAACTGCCCAAGATATCGTCATTCCGGTGTTACCCGGCTTTGGCAGAAGGCCTGTGGACAAGCCCCGAACACACTCAGATGCTTGGGGGTTGCCATGGGCAGAACGCCAGATATAGTTCGGACAACGGGGCGGGACTCCCCGCCCTGCGGTCGGATGGCTGACAGGCGAAGGGTGGAGTCTTTGACGTGATGGACGGCGATTTCAGAACCCAGTTCGTGCGCGATCCGGCCGCGCTGAAGCACTATCCTGCGCTGGTGCTGAATGCCGACTATCGGCCGCTGTCCTATTATCCCTTGTCGCTGTGGCCCTGGCAGGAGGCGATCAAGGCGGCCTTCCTGGACCGGGTGCAGATCGTCGCCGAATATGACGCGGTGGTGCACAGCCAGCGACAGGAGTTCCGGATACCCTCGGTCGTTGTGCTGAAAGAGTTCGTAAGACCCCAGAAGCGCGTGGCATTCACGCGCTTCAATCTTTTTTTGCGGGACGAATTCTGCTGCCAGTATTGCGGGGCGAAGGGCGATCTGACCTTTGACCATGTTCTGCCGCGGTCGAAGGGCGGAATCACCAGCTGGGAGAATGTCGTCGCAGCCTGTTCCCCCTGCAACCTGCGCAAGGGCTCGCGCACGCTGAAGCAGGCCGGGATGTACCTGAACCGTCTGCCGCGCGCGCCCTCGGCCGAGGAGATGCAGTCGCATGGCCGCCGGTTCCCGCCGAACCATCTGCACGAAAGCTGGATGGATTATCTGTACTGGGACGCCGAACTGGAGGCGTGACGTCGCTGTCGGGCGTTACAATGCCGTTACAAAAGCTTCACAATCCGGCGGTGTGGTGATTGTCTGCGGGTTTTCCACCCGGAGCACGCCCTTGTTCACCCCCCTGGAAACGTCCGCGATCAATCTGTTCACTGCGCTGGCCTGCGGGGCGGTCATCGGGTCGGAGCGCCAGGTGCGGCAACGGATGGCGGGGCTGCGGACGAATGCTCTGGTGGCGCTGGGGGCGGCGAGCTTTGTCATCTTCTCGGGCCTCTATCCCGATGAGGTGAGCCCGACGCGGGTTGCGGCGCAGATCGTGTCAGGCATCGGCTTCCTGGGGGCCGGGATCATCTTTCGCGACGGCTTCAACGTGCACGGGCTGAACACCGCCGCCACGCTGTGGTGTTCGGCGGGGGTGGGCATGATGGCCGGGCATGGCGCCTGGGAGCATGCCCTGCTGCTGACCGGCCTCGTGGTTTTCGTGAACCTGGGACTTCGGCCGCTGGTCAAGTTGCTGAAGCGCTATACCCGTGCCGGGGTGCCAGTGGTCAAGGCCTACCGGGTACAGGTGGCGGTCGACCCGGCGCAGGAGGCAGAGGTGCGAGGGCTGATGCTGCGAACCCTGACGTTGGGAGGGCTACATCTGTCCGAGATCGGGGTGGGTCAGGCGGAAGCGGGCAGGGGTCTTGACCTGTCTGCGACGGTGACGGCCGAAGGGGTCGGCGAGACGGGTCTGGAGCAGGCGGTGCAGCGCCTTGCCGCCGAGCCCGGGCTTTTGCGGGTGCGTTGGGAAGCGCTTGATGACAGCTGATGTTCCCCCCCGGGTTCAGCGATGCTAGACAGAAGGGCATGCAGGCTGTATGACGGCGCCGTTAGCGCTAACAGCGCCTTCCTGGGAGACGGTCATGGTTTCGCGTGTCATTCCGGTCGATGTCTTCGATCTGGTGATCTTCGGGGGGACCGGCGATCTGGCCCGCCGCAAGATCCTGCCGGGGCTCTATCGTCGCTTCATGGCCGGGCAGATGGTGGCCGAGAGCCGGATCATCGGCGCGGCGCGGGCCGATCTGACGGACGAGTCGTTCCGCCAGCAGGTGCGTGAGGCGATTGCCGAGTTCGTCCCGAAGGCGCGGCAGGATGCGACAGCGATCGAAGCGTTCCTGGAGCGCATCCACTATGTCGCGATTGATGCGACCGGAACGAATGGCTGGGCCGCACTGAAGGCCCTGATGCGCGAGAACGTGGTGCGGGCCTTCTATTTCTCGGTCGCGCCCAGCCTGTTCGGTGACATTGCGCAAAGGCTGTCCGAGAACGGCATTGCGGATGCGTGGAGCCGGATCGTGGTGGAAAAGCCCTTTGGGCGGGACCTGGCGAGTGCTAAGGCCCTGAACGAGGTGCTGGCCAAGCATTTCAACGAGACGCAGATCTATCGCATCGACCATTATCTGGGGAAGGAAACCGTCCAGAACCTGATGGCGGTGCGCTTCGCCAATATCCTGTTCGAGCCGCTGTGGAAGGCCGAATACATAGACCACGTCCAGATCACCGTGGCCGAGACGGTGGGGGTCGACGGGCGCGGGGCCTATTACGACAAGTCGGGCGCGATGCGGGACATGGTGCAGAACCACCTGATGCAGCTTCTTTGCTTGATCGCGATGGAGCCTCCATACCATTTCGATCCTGACGCGGTGCGGGACGAAAAGCTGAAGGTCATCCGCGCGCTGAAGCCGGTCACGCATGAAGATATCGTGCGCGGACAGTATGGCGGGGGGAAAGGCGAGAAATCTTACGTCGTCCATTCCGAGAACCCGGCCTCGAGGACGGAAAGCTACATCGCGCTGAAGGTGCAGATTTCCAACTGGCGCTGGCAGGGGGTGCCGTTCTACCTGCGGACGGGCAAGCGGCTGCGGGCGCGGGCCAGCGAAATCGCCATCACCTTCAAGCAGCCGCCACACGCCATCTTCGATGATGCGTCGGGCTGGCACGAGAACGTGCTGGTGATCCGGCTGCAGCCGAACGAAGGCATGAACCTGATGGTGATGATCAAGGAGCCGGGACCGGGCGGCATGCGCCTGATGCAGGTGCCGCTCGACATGTCCTTTGCCGATGCCATCGACGATGCCGAGGACGTGCCCGACGCCTATGAGCGCCTGATCATGGACGTGATCCGGGGCAACCAGACCCTGTTCATGCGCGGGGATGAAGTCGAGGCCGCCTGGGCCTGGACCGACCCTATCATCCAGGGCTGGGAAGCCCGCGGCGACAAGCCTCAGACCTATGACCCCGGATCCTCGGGCCCCGAAGATGCGTTGATGCTGATGCACCGCGACGGGCGGCGCTGGCGGGAGATACGCGAATGAAGCTGGAAACCTATCCTGACCGGGAATTCCTGATGCTTGGGCTGGCGAATACCATCGCCGGACAACTGGCGGATTTCCTGCGGCGGGAAGGGAAGGCGACCCTTTCGGTGCCGGGCGGGACCACGCCGGGGCCGATCTTTGACACGCTGTCAGGGGTGGACATCGACTGGGCCAATGTCGCGGTCGTTCTGAACGACGAACGCTGGGTGCCGGAATCCTCGGATCGCTCGAACACGCGGCTTTTGCGCGAGCGGCTTCTGCGCGGTCGTGCGGCGCAGGCGCGGCTTGTGCCACTCTATGCTCCGGCCGAGCAGCCGGAGGAAATGCTGGAGGCTCTGGAAGATGGGCTGCGGCCGCATCTGCCGATCTCGGTCCTGCTTCTGGGCATGGGGGCCGACATGCATACGGCGAGCCTCTTCCCCGGCGCGGACCGGCTGGAGGAGGCGCTGTCGGCAAGCGCACCGCTTCTGCTGCCGATGCGGGCCGAGGCGGCGGGGGAACCCCGGATCACGTTGACGGCCCCGGTCCTGCGCGGGGCGTTCAACATCCATGTCCTGATTACTGGGCAGGAAAAGCGCGACGCGCTGGAGCGAGCGCTAACCCTGACCCTGATGGAAGCGCCTGTTCGGGCGGTTCTGGACAACGCAACCGTGCATTGGGCGGAATGACATGACGAAATGGGCAGATCTGCAGCGGCTTCACGACGTGAACAAGGGCCGTCAAATTCTTGATCTCTTTCATGAAAGCCGGGCAGGCGATTTCTCGGTCAGAGCCGACGGGCTGCTGTTCGACTATTCCAAGACCAACATCGACGCGGCGACACGTGCGGCTCTGGTGAAACTTGCCGAGGTCTCGGGCGTGTCCGAAAAGCGCGCCGCGATGTTCGGGGGGGAGAAGATCAACGACACGGAAGGTCGGGCCGTCCTGCATGTCGCGCTGCGGGCGGGCGAGGCGGAGGTCATCAAGGTCGACGGCAAGGACGTGCTGCCCGAGGTGCGCCGGATCCGGGCGACCTGTGCTGCTTTCGCACGGGATGTGCGGTCGGGTGCGTTCAAGGGCCAGGGCGGCAAGATCACCGATGTGGTGAACATCGGGATCGGCGGGTCGGACCTTGGGCCGGCGATGGCCTATCTGGCGCTGGCGCCGTTTGCCGACGGGCCGCGCTGCCATTTCGTGTCTAACGTGGATGGCGCGCACATTCACGACGTGCTGCGAAGCCTTGATCCGGCGACGACTTTGGTGATCGTGGCCTCGAAAACCTTCACCACCATCGAGACGATGACCAACGCCGATACGGCGAAGCGGTGGATGTCTGGGCGTGTGGCGAACCCTGCCGCGCAGTTTGTGGCAGTCAGCACGGCGGGTGACAAGACTGCCGCCTATGGCATTGATCCGGCGCGGGTTTTCGGGTTCGAGGATTGGGTTGGCGGGCGCTATTCGATGTGGGGGCCGATCGGCCTGTCTCTGATGATCGCGGTGGGGCCGGAGGCGTTCGATCAGTTCCTGGCCGGTGGCCGGGCGATGGACCAGCACTTCCTGACGGCTCCGTTTGCGCAGAATATGCCGATGATGCTGGCACTGGTCGGCATCTGGCACAATCAGCTTTGCGGCCATGCCACGCGGGCGGTTCTGCCTTACGATCAGCGGCTTAGCCGCCTTCCGGCATATCTGCAGCAGCTGGAGATGGAGTCAAACGGCAAGCGGGTGGCGGTGGATGGGTCGGACCTGACCACAAACTCCGGCCCCGTGGTCTGGGGCGAGCCGGGAACGAACGGCCAGCACGCGTTCTACCAGTTGATCCATCAGGGGACGCGGGTGGTTCCCTGCGAGTTCCTGGTGGCGAAGCGGGGCTATGAGCCGGACCTGGCGCATCAGCATCTGCTTCTGGTGTCGAACTGCCTGGCGCAGGCCGAGGCGCTGCTCCGCGGTCGGTCGCTGGACGAAGCGCGGGCGATCATGGCGAAGAAGGGCCTGACCGGGGCCGAGCTGGAACGCCAGGCGCGGCATCGGGTATTCCCGGGGAACCGGCCGTCGACGGTGCTGGCCTATGAGCAACTGACGCCCTTCGTGCTGGGCCAGATCATCGCGCTTTATGAACACCGGGTGTTCGTCGAAGGCGTGATCCTTGGGATCAACTCTTACGACCAGTGGGGCGTGGAGCTGGGCAAGGAGCTGGCGCTGGCCTTGCAGCCGGTGCTGGAAGGCAAGGCCGACACGACGGGCAAGGACGGGTCCACGGCGGCGCTGGTGGACTTCCTGCGCTGACGAAAAAGGACCGGAGCCTGAGGCGTCCGGTCCTTTTATCAACAGCTTGCAGGCCGAAGTTACTTCAACGCGGCGGTCACGATGATCTCGACCTTGTAGTCGGGGGTGGCCAGCTTCGCCTCACCCGTGGCGCGGGCCGGGGTGTGGCCCTGCGGGACCCAGGTGTCCCAGACCGAGTTCATCTCGGCAAAGGTGCCCATGTCCGCAAGCCAGATCTGGACGGACAGGATGCGCGTCTTGTCGGTCCCGGCTTCGGCGAGGATGCGGTCGACCTCGGCCAGGGCTTCACGGGTCTGGTCGGCAACGCCGCCCTTGGGCTGGCCCAGCTGGCCCGCAACCCAGAGGATGCCGTTGTAGGCCACGGCCTCGGACATGCGGGGGCCGGTGCCGTAGCGGGTGATGTCGGTGTTCATGGGTGTCTCCCTGTTGGCGTCGGGCGGCTGGTTAGCCGGTTCCGCGCCGGAACGGAAGCTACTTCACGCGGCGGCAGTTGAACTGGTCGCCCGAGGCGCCCGAGATCCAGGTCAGCCCGGTTTCGGTAACGGCTGCAAGAGCGATGACATAGCCGTTCGCAAAGCCGAGCGAGTAGTTGCGGCCGTCGCGGCGCACGGACTGGATCGGGTAGGTTGTATCGCCGTTGTTGTAGGTGGTGCTGGTGAAGGTGAAGGTCTCGACCCCGCAATCCCAGCTGCCGACGAAGGCATAGGGTTCGGACGGGCCCGAAGGTTCGGACACGCAGGCGGGCACAAGAAGGAGAAGCGGCAGGAGGAGAAGGCGAGGGGACATCGTGGGCTCCGGCAATGGTGACGCAAGCGTCAACCGCGGCAGGACCGATGTCAATTCCTTCGATGCAAGGTTGGAGCGGGTGAAGGGAATCGAACCCTCGTCGTAAGCTTGGGAAGCTTCTGCTCTACCATTGAGCTACACCCGCATGAGGGTGATTTAGCCAACCTGCCCGGGGTTGGCAAGGCGGCAAATCGGCGACGGCGATGTGACATCGCCCGCCACCGGGGTCACAGATACCAGTCGTATTCGCGCGGCAGGACCTCGGCCATGAAGGCGTCGAACTCGCTGCGCTTGATCGCGGCATAGGCGGCAGGGTAGCGGGGGCCGAAATACCGGGCCATCAGGGCAGACTGCTCCAGCCGGTCCAGCGCAGACCAGAGCCGCAGAGGCATTTCGGGGTCGGCTTCCTCGCCCGCGTTGCCGGTCGAGGGCGGGGTGGGTTCAAGCACGTTCGACAGCCCGTGGTGAAAGCCTGCCAGCACCGCCGCCATCACCAGATAGGGGTTCGCCTCGGCCCCGGCGATGCGATGCTCGATGCGTCGCGCGCGGCCGCCGCCCATCGGCACGCGGAACGAGACCGAGCGGTTGTTGTAGCCCCAGGAGGTGTTGACGGGGACGAACTGGTTCGGGGCAAAGCGGCGATAGGCGTTCAGGTTGGGGGCGAAGAAGGCGATGGCGTCATAGGTCGTGGCCTGCAGACCGGCGATGGCGTGGCCAAGCAGGCGGTCGCCGTCGGGCGTCGTCTCGTCAAACACGTTGCGACCCTGATCGTCCACCAGGCTTGCGTGGACATGCAGGCCCGAGCCCGACTGGTCGGCAAAGGGCTTCGACATGAAGGTCGCCTCAAGCCCGTGCCGTGCGGCCACGCCCTTGACGATGCGGCGCAGCATCAGCGCGTGGTCGCAGGCCAGCACCGGATCGTCGAGATGGCCGAGGTTCACCTCGAACTGCGCGCCGCCGTATTCGGCGGTGGCGGCCCCTGCGGGCACGCCCTGCACAAGGCAGGCGGCGTCGATCTCGGCCAGAAGTCCGGCCCATTCGTCCAGCTTGTCGAAAGCAAGGACGCGGGGCGCTTCGGGCGCACGGCCAAGGCGGGCGGGTTGGGCAGGGGAAATCCGGCCCCTGTCGTCGCGCCGGGGATCGACGAAATAGAATTCCAGCTCGTTTGCCACGACAGGTTTCAGGCCCAGTTCGCCAAAGCGCGCAACGACCGAGGCAAGGATCGCGCGGGGGTCGAACCACCAGTGCGGGGCGTCCGGCGGCGGGGCCGGAGCGATCTGGACCTGCGCGGTGGGCACTTCGGCCCAGGGCACAGGGACCACGGTGCCGGGCAGGGGGTAGCTGGTCGCGTCCGGGTCGCCGTCCGAGAACCCGATCCCGTTCACGTCCCAGCAAGCGCCAAGCGCGTCAAGCGTCGTGATCCCCGCACAGAAGGCCACGCCGCCCGACCAGAGCTTCGCCGCATCCCGTACGGGAACGCGCTTGCCAATGGCCGTGCCACAAAGGTCGTACAGCACCGCATCGACAAAGCGGGTATCGGGGTGGTGGTCGAGATAGGCGGCCAGTTCGGAGGGCAGGGTCATGCCAGGATGGAAGCAAACGCCTCGCACGCTGTAAAGCGGGATTTCAGGCAGCGCCCGGCAGGCGAGTGGTCGCACCTTGCAGCGTCCAAGGTGGCATCAGCCGGGCAGGACGTCCGCCAGAAACGGGTTCGGGAACCGCCGTTCCCGGGTGACGGCGAAGAAGGTTTCCACGATACCGTCCAGCCGACTGGCCTCGACCAGCGCACCTGACTGAAGCTCGTCCTGCACGACGATCGGGGGGATGACCGCTAGCCCCGCATCGGCGCGGGCCAGAAGGCGGATCATCGCCATGTCGTCCACTTCGGCGGCGTAGTTCGGGGTGACCTGCAGCCGGGCGGCAAGGGCGTCGAAGGCTGCGCGCAGTCCAGTGGAGCGGGTGGGCACGACAAGGGGCTGCGTGGCAAGCAGGTCGGGCAGGGAGGGGGTCGATTTCCCGACGCGTGCCGGTGTTCCGACCAGGCTGACGGGCTGTTCGTCCAGCCGGTGGACCAGCCAGTGACTGGTGGCATCGCGCGAGGGCGCGACGTTCGTGAGGATCACGTCCAGCGCCAGCTCTTCCAGCCCGCGCAGAAGTTCCTCTTGCGAGCCCGAGATCAGCACCACCTCGACATCCGCCCGGCCGATCAGCGGGCGCAGGAACTGCAACTGGAAGTTTCTCGACAGGGTGGCCAGCGCGCCCACGCGTAGTGCCCGCCGGGTCCGGCCGGTTTCGCGCAAGGTCGCCGTCAGGTCATCAGCGGTGCGGAAGATCGCCTCGGCGTGGTCAAGCGCGATTCGGCCCGCTTCGGTCAGGACCAGCCCGCGTCCGCGGCGTTCGAAAAGCTCCTGCCCCAGCGATGCCTCAAGCGCCTTCAACTGGGTGGAGAGGGCCGACTGCGAGAGGTTCAGGCCCCGTGCAGCGCCGGTCAGGGTGCCATCGCTGGCGACCGCACGGAACAGGCGCAGGTGATGCAGGTTCAGAGGAGCCATAGTTCCATTGTATAGAACGAATACGCAAAGTATATGTAATTTTCTAAATGACAGGCAGGCGCTAGATCGCTTGGCAGCGTCGAGACCACGGAGATTGCGATGATGCACCTGCCGCTGACCTTCCTCTCCCCTCTGCTCTTGCTGGCTGCGGCCCTGCCATTGGCGTTTACCCCGGGGCGCCGCCCGGGACGATTGCCGCGGCTGGCGGAAGTAGCGGCGCATGCCGCCCTTGGGCTGGCACTGGCGGGGGTGGGTCAGCTTTGGTTGACCGGCGCGCAGACCCTGGACGTGGCTGGCTTGCCGGTTGCGCGGCTGGATGCAGTCAGCGTGACGATGGCGGTGCTGGTGGCCTTTGTGGGCTGGGTCGTCGTCCGCTACGCCCGCCGCTATCTGGACGGCGAGGACCGGGAGGGGCGCTTTCACTGTTTGACGCTGATTGCGGTGGCCTCGGTCCTGCTGCTGATCCAGGCGGCAAGCCTGCCGGTGCTGGTGGCGGGTTTCGTCGCGACGGGTCTGGTCCTGCGGCAGCTTCTGCTGTTCTACCCCGACCGACCCGAAGCGCAGCGGGCGGCGGCCAAGTTCATCCGGGTCTGGGGCGCGGGCGATCTGGCGCTGATCGCGGGGTCAGTCCTCTTGTGGACCGCCTTTGGCACGGTCGAGATCGCCGCCCTGACCCAGGTCCCGGGCTTGGGTGCGCTGGGGCAGGGGGCGGTCGCGCTGATCGTCCTTGCTGCGGTCCTGAAGACGGCGGCCTTCCCGTTGCACGGCTGGCTGACCGAGGTGATGGAGGCCCCGACGCCGGTCTCGGCACTGCTGCACGCGGGGATCATCAACTCTGGCGGGGTCCTGCTGATCACGCTGGCGGGGCTGGTGCAGCACAGTGCAGGCGCGATGGCGGCGCTGGTGGTGCTGGGCGGGTTCACCGCGCTGTTCGGCGCGCTGGTGATGCTGACGCAAAGCGCGGTGAAGACGGCGCTGGCCTGGTCCACGGTGGCGCAGATGGGCTTCATGCTGCTGCAATGCGGGCTGGGTCTCTGGGCGCTGGCCTTGCTGCACATCGTTGCCCATTCGCTGTACAAGGCGCACGCGTTCCTGTCCTCGGGCGGGGCGGTCAAGGCGGTGAACGCGGTCCGGAAGCCTGGTCCCGTGGCGGTGCCCGGGCTGTGGGCGGTGGCGCGGTCCTTTGCGCTGGCGCTGGCCTTGTATGTGGCGGTCGCCGCAGCCTTCACGGCGCTTATGGGCGAGAAGTCGCCGCAGGCGCTGGCGCTTGGCACCATACTGATCTTCGGGGTGTCCTACCTGATCGCGCAAGGCCTGGCCGATGCCGCGCCCGGAGCCCTGACCCGGCGCACCGTTGCGGCCTCGCTGGCGGCGGCGCTGGCCTATTTCAGCTTCCAGGTCGTGGCCCAGCATGTCTGGGGTGCCTTCCTGCCCGCCGTCCCGGTAGCGGGTCCGCTGGAATGGGCGCTGATCGTGCTGGCGGTCCTGTCCTTCGCGCTGGTGGCCTTTGCCCAGGCGCTGTTCCCCTTGTGGGCGCACCACCCCTCGACCGCCGGGCTGCGGGTGCATCTGGCGAACGGGTTGTACCTCAACGCGCTTCTGGACCGCATGATCGGCGGGTTCCGGACGGCCGCGAAGAACTGACCCCAAAATCCTGACCTGATGGAGGCCAAGATGTTTCTCAAGCACACGCAGATCGCCCCTTCGCTTGCCTCGCAACTCCTGACTGCTGCCGAGGCGGCGGCACGTGCGATCCCGCCGGCTTTCCCACTGGACGCGACTGTCGCGGTGAACCCCTTTCTGGGTCAGACCGGCGAGGATCTGGCCCAGGCCTCGGCCCGGCTGGCCCGGGTGGCGGGGGTGAGGTTGACCCAGCCGCGCGCTGATCTCGCCGCGAAAGTGATTGCGGAAGAGATCACGGATGATGATCTGGCTGCCGCCCTGATCGCCTCGCCCTCGCCGGTGAAGCCGCGCGATCTGGTCCTGCTCAAGGCGCGGATGCACAGCCCGGCGCCAGCGGTGCAGGCGCTGCCTACGGTGGCGGAACTGGCGGCGAACGCCACCGGCACCGACTGGCCTGCCGTCATCGCGCGCAGCTTCGGGCTTTGGGCGGCGGGGTTCTTCGACCGGGGGCAGGCCTTGTGGACACCGCGGCCGGGGCACGGGGCATACGCCGCCTGGCGGGAATGGGCGACGCATGATCTGACGCCCGAGATCGCCGGGCTGACCGGCTTCTGCGCCCATGTGTCGGAGGCGCCCGACACCGCCGACCGTGCCGTCCTGCGCGCGGCCGAGCGGCTGGGGCTGACGGTGGAGGCGGCTGAAACGGCTCTTCACCGGCTGCTTGTCGACCTGGGTGGCTGGCCGATGCATGCGCGCTGGCTGTTGTGGCAGGCAGAGCTGCAAGGCGGGACCGATGCCACGCTGACCGATCTTCTGGCGATCCGGCTGGTCTGGGAGGAGGCGCTGCTGGCGCAGTGCCCGGGCGTCGCGGATGACTGGCAGGCAGTGGTTCAGGCGCATGGCGCGCCGCTCATGGCCTCGGCCGATCAGGCGCTGGATGCGGTGCTGCAGGATGCGGCCGAGCGGGCACATCAGCGCAGGCTAGCGGGGCTTCTTTCCGGCCCGCAGGTCCGGGCGGGGCGGGCCAGCCTGCAGGCGGCCTTCTGCATCGACGTGCGTTCGGAAGTCCTGCGCCGGGCGCTGGAGGCGCAGGACCAAGGGATCGAGACCATCGGTTTCGCAGGCTTCTTCGGCCTGCCCGTGGCGCACCGGCCGGAAGGCACGGACGAGGTGCAGAAGCACCTGCCTGCGCTGTTGAACGCCGCGCTGATCTCGACCAGCCACGGCGACGAGGCACATGAGACGGAAACCCGGATCAAGGCCCGGGCCAAGCGCGCCTGGGGCCGGTTCCGGCAGGCGGCGGTATCCTCTTTCGCCTTCGTCGAGGCGGCGGGGCCGGGCTATGGCGCAAAGCTGGTGAAGGACGCGCTGGGGCTGGGGGCCGAAGGGCTTACCCGCGGCCCGATGCCACGGATCGAGGGCGGGCTGTCGCCCGAGGCCAAGGCCAGGACGGCGGCGGCGGTCCTTCGGGCGATGAGCCTGACCGAAGGCCACGCGCGACTGGTCCTGCTGATAGGCCACGGGGCACAGGTGACGAACAACCCGCATGAAAGCGCCTATCATTGCGGGGCCTGCTGCGGCCAGACCGGGGAGGTGTCGGCGCGGCTGCTGGCGGCGCTGCTGAACGACCCCGAGACAAGGGCGGGCCTTCCGGCGCAGGGTCTGTCCTTGCGCGACGACACGTTGTTCGTGGCAGGGCTGCACGACACGGTGACGGACAAGGTGACGCTTTTCCGCGACACGCCCGCGCCGGATCATGCGGCGGAGCTGCGGCAGGCCGAAGCCTGGCTGGCAAGGGCGGGAAAGCTGTCGCGGGCGGAACGGTCCCTGCGGCTGCCGGGGGCCGGCGGAGAGGATCTGGCGAAGCGGGCCGCGGACTGGGCCGAGGTGCGGCCCGAATGGGGGCTGGCGGGCTGCGGGGCCTTCATTGCGGCGCCGCGCGCGGCGACCTCGGGCCGCGATTTGCAGGGCCGGGCGTTCCTGCACAGCTATGACTGGCAGGCGGACAAGGGTTTTGCCACGCTGGAGCTGATCCTGACCGCGCCGGTCGTCGTCGCCAGCTGGATCAGCCTGCAATACTACGGCTCGACCGTCGCGCCGCAGCTGTTCGGCGGCGGCAACAAGCTGATCCACAATGTTGTCGGCGGGATCGGGGTGGTCGAGGGCAACGGCGGCTTGCTGCGCCCTGGCCTGCCGATCCAGTCGGTGCATGACGGCGAGCGTCCGGCGCATGAGGCGCTGCGGCTGTCGGTGATGATCGAGGCGCCGGTGCAGGCGATGACGGAGGTCCTGCGCAAGCATCAGGGCGTGCGGCAGCTGTTCGACAACGGCTGGCTGCATCTCTTTGCGCTGAAGGAGGGCCGGGTCCATGCCCGCTATGTGACAGGGCTGCTGTGGGAGCCTGCCCAGACGCAGGACCGGACGTCTGCGGCAGCATAAGGGCCGAGAGCAGCCGGATGGTGTCGGGCGTGCGGACCGAAGCCACGGAGGGGCTGAGAACGTCGCGGCTTTGCGCCAACCTCGGTCCAGCCACTGGCGCAGGCGGCGGGGGCGACCATTGCGGCTATTGCCTGCCGTTTCGGAGGGAAAGACGGCTTGCGGCTGGCTTGCGCCGAGGAGTTCGGTCGCCGGATGAGCCTTGCCGCAGGGTCGGTAACCTTTGGTCCCGGTCACAGCCCGAAAGCCTCGCGAGAAGACCTTCGGCAGTGGATGAAGCTTTTCGCGGACGCAGGACCAGTGGTGCCCCACATGGACCCCGAGTCCGAGGGCCGACGGCTGGAGCGGGAACTGGTGCGGGCAACTGAGGAGCGCGATACCTCTAAGGAGGATGAGCTTCGGTACGTCACTGCCGCCACATTGGCGGCACACGCGGTTTTCAAGTGCGAACGTCGACAAAGCCTTCTTCAGCCAGTCGGCCAAGCAGCGTCATCGTGTCTTCCAGCAAACTCTGCGACGGTTCGTTCGGGAACAGACTGCTGAGGTGGCGAGCGATTGTCCGTGCCGTGGTAGGTCGCGCCAGAAGGGACCAGATGGCTTGGGCGGTCGGGTTGAGGTGCCACAGCATGCCGTCGCCTACTCGCCACAGGAAGGCCGCATCGCCTATGCGGCGTGTCGCTGTTCCCACGGAACGGCGGCAGCGGACAGATGGAGCAAGGCCCGGGTCCGAATGGGTCGCGGATGGAACTGACCGAATCGGTTGGGCTACAGCCACAGCATCCGCGACGTTTCTTCCATCTGCCGGAAATGCGCCCAGCAGAAGGGCAGCGGCCTCATCCAGGTCGGAGTAGACCAGGCGCAGTCCCACCAATCGGGACGAAAGCTCCCTTGCAGCGTCGAACATTGCTTCGGGTCCGACAGGCCCGGCGATGCTGCGCTCCACCACAGTGCGCAGAAGCTCATCGGCGGGCAGCGCGTGCAGCGCGGCCGGAGCAGCAGGTCGACGGTCGAGCAGGATGAGGGCCTCGGCCTTCACGCGCCGACCATGGGGTGCAAGCGCCGGCGTCAACAGGTATCCGTAGCGGTCGTCAAAGGGTCCCAGCCACTGCTTCACATAGGTCGTGAAGTGAGGTGTCGCTGTATCCGGAAGCGGAAGCCGCAGGCGGGGAGCCAGGCCAAGGCCGACGACACTGCCGTCAGCCACGACCGGGAGAACATCATCGCCCAGCAGCTCGGTCCCCGCTTCGCTGGAAAGCCGGGCTACCAGAGTGGATTTGCCAGCCCGCCGCTCTCCAGCCAGGATGACGCCGCGCCCGCCGATCAAGACCCCACCACAATGCAGACCGAACACATGGTCGCCGGTCAGGTCCGAGTAGGCCTGCGACAGGTCCGCCAACACAACGCAAATGGCTGTCGCCGGAAAGAGATTGTCGAGCGGCTCGTCAAGATAACGGGAATGGGCCCGGAACCGCCCTTGTCCCCGAGGCTCGATCACACAGAGTGGAGGAGTGGACCCACCCTGTTCGGCGGAAAGGGGCACACGGCGGTATGGCCAACCGACAATACATTGGTCGAATGCATGCAACACAGACGGATCATCGGGCAGGACCACGGGCGATGGGACACCCGCGAAATGCATCTCGCAAAGGTCTGGCACGGAGAGCGTCTCGCCCTCCGTGCCCGAAATGCCATTGGAATCGGTCCCGGCCATGTCAGCTGCCTTGCAGCAGTCGCCGCAACCACAGCGGAATTTCATCACCGCTGCGCTGTCCGCTGCGCGAGGGGCGAGAATTGCCGCCGCGGGAAGGACCCGAGTTGCCGCCACGCGACGGACCCGAGTTGGCGCTACTCGAGGGGCTGGAATTGCCGCTGCTCGAGGGACCCGAGTTTCCGCCGGATGACCCCGAGCTGCCGCTGGCGCGCGCAGCATCCAGCCCGATCATTGCAGGGGCGACGTAGACTGCACCTGCTGCAAGGCCGACACGCGCAAGCAGACGACGGCGGGTCATCGGGTTCGAGGGGTTGGGATTCTTCTTCATCATCATGTCCTTTCGATGCTGCGGTTCATTTCAGGTAGAAGGACAACGATCCGGGATGCGGCTTTATTCCCCGCTCAGTCGATATTCTTCCACCATTCCGTCGGCAGAGTCCGCAAGGCATTGATTTGGCGACGATACGATGCCGTACCCGAAGATCGGGTCGCGCCCGGGCTCGCCCAGGTCCAGGGCGCAGCGGGACAGTTCGGCTACAGCTTCCGCCATTGGCTTCGCCGGAACCCGCAGCTGCTCAACCGCGAGGGCGGCCGTCACGAAGGGCGCGGCATAGGATGTTCCCGACCTGAGACGCCCACCGCTGATGGAAGCGGCGGTCCAAAGGTTCACCCCCGGCGCGGCAAATGCCACATGAGTGCCCCGCGCCGCTTGTCGATAGGTCTTCAGGTCGGAATCGACGGCTGTAACCGCAAGGACGCCCGGCCAGGCAGCCGGATAGGCGGGTGGCGCCCCCGGGCCGTCATTTCCCACGGCAGCCACAAGGCCGATGTCCTGCGCAAGCGCCTCTGCCACAACCCGCCCGAACACCGCGTTCTCAGGCCCTGAAAACGACAGGTTCACCACCTGCACCCTGGCGTCGATCAGCTGCTGTAGTGCATCGGCAAGTGCAAAGGCATCTGCCGCTTCGCCAGTGCCACCCTGGTGAAACGCCTCGACGGCGATCAGTTCGGCATAGGGCAAAAGTCCGGGAACCCTGCTGTCCAGTCGGCCGATCAGCATGGCCGCGATGGCTGTGCCATGCTGACGTCCGGCTGCGTTCCGCTCGGCCAGGTTGGCTTGCAGAACGGTCAGCTTCTGACCGGAGAGCGCGTCGTGATCGACGTTGACCCCGGTGTCAATCATGCCCAACCGTGGGGCAAGTGCACTGGGCCAACCGCTCCAGCCAACCGTTGCATGCGCGTCGCACAGACCGTCGCGGCACAAGAAGTCATCCGGTGTGTAAAGATGGTTCAGATCTGCCGTTGTCCCCGGCAAGAGTTGCGCCAGTTCGGCGATGGCCTCTGCCGGCGTCCTCCCTGCAGGCAGCGCTATGCGCAAGAGGTCGGTCCCGACCACGCCGGACCGTTCTGACAGGACGACATAGCCTGCTGCGAGCGCTGCTTCTCGTGTCAGTCCGGAAGGAACCAGCGCCACCACTTCGGGTGGCGGCGGCGGAACTGCCCGCACAGTGCGCCTTGGCGGCTCTCGCCGTGCCGGCGCGGGCCGAGAGGCGCCGGACCCGCCTCCGGAGGACCCACCGCTTGGTCCGCTGTCGCCACCGCTGGTGCTGGCGCGCGCGGTCGAAACCGGCGTAAGTGACGGCGCAACATAGATCATTGCGCTAGCCAGCCCCAACCGCTTGAGCAAGGCGCGGCGGCCGCGGTCTTCGGGCTGATCCGTTGGCATCCTGAAAACTCCTTCTTCATGTCCGTGCCTGTGCGCGACAGACAGCAATCCGCTACGTAAACGGCATTGAGAGGCGATCTATTCCGCAATCTCTGTGGAAAAAGTTGCGCGACGCCGATTTGGGCAGAGAAACTCTTTGCGTCCTACGGAATAATTCCAGCCGTCAGCCGTTCTTCATTGGCAAGTTCGGATACGGAACCACCGGGGCACGGATGCAAGACGACATCAGGGACGAGATGATCCGCCTGCTGCCCAGACTGCGTGCATTTGCAAGGAGTCTGACGCGCTCGGCCGATGCGGCGGACGACCTTGTGCAGCAGTGCTGCGAAAGGGCTTTGGGCCGGATTGCTTCGTTCCAGCCGGGTACAAGACTGGATGTCTGGTTGTTCCGCATCTTGCGCAACAGCTGGATCGACACCTTGCGTACGCGGCGCGCAACCGTTGCACTGGATGACCTGGAGTCTGGCGGGATCGAGCTGATTGGCGAAGATGGCCGCCGCACGGTCGAGGCCCGTCTGCATCTGTCGGCCGTGGAGCGTGCAATGTCAGCCTTGCCGCAGGACCAGCAGGACGTGCTCTCTGCAGTGTGCGTGGCTGGCCTTGGCTACCGCGAGGCAGCGGACCTGCTTGGCTTGCCGCAAGGCACCGTCATGAGTCGGCTTTCGCGCGCGCGCCAGGCATTGCACCAGGCGCTGAACTCGAATGTCGCCGAACTACGTCCCCGGACCTCCAAGATGCGGACCTGACCCGATGCAAGACCCCAGTGACGACATGCTTATGGCACTTGCCGATAACCAACTTCACGGCCCCGACGCCGATGCCCTGCGGCGATCAATCAATGCCGATCCGGCGCTGGCAGCCCGGTTCGCCGTCTTTGCGGACAGCCGGGCCGCACTGCAGGATGCCTTCGCGCCGGGGGCTACGCCGGATTGGCTGGAGGCATCGATCCGCAATGCGCCGATTGGTGATACGCGTCCGGGTGCCACTCTGGTCAGGTTTCCCCCGCGACGGGTAACGGCACCGACACTTGCGCTGGCGGCTTCGCTTCTGCTTGCCGTCGGAGTGGGCAGTTTTGTGGTCGGGCGTTCAGTTGCGCCCGCTTCAGCCACGGCCGACCCCGCGGCCCTTGCAGCGGCTGCGCTTGCGACCCTTGGTACCGGCGCGGAAACCATGCTTCCCGAGGTCGGAGTGGCACGCGTTCTGGGAAGCTACCAGACCGATCAAGGCCTGTGTCGGCTTCTGGATCTGGATCTGTCCGATGACCGATCCGAGCGTGCAGTCGTATGCCAAACGCCGGACCGAAGCTGGACGGTTGTAGCTGCAATCGCCGCAGGACAAACTGAAGTCTACATTCCGGCGTCTGATACCGCTGCCGCAGTAATCGATCAGGTGTTGGACGATCTTGGCGCAGGCTCGGCGCTGGATCTGGCCGAAGAGGCAGAGGCCTTGTCGCGCAATTGACGTTGAAAACCGACAGGATGTCTTTCGGACTCCTGAAAGCTGCTGCGCGGGCGCATTCCGGATAGCCGGGACGGTGACTCAATCTAGGGTCAGGACCCATCAATCGGCTTGAGACCGCCCGGCCTGCGTGATTCAAGCACCCGAAGTTGCGGGGGTGGTGACGAGCAGCCTTTTCTGGCTTGCCGGGGAGCATTTGGCACGGTTTAAGCCGTTTTTCCCGATAAATCCTGGCAAGCCGCATGTCGATGACCGGCGGGTGATGATTGGCATAATCTTCATCAATCGCAATGGATTGAGGTGGTGCGATGGTGAGGGGTGGGCCTGCCATCGGTTCGAGGGCCAGCCCGAACCGTGAGTATGGCCCGCCCAAGACGCGTTATGGGGGATCGCGGACCGGGGGTTATCGAGGCGGTGAGCGCCACCGGTTCGAGCGAACCGGCGAGGGACGGCTGGTTCCGAGAAGCGTTGAAAGACAAGGGGATACGAGCCTGCATCCCTGGTTGGACGTCGCGTGGCAAAGCTGTCCGCTACGACAAGCGCCGCTACCGCCGCCGCAACCGGATCGAGATCATGTTCGGCCGGCTGAAGGACCGGCGCAAAGTCGCAACCCGCAACGACAGATGTGCTAAGACCTTACTGTCCGCCGTCGCACTCGCCGAAACGGTCATGTTGTGGCTTTTGCTATCAATGAGTCTGGACCCTAGGGTCGCCCATCTAAGTATCCAAAATTTATTGGATTTTTTGGCTCCGGCGGTAGGCGTGTAGGGGTCTAACTTAACAGCGCAACACTCTCGGTATTTCGTTCAATATCAAGGGCTTGAGATAGCCACTGTCCTTCCCGATGGTCGGCCGTGTGTGCCTGACGTGGTGAATTTGTGTGCCTATACTCCTGCATCACAACGAGCAAGGCAAGCTCCGCCTTGGCCCGAATAGCTTGCCCGCGTCGGACAACCCTTTTTTACCTTCGCTTCGAAGCGGCTTGTATTGACGGGAGCTGACCGAACGGTAGCGCTGATACTTCGCTGAGGGTAAGCCCTTCAAAGATTTCGGCGCGCCAATCCAGCAAACCTCGAATGTCGTGAGCGAAGCCAAACTCCTCTACGCGAACTCGAAGCTCCTTGTAGGTGCTCCCGTCCTTCTGAATTTCAACAATTTGATCTTCGGTTTGCTGTGATCTGAACGACGCTACGATTACCCCAATAACCGTTTCGTCCAAAGTAAATATCGGCCCTCCACTCGACCCTGGGCCAGTAAGGAAGCTTAGCTCAAACCCATTGGGATGAGTGCCGATCACGATATCTCTGGGGACCGTGGGCCGCTGGATGTGACCTTTGTAGCCTCTTACATTCATCCATAGTGTTTGCTGATCAATTACTGCTGCGCTGTCAGGGTAGCCCAAGCCAGCGACATCAGTCCAAACACTTACCTGCGCATTTGCGACCTTCAATGGCGTTGGGGGGAAATATCCCGACTTTCCGGCTGTTATGTCATAGGGCGCAGGGGCATGTTCATACGTTTTCAGTGGGATAATAGTGCTTTGCTCTTGTCGGCCTTGGTCCGCCTTGACAACCAAGCCGACAAGGTGGCCTTTCTCATCCGCGAAACTCTGTGCCTCGTCGACCACGTGCCTTGCCGTGAGAAAGAAGCCATTGTTGCCGAAATAGAAGGCCGTTCCAAACAGCTTCTTAAGATCGGCTTCTTCCTCGTGAATGGTGTAGCTGCAGATTGGCACAACATAGCTTTGAAGATAACTCATGAGGGTCTTCCGGAGGTGGCAGCGAAACTGGGAGCCGACTTCAGCGCAAAATCGGCTCGGCTGATCACTACTACGTTTATAGGCAAGAAATCAGCGAAAAAATCTGAGGGCCTGACCTGAACAGGTGAAGCCGCGCAGTCCCCCCGGTGGCCCCCTTCAATCCATCATCCGGGACACCCCACACTGCGCCCAGCCATAGCCTCGCAGGGCACGGTCTAGCGGGACGCCTCACGGTATCCCTCACGGTGTCCCATACGAATGGTCTTGACGATTTGAGACAAGGTCGTGTATCAGGTCTAAGACCCAGTGAGACAGGAGACGCTCGCCATGCTGATCGGATACGCCCGAACCTCCACCCTTGACCAGAAGGCCGGGCTTGAAGCCCAGGAACGCGACCTTGCCACGGCAGGGTGCGAGAGGTTCTTTGTGGAGCAAGTGTCCAGCGTGGACGTAGCGATGCGGGAGAAGCTGGCAGAGGCCCTCTTGTTCGCCCGTCAGGGTGACACACTGGTAGTCACTAAGCTGGACCGCTTGGCCCGCTCTGTGGCCCATCTGGTGGACCTCTTGGGGCAGCTAGAGGCAAAGGGGGTGGCCCTCCGTATACTCGCTATGGGCATTGATACCTCGACCCCCACGGGGAAGCTGATGCTGACCATCCTCGGTGGCGTGGCGGAGTTTGAACGGGAGATCATGCTTGAGCGCCAGCGGGAAGGTATCGCCAAGGCGAAGGCCGAAGGCAAATACAAGGGCAGGGCACCCACCGCACGGGCCAAGGCCGATGACGTGGTGAAGCTGCACCGGCAGGGCATCGGCGGGACAGAGATCGCCAAGCGCCTCGGCATCGGTCGGGCCAGCGTCTACCGCATCCTTGATGGCGTTCAGGGCGACGGGGTCTAGGCGATGGAGATGGCGCTGCAAGTCATCGGATGGGCTGTCATCATCGGCATGACTGCCGGGGCGATTGGTTCGGTTTGGCTGAACCTGTGAGCGGAGGGGACAGAATACGGAGCGGAAATGCATCACTCTGTCCCTCCATCTGTCTCATCATCCTGACCCCCAGAGATCACCTCGGGGGTGCACCCTCTGGACACGAATACTTCATCCCCATACGGGCAAAATCGTAGCCCTCACACGGCACCCCGTACACGAGCCTTGGCTCCACTTGTCCCCACGCGGGAACCAGCCCTTCCGCATATCGCAACCATCCCCATCTGCGTAGAGGTCCAGGAAACGCTCTTGCCGCGTGTTCCAGCGCAGTGCGTCAATCTCTTGAACGCAAAGCTCGGATGAAGCTCGAGAGGCGCAAGCGTGAAAACGACGGGTTCCGTATGAACGCAAGTGCTATCATCGCGAGTAGAAAAGCCCCAAGGCCGCTCCCGTGTACGAACCCGATCGTAAGGTCTGCCTGTGATATCAGCAAAACGATGCGATCGAAGCGATCAACTGTGTCGGGTGGTAGCACTGCGGCCTCCTTACGCTCAAGAGCGATATGCAACGCCAGGAAGCCGTTGTTGCATGAATACGATTATCATCGAAGCATCCGGCCTGTCAACATCGCTAAGGGTTGCTCCCCACATACTGAGGAGAGGTGCACACGTGCGTTCGACTGCGGAGGCACGCCTTGGGTTGAGATGCGCCGAGCAAATCTCTCTTAACTAAAGGGGCCGACCATGTGGGATGGTTGAATTTCTCTATGGTAGAGATCGAAGGTTCGCGTTCAAATGCGACAGGAGATTCGTGTATGAGGCATTCGCGAAATGTTTGGCAGAGAGATACTCGCTTACGCTGACGCGTTGACGGATGAACTTAAGGCTCCGGCAAATTGGGTTGCGGCATACGTCGACAGCTCTCTGGCCTGGCCTGTAACGCCGCAAAAGATCATCTACCTTGGCACTGAATTCTGGGTCATTCCAGCCACTACGGACGCATATCCGGGAATAGCAGTGAAGTCTCCACGCGGGGAAAATCAGGCCGCAAAAGAGGCGATCTTGAGATTCCTCAGTGTGTTGGCATGGGTGGAGGGCAAGGGGCTAATTCCAGTTCACTATGGCGGTGGGGGCAGACTCTACGCTTTTATTCGGCCAAAAGGCGCCATGCTGAACGTTCGAGACAAGTTCGATTTGAGATATCTACCCGAGGTAACGGATCATAAACAGAAACTTGCAATTGCGCTAATGAGAGAGGCGCGCGGGCTACAGCACGTCGCATTCTCCTTCCTCTCATTCTATCGTGTTCTAGAGGTCGCTGTCGGGAAGAAGAAAATTGCGACTTGGATCGCTGGCGCTCTGGGGCGGCTGAGGGACGGAAGAGCAAAGGATTCTCTGAATAAACTCCATGCTTCTGGAATAGCAGACATTGCAAGTCATTTGTATGTCTCTGGCCGATGCGCTATTGCTCATGCGGGGGGTAATCCTATTGTTGATCCTGATGACCCGACCGACGCTGCTAGGCTATATGAGGAGCGCCCTCTGATAGAAGGTCTAGCCGAGCTTGCGATCGAAGAAGAATTGGGTCTTCAAACAGCACGCACTGTGTATCGGGAGCATCTTTACGAACTCGCGGGCTTCAAGGCGAAGTTTGGTCCCGCGATTGTTCGATCTCTACAGGCCGGTGAAGCTGTAGGGCCCGCTTTGGTTGACATTCCGACGATAGATTTCCAGCTTGAGGGTCGTGGGCCGTTTGAAGCACTCAAGAGTCTCCAGCCCAAGATGTTTGCCCAAGAGGGGAAGATTGTGCACGTTGAATACGAGAATCGCGTCAACGGGCTGTGTGTGAAATTTAACCTTAACTTCGAGACCGAGCGCCTTGATTTCGATATCCACAACGGAATCTTTGGGCAATCCGACGACGGAAGTGCAGCCTACGCTCAGAGTAAGGCAGAGGTCATGGAATTCATGAAGTGGTACTATGCAAATGGTTGCTTAAGACTTACCGATTCGGCCACCGGTGATTTAATTTCACGCAAGGATGAGTTTATTCCCGTGAATGTCATGATGGATCATGACGTAATGGACGCTCAAATTGATGAGTGGCGGAAGCTTGCTGAAGTTCGGCGCAAGGACCAATAGCTGGGGAGCACGCGGCGAAGCTAGAACGGAGCGCGATATTAGATCGCGAATATCGTCTACGTCTCGAGTTCCGACTTTGCTATCCCAGTGAAAGTATGCGCTTCCAAACCGCTGATTATGAAGGTGCAATGCAAGCGGAAGACGGACCAAACCTCGAGGCCTGACGCGGGCCAGTTGCTGGGCACCTTTGGGGAGGGGGAGTATGGGCTTTATGTGAACCTTGGGTCCTACAGCCGCAGCGCCGTGGAGTTGGAACGGAATCGCGCGAAGCTGCGCCTGATCGACGGAGAGCAGTTTGTCGAAATGGTGCTGAGCAACTATGCGAAGCTCGCGCCGCGCTACCGCTCGCTCATCCCGCTCAAGCAGATATACGTTCCCGACCTGACAGACGGGTGAGGGGCGATTACCCCGCATCTTAGGGGTGGGTCGATTACCGCCTATCTTAGGACGAAGCGAATTTCCCTTATCTTAGGAAAGCCGATTACCACCCATCTTAGGTAAGCGGGTGATACCGCCTATCCTAAGAACGATTGGATTACCCCTCCGCTTAGGGACTGGCGGTTTGGGGGATCGCCGATTTCCACTCCGTTTAGGAGTAGTCTGTAAGCCTTCACTCCCCGCGCCGGTTACTCCCCCTGTTTCGGGCTGCAATTACCCCTTCGCCTAGGAGAGGCACCGATGACCGCTCATCCTAAGACGCATGTGGGCCCAGCCTTCCCGCGCCGGTAGCTCGCGCACTGCAACCACCACAGCGCAACGATTGTCCTTCCAACCTCCCCCGTCTCCCCCGGGGAACACTCACGCTCACCAAATCGAAAGACCAGAAAATGAACCACCAGACCATGACAAAGCCTACCTACGAAAACCTACCCCCCGCAAACGCAAGCGGTGCCCAGCCCTCCGAGGGCCAGACCCGCATTTCGATCTATTCTGATGGATCATCCATCGGGAACCCCGGCTATGGCGGCTATGGCGTTGTCATCCTCCGCCTGGACGCCTCCGGCGAAGTGATCAAGAGACGTGAAATCTCCGGCCCTGCCGACGAGATCACCACGAACATCCGCATGGAAATGACCGCCGTGTGCGTTGCCATTGAGAGCCTTGGGTCCGTCACCGACGAACCGATCACGGCCCACTGTGACGCCAACCTGATCCCCAACGCGATGAACCTTTGGCTGCCCAACTGGAAAGCAAGGGGCTGGCGCAAGGGGGATGGGAAGCCTGTGGAGAATCCTGACCTCTGGGAGCGCCTTGAGCGGGCCGCAAAGGGGCGCAACATCACTTGGGCGTGGGTTCGCGGCCACAACGGCTCCGAGCATAACGAGCGGGCCGACAGGCTGGCATACCGTGCTGCCCGGAAGGCAGAGGCCAAGGCTACCGAGGGGCGCTGATGCCATTCGACGCAATGGGGCAGGGGGTGGCGATATGCTGCCCTCGCTGCCAAGTGGACTTTTTGCCCGGTCGCAAGAACCAGAAGTATTGCAGCCAACCCTGCCAGAAGTCTGCATCCCGCAACGCCGCCAGAGGCACCCGCACAGTGGACGCCAGCCCCGACCTTCGGAGACGGTCGCTGGTGCACTACGACACCGCCATGCGGCTGGCAGAGATGGTCTACACGGCACCACCGAACAAGCGGCTCGGGCTGATGTCAGACCTGATCCGGCGGGCAAGGGGTGGCGACAGGAAGTTGCGAAACATCTTGACCGATCCGACGCTCTTGCGCGCCAGCCCAGACGACAAGAGCCTATTCTTTCGCCGCGCCCCTGCCAGCTACCGGACTATCGCTCAAGCCGCAGACGCCTATTGCAGGATGTTCTGGGGACAGGGCGTCCGGGCGGTTGTGTCCGGCGAATGCCCTGAGCCTCCGACCGGGGAGGCGGGAGACACCGAAGGTCACGCCCCTTCACGTCCCGACCGCCAAAGGAAGGCCCCGTGCCGTCCCGAAGGCTGGGACTTTGCCGACACCTTGCGGCCCATCTGCAAGGGTTTCCTTTGGCTTACCTTGGGCAGGGCCAAGACCCGTGAGCTACGAGCGTTGGGCGGCTGTCCTGAAATCCGCCCTCCGCATACGTAGTAATGCATCTAGAGGGGGCCGACCACGGGCCCTTGAGTTGTCATTGAAGGGCATCAACGACCGACGCCCCCCCTTAATCGGCTACCTCCGACAAGCCGAAAGCCCGCCTCATCGCCCGTGTCGTAACACGTAGCTTGGCAGCGTCCCCACCATAGACCCGTTCCCCCACGCCGCCCAAGGCGTGACCAAGGATTAGGTTCTGGTCTAGGGACGCGACCTCGGCCAGCATGAGCCTGTCTTTTATGTTGTGCCGGAGGGAGTGGACAACGTGCTTGGGGTCTGTGGTCACGGCTCTGACGTGTTTCATCAACGCCGCAGAGGCCGCATCGCCGCCCCTGACGTGCCCATAGTCGGCGAACAGAAGGTTGCCCTCACGGGGCAGCTTGAGGGCTTCCTTGGCCGCTTTCAGCGCGTCCCCGACCAACGGGACATACCGGCTAGAGGCGTCGGTCTTAAGCCTCCGGTTTTCGTGCCACGTCACCCGGATATGCGGGAGATCTCTGGTCACGTCCACGTCCTCCACCCGAAGGCCAGACACCTCGGACAAACGACACCCGGTCCCCTCAAGAAGCCGCCAGATCAGCGCCAAGTCACGCTTGGCATGACCTACGATCCTCTCCCTTGCCGCCTTCAACACCTTCTCGGGCAGTGGGTCGCGGTTCTCACTCTCCACCGACCGACCCCGCGTCTTGCCAACCGACAGGCCACTGAACGGGTTCTGAAAGGTGGCCGGGAGGGGCATTTCCCTGGCCGTGAAGTTGATGACGGCATTCAGGCCATTCAGGTCCCGTGCGACCGAAGCCGGGGAGATGGGCTTGCCCGTCACGGTCAACCGATCAAGCATGTAGTCGCGCACATTGCGGGCATCGTCACGGGTGAGGCTGGTAAGCACGGGGTCACGCCCCAGGGCTTCCTTCACCCTGCCGATGATCCGATCGGTATCGACTTCAAAGCGCCGGATTGCCTCAGGGGGTTCGTCGCTCCCACGTTCCTTGAGATAGAAGGCCTTGGCATCGCCCAAGGTGGGCTCCGGGGCCCTGTGTCCCTCTGGCCCGTGGCGAAGCAGGTTGATCATGTGTCGCTCTACCGGGGGCACCCCCTGCGGCTCATATTCATCCTGCGGATACGCCTCCGCCATGCTGTCAGCCGTCAATGCCAAATCCCGGTCACTGGCACCCGCTGCCACCAGATCAGCCCGACGCCGCAGCGCCTCCGCATACGCCTCACGCTCCGACGCTCCGGCCTTGGAAGCCGCCTCCGACCGCACACGACCCAACCGGGCCTCGGCAATCTCACGCTCCACCTCGGCATGATACCGGGGATAGGCCGCAAGCGCCTCTCGCTCCGACTCGCCCAGCTTCCGCTTGAACTCCCTCTTGGTGATGTTCGCGGAGACTTCCTTGGGCACCCTTCGGCGATACTGCCAACTGCCCGATTTGGTCCGTTCGACGTGCTTCAAAATGAGCCCCATGTGTGCCTCGCGTGTGCCCAAGTGTGCACCGAGAGGGACAGTAAGTCACTCAAGTCCTTGATATATTTCCAGTATCTTGTGGGAAACTGGCTCCGGCGGTAGGGATCGAACCTACGACCAATTGATTAACAGTCAACTGCTCTACCGCTGAGCTACGCCGGAACACCGCGGGGTCTATAGCAAGGCATCTCGGGGGCGGCAAGGGGCAAATCCGGGGAAAATGCAGTGCGTCTTATGTTCGGAAGAATTCTGCGTCGGGGTGCAGGGCAGGGCGGGCTGCAACCAGCTTTCTGTCTGCCAGATCAATGAGATGCGCCAGCACGTTCCGGGCGGCGGCTGGCAGCAGATGGCGCGGCGTCCCGGCATAGATCCGGTCCGCAAGCTGCGGGATGCGGGCCGGTCCCTCGGCCAGGGCGGCAAGGATCTGCATCTCGCGGCCCTCGCGATGGGTGATGAGGTCCGCCAGCCGTTTCCCGGGGTCGGCGATCTCGGCGCCATGTCCGGGCAGGAAGCGGTCCCAGCGCGTCGCGGCCAGCCGGTGCAGCGAGGCCATGTAGGCCCCCATGTCACCATCGGGCGGCGACACGATCGAGGTCGACCAGCCCATGACATGATCGCCCGAAAACAGGGTCGCGCCCAAGGCGAGGCACAGATGTCCTCCGAGGTGGCCGGGGGTGTGGATCGCCTGCAGCGCCCAGTCGGGGCCGGTCAGCGTGTCGCCGTCGGCAAGCGTGCGGTCCGGCGCGAAGCCATGGTCCAGACCCTCGCCATGCGCGGGCAGGCTGTCCGCTAGCCTCGCCATCACCGCGCTGCGCCCCGAGGTGGCGGGACCGAAGGCGTGGACCGGGGCGCCCGTCAAGGCCGCCAGCCGGGGGGCAAGGGCGGAATGGTCCAGATGGGCATGGGTGACGATGATCCGTTCGATCCATTGCCCGGGACCGACTGCGGCCAGGATCGCATGCAGATGCAAGGCGTCGTCCGGACCGGGATCGATCACGGCAAGCCCCGTGGCCCCGACCAGCCAGGTGTTCGTCCCGGTCCCGGTCAGGGGCGAGGGGTTCGGCGCAAGAAGGCAGCGGACCTTTGGATCTGACGGCATTCGGCGTTCCGGTCGGGTGGCTTTCCAAAGAAGCGGGGGGCGGTTAGGCTTGGCAGTGATGTCGGTCGTTCAACGTATCCTTCCCAGGGGCCTTTACGGCCGCGCGGCGCTGATCCTGATCGTGCCGATCCTTGCCATTCAGCTGGTTTTCTCGACCGAGTTCATCCAGCGCTTCTATGAAGACGTGACTGGGCAGATGACGCAAGGGGTCGCGATCGACCTGCGCTTCCTGATGGACGAAATCGCTGCCAGCCCGTCCCTGGAAGCCGCCCGCGCCCGGGTGACACCCCTGGCTGAGGCACTGGAGATCACCCTGACCCTGCCTGCGGGGGCGGACGCGCCCCTGGCGGACCGGAAGAACCTGATCGATCTGTCCGGCAACACGATCATCACCACTTTGCACGACCGGTTGCCGGGCCTGGTGGCGGTCGACCTGACGGATGAGGAGCGCATGGTCAGGCTGCGTTTCGACAGTCCCCTTGGTCCGGTTCAGGCCGAGGTCAGTCGGCGGCGGATGTCGGCGACCAACCCGCACCAGCTGATCGTGCTGATGATCTTTGCCTCGATCCTTCTGACGGTCATCGCCTATTACTTCCTGCGTCGGCAGTTGCGCCCGATCACCAAGCTTGCCGAAGCGGCCGAGGAATTCGGGAAGGGCAGGACGGTGATGTACCGCCCGCGCGGCGCGTTGGAGGTGCGGGCTGCAGGTCGGGCGTTTCTGGACATGCGGGCCCGGATTGAACGGCAGATCGAGCAGCGGACCCTGATGCTGTCCGGGGTCAGCCATGACTTGCGCACGCCCCTGACCCGGATGCGTCTTGCACTGTCGCTGTTGCCCGAGGACCCCGAAGTCGCGGCCCTGCAGGCGGATGTCATGCAGATGGAGCGGATGGTCGACGAGTTTCTGGCCTTCGTGCGTGGCGATGCAATGGAGGGGTCTGAGCCGACCGACGCGGTCGCTCTGGTCCGGGGCGTGGCGGACCGGGCCGGAGCGCACTTCGCCGGGGTCGAGGGGCAGGCAGAGCCGGTGATGATGCGCCCGCAGGCCATCGTGCGGGCGGTCGAGAACCTGGTCAGCAATGCGCAGCGCTTTGGCAGCCGGGTCGAGCTGCGCCTGGTGTTTCAGGACCGAAGCCTGCGCATTGTCGTCGAGGATGACGGGCCGGGCATTCCGGCAGGCCGTCGCGACGAAGCGTTGCGTCCCTTCACCCGGCTCGACGCCTCACGCGATCCCAATCGCGGTGCGGGGGTCGGGCTTGGGCTGTCGATCGCGTCCGACATCGCGCTTAGCCACGGCGGGGCCTTGCGGTTGTCGGAAAGCGAGTCCCTTGGCGGGTTGAAGGTCGAACTGGTGATCGCGCGCTGATTACTTCGACGCGCCGACCACGATGATCCAGTGCAGCTTGTTGTCGGGGGCCGGGCTCAGCGCAATGCCGACGCCCACTTCCCGGGCCTTGCGCAACAGGATGTTGTCCTTGTGCTTGGGCGAATTCATCCACCATTCCACCGCGCGGGCGCCGCTGCCAAAACCGCGTCCGGTGTTTTCGGCGGCGGTCCGGAAGGAATAGCCTGCGCGGCGCAGCCGAGTCTTCAGCGTGCCGCCGTCCGACGAGGTGTGGCTGATCGACTTGCGCTTGGCATTGTCGCAGGCATGGCCTTGGGCGGCCTTGTCCAGTTTGGCCGACAGCGTCAGCGCCGATAGCCCGCGCGCCTTGCGTTCGGCGTTCAGGTGGCTCAGCAGCTCCTTCTGCAACGCATCGGCGTTCGACGGGATCGAGCATCCAGCCTGTGCCGCGGCACCAAGGCAGATCATTGCAGAAGCGGCAACCGCCGCAAACGTCAGGCGCAGAAACATGGCAGCTCCCCAGCGTAAGGCACATTTCCAGATTCCAGACCAGTTGGGCCAGAATCTGGCAGAATGTAGCACAATTGGTGATTTACGCGAGAATTGTCATCCAATGCATTCATCTTCCGGTCGAGTAGGCAAAGTCTGGCCAAGCGATCGGCAGAAACCCGCGGAAAGTTGACTTCCCTCGGGCGGGACAACCGGAAAGGATGGGCCGGAGCGAGGGTGGGTGATGCTGGACGGTTTGATGCGCGGGGTGATCGACGCCCCATTGAACGAAAGCGGGCGCTGGCTGGCAGCACGCGGGGCCTCGGCAAATACGGTTACCCTTGCCGGGCTGGCACTGGGGCTGGCTGCGGCGGGGCTGATCGCGGCGGGTTGGTCGGGCGTCTGGGTCGCTCTGGTGCTGCTGGCCAGCCGCCTGGCCGACGGGCTGGATGGCGCGGTGGCGCGGGCGCGGGGCAAGACCGATTTCGGCGGCTTCCTCGACATCGTCTGCGACTTCGCCTTCTACGGCGCGGTGCCGCTGGCCTTCGTGCTGCACGACCCGTCGGCAAACGGCGTGGCGGGGGCCTTCCTCTTGTTCAGCTTCTACGTCAACGCCGCGACCTTCCTTGGCTATGCGATCCTGGCCGAAAAGAAGGGGCTGGAAACCCGCAGCCGGGGCGAGAAGTCGCTGTATTTCACTGCCGGGCTGATGGAGGGGACAGAGACGATCCTCTTCTTCGTCATCCTTGCGCTCTGGCCCGCGCTGTTTGCGCCCCTGGCCTGGGTCTTTGGGGTTCTGTGTCTGCTGACAGCCACCGCACGGGTCCTGCTGGCGGCGCGCACCTTCCGGTAAGGGCGGGCCGCTAGCCCATCACCGCCTCGCGGAACCGGAAGAAGCCGTGCGTGGCATGTGGCCACGCCAGGCGGTCATGGTCGCGCAGGATGCGGGTCAGGGTCAGTCCCTGCGGCTCGGCCAAACGGGCCAGGTCGTTCAGGGCACTGGCAACGGGGCCGGTCGGGGCGTAGGGGGTCACAATCTGTGTCGCACCCGCCTCTGTGGCAAGGCGCAAAAGGGCGGGCAGGTGTCCGGGCGAAAAGCGCGGCGCGTCCGGGGCGCCAAGGCGTGCGAGTGCGTCCCGGATCGCGCCTTCCGTGAAGCGGTGCACCGGTTCGGCCACCGGCAAGGGCGAGCGACCCGCGACATCGGTCAGGACGGCAACGCCCGTTGGATGAAGCCCCTGATCCAGCAGGAACTCGGGCGACAGGTCCTCTTCCGTGACCAACAGCAGGCTGGGGGCCGTGGGGTCCAGCCGGTCGCCCTCGGGGGCCACGCGCGGGGCGGGAACCGGAAGCATCGGCAGGGCAGGGGCCTCGGGTGCCAGTCCCTCGGGGCGGAACCGTCCGCGCGTGTTCTTCGCGATGTTCTCTGCCGTCGCCAGATAGGTCTTGCCCGGCGTGTGCAGCCCCGCGACCCAGCGCCAGGACAGGGTGTTTGACGCCGGATCGCCGTCGATAAGGTGTCGGAGGAAGAAATCCGCCCCCAGTTCCCACGGCAGCCGCAGGGTGAAGATCCAGATCGAGGCGAACCACATCCGCGCGTGGTTGTGCAGATAGCCCGTCGCCACCAGCTCCCGCGCCCAGTCGTCGAACCCCTCGATCCCCGTCTCGCCCAGCATTGCCGCCTCGGCCCGTGCTGCCAGGCCCGGTTCCACCGCCAACCGGTTCAACCCCGCCTGCACCTCCTGGCGGTAGGCCGACCAGACCCCCGGCCGCAACTCCAGCCAGCCCTTCCAGTAGGTCCGCCACCAGACCTCGGCCAGGAACTTCTCCGCCCCCTGGGGATGGCGGCGCAGAACCGCATCCACCACCTCGGCCTCGGTCACCAGTCGGTGCCGCAGCCAGGGTGACAGGGTCGAGACATGCGGATGGCCGGGCAGGTCGAGATTGCGAAGTTGGGCATAGTCGCGGCCTGCGCGGGGCAGGAAGTCGGACAGGCGATCAAGGCCTGCGGCGCGGTTGGGTGTGAACATCAGTGGGGTTTAGGGCAGCAAGCCCCGGTTTCAAGGCCGCACAGGTGCAGACCCAAATCGCAGGGAGGTGCCCTTGCAGCCCCCGTTTCACCCCACTAAGACTCTGGCAATACATTCGACGATATTCCTCGAGCGACTGAAAGAGGCAGGCACCGATGCGCGATCCCGTTGACCATTACATGAACACGCTCGTCCCCATGGTCGTCGAACAGACGAGCCGGGGCGAACGCGCCTATGACATCTTCAGCCGCATGCTGAAGGAACGGATCATCTTCCTGGGCGGCCCGGTGCATGACGGCATGTCCAGCCTGATCTGCGCCCAGCTTCTGTTCCTTGAATCGGAAAACCCGACCAAGGAAATCTCGATGTATATCAACTCGCCCGGCGGCGTTGTGACCTCGGGTCTGTCGATCTACGACACCATGCAGTACATCCGCCCCAAGGTTTCGACCCTGGTGATCGGCCAGGCGGCCTCGATGGGCTCGCTGCTGCTGACCGCGGGCGAAAAGGGGATGCGCTTCTCTCTCCCGAACAGCCGCGTAATGGTCCACCAGCCCTCGGGCGGCTACCAGGGCCAGGCCACCGACATCATGATCCACGCCCGCGAAACCGAAAAGCTGAAGCGTCGGTTGAACGAGATCTACGTCAAGCACACCGGCAACGACTATGAGACGGTCGAGGCCGCGCTGGAACGCGACAACTTCATGTCGGCCGAAGATGCCAAGGCCTGGGGCCTGATCGACCAGATTCTGGAAAGCCGTGGAAAGGCCGACGATACGTCGAAATGACGCCCCTTTTCCCGCCGAGTTTCCGGTTGGGTTTTTCGGATTGTGGTGCCTTGGGGGTTGGCCTAAACTTACCCACAAGACACCGGCCCTGCGACGCAGGGATTTGGGTGAAAAGTTAGAGGACTGCGGATGGCGAACAACACCGGCGGCGACAGCAAGAACACGCTCTACTGCTCGTTCTGTGGCAAAAGCCAGCATGAAGTGCGCAAGCTGATCGCGGGGCCGACCGTCTTCATCTGCGACGAATGCGTCGAACTCTGCATGGACATCATCCGCGAGGAGACGAAGACCACGGGTCTGAAATCTTCGGATGGCGTGCCGACCCCCCGCGAAATCTGCAAGGTGCTGGACGACTATGTGATCGGACAGATCCATGCCAAGCGCGTGCTGTCGGTCGCGGTTCACAACCATTACAAGCGGCTGAACCATTCTTCGAAGACCGACATCGAACTGTCGAAGTCCAACATCCTGCTGATCGGCCCGACGGGCTGCGGCAAGACCCTGCTGGCGCAGACCCTCGCGCGCATCCTGGACGTGCCCTTCACGATGGCCGACGCCACCACGCTGACCGAGGCGGGGTATGTCGGCGAAGACGTCGAGAACATCATCCTCAAGCTTTTGCAGGCCTCCGAATACAACGTCGAACGCGCGCAGCGCGGGATCGTCTACATCGACGAGGTCGACAAGATCACCCGCAAGTCCGACAACCCCAGCATCACCCGCGACGTGAGCGGCGAGGGCGTCCAGCAGGCGCTGCTGAAGATCATGGAAGGAACCGTGGCCAGCGTGCCCCCGCAGGGCGGCCGCAAGCATCCGCAGCAGGAATTCCTGCAGGTGGACACCACGAACATCCTTTTCATCTGCGGCGGCGCCTTTGCCGGTCTGGAAAAGATCATCGCACAGCGCAACAAGGGCTCGGGCATCGGCTTCGGCGCCGATGTGAAAGGCCCCGAAGAACGCACCGTGGGTGAGCTGTTCAAGGAGCTGGAACCTGAGGATCTGCTCAAGTTCGGCCTGATCCCGGAGTTCGTCGGTCGTCTGCCGGTCATCGCCACGCTGACCGACCTCGACGAGGCCGCGCTGGTCACCATCCTGACCGAACCGAAGAACGCGCTGGTCAAGCAGTACCAGCGTCTGTTCGAGATCGAGGGCGTCAAGCTGACCTTCACCTCGGATGCCCTGACCGCCATCGCCAAGCGCGCGATCAAGCGCAAGACCGGCGCACGCGGCCTGCGCTCGATCATGGAGGACATCCTCCTCGACACCATGTTCGAACTGCCGGGCATGGACGGGGTCGAGGAAGTCGTCGTCAAGGACGAGGCGGTGAATTCGGGCGCGAAGCCAATGCTCGTCTACACCGAGACCAAGAAGAAGGAACCGGTGAAGGCCTGATCCGGGCCTTTCGCCGCGGTCCTTTCAAGGCGGGACCATGCTGCGGGTTGTGACGGTAACGGTGCTGGGGGCCTTTGTCCTCCTTTACGCTGGGCTTGGCCGCTCTCCGCTGTCCTATCTCGAATCCATCAACCGTTCGATCGGCGGCCGGGACTTTTCGTCGGCATTCCATGGCATCGTTCCGTTCGACAGCGTCGTCGTATCGGCGACCGACTATTCCAGCAATCTCGTCAAGGACTCCTGCCTGGTGGTGGTCGTCCGCCTGTCCGCAGATGCACCGTCCGAACCACCCAAGCAGACCCGCAGCGCTGACGGGCGGTTCGTCATCGGCGGCCGCTGGCGCGAAACGCCGGAACGGATGAAGCTGGCCTCGGCCCCCGACCTGCTGGAAACCTGCGGCCATCTGATCGACGCCGATACCATCCTCTACCTGGGCAGCTCGCTGGAGCAGCCAGGCAACTTCGTCATCCGCGACTGGCGCAAGGGCGTCATGCAGCTCTATGCACCGGAGGTGCGCCTTGCCGCCTACCTGAGTTACGGGCCCGCCCGACCCTAGCGGCTTGCCGCAACTTTGCCTTGCCCGCCCTAGACCTTTCTTTCCGCTTCCGGCATAAGTGCCGCAAACGGAGGCCACCCATGTATTTCCTCAAGCGCCTGCTGACCTGGTGGAACAGCCAGACCATCGGCACCCAGATCTTCACCTCGCGCAAGGGCGTCAAGGTGGGCCAGGATGACGCGGGCAACACCTTCTATCAGACCCGCGACGGCAAGCGGCGCTGGGTGATCTACAACGGCGAGATGGAGGCTTCCCGCGTCTCGCCCGACTGGCATGGCTGGCTGCACCACACCTGGGATGAACCGCCGACCAAGGCTCCGCTCAAGCACAAGGCCTGGGAAAAGCCGCATCAGGAGAACCTGACCGGCACCGAGGCCGCCTATGTGCCCCCAGGGTCCATCCGTCGCGCCGCGCCCGTCGCACGGGCCGACTACGAGGCCTGGCAGCCCGAGTAATGGCTTACGAACGCGCAGAAATCCTGGCCGGGGCGGCGGTTCTGGCCGTGGCCTTGGGCTTCACGCTTTACGCCGCGCGCGGGGCGGGGATCGGGACCCAGTCCGACAGCTATCCGCTGACCGCCAGCTTCCGCTCGGTCGAGGGCGTCAGCATCGGCACCGATGTGCGTCTTGCGGGCGTCAAGGTCGGCACCGTAACCGACCTCAGGCTCAACCCGGAAACCTACTTTGCCGATGCCACGATCTCGATGCGCAAGGACGTCGCGGTCCCGGTCGATTCGACCATCCTGATCTCCTCCGAGGGCCTTCTGGGTGGCACGTTTGTCGAGGTCCAACCCGGCGGCGCGCTGGAAAGCCTGGAACCGGGCGGCGAGATCGAGGACACCCAGGGCGCGGTCAGCCTGATCAACCTGCTGATGAAATTCGCAAGTGGCGGCGATGGCAGTGCCCCGGCCGAGGGAACCACGACGCCATGAGGGCGCTTGTCCTGCTGCTCGCTTTGGTGCTTCCCGCCCAGGCGCAAGAGGCCGCGCCGGAATTCACCGAATCCGACGGCGCCGCGCTGCGGTTCCTCGACAAGCTGACCAGCGAGACCGGCGACGTTACCCTGTCGCGCGGGCAGTCGGCCAAGTTTGGCCGTCTGGTGGTGCAACTCGACAGCTGCCGCTATCCGACCGGCAACCCTGCCTCGGATGCCGAGGCGCATCTGACCATCCTGGAAGTGGCGACCGAGACGCCTCTGTTCACCGGCTGGATGCTCGCCTCTTCGCCCGCGTTGTCGGCGCTGGACCATCCGCGCTATGACGTCTGGGTCCTGTCCTGCGTTCTGCCCGAAGCCCCGGCGCCCGAGGCCACCGATCCCGCCGAAGGCGAATAGCCCGCCGGATCGAAGGCCGCACTATTTGCCACAGCCTCGGCCAGCAGCCGATGATACTCGGCGCGCGGAATCTCCTTGCCGCCCAGCGAGGCCAGATGCGGCGTCAGGAACTGCGTGTCGAACAGCCGGAACCCCCCGGCCCGCAGGCGATGCACAGCATGCGCCAGCGCTACCTTCGACGCATCGGTCCGGCGCGAGAACATGCTTTCGCCAAAGAACGCCGCGCCCAGCGTCACGCCATAGACCCCGCCTACCAGGGCCTCGCCCTCCCAGACCTCGAGGCTGTGGGCAAAACCCAGCCGGTGAAGCTGCAGGTAAAGCCGCTGGATGCGCCGGCTGATCCAGGTCTCCCCCCGGTCGGCGCAGGCCTCGACCACCGCGTCAAAGGCGGTATCCGTCGTGATGCGGAACCGGCCGGACCGGATGCATTTGGCCAGCGACCGCGAGATGTGGAACCCGTCCAGCGGCAGGATCCCCCGGTGGCGCGGGTCAACCCAGTGGATCTCGGGGTCGTCGCGCCCGTCGGACATCGGGAAGATGCCCATCGCATAGGCGCGAAGCAGGATGTCGGGAGTGATCTCGTCGGCTGTCCCGTGCACCGCAAAATCCTTCAAAGGATTTTGCAAAAGTTTTCAGAAACTTTTGCGGTAGGGCGCCCGACACCGGACGCCCCTTCAACTCAGGCGAACTGCTTCTCCAGCCACTTTTCCAGCCAGTGAATGTTGTATTCGCCGTTCTGGATGTCGGGCTCGGCCAGCAGCATGTGGAAAAGCGGGATCGAGGTGTCGATGCCGTCGATGATAAGTTCGGACAAGGCCCGCTTCAGCCGAGCCAAGGCCTCGGGCCGGTCGCGGCCGTGGACGATCAGCTTGCCGATCAGGCTGTCGTAATAGGGCGGGATGCGGTAGCCGTCGTAGATCGCAGAATCCATCCGTACACCCAGACCGCCCGGCGCATGGAACTGGGTGATCCGGCCGGGGCAGGGGCTGAAGGCCGGGATCTTCTCGGCGTTGATCCGGACTTCGATGCAGTGGCCGTTGATCTCCAGCTCATCCTGCGTGAACGACAGGTCCATGCCACTGGCGACGCGGATCTGTTCGCGCACGAGGTCGACACCGAAGATGCCTTCGGTGACGGGGTGTTCCACCTGCAGCCGGGTGTTCATCTCGATGAAGTAGAACTTGCCGTCCTCGTACAGGAACTCGATCGTGCCCGCGCCGATATACTTCAGCTTTTTCATCGCGTTGGCGCATATCATGCCGATCTCGGACCGCAGCTTCGGCGTGATGGCCGGGCCGGGGGCTTCCTCGAACACCTTCTGGTGGCGGCGCTGCAAGGAACAGTCACGCTCGCCCAGATGCACCGCACCACCCTTGCCATCGCCGAAGACCTGGATCTCGATATGGCGAGGACGCTGGAGGTATTTCTCCATGTAGACTTCGTCGTTGCCGAAGGCGGCCTTGGCCTCGGACCGGGCGGTGCGGAAGGCGATCTCAAGCTCGCTTGCGTCCTTGGCGACCTTCATCCCACGCCCACCGCCCCCGGCGGTGGCCTTGATGATGACCGGATAGCCGATCTGGTCGGCCACAGTCTTGGCCGTCTCGAAGTCCGGCACGCCGCCATCACTGCCCGGCACCACGGGGATGCCCAGCTCCTTGGCGGTTTCCTTCGCGGTGATCTTGTCGCCCATGATGCGGATATGTTCCGCGCTGGGGCCGATGAAGGTGATGCCGTGATCTTCAAGCGCCTGGGCGAAGGCCGCGTTTTCCGACAGGAAGCCGTAGCCCGGATGAACGGCTTGCGCGCCGGTGATCTCGCAGGCCGAGATGATCGCGGCCTTCGACAGATAGCTGGCAGAGGAGGGGGCAGGACCAATGCAGACGGATTCGTCAGCCATGCGGACATGCATCGCATCGGTATCGGCGGTGGAATGGACGGCGACCGATTTGATCCCCATCTCGCGGGCGGCACGGATCACGCGAAGGGCGATCTCCCCCCGGTTGGCGATCAGGATTTTATCGAACATGGGTTCTCGCCCCTTATTCGATGATCATCAGGGGGGCGCCGTATTCGACGGGGTGGCCATCCTCGACCAGGATGCGCTTCACCGTGCCTGCCTTCGGGGCAGGGATATGGTTCATTGTCTTCATCGCTTCGATGATAAGGACGGTCTGGCCTTCGCTGACCTGGGATCCGACCGCGACAAAGGGCGAGGCTCCGGGTTCCGCGGCAAGGTAGACCGTGCCGACCATGGGCGAGGTCACGGCGCCTGGATGCTGGGCCGGGTCCTCGTTTGCAGGCGCTGCCGCTGGGGCAGCCGCCGTGGGCGCAGCGGCAGGGGCCGGGGCATAGGCGACGGGGGCAGGGGCCGCAGCCATCGTCACGACAGTCGCCTGCTTGACGACGCGGACCTCCAGGCTGTCGTCCTCGCCATATTCCCGCTTCACCGACAGTTCGGTCAGGTCGTTCTTGTTCAGAAGCTCGGCCAGTGCCGAGATGAAGGCGACATCGGTGTCGGTGTTCTGCTTGCTCATCGGGTCCTCTGTTCTTCTCTGCCCTGGGCGCGCGCGGTTGGGCGGCTTAGCCCCCCGCAGTCTGGTATCCGGCGCTTATACGCGACCCGGTGAAGGCTGAAAAGCCGCGAAAGCGCGGGCCGCTCCAGTGCGGCGGCATGCGTCCTGGTCGTGCACTGCCTGCAAAACGGGCACGCCCGTGAAAATCTGCAGGGACAGAAAATTTACCGTTTGATAAAAAAACTGACCTGTGCCAGCCTTCGACAAAACGATAAGCCAGGGAGGCCCCCAGCCCATGTCGAACAGCCCGCTTACGCCCGGAATCGTCCCCGGCCGCCTGCCCGCGGATGCCATCGCACGAAACTTCTCCGACCACGAGCCTGCGCTTGACCGGCACGAGGCGCGCGTGGCCGCCGACCGCTGCTACTTCTGCCACGATGCGCCCTGCATCACGGCCTGCCCGACCTCGATCGACATCCCGCTCTTCATCCGCCAGATCGCGACCGGCACGCCCGAGGCCGCCGCCACGACGATCTGGAGCCAGAACATCCTCGGCGGCATCTGCGCCCGGGTCTGCCCCACCGAAACCCTGTGCGAAGATGCCTGCGTCCGCGAGGCCGCCGAGGGCAAGCCGGTCGAGATCGGCCGCCTCCAGCGCTTTGCAACCGATGTGGCGATGGCAAAGGGCTTGCACCCTTTCACCCGCGGCGCGCCCACCGGCAAACGCATCGCTGTCGTCGGGGCAGGGCCTGCGGGCCTGTCCTGCGCGCATCGTCTGGCGATGCATGGCCACGACGTCGTGGTGCTGGAACGCCGCCCCAAGGCGGGGGGCCTGAACGAATACGGCATCGCCAGCTACAAGGCGACCGGCGGTTTTGCGCAGAAAGAGGTCGACTGGCTCCTGTCGATCGGCGGGATCGAGATCCGCAACGGCGTGGAGCTTGGCCGCGACGTGACACTTGACCAGCTGCAGGCCGACTACGACGCCGTCTTCCTTGGCATCGGCCTGGCCGGCGTCAACGCGCTGCGGGCCGAGGGCGAGGACAAGGCCGGCGTCCGCGATGCCGTCGACTTCATCGCCGAACTGCGCCAGACCTCCGACTTGACGCAATTGCCCGTCGGCCGCGATGTCGTCGTCATCGGCGGCGGCATGACGGCCGTGGACGCCGCCGTCCAGTCCAAGCTTCTGGGCGCCGAGAACGTCACCATCGTCTACCGCCGGGGGCAGGAAAAGATGTCGGCTTCGGGCTATGAACAGGACCACGCGGTCCAGTCCGGCGTCCGCATCATCCACAACGCGGCGCCCTTGCGCATCCTTGGCAACGGCCACGCCGAAGCCGTGGAATTCGCCTATACCCAGGATGGCCCGAACGGGCTGACGATCTCGTCCGAGACCTTCACCCTGAAGGCCGACCAGGTCTTCAAGGCCATCGGCCAGTCGCTGGCCGGTGCGCCGGCAGGGCTGCAGGTCGACGGTGGCAAGTTCTCCGGCCCCTCGGGCAAGGTCTGGGTCGGCGGCGATTGCGCGGCGGGGGGCGAGGACCTGACGGTGACCGCCGTCGCCGAAGGCCGCGACGCCGCCGAGGCGATCCATGCGCGGCTGACGGGGGCCTGATGGCCATGCAATCCCCTTGCCTTCGCCTTTGGGCCGGGCCAGAAGGGGCGCCGGAAAGGGCGCCCCGTGGAAGCATTCGCCGAAAGTGTCATCACCTTCATCGAGCAGAACCAGGCCTGGTTTCCGGTCATCATGGTGCTGTTTGCGGCGGCAGAGACGACGGCCTTCCTGTCGATTGTCATCCCCTCGACGCCAGTGCTGGCGGCCGTCGGCGCACTGGCCGCGACCGGGGCGCTGTCCTTCTGGTCGCTCTGGATCGGCGCCACGATCGGCGCGCTGATCGGGTCGACCTTCAGCTACTGGTTGGGCTGGCGCTACGGCGCAGCCGTGCTGAAGATGCGCCCGCTCAGCGACCATCCCGAATGGGTCGAAAAGGCGCAGGCGTCCTTCGACAAGTACGGGCCGGTCACCATCCTGATCGGGCATTTCACCACGATCTTTCGCCCCGTGGTCTTCCTGTTGGCGGGAATGAGCGGGATGACCTTCGCCCGCTTCGCTTTCTGGAACACGCTCGGCTGCGTGGCCTGGGCCTTCATCGTGCCGAAGCTTGGCCAGTATGGCGGCGATCTGATCGGCTGGATCTGGTCGCTGTTCTGACGGCCCTGCCGCCTTCAAGGCATGGTGGGCGCAGCGCCCACCCTACATTCCTCGCATCCCCCTCAGCTGTCGCCAAGGAGGCATCCCATGGCTAACCTCGCGTCCAATTTCATCGGCATCAAATCCCCAAACCCGTTCTGGCTGGCTTCGGCCCCGCCGACGGACAAGAAGTACAACGTCGAACGCGCCTTCGAGGCGGGTTGGGGCGGTGTCGTCTGGAAAACGCTGGGGTCCGAAGGCCCGCCCGTGGTCAACGTGAACGGCCCCCGCTACGGCGCGATCTGGGGGGCGGACCGCCGCCTGCTGGGGCTGAACAACATCGAACTGATCACCGACCGCCCGCTGGAGGTGAACCTGCAGGAGATCAAGGAGGTCAAGCGCAAGTGGCGCGACCGCGCGCTTGTCATTAGCCTGATGGTCCCTTGCGATGAGGACTCGTGGAAGGACATCCTGCACCGGATCGAGGATACCGAGGCGGACGGGGTCGAACTGAACTTCGGCTGCCCGCACGGCATGGCCGAACGCGGCATGGGATCGGCCGTGGGGCAGGTGCCGGAATACATCGAGATGGTCACGCGCTGGGTCAAGAAGCACTCCCGCATGCCCTGCATCGTGAAGCTGACGCCGAACATCACCAACATCCTGCGCCCGGCTGAGGCCGCGAAGGCCGGGGGGGCGGATGCGGTCAGCCTCATCAACACGATCAACTCGATCACCTCCGTCAACCTCGACGACTTCAGCCCTGAGCCGATGATCGACGGCAAGGGCACGCATGGCGGCTATTGCGGCCCGGCGGTGAAGCCCATCGCGATGAACATGGTGGCCGAGATCGCGCGTAGCGCCGAAACCCGCGGCCTGCCGATTTCAGGCATCGGCGGCATCACCACCTGGCGCGACGCGGCGGAATTCATGGCCCTTGGGGCGGGGAACGTGCAGGTCTGCACGGCGGCGATGACCTATGGCTTCAAGATCGTGCAGGAAATGATCTCGGGCCTCTCGCAATACCTTGACGACAAGCAGATCGGCCTGTCGGACCTTGTCGGTCGCGCGGTGCCGAACGTCACCGACTGGCAGTATCTGAACCTCAACTACGTCGCAAAGGCGCAAATCAACCAGGACGACTGCATCAAGTGCGGCCGCTGCTATGCGGCTTGTGAGGACACGAGCCACCAGGCCATCGCCATGTCGGCGGACCGCACCTTCACCGTGAAGGACGAAGAATGCGTGGCCTGCAACCTCTGCGTCAACGTTTGCCCGGTCGACAACTGCATCACCATGGTGCCGATGGCCAAGGGCTCGGTCGATCCGCGCACCGGGCGCAAGGTTGGCGACTATGCCAACTGGACGACGCATCCCAACAACCCGAGCGTTGCGGCAGAGTGATCGCGACGAAGCCAGCCCAAGAATTTTCGTCGAAAATTCTTGGGCAAGGCCGGGTCAGCACAGGATCTGGATCCGGCCCTAATTGCAGATCACGATGAACTGGCCACCACATTCCACCAGGTGAAAGCCGCGTCTGCGCACTTCGGCGACAAAGAAGTCGCGGCCGACTTCCCGTTCGACATCGCGGACCGAACGGCGGACGCCGCTGCCACGTTCAACTGCCTTTGCTGCGAACAAGTCTTCAAGCCAGGGGATTGTGGGCCGTGGAGCGAAAGCGTGAAGCATGCGCCAGGCCTTGCGTCACACGGTTAATTTCAGGTGAATGGCTGCCCCCTGCCAAGAATTTTCGCCGAAAATTCTTGGGCGCGACGGTCAGGGCATCGGCAGCGGGCTTATCCCGGCAGCGATGCTGGCCTTGATATAGGCCTCGCGCGCGGCGAGGGCTGCAGCGCGCGCTTCCGCCGCTGGGTGCTGATCCTCGTCTCGCTCTGCAAGCTGAACCGTGACCTGGGCTGCCACGGCAGATGGCAATTGAACCGCGTCTTGGCGCATCGTTTCGGCGACGGGAGGCATGCTCGCCGCCACAGCCGCACTGACAACGCGGTCTGTCGGCGCTTGCTGTGCCAGTGTCTGGACCGGCTGTTGTGACCGGATGGCAGAAATCAGGTCCATAGTGTGACCCCCAAAGTTGACCCCCTGGAGGACAAATTACCTCAGAAACCCCTAACCGGCATGGGCGAAATGTCTAAAATATGGTTGGCTTGGTGGGCGAGCCTTTCCGGAAGGTTAACGAAATCATGCAAACACCGGAAAATAAAACATTATCCGGAAATGTCCACCGTGGACATCAGGGCCGCAGCAGCCGGGTGAAGAGCGTATCCAGAAACCCGCCCGCCTCGGTGAACGGGTCATGCCCGGGCCCCAGAACCGCGCGGACCTGCACGTCGAAGTCGGCATAGTGCTGGGTCAGCGCCCAGATCGAGAAGATCAGATGCACCGGATCGACCCGCGCGATCCGCCCCTCATCCATCCATCGGGTCAGCACCTGCGCCTTCTCTGCCACCAGCGCCCGCAGATCCCCCTCGATCGCCTCACGCATCCGGGGCGCGCCCTGCAGGATCTCGTTGGCAAACAGCCGGCTTTCCCGAGGATAGTCCCGCGCCAGGTCCAGCTTGCGCCCGACATAGGCCTTGATCTCTTGCAGGGGCTCTCCCGCAGGGTCCATCGCGCGCAGCGGGTCCAGCCAGGTATCCAGAAGCCCGGTCAGCAACGCCTTGTGGACGGCCTCCTTCGACGGGAAGTAGTACAGCAGGTTCGGCTTCGAGAGCCCCGCGCCCTCGGCGATCTGGTCCAGCGTCGCGCCCCGGAACCCATGCAGCGAGAACACCTCCAGCGCGGCGTCCAGGATCAGCTCGCGATTGCGCTGCTGGATGCGGGAACGGGGGCGGGCGGTGGGCGACATGGAACCTGGGCGCTGTCTGCGGACCCCATGGATACCCCGGCCCGCGCGGCAAGGTCAAATCATTCGCCGCCACTGGTCCGGCCCATCGACGCGGCGACCCCGTGGTGGCCAAGATCTTCGGTTGACGCCTACTGCACCGCCTGCATGATGCCCCATGGCACGACGGTCAGCATGGCGGTGATGATGAAAAGCGCGCGCTTGAGGCCTGAAAACATTTGGGTCTCCCTCTGTCGTGATGCCGGGAAGCTAGGATGCGTGCCATGACCGACAAGACGCCTGCGATGAACCGCCGCGGCTGCGAGGCGACGGTCCTGGTCGACGACGACCGCGTCCGCGTGACCCGCTTCGACTTCGCGCCCTGGGCCGAAACGGGCTGGCACCGCCACGCGCACGACTACGTCATCACCGCAATCACCGATTGCCCGATGCTGCTGGAGGAACCGGGCGGCGCGACTCGGACGGTGCTGGTTCCGGCGGGCACGGCCTATCGCCGCAGCGAGGGGGTGGAGCACAACGTGGTCAACCACGGCGCCGTCCCGATGAGCTTTGTCGAGATCGAACTGAAAGAGCCCGCGCGCGCCTGAGCGCTACTCCGCCATCAGCGCCCGAAGACCACGCACCACCAGCCTGTGATCCTCCACCTGCGGCAGGCCAGACACCGTCGCCACCGCAACCACCCCGACACCCGTGACGCGGATCGGCACCGCCCCCCCGGCCTCGGCATAGTCCTCGGACGGCAGTCCATGCCGCGCCAGCGCCTCGTCCTTGGCCGCCAGCCTGCGGCCGACCAGCAGCGAGGGCAGTTGGAACAGCAGCGCCGTGTTCGACTTGCGCCGCGCCCAGCGGTCGTTCAGCGGGGCCGAGCCGGGCAGGGCCGCATGAAAGAGCGTGCGGTCGGCGGTGCGGATGTCGATCACCACCGGCAGCGCTTCGGCCAGGGCCAGGTCGACCAGGATCTGCCCCAGCCGCAGGCCGGCCCGCTCATCGAACCGGGGCAGCATCAGCCCGGCATATTCCGCCTCAAGGTCGGCCAGTTCCATCCGTCTCTCCTCAGATCGCGCCGATCCCGCGCAGGACCATGTCCTTGACGCTGGCCTTCGCCTCTTTCCATTGCTTTTCCGTCAGTGCCGCACCGCCATTCAGCGTCTGGATCTGGTGCCCAAAGTCCGCATAGTGCTGCGTCGTTGCCCAAAGCATGTACAGCAGATGCCGCGGGTTGACCGGCTGCATCTTCCCCTCGTCGATCCAGCGCTGGATCACCGCGATCCGGCCGTTGGTCCAGTCGCGCAGCGTGGTTTCCAGATAGTCCTGGATCACCGGCGCGCCGTGCATGACTTCGCTTGCCCAGACTTTGGAGCCATGCGGATGTGTGCGGCTGATGTCCATCTTGGCGTCGATATAGGCGCCGATCCCTTCGACTGGGCCGGGCGCGTTGTCGAAGCTTGATGCCGCATCCAGCCAGATCTCGAAAATCTGCTGCACCACGCGGCGATACAGGTCTTCCTTGGTGGCAAAGTAGTAGTGCAGGTTCGCCTTCGGCAGCCCCGCCATGTCGGCGATCAGCTGCATCGTGGCCCCCCCGAACCCGGCCTCGGCAAAGACCTTCTCGGCGGCCTCGAGGATCGCCCGCTCATTCTCGCGCCGAATATCTGTGCGGCGTCCGGGTTTCAGGCGCGAAATCTGGGCATCGCCGCTCATGCCGTGTCCATATTTTCGTTGACCGATTGGTCAGGTTGTGGTGCGCTTCACCTTGACCATACGGTCAGGAAATGAGTCGCGGCAAGGGGCAGGATGGCCCCGCGCGAACAGGGAGCTACGCTGATGCCAGCCACCGGGGACAACCTGCGGATCAATCCTGCGCGCTTGTGGGAATCGCTTGAGGAAATGGCGAAGATCGGCCCCGGCATTGCGGGCGGCTGCAACCGTCAGACCCTGACCGATGCCGACAGCGAAGGCCGCCACCTGTTCCAGCGCTGGTGCGAGGCCGCGGGTATGTCGATGGGCGTCGACACCATGGGCAACATGTTCGCGACGCGGGCCGGGACTGACCCTGCTGCGCTGCCGGTCTACATGGGCAGCCACCTCGACACCCAGCCCACGGGGGGGAAGTATGACGGCGTCCTTGGCGTCCTTGGCGCGCTGGAGGTGGTCCGCACGCTGAACGACATGGGCGTGAAGACGAAGCACCCGATCGTGGTGACCAACTGGACCAACGAGGAAGGCGCGCGGTTTGCGCCTGCCATGCTGGCCTCCGGCGTCTTTGCGGGCATCCATACCGAGGACTACGCCAAGTCCCGCAAGGACCTCGACGGCAAGGTCTTCGGCGAGGAACTCGCGCGCATCGGCTGGGTCGGCGACGAAAAGGTCGGCGCGCGGAAGATGCACGCGATGCTGGAACTGCATATCGAGCAGGGCCCGATCCTGGAGGCCGAGGGGAAGGACATCGGCGTCGTGACCCACGGCCAGGGCCTCTGGTGGCTGGAGATCACTCTGACCGGCAAGGACGCCCACACCGGCTCCACCCCCATGAACATGCGGGTGAACGCGGGCCTCGGCATGGCGCGGATCACCGAACGCGTCCACCAGATCGCGATGAGCCACCAGCCGAACGCCGTGGGAGCGGTGGGGCAGGTGAAGGTCTTCCCGAACTCGCGCAACGTGATCCCCGGCAAGGTGGTGTTCACGGTCGACATCCGCTCGCCCGAACAGGCGAAGCTCGACGCGATGAAGGCCGAAGTCATCCGCGCTGCCCATGCTGTGGCGAAAGAGCTGGGGCTGGGCTGCGAGATCGAGGATGTGGGCCACTTCGACCCCGTCACCTTCGACCCCGGCCTTGTGAAGATCGTCCGTCAGTCCGCTGAAAAGCTGGGCTATTCCCACATGGACATCGTCTCCGGCGCCGGCCACGACGCCTGCTGGATCAACCGCGTCGCGCCCACGGTGATGGTGATGTGCCCCTGCGTGGATGGGCTTTCCCACAACGAGGCTGAGAAGATCAGCCCGGAATGGGCCGCGGCGGGGACGGATGTGCTCCTCCACGCCTGCCTTGAGGTGGCGGAGGTGGTGGGGTGAAACCAATCGTCAAAAGGACAGCAAGTTTCGCCAGTGTGATTGCAATGATGCACGTCGTGATGGCCTTGTACTTGGACGGCCTTGTCCCTTGGTCCGACGTGCTGCTGTCCACCCTGTCCGCAACTGGGGTCTTCATTCTACTCACATATCTCATTGATCGCATGAGGGCGCGCACATGACCACCATCATCAAGAACGGCACCGTCGTCACCGCCGACCTCACCTACAAGGCCGATGTGCGGGTGGAGAACGGGGTGATCACCGAGATCGGGCAGGGCCTCAAGGGCGGGACGGAGCTTGATGCGACCGGCTGCTATGTCATGCCCGGCGGGATCGACCCGCATACGCACCTGGAGATGCCCTTCATGGGCACCTACTCGGCGGATGACTTTGAAAGCGGCACTCGGGCGGCGCTTTCGGGCGGGACCACAATGGTCGTCGACTTCATCCTGCCGGGCCAGGGCCAGGACCTTATGGATGCGGCCAAGGTCTGGTCGAACAAGTCCACCCGCGCGACCTGCGATTACTCCTACCACATGGCCGTCACCTGGTGGGGCGAGAAGGTCTGGCGGGGCATCGAGGACTCGGCCAAGGCGGGGATCACCAGCTTCAAGCACTTCATGGCCTACAAGGGCGCCTTGATGGTGAACGACGACGAGTTGTTCAACAGCTTCCGCCGGGTGGGGGACGTGGGCGGCCTGGCGATGGTCCATGCCGAGAACGGCGATGTGGTGGCGGAGCTGACGGCGAAGCTGCTGAAGGAAGGCAACACCGGCCCCGAGGGCCACGCCTATTCCCGCCCGCCGCAGGTGGAGGGCGAGGCCACGAACCGCGCGATCATGATCGCCGACATGGCGGGGGTGCCGCTGTATGTCGTCCACGTTTCTTGCGAGGACGCGCATGAGGCGATCCGCCGGGCGCGGCAGCAGGGCAAGCGGGTCTGGGGTGAGCCGCTGATCCAGCACCTGACGCTTGATGAGTCCGAATACTTCCACCCCGACTGGGACCACGCCGCCCGCCGGGTGATGAGCCCGCCGTTCCGCAACAAGCAGCATCAGGACAGTCTCTGGGCGGGTCTGATGTCCGGCAGCCTCTCGGTGGTGGCGACCGACCATTGCAGCTTCACCACGGAGCAGAAGCGCTATGGCCTTGGCGACTTCTCCAAGATCCCGAACGGGACGGGGGGGCTGGAAGACCGGATGCCGATGCTCTGGACCCACGGGGTCGCCACGGGCCGCCTCACGCCGAATGAATTCGTCGCCGTAACCTCAACCAATATCGCGAAAATCCTGAACTGCTACCCGAAGAAAGGCGCGGTTCTGGTGGGGGCGGATGCCGACCTTGTGGTCTGGGACCCGGAGAAGACAAAGACCATCACCTCGGGCAAACAGCAGTCGAAGATCGACTACAACGTCTTCGAGGGCCACACGGTGAAAGGCCTGCCGCGCTTTACCCTGACCCGCGGCCATGTGGCGATCCACGACGGCGAGGTGCGCACCCAGGAAGGCCACGGCAAGTTCGTCGCCCGCGAGCCGCGTCCCGCCGTCAACCGCGCGCTCACACAGTGGAAGGACCTGACCGCCCCCCGGCCCGTGGCGCGGACGGGTGTTCCGGCGACGGGGGTGTGAGGACAGGATGGCGCTATCGGGCGCGGTCATGGCACGGGGGTCAGCAGGTCAAGTTGTCTTTGGCTACTTGGCAGCTTGTCTTGCGACGTCAGTACTGGTCCTAGTTTATCTGATTGTGACTAATGGGCCGCCTTCCGGCACGCTTGGAGAGACGATGCTTGGGTTCGTCTTCCTCTCGGGTATGCTCTTTGTCGCCACCTGTATCGCAGCGCTTCCCGGATTCGCAGTTCTGCGTTTTGGTCTCTCGTGGCTAGGCAGAAGCGACTGGCAGAGCTTTTGTCTTGCAGGCTTCCTGAATGGAGCGGCGCTGACCATGTTTGTGTGGGGGCCGCATAGGACGTCGTTGAACCTGTTTGTAGAGTATCCACCCAGTCCGATTTTTCTGGTTGTTGGGACGGCAGCGGGACTTGTGACTTGGGCAGCCGAACGATCCATGGTGCGCGCATGACATCAGAGTTAATGCGGCACCAGATGCTCCAGCTCCGGCAACAGCACGACGCTCTCCTGCTCGTTCGGGTCGGTCCGGGCGATGACGGCCGTGCAGGGTTCGGGGCCTGGGTTGGTGGGCAGATGCGGCACGTCGGCGGGAATGTAGATCAGGTCGCCGGCCTCGGTCTCCATCCGATGCTGCAGGCGGTCGCCCCAGTACATCACCGCCCGGCCCGTCAGCTGGTAGATCGCGGTCTCATGCGTCGCGTGCTTGTGCGCCTTTGCTCTTCCACCCGGCGGGACGGTCAGCAAGTGCATGCAGATCGCCGTGGAACCCACTGTTTCCGCAGCGAGTCCGGCGTCGTAGGTAAATCCCTGCAGCCCAGCATAGCGGTCGGCGGGGCGGATCTTGCGGCAGTCGGGCATGGCGTACCTCCTTCGGATGCCGAAGGATACCACGTCTCAGGGTTCGCCCGGTTCGGATTCCTCGGCGTCGCAGTCGGGGTGTGCAAAGGCCACGATGGGGGCGTCGAAGTAGATCTCCTCAAGGTCCTCGGGCGCGGGCGCGAAGGCGAGGGTCGTCTGCGGGGCGGTGAAAAGCATGGCGGTCCTCCTGTGACCGGCGAGATGGGAAGGGCTGGGCGCGCAACCAAGGGTGGCACGGCCGGGCAACGGGAATTTGAAGGGAAGTGGGCGTGAAGGACAGGATTAGCCAACCGGTGATCGAGGCTAAGGGCCTGAACCTGGTCTTCCAGACGGCGGACGGGCCGGTGCAAGCGTTGAAGGACGTCAACCTGACGATCAACCAGGGCGATTTCGTCAGCTTCATCGGACCGTCGGGCTGCGGCAAGACCACCTTCCTGCGCGCCATCGCGGCGCTGGAGCAACCGACGAGCGGGACCCTCACGGTGAACGGGATGTCGCCTGACGAGGCCCGTCGCAAGCGCGCCTATGGCTATGTCTTCCAGGCTGCGGGGCTTTATCCCTGGCGCACCATTGCCGGAAACATCAAGCTGCCCCTTGAAATCATGGGCTTCTCCAAAACCGAGCAGGAGGAGCGAACCGAACGGGTCCTGGAGCTGGTCGAGCTGAAAGGCTTCGGCAAGAAGTTCCCCTGGCAGCTGTCGGGGGGCATGCAGCAACGCGCCTCGATCGCCCGGGCGCTGGCCTTCGATGCCGACATCCTCTTGATGGACGAACCTTTCGGCGCACTCGATGAAATCGTGCGCGACCGGCTGAACGAGGAAACGCTGAAGCTCTGGGCGCGGACCGGCAAGACCATCGGTTTCGTCACCCACTCGATCCCCGAAGCCGTCTACCTGTCCACCAAGATCGTCGTGATGTCCCCGCGTCCGGGGCGGATCACCGATTTGATCGATTCGCCTTTGCCCAAGGAACGTCCGCTCGACATCCGCGACAGCCGCGACTTCATCGAGATTGCGCATCGGGTCCGCGAAGGCCTGAGGGCTGGGCACCATGACGAATAGGGCGGGCATTGACATGACCGGGGGCGCGGTATGGGTGCGCTGACGTTCCTGTGGCTTGCGGCCGCGACGACGGTCTTCGTGGCGGCCAACGCGGTGCTCAAGGTCTACGCGACCAAGGGGCAGGTCCCGGTCCTGATCGGGGCCCTCGCCCTGTTCTGCCTGGGCAACTTCCTGATGGTCCAGGTGATGAAGGCGAACGGCCTGGGTCTGGCCATTGCGCTGTCGGCGATCTTCCAGCTTGTCGCGATTTCCGTGATGGCGATCTTCGTGTTTGGCGAACGGCCAACCGGACTGCAGCTTGCCGGGATGGCCTTGGGCTGTGTGGCTGTGGCGATGATCGCCTGGCCGACGGGGGGCAAGGCATGACGCGTGCGCTGCCCGTCCTGACCGTTCTGATCGGTCTCATCGTGATCTGGTATGCGGCCGCGGTCTGGATGAACTCCACCTGGGTCTATGACCAGGCTGAACGCGCCGGGACCACGGTTACTTTCGCCGAGATGGTGCCGCAGACGATGAGCCAGGACCGCCCGCTGCTGCCACCGCCGCACCAGGTGGGGGCGGAGTTGTGGAAAGGGTTGTTCGGGCAGGCCATCACATCGAAGCGGAGCCTCGTCTATCATGGTTATGTGACCTTCAAGGGGACGATGATGGGGTTCGGCCTTGGCATCATCACCGGGGTCCTGCTGGCAATGGCCATCGTCCGCTTCCGGGTCATGGACATGTCCGTGATGCCCTGGGCGATCATCAGCCAGACCATCCCCATCGTGGCCCTTGCGCCGATGATAATCACGCTGTCCAGCCAGTTGGGCCTGTCGGGGCGCGAGGTGCCGAAGGCGATCATCGCCGCCTACCTGTCGTTCTTCCCGGTTCTCGTCAGCATGGTGAAAGGCCTGCGCAGCCCCGACCAGATGCAGCTTGATCTCCTCAAGACCTACGGCGCAAGCGACGCCGCGACCTTCCTGAAGCTGCGCCTTCCCGCCTCGATGCCCTATTTCTTCGCCTCGCTGAAGGTGGCGGTTGCGGCCAGCCTTGTCGGCACCATCGTGGGCGAGCTTCCGACTGGCGCCATCGAAGGCCTTGGCGCGCGGATGCTGATCGGGTCGCAGTTCGGTGAGCCGCTGATCATGTGGGCAAGCCTGTTTGCCTCGGCGATCCTGGCGGGACTTCTTATCCTGGTGGTGGGGATCGTTGAGCGGCTGGCACAAAAGCGGATGGGGGCCCCGGCATGAGCGTCCTGATCCTCGCCCTTGTCGTCTGGCTGGTGCTTTGGGCGTTGAACGTCTGGCTGGCCGGGAGTGCGCTTGCGCGCAAGGGTGTCGGCAAGGCTCTCGTGCCGCTGATCTTCGGCGTTGCGATCCTGGTCCTGTGGGAAGGCCTTGTGCGTGGGTTGGAGGTGTCGTTCGTCATCCTGCCGCCACCCAGCCTGATCGCCGCAAAGATCGCTTCCTCGCTGCCGGTCCTGTGGCAGGATGCGGCGCAGACCATCCTGAAAGGCGCGATCCCAGGGTTCCTGATCGGCTGCGGTGCGGGCGTGCTGGTGGCGATCCTGATCGACCGCTCGCCTTTCCTGCAGCGCGGCCTTCTTCCCATCGGCAATTTCGTCGCGGCCCTGCCGATCGTCGGTCTCGCGCCGATCCTGGTGATGTGGTTCGGCTTTGACTGGCAGTCCAAGGCCGCTGTCGTGGTCGCCATGGTGTTCTTCCCGATGCTGGTGAACACTGTCGCGGGCCTGCAAGCGTCCGAACGGATGCAGCGCGACCTGATGGCGACCTGGGGGGCCAGCTACCTGCAGACGCTGGTCAAGCTGCGCCTGCCCGCAGCGATGCCCTTCATCTTCAACGGGCTGAAAATTGCATCGACTCTGGCCCTGATCGGGGCCATCGTTGCCGAATTCTTCGGCAGTCCGACCTACGGCATGGGGTTCCGCATTTCGACCGAGGTGGGGCGGCTTGGCCTCGACATGGTCTGGGCCGAGATTGCGGTGGCGGCATTGGCGGGGTCGGTCCTTTACGGGATCGTCTCGCTGATCGAACGGTGGGTGACCTTCTGGCACCCGTCACAACGGCATTAACAAAGGCCCCAGGAGCGGGCCCAACACGGGAGAAAACGATGAAGAAACTGATGACGGCAGCCTTCCTTGCGGCGATGGGCACCAGCGCCAGCGCCGAGGATGTGAAGCTGCAACTGAAATGGGTCACCCAGGCGCAGTTCGCGGGCTATTACGTCGCCCAGGCAAAGGGGTTCTACGAAGAAGAGGGCCTGAACGTCACCATCCTGCCCGGCGGCCCGGACATCGCGCCCGTCACGCTCCTCCAGAACGGCGAGGTCGACGTGATGGTCGACTGGATGCCGTCCGCCCTTGCCGCGCGCGAAAAGGGCGTGCCGGTGGTGAACATCGCCCAACCCTTCGCGGCCTCGGGGATGATGCTGACCTGCCTGGCCGAGACCGGGATCAAGGAGCCGAAGGATTTCGCCGACAAGACGCTTGGCGTCTGGTTCTTCGGCAACGAATACCCGTTCCTGTCCTGGATGTCGCAGTTGGGTCTGGCCACGGACGGCTCGCCCGGGGGCGTCACCGTCCTGAAGCAGGGCTTCAACGTCGATCCGCTTCTGCAGAAGCAGGCGGCCTGCATCTCGACCATGACCTACAACGAATACTGGCAGGTGATCGACGCGGGCATCAAACCCGAGGAGCTGGTGACCTTCAAGTATCAGGACATGGGCGTGGCGACGTTGGAAGACGGCCTCTATGTGCTTGAAGACAAGCTGGCCGACCCGGCCTTCCAGGAGACGATGGTCAAGTTCGTCCGCGCTTCGATGAAGGGCTGGAAAGAGGCCGAGGCGAACCCGGATGAAGCGGCGATGATCGTGCTGGAAAACGACCAGACCGGCGCGCAGACCGAGGTGCACCAGAAGCGGATGATGGGCGAAGTGGCCAAGCTGACCGCCGGATCGAACGGCGCGCTGGACGTGGCGGCGGCCGAGAAGACTGTCGCAACCCTGCTGGCAGGCGGGTCCGACCCGGTCATCACCAAGGCGCCGGAAGGGGCCTGGACCAGCGCCATCACCGACAAGGCGTTGGCGAACTAAGCCAGACCTTTACTGCAATTGGGGTGCCGCCGGGCTCTGGCGGCACCTTTTGCATTTCTGCAACATGCCCAGGTTGTGCAATTCCTGCGGCGTGTTTCGTTTTTAAATGAATTTCTAAAGAGTTACCTAGTGTGCGAGGTAGGTTCAGTAGGAGTGAAAAATGAAAAACACTATCGTTGCAGTTGCTCTGGCGCTTAGCGGATCGGCGGCGTCGGCGCAGGATTGGTCAGGACCCTACATCGGCGCAAGCCTGGGGCAGGGGTCCGGTGAAGTCGGCGTGGTGACAACGTCCGGACTCGACACCCTGGACAGCGGTACCGTGTACGGGCTGTTCGCGGGCTATAATCTGCAGCGCAACAACATGGTCTATGGCGCCGAACTCGCCTTCCAGTCAGGCGACATCAAGAGCGCGGCATTCCCCACTCAAGGGATCGACCGGCTGATGGATTTGAAGGGGCGATTTGGCTATGCGGCCGGGCCAAGCCTCGTCTACGGGGTGCTTGGGTACAGCACCAACCGGGCCTTCGTTCCCGGCGCCACGTCGGACGGGAGCGGGTATTCCTTTGGCATCGGCTATGACTACAAGATCAATGACGCCTTCACGATCGGCGGCGAGCTGCTGAGCCGCAAGATGCAGAACGACGAAACCGCCGATATCTTCGAACTCGAGCCGGACATCTCGACCTTTTCCCTGCGCGCCGGGATGAAGTTCTGATCCCTGGACGACATTCTCAGGATGCCGGGCCGCGCGATGAGCTCGGCCCGTTGCATTTGTAAAGCTTCACACGCCTTGTAAATCTGTGGCATCTAGGGCCATGCCGCTCTCCGCCCTGACTGGAACGAAACTGCGCGACCTGCGATTGGCCCAGGGCCTGAAGCAGGCCGATGCGGCTCAGCGAGCGGGGATCTCGGCCTCCTACCTCAACCTCATCGAACACAACCGCCGCAAGGTCACGCCCGAGGTGCTGGAACGCCTCGCCGATGCCCTGGCCATCGACCGGGCCGCGCTGGCGGACGGGGGGAATGCCGCCCTGATCGAGGACCTGCGGGCGGTGGCGGCGCGCGGGGCGGCGCAGGCCGAACTGTCGCGCGCCGATCTGGCACGGGCCGAGGTGGCACGGGTCGAGGATTTCGTCGACCGTTTTCCCGGCTGGGCCAGGCTTCTGGTGGCGCTGGAGACGCGGACGCTGTCGCTGGAACGCGCTGTCGAGGCGCTGAACGACCGGATGACGCATGACCCTCACCTCTCGGCCTCGCTGCACGAGTTGTTGTCGTCCCTGTCGGCGGTACGGGCGACGGCGGCCATCCTGGCCGAAACCCCGGACCTCGAACCCGAATGGGCTGCCCGCTTTCACCACAACCTGCATCAGGACAGCGAACGCCTCGCCGCCGGGGCCGAGGCGCTGGTAGGGTTCCTTGATGCTGGCCGGGGGATCGAGGAGCAGGGCATCGCCACACCACAGGAAGAGGTCGAGGACTGGTTGCGCAGCCGGGGCTGGGCGATTTCGGACACCGAGCTGGCCACCGGGCTCGGGGCAGAGATCGCGCAGCTTGCCTCGGCCGTGGCCCGCAGTCTGGCCGCGGATCTGGTCGCCCGGGGGCGCGCCGATGCCCAGGCCATGCCCGAGGATGCTTTTTCCACAGCTCTGGCTTCCCTCGGCCCAGACCCGATGGCGCTGGCCGAGTTCTTCGGCATCTCGCCCCTTGCGGTCATGCGGCGGCTGGCCGGGGTGGCCGACCTGCAGGCCGGGTTGGTGACCTGCGATGCCTCGGGAACGATGACCTTCCGCAAACCTGCGGCGGGCTTTCCGCTGCCACGTTTCGGCTCTGCCTGCCCGCTCTGGCCACTTTATGCGGCCCTCGGTCGGCCGATGCAGGCTGTCGAGGCGCGGGTCCAGATGGCGGGGCAGGGTGACCGGCGCCACCGGGTCATCGCCTGGGCCGAGACGCGGCATCCCCATGGCCTGCGCGGGCCGGAACTGCGCGAGGCGTCGATGCTGATCCTGCCCGACGATGGCAGCGGTCCGATCCGTCCGGTCGGCTCCAGCTGCCGGGTCTGCGTGCAGGTAGACTGCCCGGCAAGGCGAGAGCCGTCGATCCTGTTCGAGGGGGTTCGGTGAGGAACGGGTCCGCAAGTCTTTGACAGGCGGGCCGCTTGCTGCCCATACTGCGGCAGGGCGGCAGAAGACTGTCCGGGGGGAACCATTGGCCGCGCATGTCCTTCTGATCGAGGACGAACCGAACATCGCCGAGGCGATCCGCTTTCTGCTGTCCCGCGACGGGCTGCGCGTCAGCTACGCCGCCGAGGGTGCCGCCGCGCTGGTGCTTCTGCGGCAGGACCCGCCCGACCTGGTGATCCTTGACCACATGCTGCCGGGAATGTCCGGGCTGGAAGTGCTGACCGCGCTGCGCGCGGACCCGGGCAGCCGCGACCTGCCGGTGATGATGCTGACCGCGCGTGGCCGCGACCGCGAGATGGCCGAACAGGCCGGCGCTGACCGCTTCATGACCAAGCCCTTCTCGAACGCCGAGATTCTGGCCGAGGTCCGGGCGATGCTGGCCCAGGCCGGGCGGGCCCGGTGATGCGGCGGCCGAGGCGCCCGCTGTTCCTGGCCCGGGCGCCGTACCGTCGCCGGCGCCTGCGCGATGCCGCGCGCATCCTGCCCGTGCTCGGCCTCTTCCTTCTGCTCCTGCCAATGCTCTGGGCGCCCGATGCGCGAATGGCGCTGACCGCAGGCGACGTGATCTACTTCTTTGCCGTCTGGCTTGGCCTGATCGTTGTGGCCGCAGCCTTTGCCCCGGGCCTCAGCCGGGGGGAAGGCGCGGACGAGGACGAGGACTGACATGCCGTTCAACCTGCTTGTCCTGGCCTGCCTGCTGTATGTGGCCTTTCTCTTCGCCGTGGCCTTCGTGGTCGAGGGTCGCGCCGCGCGCGGGCGGCTTGGCTGGCTGCGCTCGCCCCTTGTCTACACGCTGTCCCTGTCGATCTACTGCACCGCCTGGACCTTCTACGGCGCGGTCGGTTACGCCGCCCGCTCGGGGCTTGAGTTCTTGACGATCTACTTCGGCCCGACGCTGGTCTTCATCGGCTGGTGGTGGCTGTTGCGCAAACTGGTGCGGATCGGGCGGCAACACCGGGTGACCTCGATCGCCGACCTGATCTCGTCGCGCTATGGCAAGTCGAACGCCTTGGGCGTGATCGTCACCGTGATCATGGTCGTGGCCGCCACACCCTACATCGCGCTGCAACTGCAATCGGTCGTCCTGGCCTTCGGGGTCTTTGCCTCGGCCGCACCGGACGGCTCGCGCCCGCTGGACCCGGCTCAGATCGCGGTCTGGGTCGCGGTGGGCCTTGCCGCCTTCACCATCCTGTTCGGCACCCGAAACCTCGATGCACGCGAACAGCACCACGGCATCGTCACAGCCATCGCGGTCGAGGCGGTGGTCAAATTGGTGGCGCTGCTGGCCGTTGGCAGCTTCGTCGTCTGGGGTATCGCCGGCGGGGTGGGCGAGGTGATCCAGCGGATCAACGCCGCCGATCTGTCCGCCTGGCAGGTGCAACCCGGGCGCTGGACCGGGCTGATCTTCCTCTCCGCCGCCGCGGTGATCTGCCTGCCGCGCATGTTTCAGGTCATGGTGGTCGAGAACGAGGACGAGGGCCACCTGGCCCGGGCCAGCTGGGCCTTTCCGCTGTATCTCCTGGCAATGAGCCTCTTCATCGTGCCCATCGCCGTCGTCGGTCTGGATCGCTGGCCAGACGGCGCGAACCCCGACATGTTCGTGCTGACGCTTCCCCTGGCCGAGGGGCAGGGGGCGTTGGCGATGCTGGCCTTCCTGGGCGGCTTCTCCTCGGCGACCTCGATGGTGATCGTCGAATCGATTGCGCTGGCCACGATGATCTCGAACCACGTCATGATCCCCCTCTGGCTGCGCCTGCGCCCCGGAGCAGCGGCCGGGGATGACCTGCGCCAGGTCGTGCTGATGGCCCGGCGCCTGGCCATCGCTGCGGTCCTGGCCCTGGGGTACGGCTACTATCAGGTCTCCGGCGGCTCGGCCGCGCTGGCGGCCATCGGTCTGATCGCGTTCCTGGGCGTGGCGCAGGTCCTGCCGGCCATGATCGGCGGCATCTTCTGGCGCGGGGCGACACGGGTGGGCGCCATGCTGGGTCTGGTGACGGGCCTTGTGGTCTGGGCCTACACCTCCTTCCTTCCGTCCTTCGGCCCCGGTGCCGCACTGCCCGCCGAGGTCTTCACCGAAGGCGCCTTCGGTCTGGCCTGGCTGCGTCCGCATGCGCTCTTTGGCACGGAGGCCATGGACCCGATGACCCATGCGCTGTTCTGGTCCATGGCGCTGAACTGCCTTGCCTTCTGCCTGGGCTCGCTCCTCACCTTCCCCGGCCCGGTGGAACGTCTTCAGGGTGCCGCCTTCGTCAACGTGTTCGAGGGCGCGGTCGGACCGCAACGCTGGGCGCGCGGCCAGGCCAATCCGGAAGACCTTCTCATCATGGCGCAGCGCATCCTTGGCGAAGAGGCTGCCCAGTCCCTCTTCCAGTCCGCCGCCCGCGCGCAGGGCAAGGAGGGCTTCCTGCCCGACCCGACCCCTGCCTTCCTTGACAGTCTGGAGGCCAGGCTCTCCGGCTCGGTCGGGGCGGCCACCGCCCATGCCATGATCAGCCAGCTGGTCGGCCGGGCCACTGTCACGGTCGAGGACCTGATGGCCGTGGCCTCGGAATCCGCGCAGATCCTGGAATACTCAGCCCGGCTTGAGGCGCGCGAGGCCGAACTGTCCCGCACGGCAGGGGCCCTGCGCGAGGCCAATGAAAAGCTGACCCAGCTGTCCTTGCAAAAGGACGCCTTCCTCAGCCAGATCAGCCACGAACTGCGCACGCCGATGACCTCGATCCGCGCGTTCTCGGAGATCCTGACCGAAGGTGACCTGCCGCCCGAAACTGTGGTCCGCTATGGCCAGATCATCCATGACGAGGCCAAACGCCTCACCCGCCTTCTGGACGATCTCCTGGACCTGTCGGTCCTGGAAAACGGTGCCGTGCAGCTGACCTTGGGGCTGGCCAGCCTGCAGGGCATGATCGACACCGCGCTGACCGCGGCCCGTGCGACCCGGCCCGAACGCGAATTCCTGGTGATCCGCGACCTGCCGTCGGAAACCATCTATCTCAAGACAGACGCCGACCGGCTGACCCAGGTCTTCATCAACCTGATCTCGAACGCCCGGAAATACTGCGATGCCCCACGCCCCGAGCTTCGCATCGCCGTGCGCCAGCGCGCCGGACGGGTCACGGTGGATTTCATCGACAACGGCAAGGGCATCCCCAAGGACGCACAGTCCTTGATCTTCGAGAAGTTCGCCCGTCTGACCGACGCAAACCGCGCCGGTGGGGCGGGACTTGGCCTGGCCATCTGCCGCGAGATCATGGCCAATCTCGGCGGTTCGGTCGCATATCTGCCGGGGCAGGGGGGCGCGGCCTTCCGGGTGACGGTGCCTTTGCGGCTGGAAACGCTCGCCGCTTAACCTTTCGGCAAGGACGTGCCGCGTAAGTTGGCCAGACGAGGGACTGGCCACCATGACCGACGTGATCCGCCGCAAGATCGACCGTGCCCGCCCGGCCCAGGCGGAAGGCGCCCCCGGTGCCGACCGGGGCTGGCGGCTGGCGCTTGCCCGCGCGACGCGCGATGCCATGGGGCTGGACCTCGACTTCCGCAAGCTGACCATCGCGCGCCTCAGCCTCGCCGAAATCCTCGACATCGCGCCGGACCGGGCGCTGCTGGCGCTGCTCGACGGCCCGCAGGCGGGCCTTGGGGTCATCATGCTCGCGCCCCCGGTCACTTCCGCCCTGATCGAGATGCAGACTGTCGGTCGCCTGTCGGCACAAATCTCGGCACCAAGACGCCCCAGCCGGATCGACGCCGCCATGGTGGCCGGGGTGATCGACCGTGCCTTGTCGGGCCTTGATGAGGCTTTGGCGGATGAGGCTGACTTCGCCTGGGCAGGCGGCTTCCGCTATGCCTCATATCTCGAAGATGCCCGCCCCCTTGCCCTGATGCTTGAAGAAGACGTCTACCGCGTCCTTACCGCCGAGGTTGCGCTTGGCGGCGGCGGGCCGGGCGGACGCGAAGGAACCGTGATCCTGGTCCTGCCGGCCGAAGGGCGGGGCGAACGACCGGCGGTCGCAGTTGACGACGCCGCCACCATCGCCCCGCAATTCACCGCCGCCCTTCAGGCCCAGGTGCTGCAATCGGACTGCCGGTTGGACGCCGTCGTGGGCCGCCTGACCCTGCCGTTGCGGCAGATCATGGCGCTGCAGGTGGGGGAAACCTTGATCCTGCCCTCGGCCGCGCTGGATGCGATTGCCCTGGAAACCCTGGACGGCCGACGCGTGGCGCAGGCCCGGCTGGGCCAGCATCGCGGCATGCGCGCTCTCAAGCTGTCCGAGGCTGTGCTGGCCACCGCGCAGCCACAGCCGCCAGCCGCCGTCCGCCCGTCCCCTGCAGAGGATGCGGCGCCGTCCCCCGAACTCCGCGCCGCAGGCTGACCGTCAGCGGCTCGCCAATGCCTCGATCTGCGGACGCAGGTGCTCCAGCTGATAACCGAACCGCGCGGGCAGGCCCACCAGATCGTCCACCGGACGCTTCCCGGCATGGGCCAGCGCCCAGACGATCGACGACCGGTTGCCGCTGGCGCAATAGGCAAAGACCGGCCCGGTCGACGCCGCGATGGCCGCCCCTTGCGCAGTCACGTTGTCCATCGTGATCTGTCCGCCGATCACCGGGTTCGCCACGAAGACCAGCCCCAGCGCCTCGGCCGCACGCCGCATCTCCTCGGTGTGCAGATGTGGCGGGATTTCGACGTCGGGCCGGTTGTCGATCACCGTCACATAGCCCGCTGCCTTGATGGCGGGCAGGTCGCCCGGTTCGATCTGGGGCGAAACGGCATAGTCTGGGGTGATTGCGCGGATATCCATGGGCCTCTCCACTGGCGCGCACGGGGGCGCGGGATAAAGTCGGGCAGACCATAGACAGCTTGGCGTGAAAGCGGAAGCCGTTGACTTGGGTCAAGGCGCGGCCCGCCAATCCGGCCCAGAATGGGCGCTACAGAGGAGGACCCGATGCAGGCCAACATGACCACACCGCTTTCCACCCGCAAGGCCGCGCTTGAGAAGCGGCTGACCGAGCTCGGCGCGCGTCTGGATGCCATCGAGGACGAGCTTGATTCGCACCAGAACCGCGACTGGGAGGAGCTTGCCACCGAGCGCGAGGGCGACGAGGTGCTTGAGGCCACCGGACAGGCCGGTCTGGTCGAGATCACTCGGATCCGCGCCGCGCTGAAGCGGATCGCCGAAGGCACCTATGGCACTTGCGCCCGCTGCGGTGATCCGATCGGCGAGGCCCGCCTCGATGTGCTGCCCTGGACGCCCCTTTGCAGGAAATGTGCCCAATGACCGCCCGCACCCCCTCCGAACTGATCCGCGAAGAGGCCGACCTTCTGGCCGCCGGGATCGAACTGCAGCAGCAAGGCCTTGACCTTCTTCTGGCCGAGATGCGCGCCCTGGCCGCCCTGATACCGGGCGAAGACTCGCGTCTGCCCACCGATGCCGAAGTCGAGGCCGGCTTTGACAACATGCCGGTCTGACCGGGTTTTCCAGCGACGGGCTTGTCTTTCTGCGCGCGTTGTTTCTAACCTGACCGGAAACCGGCCAGGGAACCCTGAATGTCCGCGAACGGGCTGAAGTCAGAGCTGCGCGACGGCATCCGGGTCTTGACCCTTGCCAACCCACCCGGCAACGCTTTGACGCCCGGCCTGCGTCGGGCGCTTCTGGCCGAGCTTCTGGCCGCGCCGGGAAGTTGCACCGCCATCGTCCTGCAGGCCGAAGGCCCCACCTTCTCCAGCCATCAGCCACTGGACCCGGACCCGGCCACGCCAACGCTGGCCGATCTGTGCCGGGCAGTGGCCGATAGTCCGGTCCCGGTGGTTGCGGTGCTGCAGGGCCTTGTCACCGGGCCCGGGGCCGAACTTGTCCTGGCCGCCCGCGCCAGGCTCGCGGGTCCCACCTGCCGCATCGCCTTTGCCGAGGTTGCCCTGGGCCTTTGCCCCTCGGGCGGGGCCAGCCAGCGTCTTCCCCGGCTGATCGGCGCCCGGGCGGCGCTTCGGCTCTTGCTCACCGGGCGTCCAACCCCCGCCTCCGAGGCGCTGTCCCTTGGCCTGATCGACGGGATCACCGAAGGCGCGCCTTTGGCCCCGGCCCGGCGGCTTGCGGCGGCGCTGACGGTCGGCGACATGCTGAAACGCCCCGTTCCCGATGCTACCGCCTGGACGGCTGCGGTAGCGGCGGCGCGGCGCGAACAGGGGCGGCGCCTGCCCGCGGGCCAGCGGATCGTCGACTGCGTCGAGGCTGCGCTGCTGCTGCCAGCCGAGAACGCCTTGGCCTTCGAGGCGACGGTGCGTGCCGACCTCGAAACCACGCCCGAGGCGGCCGGTCTCCGCGCCGCCGCCAAGGCTGAGCGCCGTGCCCTTGCCCTGCCACCGATCATCGCGCGCCTGCAACCCCTGTCGGTCAGCCGGATCGGCCTTCTGGGCTCATCGCCCGACCTTGCCCGCATCGCCGTCGCCGCGCTGTCCCGCGATGTTGAAGTAACCTGGGTCTTCGCCTCCGATGCCGCGCGCCGCGCAGGCCTTGCCGCCATTGATGCCGGGATCGGCGAAGGCCAGAGGGCGGGCAGCCTGTCCCCGGCCCGGGCGCGCGACTTGACGGCGCGGCTTCTGGCATCGGGCGGGCCCGAGGATCTCGCGGCCCTGCCTCTGGTGGTTCGCGAGCAGGCAAGCCACCTGGACGGACCGGCGCCTGCAGCCCCCGGTGCGGCGCATCTGGTTCTGGGCGGGGCGGATGAGGCCATCGGCCTTTCTCTGCCCCCGGCGGGACGATCCTGCGAAGTGACGCTGCCGGGTGAGGTTCATCCCCTGGCGCGGGCGACCGCGCTGGCAGGCCTCCGCCGGATCGGGCTCTCCCCGGTGCTTGTCGGTCACCGCCCGGTCGTGGGGGCGCGGATGGCGGATGCCGGTCGCACGGCGCTGGCCTGGATGATCTCGCGCGGGGTGCCGCGTCGGCTGATCGTCTCGGCGCTGGACGGCTTCGGGGTCCAGATGTCCGACGCCATCTCGGCCGAATCCCCGGCCATCCTGCGCGCCATGTCCGCGACCGAGGTCCTGAACCGCTGGCTCTCGGCACTCGCCAACGAAGGTGCCCGGCTTCTGGACGAAGGCTTCGTCCGGCGACCTTCCGACATCGACTACCTGATGGTCGCGGCGATGGAGTTTCCCCGCTGGCGCGGCGGGCCGATGCACCAGGCCGACCGGCGCGGCCTGATGGCCCTGCGCGCCGATCTGCGCGCCTGGGGCGCCGAGACCGCGTTGTGGAGCCCGGCCCCCCTGATCGATCGGCTGATCCGCGACGGGCAGGGCTTTGCGTCGCTCAACCAATAGGGCTCAGCCCAGCAGGATCCCCGCTACCACGGCCGCCAGTCCCAGCGCCGAAAGCCCGACGGCGGCCAGGTTGATCGTGACCACCCGCTGCAACTCGGCCCGCATGGCGGCATCGTCCAGCCCCGCGCGCTTGGCACGGGCAGCGCGCAGGATGCAATAGCCCAGCCCCGCCACACCCGCCAGCGTCAGCGCCGCCCCCGCCCAGATCAAAGCCTGCATCGCACACCCCTTCTGCTTGCGCGGCCTGCTAGCCCGTTCCGCCCGGTCGCGCAAGCAAGGCGTTGCCGTCCGATATTCCCATCCCCTGACAATCCTGCCTTGAACCCCCGGTCCTCGGCAGGGTAGGAACGCCCGACCATCCCGACACCGAAGAGGACCTGCCATGGCCGACGCGACCGACCCTTATGCCGTCACCGCCGACGAACTGCGCCAGTTCATCGAACGCTATGAGCAGCTGGAGTCCGAAAAGAAGGATGTGACCGAACAGCAGAAAGAGCTGATGGCCGAGGCCAAGGGCCGGGGCTATGACACCAAGGTCATGCGAAAGGTCATCGCGCTGCGCAAGCGCAAGCCGGACGAGATCGCCGAAGAAGAGGCCGTGCTCGAACTTTACAAGTCTGCCCTCGGAATGGCCTGATCAGGGCTCGACAAGCCTGACCCCCGGCATCTGGGCGATCCGTTCGACATCGGCCAGATAGGCGTGGGTCAGCTCCTCGATCACCTCGTCGGTCCAGCCGGGCAGGGTGATTTCGGTCGCAAGCTGCTCGGGGCGGCCGAACTTTTCCAGGAAAGCGGTGACGATGCGCCGCCGGTGCGACACCGACTGCGGCGGATGTTCCCGGCAATAGGCGTGATAGCGGGCCAGCCCCGCTTCGGTCAGAAGCATCCCCAGAAGCTCGTCCGTGTCTTCCAGCACCGTGCCCGAGGCGTGACCGGACACGATGGCCAGGACTTCCGGCCAGACCAGCGGCGTATCCTCGTCGCACCAGACGGTCAGTGGCACGTTGGGATTGTGGTCAAGGATCTTCGCCACCGCATCCGACCAGCGTAAGCCGTACGGATCGACCCCGTCCAGGATGTCCTCGCGCCCCTTCTGCAGTGCCCTGTCGCGCAAGTCTGGCAGGAAGGTCGCCGGATTTCGAATACCCAGGCAGAACTCGGCCTCGACGTCCGGGAAGATCTGGGTGAAGGCCCGCAGCCGTTCGCCGCCTTGGGCGTACAATCCACCCGAGATCGCATAGGCCGGAAAGCTCAGGAAACTCGTCCACGACAGGATCAGCCGGTCAGCGGCCGTCTCGTCCATGATCTGGTCCAGGATCATCGCCTCGGTGTCTTCCGAGGCCGCCGCCCCGCGCAACTGGGTGGCGGTGTCGCGCAGAAGCTTGCGATAGCGGGTGGGGGCGGGGACCACGATGCCCTGTTCGGCTAACCGGGCCCGGTTCTTCAGAAGGCAGCGGACCAGCCGGTCGTCGTCGGTGCAATGGGCACCCAGGTGATAGACAATGCGCATCGGGCCTGACTTTGCGGCGCGGGCACTCCTCGCCCGACGGCGCGACTATACGGGCTTTTCTGGACAGTTAAACCGCTTTCCTGTAACCGCTGCGCCAGGATGTCCGACCGTTTCTCTCAACTTGGCTTTCGCCGCCTCCGGCTGGTGCCCGAACTCTGGACCGTCGGGGCCGTGCTCATTGCCACTGTGGTTCTTGCACCCATCCTGTCGATCGCCTGGCTGGCGCTGACGCCCACGGAAAACATCTGGCCGCACCTGATGGCGACGGTCCTGCCGCGCTATCTGGTCACCACGCTTTTGCTGATGGGCGGGGTGGCGATCCTGACCGCCGCGATGGGCACCGGTGCGGCATGGCTCGTCAGCCAATACCGCTTTCCCGGCCGCGACTGGCTGGCGCATGCCCTGCTGTTCCCGCTTGCGATCCCGGCCTTTGTCGGGGCCTATGCGCTCGTCGATCTACTGGACTACGCGGGTCCCGTGCAGACCGGGTTGCGCGCGACCTTCGGCTGGACCTCGGCGCGCGATTACTGGTTCCCCGAAATCCGCTCCTTGCCCGCCGCGATCCTGGTCCTGTCCTTCGCGCTCTACCCCTATGTCTACCTCCTGGCCCGCGCCGCCTATCGCGAACAGTCCGGCCGCGCCTATGAGGTCGCCCGCGCGCTCGGTTGCGGCCCCTGGGGCCTGTTCCTGCGCATTGGCTGGCCGCTCGCCCGCCCCGCCATCGCCGCCGGCGTTGCGCTCGCATTGATGGAAACCGTCGCCGACTACGGCACCGTCCTGCATTTCGGCGTCCAGACCCTGACGACCGGGGTCTTCTCCACCTGGCTCAACGGCGGCAATGCCGGGGGGGCGGCGCAGATCGCGGGGGTGATCCTGTTCCTGATCCTGCTCCTCGTCGGGCTGGAGCGTGCCGGGCGGGGCGGGGCCCGGTTCCACCGCCTGGGCCGGGCAGCACAATCCGTCCAGCCGCAAGCCATCGCGGGCCGCAAACGCTGGTATGCCACGCTCCTCTGCCTGATCCCCTTTGCCGGAGGTTTCCTCCTTCCGGTCGGCGTCATGCTGGTCCATTCCGCCCAGGCGCCGGGCGGCTGGCTTGCGCCGGGCCTTTTGGATGCGCTGAAGAACACGCTGATCGTCGGGGGCCTTGCCGCCCTTGTCACCGTGGGCGCTGCGATCTTCCTGGTCTACGCGCTTCGGATGAAGGGCTCGACCGTCGCGCGGACGCTGCTGCCGCTGACCCTGATCGGCTATGCCGCACCCGGGGCGGTCCTTGCCCTTGGCCTCCTTCTGCCACTGGCCGCTCTCGACCACCGGCTGGCCGATGGCATCCTGGCGCTGACCGGCTGGGACCCCGGCCTGATGATCACCGGCACCGCCTTTGCGCTGGGTCTTGCCTACGTGGTCCGCTTCTTCGGCATCGCCCAGGGCGCCGTCGATGCCGCCTTCGGCCGCGTCTCGCCCAGCCTCGCAATGGCCGCGCGCTCGCTTGGCCGGTCCGCCTCGGGGACGCTGGTCGCTGTCTATCTGCCTCTGATCCGCGGCTCGGTCCTGACCGCGCTTCTTGTCGTCTTCGTCGATTGCGTCAAGGAACTGCCCGCGACGCTCCTCCTGCGGCCCTTCGACTACAACACGCTCTCGACCCGCGTTTTCGAACTCGCCAGCCTCGAACGCCTCTCCGAGGCCGCCCCGGCCGCCCTTCTGGTGATGGCCGTAGGCCTTGTCGCCGTCGCCATTCTCGCCCGCGACCAGCGGGACTGAACCCTTGCGCGCGCGCCGTAGCACCTGTATCTGACAGGCGTGGCCCCTATAGCTCAGCTGGTAGAGCATCTGATTTGTAATCAGAGGGTCGGGGGTTCAAGTCCCTCTGGGGGCACCACAAATTCCCGCCGCTGCTGATCCTTCCCCGAAAGGCCCGCTCCCACGCGGCTATTTTCCGACGAATTCGAAGGAATAGCTGCGCCCCGCCCCTGACGGTGGTGCCGGGAAGGGCGCCGCGCGGCGGATGTGGTCCAGCGCCACCCGGTCCAGCGCCGCATCGCCCGAGCTTTGCAACAGTTTCACTGCCGCAAGTCCGCCGTCTGCGCCGATGCTGAACCCGACAACGGCCGTCCCCTTGCCGCCGCCCGCCGCCTTTCGGGTCGAGCGGACCTTCTTCATCACCGCTGTCGCATAGGCTGCAGGTGACACACCGCCAGATGCCTTGGCCTTGCTGCCCGACTTTGGGGCCGCGGCCGCAACGGCGGTGTCGCCGGGCGCTTCGACAACCTCCTCCGGCTTGGGCTTGGCCGTTTCCGCCGTGCGTTTCCTTGTGTCCTTCGGCTTTGCCTCCGCCTCGAGCTTTTCGGGCGTCGCTGCCCGTTCCGGCCTCGGCCTTGGCTTCACGGGCCTGTCCGGCAGCTGCATCTCGGCCACAACCGGAACATCGGGGTCCGGAAGGGTCACCTCGGCAATCTCCCCGCCCTCGGGTGCCGTGACCGCGTCGGGAACTTCGGGCGCGACCTCGGGTAGGGCAGGGGCCTCCGGCACGGGCGGGGCGGTGTCCACCACCTGTGGGGCCGGGGATGGCACGGCCGATACCGCAGGTGCGGTCGGGGGCAACAGACCCAGATCCAGCGTCACGACCGATGGCGGGCGATCCGCCGCAAGGGCCAACGCGGCGGCGCCGGATACCAGCGCCAGTGCCGCGACTCCGGACATCAGCCACCCCGTAACGCGGGGATTGTGCAAAGGCGCGGTCACGGCGCCCCCTCAAGCCCGACCAGCGCCACCTTCAGGTATCCGGCCTGCCGCAACCGATCCAGAACCTGCATCAGGGCGGCATAGTCGACTGTCCGGTCCGCGCGCAGAAAGACCGGCGTGTCGCGCTTGCCCCCGGTCCTTGCATCCAGCGCCGCCGCCAGATCATCGGGCGCAACCGCGGCCTCGCCCAGCATCAGCGCACGCTCTGCCGTCACCGTCAGCCAGAGCGGCTCCTCCGGCCGCGTGCCAGCCGGGGCCGAGGAGCCCGGCAGGTTCACCGGCACATCCACTGTGGACAGGGGGGCCGCGACCATGAACACGATCAGAAGCACCAGGATCACGTCGATGAACGGCGTGACGTTGATCTCGCTCAGTTCGCCCTCGTCCTCCTCCAGCCGCAACGCCATGGGTCAGGCCTCCATCCGTTGATCCAGCGCGCGACTGAACCTCGCCAGAATCTCGGCTCGGCCATCGGCAAAACCGTGCCGGAACACCACGATCCGGCGCTGGATCGCGTTGTACAAAAGCACCGCCGGAATTGCCGCAACCAGCCCGATCCCCGTGGCCAACAGCGCCTCGGCAATGCCGGGGGCGACGACGACCAGGCTGGTGGTCTTGGCTCCCGCGATCGCCAGAAAGCTGTTCATGATGCCGAAGACGGTGCCGAACAGCCCGACAAACGGCCCGACCGCCCCGATCGAGGCCAGAAGCCCGGTCCCCGACCGCAGACGCAGCACCGCGCCCGCTTCGATCCGGTCCAAGGCAAGGTCCAACCGTTCCCGCGCCGAACGGCGCAGATCGGCGGTCATCGCGGGACCCAGCGCCTGCACCTCATCGACCGCCGCCTCGGATGCCAGCGCGAGCGGGCAGTGCCCTGTCACCGCAGCCAGACCTGGTGCCGCCGCAAGCGCCTCCTTCGTCCGGCGCAACCGGGCAAAGGCCAGCGGAAACTCGACCAGCTTGAAAAGAAGGACCGTCAGCACCGCCATCACGGCCAGCGCCAGCAGCGCCATCACCGCCTGCACGACGGGATGCGCCTTCAGGACAAGGCTTGCCAGATCGGTGTGGTACGGAGCCTCCGTCCCAACCTCCGCCGCACCCAGCGTCGGCCCGTCCGCCTTTGGCAGCACCGGCATCGCCTCGTCCGCTCCGGCGCCGTTCCCCAGCACCGGGGCCTCGCTTGCGACAAGGGGCGGGGCGCTGCCCTCCTGTCCCAGGGCCACTGACGCCCACAGGATCAGCGCCATCGCTGCAGCAAGCCTTACCATGTCAGGTTCTTGCCGATGGAAAGCTTTGCGTTCATCCCCTGCGCCCGGTCCAGCGACAGGTTGTTCTTGTAGTCCGCGTCAAAGACGTTCTCGACCGTCAGGCTCACGTCCATTCCGGCCAGCGCGCCCGTTTCCGGCTTCCAGGTCACGAAGAGGTCGTGCGAATCGTAGGCCGGGGTCTGCGTCGGCGTGATGGTCCCTGCCGCCGTGGTCGCGACCGCATAAGTCGTGATCGAGTCGTGATAATAGGCCGTCCAACCCAGCGTAAGCCCCTGCTCGGGGAACTTCGCCCCCACCGTCAGCGCCACGTTCTCTGATGGCGTGTCGGCAATCGTCAAACCATTCGCCGCCGGGTTCGGCATGTCGCGGTAGGCGGATCTTACATTGCTGTAGCCCAGGTTTGCGAACCACCGTTCGGCATCATAGCTGGCTTCCACCTCTGCACCCCAGATTTCGGCCGAACGAATGTTCAGGTATCGCGGAACTGCCCCAGTCGCGCCGTTGGTCACGATCAGGTTCGAAAGGTCGCTGTGGAAGGCCGTGGCCTTGATCTGCAGCGAGTCATCTTCGGCGAACAGCGCCTCACGCTGATAGGTGACCCCGAGTTCGACCGAACGCGCAGTCTCCTTCTCCAGGTTCAGGCTCGGCAGCCGGCCCCCGTCGGTCGAGTACAGCTCGTCCAGCGTCGGCATCCGCTCGGTCCGGGCCAGCGTGCCGAAGACGCCCCAACTGTCATCCAGCTTGTAAAGCGCCGACAGCTTCGGCGAAACTGCCTGATCTTCTACCGCTGCCGCTCCCAGCGCCATGGTCGCGGCCGAGGGCGAGCGGTCGGCGAAATCGACCCGCAGCCCGGGGATCAGCGTCAGCCGCTCGTTCCAGACGAATTCACCCTGCGCATAAAGCCCCAGCTTGCGGTCGGTGCCTTCCGGGTGGAACCCCAGCGGCCCGAGGGTGGATGTCGCCGTCCGCTCCTGCTCGGACAGCTGCAAGCCCAGCGTCACGCTGTTCTGCCAGTCACCCGCCGACAGATCGGCCGTGTTTTCGACCTTCAGCGCCAGCGTTTCATAACCGAAATCGCCCGGACACAGCACCTGGAACGTCCCGGTTCCGCAAGTAAGGGCGCTGCCGGTGAAGTTGCGCTTTGCGACGGCAGTGTCGGTGTAGGAAAGCTGTACCGTCAGGTCCAGCAGGTCATTCGCCGCAAAACCGTGGCGCCAGGTCAGCGTCGCCGTGTCGTCGACCGCATGGATGTCGGCAAAGCCGAAGGTCGGGATCGTCACAGCCCCCCCGGTCTGTGCCACCGCCGCATCGTCCAGATCACTGTCGGTCCGCGACAGGGCCAGCGTCAGCGTCTGGTCGCCGTCATTGCCGAAGGTCAGCGTGCCCTTGGCCAACCCCGACACCGACCGATGCGCCGTGCCCGCCAGCAACGTGCCGGCGCCATCCCGCTTGTCGCCGCCCTTGCTGCCGTTCAGCGCCAGCAGGAACTCGGCATTCCCGGCGCGTTGCGCGTAGATCACCCCCAGCTTGGCCACGCCGCCGTTCGACTCGACCCCGCCCTTGAACCGCAGCGCTTGCGCCTCGCCCTCGGCCAGATAGTCGCTGGCGTCCTTGGTGGTGAAGGCCACCACTCCCCCGATCGTCCCTGATCCGTACAGGGTCGAGGACGCCGGTCCCCGCAGGATCTCCACCCGCTTGAACAGGTCCAGGTCGCCGAAGAAGCTGCCCATCCGGTACTGCTCAAAGAACTTTGGCGCGCCGTCGATGACCACCTTGATCCTTTCCTCGGACGCCGTCTGCTCGCTGTTCCCGATCCCCCGGATGTTGAACGCCTGACCCATCGGCCGGGCCGAGGCACCCGCAGCTTGCACTCCGGGCACCCCGTTCAGCAACTCGCCGACGCTTCCCGCCTGTTTGCGGTCCAGCTCCTCCTGCTCCAGCGCCGTCACCGCTTGTGGCGTATCAATGGCGACCTTGGCGGTGCCGGTGCCAAAGATGATCCGCCCCAGCATCTGGAAGACGGTCTCATCAGTCTCCTGCGCCACGGCGGGCGCGGCACAGAGGGCAAAGGCGGTGGCGGTGGACAACAGGCAGGCACGGAGCCTGGGCTCGCAGCGGGTCGACATGGACTATCCCTTCGGGTCTTGGTCTGCGGAAGGGCTGGCCGTATCGGGCTGGCGGCAGAAGATTCTGACTTGAACTGTCAAGAAATGGCTTCTAAGGAAGACATAGTAAATTTGTCAAGTATCTGCCGGAGCACATCCGGCGCCCCCGGACACCCTGCGCCCCAGCTTTTCGCCAGAGACGCGCATCCCCAGACAAGACAGGATGGATGCCTATGGCCAAGCTCGGCCCTGACCAGATTCGCGCGCTCCGCGCCGCCAACCCCAAAGCCCGCGCCCGCGACTTCGCCACCGCAAACGGGATCACCGAAGCCGACCTCGTCGCGGCCTTCGTGGGCCAGACCGCCACCACTCTCACCCCCGACCCCGACCGCCTGATGCCCTGGGTCACCCGACTGGGCGATGTCATGGCGCTGACCCGCAACGACTCCTGCGTCCACGAAAGGGTAGGGGCATACCTCGACTACCGCAGCGGCGCCTTTGCCTCGATGGTCCTGGGGCCAGAGATCGACCTGCGCATCTTTGCCAAGCACTGGGTCCATGCCTTCGCCGTTGAGGACCTAACCGAGGACGGCCCAAAGCGCAGCCTGCAGGTCTTCGACGCCGCCGGGGATGCCGTCCACAAGGTCCACCTCAAGCCGCAGTCGAACCATGCGCTCTGGCCCGACCTTCTGGGCAACATGCGCCTGGCCACCCAGTCGCAGACCCTTGACCTGCAGGGCCGCCGCCCGGTCGAACCCGCAAAGACCGACAGCCTCGGCGCCCCCGCCCTCCGGGCCGCCTGGGACCGGATGACCGACACCCACCAGTTCCTTGGCCTGGTGAAGGACCACGGCATGAACCGCCTTGGCGCCTACCGCGTCGCGGGCGCGCCCTACGTCGAACGTCTGCGCCCCGCGGCTGTCAGCCAGACTCTGACCGATGCCGCCGGGGCAGGGGTCCCGGTGATGATCTTCGTCGGCAACGCGGGCTGCATCCAAATTCACGGCGGTCCGATCGAGAAGATCGTCCCCATGGGTCCCTGGATCAACGTGATGGACCCGCGCTTCAACCTGCATCTGCGCGCCGACCACATCGCCGAGGTCTACGCCGTCTGGAAACCCACCCGCACCGGAGACGTGTTCAGCGTCGAGGCCTTCACTGCCGAAGGCGATCTGATCTTGCAGATCTTCGGGTACCGCAAGGACACCCCGGCCGAGCCGTGGAACGCCCTCGTCCGCGCGCTGCCCCGGCTGGAACAGGTGCCCGCATGATCCGGCTCTTCTGTCTGTCGCTGGCCCTTGCCACCCCGGCACTGGCCGACCGGGTCATCACGCTGGGCGGATCGGTCACCGAGATCGCCGTGGCCTTGGGCGCCGAAGGCCGCCTTGTCGCCCGCGACACCACCTCGAACTTCCCGGCCAGCGTTCAGGCCTTGCCCGACGTCGGCTACATCCGTGCCCTGTCGCCGGAAAACATCCTGGCTCTCGACCCCTCGCTGATCCTGGCCGAAGGCGATGCCGGCCCGCCCGAAGCGGTCGAGGTCCTGAAAGCCGCGGGCATCCCCTTTGTCCTGGTGCCCGAAGCGACCGATCCCGCCGGGGTCGCCGCCAAGATCATCGCCGTCGCCGACGTGCTGGACCTGACTGCGCAAGGCGCCGCCCTCGCCACGTCTGTGACGGCTGACCTTGCCGCCGCCCAATCCCGCGCCGCAGACGTCACCGCGCCGAAACGCGTCCTCTTCGTCCTGTCGCTGAAGGGCGGGGGCGTGATGGCGGGCGGGGAAGGGACCGAGGCCGACGGCATCATCCGCCTTGCCGGGGGTATCAACGCCGCCAGCGGCTTCCAGGGCTACAAGCCGATGACGGATGAGGCGGTGCTGACGGCCCAGCCCGACGCGATCCTGATGATGGACCGTGAGGGCGAACTGTCCATTTCAGACGCCGACGTTCTGGCACAACCGGCCCTGTCGCAGACCCCGGCGGCCCGAACCCGGACGATCCTGCGCATGGACGGCATGCTGCTTCTGGGCTTCGGTCCCCGCACTCCCGCCGCCGCAACCGCGCTGCATGACGCGCTTTACGGCAGCGAAGGCTAGGCCATGACCGCGCTCTCCTCCAGCCGCGCGACCGCTCCGGGGCAGGCCAGCTCTGCCCCGGAACGCGGTACAGACACACACCCATCGCTTGGGGAAAGGGCGAAGGGCATCAGTCGCTTGCCGCTCTCTCTCGCCCGCCCGGCCCGTCATCTGTCCCTGAACCTTGCCCTAACAGCCCTCGTTGTCGCCGCCTCGGTCCTGTCGCTGACCATGGGCGCTGCCGGGCTTGGCCTTGGCGACCTTCTGCACGCCGCCACCGGCGCGGGCCTCTCGCCCCGGGATGAGGTCGTCCTCTACGACATCCGCCTGCCGCGCCTCGCCATGGGCCTGATCGTCGGCGCAGCGCTTGCCGTGTCAGGGGTCCTGCTCCAGGGCCTCTTTCGCAACCCGCTCGCCGATCCCGGCATTGTCGGCGTCAGCGCCGGGGCCGGTTTCGGTGCCGTTGTCGCGCTGGTCCTGGGCGGTCTTCTCCCCCTCGGCCTCGCGCAGGCCCTCGGTTCCTGGCTCGTCCCTCTCGCCGCAGGCCTTGGCGGCTGGGCCACCACGCTCCTTCTCTACCGTGTCGCCACCACCGGCCAGCGCACCGACATCGCCATCATGCTCCTGGCCGGGATCGCGCTTTCCGCCCTGACCGGGGCCGCGACGGGCGTCCTCACCTACCTCGCCGACGACCGCCAACTGCGCGACCTGACGTTCTGGAGCATGGGGTCCCTTGCAGGGGCCACCTGGACCAAACTCGCCGCCGCCCTGCCGCTGATGGGCGCGGCCCTGATCCTCGCCCCGCGCCTGGCCCGCGGGCTGAACGCGCTCGCCCTGGGCGAGGCGCAGGCAAACCATCTTGGCATCGACGTCCAGCACCTGAAGCGGTTGGCCATCCTGTCCGCCGCCGCCGCCACCGGGGCAGCGGTCGCCGCCTCGGGCGGCATTGGGTTCATCGGTCTGGTCGTCCCCCACCTGCTGCGACAGGCGCAGGGCCCCGACCATCGCCGCCTGATCCCGCACGCCGCCCTTCTTGGGGCCGGGCTTCTGGTCCTCGCCGACCTCGTCTCGCGCACCATTGTCGCCCCGGCGGAACTGCCCATCGGCATCCTGACCGCGCTTTTCGGCGCCCCGGTCTTCCTCTGGATGCTCATGAACGGCAAGTTGCGCGGACGCTGACATGCTGCAGATCGAAAACCTTTCCGTCCGCCTCGGCCGCCGCCCGATCCTGCAGGACGTCAGCCTCACCACCCGGGCGGGAGAAGTCCTTGCCGTCTGCGGCGCGAACGGCGCGGGCAAAAGCACACTTCTGAAAGCCGTCCTGCAGGAACATCCCGCGCAGGGAACGATCCGCCTGAACGGTCGCGACCTTGCCTCCTGCCGCCCGCACACCCTTGCCGCCCTTCGCGCTGTCGTCCCACAGGACACCGAGATCGCCTTCGGCTTCACCTTGGGCGAGATCGTCGCGATGGGCCGTCAGGCGGGCAGCGCGGCCCATGAGACCGAGATCGACGCGCTCGCCCTTGCGGCTGTCGGCCTGCAGGGACGCGAGGGCGAGGACGTCCGCACCCTTTCCGGTGGCGAACGCCAGCGCGGCCATCTGGCCCGCGCTCTGGCGCAGGTCTGGCACCCCGTCGGCCCCGAAGGCCCGTGCTGGCTGATGCTGGACGAACCCGTCTCCAGCCTCGACCTTGGCCAGCAACTGAAGGTGATGCAACTTGCCCGCGGCTTTGCCGACGCTGGGGGCGGGGTCATCGCCGTGATGCACGACCTGAACCTCTCGGCCATGTTTGCCGACCGCCTGGCCTTTCTGGTGGACGGCCATCTCGCCGCCCTCGGCCCGCCCGACTCCGTACTGCAGGAACCGCTGCTCAGCCGCGCCTATGACTGCCACGTTGCCCTGAACCGCCTGCCCGCCACCGGCCCCTGGCTTCTGCCCCAGACCTGCACCCTGCGGGGCGACTGAACCCTTAGGGCCGCTCGATCACGCCCAGATAGCTCAGCATCTGTTCCAGATCCGCGCGCTGCTTGGCATCCGACCGGTTGAACCCTGCGCACAAGGCATCGAACCGCTTGCGCAGGGCCTTTTTCTCCTCGCCCTTGCAATCGTTCCAGGGGCGGCCCTGCAGCCCCATGACCAGCACATAATAGCCGATGAAATGCGGCCGCGAGCCGCTGTCCAGAAGCTTCCGGTAGGCCTCGTCCGCCCCAAGCTCGCGGACTTCCTCGGCCGAATGGATGCCCGCCTTGGCAAAGGCCGCTTCTGACGCGGGCCCAAGGTTCGGGATCGAGGAGATCGGGCTGGGCATTGGAAGACGCGGAGATGAGAACAAAACAGGGCCAACCTCGCGGTTGACCCCGACAATGTCAAGCGTCCCGAAAAGGGCGGATCAGGTCAGATCGACGCCCAGTCCTTGAAGATCGGCTGCCCCGCCTGCTGGGTCGCGCCGCCCGATTGCTGGCCCTGCTGCTGCTGGCTGGGTGTGCTGCTGCCGCCTTGCTGGGGCTGGCTGGGTTTCGATGCCATTCGACTGCTCCGTTCCTGGCTATTCGCTGCCTTTTCCCCATATTGCGCAGGTCCTTGGCTGCAACAAGCCGGGTTCATGACGATTTTGCGACGCTTTTTATGATTTGTGCGTCCTTGGCAACAGGTCCCGGATCACATTCCGGTTTTCCTGACCCTCTTTCCCTTGCGTCACCCCGCCGCCCGCCCGCCTTCGCCGGGGCTTGCCGTTTCCAGCCAATCGGATCACGCTGGCAGGCAAAGGAGTCTTCCCATGCCCGTCAAGAACCGCTTTGCCGAGCTTCTGCCCGAAATCACCGGCTGGCGCCGCGATTTCCACGCCCACCCCGAGCTTCTGTTCGATGTCCACCGCACCGCCGGACGCGTGGCCGAGCTGTGCCGCTCCTTCGGCTGCGACGAGGTCGTCGAAGGCATCGGCCGCACCGGCGTCGTCGCCGTCATCAAGGGGCGCAGCGACAGCAAGGGCCGCGTCATCGGGCTCCGCGCCGACATGGATGCGCTGCCGATCAAGGAGCAGACCGGGGTGCCCTATGCCTCGACCGTGCCCGGCAAGATGCACGCCTGCGGCCATGATGGCCATACCGCGATGCTTCTGGGCGCCGCGAAATACCTGGCCGAGACGCGCAATTTCGACGGCACCGTGGTCTGCATCTTCCAGCCCGCCGAAGAGGGCGGCGGTGGCGGGCGCGAGATGGTGAAGGACGGCATGCTTTCGCGCTGGAACGTGCAGGAAGTCTACGGCATGCACAACATGCCGGGCATCCCCGTCGGCCATTTCGCGATCCGCCCTGGTCCGATGATGGCCGCCGCCGACCAGTTCGAGATCGTGGTGACCGGCAAGGGCGGTCACGCCGCCAAGCCGCACGACTGCGTCGATACCACCGTGGTCAGCGCGCATATTATCGTGGCGCTGCAGACCATCGCCAGCCGTAACGTCGACCCGCTGAAACAGGTCGTCGTCTCGGTCTGCACCGTGGAAACCGACTCGACCGCGCACAACGTCATCCCGCAGGTGGTCAAGCTGAAGGGCACCGTCCGCACGATGGAGCCGAAGGTGCAGGACCAGGTCCAGGAACGCGTCTGCCAGATTGCCGAAGGCACGGCGCTGGCGCTTGGCGCACACGCCGAGGTGCACTACCAGCGCGGCTATCCGGTCACCGTAAACGCGCCCGAAAACACCGCCTTTGCCGCCGAGGTTGCTCGCAACGTCTCGGGCCATGTCGACACCGATACCGCGCCCCTGATGGGGGCCGAGGATTTCAGCTTCATGCTGAACGAACGCCCCGGCGCCTATATTTTCCTGGGCAACGGCGACACCGCGATGGTCCATCACCCGGCCTACAATTTCGACGACAGCGCCATTCCCTTCGGCTCCAGCTGGTACGCCGAAATGGCCGAAACCCGGATGCCCGCAGCATGATCGGCACGGCCCTTGTCGCGCTCGTCGCCCTGATCCATGTGGCGATCCTGGTGATGGAGATGTTTCTCTGGGAAACACCGCGTGTCAGGGCGATCTTCGGAATCTCGCCCGAGTTTGCGATGAATACCCGCGTGCTGGCCGCGAACCAGGGCCTCTACAACGGCTTTCTCGCCGCCGGGCTGATCCTCGCGCTGATCCGCGGCATCCCGGGGCAGGGCGCCGACCTGGCCCATTTCATCCTCGCCTGCGTCATCGTGGCCGGCCTCTATGGGGCTGTGACCTCCTCGCGGCGGATCCTCTACGTCCAGGCTGCGCCCGCGCTCCTCGCCCTCTTCGCGGTGCTTTTCGGCGTGTAGACAGCGGGTTCCGCTGGCACGCCAAGGCTCGGCTTTGCGGGGTTTTTCACTTGTGGCGCCCATTCAGGACGTTGGGGCGGACGCATGTCTGCGCTGCGGGGGTTCCGGGCCCGACCTTGCCGTCCCATTGACCAACTGACGCCGCGTGGTCTTGGCAATCGCCGCCCTCAACCGCGCGACTGGGGCTAACATCAGTGCAATTGAAAACGGTTTTCAGCAAAACTCGCCCGCGCCGGGTGGTTGCAGCATAACTACGGTCCTCCGACCGACTACACCGCCAAGATTGCCGCCTGAAAAGGCTCCGCTGCGGTCAACCGCTTCACCAACTTCGCCCGTTCATCTCTTGAATCGGCTTCGGTGGCGCCTCGACCAAGGTGTCTGTCCTCTCCGACCCATTGCCTCGGTCACGACCTTCGCTGCGCAGCATGAGCAGGGGCCGGCACCGGGGCAGGGGTCCAACAACGCGGACACTTTGCCGCCGAGAGCAAGCCCGACTAGCCCTGCCTCGGAACTCGCTGCAAGGGACCGCCCGTCGCGCCTCCGCAATGTCGTGACCGGACTTCTGACCGGCCACATGGGTCTGCCCGATCCGACCCGCGCCTTTCCCGGCCATGACGTCACGCCACTTGGGCCTTGGAATAGGGCATTTACCGGACAGCAAGCTTGCGAGCACACAACTTCTGGCAGATACTCGGGCCTCGGGGATGAGGGCGCATGAGACACGTTGGTCAACCGGACATCGTGACTGCCGAACCGGCGCGTCTCGAATTTCCTGTGGTCGAGGTGATGAACCGTCTCCTCGAAATCACCCCGGCGACGCTTGACACCGAACTTGATGCTGTCCTTGCCACCATTGGGGCGACCTATGGGTTCGACCGCACCTTCATCGGTCGTTTTGACGACCAGCTGACCTACTTCAACACACATGAATGGGTGGCTGCTGGCGTCACGCCGCACAAGGCGTCCATGCAAGGCTTCCCCCCGGACAAGCTGCCTGATTGGACGGAAAAGCTTTCGGCTGGTCACAACGCGGCGGTTCCGGACCGTGACGCATTGCCTGTCGATTCTCCCGAACGGAAGTTCCTGACCGACCTTGGCGTGCAGTCTTCGCTGAAGGTGCCGCTGATGGAGGGCGACAGGCTCTTCGGCGTGATCGGGTTCGATTCTCTGCGCCGGGACTACACCTGGCCGAAAGATGTCGTGTTCCTTCTGACCTCCATCGGACGTGCGATGGCTTCTGTTTTGCTGCGCGTCGAGGCGGCCCGGGCCGAGACCGCCCTGCGCAGCCACCTCACCGCGACGTTGAACGCGCTGCCGGACCTTGTCATCGAGCTTTCGCCAACAGGGGAAATCGTCGCCTGCCACAGCGAAAAGCTGCCCTGGCTTTCCGGCCTCGTGCGCACCGGGATCGGTCGCCCCGTAACGGATACGCTGCCCGAACCGCTGGCCGCCGTGCTGTCGTCCTTCGTCTCGACCCCGCCACCCGAGAACGCCTCGCTCACCCGTCGCGTTGGGTTGTCGACACTTGTCACACCGCACCGGTACGAGGTGTCTGTCGCCCGCCTTCTGCCAAGCCCGCCGGGGCAGGAGTCAAACCTTCTTGCGGTGATCCGCGACATTTCTGCGGCTGATCGCACCAGCGAGATGCTGTCCTTCCGCGAAAGCCAGTTCACCGCCTTCTTCGAGATGTGCCCGCACGCCATCCTTCTGAACGACTTCGACACCGGGATCATTCTCGACGGCAACCGCGCCTTCCGCGAAACCTTCGCGCTCGACCCACAGGCGAGTCGCGACCTCAGCGTCTGGCAGATCCTTCCCGAAAGTGATCGGTCGCTGATCGAGGGTGTGATTGTCGGGCTCAAGGCTTCGAACACCTTCGGTCCGGTCGAAGCGCAGTTTCGCAATGCCAGCGGCGCCGCATTCCCGGCCGTCGTGCGCTGCTTCCTCAGCGTCGATCCGAATGGCCGCCGGCTGGTCTGGTCCCTGATCGAGAACATGACCGAGATCCGCGCGAAAGAGGCGGCGCTGACGACGGAAAGCCAGGCCCTGGCTGCGACCAAGGCGCGGCTTCTGGCCGCGATCGAGGCGCTGGATGACGGTTTTGCCGTGTTCGACGCCGATGACCGTCTGGTCCTGTGGAACACGCCCTACCTGCGGGTCTTCGACCGGATCGCCGACCTGATCCGCGAAGGCGCGCTTTATGACGACCTCCTGCGCGCTGCCATCGACCGGGGTGTATTCGGGGCCGAAGGCGAACGCGATGACGCGAACCTGCAACGCCGCCTGGACCGCCCCCTGACCGAGGTCTGGGACAATGAGGATGTCCTCGCCGACGGTCGGCTGATCTGGACCCGCGAACGCGCAACGCCCGCCCGGGAAACCGTCGGTCTCTACGAAGACGTGACCGCGCGCCGTTTGGCCGACCGCCGACTGCAGCAGGTGGTGGACGGCGGGATGATCGCGGTCTGGGACTGGGACGCCGATCACGGCTTCAGCGCGATCAACGACCGCTGGGGCGCAATGCTCGGCCTCGGCGATCAGGTAAGCCTCGACGCGCTGGTGGATCTGATCCATCCCGAAGACCGCACCGCTGTCGCCGCCGCCCAGCGCGAGATCTTCCTCGAAGCCGGGGCCGACTTCTCGCTGCGCTGCCGGATGCGCCATGTCAACGGCGGCTGGGTCTGGCTTCTGACCCGCGGGCACGTCACGCTCCGCTGGGCCGACGGCAGCCCGCGCCGGATCTCGGGCTTCACCCTCGACGTCTCGACCCAGGCCGCCGCCGAACAGCGCCTCAGCCAGGTGATCGACGGCACCCAGGTCGGCACCTGGGAATTCGACATGCGCACCGGTGTGTCCCTGGTCAGCGACCGCTGGGCGGAAATCCTCGGCTATCGCGCCGTCGAACTGAACCCGATGTCGCTGGAAGACTGGCTGGGCCTTCTGCATCCCGACGACGTCCAGCCCCTGATCCAGCACGAGCAGGAGGCATTCGAGGCCGGGCAGTGGCAGGTCGAACACGAAGTCCGGCTCCGCCACCGCGAAGGCTATTGGGTCTGGGTCCTGACCCGCACCCAGGTCGCCGAGTGGGACGAGGCCGGGCGTCCGGTCAAGACCAGCGGCATCAATCTCGACATCACGCCCGCCAAGGCGCTGGAATTCGCCCTGGCCCGGGAACGTGACACCCTGGCCCGGGTGATGGAGGCGTCGGTTTCCGGCATCGTCGTGGTCGACGAACGCGGCGGTGTCGTCTTCACCAACGCTGCCGCCACGCGGGTCCTCGGGCGCGAGGTCAGCGCCGGGGACAATCTGATGTCCATCCTGCAAGGCGCTGCCATCCTCGGTCTTGGCGGGGAGCGGATCGCCCCCCCCGACCTGCCCGTCGCCCGCGCCCTGAAGGGTGAGCCGGGGATGCACCAGATGCGCCATCTCCTCCACTGGCCCTCGGGCGAACGACGCGCCGTGGCGGTCACCTCGGCCAGGCTGTCGGCGGCCGGAACCGACCTTGCGGTCGTCTGCACCTTCACCGACATCACCGACGAATTGCAGAACGAAATCCGTCTGCGGGCCGCGATGACCGCCGCCGAAACCGCCAACCGCGCCAAGTCCGATTTCCTCGCCGCGATGAGCCACGAGATCCGCACCCCCCTGAACGGCGTTCTCGGCATGGCCACCGTCCTCGCCGGGCGCCTCGCTGACCCGTCCGAACAGGCGATGGTCCGGGTCATCAGCGATTCGGGCGAGCATCTGCTGGGCGTCATCAACGACATCCTCGACCTCGCCAAGATCGAGGCCGGTCGCCTTGTCCTCGAACAACGGCCGATCCGGCTGCCCGAAATCCTGTTCCGGGTCGCGGCGCTCCACCAGATCGCCGCCAACCGGAAAGGCATCGCCCTCAAGGCTCGCTGCACCGGCAGCCTTGCCGATGTTCCCCGCTCGGGCGACGAGATGCGCCTGATCCAGATCCTGCACAACCTGATCGGCAATGCGCTGAAGTTCACGGACCAGGGCGAAGTTACGGTCGAAATCAACTGCTCCGAACCCGACTCCATCGTGATCCGGGTGCGCGACACCGGCATCGGCATGTCACCGTCCGAAATCGCCCGGGCCTTCGACGAATTCTCCCAAGGCATGGGCGGCTCGCAGCGCAGCCATGTCGGCACCGGCCTTGGCCTGCCCATCGTGCGCCGCCTGGCCCGGCTGATGGACGGCGACGTCGCGCTGACCTCGGTCGAAGGGCAGGGCGTCACCGCCCGGGTCTGGCTGCGGATTCCCGTCCTCGACAGCGCCTCGGACCGGGGCGGCGACCGCGCAGTGCCGCACCTCCCGAAGATGCGCGTCCTTGCCGCCGAGGACAACGCCACCAACCGCATCATCCTGCAAAGCATGCTGAACGCGCTCGGGGTCGAGGCGGTGATCGTCGCCGACGGGGCCGAGGCGCTCTTGCGCTACCAGTCCGAAAGCTTTGACGCGGTCCTCTTCGACATCGCCATGCCGAACATGGACGGGATCGAGACACTTGCGGCCTTGCAGGACCTGGCGGAAAAGTCCGGCCAGCCGCCTCCGCCCGCAATCGCCGTCACCGCCAACGTGATGACGCACCAGGTCGAAGACTACCTCGGCTACGGCTTCACCGCGGTCGTCGCCAAGCCGATCCGGATGGAGATGCTTGGCCAGGCGCTCGCCCGCTGCCTGCCATCACCTGTCGGCGAACCCGCTCCCGACCAAGGCTGAACGGACACAACTGTCGGAAATTGCTTTGACAGCCCCGAAGCCTGTCCCCATCCTGCCCAAACCGTCCGGACCGGCCGGGATCAGGCCTCAGGCCCGGTCCCTTCATCGGCGCCGGACAGCGGGGGAGTGGGGGCGCAAGGTAGATGACGACAGCAACCGATCCGCTGGCCCGGTCGATCAATCGTGCCCTTGCCCTGCCGATCTGGGAAGGTGAGGTCACCGCAACCCCGCTGGGCGGCGGCATCACCAATCTGAACGTGCTGGTCACCGACGCTCGCCGTCAGGCCGTCGTGCGCATCGGCGATGACATCCCGGTGCACCAGATCATGCGGTTCAACGAACTGGCCGCGAGCCATGCCGCCCAGGCGGCGGGCGTCTCACCGGCGGTCCTTTACCACGAACCCGGCGCGCTGGTGATCGACTTCGTCAGGGGGCGCACGATGACCGCCGCCGATCTGCGCCAGCCTGACCTTCTTGAACAGGCGCTTGCCCTCGTGATCCGCACCCACCGCGATCTGCCCCGCCATCTGCGCGGACCGGCGCTGACCTTCTGGGTGTTCCAGGTCCTGCGCGACTATGCCGCCACGCTGACCGAAGGCGCTTCGCGTCACATCCCCTTGCTTCCGGACCTGCTCGCGGAAGCCGACATGCTGGAACGCGCCGTCGGTCGGATCGACATGGTCTTCGGCCACAACGACCTCTTGCCCGGCAACTTCCTGCACGACGGCGCCCGCATGTGGCTGATCGACTGGGACTATGCCGGCTGGGGCTCGCCCTTGTTCGATCTGGGCGGTCTCGCGGCCAATTGCGGCCTGGACGCCGCGCAAGAGGAATGGATCCTGCACCGCTATTTCGGTAAGGCCCCCGACGCTGACCTGTGGCGCCGCTACCGCGCGATGAAGGCAGCCGCCGCCCTGCGTGAGGCGATGTGGTCCATGGTGCAGGAACTCCATTCCGAACTGGACTTCGACTACCAGGCCTATACCGCCGAATATCTCGACACCTACCGCCGGGCGCTTGCGGCCACCCGCTAGGCCACCGCGCGGGCGAGCGCGCAGAAGCCTTCCAGCCCGATCTCCTCCGCCCTTGCCGTGGGCGGGATGCCGACACGCTCCAGCACCGCCTCGACATCGGGGCGCAGGCCCTTCAGGCTCGCGCGCAGCATCTTGCGGCGCTGATTGAAGGCCATCGCGGTGATCCGCTGCAACACCTTGAAGTCGCAGGGAAAGCGAGGCTGGGGCAGGGCAGTCAGTTGCACCACCGCCGAATGGACCTTCGGGGCAGGGGTGAACGCCTCGGGCGGCAGGGTCATCACGATCCGCGCCTCGCAGCGATACTGTGCCAGCAGGGCCAGCCGTCCGTAATGCTCTGTCCTTGGTTTCGCAACAATCCTTTCCGCGACTTCCTTCTGGAACATCAGCGTCAACGATGACCAGAGCGGCGGCCAGACCTCGGGCGTCAGCCAGCGGATCAGCAGTTCGGTGCCGACGTTGTAGGGCAGGTTGGCCACGATCTTGAAAGGCGGGGTCAGATGCGCCGCCAGGTCCAGCTCTAGTGCATCGCCGTGCAACACCTCCAGCCGACCGGGATAATGCGCCGCGATCTCGGCCAGGGCGGGCAGGGCACGGGCATCCTTCTCGACCGCCACCACCCGCCGCGCACCTTCGGCCAGAAGCCCGCGCGTCAGACCGCCCGGCCCCGGCCCGACCTCAAGCACATCGCAGCCCGACAGGTCCCCCGCCGCCCGCGCAATCTTGGCCGTCAGGTTCAGGTCCAGCAGAAAGTTCTGTCCCAGCTGCTTCTTCGCAACCAGCTCATGGGCCCGGATCACCTCACGCAGCGGTGGCAGCCCGTCGATCGTTCCCAAGTCGTGCCCCCGCGCCTGCGCCTTTGGTCCCGTCCTAGCCGCTCGTCAAGAGTTTGCCAAACCCCTTCACGACAGCCAACGCGCCTCATTCGCCTCGATGGCGGCAATGCGTTCATCGACCTTCGGATGGCTGAGTAGCCATGCCGGAATCCCTTCGGCACGGTTCTGGGTCAGCGCGTCCAGCTTGCGGAACAAGGACTTCTGCGGTTCGGTCCCGATCCCCGCCTTGATGAGAAGCGCACTGGCATAGGCATCCGCCTCGAACTCGTCCCGCCGCGACAGTCGGGCCATCAGCGCGGTGGAAATCAGATTGGCGATCCAGATGCCGATGAAGGGCAGGAACCGGTTCAGCACCGCCGACAGCATCACGAAGACCGCGTTCTGCCCGGTGAAGTCGATCATCCGCCGCCGCATGTGGCCTTGCGCCACATGCCCCATCTCATGCGCGATGACCGATGCCAGCTCCTCTGCCGACACCTCGCCGCGCGCCTTGCGGTTCAGGAACCCGCGCGTCAGGAAGATCCGCCCATCCGGCGCTGCCAGCCCGTTCACGGCATCGACCTCGAACACGTTCACCTTGATCTCGGGGATGTCCATCGCCGCGGCCATCCTTTCGGCCAGCCGCGTGATCGACGGGTCTGTCAGGGGCTTAGACTGCTCATCCAGCATCTTCTTCGTGCGCCAGACCGAAAAGCGCATCATCAAGAGGGCATAGCCAACGGCCAGTAGCAGGGGGAGGAGAAGCTTGCTCATCCCCCGAATATAGTCAGCCGTCGCGCCCCCGCAACGCCGCCTGACCCGCCGTGGAACTGAACAGCCAGTACCCCAGCGCCAGCACTGCCCCCGCGCCGCCGATCATCCCCAGGGCCGAGCCGATCGCATTGCTCGCCGCCGCGATGTTCCCGCCAAAGACATAACCAGCGCCGACATAAAGCCCCGCCCAGACCGCCTCACCCGCCACCCCCGACACGGTAAAGCTGCCCCAGCGATACCGCGTGCTGCCTGCGATCAGATTGACGTAAGGTCCCAGCGGACTGACCAGCCAGCGAGACAGGAACACCGCGATCACCCCGCGCCGGTCCATCATCGCATCTGCCTTGGCCAATAGCTTGTCGCGCCCCGCATCCTTCCGCAGCCGCGACAGGACGGTGGCCCCGAACCCCCGGCCCGCCCAATAGCCCAGCTGATCCCCCGCGATCCCCCCCGCCGCCGCCGCCCCGAAGGCCTGCCAAAGCACCAGATCCCCCGCCGCCGCAAAGCCCCCCGCCGTCAGCATCAGGATCGAGGCCGGAAAGGGCAGGGCGAGGCACGAGAAAAACGTCGTCGCCGCCAGAAGCCACAGCCCGTATTGCGGCACCAGCCCCAGAAGCCAGTCGGTCATTCCTGCGGCTCCGGCCCGCGCATCCGGCTGACAGCCGCCTCGACCTCGGCAATCACCTCCGCCACCGGCACCCCCCGGTCGCGCGCGATTTCCTCCAGCGTCTGCGGATGGCCCTTCACCTGCGGGACCGGCGTGCCTGCCTCGGCATCCAGCGCCCGTGGCTCCAGCCCCCAGGACCGCGCGACATAGCCCACGGTCATCCAGGGCTCGACCGGCACTTCCTGGTGCGTCGCCCAGTAGACCGAATAGGCCACGAACCGTCCGGCAAAGAACAACGTCAGCGCGCAGGCCAGAAGAAAGGCCGAGGTCAGCCAGGGCCGCGCCTTCCACAAAGTCACCAACCGCCTCATCGCAACTCCCGAACGCCCTTCGCCAACCCGTCCAGCGTCATCGGCACCATCCGCCCCTCGAAGATCTCCCGGATCATCGCGGTTGATCTCGAATACCCCCAGGCCCGCTCCTCGACCGGGTTGATCCAGAGGTGATACGGCCACTGCGCCCTGATCCGTCGCAGCCAGACCTCGCCCGCTTCGCGGTTCCAATGCTCGTTCGCCCCGCCCGGATGCGTCACCTCGTAAGGGGACATCGCCGCATCCCCCACCACGATCAGCCGCCAGTCCGCGCCATAGGTCCGGATCACGTCCCAGGTCGGCGTCTGATGCTCCCAGCGGCGGCGGTTGTCACGCCAAAGGCCCTCATAGACGCAGTTGTGAAAGTAGAAGACCTCCAGATGCCGGAACTCGGCCTTGGCCGCCGTGAACAGCTCCTCCATCACCCGGACATGCGGGTCCATCGACCCCCCGATGTCGAGGAGGAGGAGCACCTTCACCGCATTCCGCCGCTCGGGCCTTGTCTGCACATCCAGCCAGCCCTGCGCCGCCGTCGCGCGGATGGTGCCGTCAAGGTCCAGCTCCTCCGCCGCCCCCTCGCGCGCCCAGCGCCGCAACCGGCGCAAGGCCAGCTTCATCGTCCGGGTGCCGATCTCGGCATCGCCGTCGAGATTGCGGAACTCGCGCCGGTCCCAAACCTTGACCGCACTTTGGTGACGGCTTTCCTCCTGCCCGATCCGCACGCCTTCCGGGTTGTAGCCATAGGCGCCGAAGGGCGAGGTCCCCGCCGTCCCGATCCATTTCGACCCGCCCTGATGCCGCCCCTTCTGCTCCACCAGCCGCTGGCGCAGCGTCTCCATCAGCTTGTCGAACCCGCCAAGCGCCTGGATCGCCGCGCGCTCCTCCTCGGACAGGTGGCGTTCCGCCAGCTTTTCCAGCCAGTCGCGCGGCAGGTTCAGAGCCTCCAGCACCTGATCCGCCGTCACCCGTTCCAGCCCGGCAAACGTCCGGGCGAAGGCGCGGTCAAAGCGGTCGATGTGACGCTCGTCCTTGACCAGTGTCAGCCGGGCCAGATGGTAGAAACCATCCGCGTCATAGATCACCAGCCCCGCGGCCATCGCTTCCAGAAAACTCAGGAACTCGCGCAAGCTGACCGGCACCGCCTCTTCCCGCAAGGTCTGGAAGAACGGCAGGAACATTGGCGTCAGACGCTCAGCATGCGGTCAAGATAGATGGTCAGGAACAGGCCCATCAGCGCGAAGATCAGCCCGTGGACAACGGCATATTGCAGAATGTCCGCCAGCTTTCCGCCACGCGCCCTTGCCCGCAGGCCGCCGCCGATGGCACCCAGAAGAAACCCGCCGATCACGAACATTCCGCCCCATTTCCGGGGCCTCAACGCCGCTTGCCGGCGCGCTGCCCCTTCAGCCCTTTTCCGCCCGGTCCGCGACGGCCGCGATGTCGCGCATCCGGCTGCGGACCATGCTTTCCGAGCCGAAGCCATAGCGCGCGTAGGGCGCACTGTCCATGCGCAGCGCCCTTGCCCCGTCCGGGTTGCCCAGCGCATCCAGCGCCTCGGCCTTGATCAGCATCAGCGTCGCCAGAAGCGCCATGTTGTCGTGGCGCCGCACCACCGGCATCGCCCGGTCTGCCAGCCGGGCAGCCTCTTCCGGCACACCTCCCGCCAGCGCCATCACCGCTATCTGCATGTCGACATGGGCCAAGTGCAATTCACCCCCGGGCAGTCGCGCATAGATCGCCGCCGCACGGGCAAAGGCGTCCTGCGCGCGGACCGGGTCGCTGGCGGTCAACAGACGACCGACCGCGAAATGGCTGAAGGCCAGCCGGTTGTCTTGCCAGCCCGCACTGCGCGCGATGGCAAGCGCGCGGTCCGCCGCCGCCTGTCGGCTGGTCAGCGACCCGTTGCGCCCCAGCGCCGTCTCGATCGCGCGGGTCCAGTCTGACGGGGTTCCGGAACTGGCAACCGGTGCCGTCCCCAGTTGCGCGGCAACCTGTTCCAGGCTCATCCCGCTTTGCAGATTGGGCGAATAGGTCAGCCGAAGGATGCCCATGTCACGGCTGGTCAGGACCGAATGGAAATTGTCGTCGTTGAAGATGCTGTCCGACAGCCGGTAGAGGTCATTCAGCGGGCCAAGCGCCTGCGCCAGCTCCTCATGCAGGCAGTCGCGGACTTCTTGCGGGCTGGTGTCCGACGGAATGAAGACCGCCGCCCGGTCGCGCCGCGTCACCTGCGCCCAATCCACCAGATCCGACCCGCGCTTGCGCCGGTATTCGGCCAGGGATCCGACGTTCGGCACCACGAAACAGGCAGCCATCGGGGCCAACCGGCGCAGTTCGGCGCGGCTGGTGAACTCCACCGTGATTGTCGCCGCACCCGTTGTCGGTGATATGTCGATCCCCGCCTCGGACCGCAGCCGCCCGATCAGCGCGCCCAGGTCGCGCGCTGCCGTTCCCGGGACGTCCCCGGTCAGCGCCACGGTGACCGGCCCCTCGAACCGGCTGAAGGTCTGCAGGCCCCGCCCGCTTTCCATTGCAAAGGTCAGGTCCATGAAGTCGCGGGTCAGCGAAGTCCCCGCACTGGTCGCCGCCGCAAGCTGGTAGCCGCCAGGTGTACCAAAGCCGACGCCGACCTCGTCGGTCGCACCGCTCTTGGTGACCTGGGCGGGTTGGCCGCAAGCCGAAACCACGCAGAGCGCGGCAAGGAAAAGGGGCAGGCGCATCGGCAAAACCAGTCTGGCAGCGCCCCGGCAGCTCGGGGCCGGTAAAGTGTCCCGTCCATGGCCTGCCTGAGTCAATTCGCGAAAAAGCACGAATTTTCCGACCACTACCCATCGCGGTTGAAGTAGGCGCCGCCGCAGGATTTATCCACAGGCTTCACGAATTATTACAAATCCGACATTCCCCGCAGCCCTGGCAGTGGCCGGTTTCCGGCTCGCGCTGATTCGGCTTGCGTCCTGACGGCAAAAGAATTACTGACAAGAAATATAACCGAGAGGAAATAGGATGTCCGATCCCCTGTCACGCACCTTCCTCGCGCTTTCCGATCCCACGCGGCGTGCGATCCTGGCCCAGATCGCCGACGGCGCGCAGTCGGTCACTGCTTTGGTCGCGGCCAGCCACCTGTCGCAGCCCGGCATTTCCAAGCACCTGAAAGTGCTTGAGGAAGCAGGCCTGATCCGCCGCGAACGGGTGGCAAAGACCCGCCCCGTGCATCTGGAACCCGAGGGGCTGAAGCGGGCAGGGGCCTGGATCGACCACTACCGCCAGTATTGGGAAGGCGCCTTCGACCGGATGGACGCCCTCATCACCCGCCTGAACGAGGAGGCCAAGAAAAATGGAAGACAATGACGCCAACGCCCTGCGCCTGACCCACCGCTTTGCCGGTCCCCCGGGCCTTGTCTGGGCGGTCTGGACCCGGCCCGAACTCATCCGATCCTGGTTCGGCTCCTCGCACGGCTTCCGCGCGCACGACATCGCCGTCGACCTCCGCCCCGGCGGCAATTGGTCGCTTCGGAACGTCAACGGTCCCATCACTGAATATGTCAGCGGCACCTACCACGAGGTCGAACCCACACGCCGCCTCGTCTATTCCTATCACTTCGAAGGCACCGACTTCTTCTCGATCATCTCCATCGACCTGTCCCCCGACGGCGGCGGCACCCGCCTCCACTTCTTGCAAACCGGCTTCCCCGACGCCCAGGCCCGCATCGAACACGCCCGCGGCTGGCCCTATGCGCTCGAGGTCATGTCCGACGCGCTTCTCGCCATGCACGGGGTCGGCACCGTCTGGCCCAAACTCCCCAAGAAAACCCACCTAGACGGCGTCGCCCGCGACCTCGAAGCCGCCCGCGCCCGCCTGGCGAAGGAACCCGCCGAATGACTCACCCGAACCTCCTCGCCCTCGACCGCCACCTCGACGCCACCCCCGGCTTCGCCTTCGCGCTCTGGTCCAACCCGTCGCTCCTCGCCGCCTGGTGGGGCCCCGAAGGCCACCATCTCACCACCTGCGAGGCCGACCTCCGCCCCGGCGGCACCTGGCGGTTCAACATGGAAAAGGACGGCCAGCCGCACTGGATCCACGGCACCTACCACGAGGTCCTCCCCGACCAGCGCCTGATGTTTTCCTACCGCTTCCCCGAGTTCGGCGTGCAGTCCGTCATCTCGCTGACCTTCACGCCCGAAGGGCAGGGCACTTGCATGCACTTCCTGCAGACCGGCTTCCCGGACGAGGAGAACTGGCGCGGACACCAGGGCGGCTGGCTCTCCAGTTTCGCGATCCTCGACGATCTGCTTCTCAAGCTGCACGGCATCGGCTCGGTCTACCCGACGCTCCCGCCCGCCAAGCCATCCACTGTGGCGCAAGACCTGATGGAGGCACGCCGTCGCCATGACGCCGAACAGACAGCGCAGGTGGCGCCATGATGCCCGCCCGCGACCTCAAGGGGCGGATCACCTTGCCCCGCCGCGCGGACTTCCCCGCGCAAGCCGTCCTTCTGCGCCGGGCCGACCTGACCATGGCCACCATCGACAGCCAGGGCGGCCTGATCCTGAGCGAGGTTCTGGCGACCCTCGCCCAACACGGGATCACTGAGACCGGACCTGCCTTCTTCCGCTATGACGTGATCGACATGGAGGGCACCATGCAGATGTCCTTCGGTGCGCAGGTCGCCCCGGGCACCCCAACCCCGCCGGGGCTGATCGCCGACATCGTGCCCGCGGGACGCTATTTCACGCTGACCCATCACGGTCATCCGGATGAGCTTTACGACGTGATGGTCATGCTCAACAGCTGGGCAGACACGCGCGGTCACGTCTGGGACCGGGAGATGACACAGCAGGGTGACCGCTTCGCCGCGCGGCTGGAGTTCTACCACAACGGGCCAGAGACCCCGCCCGACGACTGGACCACCGAAGTACGTATCCGCCTGGCGGACTAGCGCTGCCCTCGCGCAATGAAGGCAAGCCGCTCGAACAGCTGCACATCCTGCTCGTTCTTCAGCAGCGCGCCATGCAACTTCGGCAAGGCCGACTTCGCATCCTTCCGCAAATCCTCGGGCGCCAGATCCTCGGCCAGCAGAAGCCGCAGCCAGTCCAGCACTTCGCTGGTCGATGGCTTCTTCTTCAACCCCGGCACATCCCGGATCTCGTAGAACTGCGTCAGCGCCGCCGTCAGCAACTGGTCCTTGATGTCCGGAAAATGCACCCGCACGATGGCCGCCAGCACCTCGGCATCCGGAAACCGGATGTAGTGGAAGAAGCACCGCCGCAGGAACGCATCCGGCAGCTCTTTCTCGTTGTTCGAGGTGATGATGACCACCGGCCGGTGCTTCGCGCGCACCATCTCGCCCGTCTCGTAGACGTGGAACTCCATCCGGTCCAGTTCCTGCAACAGGTCGTTCGGAAACTCGATGTCCGCCTTGTCGATCTCGTCGATCAACAACACCACCCGACCCTCGGCCTCGAAGGCCTGCCACAACTTGCCCTTCCGGATGTAATTGCGCACCTCGTGCACCCGCGCCTCACCCAACTGGCTGTCGCGCAGCCGGCTCACCGCGTCGTACTCGTAAAGCCCCTGCTGCGCCTTGGTGGTGGACTTCACATGCCACTCGATCAACGGCAGCCCCAGCGCCTGCGCCACCTGCCGCGCCAGCTCCGTCTTGCCCGTCCCTGGCTCACCCTTGACCAGAAGGGGCCGCTGCAACGTCACCGCTGCATTGACCGCCAGCGCCAGATCCTCTGACGCAACGTACCTCTCCGTCGAGCCGAATTTCATTGCGCTTTCAACATCCTGTTTCCCAGCCTTTCACAAACCCTACCCATGCCCAGAAAATGTCGCAACCGCTAGTGACAATGCTCCGGCCTTGGGATAAATGCGCCGCAACAGGAGCGCGTCCATGACAGAAGCCCACCTGTCGGAGCGATCCGGCGCGAAGGAGAGAGTTTCCATGAAGGCCGAGGTTTTCCTCCCCGACGACTACCGTCCCGCCGAGGACGAGCCGTTCATGAACGACCGCCAGCTTGAGTATTTCCGGCGCAAGCTTCTGGTCTGGAAGCAGGAGCTGCTGGACCAGTCCGCGGAAACCATCGACAGCCTGCAGGACAGCGCCCGCAACGTCCCGGACATCGCCGATCGTGCCTCGGAAGAGACCGACCGCGCGCTGGAACTGCGCACCCGGGATCGTCAGCGCAAGCTTGTCGCCAAGATCGACGCGGCCCTGCGCCGGATCGAGAACGGCGAATTCGGCTACTGTGAGGTCTCGGGCGAGCCGATCAGCCTCAAGCGCCTCGACGCCCGTCCCATCGCCACGATGACGCTGGAGGCGCAGGAAAAGCACGAACGCCGCGAAAAGGTTCACCGCGACGACTGACTTCGCCCCGGCGACATCATGCGCAATTGACGCCGGGCCATTGGTCCGGCGTTGTCGTTCCTGAAGGGATGCAAAGATGAGCCTGATCGGCCAAAGCGTGACAATCACAGGGGCAGGGGTCGCGGGGCTGGCGGCGGCCCGGGCCCTCGCCCTGCGGGGGGCAAAGGTCACCGTCCTGGAACAGGCCGATGCGATCCGCGAGGTGGGCGCCGGCCTGCAGATATCCCCGAATGGCGCCTGTGTGCTGCGCGCCCTCGGCTTGCAAGCGGCACTCGATGCCGCCTCCACCCGGGCCGAGGCGGTGCAGTTGATCGACGGGCCCACCGGCGATCCGGTGACCCGTCTCGACCTTGCCCGCCTGCGTCCGGGGCAGGGCTACCATTTCCTCCACCGCTCAGACCTGATCGACCTCCTGCTTGTGGGCGCGCAAGAGGCGGGCGTCAGTCTGCGCCTTCTGTCTCGCGTCGCAACGGTCGACCTCTCCGGCCCGCATCCGGTGCTGGGTTTGGACGGGGGCGAGCGGATCGAAACGCCGCTTCTCATCGGCGCCGACGGCCTCCACTCCCGCACGCGGCCGGCGCTGAACGGGCCGGAAACGCCCTTCTTCACCCATCAGGTCGCCTGGCGCGCGGTGATCCCGGCCGAGCCCGACGCCGCCCCGGTGGCCGAGGTTCACATGGGCCCGGGCCGCCATCTCGTGAGCTACCCCCTGCGCGGCGGCACCCTGCGCAACATCGTCGCTGTGGAGGAACGACAGCGATGGGCCGAGGAAAGCTGGACCCTGCGCGACGACCCGATGGACCTGCGGCTTGCTTTCGTGGCCTTCTCGCCCCGGGTCCGGGCCTGGCTCGACCGGGTGGAAGACCCCTGGCTCTGGGGCCTCTTCCGCCATCAGGTTGCCGAAACCTGGGTAAGGCCGATGGGACAGGGCGGGGCAGTGATCCTGGGCGATGCCGCCCACCCGACGCTGCCCTTCCTCGCGCAAGGCGGAAGCATGGGGCTTGAAGACGCCTGGGTCCTGGCGGAGGCGCTTTCCACCCACGACAGCATTGCCGCGGGGCTTGCGGCCTATCAGGCCGCCCGTAAACCCCGCACCAGCCGCATTGTCGCCGCCGCCACGGCCAATGCGCGGGCCTACCATCTCTCCGGCCTGCCGCGGATGATCGGCCACAGCGGCCTGCGCCTCCTCGGCCGGTTCTCCCCTGGCGCGATGCTCAGCCGCTTCGACTGGCTCTACGACCACGACGTGACGCAAGGCAAAGCGTAGGTCGGAGTTCACCCCGACTGCTTTCACACACTGCCGCCCGCCCTGAACCTGCTCTCGTCTTGCCCATGCCCAAATACTCTCAGGGGGTTCGGGGGGCGAAGCGCCCCCGACGCCCGAGCCGGTTGGCCGCAGGCCAGAGGCGAGACAAAAGGCTTGCGCCAAAGGCGCTCAATTCAATCGACGTCCGCCACCGGGACCGCCGCTGCAAGACCTTTCCAAATCCCTAACGCCCGCGGCCAAGTCATTGAAAAATGGAACGCATCAGCGTTTGTCCACCGTGGACACTTTTCCTCAGGCCGCGATCCGTACCCAGACCGGGACGTGATCCGAAGGCTTGTCCCTCCCCCGCACCGCCTTGTCGATCCCCGCCTCCTCCAGCCGGTCCGCGACCTGGGGGCTGCACATCACATGGTCGATCCGGATCCCGTTGTTCCGCTCCCAGGCCCCCGCCTGATAGTCCCAGAACGTGTAGACCCCCGGCCCCGGCTCCCGCACCCTGACCGCATCCGTCAGCCCCAGGTTCGCCATCCGCCGGAACGCCGCACGGGCTTCCGGCAGGAACAGCGCGTCCCCCACCCAAGCCTCCGGCTTCGCCGCATCCACCGCCAGCGGGATCACGTTGTAGTCCCCCAGGCAGACGAAATGCTCCTCCGCTGCCAGCATCTCCCTTATCCGGACCTCCATCCGCGCCATCCAGCCCAGCTTGTAATCATACTTCGGTCCCGGAGCCGGGTTCCCGTTCGGCAGGTACAACCCACACACCCGCACCGGCCGCGCCCCCGCGTCGACTACCGCCTCGATCCACCGCGCCTGCTCGTCGCTGTCATCCCCCGGCAACCCCCGCCGCACATCGTTCAACGGCAGCTTCGACAGGATCGCCACCCCGTTGAACCCCTTCTGCCCGTGCGTCTCGACCCGGTAGCCCAGCCCCTCGAACACCTCGCGCGGAAACGCCTCATCGACCGACTTGATCTCCTGCAGGACCACGACGTCCGGCGCCGCCTCGGCCAGCCAGGCCGGCAGCGCCTCGATCCGCGCCTTGATCCCGTTGATGTTGAACGTCGCCAGCTTCATGCCCGGGCCCTCCACACCAGAACCCTAGGCCGCCCGGCGCAAACCCTCAAGCCGTCTGCCGCAAGGGCAGCGTCGCCGCCTGCAGCCACAGCCGGTCGATCCGGTCCAGCTGCACCGGATCGAACCGCCCCGCCTCTTCCCAGTAACGGCCCGAGGGCACCACATAGCCAAGCTCCGCCTCCAGCGCCAAGGCCTCGGCCGCAAGGTCCGGGCACCAGGTCGCAGGCCGCGCACCGGCCACCACCGCCCGCGCCACCCGCGGGAAGATCAGACGCGACGGCCCCGCCGACAGGTTCACCACCGCGCAGCCCTGCATCGCCGCCAGTACCATCAGCCGAGCCGATTTCGCCTCCAGAGACCGCAGCGTGATGTCCGCCCGCAACGGGTCCGGTGTCCCCCGCCCATAGAAATGCGTCACCCCCGAGGCCGGGTAATGCATGTCGCAGCCGAAAACCGCCAGCACCGACGGCTTCAGCGCGTCCAGCGCCCAATACCCCGTCGTGAAGGCCATTGTTGCGCCTGCGTAAACAAACCCACCAAAGGTGTTCTGCGACGGGACAAACTCTGCCTCGGTTACCAGCGATTGGCCCGGCCCAGCCACCGGGTGCCGCTCCTCGGGGAAATCCCAAGGGTAGACCGCATGATCCCAATCCCCCCGCACCCGCCAGGCATTGTTGATCGCCACAACATGGTCGAACGGCGCGCGCGGCCAGGTCGCGGCCTCCGTCACCATGGGCGCCGAGCCCAGCATCAATACGACGGTCATGGCCTGTCTCCGTGCGCAATCCCAGGGAGGCAGCAGGTAGTCTGGCCGGGTCGAAAGGCCAGAGGCCCTCAGATCGAAAAACTGGTGCCGCAGCCGCAGCTTGTCTTGGCGTTGGGGTTCTGCACCACGAAACGCGCCCCGATCAGTTCATCGGTGAAATCGATCACCGCATTCGACAGGAAGGGCAGGCTGACCTGATCGACCAGCACCCGTTGCCCGTCCTTCTCCAGCACCAGATCGTCGGACCCAGGCTCATCCAGCGTGATCGAATACTGAAACCCCGAACAGCCGCCGCCGTCCACCGCCACGCGCAAGGGCTTGACCTCGCCCATGGCCTTGGCGATCTCGGCCAGACGGGCAAAGGCCCGATCGGTCACTTTCGGCGGCAGCGTCAGTTCCATGACTGTTCCCGTATCCTTTGGCCTGTCCGGCAAATATATGAAACCTGACCGCGCCTCACAAGGACAGCCCAGCATGCTCGCCCCCTTTGCCTGCCAACCTGACGCCAGTCGCGGGCGCCTGTGGCCTGAGAGGCTGTCCTCCTTCCGCTCGCCCTATCAACGCGACCGGGACCGGATCATCCATTCCAGCGCCTTCCGCCGCCTCAAGCACAAGACCCAGGTCTTCGTGGAACACGAGGGCGACTATTACCGCACCCGACTGACCCATACGATCGAGGTGGCTCAGGTGGCACGCACCATCGCCGGGGTCCTGGGCCTGAACACCGACCTCGCCGAGGCCGTCGCCTTGGCGCATGACCTTGGCCACACGCCGTTCGGCCATACCGGCGAGGACGCGATGGAACGCCTGATGGCCCCCTATGGCGGGTTTGACCACAATGCCCAGGCCCTGCGGATCGTGACGAAACTGGAACGCCACTATGCCGACTTTGACGGGTTGAACTTGTCCTGGGAAACCCTTGAAGGCATTGCGAAACACAATGGGCCGGTCACCGGCGAAAATGCCGACAAGAAGCACGACGGACCCTTGCCCTATGCGCTGGCCGAAGTGAACGCCCAGTGGGACCTCGAACTCGACACCCATGCCTCTGCCGAGGCACAGGTCGCCGCCATTGCCGACGACGTGGCCTATAGCCACCACGACCTGCACGACGGTCTCCGCTCGGGCCTCTTCACGGAAGCAGACCTGATGGAATTGCCGGTGACTGGCCCCGCTTTCGAGGAAGTGGACCGCACTTACCCCGGCCTCGACAAGATGCGCCGTCGGCACGAGGCCCTGCGCCGGGTCTTCGGCCGGATGGTCGAGGATGTGATTGCCGTGGCCCAGAACCGATTGACCAGTGCCCAGCCCAGGTCGGTGGACGACATCCGCCACATGGGCACCACGATCATCCGCTTCTCCAAACCGCTCTATCAGGACCTCAAGGCGGTGCGCAGCTTCCTGTTTCACCGCATGTATCGCGCGCCCAGCGTGATGGCGGTGCGGGCCGAAGTGACCCGGATGGTCGACGACCTGTTCCCGCTGTTCCTGAAACAGCCCGACCTCCTGCCGCAGGAATGGCAGGCGGATGTGGCGGCGGCAAAGGATGAAATCCAGCTTGCCCGCACCGTGGCCGACTACGTCGCGGGCATGACCGACCGCTTCGCGATCCAGGAACATGCGCGGTTGTTTGGCGGACCTGCGGAACCTGCGCGATAAGTTTCTCTTCTGAAAACATCCTCCGGGTGTCCGTGGGTGGAAACCCCCGGTCCGCCGAGGCCCGGCAGCCCGACGCTGAAGTCACTGCACGGCCCCGGTAACCCGCGCCCCTATCTGTGGAACGAAGGAGGGCCATGGAGGGGGGGCGGTTAGCCAGAAGCGCGGCGCTCAGGCCGTCCGCGCCGCCTTGACCCAGATCCCGGCCAGCACCAGCGACAGGATCACGTTCCAGCCTGCCATCGAAATCCCCAGCAGCGACCAGGCGATCTCGTCGCAGCGCACGACGGCCGCGACATCCTTCGTTGGGTCCAGCAGGTCGGCCGTCGAGATGCCCTCGATCGATCCGGCGGTGCAGGTGGCAAGGCCTTCCCACCACAGCTGCTCGACGCCGAAATGGAAGATGCCGATGGCCGCCGTGGCCAGAGCAGCCAGTGCGCCCAGCCAGGCCAGTCCGCGCCAGCCCGTCGTCAGCGCCACGACCCCGATCAGGATGGCCGCGGCATGCGGCCAGCGCTGGTAAAGGCACAATTGGCACGGCGCGAGTCCTCCGATGTACTGGAAGGCGAAGGCGCCGCCCAGAAGCCCGACCGAGCCAAGGGTTGCAAGCAGGATCAGGGTTCGGTGGCTCGGTGTCATGGGGTGTCTCGGCAGGTGAGAATGCGCCGCGACCATAGGTCGGTCGGCGCGCAAGGGAAAGGGGAACCGCAAGCCGCTCGCCTTGTTGTGCTTTCACGCTTCCGATGATGTGGGGCAGCGGGTAGCATCTGGGCAAGGCTGTCGGGCAAACGGGTTACGGATTCGTGACTGTCCTCGGCCAAGACCTTGATTTTGCAGGTGGTGGCCCATGTGTCCTGCGTGGACAAAAGGGGCCGACAGGGAAGGGTGAAGACATGCAGTGGCGCGGTCGCAGGGAAAGTTCGAACGTCGAGGATCGCCGCCGCATGGGTGGCGGCGGTGCCGCGCGGGTCGGCGGGGTCGGCGGGGCAGGGGCGATCATCGTCGTCCTGATCGCCCTCTTCCTCGGGGTGGACCCCAGCCAGCTGCTTGGGCCAGACAGTGGAGGCATTACCCAGACCAGCGGCACCCCGGTCGAGCTGACGGCCGAGGACGAGGCCGAGGGCAAGTTCGTGTCGGTCGTGCTGGCCGACACCGAGGAAATCTGGACCCGCGTCTTCCAGGAGCAGCTGGGCCGGGCCTACAAGCCCGCGACCCTGGTGCTGTTCAAGGAGGCGACGCGATCCGCCTGCGGCGGCGCCTCCGAGGCGACGGGGCCGTTCTACTGCCCGGCCGACAAGAAGGTCTACCTCGACACCGCCTTTTTCACGACCCTGCACCAGCGGCTTGGGGCAGGCGGGGACTTTGCGGCCGCCTATGTGGTCGCCCACGAGATCGGCCACCACGTCCAGAACGAGCTTGGCATCCTCGCCCAGGCGAACCAGGTCCGCCAGCAGGTCAGCCAAGCGGAATCGAACGCGATCTCGGTCCGGGTCGAACTGCAGGCCGATTGCCTGTCCGGCATCTGGGCGCGCGAGGCGGCACAGTCGCTCGGGGTGGTTGAACGGGGTGATCTGGAAGAGGCGGTCAACGCGGCGAAGCAGATCGGCGATGACACCCTGCAGCGCAATGCAGGCCAGCGCCCGATGCCGCATACCTTCACCCACGGCACCTCGGAACAGCGGTCGCGTTGGTTCATGATCGGGTTGCAGTCGGGCCAGATGGCGGACTGTGACACGTTTCAGACCGACGATCTCTGACCCGTGCAGAACCCCGCGCGCGCCCCGGATTGACGCGGGGGGCGGCAGGTTCTACAGGTGTCGCCGGTGGCCCGAGTGGTGGAATGGTAGACGCAGGGGATTCAAAATCCTCCGCCGCAAGGCTTGCGAGTTCGAGTCTCGCCTCGGGCACCACTTATCCCAATTGATGGCTTCGGGTGACCACCATGAGAATTGGGATGACCTGATTCGCATTGATGATCCGAAACTCTGATCAGTCGCAGTTCTGTCGCTGATTTCGCGCAGGATGCGGAAACATTGACCGTGCGGTCAAATCACCGGATCAATCACTTGCGCGTCACTGCGCCTGTCAACACCCGGTTGCGCGGCGAATGATTGCCGATGAGTGGCACGACGGGCGGAAACACAGCTTTAGATTGAAAGAGTCGTCCAGTCATAATGTTACGGCTACCCGACTTCTGCCGATCCCGGCCAAACGGGAACGCACGGGACCGTGAGACGTTAACCTAGGTGACAAGGACACACGCCAGGGCTGAATCCAGCCGGTGTTGTCTTTGTTTACAAACAATTTTCCGCTTTTCTCGCGTCCGGCGGGGACGCTATGCAGGACGGACGAGGCGCGGCACCTGCGGGATGGTGCCTAGGGATGTTGAACAGGGTCACCATGACGCACGACCACGATTTGTCGGCACCACTGCATGAGGCAGGGACGCGCGCACCGCGGGCGACGCCGTGCTTCACTCCGGGGACGCTGATCACCACCCAGCGGGGCGAGGTGCCGGTCGAGATGATCGCCGCCGGTGACCGCGTCGTGACCCGCGACAACGGCATCCAGACGGTGCGCTGGGTCGGCAAGACCCAGATGTTCCTGCACGACTTCCAGATGGATCCACATCTTCTGCCGGTGTTCATCCAGCAGGGATCGCTGGGCAAGGGCCTGCCCGAACGCGACATGATGGTGTCGCCGAACCACCGCGTCCTGGTCACGAACTCTCGCGTGTCGGTCAAATACGCCGAACGTGAGGTGCTGGTCGCGGCCAAGCATCTGGCGGCGCAGGGCGTCCATACGGTGCAGTCCAGCGGGACGACCTACATCCACTTCATGTGCGACCGGCACGAGGTGGTGCTGACCAATGGCGTCTGGACCGAAACCTTCCATCCCGACGATACCTCGCTGAAGGGAATCGGCAATGCTCAGCGCCTGGAGATTCTGGAACTGTTCCCGGAACTCAAGACCGCGGCCGGACGGGCGACTTATGGCCAATCACGGCGTGTCCTGACCGAGGCAGAAGTTTCTGGACTCGCCTTGTGAGTGTGCACATTGTAGTCTGCCAGTAACAAACTATGAGTAAATCTGACCGACAGTAGCCACCAGTGATGGACGTTTGCGCGGCACTTGCCCTAGAACAGCGCAATCGAGCCTGAAAATGGACAAAAACCAGGGCTAGGTCGCGCCGCTGAGGCAGAGGGACGAAGAGCATGGCAACGCTTACTGGGTCGAATTCCGGCAGCGACAGTCTTGTCGGTGACACGACACTACCTGGCACAATTAATGATGTGATCTTCGGTGGCAGCACTACTGGTGACGGTGGTGGCAATGACACGCTGCGCGGCCTCACCGGGAATGACACGATCTATGGCGGAGACGACAACGACCTCGGGTTCGGCAACGACGGCCTTGACCTGCTGTATGGTGGCACTGAAAATGACACGTTGTACGGCGGTAACGACGCTGATCGGCTTTACGGCGGCGATGATACCGACTCACTGTTTGGAGACGCTGGCAACGACACGCTTTACGGCGACGCGGGCACGGATCGTCTGGAAGGCGGCGAGGGCGTAGACAGCCTGTTCGGCGGGTCGGGTATCGACACGCTGTACGGTGGTAACGACGGCGATCAGATATACGGTGGCACCGAAAACGACAGCCTATATGGCGATCTGGGCAATGACACCCTGTATGGCGATGCAGGGACTGACCGTCTGGAGGGTGGCGAAGGCGTCGACAGCCTGTTCGGCGGTGTAGGCGTCGATACGCTGTATGGCGGCAATGATGGCGACCAGATCTTCGGCGGCAACGACGGCGACCTCGCCTTTGGCGATGCCGGACTGGATACGCTGTACGGGGATATCGGCGCTGACACGCTGTATGGCGGCAACGACGGCGACCAGATCTATGGCGGCAACGACACCGACAGCCTTTACGGCGATCTGGGCAACGACACCCTGTATGGCGATGCAGGGACTGACCGGCTTTACGGTGGCGACGGCGGAGACAGCCTGTTCGGCGGGGTAGGGATCGACACCCTTTATGGCGGCAATGACGAGGACCAGGTCTTTGGCGGCAACGATGGCGACCTTCTGTACGGCAACGACGGCGCCGACACGATCTCTGGCGATGCGGGCACCGACACGCTCTATGGCGATGCGGGCAACGACGTCCTGGATGGCGGCAGCGAGAGTGATACGCTGTATGGCGGTACGGACAACGACACGCTGTATGGCGGGCTGGGTGTCGATGTGGTGCGCGGCGGCGACGGCAACGACCTCGCCTACGGCGGAAATGACGCTGACGATATGTTCGGCGAAGTTGGCAACGACACGCTTTACGGCGGGGACGGTGCGGACACGATCGACGGCGGGACCGGCAACGATTACCTCCTCGGCGATGCAGGCAACGATACGCTGTTCGGCGGCGCCGGAGACGATACGCTGCGCGGCGGGGCCGGGGCGGACGTCTTCAATGGCAGCCAGGGCCTTGACCTGATCGATTACAGCGACTCGAACGCTGCAGTGAACGTGAACCTTGCCACTGGTGTTTTCACCGGTGGCGACGCCACGGGTGACACCGGCACGGGTGTCGACGGCTTTATCGGGTCGATCTACAACGACACGCTGATTGGCTTTGACGGGTTCAGTTCTGACCCGAACGATGCCTACACGAACCTGATCTACGGCGGTCGCGGGGACGACACCATTGCGGGCCTGGACGGGGATGACCTGCTGTATGGCGGCAATGACAGCGACACGATCCAGGGCGACGACGGGAACGACTTCGTCTCGGGCGACCAGGGCACGGACCTGCTGTACGGCGGCGATGCGAACGACACGATTTATGGCGGCACCGACGCGGATACGATCTACGGTGGCGACGACAACGACCTGATCGGCGGGGACGAGGGCAACGACCAGCTGTACGGCGGTGACGGAAACGACACCGTCTACGGTGGCGCGGGCCGGGATACGCTGTATGGCGGTGCCGGTACGGACGGAATTTTCGGCGGCGACGACCAAGACGCCGCCTACATGAGCTTCACCGCCACGGTGAACGACATCCTCGGCAACGAGACCGTCGATGGCGGCGGTGGCGGTACCGACAACGATACGTTGACCGTGGATGTGACCGGCTTCGGCTGGGACCGGATCGAAGTGGTCTATGACCCGCTGAACCTGGAAAACGGCACGATCATCTTCTACGGCCCGGACGGGACGACGATTATCGGCACGCTGGTCTTTACCGACATCGAAAGCCTGGTGATCGTCTGCTTTACGGCGGGCACCCTGATTACCACGGCCCGCGGTCCCGTCGCGGTCGAGGATCTGCGTCCCGGCGAGATGGTGCTGACACGCGACAATGGCTTGCAGCCGCTGCGTTGGGTTGGCCAGTGCAAGTTGTCCTATCGCGACCTGCTGGCCAATCCGCAGCTCCAGCCGGTGCGCATCGCGTCGCGGGCATTCGGAGCCGCCGGGCCAGACCGGACCATGCTCGTTTCGCCGCAGCACCGCGTCCTTATCGAAGGTGCGCGGGCTGAAATGTACTTTGGCGAGTCCGAGGTTCTGGTGCCCGCCAAGCATCTGGTCGGGATGGCCGAGGTCACGCGCGCATTGCCGGAAGATGGGGTGACCTATGTCCATATCCTGTTTGACCGGCATGAGATCGTGCATTCCGACGGGATCTGGACCGAAAGCTTCCAGCCTGCCGAACGGACGCTGTCCGCGCTCGATCAGGCGGCCCGCGACGAAGTTCTCGAACTCTTCCCAGAACTTGCCGTGAATGCGGATGCCTTCCCCTCGGCGCGGCTGTCGCTGAAGGCGCACGAGGCAAGGGTTTTGGTTTCGCGCTGATCAGATCGGGCGGCCCAGATAGGCCGCCCAGTCCTCCGGGGTGTCGAGGTCGAGAATCGCCATCTGTCCCGGCAGCTCCAGGACAGAGATCCTGTCCGGATTGGCCCGGAGGACCGACCGTCCGCCCTCATCTCCCGTGACTTTCGCAAGTTCCGGCCAGAAAGATCGCGGGAAGATGGCCGGATGCCCGACTTGGCCGTCTTTGGTTCCGCCACGCCAGATCAGATCTGGGTCAGCCTGAAAGCGGGCGACAAGCCTGTCCAGCGCGGCGGTCGTGAACCCCGGCATGTCGGCGGGAAGCACCATCAGTCCGTCCTGGTCGCCCGCGGCTTCCGAACTGATGATCGCGATGCCGCGCACCAGTGAGCGTGACATTCCCTGGGCCGCGTCCGGAACCTCGACCACCCGAACCTCAAGCCCCGAAACCGCCGTCCGCCGTGCCATTGCGTCGGGCGGCAGGGCAACTAGGACCGGCAGGCCGGTGGCCAGGGCCGTCTCTGCCACCCGGCGCAGGATCGGCACACCCGCAATCGGTTGCACCAGCTTGTCGGCGCCCCGCATCCGCGACGAGGCACCGGCGGCGAGGATCAGGATGTGGACGACCGGGCGCATGGCCCGGATGCTTGGGCGATGCGACCGTTCTGTCAAGCCAGAGGTCAGCCGCGCATCCGCCCGCCGTCGTCCCACAATGGCGCAAGATGCACCCGGGCGGGGCGACGTTCGCCCAGAATCTCAACCTCCAGCTCCAGCCCGTCTTGCACCCGGTCCGCCGGGATGAAGCCCTGCGCGACCGACTTGCCGGTCCAGTGGCTGTAGCCGCCGCTGGTGCACCAACCGACGACCGCGCCGTCCAGCCAGATCGGCTCCCAGGCCACGACATCGGCATCCTTGGCGTCCACGACGATCGGCACCAGCTTGCGCTTGGGTCCTTCCGCCTTTTCCTTCATCGCGGCCGCCTTGCCGATCCAGTCGGCAGGCTTGTTCCAGCTGATGAAGCGGTCAAGGCCGGTCTCGGCCGGAGTGTAATCGGGTGAGAACTCGCGGCCCCACGAGCCGAACCATTTGTCCAATCGCAGGGACATCATCGCCCGCATTCCGAAGGGGCGCAGGCCCAGGTCCTTGCCCGCCGCCGACAGCACGTCCCAGAGGTGCCTGACCGACATGTGGTCGGTGAAGATTTCGTACCCAAGGTCCGCGGTATAGCTGACCCGCTGGACGATGCAGTTGGCCATGCCGACGGTCATGCGGCGGACGTCCATGAACTTGAACGCTTCCGAGCTGACATCAGACCGGGTGACGCGGGACAGAAGCTCGCGCGCCTTGGGGCCGGCGATCTGGAAGCCAGATCGGGAATCCGAGATATTCTCGACAGTTACACCCGGTTCTTGATGTTGTTCGAACCAGCGCTGGTGCCAGCCCTGCGCGCCGTAACTGGCGGTCAGCTGGAACTCGGTCTCGGACAGGCAGGACACGGTGAAGTCGCCGATGATCTTGCCGCTTTCGGCTAGCATCGGCGTCAGCGACAGCCGCCCCGGCTGCGGGATGCGTCCCGCCATGATCCGGTCGAGCCAGGCCCGGGCGCCCGCGCCCTTGACCAGGTACTTGCCGAAGTTCTGCACCTCGTTGATCCCGACGCCTTCGCGCACGGCCATCACTTCGGCCCTCGTCGCCTCCCAGGCGTTCGAGCGCTTGAAGGTCGGTGTCTCGTACCGCGGCTCGCCCGGCAGCGCGTGGTAGTTCACCACTTCCAGCCCGTATTGCGCGCCCCAGACGGCGTTCATGCCGTCAAAGACCTCGTACATCGGGGTGGTGCGGAAGGGTCTGGCGGCGGGGCGTTCCTCGTTTGGATAGGACACGCTGAAGCGCATCTGGTAGTTCTCGATGACCTTCGGCACGGTGTAGCCCGGAGAGGTCCAGTTGCCAAACCGCGCAACGTCAAAGCCGCGCGGGTCGCGTTCGACTTCGCCGTGGATCATCCACTGCGCCAAAGCCAGACCCATGCCGCCGCCCTGGCTGAAGCCCGCCATCACCGCGCAAGCCGACCAGTAGTTGCGCAGGCCCGGCACCGGGCCAATCAGCGGGTTGCCGTCGGGGGCAAAGGTGAAAGGCCCGTGGATCACCCGCTTGACGCCGGACCGTTCCAAGACCGGAATGCGGCGGTAGGCGAAGTTGACCGAGTCCTCGATCTTGTCGAATTGCTCGTTCAGAAGCTCATGGCCGAAGTTCCAGGGCGTGCCATCGACAGCCCAAGGCTCGCAAGGTTTTTCGTAAAAGCCGATGCACATGCCGCGGCCTTCCTGCCGCAGGTAGAACTCGCCGCCCGGGTCCATGACATGCGGGAACTCGCGGCCCTGGCCCAAGATGTCCATGATCTCGGGGATGTCGTCGGTGACGATGTATTGGTGTGCCATCGGCAACAAAGGTAGGTAAACCCCGGCCATTGCCCCGATTTCCCGGGCCCACAGGCCACCTGCGTTCACCAGATGCTCGCAGGTGACGGTGCCCTTTTCGGTGACGACTTCCCAGCCTTCCTTCGTGGGCCGCGTTTCCAGCACCCGGTTGTGCAGAACGATTTCGGCCCCGCCCATCCGTGCCGCCTTGGCATAGGCGTGGGTCGTGCCCGAAGGGTCGAGGTGGCCGTCCAAGGGATCGTAAAGTCCTCCCAGAACGCCCTTCACATCCACCAGCCCGTCGGTCAGCTTGGTAATCTCGGCCGGGGTCAGGATCTCGGTATCCAGACCCATGTAGCGATGCTTGGCGCGTTCGGCCTTCAGCATCTCGAACCGGGCCTCGTTGTCGGCAAGCGTCACGCCGCCGACATGGTGCAGCCCGCAGGACATGCCGGTGATCGCCTCCAACTCCTTGTAGAGCCGGATCGTATAGCCTTGCAGCGCCGCCATGTTGGTGTCGCCGTTGATCGTGTGGAACCCGCCCGCCGCGTGCCAGGTCGACCCCGACGTCAGTTCCGACCGTTCGATCAGCATGACATCGGACCAGCCAAGCTTGGTCAGGTGATACAGGACCGAGCAGCCGACAACGCCGCCGCCAATCACCACCACGCGCGCATGGGTTTTCATCGCAAGACTCTCCTAGACCCGTTTGCCGCACCATGGCGGGGCAGGGGACCCGGGTCATGAGGATTTGCGACAAGGAATGTCGCAGCCGGGCCATACACCCGGCTGCTGACCGGTCATTTCTCGGGGATTAGACCCTTGGGCGCAAAGCGCAGAACCAGAAGAAGGACAACCCCCAGAGTCAGAAGCCGCATATGCGCCGCCGTGTCCTGCAGGTGGTCCCGCAACCCTCCGGCGGGCAGGCCGGCCGTGATGGCACTCATCAGTTGGGGACCGAGGAATTCGACCGCCAGATAGAGCCAGCCGATCAGAAGACCGCCGAGGATGGAGCCCCAGTTGTTCCCCGACCCGCCAACGATGACCATCACCCAGATCAGGAAGGTGAACCGCAGGGGCAGGTAGGACGGCGGGGTCAACTGCCCTTCCATCGAGGTCATCATCGCCCCCGCAAGGCCCACGACTGCCGAACCGATGATGAAAATCTGCAGGTGACGGAACTTGACGTCCTTGCCCATCGCGGCCGAGGAAATCTCGTTGTCGCGGATCGCGCGGACCATGCGGCCCCAGGGGCTGTTCAAGGCGCGTTCGCAGCCCCAGACCAGAAGCACAAGGACCAGGCCGAACATCGTCGCGTACAGCAGCTTGACGAAGATCGTTGAGGCCGTCACCGGATCAAGGCCAAGGCTGGCGACCGGTTCAAGGAAGGCAGGATTGGACTGCAGGTCGACTTCCTTGGGGACCGGCCAGGGGCGGGGCAGGTCGATCAGGTTCTTCACCCCCCGCGCCAGCCAGTCCTCGTTCCGCATGACGGTGACGATGATCTCTGCAATGCCAAGGGTTGCGATGGCCAGATAGTCCTCACGCAGGCCAAGGGCGATCTTGCCGATGACCCAGGCCGCCGCCGCCGCCATCAGCGCGCCGACCGGCCAGGCAACCAGCGAGTTGAGGCCGAGCCCGCCGATGTTGCCCGCCTGTGCGGGATTGTTCGCCTCGACGGCGACAACGGCGGGGTCCAGGACAGCACGGTAGATGAAAAAGGCGACGATGAGGTACAGCGCCAGCGCCAGCGTCCGGCTGGCTCCGGGTTTGAGGCGCCGGTAAAGCCAGACGGCAAATCCGATGGCAATCGCCGCGAAGACGAGAGCGCCAAGAATGCGCGGCCCGCCAGCAGCCCAGCCTTCCGGCACGGGCCTGGCCGAGACCAGCACCACCGCCAGACCACCAAGCGCCACCGAACCGACGATCCCGGTCGAGAACAGGCCCGCATAGCCCCACTGGATGTTCACCCCGATGGCCATGATCGCCGACAGAAGCGCCAGGTTCAGGATGTTCAGCGACAGGTTCCAGCTCTGGAACACCCCGGTCAGGATGAACAGCAGCGCGACACCGGCGAAGAGAAGAAGGTTGCGTTGTGCGGCCATGTCACTTGCCTCCGAAGATGCCTTGCGGGCGGAACAGCAGCACCATGATCAGGATGGTGAAGCTGACGGCGACCTTGTAGTCGGTCGAAAGCGCCTGGTAGAGCCCGTCGCCCAACCAGTCCGCCGGGACGAGGTAGCCGAAGATCTTCTTCCAGGCGCTGGTGACGATCAGTTCCGAGAAGGCCACGATGAAGCTGCCGACCACAGCGCCCAAGGGCGAGCCGAGGCCCCCCACCACGGCCGCAGCGAACATCGGCATCAGCAGGCTGAAATAGACGATCCCGCGGTAGGATTTGTCGAGGCCATACAGCGACCCCGCGATGCAGGCCAACGCGCCGGCAATGACCCAGGTGATGGTTACCACCCGCTCGGGGTTGATGCCGGACAGCAGCGCCAGATCCTCGTTGTCGGAATAGGCCCGCATCGACTTGCCGGTACGGGTCTTCTGCAGGAACCAGAACAACGCGATGCAGCACAGGACCGCCGCCACGACCGAAATCGCTTGCGTCGTCTTGATCGCCAGCGGCTCGGCCAGTCCGGTCGCCGCCCTGAAGTCCTGTGGATTCAGCAGCATGCGTTCGCCGTCGGTGAAGTTCTGCTCTTGCGTGCCGATAATCATCCGCACCAGCCCGTTCATCACGAACATCACCCCGGTCGAGACGATGACCACGATGATCGGCTTGGCGCGCTGCTTGCGGTAAAAGCGGTACACCACCCGGTCGGTCGCCAGAACCATCGCAATGGTCACCAGGATCCCCAGGGGCAGGGCCAAGAGCGCCGTCGGAAGGGGACCGGCGGTGATGCCCATCGACTGGAACCACCAGGTGAACAGGATGACGAAGGCTGTCCCGAAGGCCATCGTGTCGCCGTGCGCGAAGTTGGAAAACCGCAGCACGCTGAAGATCAGCGTGATCCCAAGCGCACCCAGCGCAAGCTGGCTGCCATAGGCCAATCCCGGTACGACGACGAAGTTGAGGAAGGCCACAAGGGCGTTGAGGATGTCCATCAGATCACGCAAGGCTTGGGAAAAGTGTCAGGCATCGGTCAGCCGCCTTCCGTCATGCAGTTGCCCGAGCCGGTGATGGCCACCGGACCGTCACCGTAGGCATGGGCGGTGAACGAGATCTCACCTGACGGGTAGATGCTTATCAGCCCCGAGACGCCGTTCTGCGGCGGGATCACGATGGACGCCTCGCCACCGGTTTCCATCGTCGTGGTCGAATAACCTTCCCACTCCTGCCCCTGCCAGGAAATCCGCCAGACATCGCCGGTTTCCTGGATCAGGAACGGGCCGCCATCGAAGGGTTCGCAAGTGCCGCCGCCGCATTGCCGGTCGATGCTGCATTCGAACCCGGCCAGGGCCTGGGTCGGGATCAGGGCCAGAACAGCCAAAGCTGCGTATCTCATCTTCAACCTCCCAGGAACGACTTGCGCACATCGGGATCAGCCAGAAGCGCGGCCCCGGTGTCGGTGTATCGGTTGCGGCCCTGCACCAGGACATAGCCCTTGTCGGCAATCTCCAGCGCCTGGCGGGCGTTCTGTTCCACCATCAGGATGGAAATCCCCGTCCGCGCGATTTCGATGATGCGGTCGAACAACTCGTCCATCACGATGGGGCTGACGCCAGCAGTGGGTTCGTCCAGCATCAGGACCTTGGGCTTGGTCATCAACGCGCGGCCGACGGCTACCTGCTGGCGCTGGCCACCCGACAGTTCACCCGCCTTCTGGAACCGTTTCTGGCGCAGGATCGGGAACAGGTCGTAGATCTGCTCCATCGTGCCCCGGATGCCCTCGTCCTCGCGGATGAAGGCGCCCATTTCCAGGTTTTCCTCGACCGTCATGCCGGTGAAGATGTTGTGGGTCTGCGGCACAAAGCCCATGCCCTTGCGGACCCGCGCCTGCGGGGTGAGGCTTGTGATGTCCTCGCCGCCCAGCCGGACCGAGCCCTGGCGCAGCTTCAGCATCCCGAAGACCGCCTTCATCGCCGTCGATTTGCCCGCGCCGTTCGGGCCGACGATCACCGCGATCTCGCCCGGCTCCACTGCCAGCGTGCAGTCGTGCAGGATGTCGACCGCGCCATAGCCGCCGGTCATGTTTTCGCCGATCAGGAAAGGCTCAGCCATGGGCGGCTTCCTCTTTCAACTTGTTCTTCAACCCGCGGCCCAGATAGGCCTCGATCACGCGCTCATCGTTCTTGACCTCTTCGACGGTGCCTTCCGCCAGCACCTTGCCCTCGGCCATGCAGATCACCGGGTCACAGAGGCGGCCGATGAAGTCCATGTCGTGCTCGATCACGCAGAAGGTATAGCCGCGCTCCTTGTTCAGCCGCACGATTGCGTCGCCGATGGTATTCAGGAGAGTACGGTTCACGCCCGCGCCGACTTCGTCCAGGAAGACGATCTTCGCGTCCACCATCATCGTGCGGCCCAGTTCGACCAGTTTCTTCTGCCCGCCCGAAATCATTCCCGCCTTCTGGTCGGCGATGTGGCTGATCGTCAGAAACTCCAGCACCTCGTCGGCCTTGGCCCGGATGCGTTCCTCTTCCTCTGCAACCTGCGAACGGGAAAACAGCGCGTTCCACAGCTTTTCCCCCGACTGGCGCGGCGGCACCATCATCAGGTTCTCGCGCACGGTCATCGAGCCGAATTCATGCGCGATCTGGAAAGTGCGCAGCAGCCCTTTGGCAAACAGCTGATGCGGCTGAAGCCCGGTGATGTCCTCGCCGTCCATGAACACCTGGCCGCTGGTGGGCGTGTACCGCCCTGCGATCACGTTGAAAAGCGTGGTCTTTCCCGCGCCGTTCGGGCCGATCAGGCCGGTGATTGTCCCGGTCTTGATTTCCAGCGAGGCACCGTCAACGGCATGAAAGCCGCCGAAATGCTTGTGCAGCTTCTCGACCCTGATCATGGTCATCCCCTGTCTCGGCCCTGCCTCGTTCCCGGTCAAACCGGTCGGGGGGCCTTCTTCTTGTGCCACGGCCCGGGGTTATCGCCCGGGCCGTGAGGTTCGCATACTCCGCTAAAGGATCAGCGGAACTGGACGGTTTCGTACTTGCCGCCCTTCACTTCAAACTGCTTGTAACGGCCGGCCGATTCACCCGGTCCGATCAGCGTCACGCCCGAAGCGCCGTCATAGTCGATGGCCGTGCCAGCAGCGATCAGCTCCAGCGCCTTGCCCAACTCGCCCGGAAGGATCTTGGTGCCCGAACCGTCAGCCGGTCCGTTGGCGATTTCCATGATCTTTTCCTTGTAGACGTTCGGATCGGTCGAACCCGAAGCCTCCATCGCCAGCATGATCAGTGCGGCGGCGTCGTAGCTTTCCATCGTGTAGGGCGAGGTGGCGTCGTAGGCCGGGTCTGCGGCCTTGCCCATGTCAGCCAGGATCGCGGCACCGGCGCTGTCAGACTGCGCAACCTGACCATAGGACCCGTCCAGAGCCGGACCGATGGCTGCGGGAAGGCTGTCGCCCACCATGCCGCCCGGCAGGCCGAAGGTCGAGAAGGCACCGGTGTCGAGCGAGGCCTGGATGATGCCCTTGCCGCCCTGGTCGAGATAGCCAGCCACGACGAGGATGTCGCCGCCCGCCGCTGCCAGCGCCGCGACTTCAGCCGAGTAGTCGGCCTTGCCGTCGTCATGTGCGGCGTTGATCGTCACGGTGCCGCCCTTGGCGGTGAAGCCCGCGGCAATCGCTTCGGCCAGGCCCTTGCCATAGTCCGAGTTCGAGTAGGTCAGCGCGATCGACTTCACGCCCTTTTCGGCGAGGATTTCGCCCATGACTTCGCCTTCGCGCGCGTCCGACGGGGCGGTGCGGAAGAAAAGGCCATTGTCCGGGTCGGCGGTCAGTGCCGGCGAGGTCGCCGAGGGCGAGACCATCACGATGCCGTTCGGCATGGCGACGTTGGTCAGGACAGCGCGGGTCACGCCCGAGCAGTCGCCGCCGATGATGCCCTTCACGCCCTCGGCTGTGACCATACGCTCGGCTGCAGCGGTCGCGGCAGCGGCGTCGGTGCAGGTCGAGTCACCGCGGACCGAAGCATAGGTGTTCTTGGCTTTGCCCGAAGCGTTCACTTCGGCCATCGCGGCCTCGGCAGCATTGGCCATGTGTCCGGTCAGCGATTCGATGGGGCCGGTGAAGCCGATCAGGATGCCGATCTTCACATCCTCGGCAGCGGCGGCACCAGCCATCAGCGCGCAGGCCGAAGCGGCCAGCAGAAGTTTCTTCATTTGTTTGTGTCTCCCATGTTGGATCGAAATCCTGACCCGACCGTAGTGCGGTGCCTCTGAAAAGGGAAGTCCCATTTTGTCGACAGAATGTCGACGTAAAGCCGGCGTCAGAGTCGACACGTTGCTCTTGCGCTCTAGCTTAGACCCCTTGTGACATCGCCGAAGCTGTCTGACAATCACCTTGAATGGAGGCCCCGCGTGCGTTCCGATTTCTGGCTGGTCTTGGCCCTTGCTTCCCTTCCGCAAATCGGTCTGGCACAGGTCGTCGAGACGAGCGTCGGGCGGCTTGGCCTGACGGCGGAAGTGCAGGGGCTGGAGGAACCCTGGGCGCTGGACTTTCTGCCGGATGGCAGTGTCTTGATGACGGAACTCGGCGGTCGGCTTCTCGCCTTCTCCGGGGACCGTCTGCGTGAAATCGGCGGGCTTCCAGACGTCTATCTCGATGGACAGGGCGGTCTGCTGGATATCATGATCCCGCGTGATTTTGAGACAACGCGTGAGGTGTGGCTGACCTATGCAAAGGAACAGTCGACGGGGTCTGGCACGGCCGTGGGGAAGGGTCGACTGTCCGACGACGGAACCACCCTGGAAGATTTTGTGACGCTTTTCGAGATGCCGGAGGGGTCGTCAGGCGGGCGCCACTTCGGGTCGCGCCTGGTCGAGGCGGCAGACGGCAGCGTTTTCATCACCATCGGAGATCGCGGTACCGGTCCCAGGGGGATGCAGGCGCAGTTGCCGGACCGGGCCGAGGGGAAGATCATTCACCTGAACCGTGACGGCACGCCGGCCACGAGGTTGTTGGGGTACCTGCCAGGCATCTACTCGTCCGGGCACCGAAATCCGCAAGGCGCCACCTTGGACCTGAACGGTCGTCTCTTGACGGTAGAGCACGGCGCGCGGGGCGGGGACGAGCTGAATGCTCCGGTGCCGGGTGGGAACTATGGGTGGCCGGTGATTTCCTACGGGGTGAACTACGGCGGTCGGAAGATCGGACTTGGGCAATCCATGCCGGGCATGGAGCAGCCGCTGCATTACTGGGACCCCTCGATCGCGCCGTCGGGGTTGATGGTCTATTCCGGCACGCTGATCCCGGAATGGAGGGGGGATATCTTCTTCGGCTCCCTCAACAGCGACTTCCTTGGTCGGCTTGACCCCGATACCGCTGCCGCGACCGGCTTTGCCGAGGAACGGATCAGCGCGCCCGAGACCGGCCGGGTGCGGGACGTGGTCGAGGGGCCGGACGGGGCTATCTGGTTCCTGTCGGTCTATGATGGGGCGGTCTACCGGATGGCCCCGGCGGAGTAGTGTCCACGGTGGACAATCTGCGAAATCGAAATTATTACAGACACTTATCTTTTTCTGTTAACCTGGTTTTAACTTCTGGCCAGGATGCTCAGATCGACAACCTTACTGGCACAGCGCCAGGCATGCCTTGCGTGCCCCGCTCACGATATGGCGTCGTGCTGTAGTGGCTGCGGTAACATTTCGAGAAATGCGAGGGCGACGCAAAGCCGCAGGCCAGGGCCACGTTGATGACGCTCATGTCGGTCTGCATCAGCAGGTTCCGCGCCTTCTGCAGCCGCAACTCCATGTAATACCGCTTGGGCGAGCGGTTCAGATAGCGGCGGAACAGACGCTCCAGCTGGCGGGTCGACATGCCCACCTCCTCGGCCAGATCGGCGGGTGACATCGGGTCTTCGATGTTGCCCTCCATCATCTGGATGACCTGCGACAGCTTCGGATGCCGTACGCCGATCCGGGTCGGGATCGACAGGCGCTGGGTATCTTGGTCGGTGCGGATCGTCGAATAAATCATCTGGTCGGCCACGGTATTGGCCAGATCCTCGCCATGGTCGGCGGCGATGATCTTCAGCATCAGGTCAATGGAGGAGATGCCACCCGCCGTCGTCCAGCGGTTGCCGTCCATGACGTAAACCGACTTCGTCAACTTCACGTCCTCGAATTCCTCGGCAAAACCGTCCTGGTTTTCCCAGTGGATCGTCGCCTTCTTGCCGTCCAGCAATCCCGCCTTGGCCAGCGCATGGCCCCCGGTGCAGATGCCGCCGATGGTGACGCCGCGCCGCGCCTCACGCCGCAGCCAGTTGACGACGCCCTTCGTCGTGGTGCGCTGGATGTCCAGCCCGCCGCAGACCAGGACCGTATCCTCGCGGTCCATCTCCTCCAGCCCGATGTCCAGCCGGAAAGTCGCGCCGTTCGAGCAGGACTTCTCGGTCCCTTCACCCGCCAGCACCCAGGTGTAAAGCGCTTCGCCCGCCACGCGGTTGGCAAGGCGCAGCGGCTCGATCGCGCCTGCGAAAGAGATCATCGTGAACTTGTCCAGAAGCACGAAGATGAACCGGCGTGCCGTCGTGGTCTTTTGGGTCTGGGTGGCTTTACGCGGGCCAAGCGTCATGTCTGCGACCTGATAATGTCGTTTGCGGGCCATGGAAACCCATATTCAGGGCAGCCGCAAGGGCCGAAAGCGTCGGTTTTCGCCCAATCGCCCTTTGCAAAGGCGGAAACGGGGGCGTATATCGCTGACCGATTGCAAGGCTCCGGAGTGGAACGATGACCAAGGGATGGACGAAAACGGCATGGCGCGCGAAACCGCGGGTGCAGATGCCGGATTATCCCGATCAGGCGGCGCTGAATTCGGTCGAGGCGCAGCTGTCGAAGTACCCTCCGCTGGTCTTTGCCGGCGAGGCGCGGACGCTGAAGAAGCAGCTGGCGCTGGCGGGCGAGGGCAAGGCGTTCCTCTTGCAGGGCGGTGACTGCGCCGAAAGCTTTGCGGAGTTCAGCGCCGACAACATCCGCGACACCTTCCGGGTGATGCTGCAGATGGCGGTGGTCCTGACCTATGCCGCCAAGGTGCCGGTCATCAAGGTGGGCCGGATGGCCGGTCAGTTCGCCAAGCCGCGCTCGGCCCCGACCGAAATCATCAACGGTGTGGAACTGCCGTCCTACAAGGGCGACATCATCAACGGCTTTGACCCCACGCCCGAGGCACGGATCCCGGACCCGGCCCGGATGCTGCAGGCCTATACCCAGGCGGCGGCCTCGCTGAACCTGCTCCGCGCCTTCTCGACCGGGGGTTTTGCCGACATCCACCGGGTGCACAGCTGGACCCTGGGCTTTGCCGAACATGACAAGGCCGAACGCTACCGCGAGATGGCCAACCGGATTTCCGACGCGCTCGACTTCATGAACGCGGCCGGGGTGAACAGCGACACGGCGAACGAACTGGCGCGGGTGGATTTCTACACCAGCCACGAGGCGCTGCTGCTGGAGTATGAAGAGGCGCTGTGTCGGGTCGACAGCATCACCGGGCAGAACGTGGCCGGGTCGGGCCACATGATCTGGATCGGCGACCGCACCCGTCAGCCCGACGGCGCGCATGTCGAATTCTGCCGGGGCGTCCTGAACCCGATCGGCCTGAAATGCGGGCCGTCCACCACCGCCGAAGACCTCAAGGTCCTGATGGCCAAGCTGAACCCCGAAAACGAGCCCGGCCGCCTGACCCTGATCGCGCGCTTTGGGGCGGGCAAGGTCGGTGACAACCTGCCGCGCCTGATCAAGACGGTGCAGCAGGAAGGCGCCAATGTCGTCTGGTCCTGCGACCCGATGCACGGCAACACGATCAAGGCGGCCTCGGGCTACAAGACCCGGCCCTTCGACAGCGTCCTGCGCGAGGTGCGGGAGTTCTTCGCGATCCACAAGGCCGAGGGCACCGTTCCGGGCGGCGTGCATTTCGAGATGACGGGCCAGGACGTGACCGAATGCACCGGCGGGCTGCGCGCCGTGTCGGACGAGAACCTCGCCGACCGCTATCACACTGCCTGCGACCCGCGGCTCAACGCCTCGCAGTCGCTGGAACTGGCGTTCTTGGTGGCCGAGGAGCTGTCCTCGCAGCGCGAAGCCGCGCGGCGCGTCGCACTGTAAATCATTTGATCTGCTGGGAAAACGGCGGGGTTCAGCCCCGCCGTTTTTCATTCGGCACTGTGGACCAGGGCCAGGTGGCCCCGGCGCCGAAGCGGCTCGACGGCCAGGGGCATGTCGTCAACCGCTGCACGGGCAAGCTGCAGCACCTCTTCCCGCCGCGACAGGATTTGCAGCTTGCAGCGCGCATGCCTCTCTTCGGCAAAGCCCATCGCGCCAAGCACCAGCCGCCCGCCCGTCTCATCTTCCAGCGGCAACAGGAGCAGTCGCGCGAAGGGTCCCGGCGTCCGGTCCGACCCAAGGTCAAGCTCGGCCACGGCGGGGCCGGTGAAGACCTTTTCCAGCGTGTCGCCCAACAACCCACGCGACTCTGCCCCAAAGAGGCAGCTGAGCGGCAGGCCCCGCACGTCCATCCCGGCGAAATCGGTCAGCGCCGACCCCGCGATCCGGATCTGCGCGACGCCGCGGCCGATGCGGTCGGCAAGAAAGACCCGGTCCAGCACGCCAACCAGCCCACGCGGGTCGATCGCCTTGCGCTGCGGCAGGGCCGAGCCCTGGCGCAGGCCCTCCCAATAGGCGCGGGTCTGGGAAAGGCCGTGGATGACGGCGGGAAGGGTGGTGCGGGGCTGGGGCAGAAGCCGGTCAAGAAATCCGAGCGTCATCTTTGTCTCCGTTCCGTGCATCACGCCCCTTGCGGGGCCTCTGCCCGCCGCGCCATGAAAGCAAGGTAGCCCGGATCACTCGGATTCGGCCGAAAATCTAATCAAATGGTAAATACCGCGCCATTGGAGGACCCTTTGGCGCAGAAAGGACCGCATGATCTCGAGGACAGGGTTCGCCGCACGGCGCGGCACCGGGGCGGGCTATGCCTGGGTCTGGGACCTGCGGTCCGTGAACGGCAAGGGACTGGACCTGCGGCTGCGGGTGCCGGACTGGATTGACGGGTTGGAGGCCGCAATCCGGGCCGAACTGCAGAAGGCGATCCCGCGCGGCAACGTCAGCCTGACGCTCAAGGTCGCACAGGACGAGGCGCGGGACGAGGCGGCCTTCCGGCTGAACGAGCCGCTTCTGTCGGCGGCCCTGATGGCCCTGGCGCGGGTGGAGGCGTCGGCGATGGATGCGGGTGTCACCCTGCGGCAGCCGACCGCCGCCGATGTGTTGGCGCTGCGGGGCGTGATCGACCAGGGGGCGCAGGACACCGACACCGCGCCGCTGCGTGCGGCGCTGATGGCCGACCTTCCGGCGCTGTTGGACGACTTCTCCGCCATGCGCCGGGCAGAGGGGCAGGCCCTGGCCCAGGTCCTGACGGTCCAACTGGACCGCATCGCCCAGTTGACCGCCGATGCCTTGGCCGAGACCGCCACCCGCAGCGCGACGCAAGCCGACACTTTGCGCGAGGCGCTGGCCCGGGTGCTGGCCGCCACCGACGCGGTCGACGAGACCCGCCTTGCGCAGGAACTTGCCCTGCTGGCCGTGAAGACCGACGTGACCGAAGAGCTTGACCGTCTGTCCGCCCATGTCACCGCCGCCCGCGCGCTAGTCGCCGAACCTGCGCCGGTTGGTCGCAAGCTGGATTTCCTGATGCAGGAATTCATGCGCGAAGCGAACACGCTTTGCTCCAAGGCGCAGTCGCTGGCGCTGACCCGCATCGGTCTTGACCTGAAAACCGTCATCGATCAGATGCGCGAACAGGTCCAGAATGTGGAATAGACGATGATCCGACGCGGACTCCTCCTCATCCTCTCGTCCCCTTCGGGCGCCGGAAAATCGACGCTGTCGCGCATGCTGATGGCCTGGGACCCGACGATGCGCTTCTCCATCTCAGCCACCACCCGCAAGCCCCGCCCAGGGGAAGAGGAAGGCCGCGAATACTACTTCCTCGGCAAGGACGCCTTCCTGACCTATGTGCGCGATGGCGAAATGCTTGAGCATGCAGAGGTCTTCGGAAACTTTTACGGCTCGCCCAAGGCACCGGTCGTGAAGGCACTAGAGGCCGGGCAAGACATGCTGTTCGACGTGGACTGGCAGGGTGCGCAGCAGATCGGGAACTCTGCGTTGGGCCGCGACGTCGTCTCGATCTTCATTCTGCCGCCCTCGATTGACGAGCTGGACCGCCGCCTGCGGACCCGGGGCCAAGACAGCGACGAGGTCATCGCTGGTCGCATGGCGAAAAGCCGGGACGAGATCAGCCACTGGGCGGAATACGACTATGTGCTGGTGAACAAGGATCTGGACGCCACTTTCGAGCAACTGAAGGCGATCCTGACCGCCGAGCGGCTGAAGCGCGAACGCCAGCCGCAGCTTTCCGCCTTCGTACGCAGCCTGAACGAGGAGTTCGAAGCCCGATGATCTATGCGCTTGACGGCATCCAGCCCAGCATTGCCCCTTCGGCCTGGGTGGCGGACTCCGCCGACCTGATCGGCAAGGTCGTGGTCGAAGCCGACGCCTCGATCTGGTTCGGCGCGGTGGCCCGCGGCGACAACGAGGAAATCCGGGTGGGCGCCGGGACGAACGTGCAAGAGAACTGCGTTCTCCACACCGACATGGGCTATCCGCTGACCATCGGCGCGAACTGCACCATCGGCCACAAGGCGATGCTGCACGGCTGCACCATTGGCGATGGTACGTTGATCGGGATGGGGGCTACGATCCTGAACGGGGCGAAGATCGGCAAGGGCTGCCTCATCGGGGCCTGCGCGCTGATTACCGAAGGGAAGGAAATCCCTGATGGCAGCCTGGTGATGGGCGCGCCCGGCAAGGTGGTGCGGCAACTGGACGAGACGGCCCGCGCCCGCCTGCTGGCCTCGGCAGCCGGGTATCAGGAAAACGCCCGCCGCTTCCGCGCCGGACTGACCCGGGTCTGATCCGGGTCAGCCTTCTTCGACCAACTCGATGGTGATGCCCTGTCGTGCGGCATGGCTGCGCAGTTCCCGCAGGACCACCTGCCGGTTCGGCAGCTTGGGCGCCACGACCCGCAGGGTCTTGCGGTAATCCTGCGCCCCCAGCCGTTCGATGATCTCAAGCGCGTCGAATCCCATGCAGAACAGCGGCGTCACCACAAGTTCCAGCGTCGGTGGCAGGGGAAGCTGGTCGTCGAACGCCGCCAGATCGATCGAGGCAAACTCTTCCGGCCGCAGGCTTCCCTCGGCGGCCTTAGCCTCCGGAATCCCGATCACCAGGCATCTCAGCTTCTGCGACATCGCTCCAGCTCGTTCCAAGTGGGGTGTCGCCAAATCGTTCAAGGAAGATCTGAGCGGGCACCGACATTGTTCCGGAGAAGGGCCGGTTCCGTACCGCATTACGTTTACAGCGGGGAATTTACTGCTATTCCGACGCAAGACAAGACGCAGGAAGACAACCGGCGGGGGAGTGATGCCAGAATGACAGAGTCCCAGCTTTCCCGGCTGCTGACCGGACTTCCCCTGCCGGCCATGCTGGTGCGGAACGGGGACCGAGTGCAGGCCTGCAACGCCGCCGCGGTGGCGCTTCTTGGGGAAGGGATGGTGGGCCGCCACCCCGCCATCGCCGTCCGCGCGCCCGCCGTGCTGGAGGCACTGACCGCGGCCACCCCGGATGCCCCGCCACAGGACGCCCGGATGACCCTGCGCCGCGAGGGGCAGGAGCAGGTGTTCCAGGTCACCGTCTCGGCCCTGGGCGACGGGCTGGTGCTGCTGGTCTTCCGCGACGTGACCGAGGAGGAGCGGGCGGGGGAAATGCGGCGGGACTTCGTGGCGAATGTCTCCCATGAGCTGCGGACCCCGCTGACGGCGCTGATGGGGTTCATCGAGACCCTGAAGAACGCCGCCAAGGACGACCCGAAGGCGCGGGACGTGTTTCTGGGGATCATGGAGGCCGAGGCGGGGCGGATGAACCGGCTGGTGCGGGACCTGTTGCAGCTCTCCCGGGTCGAGGCGGAAGAACGGGTGCGGCCCAAGGAGCCGGTCGAACTGCGCGGGCTTTTGCAGGGTGTGATCTCGTCCTTGCAAGGAGTCGCCGAGAAGGAGGGGGATTCCGTCCTGCTGACGGGCGATACGGTGACGGTGCCGGGGGATCACGATCAGCTGGTGCAGGTCTTCACGAACCTGGTGGAGAACGCGCTGAAATATGGGAAGGCGGGGCAGGTGGTGCGGGTTACCCTTTCCCCGGAGGAGACGGTGCGGGGTCCGGCGGTGCGGGTCGAGGTCGCGGACGAGGGCGAGGGGATCGACCCGGTCCACCTGCCGCGGCTGACGGAGCGGTTCTACCGGGTTGACACCCACCGCTCGCGCGAAATGGGGGGGACGGGGCTGGGGCTGGCCATCGTGAAGCACATCGTGAGCCGCCACCGGGGCTGGCTGCGGGTGGAGAGCGTGGTGGGCGAGGGGAGCCGGTTCTCGGTGGTGCTGCCCTTGGGCTAAAGGCGCTTAGCGTTCGGTCTGTTGTTTCAGTGGGCTAGGCGTGGATCGTGAGGTCTTCTTCTAGCCTTCATCCTGACTTCCTTCCGCCCTTACGCGCGAGGATACGGTTTTCCGGTAACCATGCCGGGGCAAATCTGGCTGGTGGGAGGTGCATGGAGAGATGGTCTCCACGACAGCGGGTTTGGTCTGCACGCTTCTTGGGCAAGGCAGATTCACGGACCTGTGTGGAGGGTTGAGCCGGAACTTGCCCTTGCTTGCACAACGGCAGTCAGTCCATGTTGCCTCTGCTTGAAACGGTGTCTTTGACCTTGGGGAGAATAGTTGATGGTTGCCAGCGTTCTGACTTCCGGTCCTGTCGAAGTGGCCTTCGAAATCTCGCGTGAGCGACTGGCCAGCTTGTACATGTCTGAGTACGGTGTCGATGTTCGGCCCTATATTGGCGACGTGGATCCTATTGTCTGCTATCGCTGCATTCAGACGGGGTTTGAATTCTTTGCTCCTGCAGGCCTTGCGGGTCCCCCAAAGTTCTATGCGGATCTCTACTCGAAAGAGGATAACGAAAGCTGGGCGTATCAGAAATCGAAATGGGAGTACACGGTAGCTGCCCGTTTCGTCGGATCAGGGTCCCGGGTACTGGACGTCGGGTGTGGCGGCGGGGATTTTCTTGCAACACTGGGGGCGGATGTTTCGAAGACAGGACTTGAAACGAGCCGGTTCGGGCAGGAGCAGGCGCGTGCAAAAGGCATCACGGTCGTGGATTCGACAATCGAGGACTTTGCGCCTTCCAGTGCGAATGCGTTTGACGTTGTCAGTGCCCTGCAAGTGCTGGAGCACATTGCCGATCCGCTGAAGTTCCTTCAGGCGATCAGAACGGTACTGGTTCCCGGTGGACGTCTTGTCATTGCCGTGCCCAACAACGATGCCTTTCTTGGCGCTGAGCACGAGTTGACGCTTAACCTGCCACCCCACCACATGGGACGTTGGCAGAGGCAGTCATTGGAGGCCCTTGCGGAGATTCTTCAGCTGAAGGTAGAGGCGGTCGAGTATGAGCCGCTCGCTGAACACAATCTCGGGTGGTACAAAGCGGCGTTCGAGAAGCGGTTTCTTCCCGCAACCAGGATAGCGCGCTCGCTTTGGCATAGATTGGGTTACAGCAAGGCGTTTGAGGAGTATGTGGCCAACAGTCGGCAGTCCATCCATGGCCACACGATCCTGGCGGTCTATTCAAAACCCGAGGGCTGAGCGGCTGACGGAGCGGTTCTACCGGGCCGATTCCCACCGCTCGCGCGGGAGGGGGCAGTGGTGGCTGCGGGTGGAGAGCGTGGTGGGCGAGGGGAGCCGGTTCTCGGTCGTCCTGCCGCTGGGGTGAGGTGGAGGCCGCAAAGGACTCCGGGTGTCCACGGTGGACATTTTCGGATTATGGTTTGGAAGCAATGGGTTGTGCGTGGGCGTTAGGGGTTTGTTAAAGGAGTGGTTAATGGGACGTGTGCCGGGGCAGGCCCCGACCTGCGTGTTGACATTGTGGATACAAACGCGTAACGTCGCTGCATGACAAAACGCACTGGCCTTGCTGAATCCCCCGCGCCGTTCGACGCGCAACCCTCGGACAAGGGGACCATCAACTTGCGCATCGAGTCCAATACCCGCGCGTTGATCGATGAGGCAGCGGCGATGCTGGGCAAGACCCGGACCGAGTTCATGATCGACACGGCGCGGCGGCAGGCGATTGATGTGCTGCTGGATCAGCGGCTGTTCGTGCTGGAGACCGGGACCTATGACGCCTTCGTGCAGCAGGCACTGGACAATCCGCCTACGCCGGGGCCGAAGCTGAAACGCCTGCTGGCGCGGAAGCCGGTCTGGGAGGCGTGATCCTACTTTCCTGCGGTTGCCCCCCACCCCCATCCCCTCCCCACGGAGGGGGAGGGGAGGCGATTGGGGTTGGCCGATGAGGCTGACGGCGCCGGTTGCGATTTCCCCTGCGCATGACCTGTCGTGGTTCGACTGCGGGGTGCCGGTACTGAACGACTGGCTGCGGGAGCGGGCGTTGAAGAACGAAAGCCGGTTCTCGCGGACCTATGTGGTTTGCGACGGCGCGCGGGTAGCGGGGTATTTCTGCCTGTCGGCCGGGGCGGTGCAGCGGGAGGCCGCACCGGGCAAGCTGCGCCGGAATGCTCCGGATTCGGTGCCGGTGTCGATCATCGGGCGGCTGGCTGTGGACCGAGAGTATGGCGGGCAGGGCCTTGGGGCGAACCTGCTGGCCGACGCCCTGCGCCGTATCGTGGGGGCAGCCCAGAGCATCGGCATCGCGGCGGTGCTGGTGCAGGCGAAGGACGAGACCGCAAGGGCTTGGTATCTGGCGCAGGCGGAGTGGCTGGAATTCCCGGCGGGGAGCAGGACGTTGTGGTTGCCGGTGGGGATGGTGATGGTCATGCGTGCTACGTGAAACTTCGCATCATGCGATTGCTCTACAATTGACGTGCGCCAATGCTATGCTAGCGTCTGCTGACCTGTGAAGGAGCGCTTCAATGTGTTGCAGACCTGTTGCCGCGATGTTGTTGATTGTTGCTGCTATTTTTTCTGTGTTTCCTACAACCCTACTCGCGCAGGATTATCCACAATATGATGGAGTCTATCTTAGGCTGCAGTCTGGGGAGTTTGTCGAGCTTCCGTCTTCGCCGCGGGCGGGCGATCATCAGCTTGACTTTCAGGGGCGGGCGGATTCTGAAATCGAGTTGAACTTTAATGCCCTGGAAGGGGAGGGAACCTATTTCTCCGTAGAGGATTTCAAATCTTCCCCCACTGTCGATGTTGCGCAGATCGCTTCTATCGTTGTCGTTGGGCCTGCGCCGCAGCATCTTGCTCTCCATCCACTTGTGGACGCACGAAGCAAGCACGATGCATATGTGAACGACCCGGCAGCTTCTGTCGAGCATCGCTATAACGGCTCTTCAACGACGATGCGTGCTGACGCCGTTCCCTTTCTTCTGACCCGGCAACAATGCGCAAATCTCTCTGAAAATATGAGGATAAAGCGCGTCGGTCAGTTTGTAACGGAGTACGAGCCGAAACAGGGGCAGTCGTGGAACTTCAAAGTTAACGTACCTGAGGGTAAGCGAGCGTGCAAACCCTTCTCACATGACGCGCATGTCATGGAAGTTGTACTTGATGGTCAGGTGTTTGTAAATTTCATGACTACCGTGGGACGCTCAAGCATGTCTGATCCCGCAGGTGATAGTTCATCGGAGGCGCCATCGACTACTGGGGATCAGCTATCAGGTGTACTGGATGGAATTTACGATGAGCTAGGTTTCTGTGAAGACCATGATGACTCTGAGGGATACCTAAAAGTAACATCGGATAGCCTGAAGTTCTACTCTTCTGAGTGCAGTGTCAGAAACCGAAATGTGACTAGTGATGGACTCCATCAGCTTGTTCTTTTGTGCATTTGGAGTGAAGGAGGAGCAACCACACGGTACATAAATGCGAGGAAAGATGAAAGAGGAGGATTGCTTCTTTACGAAAGGGGTTCACAGCGATCGTTTGTTAGTTGTGGCAGCTAAGCTCGAATTTCTCAATGAGAGAAACCCGACTTAGATAATTTCGCTGTGAGACTTACTAGCCTAACCCCCTCACAACCTCCCCAACCGCTCCGTCAACAGCCGGTAGAACCCGTCCCGGTCCACGCCGCCCATGAACATCGCGTTCGGCTCCCGCCCCGTCACGCGCCACCAGTCGGCGACGGTCATGCCGAGGGTGAGCTCGGAGCCCGTCTCGATTTCCACGTTGATGTGGCGGCCGGTGAAGAGGGCGGGCTGGAGCAGGTAGGCGATCACGCAGGGGTCGTGCAGGGGGGCGCCTTCGCTGCCGTATTTGGCGGTGTCGAAGCGTTCGAAGAAATCGGTCCAGGAGGCGACGGCCTGGCCGACGGGGGTGCCGAGGGCGCGCATGCCTTCGACCCAGGCGCGGGAGGTCAGGGCCTTGTGGGTGACGTCGAGTGGCATGACCACCAGCGGCACACCGGATTTGAACACGATTTCAGCGGCTTCGGGGTCGACGTAGATGTTGAACTCGGCCGCGGGGGTGACATTACCGACCTCGAAATAAGCGCCTCCCATCAGGACGATCTCGGCCACTTTCGGGATGATGTCGGGGGCGCGGCTAAAGGCGGTGGCGATGTTCGTCAGCGGGCCGAGGGGGCAGAGGGTGACGGTGCCGGGCGGTTCGTGGCGGAGGGTGTCGATGAGGAAGTCGACGGCGTGCGTGTCCTCCAGCGGGTGGGTCGGATCGGGCAGGGTGATCCCGTCGATCCCGGTTTCGCCATGCACGTATTCGGCGGTGACCAGCTTGCGTTTCAGGGGTGTGTCGCATCCAGCGTAGACTGGCGTAGTCTTCCTCGCCAGCTCGACAATGATGCGGGCGTTCAGTTGGCTGCGGGCGAGGGGGACGTTGCCGGCAACGGCGGTGAGGGCGAGTACATCAAGCTCGGGCGAGGCGAGGGCGAGAAGAACGGCCACGGCGTCGTCCTGGCCGAGGTCGGTGTCGATGATGATCTTGCGGGACATGTTGGGCTCCTTTGCGCGGGAGTAAGCGGGTTCCGGCGGAATTTGTCCAGATGGTCAGGAAATTGGTCGTGCAATGTGGGACGGGGGGAGTAGGGTCTTGGGGTCGAACGGAGGAGGCGGCGATGGAGATACTGGTCGGGACGACGAAGGGCCTGTTCGTGCTGGAGGATGGTAGGGTCTCGGGGCCATTTTGCGAGGGCTGGCCGATCAACCATGCGGTGGGCCGGGGCGGCGACATCTGGGCGGCGGGCGGAAGCGGGTGGCACGGGGCCGGGATCTGGCGGCGTTCCGGTGGGGCGTGGTCGGTCTCGAAAGGGCCGTTCGAGGGGGCGGAGCAGCTGTGGTCGGTCTGTCTTGATCGCGACCGGGTGCTGGCGGGGTCGAAACCGGCCTATCTGTATGAGAGCCTCGACGGCGGCGAGACCTGGGCCAGGCTGGAGGCGCTGACCGATCAGCCGGGGGCGGACCAATGGCAACCCGGGGCGGCGGGGCTGACGCTGCACACGATCCTGGCGGATCAGAAGGGGGGGATCTGGGTCGGGATCTCGGCGGCGGGGGTATTCGAGTCTCGTGATGGCGGGAAGTCCTGGGCGATGCGGAACCGGCGGGGGAACCGGGCAGGGCCGGCGGGGGCGCTGCCGCGGGACTGGGGCGACGGAGTGGAGTTCCGGGCGGAGGACGAGATTTTCTCTTGCGTCCACAACCTCGCGTTCGGGGCGGCGGAGGGGCTGATCTACATGCAGAACCACCAGGGGGTGTATCGGTCCCGGGATGGGGGTGTGGTGTGGGAGGAGGTGACGGAGGGGTTGCCGTCGACCTTCGGGTTCCCGGTGGCGGCGCATCCTTCGAAGGCCGGGACGTTCTGGGTGTTCCCGCTGAATGGCGACTCGCTGGGGCGGTATCCGGTCGACGCCCGGGCGCTGGTCTGGAAGACGGAGGACGGGGGCGAGACCTGGGCGGGGAAGGGCGTGGGGCTACCGGAGCGGGACTGCTTTTTCACGGTGCTGCGGCAGGGGATGGCGTCGACGACGGGCGGGGTGGCGTTCGGGACGAACTCGGGGTCGGTGTTCCTGAGCCGGGATGAGGGGGAGAGCTGGGGGGAGGTCGCGCGGCATCTGCCGACGGTGCTGTCGGTGGAGTTCATGGGGTAGGTGTCCACGCAGGACGGTGCCGGGTGATCAAGTGATTGCAGTGGGTTGCCTGTGGACATTAACGCATTAGAAAGGATTGGGCCTGGCCTCTTGGGGCGGGAATTGCCGACCTGCGGGGCGGCGCGCGGTGCGTTAGCCTTCCGTCACCCATGGGCGGGAGGCGATGATTCACTGGTTTGTCTCGATTGCGGTGGTGGTGGCGGTGGCCTTTGGAACCGAGGCACTGGTCGACAGCTGGCTGGGCGAGGCTCGGCGGTTGTGGATCGGGCTGGGTGGGCTGGCTCTGCTGGTCCTGTCCGGTGCCTTGGTCAAGGCGAGCGGGGTCGAAGCCATGACGCGATACCTGCGCAGCGCGATGGTCGGGGCGGGAATTGGCGCAGCGCTGGACAAGGCGGGCCTGCGGCTGGGCTGGCTGCGGAGCCTTCTGCGGCTGTTCGGAATCGAGACCAAGCCGCAGGCGACAGGGGGCGCCCAAGGTCCGCGGGTCACCGGCTGGCTTCTGTGGTCGGGCTGGGCGGCCCTGCTGGTGGGTCTTGGCATGGTCTGGACAGGGATGTTCGGGGGATAGGTTCCCGACGCCCCAACAGTTCCTTTACCTACTCTGAGTGCGGGGCGAAATCGAAGTCGGTGATTCCGGGCCCGGATGGGGGCGAGACTTGGGAAGAGGTCGCGCGGCACCTGCCAACGGTGCTGCCGGTGGAGTTCATGGGGTAGAACTGCACCGCGCGAAGTGAAATTTGTGGTGGTCAGGTTCGGGGTGATGCCGTGCTCGCACGGACTACCAGCCGCGGAGTCAGCCTTTCGTGGCGGGCGGGTCCACGTTCAAAGATCAGTTTAGCGGCCAAGGCACCTCTTTCACGGGTCAGGCTGTCCACCGTAGAGAGGGGCGGGTCGCAGCGGGTGGCTGCCTCGATGTCGTTGTAGGCGACGACGGAGAGATCGCGAGGCACGGAAAGGCCGCGCCGTCGCGCTTCGCCGAGGAGGGCGATACCCTGCATCACGGACATGGAGAGGATCGCCGTTGCCTGGGGCGCGGCATCCAGCAGTAGTCCGGCGGCGCGGGCATCGTTGACCTCGGCCTGAACCATAGGAATCGCGGCGATGTCGAGGCCAACTTCAGCCAGCGCATCGGCATAGCCGAGGTACTTCTGTTGATCGACAACCGTTCCCGCGGCTGCTGGTGGGCGGGCGGTACCCGGTGGAAAGACCCGGGCCGCTCCGGGATCACGCAAGAAGGACATGATGCCAAAGCGGCGGTGTCCAAGGTCAAGAAGGTGACGGGCGGCTTCACGTGCGCCGATCCGGGTATCGACATGGACCGAGCTGATTTCGGAGCCTGCGTCGAAATCCATCACGACGACCGGCATGCGGCGCAGGCGGGCAGGTTCTACCTCTGCCATGTGTTCGACCCGCAGGAAGATCATGCCGTCGACGAGAGCCTTCGTGCCGCCGGAGGCGTCCAACCTGCCAGAGGAAACTACAAGATCGGCCCCATTCGCATCGCAGACCGAGCCGACGCCAAGCAGAAACTCGCTGAACACAGGATTGCGCAGGCTTTCGGCAATCGTCCACTGGCTGGGTGGGCGCACGGCAACGGCGTTGAACTTGCCGGTCCGTAGCAGGCTGCCGCGCAGGTCGGGGCCGCCGTAGCCAAGCGCGCGGGCGGCAGCCTCGACTTTCTCCCGCAGGGCAGGGCGCACTAGGGTTGGGTTGTTAAAGGTATTGGACGCCGTGCCTTGGGAGACCCCCGCCGCCCGCGCCACATCGATCAGCCTGACCATTGCGTTCTTATCCTGCACTTCCGTACTTGAATCGATTCAAGTTTCGCTTGACGGGTTCACCTCTCAGCGTAATCTGGCATTTGAATCGATTCAAGAACTGTTGGAGGTCTTGTCACCGACCGCCTTGCCTGGCGGCCAATTGCTCAGAGGAGATCAACATGTCCGTTTCGCCGATGTCCTGGGATCCTGCGCTTGACGCGGTCGTGGCTGCGCCCAAGCAGCACAAGGTCCTGTTCGAGAATGACCGGTTGCGAGTCCTGGAAGTCACGCTGGAGCCAAACGAGGAAGAGCCGACGCATCACCACCGCTGGCCCTCGGTCTTCGTTTTCGACCAGTTGAAGCCACCGGTGGTGGATCTTACGCCCGAAGGAGTGCGATTGCCGCCCACGCGCGATGTACTGGCCGCATTGGAGGGCTGGGACGGCAAGGGCTGCCTTGTCGTCAACATGGCGCCGCAACCGGCCGGACGGGTGCTGAATGAGTCCGATGTCGCCGTGCATGGCATCCGGATCGAGATGAAGACAAGCGCTTAGCCTGCAATACAGATGTGCGAAAGGACGCGCGGGTTCGCGCGTCCTTCCAGAAAGAGGTTAGGGTTGTTCCTGGGTGCCCTGCCAGCGTTCACCCGTCGAAGTTCACCGTCTCCATGATCTTCACGGCAGCACCGCGGGTGGCGGCGATGGCGGCGAGGGGGGTGGTGTCGGGGGTGAACTCGCCCCAGCTTTTCACCAGCTCGGACCGTTCGACGCCAGCCTTGACCGGGAATTCATAGTTCGTCTCGGCATAGATCTTCTGCGCGGTGTCGCCCGACAGCCATTCCATGAATTTCAGCGCATTTTCGCGGTTCGGGGCGGATTTGGTCATCGCCACACCCGAGATGTTCAGGTGGGTACCACCGGCCTCGAAGGTCGGGAAGACGATGTTGACCGACTCGGCGGCCGGGACCTGTTCGGGGTCGGCCAGCATCTGGCCCATGTAGTAGGTGTTCCCCAGCGCGATGTCGCATTCGCCTGCGGCGATGGCCTTGACCTGGTCGCGGTCGCCGCCGTCGGGCTTGCGGGCGAGGTTGGCTTTCAGGCCCTCGGCCCAGGTGGTCGCGTAAGCCTCGTCATGGTGGACGACCATCGCGCCGAGCAGGGCGACATTGTAGTCATGCAGGCCCGAACGGGTGCAGAGGCGGCCTTTCCACTTGTCGGACGCAAGGTCCTCATATGTGGTGACTTCGCCCGGGGCGACGCGGTCTTTCGAGGCATAGACGATCCGCGCGCGCGAGGTGAGGCCGAACCAGAGGTCGTTCGGGTCACGCAGTTCGGCGGGGATGTTGGCTTCCAGCACGTCGGACTGGACAGGCTGCAGGACATCGGCCTCGACGATCTGCAGCAGGCGGGCGATGTCGACGGTGAGGACGAGGTCAGCCGGCGAGCGGTCGCCCTCGGCCTGCAGGCGCTCGGCCATGCCCTTGTCGACAAAGGCCACGTTCACGGCGATGCCGGTTTCAGCGGTGAAGGCATCGACGAGCGGCTGGATCAGTTCCGGCTGGCGGTGCGAGTAGACGTTGATCTCTTGCGCAAGGGCAGGGACGGAACAGGCGAGGAGGGCGAGGGTCGAGAGGCGCAGCATTGGCTGACTCCTTTTGTCAGGTTATGCGGCGCTTAAACCCGAGTGTTTTGCTTGGGTCAAGTGGTTGAGTGATTTACTCGGCATTTTGTCGCGGGACCCGGTCAGGCCTTGGTCTTGTCCTCCGCCTTGGCGCGGTTCCAGAGCGCGTCCATCTCGGCCAGGTCGCTGTCGGCAGGGGTTTTTCCGGCTTCGGCAAGCCAGTCCTCGATCCGGGCGAAACGGCGGGTGAACTTCTGGTTGGCAGCGCGCAGGGCAGCTTCGGGATCGACCTTCAGGTGGCGGGCGAGGTTGGCCATGACGAAGAGGAGGTCGCCAATTTCTTCGGTGAGGGCGTCATGGGTGAGGGTATCGCGGGCCTCGGTCACTTCGCGGGCTTCCTCGACCAGCTTGTCGAGGACCTGATCGGTCGAGGGCCAGTCAAAGCCGACGCGGGCGGCGCGGTTCTGGAGTTTCAGCGCGCGGGTCAGGGCAGGGAGCGACTGGGCGATGCCGTCCAAGGTGCGCGCGGTCCCGCGTTCCTTTGCCTTCTGCGCCTCCCAGTCGCGGGTCTGCTGTTCGGCGGTCTTGTCCCGGTTGCCATCGCCGAAGACATGCGGGTGGCGGGCGATCATCTTGTCTGAGATGGCGGTGACCACGTCGGCAAAGCTGAAATGCCCGGCCTCGGATGCCATCTGGGCATGAAAGACGGTCTGGAACAGCAGGTCGCCCAGTTCGCCTTTCATTTCGCCCCAGGCCTGGCGCTCGATGGCGTCGGCGACCTCGTGCGCCTCTTCCAGCGTGTAGGGGGCGATGGTGGCGAAGGTCTGCTCGATGTCCCAGGGGCAACCGGTCTGCGGGTCACGCAAAGCTGCCATGATGGCGAGAAGACGGTCGATGCCGGAGGGGGGGAGAGTGTCAGTGGTCACGAAATGCCTGCGCCCGGAACTTTGTCCGGGCGCAGTGTAGGGGTTTCGCGGGCGGTGTCACGCCCGGACGACAGAAGGGTCAGAAGGAGAGGCCGACGCGGAGCGAGACCGAATTTGTCGTCGTCGATTCAACATCAAACGCACCACCGCCACTGAAGCTGTCGAGAGTGCCGTCCATACGTCGGCTCGTGTAGTCGAGACCGACGAACATCCTCTGGCTGACCGCAACGTCAACGCCAACACCGAGACTTGAGCCCGACAAAGTCCCGCCACCGGTCGAGTTGATCGTCCACTCACCGCGCGAATAGCCAACTGCTCCGTAGATCAGGGCCTTGCCGACAGAATACCCAATGCGACCCCTGAGGTCCAAGAGAGAGTCCAGCGTGTCGTCTCCTCCACCGGCTTCGAGGGCCACATCGGAGACGGAGGAATAACTCAACTCACCGCCGTAAACGATTTGTCCGCGCTGCACATTGTAGCCGACAAACGCACCGACCGCGCTGCCCGAACTGTAGTCTGAAGCGAAGCCGAAAACCTCTTCATAGTCTCCCGATATCCGCCCATAGCTCAATCCGGCATAGGGGCCGGACCAATCATGCACGGCGACTGGGTCGGGAGCGGCAGCCGGCATCGGGTCATCGGCGACCATCGTCGGTCCACCGGCAATGGCCGGGCTGGACAGGACTGCAAGCGCTGCAAGTGCAAGCGAGATTTTCATTGTACTGCTCTCCGTTCTGAAGGCTTATCATATGCATATAGCAGAGTTCGTCTGTGTTCCGCCTGTCCGCTCCTGTGGGTGATTCGCATTTATGACAAGTGATGCAATTCCGCATCTTTCTTGAGACAGGGTTACTCTGTCGTGCCGTCGACAAGGGTATGGCAATCCTGATCGTTGACGGCGCCGGGCGCGGCGCTTCGGTGATTGCGGTTGCCTGCGATTTCCGATTTGATCAAAGGCTGACACTGACCCGCAAGGACCCGTCATCATGCCCGTTCTGAACCGTATCGCCTCCTATGCCGAAGAGATGAAAGGCTGGCGGCGGCATCTGCATATGCATCCGGAACTGGCCTTCGAATGTCATGAGACGGCGGCCTGGATCACCGAGCGGCTGCGCGAGATCGGGGTGGACGAGATCCACGGGGGGATCGCGAAGACCGGGATCGTGGCGCTGATACAGGGCCGCGCCGAGGGTCCGGTCATTGGGCTCCGCGCCGACATGGATGCGCTGCCGATCGAGGAACTGACCGGTGCGCCCTATGCGAGCCTAGAGAAGGGCAAGATGCATGCCTGCGGCCATGACGGCCATGTGACGATGCTCTTGGGCGCGGCGAAATACCTGGCTGAGACGCGGAACTTTGCGGGCACGGTGGCGCTGATCTTCCAGCCTGCCGAGGAGGACGGCGGGGGCGGGCAGGTCATGGTGCAGGAAGGGATCATGGACCGCTTCGGCATCGGGCAGGTCTATGGCATCCACAACGCGCCGAACATTCCCTTCGGCCATTTCCAGACCACGCCGGGGCCGCTGATGGCCTCGGTCGACACGGCGGTGGTCAAGGTCACCGGCAAGGGGGGGCACGGGGCCACGCCGCACGAATGCGTCGACCCGGTGGTGGCCATCGTGGGCATGGTGCAGGCAGTGCAGACGATCATCCCGCGCAACGTCTATGCGCTGGACGAGGCAGTGATCTCGGTGACGATGATCCACACCGGATCGGCGTCGAACATCATCCCCGAGGAGGGGTATTTTGCGGCGACGATCCGCTGCTTCAAGCCTGACGTGCGGGCGCTGTTGAAGAAGCGGTTCATCGAGATTGTCGAGGGGCATGCCACGGCCTATGGGGTCAAGGCCGAGATCAGCTATGACTGGGGTTATCCGGCGACGATCAACCACGAGGACGAAGCGGATTTCGCCGCCGAAGTCGCGCGGGAAGTGTCGGGCGAGGATGCGGTCGACGCCCGCGCCGGGCGCGAGATGGGGTCGGAGGATTTCAGCTATATGCTGGAGGCGCGACCCGGGGCCTATCTGTTCCTGGGCACGGGGCCGGGGGCGGGGCTGCACCATCCGGCCTTCGATTTCAACGACGAGGCGGCCCCCATCGGGGCAAGCTTCTTCGCCCGGCTGGTCGAACGGGCGCAGCCCCTGGCCTAGCGGCGAAGAACGGGGATCAAGCCAAAGCCGATCTGACCGGCAAGGCCCAGGGCTCCGGCTGGCGTGTTCATGGCGGCAAGGAACGCGGTCGGGGTCTGGCCGAAGCCTAGCGCTGTGGCGAATTCGGCCAGCATGAGAAGCGCGAAGGCAAGAGCGCCCATCGCAAGGCGCGGGGTCCGGGGCAGGGGCCAGCGCGCCAGGACGCGGCCCGCCACGGCCCAGGAGAGCAGAAGGACCACTGGCACCTCCAATGCCACGGCGAAAAGCGGGCCGGTCACCGGTGCGACCAGCGTGACGCGCAGCGCGCCAAGCAGGAAGGCCACCGCGAAGACCGGGACGACATAGGCAACGGCAGCCTTGACGACGGAGGGCATCTTCGCACCTCATGCAGGGATTGAGGCTGGGGCCATGGTCACGACCCCGCCGGACCATGTCATGAAGGGAGATGATTTTGAAAGTCCGACTTGCCCTTGCCGCCTTTGCGCTTCTGTCCGGCCCCGCCGCCGCGCAGGACTATATCGGGTTCCAGTCGCCGACCGGGAACATCCATTGTTCGATCTACACCTGGAGCGGCTCTGCCGAAGCCCGCTGCGATCTGCGGGACTATACGCCGTCCTACACCCGGCGGCCTGCGGGTTGTGATCTGGATTGGGGCATGGCCTTTGTGGTGGGGGCTTATGGTCCGGGGGTCCTGGGCTGCGTCGGCGACACGATGATCGACCCCGGGAACTTCGTGCTGCCCTATGGCCAGGCCGTGAGCCTTGGCGGGATATCCTGCGTGTCGGCCAAGACCGGCGTGACCTGCACCAACGCCGAGGGGCATGGTTTCAGCGTCAGGAAGGCGCAGCAGAAGCTGTTCTAGGCCGGGCCCCGAATCAGCACGGCGCGCCCTGAGCCCGGCCATCCGGTCCTAATGGGGGTCGGATCAACCTTTGGACACCATATCTGGGTGACCCCCAACCTTTGGACATGCCAGGGGGCTGGCCGGATTTTGATCAAACTGCTAGTCTGCCGTTGTTATCCATTTGTGTCATTCAACAACGGAGACCTGACATGACCGCCCCCATGGCCCTGGCACGGCCCACCCCGAATTCGCTTTGGGAGATGGACCGGAGCCACGCTCTGCACCCCTGGACGAACTTTGGCCCCTTCGAGCGAGAGGGGAGTTTGGTGATGAGCCGGGGGGAGGGCTGTTATCTCTGGGACACCGAGGGGCGGCAGTATCTGGATGCCGTGGGCGGCATGTGGTGCACCAACGTCGGACTGGGCCGCAAGGACATGGCGCAGGCGATTGCAGCCCAGGTTGAGCGGCTGGCCTTTGCCAACAGCTTCGTCGATGTGACGAACGAGCCTGCGGCGCTTCTGGGCGCGAAGCTGGCCGCGCTGGCGCCGGGCGATCTGAACCGGGTGCATCTGACGACTGGTGGCTCGACCGCGGTGGATACTGCCGTGCGGATGGTCTGGTATTATCAGACCTGCATGGGTCGGCCCGAGAAGACCGACATCGTCGCGCGGGATCATTCCTACCATGGCTCGACCTATCTGTCGCAATCAGTGGGCAAGCGGCCGGGCGACCGGGTGGCCGAGTTTCGCTACAAGGAGGACGGCATCCACCACCTGACCCCGCCGAACCCCTATCGCCGGCCGGAGGGGATGAGTGAGGCACAGTTCTGTGACTGGCTGGTGGCGGAGTTCGAGGACCTGATCGCGCGGGTGGGCGCAGACCGGATCGGCGGGTTCATCGCGGAACCGATCCAGGCCAGTGGCGGGGTGATCGTGCCCCCGGAAGGCTATCTGCGCCGGATGTGGGAGGTCTGCCAGCGCCACGACATCCTGTTCATCGCCGACGAGGTGGTGACGGCATTCGGGCGGCTGGGGCACTGGTTCGCATCCGAGGATGAATTCGGCGTGGTCCCCGACATGATCACCTGTGCCAAGGGGCTGACCTCGGGCTACCTGCCGCTGGGGGCGCTGATCTTCTCGGATCGGATCTGGGACGTGATGGCGGCGAAAGGGGAGCGGTGGTTCACCTCCGGTTTCACCTATTCGGGGCATCCGGTCAGCTGCGCGGCGGCGCTGAAGTCGATCGAGATCATCGAGCGCGAGGGTCTTCTGGAGAACGCGGCCACGGTCGGGGACTATTTCCTGGACCGGCTGAAGGGGCTGGAGGCGCTGCCGCTGGTCGGACAGGTCCGCGGGCGGAGGCTGATGGTCTGCGTGGAGAATGTGGCCTCGAAGCTGACCAAGGAGCCGTTGCCGGACGGGGTGAATGAATCGAAACGGATCAGCGACGCGGCCGAGGCGATGGGGCTGATGGTGCGGCCCATCGGGCATCTGAACGTGATGTCGCCGCCGCTGACGATCAGCATGGATCAGGTCGATTTCGTGGTTGAGGTGCTGGAGAAGGCGATCCGCAAGGTCACCGACGAGCTGGTGCGGGAAGGCCACAGGATCGGGTGATTTGATCAAACCCTTGACAAGCGGTCCGGGCGCGGGTTTCCTGCCCGGACCGGATCCGCGCGTCTCCGCTGAACGACTGCGCCGACAGACCCGAGACATCTCATGGCACTTGAAGACGCAAAGACGCAGGTCGACACTGCGTTCACCCGGAATTCCAACCGGGGCTATTCCTTTGAAAACGCCTTCGGCGGCGCGACCAGCTTTCTGCGCCGGACCTATACCAAGGACCTGACCGGGGTCGATCTGGCGATCACCGGGGTGCCGTTCGACCAGGCGGTCAGCCACCGCGCCGGCACCCGCTTTGGTCCCCGCGCAATCCGCGAGGCATCGAGCCTGATGCCCTACGACCCGCCGCCGGGCTGGGGGACGGACCCGCTGGAGGACCTGTCGATCATTGACTACGGTGATGTGGCCTTTGACTATGCCAACGTGCCGGAGTTTCCCGAGACCCTGACGAACCACATCCGCACCATCCTGACGGCGGGGGCGGGGACGGTGACTTTGGGTGGGGATCACTTTATCACCTATCCCATCCTGAAGGCCTACGCCGAAAAGTTCGGTCCCCTCTCGATGATCCACTTCGATGCCCATTCCGACCTGTGGCCCGACGACAACCCGAACCGGATCGACCACGGGACGATGTTCTACAAGTCGGTCAAGGCTGGGCTGGTGGACCCGAAACGCTCGGTCCAGATTGGCATCCGCACGACGACCGAGGACTATCTGGGCGTCAACGTCATCACCGCGCGCGAGGCGCATGAATGGGGCGTTTCCCGCGTCGTGGAGACGGTGAAGGGCATCGTCGGCGACCGGCCCACCTACCTGACCTTCGACATCGATGCCCTCGACCCTGCCTTCGCGCCCGGTACCGGCACGCCGGTCTGGGGCGGGCTTTCCAGTTGGCAGGTGGCGGCGATCCTGCGCGATCTTGCCGGGATCAACCTGGTCGGCGGGGATGTGGTGGAAGTCTCGCCACCCTATGATACCACGGGAGCCACGGCGATCGCCGGGGCGCATGTCGCCTACGAGCTGATCTGCCTTTACCACTGGGCGCGGACGCAAAGGTAGGGACATGCGGATGTCGGGCTGGCTGCTGGGGTTGCTTCTGGTCGCCGGGGCAGGGGGGATCGCCTACATCCGCCTTGCGCCGTCGGACCCCAAGGCGTGGCATGTCGACCTTGCGGCGGGCGGTCTGCCCGCCCATGCGCATGTCTTCTGCATCCGGCCCGACAACCGTTATGGTCCGATCCAGGGCGACCCGAAGGCGCTGCTGGAGAAGCTCGACGCGATTGCCCTGGCGACGCCGCGGACAGTGCGGCTGGCGGGGTCCCCAGACGAAGGGCGGATCACCTGGGTCACGCGGTCGGGCCTGATGGGTTACCCTGACTATACGACCGCGCAGGTGATGGAGGGGCCGGGCCTTTGCATCGCCGGGCGGCAGCGGTTCGGGTCGAACGACTGGGGCGTGAACGCCCGGCGGATTGGCGGCTGGGTGCAGGAGCTGCTGGGTCTGAACGAACCGCCGGAGATGACCGGTTTCTAGCCGGGTTCGGACGGTTTTCAGATTGAGCGGCAAGGGCCGCAAGTCTTTTGTCTCGCGCTTTTGTGTGAAGGACACAAAGCGCTCGGGACTGCGCTCTGCGCGGGGATATTTGGCGAAGGGAAAGCAGGGCGGGTTGCCCCTTGACCCTTGGCAGGTTCCGGGCGAAACCCCGGCCATGGTACCCTTGGACAAGCTTGCGCAGATCACCGAACGCTTCGAGTTTCTTGAAGCACAGCTGAACGCCGGATCGGCGGCCCCGGCCGAGATTGCGAAGATTTCCAAGGAATATACCGACCTGAAGCCGGTCGTGGACGAAATCCGCGCCTATCGCCAGTCGCTGGACGACCTGGCCGAGGCCGAGGCCATGCTGGCCGATCCCGAAATGAAGGCGCTGGCCGAGGAGGAACTGCCCCGGCTGAAGGCCCGCATCCCCGAGATGGAGCAGGCCCTGCGGCTGGCGCTTCTGCCGAAGGATGCCGCCGACGCGCGGCCGGCGATCATCGAGATCCGGCCCGGGACCGGGGGCGACGAGGCGGCGCTTTTCGCGGGCGACCTGGCGCGGATGTACCAGCGCTATGCCGAGAAGATGGGCTGGACCTTCGAGATCATCAGCGAACAGGCGGGGGATGTCGGGGGGCTCAAGGAATTCTCGGCCCATGTGCAGGGCGAAGGCGTCTTTGCCCGGCTGAAATATGAAAGCGGCGTGCACCGGGTGCAGCGCGTGCCCGAGACCGAGGCGCAGGGGCGCATTCATACCAGCGCGGCGACGGTGGCGGTACTGCCCGAGGCGGATGAGGTCGAGATCAGCATACCGGCCAGCGACATCCGGATCGACACGATGCGGTCTTCCGGCGCGGGCGGGCAGCATGTCAACACGACGGATTCGGCGGTGCGGATCACCCACCTGCCGACCGGGATCGTGGTGACGAGTTCCGAGAAGTCGCAGCACCGCAACCGCGAGATCGCGATGCAGGTCTTGCGGTCGCGGCTCTATGAGGCGGAACGCGAGCGGCTGCATTCGGAACGCGCGGCGGACCGGAAAAGCCAGGTCGGCTCGGGCGATCGCAGCGAACGCATCCGCACCTACAACTTCCCGCAAGGGAGGATGACGGACCACCGGATCAACCTGACGCTTTACGCGCTGCCGCAGATCATGGGCGGCGATCTGACCGAGATCATCGACGCGCTGGTGGCGCATGACCAGGCCGAGCGGCTGGCGGAGATGGAGGGATGAAGGCATCGGACGCGCTGCGCCGGGCGATCCCCTTGCTGCAGGAGGCCGGGATCGCGGACGGGTCGCGAGATGCGCGGGTGCTGCTGGCCCATGCCTTGGGCATCGGTCACGACCGTCTTACGCTGAAGCTGCCCGACGAGATGACGGGGCCGCAGGAAGCCCTGTATGAAGCGGCGCTGCAGGCCCGTCTGGCGCGGCAGCCGGTGGCGCAGATCACCGGGCGGAGGCTGTTCTGGGGTCAGTCCTTTCGCGTGACGCGCGACACACTGGACCCGCGCCCCGAAACCGAGACGCTGGTGGCCGAGGCCCTGTCGCAGCCGTTCCTGAAGATGCTGGATCTTGGCACCGGCACGGGCTGCATCCTTCTGTCCTGTCTCAAGAACATGCCGATGGCGCGCGGGCTGGGGACTGACATCTCGGATGCGGCCTTGCAGGTGGCGGTTGGCAATACCCGCGACCTGGGGCTGGAGGCGCGGGCGCGGTTTCGCAAGTCCGACTGGTTTGCGAGCGTCACCGGGGCCTATGACCTGATCGTGTCGAACCCGCCCTATATCGCGGCGGAGGAAATGCCGGAGCTGGCACCCGAAGTGCGCGACTGGGAGCCGCATCTGGCGCTGACCCCCGGCGGCGACGGGCTGGAGCCCTACCGGATCATCGCGCGCGATGCCCCGGCGCGGCTGATGCCGGGGGGGCGGCTCTTGGTCGAGATCGGTCCCTCGCAAGGGGCGGCAGTGTCCGCGCTGTTCACCAGGGCCGGGCTGGAGCAGGTCCGCGTATTGCCCGACATGGACGGTCGCGACCGGGTGGTGGCGGCGGTGAAGCCCGGCGGGGACAGTTGCGGCTGCGCCTGAGCCCGCCCAAAAACGCCGGTCTTGCATAATTTGCGCTTGTCAGGCTGCGTTCCCTGTGATTACTGACCCTTGCATGGGACGGGATTGCACCTGCCCTTGCGCCATGCCAGACCGCGCGTGTTGATGAACAGCTGCCCGTTGGGGGCGGCGGCCGCGGGTCAAAGCCATCATAAGGTCAAGATGCGCTCTTCCAAGAAACGCTCGCGTTCGAACCAGAACCGCCCGCGCACCCTCGGCAATATCGTCAACCGCGTATTCGACAGTTCCGGTCCCGAGGGCAAGGTGCGCGGCACGCCGCAGCAGATCATCGAGAAATACCAGATGCTGGCGCGCGACGCGCAGTTGTCGAACGACCGCGTGGCGGCCGAGAACTTCCTGCAGCACGCCGAGCATTACACCCGGATGCTGGCCGAGGCGATGAAGGAAATGGCGGCCGAGCAGGAGGCGCGTCAGCAGCAGTATCAGCAGAATGGCGGCCAGAACGGCAACCAGAATGGCGGCCAGGGTGGTCAGGGCGGTCAGCACGGACAGCAGGGCGGCCAGCAGGGCCAGCCGCGCGGTGACCGGCAGGACCGGGGCGAGCGTGGCGACCGCAACGATCGTGGGGACCGGGGCGAACGGCGCGACTACAACCGCGACTTCCGGGCCGAGCGGGACCTGGGGTCGGAAGACCAGCCGGTCATTGCCGATGTGATCGACCTTGAGGCCGGGGATGATACCGGCCTGATCGAGACGCCGGAATCCGGCGCGCGGCCCCGGACGGAGCCGGAGCCGGAGCCCGTCGCCGAAGCCGCCCCGCGTGAGGCCGGACCGCGTGAGGACCGCCCGGCGCGGCGTCCGCGTGGGCCGCGCAAGCCCAAGGGCGAAGGCAAGTCCGATGGCGAGCCGCCGCAGGAAGCCGCCGAGTGATCTGACACAAAGGCCGCCCCTTCGGGCGGCCTTCTTCTTGGCACATCGGGCATTCGGCTGGGGATCAGGGCAGCGCAAGCGCCACTTCGCTGCGTTCGCCCGCCTTGACTGTCAGCGGGGTCTCCGAGGACTTGTCCTCTTTCGACAGCTTCACGACATAGTCGCCCGCCGGAAGCGTGGTCTCCCAGGCTGGCCCGTAGCCATAGCCGAACGAAGCGCGGTTGCCATTGATGTCAGGTTTGGCAGCGAGGACCTCGATGAACTCGTCGGTGGGCGAGGTGAAGGCGGCAACGCCTGCGTTCAGGGGCGCGACGATGTCGGTCCGTTCGCCGACCTTGATGGAAAACGGTACCTCCACCTGGGCCGCGCCCAGCGAGACGACGGCGACGTAATCGCCTGCTGGCAGGTCGAAGGTCGCGCCCGTGCCGTAGGAGTAGCCGACCGATTTGCGGTTGCCGTCGATGTCCTTCTTGGCTTCGAAGATCTCGACGAAATGATCGCCGCCCTCGACCTTGACGCTGTCCGAATAGGTGGCCTCGACCGCCGCCAGCCCCACCCCGATCACCAGATCAAGATCGGTGACCTGGCCTGCGTCGATCACCACGGACTGGTTCACCTCTGCCGAGCCGAGAACGACCTTCAGCGCATGCTCGCCCGACGGGAAGACGCGGTAGGTCTGGCCGTAGCCGGATTCATACAATTCCTCCGCGCCGCGCAGTTCCCAGAAGGCATCCGGGTCTGGATCGGCCCCGGGCGCGGCGCGCAGTGTCAGGTTCAGGACGCCCGCATCCAGCACGGCCACCGGAGCGGACAGGTCGGTTGCCGGGCCGATCTCGACATCCTGCTCGACCCGCGCCTTGTGCAGTTCGGTCACCATCCGGTACCTGCCGGGCGCAAGGCTGCCCTTGGTGGTGCCGTAGATCGTCGTCGTATCGCCCGCGGGCTGGCCGTCGGCGCCAAGCGGGGCAAAGCTGAACACCACGTCGCGGATGATGCGGTCGTCAAGCTCGGCGCCACCTTCGACCAGATAGGCTGCCGGGTCGACATTTTCCGCCAATGCGGCGGGCGCGGGTTCGGGTTCCGGCACAGGTGCCGGTTCTGGTTCCGGCTCGGCCACGACAACCGTGGTCTTCAGCGCATCGACCAGGCTGCCCGCATCCTTGGCCTCGATATACCTGCCCCCGGTATTCTCGGCCAGGCAGGCCACGGTGGCGCCTTCCTCGGCGGTCAGGCCGAAGCCCACGACATGCGCGGTGAAATCGACGCCCGAAGCTTCAAGTTCCGCCCCGAGCGCACAGGGGTCGGCCTCGCAGGTTTCGATCCCGTCGGTGATCAGGATCACTGTGGCCTTCGCCTCGGTCGATTTCAGTTCGGATGCGGCCTGGCGCACGGCTTCGGTGAGGGGCGTCTTGCCCAGGAATTTCATCGCATTCGCCGCATCGGTGATCGCCTGCGCCGTGCCCGTGGCCGGGGGAACGACCAGTTCGATGTCGCTGCACGAGCCCTTTTCGCGGTGACCATATGCCATCAGCCCCAGTTCCGCCTCGGGTGGCATTTCGGACAGGACCGCCCCCAGCGCCTCGCGCGCGATTTCCAGCTTGGCGCGGCCGTCGATCTGGCCCCACATCGACCCCGAAGCGTCCAGCACGATGATCGACCGGCCCTCGGCCAGAAGCGGTGTGGCGAAGATCGCCTGGGCGACAACAAGACCACGAAGGAAAACGGCAAGGCGCATGGAATGGCTCCGGCTGGAAATGACTTTGGCGAGAGCCTAGGCCAGCGTCTGCCCGCAGGTCAACCAGAGCGTGTAAGACTGCAATCGGGCCCCCGGGACGAACCCGGGGACCCGAGAAGGGTCGGGCCAAGGCAAGGGGACAATGTGCCTTGGGCCGCCCGTCCGCACCCTGCCGCCCGGGATGAGTGACCAGCCCGGACGACAGGGACCCGGCGAAGGGAGTTACATCGCCGGAAGAAGCACGGTGTCGATCACATGGATCACGCCGTTCGACTGCTTGACGTCGGCGATGGTGACGGTGGCGACGTTGCCCTGGCCGTCCTTGATCTTGACCATCCCGTCCTCGACCATCGCGGTGAACTCGCAGCCGCCCACGGTCGTCACGGTGTGCATGCCGCCATCGTCAGCGACCATCTTGTTGATGTCCGCCGCCATCGCGTTCGCCGCCACGACGTGGCAGGTCAGGATCTTGGTCAGCTGGTCCTTATTTTCAGGCTTGAGCAGGGTTTCCACCGTGCCCGCGGGTAGCTTGGCGAAGGCGTCGTTCGTCGGCGCGAAGACGGTGAAGGGGCCTTCGCCCTGCAGGGTTTCCACCAGGCCCGCGGCCTGAACGGCGGCGACGAGGGTGGTGTGGTCCTTCGAGTTCACCGCGTTCTCAACGATGTTCTTGTCTTCATACATCGGCGCGCCGCCCACCATCGGGTTTTCGGCCAGCGCCATGCCGGTGGTCAGGGCCAGGATCGCGGTGGCCAGTTTGAAGGATTTCATGTCTGTCTCCCTTTGGGGTTAGAGGAGCGGGGTCATTCCCGCCTCACACCCGAAGGAACGGGGGCGTTCCTGGGGAAGTTTCAGACGCTGTTCGGCCTCACGGCTTCGTGATCAGGCATCCTGCCCGACGATCGCCGTCAGGATCACCGGGCCGGTCGGCAGGCCGGTTGGAGAGCCGCCTTCCGGCTCGATCGAGACGGCGAAGACAAAGCCTTCGGGCGGCACCGGATAGTCGATGACCAGCGGGCGGTCTTCCAGCAGGCCCAGGGAAACCGGGCTGGCACCGGGGGCGATGATCCACAGTTGGTGCACCTGGCCGGAGACAGCAGGCGCGCCCGCAACGCGCGTCACCTGCAGGGTGTCGCCGAAATGGGTGACCTGGTAGGACAGGCGCTGGTCGGCGGTCGCCAGCGTGACCAGCGGGTCCTGCCGCGGCGGGGCCAGCGTGGCCACGGTGGCCAGCACCAGGACGGCGGCAACGGCCGCGCCGGAGAGCCAGCCGAAGTTCAGCCCGAACCCGCGGCGAGCCGGGGCAGGGGTGTCAGCCTTGGGGAAGAGCCGGGCCTCGATCTTCGGCAAGAGGTCCGGGGCCGGAATCTCGGCGAAATCATCGTTCATCCCGGCCATGCGATTTTCCCAGGCGGTCACCCGCGCGGCAAAGCCGGTGTCGCGCTTGGCTCGCGCCTCGGCCTCGGCACGTTCTGACAGGCTCAGGACGCCCAGCACATATTCGGCCGCCAGAGCGTCATCGGCCTCATCAGGGGTAAGCGGAGTGTCTGTCATTGGTCGAGACACTCCTTCAGCTTGAGGAGGCTCCGCCGCAGCCAGGTGCGCATGGTGTTCAGGGGCACGGCATGGCGTTCGGCCAGTTCGATGTAGGACTGCCCGTTCAGATAGGCGCCGCGCACCGCATCGGCGCGGTCGGGTTCCAGCGTGGCAAAGCAGTCGGCCATCCGCCGCGCCTCGCCCTGCGCGATCAGCCGGGTTTCGGCGCGCGGGGCACTGTCCTGGACGGTGTCGAGGCCATCGTCCGAGGTCGCTTCGGGCCGGGCGCGCAGGCGGTCGATGGCAAGGTTGCGGGCAATGGCGATCAGCCAGGTCATGCCCCGGCCTTTCGCCGGATCGTATCGACCCGCGCGCACCCAGACCCGTGTGTAGACTTCCTGCAAGGCATCCTCCGCCTCTGCGCGTTCCTTCAACATACGGAGCAGAACGCCCATGAGTTTCGCCGAGGTGTCGCGATAAAGCGCGCGAAAGGCCGCACGGTCTGCAGCGGCGCATTGTGCGATCAAGCTGGCGACAGGATCATCCATGCCGCGACGTTACGGATTTTGCGGCCCTGCGCAAGGGCTTCGCCGGAATGGCCTAGCCCCGCCGACGCCTGCGCCCGCCGTCATCACCCGCCGTCTTGGTGTTGAAATTCACATCCGGCAGAGTGACGATGCCAAGGAGGTTCGGGAAGGCTTCCACCGCATTCGGGATGGCAGAGGCGTTGACGAAATGCTCCTGGAAGCGCGGTTCGATGGCGGTCTCGATCTTGTGGATGTCGCGGACGGTCGCCTCGATCTCGGCCCGGGCGGCGCGGTTCAGAAGCGCGATCCGCGCCCCGGTCCCCGCGGCGTTCCCGGCGGAGGACACCTTGGCCAGCGGCGCGTCCGGGATCATCCCCAGCACCATCGCGTGCTTGGGGCTGATATGTGCGCCAAAGGCCCCGGCCAGGATGATCCGGTCCACGGTGTCGACGCCGAACTTGTCCATGAGCAGGCGCGCACCGGAATAGAGTGCGGCCTTCGCCATCTGGATCTCGCGGATGTCGCGGTTCGTCACGGTGATCTTCGGCCCACCTTCGGCGCTGCCGTCGTGGACGAGGTAGCTGTAGGTCCGCCCGTCGAGGAACAGCCGATCCGACCCGGTCTGTTCGGGGCTGCCGATCAGGCCTTGGGCATCGACGATCCCTGCAAGGCGCATCTCGGCGACCATCTCGATGATGCCCGACCCGCAGATGCCGGTGACGCCCGTTGTGGCGGTGGCGGTGGCAAAGCCCGGATCGTCGGACCACAGATCGCTGCCGATGACCTTGAACCGGGGTTCCTTGGTCAGGGGATCGATCTCCACCCGCTCGATCGCGCCGGGTGCGGCGCGCTGGCCCGATGAAATCTGTGCGCCTTCAAAGGCTGGGCCAGTGGGCGAGGAACAGGCAAGGACCTTGGTCGTGTTGCCCAGCAGGATTTCGGCATTGGTGCCGACGTCGACGACCAGCATCAGATCCTCGGACTTGTCGGGGGCTTCGGACAGCGCGACGGCAGCAGCGTCCGCGCCCACATGGCCCGCGATGCAGGGCAGAAGGTAGACCCGCGCGGCGGGGTGGAGTTGCAGATCAAGATCGCGCGCGGTCAGGCGGAGCGCGTTCGAGGTGGCAAGCGCAAAGGGGGCCTGGCCCAGTTCGTAGGGGTCTATCCCGAGGAACAGGTGGTGCATCACCGGATTGCAGACAAAGACCGAATCCATGATCAGGCCCCGGTCGACCTTCGCCTCGTCGCACAGCTGGCCGAAGAGGGTGTTCATCGCCGTGCGCACCGCTGCGGTCATTTCAGCCGCGCCCGACGGGTTCATCATCGAATAGCTGACCCGGCTCATCAGGTCTTCGCCAAAGCGGATCTGCGGGTTCATCAGGCCGGAAGAGGCGACAACCGCCCCGGACCGCAGATCGCACAGATGCCCGGCGATGGTGGTGGACCCCAGATCCACGGCCACGCCATAGATCGTGTCCTCGTAAAGCCCGGGCCAGACATGCATGATCCGGGGCGTGTCGGTCGCGGCCACCTGGTGCAAGGCCACGGTGACCTTCCACTCGCCCTTGCGCAGGATGGGTTGCAGCATGGTCAGGACGGGCAGGTCGATGGTTACGTCCTGAAAGCCCCACTGATCCCGCAGCGCGTCCGACAGGCGTTCCAGATCGCCCGAGGGGTCGTGCATGTCGGGTTCGGCCACCTCGACGAAATGCAGATGCACGGACGGGTCCATCCGGATTTCCCGCGCCTCGACGCGCTTGCGGACGACCTGCTTGTGGACCTGGGATTCGGGCGGCACGTCGATCACGACGTCGCCCATGACCTTGGCCTGACAGCCCAAACGGCGCCCGTCGATCAGGCCGCGGATGCGCTTGTAGCGGTCCTCGACCGCGTTCCACTCCGATAACGCGTCTTCGGCCACGGTCACGCCGTGCTTGGGAAACTCGCCATAGCCCGGGGTGATCTGGCACTTTGAACAGATACCGCGCCCGCCGCAGACTGAATCGAGGTCCACCCCGAGCTGCCGCGCGGCGGTCAGGACCGGCGTCCCCAGCGCAAACCGTCCCCGCTTGCCCGAGGGGGTGAAGATCACGAGTGCGTCGTCAGTCATGTCGGCTGTCTTTCCGGCCTTGGCGCCCCGGCGGGGTCTTCGTGGGTGAAGTGGTACTGGATCTGGTCAAAGCGGTCGCGGGCGAAGGTGTAGAACCAGCGCAAGGATTGGGTCGCCACCGGAACGCCATGCTCGGCCATCCCGGGGATGTAAAGGGCGATGCCCGGTGCGAGCCGGTGGGGAACACCGTCGATCAGCACGATCCCTTCTCCCTCAATCCCGAAATAGACCTCGGGTTCGGCATGACGGTGCAGCGCAAAGGTTTCGCCTGGCTGCATTTCGGCAATGCCGCAGACCAGCGCATCGGTGGGCGTCACCTCTCCCGAGACGAGCGTCCGCCACGACAGCGTGCCGCGCGCCGGGTCGTCCCAGCGGGCGGGGGCGCAGTCCTGCGCGTCGATGCTGATGGCGGCCGGCCTCGTCATGCTGTCCCGGTTCTAGTCTGGCGCGCGGCGGCTGCAATGCTGGAATGCGGCAAGTGACGGCGTCATTCCGTCATTCCCCCTTCCGGGCGCGTGGCCGGGGCACGGCATCGATCAGGCCGATCTTCTGCCAGATCTTGCGCGAGAGGCTCGACCCCAGCAGCTCGATGTCCGTCACTGCCTGTGCCACCCCCTCATCCGGCACCGCCTGGGAATAGAGCGCGGCCAGCTTGCCGGTCAGCGCCAGAAGCTCGGAGCAATAGTCGAGGTAGCGCGACATCTCGACCGCCGTCAGGTCGCGGGCGGGCGAGGTCTCGGTCGGCGTGAAGTCGGGAGACAGCGTCACCGGGTCCTTGGTCAACTGGTGCATGTCGATGACGTGGATGATCGACCGCAGCCCATGCAGTCCGCGCGCCACCCGCTGCCGCTTGACCCGCGCTTCCAGCCGGACCAGCGCGACCAGGCCCAGCCCGGCAAGAAGGGCTGTGTTGATCGCCGCCTCGATCCCCTCGACCGAGCCGATGGCATCCTGGCCCACATCCCGCAGCGGCAGGATCGACCCGACCCAGAGGAACACCGCCGCCCCTGCAAGAACCACCATCGCGACAAGGCCGCGCAGCCACCAGATCGGCGGGGTCAGAATCTCGACCTCGGTCCGAATTGCCCGGGCCTGCGCCGACACTTCGCTTGCGACCTGCGCCAGACCCCGGTCCGGAAACCGCTCGCGGATGCGCGTTTCCAGCCGCTCGGCGGTGGTCAGGATCTTTGCGGCGTCAAGGGTGCGGAACGGCATGGCGCAGTCCTATCACCTTGCCGCGATTGCGCAAATCGGCTTTCACTTCGGCAAGTATCCCCGGCCTAGCCTTGGTCCAGCCAGGCCAGGATCGCCTCCCGGTCTCCGTCGAGCCGTGGCGCCGGGGGCAGGGCGGTCTGGTCGGGCAGGGTGGAGATCTTGATCGGGTTGCCGGGTGCGGTGAAGGCGGGGCCTCCTGCATGCGGCGTCACGGGCAGGATCATGTTCCGGGCGCGCAGTTGCGGGTCGGCCAGAACCTCGACCATGTCCTGCACCCGGGCAGTGGGCAGGCCCGCCTTGTCCAGCACCTCCAGCCAATGCGCGACGGGCTGGCCCAGTGTCACCGTCTCAATCAGCCGTTTCAGCAGCGCGTGGTTCTCGCAGCGCGCGGCGTTGGTGGCGAAACGGGGATCGGTGGCGAGGGTCAGGCCCAAGACATCGCAAAGCCTGCCGAACATCGCGTCATTGCCCGCCGCTATCACCACGAAGCCGTCCGCCGCACGGAAGGTGGCGAAGGGGGTGATCGTGGGATGGCGCGCTCCGGTCGGGCCGGGGGCGACCCCGGTGGCTGCGGCGATGGCAAGCCCGTGTTCCTGGATCGCCAGTTGCGCATCCAGCATTGCGACATCAATGAGAGCACCCTCGCCGGTCCGTTCGCGCTGGTAAAGCGCGGCGAGGATGCCTTGCGCCAGATACATCCCCGCGACGATGTCGCCGATCGAGGCGCCGACCCGCACCGGTGGCCCCCCGGTCTCACCCGTGATAGACATCACCCCGCCGCGCGCCTGCACCACCATGTCATAGGCGGGCTTCTGTGCATCGGGCCCGGTCTGGCCAAAGCCCGAGACGGCGGCGTAGATCAGGCGCGGGTGCTTTGTGTGCAGCGCCTCCCAGCCATAGCCCAGCCTCGCCATCACGCCGGGGCGGTAGTTTTCCACCAGCACATCGGCCCGCGCCACCAGCCGGTCAAGGATCGCCCGGTCGGCATCCGCCTTCAGGTCCAGAGCGATGGACTGCTTGCCTGCGTTCAGGGTCGCGAAATAGGCGCTTTCGCCCTGAAGGAACGGCGGGAAGGCGCGGGTGTCGTCGCCCGTGCCCGGCCGTTCCACCTTGATGACCCGCGCGCCGAGGTCCTGAAGCGTCTGGGTGCAGAACGGGCCCGCCAGCACATGTGTCAGGTCGAGGATCAGGATGCCATCCAGGGGTGCCATGCGTCTCTCCTTTGCCGCGACGATGCCAGACCTGCGTGGGCCAGACGTTGACGCCGGTCAAATCCCCCTCTACCTCGCCCACATGGCACGCGCACCCCTTCTTCAGCTTTCCGGCATCTCGCTGACCTTCGGCGGCAACCCGGTGTTCGACGACCTTTCGCTGACTGTCCAGCCCGGCGACCGCATCGCGCTGGTCGGGCGGAACGGGTCGGGCAAGTCGACGCTGATGAAGGTGATGGCCGGGCTGGTCGAGGCCGACCGGGGCACCCGAACCGTGCCGCCCGGCGTGACCGTGGGCTACATGGAGCAGGAGCCCGACCTGTCCCGCTTTGCCACCCTGGGTGATTTCGCGGCCTCGAACCTGCCCGAGGGGCAGGATTACCGGCTTGCTGTCGTGGCCGAGGGGCTGAAGTTCAATCCGGCGACCCCGGTGGCCACCGCCTCTGGCGGCGAACGGCGGCGGGCGGCGCTGGCCAAGCTTCTGGCCGAGGCGCCGGAGTTGATGCTGCTGGACGAACCGACCAACCACCTGGACATCCAGGCCATCGAGTGGCTGGAGGCCGAGCTTTCGACTACGCGCACAGCCTTTGTCCTGATCTCCCACGACCGCGCCTTCCTGCGCGCCTTGTCCAAGGCGACGCTCTGGATCGACCGGGGCGAAGTGCGCCGCCGGGATGCAGGATTCGAGGGGTTCGAGGAGTGGCGGGAAACCGTCTGGGCCGAGGAGGACGAGGCACGCCACAAGCTGGACCGCAAGATCAAGCACGAGGCGAAATGGGCGGTGGAAGGCATCAGCGCGCGGCGGAAACGCAACCAAGGCCGGGTCCGCGCGCTGCAGGCCCTTCGGGCAGAGCGGAAGGCACAGATCCGGCGGCAGGGGACGGCGGCCTTCGCGCTCGACAGCGGTCCGACCTCGGGCAAGAAAGTCATCGAAGCGGTCGGGCTGACCAAGGCCTATGGCGACAAGACCATCGTCAAGGGCTTCGATCTGCGCGTGCTGCGCGGCGACCGGGTGGCATTCGTGGGACCGAACGGGGTTGGAAAGACCACACTTCTCAAGATGTTGACCGGCGAAGTTCAACCTAATTCCGGAACGGTGACACTTGGCACCAACCTGGAGATCGCGGTTTTCGACCAGACCCGCACGCGCCTCGACCTTGAGGCAAGCCTCTGGGACAACCTGACGGTCGATCCGCTGATGCGGGTCTCGGGCGCGTCGGATCAGGTGATGGTGCGGGGCACGCCCAAGCATGTCGTCGCCTACCTCAAGGACTTCCTCTTTGACGAAGCGCAGGCCCGCGCCCCGGTGCGCAGCCTTTCGGGCGGCGAACGCGCGCGGCTTCTCTTGGCGAAACTGATGGCACAGCCGTCGAACCTCTTGATCCTGGACGAACCGACCAACGATCTGGACGTGGAAACGCTGGACCTGTTGCAGGACATTCTGGGCGATTACGACGGGACGGTGCTTCTGGTCAGCCACGACCGCGATTTCATCGACCGCGTGGCCACGGCGACCGTTGCGATGGAGGGCGAGGGCAGGGTGCAGGCCTATCCCGGCGGCTGGTCCGACTATGCGGCGCAACGGCCCGAGCCGGTTGAAGCGACAGAACGCCCATCGGCCCGCTCTGCAACGGTGCCTGCGACCGCAAAGTCGGAAGCGCCCAAGGGCGGTCTGTCCTTCACCGAACGGAAGCGACTTGAGGACCTGCCCGACCTGATCGCGCGGCTGGAATCCGAGATCGGCAAGCTGTCGCAACTCCTCGCCGACCCCGAGCTTTTCACCCGCGAGCCGGTGAAGTTCCGCAAGGCGACCGAGGCCCTGACCGAACGCCAGACCGCCCTGGAGGCCGCGGAAACCGAGTGGCTGGAATTGGCCGAACGGGCCTGAAGGCGACCTGACGCAAGGGAACCGGCGGGGGTGTGCCCAAAGCGTCCCGGTTCCTCGGCGCTTCCCCGCCAAGCCGGAACACTGTCCATCAAGCAGTCGTGAGGCGGCATTGTCCTTGGCGGCAACTGTCCCCATTCCCTCCTTCGAGCCACCCGGAACCGACGCAAGCGCGCCGCGTTGAGGTTGGCCAGAACAAGGAGACAGAAATGAAAACTATCGCAGCACTGGTGGCGACCGCCGCCCTGACCGCCCCTGCCTTTGCCGGCGGGCCGACCGTCGTGGCCGAAGAGCCGGTCATCGCCCCCGTTGAAACCGCCTATGTCGCCCCCGGCCTCGACTGGACTGGTGCCTATGTCGGCGCGCAGATCGGCTATGGCGACGTGGATTCGAACGGCGCAGCCCTTGACGGCAACGACTGGTTCGGTGGCGTCCACGCCGGCTATCGCTGGGACCTCGGCAACTGGGTCGCCGGGTCGGAACTGTCCTACGACGCGAACAACATCGGCCTTGGCGCCGTGGACGGTGACGAGCTGGACAGCGTGCTCGCGCTGAAACTGACCGCGGGCCGCGAGATCGGCAACAGCCTGGTCTACGGGACGCTGGGTGCGGCGCGCGCCGAAGCCTCCGTCGGCGGCGTCGATCTGAGCGACAACGGCCTCGTCTACGGGCTGGGCTTCGACTACGCGGTCAACGAGCGCTGGACGGTCGGCGGGGAAGTGACCGAGCACAAGTTCGACAACTTCGATGCTTCCGGCGTGGACTTCGACGCCACCACGGTCAAGGCCAAGGTCGGCATGCGTTTCTGACGCGACGATCTTGACCTTCTGCGGCGCGGATGCCCCCCGCGCCGCAGCCTTTAAGCCCCGCCTAGTGACAGAGCGCTGGTCGCATCAGGAAGGACCGGTCGTCGCCCTCTGACCGCTCCAGCGTGGCAAAGCCGTTGTCGTTCTCGAACGACATCCCAAGGCTCGACACGGATAGAATGATCGCCCCGTCTTCTGCCGGATCGATCTGGAACCCGCCCGCATCCCCTTCCATCGTGCAATACAGGTGACCGGCCTCGTTCTCGCAAGCCGCATAGGCCTGAAAGCCGCCAGGCACACCACGCAGTTGCAGGGTCAGGTATAGGCCAAGATAGGGCTCGTCGACCTCGCGTGTGCGACTGACCGAGATCCCGACGACCTGCTGCCCGGAATGTTTGGCGAGATGAGCCTTGGTGTAGGCCCGGGCATAGCAGCTGTCGGCGTTTGGGAACATCTGGTCGCGCGGGCTTTGCGCTATGGCGGCTTGTGTGGACATCAGGACGAAGATCGCAGCACAACGCGTTGGCGAATTTACCATTTCCCTGTCGCTCCCCCTCCCGAGGACCGTCCGCCGCCAAAGCCACCTCCGCCGCCGCCACGGTCGTTCCGGCCTTTCGTCGGGTCACGGTCGCGGCGGGCTTCGCTGGAATTCCAGCTGATCGGATAGGACTTGCGGTCGATGAAGCCGCAGGCGGAACAGGTCAGGTGCTGCAAGCCCATCCCGGGTTCGGACCGGGTCGGGCGCTCGATGATTTCGCGGCTGCGTTCCAGGGTCGCGGCTCCGCAGTTCGGGCAGGTGACCCGGTTGCGGCGCGTGCGCCAGATGCCGAAGCCCGCGACGGCGGCGACCCCGCCAAAGGCGAGCAGCGGGGTGAGAAGGGAGTCCGCCGCCTCTTCGGGGAACCCGTCTGTCACGGTCACGGGCTGGCCTGCCAGGAAGGGCGCGATCAGCCGGTCCCGGGCCGAGGCGATTCCGGCCTCGATCCCGCCGGCAATCTGGCCATCGCGCAGCGCGGGCAGGACGGCGGTCGACAGGACCCGTGCGGCGCGGCCGTCGTAGACCGGGTCATAGCCTGCCCCCAGCGCGATCCGCGCCTCACGCCCCTGGATGTCCAGAAGCATGAGGATACCGTCGTTCCGGTCAGCCCCGCCGACGCCCCAGGCATTGAACAGGCCCTTGGCGTAGCTTTCGATGCCCATGGTCCCGGCGCCATAGGCGTCCAGCCCCGGCACGGTGACGACGACGACCTGCACCCCGGTCGCGGTGCGAGTATCGGCCAGAAGCCGGGTGATGCGACCCTCTTCGGTGGCGTCCAGCACATCGGCGAAGTCGGACAGAGTATCGGAGAGAGGGTCGGGAAAGGTCTGGGCCGCGGCCGACGTGGCAAGCGTCAGCGCGACGGCAAGGGAACGGAGGAACATGATGCAAGCATTTCTTGAACTGTCTTTGCAATGAACATGACATCTTCTTCGCGACAGTCAAACGATCCGACCTGCACCCGGATCGCAAACCGGCCATCCACCCGGGTCTGGGTCAGGTAGATCCGGCTATCATCGTTGATCCGGTTCAGAAGGTCTTCCGTCGCCGCGTCGTCCTTCAGGGCAAAGCTGAACAGCGACAGGCGCGGCTCGGTCACGATCTCGATCCCCGGCAAGGCGGCCAGCTGATCCCGTGCCGCCCTGGCCCAGGCGACATGGTTGCGGATCCGGCCCCGCAGGTTGTCCAGCCCGTAGGCCCGCAACACAAACCACAGCTTCAACGCCCGGAATCGGCGGCCAAGCGGCACGGTCCATTCGTTGAAGTTGACGATCTCCTCGCGTCCTGCCGTCTCCAGATAGGTCGGCCGCAGACCAAGGGTCCGCACCTGCGCTCCCGGGTCTTTCAGGAACTGGACGGAGCAGTCGAACTGCGCGCCAAGCCATTTGTGCGGGTTGAAGACGATGGAATCGGCCCCCTCGACCCCGGCCCAGAGATCGCGGAACTCGGGGCAGATCATCGCGCTGCCCGCCCAGGCCGCGTCGACATGCACCGGCAGGCCCTCGGCCTTGGCCACGGCCACGCAGTCTGCGATGCGGTCGAAGGCCCCTACCGATGTGCCCCCGGCGCACAGGATCACCCCCGCCGGATGCAGCCCCGCAGCGCGGTCCGCCGCAATCGCTGCCTGCAGGGCCGCGCCCGTCATCGCGCGGTCGCCGTCCGTCGCCACCTTCACCAGGTTCCGCTGCCCGATCCCCGCCACCCGGATCGCCTTGTCGACCGAGGAATGCGTCTCGGCGCTGGCATAGAACCGCAAGACCGGACCGCCCGACAGCCCCGCCTCCAGCCCCTGATACCCCAGGGCCTGTTCACGCATGGTCAGGACAGCGGACAGCGTCGCGTTGGTCGCCGAATCGTGGATCGTTCCCACGAAGTCGTCAGGCAGCCCCACTGCCTGCCGCAGCCAGTCGACCATCACCTGCTCGACTTCCGTGGCGGCGGGCGAGGTCTGCCAGATCAGCGCGTTGCTGGCCATCGCGTTGACCAGCTGCTCGGCCAGCATCGAGGCGGGCGCGGCATTGGCCGGGAAATAGGCGAAGAAGCGGGGATGCTGCCAATGGGTCATGCCATCTGGCACGATCCGCTCGAAGTCGCCCCAGATCGTCTCCATCGGTTCGGGTGCGTCAGGCGGGGCAGGGGGCAGTTGCCGCGCCACCGCCCCGGGCACCAGCGGCGCGCGGACTGGCCGGTCACGCAGGGTCGCGTGATACTCCGCCGCCCAGTCCGCCGCCCGTTTCGACCAGATCCGCAGATCTTCGTGATCCATATCCGCCTCCCATGCCCCGTCGCAAATGGGCATCTTGCCGCCGAAACGGCAAGGGGCGACCGCGATCCCGACACAGAGGCTCCTTTTTCCGGCCATTACCTGCCATTAAGAAATCTGTCGCAAGACTGTTGCCGAATACCTCCGCCCAAGAAATCCATGAGGCCCCCCCATGTCCCTGTCCCGCCGCGCCGCCCTTCTGGGGCTGTCCGCCTTGGCCCTGTCAGCCTGCGTCGGCGGCGGCACCTTCAAGACCGACTACAACCGTCTGCCACCCGAGGTGTCGCAAGGCTGGCGCCTGGCCGAGGTCCGGGTGGATGTGCCTCGCACGCTGGTCGTGTCCGAAGCGAAATCGCTGTTGCCCACGGCTGACATCGTCTGGCGCGAAGACCCGATGGGCGACCGTCACGTTCAGGTCGGCAAGATCATGCAGGCCGCCGTCCTGCGCGGGGCACAAGGCCTGCGCGGGTCGCGCCCGGTCATCATCAGCATCACCGTCACCCGGTTCCACGCCCTGACCTATGAGGCGGAACTGTCGAACTCTGACTGGGGCGTCCACAACGTCGACTTCACCGCCCAGGTCAACGATGCCCGCACCGGCGAGGTGCTGGTGCCCGCAACCGCGATCCGCGCCGAAACCCCGGCCTGGTCGGGCGCGCGGATGCGCGAGGCGCGGCGCAAGGGGATCACCCAGAAGTCGATGATCTCGAACCATGTCGCGGCCACGGTGGCGGGCTGGCTGGCGCTTGGCCCCGACAACCGGGGTGAGTTCAGCCGTCAAGGCAACTGAACGCTGCGCCGACGCGGAACCCAAGAATTTTCGCCGAAAATTCTTGGGCTGCGCAGGAGGCGGACCTTGAACTGCGACCTGCCGGTCTATCCCAGCGTGGACTGCACCCTTTTCGGCAGGCTTGCCCGGATCAGCGCGTAGGACGTGGCAACGCGTTCGGCCAGTTCTTCATCCGGGACCTGCCCATGCGGCAAAAGCATCCAGCTGGCGTGGAAATAGGGCGCCTTCATCGCCCGGCCCATCTCGATCACCAGGGCGGCGGTCTCAAGGCTGTCGGTCTTGACCACCGTGCCTTGGGCGCTGGTGACGGCAAAGATCTTGCCACCCACCTTCCAGACATCGGCGTCGGGACCGAACGGCTGGGATTTCTCGCCACCCGCCTGCCGGGCGCAGAGGGTGTTGGCAAAGGCCTGATCCTGCATGGCGGAATTTCCTTGGCGGCAGCGCGATGTCTGATGTATGTCTCCCACCCATGACGACATTGCGCAACATCTGCATCTGCTGCATTACCCGCTGACTTCGGTCGCGCGGGCGCTTCGTCATTCCCCTTGGATGAAAAGCCGGTCCCGCGCAGGGTGAAGCATGCCTGCAATCCGGGACGACCAAGATGACGACGATCCGCCTGACCAATTCGAAGACCCGCCGGAAGGAAGACTTCCAGCCGATCGACCCGTCGAATGTGCGGATGTATGTCTGCGGCCCCACGGTCTATGACCGCGCCCATCTGGGCAACGCCCGGCCCGTCGTGGTGTTCGACACCTTGTATCGCCTGCTTCGGCACGTCTACGGGGCCGCTCACGTCACCTATGTTCGCAACTTCACCGACGTAGACGACAAGATCAACGCCGAGGCCTTGCGGCGCCAGAAGGCGGGATCGCCCGGCACTCTGGAGGACCTCATCCACGAACGGACCGAGGAGACCATCGCCTGGTATCACGCCGATATGGACGCGCTGGGGGCGCTGCGGCCGAACCAAGAACCCCGCGCGACCGAGTTCATCGGCCAGATGATCGTGATGACCGAGGGGCTGATCGCAAGCGGTCACGCCTACGCGGTCGAGGGGCACGTCCTGTTCCGCGTCCGGTCCTACAAGGACTATGGCAAGCTGTCGGGCCGGTCGGTGGACGACATGATCGCGGGCGCAAGGGTTGAGGTCGCGCCCTTCAAGGAAGACCCGATGGACTTCGTGTTGTGGAAGCCGTCTTCGGGTGAGGAACCGGGATGGGCCTCCCCCTGGGGCAAGGGGCGGCCGGGCTGGCATATCGAATGCTCGGCGATGGCGCATGAGCTTCTGGGGGAGTCGTTCGACATTCATGGCGGGGGCCTCGACCTGCAGTTCCCGCACCATGAGAACGAGATCGCCCAATCCGCCTGCGCCCATCCGCACGGCGACTTCGCGCATTACTGGCTGCACAACGAGATGCTGCAGGTCGAGGGCAAGAAGATGTCCAAGAGCCTTGGCAACTTCTTCACGGTGCGGGATTTGCTGGACCAGGGCATCCCGGGCGAGGTGATCCGGTTCGTCTTCCTGATGACGCATTACCGCAGCCCGATGGACTGGACAGCGGAGAAGGCGCGGCAGGCCGAGGCGACGCTGCGGAAGATAGCGGATTTCCTTCATTCGGACCCGCTTACACAGCCTTGGGTAGACAGAAACTCGGTCAACGCTCCTCAAGAGGTGATTGACGCGTTGGCGAATGATCTGAACACCTCTTTGGCACTCACCCATCTGTCCAGATACCTGAAGGAAGGAGACTATGTCGCTTTGCTTGGGTCGCTGAGATTGCTCGGGTTCTACCCTGATGCTCTGAAAGTGAAGTTTGCGACGTTTGCCGCTGAGGCCCATGAGAACGACAGCACGAGTGGCTATAGCGTAAGCTCCCTAGGCCTAAGCAAACGCACTTCGGAAATCTTGGTCGAGAAACTGAAAGAGCTTACATCACTCCGGTCTTTAGCCATGGCCTCCAAGGACTTCGCCGCCGTCGACGCCCTCAAATCCGCCCTGATCGCCGCCGGCGTGGAAGTCCGCATGTCCAAGGCGGGCGTCGAACTTGTCCCCGGCCCCGACTTCGACCCGGCCAAGCTGGAGGCTTTGCAGTGACCGCCCAAGAAGAAAAATTTTCGTCCGAAAATTTTGCGGCCCCCCGCGACCGCCTTTTCCTTTTCGACACCACTCTGCGCGACGGCCAGCAGACCCAGGGCGTTCAGTTCTCCACCGCTGAGAAGGCCCAGATCGCCCAGGCCCTCGACCGGCTGGGAGTGGACCATATCGAGGGCGGCTGGCCCGGCGCGAACCCGACGGACTCTGACTTCTTCGCCGCCCCCCCGCAGACCCGCGCCACCCTTACCGCCTTCGGCATGACCCGCCGCGTGGGTCGCTCGGCCGAGAATGACGACGTCCTCGCCGCCGTCCTGAACGCGGGCACCCCGGCGGTCTGCCTTGTCGGCAAGACGCACGATTTCCACGTCACCACCGCCCTCGGCGTGACCCTGGAGGAAAACCGCGAGGCCATCGCCTCGTCGATCCGCCACCTCGTTGCGAAGGACCGCGAAGCCTTGTTCGACGCGGAACACTTCTTCGACGGCTACCGCGCAAACCCAAGCTATGCCCTGTCTTGCCTGAAAGCCGCGCTGGAAGCCAGGGCAAGATGGATCGTCCTCTGCGACACCAATGGCGGCACCTTGCCCGCCGAAGTGGGTCGCGTGACGGCCGAGGTCATCGCGGCGGGTATCCCCGGCGACAGACTGGGCATCCACTGCCATGACGATACCGGGAACGCCGTTGCCAACTCGCTTGCCGCGGTGGAGGCCGGGGCGCGGCAGATCCAGGGGACACTGAACGGCCTTGGCGAACGCTGCGGCAATGCGAACCTGACGACACTGATCCCGACGCTGCTGCTGAAGGAACCCTACGCGAGCCGGTTCGAGACCGGGGTCAGCCGCGACGCTCTGGCGGGCTTGCTGAAAACCAGCCGGATGCTGGACGACATCCTGAATCGGGTCCCTCTGCGCTCAGCCCCGTATGTCGGGGCCAGCGCCTTCGCCCACAAGGCGGGCCTGCATGCGAGTGCGATCCTGAAGGACCCGACGACCTACGAACACATCGACCCCGCGCTGGTGGGCAACGAGCGCGTCATCCCGATGTCGAACCAGGCGGGTCTGTCGAACCTGCGGGCGCGGCTGGCGGCGGCGGGGATCGAGGTTGACCCGAAGGACGCGCGGCTGGGCCGGATCATCGAGGTCATCAAGGACCGGGAGGATCAGGGCTATGCCTATGACGGCGCGCAGGCCTCGTTCGAACTGGTGGCCCGGCGCGAATTGGGCCTTTGCCCGGAGTTCTTCGAGGTCAAACGCTACCGGGTCACGGTCGAGCGGCGGAAGAACAAGTACGACCGGATGATCTCGCTTTCGGAAGCTGTGGTGGTAGTCAAGATCGGCGACCGCAAGAACATGTCGGTTTCGGACAGCATGGACGAGACGGGCAGCGACCGCGGGCCGGTGAACGCGCTGGCGAAGGCTCTGGGCAAGGACCTTGGGCCCTATCAGGCCTGTATCGACGACATGAAGCTGGTCGATTTCAAGGTGCGGATCACCAATGGCGGGACCGAGGCCGTGACGCGGGTCATCATCGACAGCGAGGACGGGCAGGGCCATCGCTGGTCCACGGTCGGGGTCAGCGCCAACATCATCGACGCCAGTTTCGAGGCGCTCTTGGACGCGATCCAGTGGAAGCTGATCCGCGACTTCGGGGCTCCGAAGTGAGCGTCGCGGCCTGCGCCGAGCTGGTGCGGCGGGGCGATCCGGACCGGTTTCTCGCCGTGATGGCCGCGCCGCCCGAGGCGCGGGTGCAACTTTTCCCGCTTTACGCCTTCAACCTGGAGGTCGCCCGCGCGCCCTGGGTCGCACAGGAGCCGATGATTGCCGAGATGCGGCTGCAATGGTGGCGCGATGTGGTGGAGAATGCGTCTTCGGGTGCGGCGCGGGCGCATGAGGTGGCGGGGCCGCTGCACGACCTGATCCGCGACTTCGGCCTGCCGGTCGATGTGCTGGACGCGCTGATCGCGGCACGGCGCTGGGACATCACCCGCGAACCGCATGCCGGGATCGAAGGGCTGACCGCCTATCTCGACGATACCGGGGGCGGGCTGATGTGGCTGGCCGGACGGGCGCTTGGCGCCCCCGACGCCGCGGAACATTCGTTGCGGGCCTTTGGCTGGGCCGCAGCGGCGGCAAGTTATCTGCAGGCGGTGCCGGAACTGGAAGCGCGGGGACGGCAGCCCTTGCCGCATGGCACCTCGGCGGAGGAGTTGGCCCGTCTCGCCTTGGTCAAACTCGCCACGGCGCGGCAGGCCCGGCCGCTGGTGCCAAAGGAAATCGCCCCCGCGTTCCTTGCGGGGTGGCAGACGAAAAGCCTGTTGCGTCAGGTGATTGCGACGGGGCGCTGCGACGTCCGCTTGTCCGAGTTCCAGCGCCGCTGGCGCCTGTTGTGGCAGGCCACGACCGGACGCTGGTAGGCGGCTCCTCGTTCGTCTCCGGCTTCTCGTCGAGAGCGTCACACCAGCGATGAGCGCATGAAATGCGACGAAGAGCGGCGGTCAGGCACGGGTTTCCTGCGGGCGAAGCCAGAGCCAGATCAACGCACCACCGGCCAGGACCAGGAAGGGCAGCATCGCCAGGTTGACCATCTGCCAGCCCGCCTGAACCGTTCCGCCCGAGCAGTTCATCAGCCCGCCCGAGGAGAACGAGGCCAGCGTCACCCCGCCAAAGACGACCAGATCGTTCAGGCCTTGCAGCCTCCCGCGTTCCTCGGGGCGTTGGGCGGAGGTCAGCATGGTCGTGGCGCCGATGAAGCCGAAGTTCCAGCCAAGGCCCAGAAGGATCAGGGCGATGAAGAAATTCTCCAGCTGGACGCCCGCCATCGCAACGGCCCCGGCGGCGGCGAGGATCGTCAGGCCAAGGGCGATGATCCGCTCGGTCCCGAACCGCGCGATCAGGTGGCCGGTGAAGAAGCTTGGGGCATACATCGCCAGGACATGGGCGGTGACCACATCCGCCGCATTGCCCTTGTCGAAGCCGCAGCCGACGACGGCCAGGGGCGAGGAGGTCATCACCAGGTTCATCAGCGCGTAGGAGACCGTGGCGCAGATCATCGCGACAAGGATGGTCGGGTTGCGCAAGAGTTCGGCCCGCGATCGGCCAGCCGGGCTGCCGGCAGCGGGGGCCTTGGGCTTCGGGATGTTCAGCGCCAGGAACAGCAGCGACCCGACAAGGTTCAGCCCGATGACGGTCAGGTAGGAGCCGAGGAAGGGCACGGCCATCTCGTCGGCGGTGATCTTCACCAGCTGCGGGCCGAAGACGGCGGACAGAAGGCCCCCCGCCATCACCCAGCTGATTGCCTTGGGGCGGAAGGCTTCGGACGCTGTATCTACAGCGGCAAAGCGGTAAAATCCGTTTGCGGACATGTAGATGCCGGACAGAAGCGCGCCGATGCAGAAGATCAGGAAGCTGCCGCTGGACAGACCCCAGGCGCCGATCGCCGCCCCGACGGCGCCCCCGGCGGCCCCGAAGAAGAACCCGGCGCGGCGGCCAAAGCGCTGCATCAGCATCGAGAGCGGCGTCGCAGTCAGCATTGAGCCGATGACCATCATCGTGATCGGCAGCGTCGCCCAGCAGGCGTTGGGCGCGAGGCTCGACCCGGCAAGCCCGGCGATGGTGAAGATCATCGGCAGTTGCGCGCCAAGGACGGCCTGGGCGGCGACAAGGACAAGGACGTTTCGGCAGGCGGTGGAGTCGTTGGTCATGCGCCAAGCCGTAGACCCGCCGACTGGCGGCGGCAAGGGGAGTTGCGGGGGAACCATAGGGATGCAAGGGTGCGCGCCATGGTGGGGCGGATCATCCAGACGCTGGACTGCGTGGCCGAGGGGGCGGACTGGCTTGCCCGGCAGGAGCCGCGCTTTGCCCATGCGCTGCCGCTGGTCGGCACCCTGCCGCTGCGGCGCGAGGCGGACGGGTTTGCGGCCCTGTTGCGCGCAATTGTCGGGCAGCAGGTGTCAGTCGCCAGCGCCCGCGCGATCTGGGCACGGCTGGAAGCGGCGGGTCTGACCGAGGCGGAGGCGATGGCGGCGGCCTCGGACGATGACCTTCGCGCGGCGGGCCTTAGCCGCCAGAAGGCGCGCTATGGGCGGGCACTGGCGCAGGCAGGTATCGATTTCAATGCCTTGCGCGGTGTTCCTGATGTGGATGTCGTGAAAACGCTGATCGCGGTGCCGGGGATCGGGATCTGGACGGCAGAGATCTATGCGATGTTCGCCCTCGGTCGCGCGGATGTCTTCGCTCCGGGGGATCTCGCGCTGCAAGAGGCGGCGCGGATGCTGTTCGGGCTGGAGGTGCGGCCCTCGGACAAGGCGCTTCGCGGGATGGCCGAAGCCTGGTCGCCGTGGCGGTCGGTTGCGGCGCGCATCCTTTGGGCCTACTACCGCGTGGCCAAGGAACGGGACGGGGTGATCTGATGCGGGAATTGCGGTTCGGCCGGAAGGGCATGGCGCAGGGAAAGGCCACCTCGCTGGTCGTCTTCCTGCATGGCTATGGCGCGGATGGGGCCGATCTTCTGGGACTGGCCGATGTGCTGGCCCCGCATCTTCCCGGTGCCGCCTTCGTGGCGCCCGACGCGCCCGAGCGGTGCGTGGGCGGCGGGTTCGGCTATCAGTGGTTCCCGATCCCCTGGCTGGACGGGTCGCCCCAGGCGGCGGCGGATGCGGGATTGGCGGCCTCTGTCAAGGACTTGAACGGGTTCCTTGATGCCCGCCTGACCGATGAGCGCCTGACTCCGGACCGCATGGTGCTGATCGGTTTCAGCCAGGGCGCGATGATGAGCCTGCATGTCGCCCCACGCCGGGACGCAGCCGTGGCAGGGGTGGTGGCGATTTCGGGGCGGCTTCTGCGCCCGGAGGCCTTGGCGACAGAGGCGCAGGTCAAGCCGCCGGTCCTGTTGATCCACGGCGATCAGGACCCGGTGGTGCCGTTCACCGATATGGCCAAAGCCGGCGATGCTTTGGTGGCGGCGGGCTTTCCGACCTATGGCCATGTGATGCAGGGCACCGGCCATGGTATCGCGCCGGACGGGTTGGGCGTGGCGTTGCAGTTCTTGAAAGAACGGCTGGCTTGACAGCAGCTTAGGGCTGGCTGTTCAGGTAGGCCGCGCAGCCGGTCAGCGCGGCGTAGTCGTCCTCGACCACGGTGACCGAGAAGTCCTTCAGCAGAAGATCGACGCGCCGCGCCTCGCGGAATGCGGTCTGCAGGCCGAAAGTCTGGAAATAGGGCGTCATCGCGCGGGACATCCCGCCGATCAGGAAGATCCCGCCATAGGGCAGGTGAATGAGGGCCAGATCGCCCAGCATCTGGCCAAGGATGTGTATATACAGGCGTGCGGCATGGGTTGCGACCGCATCGCCAGCCTCCAGCGCGCTCAGGACCTGCGCCGAGGTCAGTTCCGCCGGATGGCCTGCGGCATGGGCCGCGAAGGCATGCAGGTTGGCCAGCCCGCGACCGGCCAAAACCTCCTCCACACCCGCGTGGGGCACTTCGCCTTCGGCGCGCAGCCGCGCCTGGATGAAGCGGGCGAGCTGCACGTCTTCCTCGCTGCGGACGGGCATGTTGACATGGCCACATTCCGAAGGCGGGACAACACGGCCCTGCGGCCCGGGGTGAACGGGGGCGGCATTGACGCCGGTACCAAGCCCGACGACCAGCATGGACGCGCCGGTTTTCACCGGCCCGTCGATGACAGTGCGCAGATTGGCCGCTGGGATATGGCCAAGCGCCTGGCCCTGGGCTTGCAGGTCGTTCAGAATGGCAACCTTGCGCGCGCCGGTCGCGCCCGTCAGCTTGGCCGCATCCATCACCCAGTCGAGGTTGGTCATCGTCGCAACGCCGTCCTGCACGGGTCCCGCAGCAGCGACGCAAACGCCCGTCACCGTGGCCCCGGTTGCCGAAAGGTAGTCGCGCAGCACATGGGCGATGTCTTGGCCGCGCGCCTGATATTCAGCGTTGGGATAGCGGCGGATCGAGTCGAGTCGGACGGACGCTCCGTCGGCCAGCGCCACGCGGGTGTTGGTGCCACCGATATCGGCAAGGATCGCAAGGGTCATGGGCCGGGTCCGTCGTTCAGAAGACAGCTGCGTGATAGGGCGAAAGCGCCGGGCGCGCCAGTGGTTTCAAAGCGGTTCGAATCTGGTCAACGCTGCGGGGCCGGTCCGGTCGACATCCCTTCGACAAGCTCAGCCTCCAGGAGCTTCTGGACCTCGCCGGCACCTGGGTTTGCGATCCGCGCCAGCAGCATTTCCGCCACCAGCCGACCCGCCTCGCGCACCGAGGATCGCATGGCGGTGAAGATCGGGCGTTCCTCGCCGTTCTTCATGTAGCTCAGATCGTCGTCAAAGATGATGACCGAGACGTCGCGGCCAAGCTTCAGACCCGCCCCTTCGATCGCGCGGCGGACCCCCATGCCGGACAGCATCGAGGCCGCGACAAAGGCCGTGGGCGGATCGGGCAGGGCCAGCATGGCGCGCGCGGCGCGGTAGCCCGCAACTTCGGTCATCTCGTCAGAGGCCATCAGCGCCGGATCGGGCTCGATCTGCCGCGCGGCAAGCGCATCCAGATAGCCCCGGCGGCGGCGAATGGCGAAATCCATGAACTCAAGCCCGTTGACCAGCGCGATGCGGCGGTGGCCAAGATCTAGAAGATGCTCAGTCGCGCGCTGGATTGCGCGACGGTTGTTCACGTCCAGCCAGGAATAGTCCAGCGTGGCCCCGGTAGCACGGCCGTGCACGACGAAGGGCAGCCCGACTTCGTCCAGAAGCGCGATGCGCGGATCGTTTTCGCGCGGGCCATGCACGATGACGCCATCGACGTTGCCCTTCATCTTCATGGCGCGGTAGGTCTGTTCTTCCTCTTCATCGGGGACGACCGACAGCACCATGTCATAGTCGTTGCGGCTGTAGGTCTCGCCCGCGCCCGCGATGAAATCGGCAAAGACCGGGTTCACGATCTCATGCCGGTTGGCGATGGCGATGACATGGCCCACCGCCATCGCGCGGCCGGTGGCCAGACGGATGGCGCGGGCGTTGGGGTGGTAATTGTGTTCCTTGGCCGCCGCGATCACCCGTTCGCGGGTGGCCTCGTTGACCTCGGGATAGCCGTTCAGCGCCCGTGACACCGTTGTCGGCGACAGGCCAAGCCGATGAGCAAGATCCTTCAGGTTCATGTGGCAGCGCACTCAAGGCGGTTTGGACGCTAGGGACCATAGCCACAGCCCGCCGGTGCGTCAAAGCCTAAGGCAAGGAGTTTGGGCGGTCAAAGCCGCATCAACGCCACAAGCCCCAGCCAGAACAGGCTGAGGCCGCCACTGACGATCACCGGCACCCAGAGGGTCAGCCGGGGCGTGGGGGCAGGACAGCGTTTCAGCGAGACCTGTTTCATGGGACCGATTAACGCCACTGTAAGCTTTTCGTCCCGTTAATGGCGCATGGACAACTGCGCCGCATTCGACGGATTCCTGCCGTTCCAGCAAAGCGAGCCCTATGCGGCGGCGGCAGCAGCCGTGGGCGCGCGGCTGCGCTGGTGCGATCTGGACGCAGGCCGGGCGCTGGTGGTCGAACGCGGCCCGCTGCGGCTGATTTCGCGCGGGCCGGTCTGGGCTGCGGCGTGCAGCGCGCGGGATCAGCGCCGGGCCCTGCGTCAGCTGGCGCGGTGGCCAGGCCTGACCATCGCCACGCCCGAGGCCCCGGTGCAGGGGTTTGGCCTGGTTCCGCTGGTCACGCCGATGCACCACGCAGTCTGGCGGCTTGACACGGACCTGCGCACGGGACTTGCGGGCAAATGGCGCAACCGGCTGGCGGCGGCCGAACGCGCAGGCGTCACGGTTCGCCCCGGTAGCCGCGAGGCGTTTGACCGGCTGATTGCTGAGGAGTTGCGGCAGCGGCTGACCCGCGGCTACCGCAGCCTTCCCCGAGATTTCAGCCGCAACCTTCCCCCCGACGCGCTACGGGTTTGGGAGTGGCGGGAGAGGGGTGACCTTGCTGCCGCGATGGCCTTTGTCCGGCACGGCTGCTCGGCCACCTATCATCTGGGCTGGGCTTCTGACGCTGCGCGCGACAGGGGTGCACATGCCGTGATGCTGCTTGCCGCCGCCACTGCTCTGCAGGCCGAAGGGGTCCGCTGGCTGGATCTCGGCTCGGTCGATACCGAGCGGGCGCCGGGTCTTGCCCGGTTCAAGCTGGGGACCGGGGCCGTTCTGCGGCGGCTGGGGTCGACGATGCTGGTCCTGCCCTGACCCGCTTGCCGTCCCCATGCAACCGGGGCAGGGTGGCGGCAGCAAGGGGAGGCTGCCATGGTCACCGTGACGGATGAGATGATCGAGACCTACCAGCGCGACGGGGTCGTGCTGGTCAAGGGACTCTGGGCCGACTGGGTCGAGATGCTGCGCGCCGGGATCGCGCGGAACATGGCGAACCCGACGCAGCAGATGGCGACGCTGAAACCGGGCGAGCCGGGATACTTCTTCGACGATTACTGCAACTGGCAGAAGGTCCCGGAATTCGCCGCAGTGATCCGGCAGTCGCAGGCCGCCGAGGTTGCCGCCCGGCTGATGCGGTCGGACAGGGTGCAGCTGTTCCATGACCATGTCCTGGTGAAGGAACCCGGCACGACGAAGCCGACGCCCTGGCATACGGACGGGCCGTACTATTTTGTCGAGGGGCGGCAGACGGTCAGCTTCTGGTCGCCGCTGGATTCGGTGAAGGAGGTCTCTCTCCGCTGCGTGGCCGGCAGCCACCTCTGGCCCAAGGACGTGCTGCCGACCCGCTGGATGTCCGAGACGAACTTCTATCCCGGAGAGGATGACTACATGCCGGTCCCGGACCCCGAAGCCGAGGGGATGCGCATCGTCGAATGGGAGATGGAGCCGGGCGATGCGGTCGCCTTCAACTTCCGCACGCTGCACGGCGCGCGCGGCAATCTTGCGGCCACCCGGAGGCGGGCGTTTTCCTTGCGGCTGGTCGGGGACGATGCCCGCTATGTCGAGCGGCCGGGCCCGACCTCTCCGCCGTTTCCGGGCCACGGGATGGTTGCCGGTCAACGGCTGCGCGAGGACTGGTTCCCGCAGATCTGGCCGCAGGTGGCGTAGAGCATACCGCAGCTAACGAGTTGAGCGGGAAGGGTAATCGAGCAGTGCATATATGAAGGTAAATACAGCCGTATATACATTGCATTGTAGCCGCCTGTGTATACACGCAGGCACGTTTGGCCGCTCGACGTGTTGCACAAGGTTGAATGAGCTTTCGCTCGTTCGCCAATAGGGATGCGACATCCGGCGTGATCGACTGTGCGATCAGGCTGTGTTCAGTTAAAGGGAAAGGAGGAATTCCGTGGCTGCAGGTCCCGTCCGTCACCGGCCCAAGCTTTACCCGCCGCCGGAGTTCCCGCCGCGCAAGGTGAAGCTGTTTGCCACGACTCCGCCCGCGATATTTCCGCCGATCCTGGGGCTTCTGGGGCTGGCCACGGCCTTGCGGGTGGGGACCGCAGAGTGGGGCGTCGGGCAGGAACTTGCTGATCTCGCCTTCGGCCTTGCCCTGCCGCTTTGGGCCTTCGCCGCCTGTACATACATCGTAAAAATACTGCGGCGGATCAGCGTGGTAACAGATGATCTTAAGGTTATGCCCGCGCGGGCAGGGCTGGCGGCAGGAACCTTGGGCGGGATGGTGGCGGCGGGCCTGCTTGCTGGATTCGCCCCCAGTGCTGCTTCTGTCCTGCTTCTTGCGATGCTTGCGGCACATGCGCTGCTGGTCGGCCTGACCCTGCGGGTGCTGGCCAAATCGCCGCCGGAGGCACGGCAGGTCAATCCGGGGTGGCACATGACCTTTGTGGGGTTCATCGTCGCCACACCAGCTGCCGTGGCGCTGGGGCTAGACGGCCTTGCGCGTGGGATCTTCTACGCGACGCTGCCCGTTGCGCTGGCGATCTGGGCTGTCAGTCTCGTGCAATTGGTCCGACGGATTCCGCCAGCCCCCTTGCGCCCGTTGCTGGCGATACACTTGGCCCCGGCGGCCCTGTTGGCGACCACGGCAAACCTGACCGGGATGGCGATGCTGGCGCAGGTGTTCGCGGTGCTGGCACTGGTCATCCTGTTGGCCCTGGTCGCATCCGCGCGCTGGATTACCGAGTCGGGCTTCTCGGCCTTTTGGGGTGCATTCACCTTTCCGACTGCCGCCGCATCGACGGCGCTGATGCTGCAGGGCGGGGCGCTTGGCTGGCTGGGGCAGGGGCTGTTGGTTCTGGCGCTGGGGGTGATCCCGTGGATCGCCTATCGGGTGCTGAAGCTGTGGCCGCGCGGACACCTGGCGGCGAAGACCAACGCCGCCGAGGCCTAGATCAGCGCGACCCACGCGCGGGCAAGGGCAAGGCCGTGGGCATCGGCGGGCTTGCCTTTCACTTCCGCCTGGTCCGGATGGCGATCCGCCCAACCCGGCAGCATCCGGTCGATCACCTCGGGGAAGTGCGCGATCCAATCGCGCACGACTGTTCGACTGGCTTCGAAGTGGAACTGGGTGCCATAGGTAGCACGGCCGATGCGGAAGGCTTGGTGGGCTGCAGTCGGGCTTTGGGCCAAGTGGACAGCGCCTTCGGGCAGGGTGAAGGTGTCGGAGTGCCATTGGAAGATCGGAAAGGTCTTTGGCACCTGTGACAGGACCGGATCGGCACGGCCCGCATCGGTCAGGCTGACATCGACCCAGCCGAATTCCGGCGCGGTGCCAAGGTGGTTGTCCGCCCCGAAGGCGCGGGCAAGAACCTGGCTGCCAAGGCAAATGCCAAGGACCGGGCGGTCCATCGCGGTGTAGTCGGCCATCAGCCGGGCGAGGTCTGGCAGGTAGGGATGGGTATGGTCGTCACGCGCCGATTGCTCGCCGCCAAAGACCACCAGCGCGTCGGCATCCACGGTGCGGGGCAGGGGTTGGCCGGACCAGGGTTTGTAGAGGTCGATCAGGGCTGCGGCCTCGTGCAGGGCCACGCCGACCTGGCCGTGATGGGTGATCCGGGTGTTCTCGACAATGGCAACGCGCATGGGTGTCCCTTTGGTTCACGGGCCTAATCTGCATGGGGCGCAGGCGGGGGCAAGGGGGGACTCACGGGCGGATTTGCCCTTGCGCCCGGGCGCGGGGCGTGAAAAGGGGGACCGCCAAACGATGCTTGCTCCCGGAGGACCACCCCATGGAGATTCGTGAGGCTCTCACCTTTGACGACGTGCTTCTGGTGCCTGCGGCGTCCAGCGTTCTGCCGTCGGATGCGGACACCTCGACCTTCGTCACGAAGGCGATCCGGATGAACATTCCGCTTCTGTCGTCCGCGATGGATACGGTGACGGAAGGCCGGATGGCGATTGCCATGGCGCAGGCGGGGGGGATCGGGGTGATCCACCGCAACCTCGACCCCGAGGCGCAGGCGCGGGAAGTCAGCCGGGTGAAGCGGTTTGAAAGCGGGGTTGTCTACCAGCCGATCACGCTGACGCCGGACCAGACCCTGGCTGATGCCAAGCTGCTGATGGAGCGCTATTCAATCACCGGCTTCCCGGTGGTGGATGGCTCAGGTCGTGTCTTGGGGATCGTGACCAACCGCGACATGCGCTTTGCCAGCGACGACAAGACGCCGGTGCGGGTGATGATGACGTCCGAGAACCTGGCTGTCCTGCGCGAGCCCGTGGACCGGGCCGAGGCGATTTCCCTCATGAAGGCGCGGCGGATCGAGAAGCTTCTGGTGACGGACGGGCAGGGCAAGTTGACCGGGCTTCTGACCTTGAAGGACACCGAGAAGTCGGTGCTGAACCCGCATGCCTGCAAGGATGACATGGGGCGGCTGCGGGTCGCGGCGGCCTCGACCGTCGGGGATGCCGGGTTTGACCGGAGCCAGGCGCTGATCGACGCGGGCGTGGATCTGGTGGTGATCGACACGGCGCATGGTCACTCCGAAGGGGTGGCGAAGGCGGTGGAGCGGATCAAGAAGCTCTCGAACCGGGTGCAGGTCATCGCCGGGAACGTGGCGACGGCCGAGGCGACGCGGGCGCTGATCGGCGCAGGCGCGGATGCGGTGAAGGTCGGGATCGGCCCGGGGTCGATCTGCACGACGCGGATCGTCGCGGGCGTGGGCGTGCCGCAGCTGACCGCGATCATGGATTCGGCCCGCGCGGCGGGGGAGATCCCGGTGATTGCGGATGGCGGGATCAAGTATTCCGGCGACTTCGCCAAGGCGATCGCCGCGGGGGCATCCTGCGCGATGGTCGGCTCGGCGATTGCCGGGACGGACGAAAGCCCCGGCGAGGTGATCCTGTGGAACGGGCGGTCGTTCAAGGCCTATCGTGGGATGGGCAGCCTTGGCGCGATGGCGCGCGGCTCGGCGGACCGCTATTTCCAAAAGGATGCCGCCAGCGACAAGCTGGTGCCGGAAGGGATCGAGGGGCAGGTGCCCTACAAGGGCTCGGCCGCGGCAGTGATTCACCAGATGGTGGGCGGTCTTCGCGCGGCGATGGGCTATACCGGCTGCGCGACGGTGGCCGAGATGCGGACGCGGTGCCAGTTCGTGCGGATTACCGGGGCGGGTCTCAAGGAATCCCACGTCCATGACGTCCAGATCACCCGCGAAAGCCCGAACTATCGGGTGATGTGATGACGCCCGGCGCGCGGGCGGCTGCGGCGATCGAGGTGCTGGACCGGGTTCTGGCCGGAGAGCCCGCCGAGAAGGCTCTGACCAACTGGGGCCGCGCCAACCGTTATGCCGGCTCCGGCGACCGGGCTGCCGTCCGCGATCTGGTGTATGAGGCCCTGCGCCAGCGCCAGTCGGCCGCCGCACTGGGCGGCGGGCCTGGCGGGCGCGGGCTGGTGCTGGGGCTGGCGCGCGCGACGGGGCAAGAGGCCTGGTTCTCGGGCGAAGGCCATGCTCCGCCGCCGCCGGAAGCCAATGAGGCGGGGCGCGAGCCCACGGATACCGAACGCCTGGACCTGCCCGACTGGCTGGTGCCAGCCTTGCGCGAGAGCCTGGGCACGGATTTCCCGGCGGTGGCCGAGGCGCTGCGGTCACGCGCCCCTGTCTTCCTGCGGGCGAACCGGGTCAAGACGGATGTGGCGGGGGCCATCGCGGAACTGGCTGACGACGGGATCGTCGCCCGCCCGCATCCCTTGGCGAAGACCGCGCTGGAAGTCACCGGGAATGCTCGGAAAATCCAGAACTCGCGGGCCTATCGCAGCGGGTGGGTCGAGCTGCAGGATGCCTCGTCGCAGGCGGTCATCGAGGCCTTGCCGCTGGCTGACGGGATGAAGGTGCTTGACCACTGCGCGGGTGGGGGCGGCAAGACGCTTGCCGTGGCGGCCCGGGCCCGGCTGAAGCTGATCGCGCATGACGTGAACCCGCGCCGGATGGCCGACCTGCCAGACCGCGCCCGGCGGGCGGGGGTCGATGTCACGCTGACCGAACAGCCCGAAACAGGCACCCCCTACGATCTGATCCTGGTCGATGCACCCTGTTCCGGCTCGGGCAGTTGGCGCCGCGATCCGGAAGGCAAGTGGCGCCTGACCCCGGAGCAGTTTGGCCAGATCCTGAAAACCCAGGCCGCGATCCTGGACCGTGTCGCCCCGATGCTGCGCGAGACCGGCGTCCTTGCCTACGCCACCTGTTCGCTGCTTCGCGCCGAGAACCAGGATCAGGTGCAGGCCTTCCTGGCGCGCCATCCCGGCTGGCGGCTGCAGCATGAGCGGGTTTTCACCCCCTTGCAGGGCGGAGACGGGTTCTATCTTGCAATTCTTTGTGGAAACTGAATTTCCGCCTGCAACCTAGACGGGCTTTGGAAGTCGGTTAATTATGCCTTAACCCATTCGGGGGATGCTGCGGCCTGATCCGGTCGCGGGCAGCAGATTTGGAGCATGTAGCGCTTTGTCATTTGTGGGTGTGTCACCGCCAGTGAGGAACGGGTTCCTGGTCAGCTTGACAGCCTTGGGGCTGGCGCTGGTGCTTGTCGGGACCCTGTCGTGGGGCAGCTTTGGGCCGCCTCTGGCGTTTGGCGGGCTGGTCCTTTTGGGCCTTGCCCTCGCCCTGATGCTCCATTCCCGGATTGCCGCCCGGCAAGGTGACCGGGACAGCCATCTGGCCTTTCTTCTGGTGGCCGACGATCCGATTCCCTGTTTCCTGACTGATTCTGCGGGACGGATGGTGCTGCGCAATCGGGCCGCCGAGACACGCTTTGGCGCCGATGCGCATACGCTCCTTGCGGTGATTGGCCAAAGGACGCTCAATCCCGGTGAACTGCTTCACCGCCTGCAACAGACCGCGAACGCGGAAGGGGCTGCGCAGGAAGATCTTCTCGGGCACAACTCCGCTCTGCGACTGTCGGTCCACCGCGCCGACGTGGACCGCTATTTCTGGCGGGCCGAGGACCGGGCGCCGTCCGCTGACCTGCCACCCTTGCCGGCGGGGGCGCGGCCGCCGGTCGTGACGGTCGGGGCGGACCTGGAGGATGTGCCCGTCGCAATCATGACCTTCGGGCCCGACGGGGTGATGCGCACGGCGAACCTTGCCGCACGCGAGCTGATGTGGAACGGCGAGACGCGGGCGGCGATGTTCCACGATCTGTTCGAAGGCCTGGGCCGCCCGGTGTCGGAATGGCTGGCCGATGTGACCGCAGGGCGCCATCCGGGCGGGTCGGAAGTGCTGCGCCAACGAGGCGAGGCCGAGCGGTATCTGCAGATCACCCTGCGCCGCTATGTCGAAAACGGACGACTGGGCGCCCTGGCGATCCTGAATGACGCGACGCGGCTGAAAACGCTGGAAGCGCAGTTTGTCCAAAGCCAGAAAATGCAGGCAATTGGCCAGCTTGCGGGCGGAATTGCACATGACTTCAACAACCTTCTGACCGCGATTTCCGGCCATTGCGACCTTCTCCTGATGCGGCATGGCCGCGAGGACACCGATTTCGCCGATCTGGAACAGATCCGGCAGAACGCGAACCGCGCGGCCTCGCTTGTGGGACAACTTCTCGCCTTCTCGCGCAAGCAGACCCTGAACCCCGAGGTGCTGGACCTGGAGGATGTGCTGGCCGACCTCATTCACCTTCTGAACCGGCTGATGGTGGAAAAGGTCGACCTGTCGCTGGCGCATCTGGGCCGCGAGGGCAACCGCCCCCTGGGCCGGATCCGCGCCGACAAGCGGCAGATCGAACAGGTGCTGATCAACCTGGTGGTCAACGCACGCGACGCGATGCCCGATGGCGGCGATGTCCGGATCGAGACCGAGGCGGTGACCCTGGCCCAGGACCTGCAACGCGACCGGGCGACGGTGCCTGCCGGGGACTACACGGTGATCCGGGTGGTGGACCAGGGCATTGGCATCCCCGAACACCAGCTGCGGCAGATCTTCGAGCCGTTCTTCACCACCAAGCGGATCGGCGAAGGCACGGGGCTTGGCCTGTCGATGGCCTACGGCATCATGAAGCAGTCCGGCGGCTTCATCTTCGTCGATTCCGTGCTGGGGCAGGGCACCACCTTCTCATTGTATTTCCCGGTCTTCGATGGCGATGCGCAAGGCACCCTGCCCAGCGAGCCTCGGCGTGTTGCCGCCCGCAAGGGCGAGGGCGTGGTGCTTCTGGTCGAGGACGAGGCCTCGGTCCGCGCCTTTGCCAGCCGGGCGCTGACCTTGCGGGGCTATACGGTGCTGGAGGCGGCAAGCGCCGAGGAGGCGCTGGCGCGGCTGGAGGACAAGAGCCTGCACATCGACCTTTTCGTGACCGATGTGGTGATGCCGGGCATGGACGGACCCGCTTGGGTGCGCCGCGCGCATCTCAACCGGCCGGGGGTGAAGGTCGTCTTCATGTCGGGCTATGCCGATGACGGCCTGGCCGAGGATCAGGCGCGGGTGCCGAACTCGGTCTTCCTGCCGAAACCGTTCTCGCTCAGCGACCTGACCAACACGGTGCAGGGGCTTCTGAGCTGAGGCCCGCAGGTCCGGATCAGGGAAAACGAAGGGTTAATGTCCGCGCGCAAGATATTGATCTGGAATAGTTTCACGGATCGGTCCAGCGCGGGCAGGCGGGTGGGATCACTGCTCCAGGATCAGCGTTCCGCCGGAAAACTCCATCCGGAACTGCCCCAGATAGTCCATTCCCAGAAGCGACTGGTCCAGCTCTCCCTCGGTCACGAAGGCCTGGAACCCGTCGTTCCGGAACGGCCCCAGCTCGACCCGATCCAGCGTGACCCGCGCGGTCCGGACCACCCCGTTCGCCGTGTTCGCCTGCCCCAGGAAACGCAGGTCCTGCAGGTCGATCCCCAGCCTCTCGGCATCCCGCGCCGCGAGGACCATGCCCGAGGCCCCGGTGTCGACCATGAACGGCACCGACGCCCCGTCGATCGTCAGGGTCAGGTAATAGTGCCCGTCCGCCGCGCGCGGCACTTCGACCGTCCCGCCGGAACCGACTTCCTGGATCGGCATCACATCCTGCCGGATGTCGCTCCACAGCCCGTAGCCCGCCATGATCCCGACGACGATCAGACCCCAGGCCAGTCCCATCCGCAGCGCCTGGCCCATCCGTTCCCGGAATTCGACCATCACCCAGCCGCCCACCGCGACCAGTATGATCGCAAGATACCCCACGCGGGCCAGTGTTTCGCCGTCCATCCGCACCTCCGGTCTTGGGGGAATATGGGGGCAGGGGGCCCGCTTGGAAAGGTCAGCCGATCAAGCCGGTGCCCTTGACCCCGTCGATCACGAACTGGACCGACAAAGCCGCCAGCAGCATGCCCAGAAGCCGGGTGATGACGATGGTCCCGGTCCGACCCAGCATCCGCTCCAACGGCGGCGAGGCGAGGAGGAAGGCATAGGTCACCACGATCATCACGATCATCAGGCCCAGAACCCAGAACGTTCCGCCCCAGCCCGGCCCGGATTGGCCGACGAGCAGGATCATCGTCGCAATGGCGCCGGGGCCGGCGATCAACGGGGTAGCCAGAGGGAAGACCGAGGGGTCATGGTCCGGCTCCGCCTGCTGACCCTCGCGCCGCTGGGTGCGGCGTTCGAACAGCATGTCGAGCGCGGTCAGGAACAGGAGAATTCCGCCGGCAATGCGGAAGGCAGGCATCGAGATGCCGATGAACTCCAGGATCGTCTCGCCTGCCAGGCCGAAGAGGAGGAGGAGGCAGGCGGCGATGATGCAGGCCCGCTGCGCCATGGCCCGGCGCTTTTCGGGGCCCATCCCGCGGGTCAGCGCGATGAACAGTGGCACCAGACCCGGCGGGTCGATCACCACGAAGAGGGTGGCGAAGGCCGTGATCAGGAAGGCGGTCTCGGGCATCGGTTCCCTCTTTTGGGCAGGCTAGGGGAGGGACCCGCGTTTGGGAAGCGGAAGTTAGACGATCCGCGGCCCCAGCGTTGCCGGGTCGATGCCGGGGGTCGACCAGAACTCGGAGGCAAAGGGGGGCAGCGTGGCAAGCACGCGGTCGAGATCCTCGCGCACGACGGATTTCCGCAGGGCAAGGGCCGTCGCTTCGACGCAGTTCGGCGGGGTCAGGTTGTGGTGAGGCCGCAGCGCCATCGCTTCGGCTGTCCAGTCGGCGCGGGTTCCCGGGGGCAAGGGGCCTCCGTCCAGCCGCCAGTCGGCCACGAACAGCGCACGAAGCACGGAAGGCAGAACCTGCGCGAAGTCGATGGCCTGCTGCGGGGTCAGACGACGGCGGAAGGCCTGCAACACGCCCTGGACAGCGGTGTAGGTGACATTGTCGGTCTCCAGATTCATTGCCTGACGGGCGTCGGCAAGAAACGCTTGCCACTCGCGCGTCGCCTGACGGTAGGTCCAGGGCATGGGCATCTTGCGTCTCTTTGGTCTGACCGGCGCTGCAAACGCCTTGCATCAAGCATCAGCCCCAGGTCCGCGGACTTCAATCCTCAGATGCGTGTGAAGCATCAAGTTGTGCCAGAGCCGCCAGGTACTTGTTCAGGCGCCTGGCGTCTTTCTCGGTAACTTCCGTCAAGCGGCGTACATCGAGATTGTCGATCAGGTCCGCCCGCTTGACGCGCCGCGCTATCGGGTCCCTGGCGGCGCGGGCGATGAAATCCGGGTAGGGCTCGTCGTCAGAAAGCTTTGTAACAGCGGCCAACGCAGAAAGGACGTGGTTCGAAAAGCCTTCTTGTTGCAGTCGATTCATCGTCCACTCGGGGCAATCTTCAATCAGGTCATGCAGAACGCCAACGATCCGTTCGTCCTCTGTTGCAAGCGACTGCATCACCCGCAACGGATGAAGAATGTATGGGGCGCCAGCCTTGTCGGTCTGCCCAGCATGGGCTGCAACAGCGATTTCTATCGCACGCGCAAGGTTCATGCCGCTTGCTCCAGCTTTTCCTGCGCAGACAGCCACATCGACTCGGCCTTGTCGAGGGCTTGCATCACCTCGGCGTATTTGGCGTTCCAGGTGGCCAGTTCGCCCTTGCGGCTGTCTTCATAAAGCTCCGGATCGGCCAGCTTTTTCGCCAGCTTGTCGCGCATGTCGTTCAGTTTCTCCAGCCGCTCTTCGCACTTGCGGACTTCGGCCTTCAGGGACAGAAGCTCCTCGCGGCTGGCTTTTTTTGGCTTCACAACAGGTTGCGCGGCGGGCTTCACCTCTTCGTCGCCAGCCAGAAGCTGGCGACGATAGGCCTCCAGATCCTCGGTGTAAGGTGTGACGGCGCCGCCCTTGACCAGCCAGAGCCGGTCGGCCACCAGGCCCAGAAGGTGCATGTCGTGGCTGACAAGGATCACCGCGCCGGGGTATTCGGTGAGCGCCTCGACCAGCGCCTCACGGCTTTCGATGTCGAGGTGGTTGGTCGGTTCGTCGAGGATCAGAAGATGCGGCGCGTCGATGGTGGCGAGGAGGAGCGAGAGCCGCGCTTTCTGGCCGCCGGAGAGCCGCGCGACGACGGTGTCGGCCTGATCGGCCATCAGCCCGAAGCCCGCAAGCCGGGCGCGGAGCTTGGGCTGGCCTTCCGCGGGGCGCAGGCGCATGATGTGCTGAAGCGGCGTCTCGTCGAGGTGAAGCTCATCCACCTGATGCTGGGCGAAATAGCCGATCCGCAGTTTCGAGGACCGGGCAATCTTGCCTTCGGATGGTTGAAGTTTGCCAGCCAACAGCTTGGAAAGTGTTGACTTTCCTTCACCGTTCCGGCCCAGAAGGGCGATCCGGTCGTCCTGGTCAATACGCAGGTTCAGCCGTTTCAAGACCGGCGGGCCACCATACCCCACCGCCGCGCCGTCAAGGTTGATGATCGGGGGGGCCAGTTCCTCGGGCTTGGGGAAGGTGAAGACGACCTTCTTCGCCTCTTCCGGCGCGGTGATCGGCGTCAGCTTCTCCAGCATCTTCACGCGGGACTGCGCCTGCACGGCCTTGGACGCCTTGGCCTTGAAGCGGTCGACGAAAGACTGCAGATGAGCGCGGCGGGCTTCGACCTTCTTCGCCTCGGCCTGCAGGACCGCGCGGCGTTCGGCCATCTGGCGGGCGAACTGGTCGTAACCGCCCTGCCAGTAGGTCAGTTTGCGGTTGTCGAGATGCAGGATGCCCTGGACGGCGCGGTTCAGAAGTCCGCGGTCGTGGGAGATGATGAGGACGGTGTGGGGGTATTTCTGGAGATAGCTTTCCAGCCAGAGCGCGCCTTCAAGGTCGAGGTAGTTGGTCGGTTCGTCGAGAAGCAGATAATCGGGCTGCGCAAACAGCACGCCCGCCAGCGCCACGCGCATCCGCCAGCCGCCGGAAAAGGCGCTGCAGGGCATCAGCTGTTCCTCAGCATCGAAGCCCAAGCCCTTGAGAATGCTGGCAGCGCGGCCCTCTGCCGACCAGGCGTCGATGTCGGCAAGCCGGGCCTGGATTTCGGCGATGCGGTGGGCATCATGGGCGGTTTCTGCCTCGGCCATCAGCGCGGCGCGTTCGGTGTCGGCGGCAAGCACCGTATCGAGAAGCGAGGTTTCCGACGACGGAACTTCCTGCGCCACGCCGCCAATCCGGGCGCGCTGGGGCAGGGTGATCGCGCCGCCCTCCAGCGCCAGTTCGCCGCGGATCAGCCGGAACAGCGTGGTTTTTCCCGCACCATTGCGGCCGACCAGACCCACCTTGTGGCCGGTCGGAATCGTCGCGGAAGCGCCCTCGAACAAGGGGCGGCCTTCGACGTTGTAGGTGATGTCCTCGATCTTCAGCATGGGCCGGGAAGTGCCCTAAGCGCTGCGGAAGGTCAACTGCGCCCGTCGGGATATTCGGCGGGCCCCTTGATCTCCAGCGTGTTGCCGAACGGGTCCTTGATGTAGAAGGAATGGCCCATCCCGCGGGCACCGCCGTGGGTTGCCTCACGCTCGATCGCGACGCCATGCGCGGCCAGGTGCTGGCGCATCGCCGCAGGCGCGAAGGGAGAGGTGGCGATACAGAGGTGGTCGACGTTGCGCCCGCCAGAGACCGGTGGCACGGCGCTGGCCGCGCCAGGATGGGTGACGTCCCAAAGGACGATCAGCGACGATCCGCACCAGACCTGTTCCATGCCCAGAGCCGGATAGCTGTAGCCCGGCACGCAGCCGAGGACGTTGGCATAGAAGGCCATCGCGCGCGGCATGTCGTCGACAAGAAACACGACGTGGTCAAGGCCGACGAGACTGAACGGGGGCGGGGACTTTGACGGTTCCATGACCGGGACAAGACACCGGGCTATTCGACTTTTCAAGCCCGGCGGCGCGTGATAGCAGGGCCGCGCATCAATTCCGGCGCGAGGCAAGGGCTTCGCGCCTTGTCATCTGGAGAGAGCCTATGGCCGTTGAACGTACCCTGTCGATCATCAAGCCCGATGCGACCAAGCGCAACCTGACCGGCAAGATCGTTGCCAAGTTCGAAGATGCTGGTCTGCGTGTCGTGGCGTCCAAGCGCATCCACCTGACGCCCGCCCAGGCCGGCGCGTTCTACGCCGAGCACAAGGAGCGCGGCTTCTATGGCGAGCTCTGCGCGTTCATGGCGTCCGAACCGGTCGTCGTGCAGGTGCTGGAAGGCGAAGGCGCGATTGCCAAGAACCGCGAAGTGATGGGCGCGACCGATCCGGCCGCCGCTGCCGCTGGCACCATTCGCAAGGAGTTTGCGCTGTCCAAGGGCGAGAACTCGGTCCACGGGTCGGACAGCGAGGCTTCGGCCGCACGCGAGATTGCATTCTTCTTCTCGGGTCTTGAACTGGTCGGCTGACCGGTTTTCACGGGTGATAGGGCGGCCCGGTTTCGCGACCGGGCCGTTTCATTTTGCGATGGGTAGTCCCAGGCATGAATATCGCATAATCTATATTATGTAATGTAATGCTGTCTGGTAAGGCTGGACCTGCCGCGGTATGAGGCGGTCAACCGCCAAGGAGTCTGCCAGATGATCCAGCGTCCGATCAAGATTGCCCCCTCTATCCTGGCCGCGGACTTTGCGAACTTCGGCGCGGAATGTCGCGCGATCGAGGCTCAGGGCGCGGATTGGGTGCATATCGACGTGATGGACGGCCATTTCGTGCCGAACCTGACCTTTGGCCCGGCAATGTGTGCAGCACTGCGGCCGCATATCAAGGGCGTGATGGACGTGCACCTGATGATCGCGCCGGTCGACCCGTACCTGGAAGCCTATGCCAAGGCTGGCGCAGACAATATCACAGTGCATGTCGAGGCTGGCCCGCACATTCACCGCACGTTGCAAGCCATTCATTCGCTTGGAAAAACACCGGGCATTGCCATCAATCCGGGCACGCCCGTCGAAGCTATGGCCGAGCTTCTGGACATGGTCGGCCTTGTCTGCGTGATGACGGTCAATCCGGGGTTCGGCGGGCAAAGCTTCATCACCAGCCAGTTGGAAAAGATTGTGCGGCTGCGGGAGATGATCGGCGATCGGCCGGTGCTGATCGAGATTGACGGCGGCGTGTCGACCAAGACGGCCCCTCTGGTCGGCCGGGCCGGTGCGGATGTGCTGGTTGCGGGTGCGGCGGTCTTCAACGGCGGTTCGGCCGACAACCCGGCAGCCTACGGCGAGAACATCCGCATGATCCGTGCGGCGGCCGAGGCGGGCCGCGGCTGAGGCAAGAGCCCTGCCCCTTTCCTTCGCATCCCAGATGACAAGTTCCGTCATTCGGACGAATTGACGGCTTGCTGACGGTTCAACGTCTCGACAAGCCAAGGAAAGCTGCCGTAACTGACGTCCAAGTCACAAGTTCCGCAGGGTCAAAGGGAACCTTGCGTGGCTCTTGGGGACAAAGGGATGAAGACTATGGCTGACGCTTCCATACTGCCGCTTCTGAATGCAATCGCCGCAGCCCAGCGGATTGACGATGCCTGGGACCTGGCGACGGGCTATTTCGCCAAGATCGGGTTCGGCCGGGTGAACTATGGATTTACCCGGTTCAAACATCTGAAGACCATCGGCGACCCGGATGACGCGCTGTTCCTGACGACCTGCGACGCGGATTATGTGAAGCGCTATTTCCAGGGCGGGTTCTACGCCAAGACCCCGGTATTCCGCTGGGCCGAGCACAATTCGGGGATCTGCACCTGGGCCTGGGTGAAAGAGGCGTTCGAGGCGGGCCGACTGTCCGCAGAGGAGGCGGAAGCGGTCCGGCAGAATGTCGCAATGGGCATCGTCGCAGGGATGTCGGTCAGTTTCCCCGAGGTCCTGTCTCGGTCGAAGGGCGCCCTGGGGTTGATTGCCGATCCGGGGGTCAGCCCGGCGGATGTCGAGGCGATCTATGCCTCGCGCCGGGAGGAAATACTGGCGGTGGCCAACATGATGCACCTGACCATCGTGCACCTGCCGCAGCTGTCGCGGCACCGGGCGCTTTCCCCGCGTCAGCGCGAGGCGCTGGAATGGGTCGCGGACGGCAAGACGACGCAGGACGTGGCACTGTTGATGGGTGTCAGTCCCGCCATGGTGGAAAAGCACCTGCGCCTGGCGCGTGAGGCTCTGGCGGTCGAAACCACGGCCCAGGCCGTGGCAAAAGGTGCGCTTCTGAACATGATCTTCCAGCGGGTGCCCGAAGCCGCGCAGGCGGCGCGGTAGGACGGGACAGCGTGCTGATGAACCTTGGGTTGAAGGTAGGGGATTCCATACTCGCCCGCCACCCGGTCCTGTGCAACTCACGGAATTGACGCTACGGAAATTCCGCAGAGTCGCGTGGACCAGCAAAGACTGGCTGGTTCCAGTATATTTTCGTTCGACTGCGGGCATTTGCGGTCAACTTTTGTCCTGTCCTCCCGTCCCTTTATCCCCTGGGGTCTGGGCAGGACCATACGGCGCGGTTTCTCCCCAGGACCGCGCCGTTCGCATTTCTGCAAGGTGTCGGTGCAAAGCCTGATGCAGACATCCCCTTGATCTGACACGCAGAATGACAAAGGGGCCGATGCGATGCACCGGCCCCCTGCCCTGTCCGTGACGACAGTGTCAGCCCTGAAGAGCCTTCGCCACTTCGGCAGCGAAGTCTTCCTGCTTCTTCTCGATGCCTTCGCCGACAGCGACGCGCGCATAGCCGGTGATCTCGACCCCGGCCTCTTTCGCGGCCTGCTCGACCGTCAGGTCCGGGTTGATGACGAAGGCCTGGCCCAGAAGCGTGTTCTCGGCGAGGAACTTCTTCATCCGGCCCGGGATGATGTTGTTGTGGATCACCTGCTCGGGCTTCGGCTTGGCCGAGGAGGCATTTTCTTCCAGCGCCTTGGCGGTCTGGACGGACAGCTCACGTTCCACCACTGCCGGGTCGAGGGTGGCTTCCGACAGCGACAGCGGGTTCGTCGCGGCGATGTGCATCGCGAACTGCTTGCCGATTTCTTCCGCCTTGGCCTTGTCGCCCTTCAGCGCGACCAGCACGCCGATCTTGCCCATGCCCGCGGTGGCCGCGTTGTGGACGTAGGAGACGACGGTGTCGCCTTCCAGAACGTGCAGGCGGCGGAAGGTCATGTTTTCGCCGATGCGGGCGATGGCTTCCTGGATCACGGTCTCGACGGTCTTGCCGTTCAGATGCGCGGCCTTCACCACCTCGACCGAGTCGCCGGTGGTCAGCGCGACATTGGCCACGTCACGGACCAGCGCCTGGAAATCCTCGTTCTTGGCGACGAAGTCGGTTTCCGAGTTGATCTCGACCGCCACGCCCTTGCCGTTCGACACGGCGACGCCGATCAGGCCCTCGGCCGCGACGCGGTCGGCCTTCTTGGCGGCCTTGGCCAGACCCTTGGTGCGCAGCCAGTCAACCGCGGCTTCCATGTCGCCGCCAACCTCGGTCAGCGCCTTCTTCGCGTCCATCATCCCCGCGCCGGTCGATTCGCGCAGTTCCTTCACCATTTGTGCGGTGATCGTCATGTTTCCCACTCCTCGGAATCGATGTCCCGGCGGGGGCTAATCCCGCCGGGTGAAAGTCTGGTGACAGCCGGGGCTCAGGCCTCGGCTTCGGCGACCGCTTCTTCTTCCGGAGCCGCTTCCAGCGCGCCCAGGTCGACGCCAGCTGCGCCCATCTGGGCCGACATGCCGTCCAGCGCCGCACGGGCGACGAGGTCGCAGTAGAGCGCGATGGCGCGGGCCGCGTCGTCGTTGCCCGGGATGATGTGAGTCACGCCCTTGGGCGAGCAGTTGGTGTCCACGACGCCGACGACCGGGATGCCCAGCTTCTGCGCTTCGAGGATGGCGAGGTCTTCCTTGCCAACGTCGATGATGAAGATCAGGTCCGGGGTGCCGCCCATTTCGCGGATGCCGCCGAGCGACGCCTGCAGCTTGGCCTGGTCACGTTCCATGCCAAGGCGTTCCTTCTTGGTCAGGCCTTCGCCGCCTGCACCAAGAACTTCGTCCAGCTGCTTCAGGCGCTGGATCGACTGCGAGACGGTCTTCCAGTTGGTCAGCGTGCCGCCCAGCCAGCGGTGGTTCATGTAGTACTGCGCGCACTTTTCGGCGGCTTCGGCGATCGGCTTCTGCGCCTGGCGCTTGGTGCCGACGAACAGGATGCGGCCGCCCTTGGCGACGGTGTCGCGCACGACCTTCAGAGCCTGGTCCAGCAGCGGGACGGTCTGGGTCAGGTCGATGATGTGGATGCCGTTGCGGTCACCGTAGATGTACTCGCCCATGCGGGGATTCCAGCGGGCGGTCTGGTGGCCGTAGTGAACGCCAGCTTCCAAGAGCTGACGCATGGAGAACTCGGGAAGAGCCATGCCTTATCCTTTTCCGGTTTGAACCTTGATGAGGCCGTCTTCACCCCCGGATGGGGGCAACCGGCGGACCGAACGGGATTTCTCCCCGCCCAAGCCCAAGCCTCACCTGTGAAGTGCCGCGTCCTTATGCGATGTCGCCTCAGCGCGCAAGGGACCGAATTGAACTTTTCGCAAGCTTGCGACCGCCCACTGCTGTTGCGGGGGCGGTCGCTTTGGGCCTTAGCGCCTTTCGCCCAGGCCAAGCCCGACGAGGATGGCTGCATGGTGCGAGACAATCAGTGGCAAGCCGACGTCCCTGCGGATGTACGGGTTGAGCGGAGCACTGCCTGACTTCGGACGACGGAGAATGCGGCTCAGCATCGACGGACGCTCCGGATCACGCTGCATGGGCGTGAAGATGCGCGCAGGCCGAGGCCACATGCCGGTGATCCGACCCGCAGCACCCGCCGATGATCCGAAGGCCCGGCAGCAGCTGCCGAAACGCCGCGTAATCGGTGCCGAATTCTTGCGGGTTGCCGTCATCAAGTTCGGTTGCAGCGTCCAGTTCGGCATGGCTCAGCCGCGACGCATTGGCCCGGATACCGCCGATCCTGTTCCGCATCGGCCCGTCCAGACGGTGCGAGAAATGCGACGGGTGGGCGCAATTGACCATGTAGAAAAGCGCGCTGCCGTCCGTCGCAGCCTCGATTTCGGCCAGCGCCTCCTGCAGGTCTTGGCCCGAGGGCAGGTTGCCGTCGGTTTCGACGGTCAAGGACAGAACATGCGGCATCCCGGCCCGCTGCGCTGCCCGGGCGACCCCGATGGCTTCGGCAGTGTAGTTCATCGTCACCGCTGTCACGAGATCGGCCCCCGCCGCTGCCAGTGCCTGAACCTGCGGCCAGTGCAATTGCTCGGCCGCCTCCGCAGTCCGGGCCGCAGTGACGACATATCCGTCACCCGAAGGACCGACCACGCCGTTGACGAGGATCGGCAGCGTTTCGGTTTCGTGACGGTCGCGCCAATTCTTAGCGAATGCGACGGCGTCGGCGTTCACCCTGCGGATAGCGGCTTCGTCCAGTCCAAGCGCCCCGGCCCATCCCATGTTCGCGCGCCAGGTTGCCGTGTCCAGCACAAAGCCGGTCCCACCCCGACGGGCAAGATCGACAAAGCCATCGAACCAGCGCCCGAGAGCCGCCCTGCCCTTCGGGTCGTCCAGAAGGACGAACGACGCAAACTGCGGCAGATCGAAGCCTTCGTGAAAGATCATCGCCGTTTCCAGCCCGGCATCCGCCGGCCACGGTTTGGTCGCGGCCATCAGTCGGTCAATGCGTGTCATTGCAAGCTCCTTAGTTGCATATTCGGTGCGGGGTAGATGCCAGAGAGCGACCTTCATCCGACAGCCGACCTGTGGTATAGTCAGAGAAAGAGATATTTCTTATTCCTATCAGTGCCTTGTGTCAGTGCCTTGCAACGTGACCTTCGTTTCCGGGTCGCAAACTAGACTGTGAGTCAACCAAATGGAGCAAGACATCGCCGTGCGCTCTTCCCGGGGCAAGCGCGACCGCATCCTCGAAGTTGCCCATGACGCCGTCGTGGCCAAGGGCTTCGACGCCACTTCAATCGACGAGATCGCCGCCGCTGTCGAAATCAGCCGGGCGGGATTCTTTTACCATTTTCCAGACAAAAATGCACTCGCCCGTGCCTTGATCGAGCGACACATCGAGCAGGAAGCCGCGATGGTGCAGGGGATGCTTGCCCGTGCCGAAGAGCTTTCGGACGATCCCCTGCAACAGGTCCTGATCACCCTGCGCCTGATGGCCGAAAGCTTCGTCGAGATGCCGGGTGGCTATCCCGGCTGCATCCTTGCCTCGGCCACTTACCAGGACCGGCTCTTTGACGCCGAGGTGAAGGCGGCGAACCGTCGTGCGCTTCTGGCCTTCCGCGAGCGTCTGCAGGGCCTTTTTGCCCGGATCGCGGAAGCCTATCCGCCCCGCGAACCGGTGGATTCCGGTGAAATGGCGGACATGGTCAATACCGTGCTGGAAGGTGCAATCATCCTTGCCCGCGGAATGGGCGAACCGGAGGTCCTGGTCCGTCAGGTCCTGCTTGCCCGCCAGATGATCAAGGCGCTTTACCAGCGCGGCTAGCGGCGGTCTCAGGCGTCCAGCAGCCACCGAAGCAGCGGCAGATGCGCACAGGTGATGGCGGCAAGCCTTTCGGGAGCGTCGGGGCCGAACAACCAGTCGGGGGCCGCACGGTTGCCTTGCGCCCTCACGATCAGGCTCTTGCGTCGCAAAAGGTGATCCCATTCGGGCTTGGCATCATAGCCCTTCGGTATCCGTGCCAGGTCGGGCGGATCGAGTGTGCTATCCACAGTCCCAGCCGCATCTAGCGCCGCCAGAAGCCGCGCGCGGTCCGTCGGGTCACAGATGCGCTGCCGCATGCGGTCCAGCGCTGCCGGGTCCAGCGCGTAGTGCCCTGCCCCGTAGCCAAGGCCCTCTGGCGTAAGCACAATATGCATCCCCGGCACCTTGTTGAAGGCGGGGCTCGTGGACAGGATCAGGTGCAGCCAGGGCTGGAAAGGCGTCTTGTCCTTGGAAAATCGCGTGTCGCGGTGGATGCGGCGCAGCGACTGGTTCAGCTTTGGCACGGCCAGAAGCCGCGGCTCCATCGCTGCGCAATGCGGCCCCAGCGCCTCGATCAGGTCCAGTCCTGCCTTAAGCCAAAAGGCCTCATAGTCGTGGCGGTGCGCCTCGAACCAGTCGCGGTCATTGTGAGCGGCCAGCCCATGCAGGAAGGAAAGGCTTTTGCGGGGCAGACCGGCGTAGGACATGGCAGGCTCCTTTCACGCAATATCTTCGCACGCATGAGCGTCTGGCAGAAAGCCGTCAGGGTGCCCCAAAGGTGTCGCTGGCGGGCAAGACCTGACTGTCCCTGCGTGGAAAGCCTAGCGAAAAGCGAGGTCCCGATGAATATCCGCCAGATCCGCGCGACGCCGGTCAATATTACCTTCCGCGCGCCATACCGCTTTTCCTACGGCGCCATCGCCTCGCTGACGAAGACGGTGATCGAGGTCGAGACGGAGGATGGCGTCATCGGCCTTGGCGAATGCGCTGATGGCGACCGGGCCGCGGATGTGGTGGCGATGGGGGCAAAGCTGATCGGCCATGATGTCCGGGAGATTGGCACTGCCGAGGCCAAGACTGTCCCCGGCATGCGCTATACGCCCTGGGGCAATGTGCTGGCCGCCCGTCGTGTGTTTGGCGGAATCGAGATGGCGATGTGGGACGCGCGGGGCAAGACGGAAGGCGTCTCGCTGGCAACCCTGCTTGGCGGGGCACGCCGCGACCGGATCGAGTTGACGGAATATTTCAGCTATCGCTGGCCCGGGATCGACCCGGGTGAGTGCTCGCCCACCGAGGTTGCCCGCTACTGCGCCTCGATGATCGAGCGTCATGGCTCTACCCGGTTCGAGGGCAAGATGGGCACCGTGGATCTGGCCGAAGAGGTGCACATGGTGGCCGAGGTCCGCGCGGCCATCGGCGACCGGCCCTTGCAACTGGATGCAAATGGGGTCTGGACAGTGCCCACCGCGCGAGAAGCCCTGCGCCGCGTGGCCCCCTTTGACATCAGCTGGTTCGAAGAGCCCTGCGAAACTTATGAGGAAATGGCCCGGCTCCGTCGGTTCAGCGACATTCCCTTTTCGGCGCACAGCATCGACCTGCCCAAGGCCCATGCCCTTGGCTGCCCCGAGGCCATCGTCACCAACATCAACGAACATGGCGGGATCGCGCGCACCGTGGCCTTCATCCGGGCCTGCGAAATGTTCGGCGTGGGGTTTCGTTTTCATTCGGGTGAGACGGGCATCGCCTCGGCGGCCTATCTGCACCTGACCGCCGCGCTGGACCACGTTCGTGACCCGAGCCAGACCCTGTTCCACTGGTATGCCGACGACGTGATCGAGGGCGGCCCGCATCGGCATGACGGCGGTTTCGTCGCCCTGCCCCATGGCCCCGGTCTGGGCGTGACGCTGGACCGCGCGGCCCTTGCCCGATGCCACCAGCGGTATCTGGACGAAGGCCCCTTCCCTGATGGCCGCAAGGGTGGGTACGGCGGGCAGTTCCGCAAACGCTAGACCGGTTGACCGCACCCGCCCTGCCGGGGCAGAAGGCCGCCATGACACCTGACATCCTTTGCATCGGCTCGGTCCTGTGGGACATCATCGGCCGCTCGCCCACCTCGATGCGGCTTGGCTCGGACGTGCCGGGGCGGATCACCCGGCTGCCCGGCGGGGTGGCGATGAACATCGCGATGACGCTGCGCCGGTTCGGGATGACCCCTGCCCTGCTGACCGCCATCGGCCGGGACGCCGAGGGGGATGAGCTGATCGCGGCCTGTGACCGGCTGGGGCTGGTGACCGACACCGTCTACCGGTCCGACGATCTGCCGACCGACCGCTACATGGCGATCGAGGGGGCGAACGGGTTGATCGCCGCCATTGCGGATGCCCATTCGCTGGAAGCGGCGGGCGACAAGATCCTGCGCCCGCTGGCCGATGGGCGGCTGGGAACGGAGGGGGCAGCGTGGTCTGGGCCCATCGCCCTGGACGGCAACCTGACTGAGGGCCTTCTGGCCGAGATTGCAGGCTCGCCCCTGTTCGCGCGGGCCGACCTGCGGGTGGCCCCGGCCTCGCCCGGCAAGGCGGGGCGGCTTCTCCCGCTGCTGACCCATACCTCTGCCACGCTGTATGTGAATCTGGAAGAGGCGAACATCCTGGCCCGCAGCGAGGCGGCAACGGCCGTCGAGGCGGCCCGGGCGCTCCTGGACCGTGGTGCGGCCAGGGTTCTGGTAACCAACGGCGGCAAACCCGCGGCCGAAGGTCGCCGGGGGGAAGGTGTCATCGAGGGCCATCCGCCGCAGGTGCTGGTGACCCGCGTCACGGGCGCAGGCGACACGTTCATGGCCGCGCATCTGGTCGCCGAACGTCGTGGCGCGACCCGACAAGAGGCGCTGGACGAGGCGCTGCGCGCCGCCGCAACTTATGTATCGGGAGATATCGGATCATGACGCTGCCCCTGACCTTTTCGCCCGACGTGGCCAAGGCCCGTGCCGAAGGCGCCCCGATTGTTGCGCTTGAAAGTACAATCATCACGCATGGCATGCCATTCCCGCAGAATGTTGAAACGGCCAGACGGGTGGAGGCTGAAGTCCGGTCGCAGGGAGCCGTACCGGCGACGATTGCCATCATGGATCACCGGATCCACATCGGGTTGACGGAGGCCCAGCTTGACAGCCTTGGCCAGGCGCAAGGCGTGGCCAAGCTGTCGCGGGCCGATCTGGCGGTGTGCCTCGCCTCGGGCGGGATAGGGGCGACGACGGTTGCGGCGACGATGATCTGCGCGCAACTGGCAGGGATCAGCGTCTTTGCGACCGGGGGCATCGGCGGCGTCCATCGCGGGGCGGAACGCACATTCGACATCTCGGCCGATCTGCGCGAACTGGCGGAAACGCCAGTGACGGTGGTTGCGGCTGGGGCGAAGGCGATCCTCGATCTGCCGAAGACGCTGGAATATCTGGAAACCATGGGCGTGCCGGTCATCGCCTTCGGCCAGTGCGAATTCCCCGCCTTCTGGTCACGGTCGTCGGGACTGGACGCGCCCTTGCGGCTGGACAGCGCCGCCGAGATCGCCGCGGCGCACCGCATGCGCGCGCGCCTTGGCCTTCCGGGCGGCCAGCTGGTCGCCAACCCGATCCCGGAGCAGGCGGAAATCCCGCGCGAGGAGATCATGCCCCATATCGAGGCCGCTCTGGCCGAGGCCGAGGCGCGGGGGATCGCTGCGAAGGCGGTAACGCCGTTCCTGCTGCAGCGCATCTTCGAGATGACGGCGGGGCGGTCGCTTGCGGCAAACATCGAGCTTGTCCTGAACAACGCCCGGCTTGGGGCTGCCATTGCCCGGGAACTGGTCGAACAGGGCTGAATTTCCCGCGATTTGCCGCGCGCATCCTTGCGAAGCGCGTGCGCGACCCCCTAGATAGAAGTCGAAGGGGACATCCACTCGTGACCGAACCGACCACGCATCATCGTCGCGGCTTTCTTGCCAGCCTGCGCGCCAGTTTTCTGACGGGCCTTGTCGTCGTGCTGCCTGTGGGACTGACGATCTACATCGTCTGGGCCTTCATCGGCTGGCTCGATGGCTGGATCCTGCCGCTGATCCCGGCCTACTGGCAGCCCGACGCCGTGATCGGTCGCTGGTTCGGCCCGGACTACGAGTTTCCGGTCCGTGGCGTGGGCGTTCTGGTCTTCCTGATCGTCACCATCATCATCGGCTGGCTTGCCAAGGGGATCATCGGGCGTTCGGTCATCCGGTCCGGCGAGAACCTGGTGGAACGGATGCCGGTGGTCCGCTCGGTCTACAGCGGGATCAAACAGGTGGCCGAGACCTTCTTCAACAAGAAGGACAAGAGCTTTGACAAGGTGGTCCTGGTCGAATTTCCCCGGCCGGGGTCCTGGGCGCTTGGCTTCATGTCGACCCGCCCCAAGGGAGAACTGGCCGAGCGACTGGCGGCCCTTGGCCCCGACATGTCGGCGGTCTTCGTCGGCCTCACGCCCTTCACCAGCGGAATGCTCCTCTTCGTGCCGACGCAGGACCTGATCGTGATGGACATGGGCGTCGACGATGCGGCCAAGCTGATCGTCTCGGGCGGGCTGGTCTATCCGGTGCCGAAAGAGCCCGTGGTCTAGCCGAGCAGGCCCTCAAGATCCGCGCTCGGCTCCTGCCCGATCTTCGAGCTGCCGTTCCCAAGGAAGCGCTCTGCCGCCGCGCGCCCTGCGGCCTTGAGCCGCTCCAGCAGATAGGGTGTCGGCGACAGTTTGGAATCGGCCGACAGCTCGTTCATCAACCCGTCATCGGCAATCATGTGGACGTTGACGGCCTTCATCTTGCCCGCTTCCATCCGCCCCTCGGCGATCAGGCGGCGGACGAAGTTGATCGCGCGCAACTCGCCCAGAAGGCTGGCGTTGAAGCTGATCTCGTTGAGCCGGTTCTGGATTTCCAGAGGCGTATCGGGAATGTCGTCGCGCCGCATCGGGTTGATCGACACGACCAGAATGTCGTCGGGCAGATCGGGTTCGTACAGGGGAAACAGCGCCGGGTTGCCGGAATAGCCGCCGTCCCAATAGCCTTCGCCGCCAATCTCTACCGTCTGGAAGACAGTCGGCAGGCAGGCCGAGGCGAGCAGTGCCTCGGGCCCGATCTCCTGACCCTGGAATACCTTGATCTTGCCGGTCCGCACATTCGTCGCACTGACGAAAAGCCGAGGGCCGTCCGCCGCACAGACCTGGGTGAAGTCGAGATCGCGGACCACCGGCTCCAGCGGATTGGTCCAGCGGTTGCCAAAGGCATATGGCGTGTAAAGCTGCGCTGCCACGCCCTGCGGCGAGAAGGGCAGGAAAGCGGCACTTGCCGTCTGCCAGAACCGCAGCGCGGGCAGGAAGGCCGCCATCCACGGCAGCATCCGGAAATCCCCGATCTCACCCACCTGTTCCCACATCCGGTCCAGGCGCTTGCGGGCCGCGCCCCGGCCCCCGGCGCGAAGCCCGGCCTTCAGGGCAGCCCCGTTCAAAGCACCCGCCGAGGTGCCGGAAATTCCCGCAATCTCCAGGCTGTCGTCTTCCAGAAGCCGGTCCAGCACACCCCAGGTGAAGGCTCCATGCGCACCGCCCCCCTGAAGCGCCAGGTTGACGCGTCTCACAGCGCGGTCCACCCGCCGTCGACGCTGATCGTCGTGCCCGTCACCTGATCGGCGGCGGGAGAGCAGAGGTAGACTGCGGTCCCGCCGATCTGCTCGACTGTGGCGAACTGGCGCGAGGGCTGGCGGAGGAGCATGACTTCGCGGATCACGGTTTCCCGGTCCATGTTGTGCACCTTCATCTGTTCGGGGATCTGCGCCTCGACCAGGGGCGTCAGGACATAGCCCGGACAGATCGCATTGCAGGTGATCCCCTGCCCCGCAGTTTCCAGCGCGACGGTCTTCGACAGGCCGACGATCCCATGCTTGGCCGCGATATAGGCGGACTTGAAGGGCGAGGCGGTCAGCCCATGCGCCGAGGCGATGTTCACCACCCGACCCCAGCCCTTATTCCGCATCCCGGGCAGCGCCGCCGCCGTGGTGTGGAAGGCGGACGACAGGTTGATCGCCAGGATCGCATCCCACTTCTCGACCGGGAACTCGTCGATGGGCGCAACGAACTGGATGCCCGCATTGTTCACAAGGATGTCGCAGCCCCCGGCCTTTTCGATCAGCGCCCGGCAGTCCGCGCCCTTCGACATGTCGGCGGGGATGTAGCGGGCCGCGACGCCATGCCGGGCCCCCAGCTCGCGCGCAAGGTCATGATCTTCGGGCCGGTCGGTGAAGCTGTTCAGAATCACCTCGGCCCCGGCCGCGGCCAACGATTCGGCCACGCCAAGGCCTATTCCCGAGTTCGATCCGGTGATGACCGCCCGCTTGCCCGAAAGTGTCATCCCACCCTCCAAATGCTGCAACTGCAAAAGCATTGCATGGCTGGCGGCGGAACGGAAGTCACAGGTGCACGATGAAAAAAACGCCGGCACAAGGCCGGCGTTAAGTCTTTGAGGCAGGTTTCATACAGGCAAGAAACCTATCGAGCAGTAAGCTCTGTATAATCCGCTCTCTGCCGATGGCCAAGCTAAAAGTTTGAATTGCCTCAATCTCCGTCTTACTCTTGGCGGACACAACCGCAGGGAATGGGGAGCATGGGGCAATGACAACGGCACGAGGAAAGAGTTTACGCAAGGTCGGGTTTGCCGCGGCGCTTTCCGCTCTGGCGGCAAGCGCATGGGCCGAGCCGATGCACGGCATAGCTATGTATGGCGAGCCTGCCCTCCCCCCGGATTTTGTGTCCTTGCCGCAGGTGAACCCCGATGCGCCGAAGGGCGGCAGCTTCCGTTGGGGCGAGGCGGGCAGCTTTGACAGTCTCAACCCCTACGTCACCAAGGGGCGCCCTGCGACCGGCATCTCTACCCTGACGGTCGAGACGCTGATGGGCCGGAATTATGACGAGGCCTTCTCGCTTTACGGGCTTCTGGCCGAATCGATAGACACCGACGAGGGGCGAACCTACGTCGAATTCACCCTGCGGCCCGAGGCCCGATTCTCCGATGGCTCGCCCGTCACGGTCGAAGACGTGATGTGGTCGGTGGAAACGCTCGGCACGCAAGGCAACCCACGCTACGCCGCCGCATGGAAGAAGATCGCCTCGATGGAAAAGACCGGCGAGAGGTCGGTCAAGTTCACCTTCAACGTCGAGGACCGCGAACTGCCGCTGATCCTGGGCCTGCGCCCGATCCTGAAAAAGGCGCAGTGGGAGGGCAAGGACTTCGCCGAGGCGACGATGGAGGCGCCCATCGGCTCTGGCCCCTATGTTCTGGCCAGTTCGGAACTGGGCGTCCACGCGACCTACAAGCGCAACCCGGACTGGTGGGGCAAGGACCTGCCCTTCAACAAGGGTCAGTGGAACTTTGACGAGATCCGCTATGACTACTACGCCAACCCGCAGGCGATCTTCGAGGCGTTCAAGGCCGGCCAGGTCTCGGCCTACCGCGAGGCGAACGTGTCGAAGTGGCTCTCGTCCTACGACTTCCCTGCCGTAACCTCGGGTGACATCATCAAGGCCGAAATCCCGCATGGCCGCCCCTCGGGGATCGAGGGGTTCGTGATGAACACCCGCAAACCGATCTTCGCCGACTGGCGCGTGCGCGAAGCGCTGATCCTGGCCTTCAACTTCGAGTTCATCAACCAGACCCTGAACGGTGGGCTGCCGCCGCGCATCCCATCCTACTTCGGCAATTCCTTCCTCGGGATGGAACCGGGAACCCCGGCCAGCGGGCATGAACTGGACCTGCTGGAGCCGTTCAAGGCCGAACTCCCGCCCGGCGCGATCGAAGGCTATGCACTGCCGGTGTCCGATGGCGACCAGACCAATCGCAAGAACATCCGCGCGGCTGCGGCGCTGCTGGAAGAGGCAGGCTGGACCGTCGGCGACGACGGCGTGCTTAAGAACGCCAAGGGTGAGCCCTTCACCTTCGAAATCCTGCTGGTCACCGGTCAGGACGAGATGGCCTCGGCCGCCGAGGTCTACATCGAGGCGCTGAAGGTGCTTGGCATCACGGCCAGGCTGAACAAAGTGGACGACGCCCAGTACAAGGACCGCACGTCCAACTACGACTTCGACATGACCCACTACATCCGGTCCTTGTCGCTGTCCCCGGGCAACGAACAGATCCTGTATTGGGGCGCGGGCGGGGTGACGGAACCCGGAACGCGGAACTGGATGGGCGTCAACTCCCCTGCGGTCGAGGCGATGATCGCGGCGATGGTAAAGGCACCCAACGCCGAAGAGTTCACCGCAGCGACCAAGGCGCTGGACCGGGTGCTCACCTCGGGCCGTTATGTGATCCCGATCTGGTATTCCGACCTTTCCCGCTTGGCATATTCCGCCGACCTGAAGTATCCCGAAAAGATACCGCTTTACGGTGACTGGACAGGCTTCCTGCCCGACACCTGGTGGTATGAGGCAAAGTAAGAGGCATCGAGCAATGAAGAAACTGGCACTTCTGGCCGTTCTGGTCGCACTTGCAGGCTGCAACACCATCGCCGGCGTGGGCGAGGATATCTCGGGCACGGCGCGCACGGTGCAGGATACGTTCTAGGGCTGATGGGCCCCCAACGCGGGGGCCGTCGCTTCAGACGAGGGACGTGACCCAGAGGATCGTCGCATCGTCCTCGGACAGGCTGATGACGTTGTGCCCCATGGCCGCGTCGTAATAGGCGCTGTCGCCCCGGCGCAGGTCGACCGGCTCGTAGAATTCGGTGTAGAGCCGGATCACCCCGGTGAGGACGTACAGAAACTCCTCGCCATCGTGGCGCACCCAGCCGTCGAACTCCTCGAGATCCCGCGCCCGGATCGTGGCGCGGTAGGGCAGCATCTGTTTCTTGGTAAGTCCGCTTGCCAGCAACTCATGCTCATAGGTGACGGTGGCCTGAGATTGCCCCTCCCCGGCCTTCGTCACCGCCATCCGCCCCATGACCTGCTGTTTCGAGGGTGGCGTGAACAGCTGTGGCACCGAAATCGCCAGGCCCCCGGCCAGCTTCTTCAGCGCGTCATAGGTCGGGCTCATCTGCCCATTCTCGATCTTCGACAGGGTGGATCGCGCAAGGCCCGCCCGGGTTGCCGCCTCCTCCAGCGTCCAGCCGAGGGACCGGCGCAATTCGCGCACCCGCTCGCCCAGGTTCAACGGCTCGACATGCGCCTCCCCGGCCTGGCCGTTCCCGGCCTCGCGCGCCACGCGGATCATGCTTTTCGGATCGGTCAGTGCCATAAGCCCCGATAGATCAGCCGCCCAAAGCTTGCAACTGCCACGCGGGCCCCCTACCCCTTGCCCATGCTGTCCGAGATCGACACCCGCCCCTTTCCCACGGTGCCCCCGGCGTTCAACCTCGCAGGCCACGTCCTTGCCCGCGCCGCGATCTTGGACACGCCCGCCCTCACGATCCTCCATCCCGAACGTGATGAAACCCTCAGCTATGCCGACCTCCTGCGGCTGACCCAAGGCTGCGCCACCGCGCTCCTGTCCCTCGGTCTCACGCCCGGCGACCGCATCCTCCTCCGCCTCGGCAACACGCTGGCCTTCCCGATCCTCTATCTTGGCGCCATCTGGGCCGGCCTTGTACCGATCCCCACGTCATCGGCCCTGACCGGACCCGAAATCACCAGACTCGCCGCCCTGGTCCGGCCCAGCTTGATCGCCGCCGAGCCCGGGATCGCCCTGCCCGACCACCCCGCGGCCGTCCTGGCCCCGGACCTCGCCGCCTGGTCCCGCCTGCCGCCTGCGACGCTGCACGAGGGCGACCCGAACCGGGAAGCCTATATCATCTTCACTTCGGGCACCTCCGGCACGCCGATGGCCGTCAGCCACGCCCACCGGGCCATCCTTGCGCGCGGGCAGATGCATAGGCACTGGGAGGGCCTGGCCAGCACCGACCGCCTCCTCCATGCAGGCGCACTGAACTGGACCTACACGCTCGGCACCGGTCTTCTCGATCCCTGGACCGTCGGCGCGACGGCCCTGATCCCCGCCAACTGCACGCCGCCGACCCGGCTCCCCGCGCTCATGGCCCGCAGCAAAGCGACGATCCTCGCCGCCGCCCCCGGCGCCTACCGCCAGCTCCTGCGAACCGAGATCCCGCCGCTGCCGAACCTCCGCCACGGTCTCTCGGCCGGGGAGAGCCTGCCTCACGCCCTCCGCAGCCAGTGGCGCAACCAGACCGGAACTGACCTGCATGAGGCCCTCGGCATGTCCGAGGTCTCGACCTACCTCTCCGGCTCGCCCGGCCGCCCCGCACCCGAGGGGACTACGGGCTATCTGCAACCTGGCCGCCACATCGCGATTCTGGACAACGCGGGCCATCCCGTTCCGCGCGGAGAACCGGGGGAACTCGCCCTCTCCACGGCCGACCCCGGCCTGATGCGGCACTACCTCGGTCATCCCCCGCCCCAAGGCGAATGGTTCCGCACCGGAGACGCCGCGGTCATGGCGGAAGACGGGGCCATCACCCACCTCGGTCGCAAGGACGACCTGCTGAATGCCGGGGGCTTCCGCGTCTCGCCCGTCGAAATCGAGGCGGCTTTCCACGCTTTGCCCCAGATCACCGCCTGCGCCGCAACCCAGGTAGAGCCCGCCCCCGGCACCACGATCCTCGCGCTCTTCTATGAGGCCCCCTGCGAAATCGCCGTCTCGACCCTGCAGGAATGCGCCGAAAAGACCCTTGCCCGCTGGAAACAGCCAAGGCACTACCAGCGCCTCGAAGCCCTGCCCCGCACCGGCACCGGCAAACTGATCCGCAAGGCGCTGGCCGCCCAGTTCAGGAGACCGTAATGACCCGCGCCCCGATCCGTCTGGACATCTTCTCCGACCCGGTCTGCCCCTGGTGCTACGTCGGCAAGGCCAACCTTGACCGCGCTCTGGCGGACCATCCGGACCACCCGTTCCTGATCCAGTGGCACCCGTTCCAGCTGAACCCGGACATGCCGGAGGAAGGCCTGTCCAAACGCGCCTATCTGGAGCAGAAGTTCGGCGGCAAGGCCCGGGTCGATGCCGTCCATGAACGCCTGCGCGAAGTGGCCCGCAACGCCGGGGTCGACATGGACCCGGACAAGCCGCAGCGAATGCCGAACACGCTGAACGCCCACCGCCTGATCCACTGGGCCGGGATCGAGGGCGTCCAGCAGGCGGTCGTCAACGCCCTGATGCGCGCCTACTGGACCGAGGGTCGTGACATCGGCGACCTTCCCACCCTCGCCGACATCGCCGGAGAAAACGGCATGGACCGCAAAGCAACCCTGCGCCTTCTCCAATCGGACGCTGATGCCGATGATATCGCCGCGCGCGATCAGGACGCCCGGCGCAAGGGCGTCAACGCCGTGCCGACCTTCCTCATCGCCCAGCAATATGTCGTCAGCGGCGCGCAGCCGCCCGAGACCTGGGGCAAGGTCATCGAGGAACTGGCGGGCCGCGCCGAGTGAGCCAGTCCCGCCCCTCTCAGACCGAATTCGTGGCGCTTATCGCCATGCTTTTCGCTACCATCGCGATCTCGATCGACGCGATGCTGCCCGCGCTGCCGGAAATTGCCGCAACCCTCTCGCCTGGCGCACCCAACGCAGCCCAACTCGTCGTCACAAGCTTTGTGCTTGGGATGGGGATCGGCACCCTTTTCACCGGCCCCCTCTCGGACGCTTTCGGCCGCAAACGCGTGATCCTTATCGGCTCCGGCCTCTATGCCCTTTGCGCCCTTGCGTGCTATTTTGCCCCCTCGCTTGAAATCCTTCTCGCCGCCCGCCTCCTCCAGGGTCTTGCCTCCGCCGCTCCGCGCACGGTGGCGATAGCGATGGTCCGCGACCTGTACTCCGGGCGCGAGATGGCGCAAATCATGTCCTTCGTGATGATGATCTTCACCATCGTCCCCGCGATTGCCCCCCTGATGGGCCAGGGGATCATCGCGCTGGGCGGGTGGCAGTCCATCTTCCTGGCCTACATCCTTTTTGCGGGCCTTTCGATGCTCTGGCTCGGCCTGCGCCAGCCCGAGACGCTGCCTCGTGACAACCGCCGCCCCCTTCACCTGGCCACGCTCTGGTCCGGGACGAAGCAGCTCTTGACCTACCGCATCGTCGTCGTCTCGACCCTCTTGCAGACGCTGACTCTCGCCTGTCTCTTTGCGACCCTGTCCAGCCTGCAAGGCATCTTCGAACGCCAGTTCGACCGGGCCGAGACTTTCCCGCTCTGGTTCGCCGTCATCGCCGTGGCGTCGATGGGCGGCAGCCTCTTGAACAGCAGAATCGTGATGACCCTCGGTATGCGCCGCGTCGTGCAACGCACCTATGCCGGTGTCCTGATCCTGTCAGTGGTGGCGCTGGCTGCCTTGGGCACCGGTCTATTGACTGGGCACCTCAGCTTCTCCGTGCAAATGCTTTGGTGCATTGGGCTTTTCTCGATGATGGGTCTCACGATGGGCAACCTGAACGCCCTTGCAATGGAGCCGGTTGGCCACATCGCAGGCCTCGCAGCCTCGGTGATCTCGTCGTTGGCGACCGTCGGCTCGGTGCTTCTCGCGATCCCTATCGGTCTTGCCTTCAACGGCAGCTCGACGCCCCTTATCCTCGGGGTCACCGTCCTGACGGCACTGAACCTGATCCTGTCGCTGAAGACCCTGGGCGGGCCGCGCAGCTAAGCCTTCTTACCGGCTTTCACCACCTCGGCCAGGTCGCGGGCAATGTTGAACGCACCCTTGATCCGGTCGGCTTCCGTCTTCATCTCGCCGGTCAGCACGATCTTGTTGCCGTTCACCCGCGCCGCGGGACCCTGCGCCTTTAGGAAATCCACAAGGCCAGCCGGATTGGCGAACTTGTCGTTGTGGAACTGGATCGTCGCACCCTTCGGCCCCGCATCGAGGCGGGAAATCCCCGCCCGCTTGCACATCGCCTTGATCCGCACGATCAGCATCAGCGTGTTCACTTCCTTGGGCAGCGGCCCAAAGCGGTCGATCAGTTCCGCCGCGAAGCCCTCCAGCTCCACTTTCGTCGTCAGACTGGACAAGCGTCTATACAGACCCAGCCGGATGTCGAGGTCCGGTATATACGTCTCGGGGATCATCACCGGCACGCCCAGATTCAGCTGCGGCGACCAATCGTCGTCAATGCTGGTCAGCCCCTGCAATTCGCCCGATTTGATCTTGGCAATCGTTTCCTCAAGCATGTGCTGGTACAGCTCATAGCCCACCTCGCGGATGTGGCCCGACTGCTCCTCGCCCAGAAGGTTGCCCGCCCCGCGCAGGTCAAGATCGTGGCTTGCCAGGTTGAACCCCGCACCGAGGGAATCGAGACTTCCCAACAACCGCAGCCGCTTCGTCGCCTGCGGCGTCAGTGGCGCGCGGGGCTTTGTCGTCAGGTAACAGTAGGCCCGCGTCTTCGACCGCCCGACCCGGCCGCGGATCTGATACAGCTGAGACAGGCCGAACATGTCCGCCCGGTGAACAATCATCGTGTTGGCTGTGGGAATATCCAGCCCACTTTCAACAATCGACGTGGCAAGCAGCACGTCATACTTGCCGTCGTAGAACTGGTTCATCCGGTCGTCGAGGTCGCCTGCCGCGAGCTGCCCGTGCGCGATGACGTAACTCGCCTCTGGGACATGGGTTTTCAGGAAGTCTTCGATCTCAGGCAGGTCGGCGATGCGCGGCACGACATAGAAGGTCTGCCCACCGCGATACCGTTCGCGCAGAATCGCCTCGCGTATGGTGATTGTGTCGAATTCTGAAACATAGGTGCGGATTGCCAGTCGGTCCACCGGGGGTGTCGCGATGATCGACAGATCACGCACGCCGGTCAGGCTAAGTTGCAAGGTCCGCGGGATGGGCGTCGCGGTCAGTGTCAATACATGGACCTCTGACCGCATTTCCTTCAACCGTTCCTTGTGCGCGACGCCGAAGTGCTGTTCTTCGTCGATAATCAGAAGGCCGAGCTTCTTGAACGTCACGCCCTTGGCCAGAAGCGCATGGGTGCCGACGACGATATCCACCGATCCGTCGGCCATGGCTGCCCGTGTCGCATTGGCATCCTTTGCGCTAACAAAGCGCGACAAGGGCCTGACAGAAATCGGAAATCCACGGAATCGCTCCGCAAAGCTCCGATAGTGCTGCCGCGCAAGCAGTGTCGTCGGACAAATCACTGCGACCTGCATCCCCGACAAGGCAGCGACGAAGGCCGCCCGCATCGCGACTTCGGTCTTTCCAAAGCCCACGTCGCCCACCACCAGCCGGTCCATCGGGCTGCCCTTTTCCAGGTCCGCCACCACATCGGCAATTGCCGCCAGCTGGTCGTCGGTCTCCTGATAGGGGAAGCGGGCCGCGAAGGCCTCCCAGATCGAATGTGGCGCTTCAAGGATCGGCGCGTGCCGTAGTGCGCGTTCGGCCGCGACCCGCATCAGCCGGTCGGCGATCTCCTTGATCCGCTCCTTGAGCTTGGCCTTCTTCGCCTGCCAGGCCCCGCCGCCCAATCGATCAAGCAGACCCTCTTCATGCCCATAGCGGCTGAGAAGCTCGATATTCTCCACCGGCAGGTAAAGCTTTGCATTCTCGGCATATTCCAGCATGACGCAGGCATGCGGGGCGCCAAGCGCGGTGATCGTTTCGATCCCCAGATAGCGCCCGACGCCGTGTTCGACATGCACCACCAGATCGCCAGGGGACAGCGTATCGACCTCGCGCAGGAAGTTGTCGGCCTTGCGCTTGCGGCGCGGTTTGCCCACCAGCCGTTCGCCCAGCACATCCTGCTCGGAAATGACTGCCAGCCCCGGCGCGACAAACCCGGCCTCCAGCGGCCAGACGACAAGGAAGAGGCCACCCTTCCCCTCCGGCACCTCGCGGAAATCCGCGATTTCCTTCGCCCCGGTCATTCCGTTGTCGGCAAGCAGGCCCTTCAACCGCTCGCGCGCGCCCTCGGACCACGAGGCGACAACCACCTGCCCCGTTCTGGCAAGCACTTGAACATGTTCAGCCAAGGCACCGAAAAGATTTATCTTCTCCTGCTGCCGCTCCGGCGCGAAGTTCCGCCCCGCGCGCGCGCCCGCATCCAGCACTCCAGGGCCAGGGCTTTGGGCCAGCGGCGACAGTTGCACCACCCGATGGCCAGCAACGGCTTCCTCCCAGGCGGAATCGGTCAGATAGAGTTCTTCGGCCGGCACCGGCTTGTAGACCGTGTCGATCCGCCCCTTCGCCCCCATCGCCTCATGGCGTGCATCGTAGCTGTCCTCGATCCCCTCCCACCGGGCCAACCGCGCCGGGGTGACCTGATCGTCAAGCAGGACGGCCGCATTGGGCAGGTAGTCGAAGATCGTCTCCAGCCGCTCGTGGAAGAAGGGTAGCCAATGCTCCAACCCCTGATGCTTCCGGCCTGCGCTGACGGCCTCATACAGCGGGTCATCCGTCCCCGCCGCGCCGAAGGAAATCCGGTAGTTCTGCCGGAACCGCGCAATGGCGGCCTCGTCGAGGATCACCTCGGAAACCGCTGAGAATTCGACTTTCTTCAGCTTTTCCGTGGTCCGCTGCGTTTCGGGATCAAAGCGCCGCGCGCCGTCCAGCACGTCGCCGAAGAAGTCCAGCCGGATCGGCCCCCCGCGACCGGGCAGAAAGATGTCGACGATCCCGCCCCGCAGCGCATAGTCCCCCGGCTCGGCCACTGTAGATACAGGCGTGAACCCCATCCGCGCGAGGAACCCCTTCAGCCGCGCCTCGTCCACCCGCTCACCGACCGAGGCCCGGAAGGACGCGGCCCGAACCACCTCTCGCGTCGGTACCTTCTGGGTCGCCGCATTCAGCGTGGTCAGCAGCACGAACGGCCCTTTCACCCCGTCGGCCAGCACCGCCAAGGTCGCCATCCGCCGGGCCGAAATCTCGGGGTTGGGGCTGACACGGTCGTAAGGCAGACAGTCCCAGGCCGGGAAGTCCAGCACCACAACCTCGGGTGCCATCACCGCCAGCGCCGCTCGCATCGCCTCGGCCCGCTTGTCGTCGCGGGCGACATGCACAACCGAACTGCCCCGCGCCAGCTCGCGCTGGACAAGCCGGGCATCAAACCCTTCGGGCGCACCGCCCAGCAAGATACGTTCAGCAGTCATGGCGGGTTTCGCAGGTATCAGTACAGGATCGAGACACTGACATTCTGCCAGGTACCGTAGAAGGCTGTCACCGCGATCGAGACCATGCCAATGACCTGAAGCACGCGGCGATGCACGGTCAGGCGCCGCAACAATGCGTCACCCTGGTTGGCGCCAGCGGCAATCCGGCGACATTCCCTGACGCTGACCCAAAGCACCAGCACCAGGGGGCCCAGAAGCAGCAGGACGGCCTGCGCGAATTCGACGTCGTAATAGAAGCCAAGGACCGCAAGCGTCGACAGCCAGAACCCCGCGACCCCGACCAGAACAAGTGCGCCACCGTCGACGATGTGCAACAGCCGGTTTGCGTTGATCCGGACCATGTCCTCGACATCGGCAAGGGCCTGCCCACCCTCGCGGCGCGCCCGCTGGATCATGTCATGCGGCACACCCAGCGACCAATGGCTGACCGAGGACCACAGGGCAGCAAGCGCGATCCAGTACCAGAGGTTTGAAAACGACCGCAGGTCGATGACTTCCAAGGCTGTATCGAAGACGTCCACTCTGCAAGCTCTCCCACGTCCGCCGCCATTTCGTCATCTGCCGACTTGAGGCGCATGCCTTTCCATGGCAGGCAGAGGGGCAAGCCGCAAGTCCCTGCTTGTCAAGGGAAGAAGGAGCCGCTCATGCAACCAGTCCAGGCACCCTACCCGCTGACCCGCTTTCGCCGGGTCCGGCGCACGGCCGCAATGCGCGCCTTGACGCAGGAGACCACCCTGACTGCGGCAGACCTGATCTGGCCCGTCTTCCTGTGCGACGGGACGGCTCAGCGCCAGCCTGTGGCGTCCATGCCGGGGGTTGAGAGGAAGTCGCTCGACCTGGTGGTCGAAGCGGCGGCAGAGGCAAGGGATCTGGGGATTCCGGCCATCTGCCTGTTCCCCTACACCGATCCAAGCCTGAAGACGCCGGGCTGCGAAGAGGCCTGGAACCCGGAGAACCTCACGAACCGGGCGATCCGCGCCATCAAGACTCAGGTGCCCGACATCGCTGTGATGACCGATGTGGCGCTTGACCCCTACAACGCGCATGGCCACGACGGTCTGGTGGTCGACGGGATCATCCTGAACGACGAGACGGTCGAGGCGCTGGTGCGAATGGCGCTGGCCCAGGCCGAGGCGGGTGCCGACATCCTGGGTCCCTCGGACATGATGGATGGCCGGATCGGCGCGATGCGGGCGGCCCTTGAGGCGGCCGGACACAAAGATACCGCGATCCTCAGCTATGCTGCCAAATACGCCTCGGCCTTCTATGGTCCGTTCCGTGATGCGGTCGGGGCCTCGGGCGCGCTGAAGGGCGACAAGAAAACCTACCAGATGAACCCCGCGAACCGGGATGAGGCGCTCCGGCTAGTCGCCCGCGATCTGGCGGAAGGGGCGGACATGGTGATGGTCAAGCCGGGGATGCCCTATCTCGACATCTGCGCCCGGGTGAAGGAGGCCTTCGGGGCACCGACCTTCGCCTACCAGGTGTCGGGCGAATACGCGATGATCAAGGCAGCGGCGCAGAACGGCTGGCTTGATGGCGAGAAGGCGATGGTCGAAAGCCTGATGGCCTTCAAGCGCGCGGGCTGCGACGGCATCCTTACCTATTTCGCGCCCGCGGTGGCGAAGGCGCTGCGCCACGGTTGATCCTTGCGGTTCAGGCAGACGGGGACTTTTCCGCCTTCTTTTCCCAACGGCCTGACTCCTCGGACCAATACTGGGCAGGGTGCCCCCTGTCGGTCACGGCCTTCCACTGCGCCCGGGCAGCCTGCAGACGGTCGGGATCATTGCCGTCGAACAGGACCCAGACCCGCTCCATCGCGGCGATCTCGGCATCCGTGGCGTCGGCCCCATCGATCAGGGCCAACACTTTTGCGCCGTTCATCGCAGAGCCTGTGCCCAGAAGCACCGGCTGATCGGCATCATGGGGGCCACCTTCCTGGCCATGCGGCAGAAAGCTGTCGTCCCCGCCCTTCAGCCACAATGCCTGATCCAGCCGGTCCAGAGCCTCGGCGTCAGTCCCGCGTACCATGACACGCCAGCCCTGACCCAGGGCGCGAGGCGCGTTGATCGCCAGCGTATCCGCCGGGGCCGACTGCATGAGATGAAAGAACATCACCGTGCCCATCGGTCCCGGCCTTCGACTATTTCTCGAACCGGTCGCGGATCAGCCGGTCCAGCGCCATGACGCCCCAGCCCGTCGCCCCCTTGGGAGCAAGCGTCGAGTCCGATTTCAGCAGCGCGGTGCCCGCGATGTCGAGGTGGCACCACGGCGTTTCCGGCTTGACGAAGCGCTGCAGGAACTGCGCCGCGGTGATCGCGCCGCCGTCGCGGCCGCCGACGTTCATCATGTCGGCGATGCGCGATTTCAGCTTGGCGTCGTAGGCATCGCCCATCGGCATCCGCCAGGCGCCCTCGCCCTCGGCCTTGGCGGCGGCAAGGAATGCGTTGCAGAGGTCGTCGTTGTTCGAGAAAACTCCTGTGTTTTCATGGCCCAAGGCGATGATGATCGCGCCGGTCAGGGTCGCAAGGTCGATCATGCCCGTCGGCTTGAACCGTTCCTGCGCGTACCACATCACGTCGGCCAGCACCAAACGCCCCTCGGCGTCGGTGTTGATGACCTCGATCGTGTCGCCCTTCATCGAGCGGACCACGTCGCCCGGACGCTGTGCGCGCCCGTCCGGCATGTTTTCCACCAGCCCCACCAGGCCGATCACATTCGCACGCGACTTCCGCAGCGCCAGCGTCCGCATGACCCCGGCGACCACGCCCGCGCCGCCCATGTCCATCGTCATCTCTTCCATGCCGGCGGCCGGCTTGATCGAGATGCCGCCGGTGTCAAAGACCACGCCCTTGCCGATCAGGGCAAAGGGCGCCTGGCCTTTCGGACCGCCATGCCACTGCATCACCACGACCTTGGATGGGCTTTCCGACCCCTGCCCCACCCCGATCAACGCCCCCATGCCGAGCTTCATCAGCTCGTCCTCCTCAAGGATCTCGACGTCGAGGCCCAGTTCCTGCATGGCAGCCAGACGGGCGGCAAAATCATGGGTGGTCAGCACGTTCGCCGGTTCGTTCACCAGATCGCGGGTGAAGAAGACACCCTCGGCGACCGCCGCCATCGGTGCCGCGACCTTGGCGACCGCCTCTGGGTTTGCGGCCATCAGGGTCACCGGGCCGGGAGCGGTCTTCTCGCCCGTCTTGTGGCTGTCGAAATCGTAGGCGCGCATCGCAAGGCCAAAGGCGATGTCCGCCGCCCGCGCGTGGCTTTCAGCCAGGATCAGCGAGCCCTTGGTCGCATGCGTGCGGCCTATCACCGCCCCGGCCTTGCGGGCCTGAGCTTGATCCGCCTTCTTGCCCAGCCGGATCAGCTGGATGGCATCCGCGGCAATTCCGGGCGGAAAGGCCAGATCCATTGCCTCGCCCGGCTTCAGCTTGCCGAAGGCCTCGGACTCGAAGGCCCGGAGCAGCGCGCCTTTGGTCAGCCGGTCAAGACGGCGGAAACCGGGGCTAGTCGGCTGCCCGGCATCTGCCAGAACGGCAATCCGGCCCTTCTGGCCAGCAAGGGCTTCAAGATCGGTGGCCTGGAACTGGATCGGCAGGGGCTTGGGCATCGGGGCTCTCTTCAGGTCGGGTTTTCCGCGCCTTGGCGGTGGATCGGCGGGAGGCTACAGCCGGACCCGCCGATTGGCCAGATAGCAGTTTTCGCCGCCGGGGAATTCCTTTAGGGTCGCCGCAAGATGTAGTAGAGGCCGAGCCGGGCGTGTCTAGATTCGACAGATACCTTTTGTCACAACTCCTCGCGCTGTTTGGCTTTTTCGCCCTGGTGCTGGTCGCGGTCTACTGGGTCAACCGGGCCGTGGGCCTGTTCGACCAGCTGATCGGAGACGGTCAGTCGGCGCTGGTCTTCCTGGAATTCTCGATCCTGACCCTGCCGAACGCGATCCGACTTGTCTTGCCGGTCGCTGCCTTCGCTTCGGCCGTTTATGTGACCAACCGCCTGATGCAGGAAAGCGAGCTTGTCGTCATGCAGGCCACCGGTTTCTCCTTCTTCCGCCTGGCCCGTCCGGTCCTGTATTTCGGCCTGACCGTGATGATCATGCAACTGGTCCTGACCAACATCCTAGTCCCGGCCAGCCAGCGCATCTTAAGCGAGAGGTCGGCCGAGATTTCGCAGAACGTCACTTCACGCTTCCTGAACGCCGGGCAGTTCATGCACCCGGCAGAAGGTGTCACGCTCTACATCCGGGAAATCACCCCGACGGGTGAGCTTCTGGATCTGTTCCTGTCGGACGAACGCTCCCCCACCGAGCGCGCGATCCATTCGGCGCGCAAGGCGTTCCTCGTGCGGGGCGAGGTCGCGCCGAAACTGGTGATGGTCGACGGCTCGACCCAGACGCTGACGCGGGACGGCGCGCGGATGTCGGTCACGCGCTTTGCGGATTTCACGCTGGACCTTGCGGGGCTCGTCTCTGTCGAAGGCGGCGGCCAGATTGCCCTGAACGCCCTGCCGACGCGGGCGCTGCTCGAAGCTTCGGATGCGGCCCAGGTGGTAACAGGTGCGACCGTGGCGCAACTGCTGGAAGAGGGTCACGGACGGCTGGCCGCGCCCATCCTGGCCGTCGCGGCGCCACTGATCGGCTTTGCCGCGCTGATGCTGGGCAGTTTCTCGCGTTTCGGCCTCTGGCGGCAGATGGCGCTGGCGGTTGGCCTTCTGATCGGGGTGCAGCTGGTCTGGACCTGGTCGGGCAGCGTCGCCCTGACCTCGGCATCGGCCTGGCCGGTCCTCTACCTGGCGCCCTTTGCCGGTATCTTGGTCGGGGTCGCCCTCTTGTGGCACGCCCAGCAGCCCCGACGGCGACGGGGGCTGGCATGACGCTGAACCTCTACATCGCGCGGCGGTTCCTGGGGACGGTGGGCAAGGTCTTCCTGGTCTTCTTCGCCATCCTGATGCTGATCGACATGATCGAGCAGCTGCGCCGCTTCTCCGATGCCGGGATCGGGCTGGCAGGGGCTGCGGAACTGTCGCTTCTCAGCGTGCCGGAGACGCTGTACCGCATCCTGCCGCTCATCATGGTGATGGGCGCGATTGCCAATTTCCTTGGCCTCGCCCGTTCGTCAGAGCTTGTGGTCGTCCGGGCGGCGGGGCGGTCTGGTCTACGCTTTCTGATGACGCCGCTTCTCGTGTCGCTGGCGCTTGGCCTGCTGGCCGTCGCCTTCTTCAACCCCTTGGTGGCTGCGACGTCCAAGGCCTACGATGACAAGCGGTCCCAGCTCAGCCAGGGCGGGCGTTCTGTCCTGTCAGTGGCCGACACCGGCCTCTGGCTGCGGCAGGGGTCCGAGGACGGGCAGACCGTGATCCAGGCCGCCCGGTCAAACCTGGACGGAACCGAGCTGTTCGGGGTGACCTTCGTCGGCTTCGACATCGACGGCACCCCGGGCAAACGGGTTGAGGCCGAACAGGCACGGCTGGTCGAAGGCGCTTGGGAACTGACGGGAACCAAAAGCTGGGACCTGATCTCACCCAATCCCGAACTGACCGCCGTCGTCGACCAGGGCCCGATCGCCCTGCCTTCCGACCTGACGCCCGAACGGATCCGCGACAGCTTTGGCACCCCGTCCGCTATCGCCTTCTGGGACCTGCCCGCGTATATCGACGATCTGGAACGTGCCGGATTTTCGGCGCAGGCCTACAAGCTCTGGTATCAGATGGAACTCGCCCTGCCCCTCTTGATGGTGGCCATGGTGCTGATCGCAGCCGGCTTCACCATGCGCCATGTCCGCTTTGGCGGGACCGGGCGGATGGTGCTGTTCGCGCTTCTTGCGGGGTTCGGCTTCTACTTCCTGCGCAACTTCGCCCAGGCCCTTGGCGACAGCGGCCAGATCCCGGTGCTGCTGGCGGCGTGGAGCCCGCCGGTTGCCGCGGTGATGCTGTCGCTGGGCCTCCTCCTCCATCTGGAGGACGGCTGACATGCGGCGCCTCCTGTGCCTTCTGGTCACGCTTCTTGCCCTGCTGCAACCTGCCCTCGCGCAGGATCAGGCGACGCTGATCTCGGATAGCCTGGAGATCACCGGCGACACGCGCCTGATCGCGGACGGCAATGTCGAGGTTTTCTTCAAGGGCCGCCGCCTGAAGGCCTCCCGCATCGTCTTCGACCAGTCCAACAACCGGCTGGAGATCACCGGACCCATCGTCCTGACCGAAGAGAGCGGCCAGACCCTGATTCTCGCCAGTCAGGCCGACCTTGCCGCCGACCTGTCGGAAGGCATCCTGACTTCGGCGCGGTTGGTGCTGAACCAGCAGCTGCAACTGGCTGCAAACCGGATGGTCCGGGTTTCGGGCCGCTACACGGCGTTGCAGACGGTCGCCGCCTCGTCCTGCAAGGTCTGCGAAGGCGACCCGACCCCCTTGTGGGAAATCCGGGCCCGCCGTGTGGTGCATGACGAACAGGAACGCCAGATCTACTTCGACCGCGCCCAGTTCCGCCTGGCCGGAGTGCCCGTGCTGTATATTCCGCGCCTGCGGATGCCGGACCCGACGCTCAAGCGCGCCACTGGCTTCCTGATGCCGTCGATTCGCACGACCTCGGACCTCGGGACCGGAATCAAGGTCCCCTACTTCATCGTGCTCGGGAAATCCAAGGACCTCACGCTGACGCCCTACCTGACCGCCCGGCAATCGCAGACCCTGGGCCTGCGCTATCGTCAGGCCTTCGCCACCGGCCTGATCGAGGCAACGGGTTCGATCACCCGGGACAGGCTGTTTCCGGGCGAAACCCGCGGCTATCTTCGGGTCCAGGGCGATTTCACCCTGCCGGAAAAGTTCCTACTGACCTTCGACGGCCAGACCGTGACCGACCCGGCCTACATGCTGGACTACGGCCTTGGGAATTCCGACCGCCTGGACAGCCGGGTCGAGATCAAGCGCACGCGGCGGAACGAACATATCTCGGCCCGGATCATCAGTTTCCAGTCGCTGCGGGACGATGAGGACAACACCACACTGCCCACCGTCACGGCGGACTTGACCTTCCATCGGCGCTTTTCGCTGGGCCCGCTGGGCGGTGAAGGCGGTCTTCGGCTGCAGACGCACAACCATTTCCGCAGCTCGACCAGCCCGCTGGATGGCAATGGCGACGGGATTGCGGACGGTCGCGACGTCGGACGCATCTCGGCCCGGATCGACTGGCGGCGAAGCTTCCTGCTGCCGATGGGGGTCGAGGGCACGGTCCTGGGCGAGCTGACAGCCGATGCCTACACGATCACCGATGATGCGACCTTTGGCGGCAGCACCTCGCGCACGCACGGGTCGGCCGGGGTGGAGCTGCGCTGGCCCTGGGTCAAGGCTGGGTCAAAAGGCGCAACGCATGTGATCGAGCCTGTCGTGCAGCTTCTCTATGCCTCGAACACCTCAGAAAGCCTTCCGAACGAGGATTCGTCCCTGGTCGAGTTCGACGAAGGTAACCTCTACGCCCTGGACCGCTTTCCGGGTTCGGATGCCGTCGAACGCGGGGCCCGCGCAAACATGGGCGTCACCTGGACCCGGTTTGATCCGCAGGGCTGGTCGATGGGCGTGACCGTGGGCCGCGTGTTCCGCGAGGCGGATCTCGGCCAGTTCGGTCCGGGCTCGGGTCTGGCTGGGGCGACCTCCGATTGGCTGGCGGCCGTGAACTTCACACTTGCCGACGGGCTGGCCGTTACCGGGCGGCTGGTGCTGGACGACGATCTCAGCGTCACCAAGGGCGAGGCGCGCGTGACCCTTAACGGACCGAAGACTGCCATCGCGACCTCCGTGATCTGGGCCGTCGCGGATCCCTCTGAAAACCGGCCCGATCCGACCCAGGAATTCACCTTCGACGCGCGCCGCAAGGTCACCCCGAACTGGACGGCGAAGTTGTCTGGACGCTACGATTTTGTCGCCGACCGTGGCTCCGTCGCGGGCATGGGTCTGGAGTTCCTGAACGAATGCGTGCGGTTTGATGTTTCCCTCTCGCGTCGCTTCACGTCATCCACTAGTGTAAACCCGACCACGGATTTCGGCCTGTCGCTGGATCTTGTCGGGTTCGGCAGCGGTGTGACCGGCGGGCCGGCACGGACCTGCAGGCAGTAGACAAGGTTGGGACGGGACAGCAGAAGCGGCGGGCCAAAGACCCGCGGGATTGAGGAAGAGCGGCGGAAACGATGAGAGTCTCGGTTCTGAAACGACAGGCGACAGCGGTCGCTCTGGCACTTGCCCTGGCCGCACCGGTTCTGGCGCAAGACCTGTTCACGCCCCGGCTTTATGTCAACGACCGGGTCATCACCAATTACGAAGTCGAACAGCGCGCCTTGTTCCTCCGCGTGCTGCGCGCCCCCGGCAACCCTGAGGAAGAAGCGCTGAAGGCGCTGACCGAAGACCGTCTGCGACAGACCGAAGCGGAACGGCTTGGCCTGAGACTGACCGAGGAAGAGCTGACCAGCGGCCTGACCGAATTCGCCTCGCGGGCGAACCTCACGGTCGAACAGTTCGTCGAAGAACTCGGCAAGGCCGGGATCGCCCCGGAAACCTTCCGCGATTTCGTCGCCGCGGGGCTTCTGTGGCGTCAGGCCGTGCGGGCACGGTTCCTGGGTCAGGTTCCGATCAGCGAAAACGACATCGACCGCGCGCTCGAGGCTTCGGCCCGTCCCCGCGCCCTGCAGGTTCTGGCCAGCGAACTGGTCATCCCTGCCCCCGAAGGCCAGGAAGAGGCCGCGATGGAACAGGCGCAGGAACTGTCCGACACGCTCAGCGGCGAGGCCGCCTTTGCCTCTGCTGCCCGGCGCTATTCGGCCGCTCCTACCGCGGGTGCGGGCGGGCGGCTTGACTGGCTGCCGCTGGCAAACCTGCCCGCGGCCATCGGCCAGAAGATCCTTGCGCTTGACGCGGGCGAGGTCTCCGACCCGATCGCCGTTCCCGGCGCGGTAGTCCTGTTCCTGTTGCGCGACGTGGCCATGGACACCAAGGCCGAACCGATCGCCGTCAACGTCGAATGGGCCGAATTCCTGGTGCCGAACGACGCCGCCGCAATCGCTCAGATCCTCGCCGAAAGCGACGAATGCAATGACCTTTACGGCCAGGCCAGTGGCCTGCCCGAGGATCGGCTGACCGTAACGAAATCGGCGCTTGAGGCGGTTCCTGGCGATGTCGCGCTGGAACTTGCCCGGCTGGACCCCGGCGAAGCCTCGACCGCGCTGACCCGTGGCGGCTTCCGGCGGCTTCTGATGCTTTGCGGTCGAGAACAGGTGCTTGAACCGGCCCCGACCCGCGACCAGATCCGCGAGCAGGTGATCAACCAGAAGCTTGAAGGCATGGCAGAAGGCTATCTGGAAGAACTGCGCTCGGCCGCCTTCATCCGCGAGCCGTGAGCGACACCATCCTCGTGACCTGCGGCGATCCGGCAGGGATCGGCCCGGAAATCGCCGCCAAAGCCTGGGCTGCGGGTGAGCGGTTCGTGTGGATCGGGGACCCCCGGCATCTGCCTGCAGGGACAGCATGGCACGAGGTGGCGGAAGGCGAAGGTCCGGGCGACGGCGCACTGGCGGTCCTGCGCCACGATTTCCCGGCTGCGGCCATCCCCGGCACACCCGATCCCGCCAATGCCGCCGGCGTCATCGCGGTCATCGAACGCGCCGTGCGTCTGGTTCAGGCAGGCAGGGCGGCGGCGGTCTGCACCGCCCCCTTGAACAAGAAGGCGCTGAAGGATGGGGCCGGGTTCGCCTTTCCGGGCCATACCGAATTCCTTGCCCATCTGGCCGGGGTTGACCGCGTGGTCATGATGCTCGCCTGCCCCGGCGTGCGCGTGGTGCCCGCGACCATCCATATCCCTCTGTCCGAAGTGCCGACCGCGCTGACCAGAACCCTGCTGGAGGAAACGATCCGCATCACCCATGCCGGGCTGGTCCGCGATTTCGGCATCGCCAATCCCCGGATCGCCGTGGCCGGTCTGAACCCGCATGCCGGCGAAGGCGGCGCGATGGGCTGGGAGGACGAGCGCATGATCCGCCCGCTTGTCGCGGGACTTGCGGCGGAAGGCATGGCGGTGACCGGCCCCTGGCCTGCCGACACGATGTTCCACGCCAAGGCGCGCGCGGGCTATGACGTGGCGGTTTGCGCCTACCACGATCAGGCGCTGATCCCGATCAAGACCATCGACTTTGCCGGGGGGGTCAACGTGACGCTGGGCCTGCCCTTCGTCCGCACGTCACCAGACCACGGAACCGCCTACGACATCGCCGGGCAGGGACTTGCCGATCCGTCCAGTCTCATCGCGGCCCTGCGGCAGGCGCGCGAGATGGTCGCGGCCCGACGCGCCCTCTAGGCACCAAGCGCCTTTCCCAGCCGATAGAGCCGCGCCCGCTTCAGCAGGCCCTTCAGCGCGACCGGCTGACCCGAGATCGCCTCGGCCTTGGCGCGCACCGCCTCGACGATCCGCACCATGACCTCGGGGTGCCGCGACTGCAGTTCCCACAGAAACCCATCCGGGTCGCGGCGGGAAATCCCTTCGGCGGCAAGCACATGGCCCGGGAAATCCTGCGCGTTGAAGGTGACGATGACATCCGCCCCGCTGGCGATGGCGCTGGCAAGGACATGGCGGTCGTTCGGATCGGGCAGGATCAACCGTGCCTCGATCTCGGGGTGATCCCGCACCCAGCCGAGGGGAAAGGCCGCGCGAAAGCCAGCAGCCTCGCCCTCGGCCAAGACCGGGGCATCCGTGCCGAGCTTTGCCGTGGCCAACACCCATTCGCGCAGGATGCGGTCCGAATAGACCGGCTGGTAAAGCCTCGCTTCGCCCGCGCCCTGCAGGATTTCGCGCAGGACAGTGGGATAAAGGACGCAGGCGTCAAGGACCGCCTTCATCCGTCCAGCCGGAATGCCAGCGCCTTGAGATATGAGCTTTCCGCCAGTTGTGGGAGCACCGGATGATCCGGCCCGGCAAAGCCCGTATGGATGATCTGCGCCCGGCGCCCACCCCGCCCGATACCCCGAGCGCTGGCGTTGCGGAAGGCCTGCAGGTCGGCGGCGTGCGAACAGGAGCAGAGGACCAGATACCCGCCCGGCGCCACCAGCGGGGCGGCCAGTCGCGCAATCCGCTCATAGGCGCGCAGACCCGCCTCCAACGCCGGTTTCGCGGGCGCAAATGCAGGCGGATCGCAGATCACCAGGTCGAACCGCGCACCCTCGGCCCCCAGCGCCTCCAGCACCTCAAAGGCGTCGCCCTGCCGTGTCGCGAAACGCTCGCCAAAGCCCGAGGCCTTGGCCCCCTGCCCCGCCAGGTCCAGCGCCGCGGCCGAGGCATCGACCGCCAGCGCGCTTTCCGCACCCCCCGCCAGTGCCGCAAGGGCGAAGCCGCCGACATGCGAAAAGACATCCAGCACCCGCGCGCCCTTTGCCAGCCGGGCGGCGAAGGCATGGTTCTCGCGCTGGTCGAAGAAGAGACCGGTCTTCTGGCCCCCCATCAGGTCGGCCATGTAGGTCGCCCCGTTCATCGGCACCGACAGCGGGCCGTTGACCGCAGGCCCGTGAACCACGCCCATCTCCTCGGCCAGACCCTCCAGCCCCCGCGCGCGACCCGAGCCGTTCTTGATTACTGTCGTCACACCAGTCACCGAGACCAACGCGGCAACCAGAGGCTCAAGCAGCGCCTCGGCCCAGGCCGCATTGGGCTGGATCACGGCCACATCGCCAAAGCGGTCGATCACCACACCCGGCAGGCCATCCGCCTCGGCATGGATCAGGCGGTAGAACGGCTGCGGATAAAGCCGCGCCCGATGCGCCAGAGCCCGACCTATCCGCGCCGCGAACCAGTCCCGGTCCACCACCGCCTCGGGATCGCGGTCCAGCATCCGCGCGATGATCTTCGACCGGGTATTGACCGTGACCAGACCCAATGGCCGACGTTCGCCATCCTCAAGAACCGCCAGCGCCCCCGGAGCTAGTCCCTGCGTCCGTCGGTCGGTCACCAGTTCGTCGGCATAGACCCAGGGGAAACCGTGCCGGATTGCCCGGGCCTCGGCCTTGGGCTTCATCCGCACGACCGGAGGGCCCTTCGGCGGGGTTTCCTGCTCTGTCATGTGATGCTCTCCGCCAGTTTCCGCGCTCATGCGCCCGATTAGCGGTTTTCCCGGATGGCGGAAAGGCAATCCGTCAGTCCAGAAGCATCAGCCCGCCCCGGCGGTTGGCCGGAACGGGCTGTTGATGGCAATGATGGTGCGGGTTACTTCGAGGTCACGTCGCAGGGTTGTGCCGCGCCATCCTTGGCCAGAACCAGTGCACGGTCCATAACCCGCTTGCCGCCCAGGGCGTTCTGCCAGCTGGTCGCCTGAACGGTCGCCACGTCCGAACCCGCGCCACAGGTGTCAATGGCGAAAAGCTCGGCACGGTTCGGGGCTTTGGCAGGGACAGCCTCCGGGTTGGCAGTCGGGGTCGAGGCGAAGACCATTGCGGAAAACAGCACGGTCGCAATCGAGGCGGGGACGAGGATCGTCGTTTGTTTCATCCTGATTTCTCCAGCAAGCAGGGGTGGTATGCGTTCGTGCCACCTTTGTTTGTTGGCTTTAGGGCTTGCTGCGGCAAAGATTCGGACGACATTCTGTCATTCTCATGCTGGGACGTGCGCCCAAGCGCCAATTGCCGCTTGAGTTGTGGAATTGGTGTCGATTCTAGGCCAATTCCCCATTGTTAGCGCTAACAGGTGGTGCTATAGCCACTCCATCGCAAAGCCAAGAGGAAGCCATGCCGCTCCACCCCGTCGTCGCCCGTGTCACCGACCGCATCCGCGCCCGTTCGACCGACGCGCGCGGAGCCTATCTTGACCGGATGGCAAGGGCGGTCTCGGCTGGACCGGTCCGCGCCCATCTCAGCTGCGGCAACCAGGCGCACGCCTACGCCGCGATGGGGACGGACAAGGACGCTCTGGTGGCGGCGAAGGTCCCGAACCTGGGGATCATCACCGCCTACAACGACATGCTTTCCGCCCATCAGCCGTTCGAGCGGTATCCCGACCTGATCCGCACTGCCGCCGCCAAGGCCGGGGTGACCGTCCAGGTCGCGGGCGGCGTTCCGGCCATGTGCGACGGGGTCACCCAGGGCCAGCCGGGAATGGAGCTGTCGCTTTTCTCCCGTGACGTGATCGCGCTCGCCGCCGGTGTCGCGATGTCGCACAACTGCTTTGATGCGGCACTGTATCTGGGCGTCTGCGACAAGATCGTGCCCGGCCTGATCATGGCCGCGGCCACCTTCGGCCATGTGCCTGCGGTCTTCGTTCCGGCCGGTCCGATGACCAGCGGCATTCCGAACGACCAGAAATCCAAGGTCCGCAACGCCTTTGCCGAAGGTCGCGCCACGCGCGAAGAACTGATGGCCGCCGAAATGGCCAGCTATCATGGCCCCGGCACCTGCACCTTCTACGGCACCGCGAACACCAACCAGATGCTGATGGAGTTCATGGGCCTCCACCTGCCCGGCGCAAGCTTCGTCAACCCCGGCACCCCCCTGCGCGACGCGCTGACCACCGCCGCCGTCGAACGCGCCGCCGCGATCACCGCGCTTGGAAACGACTTCCGCCCGGCGGGCGAGATCCTGGACGAACGTGCCTATGTGAACGGCATCGTGGGCCTGATGGCAACCGGAGGTTCGACCAACCTGGTGCTGCACCTGCCCGCCATGGCGCGTGCCTCGGGCGTGCTCCTCGACCTGCAGGACTTCGCCGACCTGTCCGAAGCCGTGCCGCTGCTCGCAAAGGTCTATCCGAACGGGCTGGCCGACGTGAACCACTTCCACGCAGCGGGCGGGCTGCAATTCCTGATCGGGCAACTCCTTGACGCAGGGCTTCTGCATCCTGACGCCAAGACCATCGCAGGCGATGGCCTGGCCTCCTACCGGCAGGAACCGATCCTCGACGCCGGCCGCCTGGCCTGGCGTGACGGTCCGCAGTCCAGCCTCAACGACAGGATCGTCCGCCCGGCCTCTGACCCCTTTGCGCCACAGGGCGGGCTGAAACAGCTGACCGGAAATCTGGGACGCGGGGTGATCAAGATCTCGGCCGTGGCACCCGAGCGCCACATCATCGAAGCCCCGGCCCGCATCTTCCACAACCAGAACGACGTGAAGGCCGCCTTCAAGGCTGGCGAGTTCACCTCGGATACCGTTGTCGTCGTCCGCTTCCAGGGGCCGCAGGCCAACGGGATGCCGGAACTGCACTCGCTGACTCCCACCCTGTCGGTCCTGCAGGATCGCGGGCTGAAGGTCGCGCTGGTAACCGACGGGCGGATGTCGGGCGCTTCCGGCAAGGTCCCGGCCGCAATCCACGTCGCGCCCGAAGCAGCGGCGGGTGGCCCGCTGGCCCGTCTCCGCGATGGCGACATCGTCCGGCTGGATGCGGTCGAAGGCACGCTTTCGGTGCTGGCCCCGGATTTCGACCAGCGCCTCGCCGTCACGGCCGACCTGTCGGACAACGAACACGGCATCGGCCGCGAACTTTTCGCCGCCTTCCGTCGCCATGTCGGGTCCGCCGATACCGGCGCCGCACTCGTTCTGTGACATTCGTAGGGTGGGCAGCATGCCCACCACCGCCTGAAGGAAATCGACATGACCCCTGCCCAGCAATCCCAGAAAGCCGCCGAGATCTGCCGCCTTGCCCCCGTGGTGCCGGTCCTGGTGATCGACGATATCGCCCATGCCCGCCCCCTGGCCGAGGCGCTGGTGGCCGGGGGACTGCCCGCGCTGGAAGTAACCCTGCGCACGCCGGTTGCGCTGGACGCGATCCGCGCCATGGCCGAAGTGCCGGGCGGCGTCGTGGGCGCCGGGACGCTGATGACCCCCGCCGACGTGAAAGCCGCCAAGGCCGCGGGTGCCACCTTCGGCGTCTCGCCGGGCGCGACCAACCGGATCATCGCGGCGTGCGAGGATGAGGGCCTGCCGCTTCTGCCCGGTGCAGCGACCGCGACCGAGATCATGCTGCTTCTGGAGAAGGGCTTTACCGTCCAGAAATTCTTCCCCGCCGAACAGGCCGGAGGCGCGGCCTATCTGAAGTCGATCGGATCACCGATCCCGCAGGTGAAGTTCTGCCCCACGGGCGGCATCAGCCTGAAGATCGCGCCGGATTACCTGAGCCTGAAGAACATCCTCTGCGTCGGCGGCAGCTGGGTCGCCCCGAAAGAGGCGATGGCGAAAGGCGACTGGGCCGAAGTGACCCGGCTCGCCCGCGAGGCCGCAGCCCTCAGCCGATAAGGCCCTGCCGCCCGATCCGGCCGCCCCTCCGCCGCGGGGCTGCCGGTTCGGCCAAAGCCTCGTGCAACACCGTTGACATCGGATGGTCGGGCGCGGTTCGCGCATAGGTGTCGATCAGGACCCGCGCGGCATCGGGCACCGACCGCCCGACCGGGATGGATAGCGCCCAGTCCATGAAGATCGACCGGCATTCGCCCGCCGTGATGCCGTCGATCCGGTAGCTTTCCCGCACCAGCCCCTTCGGGTCCGCCTCAGCCAGCTCCATCCCCTGTCCCTCCGTCCTGTCCGACCAGCCGGTCCACCGCCGCCTGAGCCGCCTCCACCGCCTGCGCCAGCATCCCCGCCAGCGCACCCGCATCCTCCGCGCCCACCTCGCGCAGGATGAAACTGCGGCCGCCCTCTCCGATGCTGTCGAAGTCCAGCGCTCGTTCGCTCAACAACCGCGCCGCCGCATGCAGCCGCCAGAACAGCCTGTAGGCTGCGCTCAGCGCCTGCACGTCCGAATCCGGCATGACGTCGCCCGCTGCCGCCAGTTGCCGCTCGACACTGCGCGCCGGATTGCCGGTCAGAAGCGCGCAGGTCTGGGCGACCAGCTCGACGTCCATCATCCGCCCCGGCCCGTTCTTCGCCTCCCACGCGCCCTGCGCGGGCTTTGCGGCCTGCAACCGGGCCCGCATCTCGGCGACATCGCTGCGGACGCCTGCACCCTTGCCCTTTGCCGCCAGCAGACTGCGCCGGAAGGTCTCCACATCCGCGGCCAGCGTCGGTTCGCCCGCCAGCACCCGCGCCCGGGTCAATGCCAGATGCTCCCAGGTCCAGGCCTCGGTTTCCTGATAGGTGGTGAAGCTTTGCAGGCTGGTCGCCACCGGGCCCGCCCGCCCCGAAGGCCGCAGTCGCATGTCGACCTCATAAAGCCGCCCCTCCGGCATCTGCGCCGTCAGCGCCGTGACCAGCGCCTGCGTCAGCCGCGAATAGTAGGGCCGCGTTGCCAGCGGCCGCGCCCCGTCCGAGGTCTCCACTCCCTCCGCGTCGTAGATCACGATCAGGTCCAGGTCCGAGCCCGCATTCAGCCGCGCGGCCCCCATCGAGCCCATGCCCAGGACCACAGCCCCCCGCCCGGGCATTGCCCCATGCTTGCGCGCGAAATCCGTGGTGACCTCAGTCCAGATGACACCCACCACCGCCTCAGCCAGATCGGCGTACTGCTTGCCCGCCTCGAACCCGTCGATCAGCCCGCGCAGATGGTGCACCCCCACGCGGAAATGCCATTCCTTCATCCAGCGCCGCGCCATATCCAGCCGCGCCTCGTAGTCCGATGCCAATCCCAGACGGGCCGACAGGTCGGCGCGCAGACCCGCCATCCCCGGCCAGTCGCCCCAGAAGCTGCCGCCGATCACCCCGTCCAGGACGCTGGCGTTGCGGGACAAATAGCGCGCCAAACCCGGGGCCGATCCGGCAATGTCGACGATCAGCTCGATCAGCGTCGGGTTCGCCTCGAACAGCGCGAAGATCTTCACCCCGGCAGGAAGCCCGGCAAGAAACCCGTCCAGCGCCACCAGCGCCTCGTCGGGGTTCGCCGCCCGGGCCAGTTCGCGCAACATGCGCGGCCGCAGCCTGCGGAAGATCGCCTGTGCCCGGTCGGATCGCAGCGCCGGATAGCTCTCCCAACGCCGGGTGATCTCACGCGCCGCATCGGACAGGTCCGGACCGGCTTCCGTCTCGCCGGGCGAGAAGAACCCTTCGGTCAGCCGATCGGTCCGCTGCAGGCGGTCCAGAAGGTCCCGGCGGAAATCGGCTTCGCCTTGACCGCAGAAGGCCGCGATCCGCGCCACGCCCTCGGGCGACGTCGGCATGGAATGGGTCTGCGCATCGTTCACCATCTGCAACCGGTGCTCGACCTCGCGGTGCGCCCGGTAGAGGTCGGTCAGTTCCCCGGCCACTTCCGGCGGCACCCAGCCCTTGGCCGCCAGCGCGGCAAGCCCCCCCACGGTCGTCCGGTCGCGCAGCGACGGATCGCGCCCTCCGGCGATCAGCTGGCGGGTCTGGGTGAAGAACTCGATCTCGCGGATGCCCCCCGCGCCCAGCTTCATGTTGTGCCCCTCGACCGTGATCGGCCCATGCAGGCCCCGGTGGTCTCGGATGCGCAGCCGCATGTCGTGGGCGTCCTGGATCGCCACGAAATCCAGATGCTTGCGCCAGACGAAGGGGGTGAGCGTCTTCAGGAACCTCTCCCCCGCCACCAGATCGCCGCCACAAGGCCGCGCCTTGATATAGGCCGCCCGCTCCCAGGTCCGCCCCTCCGCTTCGTAATAGGCCTCGGCCGCGGCCATCGACAGGCAGACCGGCGTCACGCTGGCATCGGGGCGCAGCCGCAGGTCGGACCGGAAGACATAGCCATCCGTCGCATCCGACAGGATCGCCGTCATCCGCCGGGTGACCTTGATGAACGATGCCCGCGCCTCCTGCTCCTCGCCCGGATAGCGGGTCTCGTCAAACAGGCAGATCAGGTCGATGTCCGAGGAATAGTTGAGCTCCCCTGCCCCCATTTTCCCCATCGCCAGCGCCACCATCCCGCCCGCGGTGGCCGCGTCGTCGGGCGTGGCTCCGGGCAGCTTGCCCCGCCGGATTTCCTCGGCGACCAGCGTGGTCAGCGACAGATGCACCGCCTTGTCCGCCAGCCGGGTCAGCGCCCCGGTCACCTCGTCCAGCGACCAGACCCCGCCCAGATCGCAAAGCGCCGCCAGCAGGGCCACCCGGCGCTTGGCCTCGCGCAACGCAAGCGGCAGGTCTTCGGCGGACAGGCCGTCAGGCGCGGACAGGGCCGTCTCCAGCGCCGCATCCGGTGCCTCGACCGCTGCGCGCAACCAGTCCCCCTCGCGCAGCATCAGGCCGCGCAAGTAGGGGCTGCAGCCTGCGGTGGCCGACAGAAGCTCCATCACTTCGGGCGCGAAGCCCTCAAGGTCGGCGCGCAGTCCGGCAGCGGCGGCGGGGTCGAAGGCGATCGGCAGGCGGGTGATGCGGGCGGCAAGGGTCATGGCGCGACCTTGCGGCGGCAGCGCGGGACGGTCAACACCCGCACCTGATTGACCAGAGGCAATGCGCCCGGTTAGCTCGCGACAAACAGGAGGCGCTGATGTCGAAATCCCTGGCCCGCGTGGTGGCGGCCCTGCAGTCCGCCGGGATCACCTCGCTCCCGGTCGAGGCAAAGGGCGAGATCCGCACTGCCGAAGCTGCCGCATCCGATGCCGGAGTCGCGGTCGACCAGATCGTAAAGTCGATCCTGTTCCAGGGGACCAGCGGCGGGCTGTTCCTGTTCCTGACCGCCGGCGGCAACCGGGTGGACACCGCCAAAGCCACCGCCCTGGCCGGTGAACCTCTGTCCCGCGCCGAGGTAGAGGTAGTCCGCCGCATCACCGGCTTCGCCATCGGCGGGGTCGCGCCGCTTGGCCACCTCACCCCCTCGCCCACCTTCCTCGACCCCCGGCTCCTGGACTTTCAGCAGGTCTGGGCCGCCGCCGGCACGCCGCGCCACATGTTCCGGACCACGCCTCAAGACCTCGTCCGCGCCACCGGGGCGACCATCGCCGATTTCACCGGATAGGCGGAAAGAAGCCTACGCCTTGCCAATGTGAAAATTCTTTACATACCCTCTTGCAGACGTGCCAGACTGAGGCCATCTTCCCCCATGTGAAAGACATTCACATAGATTGGAGACCCGCCGATGACCACCACCAACTACACCGCCCGGCCTGGCGGGTTTCGCAGCGCCCTTCACCGCGGCGAAGACTGGCTTGACGCCAAGGGCAAATGGGCCTGGATCGCCGCAATGGTCCTGGGCTTCGTCATCTTCTGGCCCTTGGGCCTTGCCCTTCTGGCCTACATGATCTGGGGAAAGAAAATGTTCGCACGTTCCTGCGGCCACCGCCGCGCCCATGGCCACGACCATGACCACCACTGGGGCCGCCACGCCATGCGCGCCGCCCAACCCACGGGCAACCGCGCCTTCGACAGCTACAAGGCGGAAACGCTGCGGCGCCTGGAAGAAGAGCAGGAGGCGTTCGAGGCCTTCCTGCAGCGCCTGCGCACCTCGAAGGACAAGACCGAATTCGACGCCTTCATGGAAGACCGCGCCCGCGCAAATTTGGCCCAGGACGCGACCGAAGCGCCTGCGAAGCCTGAAGGCGACGCCCGCCCCGGCGAATACTGATCCGACTTTCCTGATGCAATTCCGCCCCATCCCGCAGACTGCGGGGTGGGGCTTTTGCCATCCCCTCACACGCCCCTTGGCGGAACGCGGCTTGCTTGCTAGCATCGCCCCCAATCCGATCCTGATGAATGTCTGATGCGCCACTCGCTACCCCTGACGCCCCAGTTCTATGTGACGGCGCCGCAGCCCTGCCCCTACCTTCCGGGCCGGATGGAGCGGAAGTTGTTCACCGCGCTGCAAGGCGAACACGCGCAAAAGCTGAACGACACCCTGTCCAAGCAGGGCTTCCGCCGCAGCCAGAACGTCCTCTATCGCCCCTCCTGCGCCGAATGTTCAGCCTGCCTCTCCGCCCGCATCCGTGTGGCCGACTTCCAGCCGTCCCGCACGCAGAAGCGCATCCTGAAGCGGGTCAACCACCTGCGCCGCAACGCGACCAGCCCCTGGGCCACCGAAGACCAGTTCGCCCTCTTCCGCCGCTATCTCGACCATCGCCACGCCGACGGCGGCATGGCCGACATGGACATCTTCGAGTTTGCCGCGATGATCGAGGAAACCCCGATCAAAAGCCGCGTGATAGAATACACCCGCCCGCCGCAAGAAGGTGAAGGTGGACGCCCGCTCGTGGCCGTCTGCCTGACCGACGTCTTCGATGACGGGCTGTCGATGGTCTACAGCTTCTACGACCCCGACTACACTCACCTCAGCCTCGGCACCCATGTCATCCTTGACCATATCGCCATCGCGCGCGAGGCGGGGCTGCCGTATGTCTATCTCGGCTACTGGGTCCCCGGCAGCCGCAAGATGGGCTACAAGGCGGGGTTCTCGGCGCTGGAAATCTACAAGGGCGGAGAATGGGTCCCCGTGGGCGACGCGGCCGACCATGGCGCCGACCTGCATCCCCTGTCGGTTGACCCGATTGCCGAACAGGTCGCCCGGATCAGCCTGCCGGACACCCGGTTGTAAGTGCCCGCCCGCATTTCCGCCCTTGCCCTTGTGGTGCCGGACTATGACGCGGCCATTGCCTTCTATGTTGGCAAGCTTGGCTTTCGCCTGACCGAAGACATCGACCAGGGCCGCAAGCGCTGGGTCACGGTCGAACCTCCGGGCGGCGGCACCCGCCTTGTCCTGGCCCGCGCGGAAGGCGACTCCCAGACAGCTGCCATCGGCAACCAGGCCGGCGGCCGCGTGTTCCTGTTCCTGTCGACTGACGATTTCACCCGCGACCACGCTGCCATGCTGGCTGCCGGGGTGACCTTCGAGGAAGAGCCGCGCCACGAAGCCTATGGTAGTGTCGTCGTGTGGCGCGACCCGTTCGGCAACCGCTGGGACCTGATCGGCCCTAGCCGCGCTGGCTGAGATAGACCCCGACCGCCATCAGCCCCAATCCCGCCAACCGGGTCAGACTGACAGGTCGGGCGGCAAGCCCCATCAGGCCCGTCGCGTCGATTACCGCGGCGCTGACCAGCTGGCCCAGCAGCACGAACAGGATTGCATTCGCCAATCCGAAGCGCGGGGCAACGAAGGTGATCGACAGGATGTAGAAGGCGACCAGACACCCGGCCAGGAACAGCACGGGTGGCTGCCCCGGTAGCCGGGCCAGGGTTCCTGCCCCGCCCGTGACCATCAGCACGCCAAGTGCTGTGCCGAAGGCCACCGCGAACAGCACCACTCCGGCCGCGACGGGCGACCCGATCCGCTGCCCCAGATTGGCGTTGAGCGCGGCGAGAAGCGGGATCCCCACCCCCGCCGCGACCATCAGGGCCGCATCACGCGCGCCCTCACCCATGCGCCTTGACCTTCGCCCGGTACTCCTCGACCGGCAGGCCGCCGATCCCCCAGTCCTCCAGCGCGACCTCGTCGATCACGACAAAGGTCGTCGCAGGTGACTTGTCCAGCACCCTGACCAACAGGTCGGTGACCCCGGCGATCAACTCGGCCTTCTGCGCCGGGGTCGCCCCCTCGCGGGTGATCTTGATGTTCACGTAGGGCATCTCAACCCTCCTCTACATAGTGGAATACTTTCGAGATGATCAGCCAGCGCCCGTCGAGCTTGATGAGCGTCAGGAAGTCGGTGAAGAACCGGTCGCCGATCGTGCAGTGCAGCATGGCCCGGGCGGTCACCGGCCCGGCGAACTCGATCGAGACGATCTCGTCGCGCCGCACCTCGCCCTTCGAGGCGGGCGATATGCGTGCATCCACCACCAGGAAGTAGGTGGCCATGTCGCGGAAGAGGAGGGTGCCGTCCGTCACGCAGACGTATTGCGCCTGAGGATGGAAGACTTGCGCCAGCCGCTTGCTGTCCGCGAAGTGCAGGCCGTCGAAGTAGACGGCCAACACCGCGGCGACATCCTGGAAATCGCCAGAGATCGCCATCACGCCGCCAGCCCTTCCGCCGTCAGCACGCGCTGCACCGCCGGTCGTGCGCCCACGCGGGCCATGAACCCCGACAGCAGCGGCCAACGCGACAGCGCGATCCCGTTGAAATTGGCCCAGTTCGCGACCACGAAGGCATAGGCATCCGCGATGGTGAAATCCTCGCCCGTCAGATGTGGCCGGCCGTCCGAAAGCTTTGCCTCAAGCCAGTCCAGCTTGCCTGCCACGGCCTGCCGGGCAGCCTCTTTCTGCGCATCGGTCGAGGCGGCGTTGAACAGCGGTCCGAAGGCGATGTGCAGTTCGGTCCCGGTGAAGTTCAACACCTCGTTCACCCGCGCCCGGGCCATCGAGCCGGCTGTGGGCGCCAACCCCAGATTCGCCGCCCGATCCCCCAGGAACTGCAGGATCGCCGGACCCTCGGTCAGCACTTCACCCTCGACCTCCAGCGCCGGGACCTTGCCCTTCGGGTTGATGTCGCGGTAGTTCGCGCCGCTCGCCGTCTCGCCGTTTGCGGTATCGACCATCTCCACCGCGTAGTCCCCGCCGATCTCGGCCAGGATGATATGCGAGGCCATCGAGCAGGCACCCGGCTTGATATAAAGTTTCATCGTCGTCTCCTTTGGTTGTCGGACGGGCATTGGCTAGCCGATCAGATCACCTTTGGTAACGGGGTAACTTGCGGTAACGGCCAGAATGGAGTATCTCCTTGGTAACCTGCCCAAAGGTCCGACGATGACGCTGAAACGCCGCAAGAACCGCACCCCGCACCCGATGTGCCCGCTGTCCGACTGCATGGCCTTCATCGGCGGGGCCTGGACGCCAAACATCATCTGGTATCTCTCCTCGGGTCCCCGGCGGTTTTCCGAACTCCGCGCAGACATCCCGCTCGTCTCGGCCAAGGTCCTGACCCAGCGCCTGCGCGAGCTGGAAGAGCGGGGCATCCTGTCGCGCAGCGTGATGGACACGTCGCCCCCATCCGTCGAATACACGCTGACAGCCCTGGGATTGGAGTTCATGCCCGTGATCCAGGCCATCGCCGAGGTCGGCCAGCGGCTGAAAGACAAGGCCGCCGCCGCCTGACCCTACGGAATTCGGCTGACCGGCGGTTGAGTTCCTGGCACGACAGTCTAGATTGAACCCCTATTCATCGGCACGCCGGGCAAACCGGCGGCTGTACAGGGGGGGTTCTGGATGCAGGCATTGCTTGCCATCTCGCGCGGCATTGACCGCGCGAATGCCTTTATCGGAAAAGCCGTGATCTGGTTGATCCTGCTGGCGGTACTGGTCAGCGCTGGAAATGCGGTCAGCCGCAAGCTGTTCAACCTGTCCTCGAACGCCTGGCTGGAACTGCAATGGTATCTCTTCGGCGCCGCCTTCATGGGGGCCGCCGCCTATACGCTGCAACAGAACGAACACATCCGGATCGACGTCTTCTACGCCAGCCGCAGCCGGAAGACCCAGCACTGGATCGACCTTCTCGGTCACATCTTCTTCCTTCTACCCTTCGTGGCGCTTATGGCCTGGCTCTTGTGGCCGTACACCGTGCAGGCCTTCTTTTCGGGGCAGATTTCCACCAACGCGGGCGGCCTCATCATCTGGCCGGCACGCGCCATCCTGCTTGCAGGCTTTGTCATGCTGGTCTTCCAGGCCCTGGCCGAGATCATCAAGAAGATCGCCGTGATGCGCGGCTTGATGGAAGATCCCCACCCCTTCGTCTCGGCCCAGGAACAGGCCCTGCACGAAGTCGAGGAACTGGCCGCCGAAGTCCAAGCCGTCGCGGAGGCCAAGAAATGATCGAGCTCATCGCCCACAACATGGCTCCGATCATCTTCGTGAGCCTCGTCTTCTTCCTCCTCTATGGCTATCCGGTCAGCTTCGCGCTGGCCGCCAACGGGCTGATCTTCTTCGTCATCGGCGTGTGGCTCGCTCCCTATTCCAATGGCGAGATCACATTGGACTGGCCGCTTCTCGGCACCATGCCACAACGATTGTGGGGGGTCCTGTCGAACGAGACATTGCTGGCCATCCCCTTCTTCACTTTCATGGGCATCATCCTTGAACGATCCGGAATGGCCGAGGACCTTTTGGACACCATCGGCCAGCTGTTCGGCCCGATCCGCGGCGGGCTTGCCTTTGCCGTGGTCCTCGTCGGCGCACTGCTGGCCGCCACCACCGGCGTCGTCGCGGCATCCGTCATCGCGATGGGCCTGATCTCGCTGCCGATCATGCTGCGCTACGGCTATGACCGCCGCACGGCGACCGGGGTCATCGCCGCCTCGGGAACGCTCGCCCAGATCATTCCGCCGAGCCTCGTCCTGATCGTGCTGGCCGACCAGCTCGGCCGGTCGGTCGGCGACATGTACAAGGGCGCGCTGATCCCCGGGCTGATCCTGACCGGCATGTATCTGGGCTACATCTGCATGCTCGCGATCTTCCAGCCGCACAAGGTCCCTGCCCTGCCGCCCGAGGCACGGACACTCGGCGGAGGTGTAACCTCGCTGCTGGTCGCGCTCTCCGTGGGGGTCGGCATCAGCTATGCCGCGCATCTCTGGCTGTATGACAGCTGGGGCGCAAATGCCGACATCGCCGGAGCGACAGTCGGCACGATCGTCATCTATGTCTACGCCCTGATCGACCGTTACATGGGCCTGAACCTCCTCTCGCGCCTGGCGCAGCAGGTAATCATGGTGCTGATCCCGCCGCTGGCGCTGATCTTCCTTGTGCTCGGCACCATATTCATCGGCCTCGCCACACCCACCGAGGGCGGAGCGATGGGCGCGGTCGGCGCGATGATCCTTGCCTTCGCCAAGGGCCGCTTCAAGTTCCCGGTCCTGCAGTCCGCCCTGATCGCCACCACCCGCCTGTCGGCCTTCGTCATGTTCGTCCTGATCGGCGCGCGGATGTTCAGCCTGACCTTCTACGGCGTGAACGGGCACATCTGGGTCGAGGAACTGCTGACCGCCGTGCCAGGGGGACAATACGGCTTCCTTCTGGTCGTGAACGTCATCATCTTCATCCTGGGCTTCTTCCTCGACTTCTTCGAGATCGCCTTCGTCCTGATCCCGCTCTTGATCGCACCCGCCCAGACACTGGGGATCGACCTGATCTGGCTGGGCGTCATCATCGGGGTGAACCTGCAGACCAGCTTCCTCACGCCGCCCTTCGGCTTTGCGCTCTTCTACCTGCGCTCGGTCGCGGCCAAGGTGCCCTATCTCGACAAGGTGACCGGCAAGAAGATGGACGGGATCAAGACCGGCGAGATCTACAAGGGGGCCATCCCCTTCATCATCATCCAGGTGGTGATGATCTTTGCGGTCGTGTTCTTCCCGCAGATGGTGATGCACTACAAAGGTGTGGTGGTCGATCCCTCGACCATCGAGATCAAGGTGCCGACCCTGACCCCCCTCGCACCGGGCGCCTCTGGCGGGGCAACACCGGCTCCAGGTGGCCTCCCCGGACTGCCGGGCGCCCCGCAGCTTGGCGCGCCGAGCTTGGGCGGAACCCCACCTGCCAGTGGCGCTGCGCCTGCCCCGGGCGGCCTGCCCAAGCTTGGCGCCCCGGTGATAAACCCCTGACAGCAAAAGGCCCCGGAGTTTCCTCCGGGGCCTTTCTGTTCGATCCTCCAGGATCAGAGCTTGCCAGCCTGCTGCTGCGACATCATGAAGACGTCATAGTTGTACTCGGCAATCTGGGCGTTCAGGTAGGCGTCGCGACGGAACGCATCCTGGCTGTCCTTGATCTTCTTGAAGGTCGCGTTGGTGGCCGAAACCTCGTCGTAGGTCGACTTGGCGGCATCGAACGCGGCCGACAGAACGTCCTGCGGCAGCGGACGCAGTTGCGCGCCGTTGGCCACAAGCGATTTCAGCGCCGTCGGGTTCTTCCAGTCGTAGTTCGACAGCATGTCGTTGTTCGCCACCACGCAACCCGCCCGCAGGATGGACTGGTAGGCCGGGGTCAGCTCGTTCCACTTCGCCAGGTTGATCATCGTGGCGATGGCCGGGCCACCTTCCCACCAGCCGGGATAGTAGTAGTAGGGCGCGACCTTGTAGAAGCCGAGCTTCTCGTCGTCATACGGCCCGACCCATTCCGCCGCGTCGATGGTTCCCTTCTCCAGCGACGGATAGATGTCGCCGCCCGCGATCTGCTGCGGCACGACGCCCAGCTTCTCGATGACCTTGCCCGCAAAGCCCCCGATCCGCATCTTCAGGCCCTGCAGGTCTGCGACCGAGTTGATCTCCTTGCGGTACCAGCCCGCCATCTGGACGCCGGTGTTGCCGGCCGGGAAGGCGATCAGGTTCTGCGTGGCGTAGAACTCGTTCATCATGTCGATGCCACCGCCCTGGTAGAACCAGGCGTTCATCATCCGGGCGTTCAGACCAAAGGGCACCGCTGCGCCAAGCGCATAGGTCGGGTCCTTGCCCCAGAAGTAGTAGGGCACCGTATGGCAAGCCTCGACCGTCCCGGCCGACACGGCATCCGCCGCTTCCAGGCCCGGCACCAGTTCGCCTGCGGGGAAGACCTGCAGGGTAAACTTGCCGTCGGTCGCTTCCGAGACGAATTTCGACATCACGTCCGCAGCGCCGAAGATGGTGTCCAGCGACTTCGGGAAGGACGAGGTGACCCGCCAGGTCACGGTGGGCATTTCCTGGGCGATCGCGGGCGCAGCCAGCGTGGCCGCCCCGGCAGCCGCGACACCGCCGATCGAAGCCTTGGTCAGAAACGAACGTCTATCCATGCAGTTCTCCTCCACTGTGTTGCCCCGTTTCGCATCCCTTTCGGGTTGTCGGGATGACCGTGAGATAGACCCTATTTCCCGTCCCGCAAGATAGGAACCCCAAACCTGTCGCCACCCGCGAAAACTTACCCAAGGTCACCTTCTGCGGATGACCGCTTGGCATTCCGCCGCCGCACTGCACAATGTCGATGCCGAAACGGAGGCCCCATGTTCAGCTATGTCTCGCTTGGCACCCGCGACCTTGCGCGCGCCCTGCCCTTCTACGACGCGGTCCTCGCCCCCTTGGGCCACACACGAATCGAGGACTACGACCCCGAGGACCGCTCTGCCGCCTGGGGCCTTGACGATCCCGGGCCGCATCTGTGGGTCACCCAGCCCTTCGACGGCGCTCCGGCCACGCCGGGCAACGGGACCATGGTCAGCTTTCTGGCCCCCAGCCGGGCGGCGGTCGACGCCTTCCACGCCGCGGCCCTTGCCCATGGCGGCACGGATGAGGGCGCGCCGGGCCTGCGCCCGCAGTATGGCTCAAACTTCTATGCGGCCTATGTCCGCGACCCGGACGGCAACAAGCTGAACGCGGTCTGTTACCTGGCCGACACGGCAGCCGCCGCCCCCTAGGCAATTCCGCGCCCCACTTGCCGAAATCAGCCAGCTCGCCCCTTGCATTCCCCTGATTTCACCCAACCTTCCGCAAAAAGCAAAAGGGTGTGCCTCTTGACCTATTTCATGTTTGTCGTTGGCCTCGTCATCCTCGTGGCGGGGGGAGAGTTCCTGGTGCGCGGAGCCTCCGCAATCGCCCGCGCCTTCCACCTGTCGCCCCTCTTGATCGGCCTCACCATCGTCGGCTTCGGCACCTCGGCGCCCGAACTGATCGTCTCGGTCCAGGCCGCGCTGGCCGGGCAACCCGGCATCGCCATCGGTAACGTGATCGGGTCGAATATCTCCAACATCCTGCTGATCCTCGGCGTTTCGGCCCTGATCGCCCCCCTCATCATCCCCGGCCGCAAGCTCTGGCGCGACCTGGGCTTCATGCTGGGCGCAACGGCGATCGTCTGGACCATGCTCCTGAACGGGCAGATCACCCGAACCGACGGGCTGATCCTTATCGCCGGTCTTGTCGCCTTCCTGACCACGGCCTTCATCTCCGGCAGCGGCCACCCACCCGAGTCGGGAACCGAAACCTTCGGCCCGAACTGGAAGCCGTGGATCATGACCGGCGCCGGACTTGTGGGTCTTGTGATCGGTGCGCGCCTCCTCGTCGACAGCGCCACCTCCATCGCCCGCGACTTCGGGATTTCCGAAGCGGTCATCGGCCTGACCATCGTCGCTGTCGGCACTTCGCTGCCGGAGATGGCGACCAGCGTCATCGCTGCCTTCCGCAAGCACACCGAGATTTCGGTCGGCAACATCGTGGGGTCTAACATCTTCAACCTCTTCGGCATCCTCGGGATCACGGCTCTGGTCGCCCCGATCCCGGCCGAAGCCCGCTTTGCCGCCATCGACATGTGGTGGGTGACAGCCTCGTCCGTCGGCCTTGCCGTCGTGGCCTTCGCGCTGGGTGGCCTGCCGCGGATTGCCGGGGCGGGGCTCCTTGTCGCTTATGGGGCCTATCTGTTCTTCATCGGCTGATCCCCTTCGGCCCGGCTTTGCCGCACAAACCCGGGCCGATCCGCACTCTGTTCGGAAAATTGCGCAACGCGACAGACTGCCGCAAGAAAAGTTCAAAATCCGCGCCGCAATGCGACATTTTCGTATTGCAAATCCGGTTGACGCCCGGCATATCCCCGCCTACTGTTCCGACCGAACGTGAAGGGGATGGGCCAATGGCCAGACTTCTTGTCATCGTAGGAAGGACGCGCATGGGCCGGTAACGGTTGACCATAGTGGTTCCCATGCGCCCCCGAAGGAAACTCCGGGGGCTTTTTGTTGCGCTAAGGAGACGCGAAAATGTCGAAGCAGATGACCGGTGCGAAGATGGTGATCCAGGCCCTGAAGGATCAGGGTGTCGAGGTCGTCTTCGGCTATCCCGGCGGTGCCGTGCTTCCCATTTATGACGAGCTTTTCCTACAGAACGACATCCGCCACATCCTCGTGCGCCACGAACAGGGCGCGGTCCACATGGCCGAAGGCTATGCCCGATCCACCGGCAAGCCGGGCGTGGCGCTGGTGACCTCGGGTCCGGGGGCCACGAACGCCGTCACCGGCCTGACCGACGCGCTGATGGACTCGATCCCGATCGTCGTGCTGACCGGCCAGGTCCCGACCTTCATGATCGGCACCGACGGGTTCCAGGAAGCTGACACCGTCGGCATCACCCGGCCCTGCACCAAGATGAACTGGCTGGTGAAGGACACAGCGAAACTGTCCGAAACCATCCACCAGGCCTTCCACGTCGCCACCCACGGCCGCCCGGGCCCGGTGCTGATCGACATCCCGAAGGACGTGCAGTTCGCCACCTCCGACTATGTTCCCGCCGAAAAGGCCAAGGTCGCGCATTACCAGCCCCGGACCGAAGGCGACCCCGCCCGCATCGCCCAGCTGGTCGAGCTGATGGAACAGGCCGAACGCCCGATCCTCTACACCGGCGGCGGCGTCATCAACTCCGGCACCCGCGCCAGCGCGCTCCTGCGTGAACTGGCGGCCGAGACCGGCTTCCCCGTGACCTCCACCCTGATGGGCCTCGGCGCCTATCCGGCAAGCGGCAAGAACTGGGTCGGCATGCTCGGGATGCATGGTCTCTATGAGGCGAACCTCGCCATGCATGGTTGCGACCTGATGATCAACATCGGCGCCCGCTTCGACGACCGCATCACCGGCCGGGTCAAGGACTTCAGCCCCCGTTCGAAAAAGGCCCACATCGACATCGACCCCTCCTCGATCAACAAGGTCATCCATGTGGATGTCCCGATCGTCGGCGACGTGACCAAGGTCCTGGAGGAACTCCTCCGCCAATGGCGCGCGCGCGGCTCCAAGACCGACCAGCGTGGCCTTGCCTCCTGGTGGAAGCAGATCGACGAATGGCGGGCGGTGAAGTGCCTGTCCTACAAGAACTCCACCACCACGATCAAACCGCAATACGCGCTGGAACGGCTTGAGGCCCTGACCAAGGGCATGGACCGCTACATCTGCACGGAAGTGGGCCAGCACCAGATGTGGGCCGCGCAGTTCCTGGGCTTCGAGGACCCGAACCGCTGGATGACCTCCGGTGGCCTTGGCACCATGGGCTACGGCCTGCCCGCCAGTATCGGCGTGCAGATCGCCCACCCAGAGGCGCTGGTCATCAACGTCGCGGGTGAGGCGTCCTGGCTCATGAACATGCAGGAAATGGGCACCGCGATGCAATTCCGGGCGCCCGTCAAGCAATTCATCCTGAACAACGAACGCCTCGGCATGGTGCGCCAGTGGCAGGAACTCCTCCACGGTGAACGTTACTCGTCCTCGTGGAGCGAAAGCCTGCCCGATTTCGTGAAACTGGCCGAGGCCTTCGGCTGCAAGGGCATCCAGTGCAAGGACCCCAAGGACCTCGACGACGCGATCATGGAGATGATCAGCTACGACGGCCCGGTGATTTTCGACTGCCTGGTCGAAAAGCACGAAAACTGCTTCCCGATGATCCCGTCGGGCAAGCCGCACAACGAGATGCTCCTGGGCGAAGCCGACACCCAGGGCGTGATCGGGGCCAAAGGGGCGGTGCTGGTGTGACGTGCCCGGTCCCCGGACTCGGTCTGGGGACCGCCACCCGACACCAGAAGGAAGCAAAGTCAGACACCCGATGACCCCCACCGCCGAGGCCAGTCCAAAGACCCGCGACCTCTCGCTTGACGTCGCCAAAGGCCTTGGCATCATCATCGTGGTGATCGGCCATGCCTGGCGGGGGCTTGACAGCGCCGGGATGATCGGCAGCCCGGACCTGTTCCGCCTGATCGACACCCTCATCTACAACTTCCACATGCCGCTGTTCTTCCTTCTGTCCGGCATGACCTATCAAGCCTGGGCCCTGAAACGACCCTACCCCGAGGCCGCGCTCAGCCGTGTCACGCGCCTCCTGTGGCCGCTGGTCCTCTGGTCCTACATCTTCGTCGGCGCGCGCATCGCCGCCGGGGATGCCGCGAATACCGAGGTCAGCGGCTGGCAGAACCTCGCCTTCTTCCCGCTCCCCCCGCGTGACCATTTCTGGTTCCTCTGGGCGCTCTTCCTGCAACACCTCGCCGCCCTCGCCCTGATCCGCGCTGTAGGTCGCCCCCTGGGCGCCCCGGTCTGGGCAGCACTGGCCATCCTCCTCATCCTCGGCTCCAGCTTCACGCCCGTGGGCCTCAACCCCTGGACCTTCGGCGCCCTGACCTACGCCGGGGCCTTCCTCACCGGCCTCGCGCTGGGGCCTTCCGGCCTTCCCGTGCGCGGGCCTGCTGCCTTTGTCCTTGCCGCCGTCGCCTTTGTCGCCCTGCAAGCAGCAAGCTTCCAACTGCCCGCCTCACTCCTGACCACCCAGATCCTCGGCATCCTCCTCTCGCTTGCCTTCCTGGCCATGGTCCGCGCCGCCTGCGCCCAGGGCACCGGCCCGGCCCTCCGCCTTCTTGCCTTCCTTGGCGTCTCGTCGATGGGCATCTACCTCGCCCATACCATCTTTTCTGCCGGCACCCGCGTCGTGCTCTCCCGCCTGACCCAGGACCTCTCCCTGCACATGATCGCGGGCACCCTGGCCGGGATCATCGGCCCCCTCCTCATCTACGCTCTCATCCGCCGCTTCGGCCGTCCCGCCTGGATCGGCTTCTAGCCTGCACAGACCCAACAGAAGACAGGAACCACCATGTCCGCACTGAACATCAAGAAGGGCTCCTCCAGCCATTCCGCCTACGATCTCCGCGCGACGAACAGCGAGATCGAGGAGAGCCACACCCTCGCCGTCATCGTGGAAAACGAACCCGGCGTCCTGGCCCGGGTCATCGGCCTCTTCTCGGGCCGCGGCTACAACATCGACAGTCTGACCGTGGCCGAGGTCGACCACACCGGCCACCGCTCGCGCATCACCATCGTCACCCGCGGTACGCCGGCGGTCATCGACCAGATTGAGGCACAGCTTTCCCGCATGGTCCCGGTGCACGAAGTCCACGACCTGACGATGGAGGGGCCATCCGTCCAGCGCGAACTGGCGCTTCTCAAGGTGGCGGGCACGGGAACTGCCCGGGTCGAGGCGCTGCAACTGGCCGAGATCTTCCGCGCCAAGGTGGTGGACTCGACGCTGGAAAGCTTCGTCTTCGAAATGACCGGCACGCCCGACAAGATCGACGCCTTCGCCGACCTGATGCGCCCGCTCGGCCTTCTGGAAATCGCCCGCACCGGCGTCGCCGGTCTGAAGCGCGGGGTGTGACCCGGATGCGGGTGCTTGCGGCTATCCTGGCACTGTCACCCGCTGCAGCCTTCGCAGAAGCCTATCACGACTACGGCTCTCCCGAACAATGTGGCGCCTACGAAGAGGCCGCCTATGATCGCGAGACTTGGTTTCCCGGCGGCGAAGGCGGTCAGGTCAGCCTGACCGACCCGCAACCCGTCCGTGGCCTGAATGCCATGCTGTTCGAAGGCACGATCACCGAAGAGGGGTTCTCGGATCCAGCCGGCCGCGTGCTGACCCTCCGCGGCCCGCTCCAATCGGCGACGGGCACTCTGGCGGATGAGGTGGTCGTCATCATGACCGACACCGGCATCCGCATACTGCAACGCTGCCCCTGACCCAGGCTGCGCTCCATGGCCTGAGCCCCGACACCCCAAGAATTTTCGCCGAAAATTCCTGGGCCTACCGCCCGACAAACCGCGGCGCGCGCTTCTCCTGAAACGCCGCCACCCCTTCGCGGAAATCGTCCGAGCCCCCGCAGACCCCCTGCAATCGCGCCTCGACGGCCAGTTGCGCCTCCAGGCTCTGGTCGAACGCCCCGCGCAGCGCCTGCTTCAGCGCGGCATAGGCTCCGGTCGGCCCCGACGCCAGCTTGGCCGCCCGCCCCGCCACTACCTCAGCGAACCGCTCATCGGGCACAGCTTCCCAGATCATCCCCCAGGCCTCGGCCTGCCGCGCGCTGACCGGTTCCGCCAGCAGCGCCGCCCCCATCGCCCGCTGCAATCCGACCCGCCGGGGCAGGAACGACGTGCCCCCCGCATCCGGGATCAGCCCGATCCGGGTGAAGGCCTGGATGAAGACCGCGCTTTCGGCCGCAATCACCAGATCGCAGGCCAGCGCCAGGTTCGCCCCCGCCCCCGCTGCCACACCATTCACCGCCGCGATCACCGGGACCGGTGCCTCGGTGATCGCACGGATCATCGGCACATATTCGTCGTTGAGCGTGGCCTCGAACCCAGCCGCGTCCAGACCTGAGGCATCGCTCAGGTCCTGGCCGGAACAGAAGCCCCGCCCCGCCCCCGTCAGCACGATCACCCGCGCCGCATGGCCCGCCAAAAGGGCCGCCGTCAGCTCACGGCGCAACTCGCGGTTCAGGGCATTCATCACCTCGGGCCGGTTCAGCGTGACGCGATGCACACCGCCAGCCGTTTCCACCGTCACCAGATCAGCCATCATCCGCCCTCCCGCCTTTGCGCCACCCTAGCGAGGCGCGACCCGGGGCCAAAGGCGAACGCGGCGTCACTCCTTCAGGATTTCCCGCACCCGCGCCTCTTCCTCGGTCGACAGCGCAGCCTCGGGCATGGTGCGCCACCGACGCGCCGCCGTCATCGCCACACCGATCCCGGCCAGCAGCAGCGCGGGCCCGGCCAGCCAAAGGATCAGGTTCGCCCCTTCGGCCGGAGGGTTGAACAGCACCCCCTCGCCATAGCGCGCGACGATGTAGTCGATGACATCCTGGTCACTGTCCCCCGCCAACAGCCGTTCCCGGATGATGATCCGCAGGTCCCGCGCGATGGGAGCGTTCGAATCGTCGATCGTCTCGCCCTGGCAGACCGGACAGCGGATGTCGCGGCTGATGTCACGCGCGCGGGCCTCCAGCACTGGGTCCGCCAGCATTTCGTCCGGCTGCACGGCGGCCACGGGCGATGCCAGCAGCAGCAACGCAAGGACGTAGGATGGGCACTCTGCCCACCACCGCTTGAGGAACAGCGTCATTCCGCAGGCACCCCCGCAGGCATCCGCCGCGCGCCCGCCGCTACCCGATAGCGCCGGTCCGTCAGGCTCAGAACCCCGCCAAGCGCCATCAGGATGCAGCCTGCCCACAGCCAGTTGGCAAAGGGCTCGATATAGCTGCGCACCGCCCAGCCCCCGCTTTGCTGCCGGTCGCCCAGCACCAGATAGATGTCGCGCAGGAAACCGTAGTCGATGGCGGCCTCGGTCGTCGGCATCTGCGCCACCGGGTAGATGCGCTTTTCCGGGTTGAGCACAGCGACAAGCGCCCCGCCCCGCGTGACGGTCATCGTCGCCATGGTCGAGGTGTAGTTCGGCCCCGCGACCTCTTCGACCTTGTCGAGACGCACGTCATAGGCCCCAAGCGGGAAGGTCTCACCCTCCTGCACCACCCGGATATCCTCAAGCTTCCAGGCCATCATCGCGGCCACGGCAAAGATCGTCACCCCCAACCCCAGATGCGCCGTGGCCTTGCCCCAGTCCGCCCGCGGCAGGCGTGTCATCCGTGCCAGCCGCACGCCCACTCCCTCGCGCCCGGTCCGTGCCCACAGGTCGGTCAGCGCGCCGAACACCACCCAGGCCCCCAGCGCCAGCCCGACCGGCCCCAGCGCCGACCGTCCCGTCTGCATCGCAAAACCCAGCGCCCCCAAAGCCAGCGCCAGCACCAGCGCCGGGATCAGGCTCCGCATCGACCGCTCGACCGAGCCGCGCTTCCACGCCAGCATCGCCCCCACCGGCAGGATCAGCGCCAGCCCCACCATGAACGGCGTGAAGGCCGCGTTGAAGAAGGGCTCACCCACCGACAGGTCACGCCCCAGCAACATTGTTCCCACCAGCGGCCAGATTGTCCCGATAAAAACGACAAACGCCGCCACCGACAGCAGGATGTTGTTCGCCACCAGCGCGCTTTCGCGGCTGACCAGACTGAATACCCCCCGCGCCTCCAGCGCCCCGGCGCGCAGCGCGAACAGGATCAGCGCGCCCCCGGTGAACAGTCCCAGGATCATCAGGATGAACACGCCCCGCTCGGGGTCGTTGGCGAACGCATGGACGGATGTGATGACCCCCGACCGCACGATGAAGGTTCCGATCAGGCTGAACCCGAAGGCCATGATCGCCAGCAGGATCGTCCAGGCCTTCAGACTCTCGCGCTTTTCCACCACGATGGAACTGTGCAACAGCGCCGCCGCCAGAAGCCAGGGCATGAAGCTGGCGTTCTCCACCGGGTCCCAGAACCAGAACCCGCCCCAGCCCAGCTCATAGTAGGCCCACCAGGACCCAAGCGCGATGCCGATGGTCAGGAACACCCAGGCGGCCAGCGTCCAGGGCCGGACCCAGCGCCCCCAGGCCGCATCGACCCGGCCTTCGATCAGAGCCGCCACCGCGAAGGAAAACGCCATCGAAAGCCCGACATAGCCCAGATACAGGAAGGGCGGATGAAACGCCAAACCGGGGTCCTGCAGCAGCGGGTTCAGGTCCTGCCCGTCCAGCGGAGGCAGCGCCAGCCGCCAGAACGGGTTCGACGTCAACAGCAGGAACAACAGGAACGCCACACCGATCAGCCCCTGCACTGCCAGCACCCGCGCCTTCAGACGAGCAGGCAGCCCGCCCCCGAAAGCCGCCACCGCCGCGCCATAGATCGCCAGGATCAGGACCCACAGCAGCAAGGACCCCTCGTGGTTCCCCCAGACCCCCGACACCTTGTACAGCATCGGCTTCAGCGTGTGCGAATTCGACACCACCACCGCCAGCGAGAAATCCGAGACAACGAAGGCCCAGGTCAGCGCCGCAAAGCTTGCCGCGACCAGCACCAGTTGCAGCCCCGCCGCGGGCCCGGCCAGCGCCATCAGCCGCGCATCTCCGCGCTGCGCCCCCCACAACGGCAACGTGGCCTGCACCAGCGCCACCATCAGCGCCAGGATCAGCGCGAAATGCCCAAGCTCGACGATCATGACCAGATCTCCTTCGGCTTACATGATAGGGCGGCGGCCCCCCGGGCGAAAGCCCTGCGCCCTTCCGCCGCGCCCACGCTCCAGTTTGCCAGCCCGAACCCGCCGATCCCGCCGAAATGCCGGTTGCCACCCGGCCAGCCGCCCCGCTACACCCTGACCAAAGACCGGAGGTTCCCATGCCCAGATGTATCCTGATCGGCGCGCCCATCGACACCGGGCAAAGGCGCCCTGGTTGCCTGATGGGCCCCGCTGCCTACCGCGTCGCCGGGATCGCCCACGAAGTCAGCGCCGAAGGCCACGGGGTCGAGGATTGGGGCGACCTCAGCCTTCCTGACCTCAAACCCGTCACCTGCCCCAATCCTGTCGTGCACGATCTACCTGAAACCGTGGCCTGGGCCGAGATCCTGATGGACCGCGTCGACGACGCGCTCAGCCAGGGCGGCTTCCCGATCATCATGGGCGGCGACCACTCTCTTGCCCTTGGGTCCGCAGCCGGGGCCGCCGCCTTTGCCGCCCGCCAGGACCGTCCGCTCTTCCTCCTCTGGCTCGACGCCCATTCCGATTTCCACACGCCGCTCACAACCACCTCCGGCAATCTCCACGGCACCCCCCTTGCCTACATCGCCGGCCGCGACGGGTTCGACGCCTTCCCGCCCTTCCCCGCCCCCGTCCCCGCGCACCGCATCTGCATGTTCGGCATCCGCTCGGTCGACCCGGCCGAACAGGCCGCGATGCTGGAGCGTGACATCTTCGTCAACGACATGCGCGTGATCGACGAACGCGGCCTCGTCGCTCCCCTGCGCGAATTCCTCGACGCGGTCCGGCGCGACAACGGCATGCTTCACGTCTCGCTCGACGTCGACTTCCTCGACCCCTCGATCGCCCCGGCCGTCGGCACGACAGTCCCCGGCGGCGCCACCTTCCGCGAGGCGCATCTGGTGATGGAACTCCTCCACGAAAGCGGCCTTGTCACCTCGCTCGACCTCGTCGAACTCAACCCCTTCCTCGACGACCGCGGCATGACGGCGCGGCTGATGGTCGATCTTGTGGGCAGTCTTATGGGCAAGAAGGTGTTCGACCGCCCAACCCGATCGAAGTAGCACGGCCACCCCACATCTTGCGGTCGGCAAGGGCTCGAAATCGTGATCTGGCGTCTGTATATACAGATGCATCTACAGATGTATCTACAGTATATATAGTGATACCCCGACACCCATGATTGTCTCCACAACCGCAGCAATCGGCCCAAGAGCCAGAAGCACTCCGCAACAGTCACCGTTTGACGGACGCATTGTTTCGCCACGAAACCAGATAAACGAACGGAGCGGCGACAGCCTGCCTGCTTCTGACGCCCGCGCCATCAACCAGCCTCACAGATCGGTCGATCCTTGCCTGATCCGGGTGGCGTTCAGTGCAGCTTGAACTCGCCCACCACGTTCCGCCATTCCCCCGGCGCGATCAGTTTCCGGTGCGTGAAGCGGACCGAATGCAGCGGGCCTTCGATCTTTTCCTGCCAGAACTCGATGAACTGGAACAGCTTCGGGTAATCCGGCGCCAGATCATACTCCTGCCAGATGAAGCTGTTGAGAACACTGCGATAATCCGGCATCCGGTAGTACAGTTCGGCTGTGGTCAGCCCATAGCCCTTCAGCATCAGTTCCGTCTCTCGTCCGACCATGCGGATCCTCCTTTCTGGCGGTCCATGACAGAATCATGACAAAGCCGAATTAAAAATCAATGAAAACAGTATGTTGTCACTCATCCTTGATGGCTGCCAAACCCCCTGCAACCCGCCATTGCACCCCATAGCTAGGATGGTGTATCTTCCCGCCTGCTAAATCTTGATCCCGCAAGGAAGGCGCGCGCCCTCATGGCCGATACCCCGGAAGATACTGATAAAAAAGAAGAAAGCCCGGAGCGTCCCAGCTGGCACGGCCCTCAGGTCGACATCGCGGCCGAGATGAAGACCGCCTATCTCGACTACGCGATGAGCGTGATCGTTTCGCGGGCAATTCCCGACCTGCGCGACGGTCTGAAACCCGTCCACCGCCGCATCCTGTTCGCCATGCAGGAATCGGGCAACACGTACGACAAGGCCTACCGCAAATCGGCCCGTCCCGTGGGCGACACGATGGGGAAATACCACCCCCATGGCGACTCTGCGATCTACGACGCGCTGGTGCGGATGGCGCAGCCTTTCAGCATGTCGCTCCCCCTCCTCGACGGCCAGGGCAACTTTGGCAGCATGGATGGCGATAACGCCGCCGCCATGCGCTACACCGAAGTCCGGATGGACAAGCCTTCCGCCTTCCTGCTGGCCGACATCGACAAGGAAACTGTCGACTTCCAGGACAACTACGACGGCAAGGACAAGGAACCCACCGTCCTTCCCGCCCGCTTCCCGAACATGCTGGTCAACGGCGCGGGGGGCATCGCGGTCGGCATGGCCACGAACATCCCGCCGCACAACCTGGGCGAAGTGATCGACGGCACACTGGCGCTGATCGAAAACCCCGACATCTCCATGGAGCAGCTGATGGAGATCATTCCGGCCCCCGACTTCCCGACGGGCGGCCAGATCCTCGGCCGCTCAGGCGCGCGGAAGGCATACCTGGAAGGTCGCGGCTCGGTCATCATCCGCTCCAAGACCCACATTGAGGAGCTCCGCAAGGACCGCTGGGCGATCGTCATCGACGAGATTCCCTACCAGGTCAACAAGGCCACAATGATCGAAAAGATCGCCGAGCTTGTCCGCGAAAAGCGCGTCGAGGGCATCGCCGGGATCGCCGACGAATCCGACCGGATCGGCGTGCGCGTGGTGATCGAACTCAAGCGCGACGCGACGCCCGACGTGGTGCTGAATCAGCTCTTCCGCTTCTCGACCATGCAGGTCAGCTTCGGCTGCAACATGCTGGCCCTGAACGGCGGGAGGCCAGAACAGCTGACCCTTCGCGATTTCCTCAGCTATTTCATTACCTTCCGCGAAGAGGTTGTTGCCCGGCGCACCGCCTATGAACTCCGCAAGGCGCGTGAGCGCAGCCATGTTCTTTGCGGCCTCGCCGTGGCGGTTTCGAACGTTGACGAAGTGGTGGCGACGATCCGCGCCTCGGCAACCCCGGCGGATGCGCGCGAACAGCTCATGACGCGGCGCTGGCCCGCCCATGAGATCGCGCCGTATATACGCCTGATCGACGACCCGTCGCATCCGATCAACGAGGATGGGACCTACAACCTGTCCGAAGTCCAGGCCCGCGCGATCCTGGACCTGCAGCTCCAGCGCCTGACGCAGCTTGGTGTAAAGACGATCACCAACGAGCTTGAGGAACTGGCCGCCAAGATCAAGGACTACCTCGACATCCTCGGCAGCCGCGACCGGATCATGGCGATCATCTCGGACGAACTCCGCGAGGTCAAAGCCCTCTTCGCTGTCCCCCGCCGCACCGAGATCACCGACTGGTCCGGCGACATGGAAGACGAGGATCTGATCGAACGCGAGGATATGGTCGTCACCATCACCTCCGGCGGCTACATCAAGCGCACCTCCCTGGCCGAGTTCCGCGCCCAGAACCGGGGCGGCAAGGGCCTGTCGTCGATGCAGACCAAGGACGACGACGTGGTCACCACGCTTTTCGTCGCAAATACACACACTTGGCTCTTGTTCTTCACAACCGATGGCATGGTCTACAAACTGAAGACCTGGCGCCTGCCCCTTGCGGGCCGCACCGCCAAGGGCAAGGCTCTTGTCAACATCCTTCCCATCCAGAACGGCATCTCCATCGCCGCCCTGATGCCCGTCGACGTGCCGGAAGAAGACTGGGGCAACCTCCAGATCGTCTTCGCGACCTCTGACGGCGACGTCCGGCAGAACGACCTTTCGGACTTCACCAACGTCAAGCGCAACGGCAAGATCGCGATGAACCTGCCCGAGGGTGTCTCCCTCGTGAACGCCGCCATCGCCGACGACCAGGACGACGTGATGCTGGTGACCGAAGCCGGGCGCGCCATCCGCTTCTCCACCACCGAGATCCGCGTCTTCAAATCCCGCGGCTCCACCGGCGTCCGCGGCATCCGTCTGGCTGACGGCGACCACGTCGTCTCCATGTCGATCATCCGCCACTTCGAAGCCACGCCCGAGGAACGCGAAGCCTACCTCAAGCAGCGCCGCCTGATGGCCGGGATCACCGAGGACGACACCGACGACGAGGAAGAAACCGTTGCGGTAGGACAGCTTAGCCCCGAACGCTATGCCGAGATGTCCGCAGCCGAGGACCTGATCCTGACCGTCACCAAGGGCGGCTCGGGCAAGCTTTCCTCCAGCCACGACTACCCCGTCCGGGGCCGTGGAGGCATGGGCGTCAAGGCGATCTCCCCAGGCCCGCGCGGCGGGCGGATCATCGCCTCCTTCCCCGTCGACCTCTCCGACCAGATCATGCTCGCCACCTCCACCGGCCAGTCGATCCGAACCCCGGTCGAGCAGGTCAGCTTCCGCTCCCGCAGCGCAGGCGGCGTCAAGGTCTTCGCCGTCGCCGCGGATGAGGAAGTCGTCTCGGTCGCGCGTGTGGCCGATCAGGGCGATGAGGCTTGACCAGCGCCTCGCAGCCCTCGCGGCTGCGGGGGAGACCGTGACCTACGGCGAGCTCGCCCGTGAGCTCGGCCTCCGCATGGCCGACCTCACCGCCCAGCTTGAAGCCCTGATGGAGGAGGACGCCGCCCAGGGCCGCCCCTTCCGCGCCGCCCTCCTCCGCCAGCGGATCTCGCCCGACCACCTGCCCGCTCCCGGCTTCTTCCAGAAGGCTGCCGAGCTCGGTGCGATGATCGACGATCCGCTCGCCTTTGTCCGGGACCAGCGCCGCTGCCTGCGCTGACCTGCGCACCGGCGCACAATTCCCCTGCCCCAGCACAGAATTTGCACAAATCCGAACCCGTGCAACATGCGTCCATCCGGCAAAAGACCGGGAACACGCGCTCAAGGGATACCATGGAACAGCTCAAGGCCTACTCGCCCCTCATCGCCCGCCTGCTGATCGGCGGCTTCTTCCTCCTCGCCGGTGTCGGCAAGATCGGTGACGTTGCCGGAACCGCTGGCTACATCCAGTCGGTCGGCCTGCCCGGCTTCCTCGCCTGGCCCGCAATCATCTTCGAGATCGCCCTCGGCCTGGCCCTGATCGTCGGCTACCAGACCCGCCTCGCTGCCCTGGCAGGCGCCGCCTTCTGCATCTTCACCGCCGTCTTCTTCCACAACAACTTCGCTGACCAGATGCAGATGGTCATGTTCCTCAAGAACTTCTCGATCGCTGGCGCCTTCCTGATGTTCTTCGCGCACGGCGCGGGCAAGCTGGCCCTCGACAAGGCCTGAACCTTCAGCCGGGGGCACATACCCCCGGCTTCCCTTTTCCGGCGATCCGGCCTAAATCCGGGCCATGACCGAACCCTTGCAAATCATCGGCGGCGGCATGGCAGGCTCGGAGGCCGCCTGGGCCGCAGCAAACCTTGGCGTTCCCGTGGTGATCCACGAGATGCGGCCCAAGGTCGCCACCTTCGCGCACCGGACCGGCGACTTCGCCGAGATGGTCTGCTCGAACTCCTTCCGCTCCGACGACCACGAACGCAACGCCGTGGGCCTGATCCATTGGGAGATGCGTCAGGCCGGCAGCCTGGTGATGGAGATGGCGCAGCAACACCGGCTTCCCGCTGGCGGTGCCTTGGCCGTCGACCGCGACCCCTTCGCCCGTGCCGTCACCGAAAAGCTGAAGTCGCATCCGCTGATTTCCACGTCTTATGAGGAAGTTACCGAACTCCCCTCATCCGGAAACTGGATCATCGCCACCGGCCCGCTGACCAGCCCGTCCCTTGCAGCCTCAATCCGCGCCGCCACCGGGGCCGAGGCGCTGGCCTTCTTCGATGCCATCGCCCCTATCGTATATACAGAGTCCATCGACATGTCCGTCGCCTGGCTGCAAAGCCGCTACGACAAGGGCGAGACCGAGGATGAGCAAAAGGCCTACATCAACTGCCCGATGACGCGGGATCAGTACGAGGCCTTCATTGACGCGCTCCTGGCGGCAGAGAAGACCGAGTTCCACGAAGGTGAGACCGCAGGCTACTTTGACGGCTGCCTGCCCATTGAGGTGATGGCCGAACGCGGTCGCGAAACACTCCGCCACGGCCCGATGAAGCCGGTGGGCCTGACCAACGCGCACAAGCCCGATGAAAAGGCCTATGCCGTGGTTCAGCTGCGCCGCGACAACAAGCTGGGGACGCTTCACAACATCGTCGGCTTCCAGACCAAGATGAAATACGGCGCGCAAACCGCTGTTTTCAAGATGATTCCGGGGCTGGAGAACGCCAGTTTCGCCCGCCTGGGCGGCATTCACCGCAACACCTTCATCAACTCGCCCACGCTGCTCGATGCCCAGATGCGGCTGAAGTCGCGCCCGTATATACGCTTTGCCGGCCAGATCACCGGGGTCGAAGGCTATGTCGAATCTGCCGCGATGGGATTGCTCGCGGGCAGAATGGCCGCGCACGATCTTCTCGGGCGCGAGCTTTCCCCGCCGCCTGCCGAAACCGCGATGGGGGCGCTTGTCACCCACATCACCGGCGGGGCCGAGGCCAAGACCTTCCAGCCGATGAACGTGAACTTCGGCCTCTTCCCCCCCATCGAGGCGAAGGGTGGCCGCAAAGGACGCCACGACCGCTACAAGGCTTACACGGACCGGGCGAAGCAGGCGTTCACGGAATGGCTTTCGTAACCCGCTTCGCCCCCAGCCCGACTGGCCCCCTGCATCTCGGCCACGCCTATTCCGCGATCCTGGCCCATGACATGGCCCGCGCGGCCGCGGGACAGCTCCTTCTGCGGATGGAGGACACCGACCTTGAACGTTGCAAACCGGACTGGGACGATCTGATCCAGGAAGACCTGCGCTGGCTTGGTCTTACCTGGGACGGCCCGATCCACCGCCAGTCCGAACACATTGCCAGCTACAATACACGTCTCGAAGCCCTTGACGGCAAAGGCCTGCTCTATCCCTGCTCCTGCACCCGCTCCGACATCCGCGCCGCCCTCTCTGCCCCACAGGAAGGGGTCGCCTTCAACGTCTACCCCGGCACCTGCCGCCCTCGTGGGATGGAGACCCGCAAGCCCGGCGACGCCCTGCGCCTGAACCTGACCGCCGCACTGGACTTGCTGGCTTCGGCCGACCTGAGCTTCACCGAGACTGGCCCGGCCCATGCCGGCCAGCACCGCGTCGACCCTGATCAGGCACAGCGGCAGATCGGTGACGTGGTCCTGTCGCGCAAGGGCGAGGATATCGTGGCCTACTTCCTCGCCTCGGCCTTCGACGACGCTGACCAGGGCGTGACCCATGTCATCCGGGGCGAGGACCTGTTCGAGTTCACCGCCGTCCAGGTGATCCTGCAGCACCTGTTCGGCCTGCCGACGCCCGTCTACCATCACCACCGCCTGATCCGCGACGATCAGGGCAAGCGGCTGGCCAAGCGTGACGATGCGCGGGCGATCCAGAAGTACCGGGACGACGGCTTCACCCCCGCCGACATCCGGCAAATAGTCGGATTACCAAATCCTTAACGTCCGCGCCCAAGGCTTTGATTTCGCGCAAGGTCTCAGCTTTGTCCACCGTGGACAGGCTGCATGATCTGCACCTCTTCCCCGTCCCGAACCGCCGTATAGAAACACGACCGCCGGTTCGTGTGACAGGCCGGCCCCTCCTGTTCGACCAGCACCAGCAGGCAGTCCCGGTCGCAATCGACCCGCAGTTCCACCAGCCGCTGGTGGTGCCCCGAAGTCTCTCCCTTCACCCAGAACGCCCCCCGCGACCGCGACCAATAGGTGACCTTCCCGGTCTCCAGCGTCGCCGCGACCGAGGCCGCGTTCATCCAGGCCACCATTAGCACCTCGCCCGACGCCGCATCCTGCGTCACGCAAGGCACCAGCCCCGAGGCATCATACTTTAGTGTGGCCGGGTCGAAGGACATGGGCTTCTCCTTGGCAGTCAGTCGGCGCGGGTCTACATAAGGGGTCAGCCGAGGGATTACCATGAGCGACAGCGACCTCATCAAGCTCTACTCCGCCCGCATCCTGGGGCTTGCCGCCGACATCCCGCATCTCGGCCGTCTCCCCACGCCGCAAGGCACCGCCCGCCGCCGCTCGCCCCTCTGCGGTTCGACGGTGACGGCCGACGTGGTCGTTCAAGACGGCCGCATCGCCGACTTCGCCCAGGACGTGAAGGCCTGCGCCCTGGGCCAGGCCTCGGCCGCCGTGCTGGGACAGGTTGTCATCGGCCGTACCCTGCCCGAACTGTACGCCGCCCGCGACGCCCTTCGTGCGATGCTGAAAGAGGGCGGGCCGGTTCCCGCAGCGCCTTTCCAGGGCTACGAGGTCCTCCTCCCTGCCCGCGACTACAAGAACCGCCACGCCTCGATCCTTCTGGCTCTGGAAGCCGTCTGCGAGGCGATGGAGGCCGCCCAGGCCGCTGCCTAGCGACTGCCGCAAAAAAAACCGCCGCACATCCAAAGGGATGGCGGCGGCAGTGGCGCGTCTGGAATGGCGGACGGTGGCCAGGCAATGGCGGGGAAGACCGTCACCCTTGGGGGACAGAGCGCGGGGCAGAAACCTCAGGCAAGACCGGGCAGCGACAAGACTGCGAACAGGATCACGAACAGGGCAGCAAGTCCGACAAGATCCTCAAGAGCCCCGCTGGGCGTCCGGGCAATCAGGCTTTTCATGGCGTCTTTCATCGTGATCTCCATGCTTGTTGCCCGATTGTTCTCATATCGTCGGCAACCTGTAAAGAACTTTTTAAGAACATTAGCGAACAAAGCGCGACAGCCAGCGAATCGAGCCCTGTCAGCCGACCGCCATCAACCGGATCGCACGGTCCTGGTCCATCAGCCACAACAACGCCCGCACCGCCTGCCCGCGCGGGCCGGACAGGTCGGGGTCGTCATGCATCAGCTTGCGCGCGTCCGTCTGTGCCAGCGCCATCAGCGAGGCCTGCCGCTCAAGATCGGCAATGCGGAACCGCGGCAGGCCCGATTGGGCCGTCCCGATCAGATCGCCCGCCCCCCGCATCGCCAGGTCCTCTTCGGCGATGCGGAACCCGTCCTCGGTGTCGCGGATCGTCGTCAGCCGCCGCATCCCCGTTTCGTTCAGCGGGGACTGGTAGAGGAGCAGGCAGGTCGAGGCAGCCTCCCCCCGCCCGACCCTACCGCGCAGCTGGTGCAACTGGGCCAGTCCGAAGCTTTCCGCCTGCTCGATGACCATGATCGTCGCATTGGGGACGTTCACCCCGACCTCGATCACCGTGGTCGCCACCAGAACCGAGGTCTCTCCCGCCACGAACCGCGCCATCGCCGCGTCCTTTTCGGACGGAGGCATCTGGCCATGGACGAGCCCGACCCGGTCACCAAGCGCGGCCCGCAGCACCTTGAACCGCTCCTCGGCGCTGGCATAGTCGACCACTTCGGATTCCTCGACCAGAGGACAGACCCAATAGGCCTGCCTGCCTTCGGCCACTGCCTTGCGCAGGTGATCCACCACCTCGTCCAGCCGCTCGGACGACACCATCGCCGTGCGGATCGGCTTTCTCCCGGCCGGCTTTTCGTCCAGCACCGAGACATCCATGTCGCCATGCGTCGCCAGCGCCAAGGATCGCGGAATCGGCGTTGCCGTCATCACCAGCACGTCGACCGCTTCGCCCTTGGCCCCAAGCTCCATCCGCTGGGCGACGCCGAACCGGTGCTGTTCATCGACGACGGCAAGCCGCAAGTCCCTGAATTCCACATCCTTCTGGAAGACGGCGTGGGTCCCCACCAGAATCGGGATGCGACCCGCCGCAAGGTCCTCCAGCTTCATCGCCCGATCCGCGCCCCGGTCGCGGCCGGTCAGCAGTTCCAGCCGCACCCCCGCTGCCCGGGCCAGGGGGGCCAGCCCCTCGAAATGCTGCCGGGCCAGGATTTCCGTGGGGGCCATCATCACGCCCTGCCCACCGGACTCGACCGCGATCAGCAGCGCCTGGAAGGCCACCAGGGTCTTGCCCGCACCCACATCGCCCTGCAGAAGACGGTTCATCCGCAACGGTTGCGCCATGTCCCGGGCGATTTCCGCCACGGCCCGGACCTGCGCGCCGGTCGGCGCATAAGGCAGACTTTCCAGCACCTTGGCGCGCAAAGCTCCTGCTCCTTGCGTCACGATTCCCTTGCCCTTCCGGATGCGCGCCCGGGCGATGGCCAGTGTCACCTGATGGGCAAACAGTTCGTCATAGGCCAGGCGGACCCGGGCCGGATGGGTCATCGCCAGTGCAGCCGGACCCTCGGGCCCATGCGCCGCCGCCAGCGCCTGTGCCCAGTCCGGCCAGCCTTCGCGCTGCTTCAGCCCCGCGTCGATCCATTCCGCCAGGATCGGCAACCGGGTCAAAGCCCCGGCCACCGCCTTCGCCACAACCCGCTGCGTCAGGCCCGCTGTCAAGGGGTAGACCGGCTCATAGGCCGGGACCTCGCCCGCCTCCTCCAGCCGCAGAACATGGTCGGGGTGCACCATCTGCGCGATGCCGTCGAAGAGTTCGACCTTTCCCGACACCAGCCGCCGCTGGCCCGTCGGCAGCAGGCGCTGCAAGGCCTCGGCCCGCGCGTGAAAGTATACGAGCAGAAACTCAACTTTCCCGTCCCGCACATGCACCCGATACGGCCCGCCCTTGCGGCGAGGCGGGACGTGCTGGCCGATCTCGACTTCGACCGTCAGGGTCGCGGGCGGCACCACGTCCCGCACAGACCCGCGCAAAGCCCGGTCAACGCCCGAATGCGGCAGAAGGTAGAACAGATCCTTCGGCCGGGTCACACCCAGCCCCTCGAAAGCCTTTGCCGCCTTCGGCCCGACGCCCGGCAGGGTCTCCAGCCCGGCAAAGAGCGGGAACAGGACCTCCGGGCGACTCATCCGCCGATCAGCCGCAGCCAGGCGTCCTCGTCGATGATCTCGATGCCCAGCCGCTCGGCGTCCTTGGCCTTGGAGCCCGCGCCCGGCCCCGCCACGACCAGATCGGTCTTCGCGCTGACACTGCCCGCGACCTTGGCGCCCAGGGCTTCGGCCCGCGCCTTGGCTTCGGCCCGGGTCATCTTTTCCAGCGAGCCGGTGAAGACCACGGTCTTGCCCGCGACGGGACTGTCCACCACCCCCCGCGCCTGAACAGGCTGGATCGTCAGTTGCGCTGCCAGCGCGTCGATGGCTGCCCGTTCCGCCGGGTTCTGGAACGCATCGACCAGACTTTGCGCCATCACCTCGCCCACCCCGTTGATCGAGGTCAGTTCGGCCCAGTCCGGCGTGCCCGGGGTGGCCCTGGTGATCGCGGTCTCGAACGCTTCCCAGTTGGTGTAGTGGCGCGCAAGAAGGCCCGCGGCGACCTCGCCCACATGGCGGATGCCGAAGGCGAAGATCAGCCGGTCCAGCGGGATGGTGCGACGCACCTCGATGGCGGCAAACAGCTTGGCGGCCGACACCTCGCCAAAGCCCTCTCGATTCTTCAGCTTTTGCAACGGGTTGTTGGCGTCCCTTTCGGCAAGGGTGAAAATGTCCGCCGGGGTCTTCACCGGCAGGATCGGGTCCTTGAAGAACATCTCGACCTGCTTGGCCCCCAACCCCTCGATATCGAAAGCCCCGCGTGAGACGAAGTGTTTCAACCGCTCCACCGCCTGCGCCGGGCAGATCAGGCCCCCGGTGCAGCGACGGACGGAATCGCCTTCCTCCCGATGCGCGGGGCTGCCACATTCCGGGCAGATCTCCGGGAAAACATAGGGTTGCGATCCGTCCTTGCGGCGCGACAGATCGACATCGGCCACTTTCGGGATCACGTCGCCGGCGCGGTAGACCTGCACCCAGTCGCCGACGCGGATATCCTTGCCGCCCCGGATCGCCTCGCCCCGGGAATCGCGCCCGGCGATGTAGTCCTCGTTGTGCAGCGTGGCGTTCGACACCACCACGCCGCCGACGGTGACCGGCTTCAACCGCGCGACCGGCGACAGCGCCCCGGTGCGGCCGACCTGGATGTCGATCCCCAGAAGCTCGGTCCAGGCGAGTTCAGCCGGGAACTTGTGCGCAATCGCCCAGCGGGGGGTGGAGGAGCGAAAACCGAGCCGCGCCTGCAGGCCCAGGTCGTTCACCTTGTAGACCACCCCGTCGATGTCATATTCCAGCGTCGCCCGCAGCGCCTCGATCCGCCGATATTGGTCGAGCAGTGCCTCCGGCCCATCGCACAGCGTGGTCAGCGGGTTGGTCTGGAACCCCAGCGCCGCCAGCCGGGCAATGGCCGCGGACTGGGTCGTGGCAAGCGGGGCCGAAAGCTCTCCCCAGGCGTAGGCGAAGAACCGCAAGGGCCGGCTTGCGGTGATCCGCGCGTCAAGCTGGCGTAGCGATCCCGCCGCCGCATTCCGAGGATTGGCGAAGGTCTTGTCGCCTGCAGCGGCCTGCCGGTCATTCAGCGCCGCAAAATCGGCGTGCGACATGTAGACCTCGCCCCGCACTTCCAGCACCTGCGGCGCGTCGCCGGTCACGCGTTGCGGAATATCGGCAATCGTGCGGGCGTTCTGCGTCACATCCTCGCCCACCTCGCCGTCACCCCGGGTCGCCGCCTGGACAAGCATGCCGTCTTGATAGCGCAGCGAGAGAGAAAGCCCGTCAATCTTCGGCTCGGCGGTGTAGCTGACTTCACCGGTCAGGCCCAGGAAGCGACGGATGCGGTCGTCGAATTCGGCCACCTCCTCGGCGGCGAAGGCGTTCTCCAGCGACAGCATGCGGACCCGGTGCGGAACCTTGCCGAACCCCTCGGCCACCGTCGCCCCGACCAGATCCGACGGCGAATCCGCCCGCTTCAGGCCGGGAAAGCGCGCCTCGATCGCCAGATTGCGCCGCTTCAGCGCGTCATATTCGGCATCCGAGATTTCGGGTGCGTCCAGCGTGTGATAGGCGGTGTTCGCGGCGGCCAGTGCCTCGGCCAGCCGGGCAAGCTCGGCCCGTGCTTCGGCCTCAGTCAGTGTCTCGACCGCCTTCTCCGTCATCCCCGCCCCCCGGTGCCCATCGGCGAAAGGTTAGGCGGCGGGGCTGCGAAGGTAAAGATCAGGCGCTGGCCGCAAGCTTGGCCTGCCCACCCGACGGATCGCGCAGCACATAGCCACGGCCCCAGACGGTTTCGATGTAGTTGTCACCCCCCGTCGCCTCGGCCAGCTTCTTGCGCAGCTTGCAGATGAAGACGTCGATGATCTTCAGTTCGGGCTCGTCCATCCCGCCGTAGAGATGGTTCAGGAACATCTCCTTGGTCAGCGTGGTGCCCTTCCGCAGGGAGAGAAGCTCCAGCATCTGGTATTCCTTGCCGGTCAGATGCACCGCCTTGCCTTCGACATCCACGGTCTTGGCATCGAGGTTGACCGACACCCGCCCGGTCTTGATGACCGATTGGCTGTGGCCCTTGGACCGGCGGATGATCGCGTGGATGCGGGCGACCAGTTCCTCACGGTGGAAGGGCTTGGTCAGGTAGTCGTCGGCCCCAAAACCGAAGCCTTTCAGCTTGTTCTCGGTATCATCCGCGCCCGACAGGATCAGGATCGGGGTTTCCACCCGCGCCTGCCGCACCTGACGCAGGACCTCATGCCCGCTCATGTCCGGCAGGTTCAGGTCCAGAAGGATCAGGTCATAGTCGTACAGTTTCGCCAGATCGATCCCGTCTTCGCCCATATCGGTGCAATAGACGTTCAGGTTGGCATGGGTCAGCATCATTTCAATGCTGCGCGAGGTCGTGGGGTCGTCCTCTACAAGCAGAATACGCATCGTTCAAAAAGCTCCGCTCCGGTGGTCATCGTTAACGATTTTGCCGGGCAATGGTTAACCGACCGTTACTATGCCAGAGCGCGAATCTGAATCCATCTAAAGTTGTCTGTATTTCCGGATCGCCGTGACTTTCAGGCCATCCTCGCCATGCTTCAACGCCGCTGACCGCCAGAGACCGAACTCTTCCTCGGACAGGGCATAGCGTTCCAGCGCTTCCTTTTCGGGGATCAAGCCATAGACCACCGCCTTGACCACCACCGCCTTCCGGCTGGCCACCCAGCGGCGGGTGTCGCCCGGGGGCAGGTCGGCCCGGGTCAGAATGCTGCCATCCGGCAGGGTCACCTGCCTTGGCCCGTCGACTTTCTTGAGAAACATCACGGTTCCCTCGCTCATTTCTGGCAGAATGACCGAACAGGCTTAATCAATCCTGAAACAGGGGATTGAGAGTGCACAGCATTTTCATATATTGCCCATCATTCCCGTAACCCGGACAATCGTGATGCCCCGCGACCTCGCGCTCAACTCTCTTGGCCTGCCGAAACCCCCGTCCGAGACGCGGGTTGTCGTCGCCATGTCGGGGGGTGTCGACAGCAGCGTGGTGGCCGCGATGCTGGCCGAGGAAGGCTATGACGTCGTAGGCGTCACGCTGCAGCTGTATGACCATGGCGCGGCGCTGGCGAAGAAAGGGGCCTGCTGCGCGGGCCGCGACATCCACGATGCCCGCCGCGTGGCCGAAACGATGGGCTTTCCGCATTACGTCCTCGACTACGAAAACACCTTCCGCGAGGCGGTGATCGAGGAATTCGCCGATGCCTATCTGGCGGGTGCCACGCCCGTCCCCTGCATCCGCTGCAACGAACGGGTGAAGTTCAAGGACCTTCTGGCCACCGCCAAGGATCTTGAGGCCGACTGCATGGCCACCGGGCACTACATCCAGCGCAAGCTTGGGGCCTCGGGACCCGAGCTGCATCAGGCCGCCGACCCCGCGCGGGATCAAAGCTATTTCCTGTTCTCGACCACGCCGGAACAGCTGTCCTACCTGCGCTTCCCGCTGGGCCATCTTGCCTCCAAGGCCGAAACTCGCGCGCTTGCGGCGAAGTATGGCCTGCCTGTCGCGGACAAGCCCGACAGCCAGGACATCTGCTTTGTCCCGAACGGCAACTACGCCGCCGTCATCGAAAAGCTGCGCCCCGGTGCCGCCGATCCCGGCGAAATCGTCGACCTCGACGGCACTGTCCTGGGTGAGCACCGGGGCGTGATCCACTACACCATCGGCCAGCGCAAGGGCCTGGGGATCGGCGGCCTGGGCGAACCCCTTTATGTCGTGAAGCTTGATCCCGAGACGCGCCGCGTCATCGTCGGGCCGAAGGCCGCGCTGTCGACCCGGATTATTCCGGTCAAGGAAATCAACTGGCTGGGCGACACCCCCTTCGACAGCCGTCCGGAGTGGCCACTGCACGTCAAGGTCCGCTCCACCCGCCCCCCGCGCGAGGCGATCATCCGCCCCACGGGCCCAACCACCGCCGAGGTGGAGCTTCTGTCCCCCGAAGACGGGGTCAGCGCCGGGCAGGCGTGCGTGTTCTACGCCCCCGAAGGCAGCCGCATCTTTGGCGGTGGCTGGATCTGGAAAGGATGACCCGTTGAAACACCTGGCCCTCGCCGCGCTGCTGGCGCTGCCCCTGCCCGCCCTTGCCGAAACCCGGGAAGAGCGGGTGGCCGTCGCCACCGAATATGTCGACCTTGCGCTGCAGGGCTTCGACATGTCGGCGGTGATCGAAAACATGTACCAGCCGATCCTGCAACAGGTTGCGGCAGGTGGGCAGACCCTGAGTGACGAACAGGTCGCGCAGATCCGGCAGCTTTATCTGGACACTTTCACCGAACCGATGACCACGCTGATGCGCGATCAGGCGCAGATCATGGCCGACATGATGACCCTGGGCGAGATCACCGCGCTGCGCGACTTCTACGCCACGCCCGAGGGCCGGTCGGTCCTGGCCAAGCTGCCGCAGCTGACGGCGGCGCAGCAGCCGGGCGTGATGGCGCTGATCAATGACAAGATGACCGGGCTGATGCCGCAGGTCCTGGCCATCGTCAACGGCGAAGCGCCCCCAGCACCGAACGCGCAGCCCTGAGGCCAGGGGCCTCACCGCCCTGCCCCAGCCGCTGCATCGTCACTGCCATCGCCTCTTTCTGCGCCGTCGGGTCGGCCAGCACCGCCTCCAGTGCCGGGGCAATGGCATCGGCGCGGCAGGCGGGGCCCAGGAATTCCGGGACGATGCGCGTCTCGCTGACCAGGTTGACCAGCGTCACCGTGTCGATCAGCGACGCGCGTTGCATCAGCCACCAGCTGACCCAGTGCATGTCATAGGCGATCACCATCGGGCAGCCATTCGCCGCCAACTCCAGCGACACCGTCCCCGAGGCCGCCAGCGCGACATCCGCTGCTGCAAAGGCACCCCGCTTGGCAGCGGCATCCTCGATGATCTGCGGCGCGACGGGCCAGGTGGAGGTCAGGTCCCGCACCAGACCCGCCACGCCGCGCACGGTCGGCAAGGCCACACGCAGGTCCGGATGACGGGCCTTCAGGCGACCGATCACCTCACCGAAGACCGGGGCCAGCCGGGACACCTCGCTGCGCCGCGAACCGGGTAGGACGAGGATCAGCGGCCCCTCACCCGCAAACCCCGCCCGCTCCTCTGGCGATGCAAGCGGTTCGGCCACAACCGGATGGCCGACGAAATCGCAGGTCATGCCGGCCGCGGTCATATAGGGCGGCTCGAAGGGCAAGAGCGCCAGCACATGGTCGATCACCCCCGCCATCTTCACCGCCCGACCCGGTCGCCAGGCCCAGACGGACGGCGCGACATAGTGGATCGTGCGCATTTCGGGCCGCGCTGCCTTGACGATCTTCGCCACCCGCAGGCAGAAATCCGGGCTGTCGATCGTCACCAGCGCCTCGGCGCCCGAGGCAAGGGCCGCCTCTGCCGCCTCACGAATCCGGCGCTTCAGGTGGCGATACTTCGGCAGCACCTCGGCGATGCCCATCACCGACAGTTCCTCCATCGGGAAAAGGCTCTCCAGCCCCTCGCCCTGCATCAGCGGCCCGCCGACGCCCGCGTACTCCACTGGCCCCATGGACCGCAGCCCCGCCATCAGCGCCGCCCCAAGCCGATCACCCGAAGGCTCCCCAGCGATCAGGAACAGTTTCAACGGACCGCTCATCGCAGGTCTTCGACCGCTCTTCGCTGCGCCGCGCCCTGCGAAGAGCACTGCGAGAGCCAAGCGATGCGCCCGCCGCGGATCATCCCCGCGCCCAGAGGAAAAGGCCCAGGTCCCGCGCCAGCCGCTGCATCTCGCTCAGGTCCAGACAAATGACCGACCCGGCCTCGAAGGCGATCCCGCCCAGGCCTGCCACCGCAGCCGCGCGCAAGGTATCCGGCCCGATGGTCGGCAGATCGATCCGGCGGTCCTGACCGGGCTTCGCCGCCTTGTAGAACACGCCCCGCCCCCGCGCCGGGTCGGGCCGCAACGCGCCGATCCCTGCCACCTGAGCGAGCAGGACATCGGTGCCGGGAAGCGCCTCGACCCCCAGGCACAGCCCCTGCGCCACCACGGCCCCCTGCCCGACATCCACCGCGCCAAGCGCCGTGACAATCGCCGCAGCCCGGTCTGCATCGGCCTCGTCCCGCGCCGAGACGGTGCCCGCCAGAACCCCTGCCCCCGGCAACAGCGCGGGCGCAATCGTCTCGACGCCCACGACCGCGAAGCCGAACTCCTCGAAAATGCCGATCACCGCGCGCAAGGTCGCATCGTCGCCCGCCGCCATCGCCTGCATCAGCCGTGGCAAAAGGCCCGCTGTGCCCTCATCCAGCAGCGCCGGGTCCAGCCTCGGGCGCGTCACCGCCCCGGCAAAGACAACCTGGCCCACGCCATCCCGTTCCAGCGCGCGCAGGAAGGGTACCAGCCGTTCGACCCGGAAGGTCAGATCGACCGTCAGCCCCTCGGGCGCGAACCCGTCCATCGCGGCGACAAGCGGAGCCTCAGTCATCGCCGCCGCCAGCGCTGCAGGCAACCGCCCCTGTCCTGCTATGACCGCCGTCTTCACCGGCCGCCCTTCGGGGTCAGGAAGCTGCGGTCGGACTTCGACAGGATGAAATCGGCAATCTCGCGGACCAGGGGATTGTCGCTCTCCTCGGCCAGTTTGCGGGCGCGGTCCAGGAAACTGCCGTCTTCCTGCGCCAGCGTCTGATAGGCGGCCCGCAAGGCGGTGATCCCGGCGCGGTCCACGCCCCGCCGCTTCAGACCCACCAGATTCAGCCCGTCCAACTCACCCCGAGGGGCCTGCACCAGGCCATAGGGAATGACATCGTTCGTGACCATCGTCACCGCTCCGATGATCGCGCCCTGGCCGATGCGCACCCATTGGTGCACGCCGGACAACCCGCCCACGATTACGTCGTCCCCCAGCACGCAATGCCCCGCGATGGCCACGTTGTTCACCAGGATCACCCGGTCGCCGATCTGCGCATCGTGCCCGACATGGGCCCCGGTCATGATCAGGACATCGTCGCCGACACGAGTCACCCCGCCGCCGCCATCTGTCCCCGTGTTCAGCGTCGCCGCCTCGCGGATCCGGCAGCGCTTGCCCACGATCAACCGCGTATGCTCGCCGTGATACTTCAGATCCTGCGGCACTTCGCCCACCGTGGCGAAGGGAAAGATCACCGTCTCGTCGCCGATCTCGGTCCAGCCCGTCACCACCGCATGTGACTTGATCTCAACCCGCGCACCCAGAACCACCTCGGGCCCGATCAGCGAGAAGGGACCGACCACGCAGCCCTCACCGACGACCGCGCCGGTCTCGACCACGGCAGAGGGATGGATGCGCGCCGATGGATGAATGAACATGCCCCGGCTCACGCCTTCGCAACGTCGAACATCGCCATGAACGTGGCCTCGCAGGCCAGCTCGCCCTCGACCATCGCGCGGCCTTCGAACTTCCAGACCCGGCCCCCGCCACGCAGCGCCTTGACGTGCAGCTCCAGCACATCGCCCGGCACGACCTTGCGACGAAACTTCACCCCGTCCACGCCCATGAAGAAGACCTTGGCATTCTTGTCGACCAGATCCATCGACAGCCCGACCAGGACACCGCTTGTCTGCGCCATCGCCTCGATGATCATCACGCCGGGAAAGATCGGCATGCCCGGGAAATGGCCCTGGAACTGCGGCTCGTTCAGGGTGATGCACTTGATGCCGACGCAGGACTCGTTGATCACGATGTCCCGCACCTTGTCGATCAAGAGGAATGGATACCGATGCGGAATGATCCGCTGGATCAGGTCCAGATCGGCATGTGTCGCAGCAGCAGCATCCATTGTGTCACCCCTTCCCGGCCTTCAACCAAACGGCTTTCGGTCTAGCTAGCAAGTCGCGCAGGATGGCACAAGTTGGTCAGGGTGCCGGTGCGGGCTTCTCTGCCAGCGCGACATTCACCCGCGCGATGGCTTCCTCCGTGATGTCCACCGCCGACAGCGACAGGATGACAAGGTTCTTGTCCAGAATCGCCGTCGCCTTCTTGTCGCTCAGAAGCTGGCCCAGAACCGGGACGGCGACGTCAAGGAACGCCTTCCGGTCCTTGTCGCGCCCCTCGGTCAGACGGCTGGCCTTTGCATCCTGCTCGGCGCGGATGCGTTCCACTTTCTCGTCGAAGGCCGCCGCCTTGGCGGCGAAATCCTCGGGCGTCAGGGTTGCCCTGGCGTCGGTCAGCGCACGTTCCTCGGCGACCAGTTCCGCCTCGATCTTGCGGTTCTCCTGCTCAAGCGCGGCAGAGGCCGCACGCTCGCGTTCGACCACTGCCTTGCCGAAATCCGATTCCAGAAACAAACGATCCTGATCCAGCGTCAGGAGCGGCACCGGCGCCTCCTGCGCAACAGCCGGAGGCCCGAATGCCACCAGACACGCGAAGACGCAGGCCCGCAACCAGCCGGGCCCGTTTCCGCGCCGCCCGCCCATCGTCAGAACTTGGTCGAGACGGTCAGGTCGAACGACTGTTCCTTGTCGTAGTCTTCCTTGACAAGGGCGCGGCTGAAGTTGAACCGCAGCGGACCAATCGGGGTCGTCCAGAACACGGACAGGCCCACCGTAGCACGCGGGTTGAATCCGTCATCAACCGTTCCGCCTGCCCCAGCGGTGTTGTCCAGGCTCCAGACCGAGCCGACGTCGAAGAACGCCCCACCCGTGATGCCGTATTCTTCCGGCAAGCCCAACGGGAAGTCCGCCTCAAACCGCGCGACAGCGAACATGTTCCCGCCAAGCGCATCCTGGTCGGTAGCGCCCAGATCGCGCGGCCCGATCCCATTCGGTTCGAACCCGCGGATCTTGCCACTCCCGAAGAATCGGTCGGTCACACGCGTGACATTGCCCCCCAATGATGTGATCGCCCCGCCTTCGAAGATCGCGCGCAGCGTCACTTCCTCGTTCAGCACCTTGGTTTCGGCCAGCGCCAGCGCCGTAGTCTCGATGTATTCGTTGTCGCCGCCCAGCCCCGCGAATTCCTGACCAAAGCGCAGCAGAACCCCGCCTTTCGGGTTCAGGCCCGTGATGCGGTTGTCGAATTCGTACGTGTAGCCCACTGACACTGTCGTCAAAGCGCCTCGCGCCTCTTCAGCCTGGATAATCGGCGAGTCGCCCTCATAGTTGAACAGCTTGTCCTCGGCGACGCCGATCCGCAGGTCGAGGGTCGACTGCTCGCCGACCGGAAAACCGATGCCGGTGGTGAAGCCGATGTTCCGCGTGTCATAGACCGAGAAGTCGGATTCCGAGGTCCGGTAAAAGGCGCCGATCGTAAAGCTCAGATCCCGGCCCAGGAACGCCGGTTCGGTGAAGCTGAAGCTGGAATTCTGGTTGCTGTCGGCGGTCGAGATGGATGCCGACAATCTCTGGCCGCGTCCAAGGAAGTTGGTTTCCGAGAACCCGACATTGATACCGGTCCCGGTCGCCACGGAATAGCTCAGGCCAAAGCTCAGCGAGCCGGTCGGCTGCTCTTCGACGTCGACGTTGACGACGACCTGGTCCGCTGCGGACCCCTGTTCGGCGTTGACCTGCGCATCCGAGAAGAAGCCGAGCGCCCGGATGCGTTCCGCCGCCTGGCGGATTTCGCGCGGGTTGAAGGGGTCGCCTTCGCTGGTGCGGAACTGGCGCCGGATCACCTGGTCCAGCGTGGTCGTGTTGCCTTCGATGTCGATCCGCTCGACGAACACCCGCTCGCCGCGCACGATCGCGAACTCGATGTCGACCGCCTGGCCCCGGTCATTGCGGGTGATGCGCGGCTCGACGCGGATGAAGTTCAGCCCCTTCTTCAGGGCCAGAGTCTCCATCCGGGTGATGTTGTTGTCGATCAGGAGCGGGCTGTAGGTCTGCCCCGTCCGGATCTTCTGTACCGCCTCGAATTCGGCCGCGTCCAGCCCCTCGACCTCGGACACCGTGCTGATGTTGCCGATCGTGTAGGGCAGGCCTTCACGCACCGTGAAGGTCACGAAGGTCGCGTCCCGCTCGCGGCTGACTTCGGCGCTGGCATCCAGGATCTGGAAATCGATATAGCCGCGCGACAGGTAGAAGTCGGTCAGGACCTTGCGGTCCAGCTCCAGCCGCTCGGCGACATAGGTGTCGCGCTGGATCAGGTTGCGCAGGAACCCGGCCTGCTTGGTTTCCAGGACCTGCCGCAGACGGCGATCCGAAAAAGCCTTGTTGCCGACAAAGGACAGCCGCTCGATCTCGACGACGCGGCCTTCGGTGATCTCGAACACCAGGTCGACCCGGTTGTCATTGCGCCGGATGATCTTCGGCGTCACCTGCGCCGCGAGACGACCCGCCACGCGATAGGCCTCGGCAATGGCGGCAGCGTCCGATTCCGCCAGCGCCGGCGAATAGACACGGCGCGGCTGCGACTGGATCAGTTCGGCCAGCCGTTCATCCTTCAGGCGCTTGTTGCCCTCAATGCTGATCACGTTGACGATCGGGTATTCCTGCACCCGGATCAGCAGCGTCGATCCCTGTGGCACCAGCTCGACAGTTTCGAACAGATTCGAGTTCAGGATTCGCTGATAGGCGTCGTTCAGCTGCGCCGCCGAAACCTCTTCGCCGCGCTTGATTCCGGCATAGTTGAGGATGGTCGCCGCATCGACCCGCTCATTGCCTTCGATGGTCACGTTCGAAAACGAAAAGACCTGCGCGAAGGCCGGATGGAGGAACGGCTGCGAAACCGTTGCGGCGCCGATGAAAACCGCCGTCGCCAGCAGACGAGCCCTTGACCTTGCCCGGGCAGACCGCCCCTTGGCCACGCTCTGGGTCATCCGCATAGTACATCCTCGCCGAAATTATTCTTTCCGGACTGGTTACCGGGAAAGCAAAGCTTTGTCAAAAGCCTGCGGTCCTTGTGGATAACTTTGCAAGATGTTGTGGTATAACGGCAAAGGTGGGCGGACCGGGTGCGCCCAGCCAATCCGGACGTCAGGACCGTGCTACTGGCAAAGCAGGTCGCGGCTCAGTCCGAACAGCATGATCGACAGGACCACTGTCAGACCGACCGTCATCAACACCCGCAGCGCGCGTTCCGACGGTTTCCGCCGTGTCACGGCCTCGTAGGCGTAGAACACCAGATGCCCGCCATCCAGCACCGGGATCGGGAACAGGTTGAGGATTCCGACGCCCAGCGACAGGATCGCCAGCATGCTGACGAAACTGACCGCACCGTTCCGCGCGGCATCGCCCGCCGTCTCGGCCATGCCGATGGCCCCCGACAGGTTGCAGCTGCTGATCGCCCCCTGAATCATGTGCGACAGCCCGGAAAAGGTCGTCGTCGTCATCAGCCACATCGACTGCGCGGCACCCGTGACGGCCTCCCACGGGCCGACGCTGCGGACGGCAGGTTCGAAGAACATCCCCGAGTACAGCCCAAGCAGGTAACGTTCGGTGAACCCGCCATTGCCGTCATCGACCGTCCGGATGCGCGGGGTCAGCGTAAGGTCAAACGTCTCGCCATTCCGCCAGACCGTCAGGGTCACCGGCTGCCCCTTGCTGGCCGCGACGATCTCGGGAAGCTCCGAGAACACCCGGACGTCCTTGCCGCCGGCCTTCAGGATCACATCGCCTTCCTGCAGACCAGCGTCGATGGCGGCTGACCTGATCTGCACCTCGCCAATGATCGGCGCCTGCGGATGCGGACCCGAGACCACGATCTCATCCGTCCCGCGCCGCACTGTATAGGCCAGCTCGGTCTTGCCGACCGCCGCATCCGCGGCAGCGTTGAACGCCTCCCAGTCCGGCGTCGACTGGCCTTCGACCGCAAGGATCACGTCCCCTTCCGCCAGCGCGGCCCCGTCGTAGGGGATCGGCCGGATCTTTCCCACTGTCGGCTCGGCCGTCGGGATTCCAACCGCAAACGCAAGCCCGGCCAGAAGCACGAACGTCAGGATGAAGTTGAACACCGGACCCGCGGCCACCGTCGCCGCGCGCGCCCAGAGCGGGGCACCGGCCATGGTATGCCGCCGCTCCTCCGCCGAAAATCCGGACACGTCACTCGATCGGACCGAGGACGCATCCGCATCCCCAAGAAATTTCACATACCCCCCGAACGGGATCGCCGCGATCTGCCATTTCGTGCCACGCTTATCCGTGCGGCTGAACAGGACCGGCCCGAAGCCCACCGAGAACACCTCGGAATGGATGCCCGACCAGCGACCCACGATGTAGTGGCCGTATTCATGGACGAAGACGATCACCGACAGCGCGATGACGAAGAACACCACCGTCCAGGCCGTACCGCCAAGAGCCGCAACCACCGATTCCATCACCTTGCTCCTGCCACTACGCCCGCGATCTCGCCCGCCCTGACCCTAGCCAGATGGTCCATCGCCTGCACATCCTCAAGGGTCATCTGCCCGATGTCCCTGCTCAATTCCCCGTCAAGCGCCGCCAGCACCCGCTCGACCACCTCGGCCATCTGCATGAAACCGATCCCGCCCGCCAGGAAATGATCCAGCGCCACTTCCTTCGCCGCGTTGAACGCCGCCCCCGATAGCCCGCGCCGCGCCATTACCTCGCGCGCCAGTCGAAGGGCCGGATAGCGCTCCAGGTCCGGCGCGCGGAAGGTCAGCGTCGCGATCTGCGCCAGATCCAGCCGCGCCACCGGCAGATGTGCCCGGTCCGGCCAGTTCAGCGCATAACCGATGGAATGGCGCATGTCGGGCGCCCCCATATGCGCCATCACCGCCCCGTCCCGATAGCCGACCATCGAATGGATCAGGCTTTCGGGGTGGATGATGACCTCGACCTGATCGGGCGCGACGCCAAAGAATTCCCGTGTTTCAATGACTTCCAGCGCTTTGTTGAACATGCTGGCCGAATCGATGGTGATCCGCTGCCCCATCGCCCAGTTCGGATGCGCCAGCGCCTCCTTGACCGTGGCCTTGGCCAGCGCCTCCAGCGGCCAATTCCGCAACGCGCCCCCGCTGGCGGTCAGGATGATCCGCTCGACCGCAGCGATATCTTCGCCGACCAGCGCCTGGAAGATCGCCGAGTGTTCGCTGTCCACCGGCAGGATACGCGCGCCATGCCGGGCCGCCTCGGCCATCAGCAGCGGACCTGCCGTCACCAGGCTTTCCTTGTTGGCCAGGGCCAGCGTCGCGCCATGCCGCAGGGCGCGGAACCCGGGCGCAAGCCCCGCCGCGCCGACGATGCTGCTCATCACCCAGTCCGCAGGCCGATCGGCCGCCTCGGCAATCGCCTCCGGCCCCGCGGCCGCCTCGATCCCCGACCCCGCAAGCCGCTCGCGCAACTCAGGCAATTCCGAAGCTTCAGCGCAGACCGCCACTTCGGCCCGCAGTGCCCGCGCCATCTCGGCCAGCCGTGTAACATTGCGCCCGCCCGTCAGCGCAACGACACGATAGCTGTCCGCCCCGCCCGCCCGCTCCAGCAGATCCACCGTCTGTTCGCCGATCGAGCCCGTGGCCCCGAAGATCGAGATGCTGCGCACCCGGTCAGCCCCCGAACAGCCCGGTGACCGGGACGAACAGACCCAGCCCAAGCAGGAACACCATCGCCCCGATCAAAGCGTCAAAACGGTCCAGTACCCCGCCATGCCCCGGAATCAGGTCCGAGGCATCCTTGACCCCCGCCCGCCGCTTGATCCAGCTTTCCGCGATGTCCCCCATCTGCCCGGCAAAGGCCACCAGGGCCGAGACCGGGACCAGAAGCCAGCTCGCCCCTGTCCAAAGCACCACGGCCAGCCCCATCAGCGCCGCGCCGACCCAGCCGGCCACCGTGCCCGACCAGGTCTTCTTCGGGCTGATCGCCGGCCAGAATTTCGGCCCGCCGACCGTGCGGCCAACGAAATAGCCCAGCACATCCGAAGCGACGACCACCGCCACCAGCCACAGGATCGCCCCGCTGCCCCCGGTCTGGCGCAGATCGACCAGGCCGTAGCCCGCCAGCATGATCGCCAGCGCATAGGCCCCCGCCAGACGCCGGTCGCGGCGCGGTGTCAGGATCAGGGCGGCCGAGGGAATGGCCACGAAGAGCGCCGCGACATCTGTCCTGAGCAGAAGCGCCGCAAGAAGCGCCGCCGCGGCACCCACCGCCAGCGTCACCGGCGACCGCCGCCGCGACGGCGCCGTCATCGTCGCAAGTTCCCAGATCATCACGCCGGTCAAGGCCACGACCAGTGCTGCAAAGGCCGTACCGCCCAGCCAGATTTCCACCGCACCCACCGCCACCATCACGATGGCCGACAGGATGCGCGTCCGCAGGTCCGCCCATTTGCCCGCAGCTGCCGGGCCGGGCTCCATCATCGCAGAACCCCGCCAAACCGGCGCTGCCGATTGGAGTAGCGTTGCACGATGGCAGCCAGTTCCTCGGGCCCGAAATCCGGCCAGAGCGTTTCGGTGAACTCGTATTCGGAATAGGCCGCCTGCCAGGGCAGGAAGTTCGAGGTCCGCGTCTCTCCGCTGGTGCGGATCACCAGATCGGGGTCCGGCAGACCGCCGGTGTCCAGCCGTTCGGAAAACGCCGCTTCGGTCATGTGCTTGGGGTCCAGAAGCCCCGCTGCCGCCATTTCGGCCACCTTCTTCACCGCCCGCACGATCTCGTCCCGGCCGCCGTAATTGATCGCCACGGTCAGGTTCAGCCGGTCCAATCCGGCTGTCCGCGCCTCGATCCCCGCCATCATCCGCTGCAACTTGGGGTCCAGACGGCCGCGGTCGCCGATGAACCGCATCCGCACGCCCGCCTTGGCCAGCCGGTCCGCCTCACGCTCGATATAGCGGGCGAAGATCGCCATCAGGCCCAGGACTTCCTCGGTCGACCGCTTCCAGTTCTCGGTCGAAAAGGCATACAGCGTCAGCCACTTGATCCCAAGGTCAGGGGCCGAGCGCACGATCTCGCGTACCCGTTCGGCGCCCTTGCGGTGACCCACCAGCCGGGCCCAGCCCCGGTTCGTGGCCCAGCGGCCGTTGCCATCCATGATGATCGCCAGATGGTTGACCGGCCGCGCAACGGCCTCCACCTGCAAGTCCTTCGACAATCGCCGCCCCTCCGCCTGCAGGTCAGACCTGCATGATTTCCGCCTGCTTGGCCTCCAGCGCCTTGTCGACTGCGGCAATCGCCTTGTCGGTCAGGTCCTGCACTTCGTCGGACCAGAACTTCTGGTCATCCTCGCTCATGCCCTGGGCCTTCGCTTTCTTGATCTGATCCATCCCATCACGCCGCACGTTGCGAATCGCAACCTTGGCGCTTTCGGCATATTGCGCGGCAACTTTGGTCAATTCACGGCGGCGCTCTTCGTTCAGTTCGGGGATCGGCAGGCGGATCAGCGGGCCGTCGGTCACCGGGTTGATCCCGATGCCACTTTCACGGATCGCCTTCTCCACCTTCGAGATCATGCCCTTGTCCCAGACGTTGATGACGACCATCCGCGGCTCGGGGACGTTGACCGTGCCCAGCTGGTTGATCGGCGTCATCTGGCCATAGGCATCGACCATGATCGGCTCGACGATCGAGGCCGAGGCGCGACCGGTCCGCAGGCTGGCGAATTCCGTCTTCAACGCCGCCATCGCCCCATCCATCCGCCGCTGGATGGCGTCGGTGTCGATTTCCAGGTCTTCATGTGCCATGGCTCAGGTCCTTCACTTCGCTGCGGGTTTCCCGCGATTTTGCGCTCTATAGCAGAGCGTCGGCGGCCCGGTATAGGCCAAAGCTCCTTACCCGTCCGACGGGTGAGTCGCCGTGCAAGGTCAACGCCACGCTCGGCCGACAAGCGCCCGACGGAAACCCGACGCATGCCAGACAGATGCCAGACGCTTCACATCCCGTTAACCGGCCAGATTAACCCAGCGTTCGCAGGGCCTTAGCCCTGAACCCGGGTATAGGTCCCCTGCCCCGCCAGGATTCCCCGGAACCCGCCCGGCTCATCCAGCGAGAAGACGATGATTGGCAGCGCATTGTCCCGCGCCAGGGCGATGGCGGTGGCGTCCATGACGCCCAGATGCTTCTCCAGCACCTCGTCATAGGTCACATGGTCATACCGCTTGGCGTCCGCATGCTTCTTCGGGTCCTTGTCATAGACCCCGTCGACCTTGGTGCCCTTGAAGATCGCCTGACAGGCCATCTCGTTCGCCCGCAGCGTGGCCGCCGTATCGGTGGTGAAATAGGGGTTCCCGGTCCCGGCCGCAAAGATGCAGACCCGCTTCTTTTCCAGGTGCCGCACGGCCCGGCGGCGGATGTAGGGCTCGCAGACCTGATCCATGGGTATCGCGCTGATGACCCGAGTGAATACGCCCAGAGCCTCCAGCGCAGATTGCATGGCCAGCGCGTTCATCACCGTGGCCAGCATCCCCATGTAATCGGCCGTCGTCCGCTCCATCCCCTGCGCACTGCCCTGCAGGCCGCGGAAGATGTTGCCGCCGCCGATCACCATGCAGATCTCGACCCCAAGGTCACGGACCGACTTTACCTCCTCGGCGATGCGGGTGACGGTCGGCGGGTGCAGGCCATAACCCTGGTCGCCCATCAGCGCCTCGCCCGAGATCTTCAGCATCACGCGGTTGTACTTGGTGGCTGTCTCCGGCATGGGACCCCTGCATTTCGTTTTATGTTTGGACTGGGCCGCAAAATGTCGCAAAACCGCGTCGGGTTCAACTGCCGATCGGGGCGGGGTTTCGGGTGAAGATCGACAGCATATCGCGTGAGGCACCCGTCCTGATCGCGGGCCCCACAGCCAGCGGCAAATCTGCCCTGGCGATGGCCCTTGCATCCCGCGATGGCCGCCTGATCGTCAACGCCGATGCCCTGCAGGTCTATGCCAACTGGCGCGTCCTCACAGCCCGGCCCTCGGCCTCGGACGAGACCGCCCTGCCCCACGCGCTTTACGGCCATATTGCCCGGGAAGACGGCTACTCGGTCGGCCACTGGCTGCGCGAGGTCGCGCCTCTTCTGTCGCGGCCCGTGGTGATCGTCGGGGGGACGGGTCTGAACTTCAATGCCCTGACCCGGGGCCTGGCCGAAGTGCCCGCGATCCCGCCGGAGGTTCGGGCCGAAGCCAATTCCCGTCGCGCGACCGAAGGGCACGCAGGCCTGCTGGCCGAACTGGACGCAGCCACGGCGGCCCGGATCGACCGTCTGAACCCCGTCCGCGTCCAGCGCGCCTGGGAGGTCCTGCGCGCCACCGGACGCGGGCTTGCCAGCTGGCAGGACGACACGCCCGCCCCGCTGTTGACGCTGAATCGGGCGGAGGCACTGGTCCTGGTCCCCGATGTAGCCTGGCTGAACGACCGGATCGACCGGCGTTTTCACCAGATGTTAAGCGCCGGCGCGTTGGATGAGGCCCGCGCCAACCTCACGGATTGGGACCCGACCTTGCCGTCGTCCAAAGCAATCGGCGCACCGGAACTGATCGCCCATCTGCGGGATGAAATGCCCCTGACGGACGCCACCGACGCAGCCATTCTTGCCAGCCGCCATTATGCCAAAAGGCAGCGAACCTGGTTCAGATCGAACATGGGGGCGTGGCGCAAGCTTTCCCTTCCCTGACGGATACTTGCGGGGCGAAGCTTACGCGGTTCTGTGCTTTCCCACAGAGTTATGCACAGGAATATGCAACAATGGTGGATAACTTCAGGTCCACCCTTCCGATTTTGCTTGGGCCGGGAACTTGCCACTGCTTAACTACTGGGGTGAGCGCCTCTGCCAAGGGATTTGCCGCCAAATGATAAAGCCTGCCGCCGTTTCATCCTTGCGTCTTGTCGCCATTCCCCGCCTCGCCTCTGGTGGCCGCTGGCGCGTCGAAGCCATGCGTTCCCTGTCCGAACCCTGCCTCTTGTGGTTCACCAAAGGACAGGGCCGGATCACGATCTCGGGGGTGACGCGCGGCTACACGGCACATAATGCGGTTTTCATCCCCGCGGGCGTCATGCACGGCTTCGAAGCCGGCCCTCAGGTTTTTGGCACCGCGGTCTTCTTCGGACGCGATCCGAAGGTCGTTTTGCCGAAAACTCCGCAGCATCTGCGCATCCGCGAGGTCCATGCCCAGCAGGAGGTCAACGTCCTGCTTGATTCGATCCTGCGCGAGATTGAAAGCGACACCCCTGCCCACGAACGCGCAACCGAGGCCTATGTCGGCCTCCTCGGCGTCTGGCTGGAACGGCAGGTCCGCAAGGCCGATCCGTTCGAAGGTCCGCGCCACGACGCGACGCGCCGTCTGGTCGCACGCTACACCGCGCTCTTGGAGCGGAACTTCCGGACCGGGATGAACGTGGCGGATTTCGCCGCCGCGCTGGGCGTGACTCCCACCCATCTGACCCGTTGCTGCAACGCCGCCTGCGGTCGCCCGGCCTCGGCCCTTCTGCAGGACCGCCGCATCTTCGAGGCGCGGAAACTTCTGTCGGAAACCCGCATTCCCGTGGGCAGGATCGCCGAGCAGTTGGGCTTCAACTCACCCGCCTACTTCACCCGAGCCTTCCAGCACGTCACCGGCAAGTCACCAACCGCCTTCCGCCGCGCGGGCTGAGCGCCGTCCGGCGTCAGCATGCCCCGGATTCGACCAGAAGATGTCGCTAACGCGATATCGATTGTCGAAAGCAGCCGTTGACGGATTGTCGAAAAAGATGCGCAATGACCTTAGGGGAGTGCAGATTGCCGTGACGGTCCAACCGCTTTGAAAAAGGCTGCTGGACCGCGACGGCAGAACAGTATGCGCTGCCGCAATCAAAGAAAAAAACTCGCAGGGAGACAAAGATGAAAGACCTGAATATCGGATCTGAGCTGCATCCTGCGGCACAGATGTATGCCAGTGAATACGCCGACGGCAAGCTTAGCCGCCGCGAGTTCCTGACCCGCACCACCGCGCTGGGCGTGTCGGCGGTTGCAGCCTATGGCCTGATCGGCCTGTCCGCCCCGGCCCAGGCCCAGGAGGCCAAGGTCGGCGGCTCGATCCGTGTCGCGATGGAAGTGAAGGGCACCAAGGACCCGCGCCTGGCCGACTGGCCGCAGATCGCCAACATCTACCGCGGCTGGCTGGAATACCTGATCCAGTACAACAACGACGGCACCTTCGAAGGCCGGCTCCTGGAAAGCTGGGAAGCCAATGAGGATGCGACCCAGTACACGCTGAAAGTCCGCCAGGGTGTCACCTGGAACAACGGCGAACCCTTCACCGCCGACGACGTGGTGCGCAACTTCGCCCGCTGGACCGACGGCAACGTCGAGGGCAACGCGATGGCCTCGCGCTTCCCGGGTCTTGTCGACGAAGCCACCAAGACGCTTCGCGAGGGCGCCGTCGTCAAGGTTGACGACTCGACGGTGCAGCTGAACCTGACGGCGTCGGACATCGCCGTCGTGGCAAACCTGTCGGACTACCCGGCCGCCGTCGTCCACGCGTCCTTCCAGGATGGCCAGGACCCGGCCAGCAACCCGATTGGCACCGGCCCCTACATCCCGCAGGAAGTCTCGGTCGGCCAGCGCGCGATCCTCGTTCGCGCTCCGAACCACACCTGGTGGGGCGGCACCGCGCCGTTGGACGAGATCACCTATGTCGACTTCGGCACCGACCCGGCCGCGATGGTCGCGCTCTTCTCCTCGGACGAGGTGGACGCGAACTATGAATCGGTCGGCGAATTCATCGACATCCTCGACGGCATGGGCCTGGTCAAGGAAGAGCTGACCACCGCCTCGACCATCGTGGTGCGGATGAACTCCTCCTCGGACCTTTACAAGGACAAGGCCGTCCGTTCGGCAATCCAGCTGGCGGTGGATCCGAACGTGGTGCTGGAACTGGGGTACAACAACCTCGGCAAGACCGGCGAGAACCACCACATGTTCCCGATCCATCCGGAGTATCCCGAACTGCCGGCGCAGACCATCAATCCGCCAGGACTGATGCCGGCGCTGGAAGCGGCCGGTCTGAAGGATGCCGAATTCGAGGTGATCTCGCTCGACGACGGCTGGGAAGCGGCGACCACGGCCGCGGTTCAGGCCCAGCTCAAGGACGCTGGCATGAACATCAAGCATACGGTCATGCCGGGTTCGACCTTCTGGAACGACTGGCAGAAGTACCCCTTCTCCTCGACGACCTGGAACCACCGCCCGCTCGCAGTGCAGAACATGAGTCTTGCCTACACTTCGACCGGCTCGTGGAACGAGACTGCGATGGCCAACCCCGAGTTCGACGCACTGATGGCTCAGGCTCTGTCGATTGCCGACGCTGACAAGCGCCGGGAACTGGCTGCGAAGATGGGGACGATCCTTCAGGAAGAAGGCTACATCATCAACCCGTTCTCGCGGTCCCTGTTCAGCCACCACAAGGAAGGCTACGCCGGCCTGGCCCACCACCCGGCCTTTGAGCACCACCACTACAAGTGGTCGACGGTCTGATTGACTAGACCTGCCGAAAACGAAGAAGGGGCGCGCCCGGCGCGCCCCTTCCTGGGGGCTTCTTCCTAAAATCAAGGGGACCGGCATGGGACTGTTCGTGCTGCGACGGCTGGGAGTGATGCTCCTGACGGCCATCGCCCTGACCTTTGTGGTCTTCTTCCTGACCAACCTGCAGCCCAACCTGGAAAAGCTCGCGCGGACCGAAGGTTCGGTGCGCATGACCGAAGAGGCCGTGCAGGACTGGATCGCCCAGAACGGTCACTCCGGGTCGGTCCTTCTGCGCTACGGCCAGTGGCTCGGCGTGGTGCCGGGCTGGACTTACACCGACGAGAAGGGCCAGATGCGCGGCCGCTGCTTCGAGATCGGCGAGGACCCCGCCGCCGCCCCGCGCTACTGCGGACTTCTGCAGGGTGATTGGGGCTTTTCGACCTTCTTCAAGACGCCCGTCATGGATTCGCTTGGCGACAAGCTGGCGGCGACCGGCTGGCTGATGCTGGCCGTGATGCTGGTCATGGTGCCCTCGTCGCTGATCCTGGGTGTCCTGTCGGGAATGCGCGAAGGCTCGGCGACCGACCGGACGTTGTCGACCTTCTCCATCGCCTCGACCGCGACGCCGGAATATGTGTCGGGGGTCGTGCTCGTGGCGCTTTTCGCCACGGCAGCCACCGGCATCTCGCCGATCCTCGCCGAATACGGGTTGATCGAACCGAAGAAGACCCTGTTCCTCGCCTCGGCCACGTCGGCGATGGACGACATCACCTTCTGGAACTTTGCGCTGCCGGTGATGACCATCGCGCTTTACGGCATCGGCTATATCGCCCGGATGACCCGGGCCTCGATGACCGAGGTGATGACGCAGCAGTATATCCGCACCGCCCGGCTGAAAGGCGTCCCCTTCCGCACGGTGGTCATGCGACATGCGCTGCGAAACGCGCTGATCGCGCCCTTCACGGTCATCATGCTGCAGTTTCCCTGGCTTTTGAACGGGGTGGTCATCGTCGAAAGCCTGTTCAACTACAAGGGCTTCGGCTGGACGCTGGTGCAGGCCGCCTCGAACAACGACATCCCGCTGCTTCTGGCCTGTTCGGTCGTGGCCGTGGTCGTCGTCCTTCTGACGCAGCTGATCTCTGACATCGGCTATGTCTTCCTGAACCCCCGCATCCGGCTGGCCTGAGGAGGGAACGACCATGGATACCCTCACCTGGACAGGATCGGCGGGCGCGGTTCTACTGCCGGTGTTCCAGATCGCTCTGCTCGCGCTGGCGCTGTCTCTTCTGGCCAAGCTTCTGTTTGTCCTTGCAGGCCTTGACGGGCCGCAGCTGCCCGGTCCCGACGGTGCCGCGGCCGTCCGCTCCCCCGGTTTCTTCGCAAGCCTCGGCATCCGCTACAGCTTTCTTGCCGCACTGGCCGCAATCTTCTGCACGCTTGCGGCAGGGGCGGTCATGCCATCACCGCTCGAGGCCGGAATCCTCGGCTCCATGGCGGTTCGGTTCTGGCCGGTCTGGCTTGCACTGGTTGCCGTCTTCGTCCTGTCGATACGGTTCCGGCGGAAACTGGGCCTGTATGGCAAGCTCTTTGATTCGACAGTCGGGATGATCGGCTTTGCCATCGTCATGTTCTGGGTGTTCACCGCAATCTTCGCCGACACGATCATCACCCAGGACCCGTTTGCCCAGCTTTCCGGCCTGAAGAACAAGCCCCCCGGAGTCGCCGCGCCCGACAGCGCCTATGGCTGGTACCTTCTGGGCGGCGACCACCTGGCCCGCGACGTTTTCAGCCGCATGGTGATGGGCGCACGCGAGGTTCTGAAGATCGCCCCCGCCGCCACCCTGTTCGCCTTCATGGTCGGCATCACCCTCGGCCTGCCCGCTGGCTATTTCGGCGGAAAGCTCGACACCTTCATCTCGTTCCTGGCGAACCTCGTCCTCGCTTTCCCGGTGATCCTCTTGTTCTACCTTCTGGTCACCCCGGAAATCCGCGACACCGGCATCCCCATCGTGCTGGCCGCACTGCTGTTCCTGTTCCCGATCATCTTCCTCTGCACGCTCTGGAACAGCCGCTACTACACCAACCCGCCGCGCCGAAACCTCTATGTCGGTATCACCCTGGTCATCGGCCTATGGGCCTATTCCGGCCTCGCCTTCAACATGGACCCGCTCGGTGTCTGGTCGATGGAGCCGAACATGCTGAACGTCTTCGTCTCGGTCGTGTTCGTGAACTCGCCCGGCGTGTTCCGGATCGTGCGGGGCCTGGTGATGGACATCAAGGCGCGGGACTATGTGGCGGCGGGCCAGACCCGGGGCGAGGGTCCCTGGTACATCATGCTGTGGGAAATCCTGCCCAACGCCCGCGGACCCCTGATCGTCGATTTCTGCCTGCGGATCGGCTACACCACGATCCTTCTCGGCACCCTTGGCTTCTTTGGCCTCGGCGTCTCGCCCGACAGCCCGGACTGGGGCTCGACCATCGACGACGGGCGCAAGCTGCTGAACCTGTTCCCGCACCCAGCCCTGGCCCCTGCCCTTGCGCTGATGAGCCTCGTCCTCGGCCTGAACCTGTTGGCCGACGGGTTGCGCGAAGAAAGCCTGAAGGATTGATGCCATGACAGCCCCCGCCCCCGATACCCCTTGGGACCCGTCGCAGCCGATCCTGGAAATCGAGCACCTGTCGATTTCCTTCTTCACCCGCCTGCGTGAAATCCCCGCGGTGATGGACTTCTCCTGCACCGTCATGGCCGGCGAGGCGATGGGCCTGGTCGGCGAATCCGGCTGCGGCAAATCCACCGTCGCGTTGGCCGTCATGCGGGAACTTGGAAAGACCGGCCGCATCGTCGCCGGGTCGATGAAGTTCAAGGGCCGCGACCTGGCGAAAATGAGCGATGAGGAACTGCGCCACATCCGCGGGTCCGAAATCGCGATGATCTACCAGGAGCCGATGGCGTCCCTGAACCCGGCTATGAAGGTCGGGGCGCAGTTGGCCGAAGTGCCGATGCTCCACTCCGGGATGTCCAAGGCCGAGGCCTGGAAGCTGGCCCGGCAGATCGTCGCCGACGTGCGGCTCCCCGACCCTGACCGGATCATCAACGCGTACCCGCACCAGCTGTCTGGCGGCCAGCAGCAACGTATCGTCATCGCCATGGCGCTGATGGCCAAGCCCGCGCTGTTGATCCTCGACGAACCCACGACTGCGCTGGACGTCACGGTCGAGGCCGGGATCGTCGATCTGGTCAAGGAACTGGGCGAGAAATACGGCACCTCGATGCTCTTCATCAGCCACAACCTTGGCCTGGTGATGGATGTCTGTGACAGGATCTGCGTGATGTATTCCGGTGAGGCGGTTGAAACCGGCAGTGTCACCGAAGTCTTCGACAAGATGCGCCACCCCTATACCCAGGCGCTGTTCCGTTCGATCCCGCTGCCTGGCGCCGACAAGAACGCCCGGCCCCTGATCTCGATCCCCGGCAACTTTCCCCTGCCCCACGAACGTCCCAAGGGCTGCAACTTCGGGCCGCGCTGCGACTATTTCGAAAAGGGCCGCTGCGACGAGATGGACATCCCGATGTCGCATATCCCGGGCGATGACCGCCACGACAGCCGTTGCCTCCGCTGGCAGGAAATCGACTGGTCCGCGCCCCCCACCAAGCGCGAGGTCAAGGAAAAGGCCGAAATCGGCCGCGTGGTTCTGAAGATGGAAGACCTGCGCAAGTATTACTCCGTCTCGGGTGGCGCCTTCGGAGGCGGCGCGAAGAAGGTGGTCAAGGCCAACGAAACCCTGTCCTTCGAGGCGCGCGAAGGCGAGACCCTGGCCATCGTCGGCGAGTCTGGCTGCGGCAAGTCGACCTTCGCCAAGGTGTTGATGGGGCTGGAAACGGCGACATCGGGCTCGATCATGCTCTTTGACGAAAACGTCCAGTCCACGCCAATTCAGAAACGGAACACCGACACCGTCTCCCAGGTGCAGATGGTGTTCCAGAACCCCTTCGACACCCTGAACCCCTCGATGACCGTGGGCCGCCAGATCATCCGGGCGCTGGAGATCTTCAACTTCGGCAAGTCCGACGCCGAACGGCACCAGCGGATGCTGGAGCTGCTCGACCTGGTGAAACTCCCCCGCGCCTTCGCCGAACGGATGCCGCGCCAGTTGTCCGGCGGTCAGAAGCAGCGCGTGGGCATCGCGCGGGCCTTTGCCGGCGGGGCCAAGGTCGTGGTGGCCGACGAGCCGGTCAGCGCGCTGGACGTTTCTGTCCAGGCCGCCGTGACCGACCTGTTGATGGACATCCAGCGCGAGAACAAGACAACGCTGCTTTTCATCAGCCACGACCTGTCGATCGTCCGCTACCTGTCGGACCGGGTCATGGTGATGTATCTCGGCCATGTGGTGGAAATGGGCACGACCGATCAGGTCTTCTCACCCCCCTACCACCCCTACACCGAGGCGCTGCTGTCGGCCGTCCCGATTGCCGACACCAGGGTGGAACGCAAGCGGATCGTGCTGGAAGGCGACATCCCTTCGGCCATGAACCCGCCGCCCGGTTGCCCGTTCCAGACCCGCTGCCGCTGGAAATCCCAGGTTCCGGGGGGACTGTGCGACCGTGAGGTGCCGCCAGTGCAGGTGCTGGAGGGCGGTCACCAGATCAAGTGCCACCTCTCGCGCGAGGTGCTGGCGACGATGGAGCCGGTGATCAAGATCGCGGCGGAGTGACGAGACGGCGTAGGGTGGGCAGACTGCCCACCGCCCTAACCTAGGATCGCCTTCACATAGCCCTTGGTCTCTTCGAAGGGCGGAATGCCGTTGTGCTCTTCGACAGCCCCCGGACCGGCGTTGTAGGCGGCTAGCGCCAGCTCCCAGGTGCCGAACTTGTCGAACATCATTCGCAGGTAGCGCGCGCCACCCTCAAGGTTCTCTTCGGCATCGTTGATGTCGACGCCCAGATGCTGGGCCGTCTCGGGCATCAGCTGCGCCAGCCCCGTCGCCCCTTTGGTCGACACCGCAACCGGGTTCCAGCCGCTTTCCTGCTGCACCAGCCGGAGGAACAAGTCTTCCGGCACGCCATGCTTGCGCGCTGCGGACTTGGCGACTTCCAGATACTCGCCCTTGTAGCTGCCGCGGTACGCAGGAATGCCCTTGGCGTCGGCGATCTCTTCGCCCTTCTTGTACTTGGGCGTCAGCTTGACCGATCCGCTGTATTGCTTCGACAGTTTCTTGTCGATCAGCTCGGACTGCGACTTGAACAGCGCGCTGCGGGACTTGGTCGAGCCGGACAGGTTCAGCCCTTCGGCAAGGCCAGCGCTTGCCAAACCAGAGGCCATGATGGCCGCCAGAGCTGTCCGGCAGACAATCTTCTGCATCCCGAAATCCATACCCACACCGCTCGCGCAGTCTTGACGCGACCGGCTGGACTATAGCCAGTTCGTCCCGATTTTCCAGTCGCGATTTCGCAGGCATTCCGGACCCTGCCGCCCCAGTCCAATGGCTTGGTTGCAGCCGCCCGGAACCCCGGTATAGGTTTGTTAACCATCCGCGGCGAAGCTGCCCGGAGACCAGCAAGGGAGATTCGCATGGCGGGGTCGGTCAACAAGGTTATTCTCATCGGCAACCTCGGCCGCGACCCCGAGGTGCGCAGTTTCCAGAACGGCGGCAAGGTGGTGAACTTGCGCATCGCCACCTCGGAAACCTGGCGCGACAAGCAATCGGGCGAACGGAAAGAGCGGACCGAATGGCATTCGGTCGCGATTTTCAACGAAGCACTGGCCAAGATTGCCGAGCAGTACCTGAAGAAGGGCAGCACTGTCTACATCGAGGGCTCGCTTGAAACCCGGAAGTGGCAGGACCAGTCCGGCCAGGACAAGTACACCACGGAAATTGTCCTGCGTCCCTACAACGGCAACCTCACGCTGCTTGGCGGCCGTGGTGATGGCGGCTCGGGCGGTGGCGGTGGCGCCTATGATGATCGTGGCGGCTATGATGAGGGTGGCCAGGGCGGCGGCTACGGCGGCTCCTCAGGCGGCAGCCGTGGCGGCTTTGGCGGCGGCTCGGGTGGCGGCGCGGGCGGTGGCGGCGGCCGGTCCGATCTCGACGACGAAATCCCGTTCTGATCCGACCCGGCATCGATGTCCGGCGCCACTGGACCTTGACCCGACCATTCCCTATATAATCGGTCAACATACCTAACGCGTCGGGACGACCACATGCAGGACCAGACCTCCGTCCAGACGGCGGGCCCGACCGAGGGCCAGCCGCTGATCAAGCCCTCTTCGACCGATCATCCGCTCTACCCCGAGATCGTCGAGGCCTGCCGCACGGTGTTCGACCCGGAAATCCCGGTCAACATCTTCGATCTGGGCCTCGTCTACACGATCGAGATCGGCCCCGAGAACGAGGTCGAGATCACCATGACCCTGACCGCACCTGGCTGCCCCGTCGCCGGAGAGATGCCAGGCTGGGTTGCCAATGCGGTCGAACCCCTGCCGGGGGTGAAACACGTCGACGTCAACATGACCTTCGACCCGCCCTGGGGCATGGACATGATGTCCGATGAAGCCCGGCTCGAACTGGGGTTCATGTAGAGTAAAGCCTTCAAGCTGAAATTGCATCTATTTAAGCCTTAAAGCTGAATTTCTTTGAAGTTCAGCTCTTGGCATGCTAAACGATGCGTCATGAGCGACGCAGCAGTCCTGACCGGCGATCTGATTGGCTCGCGAAAGTCCGGGCAGCAAGCCACTGACCGTGCGCTTGCTGCCATTGCCGACACGGCAGGCCAGTTTGCTGCGCCTTTCACTCGATATCGCGGCGACGGCTGGCAGGCTCTCCTGGTGCGGCCAGAACTGGCCCTGCGTTTCGCCCTGATCGTGACGGCCCGCCTGCGCGCGCAGAACGCCCCGTTGACACGCTTCGGCATCGGTATCGCCGAGATTGCGACTGACCGTGCACCGTCGCTTGGGGCCGAAACAGGCAACGCCTTCGTGCTCTCGGGCGAGACGCTGGACCAGATGCCCAGGCGGGCAGAGTTTGCGATTGCAAGCACCACCCGACAGCTTGGTGCGATCACCTCGGCTGCGGCGCGACTGGCCGATCAGGTAGCCCGGAAGTGGACCCCGCAACAGGCAGAAGCCATGGTGATGGCTCTGGCCTTGGACGAGCCGTCAGGTCTTTCCATAGCGCAGTCGCTCGGCATAAGCCCGGCAGCGGCCAGCTACAGATTGCAGGGCGCAAACTGGTGGGACATAAAGGCGGTCGTTTCTGCCTTCGAAGCCGAACTGAAAGCCGCCGATGACTGAAACCTTCATCGCCCTCCTTTTCGCCCACACCCTCGCCGATTTCGTGTTCCAGACCAACTGGATGGTGGCCAACAAGCGCACTCCCTTGGCGCTGGGCCTGCACCTCGTCATCGTCTACGCAACCGCCGTCGCCGCCACCGGATCGCTGCATCCGGCACTTCTGGTGCTGGCCCTTGTCCATATCGCGATCGACGTCGGCAAGCTGGTCCTGGTCTCGGTCTGGAAAACCTCGGGCGGCCTGGCACCGTTCCTGATCGACCAGTCCCTGCACCTTGCCACCCTCATCACCCTCGCCCTCTGGCTTCCCGACCTCTGGGCCAACGGCTTCTGGGCTCCCGGAGCCATCGTGACCGGCGATGACGGCGGCATCCTGGGGACCGGCCTCTGGTCCGAAGCGGTGCCGCTGCCCGTCAGCCAGCTCCCGTCGCTGATGGTCCTGCTGACCGGCCTCATCCTCGCCACCCGCACCGGCGGCTTCGCGGTCGGGCTTCTGATGCAGCCTTTCGCTGCAAACCTTCCGGCCGACATCGCCGCCGAGGGTCTGCCCGGGGCGGGCCGGTTGATCGGCCTACTAGAACGCGGGCTGATCTTCGTCCTTGTCCTCATCGGTCAGCCGCAGGGCGTGGGCCTGCTGATGGCCGCCAAGTCGATCCTGCGCTACGGCGCGGTGAAAGAGGATCGCGCCCTGTCCGAATATGTCATCATCGGCACGCTTGCCTCGTTCGGCTGGGCCCTTGTCGTCTCCTTCGCGACCGTCGCCGCACTTGGTCATCTGCCCCCGCTTGGAATTCCGGCGCAGACACCTTAAGTTACCGGCAAAGGAGTCCATCCATGTTCGGCATTCCCGGCAAAGCCGCTGTCACCCTGACCCCCGCTGCAACCGGCCAGATCGCCCGGCTCATGGCGCGCGAAGGCAGCCAGGGCCTGCGCATCGGCGTCAAGAAGGGCGGCTGTGCGGGGATGGAATACACGATGGAATACGTCACCGCGATCAATCCGCTGGACGAGGTGGTGGAACAGGACGGCGCGCGGGTGATGATCGCGCCCATGGCCCAGATGTTCCTGATCGGCACCGAGATCGACTATGAAACCGGCCTTGTGGAAAGCGGCTTCAAGTTCCGCAATCCCAATGTGGTCGAGGCTTGCGGCTGCGGGGAATCGATCAAGTTCCGCGACGCGCCCGGCGCCTGACCCAAGGCAGGTTGGCTTGACGCGGGGGCAACGAACGGATTGTTGCCGATCTACCGCCTTTTCCTTTCCGGACATACACGCTAGGCGTGTCTGGACTGCACAAGGAAACGACAGATGAAGAAACTTGCCGCCGGAAACTGGAAGATGAACGGCACCCGGGCTTCGCTGGACGAAGTGACGGCGCTGCTTGAGGCCCATCCCGATCCGGCTTGCGAGATGCTGCTTTGCCCGCCCGCAACCCTGATCGCCGCCATGGCCAACACGGCAGCCGGCACGGCACTGAAGGTCGGGGCGCAGGACTGCCATCCGAAACCGATGGGCGCACATACCGGCGACATCTCGGTGGCGATGCTGCGCGATGCGGGCGCGACCCATGTCATCGTCGGCCATTCCGAACGCCGCACCGACCATGGCGAAACTGACGCCCTGGTCCGCGCCAAGGCCGAAGCGGCTGTCGACGCGGGCCTTACCGCCATCGTCTGCATCGGCGAGACCGAGGCCGAGCGCGACTCTGGCAAGACCCTTGCCGTGATCGGCACCCAGATCGACGGGTCCATCCCCGGCGGTGCGACTGCGGCCAATCTCGTCATTGCCTACGAACCTGTCTGGGCCATCGGCACCGGCCGCACCCCGACGCTGGCCGAAATCGCCGAAGTGCACAGCTTTCTGCGCGGTCGCCTGCGCGGTTTGATCGGGACCGAGGCCGAGGGCGTCCGCATCCTTTATGGCGGCTCGGTCAAGCCGTCGAACGCCAGCGACATCTTTGCCGTGCCGCATGTCGATGGCGCGCTGGTCGGTGGCGCCAGCCTCAAGGCCGCAGATTTCGGTGCGATCGTCGCAGCGCTGTCGGCCGCCTGACGACATCCCCTGTCGCGGATGGATCAGCCCGTCTGCGACAGGATGCCTAACCTGCGCGCATGACAGACATTTCCTCCGATGCGCGACGGTCACTTCTGACCGCCAACCTCATCTGCCTGGCCTCGATGGTGGTCTGGGCCGCAGGCCTGCCCGCGGCCGATCTCATCATCCCGCACATGCCTCCCGTCGCGCTGACCGCCGCGCGCACCACGCTGGCGGCGCTCGTGCTCCTTCCGCTCTGGATCGCGGCCGAGGGCGTGGCCACCGTGACCAAAGCAAACTGGACACGGGGCGCCTGGGTCGGCTTCGTGACCCTGGGCCTAGCCTCTTTCTTCGTCATCATCGCCCTGCAGTTCAATGACCCTGTCACGGTGGCCATCGTCTCTGCCGCGATGCCCGTAATCGGCATTCTGCTGGAATGCATCGCCGACAAGCGCCCCTTCACCCGTGCCCTGGCCATCGGGCTTGTATTGTCACTCGTTGGCGGCCTGATTGCCGTCAGCGGGGCCGAGGGCGAGGTCGATTTCGGCCTTGGCGTGCTTGCCGCGCTCGCCTCGGTCATCCTCTACACCTGGGGCTCGCGGGAAACGGTCAAGGCCCTTCCCGAACTGTCCGCACTTGGTCGCGTTGCGATAACGGTCTCCGGTTGCGCCGTGGTTGCCCTGATCGTCGCCGCAGCCGACGGGCTCCTGCGGGGCAACTGGCCGAACTGGAGTGCGATCGGCTTGCCAGAATTCACCGGGCTTGCGATCTTCGGCATCGGTTCGATGGCGATCAGCCAACTTTTGTGGATCATTTCCGTAGGCCGGATCGGGATTGGTGCCGCCTCGATGCACATGAACGCGGTGCCCTTCTACGTCATGCTGATGGTGTTCATCCTTGGCGGCCCGTGGAGTTGGGCGCAAACTGCCGGTGCAGCGATCGTGGTGACCGGGGCCTTGATCGCCCAGGGCCTGATCGGTCCGGCTTTGGCCAATCAGAGGACGTGATGCTCTCCCTGCAGCAATCGCCCAAGGACCCTGCCTTCGTCCAGAACCCCTACCCGTTCTACGAACGCGCCCGTGCCGCCGGACCTTTCTTCCACTGGACCGACTATGCCCTCGTCTGCACCGGCAACGCCGCGGCCGTGAACGCGATCTTCCGCGACCGCCGCTTTGGACGTGAGCCGGTGGACCCCCTGCCGATCCCGCCCCACCTCGCCCCCTTCTACGCGGTCGAGGCCCATTCGATGCTGGAACTGGAACCGCCCCGCCACACCCGGCTGCGCAACCTCGTCCTGCGGGCCTTCACCTCGCGCCGTATCGCGGGCCTCGCCCCGGACATCGCCGCCCTGTCGACCGAACTTGCAGAAGCCTGCCCGAAGGGCGACTTCGACCTTCTGAAAACCTTCGCCCAGCCCCTGCCCGTCCGCATCATCGCACGTCTCCTCGGCGTGCCCGAGGCGATGGCCCCGGACCTTCTCTCTTGGTCGAACGCGATGGTCGGCATGTACATGGCCGGCCGCACGCGGCAGATGGAGGACAAGGCGGTGGCCGCGACCGAGGCTTTCGTCGCCTTCCTCCGCTCTTACGTCGACGAACGCCGCGCCAAGCCCGCCGACGACCTCATCACCCAGCTGATCGCCGCCGAAAGCGAGGGCGAGAAGCTGTCCACAGACGAGCTCATCGCCACCTGCATCCTTCTTCTGAACGCCGGGCACGAGGCGACAGTCCATACCATCGGCAACGGCGTGAAGACGCTTCTCGAAACCCGAACACCGCTCACCGCGCTCGCCCCCGACCACATCGAGGGCACCGTCGAGGAAATCCTCCGCTTCGATCCCGCGCTGCACATGTTCACCCGGCATGCCTATGAGGACGTCGAGGTGATGGGCCACACCTTCCACCGCGGCGACCAGGTGGGCCTGCTTCTCGCCGCCGCGAACCGCGATCCCGGCGTGTGGGAAAACCCCGACCATTTCCTCCCGAAGCGGCCGGTGAAACCGCACGCCAGCTTCGGTGCAGGCCTCCACTTCTGCGTCGGCGCCCCTCTGGCCCGGCTGGAACTGCAGGTCGCCCTGCCGATCCTGTTCCAGCACCATCCAGACCTTAGACTGGCCGAGGCACCCGCTTACGGCGACGTCTACCACTTCCACGGCCTGCGCGAACTGCGCGTCACCGCCTGACAAGGTCTTTCGCTTCTGCAAGTATCCTCTGCGGGTTTGGGGGGCGAAGCGCCCCCAACGCCCGAGGAGAAGCGCGCAGGCGCGCCGACGAGACAAAGGACTTGCGCGTCAGCGCTCCATAAGAAAACCGCGCGTCACAGGGGAAGCACTGTCGTCGACTTGATCTCTTCCATGCTCAACAGCGCCGTCACATTATAGATCCGCACCTCGGAAATCAGCGCCTGGTAGAACGTGTCATAGGCCCGCGCATTCTTCACCCGCACCTTCAGGATATAGTCGATATCCCCCGCCAGCCGATGCGCCTCCAGCACCTCGGGCCGCTCGCGCAGCGCTTTCAGGAACTTCCGCTGCCACTCCGCCTCATGCTCCGACGTCCGGATCAGCACGAAGAAACAGGCCTCCAGCCCCAAAGCCTCCGGGTCCAGGATCGCCGTCGTCCGGGTGATGACCCCCTGTTCGCGCATCCGGCGGATCCGGTTCCAGACCGGCGTCTTCGAAGACCCCACCTTCCGGGCGATTTCATCCAGCGACTGCTCGGCATCACTCTGCAGTTCCGACAGGATTTTCCGGTCCAGATCGTCTAGCGCGGCGCTCATTCCTGAATTCTCCCCTTTCGCGGAACATCGGTTCCCCTCTGGATCACTATCGGAACACATGTCCTTATCTGCAAGCCTCTCTGGTCCCGGAAGGGGAAAATATTCTATATTCCACTACAGATTTCCTGATCGCCGAGGGCATGATGAGCCGCCGCTTCACTCCGAAGATCGTGACCGCCAACCGCCTGCGGGAAGGCGATGTCGTCTACCTCAAGGCGGACGACAGCTGGTCTCTCCTCCACCACGAGGCGGAACTCATCGAGGACGAGGCGCACGCCCAGATGCGCCTTCTGCACGCAGCGGCGCAGAAGCTGACCATCGTCGGCGCCTATCTGGCAGATGCCCGGCCCGGCCCGAACGGCCCCGAACCCACCCATTTCCGCGAGGAATTCCGCACCCGCGGTCCCTCCAACTACAACCACGGCAAGCAAGCCGACCTGGCCAGCTGAGGGCGCAATGTATTCCTACTCCGACTTCGACGAAGCCTTCGTCCGCGCCCGCGTCGCGCAGTTCAGCCAGCAGGTCGACCGCCGCCTGGACGGCAGCCTCACGGAAGACGAGTTCCGCCCGCTCCGCCTGATGAACGGGCTCTACCTGCAGCTCCACGCCTACATGCTGCGGGTCGCAATCCCCTACGGCTCCTTGAACCCCGGCCAGATGCGCCAGCTCGCCTACATCGCCGACACATGGGACAAAGGCTACGGCCACTTCACCACCCGGCAGAACATCCAGTTCAACTGGCCGAAACTGCCGGACGTGCCCGCGATCCTGTCGGCGCTGGCCGATGTGGAAATGCACGCGATCCAGACCTCGGGCAACTGCGTCAGGAACGTCACCGCCGACCACTTCGCCGGTGCCGCAGCGGATGAAATCGCCGACCCGCGCCCCTATGCCGAGCTTCTGCGCCAGTGGTCCACCGACCACCCGGAATTCCAGTTCCTGCCGCGCAAGTTCAAGATCGCCATCACCGGCAGCCCCAACGACCGCGCCGTGACCAAGGCCCACGACATCGGCCTGCGTATGGTCCGCAATGCCGCCGGAGAGCCGGGCTTTGAAGTCATCGTTGGCGGCGGCCTTGGCCGGACCCCGATGATCGGCGTCACCGTCCGCGACTTCCTGCCCGAGGCCGACCTGCTGCCCTATGTCGAAGCGGTCCTCAGCGTCTACAACACGCTCGGCCGCCGCGACAACAAGTACAAGGCGCGGATCAAGATCACCGTGCATGAGACTGGCAAGGAAGCGATCACCGAAATGATCGAAGCCCGCTTTGCCGAGCTTCGTCCCCTGTTCGGCGGCAACGACCAGAAACTCCTGGCCGACATCCGCGACGCCTTTGCGCCCCCCGCCTTCCGCAACGCGCCCACTGACGCCTACGATGCTTTCTACAAGGCCGACCCGACCTTCCGGTCCTGGGCCGACACCAACCTGACCGCGCACCGCAACGCGCAATACGCCATCGTCACGATCAGCCTGAAGGCCCACGGCCAGACCCCAGGCGATGCCTCCTCCGACCAGATGAGGCTCATCGCCGATCTCGCTGAAAAATATGGCCATTCCGACCTGCGCATCAGCCATGAGCAGAACGTCATCCTGCCGCATGTCCACAAATCAGACCTGCCCGCGCTGCATGCCCAGCTGGTGAAAGCCGGCCTCGGCACAGCCAACGTCGGCCTCCTCTCTGACATCATCGCCTGCCCCGGCATGGACTACTGCGCGCTGGCCACCGCCCGCTCGATCCCGGTCGCGCAGGAACTGGCCACCCATTTCGAGGCGCTGAAGCTGGAACACGAAATCGGCCCGCTGAAGATCAAGATCAGCGGCTGCATCAACGCCTGCGGTCACCACCATGTCGGCCATATCGGCATCCTCGGCCTCGACCGAGCGGGTGTAGAGAATTACCAGATCACCCTTGGCGGTGACGGCACCGAAGACGCGGTGGTCGGCGAAAAGACCGGGCCCGGCTTTGCCTACACCGAAATCGTCCCTGCCATCGAACGCATCCTCCGCGCCTACCTGGACCTCCGCACTGAACCGTCAGAGACCTTCCTTCAAGCCTTCAAGCGGGTCGGGATGGAGCCGTTCAAGGTCGCACTCTACGACACGGAAGACGCCCAAGATGCCGCGTGACGGCCGCCACGACGGTCCGGTAGCCGAGCGTGTCGCGACGCTGAACGCGCGCTACAAGCACCACTCGGCGACCGCCGTCCTTGAGCATGCGCTGAAGGACGACGATCTGGGCCGCGTGGCCCTTGTCTCGTCGTTCGGGGCGGAATCCGTCGTGCTCCTCCACCTCGTCAGCGTCATCGCCCCGGAAACGCCGGTCCTCTTTGTCGACACCAAGATGTTGTTCCAGGAAACACTCGACTACCAGCGCGAGCTGGCCGAAAAGCTGAACCTCTGCGACGTCCGCACCATCCGCGCCAACCCGGCCCGCGTCAGCTTTGAAGACCCAGATAACACGCTGCACCAGTTCAACACCGACAGCTGCTGCAACGTCCGCAAGGTCGAGCCGCTGGAACGCGCGCTTGCCCCCTTTGACGGCTGGATCACCGGGCGCAAGCGGTTTCAGAACACCGACCGCGAGGCGCTGCAGTTCTTCGAAAACGAGGGCGACCACCGGATCAAGGTCAACCCGCTGGCCCATTGGGGCCGCGAGGACCTTGAGGAATACATGGTCGAAAACCGCCTGCCCCGGCACCCGCTGGTCGCGAAGGGCTACCCCTCCATCGGCTGCGCGCCTTGCACGAGCCCGGTGAAGCCGGGCGAAGACCCGCGCGCGGGCCGTTGGCGCGGGCAGTCCAAGACCGAATGCGGCATCCATTTCATCGACGGCAAGGCCGTGCGCACCCCGAAGGAGAACGCGGCATGAGCGTGATCGTCACTGACACCGGGTTTTCCCCGGCCACCCAGCGCGAGATCGTGACGCTGGCCGATCTGACCGACCAGACCGCCGTGGACCTGTCGAACACCGACGACCCGCAAGCGCTGGTGGGGCGGCTGGACCAGCTGACCCTGATCCGCGTGGCCTTCCCCGCCTTCAACGACGGTCGCGCCTTCACCATAGCCCGCCGCCTGCGCGAGATGGGCTACAAGGGTCAGCTTCTGGCCTTGGGCCCGGTCATCTCCGACCAGTATGCCATGCTGCGCCGGGTGGGGTTCGACGGGGCCGAGATCCCCGATGACCTCGCCGCCCGGCAACCGGCGGACCAGTGGAAGTTCCGCGCGGCCGACTGGCGCGCGCATCACTATCAGGCCCGCCTGCGCGCCTGATTCACCCTGCCCCGAGATTTGGCCGCAGGGGGAGAGGCTTCCCTTGCAGCCCCCGCTCGCCTATGGAGGGCGAAACGATGAATGAGACCGTGACCATGGACGCCGCCCGTCAGAAACCCCACCTGCCCGATGCGCAGACCGTGACCACAGTCCGGCACTGGACTGACCGGTTGTTCTCCTTCCGGGTCTCGCGCCCCGCCACGCTGCGGTTCCGGTCGGGGGAGTTCGTGATGATCGGGCTTCTCAATGACGACGGAAAGCCGCTCCTGCGCGCCTATTCGATCGCCTCGCCTTCGTGGGATGAAGAGCTGGAGTTCTACTCGATCAAGGTGCCCGACGGCCCGCTGACCTCGCGCCTGCAGCACATCCAGCCTGGGGACGAGATCATCCTGCGGCCGAAGCCGGTTGGGACGCTGGTGCTTGACGCGCTCCTCCCTGGCAAGCGGCTGTGGTTCCTGGCGACCGGGACCGGGATCGCACCCTTCGCGTCCCTCATGCGGGACCCGGAGGTCTACGAGAAGTTCGACCAGGTCATCATGATGCACACCTGCCGCGAGGTGGCGGAGCTGGAGTATGGCCGGCAGCTTGTCGAGGGGCTGCAGGACGACCCGCTGATCGGCGAGATGGTGCAGGGCAAGCTGCGCTACTATCCGACGACGACGCGGGAAAGCTTCCATCACATGGGGCGGGTCACCGACAACCTGGCCGCGGGCAAGGTCTTCGCGGACCTAGGGCTGCCGAAGATGAACCCCGAGGAAGACCGGGCGATGGTCTGCGGGAGCCTTGCCTTCAATGTCGATGTGAAGGCGATCCTGGAAGGGTTCGGGCTGCGGGAAGGCGCGAACTCGGACCCGAAGGAATTCGTCGTGGAGAAGGCCTTCGTGGGCGACGGGATCTGATCTGTCCACGGTGGACAAAATCTGATCCACCCATGAGATCAATGACTTGCCGTTTCGCGTTAGGGCGATCTTAACCTTTGGAAATCCGGGCCGCAGGGGCGATCCTGTGGCCCGTTTTCCTGCCGCCCAGGGTCACGCAAGGAAAAAGGCCGCGAGCAGAACTCGCGGCCTTTCCAGCTTCGGCGGGTGCCGAAAGATTACATGCCAAGCGCGGTCTTGACCTGGGCGACGGTGTCGGCAACCAGCGCCGGGTTGGCGCGAGCGGCTTCGACAGCGGTCTTCAGGGTGGCCTTGGTCGCGTCGTCCAGCGCCGAGCCGTCGATGAGCGCGACAACGGCGTCGGCGTTGAAGTTGGCCGGATCCAGAGCGGCAGCAGCGTCGGTCACGGCCGCGGCAGCGCCTTCAGCGGCCTCGGTGGTCGCTTCGACAGCGCCTTCGACAGCCTCGGTTGCGGCTTCGGTGGTGGCGGCAGCAGCGGCAGCAGCTTCGTCAGCGGCAGCCTGGGCAGCGGCGGCAGCCTCTTCGGCAGCCTTGGCGGCGGCTTCCTCGGCGGCTTTCGCGTCAGCTTCTGCCTGAGCGGCGGCGGCGGCGGCAGCAGCTTCCGCTTCTTGCGCGGGCTTGTAGCTGAACTGATAGTAGCCGCCAGCTGCAAGAAGGACGACGATGGCGCCGATGATTACGGTTCTGTTCATGTCATATTCTCCTATGACCGGGGCCACGGGCCCGGATGCGGGTCATATGGCAGCTTGGACGGCGAATGAAAAGACCGGCAGGTTCCCTCGTACGGAAAAAGGCCCAAAGCCGAAGGAATCTTGACAGAACTCCGGTGTGCCGGGTTGCAGACCGGGCCGCCGTCGCCTAAATTGCCGCCGCTAAATCAACCATCCAAGGACGACAGCCATAGCCCGCAGACCCCACAATGCCCCGCCGCAACGCGAAACCGGTCCCCGCATCAACGACCGCATCCGCGCTCCGGAAATCCGCCTGATCGGCGCGGATGGCGAAAACGTCGGGGTCGTCACCCCGGCCCGGGCGATGCAGATGGCCGAGGAAGCCGGACTGGACCTGGTTGAGATCTCGCCAACCGCCGTGCCGCCGGTCTGCAAGATCATGGACTTCGGCAAGTTCAAGTACGAGACGCAGAAACGTGAGGCCGAAGCCCGCAAGAAGCAGAAGATCATCGAGATCAAGGAAATCAAGTTCCGCCCGGGCACCGACACGCATGACTATGACGTCAAGATGCGGTCCGTGCTGAAGTTCCTTGGCGAAGGCGACAAGGTGAAGGTCACCCTGCGCTTCCGCGGCCGCGAAATGGCGCACCAGGAACTGGGTCTGGAACTGCTGAGGCGGGTCGAGTCCGATGTGGCCGAAGCCGGCAAGATCGAATCCATGCCCAAGCTGGAAGGCCGGCAGATGGTGATGATGATCGGGCCGAAATAGGCCCGCTACGGTTGGACCTGCGCAGACCCAAGAATTCCAGCTAAGATTTTTGGGTCGCTTCGCGTGGTCTGCCCCGCGTCGGGATTTCCTTCAGAAGCCCTCCCACCCCCATTCCCGCGATGTCCTCCGCGGTGACGGGAACACCACAAATCACACGCTCCATCACCCAGTCGGCGCCGTTCAGGGCCGGGCTGCGGACACAGCCTGGCAGCCCGATGACCGGGGTGCGGTGCAGCTGGCCGATGAACAGAAGATTGCCGGGGTCGACCGGCATGCCAAAACGGTCGATCCGCCCCCCTGCACAGCGGACCGCGCCGGGGGCAACGTCATTGGGGTCGGACGTCGCCGAGGCGGTGAGAATCAGGATCAGGTCCGCCCCGGTGATCGCGGCGAGTGTCGCGGCAACCGCATCCTCGCGGTGCGGGGCATGCAGGTGCGCGGTCAGTCCGGCCCCGAGGGTGGCAAGCCGGTTGGTGATTGCCCCGGGGTCCAGCGTGCGGGCGGCGGGATCGGTGTGGGTTTCGACCAGAACGACGCGGGTCAGACGGGGCGGGCAGAGGCGCAAGGCACTCCCCCCGGAAGCGCAGGCGGCCGCGACCGAGTCCGCAGCGACACCATAGGCGATGACCTTGACGGTGGCGGCCATTTCCCCCGCAGCCAGCCGTTGCCAGCGCGGAACGGTGGCCAGCGTCAGCATCGGGTCGACTGCGTTCAGCGCATCAACCTTTGTTGCGTCTATTTCAACAATCCCAGCCGTCCGGGCATGAATATTGACCCGTCCGGTGCCGACCGGGCGCAAGTCCAGGCCCGCGGCCTGTGGGTCGGGGACCAGCGCCTGCGCAATGGCAAGCGCGGCGGCATCCTCGTGCAGGTCGGTCGGGTCAAGGCGGGCCACGATCACCTCGCCGCGGCCCGTTGCCTGTAGCCGGGCAATGTCGCCCGCGCCCAGCGTGCAGCCCTTGCGCAACCGGCCTTCGGGCAAGGCCACGGAATGGGCAAGGATCGCGCCTTCTGCTTCCGACAGGGGAACAGGACCGAAGCGCATTACTTCCGCAGGGTCTGGGTGATCTGCGCCATGACGCTGACGGCGATTTCCGCCGGGGTCTTGGCACCGATATCAAGGCCGACCGGGGCGTGGATCCTGGCGATCTGGTCCGGGGTGAACCCGGCTGCGGTCAGACGCTCGACCCGCTTGGCATGGGTGCGGGTCGACCCGAGGCAGCCCAGGTAGAAGGCGGGCGAGGTCAGGGCGAAGCGGATGGCGGGGTCGTCGAATTTCGGGTCATGGGTCAACGTCACGATGGCGGTGCGGGCGTCGGGTTGCAGCTTCTCCAGCGCCTCGTCGGGCCAGTCATCAAGGATGGTTTCCCCCGGGAAGCGGTCAGCCGACCCGAAGGCCGCGCGCGGGTCGATCAGGGTGGGGGCATAGCCGCAGGTCCGGGCGATCTGGAGGAGGGGTTGCGCGATGTGGACCGCGCCGATGACGATCAGGCGAAGCGGCGGGTTGTGGATGGCGATGAAGCGGCCGTCCTCCTCCATGCCCGAGCGGTCGGACTTGAAGCGGGCATCGGTGGCAGGGTCATCCCCTGGCGCAACAAGGCGGCGGTCCCAGGTGGCGGGGGTGGTGACGACGGCCAGCGCTTCCGGCCGTGCACGGGCGGCGACAAGGTCGGCGAGCATCGCCTCGGGCAGCGCCTCGGGCCCCTCGCCCACGGGTTCCACCAGGACGCGGATGGTGCCGCCACAGGCGAGGCCGGCGGCAAAGGCGGTTTCATCGGAAACGCCGAAGGTCAGGACACGGGACTTGCGGTCGGCCAGAGCGTCAAGCGCCTCGGTGATGACCGCGCCCTCGACGCAGCCGCCCGAGACGGAGCCGAGCATCTCGCCCTCGCCCGAGATGGCAAGCTGGCTGCCGGCCTGGCGGGGGGCCGAGCCCCAGGTCTCGATCACGGTGGCAAGGGCGGCGCCACGGCCGGCGCGGTGCCAGTCAAGCGCGGCTTCGGGGATGCGGTCGTGGGCGGCGTGGTCCATGAAACAAGTATGCGTCCGCGCGGCTGGCGATGCCATAGAAATGAACGCGCCGCGGGGGGACCCGCGGCGCGACTTTGGTATGGGGGTGCGGCTTAGCCGCGGCTGGCCGTGCGCAGAAGCGGCGTGATCACCTTGACCTCGACCCGGCGGTTGCGCGGCTCGTTCTCAAGGGTGTCGATCAGCAGTTCCGTCTCGCCATAGCCCTGGACGACCATGTTCTCCGGCGGGATGTCGAAGTATTCGGTCAGGGCCAGAGCCACCGATTCCGCGCGGCGGTCGGAGAGGGCGAGGTTCATCGCCGCCTTGCCGGTCGCGTCGGTGTGGCCTTCGATCAGGAAGACCTCGGCCGGGTTCTCCTCCAGCAGTTCCTGCATGACGCGGCCAAGGTCGGCAAGATTGCGGGCCTCGCTGGCCGCAACCGCCGCCGAGCCGATGGCGAAGGTCACCGGCTCGACGTCGATGGTGGCAGCCAGCGCGCGGACCTCGGGGATCTCGCGGATCTGGCGCAGGCTGAACTTGCGGCCTGCACGGTCGGCCTCCAAGGCGGCAAGCTCGCGCTTCAGGGCGGTATCGTCGTCCTTGGACGAGATGACGATCCGCTTCTGCGGCTTCGGCAGGTCGCGGATGACCACGATTTCCTCGCGTTGCAGATCGTCGATCAGCACGATCTCGCGGCCAAGGTCGTCATAGGTCGCCCGGCGCAGCACGCGGCCGGTCGCATCGCGGATGGTCACGACCTGGGTGCCATCAGCGCGCTGTACGATCGTCCGGGTCGAGCCGTCCTTGAACGTCTCGGTCCGCACGGTCGAGCCGGGGCGGCGGATCACGGTGTCGTCGTCCTTCAGCACGCGGTAGGTCCCGTCGGGCTGCAGCACGATCACACGGTCGCCGGTGTTCGACACGACGCGGCTGTCGCCCGGCCCCATGGTCGAGACCGTGGTGTCAGCCGCAGCAGCGCGGTTGTTCTTGATGATCGCACCTACGGCAAGTGCACCAAGAACCAGCAGACCGGCCTTTTCCAGATCGGACAGACCGCTTTTCTTGCCACCGCTCAATTCGACCGGGGCTGCGGCAAATTCCTGATCCGAGGTCCGCACGCCATCGGCGGCGATCGCGGTTTCAGTGATCGACGAGATCAGGTCGTCCGGCGCTGGCATCAGCGTGACCGTGCCATCCTCGGCTGCCGGAGGTGCACTCGTGATCATTTCGGCGGCCGCAAGCGCCGACGGGTCGATGGCCGTCGGGTCGGCGGTCAGAAGCTCGGTCAGCGTCTCGACCTCGCCTTCGGTCACTACCGGGGTGTCGACCGGGACGACTTCCACTGCCGGATCGGGTTCGGCAACCATCAGCCCGGCAGCCGGGTCGACGAAGACGCCTTCTGGGTCGATCGCCAGTTCTTCCTCGGCGGCCTCAACGGCCAGGGTGGCGGTTTCCTGATCCACCACTTCGCCGGTCGAAGAGTCGATGACCCCTTCGGTGGGCACTTCGGTCTCGACGACCAAGCCCGGAGGCGGGCTTTCCTCAAGCGCTGCGCCGTCCAGCGGTTCGTCGACAACAGCAGCTTCGGCCACTGGTTCCTCAGTGGCAGGTTCTTCTGCAACCGGCTCTTCCGCCACGGGCTCTTCAGCCACAGGCTCTTCCGCTACGGGCTCTTCGGCAACAGGCTCTTCGACGACCGGTTCTTCGGCAGGCGCGACTTCTTCGACTGCGGGTTCTTCTACCGGAGCGACTTCGGGCTGAGCAGCAGCCTCTGCTTCGGCAGCGGCAGCGGCCTCATCGGCGGCGGCCTGCGCGGCAGCTTCCGCATCTGCAGCAGCGGCGGCAGCAGCCTCAGCGGCGGCTTGCTCTTCGGCGGCTTTCTGGGCAGCGGCTTCGGCTTCGGCCTGGGCGGCGGCTTCAGCCTCGGCCTGCATCGCGGCTTCCAGGGCGGCGGCCTCTTCCGCAGCCTTGGCGGCAGCAGCGTCGGCATCGGCCTGGGCTTGGGCGGCAGCTTCCGCAGCAGCGGCGTCAGCTTCGGCCTGGGCGGCAGCTTCGGCGGCAGCAGCGGCTTCGGCCTCGGCAGCGGCCTGAGCATCAGCCTCGGCCTGGGCGGCGGCTTCGGCAGCGGCAGCCGCTTCTGCTGCTTGCGCCGCCTGTGCTTCCGCTTCGGCGGCGGCAGCGGCTTCGGCGGCTGCAGCATCAGCAGCGATGCGCGCATCGACTTCAGCCTGCAGCGTCTCGGCCGCAGCCGGGTCGGTTGCCTTTAGGGCTTCGATGATCGCGGTGATATCGCAGTTTGGGTCGGAAAGCGCGACGCACAACGTGGTTCCATCGGCTCCGGACACCGAGCCATCCTCGTTCAGCGACTGCGCGAAGGCCGGCATCGTTGCCATCGGGCTGATGGCCACCGACAGGGCCGTTGTGGAAATCAGAAGCTTTCTCATTACCGTTCCTCATTGTGACGGGCTGACTGCAACGCGGACGATTCGTATCCGGTTCCCTCATCAGCCCCGATGCCCGTAACAAAGGACGCTTTCCGCTGATATGCGATATCACCGACCTGCAAAGTGATACCCTTGCGCGAAGTGCCGCCTAACCCCTGATCAGGGCCAAGAGACGGTCGCGTTCCCCCCGATCACCCGGTTCCGAAATCGCCTGCCCCAGCGCCTCCAGCGAGGCGATGGAGTGCCCGGCGCGGAAGCTGTCGACGTGGGGCAGGATCGCACGGATGCCCTGCGCCTTGGGGGCAAAGCCGGTCCAGCGCAGCAGCGGGTTCAGCCAGATCAGGCGGCGGCAGGACAGGTGGAGGCGTTCGACCTCCTTCGCCAGCAGGACGGTGTCGTCGCGGTCCAACCCGTCGGTGATAAGGAGGACCACCGCACCCTGCCCCAGCACCCGGCGTGACCAGTCGCGGTTGAAGGCGTGCAGCGACTGGCCGATCCGGGTGCCGCCGGACCAGTCCTGCGCCTCACTGCCTGCGGCTTTCAGAGCTGCGTCCACATCGCGGGCGCGCAGGTGGCGGGTGATGTTCGTCAGCCGCGTGCCGAAGGTGAAGGCGTGGACCTTGGCCCAGCCCTGCCCCTTCCGGTTGGCGACGGCGTGTACGAAGTGCAGGACCATGCGGCTGTAGTCGGCCATGCTGCCCGAGATGTCACAAAGGACGACAAGGTTCGGCCAGCGGGTGACCGGGGCCTTGAATTTCAGCGTGGTGAGTTCCCCGCCATGCCGCATCGCCTCACGCAATGTGCGACGGGCGTCGATGCGGGCGGTAAGGGTGCTTGGCGCACTGCGGCGGGTTTTCAGGGGTTGGACGGGAAGCGCGAGTTTGGCCAGCATCCGCTTGGCCTCGGCGATCTCCGCCGCAGACATCTGTTCGAAGTCGAGCGTCTTCAGGCGCTCCTCTGCTGACATGGTGGCTGTAGCGTCAATCTCGATCTGGTCGCCTTCGGGCTGCTCCTCAGGGGCCGGGGGAAGCTGGCCGTCAAGCAGGGCTTCGGCCGCGCGTTTCTCGGCTGCCTCGGCGGCGCGGTCCTCCTGTACGCCGTGGACCTGCGGCAGCATCAGCGACATCATATGGTCGAGATAGCGCGGGTCGCGCCAGAACAGGCGGAAGACCTGGGCGAAAGTGCTGCGTTCCTCGGGGCGGGAGACGAAGATGGCCTGGAGGGTGAAGTAGAAATCCTCGCGCCGGTCGAAGCCTGCGGCGGCGACGGCGTTCACGGCATCAAGGGTACGGCCGGGGCCGACGGGAAGGCCCACCTTGCGCAGCGCGCGGGCGAAATGGGCGATGTTGTGGGCAAGCTTGCCGTCTTCGGGGATGTCGAGGGGCGCGTAGGTGGCCATCAGGCTGGCACGAGTTCGCGTTTCACCTCGTCCAGCAGGCGCTTGGCCTCGGATCCCTGCAGTTTCTGGATGTCGTCCTGGTATTTCAGGATCGCGCCGAGGGTGTCGGAGATGACTTCGGGCGACAGCGCGATGACGTCGAGGGCGAGGAGGCATTTAGCCCAGTCGATGGTTTCCGCCACGCCGGGGCGCTTGAACAGATCCTCACGCCGCAGTTTCTGGACGAAGGCGACAACCTCGCGGCTGAGGGTTTCCTGGGCTTCGGGCGCGCGGGAATGGAGGATGTCGAGTTCACGGTCGAAGCTGGGGTAGTCGACCCAATGGTAGAGGCAGCGCCGTTTCAGGGCATCGTGCACCTCGCGGGTGCGGTTCGAGGTCAGGATGACGATGGGCGGCTCGGGGGCCTTGATGGTGCCAAGCTCGGGGATGGTGACCTGGAAGTCGGAGAGGGCTTCGAGGAGGAAGGCCTCGAACGGTTCGTCCGTGCGGTCAAGTTCGTCGATGAGGAGGACCGGCGCGCCGCCGGGTTGCGGGCGCATCGCGGCCAGAAGCGGGCGTTCGATCAGGTACTCTTCGGTGAAAAGCTCGGTCTTCAGCTGGTCGCGGTCCGACGTGCCCTCGGCGGTGCGGATGGCGATCATCTGGGCGGCGAAGTTCCATTCGGCGACGGCAGAGGCGGCGTCGAGGCCTTCGTAGCACTGCAGGCGGATCAGGCGACGACCCAAGGCAGCGGCGAGGGTCTTGGCGATTTCGGTCTTGCCGGTGCCGGCCTCGCCTTCCAGAAACAGCGGGCGGCCGAGTTTCAGGGAGAGGAAGACCACCGTCGCAAGCGCGCGGGAGGCGACGTAGCCCTGTCCGGAGAGGAGCGTTTCGACGGCGTCGATGCTGGCGGGGAGTGCGGTCACGGGGCCTCCGGATTTGGAGGCAGAGTGGCGGCTGCGCCCAAGGGGGTCAAGGCGGGATCGGCGGCCTCGGCCTGCAACCATAGTCGTAGAGACCGCAGCGGCGCACGGTCGGGACGGGTGTCGGGCCAGACCAGGTAGTAGGAGCCAAGCGCGCGGATCGGGGGGCCGAAGATGGGGACAAGGCGGCCCTCGGACAATTCGCGCTGGATGAGAAAGGTAGGGATCAGGGCCGCGCCCATGCCGTGGATCGCGCCCTGGGTCAGGGTGGCGAACTGGTCGAACATCATGCCCGGCGGGCGCAGGCCGGGGTGGCCGTGATGGGCAAGCCAGCGGCCCCAGTCGCCGGTGCGGCTTTCCAGATGCAGAAGCGGGTGGTGCAGGAGGTCCGTGGCGGATGCGAGCGGCGGAAAGCCGGGGGCGGCGACGGCGAGGACCTCTTCGTCCATGAGTTTCAGGTAGTGGACGCCGGGCCAGTCCTGGCGACCATAATGGATTGCGGCGTCGAAGGGGGTGGTGGCAAAGTCGAAGGGTCTTAGCCGGGTCGACAGGTTGACCGTGACTTCGGGATGATGTTGCGCAAACCGGGCGAGGCGCGGGGCGAGCCAATGCATGCCGAAGGCGGGAAGGATGGCGAGGTTGAGGCTGCCCCCGGTCGGATTGGCGCGCAAGGTGATCGAGGCGGAGGCCAGCAATTGCAGGGCCTTCCTGACCTCGGCCACATAGTCCTGCCCGGCGGGCGTCAGGCGCAGACGCTGGCGTTCGCGGATCAGGAGCGGGACCCCGAGTTGCGCCTCCAACCCCTGCAGCGCGCGGCTGATGGCGCCTTGGGTGAGGCTCAACTCCTTCGCCGCCTCGGACGCGGTGCCAAGGCGGTCAACAGCTTCAAGCGCCATAAGCGCAGGGATCGGCGGCAGGTAACGGCGGGGGAGCATTATGAGTTTCCCTCATGAACCCGTGCAGGCCTTTCGATAGCCTGCCTGGCCCTTTTCTGCAATGATGCCGGTCAAGCGATGGAGGTCCAAGATGCTCGACACCCCGAAACTGAAGGCCAAGGACGCACCCGATCTGGGTCGCTTCGACTGGGAAGACCCGTTCCGGCTGAACGACCAGCTGACCGAGGAAGAGCGGATGCTGCGCGATGCGGCGCGGGACTATGCGCAAGCGAAGTTGCAGCCACGCGTCATCGCGGCCTACCGGGACGAAACGACCGACCCGTCGATCTTCCGCGAGATGGGCGAGATGGGGCTCCTGGGCGTGACGATCCCCGAGGAATACGGCGGGCTGGGTGCCAGCTATGTCGCCTACGGTCTGGTGGCGCGGGAAGTCGAGCGGGTCGATTCGGGCTATCGGTCGATGATGTCGGTGCAGTCCTCGCTGGTGATGTATCCGATCTACGCCTACGGGACCGAGGCGCAGCGGCAGAAGTATCTGCCGAAGCTCGCCTCGGGCGAGTGGATCGGCTGCTTCGGCCTGACCGAACCCGATGCGGGGTCGGACCCGGCGGGGATGAAGACGACCGCGAAGAAGACCGCGAACGGCTATGTCCTGAACGGCGCGAAGATGTGGATTTCCAACGCCCCCATCGCCGATGTCTTCGTGGTCTGGGCCAAGTCCGAGGCGCATGGCGGCAAGATCAAGGGCTTTGTGCTGGAAAAGGGCATGAAGGGCCTGTCGGCTCCGAAAGTGGGGGGCAAACTGTCCTTGCGCGCCTCGATCACCGGCGAGATCGTGATGAAGGACGTGGAAGTGGGCGAGGACGCTCTGTTGCCGCATGTCGAGGGGCTGAAGGGGCCGTTCGGCTGCCTGAACCGGGCACGCTATGGCATCTCGTGGGGCGTCATGGGGTCGGCCGAGTTCTGCATGCATGCGGCGCGGCAGTATGGCCTTGACCGCAAGCAGTTCGGCAAGCCCATCGCCGGGACGCAGCTGTTCCAGCTGAAGCTGGCCAACATGATGACCGAGATTTCGCTGGGCCTGCAGGCGTCCTTGCGCGTCGGGCGGCTGATGGACGAGGCCAACGCCGCGCCGGAGATGATCTCCATCGTCAAGCGCAACAACTGCGGCAAGGCGCTGGACGCCGCCCGCTGGGCGCGCGACATGCATGGCGGCAACGGCATCCAGGAAGATTTCCAGATCATGCGCCACATGGTGAACCTGGAAACGGTGAACACCTACGAGGGCACGCATGACGTCCATGCGCTGATCCTGGGCCGGGCGATCACCGGGGTTCAGGCTTTCTTCTAGGTTGGCCGCCCTTCCCTGCCCGTGCTAGGCCTTGCAGGCGTGGCGCGGGTGGAGAGGTCGGATGCCTCCGGCGGGGATATTTGCAGACAGAAAATGGGGGCGGCTGTGAGGATCACGGCCGTCCTTTGCGTCAAGAACGAAGGCGCGTTCATGTTGGAGTGGCTCGCGCATCACCGCGCGGTCGGAATCACGGATTTCCTTGTCTTTTCCAACGACTGCACGGACGGCACCGATTCGATGCTGGACCGGCTGGAGGCTTTGGGCTGGCTGACCCATGTACGCAACCCCGGGCCGCATCCCGAGGGGCCGCAGTGGTCGGCGCTGAAACGCGCAGACAAGCATCCATTGGTGACCGGGGCGGAGTGGCTCTTGCCGCTGGACATCGACGAATTCGTCAACGTGCAGGTAGGCGACCGGACGATCCCGACCCTTCTGGCCACGGTGCCGGAGGCGACGGCGATCACGCTCACCTGGCGCGTCTTCGGCAATGCGGGCGTGGTCACCTATCAGGACGCGCCAGTGATAGAAACCTTCACCCGTGCCGCGCCTGCGGTCCTGCACTGGCCCTGGCGGGCACTGCTGTTCAAGACGCTGGTCAGGAACGATGGCAGCTACGGCAAGCTTGGCGTCCACCGGCCCCGTGCGCCGGTCGAGGCGAGGATGACAGGGCAACACTGGGTCGACGGTTCAGGCCACCGCTTGCCTGCAAGCTTTCATCGCGGGCGCATCTTCTCGGATGTCGGACGCGACCCCTACCGGCTGGTGCAGCTGAACCATTACCCGCTGGGAGCCGTCGAGAGCTTTGTGCTCAAGCGTGACCGGGGGCGTGGCGTGCATGCGGACAGCGGTCTGGATGCGGGCTATTGGGTCGAGCGGAACTTCGATGCGGTCGAGGATCGGTCGATCCTGGGCCTGGACAGCCGGGGCCTGCGCGAGGAGTTGCACGCGGATGCGGTGTTGGGGCCGCTGCATGCCGCGGCGGTCGACTGGCGCCATGCGCAATTCCGCAGACTGATGCAGGAAGATGGCTGGCGCAGCCTTTACGGTCAGCTTCTGATGACCGGCCCGACCCGGGTTCTGGACAGGGCCGAAGCCGAGTCGATCTGGAAGCCTTATATCGGCGGCCCCTCCAAGAAAGATTGAGCGGTTCGCAGACCGATCATCCCCCGGTTGTCGATTGTTCACGACCTTGCGAATAATGGCGGCCCGGCCACAAGGAAACAATCCGATACCACCACAAGGCCTTGTCGCGGCCAAAATCTCTCGCCAAGGTCGAGCAAAGGCGAAGTCCATCGCCCGCAACTGCTGAAAACTGAACGCAAACCATGTCCGATCCGTCTTACAGCCCCGACTGGCAGCAGCCGATGCTGGCAATCGCCGAAGGCGACGGCGACTTTCTGCCTTTGGGGCAGAAGCACTATGCGTTCTTTGCCGAGGAGCGGCCGGAGCTTCTGGTCACCTTCGAGGATGCGGCCACCCTGCGGGAGCGTGAGGACAAGCTGCCCGAGCACTACGCGCTCGCCAAGGCGCGGGGCTGGTCGATCCTGACGATCCTCGCCGAGGGCGAGACCTGGTGGCGCGACCCGGCGGTGTTTCGCTATTTCGACCGGCTGGCCGATGACGGGTTCCTGGAGGATTTCGACCGCGTGGTCTTCTATGGCGCGGGGCCTGCGGGCTATGCGGCCGCGGCCTATTCGATCACCGCGCCGCAGGCCGAACTGGTGCTGATCGCCCCACGCGCGACGCTGGACCCTGCGCTCGCTGGCTGGGACGAACGCCACCGGATCGCGCGGCGGATCAACTTCCGCGGCCGCTATGGCTATGCGCCGGACATGACGGAAAGCGCCAGTCGCGTCTGGCTGATCCATGACCCGCTGCACCAGCCCGATGCGATGCATGCCGCGCTGTTCCAGCGGCCCTGGGTCACGCCCCTGAACGCCCGCTACACTGCCGAAGGCACCGAAGACACGTTGCGCGAGATGAAGGTGCTGGACCGGATCATCGAGGCCGCGATGGAAGGCAAGATGAGCGAGGAGCGGTTCTCCTGGCTCTGGCGCGCGCGGCGGTCGAATGGCAGCTATCTGCGTGCGGTCCTGGCGGCGGCGCGGCTGTCGGGGCACCCCAAGCGCGAGATCAAGATCTGCCGGTCGGTCACCGCCCGTCTGAACGCGCCCCGCTTTGCCCGGAGGCTGGCAGAGCTGACGGGCGAGACGGTCTAGCCGCCGTAACCGTCCAGCATCCCTTGCAGATGGCCAATGCGTTCCTCGGTCAGCGCACGCATGCAGCCATAGACCAGAAGCGGCTCGGCACTACCGCCGCGCATCGCGAAGCCCTCTGCCTCGCAGGCCTTGTCGCGGAAGGTGATCCAGGCCCGCTGCGCCTCGCGCAGGGTCGCAACCCCGCTGCCCAGTTCCTTCGGCAGGTCGGCATCCAGCTGCGTATAGGTCGCAACGACCTGCTTGTAGACGGTGTTCAGCCGTCCATCCGCCTCTTCCCAGTCCTGATAGGCGCACTGATTCAGGTCGGATTGCGCCATTGCGGTCGAACAGTCGATCTCTTGCGCGGTGGCAGGAACGGCGGTCAGGCCAAGGGCTGCGACAAGACGGATCAGGCGGCGGGTCATCGGGGGCTCCTCTTTTCCGCGATCCTGAGACATTCCTCGCCGCGTTGCCACTGGTAACGAGGTCGGGTTTGCGCTACCTCGCGGGGCCATGACCACACTGACGATCCGCCGCCCCGACGACTGGCACCTGCACCTGCGCGATGGCGCGATGCTGCAGGCCGTGCTGCCGGAAACCGCCCGCCATTTTGCGCGCGCCATCATCATGCCGAACCTCGTGCCGCCGGTGGTGACGCTGGACGACGCGGTGGCTTACCGCGACCGCATCCTGGCCGCCCTGCCCCAGGGCATGACCTTCGAGCCGCTGATGACGCTGTACCTGACCGAAGGCACGGACCCGACCGATGTCGAACGCGCCGCCGCCTCGGGCCTGGTGAAGGCGGTCAAACTCTATCCGGCCGGCGCCACGACGAACTCGCATTCCGGGGTGCGCGACCTCACGAAGGTCATGGCCGTCCTTGAGACCATGGCGCGGATCGGCCTGCCCTTGTGCACTCACGGCGAAGTCACCGATCCCGAAGTCGACATCTTCGACCGCGAGGCGGTGTTCATCGACACGGTCCTCGCCCCCTTGCGCCGCCGCCTGCCCGAGCTGCGCATCGTAATGGAGCACATCACGACCGAGGAAGGCGTCGCCTACGCGGCGGACGGCGGGGAGAACCTCGCCGCGACGATCACCACGCACCACATGATCATCAACCGCAACCATATCCTCGCGGGCGGGATCAAGCCGCACTATTACTGCCTGCCGGTCGCCAAGCGCGAAAAGCACCGGCTGGCGCTGCGCAAGGCGGCGACCTCGGGCAGCCCGCGCTATTTCCTTGGCACCGATTCTGCCCCGCATGTCGACGCGCTGAAGGAACATGCCTGCGGCTGCGCGGGCTGCTTCACCGCGACGAACACCCTTTCGCTTCTGGCGCATGTCTTCGAGGAAGAGGGCGCGCTGGACCGGCTGGAGGGCTTCACCTCCCTGCACGGCCCCGCCTTCTACCGCCTGCCGGTGAACACCGCGACAGTCGCCCTGGAAAAGCGGGCCGAACCCTGTGTCTGGCCTGACAAGATCGTCTCCGGGGCTGGCCCCGTCACCGTCTTCCAACCCGGCTTTCCCGTGCACTGGCACGTTCTGACCTGACCGCTCCTCGTCGACTTTGTCGCTCGTCGCTAGCCCGCGACGAGAAGCCGAAGGCGCGACGCACGAGCCTGCCCGAAAGGACCCTGCATGATCCCCTCGACCTTCCCGCCGAAAGAGGAAATCGCCCGCCTGACCGCGCGCGCGCTCTTGGAAATCAAGGCCGTCCACTTCAATGCGGAAACCCCCTTCACACTCGCCTCGGGCCTGCCAAGCCCCACCTACATCGACTGCCGCAAGCTCATCAGCTACCCGCGCATCCGGTCGACCCTGATGGATTTCCTGGCCGTAACCGTCATGCGCGAGGCCGGGTTCGAGGCTTTCGACAACATCGCGGGTGGCGAGACGGCGGGCATCCCCTTCGCCGCACTGGTGGCCGAACGCCTCGCCCTGCCAATGACTTACGTCCGCAAGAAACCCAAGGGCTATGGCCGCAACGCCCGAATCGAAGGCGCGATGACCGAAGGCCAGCGGGTGCTTCTGGTCGAGGACCTGACCACGGATGGCGGCTCGAAGCTTTCCTTCGTCGACGCGATCCGCGAAACCGGGGCCACCTGCGGCCATACGGCGGTGATCTTCTACTACGGCATCTTCCCCGATACCGAGGCGAAGCTCGGCGCACATGGGGTGAAGCTCCATCACCTCTGTACCTGGTGGGACGTCCTGACCGAAGCCCGTTCGCAGGGAGTCTTTGACGACAAGACGCTGACCGAGGTCGAAAGCTTCCTTCGCGCCCCCCGTGCCTGGCAGGACGCCCGCAAAGCCTGATTCCCCGACAAACCCACTCGCACGGGAAACAATCGCATCCACTAGGACCTGCCGCCCGCGCAAGTCCTAGCTTGCCGCTTCATCGCATGGGCAAGATGTGGTAGGATCAAATCTTGTGGATAAGCGGGTTATGCACAGCTTACCCCCAATCCATTCCACCGCCGGATATGCTAGGCGGTGCTCTCGATAAAAAGCAGTCAAAACCGGCAGGGGAAACAGATGACCGAGATCACCGCACTGAGGCCGATGGTTCCGGCCGCAGCATCGGCTGCATCCGACAGCGAGGTCCTGCCGCACAACATCGAGGCCGAGCAGCAATTGCTGGGCGCGATCCTGACCAACAACGACATCTTCGACCGGGTGTCCTCGGTCGTGAAGTCCGAGCATTTCTTCGACCCCGTCCACCAGCGGATTTTCGAGATCGCCGCGGCACGCATCCAGAAGAACGCGCTGGCGTCGCCGGTGACGCTGAAAGCCTTTCTCGACGACGACGCCGGGCTGAAGGAACTGGGCGGCCCAGCCTACCTCGTGCGTCTGGCGGGGGCGGCGATTTCCGCCTATGCGGCGCGGGACTATGCGCAGATGGTCTATGACCTGGCTGTCCGGCGCGAACTGATCCAGCTGGGCCGCGACATCGCCGCACAGGCGGCCAAGGTCGAGGTGGCAAGCGAACCCAGGGACCAGATCATCGAAGCCGAACAGCGGCTCTACAAGCTGGGAGAACAGGGTGTCGCCGAGCGCGGATTTCAAAGCTTTCTCAAGGCGGTAACCGATGCGGTTAACGTGGCCAACGCGGCCTATCAGCGGGATGGGGGCCTTGCCGGGATCTCGACCGGTCTCATCGACATGGACAAGAAACTCGGCGGCCTGCACCCTTCGGACCTTCTGATCCTTGCCGGGCGCCCGTCGATGGGCAAGACCTCGCTGGCCACCAACATCGCCTTCAACATCGCCAAGGCGCACAAGCGTGGGCGGCTGCCGGACGGGGCTGAGGGCTCGGTCGAAGGCGGCGTCGTCGGGTTCTTCAGCCTTGAAATGTCGGCCGAACAGCTTGCCGCCCGTATCCTGTCCGAGGCCGCCGAAGTGCCCTCCGAACAGATCCGCCGCGGCGACATGACCGAGACCGAGTTCCGCCGCTTTGTCGAGGCCGCGAAGGCGCTGGAGGCCTGCCCGCTTTACATTGACGACACGCCCGCCCTGCCGATTTCCCAGGTCGCGGCGCGCGCGCGGAGACTGAAGCGGACGCATGGGCTCGATGTCCTCATCATCGACTACCTGCAGCTTCTCAAGGGCTCGTCCAAGGACAACCGGGTGCAGGAAGTCTCCGAAATCACTCAAGGCCTCAAGGCGATTGCGAAGGAACTTAACATCCCGGTCATCGCGCTGTCACAGCTCTCCCGCGCAGTGGAAAGCCGCGACGACAAGCGCCCGCAGCTGTCGGACCTGCGGGAATCGGGGTCGATCGAGCAGGACGCCGACGTGGTGATGTTCGTCTTCCGCGAGGAGTATTACCGCGAACGGGAAAAGCCGGGCGATCATGAGCTGGAGAAGATGGCACAGTGGCAGGCGTTGATGGAATCGGTCCATGGCAAGGCTGAAGTCATCATCGGCAAGCAGCGCCACGGCCCCATCGGCACAGTGGAACTGTCCTTCGAGGGCCGCTTCACCCGGTTCGGCAACCTTGCCAAACCCTGGCAGGGGTCAGGCGGGCCGGACGTGGGCTTCTGACCCACGATCCGCGCCTGCCCCGCATTTGCCCATGGGAAAATACTCTCGCCGGAGGCTCCGCGTTCTGACGCCCCGCGCAGCACCGGTTCGATGTCCGCGCCAGCACCGTCCGCAGGGGCTCGATGCCCCCAAGGACGGTTCCCCGTCTGCGGTCAGGCCCGCGCGCGGATCGGGTCGGCCAGCAGCCTGAGGCCGTTCAGCACCACCAAAAGCGTCCCGCCCTCGTGGCCCAGGACCGCAAGCGGCAGAGGCAGATCGAAGAACAGGCTGCCGGTGACCAGGACCACCATCGCCCCGATGGCGATGGTCAGGTTCTGCCGGATCACCCCGGCGGCGCGGCGGGCCAGGCGGCGCGCTGCGGCAAGCTTGCGCAGGTCCTCGGCCATCAACGCCACGTCCGCCGCTTGCAGCGCCACTTCGCTGCCCGCGACCCCCATCGCGACGCCGACATCGGCCCGCGCCAGCGCCGCCGCGTCGTTCACCCCGTCGCCAATGAAGGCCACCTTGCCGCGCTTTGCCGCCGCGTCGACCAGGGTCACCTTGTCGCCCGGCAGAAGGCCGGCGTGAATTTCCTCCGGCACAAGCCCCAGCCGCGCGCCGATCCGGGCCGCGACTGCGGCGCGGTCGCCGGTCATCAGCAGGATATCGGTGCGCCCCCCTGCCTTCAGCGCAGCCACCGCCTCGCCCGCCGTCTCGCGCGGCTCATCGGCAACGGTCACCGCCCCGATGACCCGCGCGCCACGCCCGACCAGCACCAGCGTCTCGGCCCCGTCGATCAGCGCCGCCACCTCGGGCGGCATCGCCGCCCCCATTCGCTCCAGCATCCGGACATTGCCCGCCCAGATCGGCCCCGCGCCATCCGCCCCGATGATCCCCTCGCTGGGATGCGACCGGACGTCCCGCACCTCGGCCACAGCCAGGCCACGCTCCGCCGCCTCCCGCCGGATCGCCGCCGCGATGGGGTGTTCCGACTGCGCCTCCAGCCCGGCCGCAAGCGCAAGGAACGCATCCTCCCCCCCCTCCAGCGCCAAGACATGCGTCACTGAAGCCTGTCCCGTGGTCAGCGTCCCCGTCTTGTCGAAGGCAAAGGTGCGCACCTCGGCCAACCCCTCCAACGCCGCCCCGCCCTTGAACAGGACCCCGCCCCGCGCCGCTGCCGAGAGCGCCGACAGGATCGCGGCCGGAACCGAGATCACCACGGCGCAGGGGCTGGCCGCGACCAGTAGTGTCGCCGCCCGATAGAGCGCCTCGCCGGGATCATGCCCCAGGTAGCGAAAGGCGAACCAGGACAGGATCGAGCCCGCAAGCACCGCGACGGTATAGCGCTGGCCGAACCAGTCGGAGAACCGTTCCGAGGGCGACTTCATCGCCTGCGCCTCGGTCACCAACTTAATCATCTGCGCCACGGTGCTGGTCGCCAGACCCCGCACCACTTCAACCGTAAGGATGCCGTCCAGGTTCACCGTCGCTTCGTGCACCGAATCGCCGATTGCCTTGCGGACCGGCGCCGATTCCCCGGTCACCGTGCTTTCGTCCAGATGTCCATCGCCCAGCACGACGCGTCCGTCCACCGGCACCCGCGCCCCGGGGCGCAGAATCACCCGGTCCCCCGGCACCAGATCCCGGACCGGCACCTCGACCACACCGTCCGGCCCGTCGCGAAGCGCCGTCTCGGGGCGCAGTTGCATCAGTGCCTCGACCGCACGCCGCGCCTTGCCCATCGAGCGATGCTCCAGCGTCTGCGACAGCGAGAACAGCGCCAGCAGCACGGCCCCCTCCAGCGCCGCACCGACCGCCGCCGCAGCCAGCGCCGCGACCACCATCAGAAGGTCGATGTCCAGCCGGTGGTCATGCCATAACTCACCCAGCGCAGTGCGCAGGGGTGGGAGCCCCCCGGTCAGAAAGGAAAGCCCCAGCGCGGCCCAGACCAGGCCCTGCGGCAGGGGCTGCAGAAAGGCGTCCAGTGTCGCAAGCCCAAGCCCGATCCAGCACAGGACCGTCAGGTACAGGTCGGCGTCCTCGGCTTCGTGGTCATGCTCGGCAGACATGCGGCGCTCTCCCCCGTGCGGGCACCGTCGCCCAGCCGGACCGAAAGGGCAAGCGCCTGCCGGACCCGAGGTTTTCCCTTGACCCCGGTCCCGCCCCGGTCGAAACAGCCGCATGGCAAGCGGAACCCTCACGATTGATCTCGACGCGATTGCCGCGAACTGGCGCGCGCTGGACCGGATGTCCGGGCCAGGCGTGCAGACCGCGGCAGTCGTGAAAGCGGATGCCTATGGCCTGGGCGTGACCCGCGTGGTGCGGGCGCTGGCCAATGCGGGGGCGCGGCGCTTCTTCGTGGCTCTGGCCGAGGAAGGCGCGGCCGTCCGGCAGGCGCTGGGACCCGGGCCGCAGATCGCGGTCCTGTCCGGTCACATGGCGGGCGATACCGAGATGATCCATGATCTCGACCTGACGCCGATGCTGAACAGCCTGGACCAGATCACCCGGCACCTGGAATCGCTGCCTGGCCATCCGTTCGGGGTGCAGCTTGATACCGGCATGAACCGCCTTGGCGTCGAGATGCTGGAATGGCAGGCCGTAGCGCCGATCCTTGTCGATGCGGGGCCGGAACTCCTCATGAGCCACCTCGCCTGCGCCGATGAGCCTGACCATCCGCTGAACGCCGCCCAGCTGAAGGCGTTCCACGAGATGACCGACGGCACCGGCCTGCCGCGCAGCCTGGCGGCGACCGGCGGCATCCTTCTTGGCCCGCGCTATCACTTCGACCTGACCCGCCCCGGCGTCGGCCTCTATGGCGGCCTGCCGCATCAGGCGGCTCTCCCTGTGGTCACGCTGTCGCTCCCGGTGATCCAGACCCGCGAAGTCGCGGTGGGTGAGGCGGTGGGCTACGGCTGCACCTGGGTGGCCGAGCGGCCCTCGCTTATCGCCACCGTCTCGGGCGGCTATGCCGACGGTCTGCTGCGCAGCCTGTCCGGCAAGGCGCAGCTTTGGGACGGCGACACGCCTTGCCCGCTTGTCGGCCGCGTCTCGATGGACCTGATCACCGTCGACATCACCGACCTGCCGGAAGTGCCGCGTGCGCTGGACATCCTGGGGCCGAACCAGTCGGTCGACGCGCTGGCCGGGATTGCGGGCAGCATCGGCTATGAGATTCTGACCTCGCTGGGCGCGCGCTATACCCGCCGCTACCAGGAACGCCCGGCATGACGGCGGTCCTCGGCGCGCTTGGCCGCCCGGTCCTGCAATCCGTCGCTGCTGTCGGCCGCGTGGTCCTGTTCGCAGGCGCGATCCTCGGCCATATCCTGCGCCCGCCCTTCTATCTGCGGGAACTTGGCCATTCGATCCTGCAGATCGGCTGGTATTCCCTGCCCGTCGTCGGCCTGACCGCGATCTTCACCGGCGGCGCACTGGCCTTGCAGATCTACGCCGGAGGCAGCCGTTTCAACGCCGAATCCGTCGTTCCCTCCATCGTCGCGATCGGCATGACGCGGGAACTTGGCCCGGTCCTCGGCGGGCTGATGGTCGCCGCAAGGGTGGCGTCGTCCATCGCGGCCGAGATCGGCACGATGAAGGTCACCGAACAGATCGACGCGCTGGTCACCCTTTCGACCAACCCGTTGAAATACCTTGCTGTCCCCCGCGTCGTCGCCGCCACCCTGTCGATGCCGGTGCTTGTCGCCGTGGGCGATGCCATCGGGATCATGGGTGGCTGGCTGGTCGGGATCACGCGTCTGGATTTCAACTCTGCGGCCTACATCAAGAACACCGTCGATTTCCTGGAGACCTGGGACGTGGGCTCCGGCCTTGTGAAGGGCGCGGTCTTCGGCTTCATCGTGGCGCTGATGGGCTGCTATCACGGCATGAACTCGGCCCGCGGCGCACAAGGGGTTGGCGCGGCCACGAAATCCGCGGTGGTCTCGGCAAGCGTGCTGATCCTGGCCGCGAACTATGCGCTGACCGAACTGTTCTTCACCTCATGATCGCGCTTTCAGACGTCCACAAATGCTTTGGCGACAACCGGGTCCTGCAGGGGGTCAACCTGGAGATCGCCTCGGGCACGTCGATGGTCATCATCGGCGGGTCGGGCACGGGGAAGTCGGTGCTGCTGAAATGCATCCTCGGTCTGGTGCGCCCCGATCAGGGGACGATCACGCTGGACGGGCAGGATGTGACGAAAGCCGACCGGGACGCCTTTCTTGCCCGCTTCGGGATGCTGTTCCAGGGCGGGGCGCTGTTTGACTCGCTGAAGGTCTGGGAAAACGTCGCCTTCCGCCTGGTGCGTGGCCCGAAGGCGCTGCCAAAGGCGCAGGCGCGCGAGATCGCCATCGAAAAGCTGCGCCGGGTGGGCCTGAAACCCACTGTCGCCGACCTGTACCCGGCCGAGCTTTCGGGGGGCATGCAGAAACGCGTGGGCCTCGCCCGCGCCATCGCGGCGGAACCGGAGATCATCTTCTTCGACGAACCCACCACCGGCCTCGACCCGATCATGGCCGGCGTCATCAACGACCTGATCCGCGAGATCGTGACCGAGATGGGCGCCACCGCGATGACGATCACTCACGACATGTCCTCGGTCCGGGCGATTGCCGACAACGTGGCGATGCTGCATGGAGGCGTGATCCGCTGGACAGGGCCGGTTTCGGAAATGGACGCAACCCCAGACCCTTATGTGCAGCAGTTCATCCACGGAAGGGCCGATGGACCCATCGAAAGCGTTCGCTAGACCTTGTCCAAGATTGCCTTTCTCTTCTGCAAATATCCCACGGGAGGTCTGGAGGGTGTGAAACCCTCCAGTCCGCCGCCAGCCAAGGGGACCGCCGGTGAAATACCTCAACCTCGCCCTCCTCATCCTCTTCCCCATCGCCTGGTTCGCCCCCCTGCTACGGGCCGCGCTCCTGCCGATCTTCGGGATGGACGAGATCAGTGTCATCACCGGCCTGCAATCTCTGTGGGAATCCGACGCGGCACTGGCGCTGGCGGTCACCTTACTTGCGATCTTCGCGCCCTATGCCAAGACCATCGGCCTTGCACTCCTCCACTGGAACCTCCTGTCGCCCAAGACCCTCCCGGCGCTCGAAATCCTCGGCAAACTCGCCATGGCCGACGTCTTCCTGATTGCGATCTACATCGTCATCGTCAAAGGCGCGGGCTATGTCACCATCGAGACCGGCTGGGGCCTCTATCTCTTCACCGGCTGCATCCTGGCCTCGATCCTGGTGTCCTGGAAATCGAAACCGGCGACCTGACCGCGCGGCCGTTCAAATTCCTTACTCAAGGAATTTGCCAAGAATTTTGCTTAAAATTCTTGTCTTGCCCATGCCTTGATCCTGCCCAAATGACCCGTCACTGTCGCGCCCTATGAAACAGACCGCCGCTTTCACCTGCACTGTCTGCGGTGCCGCCTATCGCAAATGGGCCGGCAAATGCGACGCATGCGGCGGATGGAATACGATCATCGAAGAGGCGCCGCTGTCCACCGGACCAAAATCGCTGGGCGCCAAGGGCCGGGCGATCCCGCTGACCGACCTTGCGACCGAGGAAGCCCCGCCCCCTCGCGCCTCATCGGGCATTGACGAGTTGGACCGCGTGCTTGGCGGCGGCCTTGTCCCGGCGTCAGCGATCCTCGTTGGTGGCGATCCCGGCATCGGCAAGTCGACGCTCCTTCTGCAAGCCACGGCAAGCTTTGCCCGCAAGGGGCTGAAATGCCTGTATATATCGGGCGAAGAGGCTGCGGCTCAGGTCCGGATGCGGGCGCAGCGGCTGGGCCTCACGGATGCCGCCGTCCGGCTTGGCGCGGAAACCAATCTGCGCGACATCCTCACGACGCTGGATGCCGAACGCCCGGCGCTGGCCATCATCGATTCGATCCAGACCATGTGGCTTGACCAGGTCGAGGCCGCGCCCGGCTCGGTCTCCCAGGTCCGCGCCGCCGCACATGAACTGGTCACTTTCGCCAAGCGGCGCGGCGTGGCGGTCATCCTTGTCGGCCACGTCACCAAGGACGGCCAGATCGCTGGCCCCCGGGTCGTCGAACACATGGTGGACACTGTCCTTTATTTCGAAGGTGAGCGCGGCCACCAGTTCCGCATCCTGCGCGCGGTGAAGAACCGCTTTGGCCCGGCGGACGAGATCGGCGTCTTCGAGATGACGGGCGGTGGGCTGGCCGAGGTCCCGAACCCCTCCGCGCTGTTCCTGGCCAACCGCGACAATCCCGCCCCCGGATCGGCAGTCTTTGCCGGGATCGAGGGCACAAGGCCGGTCCTGACCGAGATCCAGGCGCTTGTCGCCCCCTCCACCCTCGCCAGCCCGCGGCGCACTGTCGTCGGCCTCGACGGGGGCCGCGTGTCGACGATCCTCGCCGTGCTCGAGGCGCGCTGCGGCATCCCCTTTGCCGGGCTGGATGTGTTCCTGAACGTCGCGGGCGGATTGCGGGTGTCAGAGCCCGCCGCCGACCTTGCCGTCGCAGGGGCGCTGCTTTCCGCGCGTGAAGATGTGGCGATCCCGCCCGACATGGTGCTTTTCGGCGAAATCAGCCTGTCAGGCGCGCTTCGTCCGGTCGGGCAGACGGAAAACAGGTTGAAAGAAGCCTCGAAACTTGGTTTCTCACAGGCGACTGTGCCGTCCCATTCGAAATTCGAAGGGGCCGCAGGCATCAAGGTCCGGCAGATGGCCGACCTGACGGCCTTCGTGGGCGAAATGTTCGGGGCAGGATAAGCCCTTGCAAGGAATGGGAATGGGGACGTAACCGATGGAAAACCTGACCGCAGTCGATGGGGCCGCCGCGCTTATCATCGTCATTTCGGCCATCCTTGCCTTCTCGCGCGGGCTGGTGCGTGAGCTGATGGCGATCCTTGGCTGGATCGGCGCCGCCATCGCCGCCTACTACTTCGCCCCTGGCGTGCAACCGCTGGTGAAAGAGCTGCCCGTCGTCGGCGAGTTCCTGTCCGACAGTTGCGAGCTTTCCGTGGTCGCGGCCTTCGCCGGGGTCTTCGTGATCGGTCTGATCGTCGCCGCTCTCTTCACCCCGCTCTTCTCGGGCGCGGTCCAGCGCTCGGCCATCGGCGGCGTCGACCAGGCGCTTGGCTTCCTGTTCGGCGCGGCGCGCGGTGTCCTTCTGATCGCCATCGCCTTCATCGTCTACGACCGCGTCCTGTCCGACCAGCGGATCGAGATGATCGACAATTCGCGCACGGCGCTGGTCTTCGCCAACTTCCAGGCCCAGATCGACCAGAACATCCCGTCGGATGCGCCGGGCTGGATCGTCGACCGCTACAATGACCTGACCAATGTCTGCGCCCCGGGCGGTGCCCCGGTGATCCAGAGTGCGCCGGCGACCGAGGCCCCGGCTGGAACCGAGCCCGCTGCGCCCGCAACCAACCCGTGATGCGGAACTGGCGTTTCGGGGCGTGACAGCCCCGTGACGCTGCCGTAAAGAGCGGGCCAAGGTTCTGGACAGGATTCGGACGCATGGCCCCCTTCCGCTCTCACCCCTTCGATGACGACAAGCTGAAGGAGGAGTGCGGCATTTTCGGCGTGGTCGGCGTGGCCGACGCGTCGAACTTCGTGGCCCTTGGCCTGCATGCCCTGCAACACCGGGGGCAAGAGGCGGGCGGGATCGTCAGCTACCACCCCGATCACGGCTTCAACTCGGCCCGCCGCTTTGGCTATGTCCGCGACAACTTCACCAAGGCCGAGGTGATGGATACCCTGCCCGGGTCGCTGTCGATCGGCCATGTCCGCTATTCCACCGCCGGGTCCAAGGGCGCGACCGCGATCCGCGACGTGCAGCCTTTCTTTGGTGAATTCTCGATGGGCGGCTGCGCCATCGCGCACAATGGCAACCTGACCAATGCCGCCGCGCTGCGCCGTGAGCTGATCGAGCGTGGCTCGATTTTCCAGTCCTCCTCGGACAGCGAATGCATCATCCACCTGATGGCGCGGTCGATCCAGAAGAACCTCTCCGAACGCATCAAGGACGCCTTGCGCCGGGTCGAGGGGGCGTTTTCGGTCGTGGCAATGACCCGCACCAAGCTGATCGGCGTCCGCGACCCCCTGGGCGTGCGCCCGCTGGTCCTGGGCCGTCTGGGCGATTCCGGCTGGGCACTGTCGTCTGAAACCTGCGGGCTCGACATCATCGGTGCCGATTTCGTGCGCGAGATCGAACCCGGCGAAATGGTGGTGATCGAGGGCAACAAGGTGGATTCGACCCGCCCCTTCACCCCCGCGAAAAGCCGCTTCTGCATCTTCGAAAACGTCTATTTCAGCCGCCCCGACAGCATCATCGGCGGCCGGTCGGTCTATGAAACCCGCCGCCAGATCGGCGTGGAACTGGCCCGAGAAGCCCCGGTCGATGCCGACCTCGTCTGCCCGGTTCCGGACAGCGGCACCCCGGCGGCCATCGGTTACAGCCAGGAATCGGGCATCCCCTATGCGATGGGGATCATCCGCAACCAGTACATGGGCCGCACCTTCATCGAACCCACCGACCACATCCGCAACATGGGCGTGCGCCTGAAGCTGAACGTCAACCGTGCGCTGATCAAGGGCAAGCGGGTGATCCTGGTCGACGACTCGGTCGTGCGCGGGACGACCAGCCGCAAGATCAAGGACATGATCCTTGAGGCCGGCGCCGCCGAGGTCCACTTCCGCATCGCCTCGCCCCCAACCGCCTGGCCCTGCTTCTACGGCGTCGATACGCCGGAACGCTCGAAACTCCTCGCCGCGACGATGAGCGAAGACGAGATGCGCGACTGGATCGGGGTGGATTCCTTGAAGTTCATCTCCCTCGACGGCCTCTATCGCGCCGCTGGTGAGGCCGAAGGCCGCAACGCCGCCGCCCCGCAATACTGCGACGCCTGCTTCTCGGGCGACTACCCCGTGGCCCCCTCGGACAAGATCGAGGAAGGGTTCGAGATGAAGGCGGCGGAGTGACGGCAGAGATCGACGCCTACCTCGCCGCCCTGCCCCCCGATCAACGGGACGCCCTGACCAGCCTCCGCGCCCGCCTGAAGACCCTCCTCCCCGACCACCATGAAGTCATGTCCTACGCCATGCCCGGCTTCCGCCAGCCCGGGCCCAAGGGCAAGATGGTCGTGGGCTACGCAGCCTTCGCGCGCCATCTTGGCCTCTACCCCCATTCCGGCACGGTGATCCCGCAGATCGACTGCGCCCCGTTCAAGACTTCGAAATCTGGCGTCCTCTTCACCCGTGACCACCCCCTCCCCGACGCCCTCCTCCAGAAGATCATCGCAACCCGCCAGGTCGAGCTTGCTGCGGGCTATGGTCGCAAGACCTGACGCACCCTTGCCATTTGCCCATTTCAAAAATACTCCCGCTCGGCGTGCTTCGACGCCGCCAGAGGAACTGCCCCATGACCCAGAAGATTGCCCTCGTCACCGGAGCCTCGCGCGGACTTGGCGCGGCCCTTGCCGAACAACTGGCCCTACGCGGCTGGCATGTTGTGGCCGTGGCGCGCACGGTCGGCGGGCTGGAGGAGCTGGACGACCGCGTGAAGCGCACCGGGTTGCCGGGGGCCGGGGGCCTGACGCTCGCCCCGATGGATGTGACCAATGACGATGCGATGCGGCATCTCTGCCGGTCCATCCACGATCGCTGGGGCGGCCTGAACCTGTGGGTCCACGCCGCGATCCATGCGGCCCCCTTGGCGCCGGCGGGCCACATCGACCAGAAGGACTGGGAAAAGTCGCTGGCCACCAACGCCCGCGCGACGGGGATGCTGATCCCGATGGTAGAGCCGTTGCTGCGTGCCCATGACGGCACCGCGCTGTTCCTGGACGATCCCCGCGCCGGTCAGCCCTTCTTCAGCGCCTATGGCGCCAGCAAGGCCGCCCAGATGGCCCTGGCCCGCAGCTGGCAGGCCGAGAGCGCGAAACACGGCCCCCGCGTCCTGATCGCCGAGCCCGCAGGCCTGCCCACCGCAACGCGTGCCCGTTTTTTCCCGGGAGAAGACCGGACGAAACTGGCTGATCTTCAGGCTGAAGCCGCGCGGATTCTCGATACGTTGTAGGATCGGGCCTCAAATTTCTTCGAAGGAATTTGCAGGACTTCTCGAAAAGTCTTGCGCCCTACCCCGCCAGCGCGCCCTCGATGGCCGCCCACAAAGTCTCGACAGGCTCCACGCCCACCGACAGCCGGATGAACCCGTCTGCCACCGCATCCCCCCAGCGCGCCCGGCGTTCGGCGGCCGTGTGAACCCCGCCAAAGCTCGTCGCCTGTTCGATCAGCGGGCAGCGGGCCAGGAAGCCCTCTGCCTCCGTCTCCCCGGCCAGTTCGAAGCCGATCAGGAATCCCCCATTCGCCATCTGCGCGCCCACCGCCTTGTGCGAGGCATCCCCCGGCAGCCCCGGATAGCGGACGCCCCGCACCTTGGGATGCGCTGCCAACCGTTCCGCGATCACCGCCGCCGAAGTGCACATCCGGGAAAGCCGCACTTCCAGCGTTTCCAGCCCCCGGTGCACCAGATAGGCCTCGAACGGTCCGGGGACGGACCCCGATTGCCGCCGCCATTCCCGCACCCGGGCCATCAGGTTGGCATCCCGCCCGGCCACATGGCCAAACAGCGCATCCGAATGCCCCGCCGGGGCCTTGGTATCGGCGGCCACCACCAGATCGGCCCCCAGATCCAGCGGCCGCTGGAGAAGCGGCGTCATCGTCGTGTTGTCGGTGATCAGCAGGGCGCCTGCGGCATGAGCCTTCTTCGCCAGCCCGGCGATGTCGACCACGTCGAGGCCCGGGTTCGAGGGCGTCTCGATGTAGATCACCTGAAAGCCGCTGAAATCATGGTCGGCCATCTCCAGCGTCGGGACCTGCACCACATCCACCCCGTAGACTTGGAGAAGGTCGCGCCCCAGAAGGCGGGTCACATAATAGCCGTCCGAGGGGATCATCACCTTCGCTCCGGCCTTCAGGCAACAGACCAGCGCCGCCGTGATCGCTGCCATGCCCGAGGGGAAGCTCACCACCTCCGCCGCTTCCAGGATCGACAGCTGCGCCTCGACCGCGTCCCAGGTGGGCTGGCCGGAGCGGCCGTAGTAGTGTGCGGCCCCCTGCGCCTGCGGCAGGTGGAAGGTCGTGGCGACCGAGATCGGGGGGACGACAGGCTCGCCCAGGGCAAGGCCCGCCTTCCGGTGGTGAAGCAGGCGGGCGATGCGGGCGTCGGTTTCGGCGGTCATGAAAGCTCCCTGGGTGTCCACAGTGGACAATCGCGGCATCCCTTGCGTTATCAAGGGCTTGGATGCGGATGTTTACCGAACCTTAACCCGCGCCCCCGGCACCCTCAAGCCATCATTCCAGCCGCGCCGGGAAGCCCGGGGCGCGAAGATCGGTGCCCAGAAGGTCCTCAAGCAGCTTCGCGATCATCGGTGACTGCGCCTCGCCGCCATAGGCCGCCTTGGCCGCGATATAGGTCTGGTTGGTCATGCTGGCGAGGTCCAGGGGCACCCCGAACTCCTTGCCGAACCCCAACGCAAACCCAAGATCCTTCAGCGCCAGGTCGATGTTGAATGCGATGTCATAGGACCCGTTCAGGATCAGCGCGCCTTCGGTTTCGTGCACGAAACTGTTTCCGGAACTGGCCGCAATCGCGTGCCAGGCCTGCCCCAGGTCCAGCCCGCCCCGCTTGGCCAGCATCAGCGCCTCGGACGTGGCCTTCAGATGGATGAAGGCCAGCATGTTGGTGATGACCTTGATGATCGAGGAGGACCCCAAGGGACCCATGTGGAAGATCCGGTCGCCCATCGCCTGCATCGCCTTGTAATGCAGGTCGTACAGATCCTTGTCCCCGCCCGCCAGCATGGTGATCCTGCCCTGATAGGCCAGATGCACTCCGCCGGTGACGGGAAGCTCCATCATCCGCACTCCGGCCTCGGCAGCGACGGCGGCGAGTTTCAACACCTCGTCGCGGCCCAGCGTCGACATCTCCACCCAGCTTGCCGCCTTGCGCATCTGCGGCAGGATGTTCCGCAGCACCTTTTCCGAGACAGCGGGCGACGGCAGGCAAGTGATGACATGGTCAACCGAAGCCGCCAGATCCTCGGCACTGGAGGCCAGTACTGCGCCATTCGCCACCAGGGGCTCGGCCAGTTTCGGGTTAAGGTCAAAGACCGTGACCTTGAAGCCGTCCTTCAGCAGACAGCCCGCACAGGCCGCGCCAAGGTTGCCAAGACCGATGTATCCGTAGTGCATTTGCGCCTCTTTCCCATGCCTTGGCAGGCTTACTTGAAGTAGATGTTGAACCGCTTCCGGACGGCCGCATCGATCTCGGCGTCCACACGGCACCCGGCCTTGGCCAGGATTTCGTTCTTCCGCGCGATGGCCGTGTCGAGCAGCAGCGGCTTACCCGCCTCGTTCCACTCCTTCGGCGACATCCGGTTGGCGGACTTGGGGTAGATGTATTCGGTCTGCATCAGCTTCAGCGTCTGGTCCGATCCGAGGTAGTGGCCGGGGCCACCGAGGCAGACCTGCTTCATCGCGTCGATGCTTGTGCTGTCGGGCGTCACGTCGATCCCGCGCACCAGACGCATGGCCTGGCCAAGCAGGTCATCCCCAAGCACCAGTGACTCCAGGCAGAAGCCGAGGAGCGAGGCATGCATCCCCACAGCCTCATAGCACATGTTGAGCCCCGCCAGACCGGCGAGAGAGTTGGTGATCCCCTGCTCCCAACCCGCCTGCATGTCGGGAAGCTTGGAATCGCTGATCCCCGAGGCCGCCCCGCCCGGCAAGTCGTAGAAGCGGTGCATCTGCGCGCATCCGGCGGTGAGAAGCGCCTGCTCCGCCGACCCGCCTGACATGGCGCCCGTTCTCAGATCGGAAACAAACGGCCAAGTCCCGAAGATCGCCGGCGCGCCGGGCTTGATCGCGTTGACGTAGACCACGCCCGCCAGACATTCGGCCACCGCCTGCACGATGGCAAGCGCAATCGGTGCGGGCGCGGTGGCCCCGGCCTGCCCCGCACTGAGGAGCAGCATCGGCATGCCGCGACGGATGCAATCTTCCATCGTGATGCAGCTTTCCTCGGCGAACTTCATCGGCGGAACGACGAAGCAGTTGGAATTGCTGACAAAGGGCCGCTCCAGCCACTTCTCCTCCCCCCCCGCCACCATATGCAGCATTTCGAAACAATCGGCGACGTGCGACGGGTCCGAAAACGAGGTGCCGACGTGCTTCGTGGTCCCGGCAAGGCAGCCGTAGAGGGTGTTGAGGTCCATCTCCTTGTTGTCGACCACGTCGCGGCAGACCATCGTGCGCTGGTAGAAATGGATGTTGTCCAGGTTGTCGACCAGCCGCGCCGCGTCATAGAGGTCTTGCGCCGTGCTTTCGCGATAGTCGAGCGTCACCGGATCGACGATATGCACCGCCGCCCCCGCCGTGCCGTAATGAACATTGGTGCCGGTCAGGTGCAGGTCGTGCTTGGGGTCACGCGCATGCAGGGTGATGTTGCGTGCGGCGACGGCCAGCATGTCCTCGACCAGCGCACGGGGAAAGCGGATGCGGCCATCATCGCCCAGGATCGCGCCCGCTTCGGTAAGAAGTTTGCGCCCGGACTCAGGGGCTTGGCTGAGACCGATCTGTTCCAGCGCATCCAGGGCCGCGGCGTGGATCTGCTGCACTCCGGCCTCGGTCAGGGGCTTGTACTGGCCGCCGGGAAGACCCGCGCGGACGGGTTTCACGTCATCGGCCAAGGGGGCGGCGCGAAGGGCCACGCGGGCCTGACGGCCACCGCTGCGACGGGCACGGGCGGGTTCGCAGGTCTCGCCGATATCGGACAGGTCGGTCATTGGGCTGATCCCTTGAGAAGAAGTGCGTCGATTTCGTCACCGCTGGCAGTGCCCGCAAGCGGCGCGAAGGAACCGTGCTCCAGCATCGCGCTGACGCTGTCGCGGATGGCGGCATGGGCCAGGCGGGCAATCTGGCTGCCGGTGGAGATGCGACGGATCCCGAGTGTCGCCATTTCGGCGACAGTAAGCGTCTTGAGCGGCCCGGCAGCGAGGGCGTTCACCGGCTTGGTCACCGACGCAAGGATCTGCGCCAGTTCGGCCGGTCCGGGGGGCACGGGAATGTAAAGCAGGTCGGTTCCGGCGTCCTGAAACGCCTGCAGGCGGCGGATGCCCTCGGACAGGTCGTAGGTCCCGTTCATCACCCCATCGGCCCGGGCGCAAAAGATGAAGGGGCGGTTCAGGGCGCGGGCCGCGGCGACCCCGGCCCGGATACGTTCCACCGCCAGATCAAAGGCATAGGCGGGATTGCCGGGGACCATCTGCGTATCCTCGACGCTGATCCCGGACAAGCCAACCTCACCCGCCAGACGCACGGTTTCGGCAACCGCATCCGGGCTGTCGCCAAAGCCGTTCTCGAAATCGCCCGAGACCGGCAGGTTGGTGGCGGCGATCAGATCGGCGGCATGGGCCAGCGCCTCGTCGCGGGTCACGCCGCCAAGGTCCGGGCGGCCCAGCGTGAAGGCGTGGGCGGCGGAGCTGGTTGTCAGAGCCTTGGCACCAAGCGCCGCCATCATCTTCGCGCTGCCCCGGTCCCAGGGGTTTGGAATCACGAAACAACCGGACTGGTGCAGGTCGTGAAAGGCCTGGTGGCGGGTGGCCAGGGTCATGCCTTGATCCTTTCGGACTTCGGATCGTGCATCGGGACAAGGCTGGCGATGGCGTCGTGCCGCTGACCTGCGACTTCGATCTGATAGGTGGAGCCGAGGATGTCCTCATCCGACTGCCCCCTGGCCGGGACATAGCCCATCCCGACAGCCCCGCCGAGGTAGTGACCGTAGTTGCCCGAGGTGACAGGCCCGACGATTTTCCCATCGCGAACAATGGCTTCGTTGTGGAAGAGCAGCGGTTCGGGGTCCTTCAGGCGGAACTGGACCATGCGGCGGTCAAGACCCTGCTGTTCCTTCAGCAACACCGCGTCACGCCCGATGAAGGCCGGTTTCTTGCGGCTGACGGTGAAGCCGAGACCGGCTTCCAGGACGTGGTCCTCATCGGTGATGTCGTGGCCCCAGTGACGGTAGGCCTTCTCGATCCGGCAGCTGTCCAGCGTATGAAGGCCGCAGAGCTTGAGGTCCGGTGCGGCCTCCATGAGGGCCTCAAAGACATGGGCAGTCTGGTCGGTCGGTATATACAGCTCCCAGCCAAGCTCGCCGACATAGGTCACGCGATGGGCGCGGGCGAGGCCCATGCCGATCTCGATTTCTTGCGCAATGCCAAAGGGATGCGCGGTGTTGCTGAAGTCCTTCGGTGAGACCTTGGCCAGCACCTCGCGCGATTGCGGGCCCATCAGGCAGAGGACGGATTCGGCGGCGGTGACGTCGGTGATGACAGCGAAGTCGTCGCCGACATGGGCGCGCATCCAGGCGAGGTTGCGCTGCAGCGTCGCGCCGGGGACGACGGCCAGATAGGCGGTCTCGGACAGGCGGGTCACTGTAAGGTCGGCCTCTATTCCCCCGCGTTCATTGAGAAACATCGTATAGACGATGCGGCCCGGGGCCACGTCAACTTGCGCCGAGGAGATGCGGTTGAGAAATGCGCAGGCATCGCGGCCCTCGATGCGGATCTTGCCGAACGAGGTCATGTCGAAGAGGCCCGCAGATGTGCGGACCGCCATATGCTCGGCACGCTGGTTGTCGAACCAGTTCTGCCGCTTCCAGGAGTAGCGGTAGTCCCGCTCTTGCCCCTCGTTCGCAAACCAGTTGGCGCGTTCCCAGCCTGCGACTTCACCGAACACCGCGCCGCGGGCTTTCAGGTGCTCGTGGATCGGCGAGCGGCGGACGCCCCGCGAGGTAACGACCTGACGGTAGGGGAAGTGGTCGGCGTAGAGGAGGCCGAGGGTTTCAGAGACGCGTTCCTTCAGGTAGCGGCGGTTCTTCTGGAACGGCTGCGCGCGTCGGATGTCCACCTCCCAGAGGTCGAAGGGCGGCTCGCCTTCGGTGATCCAATGCGCCAAGGCCTGACCCGCGCCGCCAGAGGAGACAATGCCGATGGAATTGTATCCAGCCGCGATCCAGTATCCCTGCACCTCGGGCGCCTCGCCCAGGTAGTAGCGGTCATCGGGGGTAAACGACTCCGGCCCGTTGAAGAAGGTATGGATGCCCGCGGTCTGGAACAGCGGCATCCGGTTCATTGCGTGTTCGAGGATGGGCATGAAATGGTCCCAGTCCTCGGGCAGGGTGTCGAATTCGAAGTCCTTGCGGATGCCCTCCATCCCCCAGGGCTTGGCCTTGGGCTCGAAGGCCCCCAGCATCATCTTGCCGGCGTCCTGCTTGTAATAGGCGCATTCGTCCGGCACGCGCAGGACCGGCAAATCCTTAAGCCCGTCAACGGGTTCGGTGACGAGGTAGAAGTGTTCGCAGGCATGCAGCGGCAAGGTGACGCCGTTCTGCGCCGCCAGGTCGCGTCCCCACATCCCGCCACAGTTGACGATGACATCGGCCTCGATATGCCCCGGACCTTCGGCGGTCTCGTAGTCGACACCAGTGACACGACCGCCCGCCGTGGTGACCTTTGTCACCAGCGTGTTCTCGAAGATCTTCGCGCCCCGCATACGGGCGCCCTTGGCCAGCGCCATCGCGATATTCGCCGGGTCGCATTGTCCATCCAGCGGCAACGCCACGGCCCCCACAACCCCGTCGATGTTCAGGTGCGGATACTTCGCCTTCGCCTCTTGCGGCGAAATTTCATGCACCTCGACGTCGAATATCCGCGCGACCGTGGCCTGACGCAGCAACTCCTCATGCCGCTCTTTCGTCAGCGCAACGGAAATCGACCCGACCTGCTTCATGCCCGTGGCAACGCCAGTCTCAGCCTCCAGCCCACGATACAGGTCCGCCGAGTATTTTGCCAGCCGCGTCATGTTCGCGCTGCCCCGAAGCTGGCCGATCAGCCCCGCCGCATGCCAGGTCGTGCCCGAGGTCAGCTTCCGCCGCTCCAGGAGCACAACGTCAGTCCAGCCGGCCTTGGCCAGGTGATAGGCCACGGAACAGCCAGAGACCCCGCCCCCGATGACGACGGCTCGCGCTTTCGAGGGGATGGTCATGGCTGCGGCTCCGAGGGAACGAGGACAAGTTTTCCGGGATAGCGTCCGGCGGCCAGATCGGCCTGCGCCTGCGCGATGTCGCGGAGGGGGTAGGTTTTCGACACCACGGGGCGCAAGCGGCCCTTGTTGATGATGGTCACGAGGCCCGCGAAGACCTCGCGCGGTTGGTGAGTGGCGCCGTACAGGGTCAGATCATTCAAGTAGATGCTGCGCAGATCCCCCGTGACGGTCGGCCCGGCTACCGCACCCGACGTGGCATAGCGTCCGCCGGGGCGCAGCGCGTCGAGCCGGTCCTGGAACCCCTCGCCGCCCACGATGTCGATCACAACGTCGAAAGACCGCGCCGGTGGTGTCGCTTCGCGCGCCAGAATCGCGGCTCCCAGGTCGCGCAACGGGGCCGATTTCGCCGGGCTGCACTGGGCCGTGACCTCGGCCCCGCGCAGCAGCGAAAGCTGGACGGCGGCAAGACCGACCCCGCCCGAGGCGCCGGTGACCAGAAGCCGTTCCCCCACCGCGACCCCAGCGCGCGACAGAAGGTTGTGCGCCGTCCCGTAGGCACAAGGCATCGCGCCGATCTCGATGTCGCTCAGCGGCGAGGCGGAGACGTCGTACAGATGACGCGCCTTGACCACGCAATACTGTGCGAAAGCCCCGTCGTACTCCGACCCGATAGAGACGAAGTTGATCGGGTTTTCCTCGATCGGCTCGTGCTGGTTCGTCGGGCAGATGACACGCGCACCCAGCGGCAGCCCCTCGACCCCAGCGCCCAGCACCACGATCCGCCCGCAAAGGTCGGACCCCTGGATGCGGGGAAAGGCCAACTCTCCCGACCAGCCGGACTTGCGGTCCTCGCTGCCGTACCAGCCTGACCTGGTGTTGATGTCTGTCATGTTGACGCCCGCGGCCAGCACCTTGACCAGCACTTCGCCCGGGCCGGGCCGTGGCACGGGAAGGTCATCGCGCCAGACCAGCTTTTCCGGCCCGCCATGGCCGACAAGCTGCACACCCGACATGGTTGCGGGCAGGTCGGTCATGCCCGGATACGTTCGTTCTTCGCTTCCCAGGCCGGGCCTTCGGGCAGCACCGTGGCTTTCACCCGGTCGCCGAAGATCTCCACCTCGACCTCCGTCCCCGCTACGCACAAGTCCGCCCGCAACATCCCCAGCGCCATCGAGTGACCCACCCGATAGCCCCAGGCGCCCGAAGTCGTCTCGCCCACCACCTGTCCCTGATGCCAGAGGGTCGACATGTAAGGCGCGTCGCACTCGCCCGCCTCGACTTTCAGCGAGACGAAGCGCTTTTTCACCCCGCGCTGTTTCTCGGCCTGCAGCGCCGCCTTGCCGGGGAAATCGTGGTTCCAGTCGATGAACCGCTCCAGCCCGCCTTCCAGCAGGGAATAGTCGGTCGAGAGGTCGCCCTTCCAGGCCCGGTAGCCCTTCTCGATCCGCAAGGAGTTCAGCGCCTTCATGCCAAAGGGTTTCGCCCCGCCCGCCAGCAGCGCATCCAGGATCGCCGGGGCATCGGCCTTGTCGCAGTGGATTTCCCAACCCAGCTCACCCGCAAAGGACACACGCACCAGCGCAACATCCTTGCCTGCGACCTTCGCGTCGTACTGAACCGACAGCCAGGGCTTCGTCAGGTCGGCCTCGGCGATCCCCGCCAAAAGCGCGCGCGACTTGGGCCCGGTCACGATGAAGCAGGACACCGCGTCAGTATGATCCTCGATCACGCAACCTTCGGGCAGGCCCTTCCGCAGCACGTCCGCGTCATGCCACTGCGCCACGGCGGCGGTGATCAGGCCCACCTGATCCTCGCCATGCACCATGCAGGACATCTCGGTCACGATGCGGCCGCGCTCGTCGGCGAAATAGACAAGGCCGATCCGCCCCTCGGCCGGCAGGCGCGAGGCTGTAAGGCTGGCCACATGCGCCCGCGCCCCCGGTCCCTTGACCAGCAGACGTGAGAAGCCCGGCAGGTCAAGGACGCCCACGCCATCGCGCACCGCCTCGCATTCGGCCTTGATCCGCGCCTCCCACGGGCCCTTGCGGCCCCAGGTCTGCGTTGCCTCCCAGCTGGTGTCGTCGCCCGGCGCGGCATACCACTCCGCCCGCTCCCAGCCGTTGTAGGGTGCGAACTGGGCACCCAGCGCCTTCAGCTTGTCATGGACGGGCGAGAGCTTGCGGTCGGGCGCGGCAGGCCAGCGCGCCATCGGGAAATGCATCCCGTATTCGTGGCCATAGACCTCTTTGCCCTTCTCGACCAGATAGTCGTGATCCTCCCACCCGGTGAACCGGCGCGGGTCGCAGGACCACATGTCCCATTCGGTGCCGCCTTCCGTCACCCATTCCGCCAGCACCTTGCCCGCGCCCCCCGCCTGGCAGATGCCGAATGTGAAGACGCAGGCCTCGAAGGCATTGGGCACCCCCGGCATCGGGCCGATCAGGGGGTTTCCGTCGGGGGTATAGGGGATCGGGCCGTTGATGACCTTGGTCAGGTTGGCCTTCTGCAACAGCGGCACGCGGGCCATGGCGTCGTTGATGTGCCATTCCAGCCGCTCCAGATCGTCGGGGAACAGCTGGAAAGAAAAGTCCTCGGGCATCGGGTCGTCCGGCGTGGCCCAGTGCGCCCGGCATGGGTTTTCATAGGGGCCAAGGTTGAAGCCCATCTTCTCTTGCCGAAGGTAGTAGGAGCTGTCGACATCGCGCAGAAGCGGAAGCTTGTGGCCGACCTCTTTCGACCAGGCCTCCAGTTCGGGGATCGTGTCGAACAGCATGTACTGGTGGCTCATCACCATCATCGGCACGCGGCGGCCGAACATCGCGCCGACATGGGCCGCATAGTAACCGCCCGCATTGACCACATATTCGGCGCGGACTTCGCCCTTGGGTGTCGAAAGGATCCACTCACTGCCTGTCCAGCGTGCCGCCGTGACAGGACAGAACCGTTCGATCCGCGCACCCATCTGGCGGGCGCCCGCCGCAAGCGCCTGGGTCAACTGCGCCGGGTCGATGTCGCCGTCGTAGGGGTCATACAGCGCGCCGGTCAGGTCATGGGTTTCCAGGAAGGGATATTTCGTGCGGATCTCATCGGGCGACAGGATGGTCAGGTCCATTCCCTGATAGCGACCCATGCCGACGACGCGCTTGAACTCCTGCAGGCGCTCCTTGGAATGGCCCAGGCGGACGGACCCGGTGACATGGTAGTTCATCGGATAGTTCACCGCCTCGCCCAGGCCACGGTAGAGGCTGGCCGAATAGCGCTGCATGTTCATGATCGACCAGGAGGACGAGAACGTCGGCACGTTCCCCGCCGCATGCCAGGTGGACCCGGCCGTCAGCTCGTTCTTCTCCAGCAGGAGCGCGTCGGTCCAGCCCGCCTTGGCCAGATGATACAAGGCCGAGGCCCCGACCGCCCCGCCGCCGATGATGACCACCCGAGCCGATGCAAATTCCGCCATCGCCGCCTCCCCATTCCGCGCGCCACTATCCGCCGCATTGCACCCGCTTTCAATTCGGTCAGAACCAGGCTATTGATCGAAAGAACCGATCACCGGCATCTTCTGTCCCCAAGTATCCTCCGGGGGTCTGGGGGTGGAAAACCCCCGGGGCCGGCCAAAGGCGCGACACATGCAGATCGACCTTCTCGACACCTTCCTCGACCTTGCCGAGACGCGCAGCTTCCACCGCACGGCGGAACGGCTGCGGATCACGCAATCCACCGTCTCGGCCCGCGTCAGCGCGCTGGAACAGGCGGTCGGCCAACGGCTCTTCGACCGCTCACGCGCAGGCACCGACCTGACGCCAGAGGGCAAGCGCTTTGAACCCCATGCCCGCGCGCTGCGCCATGAATGGAACGAGGCCAAGCGGCGCATCCAGATCCCGCAGGGCGCGGCACAACTCCTCCGCCTCGGCATCCAGAATGACCTTGCCGCCGTCTATCTGGGCGACTGGGTGGCCGAGTTCAGGGCAGCACTGCCCGAGACCGCCTTCTATATCGAGCCGGATTATTCAAACCAGATGTGTGCCGACCTGCTGACCGGCATCCTCGACTTCGCGGTGATGTTCAGCCCGAAGCCGCACCCTGACCTGCATTTCGACTCTGTGGGCGAAGTGACCTACCGGATGATCTCCACCGACACGCCCCGCCTCTCCGACGTCACGCCCAGCCGCTTCATCTTTGCCCATTTCTCCCCCGCTTTCGAGGAGATGCACCGCCAGCTGACGCCCGAACTGGCCACCTCACCCGTGTCCGTCGGCCAGTCGGGGTCGGTCGTCTCGCTTCTGACCGCGATGGGAGGGTCGGGTTATGTGCTGGAAAAGACGGCAACCGAGCTGATCGCGGGCGGGCGATTCATGGCGGTCGGGGACGCGCCCGACCTGCGCCAGCCGGTCTTTGCCGCGATCCACATCCGCCACCGCACCCTGCCCCTGCACCGCAGGCTGACCCAGCTTGTCGCGCGGCATTTTCCCGCCGCCCGCTGAGCCTCGCAAACCCGACTTTCAGCCCCCGGCAAGCCGCCGGAAGATGCCACGACCCTCACCCGGTCGTCGGATTGGCTCTGGCGGCACCGTCGCGCGCCCATCCAGGATCCGCAGTCGCCGACCAAGGCCCAGGTCTTCGACCCAGTCACGCATCGAGGGCGAAAGCTGCCCGTAGACATCCACCCGCGCCAGTCGCGCGGCAGCGCGCAAGGCGGCGCTTTCCGCCCAGGGGGTGATCCGGTCATGCAGGTCGACCCAGGCCTGCGGACCCTCATAGACCGCGACCAGCCGCCGGTCGCGCGGGCCGCCAAGGAAGCGATAGCTTCGCACACCCTCCATCCCAGTCAGCCGCAACCGCGCGAGCAGAAGCCGCGCCGCCCGGTCGAAGGCTTCGGCGTCGCGGAGGTCGTAGAAGCTGGAGACGACCAGTTCAGACGTCATCGCGGAAGCGGTTGACGATCGGATAGCGGCGGTCGAGCCAGAAGGCCTTCTGTGTCAGCCGCACGCCCGGTGCGGACTGGAACCGTTTGTATTCCGCGAGATAGAGAAGGTGCTCGACCTTCTTCACCACCGCCCGGTCGAAGCCCATGGCGACGATATCGGCAACTGCCATCTCTTTTTCGACCAGGCATTCCAGGATCACGTCCAGCACCTCATAGGGCGGCAGGCTGTCGTCGTCGCGCTGGTTGGCGCGCAGTTCCGCCGACGGGGGCCGGGTGATGATCGCCTCGGGGATCACCTCGCCCGCCGGGCCCTTCATCCACGAACGATGGTTCTCGTTCCGCCAGCGCGCGGTCAGGAACATGCGGGTCTTGTACATGTCCTTGACCGGGTTGTAGCCGCCGTTCATGTCGCCATAGATCGTGCAGTAGCCCACCGCCATTTCCGACTTGTTGCCGGTGGTCAGCAGCATCTCGCCGAACTTGTTCGACAGCGCCATCAGCATCACGCCGCGCAATCGGCTTTGGATGTTTTCCTCGGTGATCCCCGGTTCCGTCCCCGCGAACAGGGGAGCCAGCGCCTCGCCCACCGCTGCCTGCGCCCCGGTGATCGGGACGCTGTCGTAACGGCACCCCAGCGCTTTCGCCGCCGCCGTCGCCAGGTCCAGCGACTGCTGGCTGGTGAATTCCGAAGGCAGCATCACGCAGCGCACGTTTTCCGGCCCCAAAGCATCGACCGCCATCGCCGCGACAATCGCCGAGTCGATCCCGCCCGAAAGGCCCAGCAACGCCTTCTTGAATCCCGTCTTCCGCATGTAGTCGCCCAAGGCCAGCACACAGGCGCGATAGTCCGCCTCGCCGATCGGTGGGATTTCCGCGATCTCGCCCGGATCGGCCTGCCACCCCTCCGCCCCCCGCCGGAATGTGACCATCACCTCACATTCGTCGAACTGCGGCAGCTGCGCCATCAGCCGCCCGCCGGGGTTCAAGACCATGCTTGAGCCATCAAACACCTGGTCATCCTGCCCGCCGACCATGTTGAGGTAGACCAGCGGCAGGCCAGTCTCCACGACGCGCGACACCATCAGGTTCAGTCGCAGGTTCGGCTTGCCCCGGTGATAGGGCGAGCCGTTGGGGATCAGCAGGATCTCCGCCCCCGTCTCGGCCAGCGTTTCTGCCACATCCGGATGCCAGGCATCCTCGCAGATCGGCGTGCCGATCCGCACTCCGCGCACCACATAGGGCCCATGCACATCAGCCGAGGCGAAGACCCGCTTTTCGTCAAACACCGCGTCATTCGGCAGGTGGTGCTTCAGGACGCGCGCATGGACCCGCCCGCCCTCCAGCACGTAATAGCCGTTGTAAAGCCTGCCCCCCTGCCGCACCGGCCCGCCGATCCCGATGGCCGGTCCATCGGCACAGTCCTCGGCCAGAGCGTCAACCGCCGCAATCGCCGCCGTGACGAAGGCGGGCTTCAGGATCAGGTCCTGGGTCTGGTAGCCGGTCACGAACATCTCGGTCAGCGCGACCATGTCGGCCCCCGCAGCCTTGGCATTGTCCCACGCCGCCTTGGCCCGCGCGATGTTCGCCGCAATCGCCCCCACGGTCGGGTTCAGCTGCGCCAGCATCAGTTTGAACGTGTCGCTCATCGAAGGCCCCCACAATATCCTCTCTTTCTACCAGACCAAGCCACAAGGGAAAGTGCCAAGGACGACACGCCGGTCGTTTCGCCGCCCCTGCCGCAGAAGATGCCAAAGAGATGATTTCCCGGAAGCTTGTCACACAGGATGCCCCCTCTTACCCTGCCCCGAGATGCCCCGGGGATTCGTCCATGCGATTGCTTGCCGTCACTCTGCTTGCCGCCCTCGCCCTGCCCGCGCAGGCGCAGGACGGCGAGGTCATCACCAAGCAGTATGATGACGGATCAGTCTACGAAGGCACCTTCAAGGACGGCCGCCAGCACGGCACCGGGACCTACCGGCTGCCCTCGGGCTTTGAATACACCGGCGACTGGGTGGATGGCGCGATCACCGGCCAGGGCACGGCGCGCTATCCCAACGGATCGGTCTACGAGGGCACGTTCGAAAACGGCCAGCCGGACGGCACTGGCAAGATCACCTCACCGGACGGACGCACCTATGAGGGCGACTGGTTCGAGGGCCAGATGACCGGCGAAGGCGTCGCGACCTATGCCAACGGGTCCGTCTACGAGGGCAGCTTCGTCAAGGGCACCCACAACGGCAAGGGCAAGCTCACCAACCCCTCGGGCTACACCTACGAGGGCGACTGGGTGATGGGGGTCAAGGAAGGCCGCGGCAAGATCACCTACCCCGACGGCACTGTCTATGAGGGCACGCTGGTCAAGGGCCAGCGGTCGGGCAATGGCCGCCTGACCATGCCCGACGGGCTGGTCTACCAGGGCAACTGGGCGGATGGCCAGATCAACGGCAAGGGCATCCTGACCCAGCCCAACGGCGACGTCTACGAAGGCGAGTTCAAGGATGGTTTGCGCGCAGGCCAGGGCAAGCTGACCCACAAGAACGGCGACATCTACTTTGGCGCCTGGGCCAAGGACCGCCGCCAGGGCCAGGGAAGTTTCACCACCACCGACGGCTTCAAGTATGAAGGCGCCTGGGTCGCAGGCAAGATGGAGGGGACAGGCTCGATCACCTATCCCGACGGCTCGGTCTACATCGGTGCGATGAAGGATGACCAGCCGAACGGCCAGGGCGCGATCACCTATCCCGACGGCTCCACCTACCAGGGCAACTGGGTGGCGGGCGTGATCGAGGGCCAGGGCCGCGCCACCTACAAGGATGGGCGTGTCTACGAAGGCGCCTTCAAGGCCGCGCGCCCGCAGGGGACCGGGGTCATGACCTATCCCGACGGCTATCGCTATGAGGGCGACTGGGTCGACGGCCAGCGCGAGGGCGTGGGGGCGGCGGTCTATCCCGACGGAAGCTTGTACAAGGGCACGTTCAAGGCGGGTCTGCGCAACGGCGAGGGCGAGTTTTCGACGACCGAGGGGTTCAAGTATGTGGGTCAGTGGGTCGCGGGCCAGATCGAGGGCCAGGGGGTGGCGACCTATTCCGGCGGGGATGTGTATCAGGGGATGTTCAAGGCGGGCAAACGCGAGGGCCAGGGCAAGCTCACCTACGCTAGCGGCGAGGTGGCCGAGGGGATCTGGCAGAACGGGGTGCTGACGGCGCCGCCGGAGGCTCCGGCAGAACCGGCTCCGGCGGAAGGCGAGGCCCCCGCCGCGCCGGTGGAGGGCGAAGTCCCGGCGGAGCCGGCGGCAAACCCGTAGGTCGGGGTTTACCCCGACTCTCCTCTCCGACGCATCTTAGGGTCCGGCTCAGAGCGCGCCGAAAAGGCGCACCAATCATCGAAAGCGGGTTCCAACCTGCCCCTCCTCCCGTGTCATCCCCGCGAAAGCGAGGACCCAGATACCACGCGAAAGCGGCAATATGGCTTCCCGCCTTCGCGGAAATGACAGTGCGGGCGAAGCTCAGCGGGTTAACACCACCCTAACGCCCACAGCCAACCCCTTGAAATCCCGTGCCCCAGCGCCCTGTCCTGCGTGGACACACCGGGGCCTCAGAACGTCATCGCCACCCGATGCCCCGGCGCATGGGCGAGCCTGACCCAGGTCACTGGCCCCCCCGTCCCCTGCGTGGTCCTCTCCGCCACCAGAAGCGGCGTCCCCGGGACAACCCCCATCACCTCCGCCTCGCGGGGACTGGCCGGTTCAGCGGTGAAGGCGATGTCGCCGGAGACGAGGCTCACATGGGTCACCAGCCACTCATTCACGCTGACCTGTGCGAAGTCCGGAAGCGGAACGGGTAGCACCGCAGGGTTCAGCCAGCGGGTCTCCAGCACGAAGGGCCGCCCCCCGGCCAGATGCAGGGTCTCCAGCTTTCGCATCGGCGTGCCTTCGGGCAGGCCCAGCCGGGCCGTCACCGGAACGGGAGCGGGGGCCAGGCGGTCGGCCAGCAGCTTGAAGTCGTAAGGCAGGCCCCGCCCCAGAACGTCCAGCCGGATCACCGGGATCTCCAGCCGTGCGCGGCGGACCGGCAGTTCGGCGACCCGCGTCCCGGCCCGCTTTTTCCGCTCGATCACCCCGGCCTCGGCCAGCGAGGTCAGGGCGCGGTTGACCGTGGCGCGGGCCACCCCGAATTCCTCGGCCAAGGCCTCCTCGCCCGGAATCAGCGCGCCCGGCGGCCAGTCCCGCGCCCGGATGCGGCGCAGGACCTCGGCGCGGATGTCTTCCCAGCCAAGCATCACAGCATGTCCCTGAGGCGACGCATGGTGGCGCGGAACCGGGTCTCCACCGCCTCACGCGCGATGTGGCGGCCACCCTGCACGATGTGGCGACCGGCAGACCAAAGGTCGGTGACAAGGCCGTCCCGACCCGCGAAGATCAGAGCGTCCAGCAGCTGGTCTCCCGCCAGCCCCTCCAGCCGCAGGTCGCCGGTATCCAACGCCAGAAGGTCGGCCCACTGGCCGACCTCGATCCGCCCCGTCCCGCGTCCTGCTGCCTGCGCCCCGCCCTTTGCGGCCTCCTCCCAGAGAAGACGCCCCGTCGAGCGCCCGTCGGCCATGACCGCCCGCGCCTTCAGGCCAAGCCGTTGGGAGTATTCCAGCAGCCGCAACTCCTCGACCAGCGAAATGCGGACGTTGGAATCCGTTCCCACCCCGAAGATCCCACCCGCAGCCAGCCAGCCCGGTCCGTCGAAGATGCCGTCACCGAGGTTCGCCTCGGTGATCGGGCAAAGACCTGCCACCGCTTTGGTCCGGGCCAGTGCCGCGGTCTCGGGCGGTGTCATCTGCGTCGCGTGGATCATGCACCAGCGGGCATCGAGGGGCAGGTTCGCGCAGGCCCAATCCACCGGCCGCGCGCCCCAGGCGGCCTGGACTTCGGTCACTTCGGCAACCTGCTCGGCGATGTGGATGTGGATCGGGCCGTGGGTCATTCCGGCCACGCGGTCCAGGGTCCCGCGGCTGACCGCCCGCAGACTGTGGGGAGCCACGCCCAGCACGGCATCCGGCAACCCGCCGAGGGCGCACCCTGCCCCGTCCAGCACCGCCGCATAGACGTTGGGCGTCGAACCGAACCGCAGCTGCCCCCCGGCGAGCGCGCGGCCATCCACCCCGCCCTGTTCGTAGATCACCGGCAAATGCGTCAGTCCCAGCCCCGTCTCTCGCGAGGCTTCGGCGATCCGCGCCGACATCTCGGCGGGATCGGCATAGGTGCCGCCGCCGACCGGATGGTGCAGGTAATGGAATTCGCAGACCGCCGAGAAACCGGCCTCGGCCATCTCGACCATCGCCTGCGCCGCGATGGCCTCCACATCCTCGGGCCTCAGGCGGTCCAGGAACCGGTACATCAGCGCGCGCCAGGTCCAAAAGCTGTCCTGCCCCGCCGTCCGCGCCTCGGTCAGGCCGGCCATCGCGCGCTGGAAGGTGTGGGAGTGCAGGTTCACTGGCGCGGGAAGGATCACGCTGTTGCCCTGCCCCGCCACGCCCGGTTCGACCACGGCGATCCGGCCCCCGTCGATGCGGATGCGGACGTCTTTGGCCCAGCCATCGGGAAGCAAGGCTGATGTGGCGTGAAGGATCATGGCGACTCACTTGACTTGCATTATGTCTAGACATATTAGCCAATACATCATGCATAAGGCAAGCCGATGCTCCTGACCCATGCCACCCTTGCGACGATGACCGACGGCTATGGTCTGATCCCCGACGCCGCCGTGGCGCTGGACGGCGACCGGATCGCCTGGGCCGGACCAATGGCGGACCTGCCTGCTGGCCATCGCAAGCTACCTGAACACGACTGCGCCGGACGCCTCGTCACGCCGGGCCTGATCGACTGCCACACCCATGCGGTCTTTGCCGGACATCGGGCGGTGGAGTTCGAACTGCGCCTCAATGGCGCAAGCTACGAAGAGGTCGCGCGCGCCGGGGGCGGCATCCTGTCGACCGTCACCGCCACCCGTGCGGCGTCTGAGGATGAGTTGCTGGCAAGGGCGCTGCCCCGCGTCGATCAGTTGATCGCCTCGGGCGCGACGACCATCGAGGTGAAATCCGGCTACGGGCTGACCGTCGCGGACGAGCTGAAAATGCTTCGCGCCGCCCGCCGGATCGGCCAGTCACGCCCGGCGACGGTCAGGACAACGCACCTTGCCGCCCATGCCATTCCGCCGGAATACAAAGGCCGTGCGACGGCTTACATTGCCGAGGTCGCCTTGCCTTCGCTGCATGCGGCCCATGCCGAGGGGTTGGTCGACGCGGTCGACGCCTTTTGCGAGGGGATCGCTTTTTCGGTCGAGGAGTTGCGCCCGCTTTTCGCGGAAGCCCGGTCGCTTGGCGTGCCGGTCAAGCTGCATGCGGAACAACTGTCGGACCTTGGTGGCGCAGCTTTCGCGGCAGGACACGGTGCGCTGTCGGCAGACCATCTGGAATACCTTTCGCCCGAGGGCATCGCCGCAATGGCGCGCGCGGGGACGGTTGCGGTGATCCTGCCAGGCGCTTTCTATACCTTGCGCGAAAGCCAGGTGCCGCCGATTGCGGCCATGCGCGCAGCAGGGGTGCCTATGGCGGTGGCGACCGATCTCAACCCCGGCTCCTCTCCGCTGGCCTCGCTGACGCTGGCGATGAACATGGCCTGCACCCTGTTCCGCCTGACGCCCGAGGAGGCGCTGCTTGGGACAACCGCCCATGCGGCCCGCGCCCTGAGAATGACCGACCGGGGCCGCATCGAGCCCGGCCTGCGGGCCGATCTGTGCATCTGGGACGCCGACCATCCTGCGGAACTGAGCTATCGCATCGGGGCCACCGCGCTGCATCAACGTATATACGGAGGCCGTCTTGTTGCCTGAAATCCTGATCCCCGGCCAAGTCGGCCTCGCGCAGCTAGAGCGTATATACAGGCACAGCCTGCCCGCCAAGCTGCACGACAGCGCCCGCCCCGGGATCGACCGTGCGGCCGGGCACATCGCCAAGGCGGCCAACGGCAGCGTGGCGGTCTACGGCGTCAACACTGGATTCGGCAAGCTGGCCAGCATCAAGATCGCGCCGGAAGATACTGCCACGCTTCAGAAAAACCTGATTCTATCTCATTGCTGCGGCGTAGGTCAGCCCATGCCCGACGACGTGGCACGGCTGATGATGGTGCTGAAGCTTCTCTCGCTTGGTCGGGGTGCGTCCGGCGTCCGGCCCGAGGTCGTGGCGCTGATCGAGGGGATGCTTGACCATGGTGTGACCCCGGTCATCCCCGACCAGGGCTCGGTCGGTGCCAGTGGGGACCTTGCACCCTTGGCCCATATGACCGCCGTGATGATCGGCCACGGCGAGGCCATGGTCGATGGTCAGGTAAGACCCGCTGCCGAAGCGCTTGCATTGAAAGGACTTTCCCCGATCACACTGGGTGCGAAGGAGGGGCTGGCGCTGATCAACGGCACGCAGTTTTCCACGGCTTATGCGCTCGCGGGCCTGTTCCAGGCCTGGCAGGCGGCGCGCGAAGCGCTGGTGATCTCGGCGCTTTCGACGGACGCGATCATGGGCTCGACCGCGCCCCTGGAGCCGGAAATCCATGCGCTGCGCGGCCAGCCCGGCCAGATTGCTGCGGCGGCGACGATGCGGGCACTTCTGGCAGGCAGCGAGATCCGCGACAGCCACCGGGACGGCGATACCCGGGTGCAGGACCCCTATTGCATCCGCTGCCAGCCGCAGGTGACGGGGGCGGCGATGGATGTCCTCCGCATGGCCGCGCGGACACTGGAGATCGAGGCGAACGCCGCGACCGACAATCCCCTCGTCCTGTCCGATGGCCAGATCGTCAGTGGTGGCAACTTCCACGCGGAACCCGTTGGTTTTGCAGCCGATATGATCGCGATGGCTTTGGCCGAGATCGGCGCGATTGCGCAGCGCCGGGTGGCGCTGATGGTCGATCCGACGTTGTCCTTCGACCTGCCCGCCTTCCTGACCCCGAAGCCCGGCCTCAACTCTGGCCTGATGATCGCCGAGGTGACGACGGCAGCGCTGATGAGCGAGAACAAGCACCTCGCGCATCCCACGGTGATCGACTCGACGCCGACCTCCGCAAACCAGGAGGACCATGTCAGCATGGCCGCCCACGGCGCACGGCGGCTGCGGCGGATGGTGAAGAACCTGAACGTGATCCTTGGCGTCGAGGCGCTTTGCGCCACCCAGGGCGTCGAGTTCCGCGCACCACTGAAGACCTCTGTCCCCTTGCAGGCCGCCGTCCGGGCGCTGCGGTCGCAGGTCCATGCGCTGGAGGAAGACCGCTACCTTGCGCCCGATCTCGCCCGCGCTGCCGCTCTGGTGGCTGAGGGTACGCTTTCGAAAGCAACGGGCGTCACCCTGCCCGACCTCACCCCATTTTCTGTCTGAAATATCCTCTGGGGGTCCGGGGGGCGACGCGCCCCCGGGGTCTCCCACCCCGCGATGGAGCCAAAGATGACGAACCCCCGCCACAACCTGCGCGACATTTACCCGCCGACCGGCCCGGAGAAGACCGCCAAGACCTGGGCCGGTGAGGCCGCGATGCGGATGCTGATGAACAACCTGCATCCCGACGTGGCGGAGAACCCGCATGAGCTGGTGGTCTACGGTGGCATCGGCCGTGCCGCGCGGACCTGGGAGGATTTCGACCGCATTGTCGCAGGGCTGAAGGACCTGGAGGCGGACGAGACGCTGGTCGTGCAGTCCGGCAAGCCCATTGCCATCGTGCGAACCCATGCGGACGCGCCGCGGGTTCTGATCGCCAATTCCAACCTCGTGCCGCACTGGGCGACCTGGGCGCATTTCAACGAGTTGGACAAGAAGGGCCTGATGATGTACGGCCAGATGACCGCCGGGTCCTGGATTTACATTGGAACTCAAGGCATTGTTCAGGGAACCTACGAGACCTTCGCCGAGGCCGGACGCCAGCACTATGGCGGCAACCTCAAGGGCAAGTGGATCCTGACCGGTGGCCTTGGCGGGATGGGCGGCGCGCAGCCTTTGGCCGCGGTCATGGCTGGGGCCTGTTGTCTGGCGGTCGAGGTCGACGAGACGCGGATCGATTTCCGCATCCGCACCCGCTACCTCGACGCCAAGGCGAAGACGCTGGACGAGGCGCTTGCGCTGATCGACCAGTGGACAAAGGCGGGCGAAGCAAAGTCGGTGGGCCTGCTGGGCAACGCGGCGGAGGTGTTCCCGGAGCTGCTGGCCCGGATGAAGGCGGGCGGAGTGCGGCCGGATATCGTGACCGACCAGACCTCGGCGCATGACCCGTTGCACGGGTATTGCCCTTCGGGCTGGGCGGTCGCGGAGTGGCGGGCGAAGCAGGAGACCGACCCGGCTTCAGTGGAGGCGGCTGCGCGCCACTCGATGCGGGCGCATGTCGAGGCGATGGTGGGGTTCTGGAACGCGGGCGTGCCGACGCTGGATTATGGCAACAACATCCGGCAGGTCGCGAAGGAGGAAGGGTTCGAGAACGCCTTCGCCTTCCCGGGCTTTGTCCCGGCCTATATCCGCCCGCTTTTCTGCAAGGGGATCGGGCCATTCCGCTGGGTGGCGCTGTCGGGCGATCCGGAGGATATCAGGAAGACCGACGCGGCGATGAAGCGGCTGTTTCCGGACAACGCTCACCTGCACCGCTGGCTGGACATGGCGGGGGAGCGGATCGCGTTCCAGGGACTTCCGGCCCGCATCTGCTGGATCGGTCTGGGGGACCGGCACCAAGCGGGGCTGATGTTCAACGAGATGGTCGCCTCGGGCGAATTGAAGGCGCCCATCGTGATCGGGCGGGATCATCTGGATTCGGGGTCGGTCGCCTCGCCGAACCGGGAGACCGAGGCGATGCGGGACGGGTCGGACGCGGTGTCTGATTGGCCGCTTCTGAATGCGCTGGTCAACACGGCCTCGGGGGCGACCTGGGTTTCCCTCCATCACGGCGGCGGGGTTGGCATGGGGTTCAGCCAGCACGCGGGCGTGGTGATCCTGGCGGACGGGACGCCGGAGGCGGCGAAACGGCTGGAAAGGGTGCTGTGGAACGACCCGGCCTCGGGCGTCTGGCGGCATGCCGATGCGGGGTACGAGACGGCCATCGCCTGCGCCAAGGAGCACGGGCTGCGTCTCCCGCGGATCCTGGGGAACTAGGACCTGTCCACGCGTGGTCAACTTGCCCTGACCAGCAATATCAATGACTTGCCCGCGGACCTTCAGGTGGTGTTAATTCTGCCGCAGGCAAGGCAGGGGCAGACATGCGATGACCGACCGGGCGGAAATGATTGCGGTCCTGAAGCGGTCCTGCGTGCCGGTCTTGCGGGACATGGGGTTTCAGGGAACCTTCCCGCATTTCTACCGTGAGGATGCGGGTTTCGTGGACCTCGTGACCTTTCAGTTCGGGCGCGAGGGGGGCTGCTTCTGCGTAAACCTGGGGCAGGCCGACCGCCGCTGGTGGACGTCGCTTCTTCTGCCGAAGGTCGCTCCTGACAAGCTGCGGTTCCATCAGACCAGGGGATGGGTCCGGCTTGGTGCCATCCAGGGCGACCGATGGTTTGTCTACGACCCCGAGATCGCCGTCCTGCGCCGTTCCGCGGCCCAGACACCCGATGAGATCGCTGCCCTCTGCGCCGAGCTGTTCCTGTCGCACGCCGAACCCTGGTGGGCACAGAGGCGCAGCGAGGCGCGGGTCTTCAGCGGTCGGTCGCGCCCTCCCCGGCCATGATCTTCGCGCGGCCCTTTTCGATGCGCGAAACGCGGGTCGCGGCGGTCTTCGCCGAGCCAATCTGGAAGGCCCAGCTTTTCTGTCGTCCGGGGGTAAGGGCGGCGAAGGCCTCGGCCAGGTCGGGGTCGCCGTCCAAGGCCTCGACAAGTTCATCGGGGAGCGGGACATCGTTCGGCTCTTTCGGCGGCAGAAGGCCTTGGTCGGCGTAAGCCATCGCCTCGGCCAGATAGGCCCGGATAGCGGGTTCAAGGCGCGTCGGGGCGTCGGTATCAGTAAAGCGGATGCAGTCGGGCTGCTTCGTGTTGGGGCCCTGCCTTTCCAACAGGCCTTCGGAGTCCTTCAAGAGCGCTGCATTCATGAAGGTCAGCCGGTAATCACCGCGGAAGGCGCCCATGATCGCGATGTTGCGGCCCGCGTGCATGTAGCAGGGATGGCCCCATTTCGCGACTTCGGTCAGACCGGCGTCGCGGCAGATGCGGCGAAGGGTGAGGAGACCCTTGAGCCAGGCCCGCGTCGAGCAGTCGGGCGTGGCAAAGCGGTCGCAGCGGCCGCAGCCCTGGTCGAAATATGCCTGCGGCTGAGTGATCATGGCGCGGTCGGGCATCGGATGATCCTTGGCTGGGGACCAGTCTGGGCCGCAGCGAAAGCGGGTGCAAGGACTGATCGGGGCGCGGGCCATTGGGTTTGACAACCAGAAGGCGACAACCGGATGGGATCTGGTTAACCGTCGCGGGGCCGGCCTCATTCCTCATTCTCGCCATCAGGTATCTTGGAAAGACCATGAAATGGTCCTTTGACGCACAACCTGTGGAGTATCAATACTCGCTACGGCAACACGGAAAGGGAGAGTCCGATGACCCGTTCAAGACTTTTGCTGGCCTGGTGCGTACGGGCGATGCAACGCACGGAAGACCCGACGCTGGAGCGGTTTGGCAACCTGCGGATCGACCAGTCGAAAAAGACCGTTCCGCTGTTCTACGCGCGCAAGGCCGCCTGAACCGGGCCTTGCGCCCTGCCCCGTCCGGGGCACATGAGGATGCCTTGGCGCCGGGATCGGTGCCGGGCTACAGGATGCGCGGGTTCTTCCCGGCCTCGCGCCAGATCGGGTTCGACCACGCCCGCTTTCCGGCGGCGTCGATCACGGAAATCCTGATCCAGGGACTGCCAAGCAGGCGGTCCAGCGGCACTTCGGCGCGGGTCATCGAATGGCCGTGCACCCCCTTGGCGCCGGTGCCCCAGCCCATCGCCACGACCGACGCCGCGGCGGAGCATTCGACGATGGCCGTTTCCCCCTCGATCCTGACATCGCGAATCTCTGGCCCCTGCGACGAATAGAAATCCCCCCGTTTCAGCGCGGCAAGCAGCGCCTCGGGCGTGTTCTCGGTGGCTTTCACCATGACCCAGCCGCCGAAATGGTCGGGCTCCGAGAAATGTGCGTCGTCGGTGGCGATCAGGCTTAGTTTGCGGCCTTCGGTCAGCAACAGGTCGGCAATACCCGCCCCGTCCGGCCGGTCACAGCCGGTGGCGCAGCCGTGATTGTAGATTTCCACGGCATGGGCCGCATCGATGGTCCGCGCGTCAGCCAGCGTCAGGCCGGACCATTGCGGATGGGCGATGGCGACGAAGGCCCCGGCGGCGACGGCGCGGGCGGCGATGTCCGGCCCGGTCTCCTGCCCCGGTTCGGCGATGAAGCTGGTGGTCGTGGGGGGGGCGAAGTCATGCGGCAGGCCGACGGCGAGGATGTGCCAAAGCTCGCCATTCGATTGCGCGCCCGAGTGCAGTTCGGCCCCGATGAGGGTGGTGAAGCCCGCGTCGCGGTAGGGGCGCGTGTCGGTCATCGGATAGCCGTAGATGCCGATGAAGTGGTCGGTCAGCGCCAGGAAATCATAACCCTCGGCCTTGTAGCGGCGGCAGACTTCTTCGGGCGGCAGGACCCCGTCGGAATTGGTGGAATGGGTGTGCAGGTTGCCGCGCCAGAAGCGGCCGGGGGCGGTGAAGGCAGACGGGCGGAGCATCCTTGGGTCCTTTGCGTGGGGCGGTGCGGGAACAGGCCGTCGGCGGACTTTCCCGGTCTTAGGCGGAACCTTGCCCGGAGCAAAAATCATCGGCAAGGGGCAGTCGTGACTACGCGATAATCATGCTATCGTTTTGCAATGTTTGGTTGTGTGAGGATGCGCGATGTCCCTGGATCGGAGTGACTCTGCTGCTTTGGATGGGGGGCGTGACTTCGCAACCGGGCTGCACGACGGCGGACGGTCGCTGGCGACGGCGCTGGCGGATCATGCCGAGCCGGCGGCGGCGCTGATGAAGGCACTGAGCCACGAAGGCCGGCTGCTGATTCTGTGCCATCTGGCCGAGGGCGAGAAGTCGGTGAGCGAGCTGGAAGCGCTGATCGGGCAGCGCCAGGCGGCGGTCAGCCAGCAACTGGCGCGGCTGCGGCTGGAAGGTCTGGTCACGACCCGCCGCGCAGGCAAGGCGATCTATTACGCGATCCGCGACCAGCGCACGGTAGGGCTGTTGTCCTGCCTGCCCAAGCTGTTTTCCGAAGCCGCTTAGCCGCGCCCGATATAGGGCATGTCCCGCGCCATGATCGTCACGAAGGGGGTGTTCACCTCCAACGGCAGGCTGGCCATGTGCAGGACCATCGCTGCCACATGATCCACATCCATCACCGGTTCCACCCGGATGCTGCCGTCGGCCTGGGGCACGCCGGTCTGGAATTTCGCTGCCATGTCGGTCAGCGCATTGCCGATGTCGATCTGCGCGCAGGCGATGTCGTAGGCGCGACCGTCAAGGCCGAGGGTGCGGGTCAGGCCGGTGACTGCGTGTTTCGACATCGTGTAGGGCACCGATCCAGGGCGCGGGACATGGGCCGAGATCGAGCCGTTGTTGATGATCCGCCCGCCTCGCGGGGCCTGCCGGCGCATCAGGCCGAAGGCGGCGCGAGCGCAAAGGAACATGCCGGTGATGTTGGTGCGGCTGACCTCCAGCCAGGTCTCGACCGGGATTTCGTCGATGGGGGCACCGGGGGCCGAGATGCCCGCGTTGTTGAACAGGACATCCAGCCGCGGCAGTTCGGCAAAGGCGGCCTCGACCTCGGCCGGGTCGCCGACATCGGCGGTGAGGATGCGGACCGGGGCGCCTGCGGCGGTCTCCTCCAGCGCCGCGCGGCGGCGGCCCAGAAGGCTGACCTCCCAGCCGGCCTCGATGAAGGCGCGCGCGGTGGCGCGGCCGATGCCAGCGCCTGCGCCGGTGATCAGGATCGAACGGGGGGTCATGGGATCTCCACCAGGAAGTTGTATTTCAGCAGCCAAAGCACAGCGCGGGCGACGGAGGCGACAGGATAGCGCAGGGTTGCGGCAATCTCGGCCTCGGTCGCGCCGTTCGGTCCGGCGGCAGCGATGGCCTTGAGGACCGCCTCGATCCGGGCCGGGTCGTCCAGCAGGCGGCGACGCGAGGCGTAGTTGCGCAAATCGAAGGTTTCGCGCGGGCCGGGGCGGCTGCCGGTGGCCACCGCACGCAGGCGACGGGTCGCAGGGGCGCGGGTGGTGGGATAGGCCGCGAACATCTCTTCCACCGCCGGGCCGACCGGGACCAGCGCGGGATCGCGCGGCGCGACCGCGGGACCGCCGGTTCTGCGCGCATGGCCAAGCATCGCGACCTGTTCGGCCCAGAGCGCCTGGAACTGCGGGATCACCTGTTTCCAGTCATAAAGCGCCCGCGCCCGTGCCTGCCCCATCGCGCCCATCTGCGCCCGCAGATCGGCATCGGTGGCCAGCGTCACCAGTGCCCGGGCAAAGGCGCCCACGTCAAAGCTGGTCATTGCCGACATCTGGCTGACGTATTGCACATAGGAATCGGTGCCGCCCATGTAGCGCTGGGTGACATAGGTCGAGAGCCCCGCGCGCGGCAGTTCGGTCGGAATGCGGAAGCCCACGTCGGGTGTGACCGTGTCCTTCATTCCGTCCCAGTCGGTGACGATCACCGGCAGGCCGGCCGCCATCGCCTCGATGGGGGCCAGGCCGAAGGTTTCCTGCAGGTTGTCGATCGGGAAGACGAAGATGTCGCCGCCCGACAGGGTGGCCTTGCGGTCCTCGGGGCTGGCCCCATCGAGGAGGTGATAGCCGCAGGACGGCATCAGGCGGGCGGCGGCCTTGGCATAGATCTCGACCCAGCCGGTCTCGCGGAACTGGCCGCAGAAGACGAGATGCAGCTTCCCGCCGCCAAAGGCGCGAACCTCGGCTGCGGCCTGTTCCATGGCCAGGAACAAGGGCATCGGGTCGAACTTTTCATCCGGGGTCATGCGGGCAATGGTGACGGCGACCACATCCCCGGCTGCGGCACCGATCCGGTCGCGCATCGCCTGACCCAAGGCGGCATCGGGCAGGAAGGCGTCGCAGGTGATGCCAAGGGGGATCACCGGCAACAGCGGACGGGCGGGCAGCGTCGCGCCGGGATAGCGTTCGGCAAGATGGCTTTCGGCCAGTTCCATCAGACGCCGCATCGAGGCCTGCACGGCGTTCGAGGTGCAGATCAGCGCATCCCACGGCATCTGCGGGGCCGAGCGCAGATCGAAGACCGCCTGCATCACGTTGCGGGTGGCCGTCGTATGGGTGATCCCGCTGATCGCCCAGGCTGCCGCGCCATGGACCGAGCGCCGCCAGCATTCCATCGGCGGGATCGGGGCGGGATAGTGCAGGACCTCGACCGGGGCCATGGCGGCGGCCGCGTCCAGCCGGACTGGCCGCAGGGGTTTGGTGACCCCGGCCGACCGCGCGAATTCGGCAAAGGCCGCGTGATCGGCCTGGGAATGGGCAAGCGAGACGAATTCCGTCACCTCGGCATGGGCGAAGAAGCCGCGCAGGAAGCTTTCGCCAGCAACGCGGCGCCCGTTGATCCCCTTCTTCACCGGGTCGTAGCCGTCGGTGGAAAACCAGATCGCGGCGTTCGCGGCAGGCGATTTCGCAGTCATCAGCGGCGTTCCATCCAGAGCCAGGGCGTGGGCGTGGCCCGCCATTCCCAGAGAAGGAGCAGGCGGTCAAGGTCGGACAAGGTTTCGGTCCAGTCCGGCAGCAGGTCGGGCCGCAGCGCCCGGTCGATCCGCGTCACGCGGTGGCTGGGGGCAAACCGCGCGGTCAGGGTGGCCAGCAGGCCCGGGCGCATGCCTTCGTGAACCTCGACAAGGAGGTCGGCCTCGACCAGCGCGGGCGCGCGCGCGGGGTCAAGCAGCGCGCCTTCCGCCCCTTCAATGTCGCAGAAGACGAAGGTCGGGGCATCCGCGCAAAGTGCCAGATCGGCATGGGAGACCTCGGGCCCAATGCGCACCCGGTCCGCCACGCCATTCGCCTTGGCGAGGTCGGCACAAAGCGTGCGGGCGCGCGGGTCGCTGTCGCGGGCGTGGACCGTGGTGCCCGGCATCCGTCGCGCAAGGCCCACGGCGTAATAGCCTTCGGCGCAGCCGATATCGACGACCTGGGGGTAAGCCCGCGCGATGACGGTTTCGATGACCTGATGCAGGCTCGCCTCGTAGGCGCCCAGAAGCCGGGGCGCACGGCCGCCCTCCGAGGCTTCGGTGGCGTAGCGCAGACCCTGGAACGGGCCTGCCGGGATGGTGCCGCCGCTTTGCGCCAGAAGCGTGTTGGCCAGCACGATCGACCGCCATTTCGCCAGCTGCCGCAACTGCGCCTCCAGCCGCTGCGGGGTCGGTGGCTGGGCCTGGAGCCGGGCAAGCGCCTGGTCGATGGCACGGGTCATGTTGGTGGGCTGTTGGGTCATGGCTCGCCGATCCTGCGCCCGGACATGGGTAAGGGGAGGAAGCGGCTTCGTAAAGCCGGATCAGGCCCGGCGGGCCAGAAGGCTGCGGCGCAGGAAGGCGATGAGGAACAGCGTGGTCAGGATCAGGATCACGGTCGGGGCCGGGGCGCTGTCGAGATGGAACGACAGGTAGACGCCGGCAACCATGGCGAAGAGGCAGACGAGGATGGCCACGACCAGCATCGCGCCAAAGCTGCGCACCAGAAGGAAGGCGATCGCCCCCGGGGCGATCAGCAGGCCGATGGCGAGGATCAGCCCGACCGAGGTGAGCGTGGCAACGATGGTCAGGGCAAGGATCGCCAAGAGCCCGTAGTGCAGAAGCCCGGTCCTGAGGCCCGAGACCTGCGCCTGCGCGGGGTCGAAGGCGTGCAGCATCAGGTCGCGCCACTTCAGGCCGAGGATCAGCGTGACCGGCCCGGCAATCAGTGCCGAGGTGAGCAGGTCCTGCCCCCCTACCCCCAGCATGTTGCCGAAGAGGATGTGGTCGAGGTGCCATTCAGTCGGGAAGGCGGTGTAGAGGACGACGCCCAGAGCGAACATGCCAGAGAAGACCACCCCCATCGCAGTGTCGCGCTTGATGCGGCTGTTGTCGGCCAGATAGCCGGTCAGAAGTGCCGAGCCGAGGCCGGCGGCGAAAGCTCCGAAAAGGAGCGGCAGGCCGGTCATGTAGGCCAGCACGATCCCGGGCAGGACGGCATGGCTGACGGCGTCACCCATCAGCGCCCAGCCCTTCAGCACCAGAAAGCAGGACAAAAGTGCGCAGGGTGGCGCGATAATCAGCGCGATCCAGAACGCGTTCTGCATGAAGGGGAACTGGAAGGGCTGGAGAAGCGCCTCGGTCATGCGGCCCTCGCCCGGCGCTTGGCGGCCAGAAGCCCGTGTTTCGGGGCAAAAAGGAAGGCCAGCGCGAAGAGGCTGGTCTGGAGAAGGACGATGACGCCCCCCGTCGCGCCGTCGAGGAAGTAGGAGAGATAGGCCCCGACAAACCCCGTCGCGGCCCCGATCGTGGCGGCAAGGGTCAAGAGGCGGGGAAAGCGGTCGGTCAGCAGGTAGGCCGTGGCGCCGGGGGTCACGACCATGGCGACGACGAGGAAGGCCCCGACCGTCTGCATGGCCGCGACCGTGCTGGCCGACAGGAGGGTGAAGAAGATCACCTTCAAGAGGTCAGGGCGCAGGCCGATGGTGCGGGCGTGGGCCTCGTCGAAGAAGGTGACCATCAGGTCTTTCCACAGGACCAGAAGGACGGCGGCCGAGATGGCTCCGATCAGGACCAGCTGCAGCGTGTCGCCGGGCGAGATCGCCAGCACGTTGCCCATGATGATGGTCTGGATCGAAACGCTGGTCGGGTAGACCGAGATGAGGAACAGGCCAAGCCCGAAGAACGAGGTGAAGATGAGGCCGATCACCGTGTCGGTCTTGAGCCCGGTGCGGCTGGAAAGAAACAGCATGGCCGCGGCGGCGAGGCCACCCGAGAGGAAGGCGCCCAAGGCAAAGGGGAGGCCGAAGATATAGGCCCCGGCCACGCCGGGAACGACGGAATGGGACAGCGCGTCGCCGATCAGCGACCAGCCTTTCAGCATGAGATAGGCCGAGAGAAACCCGCAGACGCCGCCGACGAGGGCCGAGACCCACATCGCGTTGGTCATGTAGCTGTAGGCGAAGGGCTCAAGCATCGCGCGCCGCCCGTGGGTGGGGACGGTTTTCGAAAGGAGCGCTGGCGCGCAGGCCTTTTGTCTCGCTGTTTTGCGGGAGGGACGCAAACCAGCTCGGGGCGCCTCTGGTGGGAGTATTTGGGACATGGGCAAGCATCAGTCGCCCTTCCGGCCATACTGGACGAAGGGGCGTTCGTCGTCGGTCAGGATGCTGATCTCGCGGGTATCGTCATCGTCGTGCAGATCGCTGCCGCCCAAGGTGAAGTGACGAAGGACCCCGCCGAAGGCGCGTTCCAGGTTCTCGCGGGTGAAAGTGGTCTCGGTCGGGCCGTAAGCCAGGACCGTCCCTTTGACCAGCACGGTCCGGTCGCAGAAATCGGGGACCGAGCCGAGGTTGTGGGTCGAGACGAGCATAACATGCCCCTCGTCGCGCAAGGCGCGCAAGAGGTCGATGATCTGGTCCTCGGTCTTCACGTCGACGCCGGTGAAGGGTTCATCGAGAAGGATGATCCGCCCTTCCTGCGCCAGGGCGCGGGCGAGGAAGACGCGCTTCTTCTGGCCGCCCGACAACTCGCCGATCTGGCGGTGGCGAAGGTCGGTCAGCCCGACCCGCGCCAGAGCCTCATCGACCTTGGCGCGATCCTGCGCGGAGGGGCGGCGGAGGAGGCCCATATGGCCGTAGCGACCCATCATCACCACGTCCTCGACGAGGACGGGGAAGGACCAGTCCACCTCTTCGGCCTGCGGAACGTAAGCCACGAGGTTCCGCCGCAGCGCGTCGCGGACCGGCAGGCCCAGAAGCCGGATCGTGCCGCGCGCGACGGGGACAAAGCCCATGATCGCCTTGAACAGCGTGGACTTGCCCGCGCCGTTCACACCCACCAATGCGGTGATCGTGCCCTGCGGGATGGCAAAGCTGGCATCGGTAAGCGCGGTCAGCCCGTTGCGGTAGGTGACGGTGACGCCTTCGGCGAAGATGCCTTCGCTGGCCAAAGTGTCCCGCGTATCGTCGCGCATCATGCCCTCAGTTCGCCGGGGTCAGGCCCTTGGCGATGGTTTCGGTGGTGACTTTCAGAAGGTCGAGATAGGTCGGCACCGGCCCGTCGCCAGCGGAAAGACTGTCGACATAAAGGACCCCGCCGAAGGCCGCGCCGGTTTCGCGGGCGACCTGTTCGGCCGGCGCGGAGGACACGGTGCTTTCGCAGAAGACTGCCGGGATTTGGTGTTCGCGGACCCCGTCGATCACCGCCTGGACCTGACGCGGCGTACCTTGCTGATCGGCGTTGATCGGCCACAGGTATAGTTCCTGCAGTCCAAGGTCGCGGGCGAGATAGCTGAACGCACCCTCGCAGGTCGTGAGCCAACGGCTCTGTTCGGGCAGTGCCGCGATCTGCGCCTTCAGGGGGTCAAGCGCGGCCGAGAGCTTGGCCTTGTAGGCCGCGGCATTGGCTGCATAGGTCGCGGCATTGGCGGGATCGACCTGCGCCAGCGCCTTCTGGATGTTGTCGACATAGATCAGGGCGTTGTCGACGCTCATCCAGGCATGCGGGTTCGGGCGGCCGTCATAATCGCCCCCGGTGATCGAGATCGGCTCGATCCCGTCGGACAGGGTGGCAGAAGGAACCTCGCCGAGATTGGTCAGGAACTGTTCGAACCAGCGCTCCAGACCCAGCCCGTTCCACAGCACAAGGTCGGCATCCGCCGCCCCGACGATGTCCTGTGGGGTCGGTTCATAGCCGTGGATTTCCGCCCCGGGCTTGGTGACCGAAACGATCTCGACCCCTTCGCCCGCGACGTTGCGAGCCATGTCGGCGATCACGGTGAAAGTGGTGACGACCTTCAGCGGCTCCTGCGCGAAGGCGGGCAACGGAACAAGAAGGGTGGCAAGCACAAGCAGTCGACGGGTCAGCAGCATTTGGCCTCCGGAAGCTTCTGAAACAGTAGAATGTAAATGAGAAGCATTTGCAAGTAGACAAGAGCCAAGGGCACAGAAACCTGTCTGCGGGGGCTAGGTCCTGCCGGGAAGCAGGCGTGAAAACACTGGCGCGAGAACGATGACGATCAATATGCGGACGACATGGTGCAGCGCCACAAAGGCCACATCCGCCTGGATGGCAAGCGCCATCAGTCCCATCTCGGTCAGCCCGCCTGGTGCCAGAGCAAGAAGCGCCTGCTCCAGATCGACCCCTGCCCCGGCCCGCATCGCAAGGCCCGCCACCACGGCAAGCGCAAGGGTCAGCACGGTCGAGCCCAGGCTGAGCAGACCCGCCTTCCACAGCATCACCGGCGCAATGCCAAGAAAGCGGCACCCAAGGATGGTGCCCAGCACCACCTGCGCGGCGATGACCAGCAGGGAAGGCGGGGCGCTTTCGGTAAGACCGGACAGATGCGCGGCGGCGGACAGGATCAATGGCCCAAGGAATGTCGGCGCGGGCAGGCGCAACTTGATGCCGAGGATCGCACCCAGAAGGGCGGAGGCGGCAAGCAGGATGGCGTCAAGCACTCCGATAGGCGGACCGGCCGCAGCGACCGAACCGCCGACGTCGTGGTCCAGAACCACCCGGAACAGGAAGGCCATCAGCGCGATGGTGACGACGATGCGCAGGGAATGCGCCAGCACGATTGCGGGCACATTGGCACCCCGCGCCTCGCCCATCTCGATCATCTCGGACAGACCACCGGGCATGCCCGCGAAATAGGCTGTCGTCCAGTCCTGTCGGCCCACGAAGCGGTAGAAGGGGACCACGACCAGCGTGACGGCCCCGAGATAGACGACAAGGATCGCCAGCGTGACCAGCGCCTCTCCGGCCTGTTCCACAACGCCGGGCGTGAAGCGCGAGCCGAGCAGGACACCAATGATCGCGACGATGGCGGGGCGCAGACGCGTCGGACCCAGCACCGGAGCCCCCGCGACCGAAGCGACCATGGTGGCAAAGAGCGCGCCCAGCATCCAGGGGAGCGGCAGGTTCAGGAGGTAGAACACAAGGCCGCCCAGTGTTCCAAGGGCAAGTCCGGCGGCTATTCGGGCCAATGGCGGCAAGAGTCGGGTCCGGGCTAGGGTTCGGGTCTGAGGTATCGCTTGTGCCGCAAAGGAATGTCCAGACCCGAAGCAAACCTCCGACACGCGATGACCGGGATGGCAGTCGCGTCCACCCTGCCCCTTCGCGACCCCGGCCTCAGTTTCCTCCCATCCAATCGTCCGGATAGGACATGCAGAAACCTCCCGCATTGAACTCGCCATAGCCGCAGATCGGCGGCGCGCAGTAGCCGCCCATGTCGATCTCGCCGTAATTGCAGTAGAGTTCTTCCTCGTATGAGGACGCATCCGACGCGGATTGATCACCGCCATTCAGGGCCGAAAGGACGACCGCCGAAACCCCGGCCACGAAGAGAAACGCGATCAGTTCGTCCGCATCCTGCGCTTCGGGCACGGCCGTCGAGGGTACGGTCGAATTGATTGGCATGTTGCCATTCACGTCTGGCAGGCCAAGCTTGAACAGGGCCTGATTGCCCATTTGGTTGCCGTTCAACGCAGCAAGCCTGAACCACTTCACCGCTTCGTTCTGATCAGCGGGGGGCGTGGTCCGGTTCAGGAAATGCTGTCCGACATCATACTGCGCATGGCGCTGTCCACCGTGAGCGGCAAGGAAGGTCAGCCGAAGCCGTTCCACTGGGTCGGACACGTAGTCACGGCCATAGACATACTGGCCGTTCGGAAAGCCAAGGTTGGCCGAAATCTGGAACCACTTTTTCGCCTCGGACTTGTCGATCGTGCCGGCAGAGCCGAACAGGTGGATCTTGGCAAGCTCATAAGCTGCCGCGCCGTTTCCCTTTTCGGATGCCTTTGCCAGCATCTGCATGCCAAGCTGCGGGTCCGCAGGAACACCATGTCCATGGACATGCGCCAGACCGAGCCTAGCGATTGCAAGCGGTTCGCCCATTTCCATCGCGCGTGTCAGGAGATCGACGCCGGGTCCGTAGTCCTGCGCCGTGCCCTTGCCGTCCATGAATAAGACGCCAAGCCGCGCCTGCGCGCCGGGATGGCCTGACATCGCTGCCTCGGAATACCAGCGAAAGGCCTCGTCCAGGTTCTGTTCGGTGCCAATCCCCTTTTCAAACAGTTCGCCCAGCACAACCTGGAAGTCGGTCGAGCCCGCCTGCGCACGGGACAGCGCGTCCTGGAACAGGCTTGCTGGGTCCGAGGCCAGCACGACAGACTGTTCCGCACTGGCAGGGGGCGACAGCATGGCAAGAGACAGGGCCAGGCCCGTCGTGCGAATGAGGCTGCCGATCATCCCAAGCCCTCCGCTACGTTTGATCTGGCGGGACCAGGGCCGCTTGACGCACCCGCAGCCGCCCGAAAGCTATCAGGGGACGGATGCCGCGTGCACCGACGAGCCCTGCATCGACGCAAGGGTAACATTCATATCTTTTCGCATTCAAGGAGATTGGCGCACCCGACAGGATTCGAACCTGTGACCTCTGCCTTCGGAGGGCAGCACTCTATCCAGCTGAGCTACGGGTGCCTGAGGCGGTCTATACAGGCGTGATGCGGGGGATTCAACGGGGCCTGCCAGATATTTCCGTCAGGCTGCGCCCGGTTCAGGCAAACAGTTCGTGCGCGAGTTCCAGTGCGCTGATCAGGGCATCGACCTCCTCGGTCGTGTTGTACAGCCCGAACGAGGCGCGGCACGAGGCGCTGATCCCGAAATGCTCCATCAGCGGCATGGCGCAATGGGTGCCTGCGCGGACGGCGATGCCGCGCTTGTCGAGGATGGTGGAGATGTCATGCGCATGGGCTGCGCCCTCCATGGTGAAGGAGAAGATCGCCCCCTTCGTCTCGGAATTCCCCTGCACGTTCACCCAGTTGAGACCGGCCAGCCGGGCGCGGGCATAGTCGCGCAAGCTGCGTTCATGTGTGGCCACGTTCTGCATCCCAAGGTCCATCAGGTATTGCAGCGCGACGCCCAAGCCGGTCTGCTGGACGATGCCGGGGGTTCCGGCCTCGAACTTCATCGGCGGGTCGTTCCAGGTGACGGTGTCGCGCGTGACCTCGCGGATCATGTCGCCGCCACCGAGGAAGGGGCGCATCTCGGCCTGCCGCTCGCGGCGGATGTAAACCCCACCCGAGCCTGACGGGCCATAGAGCTTGTGGCCGGTGATGGCGTAGAAGTCGCAGCCAAGCGCCTGGACATCGACGGGCATGTGGACCGCGGCCTGTGAGCCATCGACCAGCACCGGCACGCCCTTTTCCCGCGCGGCCCGGCAGATCGCGGCAACATCGACCACGGTGCCCAGCACGTTCGACATGTGGGTCACCGCCACCAGCCGCGTCTTCGGCCCGATCGCGTCGATCACTGCCTGCGGGTCCAGATCGCCGTTCGCGTCCACCTCGACCCATTTCAGCACCACCCCCTGCCGTTCGCGCAGGAAATGCCAGGGGACGATGTTGGCGTGATGCTCCATCACCGAGAGGACGATCTCATCCCCCGGCTGGAACCGGGGCGCGGCCCAGGCGTAGGAGACGAGGTTGATCGCCTCGGTCGTGCCGGTGGTGAAGACGATCTCGTCCTCGGACCCGGCATTCAGGAACTTGGCGATCACCCCACGGGTGGATTCGTATTTCTCGGTCGCAAGGTTCGACAGATAGTGCAGCCCGCGGTGAACATTCGCGTATTCGTGCGAATAGGCCCGGGTGACCGCGTCGATGACCACCTGCGGCTTCTGCGCACTGGCGCCATTGTCCAGATAGACCAAGGGCTTGCCGTTCACCTGCCGTGACAGGATCGGGAAGTCGGCGCGGATTTTCCGGACGTCATACATTGGGCATCAGGGCCTCCGGCCCGATCAGGACGATCACCACCACACCGATGAGCAAGCCCGCCGCGAAGGCCGTCACGACCATTCCGGCGAACACCAGTCCGCGCGAGCGGAAGCCGTGCAATTCGGCGATGAAACTGGCCATCAGCCAGAGAAACAGGACAAAGCCACCCAGGCCGATGATCCCGGCCAGGGCGGGCGAGATCATGTTGACGACCAGTTGCAAGAGTTGCAGGACCAGTGTCAGGCATTGCAGCCAGACCACGATCAGCAGCGCATCAGGAAAGCTGCCGCTGCCGCCGAAGGCGCGGCCGACGCGGTGGATCAGGACGACCGACAGAGCCAGGAAGGCCCATTGCACAACCGCCGCGCGTAAGGGGCTGCCCAGCATCAACGCGCTCATCGGGTCCAGTTCCTGCGGGCTGAGCCGAAGCTGAAGGCTGGCCAGCAACGCGGACAGGACCGCGACCAGCAGAAGCCCCGCCGTCCGCGCGGGCAGCGGGATGCCTTCGGAAAGCAGCGCCCGGGTGGCGGCCCTCGGGTCCTGCAGCGTCAGCTGCGCCAAGGAAATCATGCGGTCGGTCAGCGTCATCCGCGTTCGGCCTCGTGCAGAAGCGTGGCCCAGAGCCACAGGAAAGCGGCACCCGTCAGGACACTGACCAGCGTCAGCGCGGGCCCGGGGCCGATCATCCCGGCCACCAGCCCCTGCAACAGCATCAAGGGCCCGATCACCGCCAGCGCCCAGAAAAGGGCAATCCGCGCGCTGTACCAGGTCCCCTGCCCGCCCATGGCCTTGCCCACCAGCCGCCCAAGCGCCGCGAGGCCATACCACAGCGGGATCGTCGCCAGAACCGCAAGCGCCCGGGCCAGGATGCGCGGCGCGGCCGAGGGTTCATTGGCGATGAAGGCATCTCGCGCCGCCGCAGGCCACTGGCCGACAAAGGCCAGCACGAGGAAGACGAGGAGGAGCGAGAAGGCAAACGGCTCGGACCGCCCGCGCGCCAGATGCTGGCGCAGGATTTCCCGGGGACGCCGCCAGGTGGCGACCAGATCGGTCGAAACGCTCATCCCGCGCCCTACCCCTTGCTGCCGTGCCGGGCGAGCCAGCGTTCAAGACGGGCGCGGATATCCTCGGCGATGTCCTCGTCGGCAATCTCCTGGATCGCTTCGGCCAGGAAGGCGAGCACCAGAAGCGCCTGCGCCGTGCGACGTGGCACGCCCCGAGATTGCAGGTAGAAGAGCGCGGTCTCGTCGATGGCACCCGAGGTGGAGCCGTGGCTGCACTTCACGTCGTCGGCGTAGATTTCCAGTTCCGGCTTCGCAAGAAACTGGCTGTCGTCGTCCAGAAGCAGCGACTGGCTGATCTGGTAGCCGTCGGTCTTCTGCGCGCCGGGTTTGACCAGGATCTTGCCCTGGAACACCCCCGTCGCGCCGTTCATCAACACCTTCTTGAAGACCTGGCGACTTTCGCAGGCCACGGCGTCATGGGTGATGAAGACGGTGTCGTCGTGGTGGAACTCACCATCCCCGACGGTGGCCCCGGCCAGATGCGCCCGGCCTTCGTCGCCGGTCAATTCGACCACCGCCTCGTTCCGGGTCAACCGCCCGTTGGCCGTCAGCGTGAAGGACCGAAGCTCGGACTTCGCACCCAGCCGGGCGAAGATATGGGTCACCGCGCGCCGTTCGTGGTCGCGGCCCTGCAGACGGATGTGGTGGAAGCTGGCACCGTCGGCGATGTCGACCTCCATCACCTTGGACAGCCGCGCGGCAGCCGGGCCGTTTTCCAGCAGCGTCAGCTCTGCGCCGGGGTCGAGCTTGACGACATGGTGGAGGATCGCGTCGGAAGTCTCTGATTCATGGATGTAAACCAGAGAAACCGGCTTGGCAGCCTTGCCGGTGACATGAATCAGGACGCCATCCGTTGCAAAGGCCGTGTTCAGCGCCGCAAGCGGGCGGGCGACGGGCGACTGCCCCCGGGCCTCAAGCACGCCATAGGTCCCTTGCGCCCAGTGGATATCCTTGCCGGCGGCCGCTGCCAGACGCTCGATCCTCACCCCCGCAAGGGTCAGGTCGTCCGAGGCGGCAGCATCGAAGCCGCCATCCACGAAGACGATCTTGACCCGGTCCATCCCGTCGAAGGGCGCGGCCTCGTCGCTGGCGTCGAAGCGGTGGGCCAGCGGCGCCCGCGGCGCGTTCAGGCTGGTGGGGTCGGTGTAGCGCCAGTATTCGTCACGCCGGGCGGGCAGGCCCATTGCGGTAACGCGCGACAAGGCCTCGGCCCTTGCCGCCGCCAGCCAGCCCTTGCCCACCACAGCCGGAAGAGCCGCCAGCCGCGCCTGCAGCGCGTCTTCCTTCGCCTTCGGCAGTGCCATCAGCCCACCTCGCTCAGGATGTCGGCATAGCCGTTGTTCTCGACCTCCAGCGCCAGTTCCGGCCCGCCGGTCTTGATGATCCGCCCCGCCGCCATGATGTGGACGACGTCCGGCTTGATGTGGTCCAGAAGCCGCTGGTAGTGGGTGATGACCAGGAAGGACCGCCCCTCGCTGCGGAGCGCGTTGACCCCGTCGGCCACCAGCTTCATCGCGTCAACATCGAGGCCAGAGTCGGTCTCGTCCAGGATGCACATGCGCGGCTCCAGCATGGCCATCTGCAGGATTTCGTTGCGCTTTTTCTCACCGCCCGAAAAGCCCACATTCACGGGACGCTTCAGCATCTCGGCGTCGATCTTCAGGGTCTTGGCCTTTTCGCGCACGATCTTCAGGAAGTCGCCGGCGGACAGTTCCTCCTCGCCGCGCGCCTTCCGTTGGGCGTTCACCGCCGTCCGCAGGAAGGTCATGTTGCCGACGCCGGGGATTTCGACCGGGTACTGGAAGGCCAGGAACAGGCCTGCCGCGGCACGTTCCTCGGGTTCCATCTCAAGCAGTTCCTGGCCGTCCAAGGTGGCCGAGCCTTCCGTCACTTCATAGCCGTCGCGACCCGAGAGGACATAGGACAGCGTCGACTTGCCAGAACCGTTCGGTCCCATGATCGCATGGACCTCGCCCGCGCCGATCTTGAGGTCGACCCCGCGGAGGATCACCTTGTCCTCTTCTTCAAGTTTGACGTGCAGGTTCTTGATTTCCAGCATTTTTCCTGTCCTTTGACTTCAGCGCGGATCGGTGAACCAGCCGATGGCCTGCGTGGCCATCTCGGGCGGGATCGCGCCGGGCGTGACGGTAAAGCGGGCCATGCGGCCCACGGTTTCTTCCTTGCGGGCCAGGCGTTCGACGCCGTGGTAATAGCCCCGCTTCAGGTAATCATCGAACAGCACCGTAACGGGCTTTGTCGCGCGCAGCAGAACCGCCACCAGGCAGGACGCGCGGAACCGGCCGTCGATCAGCACCAGATCCGGCTGTTCGAAATCCGGGCGGTCCCAGACCGACAGCGCATAACCGCTGAACTTGCGGAACTCGCGGGGCTTCATCGGCACGCCCCAGGGTCCGGTCGGGCCGACATCGGCCCAGTGGACATGCGCCTTGTCCGAGATGCTGGCCACATGATGGGCCATGCGTTCGGCCCAATCCTGGTCGCTTTCCACGGTGAACACCGTCTTGCCCAGCTTGGCGGCAAGCACAGTCGACCCGCCGCTGCCATATTCAAGGATCGTCGTTGCCGCCTCGTAGTAGCGCACCAGAAAGCGGCGCTCTTTCGGGGCGAAGGTCAGCTCGAAGCTTGGGGCCTCGGCTTCCTGTTCCATCTCTGCATCCATGCCGCGCATGACCCTTGTTGCGGGTTCCAGCAACCCTTCGTCCAGTGGTTCCGCCGTCTGGGTCGCGATCTCGGCCAAAGCTGCCGCGACCAGCGCATCGACCGTGGCCTTCGCCTCGGCCACGCCGGGCAGTGCCATCAGCCGGGCGATTTCACGCGTCACCGCTGCCTCCCAGTGCAGGATCGAGCGGTCCTCGGCCTCGTTGCGGTCGAAGCGGTCGAAATAGGCGGCCGTGTGGCGGACATTCGGGCGGCGCGGGCCGGTCGAGACCATGCCCCGCCCCCGGGCCGCCTTCAGCCGGAAATGGTCGGGCGTGCGAACCGAATAGTGGTTGATCTGCGCAAGGTCCCAGCCGAATTCGCGCCGCGAGGCAAGGTTGGTGCGGCCCGTGTAGGTCTGACGGTCCAGCCAGGGCGCCGTGCGGGGGTTGTTCGGGTCCAGGGGTCGGCCGTTGCCGCCCAGGCAATCCTCGGACTTGACCGCAGCCCCGTCGACAAGGCGCGGCAGTCCGGCGGAATTGGCGGAAAAGCCCGCGAATTTCTCCCCCGCGCGGAACATCGGCTTTGTTTCCAGATTGGCAACGAAGCCCAGTTTCGACGCGCCAATGAAGTCTTCCGAGACGTACCGCCCTGGAAAGCTGTCATTGCCATTCGATCCGAACAAACGCCAGTTCAGCATCAGGCCATCCGCCAGGCCCACACGGTCCACCAACGCGTGGACGGTGCGATCCCCGACATGGACATTCAGGAATTCGTCAGCATCGAGCCACAGATACCATGCGCCGGGCGTATAGCCGACCTCGGCCTCGAAGGCCTGGACAGCGGCATCCTGCGGGGCCACCCCATAGCCGGGCGTCGTGCGCAGAAAGGTGATCTCGCCCGCCGCCGCCAGCGCGGCCAGCAGGTCATCCGATCCATCCGTTGACCCGTTAGAGACAATGACCACCCGGTCCACCCCGATCACCCGGTGATAGGCCAGCCATTCCAGCACGAACGGCCCTTCGTTGCGCATGGCAGATACCAGCACGACTTCGGGCCGTTCCGTCTCCGGTTCTGCTTGTGCGCGCGCCTGGGCCATGGACAGGTCAGCCGACCGAGCCTTCCAGACTGATCGCGACCAGGCTTTGCGCCTCCATTGCGAATTCCATCGGCAGGGCCTGCAGGACCTCCTTGCAGAAGCCGTTCACCACCAGGGCGACGGCTTCCTCTTCGTCCATCCCGCGCGAGCGGCAGTAGAACAGCTGGTCGTCGTCCACCTTGGAGGTGGTCGCTTCATGCTCCACGCGCGAGGAATTGTTGCGCACTTCGATGTAAGGCACCGTGTGCGCCCCGCATTTGTCGCCGATCAGAAGACTATCACACTGGGTGTAGTTCCGGCTGTCCTTGGCCTTGGGGTGCATCGAGACGAGCCCCCGATAGGTGTTCTGCGCCCGGCCCGCCGAAATCCCCTTCGACACGATCCGCGACTTGGTGCGCTTGCCCAGGTGGATCATCTTGGTCCCGGTATCGGCCTGCTGGGCGTTGTTGGCGATGGCGATGGAGTAGAACTCGCCCTGGCTGTCATCCCCCCGCAGGATGCAGGACGGGTATTTCCAGGTGATCGCCGACCCGGTTTCCACTTGGGTCCACATCACCTTGGCCCGGTCGCCCCGGCAATCGGCGCGCTTGGTGACGAAGTTGTAGATCCCGCCGACCCCGTTTTCATCGCCCGGATACCAGTTCTGCACCGTGGAATACTTCACCTCGGCGTCCTTCAGGATCACGATTTCCACCACGGCAGCGTGCAACTGATTGGTGTCACGCTTTGGCGCGGTGCAGCCTTCCAGGTAGCTGACATAGGCGCCCTCGTCGCAGACGATCAGGGTGCGTTCGAACTGGCCGGTGTTTTCGGCGTTGATGCGGAAATAGGTCGACAGCTCCATTGGGCATTTCACGCCCTTCGGGATGTAGACGAAGGAGCCGTCGGAGAAGACGGCGGAGTTCAGGGTCGCGAAGAAGTTGTCGGTCGGCGGCACGACAGAGCCGAGATACTGCTTCACAAGCTCCGGATGCTCGCGCACGGCCTCGGAAATCGAACAGAAGATCACCCCCGCCTTGGCAAGCTCTGCCTTGAAGGTTGTCCCCACCGAAACCGAGTCAAAGACCGCATCCACCGCCACCTTGCGCGGTTCGGCTTCACCTTCAACTCCGGCCAGAAGCATCTGTTCCTTCAAGGGAATCCCTAGCTTGGCATAGGTCGCGAGCAGCTTCGGATCGACCTCGTCCAGCGACTTCGGCTTTTTCGCCATGCTTTTCGGCGTCGCGTAGTAGAACTGGTCCTGGTAGTCGATCTCGGGATAGTTCAGCATCGCCCAACGCGGCTCTTCCATCTTGACCCAGCGCCGGTAAGCGTCCAGACGCCAGTCCAGCAGCCACTCCGGCTCGCCGTTCTTCTGGGAGATAAGTCGGACAATATCCTCGTTCAGCCCCTTCGGGGCATAGTCCATCTCGATATCGGTTTCCCAGCCGTACTTGTACTTGCCGGCCATCGCCTGGACGGTCTCGATCGTCTCGCGGTCCACGCCTTCGCGCACCTCGGTTCCGTCGACAGTTTCCAGCATGGTCATCGGCGTTTCCTTTCAGGCAGCCCGCGCGCGGGCCTTGGCATAGGCGGCGGTCCACATCTGGGCGAACCGCAGCACGTCGTCTTGTCTTACCCCGGGGCCGATCGACACCCGGATAGCCTGCCCCGCCAGCCCGGGATTGAACCCCATCGCCGTCAGGACGCGGCTCGCCCGCACCTTGCCGCTGGAACAGGCCGAACCCGCGGAAACCGCGAACCCTGCAAGGTCCATCGCCATGACCTGAGTCTCGCCCTTCCAGCCCGGAGCGATCAGGCACAGCGTGTTCGGCAGCCGAGGCGAACCATTCCCGACGGAAATAGTTTCTTTTGATCCGGCGGACAACTCCGATTCTAGAATATTTCTAAGTTCGGCAACCTCGTCCCAGACGCCATTGGCCAGATCCCGCGCCGCAGCTTCGGCCGCAGCCGCAAACCCTGCGATGCCGATCAGGTTCTCGGTCCCCGCGCGGCGCCCCATTTCCTGCCCACCGCCCTTCAGCTGCGCGGGCACGTCGATCCCCTGCCGGACCACCAGCGCGCCAATGCCCTTCGGCCCACCCAGCTTGTGCGCGCTGACAAGGCCCATGTCGCAGCCAAGCCAGTTGAAGGCAAAGGGCACCTTGCCGAAGGCCTGGGTCAGGTCGCTGACGGCAAGGCCTTGGGGAAGGTCCTGCAGGACCCCGGTTTCGGAGTTCGCCAGTTGCAGCGCAGTCCGTCCCGGATCGCTGACCGTCACCCTGCCCTGCGCATCCACCGGCAGCGAAGCCTCACACCACGCGGCGACCGCATCGTGTTCGACCGGCGCACAGGCCAGCCCCCGGCCCGCGCAGGCCAAGGATGCCGCCTCGGTCGCGCCGGAGGTGAAGACGATGTCCGCCCCGTCCGCCCCCAAGGCCGCCGCAATCTTCGCCCGCGACTTTTCCAGCAGCGACTTCGCCGCCCGCCCCTCGGCATGGACCGAGGACGGGTTCCCCACCACCTCCATCGCCGCGATCATCGCCGCCTTCGCCTCGGGGCGCAGCGGCGCAGTCGCGTTCCAGTCAAGGTAGGTGCGCGTCATTCCTCATCCACCACGCGGAACAGGGACGGGACGGCGGGGCACGGCGTCAGGTCATTCTTCACTACATCCGACAGGCGCACCTGATGCAGGAAGACATAGACGTTGGCGGACAGGCTTTCCCACAGCCGGTTGGTCAGCGACTGCGCGCGGGTCCCGGACAGCCCTCCGCTTGCCCCGGCCCCGGTGTGCATGGCATCGACGGTTTCCTCGACCGCCTCCATCACTTCGGAGATCCGGATCTCGTTCGGGCTGCGCGCCAGCTTGTAGCCGCCGCCCGGCCCCCGCACCGCCTCGACCAGACCGGCGCGGCGGAGCTTGACGAACAGCTGCTCCAGATAGGGCAGGCTGATGTCCTGCCGCTTGGAGATCGCGGCGAGAGAGACCAGATCGTCGCCCTTGGCCAGCGCCAGATCCGCCAGCGCGACCATCGCATACCGCCCCTTGGTCGATAGTTTCATCGCCGCCCCCTTCCCCATCGGGGAATCGCAATCACATTGACGCCGCGCGCGGCGCACATTACCTCAGTCAAGCCCCGAAAAGTCGGGTCCGGCCTTTTGCGGCCCGATCCCGCTTTAGAACGGTTCTAGTTTAGCCGAGCGAAAGCGTCAAGAAATCGCTCCTGCATGAGAAGAGTCCAATGCCCGAGGTTATCTTTGCCGGCCCCGACGGACGCCTGGAAGGCCGCTACCATCCCCAGAAGGACCGCGATGCGCCGATCGCCATCGTGCTGCACCCGCACCCTGCCTATGGCGGGACGATGAACAACAAGGTTGTCTACAACCTGCACTACGCCTTCTACAACCTGGGCTTCACGGTCCTGCGGTTCAACTTCCGCGGTGTCGGGCGCAGCCAGGGCGAATACGACCAGGGGATTGGCGAACTGTCGGATGCGGCCAGCGCGCTGGATTACCTGCAGGCGATGAACCAGAACTCCAAGCAATGCTGGGTCGCGGGGTTCAGCTTCGGCGCCTGGATCGGCATGCAGCTGCTGATGCGGCGGCCGGAAATCACCGGCTTCGTCTCGGTCGCGCCGCCCGCGAACCTCTACGACTTCTCCTTCCTCGCCCCCTGCCCGTCTTCGGGACTGATCATCAACGGCACCGCCGACAAGGTCGCGCCGCCCAAGGACACCAAGTCGCTGGTGAACAAGCTGCATGAGCAGAAGGGGATCACCATCACCCATACCGAGATCGAGGGCGCAGACCACTTCTTCAAGGACGAAGAGGCGCATATGCAACCGATGATCCAGACGGTCTCCGACTATGTCCGTCGGAGGATGACGGAGGCCACTCGCTAATGTCCGCGCTGCAGATGATGGCCGACAAGCTGGCCGACGACGTGCTGGCCGCCGAGGCCGAACTGGGCGACGACCGGTTCTACGAAAAGGTCAGCGAGATCCTGATGGCGGCCTCGCCGACCTTTCAGGAGGCCTACATGACCTCGATCCGCGTCCGCCTGGCCGAACGCCGGGGCCGCGAGTTCCTGGAACGCGCGCTCGCCGCCAAGCGGGGCGGCGGTGTCGCGCCCGAAGCTCCGGAAGCCCCGCCCGAGATCGAACCGATCGGCTCTGGTCATTGACCGTGACCGACCGGCTTGAGGCCCAGTTCGCCTTCCTGAACGAGGCCGACCGGCTGAAACATGTCATGCGCGCCACGACCACGGTCGATGGGTCGCGGCTGGAGAACTCGGGCGAACATTCCTGGCACCTCGCGCTATATGCACTGGTCTTGGCCGATCAGGCCGGGCCGGGCGTGGACATCAACCGGGTGATCCGGATGCTGTTGATCCACGACCTGGTGGAGATCGACGTGGGCGACGTCCCGATCCATTCGCAGAACGGCCAGGCGCATGCGAGCGTCGAGACGCAAGCCGCCGAGGCAAAAGCCGCCGACCGCATCTTCGGTCTGTTGCCCCCCGACCTTGCCACCAGCCTGCGCACGCTTTGGGAGGAGTTCGAGGCCGCCGAGACCGCCGACGCACGTTTCGCCAAGTCGCTCGACCGCATCCAGCCGGTGATGGCGAACCTCATGTCGGGCGGTGGGACCTGGGCGACCTACAACGTGACCTACGACCAGCTGGAATCCCGCGTAGGCTCCAAGATCGCCAAGGGCGCGCCTGCGTTGTGGGAGTGGGTCAGAGCGAAAGCCCGGCCCTGGTTTGCGTAATGCAGCCATTTTTGCCTATATCTCGGAGGATCAATGACCTCAAGATACGTTGCGTCAAAAGTAAGTGACTCTGTTCTTGGGCGCGTCGGCATCACAATCGACTGGGAAAAGAGTCTTCTGGGTGGTATCCCGGACAACTGGGGTATCGACCCGCATCCGCCCATGGGTAGCGACTGGCGGCAATTTCTTGCGCCAGCGAAGGAACTCGTTGCCCGAAACGCTGTTCGACCCTTCCACTTCTACTTCGACTGCCAGTGCAATCTCTGCTTGTTGTCCTCAGAGGCCTTCGAACTCCTCGGCGAATCTGCGATTGGGGCGATCTCCGACGTGCAGTTGATTTCGGCAGCATTTGGCAAAAGGTCTAGGGACTTTCGGATTGGCCGTCTGCGTCAGCATTTACAGTGGCATAACACCGACAACTCCGCCCTCATCTACGCGAAGTCATCCTTCATGCGCGTGCCAAAACCCGAATACCACATTCATGGAACGATGGTAGAACGGGGTGAAGAAACCCAAAAGGACTGCCCTGAACCCCTTGAAACTGGATTGGTCTACGGCTCGGATCGCGAACTCCGTGCGGTGGGATTCGACGTGCGATCGGAAATCGAACCAACCCGGCTTTGCTTCGCTTTGCCAGAACCCCCGGTGGTGTTCGCCTTTAGACAAACGGCCTACTTTCGCCTCGACGTCGCGACGCATCTTGCATCTCTCAAGGAGGCAGGCGTGAACTTCCCCTACGCACCTATTGAGGTGATCACGGCCTAGCCCCCCTACCGATCCCTTGGTATACCATCGCATACCGCACTTCCCAAGCCGTGGCTTTTCGGCTATGCAGCCTCCAACCGAATCCACAGGAGGCGCGTATGTCGAAGATCAAGGTAGCCAACCCCGTCGTCGAGCTCGACGGCGACGAGATGACCCGGATCATCTGGGACTTCATCAAGCAAAAGCTGATCCTGCCCTACCTCGACATCGACCTGAAATACTACGACCTCGGGATCGAAGAGCGGGACCGCACCGACGACCAGATCACCATCGACGCGGCGAACGCGATCAAAGAGTACGGCGTCGGCGTCAAATGCGCGACGATCACCCCGGACGAGCAGCGGGTCGAGGAATTCGGCCTGAAGCAGATGTGGAAATCGCCCAACGGCACGATCCGCAACATCCTGGGCGGCGTGATCTTCCGCGAGCCGATCATCTGCAAGAATGTGCCGCGCCTGGTGCCGCACTGGACCCAGCCCATCGTCGTCGGCCGCCACGCCTTTGGCGACCAGTACCGCGCGACCGACTTCAAGTTCCCCGGCAAAGGGAAGCTCACGATGAAATTCGTCGGCGACGACGGCACGGTGATCGAGAAGGACGTCTACTCGGCCCCCTCCGCCGGCGTTTACATGGGCATGTACAACCTTGACGACAGCATCACCGACTTCGCCCGCGCCTCGCTGAACTACGGCCTCCAGCGCGGGGTGCCGGTGTATCTGTCGACCAAGAACACCATCCTCAAGGCCTATGACGGGCGCTTCAAGGACATCTTCCAGCAGATCTTCGACGCGGAATTCGCCGACAAGTTCAAGGCCAAGGGCATTACCTACGAACACCGCCTGATCGACGACATGGTCGCCTCGGCGCTGAAATGGTCGGGCGGCTATGTCTGGGCCTGCAAGAACTATGACGGCGACGTGCAGTCCGACATCGTGGCGCAGGGCTTCGGTTCGCTGGGTCTGATGACCTCGGTCCTGATGACCCCCGATGGCAAGATCGTCGAAGCCGAGGCCGCCCACGGCACCGTCACCCGCCACTACCGTGAGCATCAGAAGGGCAAGGCGACCTCGACCAACTCCATCGCGTCGATCTACGCCTGGACCGGGGGCCTCAAGCACCGCGCGACGCTGGACAACAACGAGGCGCTGATGCGTTTCGCCACCACGCTGGAGAAGGTCACCGTGGACGCCGTGGAAGATGGCTGGATGACCAAGGACCTCGCCCTCCTTGTAGGGCCGGACCAGAAGTGGCTGACCACGATGGGCTACCTGGAAAAGGTGGACGAATACCTGAACAAGGCGCTGAAGGGCTAAGACCCCGCGGCCTTCAGTTTCAGGGCCCGGCGCTGCTGCGCCGGGCCCTTTCATTTCACCGGAATTTCATCGCGTCGGCGTTCGTCCAGACTTCGTCACCCTTGATGCGGAAGCTGGCGTTCGACAGCTTGTAGCAGGAGTTTCCGGAGGTCTGCAGACGGACCGAAACCAGCTTTCCGTTGGGCGAAACCGTTGCCTCATGGATCCAGCCGAAAGCCGCGCCGTTGCGGTCGCGCACCAGAAAGCCGTTGTAGGCGGTCTCATTTCCGTCCTTTGCACAGGCCATGGCGCCCGTCGCGACGGCATTGCGCGCGGCCCGACGCAGACCGTCGTCATCGACGATGACACCGCCAGGACCCGTCGGGTCGCCAGGATTGACTCCAGGTCCTCCGGGGCCGTCGCCGCCAAGGCCCACGTCCACGCCGACGTCAAGGCCACCCCGGTCCAGCCCGACATCGACATCAACATCGGCCGGACCGAGGTCAACGTCCACGTCGACGCCGCCCTTGCCAACATCGACATCGACACCAAGCCCGTCCAGCAGACCAGCCTGAACCGGAACGGCCGTCAACCCGACGGCAAGGATGATGGCAGAGGCGCCGGTGCAGCCCAGGATGAACTTTCCAGGCTGCGACTGCTTTACCTTTCCAATTGCTTCAAACCACATGGCAACACCTTTCTGCGCAAACGTCGTGGTGACCGGCGGGCCCCGTTCGCCTTGGCTTTCCGTGGACCGGTGTGACGCCCCAGACCCACCTTGCCAGACCCGCGATCCCGGACCGTTCATTCGATCCGTGCTCAGAGATACGAGCGGTCCACCGGGAAAGTTTCACAGGTCTGGAATTTTATTTCTTTCGACTGCATTAAACTTTACTAAAATTTCGTTAATGCATTCTTTGGTTGTGTTTCAACAATCTTGGATAGCAAGGTCGCTCGTCGCCAACTGATCGACAATTCGGGCCTGGGAATGGTGTTGCATGCCATTAGGTCATATATATTGACCTAATGGCGGGTCGATGCTAGAGTGCACCCATGAAACCCGCCACGCACCACAGCAGTCTTGATGATGCCCAGGGCATCGCCTTCGGCGTCACCATGGCCGCGCTTGGCATGCATATCCTGACCCATATGGGTTTTGTCACCGGCCAGACCACCGGCCTTGCGGTGCTGATCGCCCATATGACCGGCCTGCCCTTCCCCGCCGTCTACTTCGCAGTCACCCTGCCCTTCCTCGGCCTCGCCTGGCGCAGGATGGGGGCGAAGTTTGCCCTGAAGACGCTGGTCACCACTGCCGCACTTTCCGCGCTCGTCGCCGTCCTGCCGAACTGGATCGAACTTGGCCGGATCGAGCCCACCGTGGCCGCCATCCTCTTCGGCCTGCTCTTCGGCATCGCGGCCCTTGCCGCCATCCGCCACGGCGGCAGTTTCGGCGGGCTGTCGGTCCTGTGGATCGAACTCCAGGACCGCACCGGCTTTCCGGCAGGTCATGCGCAGCTTTTGTCCGACGTGGTGATCTTCGGCGCCGCCGCGCTGATCCTGCCCTTCGACACCCTGGCCTACAGCTTTCTCGGCGCTGCCGTCTTTTCGCTGTTCCTGGCCGTCAACCACCGCCGCGACCGCTATATCGCCGCCTGACAGCCTCTGGCCAGCCGCGCGAAACTCCTGTAAGGGCGCGCCAACCCTACAGGAACGGACCCCATGGAACTGCGCAACATCGCGATCATCGCCCACGTCGACCACGGCAAGACCACGCTGGTGGACGAGCTTCTCAAGCAGTCGGGGGCCTTCCGCGACAACCAGGCGATTTCCGAACGCGCCATGGATTCCAACGACATCGAGCGCGAACGCGGGATCACGATCCTGGCCAAGTGCACCTCGGTCGAATGGAACGGGACGCGGATCAACATCGTCGACACCCCCGGCCACGCCGATTTCGGCGGCGAGGTGGAACGGATCCTGAGCATGGTGGACGGGGTCTGCCTCTTGGTCGATGCCGCCGAAGGCCCGATGCCGCAAACCAAGTTCGTGCTGACCAAGGCGCTGGCTCTGGGCCTCCGCCCCATCGTCGTGCTGAACAAGGTCGACAAGCCCGACGCCGAACCGGACCGCGCGCTGAACGAGGTGTTCGACCTTTTCGCCAACCTCGGCGCGACGGATGAGCAGCTGGACTTCCCCCATGTCTACGCCTCGGGCCGCGCCGGTTGGGCCGACAATGAGCTGGACGGGCCGCGCAAGGACCTGTCGGCGCTCTTCGACCTGATCGTCCGCCATGTGCCTGCGCCGAAGGTCCTCGCCCGCGTCGACGAGCCCTTCTCGATGCTGGCCACGACCCTCTCCGCCGACCCCTACCTCGGCCGCATCCTGACGGGCCGCGTCGAATCCGGTCGCATCGGCACCGGCACCTCGCTGAAGGCCCTGTCGCGCGATGGCGAGCGGCTGGAACAATTCCGCGTCACGAAGATCCTCGCCTTCCGCGGCCTGACCCAGACCGCGATTGATGAGGCTGTTGCCGGCGACATCGTCACCCTGGCCGGCATGACCAAGGCCACCGTTGCCGACACGCTGTGCGCGCTGGAGGTTGATACCGCGCTGCCCTCGCAGCCCATCGACCCGCCGACCATCACTGTGACCTTCGGGATCAACGACTCGCCCCTGGCAGGACGCGACGGGAACAAGGTTCAATCCCGCGTCATCCGCGACCGGCTGATGAAAGAGGCCGAGGTCAACGTCGCGATCAAGGTCGCCGACACCCCCGGCGGCGAGGCTTTCGAGGTCTCCGGTCGCGGCGAACTGCAGATGGGCGTTCTGATCGAGAACATGCGCCGCGAAGGGTTCGAGCTGTCGATCTCGCGTCCGCGCGTCATCATGAAGGATATGGACGGCGTCCGGCATGAGCCGATCGAGGAAGTCATCGTCGACGTCGACGACGAATACTCGGGTGCCGTCATCGACAAGCTGACGGGCGAACGCAAGGGCGACCTTGTGGAGATGAAGCCTGCGGGCGTCGGCAAGACACGGATCATCGCGCATGTGCCCAGCCGTGGGCTGATCGGCTACCAGGGCCAGTTCCTGACCGACACGCGCGGCACAGGGGTCCTGAACCGCATCTTCCACGGTCACGCGCCGCACAAGGGCCCGATCCAGGGTCGCCGCCAGGGCGTGCTGATCTCGACCGAGGCCGGGGTGTCCGTGGCCTATGCCCTATGGAACCTGGAAGAGCGTGGCCGCATGTTCATCGGCCCGCAGGAACAGGTCTATGTCGGCATGATCATCGGTGAACACAGCCGGGACAACGACCTGGAAGTGAACCCGCTGAAAGGCAAGAAGCTGACCAACGTCCGCGCGAGCGGAACGGATGAAGCCGTCCGCCTGACCCCGCATATCAAGATGAGCCTGGAAGAGGCGATTGCCTATATCGACGACGACGAGCTGGTCGAGGTGACGCCGAAGATCATCCGCCTGCGGAAGCGCGAGCTTGACCCGAACGAGCGGAAGCGCGCCTCGCGGAAGGAATAAGACGGAAGGGCGGGCAATTTGCCCGCCCTACTTATTTCACTCGATCATCGGCAAGAGGGCATCCAGCGACTTCTTCGCATCGCCATAGAACATCCGCGTGTTCTCCTTGTAGAACAGCGGGTTCTCGATCCCCGAATAGCCCGTCCCCTGCCCGCGCTTGGAAACGAAGACCTGCTTCGCCTTCCAGCACTCCAGCACCGGCATCCCGGCGATGGGGCTGTTCGGGTCTTCCTGCGCGGCGGGGTTCACGATGTCGTTCGAGCCGATGACGATGGCCACGTCGGTCTCTGGGAAGTCCTCGTTGATCTCGTCCATCTCCAGCACGATGTCGTAGGGGACCTTCGCTTCGGCCAGAAGCACGTTCATGTGGCCGGGCAGACGCCCCGCGACCGGGTGGATCGCGAAGCGGACGTTCTTGCCCTTTGCGCGCAGTTTGCGGGTCAGTTCGCTGACCGACTGCTGCGCCTGCGCCACCGCCATGCCGTAACCCGGGATGATGATGATGCTGTCGGCATCGTTCAGCGCCGCCGCGACACCTTCGGCGTCGATGGCGATCTGCTCGCCCGTGACTTCCATCGCCGGGCCGGTGGTGCCGCCAAAGCCGCCCAGAATCACGCTGATGAACGACCGGTTCATCGCCTTGCACATGATGTAGGACAGGATCGCACCCGAGGAACCCACCAGCGCGCCGACGACGATCAGAAGGTCGTTCGACAGCGAAAAGCCGATCGCCGCCGCCGCCCAGCCCGAGTAGCTGTTCAGCATCGAAACGACGACCGGCATGTCCGCGCCGCCGATCCCCATGATCAGGTGATAGCCGATGAAGAGCGCGGCCAAGGTCATCACGATCAGCGCCAGCGATGAGCCCGACTGCAGGTAGACCACCAGAAGGATGATCGAAATCGCCGCCGCCGCCGCGTTCAGAAGATGCCCGCCCGGCAGCTTGGTCGCCTTGCCGTCAACCTTGCCTGCCAGTTTCCCGAAGGCGATGACCGAGCCGGTGAAGGTCACCGCGCCGATGAAGACGCCCAGGAAGGTCTCGATCCGCAGGATGGCGATCTCGACCCCGGTCTTGTGCGCCACGGTCGCGGCAAAGCCGGTCAAGGCAGAGCGCGCGGCCTCGTCCATCCCGGCGATGCGGATCATCTCGATATGGGTGTTGAAGCCGATGAACACCGCCGCAAGGCCGACGAGGCTGTGCATCGCGGCCACCAGTTGCGGCATCTCGGTCATCTGGACGCGCTTGGCGACGATCCAGCCGATGGCCCCGCCGCCCGCGATCAGGGCGACCGACAGCCACCAGAGGCCGAAGCCCGGCCCGTAAAGCGTGGCCGCCACCGCCAGCGCCATGCCGACGATCCCGTACCAGACCGCGCGCTTGGCGCTTTCCTGGCCGGACAGCCCGCCCAGCGAGAGGATGAAGAGAACAGCCGCAACGACATAGGCAGCCGTGGTAAATCCGTAAGCCATGACGCGCGCTCCCTTACGACTTCTGGAACATGGCGAGCATGCGCCGGGTGACCATGAAGCCACCGAAAATGTTGATCCCGGCCATGAAGACCGAAAGGGCGGCCAGCAGGATCACGAGGAAGGACCCCGAGCCGATCTGCATCAGGGCACCCAGGATGATGATCGACGAGATCGCGTTCGTCACCGCCATCAGCGGCGTGTGCAGCGAATGCGAGACGTTCCAGATCACCTGGAAGCCCACGAAGACCGCCAGCACGAAGACGATGAAGTGGCTCATGAAGCTGGCCGGGGCGTAAAGGCCCGCGAGCAGCATCAGGCCGCCGCCGATGGCGAGCAGGCCCACTTGGGACCGGGTCTGCGCCTTGAAGGCAGCCACTTCCTGGGCGCGGCGTTCCTCGGGCGTCAGCTCCTTGGCTTTCTCCTTCGGTTTCGCGGCCGCGATGGCCTGCACCTTCGGCGGTGGCGGCGGATAGGTGACCGCCCCCATATGCGCCGCGGTCGCGCCCCGGATCACGTCATCCTCCATGTTGTGCAGGATGATGCCGTCCTTCTTGGGCGTCAGGTCCGTCAGCATGTGACGGATGTTGGTGGAGTAGAGCGTCGAGGCCTGTGCCGCCATCCGGCTGGGGAAGTCGGTGTAGCCGACGATGGTCACGCCATTGTCGGTGACGATCTTCTGGTCCGGAACCGTCAGGTCGCAGTTGCCGCCACGTTCGGCCGCCAGATCGACGATGACCGAGCCCGGCTTCATCATCTTGACCATGTCCTCGGTCCAGAGCTTCGGCGCAGGCCGGCCCGGGATCAGCGCGGTGGTGATGACGATGTCCATGTCCGGCGCCAGTTCCCGGAACTTCTTCAGCTGCGCCTCGCGGAACTCGGGGGACGAGGGCGCCGCATAGCCCCCCGTCGCCGCGCCGTCCTGCGCCTGTTCGGCAAAGTCCAGATAGACGAACTCCGCCCCCATCGATTCAATCTGCTCGGCCACTTCGGGCCGCACGTCGAAGGCAAGCGTGATTGCACCAAGGCTGGTCGAGGTCCCGATGGCCGCAAGGCCCGCGACGCCAGCGCCAACGATCAGCACCTTGGCGGGTGGCACCTTGCCTGCCGCGGTCACCTGTCCGGTGAAGAAGCGGCCAAAGTTGTTCCCGGCCTCGATCACTGCGCGGTAGCCCGCGATGTTGGCCATCGACGACAGCGCGTCCATCTTCTGCGCGCGGCTGATCCGCGGCACCATGTCCATCGCGACGATGGTGAGGTTCTTCTTCGCCGCCGCTTCCAGAAGTTCCGCATTCTGCGCGGGCCAGAAGAACGAGATCAGCGTCTGCCCGTCCGACAGGGTGGCAAGCTCGGTCGCATCCGGCCCCCGCACCTTGACGATCACATCCGCCGCCGCGATCACCGAGGCCGCATCCGGCAGCACCTCGACCCCCGCAGCCGCATAGGCCGCGTCCGAGAACCCGGCTTTCGCGCCCGCCCCGGACTGGATGCAGGACGCATGCCCCAGCTTCGCCAGTTGCACCGCCGAATCCGGCGTCATCGCAACCCGGTTCTCGCCCGGGAAAACCTCAGTCAAAGCGCCTATCTTCACCCGCATCCCCCGCTTGTCGTTTTGCAGTCATAAACTGACCCAGTGGACTTATCACCGCGCAACAATATTTCAAACCCCGTTTGCGCCCGCAGCACAATTTACCCCCGTCGCCCGAACCAGCGACGGGTCCGCGCCGCCCAAAGGTCGAACTCTGGCCCGAAGGCCATGGTCAGGCGCGCTTCCTCGTCGCGAATGAAGCGGGACTGGATCAGCCAGACGAAACTGAAGATCAGGGGAAGGGCCAGCACCGCGTCCAGCCAGAGGACAGCGCCCAGCAGGATCAGCGCATCGGCCAGATAGATCGGGTTGCGCGACCAGGCGAAGACCCCGCCGGTCACCAGAGACGACGGATTGCGGCGCGGGATCACCGTCGTCCGCGCCAGCGCCATCTGCGCCACGGCGGCGGCCATCAGCCCAACGCCGATCAGGACCAAAAGCTTTCCAAGGCCCGCGCCCCAGCCGCCGAAGACGGCCGGCGAGACCAACGACAAGATCCAGGCCGCGCCGATGTGCAGCGCCAGCCAGCTGGGCGGGATGTCGATCTCGCGAGCCAAGGAACGCAACGGAGGGGCCTCCTTTCCGGCCCCTCTAGACGCTACGTCAACCGGCTGCAAGCCTAGCGGCCATAGGTCGCCGTCAGCACCGCCCGATCCAACGCCATCGCGTTGGCATAGAAGCCGAACATCGCGCCCGAGGCGTTTCCGTCCAGCGGCAGTGCCGCCTCGGGCATGGCGTAGACCGTGAAGACATAGCGGTGCGGCGGCGTGCCTTCCGGCGGGCAGGCCCCGCCAAAACCGGGGCTCCCGAAATCCGTCCGCCCTTCGACCGCGCCATCTGGCAGCGCCGCGCCGCTGGCCCCGGCGGCGAGGCTCGTCACACCGGCAGGGATGTTCGCCACCGTCCAGTGCCACCAGCCCGACCCCGTCGGCGCATCCGGGTCATAGGCGGTCAGGAGGTAGCTTTTCGTCCCCTCGGGCGCGCCCGACCACTCCAGTGCGGGCGACAGATTGCCGCCCGTGCAGCCCATGGCATTGAAGACCTGCGCCGCAGGCAGCGTCGCGCCATCGGCGAAATCGGGCGAGGTCAGGGTCATCTCGGCCAGGGCAGGACCGGCGGCCAGGCAAAGGGCAAAGGCAAGACGCAGGGACATGGGGTTACTCCTTGGATTGTGGTGCGCCCAGGATAGCGGCAAGTGCCCCGCCCCCGCCGTGCCGCGCCGATCAATCGCGGTGCCGGACCGATCAGCCCTGCCGGATCTTCGCCGGTGCCAGCCCGAACCGCGCGCGGAACCGCAGGGCGAAGCGCGAGGGCGAGGCATAGCCGACCTCGGCCGCCACCACCGCCACCGGCAGGTCGGAGCCCTGCAACAGCCCCAGGGCCCGATTCATCCGCAGATCGGTCAGCAGGGCAGCAAACCCGCCCTCCCCCGACAGGCGGCGGCGCAGGGTCGCCTCGCTGACCGCCAGCGCGCCTGCCACCGCTTCGGCCGTCCAATCCCTGGCAAGGTCAGCCGACACCAGCGCCCGGACCCGGTCGGCAAAGCGCGGCGGCGCGGGTGGCGGCAGTCGAAGACCCACCGCATCCAGCCACAACAACACCTCCAGCACAGCATGATCGCGGATCGCCTGCGGCACTGCCGGTCGGCGCAGCAGATCCAGCGCCCGGTCGAAGGCGTCACTTGCCCGCGCATCCTGGGTGTGCAGGCCCCGCGACATCCCTCTTGGCGTCGTGATCTGCGCACCGATCAGGATCGCCGTGGCGCGGTATGGGCCATCCGCGGTCGGATGGTTTTCAACGTCTAGCGGCAGGCCCGCGGGCAAAAGCGCAAGACCACCCGCCGCCACCTCGCCCGCGACCGCGCCCCGCACGACCTTGCGGCCCTGTTCGACCCGCAGGATGACCGGAGCCTCGCCCACGACAGCGCGGAACTGGGCCCGGACCGCCTGTCGCAACCGCACCACGCCCGGGGCGAACGGGTCCGCCCGGCTGCCAGTCCCGGTCTCGACAAGGCGGTCATGCTTCATGCCCGGCAGTCTTGCGCAGGCGACAACCATCGGCAAGCCGAAGAAATTTCAAGCTTGAAATTGTTTTGCCGCCACGGCAATAGTCACTGAACCCCGAAGGACCAGATCCATGCCCATCGACTTCGCCGCGACCAAGGCCCGCTTTCACCTGCCCGAGGGGGTCGTCTACCTGGACGGCAACTCGCTGGGGCCGATGGTCAAGACCGCGCCCGAGCGCATGGCGCGCGTGATGACCGAAGAATGGGCCGAGATGCTGATCCGCGGCTGGAACAAGGCCGGATGGATGGCCCAACCCGCGGCCATCGGTGACCGGATCGCCCGGCTGATCGGGGCAGGCCCGGGAACCGTGGTCATGGGCGACACCCTGTCGATCAAGGTCTATCAAGCGCTCGCCTCGGCGCTGGAGCTCAACCCCAAGCGCCGGGTGATCCTGTCCGACACCGGCAACTTCCCGTCGGACCTTTATATGGCCGAGGGTCTGTGTCGCACGCTGGGTGGTCAGTACCGGCTGAAGACCGTGGCCCCGGAAGAGGTGATGGCCGCAATCGACGACACCGTCGCCGTGACCATGATTACCGAGGTCGACTACCGCACCGGTCGCCGCCACGACATGGCCGACATCACCCGCCGCGCGCATGAGATGGGGGCGCTGACCGTCTGGGATCTTGCCCACAGCGCGGGGGCGATCCCGGTCGACCTGACTGCTGCAAAAGCCGATTTCGCGGTGGGCTGCACCTACAAGTACCTGAACTCCGGCCCCGGCGGCCCGGCCTTCATCTATGTCGCGCCGAAACACGCCGACACCGCCCGCCCTGCCCTGTCAGGCTGGCTGGGGCACGAGGCACCTTTCGCGTTCGACCTGTCCTACCGCCCCGGTGCCGGGATAGAGCGGATGCGCGTCGGCACCCCGCCCGTCCTGCAGCTGGCGGCACTTGAGGCGGCACTGGATGTCTGGGATGGCGTCGACCTGGCCGCGGTGCACGCCCAGTCGCTACGGCTGCAGGACCAGTTCATCAAGGGGATCGAAACCCGCGCCCCGATGCTGCAACTGGCCACCCCCCGGTCGCATCTGATGCGAGGGTCTCAGGTCAGCTTCCGCCATCCCGAAGGCTATGCCATCATGCAGGCGCTGATCGCCGAAGGGGTGATCGGCGACTTCCGCGCCCCGGACATCCTGCGCTTTGGCTTCACGCCGTTGTATATCGACGAGGACGACGTCGCCCGGGCAGTATCCATCCTGGCGAAGATCATGGACTACGGCACCTGGGACAAGCCGGAATTCAAGCAACGCGCCCGCGTCACCTGACCGAAGGACCGCCCCATGCTGCGCCGCTCTGCCCTGACGACGATCTTTGCCCTGTCTGCAGGCATTGCGGGGGCCGAGCCGATCACGCTCAAGCGCGGACTGAACGGCGAACTTTGGTACAACTGGGGCTCGATCGCCGAGCTTCAGGCCGACCCCGAGGCGCTGGCGGTCTTCCCCGACTGGCGCCGCCACTTGACGCCCTCGATGTTCGCGGCGCTTTCCGAACAGGGGTTCGACTTCATCCGCATGCCGACCGACCCCGGTCCCGCCCTGGCCGCCGGTCCGGGGGCGGAACAGGACCGTCTGATCGACGGCATGATAGAGGCAGTGCGGATAGGGCTTGATGCGGACCTCAAAGTCATCCTCGACCTGCATCCCCTGCCGCGCGGCGACGAGGTCGGCGGGATCGAAAGCCTGCTTGGCAACCATTTCCCGGACTATGTGGCGCTGGTCGGACGCATCGCTGCGCGCCTGGCAGAGTTGCCGCAGGACCGCGTGGCGCTGGAGTTGCTGAACGAGCCCAGTTTCGACTGCGAGGGCGTCTATGCCGGCGCTCCGCCGAAATGGCCGGCGATGCAGGCCGAACTCCACGCCGCTGCCCGCGCCGCCGCGTCCGACCTTACCATCATCCTGACCGGCGCCTGCTGGGGCCAGGCCAAGGCGCTGGCATCGCTCGACCCTGGACTGATCGCTGATGACAACGTGATCTGGACCTTCCACAGCTATGCCCCCTTCGCCTTCAGTCATCAGGGTGCGGGCTGGACTGGTGCACCGGAGCGCTATCTTTCCGACCTGGCCTATCCACCGTCCCGGATGACGCCGGAAACGGTAGCGCAGGTTATCGAATCCTCTGCCGCGCGCATGGCCGAAGCCGAGGGCACCGCGGATATCGAGGCCATCATGCGCGAAGTGCAGGACTATGCCGCCATGTCCGACAGCTACGCGACCGACGACATCGACGTCGCCGTCGCCTGGGCTGACGCACATGGCGTCCCGCGTGACCGGATCCTGCTCGGAGAGTTCGGCGCGATGAATACCGTCTTCGGCAAGGTGCAGCCGCCGGAGTGGTACCATGACTTTCTCGCCGACAAGCGCCGCGCTGCCGAAGCCGCGGGCATGGGCTGGGCAATACTTAGCTGGACCGGTGAGATGGGGGTCGCCGACCCAGCCAGTCCCGACCGCCGACTGTCCCCTGGCACCTGCCGCGCTCTTGGCCTGCCATGCGGGAACTGACGCTTCCCCCGCTCTGCCGACCGTCCGGCTGGGTCGCCGAATGGCGCCGGATGGGCAACCTGTCGATCCTTGACCAAAGGGTTCATCCTCCCCGCTGAAAACCCTTTTCACGATGGAGATCCCGATGACCACCTGCCCCTTCAATCCCGCCGAGGACGGCGCCCAGATGGCCTTTGACGGCCGCATGTCCTATGGCGACTATCTGCAGATCGACCGCATCCTCGGCGCGCAGACGCCGTTGTCGGATGCCCATGACGAGATGCTGTTCATCATCCAGCACCAGACCTCCGAGTTGTGGATGCGCCTCGCGCTGCACGAACTGGACGCCGCGCGGCGCATGATCGCCGCCGACCGCGTGCAGGAGGCGTTCAAGATGCTGGCCCGCGTGGCGCGCATCTTCGAACAGCTGAACTCGGCCTGGGACGTCCTGCGCACCATGACGCCCTCGGACTACACGACCTTCCGCGAAAGCCTGGGCCAGTCCTCGGGCTTCCAGTCCTGGCAATACCGGCTGATCGAATACGCGGTCGGCAACCGCAACCTGGCGATGCTGAAACCCCACGCCCACCGCCCCGACCTGACCGCACGACTGGAGGGCGAACTTGCGCGCCCGCCGCTGTATGACGAAGCCCTCCGCTTCCTCGCCCGCCAGGGCCACCCGGTCCCGGACGATGTGCTGACGCGTGACCTGCGCCAGCCCTGGACCGCCCAGCCGGGGGTCGAGGCGGTCTGGGCCGCCGTCTACCGCGACCCCACGACCCATTGGCAGGCCTATGAGCTGGCCGAAAAGCTGGTGGACTTCGAGGACTACTTCCGCCGCTGGCGCTTCAATCACCTGACAACCGTGGCGCGTGTGATCGGAATCAAGCGCGGCACCGGCGGGACATCGGGGGTGGCCTACCTGCGGCGGATGCTGGATGTGGAGCTTTTCCCAGAGCTTTGGTCGCTGCGCACGACGCTTTGATCCGGAACTTTGCCTCAGCCAGGGCGCAAACCTGCGGCGAGTCGGCAACTATCCGGGGAAAATCAGCAATATTCACAGTGGCGTGATCGCATTCGAAAGCGGCCACGGTTTGACCTGTGGACAGTGCTCGTCTAGCGTGCACTGAAAGGCGCCTGCGGCGTGCTGTCGGCAGGTACATTTGGATATGGATCGGTTATGCTCAAGACTTCGCGTCGCTTTCTTCGTCACGCCGCCCTGACCCCTGCTCTCCTTGCACTTGCCTTCGTGGCCGCCTGCGTCGATCCGGCGGCTGGCCCCACGGCCAGCACGCAGCCCCTGCCGAAGGCAGACGAGAACGTCTATGTCGCGACCATGGACTCCGGGATTTCCATCCCGGCACTTCCGGTCGAGCAGATTCCGGAAACCCATCGCCGCCAGGTCGTCGCGTATGAGACGGACCAGCCTGTCGGCACCATCATCATCAACCCGAAATCGCGGCTGCTGTACTACGTCGTCGGCAAGAACAAGGCGATCCGCTATGGGATCTCCGTGGGTCGCGCTGGCTTCGAATGGTCGGGCGAGGCCATCGTGGCGGAAAAGAAGCCCTGGCCGACTTGGACCCCGCCCAAGGAAATGATCGCCCGCGATCCGAAGCTTGCCAAATGGGAAAACGGCCAGCCCGGCGGTCCGACAAATCCGCTTGGCGCGCGTGCGATCTACCTGACCTCGGGCGGCAAGGATTACGGCTACCGCATCCATGGCACGCCTGACTGGAAGTCGATCGGTCGCAACGCCTCATCCGGCTGCATCCGGATGATCAACCAGGACGTCATCGACCTCTACGGCCGCATCCAGGGCGGCGAGAAGGTGATCGTGCTGACCGCCTCGGGCGAAATGCCGAAGGGCCTCTACATTCCCAAGCCGCCCGCTCCGAAGGTTGCTGCCAAGCCGAAGGCCGCCGAAACGGTGATCCCGGCCGGCGCCGTGCCCGCGCTGACCGTGCTTCCGCCCCCGTCCATCGCCGTGGGCACCCCGGCAACCCCCACTCCGGCCGCGGCTCCGACGACGACCACCGCGACCGACCCGGCCGCACCGGCCTGCAAGGTTCCGCTGGTGAACGGCACCTGCCCACCCGGCAACTGAACCGGGTCCGGAATGACAAAGGGGGCGCCAGCAGGCGCCCCCTTTTGCATTTCAGTCCCTGATCACTTCAGCCAGCGGTCGTAATCGCTGACCAGAAGGTGCCAGGGCGCCTCGTCCTCCTCGATCTCAGCAAAGCGGCCGATCGGCTCGCGGAAGATGTTGTCGGTCAGGTCGTCATTCACGGTCGAGACCTCACCGATCAGGACATCGCCGCCCTCGCCCCAGAAGGCATGCCAGTCGCCCGGCATCAGCGTAACGCTCTCGCCCGGAGCGAAGGTCAGCTTCTCTCCGGGTTTGTAAGCCCGCTCGATCCCGTCGCAGCGCACGACGCCACCCTTGTCCCAGGCGAAGTTGCCCTTGTCGTCGGACCCGTAAAGCTCCACCACCAGCGTGGCCCCGCCCCGGTTGATGATGTCCTCGGCCTTGATGACATGGGTGTGCATCGGGCTCAGCTGATCCTGCCGGGAAATCAGGAGCTTTTCGGCATAGCACATGCCGCCACCCCGCTGCAGGTCGGCCAGCCGCCCATTGCGCAAAGTGAACAGGAACAGGCCCATCTCGTCGAACCGGCCCTGTCCGTAATCGGTGATGTCCCAGCCGCAGCGCGCCTCGACAATTGCACCGGCATCGGTGCGCGCCTTGAACTGGTCGGGCGACCAGTTGGCGAAGGGCGGCAGCACAAAGCCGTAATGCCGGATCATGTGATCCGCCGCGCGCATGATGTCGTTGATGCGTGACCGTTTCATGTTTTCCTCCCGATACCGGGCCACTATAACGATTACGGACGCCGCCTCAACGCCCTACCGCTTGCCGAAGATCGAGCCGAGGATGCCCCGCACCAGCGCCTGCCCCGACTTGGTGCCAAGCTGCCGGGCAAAGCTTTTCGCAAAGGCCGTGCCAATCGAATCCGACCGGCTGGAGGTGCTGGTCTTCTTTGGCTTGTCGGCAGCATAGCCGTCCGCATCATAGCGCCGCGCGCGTTCGAACTCGCGCTTCTCCTCCGCCTGGCGGCTTTCCGCCTCTGCCGCATCCCGCGCCGCCGCCTCGGACCGCGCCCTCAGCTTTTCATAGGCGCTTTCACGATCCAGGACCTTTTCATACTTCCCCGCCACCGGCGAGCCCGCCATCACCGCCGCCCGCGCCGCAGCGTCCAGCGGCCCCAGCTGGCTGGAGGGCGGCCGGACCAACGTCCGCTCGGCAATCCCCGGGATACCCTTGGCCTCCAACAGCGAGGTCACGGCTTCCCCCGTGCCCACGTCGCGGATCGCCTCGTCGATCTTGAAGCGCGGGTTCGGCCGGTAGGTCTCGGCCGCTTTGGCCAGGTCCTTCTGGTCCTTCGCCGTGAAGGAGCGCAGCGCGTGCTGCACCCGGTTGCCAAGCTGGCCCAGGATCGTATCCGGCACATCCGCCGGGTTCTGGGTGATGAAATAGACTCCCACCCCCTTCGACCGGATCAGTCGCGCCACCTGTTCCACCTTGGAAATCAGCGCCTTCGGGGCGTCGGTGAACAGAAGATGCGCCTCGTCGAAGAAGAACACCAGCTTCGGCTTGTCCGGATCGCCCACCTCGGGCAGCGCCTCGAAGAGTTCGGACAGAAGCCACAACAGGAAGGTCGCATAGAGCCGGGGCGAATTCATCAGCCGGTCCGCCGCAAGGATGCTGATCCGCCCCGCTCCGCTGGAATCGACCGTCATCAGATCCGCCAGATCCAGCGCCGGTTCGCCGAACAGCGCCGCCCCGCCCTCGTTCTCCAGCACCAGAAGCCGCCGCTGGATCGCGCCCACGGATTCCTTCGACACCAGCCCGTAGCGGCCCGAGATCGCCTCGGCATTCTCGGCCACGAAGGTCAGCAGCGCCTGCAGGTCCTTCAGGTCCAGCAGCGGCAGTTCTTCCTCGTCCGACAGCCGGAAGGCCACGTTCAGCACGCCTTCCTGCGGTTCGGACAGTTCCAGCAACCGCGACAGCAAAAGCGGCCCCATCTCGTCCACCGTCGCCCGGACCGGATGGCCCTTCTCGCCGAACAGGTCCCAGAAGATCACCGGAAAGCCGCGATACTGCAGGTCCAGTCCAATCTGCGCCGAGCGTTTGGTGAAAGCCTCGTGCAGTTTCGCCTCCGCCGACCCCGAAGCCGCCAGCCCCGCCAGATCGCCCTTCACATCGGCCATGAACACTGGGACGCCCGCCGCCGAAAAACCCTCGGCCAGGATCTGCAGCGTCACCGTCTTGCCGGTCCCTGTCGCCCCGGCAATCAGCCCGTGCCGGTTGCCGTATTTCAGCAAGAGCCGCTGCGGAACCGCATAGCCCTCACCACCGCCGCCCACGAAAATGCTGTCCGCCTGTGCCGCCTGATCTGTCACGTTCGCCTCTTGCAACTCACGGTTGAAAGGCCCCTGAGGTCGGGACCCTGACACTCACCGGGCCAAACATACATTGTTAACTTCAATCTGCCAGACTCAACTGGTCAGACCCAGGTGCTGCCTGCGGACTGACGGTGACTTCCTCCCTGTTGACTGGCCGCGCCCTTGAAAAGGCGCGGTTTTTTTCTGCCGCGTTCCGCAAAAGAACCCGTTGACGGCCAGACCTTTCCGCCGTAGCGTCCCTTCCCATGAAGTCGGCCAGTCCGACAGGGAGCAAAAAACAAGATACAAAAAGGGCCGGCCTTCCCGGCCCTTTTTCATTTGTTCCGGACCCTCGGGCAGAACCACGCCGGGCCACGTTTTTCGCACCTGACTCGGGTCCGTCGCCATGCTAGAGACCCCGCAGACAATCGACCGACCAAAGGAAATGTCGAAGATGGCAAAGACCACGAGCACGACACTCGCCCTCCTGCTTGCCCTGGCCGCGGCCCCGCTGGCGGCGCAGACGACCGAAGCCCCCGCTGAAGGCGAGGCCCCCGTCGCCGCCGACGCGGCCACCGCCGACAACCTGGCGCTTGGGCAAGAGGTCGGCACTGCAGACGGCCCGGGCAGCAACTACACCGCCGCCAACTTCGAAGCCTGGGAACAGCGCTGCGTCCGCACCGAATCCGGCGTCGACCCCTGTCAGCTTTACGTGCTTCTGAAGGACCAGGAAGGCAACTCGGTCGCCGAGTTCACCATGTTCAACCTGCCCAAGGGCTCCGAGGGCCCGGCCGTTGCCGGGGCGACTTTCATCGCTCCGCTGGAAACCCTGCTGACCGCCGGGATGATGATGCAGATCGACGCGGGCAAGCCCAAGGCCTATCCCTTCACCTTCTGCACCCAGATCGGCTGCGTCGCCCGCATCGGCTTTACCGCCGAAGAGATCGCGCAGATGAAACAGGGCGCGAATGCCCTGATCTCCATCGTGCCCTTCGTCTCGCCCGACAAGAAGGTCGAGTTGACCGTCTCGCTGAAGGGTTTCACCGCAGGCTACGATGCCGTGACTGCGGCGAACGACGCGGCAGACGCGGCTGCAGCCGCAGCTGCCCCGGCCGAGGGCGAAGCGCAGGAATAAGCCGGATCTCCATTCAGGAATTGCAGGGGCCGGCCTTCGGGTCGGCCCTTTTGCGTCAGGCGCGGCGGAAGGCCAGGACGGCGTTCAGGCCGCCAAAGGCAAAGGCATTCGACAGCACTGCCTCTACCCGCGCCACCCGTGCGCCGTCCGGGATGACGTCCAGCGGGCAGTCCGGGTCTGACGCCTGAAACCCCAGCGTCGGCGGCAGCACGCCCTCGGTCAACGCCAGGATGCAAGCCATCGCCTCCAGCGCACCCGTCGCACCGATTGCATGGCCGTGCATCGCCTTGGTCGAGGACACGGGCGGCGGGTTCGCCCCGAACACCTGCAAGATCGCCGCACTTTCGGCCCGGTCATTGGCCAGCGTGCCCGTGCCATGTGCGTTGATATAGCCAATGTCGGTCTGTGAAAGCCCCGCATCGGCCAGCGCCGCCCGCATCGCTCGCGCCGCCCCGTCACCACCCGGGGCCACGATGTCAGCGGCATCCGCCGACATCCCGAAGCCCGCCACCTCGGCCAGCACGAAAGCGCCCCGCGCCCGGGCGTGGTCCTCTGCCTCGAACACCAGGACCCCGGCCCCGTCGCCGATGACCATGCCCTTGCGGCCCAGACTGAACGGCCGACAAGCATCCGGGGCCAGCACCCGCAGCCCCTCCCAGGCCTTCACGCCGCCAAAGCACAGCATCGCCTCAGCACCCCCGGTCAGCATCACATCGGCCGACCCCATGCGGATCTGCTGAACGGCCAGCCCCATCGCATGGTTCGCACTTGCGCAGGCCGAGGACACCGCCAGCACCGGCCCTGACAGCCCGTGCCGGATCGACAGATGCGAGGCCGGGGCATTGTGCATCAGCCGGGGCACGACCAGCGGGGAAACCCGGTTCCGCCCCTCGGCAAAGACCGCGCGATAGCTGTCCTCCCAGGTCTGGATGCCACCCGCCGCCGTCCCCAGGATCACGCCACCGCGCGCCCCGATCCCATCCGGCAGGCCCGCCATCGCCATCGCCTCGGCCCCAGCCATCAGCGCATATTGCGTCACCCGGTCCAGCAGCGGCAGGTCCTTGGCAGCAAAATGCTCCTCTGCCCGCCAGTCACGGACCTCGGCCCCGATGCGGATTGTCAGCCGGTCGGCGTCGCGAAATCCCAGCGGTCCGATCCCGCAGCGTCCTTCGCGAAAAGCGTTGAAAGTCCCGGGCACGTCCAGCGCCAGCGCATTGACCGTCCCGATGCCGGTGACGACGACGCGCCTCATCCCGCCTTCCGGGCGATCAGCTCCTCGACCCCGCGCACGATGCTGTTGACCGAAGTGAAATCGAACTCTGGCTGGTCGGGTTCGTTCGCATTGAACGGCACCGTGATGTCAAAGCGTTCCTCCAGCGCAAAGATCGCCTCGGCCTTGCCCAAGCTATCCAGCCCCAGCGCGTCGATCCCGGCATCCGGCGCGATCTCGGCGGGCGCCAGCAACAGCTGCCGGGCCAGGATCGCGATCACATCCGCCTCGATCTCTCCCCTGGTCATTCGCTGTCAGGTGCCTCCGCTTCGGACCCGCCCTTCTCCAGCGCGGCCACCCGCGCCGCCAGGCGAGGCAACCGGCGCAGAGCTTTCTGCATCTCGACATGGGTTTCCATCTTCACTGCCGGATAGCCCAGCAGCACCCGGCCCGCCGGAGCGTTGGTGAAAATCTTCGTCGCCCCGCCGCAGATCACGTCATTGCCGACAAAGATGTTGTCGTTGACCCCGCACTGCCCGCCCATCACCACCCGGTCGCCGATCCGGGCCGACCCGGCAATCCCGACCTGCCCGCAGAGCAGGCAATCGCGCCCGACCTGCACGTTGTGGCCGATGTGGACAAGATTATCCAGCTTGGTTCCCGACCCGATCTGCGTATCCCGGATCGTGCCCCGGTCGATACAGACGTTCGCGCCGATTTCCACATCATCCCCGATGGTTACGGCGCCAAGCGAATGAATCCGTGTCCAGCTTTGGTCTCGGATCTCGGCCCGGCTGCCCAGCGTCTCGCGGATTTCCTCGACCCCGGATTTCTCGGGCGTGACAAAGGAAAACCCGTCCGCGCCGATGACCGCGCCCGGCTGGCAGATGAAACGGTCGCCGATGGTCACCCGCGCGCCGATCCGGGCGCCTTGCAGGATCAGCGCATCGGCCCCGATCCGCGCCCCTTCCGCAATCGACACATGACTTGCGATCCGCGCGCCCGGCCCGATCACCACACCCGCGCCGATCACCACGAACGGCCCGACCGCCGCGCCCTCGCCCACTGTCGCCGAAGGATCGACCACCGTCAGCGGATGCACGCCCGCAGCAATCGCCGGGCCAGGGTCCATCAGCCGCGTCAGCCCTGCCATCGCCAGCCGCCCGCGCGGCGCGAAGATCGCCGCTTTCAGCCCCATCCCGCGCCAGTCGGCGCCCGGCCAGACCACCGCCGCCAGCGCCTGGCCCTTGGCAATCCCGTCTCCGTAGCGCGGGTCCATCGCGAGGGCCAACTGGTCCGGCCCCGCCGCCGCAGGCTCGGCCGCACCGCGCACGGTCAGGTCAAGCTCACCCTCCGCCTCGGCACCAAGCGCCTTTGCGATGTCGCGGATCGTATGGCCCATGGGTCCCCCGGCTGCGTCAGCCCCGCGGCTGAGTCAGACCAAGGTCTACCCCTGAACGCCAGCCACTTCCACCCCGGCGGCCTGCAAGGCATCCCACAACGCCGCATCCCGCCCATAGATGTCACGGCGATAACCGATGCGGCCCTTGGCGTCAGGATAGGCGGTGAAATAGACCAGATGCACCGGCAGGACCTGCTTCAGCTTGACCGTCGTCTCGTTGCCGGTCTTCAGCGCAGCCTCGAACTCTTCCTCGGCATTGTCGGTCTGCCAGGACAGCAGTTCATGCGCCAGATCGAACGGGTCCGCCACCCGGATACAGCCATGACTGTAGGCGCGCACCTCGTGATCGAACAGCGACTTCGACGGCGTGTCATGCAGGTAGATGTTGTGCGTGTTCGGGAACATGAACTTCACCTTCCCCAGCGCGTTCCCGTCCGACGGCGGCTGGCGCAGGCCATATGGGAAGGTCCGCCCCGAATAGGCGGCAAAGTTCACCGATCCGCGCGACACGACGCGCCCCCGTCCGTCGATCACCTGCAAGTGGCTTACCGCATTCGGGTTGCGCTGCAGCAGCGGCAGGTATTCGTTCACGATGATCGACCGCGGCACCCCCCAGGAGGGGTTGATGACCATATGCTCCATCTGGTCCGAGAATTCGGGGCTGCGCTGGTCGGGCACGTTCTTCCCGATCACCACCCGCGTCTCGAAGATCGTCTTGCCGCCGTCGATGATCCGCGCCTTGAAGTCCGGCAGGTTGACCCAGATGTGCTTGGTCGTCCGGTCGATGAGCATCCAGCGTTCGCGTTCCATCGCCACGATCACCGACCGCAGACGCGTCTCCGGGCCGATGTTGATTTCTTCCAGCGTCGCGGCATTTGCCACGCCATCGGCCGTCAGCCCATGGTTCAACTGGAACCCGGTGACCGCCGCCTGCATCACGCGGTCATAGCTCGCGACCGAGGTCGGGGCGAGATATCCCATCCGCACAAGCCGGTCGCGCAGCGCGACAACGTCGGGCCCGGTGTCCCCCGGCCCCAGCGCCTTGGCCGAAACCGGCTCGCCCCAGCCGCCCGCCGCAATCTGCGCTTCAAGACCGAACTTGGCCTTCATCAGCTGCAGATAGGCCGTAGACTTCGGCTCCAGCCATTTCAGCACCGCGTCGGGGTTGCCGTTGGCAATCCGGGTCAGCAGCGTCTTGGGGTCGATCCGGTCGATCTCGCGCACGATGCCGCGGTCAACGTCCTTCGGCACCAGCGCGCCCGAGGTCAGGTCCCGCGCCCAGGCCAGATAGGCCTGCGTCATCTCCACCTCGACCCGGCCCCGGTCGCCCTCGGTCTCGGCCGCGCGCAGCTTTGCCACCAGCGCCGCCGCATCGTAGCGACCGACCGGCAGGCCGTGATCCTTTGCGGAAGCGATCGCGGTCAGAAACGCCTCCCGCCGCGCGGCATCATCTGCGCCGGTCCACAGCGTGTCGTAGCCGGACTCGCGGTACCAGGCCGCCACAACCTCGTCGGACGAGGCGCTTGCGGCCAGCGATTGGGTGAAGGCAGCCGTCTGGGCAAAGGCCGTGGAAGAAAGGGTCTGGACAATCACCAAGGACATAGGCACCAGCCAGGACTTCACCACCAGCCCGCGCATCGAAACGAACGACATTCTACCCCCGATCTCAACAACTTGAAGCCGCTTTGGCATCTTCTCCCGGAACTGCAATCCTTGTCCATTCACAAAGCTGCCGAGGCGCAAATTGACCGCTGGATTGTGTCGCATCGGGCAACAGACGATGCCTGGAACGATGCATATCGACCACAGTTGGCGGAATTTGCGCCCGTTAAGCAGAAATTTGCCGATTCAGGTTGTGCTTCCCCCCACGCGGACAATCGGCGCTTGGGCTTCGATTCGACTTGTGCAATAAGATCGTTGCACTTGGGGAAGATGGTGCACGAGAGCTGCGTAACGGCAGTCGAAGACAGCACGGGGACAGACGTTAGAATGACGGACAATCGGCTTATGGGCGTTTCGCGCCGCGGTCTTCTTGGTGCGTTTGCCGCAACGGCGGTGATCGCGGCCCCTACCCTCTCGAACGCTTTCGGTGTCCTCAAGGGTGCCGGCGACATCCGCCGCATCCGCATGTACTCGGGCCGCACCGGTGAAAGCATCGACACGATCTACTGGGTCGAAGGCGAGTACATCCCGGAAGTTGCCAAGGAAATCAACCATTTCATGCGCGACTGGCGATCGGATGACTCGATCGGAATCGACCTGCGCACCATTGACATCATGGCCGCCGCGCATCGCCTGATGGATGTCAGCGAACCCTACATGCTTCTGTCGGGCTACCGCTGCCCGAAGACGAACGCCATGTTGCGGTCCAAATCGCGCGGCGTTGCCAAGAACTCGCTCCACATGAAGGGCCAGGCGGCTGACCTCCGTCTCTCGTCGCGCTCGGTCGGGCAGATGGCCAAGGCGGCCGCGGCGTGCTCGGCGGGCGGCGTGGGCAAGTATTCCCGGTCGAACTTCGTGCACATGGATTGCGGCCCGGTCCGCAGCTGGGGCGGCTGATCCCGGCAAGACCCATGAAACAGGGCGCCCTCGGGCGCCTTTTTCATTGGCATTTTAGCGACCCGCTCATCGCTGGTCTTCGACCGCTCTTCGCCCCCCCCCGACGAGAAGCCGAAGGCGCACGAGGAGGCGTCGCTAGGCCTCACCTGCCCCGCCGTCGATCTCGCGCCCACGGAACCCCATAGCCACCACGAATTTCTCGGAGCTGTCCGCCCGACTGGCCGGAGGCTTGACGTTCGCCACCTTGCGGAAGTTCCGCTTGAGCATCGCCTGCATCTCGTTTTCGGCCCCGCCCGCCAATACCTTGGCGACGAAGGTCCCGCCGTCCTCAAGCACGTCGAAGGCAAAGGCCAGCGCCGCCTCGACCAGCGCCACGATGCGCAGATGGTCCGTCGCCTTGTGACCGCTTGCCGCCGCCGCCATGTCCGACATCACCACATCGGCCCGACCGCCCAGCCAGCCCTTGACCTTTTCGTCCGCATCGTCGGCCAGAAAGTCCAGCTGGTGGATCTCGGCACCCGCGATCGGCTCCACCTCCTGCAGGTCGACGCCCAGCACCGTGCCGACCGGCTTCTTCGGGTTCTGCCCCAGCGCGTTGACCCGCACCACCGCCACCTGGCACCAGCCCCCCGGCGCGCAGCCCAGGTCGACAACCCGCGCCCCCGGCTTCAGGAAACCATAGCGGTCATCCAGCTCCAGGATCTTGAACGCCGCCCGCCCGCGATAGCCCTCGCGCTTGGCACGCTGGACGTAAGGGTCGTTCAGCTGGCGCTCCAGCCACAGGGTGGAAGACAGCTTGCGCCCCTTGGCGGTCTTCACCCGCACCCGCAGCTCTCGCTGTCCGCGACCCGAGGTCGGTTTCTCCGTCATGTGTAGGGCCCGTCTTCCAGCACGCCATCCGCGCTCATCTGCGCGTAAAGAAGCCCCTCCCTAAGCCCCCTGTCGGCCACCGACAAGCGGTCTGTCGGCCAGATGCGCATCAGCGCCTGCAGGATCGCCGCTCCCGACATGATCAGCGCATGCCGGTCACGCCCGATCCGGGGATCCGTGCGCCGCCCCTCGGGGCCCAACGACAGGTATTCCCGGATCACCAGGTCGATCTGGTCACTGGTCATCTGCAACCCGTCGACCTTGGTCCGGTCATAGCGTTTCAGGTTCAGGAAGGACGCCGCCACCGTCGTCACCGTGCCCGAGGTCCCGATGATCTGGAACCCCTCGCGCGGGTTGTTGGCATTGTAGGGGCTGAAATTCGACAGGTTCTCCTCGAAGAACCAGCTCATCAGCGCAAAGCGCGCCGCGTCGTCGTCGACATCAATGAACTGATCCTTCAGCGTCGCCACACCCAAGGGCACCGAAATCCAGTCCACCACCCGCGCCACCGCCCCTTCGCCCTGCGCGTTGAACCCCATGTGCAGCCGCATGATCGCGCGCGGCCGGTCCGCCGGGGCCACCGCGCTCAGGTCGATCCACACAAGTTCCGTCGACCCGCCGCCGATATCGACCACCAGAAGCTGCTCGGTCGCCGGATTGACCAGCGGCGCGCAGGAAATCACCGCCAGGCGCGCCTCTTCCTCGGGCGCGATGATTTCCAGCGCCAGCCCCGTCTCGCGGCGCACCTGGCGGATGAAGTCCTTGGCATTGCGTGCCCGGCGGCAGGCTTCCGTCGCCACCAGCCGCATCCGCCGGACGCCATGCTTCTCGATCTTCTTCTCGCAGATCCGCAGCGCCTGGATCGTGCGGCCCATCGAAGACCGCGACAACCGGCCCGAGGCCTCCAGCCCCACGCCCAGCTGCACCGATTTGGAAAAGCTGTCGATGATCGAAAACTGACTGCCCAGCGGCTGGGCAATCAGCATCCGGCAACTGTTCGTTCCCAGGTCCAACGCCGCATAGAGCGGTGCCGGCCCCGGGTCAGGTAGGGCTGACGGCACATCCGCGCGGGAAACAGGCGACCCCGTCTCGACCGGCGCATCAGTCGCGTCCGCCCTACGGGGACGCTCGGGCGTCATGACCGCCCTCCATCTGTGGTTAAGCTAAGGGTAATGGCGTTGCCGCCCCCGCGCAAGCGCACTTCACCACGGGCCTGTTGCAATTCTGCCTGCACCCAACCCAAGCCGCGAATCACCAGGCGAGCGTTGGTTGACCTAAGGCTGTCCCCGGACCTAACCTTCGTCAAAACAATAAAGAATTGAGGCAGTCATGGCTTACCGATCGGGCTCTCTGGCCGCAGGCCTGCTTGCGGTCGTCATTGCGGATCTTGCTCTGGCAGAAGATGCCGCACCTCCAGACGTGTCGCCAACTCCTGTCGCCAACCGTGTGATCCAGGACTGGAGCGGAACCTATTTCGGTTTCGCGCTTGCGACGCCTCGCGGCGACAATACCTGGCGCCAAGCCTCCGATGGACTGGAACTGGTTCCGGGAGACTGGAACGGATCAGCAATGGTCGTCTCGCTTGGCCATAGCTGGCAGTCCGATCGCCTCACCTACGGGGCGCAGATTTCTTTCGGCAGTGGTCAGTACTCTGCCGACCCGACAAGCGCAACTTTCATCAGTTGCGCAGCATGCTCAACCACGGCGTCCGATCTGCTCCGTCTGACCGGTCGTTTCGGTTTTGCGACCGGACAGACGCACTTCTTCGCCAATGGCGGCCTGGCAAAGGCCAACGTGACAGCCACAAATCTGTTCGGTCTCCTCGTCGTCGCCGACCAATCCATGACGGGCTGGACCGCAGGCCTCGGCGTCGAGCAACGTATTGGCGAAAATCTCAGCCTCTCCGTGTCCTACGATCATGCGGACCTCGGAACTCTGGACCTGCCGACTTACCTTCCCACCGGTCAGACCGAGGTAAACATCGACCTGATGCAGGTCGGCATGAACGTGCGCTGGTAGAACGCCATTCCGTTCGGCGGTATTCGGGCCAAGGATGAGCGCCCTTCATCCAAGTGATGAAAACTTCTCAGGCTGGCAGGGCTGGCACGGTCGTTGTGGCCCGGCTACGTTCCCGCCGCAGAGGCGGGGTCGCATCCTGCTTGCGCCATGTCGAAATCCGACATCGATTGTCGGAGAGCGACGACTATCACAGGGTCAACACCGGCAAGGGGAATCATCACGTCATGGCCGAAGTCACCATCGTCTACTGGCGCGACATTCCGGCCCAGGTCATCGTCGGCAAGGGCCGCCGTGGCTCCAAGGTCCAGCTTCCCGAACGGTTTGAGCAGGCCATCGACCGCTGCGCCATGAAGATCGGCGCCAAGGACGCGGACGCCTATCTCGCCGAATGGCGCAAGGTCGTCGTCGCCGATCTGGAGGGCGAGCCCGACACCATCGCCGCCGACTATGCCGCCAAGCTGGAAGCCGAATTCGACACCGCCCGCATCAAGACCCTGATCGACGCCGAAGGCTGGGCCAAGGCCTGACGCCCGCATGACCCCGCCCAAGCCTTCCACCCTCAAGGAGACCGTGATGGCCCTGTTCAATTTCCGCCGCAAGGAAGAAGCCGCCCCCGCGACCGGCGGGCTTGAGGCCTTCCTCAAGGGCTACTCGATCGAGGTCATGCCCCGCACCGCCGAAAAGGTGGAAAGCTTCCGCGACATCCTGCCCACCGGCACCCGGGTCTACATCGCCAACATCGAAAGCCCGATCGAGGAGATGACCGCCACCGCCAAGCGCATCGTCGACGAAGGCTTCGACGTGATGCCGCACTTCCCCGCGCGCATCATCAAGGACAAGGCGACGCTGTTCGACTGGGTCGCCCGCTACAAGGACGTGGGCGTCAAGCAGGGCCTGATCCTGGCAGGCAACCCCGCCGCGCAGATCGGCGACTTCAGCTCCTCGATGGAACTCCTTGAATCCGGGGCCTTCACCGGCTTTGAGCGTCTTCACGTCGCGGGCCACCCCGAAGGCAACAAGGACATCGACCCCGATGGCTCGGACCGCATGGTTATGGAAGCCGCCCGCTGGAAATCCGCCTTCGCTGAACGCACCGACTCGAAGATGGCGATGACCACCCAGTTCTGCTTCGAGGCGCAGCCCGTCATCGACTGGGTCAATCGCCTGCAGGCCGAAGGCATAAAGCTCCCCGTCCACATCGGCATCGCCGGGCCTGCGAAACTGCAGACGCTCATCAAGTTCGCCATCGCCTGCGGTGTGGGGCCCTCGCTCCGCGTCCTGCAAAAGCGCGCGATGGACGTGACCAAGCTCCTCCTGCCCTATGAACCCACCGAAGTCCTGGAAGCCCTCGCCGCCCACAAGGCCGCCAACCCCGGCTTCGGCATCGAACAGGTCCACTTCTTCCCCCTCGGCGGCATCAAGACCAATGCCACCTGGGTCACCGAACACGGCGGCGCCTCGGGCGTCCCTGCCTCCGCCACCGCCTAAGAGAAAGCTTCAAGAATGACCCGTACCGTCGTTGAATCCAAAACGAAAGCCGTCGTCATCGGTTTCGATGAACCCTTCTGCGTGATCGGCGAACGCATCAACCCGACGGGCCGCAAGAAGCTGGCCGCCGAGCTTGAGGCCGGCAATTTCGAGACCGTCATCAAAGACGCCCTCGAACAGGTCGCCTGCGGGGCTACGGTCCTCGACGTGAACTCCGGCGCAGTCTTCACCAACATGATGGCCAAGGACCCGCGCTACGCCGACAACAACTTTGTCGAGCCGCCGCTGATGAAGGCGCTGATCGAGATCATCCAGCAGACCGTCGACGTGCCGCTCTGCATCGACTCGTCCGTCCCCGGCGCGCTTGAGGCGGGCCTGCAGACCTGCGAAGGCCGCCCCCTCCTGAACTCGGTCACCGGGGAAGAAGAACGGCTCGAACTCGTCCTGCCGCTGGTCAAGAAGTACAACGTCCCCGTCGTCGCCATTTCGAACGACGACACCGGCATCTCGCCCGACCCCGACGTCCGCTTTGCAGTCGCCAAGAAAATCGTCGAACGCGCCGCCGACTTCGGCATCCCCGCGCATGACATCGTCGTCGACCCGCTGGTCATGCCGGTGGGCGCAATGGCCAGCGCGGGCCAGCAGGTCTTCACCCTCGTCCGCCGCCTGCGGGAAGAGCTTGGCGTCAACACCACCTGCGGCGCCTCGAACATCTCCTTCGGCCTTCCGCATCGCCACGGCATCAACGGCGCCTTCCTGCCGATGGCCATCGGCGCGGGCATGACCTCGGCGATCATGAACCCGGTCCGCCAGCAGGAGATGGAGGCGATCCGCGCCGCCAACTTCCTGATGAACCACGACGCGAACGGCGGCGAATGGATCCGCTTCGCCAAGGTGCTGGAAGCCGTCGAAGGCGGCCTAAGCTTCGCCGACGCCTCCGCCGCCGCCTCCCAGGCCGCCGGTGGCCGCCGCGGCGGGCGTCGCGGCCGCGCCTAAGTCTGCAGGACTGCCCTTCGTCAGCAGGGGCAGTCCTTCCTCATTCACCTGTTCCCAAATATCCCCGCCGGAGGCACATCCGAGCGGTTTTGCGTCCTTAACGCAAAACCGCGAGACAAGGACTCTTCGCGCGGCACGCGCTCATTCTGAATAGCGCCCGCACCCCGCTCACCTTTCCGACACCGGACCCCCGCGCCGGTTGCACCGGCCCCGGAAGGTTGGCACCTTTCCCTCATGCCGCGCCGCCTCGTCCTCACCCTCCTCCTTGCCGCCCCAGTCGCGGCGCAGGTCCCGGACCTGAGCTTGCCGTTCGACGCGACCGGCCAGGCCGCTCTGGAAACCGCCCTCGACATGGCCGCAGCGGCGCTGGCCAACTCGCTCGTCCTCTCCCGCGACGCTGCCTGGGCCGCCGGAACCCAGCCCATCCCGCCGCACATCCGCGAGGCGCTTCTGACCTGGTATCCGGCGGCCCTCCTCGACAGCATCGAATACCGCACCGGCATCGACGAGGAGTCGACCCTGCAGTCCCTTGCTTTCCGCTACGGCGACGCCAATGCCATCACGCTGATCGACACGATCGTTTTCGCCGACGCCCGGGCCGCCGAAACGGACATCGCCCTCTGGGCACATGAGGTGCGGCACGTCGAGCAGTTCCAGCGTTGGGGGCTGATGGGCTTTGCCCAACGCTATGTCCGGGATCATCAAGCGGTGGAGGACGAGGCCTATGCCATCGGCAACGCCGTCAAGGCGATCTACGGTGGCGGCTGAGAAATCCCTAACGCCAGCTTAACAGCGTCGGCCAAGCCATTGATCTGACTGACTACAGGACCAATGTCCACCGTGGACAGCTACCCCGCGACCGCCCGCAAGGACGCCGCCCGCGCGCGCGGCACCCGGTCTACCTCGACGCAGGTGAAGACGTGGAGCGTATCCAGCTCCCGGTCCACCACCGCATGATCCGAGACCCAGCCCCCCATCCCCAGATAGGTCCGCAGCAAGGGCGGCAGCCCGGCGAGCGAAGCCCTCCGGTCGGCCACTGGCCCGGCCAGCCGTAGATACTCGACGACCTCCGCCGCCTTCCGCCCCGGCAGATGCTCGGCAGGTCCCACGAACTCGGCCGCCAGCAGCGCCAGTCCCGCCCGGTGCGCCTCCCAGCCTGCCCCCCGGAACGACGAACTGCCGACCAGCAACCCCGCCTGCCCCTCATCCACGATTCGCGTCATCGCCCCCCAGGCCAGCCGCAGCACATCGGGATGCACGCCCCCCGGCGCCACGCAGAACCGGCCGATCTCGGCGATGGGCTTTGCATAGCCCGACAGCGGCCCCACGTCGTAGAATCGCGCCGCATAGCCTTGCGCCAGCCCTGCGCCCCAGCCGAACAGCATCACCCGGAAGTAGGCCAGCATCCCGGCCTCGCCCTCGACCACCACATGGGCCGACAGCGCGTCCTGCGCGTCCTCCTCCTGGCCTGCCACCCTAGGAAAGGCCGCACGCCGGAACGCCATGACCCGGCCCATGTCCCCTGGCCCCTGCGCCAACCGCGCGATCAACTTGCCTTTACGGATCGGCTCCACGCTTTTCTCCGCGCCCCCGGCACCCTACATTCGGCTTCCAAAGGAGACCCGCATGGACAAGATCGTCAAGTCAGATGCCGAATGGCAGGCCCAGCTTTCGGACCTCGCCTACAAGGTGACCCGCAAACACGCGACCGAACGCGCCTTTACCCATGACGACTTCCCGAAGGACCCCGGCACCTACCGCTGCATCTGCTGCGACGCACCCCTGTTCGACCAGACGACCAAGTTCGACAGCGGCACCGGTTGGCCCTCGTTCTACGCCCCCCTCGACCCCGAAATGGTGGGAGAGCAATCCGACAACAGCTGGTTCATGCGCCGGACCGAGGTGCACTGCAACCGCTGCGATGCACATCTCGGACATGTCTTCCCGGACGGCCCCAAGCCCACCGGCCTGCGCTACTGCATCAACGGTGTCGCACTGACCTTCGATCCGAAGGACTGACCAAACGGCCTTTGCCTCCTTGGGAATCACTCCCCGAGGAGGTCGCCCGCCTGCAGCCGCCCGAAGCTGCCAAGGATCTGCTGGATGAACGTCAGCCCCTTGACGTTCGTCTCGGTCACCCGACGCGAGATTTCGACCACGCGGCCGTCCTCCAGCCCGTAGCGGGCGATGTTTTCGACCACACCCGACTCGGTGAAAGTCACGGCCAGCACCTGCCGGTCGATCTCCTTCGGCTCGCGCGGGCCGACCAGCTTGTAGCGGCTTTGAACGTAGAACCAGCCGACATCGTTCAGAAGCCCCGAGGTGGAGGGACGGCCGATCTTCTGGCCGACCGTTTCACGGGTGTCCTTGCCGACTTCGACCTGGGCCAACTCGTCCTCGGACGGGACATAGCCGTGGTTGCGGTAGACGGCCGAGCAGGCGGCGACTGCGGCCAAAAGGACCAGCATCAGCCCCTGCCTGCGCGCATTCCGGCAGGCCGCTAGGACCGACCGCGCCAACCGGAAATCTGCCATGCCTGCCCTCACGCCCGCTGAAACGCCGGAAACCGACGCGGGTTCTTCAAAACCCTTGGACTTCGGGATAACAGAACATGAGCCTATAGTTCAAGAATGGAACGCCGCACCCGCTGCCGTCCCACATCCCCGTCGTCTATTTGGCCGCAGTGCGCATGCGCCCGGCCCCAGCCGCAAAGGCCCGTCCGATGACCGATTCCACTGCCGCGCGCCCCTCCCGGTTCCGGACCGGCGCGCTCAGCCCGCGCAAACCGACCCGCTTTGCGTACAGCCCCGATGCTGCCGAACGGGCGAACCTCGCTGCGGATCTTGGCCTTCTGGCGCTCTATGCCCTGGATCTGAAGGGCGAGATCCGCCCCGCAAGCCGCGATGAACTGGTGCTTGAGGCGCAGCTGGTGGCCCGCGCCGATCAGGCCTGCAGCATCACGCTGGTCCCGGTCCCGGCCCGCGTGGACGAGCCGGTGCGCCGTCGCTATGTCGCAGGGCTGACCCTGCCAGACGGGGAAGAGGTCGAGATGCCCGAAGACGACAGCGTCGAGCCGATGCCAGAGGAGATCGACCTGGCCGAGATCGCCGCCGAGGCCCTGGCCCTGGCCTTGCCGCTCTACCCGCGCGCACCGGGGGCCGAGTTCGGTCAGGCGACCCATGCGGGTGACGGCGTGACGCCCCTATCGGACACCGATCTGAAGCCTTTTGCCGGGTTGCAGGGGCTTGCGGCGAAGCTTGCCACGAAGGGCGAACCGGGGTCCGAGGAGGGCTGAGTGAACTCCCGCGCAAGCCACCTTTGCACCTGCGAAAAGGGGCTTGCGCCGCCCCGAAATCCGAGTATGTTCCGCGCCTCATTCAAGCTGTGAAGCAGCATCCGTAAGCTATTGTCCGAAGGGACAGTCACGGGTCTGATTCACAAAGGAAATCCGGGGCATGTCCCCACTGCCCAAAGGTTGAGACATGGCTGTCCCGCAGAACCGCACCACGAAATCCCGCCGCAACATGCGCCGCGCGCATGACGCCCTGGTGGCTGCCAACCCGAACGAATGCTCGAACTGTGGCGAGCTGAAGCGTCCGCACCACGTCTGCAGCGCTTGCGGCCACTACGATTCGCGCGAAGTCGTCTCGATGGCGCGGGAAGTCGACCTGGACGAAGACGCGGCGTAAGCCGCGCTTTTCGCGCCCGCCCGATGGCACTCGGACCCGAGTCTGCATCTGCCCCGGCAAGCGAGCGCGTTGTCATTTCAGTTGACGCCATGGGTGGCGATCGCGGGCCGGCAGCCGTAGTTGCCGGCCTGATCGACTCATTGGCCCGGCGGCCGCGCATGGACGCGATCCTGCACGGCGACGAAGCCCTGCTGCGCCCGCTGTTGGCGCGCCACCCCAATCTCGCCTCACGCATCACTCTCCGCCACGCCGAACGTGTGGTGAAGATGGAGGACAAGCCCGCCCAGGTCATGCGCCACGGACAGGGCACCTCGATGTTCTCGACCATCGACGCGGTGAAGGACGGCGAGGCGGCAGCGGCGGTGTCCTGCGGCAACACCGGCGCGCTGATGGCCGTGTCGATGTTGCGCCTGCGCAAGCTGCCGGGCCTGAACCGCCCCGCCATCGCGAGCCTGTTCCCGACGCCTACTCCCGGCAAGATGAACGTCATGCTGGACATGGGCGCCGACGTGAAGGCCGATCCGGGCGACCTTCTGCAATACGCCTTCATGGGCGCGTCCTACGCCCGCAACGGGTTGTCGATCGCCCGCCCCCGCGTGGGCCTCTTGAACGTGGGCACCGAGGAACACAAGGGCCGCGCCGAACTGCACGAGGCGCACCGGTTGCTGGGTCACAGCGCCGAGGCGGGCAGTTTCGACTATGTGGGATTCGTCGAAGGCACCGACATCCTGTCTGACCGGGTCGACGTGATCGTGACCGACGGCTTTACCGGCAATGTCGCGCTGAAGGCCATCGAGGGCACCGCGCGGCTGGTCGGCGATCTGTTGAAGCAAAGCCTGACCTCGACGCTGATGGCCAAGCTTGGCGCGCTCCTGGGTCGCGGGGCGCTGAAGCGGCTACAGATGCGGATCGACCCGCGCCGGGTGAACGGCGGGGTGTTTCTTGGCCTGAACGGCACCGTGGTCAAATCGCACGGCTCGGCCGATGCCACCGGGGTCGCAGCGGCCATCGGACTGGCCTACCAACTGGCACAGGTGCGTTTCCTGGAACGTCTCGCGGCGCGGGTTGCATCCGCCGAAGCCGCGGGGCAGGATGCCGCCCGTGTGGAGGCTGACCGTCAGCAAGCGGGGCCAGGGACCGGAGGCATTCCGACCGAATGACGATACGCGCCGCAGTCAGGGGCGTCGGGCATTATCTGCCCGAACGTGTCGTCCCCAACGCCGAATTCGAAGCCATTGTCGAAACCTCGGACGAATGGATCAAGTCGCGTTCAGGTATTGAACGCCGCCATTTCGCCGCCGACGGTCAAATGACCAGCGACCTTGCCACCCGCGCCGCGCAGGCCGCGCTGGCCGATGCCGGGATCGCTGCCGACCAGATCGACGCGATCATCGTCGCCACCTCGACCCCGGACCTGACCTTCCCCTCGGTCGCCACCATGGTGCAGGCAGCCCTCGGGATCACCAAGGGCTTTGCCTTCGACGTGCAGGCCGTCTGCGCGGGATTCGTCTATGCGCTCGCCAATGCCAACGCCCTTGTCGTCTCGGGCCAGGCCAACCGCGTGCTGGTCATCGGCGCGGAAACCTTTAGCCGCCTGATGAACTGGAAAGACCGTTCGACCTGCGTCCTCTTTGGCGACGGCGCGGGCGCAGTCGTGCTGGAGGTGGTCGAAGGCACCGGCACCAACACCGACCGCGGTATCTTGTCGACCGACCTGAACTCGGACGGCCGCTACAAGGACATCCTTTATGTCGACGGCGGCACCTCGACCGGGACCACCGGGCATCTGGTGATGGAAGGCAAGGAAGTCTTCCGCCATGCCATTGAAAAGCTTGCCGAAACCGCCCACACCGCGCTGGACAAGGCCGGCCTGACCCCCGAAGACGTCGACTGGATCGTGCCGCATCAGGCGAATATCCGCATCATCGAGGGCACCGCGAAACGCATGCAGGTCCCGATGGACCGTGTCGTCGTCACCGTGCAGGACCACGGCAACACATCGGCCGCCTCGATTCCCCTGGCGCTGTCGGTTGGCAAGGCGCGTGGCCAGATCAAGCCCGGCGACCTGATCGTGATGGAGGCGATCGGCGGCGGCCTCGCCTGGGGCTCGGTCGTCCTGCGCTGGTAAGCGCCTTTAACACCGCTTCCCAAGTGGTTGATATTGACTCGTAAATCCATCCGGCCCATCCTCGCCCGATAAATCTCGTGGGGGGATGCGATGAGCGAGAAGACACTGACCCGGATGGACCTCAGCGAAGCCGTCTTTCGCGAAGTGGGCCTCAGCCGCAACGAATCTGCCAATCTCGTTGAGGCGGTCCTGCAACACATGTCGGACGCGCTCGCATCCGGCGAGACGGTGAAGATCTCGTCCTTCGGCACCTTCTCGGTCCGCTCCAAGACCGCCCGCGTGGGCCGCAATCCGAAAACCGGCGAAGAAGTCCCGATTTCCCCGCGCCGCGTCCTGACCTTCCGCCCGTCGCACCTGATGAAGGACCGCGTGGCCGCAGGCAAGAAGCGGTAGGACTGACCGGTGGACAAGTCGCCCGACGCCTTCCGCACCATCAGCGAGGTGGCCGAGCATCTGGACACACCCGCCCATGTGCTGCGGTTCTGGGAAAGCAGGTTTCCGCAGATCAAGCCAGTCAAGCGGGCGGGAGGGCGGCGCTATTATCGCCCCTCGGACGTGGCGCTCCTGACCGGGATCAAGCGGCTTCTGCATGACGAAGGCCTGACGATTCGCGGCGTGCAGAAGATTCTGCGCGACCATGGCGTGCGTCAGGTCGCAGGTCTGACCGATGACAGCGTCAGCCTCGATGATCTCGCGATCACGGCTTCGCCCGCGCCTGATGTGGCGGACATTGCGACAGATGAAGCCGAAGCAGGGTTCATTGCCGTTGAGGATCCCGAGGAGGAGCTTTCCAGCCCGCCCCCTGTCGCCGCTCCCCCGCCAAAGGCGCCCCCGGCGCAATTCGGCCTTCCGCTGTTCGACGCGCCGCCCGCCTTTGCCGCACCCCCTGCCCCGCGCAAACCGACGCCGCGCGATGACGCGACTTTTGCCAGTCTGATCAGGGCATTGCCGCGCGGATCGTTGCAGGCCCGCCAGCCCGAACTCTCCGGCATCGCTCTGCGCCTGCGTGCCCTGCGCGCCCGGCTCGCTGCCCGCGCCGATGGCACCGGCGACTGAACCGCTCATGTGCTTTCCTGCTTGCACCGGCCCGGAATACCAGTATGTATCGCCCCGTGTCGGGCCGTAGCGCAGCCTGGTTAGCGCGTCCGTCTGGGGGGCGGGAGGTCGAGAGTTCGAATCTCTCCGGCCCGACCATCGAAAACCCGCCCGCCTGCCACCCGGCAGTGCGGGCGGTTTCATATCTGGCCCGCGGGGGGACGCAATGACATCCGGAGTTCTGCCCGCACAAGCCCTGCGCCGCCTGATTGCCGACAAGGCCCTTTCCGCCAGCCCCGCGATCCGGGACGACCAGATCCAGCCTGCCAGCCTTGACCTGCGGCTTGGCCCTGTCGCCTACCGGGTCCGCGCCTCGTTCCTGGCCGGACATGGTCGCCGGGTGCAGGACCGGCTGGATGAATTCACCATGCACAAAGTGAACCTCGCCGAGGGCGCGGTCCTGGAAAAGAACTGCGTCTATGTCATACCGCTGGCTGAGGAGTTGGCTCTGCCTGCCGGGATCACCGCCGTCGCCAATGCGAAAAGCTCCTCTGGCAGACTGGACCTTCTGACCCGCACGATCACCGATGGCGGCACGGAATTCGACCGCATCCCCGAAGGCTACACCGGCCCCTTGTATGCCGAGGTCTGCCCGCGCAGCTTTTCCGTGCTGGTCCACGAAGGCCAGCGGCTGAACCAGATTCGCTTCCGGCAGGGGCAGGCCGTCCTGTCGGATGCCGAACTGACTGCGCTGCACGCCCAGGACCCGCTGGTTTCGGGCAATGCGGTGATTTCCGAAGGCTTGGGCTTCTCGGTCGACCTCAAGCCCGCCAAGGGCACCTTGGTCGGCTACCGCGCCAAGCCGCACACCGGCGTCGTCGATCTGGACAAGATCGGCCACTACCCGGCCGCCGACTTCTGGGAAGAACTGCACTCAAGCGATGGCCGCATCATCCTCGATCCCGGCGCCTTCTACATCCTCGTCAGCCGCGAGGCGGTGACGATCCCCCCCGACTATGCCGCCGAAATGGCCCCCTATCTGGCGATGGTCGGCGAATTCCGCGTCCACTACGCGGGCTTCTTCGACCCCGGTTTCGGCCATGCCGCCGCCGGGGGCGCAGGCTCGCGTGGGGTCCTGGAAGTCCGCTGCCACGAGGCGCCTTTCGTCCTTGAACATGGGCAGGTCGTCGGGCGGCTGGTCTATGAACGGATGTCCGAACGGCCCGAGACGCTGTATGGCGCGGGGATCGCCTCGAACTATCAGGGCCAGGGGCTGAAACTGGCCAAGCAATTCCGGTCCGCCTGACGCGGGTTCTGTGCTAACCTCTCCCGCAAGGACCGGGAGGGTCGCCCATGCGGCGGTCGCGCTTTCAGGGTCTGGTGCTGGGCATCGCGGCCATTCTGACCGCCCTGCCCGCTTGCGCCAATCGCCTGACCTTCGAGGTCTGGCCCGACTCCTCGCCCGATCATATGGTGTCTTGCACCTTCGCGGTATCGAACGGCTGGATCAGCCTGGTGCATGTCACCGGAGCGGGGATGCCCGGCCCGGAACCGATGCGGTGGCGGGCGACACGGGCCGAGCTTGAGGCCGTTACCTCCGGTCTGCAGGCACTGGTCGCGGGGGATCTTGGCTCGGTCGATGCCTATCATTCCCGCCAGCCCCCCGCGCCGTTCCTGTCGGTCACCTGGATGACCCGCCTCGATGACCAGCTTGCCTCGGGGCTGTATCTCCAGCCCGGTCTCGACCTGCCCGCGCCGCTGTCGCGGACCCTTGTCTCGCTCGGCCTTGACCGCCCTTGCGGGCTTAGCGCCAAAGGCGGCGGGTAGCCTTCTGGATCTCCCTGGCCCGCTGCGCCATGTCACGCGCGCGCTTGGCCTGTTCCCGTTCTTCCGGGGTCAGTTCAGCCTCGGGCTTGCCCTTCCGCGCGGCATAATCCACGCCCGCATCCACGGCGCTGCGGACGAACATCTTGGCAAGCATGTTGAAAAGCCCGTTCAGATCCATCCCGCACTCCCCTCAGTCCTCGAACAGCTCGCTCTGGCCGGTCGTGGCCTCGTCCTCGTCGTCGGACGCCAAAGCCTGCCCCGGAGCAGGCCGGTTGTCCAGCAACCCAGCTGCGCGCAACTCCTTCAGCCCCGGCAGATCGCGGGCGGATTCGAGGCCAAAGTGATCGAGGAACGCTTCCGTCACCACAAAGGTCACCGGCCGCCCCGGCGTCATCCGCCGCCGCCCCAGCCGGATCCAGTCCAGCTCCAGCAGTTGGTCCACCGTTCCCCGGCTGACCGCAACCCCGCGGATTTCCTCGATTTCCGCCCGCGTGACCGGCTGGTGATAGGCGATGATCGCCAACGTCTCGATCGCGGCGCGGGACAGCTTCCGCACCTCGACCGTCTCGCGCCGCATCAGGAACCCCAGGTCCGGAGCGGTGCGGAACGCATAGGCATCGCCCACCCGCACCAGGTTCACCCCCCGCCCCTCATACCGCTTCTTCAGATAGACCAGCGCCTCGGCTGGGTCCGCGCCATGCGGCATCCGTGCCTGCAATTCGGCCAGCGTCACCGGCTCGGCGGACGCGAACAGGATCGCCTCGACCATTCGTTCCTGCTCGCCCATCGGCGGGGCGTCGAACAGGCTTTCCTCTGCCACGTCCTCGGTCGCCATCATCCGTCCTTCAGCCGCAGTTCGATGGGGGCAAAGGTCTCGCCCTGCCGCAGCACCACCTGCCCCCGCTTGGCCAGCTCCAGCACCGCCGCGAAATGCGCCGCCAGCGAGGACCGCCGCGCCATCGGGGTCGCATCCCACCCCTCGGGCAGAAAGCTGATCAGCGTCGCCCAGTCGCCAGCATAGCCGATCAACCCGCGCATCCGGTCCAGCGCCTGCTCCATCGTGTAGACATGTTCCCGGTCCAGCACAAAGGGCCGGAACTCGTCCTTCGTCCTGATCTGCGCATAGGCCCGCATCAGGTCCAAGAGCGTCGCCGTCCACTTGACCTTCTTCTGGTGTGTCATGTCCTCGGGGATGCCGCGCGCAAAGAAATCCCGTCCCAGCTGGTCGCGCCCCATCAGCCGCGCCGCCGCATCGCGCATCGCCTGCAGCCGCTCCAGCTGGAACGCCAGATGCGCCGCGAGGTCTTCGGCGCTTGGCCCCTCGTCCCCCGGCTCTGGCGGCAGCAGCAGTCGCGACTTCAGGAAGGCGAGCCAGGCCGCCATCACCAGATAGTCCGCCGCCAGCTCGATCCGCAACGACCGCGCCTGCTCGACAAAGCCCAGATATTGCTCGGCCAGCTTCAGGACGGAAATCTTCCGCAGATCGACCTTCTGCGTCCGGCTCAACGTCAGCAGCAGGTCCAAAGGCCCCTCGAAACCGTCGACATCGACGATCAGGGCCTCGGCCGCCAACCGATCCTCGGGAGCAATGCGCTCGGGCTGGTCCCAGTCTTCCTCAGCCATGCGCCAGTTCCGCCAGCGCCGCCGTCACATCCCCCGTCGCCGGACGCCGCGCCGCGACAGCCGCCTCGGCCCGCGCCCGCGCCGCCGGTCCCATCCGGCCCGCTGCCCCGGCCACCTCGACCATCTCTGCCATGTCGCCCTTGCAGTGCAAAGCGATGTCCACCCCCGCCGCAATCGTCCGCGCCGTGCGGTCCCCCAGTGTCCCGGCCAGCGCCTGCATGTTCAGATCGTCCGACATGAGCAGTCCCTTGAAACCGATCTCCTCGCGGATCAGCCGGATCGTTGTGGGGGACTGGGTCGCAGGCCGGTCGGCATCCAGCGCGGCAAAGACCAGATGCGCGGTCATCGCCATCGGCAGATCAGCCAGGGCCCGGAACGGCGCGAAGTCCACTGCGGTCAATTCGTCCAGCGGCACGGTCACCGTCGGCAAGTCGTGATGGGTGTCGACATGGGAAAGCCCATGCCCCGGCATGTGCTTCATCACCGGCAGCACGCCACCCGCCATCAGTCCCTCGGCCACGGCCCGACCGATGCGCGCCACGGTTTCCGGGTCGCGGCCATAGCAGCGGTTCATCAGAAAGGGATGCGTTTCCGGCCGCACCACGTCCAGCGTCGGGATGCAGTCGGCATCAATCCCCACGGCTGCAAGTTCGGCCGCAATCACCATGGCACGTAGCCGCATGGTGCGTTCTGCTGCCTCCAGCGAACCCGCCGCATCCACGGTGTCAAGGGGTGGGCTCCATTCGCGCCAATGGGGGCTGCGCAGCCGCTGCACCCGGCCCCCTTCCTGATCGACCAGGATCGGCGCATTGCGGCCCACCGCCTCGCGCAGATCACCGGTCAGGCGGCGCAACTGGTCGGGGTCCTCAACGTTGCGGGCGAACAGGATGAAGCCGAACGGGTCGGCATCCTGGTAGAAGGCGCGCTCGGCGGGCAGCAGCCTTGGCCCGGCACAGCCGAAGATCGTCGCGCCGGACCCGACGGTCATTTGTGCGGCACCGGAATGCAGGTCGGATGTTCGGCAATGATGGCCGAGCAGAACCGCCGGGCGTCATCCTCGCCGTCAAAGCCATGCGCGCGCAGCCGATAGAAGGTACGCCCGCCGCTTTCGGCTGGCTGCACCACCATGGCCTTCTCGGTCATCAACTCGCCAAACCGGCCCTGCAGGACCGCCCAGGCCGCGCGTGCCTCGTCAGCGGTGTCGTAGGTCCCGAACTGCACCAGTCGCGTGCCGGGGGTGATCGTCGCCGGGTCAATCTCGTTCGCCGCGGGCAAGGTCGCCATTTCCGCCGGAGCCGCCGTTTCGGCCCGTGCCCCCGGGCGTGCCTTCGGCCGGATTGAGGCCAGGATCGCCCCTTCCGGCGCAGGCTCCTCGATCATCTCCACCGCAGGGTCTGCAACAGGAACGACCAGGGCCGCATCCGGGATCTCGCCCAGCGCTTCGGCAAGGGCGGCATCGATTGCCACCTCGGTCGGATCGGCACTTTCTGTCGGCGGGGCGGCGGCAAGCGCCAGGTCGGCGCCGGGGACCAGCATCCCGGTCGGGGCCGAGGCTTCGGTCAGCCCCGGCTGCATCGGTCCGGCCAGACCCGAGGTATCCTCGGCTGCAAGTTCCATCGGGCGCGGCGCAAGGATCAGCTTTTCGGGCGGCGGAGTCGCCACCCCGGCCTCGGCCACATCGTTGACGGCCAGACCCTGATGATCGGCAATCTCTCCCCCGGGGTCGGCCGGGGCGATGCGCATCGGCCCTTCCATCGCCTGGATGACCGGGACACCGTTCACGTCTCGGACCGCCAGCTTGTAGCCCCAGATGCCAAAGCCAACCACCAGCGCAACCGAGGTCAGCGCGCCGGCTAGGTTGATCGTTCGCTGCACTTTCGCAGCGGACTGGATGTCGCGTACACCACGTCGAGGCGCTGCCTCGTCATGAGAATAGCCGCCGCCGAAGTCATAATCCGCGTCCGCCATCTGCTGCCCCTGCTTGGCGAGGCGGTTGATCCACCTCTGCACTCACGCCTCAAGCCCGGACGGTCGCTGTTGGTCAGCGCATTTCCTCGACCGGGGTCACGCCAAGGATACCAAGGCCTGCGCAAATAACAACGCCCACGGCCCGCACGAGGGCGATTTTTGCCGCAGAAATTGCGGTATCCCCCTGGATGAACCGCAAGCTGTCGTCATCGTTGCCCCTGTTCCACAACCCGTGGAAGTCAGATGCGAGTTCATAAAGGTAGAAGGCCACGCGGTGCGGCTCGTGCCCCTTGGCGGCGATTTCCACCAGCCGCGGCCATTCGCCCAGCTTGCGGATGACTTCCAGCTCCGCCTCGTGGCCGAGATGCGCCAGATGCGCTGCCGAAAGCGAGGCATCGCTCACATCCAGCCCCGAGTCGCGCGCCTTGCGCAGGATGCTGTTCACCCGGGCATTGGCATACTGGACGTAGAAGACCGGGTTGTCCTTCGACTGTTCGGTCACCTTGTCGAAGTCGAAGTCCAGCGCGACGTCGTTCTTCCGCGTCAGCATGACAAAGCGGACGACATCCGGCCCCACCTCGTCAATCAGATCACGCAGGGTGACGAAGGTCCCCGCGCGCTTGGACATCTTGACGATCTGCCCGCCCTTCAGAAGCTTGACCAGCTGGATCAGCTTGATGTCCAGCGCGACCCTGTTCTCCGACAGCGCGCTGACCACAGCTTTCAGCCGCTTGACATAGCCCGAATGGTCCGCGCCGAAGATGTTGATCAGCTCGTCAAACCCGCGCTGCACCTTGTTGAAGTGATAGGCAATATCCGGCGCGAAATAGGTCCAGCTGCCATCCGACTTCTGAACCGGCCGGTCCTGGTCATCCCCGAACGAGGTCGAGCGGAACAGCGTCTGCTCCCGCGGCTCCCAATCCTCGGGCGCCTTGCCCTTCGGCGGCTCCAGCACGCCCTGATAGATCAGCCCCAGCCCCTTCAACCGCTCGATCGCCGCTTCGATCTGGCCCGTGCCGTAAAGCGCCTTCTCCGAGGAATAGACATCCATCTTGACGCCCAGCGCGGCCAGATCCTCGCGGATCATCGCCATCATCATGTCGGTGGAAAACACCCGCACATCCGCAAGCCAGACGCTTTCCGGCTGATTCAGCAGGCTGTCGCCATACTTGGCCTTCAGCGCCTCACCCACCGGGATCAGGTAATCCCCCGGATACAGCCCCTCGGCGATCTCGGGGCTAAGCCCATGCGCCTCGCGATACCGCTCAAAGGCCGACCGGGCCAGCACATCGACCTGCCCGCCGCCATCGTTGATGTAATACTCGCGCGTGACCGCATAGCCTGCGAAGTCCAAGAGCGCCGCCAGCGCATCTCCCACCACGGCGCCCCGGGCATGGGCCACATGCATCGGACCCGTGGGGTTCGCGCTCACGAACTCGACGTTGACCTTGCGCCCCGCACCCATGACGGACCGGCCATAGCCCGTCCCCTGCTCCAGCACCGCCCGCACCAGCCCCTGCCAGGCCGCAGGCTCCAGCCGCAGGTTCAGGAACCCCGGCCCCGCGACATCGGCCCCCGCCACGCGCGGGTCCTCCATCAGCCGCAACGCCAGCGCGTCCGCAATCGCCCGAGGCTGCATCCCCGCCGGTTTCGCCAGCACCATCGCCGCATTGGTCGCCATCTCGCCATGCCCCGCATCGCGCGGCGGCTCGACCGCGACGGCAGACAGGTCCAGCCCCGACGGCAATACGCCCGAGGCCATCAACGCCTCCAGCTCGGCCACCACAAGCTCACGGATATCGGCGAACAGGTTCATTTGATCACATCCTCTGATGCCCATGGCCATGCCAGAGGCCCGATCAGAGGTCAAGCTTCAGCCCCGCCGCCACTCCTCCAGCGCCGCGTTCTCCTCCGGCTCCGCCGCCGATCCGGCAAAGGGGGACACCACCGCCCGGTTGCGGAAGTAATGCGTCTCCCTCGCCCCGAAGTAGAAGGCGACAATCGCGCCCAAGAGCCACCACAAGGGCTCGGGCACCGCGTTCAGCCCCACCATCCGGAAGGCAAAGGCCTGCGGGTCCACCATCGCATAGACGAAAAGCCCGATGGTCCCGAAGGCCAGGAACGGCCGCGGCAAACGGTTCAACCCGTTCACCAGCCGGTCGAACCAGGACAGCGCTGGGTGTTGGTACTCCTCCCCCAACTGCCGCAGCGCCGCCATCTGCGCGTCCGCCGACAGTTCCATCCGCTTGGTGGAACTGGGCACGAAGACCTCTGCCACCCCCTTCGCCGCCTCGCCCAGCGCCGTCACCGCGCCCGGAGCACCAACGAGCTTGCCGATCATCCCCATGCCGACACCCGCGCCCGGTGCTGCGCCTCGGTCAGGTGATATTTCGGAGAGATGAACTCCTCTGCCCGCTTGATCCAGCCCCCCTTGCCGCCATCCCGCGCCCGGGCGAACTTCCGGCTCGCCGGTCGCTTGTCGGCAAGCGCATAATAGTAGTTCCGCCGCGCGATCCCGTAGGCATCCGGCAGATGCGACGGCGCCGCCTCATAGGCCATCTGCGCCGCCCGGATCGTCTGCGGCCCGATGGCGCCATCCGGGTCACAGGGAAAGCCCATGTCCGACAGCAAGCGCTGCAGGATCTTCACTGCGTTCCCGCCGGCATTGACGTACATGTCGAAGACACTCGCCTGCAGCACCTCGGGCAGCGCCGCGATCCCCGGCCCCTCGAAATAGTGCTTCAGATAGATCTCGACCGCCTGTTTCCGGGTCAGAGCCTTCACATCGGCCACATCGATCCGCGTGTCGCGGTTCACGTCGATCCCCAGCCGCCGCAACGTCCCGATGGTCACCCCGTGATTGGTCGCCCCACCCGGATCGTCCGGGTCATTCACGAAGCCGCCCTCGCGGCTCACGATCTCTTCGGCTATCTGACGAACATCCGGCATCGGCACCCCCGCTCAAACCCGGGGGAAGCCTCGCAAAGTACCATTAACGCCGCCCTTCGGCAGCGCGCGCTCAGCTTTCCGGCTTGGCGTTCGGATCGACGTAGACGCCCTGCTCCTTCAGCGCGTCGACCACTTCCTTCGGCATGTAGGTCTCGTCATGCTTGGCCAGCACTTCGGTCGCAACGAACGTATCGCCCTCCATGCGCCCCAGCGCCACCATCCCCTGCCCTTCGGCAAAGAGGTCCGGCAGGATGCCGGTATAGCGAACCGGCACTGTCGCATTGGTGTCGGTGACCGCAAAGGAAACCTCGGTGCCCGCGCCGCGCACGATTGACCCGTCGACGACCAGCCCGCCGATCCGGAACGTCTCGCCCGGCGCGGGGGGCGCTTCCATCACCTGGCTGGGAGAGCGGAAGAAGTTGATCCCGTCGCGCATGGCATAGCCGACCAGCCCCGTCGCCCCGATCAGGGCCACCGCCGCCAGCGCGATGATCTGGATGCGCCGTTGCTTCTTCAGCCCCTTGAGACCCCGGAATTCCGTCTTGCCGCTCATCACCCGCATCCTCTGCCGTCAGGCAACCCTTGCCAGACCCAAGGTGGGCACGCCTTGACCCGCGTCAAGTCCCACATCCCGCAAGCCGGGCTTCAGACCGGCATCAGGGGAACACCGGCGCCAGCATCAACCCTTCCGTCTCGGGCAGTCCCAGCATCAGGTTCGCGTTCTGGATTGCCTGCCCAGACGATCCCTTGGTCAGGTTGTCCAGCACGGAAACCACCACAGCGCGGCCCGGAACCCGGTCGCCGATCACTCCCAGATGGCAGAAGTTCGACCCCGCAATGTCGCGGGTCGAGGGCAGTGATCCAAAGGGCAGAACCTGCAGGAACGGCTCGCTTTCATACGCCTTTTCAAGCGTCTGATGGACGACCTTCGCATCGCCTTTCACATAGACCGTCGCGAGTATCCCCCGGTTCATCGGCAGAAGATGCGGCGTGAACTGCACCCGCACGGGCCGCCCAGCGACCTTGGAAAACTCCTGGTCGAACTCGCCCAGATGCCGATGCTTTCCGCCCGCCGAATAGGCATGCGTGCCCCCGGACAATTCCGCGTGAAGCAGGTTCTCCTTCAGCGACCGCCCCGCGCCGGACACCCCGGCCTTCAGGTCGATCAGGATGTCGTCCAGGTCGATGCAGCCCGCCGCGATCAAGGGCCGCAGCGCGAACTGCCCCGTCGCCGCGTTGCAGCCCGTGCCCGCCACCAGCCGAGCGGCCCTGATCTCGTCGCGGTAGAACTCGGTCAGCCCGTAGACTGCCTCCTTCTGGATCTCCACCGCCGTGTGCGGCTGGCCGTACCACTTCTCGTATTCCGCCGGGTCGCGCAGCCGGAAGTCCGCCGAAAGGTCGACGATCCGCAGCGTCTTCGGCAGCTTGGCGATCACCTCCTGCGTCGTCGCATGCGGCAGCGCGCAAAAGCACAGGTCAACCCCGGCGAAATCGATCTCGTCGATCTTTACCAGCTTGGGCAAGTCCAGATGCCGCAGGAAGGGAAACACCTCCGCCATCGCCATCCCCGCCTTGCGGTCGGCCGACAGCGCCACGATCTGCATCGACGGATGCGTCGCGATCAGGCGGACAAGCTCCGCCCCCGTATAGCCCGAGGCCCCGAGGATGGCGATGCGATGGGTCATGGCTGCGTCCTTCCAAGACAGAAACGCGCCTTCTTTGCGCCGCTCGCGCCCGCAATGCAAGACCGGCGACTGTTACCGGCGCAATTCCCGACCTTGGGCTCGCGTCGCAACCTTTCATCTCTGGACGGTCCGTCTTCCGCTCCGCGCCCCTGCGCTTTCTCTTCGGCAAATATCCTCTGGGGGTTTGGGGGGCGAAGCATCCCCAATGACCGAGAAGGAGGCGAAGACCGACGACGAGACAAATGGCTTGCGGCGTCAGCCGCTCCTCTTGAAAACCGCCCGAAACGGGTCCAGCGGGTCCCGGTTAACGAACCCCTAACGACCACGACCAAATGACTGTTATTACTTATAAATCCGGAAATGTCCACCGCGGACAGATCAGGGCACCGGCGTCCACATCACGTCGTCAATCCGCGGCGCGCCGGTCGCCAGCATCACCACCCGGTCGAACCCCATCGCAATCCCCGCCGAGGGAGGCATGATCTCCAGCGCGGCCAGAAAGTCCTCGTCCAGAGGATAACTTTCGCCATAGACCCGCGCCTTCTCCGCCATCTCCGCCTCGAACCGCCGCCGCTGCTCGCCCGCGTCGGTCAGCTCCCCGAACCCGTTCGCCAGCTCCACCCCGCAGGCATAAACCTCGAACCGCTCCGCCACCCGCGCATCCCCTGGCACCTTCCGCGCCAGCGCCGCCTCGGCCGAAGGGTAGCGGTCGAGGATCGTCACCCGCCCCATCCCCAGCTTCGGCTCCACCTTTTCCGACAACACCCTGCTCAGCATGTCAGACCAGGTATCGTCCTCGGCGCGGCGCACCCCGATCCGGTCCAACTCCGCCCCGAGGATGCCGACATCCGTCGACCCATCCCCGCGGATTGAGGCTAAAAGGTCGACCCCCGCATGGACCAGGAAGGCCTCCGCCACCGACACCCGCTCTGGTTCCTGGAACGGATCGCAAGTCCGATCCCGGAACCGCAGCACCTCGGCCCCCACCTCCCGCGCTGCCAGCCGCAGGAAGGCTATCGTGTCGGCCATCAGGATCTCGTACCCCTCCCCGACCCGGTACCACTCCAGCATTGTGAACTCGGGGGAGTGCAGCACCCCCCGCTCCCGGTTGCGCCAGACGTGGGAGAAGGCGTGGATGCGGCTCTCCCCCGCCGCCAGCAGCTTCTTCATCGCGAACTCGGGCGAGGTGTGGAGGTACATCCGCCGGGGCAACCCGTCATTCCCGATCGCCTCCGTTGCGAAACCGTGCAGGTGCGCCTCGTTCCCGGGGGAAATCGCCAGCGCCGCCGGGTCGACCTCGGTGAACCCTTCCCCGGCAAGCCAGCCCCGGATCGCCACCTGGATGCGGTTGCGGGTCATCAGAATCGGGCGGCGGTCGGCGTGGCGCGAGGGGCTCCACCAGGGGGATGCGGGATTCATCTGGAAATTCCGGTCGGGATCGGTTACGGGCGCGGGCAGATGCGGGTCCACAGGGACCGCGCCCCCGATATAACAAGGACCCGACCTTTGAAAGTCATCGCCTCCTCGCTCCGCAAGGGCAACGTCGTCGAGATGGACGGCAAGCTCTACGTCGTGCTCACCGCCTCGAACTTCCACCCCGGCAAGGGCACCCCGACCACCTCCGTCGACATGCGCCGCATTTCCGACGGCGTGAAGGTGTCGGAGCGCTGGCGGACCACGGAAATGGTCGAGAAGGCCACCGTCGACGAACGGGAGTATGACTTCCTGTACGAGGACGGCGAGGGCTTCCACTTCATGGAGCCGACCACCTACGAGCAGGTCGTCGTCACCGAGGACGTGATGGGCGCGAACAAGCCCTACCTGCAGGAGGGGATGAAGTGCTACGTCAAGACCTTCGACGGGATCCCGATCGCCCTTGAAGTCCCGCAGAAGATCACCGTCGAGATCGTCGAGACCGAGCCGGTCACCAAGGGGCAGACCGCCTCGTCCTCCTACAAGCCCGCGATGACTGACAATGGCCTGCGGGTCATGGTGCCGCCGCATATCGGGCCGGGCACCCGGATCGTCATCAACACCGACGACGACTCTTACGTCGAGCGCGCCAAGGACTGATCTGTCCACGGTGGACAAACGCCGCTACCCTTGACGTATCAAGGACTTGGTCGCAGACGTTAAGAATCTGGAAAGCAGTGAAAAGGCACGCCGCTGGGCGTGCCTTTTCGCTTTGCCGGGGGCCGCAAGCGACTATGCTGTCGTCCGCAAGGGAGGCCCGCATGCCGAGCGACCATGACGCCTACAAGCCCGCCGAGATTGCCGCGTTGATCGAAACGGCGGGGGTCGCAAAGGCCGCCCTGCCCCTGCACAGGATGGCGACACTGGCGATGCTAGCCGGGGCCTTCATCGGCTTTGGCGCGGCCTTCTGGTGCATCGCGATGGCGGGCGCAGACCCTGGCTTTGGACCTCACCGCGTGCTGGGCGGCGCAGTCTTTGCGCTGGGGCTGATCCTTGTCGTCGTGGGCGGGGCCGAATTGTTCACCGGCAATGCGCTGATGGTGATGGCGGCGGTGGACCGCAAGATCACTCTGGCCGCACTGTTGCGGAACTGGGGCATCGTCTACGCAGGCAACCTTGTCGGTGCGATCGGATTGGCCCTGGCCTTCGGTCTTTCGGGGATGTTGGACGGCCCGATGGGGGCGGTGGCGGCGAAGGCTGCGACCGTAAAAGCCTCGCTTCCGCCGCTGGAGGCGTTTGTCCGGGGTGCCTTGTGCAATGCGCTCGTCTGTCTGGCGGTCTGGCTGAGTTTCGCGGCGCGGACGGCGACTGACAAGATTCTGGGCGTCCTCTGGCCCGTCACCGCCTTCGTCGCACTGGGGCTGGAGCATTCGGTGGCGAACATGTTCCTGTTCCCGGCGGGCCTTTGGGCCGGGTCAGAGGCCGCGGCGGCTGGCGTTCTGGGCAACCTGCTATGGGTCAGCCTGGGCAATGTGGTTGGCGGTGCGGGCGGCGTGGCACTGGCCTATCGCTTTGCTTACGGCGCAATGCGGGGGTGAGGACGGTGGGCGGATAGCCCACCCTACGAAGGGAGGGCGCGGGTCGGCGGTGGCACGAGAGTCGGGGTGAACCCCGACCTACGGGGCCAATTCCCCGGCTTCGATGCGGAAGGGCAGGATGTTGCCGGGGGGCGGCAGGGGGCAGATCGCGAAGTCGGTGAAGGCGCAGGGCGGGCTGATCGCGCGGTTGAAATCGAGGGTGATTTCGGTGTCGCTCGGGTCCTCGCCGAAGAGGAAGCGGCAGGCGGGGTAGGTTTCGCCCACCGTGGCGTCGCGGAAGACGAACATCGGCTTGCCGGATTTCCAATGGGTCGGCGTCAGGGTGACAGGCTTGCCCTGATGCTGGAAGGTCGCGCGATGCGTCAGGGTGACGGCGGCCCTTGAGCCGTCTTTCATTGCAACTTCAGAGGCTTCCGGGGCGAAGCTCTCCCACTTGGCGCGGATGACCCAGTCGGGGGCATCTGGGAACTGGCGCAGCGTGACGGTCGGCGTCTTCGCAAGATCGCGGACGCGCAAAGCCGGAGTGCCATCAACGGTGTGGATTTCCAGCAGGAACGGGTCCACCCGAAGCTGTGGAAAGGCGTCGGGGATGGGCTGGAAGGGCTGCGGCGCCTCGCCCGGTCGGGAGAAGAACGCCTTGCCGTCAGAGATTTCCAGGGTGCCGAGAAGATCGGGACCGGAAGGCAGTTGCACCTCTTGCGCGGCGCCAATCGGGTGGCGACCGGGGGCAAGCTCGATCCGCGCCACGAGGTTCAGCCAGCCGTCCGGTGCAGTCAGCGCGGCAAGGCGAGCCGCGCGCCAGTCGGCAAGGGGCAACATCACGCGGCCTCAAACGTGATCTTCCGGCGCAGGAACTGGGTCGCCTTGTTCGAGACGTAGGCGGGATCGCCCGTGGTGAGGAACTTCGACTGCGTGCCCGTCCCCCGGAACTGCGGGCGGCGGGTCAGGTAGTCGGCCAAGCTTTCGGCCACCAGATTGGCCTGGGAATAGACCTTGACCCCTGCCCCGAGAGCATCCTGGAAGACCTTTTCCATCAAAGGGTAATGCGTGCAGCCCAGGATCGCGGCCTCGGGTGTCGGCATCCGGCGCTTCAGCGCCTCGACATGGGACCGCACCAGCGCCTCGGCCAGGATCTCATCACCCTGTTCGATGGCATCGACAACGCCGCCACAGGGTTGCGCCTCGACATCGACGCCGATCGCGCGGAAGGCAAGCTCGCGCTGGAAGGCGCGGGAAGCGACAGTGGCGGGGGTGGCGAAAAGGGCGACGTGCTTAACGGCCACTTCGCGCGGAGGGGAATTGTCACCCCACTGACGTTCGGTCAGCGCCTCGATCAGCGGCACGAAGACACCGAGGACGCGCTTGTCTGCGGGCACCCAGGTTTCCTGCATCCGCTTCAGCGCGGCGGCCGAGGCGGTGTTGCAGGCGAGGATCACCAGATCGCAGCCTTCGGCCCAGAGCCGTTCGGTCGCCGCACAGGTCAACGCGAAGATGTCGTCGGCGGTGCGGACGCCGTAGGGGGCATGCGCATTGTCGCCGAAATAGACGAAGGGCACATCCGGCAGGCGTGTTGTCAGCGCATCCAGAACAGTCAGCCCGCCGAGGCCCGAATCGAAGACGCCAACTGCCATGCCTGCCTCACCCCTTGGGACGCGCAGCCACTGCGCGCGTTTGCCTTTTCGGTGATCATAGGCCGCAAGCCGCGGGGGCGAAAGAGCCTAGGACCGGGGTCAAGGTCAGGCTGCCGCTGCTTTACTTATGAACAGGTTTCCCTATTTGGAGCGGGTCGTGGTAGGGTTCCCGGCGCAAGGGATGAGGATGGGGCATGGACTGGGACAAGCTGAGGATCTTTCACGCGGTGGCGGAGAAGGGCAGCCTGACCCATGCGGGCGACGTGCTGCACCTGTCGCAATCGGCGGTCAGCCGCCAGATTCGCGCGCTGGAGGAGAGCCTGTCGGTCACGCTGTTCCACCGCCATGCGCGGGGGCTGATCCTGACGGAACAGGGCGAGCTTCTGTATGACGCGACCCAGCAGATGGTGCGGCGGCTGGATGCGACGGCGGCGCGGATCAGGGACAGCGAGGACGAGGTCTTTGGCGAATTGCGGGTGACGACGACGATGGGGTTCGGGACGCTGTGGCTCGCCCCCAGGCTGGCGCGGCTGTACGAGAAGTACCCGGCGCTGAAGATCGACCTGATGCTGGAGGAACGGGTCCTTGACCTGCCGATGCGCGAGGCGGACGTGGCCATCCGGATGAAGGAGCCGTCCCAGGCCGACCTGATCCGCAAGCGGCTGATGAACATCAAGATGCAGTTGTTTGCGACGCCGGAATATCTGGCGGCGCATGGCACGCCCGAGACGATGGATGATTTTTCCAGTCATCGGCTGATCGCGCAACATGCCGGGACGCCCCAGGTTGCCGCGGGGGCGATGCTGGTGGCGGAACTGATGACGCATGACATCCCCTCGACCCTGACGGTGAACAACTATTTCGGGGTGTTGCAGGCGGTGTTGAACCATCTGGGGATCGGGGTGCTGCCGGACTATCTGACCGAGGACTTCCCCAACCTTGTCAGGGTATTGCCGGATGTGGAAAGCGCCGAGGTGCCGGTGTTCCTGGCCTATCCGGAGGAGTTGCGCCATTCCAAGCGCGTGGCGGCCTTCCGCGATTTCGTGACCGAGGAGATCATGGCCTTCCGCCGCCGCCAGTCCGAGGACGCTGCCGCCTGAAATGCTGCCATGCAGCATGTGCATAGCGGCAATGCCCAAACGTCGGGCATTCCAGACTTGTTTGCGCAAGCATGGGGCACTATTTGAACTCTCGAAGCGACGATGAGCTTGCTCTTGTCCCTTCGTACCTCCCTGTTGGACTTGGCCGAGCGTAATGCTCGGCCTTTTTTTTCATTTCAGCGCGGAGAGGCGGGCCTGCAGGAAGCTGCGATCGGCCTCGGACCCGGCCAGTGCGATGGCGCGCAGGTATTCAGGCCGGGCCGAGGCGCTGTCGCCGATGCGGGCAAGGAAGTCGGCGCGGGCGGCGTGGAAGGGCTGGTAGCCGTCAAGCTGTGCGCCAAGCGCCTGCACCTGCGCCAGCGCCTGCGCCAATTGCCCGCTTTCGGCCAGGGCGACGGCGTGATTCAGTGCGATCACGGGGGTCGGCTCATAATCATGCAGGCGCGCGTAGAGGGCGGCGATCTGCGGCCAGTCGGGTGGACCGTCGGCGGAATGCAGCGCGGCGATCGCGGCTTTCAGCTGGAACGGTCCCGGGGCGCGGCGGGAAATGGCGCGGTCGAGAAGCGCCAACCCCTCGTCAAGCGCGGCGCGGTTCCACAGGCTGCGGTCCTGCCGAATCGGCGGCAGGCTCTGGCCATCGGGGCCGATGCGTGCTGCGGCGCGAGCCTGAGTGAGGAGGAGAAGCGCCAGCGCGGCCTCGACCTCGGGCTGGTCGGGGGCGAGTTGGAGCAGCAGGCGGGCAAGGAAGATCGCCTCGGTGCAGAGGTCGATGCCGATCTGCGGGCCTTGGGCATAGCCGGCGGTGTAGATCAGGTAGACCACGGTCAGGACGGAGTTCAGCCGGTCGGGCAGGTCCTCTGCTCCAGGAACGGTGAAGGGGATGCGTGCAGCGGCGATCTTGGCCTTGGCGCGGCTGAGGCGCTGGCCCATCGTCGGCTCGGCGTCCAGGAAGACGGCGGCGACCTGTGCGGTGGTCAGGCCGCAGAGCGACCGCAGGGTCAGGGCGATGCGGGATTTCTCCTCCAGCGCGGGGTGGCAGCAGGTGAAGATCAGTCGCAGGCGGTCGTCGGGGATGGTCTGCGGATCGGGGTCGGCGGCCTCTTCCTCGGCCAGGACGGCAATGGCGTCGCGGTGGCGCGAGAGTGTCGTATCGCGGCGATAGCCGTCGATGGCCTTGCGCAGGGCGGCGCGCAGAAGCCAGCCAGTGGGGCTGGCGGGGACCCCTGCCCTGCCCCAGTGGACCAGAGCCGAGGCGGCGGCCTCCTGCAGCGCGTCCTCGGCCCGCTGGAAATCGCCCGTGCGGGCGATGAGGGCGGCCAGAAGCCGCCCCCGGTCGTCCTGCATCACCCGGCCTAGGGTGGCTTCGATCATCCGAAGACGACAAGCGGGCGCACTTCGACCGTGCCGTAGGCGGCACCCGGAATCTGCGCCGCCCAGTGCAGCGCCTGGTCGAGGTCGGGGCAGTCGATGACGTAGTAGCCGCCCAGATGCTCACGCGTTTCGGCGAAGGGGCCGTCCATCGTCTCGACCTTGTCCCCGCGCTTGCGCAGCGAGGTTGCCGTCCGGGTGGGTTGCAGCGCATCGCCGGAGATCATCACGCCAGCCTCTTTCATCCGGCGGTTCAGATCGAAATAGGCGGCGTTCATGCTGTCGCCCATCGGCGGAGTGACGTTGGGATCGGTGTAGATCAGGCACATGTATTTCATCTCAGTACTCCATCACGGGGCGCACCTCGACCGAGCCGTAGCGGGCGGCGGGGATTTCGGCGGCAAAGCGGAGCGCGGCGTCGAGATCGGCGGCCTCGATCAGGTAGAATCCGCCAAGGTGTTCGCGAGTCTCGGCAAAGGGGCCGTCCATCGTCTCGACGCGGCCCTCGCGCTTGCGAAGCGTGGTGGCGGTTTGAACCGGCTGCAGGCCTTCGCCGGCAAGAAAAGTGGCGACGCCTTTCATCTTCTCCTCAAGCCCGAAGTATTCACCCATCATCGCGTCGAACTCGGGCGTGCCGGGGCTGGGTTCGGCATCGGGGGCGGCGTAGAGTGTCAGCATGTATTTCATCGTATCTCCTGTCTGGCCGCGCTGCGGATGTGTGCGCGATCCTAAGGCAAGGACGGGCGACGTGGAGGGATTTCGACACGACGATGGGCGCGGCCCCGAAATTTTTCGGCGAAAAATTTTCGGGCGTGGGGGGAGGTGGTGGTTTGCCCTTGGCGGGCCTTTCGCATATGAGGCGGCCAAGCTGCCAGAGGGGATGCCATGCAAGAGCCCGCCATCACGCCGGAACTGATCGCCAGCCACGGGATCAAGCCCGACGAATGGGAGCGGCTTCTGGGTATCATGGGGCGGGAGCCTACGTTCACGGAACTGGGCATCTTCTCGGCGATGTGGAACGAGCATTGTTCCTACAAGTCGTCGAAGATCCACCTGAAGAAGCTGCCGACCACCGGGCCGCAGGTCATTTGCGGACCGGGCGAGAATGCGGGCGTCGTGGACATCGGCGACGGGCAGGCGGTGATCTTCAAGATGGAGAGCCACAACCACCCCTCCTACATCGAGCCGCACCAGGGCGCGGCGACGGGTGTGGGCGGCATCCTGCGCGACGTATTCACCATGGGTGCGCGTCCCATCGCGGCGATGAATGCTTTGAGCTTTGGCCTGCCCTCGCACCCGAAGACCGCGCATCTTGTGAAAGGCGTCGTGGAGGGTGTGGGGTCTTATGGCAACGCGTTTGGCGTGCCGACGGTGGGCGGCGAGGTCCGCTTTCACCGCAGCTACAACGGCAACTGCCTGGTGAACGCCTTTGCGGCGGGCTTGGCGGATACCGACAAGATCTTCTACTCGGCCGCGTCGGGTGTGGGGATGCCGGTGGTCTACCTTGGCGCCAAGACCGGGCGCGACGGGGTCGGCGGGGCAACGATGGCCAGCGCCGAGTTCGACGACACGATCGAGGAAAAGCGCCCGACGGTGCAGGTGGGCGATCCCTTCACTGAAAAGCGCCTGCTGGAAGCCTGTCTGGAGCTGATGGCCTCGGGTGCGGTGATTTCCATCCAGGACATGGGCGCGGCGGGGCTGACCTGCTCAGCTGTCGAGATGGGCGACAAGGGCGGCCTCGGGATCAAGCTGCAGCTGGACGACGTGCCGCAGCGCGAAACCAACATGACGGCCTACGAGATGATGCTGTCGGAATCCCAGGAGCGGATGCTGATGGTGCTGAAGCCGGACATGGAGGCCGAGGCACGGGCGATCTTCGTGAAATGGGACCTCGACTTTGCCATCGTCGGCGAGACGATCCCCGAGGACCGGTTCCTGATCCTGCACGGCAACGAGGTGAAGGCGGATATTCCGCTGTCGAAGCTGTCCTCCAGCGCGCCGGAGTATGACCGGCCCTGGGTTGCCTCCCCTGCCCCGGCACCGCTGCCCGCCATTCCGGCGATCACGCCCATCGCGGCGTTGAAGGTGCTGATCGGGTCGCCGTCTTATGCCCACAAGGGCTGGGTCTATGAGCAGTATGACAGCCAGGTCGGGGCCGATACCGTGCTGCCCCCGGGCGCGGGGGCGGGTGTCGTGCGGGTGCACGGGACCGGGAAGCTTCTGGCGTTCACCTCGAACGTGACGCCGCGCTATGTGAAGGCGAACCCGTTCGAGGGCGGCAAGCAGGCGGTGGTCGAGGCGTATCGGAACCTGGTGGCGGTGGGCGCGAAACCTTTGGCGACAACGGACAACCTGAACTTCGGCAACCCGGAAAAGCCCGAGATCATGGGGCAGTTCGTCGGCGCGCTGGAGGGGATCGGGGCGGCGGTGAAGGCCTTGGACATGCCGATCGTGTCGGGCAACGTCAGCCTTTACAACGAGACGGACGGGTCCGGCATCCTGCCGACGCCGACCATCGGCGCGGTCGGGATCATGAAGGTCGATGAGCTGATCGCGGGTCAGCCGACAGATGGGGATATCGTCGTCGTGATCGGCGAAACGCGCGGGCATCTGGGGCAGTCGGCTTTGCTGGCCGAGGCTTTCGGGATCGAGGCGGGGGAGCCTCCGTTCGTCGATCTGGCACAAGAGGCGAGCGCGGCGAAGGCTCTGCTGGCCAACCGCAGGCGCATCCGCGCCGCGCGGGACCTGGGCGATGGCGGGCTGGCGCTTGCGGCGTTCCGGATGGCGGAAGCGGCGGGGATCGGTCTGACGCTGAAGTCCGGCGACATTGGCCAGCTCTTTGGCGAGGATCAGGCGCGCTACGTCGTGGCGATCCGGCCCGAGGACCTTGCAGCCTTCATGGCGGCGGCGGGCGGGGTCAAGGTGACCCAGGTCGGCAAGTTCGGCGGCGACCGCGTGACCTTCGGCACCGAAAGCGCGCCCCTGTCGGACCTGTCGCAACTGTACCGCACGGCCTTTGCCGCCACGGTCGGGTTGTGAGCTTCCGGCAGGCCACGTCTGCGGATTTCTCTTTCATCCGCGCTTTGGCCCAGCGGCCCGACTATGCGCTTTACATCACCGATGAGGACGCGGCGGGCCTGCAGGTCTATCTCGACGCGCCGGATTGCGAGATCCTGATCTGGGAGCCGGCGGGGACGCGCGCAGGTTTCGCGATCTTCTGCGAGATCGGGCATGCCTCGGGCCGGGTGGAGCTGATGCGGCTGGCGCTGGACGAGGCGGGTCAGGGCCGGGGTCAGGTGTTCCTGCGCGCTCTGCTGGAGCGGGCTTTCGTCACCCATGGCGCGCGGCGGGTCTGGCTGGATTGCAGCGCCGAGAACCTGCGGGCGCAGACGGTCTACCGCCGCGCGGGGTTCGTGCAAGAGGCCTGCCTGCGCAGCCATGACTTCGTTCCGGTGCTTGGGCGGACAGTGGATACCCTGCTCTTCGGTATCCTGAGACCAGAGTGGGAAGCCCTTGAACCGTCTCTGACCCGGGCTTAGGTTGATTGCACAACGGAGAGTGCCCATGCCCATCGACGCCCGCGACATCGAAACCCTGATCCGGGAGGCCTTCCCGAACGCCAGGATCAGCGTGCAGGGCGACGACGGCGCGCATTTTGCGGCCGAGGTGATCGACGAGTCGTTCCGCGGCCTGAACCGTGTCCAGCAGCAGCGCGCGGTCTATGCCGCGCTGAAGGGCAAGATGGACGGCCCGAACGGCGCCCTACATGCGCTGGCGCTGACGACAAAGGCACCCGACTGACGAAAGGAACGATCATGTCCGAGGCCCAGGCGAAGCAGGAACGGATGGGGGCCGTGGTCATGTCGCTCGGTTCGGTCTTCATCGCGGTCATGGAATGGATAGACCGACCGGAAGCCGGAGAGATCGTCGAGGCGGAGCCAGACTGGTATGTGACGTTCAACCTGGCCCTGCATGGGGCGATCCTGCTGCTCCTGCTTTTTGCGCTGCTGCGGCTGCCGCGCATGGTGGCGGACCGGCCAGGCCTTAAGGGTCCGTTTCTGGCGATGATCCTTGTGGGGATCGTTGCCGCTGCCTATGTCGTCGGGCGGGACCTGGGGCTGGTCTGAGGGAAAGGGATCGCGGGGATGGCAACGGGTGCGGGATTGGGTGGTCTGGTCACGGCGCTGCTGCCATTGATCGGGATCGTCACCATTCTGAAGGCGCGGAGCCGCAGGAAGAACGGCGGCCCGGCACCCGAAGACAAGGATTTCGAGGCCAGGAAAGCCGCGACCCAGGAAAGCGAACGTCGGATGGCGGCCTATCTGGCGCAGCGCAGCGCGGGCAGCTATCACAATGCGAACGATGACGAACAGGAGATCAGGCGATGAGCGCTGAGGCAACGATCAAGGACACGATCGAGAAGAACGATGTGGTGCTGTTCATGAAGGGCACCAAGATGATGCCGCAGTGCGGGTTTTCGTCCCGCGTGGCCGGGGTGCTGAATTTCATGGGCGTCGAATTCCAGGACGTGAACGTGCTGGCCGACCCGGAAATCCGGCAGGGGATCAAGGACTTCTCTGACTGGCCGACGATCCCGCAGCTCTATGTGAAGGGCGAATTCGTCGGCGGCTGCGACATAGTCACCGAGATGACGCTGTCCGGGGAGCTTGACCAGCTTCTGGAAGCCAAGGGCGTGGCCTTCGACAAGGCTGCTGCGGACAAGATCCGCGAAGCGAACGCCTGAAGATCCCGCCTTACGAAAGACTTGGCCCGCCCCTGGCGGGCCGTTTCGTTTCAGGCTGCCGTCTTGCAGGTCAGAAGCGGCATCTCGCCGTCGGGCGTCTTCCAATACAGCGTCGCCTCGTCGCCCTTGGTCCACCAGACATAGTTCGACCCGTCCGACGGCCAGCCATAGCGCGCACCCGAGGCTGCGGGTTCGCCGACCAGCGTGATCTGGCTCCCCTCGACATGGATCACGGCAAGGCTCTGGTCCGGCCCGTTGACATAGGTCGCGGGGACTTCGACGCCGCGATCGCACTGGTAGCGCATGGTGCTGAAGTCTTGCGCCAGTGCGGCCTGCGGCAATAGCAGCGCCAAAGCGACAAGGCCGCGCATCAGCGGACCTGTTCTTCGACCCGGGACGCCATCGCTTCGGCGCGGGCGGCGATTTCGGCAAGGGTGTCCGAGACCTGCTTTGGCACCACGGCGACATCGCGGGTGGCGACCGGGCGCGCCTCAAGTTCGGCGACGCGGGCGCGCAGGGTGCGAAGCTCATCCTCGACTGCGGCGGTCTTGTCGGCCAGCATGAGCCCCGCCATCAGCAGCATCTTGGCTTCGGGCAGGCGGCCCAACTGCGCGACGATGGGCTGCGCCTCGGTGTCGAGCATAGCAGCGGCAGAGCGCAGGAAGTGTTCTTCGCCGGGCTGGCAGGCGACCTGGAACGGGCGGCCGCCGATAGTGACTTCGAGATCAGGCATTGCGGGCCTCCGTCAGATGGGGTTCCAGGGCGGCGAGGATTTCGTCCATCTCGGCGATCTCGGTCAGCCGGGCGGCCCGCAGGGCGTCAAGCTCGGCCTGCATCGCCTTGTTGATCTGGCCAGGCTCGGTCACGCCGCTGGCCTGGGCGCTGCGCAGCGTTTCCAGCTGTTCGCGCAAGCTGGCATTGACCCGGCGCATCCGCTGCAGTTCCAGCCCCTGCACATCCAGTTCCTGGGTCAGCCGGTCGACCTTTTCCTGCAGGTCGCCGCGCGCCTCGCGGTCCTTGGCGGCACGCAGGCGGGCCTGCAGCTGGGCAGTCAGGGACTTCTCTTCCTCAAGCTGGGCGCGCAGCATCGCGTCGGCGGGTGGAGCAGCCGTGCCCGTAACCGAGGGGCCGGGCCGGGGCTGCGAGGAGAGGCGGTCCAACCCCTTGCCAATCCGTTCCAGCGCGGCAGCGATCCGCTTTTCCAGTTCGGTGATTTCCTGCATCCCTATCCCTCTTGTCCCCGGGCGCAACACGCACACCCGCACACCCCTGGACGATTCCGTCCCGAATCGCCCGTCACAGCCTTGCCGCGATCTTAGCGCGAAACCCCGGAAAGGCGACCGGCCTTTCTTCCCAAGGCCTTGGGGAGCAAGCTTGATCTTGCCGGTCCCGCTGGTTAGGACGCATGCGACCCCATTGTCCCGTTCAGCCCAAAGGAATGCCGCCTTGGACATCCAGACCCTTCGCACCAAGAACCCCGATCACTGGATGCGCGCCACCGCGATCCGCGCGCTGGCACTGGATGCCGTGGCAGCGGCGAATTCGGGCCATTCGGGGATGCCGATGGGGATGGCCGATGTGGCGACGGTGCTGTTCGAGAAGCATCTTCGCTTTGACCCCAAGGCCCCCCGCTGGGCCGACCGCGACCGGTTCATCCTGTCGGCGGGGCATGGGTCGATGCTGATCTACGCGCTTTTGCACCTGACCGGCTACGCGGACATGACGCTGGAGCAGATCAAGAACTTCCGCCAGTGGGGTGCCATCACCGCAGGCCACCCGGAATACGGCCATGTCGCGGGGGTGGAGACAACGACGGGGCCGCTGGGCCAGGGGATCTCCAACGCGGTCGGTTTCGCGATGGCCGAGGAAAACCTGCGCGCGCGCTGGGGGGCGAAGATCCAGGACCACTACACCTGGGTCATCGCGGGCGATGGTTGCCTGATGGAAGGCGTCAGCCAGGAAGCCATCGGTCTGGCGGGCAAGCAGCAGCTGTCGCGGCTGATCGTGCTGTGGGACAACAACGGCATCACCATCGACGGCAAGGTCAGCATCGCCGACGTGACCGACCAGAAGGCGCGGTTCGCGGCGAGCGGTTGGGATGTGTTCGAGTGTGACGGGCATGATCCGGCGGACATCGACCGGGCGCTGACGGCGGCCAAGGCCAGCCCCCGCCCCGCGATGGTCGCCTGCAAGACGCATATCGCCATCGGGCATGCGGCACAGGATACGTCGAAGGGTCACGGCGCCCTGACCGACAAGGCACAGCTGCAGGCGGCCAAGGATGCCTATGGCTGGACCGGCGGGCCGTTCGAGATCCCGGCCGACATCAAGGCCTGGTGGGAGAGCCTGGGCACTCGTGGCGCCAAGGCCCGCGCCGACTGGGACGCGAGCTTCGCGGCCCTGTCGCCCGCGAAGCAGGCCGAATTCAAGCGTATCTTCGCGCTGGAGGCCCCTGCCAAGCTGGGCGCGACGATCCGCACAGTGAAGAAGCAGGCGGTCGCCGACCTGCCCAAGCTGGCGACCCGTGCGGCGTCAGAAAAGGTGCTGGCGGCGGTCAACCCGGTCCTGCCGGAAACCATCGGCGGCTCGGCGGACCTGACGGGGTCGAACAACACCAAGACGGCAGACCTGGGCGTCTTCACGCCCGAGGATCGCAAAGGCCGCTATGTCTACTTCGGCATCCGTGAGCATGGCATGGCCGCCGCGATGAACGGCATGGCGCTGCATGGCGGCGTGCGGCCCTATGGCGGGACATTCATGTGCTTTACCGACTATGCCCGCCCATCCATGCGCCTGTCGGCGTTGATGGGCATCCCGGTGGTCTACGTCATGACGCATGACTCCATCGGTCTGGGCGAGGATGGTCCGACCCACCAGCCGGTCGAGCATCTGGCGATTTCTCGCAGCACCCCGAACACCCTGGTCATCCGCCCCGCAGACCTGGTCGAGGTCGCGGAAGCGTGGGAAATCGCGCTGACCGAGAAGTCCCGACCCACGGTGCTGGCGCTGTCGCGTCAGAACCTTCCGGCGGTGCGGAAGACCCACACGGCGAACAACCTGGTTGCCAAGGGCGCCTATGTGCTGGCCGAGGCAACGGGGAAGCGTCAGGTGATCCTGATGGCGACCGGCTCGGAAGTCGAGATCGCCCTGAAGGCCCGCGACATGCTTGAGGCCGAAGGGATCGGCACCCGCGTCGTGTCGATGCCGTCGATGGAGCTTTTTGCCGCGCAGGACGAGGCTTACCGCAAGAAGGTGCTGCCCGCCGGGCCGGTGCGTGTGGCCATCGAGGCAGGCGTCCGCATGGGTTGGGACCGCTGGCTTCTGGGCGAGCGTGGCCGTGAGGCCAAGGCCGATTTCGTCGGCATGTCGACCTTCGGCGCCTCGGCCCCGATGGAGCGGCTCTATGCCGAGTTCGGCATCACTGCCGAGGCAGCGGTCGCAAAAGCAAAGGCCCTGCTCTGAGCCTTTGGATTAGGAAACGGATTTAAGCGGCGGCTTAGGGCCGCCGTTTTCATTTGGGCTGACGGCTTGCCGGCTGCCGACTAGGGTCCGGTCGTCAATGCGGTCAAGGAAAGAACCTTATGCGGCTTCTGAAGACGATCCACAGCTGGCTTGGGGTGATCGTGCTGCCCTGGGTCCTGATCATCGGGTTGACTGGCCTGTTTCTGAACCACGAAGGCCTGGTGATGGGCGTGCTGGATCAGGACGGCTATGACGAGGACCTGTTTGACACCTGGCCTGCCCCGCGCCCGATGACACCCGAGGAAGCGCGGGCGCTGGCCGAAAGCCTGTTTCCTGGCAAGTCCCTGTCCGTCGACCCCGACACCAGCTATCACGGGCGCGAGGCGGCGATCTTTGATACGGGCGAGGCCCAGGTGATCGTGGCGCTGAAGACCGGGCATTACTGGATCAAGACCGACAGCCGCCGGATCACCCATGCACCCGACGGGACCGTGCTGGAGACGCGGATCTATTGGGAAAGCCTGTTCAAGCGGTTGCACGTGCGGGGCTGGCTGACGTCGACCTTCGGCACCTGGCTGGCCGACATCACTGCAACGGCGATGGTGGTCTTCGGCTTCAGCGGGATCGTCCTGTTCCTGAACCCGCGCCTGCGCCGATTGCGCAACCGGCGCCGGATGCGCAGCATGGGCTGACAGCCTGTCTTCCCTTTTCCTTGGCAAGCAGTCAGGGTCGCCGTCGAGGGAGAGAGGGCGATGGCGGATTTGCGAGGTCTGGGGCCGGCGATGGCCGGGCCAAAGCCGGTGGATGTGGCACGGGCCGCGACAGGCGTGGCACTGGGACTGCTGCTGGTGGGGGTAAGCTTGCGCTGGCTGGGGCTTGGCTGGCTGATCGCCCCCTTCGGGGCCTCGGCCGTGCTGATCTATGCGGTCCCGAACTCTCCGCTGGCGCAGCCCTGGTCGGTCGTGGTCGGAAACTCCGTGTCGGCGCTGGTCGCGCTGGCGGTGCTGGCCGCCCTGCCCCCGTCGGAATGGGCGGTTGCGCTGGCCGTCGGGTTGGCCATTCTGGCGATGCTGTTGGCCCGGGCCCTGCATCCGCCGGGCGGTGCGGTGGCGCTTTTCATGGCGGTGGAAAACGCTGGCGATGTTCTCATGCTGGCGACGGTGGCCGTCGGTTCGGCCGCGCTGGTGGGCCTGGGCATCCTGTGGAACTGGAGCGTGGGAAGGTCCTACCCGTTCCGTCAACCCGCGCAGCCGGGCGCGCATGGGACGCTGGACCCTGCGCCGCAGACCCGGCTTGGACTGGACCCGGCTGATCTGGCCGGAATCCTTGAGGATTTTCATCAATCTGCCAACCTCGGCGTCGCCGATCTGGCCCGGCTGATCGGGGCGGCTGAACAAGCCGCCGCAGCCAGGAGGATGGAAAACTTCACCTGCGCCGATGTCATGTCGCGCGATCTGGTGACAGTCGGCCCCGAAGCGCCCTTGTCAAAAGTGGCAGAGCTGTTCCGGTCGCGCGGGTTCACCTCGTTGCCGGTGGTGGCCGAGGACGGGCGCTTTCTGGGGCTGATCTTCCAATTGGACCTGATCCGCCGCGCGCGCGAGGATGCGTTCCGCCTGCACCGCAGCCTGCTTGCAGCACTGGTCCGGCTGATTGACGACCATCGGTCAAAGGCGCCTATGGCCGGCGACATCATGCAGACCGCCGTGCAGCGCGTGACCCCCAGGACCCCGGTCGGGGCGCTGCTGCCGATACTGTCGGATGGTGGAGCCGAAGCGGTGCCGGTGGTCGTCGGGCCGAAGGTCGTGGGCATCGTGACCCGCACCGACCTTGTCTCGGCCCTGGCCACGCGGTTGGCACAGGGCTGAGCCTGGCCCGCAGGTGGGCCCGAAGGGGTTAGTGGGCCGCGGCCTTCGACCCGGTCAGCGACGACCAGATCGGCCCGATGATGCGGGTGGCGACCGGGATCAGGATCACGCCCAGGATCAGGCCGAAGACGCCGTCCAGTGCTGCCGTCACCAGCCATTCGACAAACCCCTTGGCCACCGGCACGGCATTGGCCACGGCTTCGGCGATGTGGTGGATCGTCTCGTAGGGCCAGGCCCAAAGATGCGTGACCTCCAGCCCGTGGATCACGATATTGCCGCCGACCCACAGCATCGCCGCTGTGCCCACGGTCGACAGAAACGCCATCAGCTTCGGCATCGCCAGCACCAGCCCGCGCCCCAGCGCCCTACCCGCCCCGGTGCGGCCCGTCGCGGCCATGTGCAGGCCGACGTCGTCCATCTTCACGATCAGCGCCACTGCACCATAGACCGCCACGGTGATGAAGGCCCCGACCACGGCCAGCGTGATCGCCTGCATCCAGAAACTGGGGCTTTCGATGGTGGCCAGCGCGATGGTCATGATCTCAGCCGACAGGATGAAATCGGTCTTGATCGCACCCGCGACTTTTTCCTCTTCCAGATGGGCCGGGTCCTTGGTGTCGAAGTCCTTCTCGACCTCATGGTCGGCATGGGGGGCGAACATGTGGACCAGTTTCTCGGCGCCCTCAAAACACAGATAGGCCCCGCCCAGCATCAAAAGTGGCGTGATCGCCCAGGGTGCGAAATGATCCAGCGCCAGAAGGCCGGGCAGCAGGATGATGAGCTTGTTCTTCAGCGACCCCAGCGAGATGCGCCAGATGATCGGCAGTTCCCGGTCGGCTGAAAAGCCGTGGACATATTTCGGGGTGACGGCGGCATCGTCGATTACGACGCCCGCGGCCTTGGTCCCGGCCTTGGCCGCCGCCGCCGCGATGTCGTCGACCGAGGAGGCCGCAACCTTGGCGATGGCCGCCACGTCGTCGAGAAGTGCCAGAAGTCCGCTCATGCGTCATGCCCCTTGCGAGTTCAACCATGGATGTAGCGTGCAACGCAGGATTCGGCAAAGCGGTGCCCGGGGTTAGCGCAAACAGGCAAAGATTGCGCTAACATACGGAAAATGTGTCGTTTTTCTTCTTGCGTGCGGTTTCCGACCGGCTAGGACCGTTTCCAGGAATTCAAGGGGGACGATCTTCATGACGGTTACTGTCGGCATCAACGGCTTTGGTCGCATCGGGCGCTGCACGCTGGCGCATATCGCGGAATCAAACCGCAATGACGTGCAGGTGGTGGCGATCAATGCCACGGGGCCAGTGGAGACGAACGCTCATCTTCTGCGTTATGACAGCGTCCACGGGCGGTTTCCGGGGGTGGTGAAGGTCACGGAAGACGGGCTGGACCTGGGTCGCGGCCCGATCCGGATGATGTCGACATACAACCCCGAAGAACTGGACTGGGGTGGCGTCGACGTCGTTCTGGAATGCACCGGCAAGTTCAACGACCGCGACAAGGCCGCCGTACATCTGGGGCGCGGGGCGAAGCGGGTTCTGGTCTCGGCCCCGGCGAAACGCGCCGACCTGACCGTCGTCTACGGCGTGAACCACCGCAGCCTGCTCCCCGATCACAAGGTCGTCTCGAACGCGTCCTGCACCACGAATTGCCTGGCACCGCTGGCCAAGGTGCTGAACGACAGCATCGGAATTGAATCGGGCATCATGACCACGATCCACAGCTACACCGGCGACCAGCCGACGCTGGACCGGCGGCACAAGGACCTGTACCGCGCCCGCAGTGCGGCGATGGCGATGATCCCGACCTCGACCGGGGCGGGCAAGGCGATTGGCGAGGTGCTGCCGGAACTGGCCGGCCGACTGGAAGGTAGCGCAATCCGGGTGCCGACGCCGAACGTGTCCGCGGTGGACCTGACCTTCATCGCCGAGAAGTCGGTCACGGTGGCGGAGGTCAACGAAATCGTAAGGGAAGCCTGCGCAGGCTACATGGGCATGGTCATGGCCTATGACCCCGAACCGAAGGTATCCATCGACTTCAACCACACGCCGCAGTCGTCTATCTTCGCTCCCGACCAGACCAAGGTCGCGGGGCGTTCCGTCCGGGTGCTGGCGTGGTATGACAACGAATGGGGCTTCTCCTGCCGCATGGCCGATGTGGCCGGCGTCATGGGGCGGCTTGCGCAGTAAGGGGCGTCGGCCCCAAGGGGGGCCGTCTTGACCAACACCATCGCGCTCTGGCTGGGACTGTTCCTGATCGCAGGGATCATCGCCGACCTCGCCCTGAACGGCGGGTCGGCGCTGATGTTTCTGGCGCGAAAGTTCCTCGACCTCATCGAATGGGTGGCTTTCTGGAACTGACACCGTCAAACTGCGGTTGCATTTCCCGGCGATATGTCTTTGTTAGCGCTATCGGGAACAGGTCCCTGCTTCGGAGGAAGAGTCATGGCCGTCAAGGTTGCCATCAACGGATTTGGACGCATCGGGCGCAACGTTCTGCGCGCCATCATCGAGTCGGGCCGCACCGACATCGAGGTCGTGGCGATCAACGACCTTGGGCCGGTTGAGACGAACGCGCATCTCCTCCGCTACGATTCGGTGCATGGGAAGTTCCCCGCCACCGTGACCACGGGCGCCGATACCATCGACGTCGGCCGCGGCCCGATGCGGGTGACGGCGCTGAAGAACCCCGCCGACCTGCCCTGGGGCGATGTGGACATCGTGATGGAATGCACCGGCATCTTCACCTCGAAGGAAAAGTGCCAGGCGCATCTGGCGAACGGGTCCAAGCGCGTGCTGATTTCGGCGCCCGGCGACGGTGCGGACAAGACCATCGTCTACGGCGTGAACCACAACACGCTGACCAAGGATGACATCGTCGTCTCGAACGCCTCCTGCACCACCAACTGCCTGTCGCCCGTGGCGTTCGTGCTGAACAACGCCATCGGGATCGATAAGGGCATGATGACCACGATCCACAGCTATACCGGCGACCAGCCGACGCTGGACACGATGCACAAGGACCTCTACCGCGCGCGGGCGGCGGCCTTGTCGATGATCCCGACCTCGACCGGTGCGGCCAAGGCTGTGGGTCTGGTCCTGCCCGAGCTGAAGGGCAAGCTGGATGGGTTCGCGATGCGCGTGCCGACGCCGAACGTGTCGGTCGTGGACCTGAAGTTCATCGCCAAGCGCGCCACCACTGTCGAAGAGGTGAACGCCGCGATCAAGGCGGCGGCCGACGGGCCGCTGAAGGGGATCCTGGGCTACACCAACGAAAAGCTGGTCTCGTCGGACTTCAACCACGACCCGCATTCCTCGGTCTTCCATATGGACCAGACCAAGGTGATGGACGGGACCTTCGTGTCGATCCTGTCCTGGTACGACAACGAATGGGGCTTCTCAAACCGCATGGCTGACACGGCCGTCGCGATGGGCAAGCTGATCTGAAACCGTTGAAATATTGGAGAAAGGGCGCCGTCGTGCGCCCTTTTTTCGTTTTCTAGCCATGCAAAACCTGCATAGCCGCACCGCAGCATTGGGCGTTGTTGGCGCTAACAGAACCTCTATCTTCAAGCCATGCGAGGAGGATAAGCAGACCCCTCGCGGATGTAGAAGGACGATGAAGATGATCTCTGTGTACGAAATGCTGAAGACTGCAGCTGCCAACTATGCGCTGTATCGCCAGACCCGCGACGAGATCGCGAACCTTCCTGCCGATATCGCGCTGGACCTGGGGCTTTTCCCCGCCGACGCTGACAAGATCGCGCGTGAAGCCGTGTACGGCAAGGCCGCCTGAGGCCTAATAGCTGAATTCCAGGCGGGCTTCGGTCCCGCCTTCCGGGCGGCGCTCCATCACAAGGGTGCCGCCCAATTGTTTGGCGAACTGCCGCGCGATGGACAGGCCCAGGCTACGAGCCTGTTCGATGTCGAACCCGTCGGGCAAACCATGGCCATTGTCGCGGATCTGCAAGAGCGCCCTGCCCTCTTCCTGACCGGCGTCAAGCCTTACACCGATCTGGCCAGAGTTTTCGCCGGGAAAGCCATGTTCCAGCGTGTTGGCCAACAGCTCTGTCGCGATCAATCCCAGCGGCACCGACACGTCCGGACCGACGAGAAGCGGATCGGCTTCGACCTTGAGCGCGACACGCCCCGTGGCGCCTGTGCTTTCCAGGATGTCGCGACCGGTATCCGCCAGGAAGCGGGCCAGATCCACGGTCTGGCCTGAAGGGTCATGCAGGTTGCGCATGATCCGGGCCACCAGGTCGATCCGGCGCACGGAATCGTCCAGCGCGACACCCGCTGCATCATCGCTGACCATCCGGCGTTGCAGCTTCAGAAGACCAGACACCGTGGCCAGGTTGTTCGACACCCGGTGCTGCAATTCATGGAACATCAGCTGCCGCTGTTCCGCCAGCATCTCTTTCTCCTCGCGCTCGATACTCAGCGCGCGTCGGGCCCCCTGCGCGAGGGTGGTCAGGCCGATTTCAACCGCCGCCACGAACACATAGAACGCCAGCGCCACAGCCGTGGCACCGGAGAAGGCAAAGCTGTTCAGCGGCGGAATGAAGAAATACCAGGCCGCAGCCCCGCTTGCGATGGCAACGAAGATGCCCTGCGCCGGGCCAAGGAAATAGGCGCTGATCAGGATGGCCGGGAAGAAGGTGAGATAGGGAAAGCCGGGCGGCAGAATACCCTCAAGCTCGTACCGGATGACCAGAGCCACTGCGAAGGCCAGAACTGCAAGGACCCAGCGCAGGCCCGACGGGAGGGAGTAGGGCTCCCACCGGCTGACCCTTTCCAGAAAGCTCAGCTTTTCCGTCATCTTGCACCCGAGGTCATCGTTTTCGGTGCGTCTGCAGGGCAGCTTGGACCGGGGGCGTCACGAACTTTGACACGTCGCCGCCCAGTCGGGCGATTTCCTTGACCAGCTTCGAGGCAATCGCTTGCCGCCGGGCATCGGCCATCATGAAGACCGTCTCGATCGAGGCATCAAGCGCCCGGTTCATGCCGACCATCTGGAACTCGTATTCGAAATCCGCGACGGCGCGCAGGCCCCGGATGATGATCCCTGCCCCCACGTCACGGGCGCAGTCGATCAGCAGGTTCTCGAACGGGTGCACCACGATCTCGCCCCCGGTCTTGGCCTGAATTGCAGCGCATTCGGCCTCGACCATCGCGACCCGCTCTTCCAGGCTGAACATCGGCCCCTTGTCCCGGTTGATCGCGACACCGATCACCAGCCGGTCGACCAGCGCCATGGCGCGCTGGATGATGTCGATATGGCCCAGAGTGATGGGATCGAAGGTCCCCGGATACAGCCCGATGCGCATGGTTGTCCCCCGAACCTGCCTGTTCGCGCACGCAACAATATTGCCCGCGCAGGCGCAAGCGTGAATCCGACGTCAGAAGCCCTTGATCATGCCTTCCAGCGCGTCCTTTTCCGCCGCCAGTTCCATCAGCCGGGCCTTGACCACGTCGCCGATGGAGATGAGGCCGACCATCTGCCCGTCCTCGATCACTGGCATGTGGCGAAAGCGCCCGTCGGTCATCCGGCCCAGCACGGCATCGGTGCCTTCAGAACGGGTGCAGGACACGATCTTGGCAGTCATCAGGCTTTCGACCTTGTCGGACAGGCAGGCTGCCCCGCGCTTGCCAAGTTCGCGCACGATGTCGCGTTCCGAGACGATGCCCTTTGCGGCCTTGCCGTCGGCTGAGACGATCACCGCACCGATGCGTTTCGACGACAGAAGTGCTGCGACCTCTTGGACCGAGGTTCCGGGTGCGACCGTGATCACACCGTGGTCACCTTTGGACGTGAGGATGTGCTGTACGAGCATGGGACGGCCCCTCCCTCTGACCGGAGGTCAAGGGTCGGACCGGGAAGGGGATTCTGTCAAGCGCGCGTTTCAACCGCCGCGTCAAGGCGGCCCATCTCGGCGCGCGCCTCGCGGGTCAGCTGGTCGGCGAAGCGGTTCAGCCGGTCCAGCCGCGCGTCGCTTTCGTGGCGGATCAGCCAGAAGGCGCGGGTCAGGCTGATCCGGTCGGTCAGGATGCGGGTCAGTTCCGGCGCGGCAGGCAGGGCAAAGTCATGGACCACCCCCACCCCTGCCCCGGTCCGCAGCCAGTTCAACTGGACCGAGACGGAGTTGGAGGTGAGCGTCGCCGGGCCGATCCCGATTTCGGCCAGGTAGTCGAGTTCCTTGTCGAAGATCATGTCCGGGATGTAGCCGACGATCCGGTGGGCCTGCAGGTCGGCAGGCGTAACGATCGGCGGTGCGCTGGCAAGGTAGTCGCGGCTGGCGGCAAGGTGCAGGCGGTAGTCGGTCAGCTTCTGCACGGTCAGCCGCCCGGCCTCGGGGCGGGAAACGGCGATGGCCATGTCCGCCTCGCGTTTCGACAGATTGAACACGCGGGGAAGTGCGACGATCTGCACCTCCAACCCCGGGTTCGCGTCGCAGATGCGGGACAGGACTTGCGGCAGAAGGTAATTGGCGCAGCCGTCCGGGGCGCCCAGACGGATCAGGCCGGTCAGGCCGCCGGGGCCGGAGAGGCTTTCCTCGGCCCCCAACGCGGCCCGTTCTGCCTGTTCGGCATGCGGGATCAGCCGCGCGCCTTCCTCGGTCAGCGCATAGCCTTGCGGGGATTTGGTGAAGAGGCGGGCGTTGGTTGCTTCCTCCAGCCGCGCAATGCGACGGCCCACGGTGGCCGGGTCGACCTTCAGCCGCTTGCCCGCCGCCGACAGGCTTTCGGTCCGCGCGACCGCCAGGAACACGCGCAGGTCGTCCCAGTCCACGGCAAACTCCTTATGCGCTGCGCTTCTCGTCGTGAGCCCCCGGCGAGCGAATGAAATGCGACGAGGAGGCTTGCATTCCTGCAAAATGCTTTTGGCACATTGCCGCTTTGTCTGGCGTTTGTGCAAGAGTAAAAGACCCCCAACACAGGGAGGATTCCATGCAAGAGATCGGACACTGGATCAACGGCAAGCGCGTCGCGGGCACCTCGGGCCGCTTCGCCGATGTCATGAACCCCGCCACGGGTGAAGTGCAGGCGCGCGTCGCTCTGGCCACGCTGGGCGAGTTGGATCACGCGATCCAGGAAGCCGCCAAGGCCCAGGTCGGCTGGCAGGCCACCAACCCGCAGCGCCGGGCGCGCGTGATGATGGCCTTCGGGGCACTCATCAACCAGAACATGGACAAGCTGGCCGAGATGGTCGCCCGTGAGCACGGCAAGACCATCCCCGACGCCAAGGGCGACGTGCAGCGTGGTCTGGAAGTCATCGAGGTCTGCATGGGCGCGCCCGCGATGCTGAAGGGCGAGATGATGGACAGCGCCGGCCCTGGCATCGACCTTTATGCGATGCGCCAACCCCTTGGCGTCGTTGCCGGAATCACGCCGTTCAACTTCCCCGCGATGATCCCCTTGTGGAAGATCGGCCCGGCGATTTCTTCGGGCAACGCGATGATCCTGAAGCCGTCAGAACGGGTGCCTTCGACCTCGCTGTTCCTGGCGGAACTCCTGCAGCAAGCGGGACTGCCGGATGGTGTCCTGCAGGTGGTGAACGGCGACAAGACCGTCGTCGACGGCATCCTGGACCACCCGGTCATCCAGGGCGTGGGCTTCGTCGGCTCAACCCCGATCGCGCAGTACATCTACGGTCGGGCGGCCTCGAACGGCAAGCGCGCCCAGTGCTTTGGTGGTGCCAAGAACCACATGATCATCATGCCGGATGCCGACCTCGACAAGGCCGCCGACGCGCTTGTGGGTGCGGGCTACGGTGCGGCGGGCGAACGCTGCATGGCGATTTCCGTGGCGGTTCCAGTCGGTGAAAAGACCGCAGATGCACTGATCGAGCGCCTCGTCCCGCGGATCGAGAAGTTGAAGGTCGGCCCCTATACCGCTGGAAACGATATCGATTTCGGCCCGGTCATCACGCAGGCGTCAAAGGACCGCATTCTGGGCCTGATCAATTCCGGCGTGGAACAAGGCGCGAAGCTGGTGGTCGATGGTCGCGGATTCAAGCTGCAGGGCTATGAGAACGGCTTCTTCGTCGGCCCGTCGCTTTTCGACAACGTCACCCCGGACATGGAGATCTACAAGCAGGAGATCTTCGGGCCGGTCCTGTCAACCGTCCGTGCCAAGTCCTACGACGATGCGCTGAAACTTGTGATGGACAACGAATACGGCAACGGCACCGCGATCTTCACTGCCGATGGCGACACCGCGCGCGACTTTGCCAGCCGGGTCAACGTGGGCATGGTCGGGATCAACTTCCCGATCCCTGTTCCCCTGTCCTACTTCAGCTTCGGCGGCTGGAAGCGGTCAGCCTTCGGCGACCTGAACCAGTACGGGCCGGACGCCTTCCGCTTCTACACCAAGACCAAGACCGTGACCGCGCGCTGGTTCAGCGGCATCAAGGAAGGCGCAAGCCTGAACTTCAAGGCGCTGGACTGATCACGCCGAAGTGACGCAAAAGGCTGCCCTCGGGCGGCCTTTTTCATTTGGCTTGCGCCAGATCATAGCTCCAGAACGCGAAAGTTGCAGAATGGACCTGTGCGCGGCGGACGTCGCGCCCCAATCGGAGGGAAAGCCATGTTTGCAACCAATGTCGGAACCGTCGACCGCGTGCTGCGCTTCGTCCTGGGCGCTGCGCTGCTGGTCTGGTTCTTCCTCGACCGCGGCGAGGGCTTCTGGCACTACGCCAAGCTGATCGGCGTCGTGCCGCTGGCCACCAGCCTGCTGTCCACCTGTCCGCTCTACTCGATCCTCGGCATCTCGACCTGCCCGATGAAGAAGACCTGACGTTTCAGGCCCCAAGGTGTCACAAGAAAAGACTCGGTTCTTTCGGCGGAACCGCGTCGCAGCATTCTGAGTTGCCGTCATGAAAACATGGCGAGGTTCGCATGCGACATCTCATACTGCCACTTCTGATCCTCGGACTGGCTCTTCCCGCTCTTACCCCGGCCGAGGCGGGCGACTGCGGCTCCATCGTCGCTTCGGTCTGCGATCAAGGCAGCACCAACGCCTCGACCGGCGCCAAGACGGTTTCGGTGAAGCCCAGCACCACCACCTATGTCATCGGCGACCGGTTTCCGTACGAGACGCGTTCGCTGCTGATCGACCCACGGCGCTATAGTCTGAAACTCTCGGACGGAACCTGGCGCTATTACGCGATGGAAGGCGCAGTCTACCGGGTCCAGAACGAGACGGGTGTCGTGCTGGAGGTGATCCGCAACCGCCGCACGGCGCATCTGCGCTGAGTCTTGCCGACCCCAGCGGCAAACGTCGAAGTGAATGGAACCTTTTGTGCGCCGCTGGCATTCCGTCTGGCAAAGACAGGAAACCCAATGATAACGAAGCCCAGCATCATCACCGCCGTAACTCTTGCCATCGCGCTGACCGGGTTCTCGGTCGAGGCAAAGGACGCCCGCCACTGTCCGCCGGGCCTTGCCAAGAAAGAGGTGCCTTGCGTGCCGCCCGGGCAGGCGAAAAAGGGGAACAAGCACGCTCATGACGACTGGCGTCATGGCGACCGCGTCTATGGAGATTACGTCCTGATCCCGCGGTCCGACTGGGAACGTCTCAAGCTGCGGGACTACCGCGATGGCAGCACATACCTGACCGTGGACAGCCAGATCCTGCGCGTTGCGCGGGATACCCTTATCGTCCTCGAGGCCGTGCGGATACTTGATCGCGCGCTTGACTGACGCGGGCTGGCCGGGCGGAGTGTCCGGCCTTACTCGGCAGCCAGACGGCGCGGTTTCAGGAGGTCCTTGAGGTAGCGGCCGGTGTGGCTGCCCTCGACCTTTACCACGTCCTCGGGCGTGCCGGTGGCCACGATCTCGCCCCCGCCATCGCCGCCTTCGGGGCCGATGTCGATCACCCAGTCGGCGGTCTTGACCACGTCCAGATTGTGCTCGATCACCACCACCGTATTCCCCTGTTCCACAAGGGAATGAAGCACTTCCAGAAGCTTCCTCACGTCCTCGAAATGCAGGCCAGTGGTCGGCTCATCGAGGATATACAGCGTCCGCCCGGTGGCGCGGCGGCTGAGTTCCTTCGAGAGCTTCACCCGTTGCGCCTCGCCGCCTGACAGCGTCGTCGCCTGCTGGCCGACCTTGATATAGCCAAGGCCCACCTCGCTCAGCGCTTCCATCTTCTCGCGGATCGCCGGGACTGCCTGGAAGAACTCGCGGGCATCTTCGCATGTCATGTCAAGAACGTCGGCGATGCTTTTGTTCTTGAACTTGATTTCCAAGGTTTCGCGGTTGTAGCGGTGGCCCTTGCAGGTCTCGCAGGTCACGTAGACATCCGGTAGGAAGTTCATCTCGATCTTGAGGACGCCATCGCCCTGGCAGGCCTCACAGCGGCCGCCCTTGACGTTGAAGCTGAACCGCCCCGGTCCGTAGCCCCGCGCCTTGGATTCGGGCAGTCCGGCAAACCAGTCGCGGATCGGGGTGAAAGCGCCGGTGTAGGTCGCGGGGTTCGACCGGGGGGTCCGACCGATCGGCCGCTGGTCGATGTCGATCACCTTGTCGAGGTGTTCGAACCCCTTGATCGTCTCGCAAGGCGCCGGGGTTTCGTGGGCACCGTTCAGGCGCATGGCGGCGGTCTTGAACAGCGTCTCGATGGTGAGCGAGGACTTTCCGCCCCCCGACACGCCCGTCACGCAGACGAACTTGCCCAAGGGGAACTCGGCCGTGACGTTCTTGAGGTTGTTGCCCGTGGCGCCAACCACGGTCAGTGTCTTGCCGTTGCCTTTCCGCCGCGTCTTCGGCACGGAAATCTCCCGCGCGCCAGAGAGGTACTGGCCCGTGAGGCTCGCCGGATCGGCCGCCACTTCGGCAGGTGTCCCATGGCTGACCACCACCCCGCCATGCACCCCAGCCCCCGGCCCCATGTCGAAGACATAATCCGCCTCGCGGATCGCGTCCTCGTCATGTTCGACCACCAGCACCGTATTCCCCGCGTCGCGGAGGTTCTTCAGCGTGGTCAGGAGCCGGTCATTGTCGCGCTGGTGGAGGCCGATGGAGGGCTCGTCCAGCACATAGAGCACCCCGGTCAGGCCGCTGCCGATCTGGGACGCCAGACGAATCCGCTGCGATTCCCCGCCGGACAGCGTACCCGCCGCGCGGCTCATCGTCAGATAGTTCAGGCCGACATTCACAAGGAATCCAAGGCGTTCGCGGATTTCCTTCAGGATGGCCCGCGCGATTTCGTTCTGCTGTTTCGTCAGTGTGCCGGCCACACCTTCCACCCAGGCGAAGGCCTCGGTGATCGACATCTGCACCACCTGCCCGATGTGCAGCCCGGCGATCTTGACCGCCAGCGCCTCGGGCTTCAGGCGATAGCCGCCACAGGCCCCGCAGGCGCGGTTAGACTGATAGCGCTCCATCTCCTCGCGGCTCCAGGCGCTGTCGGTCTCGCGGTATCTGCGTTCCATGTTGGGAATGATCCCCTCATAGACCCGCTTCACCTGATAGACCCGCCCGCCCTCGTCATAGCGGAACTCGATCTCCTCGCCTTTCGAGCCGCGCAGGAACAGGTCCTTCACCGTGTCAGGCAGGTCCTTCCACTTGGCTTTCAGATTGAAGCCATAGTGCTTGGACAGCGCCTCCATCGTCTGGGTCAGGTAGGGCGATTTCGACTTGGCCCATGGCGCGATAGCGCCTTGCATCAGGGTCAGGTTCTGGTCGGGCACGACGAGGCGTTCGTCGAAGAACAGCTCCATCCCCAGCCCGTCGCAGACCGGGCAGGCGCCGAAGGGCGCGTTGAAGGAGAAGAGCCGCGGTTCGATCTCGGCGATGGTGAAGCCGCTGACCGGGCAGGCGAATTTCTCGGAATAGGTGATGCGGGTGGGCTCCGCGCCCTCGGCGACATCGGCCAGCTCGATGACCGCAATCCCGTCAGCAAGGTTCAGCGCGGTGCGGAAGCTGTCGGCCAGCCGCGTCTCGATGCCTTCCCGCACGACGATCCGGTCCACCACAACGTCGATGTTGTGGCGGAACTTCTTGTCGAGCGTCGGGGGTTCCTCCAATTCGTAGAAGGCCCCGTTGACCTTGACGCGCTGGAAGCCTTGCTTCCGAAGCTCCAGGAACTCTTTCTTGTACTCACCCTTGCGGTCCCGGATGATCGGGGCCAGCAGATAGGCCCGCGTCCCCTCTTCCATCGCCATCACGGCATCGACCATGTCCTGCACCTGCATCGCCGTGATCGGCAGGCCGGTCGCGGGGGAGTACGGCGTACCGACCCGGGCGAACAAGAGGCGCAGGTAGTCGTAGATCTCGGTCACCGTCCCGACGGTCGACCGAGGGTTCTTCGAGGTGGTCTTCTGCTCGATGGAAATCGCCGGGGACAGGCCCGAGATGTGGTCAACATCCGGCTTGCCCATCATGTCGAGGAACTGGCGCGCATAGGCCGAAAGCGACTCGACATAGCGCCGCTGGCCTTCGGCATAGATCGTGTCGAAGGCGAGGGACGACTTGCCCGACCCCGACAGCCCGGTGATCACCACCAGCTGATCGCGCGGGATCGCGACATCCACGCCCTTCAGGTTATGTTCGCGCGCGCCGCGCACTTCGATGAACTTCTGTTCGGCCATGACCTGTCCCTTGGACCAGCAGGCGCAAGACATAGGTCACTTTTGATGAGTCTCCAACCCGAAAGTGTGAACGTATCATGAACAATACAGCCGGATCAGCCGGGCTTTACTTTATCATCTTCCAAGCTATATAGGTTTTATCAACCAAACGAGGTCTCCCATGTTCTCTGCCTTCCGCTCTGCACCTTCTGCCGCCCGCCCCAGCGTGACCGAGGTGGCCGAACTGGTCGCCGAGGAACGGATGATCCTGATTGATGTCCGTGAGGTCGCCGAAGCCAAGGCTTCGGGCGTGGCCAAGGGTGCAAGACTGATCCCGCTGTCGCTTCTGGGCCTCAAGGCCGATCCCAAGCACTCGGATTGCGAGCTGCCGCATGGGCTGCCCATCGCGGTCTATTGCGCTTCCGGCGGGCGGTCGGGAATGGCGGCTGACGTGCTGACCCGGCTGGGCTATGGCCCAGTCCACAACCTTGGCGGCCTGCGCGACTGGGCGGCGGGCGGCGGGGCTGTCGTCGCCTACTGAGGCACCGCTTCGCGGCGGGCCTTTTGCAGGGCGTGGATCGCTATCCCCAGCCCGCACAGGATGACCGCCGCCACCACAAGACCCGTAGGGCCCGCGCTAGCCAGCAGTGCCGCGAGAACCGGGGTCCCGGTTGTCGTGCCAAGGTTCCCAAGCTGCGCCACCGCCCCGGCGGCCCGCGCGCGGTCTTCGGGCGTCGCGTTCAGTTCGGGGATCGAGGCGAAGCTGGCGCCCTGAACGATGCCAAGCGCGGCAGAGAGCAGGAACCCACCCGCCACCATTCCGGCGCCCTGCCCCCATGTCAGCCAAAGCAGCAGAAAGCCCGGGATCGCCACCGCATAGCCCGCCTGTACCAGCCGGACGGCGGACATGCGGCCAAGAAGCCGCACCCCCAGCGTCAGTGAGACGGCTATGGAAACCAGCGGCATCCCGGCGGCGATCAGGGCGCGGTGGCTCTCGGGCGTCTCGGGCGGGAGGAGCGTCAGGACCGCGACATAGAGGAAGGTGTAGCAGCAGAACCCCATCGCCGGGGCGGCGAGGCGGGGGGAGAGGTAGATCGCCGCGTGCTGGGAAAGAAGGTTGCCCATCGGCAGGGCCTGCCCGCGCGGGTCGGGCGGCAGGGTCAGGGCCAAGATGACGGCGAGGGCGGCCATGTAACCGGCGTGGCCGAGGAAGAGGCCGGTCGGCGTCGCATGGGGACCGATCACGGCCAGGATCGTGTAGGTCACGCCAAAGAAGGACGACCAGAGGGTCATCGCCAGCGGTCTTCGGTGCTCTGGGGCCAAGGCCGCGATCATCGTAGGGCCGACAACGACGATGGACAGGTGGGATGCGCCCTCGATGATACGGGAGGCGAGCATCAGGGGATAGGCGGGCATCAGGCTTTGAAGGGCGGACATCGCAGCCCCGGCGGCCAGCGCGGCGACGATGGCGCGGCGGGGGCCGATGAGGGCGACCAGCAGTCCGGCGGTCGTCCCGAAGATCAGGCCAACCATGCCGACGATCGAGACGACGAGGCCGAGGGCGACCTCTCCGTTGCCACCGTAGGAGGCGCGGAGGTCCTCATAAAGGATCGAGATCTTTCCGAACTGGGCGGCGGCCCCCAGGCCAGCGGCCCAGAGGAGGACGACGACGAGCATGGGGGGAAGCGGGCGCATTCCGGATTGGTAGCCCGTTTGGGGATGGGATACCAGAGGGCCGTCCACGGTGGCAGAAACCCCGTCATTCAATGATTCCAGACACTTGCTTGCGCGCGTCAGGAGAGTCTCAACATCCGGATTTTCGCTTTCCGGCCAGGCGGCACCCACGTCACAAAACGTGGCTGCACAGCTTCATGTCAGGCTTGCAAAGTTTTCATGAAGCTGCAGCATGGGTTTCATGAAGCCCCTTGCTGCCATCCTGCTTCTGGCCCCCGTCCTGCTGGCCCCATCGGTCCGGGCCGCGGACCTGTGCCCGCTGGTGGCCAAGCTGAATCTTGCGCTGGTCGATACCACGGACTACCAGCCGGTCCCCTGCCCCGAGATCGGCTTTGCGGCACTGGAGGGTCTGCCGGGAATGCGCTCTCAGGCCGGGGCCTATTTCCCCGAGACCGGGCGGATCGAGCTGGCCCCGGACCTGGACCTGACCACGGCCTATGGGCAAAGCTTCCTGTTGCACGAAATGGTCTACGCCGCCCAGTTCGCCGAGGGGGCGGACAGCCGCGCGCCCTGCCCAGCCGCGCTGGAGGCCGAGGCCTATCGGGTGCAGGCACAGTTCCTGCACGAGGCAGGGCTGGTGCGGGATGCGCTGTTCACGCGGATGCTGGGCGACCAGTTGGGGAGTTGCGGGGAGCCACCGGATTACTAACGGGCCGCTCCTCGTCGACTTCGTCGCTCCTCGCTGCGCTCTCCGACGCAACGCCGAAGGCGCAGGAGGAGGCGTCAGTCCTTCTGCGCCATCGCCCAGGCAACGACCGGAAACTCGGGGTCATTGGTCAGGTCGTCGTCGTCGCGCAAGACGGGCGGCCAGGGGACCTCAAGATTGCGCTGCGCGACGTGGCGGTTGCCCCATTGGAAGGACTGCACCCGGTCCGCCTCGAACCCAGCCTCGACCAGCAGGTTCTTCAGCCCCCGCGCAGTCCAGCGCGAACAGTCGACTGGGGCGCCGTGGAACGGCGCGAAGAACGGGACCGCGACCCAGAACCAGCCGCCCTTGCGCAGCATCCGGTAGATGTTGCGCGTCGCGGCATAGGGGCGATCCAGATGTTCCCACACCTGGTTGGCGAGGATCAGGTCAAAGCGGATGACCTTGCCGTTGCCATCCAGCATCGGCCCCTTGCAGGGATCGAATTTCCAGCGGTTCAGCGCCTGATAGCTGCGGAAGGGGAAGGACTCGCCCCACTTCCCCGACAGTTCCAGCACGTCCAGCCGTTCGGGGCCAAGACCAGAGATCCAGTCCCGGCTTTCCTTCTGCATCACCACCCGGTTCAGTGAGCGCATTCGTCGGCCATGCCCTGGATACCCGGCCCACCGATACGACATTCCGGATCAGCGGCCAATCCCCGGCCGCAGCGACCCGTCACGCGGTTGTGACGTGGGACGCGGCGACATCCCGCACTACCTTTGACGGGACCCCAGCACGGAAGGACCCCGCCATGCTCAGCCGACGCCTGCTTCTCGCTGCAATCCTGACCCTGGCCACCCCTGCCCTTGCCCATCACGGCTGGCGCTGGACCGACGATGGCGAGTTCGAGTTGAGCGGGATCGTCACCGCCGCCGAGTTGGGCAATCCGCACGGCCTGCTGACCGTGGACGCGGCAGGAGAGGTCTGGACGGTCGAGGTCGGCCAGCCCTGGCGGAACGATCAGGCAGGGATAACTGATGACATGCTGGCCCCGGGGGTCGAGATCGTGGCGCGTGGCCACCGCTCGGCTGATCCCGCGCAGCTGGTGATGAAGGCGGAACGGCTGATCCTGGGCGGCGTGACCTACGATCTTTACCCTGACCGGTCGTGACTTTGATCGAGACCCTGGAAGCGAGCACCCTGGCCGAGCATCTGCGCAGGTCGCGCTGGACTTATCCGCTGGTCAGTTCGGGGCATATCGCGGGAATCGCGCTTCTGTTCGGGACGGTGGTGCCGATGGCGGTGACCTCGCTTGGCGACCGCCGGGCCGGAAGGGCGACGATCCGCGCGCTGAGACCCTATGCCGTGTCCGGGCTGGTGCTGGCGGCGGGCTGTGGTGCGCTGCTGTTCATCGCCCAGGCCGGGGATTATGTCGGCAACCGCTGGTTCCAGGCCAAGCTGGCGCTGATTGCCCTGGCCCTGGCCAATGCCGCCTGGCACCTGCGGGCCGGGGAACTTTCCGCCCCGGCGGCGCTGGCCTCGCTTCTGCTGTGGAGCGCGGCGCTGGTCGCGGGGCGGATGATCGGCTTCAGCTGACTAGATGTGCAGCGCGCGTCCGTAGGCGTCGAGCACGGCTTCGTGCATCATTTCAGACAGGGTCGGGTGCGGGAAGACGGTGTTCATCAGGTCTTCCTCGGTCGTCTCAAGGCTGCGGCCGACGACATAGCCCTGGATCAGCTCGGTCACTTCCGCGCCAACCATGTGGGCGCCCAGAAGCTCCCCCGTATTAGCGTCGAAGACGGTCTTTATCATGCCTTCGCTTTCACCCAGAGCGATGGCCTTGCCATTGCCGAGAAAGGGGAAACGGCCGACCTTCACCGTATAGCCAGCCTCTTTCGCCTTGGCTTCCGTCAGGCCGACGCTGGCGACCTGCGGATGGCAATAGGTGCAGCCCGCGATGGAGTTCGGCTTGATCGGATGCGGATGGCCGCCCGCGATCAGTTCGGCAACCATAACGCCCTCATGGCTTGCCTTGTGCGCAAGCCAGGGCGCGCCGGCGATGTCGCCGATGGCATAAAGACCCTCGACGCCAGTGCGGCAGTATTCGTCCGTGACGACATGGGTGCGGTCGATCTTCACGCCCAGGGCTTCGAGGCCGAGGTTTTCGACGTTGCCGACGATGCCCACGGCAGAGATGACGGTGTCAAACTCCTGCGTGGTGACTTTCCCGTCCTGCTCGATATGGGCAGTCACACCGACGCCCGGCTTGCGGTCCAGCTTCTTGACCGCGGCCTTTTCCAGGATCTTCATCCCCTGCTTGACGAAGGACTTCTTGGCGAAGGCGGAGATTTCGGCGTCTTCCACCGGCAGGATGCGGTCCATCACTTCGACAACCGTGGTATCGGCGCCCAAGGTGTTGAAGAAACTGGCGAATTCGATGCCGATGGCGCCCGAGCCGATCACCAGCAGCTTCTTCGGCATCCGCGCGGCGACGAGGGCATGCTTGTAGGACCAGACGAGATCGCCGTCCGCCTCCAGCCCCGGCAGTTCCCGCGCCCGCGCACCGGTGGCGAGGATGATCGACTTCGCGGTCAGCTCTTCCGTGCCCTTGTCGGTCTTGACCGAAACGGTGCCCTTCTTCGGCAGGGTGGCCGCGCCCATGAAGACGGTAACCTTGTTCTTCTTCATCAGATGGCCGATGCCGCCCGACAGCTGCTTCGCGACGGCGCGAGACCGCGCCACAACGGCGGGCAGGTCGTAGCCGATGCCTTGCGCGGAAAGGCCGAATTCCTTGGCGCGATGCATCAGGTGGAAGACCTCGGCACTGCGGAGAAGCGCCTTGGTCGGGATGCAACCCCAGTTGAGGCAGATGCCGCCCAGGTGTTCCCGTTCGACGATGGCGACCTTCTGGCCAAGCTGGCTGGCACGGATGGCGGCAACATAGCCCCCCGGTCCGGCACCGATCACGATTACGTCGAAGCTTTGGGCAGCCATCTTTCCCTCCTCCAGAAAAAGTAGTTTGCCATTAAACTATCTGAAATCCTCAAGCAACACTGGCCTTGCCGTGGCCCTATGCACCGGATGCATGGCTTTTCAGCCGGTTGACGACGGCCATGTAGCCCCCGTCAGCGAGGTAAGTCTGTTCCTCGGCACTGCTGGCCCGCCCCAGCGCCTCGTTGCGGGTCGGAAAGCGGCCAAAGCGGGCGATGACCTCTTGATGCGCGCGGGCGTGCAGCGCCATTTCGGGATCCGAGGCCAGCCGTTCGGTCAGAAGCTGCACCGACAGAGCCTGATCGGCGGGGTCCTCGGAATGCTCGAACGGCATGTAGAAGAACTGGCGTTCGGGTTCCGGGGCGTTCATGTCCCAGCCCGCCTCAAGCGCCTTGCGGGCGGCGGCCCGGGCGCGGGCGTCGGTGGCGAAGGCGAGCGCGGTGCCGCGATGGATGTTGCGCGGGATCTGGTCGGTCAGGATCAGGTAGGCCAGCGTGCCCACGGTGCCGTCGACCCAATGGTCGAGGCCTCCGTCATGGGCGGCTTGCCAGAGATCCTCGAACCGATCGCGACAGAGAGTGTCGATCTCTTCCCCGCCCGCGTACCAGCCGTCCGGCCCGATCTCATGCAGCCAGAAGTCCAGAAGCTCGATCGGATCGGACATCGGTTTCCTCCCTGCGTCAGGCAAAGCCTTGCAGGGATTGGCCGATATCGCAACCACCGATCTCAGGTGGCGGTCCCGGGCGGGGGATCTTCCTTAACGGCCTCGTCCAGCACGGCCTCGACCGCGAGGGGCGAGGCGCCGGGGGTGACGCCGCGGAACGCGCCGGAGACGGTGGGGGAGGCCCGGCGGGTCATGCGGTAGACCGCGTAACCGGCAAGGGCGGCGTAGAGGATGCCGATGAAGAGAAAGAAGCCCGAGGGGCCGATCTGCTCCATCACCCAGCCGGTCGAGGTGGGTCCGAAGATCGCGCCAAAACCGTTGAGGAAGATGAGACCGGCCGAGGCGCCCGCCATCTGTTCGCGCGACAGGAAGTCGTTCGTGTAGGCGATGAGCAGCGCATAGACCGGGTTGGTGATGCCGCCAAGGATCAGGGCGACGCCGACATAGGCCGGGAAGGGCAAGGGAACGAAGGCCGCAAGGGTCATGACAACCGCTGCAACGGCCGATAGACCCATGATGAGCGTCCGGCGGTCCATCCGGTCCGAGGCCCAGCCGATCGGGTACTGCAGGACCAGGCCGCCGACATAAAGCGCACCGACGAAGATCGAGATCTGACCCAGCGTCAGTCCCTCTTGCGCGCCCCAGACCGAGGCCATGCCGAACATCGCCGAGAAGACGCCGCCGGTCAGCAGCATCCCGACGCAGCCGAGCGGGGAGATTGTGAAGAGCCGTCGGAAGGAAAGGCGGCGGGTGGAATCGAAGGCGGGCGCGGGCGTGGGGGCAAGGAGGATCGGCATGAAGGCCAGCGACACCAGCACGGAAGGCAGGATGAACAAGGCAAAGCCCGAGGGGTCGGGCAGGTTCAGCAGCACCTGGGAGGCGATGATGCCGATCATCTGCACGATCATGTAGGCCGACAACGCCTGGCCGCGGGTGTCATTGCTGGCGGTGTTGTTGATCCAGCTTTCGGCGGTGATGTAGATGCCGGAAAAGCAGAAGCCCGCGAAGACGCGCAGCAGGGTCCAGATGACCCAGTCCGGGTAGACCGGATAGATCACCAGAATCGCCGAAATCAGCGAGCCGAGGGCGGCAAAGACCCGGACATGGCCCACCCGGCGGATCATCCGGGGCGCAGCCCAGGAGCCGAAGAGGAAGCCCAGGAAATAGGCGGCCATCACATAGGACAGCTGATAGGTCGTGAAGCCCTCGATATTGCCGCGGATGCCCAGAAGCGTGCCCTGGATGCCGTTGCCGACCATCAGAAGCATGACGCCCATCAAGAGCGGCCAGGATTGGGTGAGAACCTTCAGCATGGGCGGAGCCTTTTCAGAGCGGAAGGTTGAAGCGGGGTGCCAGCCACATCAGACCGAAGTACAGCGCGACCGTCAGGGCGCAGCCAAGCGACAGCGCGGGCCAAAAGCCGACATCCTGCCGCATCAGCCAGGGCACCAGCAGAAACATCGGCAGCGAAGGCAGGACATACCAGAACGTCGCCTCGGAATGCGAGGCGATCCGGGCGCCGTCGCGCGTATCGTTCCAGAGCCAGATCATCCCCAGGATCGACACCAGGGGCAGTGACGCCACCAGCGCGGCAAAGCCGGGACTGCGCAGGGCGATCTGGGAAATCGCCGCGATGAGAAGCCCGGAGAGGATGGCCTTGACGGCAAGGTAGCTCATGCTTCGTCCTTTCCCTGCTTTGTCCTGTTCCCTGCCCGAACTCCCCCGCTCTGGCAAGCCGCACGCGATTGTTTCCGGTTTGGCCTGTTGAAATCCCCAACCGCCTTCCCATCTGCGGGATCATAGTAAATCAGCATTCTTCTGGAGGACGTATGGCACGGCACGGCAACGATCTTCGCAAACGATTTGACGGTGTCCTGGATGCGCGCGAGTTGGAAGAAGCCCGCGTCGTTGGTGCCGATCTTGCCTATTGTCCGCTCCAGCAGGGCTGGGTCCACTATGTCCCGGAGGAGGACGAAGACCTCGCCGCGCCACTCTCTTGGCAGGTGGGCGCAATTCCGCTGCACAAGCAGATCGGTGGCACGCCGGTCTACCACAAGGACCCCGCACTGACCCTGCGGGTCTGGGTCGAGGATGACCTGGCCGTCTATCGCGCCCTGATGTCCGACCCCGGCCTTTGGACCTGGATGTTGGAGGATCGGCCCGCGGCCCTCAATGACGACACGGCGCGGGCCCTGATCGCGCTGTCGACCGAAGGCGGCCATCACAAGGTCCGGGTCGCGACGCTGGGCGGCCAGCCCATCGGCCAGGTCCGCCTGGAATATGGCGTGACGCCCGACACGGGCGAGTTGAGTTACTGGATCGGCGCAGCCCATCGCGGCAAGGGGCTGGGACGGCAGATGGTGCAGCGGTTCCTGGATCGGCTGGCCCTTCGCAAGCCGCAGATCACCCGGATCACCGCGCGCGTGCACCCCGAAAACCGGGCCTCGGCACGGCTGCTTCTGTCCTGCGGCTTCAAGGCCTGCGACCGGGCGGCGCTGGACCTTGCCCCGCGCGGGCGGGACCGGGGCGACTGGCAGGGCTTCGTCTTCACCCGTTAGGGATCAGAAGCGAGCTGTCGCCATAGCTGAAGAAGCGATACCCTTCGCGGATCGCATGGGCATAGATTTCGCGGATGCGCGCCTCGCCCATCAGGGCCGAGACCAGCATCACCAGCGTCGATTTCGGCAGGTGGAAGTTGGTCATCAGCGCATCGGTGACCCGGAAACGATAGCCGGGATAGATGAAGATGTCGGTCGCGGCCTCATAGGGGTGCAGGACGCCCTCCTCGTCGGCCGCACTTTCGATCAGGCGGAGCGCGGTGGTGCCGACCGGGATTACCCGGCCCCCTGCCCGTTTGGTCGCGTTGATCTCCTCGGCCGCGGCCGCCGAGACCCGGCCCCATTCGGCGTGCATCCGGTGGGTGGTCACGTCCTGAACCTTGACCGGCAGGAAGGTTCCCGCGCCGACATGCAGGGTGACTTCGGTGAACTCGACCCCTTTGGCGGCAAGGGTCTTGAGAAGATCCTCGTCGAAATGCAGCGAGGCGGTCGGCGCGGCAACGGCCCCGGCATGGCGGGCAAAGACCGTCTGGTAGTCGGTGCGGTCCTGGTCATCCGCCGCGCGCTTGGCGGCGATATAGGGCGGCAGCGGCATCACGCCTGCCTCGGCCAAGGCGGCATCGAAATCCTCGCCGGTCAGGTCGAAGGCCAGCGTCAGGTCGGTTTCCGTCTTCTCGGCCACGGTGGCAGACAGACGGTCAGAGAAGCGGATCACCTCGCCCGGCTGGACCTTCCGCAGGGGCTTGGCCAGGGCGCGCCAGCCCCTGGGCTGGGGTTCCAGAAGCGTGACCTCGACCTTCGCTACGGCCTCGCCGCGCTGGCGGGTGCCGAAGAGGCGCGCGGGCAGGACCCTGGTGTTGTTCAGGACCAGACGGTCGCCGGGACGGAAGATGTCCACCAGATCGGAGACATGCCGGTCGCTGATCCGGTCGCCCTCGGCCAGCAGCAGCCGCGCCGACGTGCGGGGCCGGGCCGGCCGAGTGGCGATCAGGCCCTCCGGCAGGTCAAAGTCGAAATCGTCCAGCTTCATCCGCCCGTATCCCCTTCGGCGTCCTTCAGGTTCGGCGGGCGCTGGCGGAACAGTTCGCGGAACATGCCCGGGGTCAGCACCGACAGCGGGTTGACCGACACATTGGGATCGGCGGTCGTCCCGGTCAGCCGGTAGTTGAAGCCGAAGAGCCCCTCGCCGCGCCGTGTCAGGATCTGTCCCACCCCGTTCACCAGATAGATCGGCGAGATCACCCCCTGAAGGTCGATCCGCCCGCTGCCGGTCAGATAGAGGCCTGCAAAGGAAATGCCAAGCGAGGCCCCGACCGCCGAACCTTGCGTGATCTCGACGGCCTTCGGCGACAGGATGAACGAGACTTCGCCGTTGTTGAAGGCAAGGCCTTCGCCGTTCATCTGTTCCAGCAGGCCCACGACAGATACCGCGGACAAAAGCTCGGCCAGTGCGGGCGCACCTTGCACGCGCAGGCGGGTGAAGGTCGCCTTGCCGCTGTATTCGCCCTTGGGACCGCGCGGAACCATCGTCATGTCCAAGGTCCCGCCGCGCCCCTGATCGAAGATGCCTGCCGCGGCCATCACCGCGCCTGCGTTCTGCGAGGTGATGCGGACGGCGGTGCCAAACTTGGCCGGCGCAGCGACACCCGCGATCTCGGCGCTGCCGTTGACCCCTGCGGTGAAGGTCCCGTTGAACCCGCCATTCGATCCGAAATCGCCGCGGAAGTCGGTCAGCCGGATGCCTTCGGAAATCCGCAGCGCATCAAGGCGAACCCTGATCGGCCCGCCGCCCCCGGCGCCACTGTCGCCTTCGGGCATCCTGCGCATGTCCAGCGTGCCGCCAGTCAGCGCGACATCGACCGCGGCTCCCTTTCCGCGCCCGGTCAGCGTGACGGGGGCGTCCAGCCAGTCGCCCGCGACCACCCGGTCGAATTCGGCCTTGTCGAGCCCGCCGTTCTCCCGCGTGGTGATCCGACCCCGCGCGTCCAGCCCCGCGGCCTTCAGGGTCAGACGCTCCACCACCGGTTGGCGGGACAGCGTCGCCTCCAGGTCAAGCGCGGCCTTGGCCGTGGCCCCCTTCGACCAGCCAAGCGCATCCAGCCGCAGGGCAAGGCCGGTCAGATTCGAGGTCAGGGTCAGCTGCGGGGGTTCGTCCTTGACCATGGCCACGTCAATCGCCGCTGGCCCCTCGCCCCTGACCGATCCGGCGGGCAGTTCGACCCCGAAGTCGCGCAGGACGGCGTCGGACAGCATCACCGTCCCGTTGACCCGGGCGCGTCCCTTCTGTTCCGGCCCGAAGCCCTGCAGGTAGGTCAGGTCGACGGGCATCAGGTCAAGCTTGCCCTTGCCAGCCAGCTGCAACCCGTCGGTATTGACCGCCACGGCCACCTCCGGCGCGGTCAGGATGCGGCCCGGCACCAGCACGGGCGAGGTGAAGTCGCGGATCGTCCCGGCGACGGTGAAGTTCACCTCTTCGAAGGGGATCTTCGGCTTCATCGGCATCAGGATCGTGGCCTGAAGCTCGGCGCGCCCGTCGCCGAGGTTGTAGGGTTGCCCGGCCTTGGAAAAGAAGCTGAACGGTTCCTGGTCCAGAAGCGACAGCGTGGCGGTCAGGCTGGCCGAAGTGACAAGATCGACCTTGGCCGTCGCCGGGCGCTGGGTGATGTCGAGGATCTGGAAGACGGTCCCGTCCGCCTCGATCCGCCCCCCCTCGGGCGCGATGACATGGCCCTGGTCCAGCGCGACAAGGTAGGTCTTGTTGTCCAGCGTGGAATGGCCGCGCCCGTTCAGGATCGGCGGCAGGGTGCGCACAAAGCGGACCTCGGTATCGAAGAATTCGTAGGACAGGTTGAACTGCGGCTGCCCGCCGGGTTCCAGCCGCAGGGCCGCCTGCACGTCAGTCAGCTGCCCCTGCCCCACGTTGTCGGCAAACCAGACCCGGGTCCTCGGCACGACCGAGACCGGCCAGACCTTCAGAAGCCGCTCGGTCGCGATCTGGTTCAGCGACAGGTCCAGCGCCCCGCCCCAGCCTGCCTCCTCGGCCGCGACCGAGCCGGAGAGGAGGAGGCGTTCGTCGCCTTCGACCAGCGACAACTGGCCGATGTCCATCCGGAACGGGTCTAGGCGCAACCGCAGGTCGAGGGCGCCCTGGTTGAAGCGGACCGGCGCTTCGAACAGGCCCTCGGGGTCGACCATCACCCTGTCGAAGGCGATCTGTGTCTGGATGCTGTCGGGCAGCGCGCCGGGCACCACGGGCGCGCCCAAGGCGTCCAGCAGGTCGCCATGCCCGCGGGCCGTCAGCCGCAGCGAGGCACTTTCGACCGACAGGTTGGCAAGGTCGATCCGGGCGGCGAAGGGATCATAGCTGAGCGAGAGCGAGGCCCTGTCAAAGGCCACAGGTCGCGCACCCCGGCCCGGGGCAAGGCTTCCGGCGCCAAAGCCAAGAGTGCCCGACAGGCTGGCAAAGCTGCCGGCGTCATCCAGCCGCGCCTCCAGCCGGCCCGAGATCGGCGCATCGACGAAGGCCAGGAACGCCAGTGGCGGGGCCATCGCGGCAAGGTCGGTCGCGGCGATGTTGTCGACCTTGGCGGCAAGCCGGGCCGTTTCGGCATCCTTGTCGGACACAAGTGTCAGCACGGCCTGCGCCGGATCGGCCCCGTCCAGCAGCGTCAGCCCCAATTCGGCGGAAATCGCAGTCGCGCCGTTTTCGATGACCAGACGGCCGTCTCCGACCTGCCAGCTGCGCCCGGCGCGGTCGTCGGTCAGGTTCAGGGTCAGGCCTTCGGCCTCGATCGTCTGCAGCGAGGCGAACGTCGGGCTTGCAAACAGCCGTTCCACCGCCGCGAGCACGGCCGCGGCGTCCCTTGGTCCGGCAGCCGGGGTGCGCCCCTCGAACTGCAGGTCGATCCGGCCCGCCGCATCCCGGCGGACGGCGATGCGGGCCCCGGTCAGGCGCACATGGCTGGGTCGGATCTTGCCCGACAGAAGCGAGGTCGGATCGAAGGACAAGGACGCCTCGGGCAGGGTCAGAAGCGACCGGCCCGTGCTGGCGATCAGCCGGATGTCCTGCATCCGGAAGCGCGGGACGAAGTCGCTGTCGACCGCCAGTTCCACCGCGCCAAGCGACAGGGCCGACCCTTTCGGCAACCGCGCGCCGTCAAGGCTTTCGTTCAGCCGCGCCTCGATTTCGGCCACGCTCCAGGTCGGCAGGCGCAGCGTCTTGCCGGTATAGGAGAGCGTCAGATAGCCGAAGGCCAGCGCCATCACGACCAGCGTCACGATCACGGTCAGACTCAGGCGGCCCCGCCTGCGGGGGCGTCTGACCGGCGGTGATGGCGCAATGTCGGACGGGCCGCGCTCTGCCCGGCTCAGGCGCAGCGTCGGCAACCTTGATCGCGGCGGTGCGGCAACGGGGCCGGCCCCGTCTTCCAACCCCGCCGACTGGTCCTGCATCTTCTGCCTTCTGCCTCGCTACCCCGACCTGCCTTGCGGCATGTTCTTTGCCCGCCGTGCCCAACCAGCCCACGACGCATCTTTATCTTTGCGGATCATCCGCTAGATGGAAAGTCACAATCCCTGACACGCCCGCGACCGGGCAAGGAGCCGCGCATGATTTCCCAAGGACAGATCGCCCCCGATTTCACCCTGCCACGCGATGGTGGCGGCACCGTGACGCTGTCGGCTCTGCGACCGGGCAAGGTGGTGCTGTATTTCTACCCCAAGGACGACACGCCCGGCTGCACGCTGGAGGCGCAGGATTTCAACGCCCGTAAGGCCGAGTTCACCGCCGCCGGAACCACGGTGATCGGCCTGTCGAAGGACAGCGTGAAGAGCCATGACAAGTTCTGCAAGAAGCATGGCTTGGACGGGATAATCCTGGCCTCGGACGAGACCGGGACGACCAGCGAGGACTACGGCGTCTGGCTGGAGAAAAGCATGTACGGCAAGACCTACATGGGGATCGAGCGGACGACGGTGCTGATAGACGGGACGGGCAAGGTGGCGCGGGTCTGGAACAAGGTCAGCGTCAAGGGCCATGCCGACGAGGTTCTGGCGGCAGCGCAGGCATTGTGAGATAGGGCCCAAATTCCTTCGAAGGAATTTGCAAAAGTCTTCGAAGACTTTTGGGGGGACAGTGCGATGACGCAAAGCCTGGCGGAAATGGCGGTGGAAGTACTGACCACCGCTGATGGCCGTGCCAAGACCGCGCTCGGTCGCGCCCATGCCGCGCGCTGGTTCGCTGCGCGTGCGGCGGGTCGGCCCCTGCTCATCGGCCAGGCCACCCCGCCCCTGCGCCCGGCCCGGCCCGACCGGCCCGAGCTTCTGGACCCAAGGGACGTCCCGCGCCGCCGCCCCGGTTCCTCCGAAGGCCGCATCGCGCTGCTCCACGCCGTGGCGCATATCGAATTGAACGCGGTCGACCTGCACTGGGACATCATTGCCCGCTTTACCGACCAGCCGATGCCGATGGGATTCTACGACGACTGGGTGAAGTCGGCGGACGAGGAAGCCAAGCATTTCAACCTGATCTGCGACTGTCTTGAAGCGATGGGCAGCCATTACGGCGCCCTGCCCGCCCATGCCGGCATGTGGCGCGCCGCCGAAGATACCGCCACGGACCTTCTGGGCCGCCTTGCCGTCGTGCCCATGGTGCTTGAGGCGCGGGGACTGGATGTGACCCCCGGCATGATCGAGATCTTTCGCAAGCACGGGCAGACCCAGGCGCTGGCCGCGCTTGAGGTGATCTATGCCGAGGAGGTCGCCCATGTGGCCTATGGCTCGAAATGGTTCAACTGGCTGTGCGGCCGGGAGGGCAGCGATCCGAAGGAGGAGTTTCACCGTCTGGTGCGGCGCTATTTCCACGGGTCCCTGAAACCCCCTTTCAACGAGGAAAAGCGCGCCGACGCGGGCCTGCCGCCCGACTTCTACTGGCCGCTGGCCGAAAGCGCGGAGTAATCGGCGGTTTCTTGCCGATGAAAAGCCTATCCCGCGCGGAAAAACCCCGGATATGGTCAAAATTGTTGCGGCCCTGAAATGGGCTGGCTAATCAGGGCAAGCCCGGGGCCTTCGCCTTGGGGTAACGTAGCGAAGCCTCTGCCAAGGCTATGAACGGATGACCCCAACGTGCTGAATCGCCTCGCCTATCGGTTCCATCAAAGCCTGGAACGGCACTTTCCCGAACAACGGCTCTTCCTGAAATCCGATACCGAGACGCGTTTTATCCGGCTGCGCCCGGCAACCCAGATCATCGCGCTGGTCGGCGGCACCCTGGCCTTGGCCTGGACCATTGTCGCCACCGCGCTGATCATGATGGACAGCATTGGCGCCGGATCGGCACGCGAACAGTCGGTGCGCCAGCAGGCCCTGTATGAACAGCGGCTGAACGCCCTGTCGTCAGACCGCGACCTGCGGGCCGAGGAAGCCGTTCGCGCCCAGGAACGGTTCAACATCGCCCTGACCCAGGTGTCCGAGATGCAGGAACGGCTTCTGGCGTCCGAAGACCGGCGGCGGGAGTTGGAAACCGGGATCGAGGCGATCCAGAACACCCTGCGCGAGACGATCAAGGAGCGCGACACCGCCCGCGCCGAGGTGGAGCGCGTGACGCTGGCGCTGAACCAGCAAAGCGGTGGCACCTCCGAGGCCGGCCGCGCGGCGGACACCATTGCCACGCTGGAATTCCTGACCGGGGCGCTTGGCGATGCCGCCGAGGAGCGCAACGAAGAGATTGCCGAAGCCGAGGCCGCACGCGAGGAAGCCCGCCTGATCGCCGACGCCAAGGAAGCGATGGAGATGCGCAACGACGCCATCTTCTCCAAGCTGGAAGAGGCGCTGACGATTTCGGTCGAACCCCTGGACAACATGTTCCGCGAGGCCGGAATGTCGCCCGACGACCTGATCGGCGCGGTCCGTGATGGCTATTCCGGCCAGGGCGGTCCGCTGACGCCGATCTCGTTCGCGACCTCGGGCGGGGTCCTGTCGCCGGAAGAAGTGCGTGCCAATGCGATCCTGGGCGGGCTGGACCGGATGAACATGTACCGGATCGCGGCCTTCAAGCTGCCCTTCGCTATGCCGGTCAAGGACAGTTTCCGCTGGACCTCCGGCTTCGGCTACCGCCGCGACCCCAAGGGAGCAGGCACCCGGATGCATGAGGGCACCGACATGGCGGGCAGCTATGGCACCCCGATCTACGCCACTGCCGATGGGGTCGTCGTGCATGCCGGCTGGGACAACGGCTATGGCCGTCTGGTCAAGATCCGGCACGATTTCGGCGTCGAGACGCGGTATGCGCATCTTAGCCAGATCCGGGTCGAGGTGGGCCAAAGGGTCTCGCGCGGCGACCGGATCGGTGATATGGGCAATTCAGGCCGGTCCACCGGCACACACCTTCACTACGAGGTTCGCCTTGGCGGTGAAGCGGTAAACCCGATGACCTTCATAAAGGCAGCGAAGAATGTTTTCTAAGAGCCGCATCAACGAGCCGGGCCCGAAGGCCGAGGCCGAGAAGCCCAAAGCCCCGGAGACCCCGATGACCAAGCCCAGCATGGATTTCACCCCCTCGTCGCCGAAGGGCAAGGCGGGGGCCTCGGTGCTGTCGTCGGACCTGACCGTGGTGGGCAACCTGCGGACCACCGGCGACATCCAGGTCGAGGGCACCGTTGAAGGCGACATCCGCGCGCATCTTCTGACCGTCGGCGAAAGCGCGACCATCCGCGGCGAGATCGTGGCCGACGACATCGTCGTCAACGGGCGCGTCATCGGGCGCGTCCGTGGCCTGAAAGTCCGCCTCACCTCGACCGCACGGGTCGAGGGTGACATCATCCACAAGACCATCGCGATCGAGTCCGGCGCGCATTTCGAAGGCTCGGTCCAGCGGCAGGAAGACCCGCTGGCCAATGGCCGCACCCCTGCCGGGACTGTCCGCCTGGACACGCCTGCCGCGGCCAGCGACGCCGAATAAGCCTGACCGACCATGACGCTTTCGCGGGCATCGGAGGGCACTCCGGTGCCCGTTTCCTTCTGTGCAGAGGGCGACCGCAGGATCATCCTCTGGGCCGCGATCCTGGCCTCGTCGATGGGCTTCATCGACTCTTCCGTCACCTCGATCGCCCTGCCCGCGATGCGCGAGGCGCTGGGGGCGAGCCTGCCGCAGGCGCAGTGGATCAACGCCTCCTACCTTCTCGCCGTGTCCTCGCTGGTGCTGGTCGGCGGGGCGATGGGCGACCGGTTCGGCATCGCGCGCATCTTCTCGTTGGGCATCCTGGTCTTCGTCGCCGGGTCGCTGGCCTGTGCCTTCGCACTGACGCCCGAACAGATGATCGCCGCCCGCGCTGCCAAGGGCGTCGGCGCTGCGCTGATGGTGCCGGGGTCGATGGCGATGGTCTCGCGCGCCTATCCACGCGATGAACGGGGCCGGGCACTTGGCCTCTGGGCGGCGGCCTCGACCCTGACGACGGCGCTGGGGCCGGTGCTGGGCGGCATGTTCGTCACCTGGGGGGGCGAGCTTGGCTGGCGGCTGGTCTTTGCGCTGAACCTGCCGCTGGGGCTGATCGCGCTGTGGCTGGTGCATGGCCGCACGCCCGGCGACATCGGCAAGCCCGGGGTCCGGGTGGACCTGCCCGGTGCGGCTCTGGCGACGCTGGGCCTGGGTCTGATGGCTTGGGCCTTGACGGAAGCAGCCGCCCCCCTCTGGGTCGCGCCTGCCGCCATGGCCAGCCTTCTGGCCTTTGTCGCCTGGGAGGCCATCGCCCCTGCCCCGATGCTGCGGCTGGGCCTGTTCCGCAACCGGACGCTGGCGGTGACCAACGTGGTGACCTTCGTTCTGTATTTCGCGCTGAACGGGGTGATGTTCTACCTGCCGATGACCGCCGTTTCCGCCTGGGGCGTCTCGGCGCTGGAGGTGACGGCGGCCTTTCTGCCGATCTCGATCCTGATCGGGGTGATGTCAGCCCCGGCGGGCCGAATGGCTGACCGTTGGGGCGCGGGGCCTTTGATGGCGGTGGGGTCGGCGCTGGTGGCCATAGCCTATGCGGGCCTGTGGCACTTTGCGCCGGACGGGCAATTCTGGACCCATGTCGTGCCCTTCACCGCGCTGGCGGGGTTGGGTCTGGGACTGGTTGTCGCGCCCCTGACGGCGGCGGCGATGCAGGGGGCGGAGGATGGCGAACAGGGCGCGGCCTCGGGCGTGAACAACGCCGTGGCGCGGGTCGCGGGGCTGATCGCGGTGGCGCTTCTCGGCCGGATGGCGGCCAGTGCCTACGGGCCGGGCGCGCCGGGGTTTGGTGTCACCGGGGACACGGCCGAACACCTTGCGGCAACCGGTGCGGCCTTCGGAACCGTGGCGCTGACTGCAAGTCTGATGGCCGCCTTGGCCGCAGTGTTGGCGCTGCTGGTGGCCCGCCCGACCCGTTGACGGATGTCAGGTGATGGCGCGGCGGTAGAGGTGCCAGCTGGCGTGTCCGAACAGGGGCAGGACCAGGAACAGGCCAAGGAAGCCCGGGATCATGCCGACGAACAGGCACACCGCAATCAGCGCGCCCCAGGACAGCATGACGCGCGGGTTCTCGCGCACCAGCGCGAAACTGGTCAGCATCGCGGTGACGAAATCCACCTCGCGGTCCAGAAGCATCGGCAGGCTGACCACGGTCAGGCAGAACAGAAGTGTCGCGAAGGCCGCGCCCACCGCCGTCCCGAAAGCCAGCATCGCCAGCCCCTGCGGCGACAGGAACACCGCCAGCGAGGAGGACACGTTCGTCATCACCGCGTTGCCCAGGAACAGCGCGAAGATCATGTGCGACAGGAAGTTCCAGAACAGGAAGTAGACCACGATAACCGCCGCCATCGCCGGGATCTGGCGGTCCTTCTGCCGGAAGATCACGCCGAAGATTTCGGATGCGACCAGCGGCTCGCCTGCCTCCAGTCGACGCGAGATCTCGTAGAACCCGCAGGCGATGAAGGGGCCAAGGATCGGGAACCCGGCGCTGGCAGGCAGGGTCCACCAAAGCTGACCCTTGGCCGTCATCGCCCAGAGGATCAACCAGCCGCCCAGCACATAGACCGCCGAGAACACGAGCCCCAAAAGCGGCGCACGCCTGAAATCGCGCCAGCCCAGGTAAAGGCTTTCGCGCAGGTCGGACATCTCGACCAGGTTGATCTCGGGCGTGGCGGGCGGGTGCGTAACGCTCATGCCCAAAGATTAAGCGGGCTGCGAAGCGTCAGGCAAGGGGCTTGCGGGGTCAGTCGACGTCGGCGATCTCGCCGCGCTTCTTGCCAGATGCGTTCAGCGCCAGCGTCGCCGCCATGAACCCGTCAAGGTCGCCGTTCAGCACGCCTTGGGTGTCACTGGTCTCGTACCCGGTCCGCAGGTCCTTCACCATCTGGTAGGGCTGCAGGACGTAAGAGCGGATCTGGTTGCCCCAGCCCGCATCGCCCTTGTTCTCATGCGCCTCGTTGATGGCGGCGTTCCGATTGTCCAGTTCCATCTGGTAGAGACGGCTTTTCAGCGCCTTCATCGCGATGTCGCGGTTCTGGTGCTGGGATTTGAGCGACGAGGTCACCACGATCCCGCTGGGGAAGTGAGTGATCCGCACGGCGGAGTCGGTCTTGTTGACGTGCTGGCCGCCCGCGCCCGACGACCTGAAGGTGTCGATGCGGATATCCTTGTCCTGCACGTCGATCTCGATGTTGTCGTCGACGACCGGGTAGACCCAGACCGAGCAGAAGCTGGTGTGGCGGCGGGCGGCAGAATCATAAGGCGATATGCGGACCAGCCGGTGCACCCCGGCCTCGGTCTTCAGCCAGCCATAGGCGTTCTTGCCGCTGATCTTGTAGCTGGCCGACTTGATCCCCGCGCCGTCGCCTTCGCTTTCGGACTGCAGTTCCACGGTGAAGCCATGCGCCTCGGCCCAGCGGACATACATGCGCGCCAACATGCTGGCCCAGTCGCAGCTTTCCGTGCCGCCTGCGCCCGCGTTGATTTCGAGGAAAGTGTCGTTGCCGTCCGCCTCGCCGTCCAGAAGCGCCTCGAGCTCTTTCGCCTCGGCGACCTTCACAAGGTCCGAAAGCGCGGCCTCGGCTTCCTTGACGATCTCGGCATCGCCTTCCAACTCGCCCAGTTCGATCAGCTCGACGTTGTCCTTCAGCCCGCCCGAGATCAGCTTATAGGCGTTGACCGCGTCCAGCAGAGCCTGGCGGTCGCGCATCAGCTTTTGCGCCTTGGCCGGGTCGTTCCACAGGTCCGGGGATTCGATCATCGCATCGAATTCTTCAAGCCGGTGCGGCGCGGTTTCCCAATCCATCCGCTGGGCCAGCAGTTTCAGCGTCTTTTCGATGGCTTCGACATTGCCTTGGGTTTCGGCGCGCATGGATCGGTCCTGTACTCAGTCGCTGGCGGTCATAAAGCGAAGGCCGCGCCCCGGCAAGGGTGCGGCCCCGGTGCTGTGGGTGGTTCAGTAAAGGCCGCCGGACGAGACGGTGCCGAAATCGGCCTTCTTCGGCACGATGACCTGTTGACCTTCAGAGTTGGTGACGGTCTTGCCCTGGTCGATGGGTGCTTCGCCCTCGCCATAGGCGAAGAGCGGCAGGTTTTCCCCCATCGCGAAGCCGCCGTCGACGACGAGGCCTAGGCCGATCAGCGCATCCTCGCCCTCGCGGAAGTATTCCGACACCACATAGTCGCCCGCGGCATCATCCGGCAGGGGCTGGCCGGTAAAGCGGTCGATCTTGCGGAAATAGCCGCCAGGCGGGACCTTGAACTCTCCCCCGCCGTATTTCTTGACCGCGGTTTCCATGAAGTCCTGGAAGACGGGAACGCAGAGCGTGCCGCCAAAGGCGCTTTCGCCAAGCGTCCGGGGCTGGTCGAAGCCGATGTAGCAGCCCGCGACGATGTTCGAGGAATAGCCGATGAACCAGACGTCCTTGGCATCGTTCGTGGTCCCGGTCTTGCCCGCGATCGGGACGGGCAGGTTCAGACGACTGGCCGAGCCGCGCTGGACCACGCCCTGCATCATGCTGGTCAGCTGGTAGGCGGTGATCGCGTTCATCACCCGCTCGCGGTTGGTGTCGATGCGGACCCCCTGCCCGGCCGGAAGGCTGGCGTCGGCGCAATCCTCGCAGACGCGCTGGTCGTGGCGGTAGATCGTCTTGCCGAAGCGGTCCTGGACCCGGTCGACCAGGGTAGGCTCCACCCGTTCGCCCCCGTTGGCGAACATGGCATAGGCCGCAACCATCTTGAACAGCGTGGTCTCCTGCGCGCCAAGGGCATTCGCAAGGAACGGCCCAAGCCGGTCATAGACCCCGAAACGCTCGGCATAGCCCGCCACGGTCTGCATCCCGATTTCCTGCGCGATGCGGATGGTCATCAGGTTCCGCGACTGTTCGATCCCGGTGCGCAAGGGGGTCGGTCCGTAGTACTTGCCCGAAGCGTTCTTGGGCGTCCACAGGCCCTGCGGCGTGTCGATCTCGATCGGCGCGTCGACGACGATGGTTGCCGGGGTGAACCCGCTGTCGAGTGCGGCGGCATAGACGAAGGGCTTGAAGCTGGACCCTGGCTGGCGAGTGGCCTGCGTGGTGCGGTTGAAGACCGAATCCTGGTAGGAGAAGCCGCCCTGCATCGCCAGGACGCGGCCCGTGTTCACGTCCATCGCCATGAAGGCGCCCTGCACCTCGGGCACCTGGCGCAACGACCAGCGCGCGAAGGTGCCGTCGTCGTTGGTCACGGCGCGGACAAGGACAACGTCGCCCACGGCCACCAGATCGCCCGCGACCTTTGCCCTGCGGCCCAACTCGCCGCCTTCCAGCCGCTTGCGCGCCCAGGTCACGTCCTCGGCCGGAATGTAGTGGCCATCCTCGTCGTCCATCACCCCTTCGATACCGATGCGGGCATCGTTCTCGCCCACTTCCAGCACCACTGCCGGGAACCAGGCCTCGACATCGCGCGGCACCTCGACCTTGGCCAGCGCCTCGCGCCAGCTGGCCTCGGACCCCAGCACCTCGGCCGGGATGGTCTTGCCGGTCCCGCGCCAGATGCCCTGGTTCCGGTCGTACTGCTCCAGCCCCTTGCGCAAGGCCTCCGCTGCGGCCTTCTGCATGTCGGGATCGACCGTCGCCCGGATCGTCAGGCCACCCGAAAAGAACTCCTGCTCGCCGAAGACGCCCGACAGCTGGCGGCGGATTTCGTCGGTGAAATAGTCACGCGGCGGCAGCGCCTCGCGGAAGGCCTCGAAGTCGCCATTCTGCACCGACTGCAGCGGCATGTCCTTTTCGGCCAGATAGGTTGCCTCGTCGATATAGCCGTTCTGCCACATCTCGCGCAGGACATAGTTGCGCCGTTCGGTCACCCGCTCCTTGGCGGTCACCGGGTGATATTTGCCCGGCGCCTGCGGCATGGCGGCCAGCATAGCCGCCTCATGCGGGGCGAGGGCACTGAGCGGCTTGTTGAAATAGGTCTGCGCGGCCGCGGCGACGCCATAGGAATTCTGGCCGAGAAAGATCTCGTTCAGATACAATTCCAGGATCTTGTCCTTGGACAGAGTCTGCTCCAGCCGGGTCGCAAGAATGATCTCCTTGATCTTCCGCTCGACCGACCGCGAGCCGTCGAGGAGGAAGTTCTTCATCACCTGCTGGGTGATGGTCGAAGCCCCGCGCATGCTTTCGCCGCGGCTTTGCACCGCCTCGATCAGTGCCGCGACCATGCCACGGGTGTCGTAACCGTGGTGCTTATAGAAATTCTTGTCCTCGGCACTGATGAAGGCCTGCTTCACCAGGTCGGGGATATCCTCGGAAGCAACGAACAGCCGCCGTTCCTGCGCGAATTCATCGATGATCCGGCCTTCGCCGGAATAGATCCGGCTGATCGTGGCAGGCGTGTACTGCGCAAGGTTTTCGTGGCTGGGAAGGTCGCGGGAATACATGAAGAAGATCCCGCCCAGCGTCAGCGCGGCAAAGACCAGCCCCAGCGTGACGAAGGAGAAGACACCGCCCAACACGTTTCCGACGAACCGAAGCACCCACAACCCTTTCTGATTTCGTCCCGCAGTATAGCAGACGCGCGCCTACGTCAAAACCTTGGCCAGTCACAAGTCACGGCGCAGGCAGGCTTTCGCATGCCTTAGGGGCTGGCCGTCGCCCGCAGCGCCGTATCCTCGACCGACCAGGCGATGATGCCCTGCACCACCGCCTCGGCCAGCTTGGCCCGCCACGCGGGATCCGACAGCCGCTTGAAGTCCCGGTCCGAGGACAGGAACCCCACTTCCAGAAGCGCCGAGGGAATGTCAGGGGACTTCAGCACGGAAAATCCCCCCTGCTGGTGCGGATGGCGGTGCATCCGCAATTCGGCCGCCTTGATCGCACCTACCACAGCGGCGGCCAGCCGGTCGGTGCGGGGCTGGGTTTCGGTGCGCGCCATGTCCATCAGCACCTCGGCTACCACGTCGTCCTGTTCGGACAGGTCCACCCCCGCCAGAAGGTCGTCGCGGTCATGCCGTTCGGCCAGCGCCGCCGAGGCCGCGTCCGACGCCTCTTCGGCCAGCGTATAGACCGTGGCCCCCTGCGCGTCGCCCTCGGCCAGGGCATCGGCATGCAGCGACAGGAACAGGTCCGCCCCGGCCTCTCGCGCGACAGAGGTGCGGGTTTCCAGCGGAACGAAGATGTCGTCGTCGCGGGTCAGGACCACCTGGAACCGCCCGTCGCGCACCAGCGCCTCTTTCAACTCGCGCGCAAAGGTCAGCATCAGCGCCGCCTCGCTTTGCCCGTCGCGTTCGGCGCCGGGGTCGATGCCGCCATGGCCGGGGTCCAGCACCACGACCACCGGGCCGCCGCCTTCTGCCACGGGCGCTGCAAGGTCGGCCGCGTCGGGCAGGCCCCATTCCGGCAGGTCGGGCCGCGCAGCCTCGGCGGCAAAGCTGGCAGCATCGGTCGGCACCAGCACCAGGTTCAGCCGCGGTGTCGCGCCGGTCGTCATCTCGGCCTTGTCCACCCGGTGCGGACCGTCAAGTTCCAGCACCAGCCGCGACCAGCCCGGCCGGAACGATCCCGCCCGCATCGCCACGGCAGGCCGTACCAGTGCCAGCACCTCGGCCCCGGCCCAGTCGATCTCGCGCGTGTCGATCACCATGCGCGGCGGATTGTCCAGCATCCGCACCCGCCAGGGCACCGGCTGGCTGAGCGCGAGGCGCAGTTCCAGCCCCGTGCCCGTCGCGACCAGGGCCGAGCGCATCGGATCGACCCGCGCCAGCGCCGACAGCCCTTCGGCCCGCAGCGGCAGGGCCAGAAGCAGCATCAACAGCAGGAAGACGGGGCGCAGAAGGATCATCGCAGCCTTATCCCCCCGCGCCGCGCGGAAGTAAATTCCGTGACTTGCGGGCAAAGGCCGCCGTTGCCCCCCGACAACATGCGCCCGGGATCACAAAGCGGCGAGCGGCTTGTCACGTCTCGCCCCCGCCCCTATCCTGCGCACCGCATTCCCACCCGCAGGAGACCCCATGAACCGCCTCGCCCTTGGCCTGATCGCAGGCCTTGCCAGTCTCCCTGCCTTTGCCGAAGAACCCGTCGCCCCCAAGATGACCGATGCCGAGCGGTCGGCCTTCCGGGACGAGGTGCGGGCCTATCTTCTGGAAAACCCCGAGGTGCTGATCGAGGCGATGGACATCCTGCAGGCGCGCGAGCAGGAAGCCGCCTTGCTGCGCGACGTACAGATGGTTTCGTCGCTGAACGACGTGATCTTCAACAATCCCAACGACTGGGTCGGCGGCAATCCGAACGGCGACATCACCTTGGTCGAGTTCATGGATTACCGCTGCGGCTACTGCCGTCAGGCCTATGCCGAAGTCGCAGAGCTGATCAAGACCGATGGCAATATCCGCTTTGTTGTCAAAGAGTTCCCGATCCTGGGCGAAGCCTCCCTGATCTCGTCGCAGTTTGCGATCGCAGTCCTGCAACTGCACGGGCCCGAGGCCTATGACAAGGCGCATGACGCGCTGATGACGCTGCGGGGCGAGCCGTCGCCGGAATCGTTGTCGCGGCTGGCCACCGATCTGGGGCTTGAGGCGCAGCCGATCCTCGAGCGGATGAACTCGGCCGCGGTGATGCAGGTCATCCAGGACAACCATGAACTCGCGACCCAGATGGAGATCACCGGGACGCCGGCCTTTGTGCTGAAGGACATGGTGATGCGCGGCTATGCACCTTTGGACGTGATGCGCGATTTCGTCTCGGACGCGCGCAGTTAAGGTCAACACCGGCTGTGGATTGAAACGGGCGGCCCAACAGGGCCGCCCGTTGTCGTTATGCTTCCAGGGCGGTCGGTTCCGGGCGCAGCCCCTGCGCGATCCACAGCCCGACACCCAGCATGACCAGCGTCGTCCCGATGACCGCGAAGGTTCCGGCCAGCCCGAACCAGGCCACCAGCGGGGCCGAGACGAGCGGCGAGGCAAACTGGCCCAGGAAGAAGGCCGTGGTCAGCAGGCCCGACGCCCGGCCCCGCATGCTGGCGGGAACGCGTGCCATGAACCAGGTCGTGTAGTTCGGCATCGAGATGCCCATGCCCAGACCCGCGATCAGCGACCCGGCCAGGACCCCGTGCCAGTCGCTCGCCAGGGCGTGGCACACCAAGCCCAGCCCGATCAGCACGAAGGACAGGCCAAAGATCGTCATCGCCGACAGCCGTGACCGGATTCGGCCATACATCAGCGACACCGGGGCCGAAACCGTGACCAGCGCCGCCATCAGCGCACCGACGACCAGCGGGCTGGTGACCCCAAGTGCCTCCAGATGGAAAGGCAGGCGGGTGGGCGTGATGTAGAAGGCGGCCTGGAACAGGAATGCGAGTGGTGCGATGAAGGCATAGGCCGACCAGGGAAAGCGGTCGGCGGTGGACTGCGCAGGACGGGGCCGGTCGCGTTCCGCCGCGATGCGCCGGGCATGCGGGCCAAGAGCCAGATAGGCCAGCGCCGAGATCGGCAAGATCAGGGCGTAAACGGCAAAGGCCCCGCGCCAGTGGTAGCTGGCCAGTAGCCCGCCCAAGAGCATGAAGACGATCCCGGCCGCGGAAATGGCCGCCCCCTGCATGCCCAGGAACCGCGCCCGCGCCGGGCCCTGCCACAGGTCCGATGCCCAGGTCATGCCAAGGTTCATCGTCCCCGCCACCCCCAGCCCCAACGCCAGCCGCCCGGCCAGCATCCCCCACAGGCTTTCCGCCCACAGCCCCGAGGTCCCGCCGATGGCATAGAGAGCGGCGGTCAGCAGCAGCAGCTTCTGCCGGTCCCAGCGGTCGATCAGCACGCCCATCACGCCCGCCGACAGCACGATGGCCAGCGAGGGCAGCGTCACGATCAGCCCGGCCAGCGTGTCGATATGGGGAATGTCGGTGAAATGCTCGCTCAGACCCGGCAAGGACGAGGCGACCGTGGCATTCGCCATGATCGTCATCGAGGCCAGACCCAGAACGGCGAATGTCACCGCGCGGCTTTGCGGTGCTGTCTCTACCTGGTCCATGTGATTTCCTTCATCTTGTCTTGCGCAAGATGTCAAAATCCACGATCCTGCACCAGATGGCCATTCTTGCAAGGTGTGTCCAAAATCATGGACAATGATCTCGACCTCTCTGCCCTGCGCGGCTTTCGCACCGTGCTGCGCGAAGGCTCCTTCTCTGCCGCCGCCCTGGCGCTGCGGATCCCGAAATCGACCCTGTCCAAGCGCGTCGCCGATCTGGAAAGCCATCTTGGCGTGCGGCTGATCGAGCGGTCCACCCGCACGCTGCGCGCCACGCAGGAGGGCGAGGTGCTGGCCGCCCGCGCCGACCGCCTTCTGGGCGAGGCCGAGGACATCCGCCGCGCGCTTGGCGAATCCGGCGGCACCCCGCGCGGGCATCTGCGGCTGGCGGTGCCGCAAAGCTTCGGCAACGTGCTGTTGGGCGCGATTGCCGCCGGGTTCCGCAAGCTGCACCCAGACGTGACGCTGGAGGTGCATTTCCTGGATCGCGCGCCCGACCTGCTGGAGGAGGGTTTCGACGGCTGCATCCGGTTCGGCCCGCTGGAGGATTCGACGCAGGTCGCTCGTCGGCTGTCGCATGGTCAGGCGATGATGGTTGCCGCCCCCGATCTGCCGGGGCTGGAGACGTTGCGCCATCCGCAAGATCTGGCGCACTTCGATCTCGTCGGCCTTGCCGCCCCCTGGCCCGGCGGCCTGCCTTTGCAGAACGGCAGCGAAGAGGTCGTCCTGCCCTACCAGCCGCCCCTGCGGCTTGGCTCACACCTGGCGGTGCGGGATGCGGTGGTTGCGGGCGCGGGTGTGGCCGCCCTGCCCGGCATCGTCGCCCGACCCGACATTGCCGCCGGACGGCTGGTGCGCGTCCTGCCGGACTGGTCCACACCGCGGAAGGCGATCTACTTCGTCTACCCTTCGGCACAGTCGGTAACCGCCCGTCTGCGCGTCTTCATCGACCATCTGGCGCAGGTGATGGCCGAGGACTAGGCCGCTCTCCGGGGCCGCTCGTCGATGACGTCGTCACTTCTCGCTGGACCACCGACGAGGAGACGAAGTCGAACGAGGAGACTTACTCTGCCGCCAGCTTCTCGGCCGCCTCGATCTCGGCCGCCTTCTGTTCCACCAGCCCGACGATGTGGTCGATCATCCGGTCGTTCGACAGCGTGTGGTCCTGCTTGCCCGCCAGATAGACCATGCCCTTCCCCGCCCCGCCGCCAGTAAAGCCGATATCGGTCATCAGCGCCTCGCCCGGGCCGTTCACCACACAGCCGATGATCGAGAGCGACATGCTGGTCGTGATGTGGGCCAACCGCTCCTCCAGCGCCGAGACGGTCTTGATGACGTCGAAGCCCTGCCGCGCGCAGGAGGGGCAAGATATGATCGTGACGCCCCGGTGGCGCAGGCCGAGCGATTTCAGGATCTCGAAGCCAACCTTGACCTCTTCCACCGGGTCGGCGGATAGGCTGACGCGGATCGTGTCGCCGATCCCCATCCACAGAAGATTGCCCAGCCCGATGGCCGACTTCACCGTGCCAGAAACAAGGCCCCCGGCTTCGGTGATCCCCAGATGGATCGGCGCGTCGGTGGCGTCGGCCAGTTGCTGGTAGGCGGCGGCGGCGAGGAAGACGTCGGAGGCCTTCACCGAAATCTTGAACTCGTGAAAATCGTTGTCCTGCAACAGCTTGATATGGTCCAGGCCGGATTCCACCATCGCCTCGGGGCACGGCTCGCCGTATTTCTCCAAGAGGTGCTTTTCCAGCGACCCGGCATTGACCCCGATGCGGATCGAACAGCCGTGATCCTTGGCGGCCCGGACCACCTCGGCCACGCGCTTCGCGTCGCCGATGTTGCCCGGGTTGATCCGCAGGCAGGCGGCACCGGCCTCGGCCGCCTCGATCGCGCGCTTGTAGTGAAAATGGATGTCCGCGACGATCGGGACCGGGCTTTCGGCGACGATCTCCTTCAACGCGCGGGTCGACTCGACGTCCGGCGTCGAGACTCGAACAATATCCGCCCCGGCCACGGCGCAGCGTTGGATCTGCTCGATGGTGGCCGCCACGTCGGTGGTCAGCGTGTTAGTCATGGTCTGCACGGAAATCGGCGCGTCGCCGCCTACCAGCACCTTGCCCACCCTGATCTGCCGCGAAGTCCGACGCTGGATGTTGCGCCAGGGGCGGACGGGGTTGTGGGTCATCGGTCAGGCTCCGGTCTTTGCCCGGTCAGCATAGGCCGCGGGGCAGGCACGGGCAATGGTCGGCAGGTTATTCCGATGCCGCAGGGGCCAGAACGTCGGTCGCATCCGCCGTGGCGAAGTTCGCAAGATCCTGGTCTGCGGTCAGGTCGGCCAGGGCGAAGGTCTGTGTCAGCGCCTCGGGCGACAGGGCGATGTCCTTCACGACCTGCGCGCCGGGCGCCACCGGGCCATAGGTTACACCATCCACCACAAAGTAGATCGACCCGGAGTTGCCGGTGCGGAACACGGCGGCGGTTTCCAGCGGCGGGACGGAATAGCGTTCACCGGCGTCGAGAATCTTTTCGAACAGAATTGTCCCATCGGCGGCATTCACCCGCACCCAGGAGGGGCGGACGGCCAGCACTTCGACGCCTTCCTTGGCATCAGCGATGACCTGGACTTCGCTGCCAAGCGCCTCGTCCATCGCGGCGTCGACGGCGTCTGCCTCGGCCACCTCGGCCAGAACCCCGGTTTCCCGCGGGTTGATCGCGGCAATCGGGCCATCGCGCGAGGTCAGGACCGGCACGTCCAGCGCCTGCGGACGGTAAAGGCGATCCAACACGTCCACCGATGCCGTGCCTTCGGCGCTTGCCACCGCTTCGGCAGCGGGCTCGGCGGGGCGGGTTGCGACAACGTTTGGCGTTGCGGTGCCGACGTTCGACAGCGGGTCGATCTGCGCCACCACGGTCGGGGCTTCGTCCACCGGGGCCAGCTGCACACGCTGCACTTCCTGCAGGACCGACCAGCCGCCATAGCCGATGGCCCCGATCAGCGCGACAAGCACGGCGATAGACCCGACGGCGCCGGGTTCGACATGGCTCCAGATCGCTTCGCCACGCGGGATGAAGCTGGCATTCGGATCGCCCAGCGGGTCCGAGAAATCACGACGCGCACGCGCCTTGACGATCTGCTGCGGTGCGGCGGCGGCGGACAATCCGTGCGACACGGAATAGCCGGCCTCGGCGCAGAAACGTTCGAAGGCCCACTCCGGGTCCATCGCCAGGTAGCGGGCATAGGACCGGACGTAACCTGCCACGAAACCGGGGGTCTCGAAGGCGGAAAGGTCGGCGTTTTCGATGGCAGCGATGTAGGTGGCCTTGATCTTCAGCTCGCGCTGGACGTCAAGCAGCGATTTCCCAAGCGTGGCCCGCTCGCCGCGCATCAGGTCGCCGAGACGCAACTCGAAGTCGTCAAAGCCCTTTGGCTTGTCCTCTTCGGTTGTCGAAGGTTTCGACCTCCAACCGATCATCCGCCCGCTGTCCCCTTCGGTGCACTACTCTACGCGGTCGCCTTCCCCAGCGACTCACTGCCTTGTTCTATTGGGCAAACCCTACCACAGGGCAAGGGGTTTTCCACAGGCCAAAGCCCTCACGCGACGGCTTCGGCGCGATTCAGCGCACAATGTGCCCAAAGCCTGTCCATCGCGCGGACGAGTTGGTCGATCTCCTGCGGTCCATGCACCGGCGAGGGCGTGAAACGCAGCCGTTCCGTACCACGCGGAACGGTCGGGAAGTTGATCGGCTGGACGTAGATGCCGTGGTCTTCCAAGAGCATGTCCGACAGCATCTTGCAGTGCACCGGGTTGCCGACATGGACCGGCACGATATGCGACCCATGGTCGATGATCGGCAGGCCCATCGCCTTGAGCCGCATCTTCAGGATCCGCGCCTGCGTCTGGTGCTTTTCGCGAAGCTCCGCTCCGCCCGCGCCCTTCAGGAACCGGACCGAAGCCGCTGCCCCCGCCGCAACGGCAGGGGGCAGCGAGGTGGTGAAGATGAACCCCGGCGCATAGGACCGCACCGAGTCCACCATCCGGGGCGAGGCCGCGATGTAGCCGCCGAAGACACCATAGGCCTTGGCCAGTGTCCCGTTGATGATGTCCACGCGGTGCATCTGCCCGTCGCGTTCCGCCACCCCTGCCCCGCGCGGTCCGTACATGCCAACGGCGTGGACCTCGTCCAAGTAGGTCAGCGCGTCGAATTCTTCTGCAAGATTGCAGATTTCCCTGATCGGGCCAAAGTCGCCGTCCATCGAATAGATCGATTCGAAGGCGATCAGCTTCGGCGCCGCCGGATCATCCGCCGCCAACAGCTCACGCAGATGCGCGACGTCGTTGTGCCGGAAGATCCGCTTCTCGCCGCCGCCGCGCCGCACGCCCTCGATCATCGAGGCATGGTTCAGCGCATCGGAATAGATGATGAGGCCCGGGAAGATCGTCCGCAGCGTCGACAGCGTCGCGTCATTGGCGATGTAGGCCGAGGTGAAGACCAGCGCCGCCTCTTTCCCGTGCAGATCGGCCAGCTCTGCCTCCAGCCGCTTGTGCCAGACCGTCGTGCCACTGATGTTCCGCGTGCCCCCCGACCCCGCCCCGGTCGCGTCCAGCGCCGCGTGCATCGCGCCCAGCACCTCGGGGTGCTGACCCATGCCCAGGTAATCGTTGCCGCACCAGACGGTGATGTCCTTCTGCGACCCGTCGGGCCGCGTCCAGACCGCATGGGGAAACTGGCCCTGCGCCCGCGCAATGTCGATGAAGGTGCGATAGCGCCCCTCGTCGTGCAGGCGTTGCAGGCTGGCGTCGATGGCGTCGGTGTATCTGGTCATGCGTCCCGGTCCCTTGTGCGGCGGTCTTCACAGACGCCGCGCCGTGGTGCCTTGATTTCGGTCAATCAGCGGTTAGCCGCCAGAGGGCGAATTGTCACCCCCCGCTGTCGTCAGCGCCTGCTTAGCGCAGACCGCCCGCTCTGGACAGCGTCAACCCGGCTGCTAGGCTGGATCTTGATCAAATCCCGGAGAGCTTCATGACCCTCGACGCCGTCCTTAACCGCATCGACGAAACCCTGCCGCAGGCGCTGGACCGGCTAATGGAGCTGTTGCGCATCCCTTCGATCTCGACCGACCCTGCCTACAAGGCCGACTGCGCCCGCACGGCCGAGCATCTGGCCGCCGACCTCGCCTCGCTTGGGTTTCAGGCCCGGGCAGCGCAGACCCCGGGCCACCCGATGGTCGTGGGCCACGGCGGCGAAGGCAAGCGGCATATCCTGTTCTACGGCCACTACGACGTGCAACCCGTTGATCCGCTGGAACTTTGGGACCGCCCGCCCTTCGACCCGGAAGTGCAGGACACGCCCAAGGGCAAGGTGATCCGTGCCCGCGGCGCGTCGGATGACAAGGGTCAGCTGATGACCTTCATCGAGGCCTGCCGCGCCTGGAAACATGTCCACGGCACCCTGCCCGGCAAGCTGACCATCTTCCTGGAGGGCGAAGAGGAATCGGGCTCTCCCTCTCTCATCCCCTTCCTGGAACAGCACCTTGAGGAACTGTCCGGCGACCTGGCACTGATCTGCGACACGGGGCTTTTCGAGGGCGCCACGCCCGCGATCACCACCATGCTGCGCGGGATGGCCAAGGTCGAATTCACCATCCGCGCGGCAAACCGCGACCTGCATTCCGGCATGTATGGCGGCCTGGCGCAGAACCCGCTGCACCTGATGTCGCGCCTTCTGGCCGGCCTGCATGACGCGCAGGGCCGCGTGCAGGTCCCCGGCTTCTACGACGACGTCGACGAACTGCCCGACACGCTCCGCCAGCAATGGCAGAACCTGTCCTTCGATCATGCGCGCTATCTGGGCGATGTGGGCCTGTCCGTCCCCGCAGGCGAACAGGACCGCACGCCCCTGGAAAAGATCTGGTCGCGCCCGACTGCGGAAGTGAACGGCATGTGGGGCGGCTACACCGGCGCGGGCTTCAAGACCGTGCTGCCCTCCGAAGCGCACGCGAAGGTCTCGTTCCGCCTCGTCTCGCGCCAGGACCCCGCCAAGATCAGCGCCGCTTTCAAGGCCTGGGCCGAGGCGCAGATGCCCGCCGATTGCGAGATCCTCTGGCACGGCGGCAGCGACGGCGCACCCGCTTCGGTCATGGAAATCTCTGACCCCGCGTTCGAGGCCGCACGCCAGGCCCTGACCGAGGAATGGGGCCGCCCCGCCGCCTTCGTGGGCGCCGGTGGGTCGATCCCCGTGGCAGGCTACTTCAAGTCGATCCTCGGCATGGACGCGATGCTGGTCGGCTTTGGCCGCGACGACGACCAGATCCATTCCCCGAACGAGAAGTACAATCTCGAATCGTTCCACAAGGGCATCCGGTCCTGGGCCCGCATCCTGGCCCGCATCGCATGACACTTGAAGTTCGCGACGCAAAGCCTTCGGATGAAAGCCATTTCCTGCGCCTCTGGCAGGGGTTCTGCGATGGCTACGGCATGACCCTGCCCGACGAGGTGACCGCCTACACCTGGACCCGGCTGATGGACCCGGCGAATCCCCTGACCGCCCGGCTGGCCGTTATCGATGGCACGCCCCAGGGCTTTGCCATCCACCAGCACCACCCCTCGACCTGGGTGATGGGCGACGATGGCTATCTGGAGGACCTCTTCGTCGCGACTGAAGCCCGAGGCAAGGGTCTCGGTCGCGCCCTGATCGAGGACCTGATCGCCATCGCGCGCCGGAACGGCTGGCGGCGGCTCTACTGGTTGACCGAGATCACCAACACCACGGCCCGTCACCTGTACGACCAGTTCTGCGACAATGACGGCCATATCCGCTATCGGATGGTTCTGTAGGCCGGGCTTCAGTCCGGTTCCCTAACTGCGCTGCACCGCGATCCGCACCAGCTTGGCAGCCAAGAGCAGCCAAGGTGCCGCGTGCATCAGAAGGTCGAAGATATCGACGGGCTTGCCCAGTTCGCCCGCGACCAGCATCTTGAGCTTCTCCCAGATATGCGGCTCGGGGAAGAACGGCGCAAGACCAAGCGTCAGCGCCGCCAGGACAAGGATCGACAGCGGGATCTGGTCCAGAATGGCCATAGGAAGCTCCTTCGGCCGGACAGTCCCAGCCTATCGGCAACAGGCCTACCCCAAAACCGGTCAAGGCCGCCATGCGACACCCTGACTGAGGGACTTGGAGGACATGGGGAAAAACTGGCGCGGTGGACGGGGCTCGAACCCGCGACCCCCGGCGTGACAGGCCGGTACTCTAACCAACTGAGCTACCACCGCGCGCTGAGGGGCCAGATAAGGGGTCCGGCAGGGGGCGTCAAGCGGGAAACGATGGGAAATGAAGAAGGCGAAGGTCAACGGCTGGACGAAGATCGAAGCCAAGGAAAATGCTTGACAAGTCGATTGAATTACAAACCAAGTAACTATACACTATCTGGTTTGCTCGCTCGCATGCAATTGAACAGGATCACTTCACGAATCAAATCTGGAATTCGCGCACGCATCGCTCGAGTGGCGCCGTCAAATAACCGAGGGAGCTTATCGCTCATTTCAATTCCTACGACTTGCATCTATCGTCCGCGAGTGCCCAAGCTTCCGTAGCTGCACCCCAACTAAATTGAAATGAAATTGACGGCAACTCAGGATTTCCACGATTCGACCACTCAGTGAAGGCAGGACTATACTCAGCAAGTCGCGGTACAAGCATGACTTCAACAAGTTTGCTCGACCGAAAAAATTCATCTTCGTAGGTTCCGTGTGTAATTGGAATACTCACGATCAACTCAGGAATTCCAAAATCGAACTGAAGGTCAAACGGAATTTGCACTCCCCAGATAGCGGCATTCCACTCTGTTTGTGGCTCAATACCATTGGCCACCAAGGTCTCATTCCGCTCGTTCTTGAAGACGGTCGCAGAGTAGACAGGCTTCGACTTTGACCCATAACGTACATTTTCATTGCTCGATGCCTCGCTCAGATACCTCGAAACGTCATCGCCATTCTTTCCATCAAGCACTACAAAGCTAATGAAGTACTGCGGATCAAAATCGCAGTGAACCAAGGCACCAACATTGAACGGGGAGGCAGAATCCGCCACTGAATACATCACAGTAGCCTGTTGGCCTTCATATTCCGTGATCCAAGGGTCAGCGAATGCGCCGAATGAAAGGGCTACAGAAACTGCAACAGCTAAAGGACCTGCATTCAGCGGCATTGTTCAAGTACCCATCCTATTGCATCTGACATGCCGTCGGTCAGAAACACAATCTTTCCACTTAGAACTTCGCTCGGAATATCCAACTCCATCTCATCCAATACAGCATCCCTCACCACTGGATGAAACTCAAATTCAACTGTTGAGCTTTGACCCAGCAAAACAGCATTCTCTGATCTGGGGTCGTCTGAAAGAAGATAATTACCTACACCGCTTCCCAAGGAAACAAGCGCACCTCCGGAAGCGAAGGGTGCCAAGAAAAGACCATCTGCATAATATGCTTGCCTATCGATAGTCATTATCATCCCCAATGGCTCGGGATCGGGAGGATGTGCGACATCGGGAAGAGCTATTGTGATATCGATCTGACCGCCTATCGCACAGTGAATCCGCAGAAATCCTGCCAATGTGCTAGTCGCATCAGCGGCGACCTGGACACCAGTCAATTCGGGGAATGTCGTCCAATTGCCGGCTACAACCGTCTGAGACAGCGAGACACAAGGAGACAACACCAAGATGCCGATCCCGAAAATTGGACCTGAGAATCTCACATTCATCAGCAGCATCTCATCGAAAACGGTCGATATCGCAGTCTGTACCCGAATCGGGTGACGAATCAAGCTTTGCATCGCCCCTCACTCTGAGGGTCGATTGAACCGCGCCGGGTTTGCCGGAGGCTCCTTTCGGTTAGTTACGCGGCCATGGCATCAGTTTTGGTTTCTTTACCTATTTGTTAGTCACACACAGCAAGGGGTAGGATGCAGATGTGCCATCACCGCCCGCCTCGCCAGAACTGCTTCACGCTATGGTACGGGACGCTCAACCAAGGTCCTAGCGGAAGGACCTGCAAGCCGTAGGGTGCGTGAATTCACGCACCAAACACGTTTAACAGGCGCGCACCAACCGTCCACTCCCCACCTCACGTCACCCGACTGCGTCACCCAGCATCGCGACATGGCCGGAAGCATGGCTATGATACGCTAAGAAACCCCTAACGCCCACGACCAACCCGTTGTAATCAATGAACTATCCGGAAATGTCCACCGTGGACACCCTTGCGGCTGTCACGGATTCATCTGGGGGGAAAACTGGCGCGGTGGACGGGGCTCGAACCCGCGACCCCCGGCGTGACAGGCCGGTACTCTAACCAACTGAGCTACCACCGCGCGTGGAGGGCGGGATAGACGCTTCCCCCGGGGGCGTCAATGGGGGAAGCGCGGGTTTTTCACCGCTCCGGGGCCGGGATGAACTCACCGTCATCGCCGGGGGGCAGGCTGAAGCGGCCGTGCATCCAGTCGCCCGCCCGCCAGGCCTCTTTCGCGGCCTCGATCTTCTCGCGCGAGGAGGCGACGAAGTTCCACCAGATGAAGCGGGGGCCGTCCATCGTGGCGCCGCCGAGGAGCATCACCCGGGCGCCCTCGGGTCCCGCCTGAACCGACACCCGATCGCCGGGGCGGAAGACGAGCATGCGGCCCGCCTCGAAGGTCTGGCCCGCGCAGGTGACCTCGCCTTGCAGGACGTAGATCCCGCGGTCCTCGTGGTCGTCGGGGAGTGGGATGGAGGCGCCGGGTTGAAGGACGGCGTCGGCGTAGAAGACCTCGGAGGGCATGGCGAGGTCGACCGTCTCTCCCCAGGCGTGCCCGAGGATGAGGCGCACCTGCTTCCCCTCGCCTTCGAGTTCGGGGAGTTGGTTGCGGCCGAGGTGGATGAAACCTGCGGCGTCCTCCTCGCGGTCCTTGGGAAGCGCGAGCCAGGTTTGCAGGCCGAACATCGAGAGGGGGGCTTTGCGGGCGTCCCCATCCGTCCGTTCCGAATGGGTGATCCCCTGCCCCGCCAGCATCCAGTTCACCGCGCCGGGTTCGATCCAGGCGTCGGTGCCAAGGGAGTCGCGGTGATGGAGACGGCCTTTCATCAGGTAGGTCACGGTCCCGAGGCCGATGTGGGGGTGGGGACGGACGTCGATGCCTTCCCCGGTCAGGAATTCGGCCGGGCCCATCTGGTCGAAGAAGATGAAGGGGCCGACCATCTGCCGCTGGGCGGAGGGCAGCGCCCGGCGGACCTCGAACCCGCCGAGGTCGCGGGCGCGGGGGACGATGACGGTCTCAATGGCGTCGACCTGGGTGCCGATCGGGATCGAGGGGTCGAGAAGCGGGTTCCACATGGGGGATCTCCTTTGATGGGCAAGGTAGACCCGGGGGAGCGGAATTTCATCCCGGACTGCGCGCGCGGGGGCTGTGCGGGGGTGAACAGGTGGAGATGTCCACGGTGGACAAACGCTGGATGGTGTTTGGAATCAATTGGTTGGTCGCGGGCGTTATCGGTTTCTTTACACCTGCGGAGATTGGAAGATCGGGCGGCTCGTCGTCGACTTCGTCGCTCCTCGCCGGGGCCAAACCGACGAGAAGCCGACGGCGCACCAGGAGGCAAAGAGGCGCTTGAATTGCACGAACGGATAATATCCGATGGGGTCAAAGAATCGGAGAGGTGACGCGTGACAGTTCGGTCTGAGTTTCCCGAAAAGATCACCGAGATCGAGGACCTGTCCATTCCGATGCCCGACGGCACTAGGCTTTCGGCGCGGGTCTGGATGCCTGCGAACGCCAACACAAAGCCCGTCCCGGCCGTTCTGGAATACATCCCCTATCGCAAGCGCGACGGCACCCTGCCCCGCGATGAGCTGATGCACCCTTATGTTGCCGGGCATGGCTATGCCTGCGTCCGGGTCGACATCCGGGGCAACGGCGACAGCGACGGGCTGATGGAGGACGAGTATTCGGCGCAAGAGTTGCAGGATGCCTGCGACGTGATCGCCTGGCTGGCCAAGCAGGATTGGTGCAGCGGAACCGTGGGGATGATGGGGAAAAGCTGGGGCGGGTTCAATTGCCTGCAGACCGCGTTTCTGCAGCCCCCGGCGCTGAAGGCGGTGATCTCGGTCTATTCGACGACCGACCGCTTTGCCGATGACATCCATTTCAAGGGCGGCGCGCTTCTGGGGGAAAACTTCGGCTGGGGCTCGGTCATGCTGAGCTATTCGTCGCGCCCCGGCGATCCCTTGTTGCACAATGGCTGGCGCGAGACCTGGTTGCAGCGGTTGAACGCCCAGCCTTTCCACGCCCCCGGCTGGGCGGCGCACCAGACGCGCGACGCCTATTGGAAGCACGGGTCGATCTGCGAGGATTGGGACCGGATGACAGTGCCGATCCTGTCCATCGGCGGCTGGAACGACAATTACATGAACACGGTCGCCAAGCTGATGGAGAATGCGCGCGGGCCGGTGAAGGGGATCATCGGGCCTTGGGTGCACCAGTATCCGCATACGGCGGTTCCGGGGCCGAAGATCGGGTTTCTGCAACTGGCAATCCGCTGGTGGGACCGCTGGTTGAAAGGGGTGGAGAACGGGGCCGAGGACGACCCGGCCTTCCGCGCCTATATGCTACACTCTGCCCCGCCGAACCCCAGCGCCGCGCATCGGGACGGGCATTGGATCGCCGAGGACGAATGGCCGACGCCGCGCGTCAATCGACGGGTGATGCTGGTGTCGGACGTCGGTCTTGGCGAAGCGGGGCCGCTGTCGGCCAGCGTCTGCACGCCACAACACCTGGGGATGACGGCGGGCGAGTTCTTTCCGATGGGGTTGAATGCCGAAATGGCGGGCGACCAGCGGGCGGACGATGCATTGTCGGTCTGTTTTGACGCGGCACCTTTGGCCGAACCACTGGAGCTTCTGGGGGCCGCGACGCTGACTTTGCGGCTGTCGTCGGACAAGCCCCTGGCCTTTCTGGTTGCGCGACTGTGCGATGTGGCGCCGGATGGATCCTCGGTGAGGATCGCGCATGGCATCCTGAACCTGTGCCACCGTCGCAGCGCCGAGGCGCCCGAGCCGATGCTGCCGGGCGTGCCCGAGGACATCACCCTGACACTGGACCAGATAGGCTATCGCGTCGCAGCGGGCCACCGGCTGCGGCTTGCCTTGTCCACAACCTATTGGCCCTTCGTCTGGCCCAGCCCCGAACCCGCGACACTGGAGATCACGCAGGCCAGCCTGGACCTCCCGGTCCACAAGGGCACGGGTGAGGCGGAATGGACCCCGCCGCCGGCCGAGACCGCGCCGCCCTGGAAGCACCGGATGCTGCGGAGCGCAAGTGCCAGCCGTCGGATCGAGACCGATCTGATCGCGGGCCGTCATGCGCTGCTGGTCGAGGACGATCAGGGCGACCCGGAGAACCTGACACATGGGTTGGTGACGGGCGAACATACCAGCGAGCGGTGGGAGATCGGGTCCGACCCGCTTTCCGCCCGGGCCGAGATCAGCTGGGAACAGCGGCTGTCGCGCGGGGACTGGCAAGTCCGGACGAGGGCCGAGACGGTGATGACCGCGACGGCCACGCATTTGCGGATGACGGCAACTCTGACCGCATGGGAGGGAGAACAGGTCGTTTTCCAGCGCGACTGGGACGAGGAGGTCGCACGAGACTTTGTGTGAGGTCGCGCGAGAAAACGTTTGTCGCACGGGGAAGTTCGCGGTTTATTGATTCTGTAGTCAACAAAAGAATCCCCGACACGGGGACCACAACAGGGAGACGACAATGGACGACAAGCACAAGCAGCTTGACTGGATGGTGGCGCAGGCGAAGGCCGGGCGGATGACCCGGCGCGAGTTCGTCGGCCGCACGACGGCACTGGGCGTTTCGGCCGGTCTCGCCTCGGCGCTGTTCGGCAAGGCGGCGATGGCGCAAGAGGCCAAGAAGGGCGGCGTGATCCGCCTGGGCATGCAGGGTGGCAGTTCCACCGACAGCCTCGACCCGGCGCTGGCTGCCTCGGAAGTGCCGTTCCAGGTGAACATGACCTGGGGCGAGATGCTGTGCGACGTGAAACCCGACGGCACGCTGGACCTGCGGATCGCTGAAGAGATCTCGTCCAACGCGGATGCGACCGAATGGAAGTTCAAGATCCGGCAGGGCGTGGAGTATCACGGTGGCGGCACGGTTACGGCGGATGATGTCGTCGCTACGCTGAAGCGGCACACCGACGAAAGCGCCCAGTCCGGCGCGCTGGGGATCGTGCAGGGCATCTCTGAAATGACAGCTGAAGGTGACATGGTCACGCTGAAGCTGAACGCGGCCAACGCCGACCTGCCCTTCCTGATGGGCGACTATCACCTGATCATCCAGCCCGGCGGCGGCGTGGACAATCCGGCGGCGGGGATCGGCGCGGGGCCGTACTCGGTGGTCGTGAATGAGCCCGGCGTGCGTTTGACGTTCAAGAAGCACGCGAACTACTTCGACAGCACCATCGGCCATGCCGACGAGGTCGAGATCCTGATCATCAACGACAACACCGCGCGGACGGCTGCCTTGCAGTCGGGCCAGATCCATATGATGAACCGGGTCGATCCGAAGATTGTGGAACTGCTGAAGGGCGTTCCGGGCGTGCAGATCAAGTCCGTGGCTGGCCGCGGGCACTATGTGTTCATCATGCATTGCGACAAGGCGCCCTTTGACAACAACGACATGCGGATGGCGCTGAAACACGCGATCAACCGGGGCGAGATGGTCGAGAAGATCCTGGGCGGGCTTGGCACCCCCGGCAACGACTTCCCGATCAACGCGGCCTATCCGTTGTTCGAGGACAAGTTCGAGCAGCGCGAGTATGACGCGGCGAAGGCGGCGGAATACTATGCGAAGTCGGGCCATGACGGGTCGCCTATCGTGCTGGCGACAGCTCCGGGCGCCTTCCCGGGGGCGGTCGATGCGGCGAACCTGTTTGCGGCATCCGCCAACGCGGCGGGCATCCCGCTGCAGGTGAAGCTGGAGCCCGATGACGGCTACTGGTCGAACGTCTGGAACGTGGCACCCTTCTGTGCGTCCTACTGGGGCGGGCGTCCGGTGCAGGATCAGATGTACACCACCGCGTACCTGTCGACGGCGGAATGGAACGACACCAAGTTCAAGAACGCCAAGTTCGACGAGCTGCTGCTGGCGGCGCGGGGTGAACTCGACGCGGCCAAGCGGTCCGGCATGTACACCGAAATGGCGCAGATCCTGCGCGACGAAGGTGGGCTGATCCTGCCGATGTTCAACGACTTCGTGTCGGGTGTCAGCGACGTGATCGGCGGCTGGGAGGATGATCCGAACGGCGAGCTGATGAACGGCCGTGCGCAGGTCCGCTGCTGGCTGAACGCTTGAGGCGGCCGCGGTGCATCCGATCCTGAAACTGGTGGTCCAGCGCATTGCGCTGGGCCTCCTCCTGTTGCTCGCGGTGTCGGCGCTGATCTTCCTGGGCGTCGAGGCGCTGCCCGGGGATACGGCGCAGGCGATCCTGGGCCAGCAGGCGACGCCCGAGGCGCTGGCAAACCTGCGCGAGAAGATGGGGCTGAACGAGCCGCCGCTGACACGGTATTTCCAGTGGCTGGGCGGGGTCCTGACCGGGGATCTTGGCACTGCGCTGACGAATGGCGCGGACATCGCCACCTCGATTGGGCAGCGCCTGGGGAATACGCTGTTCCTGGCCGGATGTGCGGCGGTGATCGCCGTGCCGCTGGCGATCCTGCTTGGCCTGATCGCCGCGCGCTATGCCGGGAAATGGCCGGACAAGGTCATCTCGGGGATCACGCTGACCACGATTTCCCTGCCCGAGTTCGTCGCGGCCTATTTCGTGATTTACCTGCTGACCCAGCTGATCCCGATCTTCCAGCCCGTCGCCATGGTCTTCCCGGGCATGAGCTTCTGGGCAAAGTTGAACGCCATCGCCCTGCCCGTCGTTGTGCTGGTCCTCGTGGTGCTTGCCCACATGATGCGGATGACGCGGGCCGCGATCCTGAACGTGATGCAATCGGCCTACATCGAGACGGCCGAGCTCAAGGGCCTGTCGCCGATGACTATCATCTGGAAGCATGCCTTCCCCAACGCCATCGCGCCGGTCGTGTCGGTAGTCATGCTAAACTTGGCCTATCTGGTGGTGGGTGTTGTCGTCGTGGAGGTCGTCTTCGGCTACAACGCCCTTGGCCAGTACTTGGTGGACCACGTCACCAAGCGTGACCTGCCGGTGGTGCAGGCGGTGGGGCTGATCTTCGCCGCCGTCTATATCTTCCTGAACATGCTGGCGGACGTCATCGGCATCCTTGCCAACCCGCGCCTGAGGCATCCGAAATGAGAATACCCATTTCCGCCCTCATCGGCCTTGTCCTGACCGGGATCTTCCTGTTCGTGGCGATCTTCGCGCAATGGATCGCGCCCTATGCCATCACCGATGTCTCGGGCGGGCAATGGGAGGCGCCCTCGGCCAAGTTCTGGCTGGGGACCGACACCATCGGTCGCGACATCCTTTCGCGGCTGATCTACGGCGCGCAGATCACGATCTTCGTGGCGCTGGCGTCCTCGGTCCTCGCCTTTTCGCTGGGGGCCTTCCTGGGCTTTCTGGCGGCGGTCAAGGGCGGTTGGATCGACCAGGTCCTGTCGCGCGTGGTCGACATGGTGATGGCAGTGCCCTCGCTGATCGTGGCGCTGGTGATGCTGTCGGTGCTGCCCCTGAACCTGACGGTGCTGATCCTGGTGATGGGCTTCCTCGATTCCACCCGCGTTTTCCGCCTGTCTCGCGCCGTCGCCGCCGACATCGCAGTGATGGATTATGTCGAGGCTGCGAAACTGCGGGGCGAAAAGGGAACCTGGGTGATCTTCCGGGAAATCCTTCCGAACGCCCTGTCGCCGCTAGTGGCCGAGTTCGGACTGCGCTTCATCTTCGCGGTCCTGTTCATCTCGACCCTGTCGTTCCTGGGCCTTGGCATCCAGCCACCGCTTGCCGACTGGGGCGGGATGGTCAAGGAAAACAAGGATGGCCTGATCTATGGCAAGTCTGCTGCCCTGCTGCCTGCCGCCGCGATTGCGGCCCTGGCGATCAGCGTCAACCTGGTCGCGGACTGGATCCTGACCCGGACCTCCAGCCTGAAAGGAGGCCGCGGTGGCTGATCCCATGCTGCTGATCAAGGGCCTGGTCATCGAGGCCACGTCCTACCCGCCCGGTGAGCCGCCAAAAGAGGTCACCCTGGTGCATGGCGTCGACCTGACGCTGCAGAAGGGCCGCGTTCTGGGGCTGATCGGGGAATCCGGCGCGGGGAAGTCCACCATCGGGCTTTCCGCCATGTCCTACGGGCGTGGCGGGGTGCGGCTGACGGGCGGGACGATCCACCTGAACGGCCGGGAAATCCGCCTGGCCTCGCCCAAGGCGCTGCGGGCCTTGCGGGGGCGCGAGGTGACCTATGTCTCGCAGTCTGCGGCGGCGAGTTTCAACCCGGCCCGGCAGATCATGGAGCAGGTGATCGAGACCTGCCTGAGCCATGGGTTGTGCAGCAAGTCCGAGGCCGAAAAGCGCGCGGTGGCACTGTTCAGGAAGCTGGGCCTGCCGAACCCCGAGACGATCGGCTCGCGCTATCCGCATCAGGTGTCGGGCGGGCAGTTGCAGCGCTGCATGACGGCTATGGCTTTGTGCCCGAAGCCGGACCTGGTGATCTTTGACGAACCCACGACCGCGCTGGATGTGACGACGCAGATCGACGTGCTGGCGGCGATCAAGGAGGCGATCCGGGATACCCAGGTGGCGGCGCTGTATATCACGCATGACCTGGCCGTGGTGGCTCAGGTCGCGGACGAGATCATGGTGCTGCGCCATGGCCGGATGGTGGAACTGGGCGAAACCGGGCAGATCATCCACCGTCCGACGCAGGACTACACCAAGGCGCTGGTTTCGGTCCGCAGTCTGGAGCACCACGAGAAGCCCCCCGCCCCGCCGGTCCTGCAGGTGCAGAACCTGACCGCGCGCTATCGGGGAACAAACTTCGACGTGCTGAAGAACGTGTCGGTCGATCTGCCGGTGGGCCAGACGCTTGCCGTTGTGGGGGAAAGCGGCTCGGGCAAGTCGACGCTGGCGCGGGCGATCACCGGGCTTTTGCCGCCCACATCGGGCCGCATCACCTTTGCCGGGCGGACGCTGTCGGCGGACCTTAAGGGCCGCACCAAGGACGACCTGCGCGAGATCCAGATGATCTACCAGATGGCCGACACGGCGATGAACCCGCGCCAGACGGTGGGGACGATCATCGGGCGGCCGCTGGAGTTCTACTTTGGCCTCAAGGGGGCCGAGCGGGACCGTCGGGTGCAGGAACTGCTGGACCAGATCGAGATGGGCAAGGGCTTTGCGGCCCGCTATCCGGCGGAACTGTCGGGGGGCCAGAAGCAGCGGGTCTGCATCGCCCGAGCGCTGGCCGCGAAGCCGAAGCTGATCATCTGCGACGAGGTGACCTCGGCGCTGGATCCCCTGGTTGCCGACGGCATCCTGAAGCTGCTTCTGAACCTGCAGGCCGAGGCGGGGGTGGCCTACCTGTTCATCACCCATGACCTGGCGACGGTGAAGGCGATTTCCGACAAGATCGCGGTGATGTTCAAGGGCGCGGTGGTGCGCTACGGGCAGAAGTCGGACGTGCTGACGCCGCCCTTCGACGATTACACGGACCTTCTGCTGTCCTCGGTGCCCGAGATGGAGCAGGGCTGGCTGGAGCAGGTGATCGCGCACCGGAAGATGGAGAGTGCGGGGAACTGAACCGCCGTTTGTCGTTGGACTTCGTCCCTCTTCGCCGAGGGCATTCCGACGAGAAGCCGAAGGCGCACGAGGAGGCGCGACCGGAAAATGACCAAGCTGCTGCTAATCATCCTGGACGGGGTGCCCTACCGCAACTGGCGGCGGCTGTTCGGCAACCTCGAAGGCTGGGTCGAACAGGGCGAGGCCCGCGTGCGCCGAATGCGGTCGGTGCTGCCCTCGACCTCGGCGTCCTGCTATGCCTCGATCCACACGGGCGTGCCGCCGCAGCAGCATCATATCTGGGACAACGCGGGCATCCGGCGGCTGGAGTTTCCGGACGTGTTCAGCGAGTTGACGAAGGCCGGCCGGAAGACCGGGGCGGTCACCCACAGCTACTGGTCCGAGTTCTTCAACCGCGCGCCCTTTGATGTGGTCCGCGACATCGAGTATGACGAGCCCGGGGGGCCGATCACCCATGGGCGGTTCCACACGATGCACGGTTACGGCCATGCGAACCAGATGACGCCGTCGGACTATGACCTCTTCGGCACGCTGACGCGGCTGTGCGAAGTGAAGGGGATCGACTACGGCATCCTGCACACCTGCACGCTGGACAGCATGGGGCACCGCTTCTTCCATGACTGCGAGGAAATGGACCACGCCTGCGGCCACCTGGACGCAATTCTGGCCCCGTTCATCCACCGCTGGCGGAACGCGGGCTACGAGGTGATCGTGACCGCCGACCACGGCCAGGACGCGCGGGGGCATCATGGCGGGACAGGCGAGGAGCAGCGGGACTTTGCGTTCTACTACTTCGGCACCAGCAGCCTGCCGCCCGAGGATCAGGTGCTGGACCAGCTGGCGCTGGCGCCGTCGATCCTGACCCGGATGGGCGTGCCGCTGCCCGCAACGATGACGGCGGCCCCGTTCCTGACCGCCTGACCTGCCCGTTCCCGGCCCTGACTGCTCATCCGATCGCCACAACCGGTGATTTACGGTGGACATCGCTACCCGCGTCTGTTGAAAGCCCGCGCGTCTATGTGCATCGTTAACGAAATCTGCTCAGAGGGCTGAATGTTCCGGTTTCAAGTCGATCTCCTTGGCTCCTGCCGGGTTGCACGCTGTGCGACCGGGGACGAGGTCGCCTTCCGGACCCGCAAGACGCGGCTTCTTCTGGGGCTGCTTCTCCTCAGCCCCGGCAGCCGGATGAACCGGGAACAGCTGGCCTCGCTGCTGTGGGACCCGGCGCCGGAGACGCTGGCCCGGTCAAGCCTGCGGCAGGCCCTGCGCGAGTTGAAGGACGTGCTGGGCCCCGAGGGCGAGGATGTCATCGATGCGGACCGGTTCACGGTGGGCCTGAAGGCCGCGGCCTTCGATCTGGACGTGCGGCGGTTCAAGGAGCTGCTGGTGACCGGGTCGCATGACCAGGCCGCGCTGATCGCCGCGGCAAACCTGTGGCAGGGAGAGTTGTTCGGCCCGGCCCAGCCCAGCGCGCCGGTGTTCGAGGCCTGGCTGCAGATCGAACGGTCGCAGTTGCGATCGGTGCTGACCACGGCGCTGACCGACCAGCTGGAGAAGCTGATCGCCCTGGGCACCTATGCCGACACGCGCATCGCCGAGGAACTGGTGCGCATCGAGCCGAGCCACGAACTGGCGCATCAGTTCATCATGCGGTTCCACGCCCAGCGGGGTGACCAGTCGGCAGCGTTGCGGCAATATGGGCTGTTGGAACAGGCGCTGGCCGAGGAACTGGACAGCGAGCCGAGCGAGGCCTCGAACGAGCTCTTGGTCGCGATCAAGAGCGGCGAGGTGTCGTTGCAGCGCGCGCCCGCGATGCCCGTGTCCCCTGCCCCGGCCCGGTCGCGCAACGGGCCGCCACGGATCACCATCCGCCCGCCGCTGACCCGCTATGTCGACGGCAGCAAGGACTATCTGGGCGAGGGCTTTGCCTTCCTGGCCAAGTCCTGCCTGTCGCGCTTTCGCTGCTGGATCGTGATCCCCTGGCCGTCCAGCGGGTTCGAGTCGGCGACGGCGGTGGACTTCACCGCCGTGGGCCAAGTGATCGACGCCGATTTCGCGGTGGACTGCGTGCTGGACTGGCGCACGGGGGACGGCAAGCTGTTCGTCACCCTCATCGACTGCCGCGACGGCAGCGAGGTGTGGTCCGCGCTGTATCCCGTGGGCGAGAACGAATTGCAGGAAGTCAGCTCCTCGGTCGCAGGTGCGGTGGCGGCGAACCTTGCCAGTCAGGTCAACCACATCACCTTGTTGCGCCATGCCCGCAGCACGCCCGGCAACCCGGTGGCCTATGATCTGTGGCTGAAGGGGCACCAGTTGTCGCGGCTGTGGACGGCCGAGGCCGATGCCGAGGCGGAGGCCATGTTCCTGAAGGCGATCGAGCTGGACCCCGGCCTTGCGGGCAGTCATGCAAGCCTGGCGCAGGTCCTGTGCAGCCGCAGCCTTGTCCGCCCGGGCTACCCGAATCGCAAGGCCGATTGCGCGGCGGCGTTCCGCCACGCGCGGGAAGCCATCGCGCTGGACCCCTATGATCCGCGCTGCCACATCAGCATGGCCTGGAACTGGCTGATCGCTAAATCGCCCGAGCGTGCGAACACGCATTTCCGGATGGCGGTCGACCTGAACCCGAACGATGCCGAGGCGCTGATCGCCGCGGCCTGCGGCCTGGCCTTCCTTGGGCATATCCAAGATGCCAAGGGTCTAGCGGAAAAGGCCGTCCAGATGAACCCGGTCTATCCCGAGTATTACACCGACTACCTGTCGGCCATCCAGTTTCTGGACGGCGATTACGAGGCCACGATCGAGACGGTCGAGAAGTGCTACGAGGGCTTTCCCGATCGCGCGGCGCTTGCCGCGGCCGCCTGGGCGCTGCAGGGCCATATCGAGAAGGCCGAAGCCACCTACCAGTATTTCACCACGTTGACGTCGTCGAAATGGGAAGGGCCGGGGCGCGCGGAAGACGTCGACCTGGAACGCTGGATCATGGAAGTGCTGCCGATCCACTGGCCCAAGGGCCAGCAGACCCTGCTGAAAGGCCTGCGGCTTGCCCGCCAGATGGCCGAGCAAGCCTGACGCAGCCGGACCCTAGCGGCATTTGCGCATGAAATACCGCGCGAGGATGACCTTGGAGCGCACCTTGTTCGTGGTGCCGTAGGGTTCTTCGTCCTTGACCGGATGGGTCTTCAGATCGCCCGCCCACGGCACTTTCACATGCATGCGGTTCGGGGTGTCGTAGACCGGCACGATCTCGATGCTGTCCGGGATCTCGCCATTCGGGCCTGCACCCGGGCCGTCATAGCGGTAGCCATTGTCGAACAGCCACTGCCTGGTGTTGTCGTTGAACTTCTTCCATTCGGAATTCGGCGTGTCCCGGAAGGCGCTTTTGGCGACCCGGGTGATCGCCTCACCAGTTGCCTCCTGGTCTGCCAATGCATCGCTCTTCAGCTTGAAGAACCCTACCATTCCTGTCTCCCTCCACCTTGCTGGGCTGTGTAAGATGTTGCCTTGTCCGACTATTCCGCCGGTTCGTGATGCCAGCGTGAAATGCGTGGGCCGGCTCTGATTCCGCGCTTGAACCCGAAGGCCATCCTGCCTTGAATGTGGGCATGAAGCAAAACCCGGGTGAAACGATTTCGCGGCTGTCGCGTGCGCTGGATCAGGATTTCCGGATTCTGCCGCTGGATGAACCGGATGCGCCGCTGTTCCTGGCGGTGGCCGTTCCACTGGACGAAGGCGTGACCGGTCTGAAGCCGCGGCTGCCGGCCGGGCGGGGCATGACTCTGGCTCAGGCAAAGCTGTCGGCGGGGGCAGAGGCGCTGGAGTTGCGGGCAAGTCTGGCGCAGCAGCATATGGCGGAACTGGCAGACAGGCCGCGCGCGGACGGGCTGGCCATGGTGCGGGCGACCGACATGGCAAGCGCCGAGGTTGTCGAGGTCCCGGCACAAAGCGTCTATCTCGACTGTGCGGCGGTTCTGGGCGAGCCGCTGCAGGAGGATGCCAATTCGACCGGCTGTGCGGTTGGCCCGGACCGGGACACCGCGATGCTGCGGGCGCTGTGGGAATGTGTCGAACGCGATGCGGTAGCGCTGTGGTGGCATGGCAACCGGCAGGGTGGCGCGGTTCAGACCGAGATCATCGACGCGCATCAGCCACGGCTGTTCTGGTGGCTGCACCAGCGAAGCCGCGTGACGCGGCTGATCGAGATCACCACGGACATCGGGCTGCCGGTTGTGGTGGCGGTGGCGGCCGATCCGGATGGGCGGCAGGTCGCGGTGGGCTCGGCCGCGCGGCCGGTGCTGGCAGATGCGGCGCTGGCTGCGGTGACCGAGATGGTGCAGACCGAAGTCAGCCTCGACCATGCCCGCGCGGCAGAGGACCCGGAAGCGGCGGCATGGCTCGCCGAGGCGTCGCTGCTGACGCAGTCGCAGTTCCAGCCGGGGCCGCCCCGCTTTGCCGACCCGATGGCCCTGCCCGCACTTCTGGCCCGGTTGGCCGATCTGGGGCACCGGGCGCTGGCGGTGGACCTGACATTGCCGAACGATCCCTTGCCCACAATGCGGGTTCTGGTCCCCGGTCTTTGCGGGATGCGGGAGCGCACCGACTTCCCGCGCTTCGCGCGTCTCTGCCCGGGGCAGCCCAGGTTGAACCTGCCCGAACCCTTCTAGCGAGGCCGCCATGCCGCCGATCACCAGCCCGCACAGCCTTTTCGGCGCCGATCCGACCGCCGCACCCCTGGCCGAGAGCGCAGGGGAATCGCAGTCGGGCTATTGCTTTCTTTACCCCGACCTGGCGCAGCGCGAGGATGTCGGCTGCTTCACGGGGCGTCCGGCTGCGCTCAGCTTCAAGCACCTGCAGGCATTCGAAGCGGCCAGCCGCGGGCCGCTGAGCGCGCCGCAGGTCCTGCCGATGCGGCTGCCGGCGGTCTATACCTACTTCGGCCAGTTCGTGAACCACGATATCTCGGCCCCGGTGGGGGATGTGGTGACGCCGGCCTCGCCGCCCGAGGGGGTGGGGGTCATCACCGACACTTCGCCTCCGGGGCTGGATCGGTCAGACCGGGCGGCGCCCGAGGTGATCCTTGGCAGTTTCCTGAACGAACAGGCGAATCCGCTGGCGCTGGACAGCCTGTACGGCGATGGGGGGCCGGACAGCACGGACCCGGATATCCGGGCGCTGTATGCCCCGGACCGCAAGCGGTTCAGGCTGGGCTTGACCCGGGTCGAGGACCCGCAGGTCTTTGTCAACAAAAGGAAAAACCCCGCGCGCGTCATCCATGCGACTGGCGCGCCGGACATCCTGCGAAAGGATGGCAAGCCGCTGATCGCCGATCACCGCAACGATGAGAACCTGATCATCAGCCAGCTGCATCTGGCGCTGATGCTGTTTCACAACAAGGCCGTAGCGGCGCTGGAGCCGAAGTTCCCTGACGCGGCGAAATGCTTTGCCGAGGCGCGGCATCTGGTGACGTTGCACTATCACTGGCTGATCCTGAACGACTTCCTGCCCAAGCTTCTGTCGCCCAAGGCGCTGCAGACACCCCTGGCCCAGCGTCCACAAAAGCTGCCCGCGGCGCGGACGGTGCCGCTGGAGTTCACCACGGCGGCCTTCCGCTTTGGCCATTCGATGGTCGGCGCGGCCTACGATTTCAACGCGAATTTCGGGCGTGGCGGGCGGGTCGAACGGGACGGCGCCAGCCTGATCGAGCTGTTCACCTTCACCACGCACCGCAACATGGGCCATCCGGACAAGCCGACGCTGCAACTGCCGGACCACTGGGTGATCGACTGGGAGCGGATAACCCGCGCGCCGCGCCCCACGCCGGGGCCGGGCGGGGCGGAACGGATCGACCTGACCTTTGCGCCGGACATGCTGAATGTGATGGGAAGCTCGGATATCGCGGTGCACGGGTCGATCCTGTTCCGCAACCTGATGCGCGGTTTCCAGCGCCGGATCGCCTTCGGGCAGGAGCTTGCCAAGGCTTGCGGGCTGGATGCGATGAAACCAGAGGAAGTGCGCGCGGCCCTGCCCGACGTGAACCCGGCGCGACCCGGGGAGAAGTCGCTGCGCGAGATCGCCGAACAGATGGACATGCTGACGCAGACCCCGGCCTGGCTGTATTTCCTGTGCGAGGCGCGGCATTTCGAACAGGGTGAAAGACTAGGCCCGGTGGCCAGCGACATCATCGCCGACACTTTCGTCGGGCTTCTGCGCCACATGCCGCAGTCGATCCTGAACCATGCGGGGGGCAGCTGGCATCCCCGGAAAAGCCCGCTGCGATCTGCGGGCGGGCGGTCGCTGACCTCGATCCGGGCGCTGCTGAAATGTGCTGTGGCCAAATAGGCGGCCTCCGGTTCCGGTGACGCAATCGTCAGGGGCATTGGGCTGGACAGGCGGGCGATTTCATTTCATAGACCCAGCGTCGGACAAGGCACGCAGCCCTGGCCCGGCTGCTTGAGCCCGTGACGTCCCTGCAGAGACACCGCCGCCCATGACCCGCGAACCGACCACTTCCCTTTCACGCCGCAGCCTGGCGCTGGTGTTGATCCTGCCGCTGGCGGCCTGCGCGGCCAGCACGAGTTCGATGCAGCTTTACCCGCTGCAGGGCGAGATTGCGGATGCCGATCCGACCCTGGTGATCCGCGCCGTGGCAAAGAACACCAACAGCACCTCGGGCACCCTGTCGTTCCGGCTGCCCAAGCGCGGCAAGTGCACGGGCACCTGGAGCTCGCTGACCCCGCGCAAGGTGTCGAATTCGCAAGGGCTGGCGCTGACCTGGAAAAAGACCGGCGGCGAGGTCGGGTCCGAGCGTGAGACGGTGGCGGGCGTCAACAACGGCGAGATCTACGCGGTCTGCGATGACGGCACCCGGGTGCAGGGCACCTTCGTGATCGGGTCGGGCACGGCCAGCGGCACGGGTCAGGCGTCCGACACCAACGGCAACGTCTACAAGCTGTTGTTCTGATCAGCGCGGACGGCGGCGGAAGGCCTCGTCCAGCACCGCCTTGACGGCGTCACCCGGCACGTCCTCTGCCACGAAGGCCTGACCGATCCCGCGCGCAAGGATGAAGCGCAGGCGGCCGTCGATCACCTTCTTGTCCTGCCCCATCAGCGCGATCAGCGCGTCTGACCCCGGCAGGTCGCCCGGAATGTCGGCAAGATCGACCTTCATCCCCATGTCGGCCAGATGCGCGCGGACCCGGCTGGGGTCTTCCTGACTGCACAGCCCAAGCCGGGCTGAGAGTTCAAAAGCCAAAGCGCAGCCGATGGCGACACCCTCGCCGTGCAACAGGCGGTCGGAATATCCGGTCGCCTTTTCAAGCGCATGGCAGAAGGTGTGACCAAGATTCAGAAGCGCGCGTTCGCCTTCCTCTGTTTCGTCACGGGAAACGATCCCGGCCTTCATCTCGACCGAGCGGGTCACCGCGCGCAGACGGGCGGCGGCGTCGCCAGCCCGCAGCGCGGGGCCGTCGCGCTCCAGCCAGTCGAAGAAGGCGGCGTCACCAAGGAGGCCGTATTTGACCACTTCGCCATAGCCCGACAGAAGGTCGCGGTCGGGCAAGGTGGCAAGGACGTCGATATCGGCCAGCACCAGGGCTGGCTGGTGGAAGGCACCGACCAGGTTCTTGCCCTGCGCGGTGTTGATCCCGGTCTTGCCGCCGACCGAGCTGTCAACCTGGGCCAGAAGCGAGGTAGGAAGCTGCACGAAGCGCACGCCCCGGCGCAGGATGGCCGAGGAAAAGCCCACCAGATCGCCGATCACTCCACCGCCGAGCGCCAAAACGACGTCGCGGCGTTCGACCTTCTGTTCCAGCAGCCATTCCGTGCAGCGGGCGAGGTTCTCCCAGTTCTTCGTGCCCTCACCCGGCGGCAGGGCCAGGGAGGAGACTGCGATCCCCTCAGCCTCAAGTGCGGCGGTCAGGGCGGGCAGATGCAGCGTGGCCACGGATTCGTCGGTCACCACCGCCACACGCTTGCGGCGCAGAAGCGGGGTGATCTCGGCCCCGGCGCGCGCGATCAGGCCGGGGCCGATCCGGACTTCGTAGGACCGGTCGCCAAGAACGACTGCAACTGTGTTCACGCTGTTCCCCCAAGTACGTCGGGCCGCGCCTTCAGCGCTTCGCGGACCCGTGCGGCCATGTCCTCGACCGACAGATCCGCCTGGCTTTCGACGATGATATCGGCTTGCGCATAGAACGGCTGGCGCTTGTCGTAGAGTTCGCGCAGCGTCTCGCGCGGGTTCGCGGTGCGCAGAAGCGGCCGCGTCGACTTGTGCCGCACGCGCTGCCACAGAAGGTCAAGGTCGGCCCGGAGCCAGACCGAAACGCCGACGTCGTGGATCAGATTGCGATTCGTCTCGGACAGGAAGGCGCCGCCGCCAGTGGACAGCACGCACGGGGTGCCGCGCAGCAGGCGGCCGATCACCTCGGTCTCGCGGGCGCGGAAGAAAGGCTCGCCGTCGCGTTCGAAGATCTCGGCGATCGCGCGGTTGGCGGCGCGGACGATCTCTTCGTCGCTGTCGCGGAACTCGACGCCCAACTGCCGGGCAAGTGCGGTGCCGACGGCAGTCTTGCCCGCCCCCATCATCCCCACCAGCACCACGGTCTTCGCCAGCCTCGCCATGACCCCCCGGTCCCGCCGCATCGCCCTTCCCGGGCAAGGACTTGCCGACGGGAAATCTTTCCCCCTCAATGGCGTGAACTCTTGCCGAATGCTATATACATTCGCAACGAAACCCGCAGGGGCGCCCGATCGGGCGGCTTCACGCGGCAAGAATCGTCGGGTGGATGAAGCCACACGGCAGAAGTCGAGGAAGGGCTATACCATGGGTCGGATCATCAAGGCCTTGCTGTTGCTGGTGATTCTGGGCTTCGTTGGCCTGACCGTCTATGCCTATCTGGGCGACCTGACCCCGGTGCAGGGCGAGGTCACGAAGCCAGTGGTGTTGAATGCGGGCGAGTAAGGCCAGTGTCCTGTCGCTGATCCTGGCCGCCAGTGGGTCCGCCCTGCCGGTCGCAGCGCAAGAGACGGGCGCGGGGACTGGCCCGCTTTCTGCCATCGACTGGCTGTCGCAATCGGTTGCCACCCCGGCGACGGCAGGCACCACGTCCCGGGCCATAGACGAGCCGCCCGTTGCCGAGGCGGGGCGCGCGCTGCCGGCAACAGTCACGACCTCATCGCTGGACGGGCCATCGCCGGACGGGGTGGGGCTGATCCCGGTGGCGGTCTCGGGCCTGCCGCGCGATCTGTGGGGCGCGGGTCTGACGCGCGAGATCGCCGAGGCGTTGGTGAAGCATCCCGATGAGGACCTGCCCGCCCTGCGCCAGCTGTTCCTGACGGTGCTCTTGGCCGAGGTCGCGGCTCCGGTCGATGCCGGGGGCCGGGGTGAGTTGCTTCTGGTGCGGATCGACAAGCTTCTGGCGCTGGGGGCGCTGGAACAGGCGGCGGCGCTGATCGAGGCGGCAGGGGAGACGTCGCCCGAGCTGTTCCGGCGCGCCTTCGACGTGGCGCTTTTGACGGGGGCCGAGGAACGGGCCTGCCAGTCGATGGCAAGCGAGCCGCATCTGGCGCCAACCGTGCCCGCGCGCATCTTCTGTCTGGCGCGGTCGGGCGACTGGGACACGGCGGCGCTGACGATCCGGACCTCGCAGGCGCTTGGCCAGATCAGCACGGATCAGGAGGCGCTGTTGTCGCGCTTTCTGGACCCCGACCTGTACGAGGGCGAGCCGGTCCCCCCTGCCCCGAACCCGGTCACGCCGCTGGACTGGATGATCTATTCCGCGATTGGCGAACCCCTGCCGACCGAGGGCCTGCCGATTGCGTTTTCCTATGCCGAGATCAGCCCCCGGTCGGGCTGGAAGGCGCGGATCGAGGCGGCGGAGCGGCTGACCAGGGCGGGGACGATCCCGCCGAACGTGATCCTGGGCCTCTATACCGAGCATGACCCTGCGGCCTCGGGCGGGGTGTGGGACCGGGTAGCGGCCTTCCAGGCCTTCGAGGCGGCGATCACGGCGAAGGATGCGGCGCGAGTGGCGGCCACGCTGCCTGCCGTCTGGGCAAAGATGCAGGAGGTGGAGCTGGAAGTGCCCTTCGCCATCCTGTTCAGCAAGGCGCTGATCGAGCTGCCGCTGGAGGGCGAGGCAGCCGACATCGCCTTCCGCGTCGGGCTTCTGTCGCCCTATGCCGAAACCGTGGCGAACCGGGCGCAGCCAGCCTCGGCCGAAGACGCGTTCCTGACGGCGATTGCGCTTGGCAAGGCGGCCTCGGCCCTGCCGCCCGACAGCCTGGCGCGGGCGATTTCTGCCGCGTTCCGGGCCCCGGCGGTGTCGGCCGAGGCGCAGGCGCTGCTGGACGGCAACCGCAAGGGCGAGGCGATCATCGCCGCCATGGACGACATCGGTCGGGGTGTGCAGGGCGATCTGCGGGGGGTGACCGAGGGGCTGTCGCTGCTGCGGCTGGCCGGTCAGGAAAGCGTGGCGCGGCGCACGGCGCTGGAACTGATGATCCTGGAACGGCGGGGCTAGCCCATGCCCGAGCCTGAGGCGAGCCGGTGGATCTCGACCTTTCTTGACGCAAGGGCGGCCGATCTGGGCGCGGCGCGGAACACGCAGCTGGCCTATGGGCGCGACCTTGTGGATTTCGCCGACTGGCTGGCGCGGCGCGGGGGCAACCTGGCGACGGCGGACCGCGCATTGGTCGAGGACTATCTGGTCCACTGCGATGCCCAGGGACTGTCCAAGGCAACCCGGGCGCGGCGGCTGTCCTCGATCCGGCAATTGTTCCGCTTTGCGTTCGAGGAAGGCTGGCGTGGCGACAATCCGGCGCTGCGGCTGACCGGACCGGGCAAGGCGCAGGGCCTGCCGAAAACCCTGAGCGAAGCCGAAGTCACCCGGCTGATGGAGGCCGCCCGGACCCGGGGGCGCAGCCAGGGCGACCGGCTGCGGGACACGGCGCTGTTCGAACTGCTTTATGCGACGGGCCTGCGGGTCAGCGAACTGGTCGGCCTGCCGGTGGCCGCGGTGCGGGGCGATCCGCGGATGATCCTGGTGCGCGGCAAGGGCGACAAGGAGCGGATGGTGCCGCTGTCCACCCCGGCGCGCGCGGCGTTGGCCTCCTGGCTGGCCCACCGGGACGCCGACGAGGAGGCCGGGCGCAAGGCGGGGCGGGTGCCGTCACGCTTTCTGTTTCCCGGCGACGGGCGCGAGGGGCATCTGACGCGGCAGTATTTCCACAGCCTGGTCAAGGACGTGGCAGTTCTGGCGGGCCTGTCACCTTCGCGGGTCACGCCGCATGTCCTGCGCCACGCCTTTGCGACCCATCTTCTGGCGCATGGGGCCGATCTGCGGGTGATCCAGACGCTTTTGGGGCACGCCGATGTTGCCACGACCGAGATTTACACGCATGTGCTGGATGACCACTTGAAGGACCTTGTCCTGACCAAACACCCGCTGGCCCGCAAGGGTCAGGCCTGAACACCATAAGGACCCCATGCCCGACGCCTCGCTTGACACTGCATTCTGGCTGACCTGCGCTGCCATTGTGGCGCTTCTGGTGATGTCGGCCTTCTTTTCCGGTTCCGAGACAGCGCTGACGGCGGCGTCGCGCGGGAAGCTTAAGGCGCAGGCGGACAAGGGGTCGATCGGGGCGAAGGCCGCGATGAAGGTGACCGAGGACCGGGAGCGGATGATTGGCGCGCTGCTGCTGGGCAACAACATCGTCAACATCCTGTCGGCCTCGCTGGCCACTGCTCTTTTGACCCGGCTGTTCGGCGACAGCGGGGTGGCGCTGGCCACGCTGGCAATGACGGCGCTGGTGCTGGTGTTCGGTGAGGTGATGCCGAAGACAGTGGCCATCACCTTCCCGGAGCCGGTCGCGACCAAGGTTGCCCCTCTGATCCGGTTTCTGATCATTCTGTTTTCGCCCATCGTGACCGTGGTGCGGGCGCTGGTGCGCGGCATCCTGCGGCTTTTCGGGCTGAAGGCCGACGAAGGCAGCGCGATGCTGGCGCTGCGCGAGGAGATTGCCGGGGCCATCGCGCTTGGCCATTCCGAAGGCGCGGTGGAGAAAGCGGACCGTGACCGCCTGCTTGGCGCGCTGGACCTGTCGCATCGCACGGTCGACGAGATCATGCGCCACCGCCGCCAGGTCGAGATGATCGACGCCGACCTGCCGCCGGGAGAGATCATCACCCGGGTTCTTGCCTCGCCCCACACGCGTCTGCCGATCTACCGCGAAAGCGACGACAATATCCTGGGCGTTGTCCATGCCAAGGACCTGCTGCGTGAGGTCGACCGGCTGGTGAGGGGGGAAGACGGATCGGTCCAGGGGATCGAGGCGCTGGACATCGTCAAGGTGGCGATGAAGCCCTATTTCATCCCCGACACGACCAGCCTTGACGAACAAATGCGCGAATTCCTGGCGCGGCGGACACACTTTGCCCTGGTCGTCGACGAATACGGCGCGCTGCAGGGGCTGATCACGCTGGAGGACATCCTTGAGGAGATCGTCGGCGACATCACCGATGAATTCGACGTGGTGCAGAAGGATTCGGGCCTGACGATGACCGAGGACGGCGCCTATCTGATCGACGGGGCGATGACGATCCGCGACCTGAACCGTGCGACCGACTGGCGGCTGCCGGACGACGAGGCGAACACCATTGCGGGCCTAGTGATCCACGAGGCGCAGATGATCCCGAACGAGGGCCAGGTGTTCAGTTTCCACGGCTTCCGCTTTACCGTGATCGCCAAGCGCGAGAACCGCATCGTCAAGCTGAAGCTGCGCCCGCTTTGACCCTGGGGGTGAGGCCTGCGACCCAACCGTCCAGCGTCTGACCCAGCGCTGCCCAGTCGGTGTATTCCTTGTCGCGGCCGGGCTCGACCGGTTCCCCCTTCTGATCCGCGATCCGGCGCATCGCCCAGGCACGGAAGAAATCGTATTCGGTAAAACGGAAGGCGCCGACGACATGTTCGACGCGACCGGGCGTCCAGCCGGTGTCGGCCTCGAACCCGGCAAGGCATTTGCGCAATCCCGCCCAGTCGTCAGGGTCCTGCCCGGCGGCCGACAGCGAGACGGCCAGGAACAGCGTCGGCATCAGCGCAAGGTCGATACGGGCTGCGGTGGCAAAGCGGGCGAGGGATTTCTGGTAACCCCCGGCGTGCAGGGACCCCGCCAGGATCGCGGCATCGAAGCGCGACAGGTCCAGCCCCTCGGCATCCTCGACGTTCAGAAGTTCCACCGCGTGACCCTGCCCCGCCAACCGGTCCGCGGCAAAGCGGGCGATCTTGCGGGTCTGGCCATCGGTCGTGGCATAGGCGATGAGCAGATACATCGTGGCCTCCTTTTGCGAAGGCCCTCTCTTACACCTTGCGGGACCCTCCCGCCCTGATCCGTGTCAAATCAGGCCGACCGCGCCATCGCGGCGGGGCGCTTGCCCGAGGCCCAGGCGGCGACCGCAGTGCCGAAGGCCTGGAACAGCGGGCGCGAGACCGGGTCGTTGCCTGCGTTCCATTCCGGATGCCATTGCACGGACAGGGTAAAACCTGGCGCGTCCTTGACATAGGTCGCCTCGGGCGTGCCGTCGGGGGCATGACCATCGACGACGATGCTGCCCGCCGGACGGGCGATGCCCTGCCCGTGCAGCGTGTTGGTCATCACCTCGCGCGCGCCCATCAGGCGGTGGAAAACCCCGCCCTCGGTGAAGGTCACCGTGTGGCGCAGGGCAAAGCATTCCTCAAGCGTGCCGTCGGGCGGCATACGGTGGTTCATCCGGCCCGGAAGCTCGCGGATTTCGGGGTGGAGCGTGCCGCCGAGGGCCACGTTCACCTCCTGAAAGCCGCGGCAGATGCCGAGGAAGGGCTGGCCCCGGTCTACACAGGCGCGGATCAGGGGCAGCGTGATCGCATCGCGGCCCCGGTCGAAGGCGCCGTGGGCGGGGGTTTCCTCCTCGCCGTATTCGCTGGGATGGACGTTCGGGCGGCCCCCGGTCAGAAGGAAGCCGTCGCAAAGGTCCAGGAGTTCGCCCACACCGACATAGCGCGGGTCCGAGGGGATGATCAGCGGCAGGCAGCCTGCGACCTCGGCCACGGCGGCCGTGTTCATCGTCCCGGCGGAATGCGCCGGATAGCTGCCGTTGAGCATGTAGCTGTTGCCGATGATCCCGACGACAGGCCTGCACCCCTTGCGCTTCACCTCAAGCACCGCATCCTTGGTTCCCACTTTGACAAGGATACTCTTTGACCCGGGCAGCGGAAAGGGGGGCAAGGCGCACAGATCGCCTGAGGTCGTGCACAGCTGCGGCACAATCGCGCTTCACGGCGAAATGAGTTTCCTTCCCATGCGGGAAGGTCGGAAAAGAGGCGAAAGAGGAATGGAAGGAGATCCAACATGCTGAAACCGATGACCTTGGCCCTGGCCCTTGTTGCCGCCGCCGCTGGCGTTGCCGCCGTTGCGCAAGATACGACAACCGGCCACGAGGGCCACACGATGATGGGCGACATGGGCCCGGCGTCGATGGCTTTCATGGACGCCAACACGCGGATGCATGAACAGATGGCGATCGAATACACCGGCAATGCCGATGTCGACTTCATCAAGGGCATGATCCCGCACCATCAGGGCGCGGTCGAGATGGCGCAGATCGTGCTGGAGCATGGCACGGACCCCGAGGTCCGCAAGCTGGCCGAGGGGATCATCGCGGCACAAGAGGCCGAGATCAAATGGATGGAGGAGTGGCTGGCCAAGAACGGCGGCTGATCCGCTTGGCTTTGGGCGGCTGATATGGTCCCCTGCCGGGAAACGGAGGGGACCATGCATATCCTGATCCTGGGCGCGGCGGGCATGCTGGGCCGCAAACTGACGGCGGCGATCACCGGCGGCGCCCTGCCCTTTTCGCGGCTGACGCTGGCCGACTTGGTGGCCCCGCCCGATGTGCCCGGTGCCAGCTCAGTTGCGGTGAATCTTGCCGATCCCGGCGCAGCCGAACTTCTGCTGCAGGACCGTCCGGACCTGATCTTCCATCTGGCCGCCATCGTCTCGGGCGAGGCGGAGGCGGACCTTGCCAAGGGCTATGCGGTCAACCTTGACGCGTCACGCGCCTTGTTCGACGCCATCGCCGCCCGGCAAGGTTACTGCCCCCGGCTGGTCTTCGCCTCGTCGCTGGCGGTGTTCGGCGCACCGTTCCCGAAGGTCATCCCGGATGATTTCCACCTGACCCCGCGCACGAGTTACGGCACGCAAAAGGCAATGACCGAGCTTCTCTTGTCCGACTATTCGCGCCGGGGGCTGCTGGACGGGGTAGCACTTCGCCTGCCGACGATCTGCATCCGGCCGGGCAAGCCGAACCGGGCGGCCTCGGGCTTCTATTCCTCGATCCTGCGCGAGCCGCTGAACGGGTTGCCCGCCATCCTGCCGGTCCGCGATACCTTGCGCCACTGGTTCGCCAGCCCCCGCGCTGCCACCGGGTTCTTCCTGCGCGCGGCTACGCTGGACACCGGCAAACTTGGCCCTAGCCGCGCGCTGTCGATGCCCGGCCTGTCGGCCAGCATTGCCGAGATGATCGAGGCTCTGCGTCGCGTCGCCGGACAAGGGGCGGTCGACCTGATCCGCCGCGAACCCGACCCGGTGATCCAGGCCATCGTCGAACCCTGGGCCGAGGCCTGCGAGGCCACGACGGCCCGCGCCTTGGGCTTTGCAGCAGAATCCAGCTTTGACGAGATCATCGGAGTCTATCTGAAAGACGACTTTCCGACGCGCAGCATCTGAGTCAAATTGTCTTTCTCTTCTCAAAATATCCCACCGGAGGTCCGGAGGGTGTGAAACCCTCCGGGGTCTGCCAAGGGTGCGCGGTCAGGCGTTTGCGGCGATGATCCGGGCCGCGTTTGCCAGTGCGCCCGGCCCATGCGGGATGTCCAGCGCGACCAGTCCAGCCTCCATCACCGCCAGCGCGCCCAGGGTCATGTGGGCGTTGACGTGTCCCATGTGGCCCACCCGCAGGAAGCCGTGGTAGGCCGGGTCGGTCGAGGGCGCCATGCCAAGGCCGATGCCCAGGGTAAGGCCCGCCTTCGTCTCGCACCACTGCCGCAGGCGCGTGGCATTGGGGGCACCCAGACGGGCGGCGGTGACCGACCAGCCGCGATTCACGGGGTCGGCGACGTTCATCGCAATGGCCGGGTTTCCCGCGCCCCAGGCGTCGAACGCCGCCCAGACCGCGCTGGCAAGCGTCTGGTGCCGCTTCCAGACCTGCGGCAGGCCTTCTTCGTGGATCATGTCCAGCGCCTCGCGCAGGCCGTAGAGGTGGCTTGTGGGCGCGGTGCCGTCCCAGATCTGCCAGAACTCCTCCGGCTCGGCGCGCGGACCCCAGGCCCAGTAGGGTGTGGCAAGGTCGGTCCTGCCGCAGCGCTGGCGGGCGGCTTCCGAGAACCAGACAAAGGCGAGGCCCGGCGGGGTCATCAACCCCTTCTGGCAGGCGGCGACCATCACATCGACGCCCCAGTCGTCCATGCGGAATTCGTCACAGCCCAGCGAGGCGATGCAGTCCACCGCCAGAAGCGCGGGATGGCCTGCCGCGTCGATGGCCTTGCGCAGGGTCGGGATGTCGGTCTTGATCGAGCTTGCTGTATCGACATGCGTCGTCAGCACCGCCTTGATCTTGTGACCGGTATCGGCGCGCAGCGCGGCCTCGACCCTTTCCATGTCGGCGGGCGATGACTTGCCGAAATCCAGCACCTCGACCTCGATCCCCATCGCGCGGGCCGAGTTGGCCCAGGAGAGGCCGAATTGCCCCACGGCCAGCACCAGAGCCTTGTCGCCCCGGTTGAATAGGTTCGCGTTCGCCGCCTCCCACCCGGCATGGCCGTTGCCGATATACAGCGCCACATGCCCCGTGGTCCCGGCGACCATCCGAAGGTCGGGCATCAGGCTGGCCACCATCTCGATCAGCGGGCCTTCGTAGATGTTGGGCGATCCGCGGTGCATCGCCTGCAGCACGCGGTCGGGGATCACCGAGGGTCCGGGAATGGCCAGATAGGGGCGACCGGCGGCAAGGCTCATCTGTTTCTCCAAAAGCTGTCCGCCATGGCTAGGCCCGCCCGCCGTCAGCGTCAACCGGCCCGGCTTGAGACGGCGGCGCTTTCCGGATAAACCCCGGGCCTGATCCCAAGGCAAGGCAGGCGGTTTTGCAGCCCACGCGCGACTATCCGACAAAAGACCTGCTGCGTCGCTTCTGGCACCGTTACCTGCGGCCGCATCTTCCGGCGCTTCTGCTTGCGACGCTGGTCATGGTCATCGAAGGGTCGACGCTGGGGCTTCTGTCCTACATGCTGGAGCCTCTGTTCGACGAGGTCTTCAAGCCGGGCGGATCGGCAGGGCTGGTCTGGGTCGGCGGCGCGATCCTGGCGCTGTTTCTTGTCCGCGCGGTGACCTCGATCATCGGGCGCAGGATCACGGCGCAGGTCAACCTGCAGTCGGCAGGACGCATGCAGTCCGATCTTGTGCGGCATCTTCTGACACTTGATGCAAGCTTTTTCCAGGCCAACCCGCCCGGCACGCTGATCGAGCGCGTCCAGGGCGATACGCTTTCGGCGGCGACCGCGACCATCGCGGTCTTCGGCGGGGTCGCGCGGGACCTGGTGTCGCTGGTCGGCCTCTTCGTCGTTGCCCTGATGATCGACCCGGTCTGGACGGCGGCGGCGCTGATCGGGGCACCGCTTCTGTTGCTGCCGGCCTTTGTCCTGCGACGCTATCTCTATCGCAAGGTGATGCTCAGCCGGCAGCAGGCAGGGTTGCGGGCCACGCGGCTGGACGAGATTTTCCACGGCATCCAGGCGGTCAAGCTGAACCGGATGGAGGCCTACCAGAGCCAGCGGTTCCAGCGCATCGTCGACACCATCGTGCGCGCCGAAGTGAAGGCCGCCACGGCGCGCGCGGCAATGCCTGCGCTGGTGGATGTGATCACCGGCATCGGCTTTTTCGCCGTCCTGATGCTGGGCGGTGCGGAAGTGGCCGCCGGGGATCGCACCATCGGGGAATTCATGTCCTTCTTTACCGCCATGGCGCTGACCTTCCAGCCGATACGGCGGCTGAGCGATCTGGCCGGGCTCTGGCAGGTCGCGAAGGCCAGTCTGGCGCGCATCTACACGCTGTTCGATACCGAAAGCACCAGCACCCGCCCGGCGCAAAGCCGTGCTGTCCCTTCACCCGGCGCGCCGGAGATCCGGTTCGAGAACGTCAGCTTCACCTACCCCGACCGCCCCGTCCTTGACGGGCTGACCTTCACTGCCGAGGCCGGGAAGGTCACCGCACTGGTGGGCAGTTCTGGGGCGGGGAAAACCACCGTGTTCCAGCTGATTTCCGCCCTGATCGAGCCGCAGGCGGGCCGCATCCTGATCGGCGGGGTTGATGCGCAGGAGATGAGCCTTTTCGACCAGCGCGCGCTTCTCGCCTCGGTCTCGCAGGATTCGGCCCTGTTCGATGAGACGCTGCGCGAAAACCTGCTTCTGGGACGGACCGGGATCGGCCCCGACCGGCTGGACAAGGTGCTGGCGGACGCCGAAGTCACCGGCTTCACCGAGGCGATGCCGCAGGGCCTTGATACCCCGGCCGGAACGCGCGGGTCGGCCCTGTCGGGCGGCCAGCGCCAGCGGATCGCCATCGCCCGGGCGCTCTTGGCCGATGCGCCGGTCCTGCTTCTGGACGAGGCGACCTCGGCGCTGGATACCCGGACCGAGGCTGCCGTGTCTGAGGCTCTGGCGCGCGCGCAGTCGGGCCGGACGACGCTGGTGATCGCGCACCGGCTGTCGACGGTGAAGGGGGCGGACAAGATCATCGTCCTCGACCGCGGCCGCCTGATCGAGGAAGGCACCCACGACAGCCTGATGGCACTGCAGGGGGCCTATGCCCGGCTGCAAGAGGCACAACTGCGTGACTGACCCTTCCCCCCTTCGGCACTGCACCCTATCCTGCCGCGCATGATGACCGGAGAGACCGCCCCCGACCGCACCGTGCTTGGCCTGACCGGCAAGGATGCCCTGACCTTCCTGCAGGGTCTGGTGTCAAATGACTTGCGGCCGCTTGAGACGGCGTCCGGCATCGTCTGGGCCGCGCTGCTGACGCCGCAGGGCAAGTATCTGGCGGATTTCTTCGTGGTCCGGCTGCCGGACGACCGGCTCTTGATCGACATCGCTACACGGCTGGCGGGAGACACGCTGCGCCGCCTGACGATGTACCGCCTGCGCGCCGATGTGCAGATCGCCCCGACCGGCCTGCATGTCCTGCGCGGGCTGGGCCAGCCCCCCGAAGGCGCCCTGCCCGACCCGCGCCATCCCGCGCTTGGCTGGCGGGCCTGGTCCGAGACACCCGGCACCGATCCGTCGATCGACTGGGATGCGATCCGGGTCGCGAACCTGATCCCGGAAAGCGGCGTCGAACTGATCCCGGACGACAGCTATATCCTGGAACAGGGGTTCGAGCGGCTGCACGGCGTCGACTTCCGCAAGGGCTGCTATGTCGGCCAGGAGGTCACGGCGCGGATGAAGCACAAGACCGAACTGCGCAAGGGGCTGGTCCGGGTGGTGGTGGAAGGCGCAGCACCGGTCGGGACCGAGATTCTGGACAGCGCGGGCAAGCCCGTCGGCACACTTTTTACGCAAAGCGGTGGAACCGGATTGGCGCAGCTGCGTTTCGAGCGGGCTGTGGGCGTTCTGCAGGCCGGTCACGCCCGGCTTCGGATGGCTTAGGCGCGCAGCGCGCGGATGCCCAAGAATATCTTAACCAAAGGTTGAAATCCTTCCGCCCGCTCCTAAATCTCGTCTCTGCCCCCGGCTGCGACCGACTATATCCTGATCTGTTCTGCATAAGCCATGCACGCAGCGCATGGCAGTCATTCCAAACCGGTAACCCCCGAATCGTCTTCAAACCGCTACAAACCCCGGACGCCCGGAAAGACAAGAGCAAGAATAAAGGAAAACATCATGCGTGACACCATCGACAGCACCGCCTTCAACTTCGAGCAGGGCCAACGTGCACGCAAACTTTTTGCCGCCGTCGTTCTGGCGGCTTTGGACGATGCCATCGCCGACGACAAGAAGTATGGCAACGGCCCGGACCAGATCGCCCGCTGGGCGCGGTCGCGCGATGGGCGCGAGGTTCTGTCCTGCGCCGGGATCGACCCGAACGAGCGGGTGGTCAAGGGCCTGATGGAATTCGTCGCCAAGGGCGTGCGGACCTCGGTCGCGCTGTCGCGCGAGGAATCCGAACGCCGCCACGCGCTGGAACTGGAACAGGCTGAAGCCGCCTGATCCGGCGGACAGCCACAATGACCGCGCGCCCCATCGGGGCGCGTTTTCATTTCCGGGGATCAAGGAAGCAAGCGGCGGGACGCCCGGGCCTAGTCCAGGTCGCGGGCCATCAGGGCGCGGTTGATCTCGGCCCGGACCAGCTTGCGGACATTGCGGGTGATGCGCTCGCCCAACTCTCCCTGCAGTTCGGCGCGCAGGGTCTGGCGCACGATCTCGTGCAGGGCGGCTTCGTCCAGCACAGCCAGGGCCATCCCATCAGCATCGACAAACTCGGTCGCCACGGTTCCGACCGACGCCTCTACCGAAGCCGCTGTATGAGGCGTGGCGGCCGGTTCCTGCGGCGTGTCGACCGTCAGCGAGACAATCTCGGCCTCGGCGTCGGCCTTCGGGGTTTCCATCACCTCGCCCGCCGCCAGCCGCGCGGCAAGATGCTCGGCCCGACGGCGCAGGGGCACAAAGGGGATCGGCTCGTCATCGCCAAGGTCGCTGCCAGCCTGGGCCCAGGGTTCCGCAGGATCGTCCATCACGTCCCCGCTGGGCATCGCGTCATCCGGCGCGGGTCCAGTCAGCACCTCGGCCTCTTCGGCGGCAAGGGCTGCCTCGCCCAGAGACACGGTCGCGGGCTCGACCCAGATCTCGTCTTCCCATTCCACTTCCGGCTCTTCGGCAACGGCCTCGGCCAGATCGGCGGCAAGCTCGGGGTCGACACCGGGCAGGACGACATCGTCGGGATCGGCATCCGGGTCGCTGTCGGCGGCCACATACAGCAGGGTCGTGCCCTCGTCATCCTCGGCCGGCGTTTCGGCCAGACTGTCGGCCTCAGTGGCAGGTTCGACGGGCGCCTCCGCAGGCGCTTCCGTGACATCGGACGCCCGCGCCTCTTGCAGCGAGGCGTCAAGCATCAGCGGGGCCAGCGGGCTGGTTTCCGGCATCACCCGCTGCGCCGGGGTCAGGAGCAGCCGTTCGGAATTCAGGTCGCGGCTCAGCGTGCGGGGGCGTTGTTCGTTCGACACAAGCCGACGCACCGAGGAAACGACATCCTCAATCTCTTCCGAGCTTAGGGGTCCGGCCATCGAGAAGATCCGCTCGCCTGCGCGCATTGCGGCCTCAACTTAGCGCCACAAACCCCGGAATAGCAACACTAATCACGGATTCCCGTGACAGATGTGGCTTCAGTTCCCGATCTTTTCCAGAATCCGGTCAAGCTTCTTGCCCTGTGCACTGTGCGAGGGCGCTTTCTCGACGGCGCCGAAATAGGCTTCGGGATCATAGGTCGGAATACCCAGTTGCAGGTGGTCGACCGTCAAAAGACCCATGGTCGCCAGCACCTGATAGACCGCCACATAGCGCTGCGCTTCGGCCTCAAGCCGGGCGTTGCGGGCATCGAGAAGCTCCTGTTCGGCGTCCAGCACGTCAAGCGTGGTGCGGGTTCCGGCGGCGGCCTCTTCGCGGACACCGTCAAAGGCCGCCTGCGCGGCACGGATCTGCAGGTCCGACGCCTCGATCGACGCGGCAGCCACGGCAAGGTTCGCCCATGCGACGCCCACGTTCTGCAGGATGCCGACTGCGGTCTGCCGCAATCCGGCCCGCGCTGCATCCTTGCCTGCCAACGCCTGCCGTTGCAGGGCTGACAGCCGACCCCCGGCGTAAAGTGTCTGGTTCAGCGTCAACCCGTAGGACTGCGCCTGCTGGTCTTCGTCGTCGGTGCGCAGTGTCGCCCCCAGCCCCAAGGTCGGCTTGCGGTTCGCGTTCGCCAGTTCGACCTGCAGGTCGGCAATCGTCACCTGATGCTGGGCCTGCTTCAGCAGCGGATGGGTCGCCCGCGCGACAGATTGCGCCTCTTCCTGGGTGCGCGGCAGGGCCGGAGCGCGCGGCAGCGCGGCCAGGGAATGCGGGTAGGCCCCGGTCGCAGCCTTGTAGGCCTCGCGCGCGATCATCAGCTGCCCCTCGGCCGAGGCCAGCGCGGCGCGCGACGCAGCCAGGCGCGCTTCGGCGATGGACACGTCGGTGCGGGTGATCTCGCCCACGTCAAAGCGGTCCCGCGCGGCGCGCAGTTCCTGGGTGATCAGGCGCAGGTTGCTTTGCCGAAGCGCCACGACCTCTTGCGCCAGGCGCACGTCGACATAGGCGCCGACAGCCGCGAGCAGCACGTTCTGTTCGACATCGATCAGGGCCTGGCGCGTGGCAAGCACGCTTTCCTTCGCGATCTCGATCCCGATGCGACGGCGGCCAAAGTCGAGAAGCGTCAGATCGGCGCTCAGCGTCAGCGAGGCCGACAGGCCCTCGGACACGCTGGGGCCGAAAATCGTGGTGATATCGGCGCGCTGCCATTGGCCCGACAAGGTATAGGACACGACCGGACGCAACGAGGACACCGCGACAGCCACATCCTCATCAGCGGCGCGCAGCACCGCGCGGTTCTGATCCAGCAGGTTCGAGTTCTTGTAGGCCGCGATCAGGGCATCCGCCAAGGTCTCGGATCGGGCCGTCGGCGCGGCCACCACGCCCGCCAGAGCCACGACTGCCGACAGAAGCCATGCACGCATCTTGATTGCCTTCCAAGGGCCCGCACATCCGGCGCAGGCGTTACGAACAGGGTCCGGACGGCTTGGGGCCGGGCCGGACAGGGCCCACTCGGGCCTTACAACACGAAACTGCGCTTGGCCTGAAAGCCCGGCAGGACCGGCGCCGAGGCGTTGAACACCGGGCGCCAGGACACGCGGCCTTCGGTCTTGTAGCCGATCCGGGCGGTTCCAACGGCGCCTTCCATGAAGACGGCGCCGATCCGGCCGCCGTCCTTCAGTTGCGAAAGGATCGTCTCGGGCATGGTTTCCACGCCGCCCTCGACGGTGATCACGTCATAGGGCGCGCATTTGGCCGAGCCTTCGGTCAGCTTGCCAGCAATCACCACCGCGTTGTCGACGCCCTCTTCGGACAGAAGCCGCTGCGCCTCGGCGGCAAGGGCCTCGTCCTCTTCGACGGCGACCACGGTTTCGCCCAACCGCGCGATGACGGCGGCCGAATAGCCCAGCCCGCAGCCGACATCCAGAACCAGCTCACCCGGCTGAATATCCAGCGCGTCCAGCAGCTTGGCCAGCGTCCGCGCCTCAAGCACGACACGCCCGGGGGCCAGCGGCAGGTTCTCACCCATGTAGGCGGCCTCGCGCTTGTCTTCGGGCACGAAGGTCTCGCGCGGGACAGTCAGCATGGCATCGATGATCGGGAACTTGGTCACGTCCGAGGGGCGGACCTGCGTATCCACCATCATCACGCGTCGGGTGGCGAATTCGCTCATTCTGAACTCATCGGTCTGATTGGCTGTTGCCGTGAGTCTTGCCACAGTTACCGGGTTGCCGCAACCGGCCTTCGGTGCATTTTCATGGGCTTGGAACCGGCAGTAGAGGCCAGTTTTCAGGGGACTGCCGCCAGGTCCGGCGACCAGCCGACTGCCTGGTCGCCGAGATCGCGAAACGGCGCCGAAACCTGCGTCAGGCGGCCGCGCCATTCACCCAGCGGCTCTTGCCCCGCGGTGATCCGCAGGAAGGCCTGCCACAGACAGGCGAGTGTGAGGGGCTGGATCAGCGCGGCACGCAGGGCCAGCGCGGCAAGACCGGCGGCGATGGCACCTGCGGTGGGCCCGGCGGCGGGCCACAGCGCGGCAAGACCGACAAACGGCGGCAGCAGCAGCAGGAAGAGTGTCAGCGTCAACAGCCAACCCACACCGTTGATCCGCCCCGCCGTCCCCAGAAGGTCGCGGGCGTTCTGGGTGGACATGACCAGACCGTCATGCGCGGCTTCCCATGCGTTTTCCGGCCGCGCGCGGTAGGCATGGGCCAGCACGGCCTGGGTCACCAGCCCCCCGCTTGCCAGCCGCCCCAGAAGCGGCATCGACATCAGCGGTCCGACACCCTCGGCCACTGCGGGGACCTTGCCCGCGACACCGCGGACGAAGCGGTGGATCGCCCAAAGCTGGCTGGAGGAGCCGAACCGGGCAGCGACCGCACTGCGCGCATGGGCAATCTGCCCCTGCCCCATCGGCACCCGCACCCCGTCCACGAGGTCAACGACAAGCGCCAGAAGCTGTGACCGCAGCATCTGCAACCGGGCCCGACCCCAGATGGCCAGCGCCACCGCCGCCAGCAGAAACGCGGCCGACCCGCCCAGGACCGCATCCGCCGTCCCGCCCACGAGCTGAAAGCGGATGCCGATCCAGGCCCCAAGACCGATCGCGATCCCCAGTACAAGCGCGACAAGGCCGAACATGACAAGGCGGACCACCATAAGCGGCGCAAGCCTGCCCCAGACAGCCAGGGCCTTCAGAAGGCTGAAATTCCACATGCAAGCAGTCCAGTATTTTTTCCCAGAGTGGCCGCGCCAAGCTGCCAAGACAAGCCATCAGGATGGAAACAGACTGCAAACGCTCTGGCGCTTAGGAAAGTCTTCAGATTTCGAGTCGATGCTGACCGGGAAGAACAAAGGAGGACCAAATGGCTGCTTCCCGCCTGACACTCGCCGACGAGCTTGTTGAAATCCGTGCCGAAATTGCGCGGCTCAAGCGGCGTGAGGCGTCGCTTCAAGCCCTCGCCGACGATCTGCCGCCGATCCCGGTGTTCCGGCGCGGCTGGCCGATCCTGCGCAAGACCGGCGCGTCCGCAGTGAACGCCTAAGGCTGTCGGGCGCTGGCATCGGGGTTCAAGCCTCGATCAGCGCCCGCACCCCGGTCACCGCCTCGGCGACCAGACCCGCGTCGCCCCGGGCCTCGACATTCAGCCGGAGAAGCGGTTCGGTGTTCGAGGCCCGCAGGTTCAGCCGCCATTCGCCGAAATCAAGGCTGAGGCCATCGGTGCGGTCGACGCCGCGTGCCTGTCCAGACAGCTCTGCCTCGACCCGTGACACCGTTCCAGGCACATCGGCGACGCGGAAGTTGATCTCGCCTGACGACGGGAAATCCCGCCGCATTGCCCCCACAAGATCCGTCAGGTCGCGCCCGGACTGCGACACCAGCCGCGCCACCAGAAGCCAGGGGATCATTCCGGAATCGCAGGCCATGAAGCCGCGGAAGTAATGGTGGGCGCTCATCTCGCCCCCATAGACCGCGCCCTCGCGGCGCATCGCGGCCTTGAGGAAGATGTGCCCCGTGGGCGTCAGGACAGATCGCCCCCCACCCCGACGCACCGCATCCTGCACCGCCCAGATGACACGCGGGTCGTGGATGATCGTCGCCCCGGGTTCCGCCGCCAGATGGGCTGCGGCCAGAAGCGCGACCACATGCTCGCCATCGACAAAGCCGCCCGCGCCGTCGAACAGGAAGCAGCGGTCGAAATCGCCGTCGAAGGCGACGCCGAAATCGGCACCCGCCGCCGTCACCGCCTGGGCCGTTGCCGGACGGTTTTCCGGTAGAAGGGGATTGGGGATGCCGTTCGGAAAGCTGCCATCGGGGTCGTGATGCATCCGGACAAGATCAAGCCGCGCGCCGCGGCTGGCCAGCCCTTCGGCCAGTGCATCCAGCGTCGGCCCCGCCGCACCGTTCCCGGCATTGACCAAAAGCCGCAAGGGGCCAATCCCCTGCCCGACCAGCCCAGACACATGCGCCACATAGTCCGCCCTGACGGCCGAGCGATCCTCCCGCGCGCCGCCCTTGGCCGTGGCGAAGTCCGAACTGCCTTCCGTCAGCGCCCTGATCCGCGCGAAATCGGCATCTGGCAGCGGCACCGCACCGCGGCCGACCAGCTTCATCCCGTTGTATTCGAGCGGATTGTGCGAAGCAGTCACGCAGATCCCACCCCCTGCCCCAAGATGGGCAGTGGCGAAATACATCTCCTCGGTCCCGGCCATCCCAAGGTCGAGGACACGGACGCCTTGCGCCATCAGCCCCGCCGCCACCGCATCGGTAAGCGAAGGTGAGCTTTCCCGGCAGTCGCGCGCCAGCACCACGGCATCCGCGCCAGTCACCGTGGCGAAGGCGCGGGCGATCCGGTGGGCAATGGCTTCGGTCAGGTCCGTCCCGAGACGGCCGCGGATATCATAGGTCTTGAACGCGCTCATGGCGCGCAAAGGATCATCCCCGCGCGCCGTAGTAAAGCCCCACGACGTGCTCGGCCTCGGCGAAGAACAGCCAGCGGGCGGCAAGGGCTCCGGCAAGGTGCAGGATGGCGGCCAGAGCGATCCCCCAGATGCCGAAGGGCATGAGCAGGACCAACGCGGGCAGGACCGAGGCCAGCGCCAGCGCGATCTTCCGCAGCTTCGCCGCATGCTTGCGCCCCACGACGAAGATCATCTCGCGTTTCAGGTAGTTCCCGGCGGTATGGGCTGGATCAAGCACCGAGGGAACGCCCAGCCGGTCCAGCCCCGTCGCCGTCCCCATCGTCTGACCGGCGCGCGCGAAAGCTTTGTCGCCGACCCGCCAGACCGCCCAGAGGATCGCACCCACCGCCAGCAGAAGCACAGGCGCAAGCCCCATACCGGCCAGCATCGCACCCCCGGCGACAGCGAAGGTCAGGAACATCACCGGCGTCAGCCAGTGATGCCAGCGCGGGACCGCCTTGATCTGCGTGTAGATCATCGCCGTGGTGAAGACGGTCAGGATCGCGAGCGTCCCGCCGATCTGGCCGATGATGCGCGGCAGGCCGAGGGTGAAAATGTCCGAGAGCGCGACCGGCGCGAGGATCAAGAGGGTGGCGACCGAGGCCCAGGCCTCACGGCTCAGCCAGCTGGTGCGGCATTGCGTGAAGGCTTTCAGGGCGTTCTTCGGGTTGCCGAGGTGGAAGGTGGCGGCCAGCAGCCCCGCCACGGCCAGCCCGTAGCCGAGGCCCCAGAGAAAGAACGCATGCCAGCCCGAAGGCAGCAGCGCCCCCCAGCCGAGGAAGGCGAGGAAGCCGAAGCCCAGACCCGAGAGGGTGGAAAACAGGATGACCGAGGGCGCGGGATGCATCTCAGAGCTTCCCCAGCATCCGGTCGAGCCACCCTGCGATCCCGGTGGCCTTGATGTCGAGTAGGGGCGCGAGCGGGCTTGCCGTTCCCGGCCCTTTCTTGCGCGGCGGCAGGTACTTGTTGGTGGGCTTCGTGCCCATGTCGGGCATCAGGTCATAGCCGCCCCTGCTCGCCACCAGTTGCGACACTGCGCTTTCCGGGTCCGCCAGGTCGCCGAAATGCCGCGCGTTCGTGGGGCAGGTGCGGACGCAGGCGGGCTCACGATCTTCTTCGGGCAGGGTCTCGTTGTAGATCCGGTCGACGCAGAGCGTGCATTTCTTCATCACGCCTTGCGCTGCATCCATCTCCCTCGCGCCATAGGGGCAGGCCCAGGCGCAGAGGCCGCAGCCGATGCAAGCGTCCTCGTTGACCAGCACGATGCCGTCCTCGGCCCGTTTGTAGCTGGCCCCGGTCGGGCAGACGGTGACGCAGGGCGCGTTGTCGCAGTGGAGGCAGGACCGCGGGAAGGTCACCACCTGGGCGGGGGCATCAGGGATCGCCACCTGGTAGGAGTGGACCCGGTTCAGGAACGTGCCCGAGGGATCGGCGCCGTAGGGGTCCTGGTCGGACAGGCCGATGCCCCCATCGTTCCAGCCCTTGCAGGCGGTGACGCAGGCCTGGCAGCCGACGCAGGTGTCGAGGTCGATCACCAGACCCAGACGTTTTTCGGTGGACTGCGGGAGGGACGTCATCGCTCCGCCTCCCCGCCGGGGACCAAAAGTTTTCGAAAACTTTTGGCAAAATTCTTCGAAGAACTTTGGCCTCGGCCGCCACCGGCGCGCGGCGGGTCGGGAAGGCGTTCGAACATCGGCTCCACCGTGCTGCGCGGGTGATCGGTGGCCGCAACGCGTTCTACCCGCACCCGCTGGTCAAACCAGGCGGCCTGCCCCGTGACCGGGTCAGAGTTCGACAGCCGCACCCCGTGCCGGTCGGGCAGAAGCTCCGAGATCAGATGGTTCAGAAGGAACCCCGTCGTCGCCTCTGGCGCATCAGCATCCAGCGCCCAGGCCCCCTTGCGCTTGCCGATGGCGTTCCAGGTCCAGACGGTGTTCTCGTTCAGCGCCGCCATATGGGCAACGGGCACCACGATCGTTCCGGCGCGCGAGGACACCCGCGCCCAGTCGCCGTCCTCAAACCCCTGCGCCTCCCAGATCTTCGTCGGCAGATACAGATAGTTATGCCCCTTGATCTGCCGCAGCCAGGCGTTCTGGCTGCCCCAGGAGTGGTACATGTCCATCGGCCTTTGCGTCAGCGCGTGGACCGGATAGCCGAAGGCCGCGTCCTCGTCGCCGAAGGGGGCATACCAGATCGGCAGCGGGTGCATCGCCTGTTTCAGGCGCTCGCGCAGGTGGTCGGGCGGCTGGCGGGGGCCGAAGCCCTCGGCGGCCAGCTGGAAGCGGCGCATGGGTTCGGACCAGATGTTGAAAAGATAGGGCTGCGGAGTCTCGTAAAGCCCGAGCTTCACCGCCCAGTCCTGGTAGGCCGTGTTCCACGGTTTGTAGAAGGCCGCTTCCTCGGGGACATGGGCCTGGTAGAAGGCTCCGTTCTGGATGTAACGGGCCAACTGATCGGGGTTTGGGGCACCCCGCCCTTCCGCCTCGCCATCCCCCCGGAAGCCCATCAGCGGACCCACACCCGGGCGGCGTTGGTGGTTGGCGATGTAGTCGGCGTAGTCCTTGAACTTCGCCGTCCCATCCTCGTTCACCATGCCCGGAAGTCCGAGCCTTGCGCCCAATTCCAACAGCACTGACTGGAAGCAGCGGACGTCGCGGTCCGGTTCCAGCACCGGCCAGCGGATCGCATCGCCCGCTGCGTCGGGCTCGCTGATGGGGCGGTCCAAGAGGCTGATGCAGTCGTGGCGTTCGAGGTAGGTCGTGTCGGGCAGGATCAGGTCGGCATAGGCCACCATTTCGGAGGCATAGGCGTCGGAGTAGATGATCCGGGGGATGACGTATTCGCCATCGCGCTGTTCCGTCAGCATCTCCATCACGCGGGCGGAGTTCATGGATGAGTTCCACGACATGTTCGCCATGTAGAGGAACAGCGTGTCGATCCGGTATGGGTCCCCGGCATGGGCGTTGGGGATGACCATGTGCATCATCCCATGCGCCGAGAACGGGTTTTCCCAAGAGAACCCCTTGTCGATCCGGGCCGGCTGGCCATCGGGCAGAAGGCACAAGTCGTCGGGCGAGCGGACATAGCCCAGATGCGGGCCAGTCAGGGGCTTGCCGGGGGTGGTGACGAAGTGGGGCGTCGGATGCGCCTCGATGGGTTTCGGATACGGCGGTTTCAGCCGGTAGCCGCCGGGGGTTTCCAGGCTCCCAAGGAGGATCTGAAGGAGATGCAGCGCGCGGGCCGTCTGGAACCCATTGGAATGCGCCGAAATCCCGCGCATCGCGTGGAAGCTGACCGGGCGACCGGGCATGTTCGGATGCTCGTTGCCGCGGAAGTCGGTCCAGGGGCGGTCGAGGGTGATCGCCTGATTGAAGGCCACATCAGCCAGTTCGGCGGCCAGTTGGCGGATGCGGGTTGCCGTCACGCCGCAGCGCGCAGCCACCGCCTCGGGCGCGTAGTCGGGCTTCAGATATTCCTCGACCATGTGGCGAAAGACAGTGCGGCTGCCCTGCCATTCGGCCCCGAGGTCCGGTTGTACCCCCTTGCCGTCCCAGGGCGCGGGGTGGCCCGTGCGGCGATCGATGACAAAGGGCTGGCTTTCGGCGTTGCGGACGAAAAGGCCTTTCTCCGCCCCCTCCGCCTCGGTCACCAGCAGCGGCGCATTGGTCCATTGTGCGAGGTAATCGAGGTCGATCTTCCCCGCCTCCAGCAGGCAATGGATCAAGGACAGGATCAGCAGCCCGTCGGTCCCGGGCGTGATCCCGATCCAATCGTCGGCTACAGCGGAATAGCCCGTGCGCACAGGGTTCACGGAAATAACCCGCGCGCCCCGGGCCTTCAGCTTGCCAAGGCCGATCTTGATCGGGTTCGAGTCGTGATCCTCGGCCACCCCGAACATCACGAAGAGCTTCGTCCGGTCCCAATCCGGCTGGCCAAATTCCCAGAACGCCCCACCGATGGTGTAGATGCCGCCCGCCGCCATGTTGACCGAACAGAAGCCCCCATGCGCCGCATAGTTCGGGGTGCCGAAGTTTTGCGCCCACCAGCCGGTGAGGCTTTGGCTCTGGTCGCGGCCGGTGAAAAAGGCCAGCTTCTCGGGGGCCGTTTCGCGCAGCGGCTTCATCCAGGAAACGGCGGTGGAGAGCGCTTCCTCCCAAGTGATCTCCTCGAAAGCCCCCGAACCGCGCGGCCCCACGCGCCGCAGGGGTGCCTTCAGGCGGCTGGGCGCGGTGACCTGCATGATCCCGCTGGCCCCTTTGGCACACAAGACGCCCTTGTTGATCGGATGGTCCCGGTTGCCCTCGATATAGGCGACGCGGCCGGACTTCAGATGCACGTTGATCCCGCAGCGGCAGGCGCACATGTAGCAGGTGGTCTGGCGAACTTCGTCGCCAACCTCGCGCTGCGTCTCCACTCTCGGCTGGTTCACGCGCCCTCCCCGGCCATGACGGCCTGCGCTTCAAGGGCAATCTGCCGTTCCTCATCAGCTTGCACAAGAAGGATAGCGACACCGGATGTCGCATCATGCAGGGTGGTTTCGTTCCGGGCATTCGCCTCCGGGTCGGAAGAAACTCCCAGATAGGCGAGCCCGGTCAGGATTTCGTTCCGCATCCACGCGTCGTTTTCCCCGATCCCGCCGGTGAAGACCACGGCGTCAAGGCCGCCCATCGCCGCCACCATCGACCCAGCATGGCGCACCGCCCAGTAGGCGAAATGTTCCAGCGCGAAGCGGGCCTCAGGGGTTCCTGCGGCATGCAAGGCCCGCAGGTCGCTGGCCCCGCCAAGACCCAGGAGCCCGCTTTGCCGGTTCAGGATGCGCCCTGCCCTTTCCACGCCGTGCACCTCGGCCAGACGCAGCACGGCATTGCCGTCGATGCTGCCCGTCCGCGTGCCCATCGTCAGCCCGTCCAGCGGAGAATAGCCCATGGTCGTCGCAACCGAACAACCGTTCACAATCGCCGCAAGCGAGCAGCCATTGCCCAGATGGCAGGCCAGAATCCTTTGCGGCAGTTCCCCCCTGCCCCGCAGGATGCGGACCAGCGCGGCATAGCTGATCCCGTGAAAGCCATACCGGCGCAGGCCCCGGTCGCGTTCCGCCTTTGGCAGGGCATAGGTCACCGCCACCTCAGGGTTCGTCGCATGGAAGGCCGTGTCGAAGGCCGCAAATTGGGGAAGATCCGGAGCAAGGGCTGCAACAGACTGAATTCCCACCAGATTCGCCGGATTGTGCAAAGGAGACAGCGGCACACAGTCCTGGATCTGTTGCACCACGGAAGGTGTCACCCGACAGGTTGCCGTCAAGCCCGCCCCGCCATGCACCACCCGATGCGCTGCGGCCGTCAGCCGGTCAATGGACACCCCGGCCTGAGCGAGCCCCGCTGCCATCGCGGCCGCGTGACCGTCCGGACCGATCTCGCTGATGCTGGCCTTTGCAACCTCGCGTTCGCCTTCAAACACCTTCAGCTTCAGCGAAGACGAACCAGCGTTCACAATCAGCCACATCAGAGCAGCGCCTTCCCAAGGCCGAGTGCCGCAAGGCCTGCCAGAAGGACGATCGCAAAGCGGCGGAACTCCTGCGGGTCGGTGCCGAAGAAGTGCCGCCCGCCCAGCCAGTTGCCCAGAAGTGTGACCGGAAGGGCGATGAGCGCGGCCCAGAGCGTGTCCCAGTTCACCAGCCCTGCCAGCCAGTAAAGCGGCGCGGAGTAAAGGTCGAGAAGCGGGAAATAGGCGATCAGTGTCGCCCGAAAGACGCTCGCCGACATCGGTTGCGCGGCGAAGAATGCCGCCACCGGCAGCCCCCCCATTCCGGGCGCGTTGGAAAGCCCTGAGATCACGCCCGCCACGCCGTTCGGTGCGCCCCTGACTTCCGCCGCAAGCCGCCACCCCGCGAGCAGGACGACGCACATGAGGAGGACATAGCCCGAGATGACCGCCCGCGCCGTGTCCTCGCTGACCCCGGTCAGGACCCACAACCCCAACGGCAGTCCGATCGCCGCCCCACCCAGAAGCCAGCCGACACGTCGCCAGTCGACGTCCGGCCCGGCGCCCTTTGCGTGCTGCAGAGACATCACTGTTTCAAGAATGACGACAACAGCCACGAAATTCAGTGGATTGGTCACTAAGCTGGAGGCCGCGATCAGCAGGGCCGAGAAGCCAAAGCCAGAGTAGCCCCGGACGAACCCGGCGACGAGGCAGGCCACGGCGAGCCAGGCCAGCGCGCCGGGGCCAAGGTCATAGGGCACCGGTCAACTCCAGAATTCTCGACGAAGATTCGCGCTTCACCCCACCACCTGCGGCCGCATGTCGGCCTTCGAGATCCCCGCGACCTCGACCGGCTTCTTCATCGCGTCGCGGCGGAAAGGCTCGCCCAGTTCCTGGTTGATCAGCGCCTCGATCAGCGTGGTCTTGCCGTGGTGCATCTGGTCGTCGATGGCCTTGTGCAAGGCCGCCGTCAGCTCCTCCATCGTCCGCGCCTGCACGCCCTGCAGCCCGCAGGCCTTGGCGATACCGGCGTAGCTGACGTCGGTGTCAAGCTCGGTGCCGACGAAGTTGTCGTCATACCAGAGGGTCGAGTTCCGCTTTTCCGCGCCCCACTGGTAGTTGCGGAAGACGACCATGGTGATCGCAGGCCATTCCTTGCGGCCAATCGCCGTCAGCTCCGTCACCGCAATCCCGAAGGCCCCGTCTCCAGCGAAACCGACGACAGGGGTGTCCGGGCAGCCGATCTTGGCACCGATGATCGACGGCAGGCCATAGCCGCACGGCCCGAAGAGACCGGGTGCCAGATACTTCCGCCCCGCCTCGAACGACGGATAGGCGTTGCCGATGGCGCAGTTGTTGCCGATGTCCGAAGAAATGATCGCCTCTTTCGGCAGCGCCGCCTGGATCGCGCGCCAGGCCATGCGGGGGCTCATCCACTCCGGCTTGGCCTTGCGGGCACGTTCGTTCCAGGTGGTGCCGGGATCATCCTGTTCGTGATCCATCGACGACAGTTCCTGCGCCCAGGCGGATTTCTTTTGCGCGATCAGCGCCTTGCGCTCCGCCCGCCCCGCGTCGCCCGCAGTCTTCGACAGCCGCGCCAGGATCCTCTCGGCCACCTTCTTCGCGTCACCGACAATGCCCACAGTCACCGGCTTCGTTAGCCCGATCCGGTTCGGGTTGATGTCGACCTGGATCACCTTGGCCGCCTTCGGCCAGTAGTCGATCCCATAGCCCGGCAGGGTCGAGAACGGGTTGAGTCGCGTTCCCAGCGCCAGCACCACGTCGGCCTGGGCGATCAACTCCATCCCCGCCTTCGACCCGTTGTAGCCCAGCGGCCCCGCGAACAGCGGATGCGAACCGGGAAAGGCGTCGTTGTGCTGGTAGCCGACGCACACCGGCGCCGTCAGCCGTTCCGCCAGCGCCATCGAGGCCGGGATCGCGCCGCCGATCACCACGCCCGCGCCGTTCAGGATCACCGGGAACTTGGCCGACGACAGCAGTTGCGCCGCCTGGGCGATGGCCTCCTCACCGCCCGAGGGCCGCTCGAACTCCACCACGGCCGGCAGGGGCACGTCGATGACTTGGGTGAAATAGTCCCGCGGCATGTTGATCTGCGCCGGGGCCGACTGGCGCTTGGCCTGCAGGATGACGCGGTTCAGCACCTCGGCCACGCGCGAGGGATCGCGGACCTCCTCCTGGTAGCAGACCATGTCCTTGAACAGCGCCATCTGCTCGACTTCCTGGAAGCCGCCCATCCCGATCGTCTTGTTGGCGGCCTGTGGGGTAACCAGAAGTAAAGGCGTATGGTTCCAGTATGCGGTTTTCACCGCAGTGACGAAGTTGGTGATCCCCGGTCCGTTCTGGGCAATCATCATCGACATCTTTCCGCTGGCGCGGGTGAACCCGTCTGCCATCATCCCGCCAGAGCCTTCATGGGCGCAGTCCCAGAAATGGATACCGGCCTTCGGGAAAAGATCCGAAATCGGCATGAAGGCCGAGCCGATGATCCCGAAGGCGTGCTCGATGCCGTGCATCTGCAGGACTTTCACGAAGGCCTCTTCGGTGGTCATCTTCATCGCGCTACTCCATGTCCCATGCGGCCCGATAAGGCCAGTTGCGTGCAACCTATCCCTGCGGCGGGCCCGGCCTTAGGGCCAGTTTCATCAGCCCGCTAAGGCCAGCGCTTTCGCGATCCGCGCCACACCCTCGGGGATGCGCTGCGGGGCGATGGAGGAATAGGCGAGGCGGTAGAAATTGCGGGGTCCGTCCCCGGCAAAGAAGGCGCGGCCGGGTTCGATGAGGACGCCTTCGGTGCGCAAGGCTAGCGCCAGTTGTTCGGCGTCCACCCCTTCGGGCGCGCGCATCCAGAAGCTCGATCCGCCAAAGCCGCCCTGCCCGGCCACGGTCAGGCCTTCGGCCGAAATGGCCTCGGCCATGACCTGGCGGCGGCGGCGGTAGGCGTTCTTCATCCGGTTGACCAGCGCGTCGTAGTGGCCGAGGCCCAGGAAATAAGCCATCGTCCGCTGGATGTGGCCGGGCGGGTGCTTCAGCATCAGGCCCCGCAGGGCGCGCGCCTCGGCGATGAAGCCGGGGGGGCCGACAAGGTAGCCAAGGCGCAGGCCGGGGAAGACGGATTTCGAGAAGCTTCCGGCGTAGATCACCCTGCCCCCACGGTCGAGCGACTTCAGTGCGGGGGCGACGGGTTTCAGGAAGGACATCTCGAATTCGTAGTCGTCCTCGATGATGACGAAGCGCTTGGCCTCGGCGGCCTCCAGCAGCGCCACGCGGCGGTCCACCGGCATGGTGGCGTTGGTGGGGCACTGGTGCGAGGGGGTGGTGAAAACCACATCCGCGTCAAGCACTTGCGGCGGCAGGCCTTGGGCGTCGACATCTACCGGGACGGCGGTGGCTCCGGTGGCCGCGACAATGGCGCGCCAGGCGGGGTAGCCGGGGTTTTCGACCACCGCGCGGCGACCGGGGGACAGGAGCGCATTGGCGGCGATCCAGAGGGCGTTCTGGGCACCCATCGTCAGCAGCACCTCATCCTCGCGCGCCGCGATGCCCCGCCGGGGGAGGATGGTGCGGAGAAGCTCCTGAATCAGCAGGGGGTCGTCGCGTTCGTAATAGTCGGTCGTCAGCGCCGCGAAGTCCCGCTTGCCGAGCGCGCGGAGGGCGCATTGCCGCCAGTTCTGGTGGTCGAACAGCGTCGGGTCGGCTTGGCCGTAGATGAAGGGATAGGGGTAGCGGTCCCAATCCTCGGGCCGTTCGACCTTGGGGACAAGGGTGAAGCGGCCTTGCGTCAAGCCCTTGAAATCGATGGCTTCCGCGCGGGGTTCGGACTGTGGGAATTCGGGCGCGAGGGGGGCGGTGTCCGAGACGAAGTAGCCCGACCTACCTTGCGCCGTGAGGTAGTCCGAGGAGACGAGGTCGGCGTAGGCGAGCGTCACGGTGATCCGGCTGACCCCGAGGTGTTCTGCCAGCCCCCGCGACGACGGCATCCTGGCGGCGGGGCGAAAGCGCCCCGTGAGGATGCCCTGCGTGACCATCGCGCGGATCTGCTGTTGCAGGGACCCAGTGGCCCCTGGGGTCAGGTAGAAAGCTTCGACGGGGATGGTGGCCATGAGTCCAGATTAGGGGGTTCCGCGCACTGGATCAACGGGGCGGAATCCGGGATTTCGCGGTGTCTGGAATGCGTCTGGCATCCGTCTGGCATGCGTCGGGCGCTCTGTCAGGCGTTCGGGGGCTACCCATGTCGGGTCAGTCGTGAGAGAAGGTGCGCTTTCGCGCGCCTTATGATGCAACGCAATGCGTGAGCCCCACGTTTCAAATTGTTATATTTATATGTGAATTTGGTGTCAGACTACATTTACACACTGAGTTTTGGGCTTTCCCGCGCCGTTCGCCCATGGAACCGGTCAGTACGCGGAAGCAATCGTCTAGAATGACATGTTTCACTGTTGATTTCGTCAAAATTGAATCGCCCGCCTCTCGCCCAAATCCGAAAATCGGCTGACAGATGGCTGTGTCAACTTCGATTCACATACATTTGCCGAGCAGACAAAAATATTAATATTTTTCCAATACTTGCAGATCATATCACAATTATCTTGGCGCAATTCGTTGTGATAATACTCAACCTCGGGTATAGTGATTCCATCAACACAGTGAAACCATGATTTGAAGGAGGGCCTATGGCTACTCAGTCATACGCATTATTTACTCCGGTAATCGCGATTGGCTCTGGCGTTGCAACGTTAACGTTGACCGATACAAATGACGGAACTTTCGAGGTTCCCGATATCAATCCCGGCGGCCAATCCGCCTTGATCAATGGCAGCCCGGTCGTAATCAACTCGGTTGAGGCCGCAATAGGGCCGCAGATCATCATTGCAAATGTCGGTGGCCTTGTTGTCGAGCTGAGCATTACGCCAGTTAGAATCGTCGTCGAAGATGGGCTCTTCGACGACGTGTACATCGTGTATCCGGGCCTGCCACCCGGTGCCGAGGTCATCAGTGTGTCAGTGCCCCTGATCTTCCCCAATCCGGTTGGCCTGCCCGTCTGCCTGACCGTCGACACCCGGGTCAAAACCAGCAAGGGGTGGGTGAAGGCAGGGGACCTGCAATTGGGCGACCTTGTGGTCACACGCGGCGCCGGACTGCAGCCAGTGCGCTGGATCGGCAAGCAGCAGCTGCGGTTCGTTGACAGCCCCTTGCTGGAGAAGTTCCGCCCGATTCACTTTGACGCCGGCTCTTTGGGTGACGGGGTTCCGCGTTGGCCACTGACCGTATCTCCGCAACACGCAATTCTTCTGCGCGACCGATTTGCCAGCTTGCTGTTCGGAGAATCGGAAGTGCTTGTCGCAGCAAAGCATTTTGTGAACGGCACAACCGTACGGGTTGATGCAGAGTGTGACGAAATCACCTACTGCCATATCCTGCTGGATCTGCACGCAATAATTCTGGCAGAAGGTGCAGAGGTTGAAAGCCTGTATCTGGGCGAACAGACACTTGCATCAATCGGATCGGAGGCCCGTGCCGAAGTGTTGGCGATCTTTCCCGAGCTGGCCAACCGCTCTGACACGAGAATGGAACGGGCGAGGATGCTACTCCGCGAGTTCGAAGCCCGAGTCTTGATTGACCGGATGTTTGGTTGGAAGAAGCCAGCAACTGATCAGACAGAGGCACCACGACAGCAGCTGCGCCTGGCTTCTGGGAAAGGCTGAGCCGGTATATCAGTCCCCACGGGGAAGATGTGCACCACCGCACATCTTCCCCAAGCGGCAAAGGGCCTCAGTGCCTACCCGAACACCCTTCCCAGCGCGCCATCAATCGCCGTGGTGATCTCGTCGATGTCGTCCTTCGTCGCGATCAGCGCGGGGCTGAGGCACAGCGTGTTGTTCAACCCCGGCAGGCTCCGGTTCGTGGCCCCGATGATCACCCCCTGCGCCATGCAGTCGGCAACGACGGCCTGGACCATCTTCTCGGGCGCGGGTTCCTTGGTTGTGCGGTCATTCACCAGCTCGGCCCCGAGGAACAGGCCCTTGCCGCGGACGTCGCCGATGATCTTGTGCTTGTCCATCAGCGCCTGCAGGTTCCCAAGGCAGTAGTCGCCCATGTCGAGGGTGTTCTGCAGCAGCCCCTCTTCCTCGATGATCTTCATGTTCTCCAAGGCCGCCGCCGGGCCGGAGGTGCAGCCGCCGAAGGTGGAGATGTCGCGGAAGTAGCTCATCGGGTCCGAGGGGTCGTCCTTGAACATCTCGAAGATGGCTTCGGTGGTCACGGTGCAAGAGATCGCGGCATAGCCCGAGGCGACGCCTTTGGCCATCGTCACGAAGTCGGGCTTGATGCCGTAGTGCTGGTAGCCGAACCAGGTGCCGGTGCGGCCCACGCCGCAGACGACCTCGTCAATCGCCAGCAGGATGTTGTATTTCTTGCAGATTTCCTGAACGCGGTCCCAGTAGCCCTGGGGCGGGACGATGACGCCGCCGCCGGCGGTGACGGGTTCCAGGATCAGGCAGCCGACGGTGTCGGGGCCTTCGCGCAGGATGACTTCCTCGATGGCGTCAGCGGCACGCTGGCCGTAGTTTTCCACGTCCCACTGCTTGCGATATTCCAGGCAATGCGGCACGCGGACGAAGCCGTCGGGGAACGGGCCATACTGCATGGCGCGCTGGTCCTGCCCGGCGGAGGCAAGCGCGGCAATGGTGGTGCCGTGGTAGTCGCGGTCGCGATACAGGATCTTCCACTTCTTCCCGCCGTGGTGCCGGTGCGCGATCTGGCGCACCATCTTGTAGACCTTTTCGTTCGCCTCGGACCCGGAGTTGTTGTAGTAGACGCGGGAGAGGCCCGGCATCTTCTCGATCAGCGCCTTGGAAAACATGGCACCCGGGATCGACCCGGCAGAGCCTGCGAAGTAGTTCAGCTTGACCAGCTGGTCGCGGACGGCGTTGGCGATGCTTTCGCGACCATAGCCCACGTTGACGGTCCAGACCCCGCCGGAGACGGCGTCGATGTGTTCCTTGCCCTTGGCGTCCCAGACCCGCATCCCCTTGCCTTCGACGATGACGCGGGGGTCGACGGTTTCGTACTGCTTGTGCTGGGAAAGGTGGTGCCAGACATGGGCGCGGTCGGCCTCGACCACGGCGCCGATGTCGTTCATGCCTGCATAGTCTTCCATGACTCGTCCTTTCGGTTCGATTTGCGCGGCATGATCCTGCATATTGCCGGTCGCCGTTAGGACCAGACACATGCCGCCGTTATAGCCAGGTTCTACACCCGGTAGTAGTCGCGATACCAGTCGACAAAGGGCTTGAGGCCGGTGGCAAGGTCGGTGCGCGGCTGGAACCCGGTAAGCTGCTGCAAAAGCGAGCAATCCGCCCAGGTTGCGGGCACGTCGCCAGGCTGCATCGGCATCATGTTGAGAGTGGCCTTGCGGCCCAGGAGGCCTTCCAGCGTGTGGATGAAATCCATCAGGTGGACCTTGTTGGTGTTCCCGACGTTGACGATCCGGTGCGGCGCGACGGGGGACAGGCTGTCGCCCTCGACCGGGGTCCCCCGCGCGCCGGGGAGTGGCGGGGCAAGCGGGAGAAGACGGCTTACGCCTTCGACCAGATCCTCGACCGCGGTGAAGTCGCGCCACATCTCGCCGTGGTTGTAGACGTCGATGGGCTGGCCTTCCAGGATCGCCTTGGTGAACTTGAAATAGGCAAGGTCGGGGCGGCCCCAGGAGCCGTAGACGGTGAAGAAGCGGAAGAGCGTAACCGGCAGGCCCCAGAGATGGGCGTAGGAATGGGCCAAGCCCTCGACCGCTTTCTTCGTCGCTGCATAGACGGTCAGGGGGTGGTCGGTTTGATCGGTCTCCTGGAACGGCATCTTCGGGTTGGCGCCGTAGACCGATGAGGTGGAGGCGATCATCAGGTGACGCACGCCTTGCGCCTTTGCGACCTCCAACACGTTGAAACTGCCAGTGAAATTCATCTCGATGTAGGATCGGGGATGTGTCAGGCTGTAGCGGACCCCGGCCTGGGCAGCCAGGTGGATGATTGCGTCGGGTGCGAAATCGGCGGCCACGCGGGACAGCGTCGCCATGTCCTCCAGCATCGCCTCGGTGGCGGTGAAGCCGGGCAGGTCGGCCAGCTTCGCATGGCGTTTGCGCTTCAGGGACACGTCGTAATAGGGCGTCATCCCGTCATAGCCGTGCACCTTGTGCCCCGCAGCCAGCAGAGTCTGCGCAAGGTGGAAGCCGATGAACCCGGCCGTTCCGGTGATGAGGATCTTCTGCACCAAAGCCCAACCTTCCGCGCCTGCAGCGGACAATCCCCGCGCCCCCCGGTCAAGTCAACCCTGCCCGCGCCACCGCCTCAGCCCCATGGGCTGGGGATGGCGATGGCGGGTCCGGCGCGGAACATGCAAGATCGGCACAAGTGAATCGGAACCAGAGGTCCCATCTTGCGCACGAACTGGGCGGGCAACGTCATCTTCACGGCCCCTGACCCGCGGACAGCGGGGACGGTGGCCGAGGTCCAGTCCATCGTGGCGGCGGCGCGTCAGGTCCGGGTGCTGGGGTCGGGGCACAGCTTCAACGACCTTGCCGACAGCGCGGCGGTGCAATTGTCGCTGCAGGGCATGAACCGGGTCCTGTCGATCGACCCTGACCGGCGGCGCGTCACGGTTCAGGGCGGGATCCGCTATGGCGAGCTTGCGCCCGTCCTGCATGCGGAAGGCTGGGCGCTGAAGAACCTCGCCTCGCTGCCACATATCTCGGTCGCAGGGGCGGTGGCAACGGCGACGCATGGGTCGGGCTCGCGCATCGGGAACCTGGCGACGGCGGTCACGGGGCTGGAGATCGTGACGGCCGGGGGCGAAGTCGCCAGCCTGTCGCGCGACCAGGACGGCGACCGCTTTGCCGGTGCCGTGGTCAGCCTTGGCGCGCTTGGCGTGGTCACGGCCCTGACGCTGGAGATCGAGCCGACCTACCAGGTGCGCCAGAATGTCTACACCAGCCTGCCCTTCGCCGTGATCGAGGGCGATTTCGACGCGGTCTTTGACGCGGGCACCAGCGTCAGCGTCTTCACCGACTGGCGCGGAGCAGCGGCACATTCAGTCTGGGTGAAGGACCGGGTTGCGGACCACGAAGCTGCGTCCAGACCTGACTTCCATGGAGCGCTCCCGGCGACGCGCAAGATGCACCCGCTTCTTGGTGTCGACGGCGCGGATTGCACGGATCAGATGGGCATCCCCGGCCCATGGCATGAGCGTCTGCCGCATTTCCGCATGGGCTTTACCCCAAGCAACGGAGCAGAGATCCAGACGGAATACTTTGTCCCACGCGCCGCTGCGCCCGAGGCCGTGGCCATCATGCGCAGGCATGGCGACCGGCTGGCACCCATCCTGATGACATCGGAACTGCGCAGTGTGGCAGCCGACGATCTGTGGCTGAGCCCCGGCAACCGGGGGCCTTATGTCGGGCTTCACTTCACCTTCCGACGGGACAGCGCCGCCGTGAGGACGGTGCTGCCGCCCATCGAGGCCGATCTGGGGTCCCTTGGCGCGGTGCCGCATTGGGGCAAGGTCACGACGATGAGCCCGGCCACGATCCGGTCGCGCACGCCGCGGCTGGCGGCTTTCCGTGATCTGGCGCAAAGCTTCGACCCCGAGGGCAAGTTCCGCAACGCCTATCTTCGCCGCCTGTTCGACGAAGCGTGAGACGCGGGCAGCGACGCGCCGGACGGCCACGACAACCGCCTTGACCCCCCCGGCAGGACCCTCTAAGGAACGCTCACCTTCGCGGCGGGTTGGCGGAGAGGTTACGCAGCGGATTGCAAATCCGTGAAGACCGGTTCGATTCCGGTACCCGCCTCCAAGGTTCCACTCAATCTCCAGAAGACACACGCTTTCTTCCAGTTGGAACCAAAGCACCCATCACAGGCCAGCCAAAAGTTCTGCGCTTGGTTGCGCCCCATGGCGACTGAATTTCGGACATCACTTCCTGATGTCGTGACGACAACCTGAATTCGCTCGCCGCCCTCGGCTCCTCATTGAAATCACACAAGGCGGGGATTCTTCTCCCGAAGAAGGGCAGCTTGCGCCTGAACCGTGCGCTCCAGTCGTGAGGACAAATGCAGGCGTGTCCGGCAACAAGGTGAATGAACCGAGGCGCTGCCTGTGTTTGCCAAGAGCCCACAGCGGATATCGCACAGGTCACCGCTTGGGGCCGCACGACAGCACAGGTCGCGGACAAGCACCATGTTCAGCGTCCCTCGGCCAGTGCGAGTGTTTACCGAGAGCCTTAACCGGCAGGTTAGCCACCCGGGGCGTAGTCGAGATTGCCAAGACCAACCACTTCGCCCGTCTCGGCGCTTTGCTGGGCTGCCAAACCCATCGTGACCGCCCACCAGCCATCTTCCAGCGACACCTCGGGTCGCTGCAGGCCGGTCGCTGCCCGCTGAAAGCCCTGGTGCTGGAAGAAGGTCGATCCGTTGTGGTCACCCGCCGCCAGCAAGGCAGGATCCACGGGGATGTCCAGTTCCACCGGGCCCGCAGGGTTGCGCGGGCTGACGATGACCTTGGGCACGGGAGGCGCGCCCAGATGCATGGGCCAGAACCGGCCCGGCCCGGGCACCAGGCATTCGATCTTGCCCTTCGATCCGACGGCCGAGATCTCCTCCTGATAGCGGCTGCCTTCCGCGAACATGCACAGTTCCAGCATCGCCCGCATGCCGTTTGCGAAATCGACGATGACATAGGCATGGTCCCAGATGTCGGACCGCTGTCCGTCATAGACCTCGTCCAGATGGTTCACCGCCTGCCCGCCACTGGCCATCACGCGGACCGGGTTGCAGCCGGCGACCAGCCGCATCAGGTCGAAGAAGTGGCAGCACTTTTCCACGAGCGTCCCGCCCGAGTTGCGGTTGAAGCGGTTCCAGTCGCCGACCTTCTGCAGGAAGGGAAAGCGGTGCTCGCGGATCGTCAGCATCTTCACACCACCCGTCGCTGCCTGTGCCTCACGCAAAAGGTGGGCCACGGGCGGCATGTAGCGGTATTCCATCGCCACCCAGATCGGGGCCGGGTAGGCCGCGCGCAGGGCCGCCAGACGCGGCGCATCGGCCGGGTCAGTGAACAGCGGCTTCTCGCACAGCACCGGCAGCGGGCGGATGCGGGCGATCTCTTCCAACTGGCCAAGGTGCAGGTGGTTCGGGCTGGCGATCAGCAAGCAGTTCACCTCGGGCACGGCCAGGACGTCGGCCACCGACCCCACCATCCGTGCCCCCGGCACCAATGCCGAAGCCGCGGCGCGCATTCCCGGGTCGGGTTCGAAGATCGCGGCGACTGAAGCCGCCTCCAGCAAAGCAATGTTGCGCAGATGCTCCTGCCCCATCATTCCGCAGCCGATGATCCCGTAGCGCAGCATTTTGAAATCCTATTTCAGGCGCGCCACATAGCGCACGGTTTCAGGGTCATACCAGGTCAGCGAGGCCTCGACCGACCGGCCATCCTGCGCCCAGCTGACGCGGGTGATCAGCGGCAAGGGCGTGCCGGGCGGGTGCGGAAATTCGGACGGCGCCCAGTCCGGCAGCGGGCCTTGGCCGATGCTGTCCTCGGCCCGCGAGATCCAGATGCCCAGGCGTTGGCGATAGAAGAGATAGAGGGACTCCAGCAGGTCGCCGGGGGCGATCCGGTCGACCTCGGCCCCATCCAGCCAGATTTCCTCGACCGCCGCGACCTGGCCGGACAGAAAGCGCAGACGTCGGATGCGATGACCCTCGGCACTGGCGCCAAAGGCCGGAAGGACGGGGTTCTTGGCACCGCGATCGACTGAAAGGACCCGCGCAGTGGGCAGGCCGCCGCCTTCCACCCGCTCCAGCCGGAAGAGGGCATAGACCGACGCCGCGTCGGCCTTGGCACGGATATAGTTGCCCGACCCCTGCACCCGGTCGAGCAAGCCCTTTTCCGTCAGCGACTTCAGCGCCTGACGCAAGGTCCCCACGGCAATTCCCATGTTTGACGCCATGTCCCGTTCCGGCGGCAGGCGTTCCCCATCGATCAGGCGGCCCGCGGCGATGTCGCGGATCAGAAGTTCGGCGATCTGCTGATACAGCGGCAGCGATCCGGGGTGAGCCATTACGTCGCATCCGAAATTGATACATGATTGATCTACATCAAAGCCAGTGCTACGCAAGAGGAAAGCAACCGCCGGAGACACAGAATCATGTCGGTCGTGCCGATCACCTCACCTGACCTGGATGCCTGCGAGGTCAGCTGGTTCGCCGCGCTCTGTTCCGACGACTACCAGTTCCTTGGCGTGCCGGACGGCGACCTGCGGTCCAGCTGGGCGCATTGCTCTGACATCGTGAAACGCGCCGAAAGCCACGGATTCCGCAACATCCTTTGCCCATCGTCGTATCAGGTGGGGCAGGACACGCTCTCCTTTGTCGCGGGCTGCGCCCCGATCACCGACCGCATCAATTTCCTCGCCGCCATCCGCTGCGGCGAGATGCAGCCCGTCATGCTGGCCCGCACGGTCGCCACTTTGGACCACATGCTGCAGGGCCGCCTGACGCTGAACGTGATTTCCTCGGACTTCCCCGGTGAAGTCGCCGACAGCGCCTATCGCTACAAGCGCAGTCATGAGGTCGTGGAGATCCTGCGCCAGGCCTGGACCCGCGACCACATCGAATATTCGGGCGAGGTCTACCAGATTTCGAAGATCACCACCGATCCCGCGCGCCCCTACCAGCAGAACGGTGGCCCGCTTCTGTACTTCGGCGGCTATTCCCCCGATGCGCTCGAACTCTGCGGCGCGCAGTGCGACGTCTATCTGATGTGGCCCGAGCCGATGGAGATGCTGGCCAAGCGCATGCGGGACGTCCACGCCCGCGCCGAAGCGCATGGTCGGACGCTGGACTATGGTCTGCGCGTCCACATGATCGTCCGCGATACCGAGGCCGAGGCACGGGAGTACGCCGATTACATCGTGTCGAAGCTGGATGATGAGTACGGCAAGCTGATTCGCGACCGGGCGCATGACTCGATCAGCCTAGGCGTCGCGCATCAGGCCCGCGCACGGGAGCTGGCCGACCAATTCGGCTATATCGAACCCCACCTCTGGACCGGGATCGGCCGTGCGCGGTCGGGCTGCGGCGCGGCGCTTGTCGGATCGGTCGATCAGGTTATGTCCAAGCTTGAGGAATACCAGGCAATGGGCATCCGGGCCTTCATCTTCTCAGGCTATCCGCATCTGGACGAATGCGACCATTTCGGCACGAAGGTGATGCCCCAGCTGAAGACCTGCTCACTGCCCCACGCCTACGGCCGGGTCCCGGCCACGACCCCCGCCACCCCCCTGGGCACCGGAGTGCGCCGCTAATGGAACGTCTCACCCTTGGTCCGATCACCATGTCGCGCCTCGTCTACGGCATGTGGCGGTTGGGCGATGACCCCGACACCTCTCCCGCCCATGTGCAGGCCAAGGTCGAGGCTTGCCTCGCGCAGGGCATCACCACGATGGACCAAGCTGACATCTATGGCGGCTACACAGCTGAGGCTTTGCTGGGTGCGGCCCTCCGCGCGGCCCCTGCCCTGCGTGACAAGATCGAGATCGTCACCAAATGCGACATCGTCGCGCCCGTGGGTCGCCACTCGGCGGCGCGGGTCAAGTACTACGACACCTCTGCCGCGCATATCACCGCCTCGGTCGAGGCCTCGTTGCGCGAGATGGTCACAGACCGGATCGACCTGCTGCTGATCCACCGCCCCGACCCGCTGATGGACCACCACGAGACGGGCCGCGCGCTGGACGCCCTTGTCGCCAGTGGCAAGGTCCGTGCTGTCGGCGTGTCGAACTTCCGGCCCTGGGATTTCACCCTGCTGCAATCGGCCATGACGCAGCCGCTTGTCACCAACCAGATCGAACTGTCGCTGAACTGCCGCGCGCCCTTCACCAACGGCGACCTTGCCTTCCTCCAGGAACGCGGGATTGCGCCAATGGCCTGGAGCCCGCTGGCCGGCGGCCATCTGCGGGCCGAGGCGAACGACGGCCTCAGCGCCCGGATGGACGCCATCGGCAAGGCCGCTGGCACCGACTGGACCGCCGTGGCGGTAGCCTGGCTCTTGCACCATCCGGCAAAGATCATCCCGGTTCTGGGCACCAACACCCCGTCCCGCATCGCCGCGATCTCGGACGCCGCCCGCGTCCCGATGGACCGCCAGACCTGGTTCGAGCTTCTGACGCTCGCCCAGGGGCATGAGGTCGCGTGATGGCGGATGGCGGCCTCCAGTCCACGGGGATTGTGCCGGACGCGGGCAATGCGCGCCTTTTCCGCGATGCGCTGGGGCGCTTTGCGACCGGCGTGACACTGGTCACGATCCAGGGTCCGGACGGGCCGATGGGCTTTACCGCCAACAGTTTCGCAAGCCTTTCTCTGGACCCGGCGCTGGTCCTGTGGTCGCTGGCCCGCTCATCGCGGCGCTACGACTTTTTCGCCGCGGCCCGGCACTATGCCATCCATGTGCTCGCACAGGATCACGCGGACCTGCCGACCCGGTTCTCCAGAACCGGCGCGGGGTTTGCTGGCCTCAACTGGCAGCCGAACGCCGAGGGCGTGCCGGTCCTGCCCGGGGCGCTGGCGCGGTTCGACTGCGCCCAGCATGCGACGCATGATGGCGGCGATCATCTGATCATCGTGGGACAAGTCCTGCGGCTGGCCCTGGAGGAGGGCGAGCCGCTGGTCTTCGCGAAAGGCAGGTACGGAAGATTTGACGGCTGACCCCCGGGGAGAGGGGGGCAAAGGGAGGAGACGTGACCGCACTTCTGGCCATCTGCAACGGCCTGGCCCTGGTTAACGGCGCGCTTCTGGCGCTTGGCCGCTGGATCGGGGCTGTCTGCCTTGGCCTGATGGTGGTGGCGATCCTGGTGCAGGTCTTTTTCCGCTATGTCCTGAACAACGCGCTGCCCTGGCCCGAGGAGGCCTCGCGCTTCCTGATGCTCTGGTCAACGGGTCTCATGGCCCCGACCGCCTTTCGCCGGGGCGGGTTCGTCGCCATCGACATGGTGATCCGCATGCTGCCGCGCGCCGTGGCGACCGGGCTTTCGGTCTTCCTGATGGCGGTGACAATCCTCGTCCTCTGGATCGCCCTTGGCATTGGCTGGTCCGAGGTCACCGGTCTGGGTGGCCGATTCGAGACGGACTCTCTGCGCGTCCCGGTCAGCCTGGACCTGACGACCTGGATGAAGGTCCCGAAGTCCTGGATGATGGCATCCCTGCTGGTCGGCGTGGCACTGTTGCTGCTGGTCGCCATCGAACTGGCCTTGCGCAACATCTATGCGCTGATCCGGGGGCCGGAGGGCCTGCGCGACATTCCCGACGCCGTCATGCTTGGATCGGGGGCCGAATAGATGCTCAGCTTCTTCCTGCCTCTCTTCCTCGTCTTCCTGATGCTGGGCCTGCCGGTGGTCTTCGGCCTGCTGGCCGCGCCCGCCATCCTCTTGTGGCTGAACGGGCAGGAGCGCGACATCGTCCTGCTCTACCGCAACGTCTACGAGGGGATGAACTCCTTCCCCCTCATGGCGATCCCGTTCTTCATGCTGGCCGGAGAGCTGATGAACCGCGGCGGCATCTCGGCCCGGATCGTGGGGTTCGCGCAGTCGATGGTCGGCCATTTCCGCGGCGGTCTGGCGCAGGTGAACGTGGTCGATTCCATGCTGTTCGCGGGGATCTCCGGCTCGGCCGTGGCCGATGTTTCGGCGCTGGGGTCGATCATCATTCCGCAGATGGAAAAGAAGCGCTATCCAAAACCCTTCGCCGCCGCGATCACCGCCGCCAGTGCGATCATCGGGCCGATCATCCCGCCCTCGGGCATCATGATCATCTACGCCTATGTGATGGGCGAAAGCGTAGCCGCGCTGTTCCTGGCCGGGATCGTGCCGGGCATCCTGATCGGGGTCGCGTTGATGATTACGATCAAGTTGATGGCGAACCGGTACCGCCTTCCCGAGGCGCTGCCCCGCGCAAGCTGGGCCGAGGCGGGCCGCGCCGCAGGGGCCGCCTTCTGGCCGCTGATGACCCCGGTCCTCCTAATGGGCGGCATCCTGTCGGGGGTCTTCACGCCCACCGAGGCCGCCGCCGTCGCCGTGGGCTACAGCTTTGTCATCTCGATCTTCATCCTGAAGACCCTGACCTGGCGCGACATCCCGGGCGTGCTGACCCGGGCGGGGATCACCAGTTCGGTCGTGATGCTGCTGGTTGGTGCTGCGATGGCCTTCAAGACAGTCGCGGCCCTTGCGCATACGCCGGAGCTTCTGGCATCGACGCTCCTCAGCATCACCGAGAACCCGCTGCTGCTGCTCCTGCTCGTGAACCTCCTCCTCTTCATCGTCGGCATGTTCCTCGACGCAGGTCCCGCGATCATCATCCTGGGGCCGATCCTGGGGCCGATCTTCGTCTCGCTTGGCGTCGATCCGGTGCATTTCGCCATCGTGATGGTCGTCAACCTGACCGTGGGCCTGCTGACGCCGCCGATGGGACTGGTGCTGTTCGCCACCTCGGCCGTCTCGGGCCTTAGGGTGGAAACCATCGCCCGTGCCGTGATGCCATTCCTGGCCGTGGAGTTCCTGGTGATCCTTCTCATCACCTATGTCCCGGCCATTTCCCTGACCCTGCCCCGACTTCTGGGGTTCGTGGACTGACCTTTCAACACCGACAAGAAACCAACAGGAGGAACCATGTTGACATCATCCCTGAAATCCCTCGCGCTGGCCGCGCTTCTGGCGGGCACCGCCGGGGCAGCCTTTGCGCAGGACATCATGCTGCGCGCGACCGCCAACTCGAACGAACAGGACGAGGACTATGACGGCCTCGTCGTCTTCAAGAATTACGTCGAGAATGCCTCGAACGGCGCGATCGGCGTCGAAATCTTCATGGGCACCCAGCTTTGCGCCAAGGGTGACGAATGCCTTGCCGGGGTGGCCGATGGCACCATCGACATCTACATTTCCACCTCGGGCGGGGCTGCGGGCCTGTTCCCCTATATCCAGGTCCTCGATCTGCCGTACCTGATGTCGGACGACCGCGTGGCCGAGGAAGTGCTGACCGGCACCGACTTCACGGCCAAGCTGCGCGCAATGGCGCTGGCGGATTCCGGCGACAAGATCCGCCTGATGACCATCGGCAACACCGGCGGCTGGCGCAACTACGCCAACACCAAGAAGCGAATTGCTGCACCCGGAGACCTGGCCGGCCTGAAGATGCGGACCGTTCCTGCCGACCTGCCGCAGACGCTGGCCACCACCCTTGGCGCATCGCCGACGCCGATCCCGTGGCCGGAACTGTTCACCTCGCTGCAGACCGGCGTCGTCGAAGGCACGGCGAACGGCATCACCGACATCATGTCGATGAAGTTCACCGATGCCGGGATCAAGTACCTGACGCTCGACGGCCACAGCTACATGGGCGCCTTCTGGTGGATGGGCAACGACCGCTTCAAGTCGCTGACCCCGGAACAGCAGCAGATCGTGGTCGACGGCTTTGCCGCGCTCCAGCAAGCCACCTTCGCCAGCCCCAAGCGCAAGGAAATCCAGGCCTATGCCGACTTCCGCGCCGCGGGTGGCGAGATCTACGTGCCCACCGCCGAGGAAAAGGCAGCCTTCAAGGCCGCAGTCGAGCCGGTGTTCGAGTGGTTCAAGGCCAATGTGAAGGGCGGACCGGAAGTGCTGGACGCATTCACCGCTGCTGTAGCAACAGCGGAAACGGCTGTCGCGGCCGACCGTGCCGGTGAGATGAACTGATGCACCCGGTCGCGGGCAGGCAGCACTTGCCCGCGACCCCTTGCTGACGCCAATCCGGATTCTCCGCGGGTGGTGCGTGGTGCCGTCGGGCGAATGCTGACCGGTCTCGGTGACAAGGGCGCAGCGGGACTGGGCTGCATACACATTGTCTCCTGCGGCAAGGGACCGAAATGGACGGACGTGTGATCGCTCAGATGCAGGATCGCGCTGCAGGTGTGACGGTCATCCTGTCAACTTGACCAGCTAGACGTCCGAGGGTGTGTCCGCATGCAAGTAGCGCGCGGACAACAAGCGATACGGGCGCGATCGCAGCGCAAGCACTGCCACCAGAACGCCAACAAGCCCAGCCACGGTAAAGACCAGCGCGATGCCGCGGTCCGGCCCGGTGCCGAACCAGCCGCCGATAGTCTGCGCGCCCGCGCCATCGGTCATGAAGGGGATCACGACAAACTGGGTAAGGGGGCCGATCAGAAAGGCAGTCAGGGGCGAGGCAGCCTGTTCCATCGACTGGGCGAAGCCGAACACACGACCTTGCCGCTCTACCGGCACGACCTTCTGCAGGGTTGTCTGCTCGGCGGCCTCGGCCACGGGGCCAAGAGCCATCCATAAGAAACATCCCGCAACCAAGAGTGCGAAAGACGGCTGGATGGCAAAGACACTGGCCCCGGCCCAGACCACCACATTCACAAGCAGCAGTGTGCGTACCGGGTTCCTGCCCAGCCCGAACTTTGTCACGGCCATGCCGCCCAGGATGAAGGCAGATGACAGGATGGCGAAGGTCAATCCCCAGACTTCGACCGAGACCAGGCTCAGGCCGTAGGCATCGAGCAAGGCCATGAAGATGCCACCGAGGAAGTTGTTGAACATGGAAAAAAGGATCAGCGCAATAAGACCCGGAACCCCCGCCACAACCCTTATTGTTCCGCGCAGGTCGACCTTGCGGCCGGTCGGAAGGGTGTCCTTCCCTGCGGTTTCGCCATTTTCGACCGGCGCGGGTTCGGTGAAACGGATCGTGCGGATGTCGATCAGCGCCAAGAGTGTCGCCACAACGCAGACGATCAGGGTCAGCTTCATCCCGCCCCAGGCGACCAGAAAGCCCGAAACCGCCGATGTGACAAGGAAGCCAACGCCAGAGACCATGCCCACCAGACCGTTGGCCTTGTCGCGCTCATCTTCGGGGATCAGCAGTGTCACGACAGTCGGCAGGGCAATGCCGCGGATGTTGCCAGCGATGACGCCGCCCATGACCATCAGCACCAGCGCCCAGAGCCAAACGCCGTAGGGATTGATGAAGGCCTGATCCGGCACCATCTGCATCAAGACAAGCGACAAGGAAAAGAAGATCAGCGAGACCAGCGATGAGCCTGCCATCACGGCAATCTTTCCGTGATGATCGACCAGCGCACCCAGCCAGATGCCCAGAAGACCGGTGAAGGTCAGGAAGATCCCTGCAATCATGCCGGTGGCGAAGACTGATCCGGTCTCCAGGAAGACCCAGAATGTTATGGCGAACCACGCGGTAAAGTTGGTGATGTTCGCCAACAAATTGTTCGCAAGGATGCGATGAAAGACTGACATCAGGGGTTCTCGCACGCGTCTTACCGGGCCAAGAGTCGATAGTTGGCACGGCTCCCTGGCCCGGACAAGCTGCCAGCGCGCAACGTTCCAGGCGGGCTTCCCTGCCCAACTGAGCGTTCCAATGATGAAAATGCCAGACCGCACATGGCTATTGGAGGGTTGTGCGCTGACACCTTGGACCGCCGTGATCGAGATGACGTTGGCCACCTTCATGACTTGGTACAGCATTTCCACCAGTCGTTCGGGGTATTCCCTATTGCGCTCTTGGCCCATGGCGGACAGTCCGCACCGCGCATCGGAAGAAGTGCGTGGACGTGCGGCCACGACGTGTGCGGAGCCGATCCCAAACCCGGGTCCAAGGGCTGCAGACTTGCGCTCACGTACCGATCCGCCGCCGATCCTCCACTCATGCAGGCACGCCCCCGGGGAAGAATTCTGCCCAAGCCACGAATAGTGCTTGCATACGTATGCTAAACGCATCACTTGTTGCACGACCCGGAAGGATGCTTTGCTTTTCCATGAGTCGGAACGCGGCACAGTTGGAGAAATGAGAATGTCGGAAAAATCCACCAGCCCCAAAGGCGGCGATCTCACGCCGGCCACGACCGGTCGCGTCATGCAGGTCGAACGCCACGACTACACCGACCTCGCCCCGCAGAACGCCAAGCGCACCCAACCGATGCGCGGCTTCGACGCGATCTACACCGACATCGTCGACTACATCGTCCGCTGCACCCACCTGATCTGGGACGAACGCGACATCGGCCTGATCTACAGCCACTACACCCACAACTGCGTGCTCTACGGCACCACCGGCACGCTTTACACGCGCGAGGAAGTCGTCCGCGACACGATCCAGCGACTTGTTTCCTTCCCCGAACGCCGCGGCATGGCGACCCATGTGATCTGGAAAGGGAACGAGGACGACGGCTTCTACACCTCGCACCTGGTCACCGGAACAGGGCGGCACAGCCAGAACGGCCACCTCGGCCCGGCCACCGGGCGCATGTTCACCAGCCGCACCGTTGCCGACTGCATGATCTATGAAAACAAGATCTACCGCGAATGGGTCGTCGCCGACACCACCGCGATCCTGCAGCAACTGGGGATCGATGTGCAGGGCTATGCCGAGCGCATCGCCAAATCCGCCTTCGACAAGGGCATGGTTTCGCTGGATATCGGCGAAAACCGCGCGCAAGTAGGCCAGTACCCGCCCGAGGCTGAGCCGGACCTCAGCCTCGCCACTTCAGACCTCGAACGCCACACGCTGCGCTGGCTGCATGACGTCTTCAACCGCAAGATGCTGGGCACAATCGCCAAGGTCTACGCGCCCACCGCCCAGTATCACGGCCCCCTGATGGCCGAACTTTACGGCCACGCCGCGATCATCCATCAGACCCTTGGCCTGATCGGCAGTATCCCCGACGCGGCCTTCACCGTGCACCACATCTGCTCCACCCCGTGCGAGGAAGGCGGCGAAAAGGTCGCCGTCCGCTGGATCATGGAAGGCCACCACATCGGCTATGGCATCCTGAACCACCTGGGCAGCCCCACCGGCAAGCGGGTGCAGATCATGGGCATCACCCACTTCCACTACAAGAACGGCAAGATCGTCGACGAATGGCGCGTCTATGACGAAGCCTCGGCCCTGGTCCAGGTCAAGCTGGCGCAGATGGCCGACGTCAAGGCCGCGGGCCTCACCGCGCAAACCTGACCAACCTCCGCCCAATGACTCAAGCGGCCCGCCCCACCCGGCGGGCCGTTCGCTTTTCCGGCCCTGCGGGCCAGCGCCGCACATAGTGTTTGCAATCGTATGCAAAAGATGCTTACCTGCCCCGAAGGCCGGGACCAATCGAGTCCCGCGCCATCCGACAGGTCAACCGGCGAGCATCGCCAGCAGAGGGGAACACGAATGAAACTCACCAGAACCTTCGCGGCGGGCGCAGTCAGCCTGGTCGCGCTGATCGCCGCCTCCACCGCCTTCGCCGATTGCGGGATCGAAGGCAAAGGCTCGGTCCGCATCCTGTCCAACGACTTCGAGGCGCTGCGCATCGTCAACGACGTGGCCCTCTCCTGCGCCACTGCCGACGTGACCGTCACCGCCAACGCCACGGCGGAGCACAAGAACATCCAAGGGCCCGCCCTGACCGTGAACCCGGCGGAATACACCGTCGCCGTGGTCGCCAACAACTCCATCGTGCCCTTGCTGAACGACGACCTGATCCGCCCGCTGGACGACCTGGTGGCCAAGTACGGTCAGTCGCTGCAGCCGAACCAGCTGATCAAGATCGACGGCAAGGTCATGGCCATCGCCTTCATGGGCAACGGCCAGCACATGTTCTACCGCAAGGACATCCTGGAAAAGGCCGGCGTCGCCGTGCCGACCAGCTATGAGGAAGTCCTCGCCGCCGCCCAGGTGATCAAGGACGCGGGACTGATGGAATACCCGCTGGCCGCCTCGGACAAGCCCGGCTGGGACCTCGCCGCGGAATTCGTGAACATGTATCTCGGCACCGGCGGGGAATTCTTCGCCCCCGGTTCGGCGGAACTGGCCATCGACAACGACAACGGCCGCAAGGTTCTGGAAACCATGCGCGCCATGACCGGCTTCATGAACCCCGACTACCTGACCTACGACGCGAACGAGTTGAACAAGCTCTGGGACGCAGGCTCGGTCGCGATCATGAACCAGTGGGGCTCGTTGGCCGGTGCGGCCATCGACCCGGCCACCGCCAATGCCGAAGTCGCTGCCAACACCGCCTTTGCCGCAGCCCCCACCATCGGCGGCGGCACTGTCCCGGCGGCTGCGCTGTGGTGGGACGGCTTCACCATCGCCAAGAACATCTCGGACGAAGATGCTGCCGCCTCGTTCCAGGCGATGGTCAAGGGCATCAGCCCCGAAACCGTCGCAGCGAACCCGACTGCCGCCACCTGGCTGGTTGCAGGGTTTGAACCCGGCCCGACCGCTGTCGGCGTGATCGGCAATGCGAAGGGTGGCGCGCGCGCCTATCCGATGCAGCCCTACATGGGTCTCCTCCACACCGCGCTGTCCGCCGAACTCGCCGACTTCATCGCCGGCAAGGAAGACGCCGACCAGGCCCTTGCCGATGTGAAAGCCGCCTATGACGCCGCTGCCAAAGAAGGCGGCTTCCTGAAGTAACGGCGCCTTTCGCGCCCCGGCCCGGCTGCAATTCCTCCTTGCGGCCGGGCCTTCCTTCCCCGCACCCTGTCGACGCGTCCACCGGGGCCCCGCTTGGCCCCGCGCACCGGCCCATCTTTACTGGAACCTCCCGATGCCGCATCGCACCTTCTTCTTCTTCATCTTCCCCTCAATCCTGGCGATGGTGCTGTTCATCACCCTGCCCATCGTCTCGGTCGTGGTGCAGTCGCTGTTCGTCCAGCATGAGGCCGTGCTGATCACGGTGGAAAACTGCGATCCCTTCGGCTGCTCCGAACAGACCCGTGTCGATACCGAGGCGATGGCAAAGCTAGAGGCGGAACAGCCCCTTGGCCAGTTCGCAGGCTTTTCCAACTACCTGAACCGCAACCACCTTGCCGTGGACGAGATCGGGGCGATCTTCGCCGACAATCAGGGCTTCGGTGACATCGTCAGCCGCATCTTCAACCTGCCCTTCTACAAGGCTTTGTCCTTCACGCTGGTCTACTGCTTCCTTGTGACCCCGCTTGCGATGGGTTTGGGCTTTGCCATTGCCCTGGCCGTGAACACGCTGCCTGGCCTTCTGAAAGGCCCCACCATCTTCGTTTCAATCCTGCCGATGATCATCACGCCCCTCGTCGGGTCGCTGATCCTCGCCTGGATGTTCAACCCCTCCGGCATCCTCGGCGCGAGCCTACAAAGCCTGACCGGAGACCCGGGCCTGTCGCTTCGCGCCTCACCGGTGCTGACCTGGATCGTCCTTCTGGTCTACGGCGTCTGGACCAACGGCCCCTTCTCTTTCGTCGTCTTCTACGCAGGCCTCCAGACCGTGCCGCAGGACACCGTGGAAAGCGCCAAGATCGACGGCGCAAGCCGGTGGGAAGTCATCCGCCACGTCATCATCCCCCACCTCGCGCCCCTCGCCACCTTCGTGGCGCTCGTGCAGCTGATGGACAACTTCCGCGTCTTCGAACCCATCGTCGGCTTCTCGGCCGAGGCGAACGCGACCTCTCTCAGCTGGCTCGTCTTCAACGACCTCGTCGGCCAGGACTCCCAGCTCTTCGGCTCCGCCGCCGCCACCTCGGTGATCACCATCGTCGGCGTCCTGATCCTCCTCGCCCCCGTCCTCCGCCGCACCTGGCGCGAGTTCAATCAGAAGGCGGTGTAAGATGTCCGTTGCCACCCGCCGCCCCGCAGCCCTGAACGCCCTGATCCTCGCCTTCCTGGTGATCTGGGTGATAGCCGCCGCCTTCCCCTTCGCCTGGACCGTCTGGGGCAGCTTCAAGGTCGAGGCCGACTTCTTCTCGCGCCAGTCCTGGTGGATGGCGATCGAGGGTACGCGCACCCAAGCCCAGACCGGGTCGGCATTCACCCTCGCCGGCTACGAAGGCGCATGGGTGAAGAACGAATTCTGGAAGGCCGCGATCAACACCCTGATCGTGACGCTGTCAGTGACAATCATCTCCCTGACCATCGGCACCTTGGGCGGCTACGCGCTGGCCCGCTCCGGCTATCGCTACGCCTTCTGGATCCTGATCGCCGCCCTGATCTTCCGCGCCATGCCGCATATCACGCTGGTCTCGGGCTACATGCTGCCGTTCTTTCAGCTGAACATCTGGGGCGTCCTGCCGACCACGATCATCGTCCTCGTCGCCATCAACCAGCCCTTCACCCTCTGGATGCTGCACTCCTTCTTCCTGTCGATCCCCAAGGACCTCGACGAAAGCGCGATGGTCGACGGCTGCACCCGCTTCCAGGCCTTCCGCATGGTCATCATCCCCGTCATGTGGCCCGGCGTCATCACCACTGGCCTCTTCTCCTTCCTCCTCGGCTACAACGACTTCGCCGTGACCTCGATGCTGCTGGCGCAGGAAAACCAGACCATGGTCCCAAAGATCGCCAGCTTCCTGGGCAGCATCCAGAACGAGGGCAACGTGATGTTCGCCGTCGCCGCCGTCGTCTCGGCCACCGTGCCGCTTTTCATCCTCGTCCTCTTCTTCCAGCGCCAGATCGTCTCCGGTCTGACCGCCGGCGCCGTCAAAGGATAACCCCATGGCCCAGATCCGCCTGAACAACGTCTCCAAACGCTGGGGCTCTTACGTCGCCGTCGACAACTTCACCCTCGACATCGCCGATGCCGAATTCCTCGTCCTCCTCGGCCCCTCCGGCTGCGGCAAGACCACCACCATGCGGATGATCGCTGGCCTCGAAGACGTGACTGAGGGCGAAATCTGGATCGGCAACCGTAAAGTCAACGACCTTGAACCCAAGGACCGCGACATCTCGATGGTCTTCCAGTCCTACGGCCTTTATCCGAATCTCACCGTCTACGAAAATATCCGCTTCCCCCTGAAGGTCCGCCGCATCCCGGCCAACGAACACCACGACCGGGTGATGAAAGCCGCCCAGATGGTGGAGCTCGGCCCCTTCCTCGACCGCCGCCCCGCCGCCCTGTCGGGTGGCCAGCGCCAGCGCGTCGCCCTCGCCCGCGCCATCGTCCGCGAGCCGAACGCCTTCCTGATGGACGAACCCCTGTCGAACCTCGACGCCAAGCTCCGCGTCTCGACTCGCGCCCAGATCAAGCACCTGCACCACACCCTCCGCCGCACCACGATCTACGTCACCCACGACCAGATCGAGGCGATGACCCTCGCCGACCGCGTCGTCGTGATGAACCACGGCCTCGTCCAGCAGCTTGGCACCCCGACCGAGATCTACGACCGCCCCGCCAACACCTTTGTCGCCAGCTTCATCGGCTCCCCCGCGATGAACCTGATCGCCGGTAACATCCAGGATGGCACTTTCCGCGCCGAGGGCATCGCCGTCCCCGCCCAAGGCCAAGGCCCCGTCACCCTCGGCTTCCGCGCCGAAGACGTCCGCGTCAGCGACACCCCCGCACAACTCACCGCCCCCGTTTACTCGATGGAACTCCTCGGCGACGCCACCCTCGTCTCCGTCCGCATCGGCGAGGCACTGGTGTCTGTCCGCGCCCACAAGGACTTTCGCATCGACATCGGCGCGCTGCTTCATGTCGCCATCCCGACCGACAAGATCCACCTCTTCGACGCAATGACCGGCAGCCGCCTGGCATGACACCCTTGCCCGCCAGGACGTTCTCCCCCAAGACTTGGCCCCCAAGGCAGGGGACGACATGGCTGAAAAGGTAACCTCACTCGAAGTGGCCGCTCTCGCGGGCGTCAGCCAATCCGCCGTCAGCCGCGTCTTCACCCCCGGCTCGTCCGTCTCGAAGAAGACCGCCGACAAGGTCCTCGCCGCTGCCGCCCAGCTTGGCTACCGGCCGAACGTGCTTGCCCGGGCGATGAAGTCCGGCAAAAGCCGCATCATCGGCCTCGTCGTCGCCTATCTGGAAAACTACTTCTACCCCGAGATGGTCGAACGCCTGTCGGTCGAACTGCAAAAGGTCGGCTATCACGTCCTGATCTTTCTTTCCCCCGTCAACGTCGACAACGTCGACAAGGTCGTCAGCGAGATCATGGATTATCAGGTCGATGGCATCGTCCTTGCCTCGGTCTCCCTTTCCTCCGAACTGGCCGCGCGCTGCCAGTCGACCGGCATCCCTGTGGTCCTCTTCAACCGGGGCCATGCCGACAAGAACATGTGCTCGGTGACATCTGATAACCACGCCGGGGGCAAGGCCCTCGCCGACTACCTCTGCTCCCTTGGGCATAAACGCATCGCCTATATCGCCGGTTTTTCCGGGGCCACCACCCAGATCGACCGTGAGGCTGGCTTTCGCGCCGGGCTGGCCGAGGCGGGGCAAGACCTATTCGCCCGCGCCGAAGGCAATTTCGACTACCGCACCGCCCAATCCGCCGCGCGCGAGCTTTTCGCCACCTCCCGCCGCCCCGACGCCGTCTTCGTCGCCAACGACCACATGGCCTTTGCCGTGATGGATGTCCTGCGCTTCGAGCTTGGCCTGAAGGTGCCCGAGGATGTCTCCGTCGTCGGCTTCGACGATGTCCCCCCCGCCGCATGGCCCGCCTACAACCTCACCACATTCCGTCAGCGCGTCGACGTGATGGTGGCCGAAACCGTGTCGATGCTCACCGCCTGGATCGCCGCCAAGGAACCCGAAACCGCGCATGTCGTCCTGGGGGGTGAACTGATCATCCGCGGCTCTACCCGCCGCTATGGGGACGCGCGATGAAAACCGATTTCACCAAGGACGAGTTCCGCGCCCGTCTCGCTGCGCTTGGCCTCACCCTCGATGACAAGGCCTTCGCCGCCGCCTGGGCCGGGGCGCAGCATCTGCGGGGCGAAGTCGCAAAGGTCGAAGCCTACCTCAAATCATGACCAACCCCGCCGACCTGTCCCTGCCAGAGGCTGCCGCTGCCCTCCGAGCCCGAACCTTCACCTCCCGCGCGCTGACCGACGCCGTCCTTGACCGCATTGCGGCCCGCAACCCGACGCTCCACGCCTTCACCCACATCGCCGCCGACGCATTGGCCCAAGCCGACCGCGCCGACGCCCTCCTCGCCACAGGCGAAAACCCCGGCCCCTTCTGCGGCATCCCCATCGCCGTAAAGGACCTAATCGACGTCGCAGGCCAGCCCGCCACCTCCGGCTCCCTCGTCCTGCAAGACCGGATCGCCGAAACCGACGCCCCCGCCATTGCCCGCCTTCGCGCCCAGGGCGCTGTCCTTATCGGCAAGGTCGCCACCTACGAATTCGCGATGGTCGGTCCCGACCTCACCCTGCCTGATCCGCCCGCCCGCAACCCCTGGAACCCCGCCCACATCACCGGTGGCTCTTCCTCCGGTTCCGCCGCAGCCGTCGCTGGCGGCCTCGTCCGCCTTGCCATCGGCACCGACACGGGCGGCTCGATCCGCTCCCCCGCCGCCTACTGTGGCTGCGTCGGCCTGAAACCCACCTACGAGCGGGTTTCCCGCGCCGGGGCCTTCCCGCTCTCCTCCAGCCTCGACCACACCGGCCCCCTCGCCGCGACGGTCGAGGAAGCCGCCTTCGCTCTCGACGCGATGTCCGAAGGCGACTGGCGCCCCGCTTCCGCCCGGATCGGCCAACCCATCACCGGTTTGAAAATCGCCTACGCCCGCGACTGGTTCGCGGATGACCCGCAGGTCAGCCCCGCTCTGATAAAGGCGATGGATGAGGCCGCTTCGACCCTCTCCCTCCTCGGCGTGCAGATCACCCTCGTGACGCTCCCCGACTACGCCCCATACGAGGCCGCCGCCTCCGTGATCCTCCACGCCGAGGCGCTGGACGAACACCGCGCCCTGATCCGCGACCACGCCACAGATTACGGCCGCCCTACACTGCAATGCCTCGCCTTCGGGGCTGCCATTGACGCGGAGGATGTGGCGAAGGCCCGCGAAGCCCAAACCCGCCTCACCGCCGAAATGTTTGCGGCGATGGATGGCCACGACCTCATCCTGACCGCCACCACCCTGACCCCGGCACTGCCATTCTTGGCCTTCGACGGCGAAAAGGCCGTCTGGACCCCGATGCGGACCATCGCCTTCAACCTGACCGGCCAGCCTGCCTTGTCGCTGCCCGCAGGGTTTGAAGACGGCCTTCCCCTTGGCCTGCAACTCATCGCCCGCAATGGCGATGAGGACCTTCTGTGCAGGACCGGGCACGCCTTCGAACGCGCCACCGACCATTCCGTCCAGCGCCCGGCCCTCTGACCCGACGCTCTCGGCGCCAAGGCCCGAAAGCAATCGAGGAGGCGCCAGAACGACACCTCCCCAAAAGTTAACACCACCCTAACAGAAAACGCCAACCCGTTGATTCAGAACGGATCACAACGTTTGTCCACCGTGGACACTATCTCACCTGCATCCGGTCCAGCCGCAACTGCGCCGCCCGCCGGTGCCCTTCCAGCGTCTCCGAAGCCGCCTGCCGCGCCGCTGGGGGGGCGACCTGCTTCACCCCCTCTTCGGTCAGCCACTGATGCGTCGCGATCTTCACATAGGCCCCGACCCAGAGGCCCCCCGTATACCGCCCCGCCGCCATCGTCGGCAGCGTATGGTTCGTCCCGGAACACTTGTCCGAATAGACCACGCTGGCGAGTTCCCCGATGAACAGCGACCCGTAATTCGTCAGCTTCGCCGCCATCCCGTGCGGGTCCCGGGTATGAACCTGCAGATGCTCCGCCGCGATGAAATCCGAATAGGCGATCATCGCCGCCTCATCCTCACACACCGCGACCTCTCCGTAGTCCCGCCATGCCGGAGCCGCGACCGAGGCCGTCGACAACCCCTCTAGCTGCCGCTCCACCTCGACCACCACGGCCTCGGCCAGCTTCCGGTCCGTCGTGATCAACCCGACCCTAGTTCGCACGTCATGCTCGGCCTGCGCCAAGAGGTCCGTCGCGATCATCTCCACATCCCCGGTCTCGTCCGCCAGGATGTAGATCTCCGACGGCCCCGCCAGCTGGTCGATCCCCACCGGCCCGAAGACCTGCCGCTTCGCCTCGTTCACGAAGGCATTGCCCGGCCCCATGATCTTCATCACCGGCGGCACCGACTCTGTCCCGTAGGCCATCGCCGCAATCGCCTGCGCGCCACCGATCCGGAACACCCGATCCGCGCCAGATAGATGACACCCGGCCACCATCGCCTGATGCGCGTTCGGCGGGAGACAAGCGATGACCTCCTTCACCCCCGCGACCTTGGCCGGGACGATGGTCATGATCGGAGCTGACAAAAGCGGGAAGCGCCCGCCCGGCACATAGCACCCCACCCGGGAAATCGGGATCACCCGGTGGCCCATGAAAACGCCGGGCAGCGATTCCATCTCCAAAGGCAAGATCGTCGCCAGCTGCGCCTCGGCAAAACGCCGGACGTTGGCGATGGCGAACTCCGTGTCCTTGCGGGTCTGCGGGTCCAGCGCCGCCACGGCCGCCTCCCGCTCTGCCACGCTGATCTCGAGCGCGCCAACTTCGGCCCTGTCGAACTTTACCGAGTATTCCCGCACCGCCGCATCGCCCCGTGCCTTCACATCGGCCAGTACCCCCGCGACCAGTTCAGCGACCGGCTTGTTGTCATTTTCGGCACTGCGGGTCGGGGACTTGACCCAAGAGACTTTTGCGGAAGGATAGGCTTCGGACTGGGCGGACATCTTGGCTCCTTTCGACCCGATGGTCGGGCGTGATTGTCGGATGAGTTGTAGCCCTTCTTGCATACGTCTGCAATTGCTGATTGGAGCCGCGTCAAGGCGGGAAACCTCCCGTGAAGGTAACTTGGCTCACACGGCCGACAGAAGTCTCTTGCCATGCCATCCGCCAATGCACTAAGCCTATTGCAAACGTATTCAAAGCGAGTCCTCCCATGTCAATCACCTGGCTCAAACGCGGCAAGCCCGAGGCGGAACGGGCTGCGGACGATGCTCAGGTCCGGGCCACCGTCGAATCCGTTCTTGCCGATATCTCGGCCCGGGGCGATGCCGCTGTCCGCGCGTTGTCGGTCAAGTTCGACAAGTACGACCCGCCCGCCTTCCGCCTCACCCCCTCCGAGATCGAGGCCGCGATCCAGAAAGTCGCCCCCCGCGACATCGAGGACATCCGCTTTGCCCAGACCCAGATCCGCCGTTTTGCCGAGGCGCAGCGCGCCTCGATGACCGATGTCGAGGTTGAGACCCTCCCCGGCGTGATCCTTGGTCACCGCAACATACCGGTCCAGTCCGTCGGCTGCTACGTCCCCGGCGGCAAGTTCCCGATGGTCGCCTCCGCCCACATGTCGGTCCTGACCGCCTCTGTCGCCGGTGTGCCCCGCATCATCGCCTCGGCTCCCCCAGTCAACGGCGCCCCCCACCCCGCCATCGTCGCCGCCATGCACATGGGCGGCGCGCACGAGATCTACGTCCTCGGCGGCATGCAGGCCGTCGGCGCCATGGCCATCGGCACCGAAACCATCAAGCCGGTGGACATGCTGGTCGGCCCCGGCAACGCCTATGTCGCGGAAGCCAAGCGCCAGCTTTACGGCCGCGTGGGCATCGACCTTTTCGCCGGTCCGACCGAAACCATGGTTATCGCCGACGACACCGTCGATGCCGAGTTGTGCGCAACCGACCTCCTAGGCCAAGCCGAACACGGCTATAACTCGCCCGCCGTGCTGGTGACGAACAGCCGCAAGCTGGCCGAAGCCACTATGGCCGAAATCGACCGCTTGCTGAAAATCCTCCCAACCGCCGCGACCGCCTCGATCAGCTGGCGCGACTATGGCGAAGTGATCCTCTGTGACAGCCATGAGGAAATGCTGGAGGTCGCCAACGACATCGCCAGCGAACACGTCCAGGTCATGACCGACCGCGACGATTGGTATCTGGCAAACATGCACTCTTATGGCGCGCTGTTCCTTGGGCCGCGCACAAACGTGGCAAACGGCGACAAGGTAATCGGCACCAACCACACGCTGCCGACAAAGAAGGCCGGGCGCTACACCGGCGGCCTTTGGGTTGGCAAGTTCCTGAAAACCCACAGCTATCAGCGCGTGACCACCGACGCTGCCGCCGCCCTGATCGGCGAATACGGCAGCCGTCTCTGCATGCTGGAGGGCTTCGTCGGCCACGCCGAGCAGTGCAACATCCGCGTCCGTCGCTATGGTGGCCGCAACGTGGAATACGGAACCGCTGCCGAATGACACTGCCCCGCACCCCTTCCTTCCGGCTTGACGGCCGCCGCGCGCTGGTCGCCGGGGCGTCGTCCGGGATCGGGGCGGCCTGTGCGGTTGCGTTGGCAGAACAGGGCGCGCAAGTAACCCTTTGCGCCCGCCGCGAGCCGGAGCTGACGTCGCTGGCGGAGGAGATGCAGGCCGAAGGCTGGCAGGCCGATATCCTGCCGCTCGACATCACCGATCTTGCCGCGACCGAGGCCGCCATTTCCGCCCGTCCGGCGTTTGACGTGCTGGTGAACTCGGCGGGCCTCGCGCGACATTCCCCGGCCATCAACACGACGGCCGAGGATTACGACGCCGTCACCAACCTGAACGTCCGCGCGGCCTATTTCCTGACCCGCTCGGTCGCAAGACGTCTGTTGGCCGAGGGCAAGCCCGGCTCGCTTATCAACATCACCAGCCAGATGGCGCATGTCGGCGGGATTGACCGGGCGGTCTATTCGGCCACCAAGCACGCGGTCGAGGGGATGACCAAGTCCATGGCCATCGAATGGGGGCCGCACGGCATCCGTGTGAACACGATCGCGCCGACCTTCATCCGCACTGCGCTGACCGCCGCCACCTTCGCCAACCCCGAACGCGCCGCCTGGATCGCGTCAAAGATCAAGCTGGACCGGGTGGGCGAGGTGACGGACATCATGGGCGCGGTCGCCTTCCTCGCCTCGGACGCCGCCGCGCTGGTGACCGGGACCTCGCTGATCGTCGACGGCGGCTGGACCGCAGACTGAGGGACTCCCAATGACTTCGCGCTTTGCAACACTGCCCGACTACATCCAGGGCGTCACTTGGGAAATCTGGGAAGGTCGCCAGATCGCCTCGCTGCACCAGGCTTATGCCAAGGATATGATCGCCCGCAGCACGCTGGGCGTGATGACCGGCAACGTCGATGTCATCAACGACACACTGGCCTCGCTGGCCGCCTTCCCGGACCGGCAGATCTACGGCGATGACGTGATCTGGTCGGGGGATGAGGCGACCGGCTATCTCTCCTCCCACCGCTCGATGATTATCGGCACCCATACGGGTCACGGGGTCTTTGGCCCACCGACCGGCAAGGTGGTGGCCGCCCGCTGTATCGCGGACTGCTACGTGCAGGACGACGTCATCACCGACGAATGGCTCTGCTATGACATGGGGTCCATGGTCCGGCAGCTGGGCCACAGCCCGGAAGCCTGGGCGCGGGCTTCGATTGCGCGCGAGGGCGGCACCGACAAGGCCCGCCGCCCCTATACGCCCGAGATCGACCTGCCCGGCCCTTATACTGGGCTTGGCAACGACCACCCGTTGGGGCAGAGGCTGGCCGATATCCTGACCGGCATCATGGCCAAGGACGTGGCCGTCATCGGCCGAAGCTATGACCGGGCAGTCCACATCTCGCACGCGGGCGGCGTCACCGGCTGGGGCATCCCCTTTGCCGAAGCGCAGTGGATGCAGCTTCGCACCTGCTTCCCCGACGCCACTTTCACCATCCACCACCAGATCGGCCGCGCCGATCCCGGCCAGCCCGACCGCGCGGCGGTGCGCTGGTCGCTGGACGGGCATCACACCGGCTTTGGCCTGTTCGGCGCCCCGACCGGCGCAAAGGTCCACATCATGGGTTTCACCCATGCCGAGTTCGGGCCCTGGGGCCTGCGCCGCGAATTCAGCCTGTGGGACGAGGTTTCCATCTGGAAGCAGATCCTGCTCAGCCACCCCGACCACTCCTACCAAGGATAAAAGAAATGACCCCGCAAGAGATGGAAGCCCGCATTGTCCGCTATGGCGACCTCCGGCCCTGCAAGACCGCCTTCATCGACGCCCATACCCCGGGCAGCGACCGGAAGGAGAACTTCACCATCATCGGCGGCGGGGTGTCGGAATCTCCCGACCAGCACGTCCACATTCGCGAGACACCCGGCTTCAACATCGGCGCGGCCGGCCAGCCTCCGGGGTGCCGGAACTCGCTGCACTCCCACCGGACGGCCGAGGTGTTCTTCGTCCTGAAGGGCCGCTGGCGGTTCTTCTGGGGCCGCTGGGGCACGGCGGGCGAGTTCATCGCCGAGGAAGGCGACATCTTCAACATCCCGACCGGCATCTTTCGGGCGTTCGAGAACGTCGGCACCGACTACGGGATGATCATGGCGATCCTGGGAGGGGACGATGCCGGGGGCGGGGTGATCTGGGCGCCGCAGGTGATCACCGATGCCAAGGATTACGGGCTGGTGCTGGGCAGGAACGGCAAGCTTTACGACACCAAGAGGGGTCAGTCCTTGCCCGAGGGCGTGCCGCCGATGCCGCTGCTGACCGAGGAAGAGCTGAAGGCCTTCCCGGAACCGACGACCGCCGACGTGATCCCGAACCACGTCGCCCGCTACTGGGACCTGATGGCGCTCTCCGACCGGCAGCCCGCCAAGGTGATCGGCGCGAACGGCAAGCTGCGCGACCGCCCCGGCTTTGACGTGGACTTCCTGTCGCGCAATTCGATTCCCGACACGCCCTATACCTTGACCAAGCATGAGGTCCTGATGCCGATGCGCGGCCACTGGCGGCTGTCGTGGTCGGAAGGCTCCACCGTGCTGAATCCCGGCGATACGGCAGCGATACCGCCGGGCCTGGAACACTCTCTCGCACCATCGATGACCGGGGAAGCCAGCCTGTATCGCGTCGTCGCGACCGACGATCCCGCGGGCCTGACCGGCCGCCTGCTTTGACCAATGCAACGTAGGGTGGGCAATCTGCCCACCTGACGTGAAAGGACCAGCCATGACCCTTCTCGCCACCCATGTCGGATCGCTCCCCCGCCCGCAAAAGGTGGTGGACTTCCTCTTCGCCCGCGAACGGGGCGACGCTTACGACCCCGCCGCTTTCTACGCCTGCATGGCCGACGCGGTGATGGAAAACGTCCGGCGGCAGAAGGAGGCCGGGATCGACATCGTCTCGGACGGCGAGGCGTCGAAGATCAGCTACGCGACCTACGTCAAGGACCGCTACACCGGCTTTGACGGCGACAGCCCCCGGAATGCGCCCGCCGACCTGAAGCTGTTTCCGACCTTCCTCGACCGCCTCGCCAAGGAGGGCGGTACCCCGAAATACGCCCGCCCGCAATGCGTGGGGCCTGTCGCGACCAAGGGCCAGGGTGAATTGCAGAAGGACATCGCCAACCTCAAGGCCGCGATGGCCGCACATGGGGTAGACCGCGGCTTCATGAACGCAGCCTCGCCCGGGGTCATCAGCCTGTTCCTGCAGAACGCCTTCTACGGCACCCGCGAGGACTACCTTTACGCCCTCGCCGACGCGATGCGCGACGAATACCGCACGATCCTTGACGCGGGGCTGGACCTGCAACTTGACTGCCCCGACCTCGCCCTGTCGCGCCACATGCTTTTCACGCACCTCAGCGACGACGAGTTCCTGAAGACCGCCGCAACCCATGTCGAGGCCCTGCACATTGCGCTTACAGGGCTGCCGCAAGACCGCATCCGGCTGCATATCTGCTGGGGCAACTACGAAGGCCCGCATGTCTGCGACATCGACATGGCCAAGGTCTTCCCGCTCCTTATGTCGGTCCCCGCCCGCTATATCCTGTTTGAAACCGCGAACCCCCGCCACGGCCATGAATGGACCGTCTTCCGCGACCGCGCGGCCGAGATCCCGGACGACAAGGTCCTGATCCCCGGCGCGGTGGATACGACGACCAACTTCGTCGAACACCCTGACCTCGTCGCGCAGCGACTTGAACGGTTCACCAACATCCTGGGCACTGATCGCGTCATCGCCGGGTCGGACTGCGGCTTTGGCACCTTTGCAGGTTTCGGCGCAGTCGACCCCGAAATCGCCTGGGCCAAGCTTGCCACCCTCAAGGAAGGCGCGCGACGTGTCGGCTAAGGGCCAAAACTCTTCGAAGAGTTTTGCAAATTCCTTCGAAGGAATTTGGCCCCGTTGACCCCGCTCGTCCTCATCCCCGGCATGATGTGCGACACCCGGATGTGGGGCGGGATCGATGCCGACCTCGGCGTCCCGGTCCTCCACCACATCCCGACTGGCGCCGACAGCATGGCCGACCTTGCCGCGCAGTTCCTGGCGGATGCCCCGCCCCGCTTCGCCCTGGCCGGCCTCTCAATGGGCGGCATCCTCGCGATGGAGATCCTCCGCCAGGCCCCTGACCGCGTGACAAGGCTCGCCCTTCTCGACACCAATCCCCGGGCCGAGACTGCCGCCGCCCAGGCCCGCCGCGCCCCTCAGATCGACCGGGCGCTGGCCGGGGACCTGGAGGGCGTCATGCGCAACGACATGAAGCCGAACTACCTTGCCCCCGGACCCAACAAGCCCGCGATCCTCGACCTCTGCATGGACATGGCGTTGACCCTTGGACCGCAGGTCTTTGCCCGCCAGTCCCGCGCCCTGCGCGACAGACCCGACCAGCAGGCGACACTGGCGGCCTTCAAGGGCCCCGCCCTTGTCCTGATGGGGGCAGAAGACAGGCTGTGCCCGCTGGACCGCCACCAGTTGATGCACGACCTCATCCCGCACTCGCGGCTTCACATCATCGCCAACGCAGCACATCTGCCCCCCCTGGAACAACCCGAAGCCACCGCCCGCGCCCTGCGCGACTGGCTTGCCTGAAGGACGCCACCCATGCCGATCACCGACCTCAAGACCCACTTCGCCGACGGTGGCACCGCCGTGAACGGCTGGTGCGCCATCCCCTCCTCCATAACGGCCGAGATCGTGGGTCGGGCGGGCTTCGACATGGTCACGGTGGATCTTCAGCACGGGTTGATCGACTACCAGATGGCGGTGACGATGTGCCAAGTGCTTCAGGGCCTGCCTGCGCCTGTCCTGGCCCGCGTGCCGTGGAACGAACCCGGCATCATCATGAAATGTCTCGACGCGGGTTTCTCCGGCCTGATCTGCCCGATGATCAACACCGCCGACGATGCCCGTCGGCTGGTCGAAGCCGCGCGCTATGCGCCGCTTGGCGGGCGCTCGTTCGGGCCGACGCGGGCAAACATGGTCCATGGTGCTGCCTACGCCCGAAATGCCAACGGTAAGGTTGCCGTGTTTGCGATGATCGAAACCCGGGAAGCCCTGTCCAACCTTGATGCGATCCTTTCTGTAGAGGGCATCGACGGGGTCTATGTCGGCCCGTCCGACCTTGGCCTGTCTCTCGGCCATGAGCCAACCCTGGAACCGACCGCAGCAGAGGTGATCGAGGCGATTACCCAGATCGCGGCCCGAACCCGGGCGGCCAGTCGCATCGCCGGGGTCCACACCGGCTCGCCCTCCATGGTCCGGTCGATGCTGGACCAGGGCTTCCACTTCGCATCGCTTCTGACTGACGTTCGTCTCTTCACGAATGCGCTGTCCAGATCCCTGGCAGACGTCAGGGAGACAAAGGCTCGGACAGTCAGCAGTTACTAAATCGGCCGCAGATCGCTCTCGCGTCGGCCGAGCCTTGCGACTGTCCGCTTTCCGCCCATCACCTCCTCACGGTCGCCTTCGCCCCAGGGTTGCCGTTCCCTTGGACTATGCTTCAGCCCGTTCCTTTGGCTGCTTGGCGCTCCCGCAAGGGCTTGCGCTAGAATGTCGGCGAAGCAGTGCCATCCTATTCCGGGTCCCTGAAGGTACAGATTTCTTCCAATTTCCAATCCGACTATGGAATGGCCAGAGGCCCTCACAAGGCGCAAGCTAAATCACGATCAAACGAATCGAGATGAGGCCCGCTCATGACACGCACCATCATCGGACTGTCCGGAAACCTGGATCGCCCGTCGAAGACCCGGACACTCGTCCAGACGGTCGTCGCCACCGCCGCAAGCGAGTTCCAGGTGACGGGAACGGTCTATGACCTTGCCGATTTCAGCCCCTCTCTTGGCGCAGCGCGGCGGGTTTCCGACCTAGACGCCTCGGCGCGCACCGCGCTGGAGGTGATCCTCTCTGCCGACGCACTTGTGGTTGGCAGTCCTGTCTACAAGGGCAGCTACACGGGGCTTTTCAAGCACCTGATCGACCTGATCGATCCGCTGGCGCTGGCCGGAAAGCCTGTCCTGCTGACCGCGACGGGCGGTGGTGACCGGCACGCGCTGGTGATGGAGCACCAGTTGCGGCCACTGTTCGGGTTCTTCGAGGCGCAGACCCTGCCCACGGGTCTCTACGCTGCCGACCGCGACTTCACCGAAGGCCAGCCGTCCTCGCCAGCGCTTCTTGACCGCTTGGGTCGGGCTGTCGGCCAGCTTGCCCCCATCTTCGACCGCCGCGCGATACCCGAGGTCTACCTCGTCGGCGCCTGAGCCCCTGCCCCTATCAACATCCCGACGCCTCGCCCTGACCGGGCGGCGACCGGCCCTCCCGTGCCCGATGAAAGGACAGTCCATGACCCGCAAGATCCGACCCCAGAAAATCAGGCTGGGTGCCTTCCTGCCCGGTGGCGGCCAGCACATCGCCGCCTGGCGCCACCCCGACAGTCCAGCCGACGGGGCGACCAGCTTCGACTTCAACCTGAAGCTGGCACAAGAGGCGGAGAGGGGCCTGTTCGACGCCTTCTTCCTGGCGGACGGACTGGCCATCGCCTTCGGCGGCGGGATCGAGGGCGGCAATGCCAAGGTCGCGGGATTTGAACCCGTGACGCTGTTCTCTGCCCTCGCGCCGCTCACAAGGAACCTCGGCTTCATCGCCACGGCTTCGACGACCTATGAGGAACCCTACAACCTCGCCCGCAAGTTCGCGTCCCTGGACCTGATCTCGGACGGGCGGGCCGGGTGGAACTCGGTGACGACGGCGACGGAGTCGGCCGCGCACAACTTCAACCTTGAACAGCAGCACCCGCACGCCTTCCGCTATCGCCGGGCCGCCGAGCATGTCGAGGTGGTCAAGAAGTTGTGGGACAGTTTCGAGGACGATGCCTTCCTGCGCGACAAGGAGACGGGAAGGTTCTTCGACCCGGAAAAGGTCCATTACGCCGATCACAAGGGCGAGCATTTCAAGGTGCGTGGCCCCCTGAACGTCAGCCGCAGCCCCCAGGGACATCCGGTGATCGTCCAGGCCGGACAGTCCGAAGACGGGCGCGGGTTGGCAGCGGCGACGGCGGAAGTGATCTTCACCGCCCACCAGCGTCTGGACACCGCGCAGGAGTTCTACCGCGACATCAAGGCACGGGCGCGGGGACTGGGGCGGAACCCGGACCATATCCTCGTCATGCCCGGCGTCTCGCCGTTCGTCGGCCGCACGGAAGCCGAAGCGCGCGAGAAGTATGACCGCCTGACCGGCCTGATCCTGGAAGAGGACGGCATCGCGCTGATCAAGGGTCTGACCGGCGGCACGCTGGACCTGGCCGGCGTCGACCTTGACGGTCCTCTGCCGCCCGTGGGCCCGACCGAGGGAATGAAGTCCCGACAGGCGCTGATCCGCCAGATCGCGGACGAGAACGGCTTCACGATCCGCCAGCTTTACCAGCATGTCGCCTCCGCCCGCGGCCATTTCACCGTGGTCGGCACCGCGACCCAGATCGCCGACATCCTGGAGGACTGGTTCCAGAACGAAGGTGCCGACGGCTTCAACATCCTTCCACCGTGGTTGCCTACCGGCCTGACCGACTTCGTCGATCTGGTGATCCCCGAACTTCAGCGCAGGGGCCTGTTCCGCACTGCCTACGAGGGCCGGACCCTGCGCGAGAACCTCGGTCTTCCTTTCCCCGAAACCCGCTGGGCGGCCGCGCGTCGCTCGGCTCATGCGGCGGATTAGACCATGACCTTCCAGAGCCTCGACTCCTCCCCTGTGGCTTCTGTCGAAGTCCCCCCCGGCGCAGCAATCCTTCGCCGGGGGGCGGTAGCCGCAAGGACCAAGTTCAACCGCTATGGACTGCTTCTGGCTTTCCTTGCGTTCTGGCAGATCGGCTCCACCCAGGGCTGGATCAACCCGACCGTGTTCCCGCCGCTCGACAAAATCCTCGCTGCGACGTGGGAGGGCCTCGTCGGGGGTGCACTCTTGGACGACATCGCGATCAGCCTGCAACGGTCGGGCCTCGCCTTCGCCGCCGCCGTGGGCCTGGCCATTCCGCTGGGCCTTTTCATGGGCCAGATCCGGGCGGTCGAGCAGGCTCTGGACCCGATCCTGCAGTTCTTTCGCCAGACCTCGGCACTGGCCCTCTATCCGGTGTTCATCCTCCTCCTCGGTCTCGGCGAGGCGTCAAAGGTCTTCGTGATCTTCTGGGCTACCCTCTTTCCGATCCTCCTCGCCACCATCGGCGGGGTGAAGGAAGTGGACCGCAAGCTGATCGAGATGGCCGCGACCTTCGGCGCCTCGCGCACCACGATTTTCCGCCGCGTGGTCCTGCCTGCCAGCGTCCCCTCGATCTTCGTCGGGCTGCGCCTTTCTGCCACCACCGCGCTCCTCCTCCTGATCGCGGCCGAGATGATCGGCGCGAACAAGGGCCTGGGCTTCCAGGTGATGAACGCCCAATACAACTTCCAGATCCCGCAGATGTTCGCGGCGATCCTCCTCCTTGCCGCGCTTGGCCTGACTGCCAACGCCCTTCTTGTCACGCTCCAGCGCCGTCTGTGCCGCTGGGCCGACCTGACCCACTGATCCCCTCCGCACCCAAAGGAAATGACAATGAAACACCTTCGCACCCTTACGCTGACCACGGCACTCGGTTTTTCCGTCACACCCGTCTGGGCTGACGTCACCATCCTCTATCTCGCCAGCCAGGGCGGCCTGTCCGCCCACGAACTCGCCGCCGAACTTGGCTACTTCGATGGCACCGGCATCACTCTGGAGAACGTCGGCTATGCCCAGGGTGGCCCTGCCTCGCTGGTGGCCCTTGCTGGTGGCAGCGTTGAACTCGGCTCGGCCGCCACGGCCGCCGTCCTGAACTCCATTTCAGCGGGCAACGACTTTGTCGCCGCGTACCCATCGAACGGGATCAACGACGACGCACAGTCGATCTTCTACGTGCTGGACGACAGCCCGATAAAGTCCGTCGAGGACATCGTCGGCAAGACCATCGCGGTGAACACCCTTGGGGCGCACCTGGACTACGTCGTGCGTGAGGCCTTGCACCAGAAAGGCCTCCCCGAGGACAGCGCCAATCTGATTGTCGTGCCGGGACCGCAGCTGGAACAGGTCCTCCGGTCTGGTCAGGTCGACGTTTCGGCCTTCGGCTACTGGCAGTCCACCTTCACCGGGGCCGCGCTGCAGAACGGCGGCCTTCGAGCGGTGTTCGATGACACCGATGTGCTAGGCGAAATCGCGGGCGGCTTCGTTGTCCTGCGCCGCGACTGGATCGAGGCGCACCCCGAGGAGGCCAAGGCCTTCGTCGACGGCTCGGTCAAGGCGCTCGACTACGCCCGGGAAAACCCCGAGGAGACGAAGGCGATCTTTGCGCGCGTGCTGGCCGAACGCGGCGAAAACGCCGACGTCGCGCAGTATTTCGCGGGCTACGGGGTGCGCGAGGGCGGCTTGCCGGTAGAACGCGACATCCAGTTCTGGATCGATGTTCTGGAACGCCAAGGTGCCGTGCCGGAGGGCAAGCTGGTCGCCAGGGACATCCTCTATGTGACGGGCGACGCCCCGGTCACCAACTGAGGCGGTCATGAACGTCGTCGAGGATACCCGCCGAGGAGAGGTCACGGTTCGTGACCTCTCCAAATCCTTCGCGCTGAATGGCCAGCGCCTGCCCGTGCTGCGGAACCTGCAGCTCGACATCCGCGGTGGCGAGGCCCTGGCCATCGTCGGCCCGTCGGGCTGCGGCAAGACCACGCTACTGCGCATTCTTGCGGGGCTCGACCGGCCCGACACAGGCGAGGTCCTGATCGACGGCCATCCGGTCCGGGGCGTCGGCACCGAACGCGCGGTCATCTTCCAGGAGCCGCGCCTGCTGCCCTGGCTCACGGTCCTCGGCAACGTCTCATTCGGCCTGACCGTGCGCGGTCTGACCCAGGCCGAGGCCGAGACCCGCGCCCGCCACTACATTCGGCTGGTAGGGTTGGGCGACTTCGAGGCCGCCTATCCCCGCCAGCTTTCCGGCGGCATGGCGCAGCGGGTCGGTATAGCTCGCGCCCTGACGGTGCAGCCGGAGATTCTGCTCCTCGACGAACCGCTTGGTGCGCTGTACGCAATGACCAAACTCACCATGCAGGAGGAACTGACCCGGATCTGGCGCGAAGAAAAAGTGACGATGGTCCTGGTCACGCATGACCTGGAGGAGGCGATCTATCTGTCCGACTGGGTGCTGGTGCTACCCAAGGCCAAGGGCGCGCTGCCTCGCCTCATCGAGATCGACCTGCCGCGACCGAGGGACCGAAGCGAGAGCCGCTTCGTGGCAATGCGCAAGCGCCTGATGGCCGAGTTCGGACTGCACTGAAGCGACGCAGTCAAGCCTGCGTCTGCTCGTCCATAGCGTCCCGGACGGGAACGCGGATCGCCGTCCAGTTTCTGGCGAACGACCGCTTCCCGCACGATGATGACACCCTGGGCCGGAGGTGCCGCAGCCGAGGGTCCGGCGCGCCTTCCCGCATTTTCGACGTGCCGGTCAATGGCATCAGCGCTTCCACGACCGCATAGCTCTGCCGATCCCTCGAGGGCGGTCCTCTGGCGCTGATCCCGCCGTTGCAGTGCCCGCCCGCCATAGGCTGATGCTCGCCATCAACCGCGGTAAATGTGCACGCGAGACGGCGCGTTTCCGTCGCCTCGATGAGCCTTCGGTGCTGGCCAGGCTCGTCCACCAGTTCGCAGGACATGCGCTCGCCCGGGTTGCACGGGCGACCATAACATCACCGTACTGCCGCGGAAGGACGTCCAGAAGAACCTCGTCCAGCCTTCTGATTGCAACTTACGGATCAAGAAGCCTTGCGCCTGCCTTACGGCATTACTGGTGGTGCCCGCCTCCACTTCCGTCCCCGCTCCTGAATTCCCCAAACTGCGCAGCGATGCCGCAGTTTTCGCGCAAGATGTTGACGCCTGTACGAAAAGGGGTGAAGCCTTCGCAACCGCAGGCTATAGTGCGGCAAGTCAGAAGCAAGACGCCGGGCGAACCGGCGGGCGGGACTGTGCGGTGGCGGGACCTGGGTCCGGACCGCAGCGGGGCAAGAGCAGGAGGCACAGGTGGTCGGCAAATTCCTACTCGGCATGGTGTCTGGCGGCCTGTTGGTCGCGGGCGGCCTGGTGATCGGATCGGCGGTCTCGCCGCTGCAGCCGGCGAATGACAACGCTCCGGTCGCGGTGGTGGCCGAGGACGCGGTCACGGCGCCCGCGGCAACCGAGGTGGATGCCGGGGCGGCGACCGAGGCTGCAGATGCCGAGCCGGAGGCCGACGCTGATGCCGCCGAGGCAGAGCCGGAGGCCGAGGCCACCCCTGAGCCTCAACCCGAGGTCGCAACGACCGAGCCCGCCGCTCCCGAGGCTCCTGGGGTGGAAGTGGCCGAACCTGCGGCCCCTGCCGTGACCGATACGCCTGCCCCCGAAGCCTCCGAGACGCCCGCGCCGCTGTCCGAGACCACCGCAGATGCCCCTGCTGTGGCGCCTGATCCCGTAGCGCCTCCCGGGGCGAAGCTGGCCAACGCCGAAGCGGCCGAGGCACCGGCAGCCCCCGAACCTGCGGCTGAGACCGTGGAGGAAGAAGCCGCCGCCGAGGCGGTGGCTGAGGAACCTGTGGTCGAAGCAGCGGAACCCGCCGAACCCGCAGTCGCAGCTGCTGCGTCCGAAGACCCAGCCACGACAGAAACCGCCGCCGCAGAGCCTGAAGTCGAGCTTGCTCCGGCAGCCGAACCTGCGGCCGAGCCTGCGGCAGAGTCCGCACCCGCCGCCGAGACCGAAGTGGCCTCTGCCGCGGACGCCACTGCGCCGGAGGCAACCGAAGAACCTGCGCCCGCGCCGGAGGCGACCCCTGAACCCGCTTCGGAGGCTGTTGCCGAGGCGACTCCAGAGCCAGCGGCCGAGCTGACTGCGGAACCTGCGACAGAGGCCGCTCCGGCAGCGCCCGAAGCGGCAACCGAAGCGTCCGAGGCGACGGTCCCGGCGGCGGACCCGGAACCTGCCACGGAACAGACCCCGTCCACGACGGCAGAGACCACGCCCGAACCGGAGCCAGAGGTCACCCCTGCACCGGAAGCAGCACCGGAATCAGCCGCCGACCCTGCCCCGGATGCGGAACCAGAGGTTGCTCCGGCCCCTGCCCCGGAAGCAGCCCCAGAAGCAGCGCCAGAAATGGCCGTCGAGCCTGAGCCGGCCCCGCCCGCCGCGGACCCTATGCCCGCCCCGGAGATCCTTGCCCCCGAAGGCGAAGGCCCGGACATGCCGGGCCAGAAGCCCGAAGGCATGCCCGGTCAGGCTGCGACACCGGATCCGCTGGCCCCCGATGCCAGCACCGAGGCCGCGACCGAGGAGGAGGGCAGCGGCTCGACCTTTGCTCCCGCGCCGGGCCTGATCGGCAAGAAGGACGGCGTCGTCATCCGCCGCGGCAACGAGGCCGCTGCGGAGGAGGAGGTCGCAACCGATCCGGCCGCCGTCCCGACCGATCCGCGCCCGATCGCGCAGTTCGCGGCCAGCTTCGAGAACCCCGAGGCCAAGCCGCCGCTGGCCATCGTGCTGATCGACCAGGGCAATGCCGATCTGGACCGCGCGGCGCTGGCCGCCCTGCCCTTCCCGGTCAGCTTCGCGCTTGACCCGCTGGACCCGGCCACCCCCGACCACGCCGCGATCTACCGCGCTGCAGGGCACGAGGTGGTGATGCTGGTCACCGGCATCGCCGAGGGCGCGCAGCCTGCGGATGTCGAAGTGGCGTTCCAGTCGATGGAACAGGGCCTGCCCGAAGCTGTGGCCGCGATGGACCTTGCCGATCCGGCCTTCCAGAACAACCGTGGTCTGGCCAGCGCCGTGGTGCCGATCCTGAAGGCGCAAGGCCGGGGTCTTCTGACCCGGGACGAAGGGCTGAACGCCGCCGATCAGGTCGCCCGGCGCGAGGATCTCGAGGCCGCCGTGGTGTTCCGCGATCTGGATACGGCCGGGACTGACAAGGTCGCCACGCGTCGTCTGCTGGACCGGGCGGTGTTCAAGGCCGGACAGGATGGCCGGGTCAGCGTCGTCGGCACCGCCACGCCGGAAACGGTGGCCGCGCTTCTGGAATGGACGGTCGAGGGCAAGGCCGCGACCGTGGTGCTGGCGCCGGTCACGGCAGTGCTGCGGGTCGACTGATCTCCGTTCGTCGTTTGACTTCGTCCTCCTCGCTGGCGTCCGGCCGACGAGGAGACGGCGTCGAACGAGGAGGCACGCGAAAGAACGCCCCGTCAGCCGTTCCCGCGCCCGGCAAACCGGCCAGCGTCCTCGGCCGCCCGGCGCAAGGCGTTGGATTTATTGACGGTTTCCTGATATTCCGCCTCGGGGTCGCTGTCAAAGACCACGCCGCCCCCCGCCTGGATATACAGCGTCTCGTCCTTCAGGACCGCCGTGCGCAGCGCGATGCAGAAGTCCATCTCGCCGTTGGCCGCAAAGTAGCCCACACCGCCGCCGTAGACGCCGCGCTTTTCCGGCTCCAGCTCGTCAATGATCTCCATCGCCCGGACTTTCGGGGCGCCTGACACCGTGCCAGCGGGCAGCCCCGCTAGCAGCGCCGACAAAGCGTCCTCACCCTCGGCGATCTCGCCCACCACGTTCGACACGATGTGCATGACGTGGCTGTAGCGTTCGATGATGAAGGTTTCCGTGGGTCGCACGGTGCCGACTTTCGCCACCCGACCCACGTCGTTGCGGCCCAGGTCCAAGAGCATCAGATGCTCGGCCCGTTCCTTCGGGTCGGCCAGCAGGTCCGCCTCCAGCGCGCGGTCCTCTTCGGGCGTCGCGCCGCGCTTGCGGGTTCCCGCGATGGGGCGGACGGTGACTTCGCCGTCGCGCAGGCGGACAAGGATTTCCGGGCTGGCGCCGACAATCTGGAAGCCGCCGAAGTTGAAGAAGAACATGAAGGGCGACGGGTTGGTCCGGCGCAGCGAGCGGTAGAGTGCAAAGGGCGGCAGGGTGAAGCGCTGCGCCCAGCGTTGCGAGGGCACGACCTGGAAGATGTCGCCCGCGCGGATGTAGTCCTTGGCCTTCTCGACCGCGGCCTTGTAGCCGTCATGCGTGAAGTTGGACTCCGCCGGGCCGACCGGCGAAGTCTCGCCCAGGTCGCGCGCGGCCGAAGGCGCCCGGTCCAGATCGCGCAGGCTGTCCATCACCCGTTCCGCCGCCTGCGCATAGGCCGCCCGCGCCGAGAGGCCCGAGGAAACCCAGGCCGGTGCCACCACCGTCACCTCACCCTTCACCCCGTCCAGGACGGCCACGACCGAGGGCCGGATCAGTTCTGCATCGGGCAGGCCCAGCGGATCGGGGTTCACGTCCGGCAGATGTTCCACCAGCCGGATCATGTCATAGCCAAGATAGCCAAACAGGCCCGCCGATACCGCCGGCATCCCGTCCGGCATCTCGATCCGGCATTCCGCCAGCAGATCGCGCAGGGTCTGCAGCGGATGTCCCGGCAGATCGACAAAGGCCTGCCGGTCAAACCGCGCCTCGCGGTTGAGGGAGGCCTGCGTGCCCCGGCAGCGCCAGACGAGATCCGGCTTCATCCCCACGATGGAATAGCGGCCCCGAACCTCGCCCCCGGTCACCGATTCCAGCATGAAAGTGTCGGACCGCGCATCGCCCAGCTTCAGCATCAGGCTGACCGGCGTATCTAGGTCAGCCGCCAGCCGCGCCCAGACGATCTGGTTCTTGCCCGCGTTCCAGCCCGCTTCGAATTCGGCAAATCCCGGCGACAGCTGCATCAGGGCATGCTCGCATGGACGGCGTTGATCGCGGTCTGGTCCAGCGTGATCCCGGCCTCGGCGGTCAGGGCGCTGGTGAAGGCGGCGAAGGCATCGCCCGCAATCGCCTGTTGCGCCTGCGCGGCCAGCGCCTCCTGCATCGCCGCGGCATCCTCGCCCTCGGTCATCGCGGGCAGGATGCGGTCTAGCTTCACCACGGCGACGAAGCCCTCGGCCTCGAACACCTGCACGCCGCCCTCGTCCATCTTGAAGATATCGGCCAGGAAGGCATCCGGCACATTGTCGATAAAGCCGTTGCGCGCGGTCTCGGCCGTCACGTCGACGATGCCGAAGCTGCCGATGGCCGCGCCCCCTTCCAACGCCGTCTTGATCTCGGCCGCCCGGGCGGACAGGGCCTTGGCGACCGCGTCCTTGCGCCAGTCCTCGGCCACCTTGTCCTTTGCCTCGTCGAAGGGGATCGGTGCGGCGGGGACGATCTCGTCCAGCCGCAGAGCCACCACGCCGCCATCTTCCAGAAGGATCGCCTCCGAGAAATCCTCGGCCTGAACCGCATCCGCCGCCGCGCGGAAGGCCGGATACCCCTCGATCACCGCCTCGCCCTGCTGCCCCGGGACATGGTCCAGCGTCGCAAGCTGCAGGCCCGCTTCCTTGGTCAGGTCTTCCAGCGTCGCCCCCCCGGCGAGAAGATCGTCGATCGTTTCGACCTGGTCAGCGATCAGGCGGCGGGCCGCGTCGGTCTGGAACTCGATGGCCAGCGTCTCGCGCGCGTCCTCGAAGCTCGTCTCCTCGGCCGCAAGGACCGAGACCACGCGGTAAAGCGCCGGGCCAAGGTCGGTCACCACGGGGCCCACGACATCGCCCTCGGCCGCGGCAAAGACCGGCTCACCGGCCCCACCCAGCTCGTCCTTCGTCAGATCGCCCTGGTCGATATCCTCCAGCGTCAGGCCGCGCGCCAAGACCAGCTCTTCAAAGGGCTTGCCGCCGTCCAGTTCCGCCCGCGCCGCATCCGCCGCCGCCTGGTCGGGGTAGATCAGCCGCTCGACGATCCGGCGTTCGGGCACGACGAATTCGCCGATCCGGTCCTGGTACAGCTTCTGCAACAGCGCCTCGTCGACCGGCTGGTCCTTGGCGATCGCCTCAGGGAGCAGCGAGGCATAGGTGATCCGCTTCGCCTCGGGCTTGGTGAAGCGGTCGATGTTGGCATCATAATGCGCCTTCAGCTCTTCGTCCGTCGGCTCGGCCACGGGCGCGGTCAGGTCCGCCTCGGACAGCCGCAGGGTGGAAAAGCCGCGCCGTTCCCCGGCCCAGGCATAGATCGTGTCGGTCAGCGCCTTCGGCGCGGCAAACCCGCCCCCCACCGCGCCCTGCAACAACTCGCGGCTGATGTCGCGGCGCAGGTTGGTCTCGAACTCGGTCTCGGTCAGGTTGTTGCGGCCCAGCGTGTAGCGGTAGGCCTCGCGGTCAAAGCTGCCCGAGGCGCCCTTGAAGCTGTCCATCCCCATGAGCCTTGTCGCCACGACCTCGTCGCCCACCGAGACCCCGACGCGGGCTGTCTCGTTGTCCAGCGCCGCAAGGGTGATGACGCTTTGCAGCACCTGCTGGTCGATGCCGAAGGCCATCGCCTCTTGCAGCGAGATCTGCTTCCCGAACTGCTGCGACAACGCGTTGATCTGCGTCTGCAGCGCGCGGGCATAGTCGTCCGTGGTGATGTCCGTGTCGCCGACGCTTCCGACCCTGGTCACGCCGCCGCCGAAGCTGGTCACGCCAAAGCCGCCAAGGCCGAGGATCAGCATCCCCATCAGCACCCAGACCGCCGCCTCCTGCGCCTTGCCGCGGGGACGTTTGCCTTCTTCGGTCGGGGTCTTCGCCATGGCTCTGCCTTCGGAATGGTTCGATCAGGTGAATAGTGGGAAGGCCCCCGGGGGGCAAGGTCAAGATCGCCCGGGCCCTGGGCGGGTCAAATGACCGTCAGGGCCGGAAGGCCGCCAGCCGCCGGATCACCTCGGCGATGCCCTTGGCATCGACGTTTGCAAAGGCGATGCGGATCTGCCTGCGCCCGGCTTCGGACCCTTCGGGCTGGAACATCGTCCCCGGCAGCATCAGAAGCGAGGCCTCGGTCACCAGCCGCTTGCACAGCAAGTCCGACGCCATGTCGAACGGATGCTCGACATAGGCGAAATAGGCCCCGCAACCCAGAAGCTTCCAGCCCGGCAACGACTTGAACCCTTCGACCATCGCGGCGCGGCGGGACAGGATCTCGTCCCTTTCCCCCGCAACCCACTGGCCCAGGTTGCGCATCCCCCACAAGGCACCGATCTGGCCCAACTGGCTGGGGCAGATCGCGACGGTGTCGAGGAACTTTTCCACTTCGGCCAGCCGGGTCTCGCTGGCGATCACCGCCCCCACCCGATGCCCGGTCAGCCGGTAGGCCTTGGAGAAACTGTAGAGATGGATCAGCGTATCGGCCCAATCAGGATCGGCAAATAGATCATGCGGCGCACCTGACCGGCTGTCAAAATCGCGGTAGGTTTCGTCCACGATCAGGGCAAGGCCCTTTGCCCGGCACAGGTCACGGAAAGCGGCGAGCGTTTCCGCCGGATACTCCACCCCGCCCGGGTTGTTCGGGCTGACCAGCACGATGGCGCGGGTCCGGTCGGTGACAAGCCGCTCGGCCGCTTCGGCCGAGGGGATCAGCGTCGGTCCGGTGTCAAGCGCCACCGTCTTCACCGCCGCCATGTCCAGCCACATCTTGTGATTGAAGTACCACGGTGTCGGCAGGATCACCTCGTCCCCCTGCCCCGCCAGCGTCGCCATCACCGTGCAGAAAGCCTGGTTGCAGCCCTGCGTGATCGCAACCTGTGCGGGGGCAATGCTGCCGCCGTAAGAGGCCGACCACTGGCGCGCGATTTCCTCGCGCAAGGCGGGCAGCCCCAGGACGGGGCCGTAGAGATGCGCCTGCGGATCGTTCAGCGCGGCCTCCGCCAAAGCCTGCCGCAGACCCAGGGGAGGGCTGTCGACCGGCGCGGCTTGGCTGACGTTGATCAGCGGGCGGTCGGCAGGAAATGTGACGCCCTGGATCCAACGCCGCGCCTCCATCACCGGGGGCGGTTCCGTGGCGGCGAAGGCGGGGTTCAGCGGCAGGGTCATGCGGGTGTTTCCATTCCGGGTGGTCGCGCAAAGTGTCGCGGGATGGCGGCCAGTTGCAAGCCCTCTCATGCGGCGGTCGATATTGAATTTTGGTACATGTTGGTATAAGGATTGATCGAGCAAGAAAAGGACTGTGCCCATGCCCCGCAACACCTCGATTTCGCTTGGTGACCACTTCACGGCCTTCATCGACACCGAGGTCAAGTCAGGCCGCTACGGCTCGGCCAGCGAGGTGGTGCGGGCGGGCCTGCGGCTTTTGCAAGAGCATGAAGCGAAAGTGAAGGCCCTGGAAGCCGCATTGATCGAGGGGGAGGAATCGGGCGAGCCGCAGCCGTTTGACAGTGAGGCATTCCTGATGCGGATGCATGCGAAGTACGACGGCAAGCATGGCAGGTAAACCCTATCGCCTGTCACCAAGGGCCACTTTGGACCTCGAAGGCATCTGGGTCTACACATTCGACACTTGGTCCCGTGCCCAAGCGGACCGCTATCACCTCAGCATTGTCGCAGAGATAGAGTCCCTTGCTGCGGGGTTCCGAAAAGGACGCGCTGATACTGTGCGTCCCGGGTTGATGAAGCGGCCATGCGGCTAACACGTCATCTGGTGCCGCGACCTGCCCGACCGGCTGGACGTGATCCGCATCCTGCACGGCGCGCAGGACGTGGACCGCCACCTGCACGACTGATCAATCCGCCCCGCGCATCGGCTGGACGTATTGCAGCGCCATGTCCCAGGGGAAGAAGATCCAGGTGTCCTGGCTTACGGATGTGATGTAGGTGTCGGCCTGCTTCTCACCCTCGGGTTTGGCATAGACGCAGGCGAAATGCGCCTTGGGATACAGGCTGCGGATCAGCTCCAGCGTCTTGCCGCTGTCCACAAGGTCATCGACGATAAGCACGCCCGAGCCATCGCCCATCACGTCCGGGTTCGGAGCCTTGATGACCTGCGCTTCACGGCGCTGGTCGGCCTTGCCGCCGCCGGAGTGGTAGGACTTGACCGAGATGCTGTCGACCACGCGGATGTCGAGTTCACGGCTGACGATCATCGCCGGGACCAGCCCGCCCCGGGTAATGCCGACCACGGCCTTCCAGGTCCCGCCCTCGCCCGGCCCCTTGCCGTCTAGCCGCCAGGCCAGTGCGCGGGCGTCGCGGTGGATCTGGTCCCAGCTGACGTGAAACCCCTTTTCATGCGGCAGGCGGTCGGCGGACATCGGTCTCTCCCTCAGGTGGCGACGATCTTGACGCCCAGCAGGGCCAGCGCGGCCCCGAAGCAGCGGTCGATTACGGTTTTCAGGCTGATATAGGCCGCCCGTGTGCGGTCCATCGAGAAGATGCGGGCGACAAGGCTGTTCCAGGCGGTCTCCATCAGCAGGATCATCGCGATCAGGCAGGCCAGCACCCAGGTGGGCGTGCCGGGGCTGATGGTGCCAAGGAAGATCGAGGAATACATGACCACGGCCTTGGGGTTCGACAGGTTCGTCCAAAGCCCCAGACGGTAAGCCGCGAAGGGCGACCGGGGCACGGGCCGCGCGTCATCGGCGATGAAAGGCATTTTCGCGTCGCGCCACAGATGCCAGGCCATCCACATCAAGTAAGCCGCCCCACCAATCTTCAGCGCCCACAAAAGCGACGGCGCCGCATTGAAGATCAGGTGCAGCCCGAATATCGCCGCCAAGGCCCAGATCACCGCGCCCGAGGCGATGCCCAGCGCCAGCATGACCCCGGTGCGAAAGCCTTCCGTCAGACCCGTCCGCGCCGACATCAGCACCGCAGGCCCGGGCGAGACGACCGCGAACAACACCAGCCCCGCAAAGGCCAGGAAGGCGGCATTGCTCACTGGCCACCCTCTTTCCGGCCCGTCACCAGGTCGATGTCCGGCGCGTCGATCGCCTTCATGCCGACGGCGTGGTAGCCCGCATCGACATGCAGGTTCTCGCCCGTTGTGCCCGACCCCAGATCGGACAACAGATACAGCGCCGCCTTGCCGACCTCTTCCTGCGTCACGTTGCGGCGCAGCGGAGAGTTCAGCTCGTTCCACTTCATGATATAGCGGAAATCGCCGATGCCGCTGGCCGCCAGCGTCTTGATCGGCCCGGCAGAGATTGCGTTCACCCGGATGCCGTCACGCCCCAGATCCTCGGCCAGGTACTTCACTGAAGCCTCCAGCCCTGCCTTGGCGACCCCCATGACGTTGTAATGCGGCATGACCTTTTCCGCACCGTAATAGGTCAGCGTCAACAGGCTGCCCCCGGCCGGCATCATCGCCGCCGCCCGCTGGCACACGGCCGTGAAAGAATAGACCGAGATGTCCATTGCCAGCGCAAACCCCGCGCGGCTGGTATCCACATAGCGGCCCCGCAACTCGTTCTTGTCGGCAAAGCCAATGGCGTGGACCAGGAAATCCAGTTGCCCCCACTCCGCCTTCAGCGCGGCGAACAGCGCATCGATGCTTTCGTCGCTTGCCACGTCGCATTCGAACAGCTTCGGGCTGCCCAGGCTTTCCGCCAGCGGCTCCACCCGTTTCTTCAACTGCTCGCCCTGATAGGAAAACGCCAGCTCTGCCCCCTGCGCAGCCACCGCCTGCGCGATGCCCCAGGCAATCGACTTGTCATTGGCCAGGCCCATGATCAGCCCGCGCTTGCCCTGCATCAGTCCAGTTGACATTCCCGGCCCCTCACCCACTTTTCGTTGCCAAAGACGTGTAGGCGAAGCCGGGACTTCCTTCAAGGCAGGTCCTCCGCCTACGGCAAGCGTTCCCGTCACGCCCAGGGCAAGGAGTTTTCATGGACCGGACCGGCATCTTCGCGGGCAGTGACCCTTTCGCCATCGCGCGCGCCTGGCTGACCGAGGCCGAGGCGAGCGAGCCGAACGATCCCAACGCCATCGCACTTGCGACGGTCGACCCCGACAGCCTGCCCAACGTCCGCATGGTGCTGCTGAAAGAGATCGAAGCGGATGCCTTCGTGTTCTACACCAATTACGGCTCGAAAAAGGGGCAGGAGATCGCAGCCTCGGGCAAGGCGGCCTTCGTGCTGCACTGGAAAAGCCTGCGCCGCCAGATCCGCGTGCGCGGCAGCGTGACCCGTGAGGATGGTCCGAAGGCCGATGAATACTTTGCCAGCCGCAGCCTGAAATCGCGCCTTGGGGCCTGGGCCAGCCAGCAGTCGCAGCCCCTGACCTCGCGTGAGGCGCTGATGGCCGAGGCGGCAAAGGTTGCCATCACCAAGGGACCGAACCCTGCCCGCCCGCCTTACTGGGGCGGCTTCCGCATCCATCCGGTCGAGATCGAGTTCTGGGCCGACGGCGCATTCCGGTTGCATGACCGTTTCCGCTGGAGCAAACATGACGCAGCGGCAGACTGGGAGATCACCCGTCTGAATCCCTGACTTTTCGACGTAAAGAACAGTTTTTGTATCCCGGCTGCTGAATTGCCCTTGATCCCGGCAGGCCATTTCCGCCATCAGTGCGATCTAGGGCTCATTCTGGGGAGAAGGCTCTGTCAATGACGGAAGAAGAAGAGGTCATGCAACTCGTGCATGGTCGCGTAAAGTGGTTTGATCCATCCAAGGGTTTCGGGTTCATCGTTTCGGATCAGACTGACGCCGACATCTTGCTGCATGCCAACGTTCTGCGGAACTTCGGCCAGGGGTCCGTCGCTGACGGGGCCGGAATCGAAGTGCGCATCCAAAAGACGCAGCGTGGGGTTCAGGCGGTCGAGGTGCTGCGGATCGACCCGCCGGAAGGCGTCATCCTGCCGTTTGGCGAGGATGCGGCGCAGATGGTCAGCGAAGACATCCTCGCGCTCGATCTGGAACCGGCCCGGGTCAAGTGGTTCGACAAGGGCAAGGGCTTTGGATTTGCCAATGTTTTCGGACGGCCCGAAGACGTGTTCGTCCATGCCGAAGTGCTGCGGGTCTCGGGCTTTGCCGATCTGACGGCGGGCGAGGCGGTGGCCTTGCGCATCATCGACGGGCGGCGTGGGCGGATGGCCGTGCAGGTCGTCTCGTGGGAAGCCGCCAACCGCACCAAGACATGACAGGCGCGCGCCTCTGGGCGGCACTTGCGCTGATCGTTCCGGGCAGCGCCTGGGCCGATGCGGCCTGCGCCCCCGGCCGGCTTGATGTCCGCTGGGAGGGCGGGCGCGAGAATTTCGTGGTCGAAGTGGCCGATGACAATGCCGAACGGGCGCAGGGGCTGATGTTCCGCGAGACGATGCCGCTCTCGGAAGGGATGCTGTTCGTTTATGATTCGCCCCGGCGACCCAGCTTCTGGATGAAGAACACGCTGATTCCCCTGGACATGGTCTTTGCCGATGTGACGGGCACCGTCACCCGGGTCCATGCGAACGCGATCCCCGGGGACCTGTCTCCGATCGACGGGGGCGAGGGGGTGATGTTCGTGCTGGAAATCAACGGCGGCCTTGCGGCCAGGCTGGGCATCGCTCCCGGCGCCGTGCTGCGCCATCCGGCGATCCCGGCACAAACGGCCGCCTGGCCTTGCGAAGGCTAAGCCTTTTCATTCCGCTGCGATCCCGCTAAAGGGGCTGCGTCGGGGCGTAGCGCAGTCTGGTAGCGCGACGGTTTTGGGTACCGTAGGTCGAGAGTTCGAATCCCTCCGCCCCGACCACTTCCTTCCAGTCGCAACCGGGTCAGGCCAAATTTCTTTAGTAAGAAATTTGTCAAAATCCTTCCTTAAGGATTTTGTGCGTCGCGCCCCCGTCTTGCGAGCCGACCCCGGCGGCCCATATTCTGCCCGGAAAGGGGCCACCCATGACCATCGCCTTCGATCATTCCTATGCCCGCGACCTGCCGAACACCTTTCTGCGCGTGGCCCCCGACCCGGCCCCGGCGCCGAAGCTTCTGGTCCTGAACCGCAAGCTTGCCGCCGATCTCGGTCTTGATCTGACCGAAGCCGAAGCCGCCCTCTGGTTTTCCGGCGCCGAACTGCCGCCGGGCGCCGACCCCATCGCACAGGCCTATGCCGGCCACCAGTTCGGCGGCTTCTCGCCGCAACTCGGCGACGGCCGGGCGCATCTTCTCGGCGAGGTTATCACCCCTGATGGCCGCCGGTTCGACATCCAGCTGAAGGGCTCGGGCCGCACGCCGTTTTCGCGGGGCGGCGACGGCAAGGCCGCCATCGGCCCGATGCTGCGCGAATACCTGATCTCGGAGTTCATGGCGGCCGTGGGCGTCCCCACCACCCGCTCCCTCGCCGTCGTGGCGACGGGCGAGGAGATCTGGCGCGCGACAAAGCTTCCCGGTGCGGTCCTGGCCCGCGTGGCCGCCAGCCACTTGCGCGTCGGGACCTTCCAGTTCTTCGCGGCCCGGGGGGAAGGCGACAAGGTCCGGCAGCTTGCCGACTATGCCATCGCCCGCCACTACCCCGACCTTGCTGGCGCCGATAACCCCTATCTCGCGCTTCTCGACGCCGTCATCGCCCGCCAGTCGCGCCTGATCGCGGACTGGATGGGCCTTGGGTTCATCCACGGCGTGATGAACACCGACAACATGGCGATTAGCGGTGAGACCATCGACTACGGTCCCTGCGCCTTCATGGAAGGCTATGCGCCCGGCACCGTCTTCTCCTCGATCGACCACCAGGGCCGCTATGCCTATGCCAACCAGCCGCTGATCCTCGGCTGGAACCTTGCCCGGTTGGCCGAGACGCTGGTCCCGCTCCTCGACCCCTCGCGGGATACGGCCATCGACATCGCCAACGACCGCCTGACCGGCATCGCCGCCCGCTACCGCCGGGACTGGCTGGCCATGATGCGCCGGAAGCTGGGCCTTGTGGGTGAAGACGCGGGCGACGCCCAGTTGGCCGACGATCTGTTGACCGCGATGGCAGGCGCCGACTGGACCCTGACGTTCCGCCGCCTCGCCGATGAAGCCATGCTCCGCCCCCTCTTCGATGATTTCACCGCGATGGAGGCCTGGCTTCCGCGCTGGCGCACACGCGCGGGCGACGGCGTGGCCCAGCGCCTCGCCGCCGCCAACCCCGCCGTGATCCCCCGGAATCACAAGGTCGAAGCGGCGCTGACTGCCGCGACGGAGGGCGACATGGCCCCCTTCCACGCGCTCCTCGCCGCGATCCAGACGCCCTTCGCCGAAGCCGAGCCCTTCATGCTCCCCGCCCCCACCGGCTTCGGCCAATACGTCACCTTCTGCGGCACCTGACCGACCGCTCTCTGGTCGACGTCGTCTCCTCGTCGCGCGCCAGCGAGAAGCGGCGAAATCGACGACGAGCCTCCCCGCAGATTGACGCCCCCCTTGATCCCCGCCACCATGCCTGCATGGCCGACCGCTCCGACATCCACGACCGCCTCGCCGCCTCCCTCCGCGCCGCGCGGAAAGCCCGCGGCCTGTCGCTTGACGCCGCCGCGAAACTCTCCGGCGTCTCCCGCTCCATGGTCAGCCAGATCGAACGCGGCGAATCCTCGCCCACCGTCGCCACGCTCTGGGCGCTGACCCAGGCCCTGCAACTTGACTTCGCGGGCCTTCTGGAAGGCCGCCCCGCCCCCGGGATCGAGATCACCCGCGCCAGCGCCGCCCCCGTGATCCAGCGCAACGGCGTCACCATCCGCATCCTTTCCGCCCCCGAGTCCGTCGGCCATCACGAGGTCTATGAACTGGCCTTTCGTGAAGGCGCCAAACTCACCTCCGACCCCCATTCCCCCGGCTGCCGCGAGCACCTGACCGTCCTCGAAGGCCGCCTGACCGTCACCTCCGGCGATGCGACCGACGACCTGAATCCGGGAGACGTCGCCCGCTACCCCGCCGACCGCCCGCACGAGATCGCAGCCCAGGGCGCCGCCCGTGCCATCCTGATCGTCCAGGACAGCTGATTTCCACTATGGCGGACAAAAATCCGTCAAGTTGACACACGACCCACGATCTGCCATTTTCCGCCAAACCGGAAAGGGTTCTGCCATGACGGACGCCACTGCCTTCCTCGACCACATCACCGCCACCCTCGCCCAGATCGACGCTGACGGCTTGATGAAACGGGAACAACTGATCACTGGCGCCCAAGGCGCGCATGTCCGGATGGCCGGACGCGAAATGCTGAACCTCTGCGCCAACAACTACCTCGGGCTGGCCTCCGACCCCCGCCTGATCGCCGCCGCGAAACAGGCGATGGACGACCACGGCTTCGGCATGGCCTCGGTCCGCTTCATCTGCGGAACGCAGGACCTGCACCGCGAACTGGAAACCCGCCTCGCCGCCTACCTGGACCAGGACGACACGATCCTTTTCGCCGCCTGCTTCGATGCCAACGGCGGGTTGTTCGAGCCCCTCCTCGGCCCCGAAGACGCCATCATCTCCGACGCCCTGAACCACGCCTCGATCATCGACGGCATCCGGCTCTGCAAAGCGAAACGCTACCGCTACGCCAACAGCGACATGGCCGACTTGGAGACCCAACTGCAGGCCGCAAAGGCTGACGGAGCCCGCTTCATCCTGATCGCCACCGACGGCGTCTTCTCGATGGACGGCTACTACGCCAGACTCCCCGAAATCCGCGCCCTGGCAGACGCTTATGGTGCGATGGTGATGGTCGACGACTGCCACGCCACCGGCTTCACCGGCCCCAAAGGCGCAGGCACCCCGGCCCGTGCCGGAGTGAAGGTCGACATCCTCACCGGCACCCTCGGCAAGGCCCTTGGTGGAGCCCTGGGCGGCTACATCGCCGGCCCGCAGCCGGTGATCGACCTCCTGCGCCAGCGCGCAAGGCCCTACCTCTTCTCCAACGCCCTGCCTCCCGCTGTCGTCGGCGCCGCATTGGCCGCGCTCGACATCGTGGAACAAGCCGACGACCTCCGCGCCCAACTCACCGCGAACGCGACCTACTGGCGAGCGGGCCTCACCGCCGCAGGCTTCACCCTCCTCCCCGGCGACCACCCGATCATTCCCGTGATGCTCGGCGACGCCAAACTCGCGCAAGCCATGGCCGCCGACCTCAACACCCGCGGCGTCCATGTCGCGCCCTTCTTCTTCCCCGTCGTCCCCAAAGGCCAGGCCCGCATCCGTACCCAGATGAACGCGGCCCTGACCCGCGCCGATCTCGACTTTGCGCTGGACGCCTTCACCGCCGCCGGAAGAGCCACGGGAGTCCTCGGATGACCGAAGACCCTGCGCTTGCAATCTACGCCGCCAATGCCGCCACGATGGCCCGCCGCTATGACAGCGTGACGACCGACACGGTCCTCGCCGGGCTGATCGACCTCATCCCGACCCCACCGGCCCCGGTCCTCGACATCGGCGCCGGTAGTGGCCGCGACACCGACTGGTTCCTGTCGCGCGGCCATGCCGTGACCGCCGCCGAACCCGTCGCCCAGTTCCGTCAGATGATCGTCGCCCGCGCCCCGTCCGCTACTGTCGTGGACAGCGCGCTTCCTGATCTTGCGGGTCTCTCGGGACGTTTCGGCCTGATCCTTGTCAACGCCGTCTGGCACCACCTCGACCCTGCGGCGCGCGACCAGGCACTCCAGCGACTGGCCGCTCTCCTGACCCCGGACGGTCGCCTCTTCCTCGCCCTCCGCCGCGGCCCGGTCCCCGCTGGCGCCCCCCTGCACGACCTTGACCCTGCTGCCGAGACCGCCCGCGCCGCCGCCGCAGGGCTGGCGCTCCTCCGCCGTCATGACGCCCCCGCCCATGACGCCGAAACCGCAGCCGCCGGGATCAGCTGGACCTGGCTTGCCCTTGCGAAGGACACCGGAAGATGACCGACCACCGCCCCAACGAAATGACCGTCCTCGCCAAGTCCAAACCCGAAGCGGGCCTCTGGATGGAAACCCGCCCCGTCCCGGAGATCGGACCCGACGACGTCCTCATCAAGATCCACAAGACCGGCATCTGCGGCACCGACATCCATATCTGGAACTGGGACGCCTGGGCGCAGAAGACGGTCCCGGTCCCGCTTGTCACCGGCCACGAATTCGCGGGCATCATCGTGGACAAAGGCCGCAACGTCGAAGGGCTGGAGATCGGCCAGCGCTGCTCGGGCGAAGGCCACCTGATCGGCAAGACCTCCCGCCAAAGCCGGTCGGGCAAGTTCCACCTCGACCCCGAAACCCGCGGCATCGGCGTCAACGAACCCGGCGCCTTCGCGCAATACCTGCGCCTGCCTGCCTTCAACGTCGTCCCCCTCCCCGACGCCATCGACGACGAGATCGGCGCGATCCTCGATCCCCTCGGCAACGCCGTCCACACAGCGCTTTCCTTCGACCTGATCGGCGAAGACGTCCTGATCACCGGCGCAGGCCCCATCGGCATCATGGCCGCCGCCGTCGCCCGCCATGTCGGAGCGCGGCATGTCGTCATCACCGACATCAACCAGGCCCGGCTTGACCTTGCGGGTCAGGTTGCCGACGTGGTGCCGGTGAACGTCGCGACTACTGACCTCAAGTCCGTCTACCCCAGCCTCAAGATGTCCCAAGGCTTCGACGTGGGCATGGAGATGTCCGGCTCCCAGCAAGCCCTCGACCAGATGGTCGAACACATGGTCATGGGCGGCCGCATCGCCATGCTGGGCATCCCGCCGGGCAAATCCCCGGTCGACTGGAGCCGCATCGTCTTCAAGGCCATCACCATCAAGGGCGTCTACGGCCGCGAGATCTTCGAGACCTGGTACAAGATGATCGCCATGCTGGAAAACGGCCTCGACATCCGCCGCGTCATCACCCACCGCTTCAAGGTGGCCGACTTCCAGGAGGGGTTCGCCGCGATGCGCTCGGGTCTTTCCGGCAAGGTCGTGCTGGACTGGACCTGAAACCGGAAACGGCTTTCCCTTCGTCAAAATCCCCGCTGCAGTAAGACCCGGGCCACTCTGCGTCCTTCACGCAGAGTGGCCCGACAAAAGGCCTTCGCGCCGTCAGCCGCTCTGTTTGAAAGCTGCGGCAGCCCTTGCACCCGTCACCTCTGCCCCCAAAATGCCCTGAAATGACCCAGAGCCGTTAATCGGCGGTTCACCATCATGCTGCGACCCTGCCGACATGGGGAAAGGAGATGACACAATGGACGGATCGCCCGCCAAGGGCTTTGCCGAGACGTCCGCCACGGCTTTCGACGCTGAAGGCCAGGCCCGACCGGCGCCTGCCGTTGTGCTGGTCGAGGGTAGCCGCTTCCGCGTCCGGTCGCTGCGCCTTGCCCCGGGTGAGTCGACCTCTCTGAAATCCCACATGCATCGGTCGGAGCACTGGGTCGTCGTCGAGGGCACCGCCGAGATCACCATCGGCGTCCTGACCCGGCTGCTGGTCGAGGGCGAGGCCGCGCATATTCCGCTGGGCCGACCGCACCGCCTGGAAAATCCCGGACGGCTGCCGGTCGTGCTGATCGCCGTGGACTCGGGGACCTATCTTGCCGATGACGACGTGATCCACCACGACTGAGGCCTCCTCGCTCCCTCCGGTCGCTCCTCGGTGGTCCCCGCGAGGAACGACCGGAGGGAGCGAGGAGCTCGCCACATGGTAAAGACCACGCAAAGGCCGCCGCCCAACCCCTTGATTTCCCTAGGCCACAGAATCCGTCCGGCGTGGACAGCCGGCCAGAAACCCCGGTTTACACCGCCCCCCGCATCGGCGATAACCAGCCGGTAGCCGCGCCTAGGGTCCGCCATGCTCCTCCTGATCGACAACTACGACAGCTTCACCTACAACCTCGTCCACTACTTGGGCGAGCTTGGCTCAGACGTGGTCGTGAAGCGGAACGACGCGCTGGAAGTCCAGGACGTGATCGCGATGGCCCCGGAGGTCATCGTCCTTTCCCCCGGCCCCTGCGATCCCGCCGCCGCCGGGATCTGCCTGCCGCTCACCAAGGCCGCCGCCACTGTCGGCATCCCCCTCCTCGGCGTATGCCTCGGCCACCAGACCATCGGTGAGGCCTTCGGAGGCCACGTCGTCCGCTGCCACGAGATCGTCCACGGCAAGATGGGCACCATGTACCATTCCGGCAAAGGCGTATTCCGCGGCCTGCCCTCGCCCTTCCAGGCGACCCGCTATCATTCCCTCGTCGTCGACCGCGCCACGCTTCCCGCCGACCTCGAAGTCACCGCCTGGCTCGAAGACGGCACGATCATGGGCCTGCGCCACCGCCACCACCTGATCGAAGGCGTCCAGTTCCACCCGGAATCCATCGCCTCGGAACACGGCCACCAGCTTCTGCGGAACTTCCTTGACGAAGCGAAAGCCAAGGTCCCGGCATGAGCGACACCCTCAAGCCCCTGATCGGCATTGCCGCCAACCGCCCCCTCACCCGCGCCGAGGCCGAAGCCGCCTTCAATGCGCTGTTCGAGGGCGAAGGAACGCCCGCCCAGATGGGCGGCTTCCTGATGGCGCTTCGCACCCGGGGCGAGACGGTCGACGAATACGCCGCCGCGGCATCGGTGATGCGGTCCAAATGCAACGCCGTGAAGGCCCCGGCCGGTGCCATGGACATCGTCGGCACCGGCGGCGACGGCAAGGGCACGCTCAACATCTCCACCGCCACCGCCTTCGTCGTGGCCGGAGCCGGTGTCACCGTCGCCAAGCACGGCAACCGCAACCTCTCCTCCAAATCCGGCGCGGCCGACGCGCTGACCGAACTTGGCCTCAACGTCATGGTCGGCCCTGACATCGTGGAGAAGTGCCTGGCCGAAGCCGGGATCGGCTTCATGATGGCCCCGATGCACCACCCGGCGATCCGCCATGTCATGCCGGTCCGCGCCGAACTTGGCACCCGCACGATCTTCAACATCCTCGGCCCCCTGACCAACCCCGCCGGGGTCAAGCGCCAGCTGACCGGCGCCTTCTCCGACGCGCTCATCCGTCCAATGGCCGAAACGCTCCTCACCCTGGGGTCCGAGAAGGCCTGGCTCGTCCACGGCTCGGACGGCACCGACGAGATCACCATCTGCGGACCAACTTCCGTCTCCGCCGTCGAAAACGGGGCGGTGCGCGACTTCACCGTCCACCCGGAAGACGCCGGGCTGACGCCCCACCCGTTCGAAGCCATCCTTGGCGGCACCCCGGCGGAAAACGCGGCAGCCTTCCGCGCGCTTCTTGACGGGGCACCCGGGGCCTACCGCGACGCGGTCCTCCTCAACGCCGCCGCTGCCCTTTTGGTGGCCGACAAGGCGGGAACCCTGACCGAGGGCGTGGCGTTGGCCCGTGAGTCCATCGACTCCGGCGCTGCGAAAGCCAAGGTCGAGGCCCTGCGCCGCCTGACGAATGCCTGAGAAAGACCGCCGATGACCACGATCCTCGACCGCATCAAGGCCTACAAGCTGGAGGAAGTGGCCCAGGCCAAGGCCGCCGTGCCGCTGTCGGACCTCGAAGCCGCCGCCAGGGCCGCCGCCCCTCCGCGTGGCTTTGCCCGCGCGCTGAAGGACGCGACGCTGACCGGCTACGGCCTGATCGCCGAGATCAAGAAGGCGAGCCCCTCCAAGGGCCTGATCCGCCCCGATTTCGACCCTCCGGCGCTGGCGAAAGCCTATGAGGCCGGGGGGGCGACCTGCCTGTCGGTCCTGACGGACGCCCCCAGCTTCCAGGGCGCGGACGAATACCTTGTCGCCGCCCATGACGCCGTGTCCCTGCCCTGCCTGCGCAAGGACTTCCTCTACGATCCCTACCAGGTCACCCAGTCCCGCGCGCTGAACGCGGATTGCATCCTGCTCATCATGGCCTCGCTAGATGACACGCAGGCCGCCGACCTGGAAGCCGCCGCGATGGCCCTTGGCATGGACGTCCTGATCGAGGTCCATGACGAAGCGGAACTGGACCGCGCCGCGCTGCTTAAATCTCCGCTGATCGGCATCAACAACCGCAACCTCCACACCTTCGAGGTCACGCTGGAGACCACCCGCCGTCTGGCCCGCCGCGTCCCCGAAGACCGGATGATCGTCGCCGAAAGCGGGCTCTACACGGCGGACGACCTCGCCGACCTCGCCCAATACGGCGCGCGCTGCTTCCTGATCGGCGAAAGCCTGATGCGGCAGGCGGACGTGACGGCCGCAACCCGGGCGATCCTTGCCAAACCCTTGACCGCGCAGGGCGGGCTGTGACTGGCCTCTCGCACTTCGACGACCGGGGCCAGGCCCATATGGTCGATGTGTCGAGCAAGCCGGTCACCGATCGCGTCGCGGTCGCCGTCGGTGCCGTTCGGATGAGCCTTGAGACCCTCACGCTCATCACCGAAGGTCGTGCAAAGAAGGGCGATGTCCTGTCTGTCGCGCGGCTGGCGGGGATCATGGCGGCCAAGAAGACCTCCGAGCTGATCCCGCTCTGCCATCCGCTGCCCATCACCAAGGTCGCGCTGGAGCTGACCGCCGACCCGGGCCTTCCCGGTGTCAGGATCGAGGCGACCGTGAAGACCTCGGGCCAGACAGGAGTCGAGATGGAGGCGCTGACGGCTGTGTCCGTGGCGGCGCTGACGGTCTATGACATGGTCAAGGCGGTGGAGAAGTCGATGGTGATCGACGGCATCCGGTTGATCCTGAAAGATGGCGGTAAATCAGGCCGTTACGAGGCGACCTGATGATTTCGGTTGAAGAGGCGCTTGCCCGCTGCCTGGCCCTTGCCTCTCGCTTGCCGCCGCAAGCCGTACCGCTTGCGGAGGCCGCGGGCCGCTGGATGTGCGCCCCGGCTGTTGCCACCCGCGATCAGCCCCCGTTCCCGGCGTCGGCGATGGATGGCTATGCCGTCGCGGGCAACCCGGGACCGGACGACAATTTCCTGGTGATCGGCGAGGCGGGCGCGGGCCATGCGTTCGAGGGTCAGGTCGGCCCGGGACAGGCCGTGCGCATCTTCACCGGCGCCCCGGTGCCGCAAGGGGCCACGCGGGTCATCATCCAGGAGGATGTGGTCCGGCTCGACGACCGGATCCTTCTGAAGGAAGGCCTCGACACCGCCAGCCACATCCGCCCGGCGGGACAGGACTTCCGGTCCGGAGACAGCCTCTCACCCCGCCGCCTTCGCGCCAATGACCTGGCGCTGCTGGCCGCGATGAACGTCCCCTCGGTTCAGGCGACCCGCAAGCCCGTCGTCGCAATCATTGCCACCGGCGACGAGCTGGTGATGCCAGGGGAAGACCCCCGCCCCGACCAGATCATCGCCTCGAACAGCTTTGCCCTGAAGGCGATGGTCGAGGCCGAAGGTGGCCATGCCCGCCTGCTTCCCATCGCGCGGGACAATGCCGAGGAGCTGGCCACGGTCCTGGGCCTGGCCGAGGGCGCCGACCTGATCGTGACCATCGGCGGGGCCTCGGTCGGGGATCATGACCTGGTGGGAAAGACCGCCGGGCTGGAGCATGCCTTCTGGAAGATCGCCATGCGCCCCGGCAAGCCCTTGATGGCGGGGCGGCTGAACGGCGTACCGATGCTGGGACTGCCGGGCAACCCGGTCAGCGCCATCGTCTGCGGGCATCTGTTCCTTCTGCCCATGGTGCGCGCGATGCTGGGTCAGCCTGCCCCCGCACCGCAAGCCCGCAAGGCCCGCCTGGCGGTGGACCTGCCGTCGAACGGTCCCCGGGCGCATTACATGCGGGCACGTCTGACGCCTACCGACGGCATGCCCGAGATCGCGCCCTTCGACCGGCAGGATTCGGCGCTGCTGTCGATCCTTGGGCAGGCGGATGCACTCCTTATCCGGCCCATCGAGGCCCCCGCCTGTCGCGCCGGGGACACGGTTTCCTACCTGCCGCTTTAGACGCTTGTGGATATTTCTTGACACAAACCGGGAACACGGGCAGAACATTGTGTAAACGCATGATGTGGGAGTGAACCCCGTGCTGACACGCAAGCAGTTGGAACTTCTCGACTTCATCAAGACGCGGATGGACCGCGACGGGGTGCCGCCCTCCTTCGACGAAATGAAGGATGCGCTTGACCTGAGGTCCAAGTCGGGCATCCACCGGCTGATCACCGCGCTGGAAGAACGCGGCTTCATCCGCCGTCTCGCCCACCGCGCCCGCGCGCTGGAAATCGTGAAGCTGCCCGAGGCGATGGAGAAGACCGGCTTCTCGCCCAAGGTCATCACCGGCGACAAGGTCGATCCGCCGCGCGGCGCGATGCCGGTGTCGAACGTGCACGCGATGGAACTGCCCGTGATGGGTCGGATCGCTGCCGGTGTGCCGATCGAGGCGATCTCGGAAGTGTCGCACCACGTCGCGGTCCCCGGGTCGATGCTGTACGGCAAGGGTCAGCACTATGCGCTTGAGGTCAAAGGCGATTCCATGATTGAGGCCGGGATCAACGACGGCGACATCGTGGTGATCCGCGAACAGTCGACCGCCGACAACGGCGACATCGTCGTGGCGCTGGTGGAAGATCATGAAGCCACGCTGAAACGCTACCGCCGCCGCGGCAACATGATCGCGCTGGAAGCTGCCAACCCGGCCTATGAGACGCGGGTCTTCCCCGACCATCTGGTCAAGGTGCAGGGCCGCCTCGTCGGGCTGATCCGCAGCTACTGACCGGCCAGCGCGACGGGTTTCACTTTCAGATCCGGCAATTTCACCTGCGGCGCAGGCGGTGACCACAGTCTGTGAGCTAGCTTGGTGCGTTCAATCCGGACGCCGTCCTCGGCAATCCACAGCGCCAGAGGTCCTGTCGACGCAAGCACCGCCTCATCAATCAGTCGGCACCCTGCCGGAGCGGCCTCTGCCCTTGCGGCAAGGATCACCAGCGTTTCCCCCGTGCAGGCCTCGCCCAGACGCGCTTCGGCACCCTTGCCGCTCAGTTGGACGCCGCGCAGGCCCGCCAGTTCGAAGCGCCGCTCACCTTTCGGCCCATCAAACCCCGGCCGTTCCGCCGCTGCCCCCTGCTCCACCAGATCACCATCGTTCTGCAACCAGTTCTCCGCCGCGAAGCCCCCACCCTTTGCCGCCGACAGTGCCCGCCCCTCTGGACCGGCCAAGCCCAGAAGCTTGCCATCCCCCGAAATCAGCAGCGCCGGTCGGTCTGCCATCGCCCACAGCGCGAAGGCGGCCAGCACCGGCAGGACGCCGGCCAGTTGCAGTCGCCCGCGCCACAGGATCAGCCACAGCGCGCCCAGCGTGAACAGGGGCAGCACACCGGGGCCCGGCGCCGGGATCGCGGTGACCGAGCCTTTAAGCCCGCCAATCCAGTGCGCGACGAACAGAATCCAGCGCGCGCCCTGCTCCATCGCCCAAAGCGGCGGCCCCGCCAACCCGATGGGGGCCAGCAGCGCCGCCAGCGCGCCCGCAGGCATGATGACTGCCCCCATGACCGGGACGGTCAGAAGATTTGCCAGAAGCCCATAGTCCGTGAACCGGTTGAAGTGCGCCGCCGCATAGGGCGCGGTGGCAAAGCCGCCGATCACCGAGCTGAGCACCAGTGTGAAGACCGGCATCAGCCAGCGCGGCAGGCGTTGCCGGTAGACGCTGCCATCCAGTGCCGCAGAGCCCACGATCAGCGCGATGGTGGCGGCAAAGGACATCTGGAAGCCAGGGTTCAACAGGCTTTCCGGCTGGACCAGCAGCAGTATTGCCCCCGCAATCGCCACCGACCGCAGGGTCAGCGCGCGACGGTCCAACAGCACCGCACCCAGAAAGACGGCGATCATGATGAAGGCACGCACAGTCGCCACGTTTGCCCCTGAAAGCAGCAGGTAGAACAGGGCAACGGCAAGGCTGATGACGGCGGCCACCTTCTTGGTATTCACCCGCAAAGCCACGAAGGGGATCAAGGCCAGCCCATAGCGAAACAGAGCAAAGACGAAGCCCGTCAGGAAGGCCATGTTCATCCCCGAAATCGCCAGCAGATGCGCCAGAGAGGAGTCCCGCAACGCCGCGACGGTCTCTTCGGTGATGGCCGACCGGTCCCCGGTCATTGCCCCCGCCGCGAAGGCCCCCGCCTGCCCGTCCATATGGGCCAGCATCCCCTTGGTCAGATGGCTGCGCAGGCGGTCGATCGGCAGGGCGCCAACCTCCGGCTCTTCCAGGAGCAGGACGGGAGTCCTTGTATAGCCGACCGCCCCCAGCCGTTCGAAGAACGCCATGCGGCGAAAGTCGAAGCCCCCGGGCTCTACCGGCCCTTCCGGCGCGGCAAGCGAAGCGGTCAGGATCACCACCTGCCCCGGCACCGGATCAAGCCAGGGCTGATCGCCCTGAAGCGAGACCCGCACCCGATCCGGCGTCCGGTCCGGCGCCACTTCGCGCAGGACGACCCGGTCCAGCGTCAACCGCAGAGCGTCGGATTGCGAGCGGTCGATACCGACAATACGCCCTTCGACCGGGCCATAGTAACGAAAGTCCAGCATCGGGGCAGAGACCGAATGGGCGCGGATCCCGGCGGCCAGCCAGCCAACGGCCAGCGCTGCAGCGGCCAGCGCAAGCGGACGGGCCAGCGTGTCCCCGCGCCAGGCAAATCCCGCGCCCGCCGCCAGCACCAGCGCCGCGACCGCATAGCTTCCCGCACCCGGTTCCTGCAGGACCGAGAACCAAGCCCCGATCCCGCAGCCGATCAGGACGGTGATCCAGGGAAACAGCGTGCCGCGCGCGGTCTGCAGCGCCTCAAGCGGCCAAAGAAGCCTTCCCGCGATCCAGCCGTCGGGCGCCACCTTGTTTCCCATCCCGCGATTGCCTAAACCCGGGCCGATCCTACGCCTGCCATGGTTTCCGAAAGGTTAACGCCCGATGTCCGCCCAAGTCGTCACCCGCTTCGCGCCTTCGCCGACCGGTTATCTGCACATCGGTGGGGGAAGGACGGCGCTGTTCAACTGGCTTTACGCCCGCGGCCGCGGCGGCAAGTTCCTGCTGCGGATCGAGGATACCGACCGCGAACGATCCACCCCCGAGGCGACGGCGGCAATCCTGCGCGGCCTCACCTGGCTGGGCCTTGACTGGGATGGCGACGTCGTCAGCCAGTTCGAACGCCGCGACCGCCACGCCGAGGTCGCGCGCGAAATGCTTGCGCGAGGAACGGCCTACAAGTGCTTTTCTACCAAGGAAGAAATCGAAGCCTACCGCGCCGCGCGCGAGGCGGAAGGGGCAAGCTACGCCGTCTTCCAAAGCCCCTGGCGCGACGCCGATCCCGCGACCTACCCGGATGCCCCCTACGCCATCCGCATGAAGGCCCCCCGCACCGGCGAGACGATCATCGAGGATCAGGTCCAGGGCCGCGTGGTCATCAAGAACGAGACGCTGGACGACATGATCGTCCTGCGGTCCGACGGGACGCCGGTCTACATGCTGGCCGTGGTGGTCGATGACCATGACATGGGCGTCACCCATGTGATCCGGGGCGACGACCACCTGAACAACGCCGCCCGCCAGCAGATGGTCTATGACGCGATGGGCTGGACGGTGCCAGTCTGGGCCCACATACCGCTGATCCACGGGCCGGACGGCAAGAAGCTGTCGAAGCGCCACGGCGCGACCGGGGTCGAGGAGTATCAGGCGATGGGCTACCCGGCGGCGGGGATGCGCAACTACCTGACGCGGCTGGGCTGGGCGCATGGCGATGCCGAGATCTTCACCAGCGACGAGGCGATGAAGATGTTCGACCTGTCGGGCATCGGGCGCGCCCCCGCGCGGCTGGATTTCAAGAAGCTGGAAAACACCTGCGGCCACCACATGGCGATGGCCGAAGATGCTGCGCTGCTGCATGAACTGAAGGCCTTCCTGGCTGCATCGGGCCAGGAAGTGCTGACACCGATGCAAGAAACCCGGATGCAAGCCGCCCTGCCTTTCCTCAAGAAATCCGCGAAGACCTTCCCGGAACTCATGGAAAAGGCGGCATTTCTGCTGATCGAAAGACCCATCCGTCCCGACCCGAAGGCGATCGAGTTTCTCGATACGGTATCCCGTGGTATACTGAAATCGTTGACGCCGCGCCTGCAAAATGCTAGCTGGACAAAGGAGGCTCTGGAGCCGATCCTAACCGATGTTGCTGCCGAAAACGGCATCGGCTTCGGGAAGCTGGCAGCGCCTCTGCGGGCCGCACTTGCGGGTCGAACTGTTACACCTTCGGTTTACGACATGATGCTTACCATCGGTCGGGAAGAAACCGTCGCCAGGCTGTCGGACGCCGCCGAATAAGGCCCGCCCCCCGGCCTTGAACCCACCCCAGCCGGGGTGCAGGATAGCCAATGGCCGCCCCCCTGCCCGGGGACGACCGCCATGACCGGGGAGAACCATGTCGGACACCATCGCCAAGCTTGAACTGAACGGGAAGACCTACGATCTGCCCGTGCACAAACCCACTCTCGGCCCCGATGTGCTGGACATTCGCAAGCTCTATGGCGAGGCGGACGTCTTCACCTTCGACCCGGGCTTCACCTCGACTGCCGCCTGCGAAAGCGCGATCACCTACATCGACGGCGACGTGGGCGAGCTTCTGTATCGCGGTTACCCGATCGAGCAGTTGGCCGAGAAATCAACCCATCTCGAAGTCTGCTACCTGCTGCTTTACGGCGAACTGCCGACGGCAGCCCAGCTTGCCGATTTCACCAGCCGCGTGACCCGTCACACGATGGTGCATGAACAGATGCACTACTTCTTCCGCGGCTTCCGTCGCGACGCGCATCCGATGGCGACAATGGTGGGCGTGGTCGGCGCAATGGCGGCCTTCTACCACGACTCGACCGACATCAATGACCCCTGGCAGCGCGAGGTTGCTGCGATCCGGATGATCGCGAAACTGCCGACGATCGCCGCGATGGCCTACAAGTATTCGGTGGGCCAGCCCTTCGTCTACCCGAAGAATGCCCTAAGCTATGCCGGCAACTTCCTGAACATGTGCTTCGCCGTCCCGGCCGAGGACTATGTGGTCAACCCGATCCTGGAAAAGGCGATGGACCGCATCATGATGCTCCACGCCGACCACGAACAGAACGCCTCGACCTCGACCGTGCGTCTGGCGGGGTCCTCGGGCGCGAACCCGTTTGCCTGCATCGCGGCCGGCATCGCCTGCCTCTGGGGGCCGGCCCATGGCGGCGCGAACCAGGCATGCCTGGAGATGCTGAAGGAAATCGGCACCGTCGACCGGATCCCGGAATTCATTGCCAAGGCCAAGGACAAGAACTCGGGCTTCCGCCTGATGGGCTTTGGCCATCGGGTCTACAAGAACTTCGACCCGCGCGCCAAGGTGATGAAGGAATCGGCCGACGAGGTGCTGGGGCTTCTCGGCATCGAGAACAACCCGCTTCTCCAGGTCGCCAAGGAGCTGGAGCGCATCGCGCTGGAGGATGAGTACTTCATCTCGAAGAAGCTTTACCCCAACGTCGACTTCTATTCCGGCATCATCCTCGAGGCGATGGGCTTCCCGACCGCGATGTTCACGCCGATCTTCGCCCTGTCGCGCACCGTGGGCTGGATCAGCCAGTGGAAAGAGATGATCGCCGAGAAGGGCCAGAAGATCGGCCGTCCGCGCCAGCTGTACATCGGCCCGGCCAAGAGGGATTACGTCGATCTGCGGCACCGCTGAGGGCTGCTGCCAGACCGAAAAGGCCGCCTTCGGGCGGCCTTTTTCATGCGCTGTCACGCCGCAGGTGATGCCTGATGCTTTTCGTCGGGAACGCCCCATATCCACGCTGTGCTTTCGCTTGTGGAGTATGACCATGAAAGACACCTACCCCGACCTGACGGCCCACCACGCGCCCGCCAGTTTCGGTGACCGCGTCGCCCTGAAGACCGTCAAGTTCATGCGCCTCTTCGCCGATGCCTTTTTCTCCAAACGCTACGGCCACCGGGCCGTTGTTCTGGAAACCGTCGCGGCCGTCCCCGGCATGGTCGGCGGACTTCTCCAGCACCTGAAGGCCCTGCGCCACATCCGCGACGACCAGGGCTGGATCAGGGAGCTTCTGGAAGAGGCCGACAACGAACGCATGCACCTGATGACCTTCATCCACGTCGCCCAGCCCTCGCGGCTTGAACGCGGGATCATCATGTTCGGTCAGGCGATCTTCTATAACGCCTACTTCTGGCTGTATCTCTTCACCCCCCGCATCGCGCACCGGATCGTGGGCTACCTGGAGGAAGAGGCGGTGGTCAGCTACACCCAGTATCTCGCCCAGATCGACGCCGGTCTGGTGGAGAACGTCCCCGCCCCGCAGATCGCCATCGACTACTGGAACCTTGGTCCCAACGCCCGCCTGCGCGACGTGGTCGTCGCCGTCCGCGCCGACGAGGCCGGCCACCGTGACCGCAACCACGAGATGGCAGATCAGTTGAAGGCGGCCTGAAACGCCGTCCCGTCGCTGGCGCTTGCGAGGAGCGACGCGCCAGCGGAGCGAGGAGCTTATGCGTTCCCGTCCAGCGTCCGGACCGCGCCGTAAAGGTCGGTCCGGCGGTCCCGGAACAGGCCCCAACTCGCGCGCAGGGCCGCAATCGCATCCAGGTCGAACTGATGGACCAGCACGCCCTCGGTCTGCCGGTCGGCCTTGGCTACCAGCTGGCCGGTATGGTCGGCGATGAAGGACGACCCATAGAACGTCACCTCGCGCCCGTCCGGCGCAACCTCGGTCCCGATCCGGTTCGAGGCGACGACCGGCATCAGGTTCGCCGCCGCATGGCCGCGCTGGACCGTCTCCCAATGCGGCTGGCTGTCATAGCCCGGCGCGGGCGGTTCCGACCCGATGGCGGTTGGATACAACAGGACTTCGGCCCCTTGCAAAGCCATCGACCGCGCACATTCCGGGAACCACTGGTCCCAGCAGATGCCCACGCCGATCCGCCCATAGGCCGTCTCCCAGACCCGGAACCCGGTATCCCCGGGCGAGAAGTAGTATTTCTCCTCATACCCCGGCCCTTGGGGAATATGGCTTTTCCGGTAGACCCCCAGCACGCGACCGTCCGCATCGGCCACAGCGACCGAGTTGAAGAAGGCCTGCCCCCCGCGTTCGAACACGCTGACCGGGATCACCACGCCCAGTTCCCTTGCCAGATCAGCAAAGCGCACGACCAGCGGATGACCGTCGATGGGCTGCGCGAGGTCGAAGTATTTCGGATGCTGCTCGATGCAGAAATAGGGGGCGGCGAACAGCTCCTGGATCAGCACGACCTGTGCGCCCTGCCCCGCTGCCTGTCGCACCAGCGCCTCGGCGCGGTCGGCATTGGCGGGCAGGTCCCACGAACAGGCGAACTGGGTAGCAGCGACGGTGAGGGTTCTCATTGGCAGGCTCCGGCTTGGCGTCGCGCCCAGCCTATGTCTCTGGCGGGGCGGCTTGAAGCCCGATTCCGACCTCTCGCGGCCAACGCTTTCCCGCCGCCGCCATCGCCGTCGGATGCAGCCGTTCCGACCGGTCGCGACCGAACACCCGGCGACGGCGCAGCAGGAACCATTTGCCCCAGCTGCGAAAGGTCCCGACCATCGGCGCCTCGGGGTCGCAGGGGAACCGCGCCCGCCAGCCGTCGGGCAGGGCCAGCCCCAACGCCTCGGCCCGGTCCAGCATCCAGACCAGCGGGATGTTCGCCAGCGGCCGGGCCGCCGCGAAATCCCCCAGCTGCCCGCCCACATCGCCATGCGCGCCGCGGAACCAGACCTGTTCCACGTTGCCCTCCCAGCCTTCCGGGCAGTCCCACAGCACCGGCGCAAAGGCCTCGCGCGTCTCGTCCAGTGCCAGTGCGTGATAGCCGTGCCGGATCGACGCCCCCAGGTGGTGATTGTGAAACCCGTGCCTGTCCTTTGCAAACATCCAGAACAGCGGCAACCGCAGCCCCAGCGCCTTTACCGTGTCGAAAACGCCCACCATCTCGATCGGTGCATCGGCATGGCAGAAGCGGCGAACGAAGGCCTGCAACGACGGGCTGTCCATCGCCCTTTCATAGTGCCGCCAAGCCAGCCGCACCGCCCGTTCCGTGGCATGTTCGCGGCGAAGCAGTCCCACCCGGTCGATCACCCCCGCCAGCGACCGCACCGCATAGGCCCCGCGCGAATAGCCCAGAAGGAAGATCCGGTCCCCCTCACGGTAGCCAGAGGCCAGCCAGCCATAGGCCCGCTGGATCTGAGGGGCTGTCCCCCGCCCTTCAAGGATTGCGATACCGCGCAGCCAGCCTTCCCACTGCATCCCGGGCTCATAGTAAAGTCGCCGGTTGGCACTGTGACCCATCTCTTTCAGAAGCCGGAAGATCAGCCCCGCGTTGCTTTCCTGCCCGGGGTCCAGGCTCGACATCGTTCCGTCCAGGATCACCACATGATCGACCACGCCACGCACCCGGCCCGGCACTGGCGGGGAGGCCTGCTCCATCTCCGGTTCGACGGTGCGACGGAAGAAACTGCGAAGGCGGTCCAGAAGGCGCGTGGCGGGTCTCCCCTCGGCAAGCGGGCGGCACTCAAGGATCGCGCCGCGCGGGTTAAGGTTCCCTTGACCGCAATGCTAAACGCCCGGCGGAACATGTCCAGCCGGGCGTTCGGATTTCACAGCGTTGTCAGACAGTCAGAGCTTCAGGCTCAGGACCGTTGCCATCTGCAACTCACCAAAGCCGTTGAAACGGGTGTTGGTGACGGTCGAGTACGACCCCATCCCCTGCCAGATGACGAAATCGCCTTCGGCAAGGTCCGACGGCAGCGGGATTTCCCCCGGCAGCCGGTCGACCGAATCGCAGGTTGGACCGAAAACGATGCGCGGCTGCGCCTCGCCGTGGCGCTTCTCGCCCGAAGGTGCCAGCACCTCGATCCGGTCGATCACGCCGATCATCGGCAGTTCGGTCAGGGAGCCATAGACGCCGTCGTTCAGGAACACATGCGTCCCATCGCGCAGCGCCTTGACGCGGGCGGCCAGCGCGAAGGCATCACCGCACAGCGCCCGACCCGGCTCGCAGATCAGCGCCGGGCGGTCGGCGCCGAAAGCCTCGGTCGTCACGCGGTCGATCAGCTGGAACGTCTCCTCCAGCTGCGGGACCACGGCCTGCAGGCGATGGTTCGGGAAGCCGCCACCGACGTTCAGCCGCGCGATCTTGACGCCCGCTCCCTTGGCGATGTTCGCAGCCTCGCGGATATAGGCCTCCCAGGCATGGGGATCGGTGCACTGGGTGCCCGGGTGGAAGGTGATCGAGGGGATGTAACCCGCCTCGGCCACGGACTTCAGAAGCTCCGTCGCCAGTTCCACCGTCGCGCCGAACTTGGCCCCAAAGTTGTAGGCGGCACCCGCCACCGGCAGCTTGAAGCGGACGGAGATTTCGGTGCCCTGCACGGGAACCATCTCGATCAGCTTGGCCAGTTCCGACTTCGAATCGACCGAGTATGACTTCACGCCGCGTTCCACCGCGTAGGCGATCTCGTGCCGCGCGCGGACCGGGTTGTTGTAGTGGATCGCCGCATCGGGGGCGAGACGGCGGATCAGGTCGATCTCGAACGGCGAGGCGCAGTCAAAGCCGCGCACGCCCGCCGCCGCCAGGTTCTCGACCATCGCCTCGCCGGGGTTCGACTTCACCGCATAGGTCACCAGACCCGGGAAGCCGTCGATGAACCGCCGCGCCGCCGCCTGGGCTGCCGAAGGAGCGAAGAACAGGACCGGGTTCTCCGGCTGCTCTTTCTTCAGAAAATCAGTGGGGTTAGACCAGATTGTCTTGGAGAGTCCCATCGGCGTATTTCCCTTTGCCAACAAGACGCTTCGCCCTTCCCCGTGCAGCTATGGGATCGGGCACCAGCGTGGTTTCAAGTGAACCAGGCCAGGTGCGTATGAGCCGCCCTTTTCCTGCAATCGAGGATGCCGCATATGGGTTACAACTTCACCGAACAAAACTATATAAATGCGCCATTACGTCGTTATAATGACGAAAAGGATGGCAGATTGCATGGATGAACTGGATCGCAACATCATTGGGCTTCTCTCCGCCGATGCGCGGGTTTCGGTGGCCACCTTATCGCGCCGGTTGAAGGTCGCGCGGTCGACGATTCAGGCCCGGCTGGAGCGGCTGGAGACCTCTGGCGTGATCGCCGGCTACACGCTGAAACTCGGCGAAGCAGCGCGGGAAGGCCGCCTCCGCGCCTCGGTTCTCTTGACCATCGAACCCCGCTCGCAGGCGGCCGTGCTGGCCCGGCTGAAGTCGATTGCCGAGATCGAGCGGGTCTTCACCACCTCTGGCCGCTTCGACTTTCTGGTTCAGGTGGCGTGTCCGAACACCCAGGTCCTCGATTCGGTCCTGGACCAGATCGGCGCGATGACCGGGGTCCGGGCGTCGGAGAGCCTGATCCACCTGTCCACCAAAATCGACCGGGCGGTTTAGGCGTAGGGTGCGCTACAGCGCACCGTCACACGCCCAACACCCGGAACACCTTCGGTAGCTCCTCGGGCAGGTCCTCGGCAATCAGCCCCGGCCCGAAGCTGAGGGCACATTCCACATGCAGCCAGGCCCCGGTGCAGGCGGCGTCGAAGGGCGAGAACCCCCGCGCCAGCAGCCCGGTGATGAACCCCGCCAGCACATCCCCCGACCCGGCGGTCGCCAACCACGGCGCGGCGCGGTCGTAATGGGCGGAGTTGATGGCGCAGCGCCCCGTGGGGTCGGCGATCACCGTGTCGGGGCCTTTGAAAAGGACCACACAGCCCGCCCGCTTGGCCGCCTCCCGAGTGGCGTCGACCTTGGAATAGGCGGGGCCTTTGGTGGCGGGGGCGGCGAGTTTTTCGGCGATGTCTGGGAAGAGGCGGGCGAACTCCCCAGCGTGGGGGGTCAGGACGCAAGCCCCGTGCAAGGCGGCGAAGAGGTCGGGGTTTTGGGAGAGGATAGTCAGTGCGTCGGCATCGAGGACGACGGAACGCCGGGGCAGGCCCCGGCCTACGGTAGGTCGGGGCCTGCCCCGACTCTCCAATACCACCGCCACCACCTCCCGCCCCCGCGCATCCAGCCCCAGCCCCGGCCCGACGCACAGCGCATTGATCCGCCCATCCTCCAGTGTCTCCTCCAGCCCCAGCCCATCCGCCACCCCCCGCAGCATCACCGCATCCAGCCGCGCGGCGTGCTCGGGGATGGCGTCCAAGGGACACCCCACCGTTACCACCCCCGCCCCGATCCGCAGCGCCCCCCGCGCCGCCAACCGCGCCGCCCCGCCACGGCCAGAGGTGCCGGAGACGATAAGGGCGTGGCCGTGGGAGTATTTGTGGTGCTGCGGTTGCCTACTTTTCCGGAGAAATGTCTCATCGGCATTCGTGAGTGAGACACGACCGCGTTCAGAACGATCCGGAAGTCCGATATCCGCGATAACCGTTCGAAATGAATGGACTGGCCCCTCGCCAATCAAGTGCCCTAGCTTCTTCTTGTGGAAGCTCACGGTCAGAGTTGCTGGAAGCGCCCGCCCAAGGTCCTTACCACTGTCGGCACATATACCGCTGGGAATATCAATCGCCACGATGCGCCCTCTATGGATGCTTACATGCATCCATAGGGCCTCGGACGTTTCCCGTACAATCCTGCCTATGTCTCGCGTCAATCCCGTTCCAAAAAAGGCATCGACCACGAGGGATGGAGGCTCACGCTCGACAAGGTGCGCCGTAGCTTTGTCGTTGAAGGCGACCACCTCCCCCATCCCCCGCCACCGCTCATAATTCACCCGCGCATCTGGCGGCATCTTCTCTGGGTCGCCGTAGAGGAAGACCTCCACCTCCCAGCCCCACTCCTTCAACAGTCGCGCCACGACGAACCCGTCGCCGCCGTTGTTGCCCGGCCCGCACAGGACCACCGCGCGGTGCGACGTCGCGCGCAACTCCGGCCATTCCTCGAAAATCGCCTCGACCACGCCCCGCCCGGCGCGCTTCATCAGCTCCAGGCCCGTGACCTCGCCCGAGGCTATCGCCGCCGCTTCAATGGCCCGCATCTGCGCGGCGGTCAGGAGTTCGGTCATTCTGCAACCACCACAGTTTTCAAATTGCCCACCCAGAAGGCGCATTGCACAAATTTTAGGCACACCCCAAGGAATCCCCCCGGCCAAGCCTACAACCAAACCCTGTCACATTGTCCCCCCCGCGGGGAAGTGGTGTGACGGGCAAAGACGGAACCGGGGGGAGTCGGCCCATGAAGAAAGTCGAAGCGATCATCAAGCCGTTCAAGTTGGATGAAGTCAAAGAGGCGCTTCAGGAAGCCGGGATCCAGGGCCTGTCGGTCACCGAGGTCAAGGGCTTCGGTCGCCAGAAGGGCCATACGGAACTCTATCGCGGCGCCGAATATGTCGTCGACTTCCTGCCCAAGGTGAAGATCGAGGTCGTGCTGACCGACGACATGGTCGACACCGCTGTCCAGGCGATCATCGCCGCAGCGCGCACCGACAAGATCGGCGACGGCAAGATCTTCGTCACCCCCGTGGAACAAGCCATCCGCATTCGTACCGGCGAAACCGGCGACGATGCTGTCTGAACCGGGACACTGATTTTCGCAGAAAATCAGTCACCCCACCAACATCAACCCCAAACCGAAAGGCAGTCAGATGAGCGCCGTTGCCAAGGCTCTGAAACTGATGAAGGACGAGGAAGTCGAATATGTCGACATCCGTTTCACCGACCCGAAGGGCAAGCTCCAGCATGTGACGCTGGTGGCCGACCTCGTGGACGAGGACTTCTTCGAGGAAGGCTTCATGTTCGACGGCTCGTCGATCGCGGGCTGGAAGTCGATCGATCAGTCCGACATGAAGCTGATCCCGGATGCGGCGTCGGTCTACATCGACCCGTTCTACGCGGAAAAGACCATGTGCGTGCATTGCAATGTTGTCGAGCCCGACACCGGCGAGGCCTATGCCCGCTGCCCGCGCCAGATCGCGCTGAAGGCCGAGGCCTATCTCAAGTCCTCCGGCATTGGTGACGCGGCCTACTTCGGGCCGGAAGCCGAATTCTTCATCTTCGACGACGTCCGCTATTCCGTGACCCCCCGCAAGGTGGCCTACGAGATCGACGCTGAGGCGGCTGCCTGGAACACCGACACCGTGACCGAAGGCGGCAACTACGGCCACCGCGCGGGCCACAAGGGCGGCTACTTCCCGGTGAACCCGATCGACGAAGCCCAGGACATCCGCGGCGAGATGCTGTCCACCATGAAGCGCATGGGCATCAAGGTCGACAAGCACCACCACGAGGTCGCGACCTGCCAGCACGAACTGGGCATGATCTTCGGCGGGCTCGTGGAGCAGGCCGACAACATCCAGAAGTACAAGTACGTGATCCACAACGTGGCGCACGCCTACGGCAAGACCGTGACCTTCATGCCGAAGCCCATGAAGGGAGACAACGGGTCGGGGATGCACGTCAACATGTCGATCTGGAAGGGCGGCAAGCCGCTGTTCGCGGGCGACAAGTATGCCGACCTGAGCCAGGAAGCCCTGTGGTTCATCGGCGGCATCCTGAAGCATGCCAAGGCGCTGAACGCGCTGACCAACCCCGGCACCAACAGCTACAAGCGCCTGATCCCCGGCTTTGAAGCCCCGGTTCTGCGCGCGTATTCGGCCCGCAACCGGTCGGGCTGCGTTCGTATTCCGTGGACCGAGTCGCCGAAGGCCAAGCGTGTCGAGGCCCGTTTCCCCGATCCGTCGGCGAACCCCTACCTGGCTTTCGCGGCGCTGCTGATGGCTGGTCTTGACGGCATCAAGAACAAGATCGACCCGGGTCCGGCTTCGGACAAGGACCTGTATGATCTTCCGCCGGAAGAACTGGCCGAAATCCCGACCGTCTGTGGTTCGCTGCGGGAGGCTCTGGAAGAGCTGGAGAAGGACATGGACTTCCTGCTGGCGGGCGACGTGTTCGACCGCGACCAGCTGGAGGCCTACATGGCCCTGAAGTGGGAAGAAGTGTACGCCTACGAGCACACCCCCCACCCGGTGGAATACCAGCTCTACTACTCTTGCTGAGGGCGGGGACAGTGATATGGAAAGGGCGCCTTCGGGCGCCCTTTCTGCTGCCTGACCACGCAGGACAGCATGGGCAAGCCCTTGACATTGCTTGAAACACCTCAGCGACAATAACCTTTTGAAAACCCATCCGGGGATGGTTGCCGCCGCCCCGCGCCTCGACTAACCTGCGGTTGTAACAGGCGGCGGGTGAGCCATGGCAGACAGTCCCCTTGGAAATCGTCCCGGCAAGAACCGCCCCGAGATCTGGGCTTCGGGCGGGCAGCGTCCGCCCTTCGACCTGCGCGCCCTGGGCCGGGCTACGGTGTTCCTGTCGCGCGACCTGATCGCCCCGTTGCATGCCTGGTCCGCCCGCCGGATGCGCCGCGCGGCGATCAATGTGAAGAACGGCGCGGGCCGGATTCCGGCCGACAAGCTGGGCCGGGCCGAACGTTTCGTGCCGTCACACCTGCGCGTTGCCGCCTGGATGCAGAACCTGGCCGCGACGCTCTCCCATGCCAGCGCGACCGCCGACCCCGACGTCAAGCGCGGCAACGCGCTGGTGGCCGAGATCGGGCCGCATCTCTGGACCGAAGCGCCGCCCGCGCCCGAGCCCGAGCCCGCACCATCCCCCGACACCCCGGAAGCCGTGGCGCCGGTCGTCCTGACTGAACCGACGATCCCGCAACCGGGGGACGACCCGCTCGCCTCGATCCGCGACGAGATCGCGCCGGGAGTGGCGAGGCCGAAGGCAGGCCGCCCCGTGGCACCCGACACGCCACCCGCCCCGCCCGGCCCCGTCACGACGGGGGCGATCCAGGTCGGCGGCTATCTTCTGGGTTTGGCCAGCGTCGCCATCGCCCTGCCCTACGGGCTGGCCCGGTCGCTGTGGCTTTGGGTCGGTGGCCGCGACCTTAAAGGCATCGGGCGCGACGACTGACCGCCCCCAAAGGGCTCAGGCCAGCACCTTCTGCAGGAACGCCAGCACCTCGGCCTTGACCGGGTCGCTCTCGAACGCAGTACCACCATGCCCTGCGCCGGGGACCAGCTTGTAGTCGACCTCGGCCTGAGGATCGGCGGCCAGCCAGGCCTCACGCAATCGCTTGGCCTGCAGGTCGGCGATTAGCGGATCGGCATCACCATGGCGGATCAGGATCGGTGGCAGCGGTTCCTTCAGCTGATCCAGCCGCCCGACCGGACCCACCGCCCGCGCCGCATCGCGCCGGTCGCCCACCGCATAACCCAGAAGCTGGCTTTCCGCGCTGTCCGCCGCGTCGGTCCAGCCCATCTGCGGCGTCCGGCCCAGCGTCTTCATGTCCTGATCCATGGTCGAGAAATCCATCGGCCCATAAAGGCTGACCACGCCCCGCGGGCGCAGGCCCACCTCGACCAGGCTCAGCGCCGTCGAGACCGCCAGGAACGCACCCGCCGACTGACCCATCAGCACGATCCGCGACGGGTCAAGGCCCAGCGCCGCGCCTTGCCGCTGCAGATGGACGATGGCCGCCAGGCAATCCTCGCCCTGCGCGGGCCATTTCGCCGTGCCAGACAGCCGGTAGTTCACCCGCACCACGGCGATGCCTGCGTCCAGAAGTTCCGGCCAGACCGCAAGGTCCGACTTGTCGCCGACCTTGAAGGCCCCACCATGCACCATGACCAGGATCGGAGCCGCCCCCGTCCCCCGCGCATAGGTCAGATCCATGACCTGCCGCGGATCGTCACCATAGGCGATGTCGTTGGCCCCCGGCGTCCGCCAGCGCCACAGCGCCAAGCCCCCGGCGGCCGCCGCCGCGCCCCCGATCAGAAGGGTCCTGCGGATCAGTCCGGGCATCTCGCTCTCCATTCGGAAGGGTGGGTCAATGGACGGCCTCGCGCAGGGCGGCCAGCTCCTCGGCCGTGACGGTCGCGGCATCGACGACATAGGTGTGGATGGTGAAGACCACCGCCTGCGTCTTCGGCAGCCGCAACAGGCACTGGCGTTCGCACCGGATGAAGACGTGGTCGGTGGGCTGCGGGCGCCTTTCGCCCTCGACCCTGGGCTGGTGCAGGACGAAGTCGTCGTAGGTCAGGTAGTTCATCCGCCACAGCGCCTGTTCCGGCCGGATCGCATCGAAGAGGCGCGCGACGCGCTTAGCGATGTCGGCGTCATAGACCGGGACGGGGTCGTGGATGCCGGTCAGCGGGCGCCCAAGCTTCTGGGTCAAAGACCAGCTGGCCGGAAAGCACAAGATTCCGCCGGTCAGGGCATATTCCTCGCCCCTCCGCTCCATCAGGCAGAGGTCTTCCTGCACCAGACGGCCGAGCGTCAAAAGCGGCTCATCGGGGTCCAGCGGCACGGACACGCCATCGGGGCGGGTCACGGTGCTGTCACTCAGTCGGAAGCCGGGGGCTTCGCGCAACCAGTCCAGAACCGCCGCATAAAGCTCATCCGCCGCCGGGCGGGCCTCGGGCAAAAGCGCATGGACGACGGGGCCTTGTGCCGCGATCAGCCGGTCGCGCAGCGCCATCTGCGGGCCATAAGCCTCATCCACCCGCAGCCAGTCGCGCCCCTCCACCGGGAGGATGCCGGGCAACCGTCGGGTGCGCGGGTCGACCCAGGGCAGGTGCGGCAGGCGGTCCTGCAGGATGGGGCTGTCTTGCATCGGGTTCGGCATGACGGTCTTTGACCATGCGGGACTGGCGGCTGCAACCAACACATTTGCGACGATGCGTGTCGCGGATGGGGAAGCGGCGGTTCCCTGCCGGGGCAGTCTGTCAGGGACCAAAGGGGGCCTCATGGACTACACCCGCGACCGCCGGAAGATCGACCCCACGCGAGGGACCAGCTTGGGGGACGGGACACCCAACGACAACGACCGGGTCGAGATCGGGCCGACGCAGCTGGCCTTCCAGGAATGGGCGGCGGCGGGGCTGGAACTGCCGAACCTGGCCCGGATGCGCGAGGATCGGTGTCGAAAGCTGGTCGCAGGGCTGGTCGCGCGTGATTATGGCGGGCTTCTGATGTTCGACCCGCTGAACATCCGCTATGCGACCGACACCACCAACATGCAGCTGTGGAACACGCACAACCCGTTCCGCGCCTGCCTTCTGTGTGCCGACGGGCACATGGTGATGTGGGAGTACAAGAACTCGCCCTTCCTGGTGACCTTCAACCCGCTGGTGAAGGAGCTGCGGTCAGGGGCGACGTTCTTCTACAACTCGACGGGTGATCGGGGACAGCAGGCCGCACAGGGGTTTGCGGCCCAGGTGGATGAGGTGATGCGCGAACATGCGGGGGCGAACCGGCGGCTGGCGGTGGACAAGATCATGGTCCACGGGCTGCGGGCGCTGGAGGCGGCGGGATTCGTGGTCGAGGAAGGCGAGGAGGTGACCGAACGCGTCCGCGCGGTGAAGACACCCGACGAGATTCTGGCGATGCGCTGCGCCCATCTGGCCTGCGAGGCGGGGATTGCCGAGATGGAGGCGTTCACGCGGGCCAATGTGCCCTCGGGGACGGTGTCGGAGGATGCGATCTGGGCCGAGTTGCACGCGGCCAACATCCGGCGGGGCGGGGAGTGGATCGAGACAAGGCTGCTCGCCAGCGGTCCCCGCACGAACCCCTGGTTTCAGGAATGTGGCCCCCGGCTGGTGCAGAACAACGAGATCGTGGCGTTTGATACCGACCTGATCGGCGCCTACGGCTTCTGCATCGACATCAGCCGGACCTGGTGGGTGGGCGACGCGCGGCCCTCGAACGCAATGGTCAGCGCGTTCCACCACGCGCTGGACCACATCGCCGACCACAAGGCGCGGTTGCGTCCCGGCGTCACCATCGAGGAACTGGTGATGCAGGGCCACCAGCTGGCGCCGGAGTACTGGGCGCAGAAATATTCCTGCAAGATGCATGGGGTCGGGCTTTGCGACGAATGGCCCTATGTCCACTACCCGGACGGCTGGATGCCGGGGGCCTTCGATGCGGCGCTGGAGCCGGGGATGGTGTTGTGCGTCGAGGCGCTCGTCTCGCCCGAGGGCGGCGACTTCTCGATCAAGCTGGAGGATCAGGTGCTGATTACCGAGGACGGCTGCGAGACGCTGACGCGCTATCCGTTCGATGAAAGGTTGATGGGGTGACGCACCCCTCCTGCTGCGCCTTCGGCTTCTCGTTTGTGGACGCCTCAGCGAGGAGGGACGAAGTCTCCGACGAGCGGTTCCATAGCGTGAAGGCGGGCGTTAAGAAATCCCTAACGCCCGCGACCAAGCTCTTGAAAAGCCAAGACTATCTGGGAATGTCCACCGTGGACACTACAGGTCGACATACCGCCCCAGGCTGACCTCGCCGCCGTCCGAGGTGAAACGGACATCCAGCCCCTGCACTTCCACCCGGTAGCACGCCGCCACGTCCGAGGGTGGCCAGGAGGAGCAGTAGCGGTCGCCCTCGACCCACCATTTCCCCCAGGACACGCCGCCCCCGGCCCCATGGAGGGTCCGGCCGTCCTGGAAGAAGTTCTGGGTGGAGCCGTCCTGATACTGCAACACCCGGGCCGCCAGCGTCGCCGTGATCCCGGGGCCGTCCAGCACGCGCCAGTCTTCGGCCAGGGCGGGGGCGGCAAGGCAGAGCGAAAGCAGCAGGACACGCATCGCGACCTCTCCCATCTCGGGTCAGGCCCAGTCAGGCCAAGCCCGCCGCGCCAGTCAACCCGGCATGCACACGATCATATCTCGACCTGTGCCAGAAGCCCCAGATGATCCGACCCAAGCGCCCCGCGCGGGCTGACCTTGCCGCCCTTGGTGGCGAAGACATGGTCGATCGGCAGGCGGAACAGATCGCTCAGGCCGATGTAGCTGCCAAAGGTCGGCCCCGCCGGCCGGACACCCAGAATCTCGGCCATCCGGGTGACCGAGGTCGCCCAGCGCACCATGTTGAAATCGCCCGCCATGATCGCCGGCCCGTTGATCCGGTCCAGGACCGGCAGCAACTGGTCGACATGATCGGCCTGCTGGTGCGGCCAGGGCCAGTGCAGGTGCACCGAGACCAGCCAGAAGCGGTGCTGCCGTTCCTCTCCGGTCACGACCTGCATCGCCGCCAGCCCGGGGGCGCAGAAGGCGGTGCCCTCGACCGGGGTCAACTGGGTCAGGATCGCCGTGCCACCCACCCGCGAGCCCGGGCAGACATGCTGATGCGGATAGGCGTCCTTCAGTGCCGCAACGAGGGCGAGATTCGGGTCCGATACCTCTTGCAGGGTCACGATCTGCGGCGCCGCGGCGCGGATGTCGGCCTCGACCGCGGAAAGCTCGGCGTTCCGGAACAGCAGGTTCTTCTGATAGACCGAATACTGCCCGGCCAGTCCCGGCCAGGCATAGGCCAGAAGGACCTGGCCTCCGGTCAGCAGCGCCAGCAGCATCGAGACGAAGGCCGCCATCCGCAGCCCGGCGAAGGTGGCGAAAACCGCGATGACCAGGATGGCGGCAGCAGCGATCCCGCGCCCGACGGCGAGCGAATCCCCCAGGGGATGCAGCCAGCCAAGGTAGCCCCCGGCCAGGCCAAGGATCGCAAGGCCGAGGGCCAGTCCGATCACTGTCTGCCAGGTCCTGTCTTCCAAACTCATCTGCCTGCCCCACCGGCCATCGCCAGCGCCCCTTCAACCCGTTACCAGCCGCGCGACCAGGGCGCGGAGCGGCGGACCCATCTCATCCCCGGTGGTCAGCCGCAGGTTTTCTAATCCGATCACTGCGGCATAAATGAGTTGCGCCTTTGACAACAGTTCGGTTTCCGCAACCCCCGCGGCGCGCAAGAAATCCTGCAGATCGGCCAGCCGCTGGCGGTCGACCCGCTCCAGGACGGCGCGGGCACGCGGGTCGCAGCGTCCCCAGTCGCGGAAGGCGGGATCGATCTCCACGCCGCCAAAGGCTTCGCCCGGGCGGACCGACACCATGTCGACCAGCAGCATCAGCTGCCCGTAGGGATCGCGCCCCGAGGTCCGGACGGCCTGGGTGATGGCCGTGGTGGCCAGCGCCTCCCACAGTTCAAGCATCGTCTGATGAAGTTCGGCGAGATCCTTGAAATGCCAGTAGAAAGAGCCCTTCGTCGCCTTAAGGTCCCGCGCCAGGGGTTCCACCCTGACAGCCGCGATCCCGCCGCGCACCAGAGCTCGCAGTCCGGCCAGAACCCAGTCGTTGCGCCCCAGTCTCTGTCGCGGATCCTGCTCTGCCATGCGACAAACATACGCAGCCGTATGGACAAGGTCCAGCGGATCGGCTTATCCATACGCACCCGTATGGAGGATGACATGAACGCCTGGTTGCTCTCGGCCGGAATTGCGGCACTGCTTCTCGATCTGGTCCATATTTTCCTCGGCGGACGCGAGATTCACCGGCCGATGGTTGCCTCGCACTGGCCGGAACCTGCCAAGGCGGTCTGGTCGGTGGTCTGGCATGCGGTGACGGCGGTCATGGCGCTTGGTGGCCTGGCACTGATCGCGGCGGCCTTCCTGCCGGAGCAGGCGCTGGCCCTGTCGCTGTTGCCCATCGCGCTGTTCCTGTCGGCGGCGGGCCTCTTCATCGTCTACGGGCTGACGCGGCTGGGCACGCTGCGCATCCTGCCGCACTGGGTCGCCTTCCTGGCCATCTCGGCCCTTGGGCTGGCAGGTCTGGCATGACCCTGCGCAGGCTGCACCGAGGGCTGGCAATCCTGCTGGGCCTGTTCCTGCTGCTGCATCTGGGCAATCACCTGGCCGGGCTGTTCGGGCAGGAGGTCCATCTTTCGGTGCAGAAAGCCCTGCGGACGGTCTACCGAGCCCCGGTGATCGAGGCCCTCCTACTGGCCGCCCTGGCGGTGCAACTCGGGCTGGGCCTCATGTTGCTGGCCCGTCGTCGTCGCCTGACGCTGCAGACGGTCTCCGGAAGCTATCTGGCGCTGTTCTTGGCCGTCCATGTGGGTGTCGTCCTGTCAGCGCGCCAGCAGGGCGTCGAGACGGACCTGGCCTTTGCGGCGGCTGGTCTGCACGCCCCTGCCCCCTGGCCCGTGGTCTTTGCGTTGTACTACGGCCTGGCGGTGGCGGCGGTCTTTGCCCACTTTTCGGTGCCGCTGTCGCGGTCGTCTCCCGGCTTGGGCCGCGCAATGGTCGTTGCTGGCCTGGGGCTGGCGGTGGGTCTGGTGGCGCTGCTGGCCGGTTGGGTCACCCCCCTGACCATCCCGCCCGAACGGATCGCGGCCTTCCCCTGAGCCTTGCGCCCTGCGGCGACGCGGCGTAAGGGGGCGGCGTTCCCGCATTTGAGGCCCGACGATGATCCCGCGCTATTCCCGCCCCGAAATGGTGGCGATCTGGTCCCCGGAAACCCGCTTCAAGATCTGGTTCGAGATCGAGGCCCATGCCTGCGATGCGCAGGCCGCTTTGGGCGTGATCCCGAAGGCCAATGCCGAAGCCGTCTGGCGCGCGAAGGACGTAACCTTTGACGTCGCGCGCATCGACGAGATCGAGGCGGTCACCAAGCACGACGTGATCGCCTTCCTGACCCATCTGGCCGAACATATCGGGGCCGAGGATGCGCGGTTCGTGCATCAGGGCATGACCTCGTCGGACGTTCTGGACACCACGCTGAACATCCAGCTGGTGCGGGCGGCGGACCTGCTGCTGAAGGGGCTGGACCGGGTGCTGGCCGCGCTGAAGACCCGCGCGTTCGAGCACAAGGATACGGTCCGTATCGGCCGGTCGCATGGCATCCACGCGGAACCCACGACGATGGGCCTGACCTTCGCCCGGTTCTATGCCGAGATGAAGCGCAACCGTGACCGGCTGGAGAACGCGCGGAAAGAGGTGGCGACGGGCGCGATCTCCGGCGCGGTCGGCACCTTCGCCAACATCGACCCGGCGGTCGAGGAACATGTCTGCAAGATGCTGGGTCTGGCGCCCGAGCCGATCTCGACCCAGGTGATCCCGCGCGACCGGCACGCGATGTTCTTTGCGACGCTGGGCGTCATCGCCAGCAGCATAGAAAACGTTGCCATCGAGATCCGCCACATGCAGCGGACCGAGGTGCTGGAGGCAGAGGAGTTCTTTTCGCCCGGCCAGAAGGGGTCGTCCGCGATGCCGCACAAGCGGAATCCGGTCCTGACCGAGAACCTGACGGGCCTTGCGCGGCTGGTCCGCATGGCCGTGGTTCCGGCGCTGGAGAATGTGGCGCTGTGGCATGAGCGGGACATCAGCCATTCCTCCGTCGAGCGGATGATCGGGCCGGACACCACGATCACGCTGGACTTCGCGCTGCACCGGCTGGCGGGGGTCGTCGAGAAGCTGGTGGTCTACCCCGAGAACATGCTGAAGAACATGAACAAGTTCAAAGGTCTGGTCATGTCGCAACGCGTGCTTCTGGCGCTGACCCAGGCGGGCGTCAGCCGAGAGGACAGCTACCGGCTGGTCCAGCGCAACGCGATGAAGGTCTGGGAGAAGGGCGCGGATTTCAAGACCGAGCTTCTGGCAGACCCCGAGGTGACGGCAGTCCTGTCCCCGGCAGAGATCGAGGAGAAGTTCGACCTTGGTTACCACACCAAGCACGTCGATACGATCTTCGCCCGGGTTTTCGGCAGCTGACGCAAGCGTGATCGGGTCCTAAGGGCCGGTCGGCACATTCCGTTCTTGCCTTGGCGACAATCATGCTACCTTTCGGAAAATATCCGAAAGGCCGCTTCATGCGCATGATCCTTGCCGCGACGCTTGCCATTGCCGCCTTCGCGCTGGCTCCCTCTCCCCTGCGCGCAGTGGGCAGTGACGACAGCGAGCCGCCGAAGCCTACCGAGACGACGACGCAATGCGAGGAAGGTCTGGTCTGGGACGAAAAGACCAAGACCTGCGTCAAACCCGAGGACACCAGCCTGAACGACGACCAGCGTTTCGACGCGGTGCGCGAACTGGCCTATACCGGGCGCTATGAGGCCGCTCAGCTGGTGCTTGCCGCGATGACCGAGGGCGAGACGAGCCGGGTGATGACCTACCAGGGCTTCCTTCTGCGCCAGACCGGCCAGATCGAGGAAGGGATCGCCGCCTACGAACGGGCGCTTGCGCTGGACCCGGCAAACATCTTGGCGCGCAGCTATTACGGCCAGTTGCTGGTCCAGATGGACGAAATTGCGATGGCCGAAGACCAGTTGACCCAGATCCGGGCCCATGGCGGGCAAGGCAGCTGGGCCGAACGGTCGCTGGCCAGTGCCATCGCGACCGGAGTGACCTACACGTTCTGACCCGACGCTATCCGACGACCAACCCAAGGAGGACGACCATGAAGACGACGACGACCCTCGCCGCCCTGGCGATTGCCCTTCTCCCCGGCTTTGCCTTCGCCCAGTGCGCCGGGAAGCACACCGAACAGACCGCCGCCAGCTGCATGGCCGGCACGACCTGGGACGCCGTCAAGGGCACCTGCGTCGAAACGCCGTCCAGCTGATCCGGTCAAGCAGCCGTTAACCGGGGGCGCCTAGGCTGGCCTTGTCGAATCGATGAGGACCCGATGCCGCAAGACATGGTGCCCCTGGCCCGGATCACCCCGGAACGCCGGATTCTCACTGTCCCCCCCCTTCCCCGCCGGGTGCTGACGCCCCGGCAGAAGGCAGCGGTGATCGTGCGATACTTGCTGACCGAAGGCACTTCGCTGCCCCTGTCCTCGCTGCCCGAACACATGCAGGCCGCCCTGGCCGAGCAGATGGGGCAGATGCGGCTGGTGGATCGCTCTACCCTGGACGACGTTGTCGCCGAGTTCCTGGGCGAGCTTGAATCGGTGGGCCTCGCCTTCCCCGGCGGGATCGAGGGCGCGCTGTCGATGATGGACGGCCATATCTCGCAATCGGCGGCGCAGCGGCTGCGGCGAATGTCCTCAACCTCGTCCAAGATCGACCCGTGGGAGCGGATCACCCAGCTGCCGCCCGACCGCCTGCTGCCGATCCTTCTGAACGAGGCGGTCGAGGTCGGGGCCGTCATGTTGTCGAAATTGCCGGTCGGCAAGGCGGCAGAGCTTTTGGGCAAGTTGCCGGGCGAACGGGCGCGGCGGGTGGCCTATGCGGTATCGCTGACAGGGAATGTCGATCCCGAAACCGTGCGCCGCATCGGCGCGGCGCTTCTGGCGGAACTCGACAACCAGCCGCCCAAGGCCTTTGACCAGGGCCCGGTGGAACGGGTCGGCGCGATCCTGAACATCTCGCCATCACTGACCCGCGACGACGTGCTGCAAGGGCTGGAGGCCGAGGACGCGGCCTTTGCTGCCGAAGTGCGCAAGGCCATCTTCACCTTTGTCCATATCCCTGCTCGCCTGAACCCGCGCGACACGCCGAAGATCACCCGACTGGTGGAACAGCCGCAGCTGGTGACCGCACTGGCGGCGTCGATGGGCAAGCCGGGGCTGGAGGAGGCGGCGGAGTTCATCCTGGCCAACATCTCGCAACGACTGGCGCAGGGCCTGCGCGAGGAGATGGGCGCCCGTGGCCGGGTCAAGGACAAGGACGCCGAAGAGGCGATGAACGCGATCATCGGCGCGATCCGGACGCTGGAGGCCAGCGGCGAGATCACCCTGATCCAGCCGGAAGAGGCTTAGGCGAGGCCGCGCGGGACGGCCCCGCCAAAGTCACTAGAAACGATAGTCGAGCCGCAGCGACAGTTCGCTGTTTTCCATGTCGAACCCGGCGTTGTCGAAGTTGCTCTTGTTCTCGACCAGGTATTCCAGCCCGACGGCGATTTTCGGCGATACGGCGAATTTCGCACCCAGACCGTAGATCGTCACGTTGTCCGAGAATTGGGAGGCGCCGCCCACGTCGTACTTCGACATGCCAACGAAACCGTACGGCAGCACCCGCCCGGCATCAAAACCACCGATCAGCTTCAGCCGCGTCGACGTCCAGTCGTTCGCGGGGAAGGCGTCATAGTCGCCCTGGGCGTAGGCAAGTTCGCCGCCGACCACGAATTTACCCAGATCACGCAGATAGCCGGCCTGCAGGCCATAGCCAGAAGTACCGCCGCTGGTCAGGCCGCCATCGTCGCTGAACGTTCCGGTGATGGCTGACAGACCGACGTAAAACCCGGTCCAGTCATAGTCGACCGCAGCCTCAGCCGGGGCAACGACCACCGGGTCGTCGGCAACCACAACCGGACCCCCGGCCTGTGCGGCACTTGCAGACAGCATCAGCGTCGCGATCAAGACGTTTCTCATCATTTCACTCCAAACAAGGTCATCAATAGGTAAGCGTTATATTCATATCTGCGGCATTTTGAAGGCCAGTATTCCGGACCCGATCTCTTTCCGGCTGCGACATCTGCGCCCGACCAAAGCGTTTTCCGCCGCCCCTTGCCGCGCCCGCTGTCCCCGCCTAGAAACGCGCCATGTCCTCCCCTCCGATCTCGCAGGTCACGCGCGGTGTGGCGTTGATGATCCTCGCGATCTTCTTCTTCACCGCGATGGATGCCACCGCCAAGGGCCTGATCGAGCGCTACCCCGCGCCGCAGGTGATCTGGGTGCGTTTCGTCGGGCAACTGCTTCTGGTTCTGGTGATCCTGCGCCACCACCTTGGCCCGGTGCTGCGGACGCGCTTTCCGGTGCTGCATTTCTGGCGCTCGGCCTCGCAGTTCGGGGCGACCACGTTCTTCTTCCTGTCGCTGCCCCACATCGGCCTGGCCGAGGCGACGGCGATTGCCGACATCAACCCGGTCCTGATCACGCTGGGGGCCGCGCTGTTTCTGGGTGAAAAGCTGGGGCCTCGCCGCATCGCAGGGGTCGTCGTCGCGCTGATCGGCGCGCTGATCGTGATCCGCCCCGGCGCGGGCGTCTTCAGCTGGGCCGCGATCCTGCCGCTGTTCTGCGCGCTCTCCTATGCCACCAGCGCCCTTCTGACCCGCAAGATCGGTGCGCAGGAAAGCGTCTGGGCCTCGATGGTCTATGCCGCATTGTTTGGCACCATCGTCGCGGGTGCGGCGCTGCCCTTCGTCTGGCAGCCGATCGCGGCCGGGGATATCTGGCTGTTCGTCCTGATCGGCTGCCTCGGCACGGTGGCGCAGCTGTGCATCATCCGCAGCTTCTCCATCACCGAGGCCGGGATCGTCGCGCCCTTCGCCTATCTGGGGATCGTCTTCGCCACCTTCTGGGGGGCGGTGCTGTACGACCAGTGGCCGGACCGCTGGACGGTGATCGGTGCGCTTGTGATCGTGGCGGCGGGACTTTATGTCTGGCACCGCGAGACCCGCGCCGCCCGCGCGCCCAAGTCCTGAAAGCCCAGATGCCCTCGGACAGCCCCGATTCCGTCCAAGACCGCCCGTCCTTCCGGCCCGACCACTTCCTGGTCAACCTGGCCGCGCGCGGGCTGATCGGGCTGGCGCTGGCGCTGCCCTATGCCTGGCGGGTGGCCTTTGTCGGCTGGCTGATGCGGCGGGTGATCGGCCCCCTGGCGGGCTATGATGCCCGGGCGCGGGAAAACCTGGCGCTGGTCTGGCCGGACCGGCCTGAGGCCGAGCGTGCGGCGATTGCGCAAGGGTCGCTGGACAATGCCGGCCGCACCCTGATCGAGAACTACTCGACCCGCCCCTTCACCGCCCGCGCCACGGCAATCGAGCCGCAGGGTCCGGGCTATGCCGCCCTGATCGCGGCGCGCAATTCCGGGCGCCCAGTGATCCTGGTATCGGGGCATTTCGGCAATTACGAGGCCGCCCGGGCCGCACTGGTCGCGCGGGGCTTCGACATCGGCGGGCTCTATCGCAACCTGTCGAACCGCTATTTCAACGCGCATTATGTGCAGACGATGCAGGCCTTCGGCGGGCCGGTCTTTCCGCAGGGTCGCGCGGGGACGGCGGGCTTTGTGCGGCACCTGAAGGCCGGAGGGCAGCTGGTTCTCTTGTTCGATCAGGACGTTCCCGGCGCGCCCGCCCTGCCCTTCCTGGGCCACCCGGCCAGGACGGCACTGTCGGCGGCGGAACTGGCGCTGCGGCTGAAGGCGGACCTCATTCCCTTCTTCGCCACGCGCCAGTCCGATGGGCTGAGCTTTACGGTCGAACTTGATGCGCCGGTGCCGCACAGCGATGCCGAGGAGATGACGCTGGAGATCACCCGGGCGCTTGAGCGGCGCGTGCTGGCCAACCCCGGCCAATGGTTCTGGATTCACCGCCGCTGGAAGGGTGGGGCCGCGTAGGGTGCGCTTCGGCGCAGCGTAAGCCTCAATCCACCCGCGCTGCCGCCAGGATCGCTGCCGGACCGTCCTGCTGCACGATCACCGCGCCGGGTTCTTCCCCGTCAAACGGGGCCGACACCTCCAGCGGTTCGCGGCCCGACCAATCGTCCAGCCGTTCCCACGAAGTCACGATATTGGTGTAAGTGACCGTCTTGCCCGCATTCTCGCCGCGTTCGATCGTCACCGTCTCGGACGGGCGATAGCGCACCAGTTGCACCCGCACCGGTTCGGTGAGCGGCGGATCGGCCTCGGCCCGGATCACCAGCTTGTTGCCCTTGCGCGTCACTGTCAGCCGCACCGGAGTGCCCGCCTCCATATGCGCCCGCAGACGTTCGGCCGTCTCTTCCGGCGCGAATCCCTCGATCCGGTCCGCCCCGCCGATGATCAACTGCGGCGTGTAGATCGTCCGCGACCCCACCGCACGGGCATAGGCGCGCTGGCGGTCAGTGAACTTCGGATGGGCGAACTTGTCCTCCCAGCCGATGTAATCCCAATAGTCGACATGCAGCGCCAAGGGCAGGATGTTCGGGTTCGACGCCAGCATAGCCACGAATTCGTCGGCCGGCGGACAAGACGAACAGCCCTGCGAGGTGTAGAGTTCGACCACAACCACCGGCTCGGCCTGCAGCGGGACCGCAGCCGCAAGCCATAGCCCGCAAGCAGCGCTGACGAAATGTCGCATGGTGCCTATCCTGATCCTTGTCCCCATTGCGTTATAGGGATGCCCACCGACACGAGCCAATCAAGGTTTTGCGAGAGACCTGTCACATGCTGTAGGAAAGCCACAACGCGGGGCTGGATATTCGGCATACAATGGTATACAAACCCGCAGCAGCCGCCTTTCTAGGGAGCCAGAGATGACCGTCACCGTTGGACATGACCTTTCCAAGACCCGCAAGACCCTGACCGCCGGGGGTCAGACGGTCCACTACTATTCGATCCCCGCCGCCGAAGCTGCCGGTCTGGGTGAGTTTTCCAAGCTCCCCGCATCCCTCAAGGTCGTGCTGGAGAACATGCTGCGGTTCGAGGATGGCAAGACCGTCACCGTCGATGACATCAAGGCCTTCTCGACCTGGGGCAAGAACGGCGGCCAGAACCCGATCGAGATCGCCTACCGCCCCGCCCGCGTCCTGATGCAGGACTTCACCGGCGTCCCCGCCGTCGTCGACCTTGCCGCGATGCGTGACGGGATCAAGGGCCTGAAAGGCTCGGCCGCCAAGATCAACCCGCTGGTTCCGGTGGACCTCGTTATCGACCATTCCGTCATGATCGACGAATTCGGCCACCCCCGCGCCTTCCAGATGAACGTGGACCGCGAATATGAGCGGAACATGGAGCGTTACGTCTTCCTGAAGTGGGGCCAGAACGCCTTCAACAACTTCCGCGTCGTGCCGCCCGGCACCGGCATCTGCCACCAGGTGAACCTGGAATACCTGGCCCAGACCGTCTGGACCGACACCGACCAGAACGGGAACCTCGTCGCCTACCCCGACACCCTCGTCGGCACCGACAGCCACACCACGATGGTCAACGGCCTTGCCGTCCTGGGCTGGGGCGTCGGCGGGATCGAGGCTGAGGCGGCGATGCTGGGCCAGCCCGTGTCGATGCTGATCCCCGAGGTTGTGGGCTTCAAGCTGACGGGTGCGATGCGCGAAGGCACCACGGCGACCGACCTTGTGCTGAAGGTCGTGCAGATGCTGCGCAAGCACGGCGTGGTGAACAAGTTCGTCGAATTCTACGGCGACGGCCTCGACCACCTCCCCCTCGCCGACCGCGCCACGATCGCCAACATGGCCCCGGAATACGGCGCCACCTGCGGTTTCTTCCCGATCGACGACGAGACGCTGCGCTACATGCACATGACCGGCCGGGATGAAGGACGCATCGCGCTGGTCGAGGCCTACGCCAAGGCCAACGGCATGTGGCGCGGGCCGGACTATGACCCGGTCTATACCTCAACCCTGCACCTCGACATGGGCGAGATCGTGCCCGCCATCTCCGGCCCGAAGCGCCCGCAGGATTACCTGCCGTTGACCGACGCAAAATCCAGCTTCGCCAAAGAGATGGAGGCCAGCTTCAAGCGCCCGCAGGGCGTGGAAGTGGCGGTAGACGGCGAAAGCTACAAGCTGTCGTCGGGCAAGGTCGTGATCGCCTCGATCACCTCCTGCACCAACACCTCGAACCCCTATGTGCTGATCGGCGCTGGGTTGGTGGCGCGGAAGGCCCGTGCCCTCGGTCTGAACCGCAAGCCCTGGGTGAAGACCTCACTCGCCCCCGGGTCGCAGGTCGTGTCCGAATACCTGAACGCCTCAGGCCTGCAGGAAGACCTGGATGCCGTCGGCTTCAACCTCGTCGGCTACGGCTGTACCACCTGCATCGGCAACTCCGGCCCGCTGCAGCCTGAGATTTCCAAGGCGATCAACGAAGGTGACCTCGTCGCCGCCGCGGTCCTGTCGGGCAACCGCAACTTCGAGGGCCGGATTTCGCCGGACGTCCGGGCGAACTACCTCGCCTCGCCGCCCTTGGTCGTCGCCTACGCGCTGGCGGGCGACATGAACATCGACCTCACCACCGAGCCGCTTGGCACCGGGTCGAACGGGCAGCCGGTCTACCTGAAAGACATCTGGCCCACGAACAAGGAAATCGCCGACATCGTCCACGCGGTCGTCACGCGCGAGGCGTTCCAGAAGAAATACGCCGATGTCTTCAAGGGCGACGCAAAGTGGCAAGGCGTGCAGATCACGGATTCGGAGGTCTACGACTGGCCGCCGACCTCGACCTACATCCAGAACCCGCCCTATTTCCAGGGCATGTCGGCGACGCCGGGCGTCATCAAGAACATCACCGGCGCACGGGTGCTGGCCCTTCTGGGTGACATGATCACCACCGACCACATCTCGCCCGCAGGTTCATTCAAAGCTTCAACTCCGGCTGGCAAGTATCTGACGGAACGTCAAGTTCCAGTGTCCGAGTTCAACTCCTATGGCGCCCGGCGCGGCAACCATGAGGTGATGATGCGCGGCACCTTCGCCAACATCCGCATCAAGAACGAGATGCTTGATGGCGTCGAAGGCGGCTACACCAAAGGGCCGGACGGCGCGCAGACCTCGATCTACGACGCATCGATGGCCTACCAGGCGCAAGGCACGCCGCTGGTGATCTTTGGCGGCATCGAATACGGCGCGGGCTCGTCGCGCGACTGGGCGGCAAAAGGCACGGCACTCCTCGGCGTCAAGGCTGTGATCGCCGAGTCGTTCGAGCGCATCCACCGGTCCAACCTCGTCGGCATGGGCGTCATCCCGTTCGAGTTCACCGGCGGCGACACCCGCAAATCGCTGGGCCTGACGGGCGACGAAGTGGTCAGCATCGGCGGGCTGGAAGTCGGGCTGAAGCCGCTGAGCACCGTCCCCTGCACCATCCGCTATGCGGACGGTTCGGAGAAGACGATCCAGCTGAAATGCCGGATCGATACCGCCATCGAGATCGAATACGTCGAAAACGGTGGCGTGCTGCACTATGTGCTGCGGAACCTTGCGGCGTCCTGATTTCGGAAACGCACTGTTTCCCAATAGTGGCCCGGGCATCCCCCGGGCCTTCACTTTTTGTTCTGATCTGTGCGCGCAGTCTGACGGTGTCCCCAGCCAGAAGGCTTTGCACCATGTCCCACCGCTTCCCGCCGCTCCGCCCCCCGGTCGAAACCGGCCGCAAGGCCAACCTGCGTGCCGATCCGACCCCGGGTCCGACGGCTGCGGACCTATGCCTTCTTGCGGCGCTTGTACTGTCGCTGGCCCTTGCGATGATCTGAGGCCTAGCGCGGAAAGCCGCCGCGGGTCAGGATATCCAGCCGTGTGGCCGCGTCCGTGGCGCTATTGCCCGCCCCGTCCGGCAAGGGCCGGGTCAACCAGGTCAGCAGACGGTGCAGCGGTCGGCGACGCCACAAGGCCCCCGCCTCATTGGGATGAAGGCCTTCGGTGGCGGGCCGCTTGGGGCAAAGCTGCTCGATCATTTGCGTCCCGAACGAAAGCCAGCCGTCGTTGATCGGCCCGCGGCGTGAAGGTGGAGCGATGGTCATGGCGATCTCCTGTCTGGGGGTTCCGGTTCCCGCAGGATCGCGCCGGTCGGCCCGTCAGGTTGAGTGCAGAAGGTGAAGCAAACCCGCTACAGAACTTGAACTGGCCCGACTCCGACGTCTGGGCGTAGACTGGGGCCAGACCTCAGGGAGGCAGGACGATGCCCCAGAAGCCTTACGGAATGATCTGCCCGATCACCCGGGCCTGCGACATCCTGGAGCCGCGCTGGACGATCCCGATCCTGGTCGGGCTTTGGGCCGGGGCGACGCGGTTCAACGACCTCCGGCGCGAGATTGGCAGCATCTCGCCCGCCCTACTGTCACGGCGGCTGAAGGAGCTGGAGGATATGGGTCTGGTCGAACGCGTCACCGACCCCGCAACCGGCTCGGTCGACTACTTGCGGACCGAGGCCGCCATTGCCCTGGAACCGGCGCTGAACGCGCTGGCGCAATGGGCGCAATGCTTCATCGACGCGGAGGTGGCGCTGTGCACCTCCAGCGTGTCGAACCTGATGTGGAAGATGCGCGGCGCCTTTGTCGCGGATGCCCTGCCCCGACGCCGGGTGGTGCTGCAGTTCCGCTTTTCCGATCCCGAGCTGGAATATGGCACCTACTGGGCGATCCTGCAGCCCGGCGCCGCAGCCGAGATCTGCACGGCGATCCCCGGCTTCGACATCGACCTTTACATCGAGACCAACCGGGTCTCGATGCACGGCATCCTTCTGGGCCGGGCGACCATTGCGGGAGAGCTTGCCAATGGCCAGCTGTATCTCAGCGGCGACCCGGTGCTGGCGCGCACCATGCCGCACTGGCTGAAGCGGGGGGAGTATGCGCAGTTCGACGGGATCGCGATGCTTCCAGTGGCGCGGCGCAGGGCTACCGAGGTCTTGCCGCAGCGCAGGGTGGTGGCGAGATGAAGCAATTCCGTTGGGGCATTCGGCGCGGTCCTGATTGCGCCCCTGGTGGCGGTGGGTCAGCCGCTTTACCCCGGGTTAAGAAACTATGAACGCCCGCGCGCAACGCGTTGAAAAATCAGCGTTCTCAGGTCTTGTCCACCGTGGACACTCAGCCGCCCGCCAGAGCCTTTTCCAGTTCCGGCACGAACCGCGTCTCGTAATCCGTCCCGACCAGCGGCCCCACGAACCGGAAAAGGACGGTCCCGTCGCCGCCGACGATGAAGGTCTCGGGCGGCGCGGTGACCCCCCATTCCACCCGGTTCCGTCCCTGCGGATCGGTCGCGACGCCGATGAAGGGGTTGCCTTCCTCGGCCAGATATTCCACCGCCTTCGCGTCGTCATCCATGATGTTAACCCCGGCGACCCGGACACCATCCGCCGACATCTTCAGCAGGACTGGATGCTCGGCCCGGCAGGGCGGGCACCAGGTGGCCCAGAAGTTGACGACGGTGACTTCACCCGTCCGCAGGTCTGCCTCGGTCAGGCCCGGGATGCCCGGCAGCGTCGTCGCCGGCAGCACCGGAGCGGGACGCCCGACGAAAACCGACTGCAGTTCCCCCGGATTGTCGCGGTACATCCCCGCGTAGAACAGCCCCGCCAGCCCTGCGAACAGGACCGGAGGCAGCACCATCAGCCATCTAGCCATCCGACTTCCCCTGCCGCGCCTCGACCTCGGCCAGGGCGCGCTTCATCCGGGCCGACTGCCACAGGGTCAGCCCCACCAGCGCCGCGATCAGCACCGCCGTCGCCGCGTATGACCCCAACACCGCGAAGGCGTAATTCCCGAGATCCGGCATCACGCCACCCTCTCCCGCGCCAGCAGCGCTTTCAGCCGCCGCGCCCGGATTTCCGTCCGGGTGCGCAGAAGGACCATCGTCACGAACAAAAGGATGAAGCCCGCGATGCAGACAAGGAGCGGCACCCAGAAGACGTCCGAGACATTCTCTTCCTTGTCGAGGCTGAGTGATGCCCCCTGGTGCAGGCCCTGGTTCCAGAAGTTCACCGCGTAGCGGCTGAGGAGTGCGAAGACCGATCCGACAAGGCAGAGGATTGAGGTGAGGTCGGCCGCCGTATCCGGGTCCTCGATCGCGGCCCACAGCGCGATGTAGCCGAAGTAGAACAGGGTCAGGATCAGGAACGAGGTCAGCCGCGGGTCCCAGGCCCACCAGGTGCCCCACATCGGCTGGCCCCATAGCGCGCCGGTGACCAGGGCGATCAGGGTGAAGGTCAGGCCCACGGGCGCGGCGGCCTTCGCGGCCAGGGCGCTTACATGGTGGCGGCGTATGATCCAGATGAGGGACGTGACCAGCATCATCACCCAGGCATTGATCGCCATCATCGCCGACGGCACATGCAGGTAGATGATCTTGACCGTCGAGCCCTGCTTGTAGTCGTCGGGCGTGAAGAAGAAGCCCCAGATCAAGCCGACGACCAGAAGGATGACGGTCAGCCCCACCGCCCAGGGCAAGGCCCAGGCGGAGGTCTGCATGAACTTCTTCGGGTTTGCATATTCCCAGATCGACATGGGCCGTTGCCTATCCTGTCCTTCTTTCGCGCTCAACACACCATCGCGCGAGTCGCTCAGCGCAAATTGACGCGGATCGCGCTGGCGGCCGCGAAGGGGAGGAGGGCGGCGGCGCCCAGGCTGATCGCCGCGAGAAGTGCCAGGGGGGTGGCCAGCGCCATGTTCTCGGCCCCGCGGCGGACGACTTCGCCCCCGAAGATCAGGGTGGGGACGTAAAGCGGCAGGACGAGGAGGCTGAGGAGAAGGCCGCCGCGACGGAGGCCCACGGTGAGGGCCGCGCCGAAGGCTCCGATGATCGAGAGGGCCGGAGTGCCGAGGAGGAGGCTGAGGACGAGCCAAGGGTAGCCTGCGGGCGGCAGGTTCAGGAAGATCGCAAGGCCGGGGGCGATCAGGGTCAGGGGCAGGCCGGTGACGATCCAGTGCGCAAGAGCCTTGATGGCAACGACGGCTTCCAGCGGTATCGGCGCGGTGGCGAGAAGGTCGAGGGAGCCGTCCTCATGGTCCAGCGCGAAGATGCGGTCGAGGGAGAGAAGGCAGGCGAGGAGCGCGCCGACCCAGAGGATGCCGGGAGCGATGCGGGCAAGCGTGCTGCCTTCGGGACCGACCCCAAGCGGGACGAGGACGGAGAGCAGGAAGAAGAACGCCAGCCCCAGCCCGAAACCTCCGCCAGAACGGAAGGCAAGCCGCAGGTCGCGGAGGAGGAGGGCCTTCATGCCTGCCCCCTCATTTGCCCATGTCGGAAATACTCCCGCCGGAGGCTCCCACGGCAAGTCCGGGTGCGACGCGTCATGCGAAGGCCTCGTCGAAGCCGGTGCTCTGGATCACCTTTGCGCGGTACGGGTCGAGGTCGAGGACCACGGCCTCGGGCAGGCCGAGGTCGACATGAGTGGCGATGACGGCGAGGCCGCCCTTCGCCAGGTGCGCGCGGACGATATCAGCGAAAAGGGCGACGGAGGCGACGTCGAGGCTGACAGTTGGTTCATCCAGCAGCCAGACGGGGCGGCCCGTCACCAGCAGGCGGGCAAGGCCAAGGCGGCGTTTCTGGCCGGCGGACAGCTCTCCCGCCCGGCGGCGGGTCAGTTGGGTCAGGTTCAGGGCGGTCAACGCATGGTCGATGGCGGGGCCGCCGTAGATTTGTGACCAGAAGCTCAGGTTTTCTGTGACCGACAGGGTCGATTTCAGACCGTCGGCATGGGCCGCATAGGCGACGCTGTCGGGAGCAAGGTCGAACGAGCCTTCGGCGGGCGGCTGCAGACCGGCGAGCGTCCGCAGCAGCGTGGTCTTGCCCGACCCGTTCGGCCCGCGCAGGATCAGCGCTTGGCCGGGCACGACCGACAGCGTCAGGCCACGCAGGACTGTGACGCCGCCCCGGGCCACCGCAAGGTTCGACAGGCTCAACATGCGGCAAGGCCTAGCCGATAGGGCGCGCGGCGAAAAGGGGATTGGTCAAGCCGTCCCCCAGTCGCCGAGAAGGATGTTCCGCGTCACCACCTCTACCGGGCGTTCGCGGGCGATCAGGCCCGCGACCCATTCGCAACTGGCCGCGTTGAAGACGGCGCCCCTGCCCCGCCGGTATTCGGCCATGCAGCCGTTGCCGCGGCTGGCAAGACCCAGGGTTTCGGGGGTCACCTCGCCGTAGATCGTCTGTGCCACCTCTTCGGCGTCCAGCGTGCCGATGAAATGGTCCATGTCGTGCCGCCCGGTATGATGGGCCAGCGTGGTGGCGGGCGAGAGGGCGACGATGGTGAGATCGCCCGCAAGGCCGGTGTCCGGCGCGGGGTATGGCAGTCCCTTGCGGAGCTCGTAGTCGATGCCGTCGACCTCATAGCCGAATATTTTCGATTGCGCGCCAAGGACATCGCCGTAGCCAAGCCCCGTCCCGGCCATCGACCAGTGGTCGGGGCGGTAGAGGGTAAAACCACCCGAACCGTGGGCGGCGCAGCGGCTCCAACCCGCGTAGACACCCATGCTGCCGGTCAGGCCCATCGAGGCGACAGCCGGGCGGCGGGCGCGGGGGTGGTCCCAGTAGCTGGTGATGCGGTCGGTGGCGGCGAGGGGGTCCTCGGCCTCGGCCCGGGACTTGTGGCAGGTCTGGGTGAGGAGGTCCGCGGACAGCCGGGTCTGCCAGAAGAAATTTCCGCCGAAGCGGGCGAGCTGGCCGCCCTGGTCGATCCAGGCGTCGAGGTGGTCGCGCATCTCCCAGGTCCAGTATTCGTCGTGGCCGACGATCACCGCGCGCTTGTAGCCCTTGAGGAGGCTCGGATCAGCGTGGAGGTCATGCTGGGTGAAGTAGTCAAGGGCGATGCCCTGCTCCTCAGCCCAGAGCGCAAAGGGGCGTTCGAAGGCGGCCCACCCGGAGGAGGCGTATTTCTTCGAGATGCCCTTGGCGCGGGCATATTCCATGTGGGGGTAACGAGGGCGGGACAGAAGCGGCGAGGCATGCGGGATACGGGGGGCGTCGTCGGGCCAGCGGACGAAGCCAGTGGCCCACGGGCGGTGGAGGCTGACTTCGGCGGCGAAGTCGCCTCCGCTGGGGCCGGTGAGACCCTGGTAATGGTTCGACCCGCCCCAGTCGTTGTAGGCGCACCAGGTGCCGGTGGCGAGGATGAGGGCCAACTTCGCGGTCAGTTGGGAGGGTTTCAGGACGAACATGCCTTGGGAGGAATGGCCCTCGATTTCCAGAGTGACGGTGTAGACGCCGCTGGGCCAGTGGGTCGGGATGTCGTGCCGGAAGACCTCGGGCCAGCCGCAGCCCCGGACCGAGCAGTCGGCCGGGGTGGGGGCGAAGGAGGTGGGAATGGTGGTGTCGAGGACGGTGAAGGGTGTCAGGCCGTCGCGGGCGATGGTCAGGCGGGCCTGGGGTGCCGAAGACATGGCGAGGATGCGGAGGGTTTCGCCCGGGCGGTGGCTGATTGCGGCGGTGTAGCCCCAGACCTGGGGGCGCGTCGGGTCGTTCGAGGCGATCTCATAGTAATGCCCGGTGACCGGGTCGCCGTCGTCATAAAGTCCGGCGACGAAGAAGCCCTGCATCTGTTCCCCCGTGGTTTTCGGGCAGCATCGACGCGGGAAGCGGCAATGGCAACTGGCTTTCGGCCTTGAATTGCGGCCCCGCCTGTGGCCCCTTGGCCGGAAAACAGGGGGAACCATGCGGATCGGTGACGTCTCGTTCTGGTATGCCGACATCGGGCTGCCCTACCGGCGTGCGGCCCTTGCGGGCGACACGACGGCGGATGTGGCGATCATCGGGGCGGGGTACACTGGTCTCTGGACGGCCTGGTATCTGAAGCAGGCGAACCCGGCGCTGGATGTGCTGGTGATCGAGAAGGAGTTCGCCGGCTTCGGGGCCTCGGGCCGGAACGGGGGCTGGCTGACGGGTGGGTTCGCCTGGAACCACCAGCGGTATCTGGAAACTTCGTCGGAGCACGCGGTGCGGTCGATGGTCGAGGCAATGAACGGCACGGTGGACGAGGTGATCCGCGTGGCCGAGGCCGAAGGCATCGCGGCGGACATCCAGCGGACCGATGAACTGATGGTGGCGACGAAGCCTGCCCAGCTGGGCCGGATGAAGGCCGAGGTAGCGCATCGGCGGCACTGGGGCGAAGACGGGCGGGTCTACGAGATGAACGCCCGGGACCTTCAGGACCGCATCCGCATCCCCGGCGCGCTGGGGGCCATGGTGGTGACGAACGTGGCGCGGGTCCAGCCGGCCAAGCTGGTGCGGGGGCTGGCGAAGGCGGTGGAGCGGGCGGGTGTCCGGATCGTCGAAGGGACGACGGTCATGGGCTATGAGCCGGGCGTGGTGACGACCGACCACGGGAAGGTTGAGGCCCCGGTTATCCTGCGCTGCACGGAGGGGTTCACGGCGGGGCTGCCAGGGCGGAAGCGCGAGTGGTTGCCGATGAACTCGGCCCAGATCGCGACCGAGCCCCTGCCGCCAGAAATCTGGGAGAAGATCGGCTGGCAGGGTCATGAAATCGTGGGAGATTTCGCCAATGCCTATTGCTATTGCCAGCGCACCCGCGAGGGGCGGATCACGGTGGGTGCCCGGGGAGTGCCGTATCGGTATGGCTCAAGCCTCGACACCAACGGCGCGCCGGATGCCGAGACGATCCGACGGCTGACGGCGATCCTGCACCGGCATTTTCCCGCGGCGGCGGGGGCGAAGATCGACCATGCCTGGTGCGGCGTCCTGGGAGTGCCGCGCGACTGGTGCGCAACGGTGGGGCTGGACCCCGTGACGGGGATCGGCTGGGCCGGTGGATATGTGGGGGTCGGCGTTTCCACCTCGAACCTGGCCGGACGGACACTGGCGGACCTGGCACTTGGGCGCGACACCGAACTGGCGCATCTCCCCTGGGTCAACCGCAAGGTGCGCGCCTGGGAGCCGGAGCCGATCCGCTGGCTGGGTGTGCACGGCATGTACGCGCTGTTGAATGCCGCCGACCGGCGCGAGGATCGTCCGGGGGCCGGTCCATCGAAGCTTGCCGCCGTCGGAAACTGGCTGACGGGCCGCAGCTGACCTGTCAGGAAAGTGTTGTCGCAAGGCCCGTCGCGTGACACAAACGCGCACGCTTTTGGAGGACACCATGCAATTTCGTCGCCGTCAGGTCCTTGGTTTTACCCTTGCCGCGCCCGTTGCGCTTGCCTTCCGTCCCGGCTTTGCCGCCCCGCGTGCCGATGTCTCGCGCGAGGTGCTGCTGACCTGGCACAAGCTGATCCTTGAACTCGTCCGCCATACCGCCACCTACATGCCGCCCGTGGCGGCGCGCGGGTTCGGCTATATCGGCGTCACGGCGCATGAGGCCCTGGCCACGGGCAAGCCGGCCCTGCGCAGCTTGGCCGGGCAGTTGACCGACCTGACGCCCCTGCCTGCGCGCGGAGAGGGTGAGTTCGACGAGCCTTGTGTCTTGCACGCGGCCCTTGAGACGGCGGTGAAAGAGCTGTTCGCAAACACCGGGCCCACGGGCCAGCGGGCGATGCAGAAGATGTCCGAGATGATGGGCAAGACCGCCAGCAAGGACATTGCGTCAGATGTAGTTGAACGCAGCGTCGCCCATGGCCGTGCGGTGGCGGAGCATATCCTTGCCTGGGCGCGGGTCGATGGTGGCGCGGTGGTCGAAAACATGGGTTTCCCGCGCGACTACACGCCCGGTACCCGGCCTCAGGATTGGGTGCCGACCAGTCTGGTCCGGATGCAGCAGGCTCCGCTTCTGCCCGATTGGGGGAAGAACCGGCCCTTCGTGATGCCGGACACTGCAAGCCTGGATGCGCCGCCCCCGCCGGATTATGACGAGGCGCTGGACTCGGCCTTCTACGGCTTTGCCAAGGAAGTCTACGACACGGGCAAGTCCCTGACCGACGAACAGAAGCTGATCGCGCGGTTCTGGTCCGACGATGCGATGCTGACCCCCACCCCCGCCGGCCACTGGATTTCCATCGTCATGCAAATCGCCGACCGCGACGCGCTGCCGGTCGAGATGATTTCCTCAACGCTGGCCAAGCTGGGCTGCGCGCAGTCGGATGCCTTCGTTTCCTGCTGGTCGACCAAGTTCAAATACAACCTGCTGCGCCCGGTGACCTACATCAAGAAGCACATCGACAAGGCCTGGGAGCCTTTGCTGATCACGCCCCCCTTCCCGGAATACACCTCGGGGCATTCCTGCCAGTCGGGTGCGGCATCGACCGTGCTGACGTCAATGTTCGGCGAGGACTTCGCCTTCGACGATGCCACGCACGAAGATGAAGGCCTGCCGGTGCGCAGCTTCCCGTCCTTCACGGCGGCGGCGGAAGAGGCCGCGATGTCACGGCTTTACGGCGGCATCCACTATCGGTTCGGCAATGAACAGGGGCTGACGCAAGGCCGTGCCATCGGTGCCTTGGCCGCGCAACTGAGGACCGAAGCCTGATGCGCGCGCTGGTGTTCCTGGCCCTTGCGGCCCCCGCCTGCGCCGAGCCTACGATCCCGACCTTCACCGACGAAACTGCCTCGGCGGGCCTGTCCACCGTTTACGAGGGCGAGTGGGAGTACATGGTCGGCGGGGGCGTCGCCACCTTCGACTGCTCGGGCGATGGTCTGCCCGAGGTGTTCCTGTCGGGCGGCGCGGCCCCGTCGGCTCTGTACCTGAACCGCAGCCCCGTCGGTGGCGCGCTGGCGTTCGAGAAGACCGATGCCGTGACGCTGGACGCAGTCCTGGGGGCCTATCCCCTGGACATCGACAGCGACGGCATCCTTGATCTCGTGGTGCTGCGTCTGGGCGAGAACAAGCTTTTGCGCGGGCTTGGGCAGTGCAGGTTCGAGGAAGCGAACGAGGCCTGGGGCTTCGACGGCGGCGATGCCTGGTCCAGCGCCTTTGCCGCGATCTGGGAAAAGGGTCAGACCTGGCCCACGCTTGCCATCGGCAACTACATCGACCGCAAGGAAGAGGCGTTTCCCTGGGGGTCGTGCACCGACAACTGGCTGCATCGGCCCGAGGGCAACAAATTCGGCGCGCCAATCCCGCTGACGCCATCGTTCTGCGCGTTGTCGATGCTGTTCACCGACTGGAACCGGTCAGGCAACCCGTCGCTGCGCGTCTCGAACGACCGGGAATACTACAAGGCCGGGCAGGAGCAGATGTGGCACCTGGATCCGGGCGCGGCACCGCGGCTGTATACCGAGAAAGAGGACGGCTGGAAACGCCTGCGCATCTGGGGGATGGGGATCGCCGCGGCGGATGTGAACCTGGACGGCTATCCGGACTATTACCTGACCTCGATGGCCGACAACAAGTTGCAGGTCCTGAAGGACGCGGCTTCGGGCAAGCCGGATTATGCCGATATCGCCTTCAAGTCGGGCATCACGGCGCACAAGCCCTATACCGGGGGCGACATCAACCCGTCGACGGCCTGGCACCCGCAGTTTGCGGATGTGAACAACGACGGGGTGCTGGACCTGTTCGTGGCGAAGGGCAATGTGGCGAAGATGCCGGACTTTGCCGCGCAGGACCCGAACAATCTGATGCTTGGCGTGGGTGACGGCACCTTTGTCGAGGCGGGTGACCGGGCAGGCGTGGCCAGCATGAGGATCGCCCGGGGGGCGCAGGTCGTGGACCTGAACCTGGACGGCCTTCTGGACCTTGTGGTGGTGAACCGCTGGACCAGCGCCGAAGTCTGGCGTCAGACGGGTGAGGCGACGGGCGGCTGGCTGCAGGTGCGGCTGGCGCAGCCGGAAGCGAACCGGGATGCCATTGGCGCGGTGATCGAGATCAAACGCGGCGTGGTTGTCGAACGGCACGAGATCGCCTCGGGCGGCGGTCACGTCTCGGGCTCGGTCGGGTGGCTGCATTTCGGCCTGGGCGCGGCCACGGCGGCCGAGATGCGGGTGATCTGGCCGGGCGGCGCGGAAGGCAGCTGGATGACCTTGCCCGCCGGTGGGTTCTACATCCTGCGGCCGGGTCAGGATGCCGAAGCCTGGACGCCGGGCTGAGGGGCCGCGAATCAGCGGGAAACATCGGGACTTGCGCAGGGCGCGCAATTGCAGGTTGCCCAACGCACAGGAAATGCCCGCCGGGGTCGTAAGTCCGGTAGGATTTTGGCAAGATCATGGCGCATCCCTCTGGGATTGCTGCTTAAATTGTCACACTGTGCAAAATGCAAAGATTTTTCCGCAACGCCAGTTCCATGGAAAATATCGCTGTTAATTCATATATTTAATCAAACCGGTCGCAGACCATCCACCGGTCGGGCCGGGGTGCGGGCTTCCCGCCCCCTCCCCTGGAACTTTCCCCTGAAGTTGCAATCGTTTGCGTCAGATCAAGCACCATGCCTAGAATATGTTAACGATATGTTGTCGTTGCGGAGTTGAGGCCGCAGCGAGTTTATCTTTGTGAAAGCGAACGCAGCGAACATGGCGCATCCGTGCCTGTCGTCTGCGGGTGCGATGTTGTGAGTGACCTGACGGACAGGTGTGGAAGTGACCCAAGGCCCGACGCAAATCAGCAATCAGCTCGAAGGCGAGTTGGGCCGGGTTGACCCCGAGGCCTTCGCCGATGACCTGAAGCCGGGCACCCAGCTTTTGGGCGGGCACTATACGATCGTCGGATTCCTGAACAGCGGCGGGTTCGGCATCACCTATCTGGCGAAGGACAATCTTGAGCGAACCGTCGTGATCAAGGAATGCTTTCCGAATGCGCTGTGCCGCCGCAGCACGACGCTGGTTCGCGCGCGGTCGCGCAAGCATCACCTGGATTACCGCAGCTTTGTCGAAAGCTTTGTCGCCGAAGCGAAAAGCCTGGCCCGTCTGGTGCATCCGAACATCGTCGGTGTGCATCAGGTGTTCGAGGACAACGACACCGCCTACATGGCCATCGACTTCATCGACGGCCGCGATCTGCACGACATCCTGAATTCCACCGATCAGGCCTTCACGCCCGACCAGGTGGTGATGATGCTGAAGAAGATGCTGAGCGCGGTGGAATTCATCCATCAGGCCGGGATCCTGCACCGCGACATCAGCCCCGACAACATCCTGGTCGACAAGTCCGGCAACCCGATCCTGATCGACTTTGGTGCTGCCAGCGAACAGGTGGTGCGGGCGACCCGGGTACTGACCGGGCGGCGGGTCATCAAGGAAGGCTACTCGCCGCAGGAATTCTATCTGACCGGGGCGGAACAAAGCCCGGCGAGCGATCTGTATTCGCTTGGGGCGACGTTCCACCACGTCATCTCTGGCGAGGCGCCGCCGGAAAGCCAGCGTCGCCTGGCCCGCGTGGCCGAGGGCGAGGCGGATCCATATGAGCCGCTGGCCGGCCGGTACGAGGGCTATCCGCCGGGGTTCCTCGAGGCCATCGACAAGGCGGTGCGGGTGATGCCGCGCGACCGCATCCAGTCGGCGGGCGATTGGCTGGACTGGATCCGCATTGGCGAGGAAGGCGGGCCGCTGCCCGAAAGCCTGATCGCGGCGCCACGGCAGCGGACAAAATCCGCGCCCGCGCATCAGACGGCGACGGGCGGCGCGGACAAGCCGGCTCAGAAATCGCTGGTCGTGGAAGCACTGGTCGCGCTGCGGATCCTGAAGCGGTAGCCCCAGAGGGCGGCTGCTCTTGCGCTATTCGTGCCGCAGGGCGTCGATCGGATCAAGTCGGGCCGCCTTGCGGGCCGGGAAGAAACCGAAAATCACCCCGATCAGCGCCGAGAAGGCGAAGGCCAGCACCACGACATAAACCTGTGGGGCAAAGGGGATAGCCATGAACAGCGAGGCCCCGAAGGCCAGCGCCAGCCCGAAGATCACCCCGATGATCCCGCCGACCAGCGACAGGACCACGGCCTCGACCAGGAACTGGGTCAGGACCTGACTGGCTTCGGCGCCCACGGCAAGTCGGATGCCGATCTCACGCGTGCGTTCGGTGACCGAGACCAGCATGATATTCATGATCCCGATGCCGCCGACCAGAAGGCTGACCGCCGCGACCGAGGACAGCATGCCAGTGAGGACGGAGTTGATCCCGGACAGCACCTCGGCGATCTGCGCGCGGTCGGAGATGTTGAAGTCGTTTGCCTCATTGCCGGAAATCCGGCGGCGGTCCCGCAACAGGGCCTCGATCTCGCGCGCGCCGCGCTGGGAGGAGACTTCGGGGGCAAGGGCGACCGAGATCGACGAGACATTGTCGCTGCCAAGCATGCGCCGCTGGACGGTGCGGATCGGCATGAGGACGATCTCGTCCTGATCCTGGCCGAAGGTGCCGGCGCCCTTGGCCTGCAAGAGACCGATCACCTCGCAGCTTACCTTGCCGACGCGGAGGGATTGGCCGATGGGGTCGGAGGTCCCAAACAGTGTTTGCTGAATGGTCATGCCAATGATGCAGACCGACGCGCCCGAGCGGTCTTCGGCCGAGTTGAAGCCCCGCCCGCGCAGAATTGTCCATCCGTTGACGTCCAGATAGCCGGACGTAGCCCCGGTCACGCTGGCCGACAGGTTCTCGCTGCCTGCGACCACGGTCTGGGTGGAGGAGACTGTGGGGGACACCTGCTGGACGACGGCCAGGTCCGCAAGCGCATCGGCGTCGCGCAGCGTAAAGGGGCGCGCGGGTTGCGAGGACCCCGGACCCGGGCCAAACCCGCGGCCGCCGGGCCGAATTGACAGGACATTGGTCCCCAGGCTTTCGACGCTGGCCGCGACCGAGCGCGACGAGCCCTGCCCCACGGTGACCATGGCAATCACGGCGGCCACGCCGATCACGATCCCCAGCATGGTCAGCGCCGAGCGCAGCTTGTTGCGGCGAAGCGCCAGGAGGGCGAGGCGGATGGTTTCCCAGATCATGCCGGAGACCGTTCGGGCTGCAGGCTGTCGCTGCGAATGCGCCCGTCGGCAAAGAGGATCAGGCGCCGGGCATAGGCCGCGATGTCGTCTTCGTGGGTGACCATCACGATGGTGATGCCGTCCTCGCGGTTAAGCTCTTGCAGAAGGCGCATGATTTCGTGGCTGCGGTGGCTGTCGAGGTTTCCGGTCGGCTCATCCGCCAGGATGACCATCGGCGCGCCCACCAGGGCGCGGGCGATGGCAACGCGCTGCTGTTGTCCGCCGGAAAGTTGCGAGGGGTCGTGATCCTCGCGCCCGTCAAGCCCGACCTTGCGCAGGGCCTGACGGGCGCGTTCGATCCGTTCCTGACGGGGCATGCCCTTGTAGATCAGCGGGAGTTCAACATTTTCCAGCGCCGAGGTGCGGGGCAAGAGGTTGAAGCCCTGGAAGACGAAACCCAGGAAATGGCGCCGCAAAAGCGCACGACGGTCGCGGTCCAGGTCCTGCACCTCGGTACCATTGAACAAATAGCGGCCAGAGGTTGGGCGGTCGAGCAGGCCGATGATGTTCATCGCGGTGGATTTGCCCGAGCCGGACGGGCCCATGATGGCGACGAACTCGCCCTTCTCGATCACAAGGTCGGTGCGGTCGAGGGCGCGGACCTCTGTCTCGCCGGTCCCGTAGACACGGCTGACAGCGGAGAGCTGGATCAGGGGCGTGCCGGACTTTGGCAGGGAACCGGCCATGTCAACCGTCCGTCGTCTGGTCGACGATCACCTTGTCGCCTTCGGCCAGACCCTCGGCGATGACGGCGGTCACCTTGCCGTCGGTATCGCCGGGCTGCACCGGGACCTCGGTCGGAACGCCGTTCTGCAGGACCCAGACCGACTGGCTGGCAGAAGTGCCGCGCGTAAGCGGGGCCGTCGACGACCGGCCGGGCATGATCATTCCGATCAGCCCGCTGCCGCCTCCTGACCCTTCGCTTTGGTCCACCTCTTGCGGCGGGGTGTAGCGCAGGGCGGCGTTCGGGACGAGGAGAGCGTCCGTCTGGACCGTCACCGAAATGGTCGCGGTTGCAGTCATGCCGGGACGCAGAAGGCCTTCGGAGTTGTCGACCGAGAGGATCGCCTTGTAGGTCACGACGCCATCTGTCGTTTCGGGGGCGTAGCGGACGGTGGTGATCGTTGCGGGAAAGCTGCGGTCGGGGAAGGCGTCGACGGTGAACTCTGCCGTGTTGCCCACGCCGACGCGGCCGATGTCGGCCTCGTCCACATCGACGCGCAGTTCCATCCGCGCCAGGTCCTCGGCCAGGGTGAAGAGGACCGGGGCATTCAGAGAGGCCGCGACGATCTGACCGGGCTCGGCCGCACGGTTGAGGACCACGCCCGAGATCGGCGAACGGATCGTTGCCTTCTTCAACTCGTTCTCGGCCTCGGACAGACGGGCTTTGGCGAGCGCGACTTCGGCCACCGCGCCATCGACAGCGGCCTGCGCCCGGTCGCGGGCCACCTCCGAGGCGACCATCTTCAACCGCGTGCTTTGCCCGCGCCTGTCCAGTTCGGCCTGCGACTCGAGATTGGCAACGGCTTCGCGCGCGGCGGCTTCGGCCTGTTTCAGACTGGCCTCGGCCGCCTGAAGCTGCGCCCGCGCCGTCAGGATCACATCGTTCAGGTTGGTTTCGTCCAGCCGGGCCAGCACCTGTCCGACCTCGACCCGGTCGTTGAAGTCGACCGCCACCTCGGCCAGCGCACCCGACAGTTCCGAGGACACGTCGACCTGCGTCGTCGGCTGGACCGATCCGGTCGCGGTGACGGTCACGATCACCTCACCGCGGGTGACCTCGGCCGTCTCGTACCGGATGCTGCCGGACGGCTGCGACAGGGACAGCCAGGCCCAGCCCCCTGCCCCGCCGATCAACGCAAGCGTCAGAAGCACCCACAGCCAACGCCGCCGGGGGCGCTGCCGCGACAGGATGCGGGTCATCACCTCTGCCGGATCCGAAGCCGGGCCTGCGCCACCATCTGCCAAGGCAGTCTTCCCCCAAATAGCCATCGCGCGCCTGAGGCCAGGGTAGCGTGGCGCCCAGGCGGTTGTCTTGGAATCTAACGCTGCGGGACGGAATTTCCGTCGCGCTGCCGGTGATGTGAACGGAATATGGTGGGCGGTGAGGGACTCGAACCCCCGACATTCTCGGTGTAAACGAGACGCTCTACCAACTGAGCTAACCGCCCCCGCCTTGGTGCCTAGCGCGCCGGGTCCGGCGTGACAAGCCCTGACGGCAAGCAAAAGGCGCGCCGGGTGGGGCGCGCCTTGCAGGACATGGTGGGCGATAACGGATTTGAACCGCTGACTTGTCGAATAAAATCAAACACTTACAAGACTTTTTGTAACGTTGTTACGCCCAAGAAAATGTGCGGTTCGCGAAAGGTAAAGGGCGAGAACCGAAGCCCTCGCCCTCACCTCGGGCAATTTGGGATAGCCCGAACACCGCGCAGCCTGGAGGGGCCACCGTGCTATGTCGGGGTTTATGGAAATACCGAACCCGCGCACTCACCGACTAACCGCAACGCTTTTGGCCTCTCGCTCGCTGGCCCGGCGCGTCAACCGCCTACATGTCTGTATGACGGTGATCGGAAATCGTCTCTCGGGATGGAAAAGAAAAACGGGCATCCGGTGGGGTGCCCGCTGGGCAGGCCTGATCAGGTCTAGGCCGCCGTTTCGAACTGCTTGCGGAAGTGCTTGCGGACCAGTTCGACGTTCATCAACACACCGGTCAGGTGATCGATCAGTTGACCAAACTCGGCATCCGGCTCATCGGAGTCGATAATCTGATCAACCCACTCTTCGGCCACGTCAGCCATGCCGATGTCTGCGCCGGGGCTGCGAAGCATTTCAGCGGGCGTTTCTTCATGCCAGCCATACTTGATCGTGGTCTTGCGCATGAAGGCTTCGATCAGCGCCTCCTTGGCCTGCCGTGCTTCGGTCTGTGCCGCCAGCTTCTTAAGCAGAGGGTTCAGGGCCATTACGCGGCCTCCCCCATCAGATCGTCCGGTGCTTCGACACCTTCACCAAGCATCAGCCGAACGGTGCGGATCAGGTTCGGGCCAGGCGCGGGGTAGCGCATCGTCACCTTGACGCTCTTAGCATCTTCATTGTGCTGAGCGATCACGATGCCTTCTTCGGTGTCCATGTAGCAAGTCACCAAGAAGTAGGGCGAGGTCAGGTCGGTATCCCTTTCCCACGACATGTTCGGGGGAAGCGGTTCACCCGCGCCACCGGGACGGCCCTGAATCTCGTAGAGCCAGAGGAAGAAGGTGTCGTGATCCATCGTCATGGTCACGGGCGTTGCCTGTTTCGGGCCTTTCATGGCATTATCGGTCATAGCAGTCAGTCTCCAAAGGTTTTCTGCTAGGCGACAAGAGCGGGCTAGTTTGCCGACTTCCGTTCTTGTCGCTACTGAACCGGGTGCAGATTACGGTTCAGGGCTACTTTCAGCCTGTCACCTTCCACTGCGGGAAGGTCCACCGAACCTGCTTGTCAAGCTGGTCCAGCATCTTATTCAGCCGGGCCGCATCTTGCAGCGCAGCCTTCTTCGCCTCGGGTGCCGACAGGTCAGAGGCTTCGATCTCGGCAAGGCGGGCGTTGATCTCTTGGCGTTTGTAGTCAGCGACGAAACCGGCAAGGTCTTGCGCGGCTTCGATCAGCGCCGCAACCATAACCTCGGCGCGACCAAGGGACCTTCGGCCAAGCTGGAAAAGCTGCTGCGCTGACTTTTCGCTGTAGAGCGTGTGGTGTTCAATACCACGGTCGTCAGCGAACTCAGGAGCCGCGACGCCGATGATTTCGAAGTTGTCGACAAAGGCTGAATCGTGCCCGAAGTCTTCGGGCAACGTCTCGAAGAACGGGCGCTTAAACACATCGTCCAGCGTCAAGCTGGCGACCTTCTCTTGCTCTTTCTTGCGCGCTTTGAACTCGCGCAGCCGTTCAGCATTTGACTTTGCCATTCGATCCTCCGTTTCCGTGTTCGTGTTCGTTTCTATATATGGAAACGAACATCATCCGCCACAAAGAACTGCAGTCCGCGCGAACACGAAATGTTTCAGCCCGCGTTCACGCCGCCTCCCTCCCCTCCCCTTCAAAATCACCCCGGCAGACCTCGGGCATCAGGTCAGCACCGGCCAGCACTTCGGCCATCGCGCTGCGCCAGTCGGTCGTCAGTGCAGCCGCCCGCAGATCGGACAGAAGGCGGTCATAGTCAGGAAGGAAGATCGGCATCAGTTGCGCTCCTAGCGTTGTGTGATGCCATGAATCTAGGTGACGGTAGATTCCGCCGTCAAGAGCCTAACTATCTGTTTTTAAATGTTTTTTGTAGAGTAAGTAGATACTTACCAGTGTGCCGGGATAGATTTCCCGCCGATCAGAACCGCCCGAAATTGGAACCACCCCGCATCATGGCTTCCTCGGCATCTGCCTGTGCCTTCACCGCCCTTTTCGCCTCACGCTCTTGGATATGGGCGATCAGGCCCGCCTGAATGACGTCCTCGGGAATACCTCTCGCCCGGCGGCGCTCCACCCATTGATGATCTGCTTTCTTGTCCGTATCGGCCTGCCGTTCCTCTGGCGACATTGCCGCACGTTTCCCGGCCTTGCGCTCAGCATCGCGGGCCTTGGCAACCTCACCATGTTCTTCTTTGGTGACCGCGATGATCTTCTTATAGGACCGGACAGGCCCGCCCTGCTCAGCCTCATACTGGCGGCGCTGGCGATCCTTCTGAGCTTCATATTCGATAGGGTCGCGTTCGGCCTTGTAGCGCCGGGCGTTCCGCGTGGCCCGCGCTTCGGCATTGTCCGCTTCAACCTTGGCGATGATTGCATTCCGCACGGCCCGGCGCTTTGCGCGGTCTTGCGATTCTTCTTCGGATTCCATATAGTTGCTCTATCAGATGGAAGTTTGCAGGGGTTCACCGTTGGCGCGGTGGCCCCTGTTTCTATTTGGACGCCCGGTCGATCTGATCGGCCAGATCGGCGGCAACGTCGAGGTTCAGCGGGAACTCCCTGCCAGTCAGGGGCGAAACCAACTTCACCCCGTTTCCGGCGCGCTTCAACTTCACACCGGACAATGCGGCCAGTCCCTCAAGCCAGCGCTTCTTGCGCTCGGGGTCGGACGTGGACATTGCAGACCCTTTGAGAAGGTCGGCCAGGGTCGGCCCTTCATTCATCGGCAGAGTGGCTTCGAAGCCCTTCGCCTTGATCGTGATGGTCGGGCCGTCCGATGCAACGTCGATACCGGGAACAGCTGCCGGGATGGTGCCCTTCTCGATTTCGGCGCGGACAAACCCGGCAATGACCTCGGGGATGGTCGTATTCTTCGCCTTTGCGATCATGCGGAGTTGTTCCACGCGCTCGTTCGGCAGGCTGATATGGGTAGGCATGTTGGGTCCTTGGTTGTTGATGCCCTCCACATAAACACTTAATCGTTAAGTGTCAATGGAGCCGGGACAACACAAGACGTTTCTCCGAATTTCTTTGCATCCCCGAAACCGAGGTTTCGGACCGGGGAATGAGAATGGTTTCAGGTCAGGCGTAACCCCAGCCGGAGACGTTTCTCCGAATTTCTTGCTTGTTATAGAGAACCACTAAGAGAGAAGAACAACGAACGTGCAAGAAATTCGGAGAAACGTTTTCAGGGACAGGCCATCCCGTCCCCGGTGGTCGCGGGCTTCGCCCGCTTCCTTCCCCGGCTAACGGCGAAGCATCCCGCCTGGACGCATCTGCTTCACCAGTTCTTCCGCCACCAGCCCCCGGAACATCCGTTCGGTTTGTTCCGCCATCCTCGCGGCCAGATCGGCGTTCTGTTCCGGTGTCCCGCCATTGGCGTTGACCGTCACCGGGGCGTTGATGGTGACACTCGGGCCGGATGACTCACCAGAGGCCCGCAGTGAGTCACCAGACGCCCTTGCGACCCTCTCGGGTGCATCCACCAGCCCGCCCGTCGCATAGCCCTTCTTGGCGCTTCTATGGAGTCGTTCAAGGTTGCCCGCGCCAAGGCGCTTCACCGTCTCGGCACTGAACACATACTCCCCGCGATGGACTACACCAGCCGGTTCATACTTCCCGCCCGTGCCGGTGAACCCACCATCCGCGAACCCAAGCAGGCCGCCGATGAACCCACCTACCCCGCTCCCACTGAACAGACCCATCATCGCCTTCTGAAACTGAATCTTGGCGATCTCCAAGAGCAACGCACCCACCGCTTCCTCGGCAGATTTTGCGCCTGTCAGGACGCTGGTGAACACGTCAGTCAGGGCCTCGGCACCCTTCTTCCCGCGTTCCTTCACCCGGTCCAGATCGTCAGCGGCCTGCTTGGCTGCATTGCCTGCCTGGATATGTGCCTGTGCCAGCCGGTCGATTTCGGCGGTAAGTTCAGGGGTAATCGCCTTCCCGTCGCGCTGCGCTGCCACAAGCAGGTCAGCCCGCACTCGGGCGAACTCCAAGGCTTCCGCGTATTCCAGCCCGGCTTGCGTTGCGACGATCAGCGAAGCGGCTTCGGCTTCAAGGGCCAGGCGCTCTTGGTTCAGGGACTCAAGGGCGCGGGCAAACTCATCCTGCGAACGGCCACCAGCACCGCCACCGCTACCACCTGCACTACCCTTGCCGGGCACTTCCGGTTCGCCAAGCATGGCCGGTGCTGCCTTCGGCCTCGGGCTGGTGGTGATGGTGCCCGGCGACGGCGGCAACAGGTCTGCTCCAGTGCCCGAAAGCGGGGTGCCAGTGTCCATCATCGCAAGCGAAGCGATTTCGTTCCGGGCCGCAGCCGCAGCCGCCGGAAGCTCCTGAATCCAAGCCAAGAGGTTCTGAACTGATCCGGTGACTTCGCTCAGGCGCACCTGGTCCATTTCTTCCATCTCGGAAATGGTCCTGACCACTTCGCCGGAGATTGCCTCCAGCTTGGCGCGGAACTCTTCGCCGGTGATGGTGCCATCCGCGAAGCTACCGGCCACCTCGGCAAATTCAGCGGTCAGGTCGCGCAGCATGACCGCTTCGGCTTCCCGACCAAGTGCAGTCATCATGCTAGAGGCGTTTGCCAGCGCCGGGATGATGTTCTGCGCTTCGGTTGCAAGGTCGCGGTATTCGATCTTCAGGCTTTCAACCTGTTCAAGAGCCTCTTGCGGAACCTCGGGCAGATCGACCAGCGCGTCGGAAGTGTCCTGCCCAAAGAGCCGGGCAGTATCCACCGGGTCAAACTGTAGCTTTTCCTTCTCACGTTCGATCAAACCGAAGAAGTAACCGGCCTCCACAACGCCCGTGCGCCACATCGATTGCAGCCGGGTTTCAACTTCGCGGAATTTGGAATCCAGTTCGGCGGCCTTGGCGATCATGTCGCTATCCATGACCAGACCAAGATCCCGCGCGCGGGCGATCTGATCAGAGATACCGGCAGCGCCCTTGTCGAGTAGCTGGACGAATTGTTCCCCGCCGGTCCCGCCGAACAGTTCATCGGCGATACGGATTTGCGCGGCTTTGTCCAAGCCCTCCATCCGCTTCACCAGTTCCACCATAAGGGCCGAAGGGTCTTGCAGCTTGCCCTTCAGTTCCGAGGCACTGAACCCGAGGCGCTTGAAGGCTTCGGCTGCGCTTCCCGAACCGGTCACGATGAACTCATCTGCCCTCAGGGACAGTTCCTTGAAGCCATCGGTCAAGGCGTCAACGCTGATCCGGTTCTGATCGGCGACATAGCCCCATTCCTGAAATGCCTCTGCCTGCATCCCAGCCCGCTTGGCAGCATCGCCGATTTCCGCGATGCCTCGCACCGTCTGGCGCACGGCGGCCACACCGCCCGCGATACCGATGCCCGCGACCGTTCCGGCCAGCCCGGCAAGCTTCGGCATGGCGATGGTCTTGAAGGCATCGCTGATCCGCCCGCCCGCGCTTTCATAGCTCTTTGCGATCTGATCGGCAGAGGTCTTCGCCCGCCGTTCCATCTGTTGCGCGGCCTTGCGCTGCGCCTCGTTTGCGCGCTTCAACCCGCGTTCAAGCTGGGCAGTGCGGGCTTCAAGATTGATAATCAGGCCCTGAACTTCGGCCATACTCGTTACTCCTACAGGATCATAAGGCCCGGCACTTCCGGGTCATCGTATCGGGACTTGGTGTTGTTGGCGGTGACGGCCCGAGAGACAGCCATTGCAGAGGCCACGGCAGCGTCTATTCGGCTGGCCGTGGTGGCCTTGTGCATCCGCACCAGCCCGGTTGTCGGGTTGCGGCTTGTCACCACGTTCTCGAAATGGTGCCGAAGCACCGGATCACCATCATGCCGGATCAGCCGCCCGGTGACGATCCTTTCAAGATCACCAGCCGCGACGCCCATAGTCAGGGGCCTTTGCGGGAAGGCGAACACAGGCAAGCCTTCATCGTGCAAGTGCTGCATGACCACGCGGGCCAGGTGCGGGTCAAAGGCCACTTCCTGCACATCGTAGCTGGCGCAGAGATTGCGCACATGATCTTCAACCATGTCGTTATCGATGATCGGGCCAGGGCAGAGCCGGATCAGCCCGTCAGTCGCCCATCGCTGGTAAGGTGCGCCGTCGCGGCTGGACCTCTCGCGCAAGGCATCGTCGGGCACAAAGACAGTGCTGCGAAGTGTGATCTGCCCATCGTCATGCCGGAACGCGACTGAGACGGCGGTGAGGTCGCCAGAGACAGACATATCCACCCCGATGTAGGCCGGAAGCTGTTCAAGGTCGGCTTCATCGTCTTCAAGGCAGCGGGCGTCATAGGTCGCCAGATCAAACAGCGGGTCACGGCTGTTGGCCTGCCAGATGTTCAGGTTGAACTGCTTGAAGCTGGCAAGTTCGGCAGGGTTGCCCTCGGCCTCTTTCGCAAGCGCCCGCAGGCCGGACAGCGACGGGAAGCCATGTGCAAGACCGGGGTTCACCCGGTGCCATACCGCTTCATCCTGCCAGTCGTCATCCGGTTCGGCCATAAACAGCACCGGCAGGAACTCGGGGTTCACCACCTCGCCCTTCGCCACCCGCACCGCGTAGTTGAACTGATCGGCGGCCAGTCCTTCGGCCCCGCGCCCTGCCGTGGTGGCTATCACCATGAGGGTATCATCGGTCTTGGCCTGACCGCTCTTGATTGCTTCCCACAGGTCACGGCCCCGCCAGGCATGGATTTCATCGATCAGGGTGAAGGAAGGGGTCAGGCCGTGGGCTGCGCCACCATCCGAAGCAAGGGCGGTCAGGGTGGAAGCCTTCTTCCCGAACGTGATCTGCTTTTTGCTGTTGAAGGCATCGCGGATCGTCACCGCGTTCAACAGGCGACGATCTTCCCGGATGATGTTCGCGGCTTCCTTGAAACCGATGGACGCCTGTTCCCGGTCACAGGCAGCAAACAGCACCTGACCAGCGGGACGGCTTTCCGGGCCGAACAGGTGCAACAGCGCCAGCGCAGCGGCCAGGCTGGTCTTGCGGTTCCCGCGCGGAAGCAACAGCAACACGGTCTTGACGATCCGGCTACCGTCCGCGTTCCTCGGGCCGTAGATGCGCCGGACGATCCGTTCCTGCCATTCGTGAAGTTGGAAGGCCCGGCCCGGTGCATCGCTGTTCGGGTGCCGAAGACGGCGCAAGAAGGTGACGGCCCGTTCCCCGTGCCCGAGAGGGTCGGGAATGGGGGTGCCGTCATATATCCAAGCCGGGAAGGCGGTCGTCATGCCACCGCCAAGGGGTTGTCATCGTCGTCTTCCGGCGCAGCGCTGCCAAGCCGTGCCCGGCTGACCGGATCAAGCCCGAGGGTGGCGGCGATCTGGCGGGCGGTTTGTGCTGCCCGGTTCTGAACACTGAACAGCTTGGGGTCGATCACCCCGCCAGACAGTTGACGTTCTGTCTCAACTTGTCGCACCAAGCCATTCATAAGGCAGTAGGTTTCCACTTGTGCCAGATCGGCGGCGCAGATCACCCGCCGGGCCACCAGGACCGGCAGGACCCGCTTCCATTCGGCCAGGGCGTAGGTGCTGAAGTAGGCCGGGGCCTTGGGGACGCGGGCAAGCGGTTCCTGATCGGCTGCGACCTTGGGCTTCACCCCGCGAAGGTGCTTGCTCATGCCAGCCACCCGGCTAGGTTGGGGCAATAGCACTTGGAAACCGATCTATGAGCCGCTCTATTGTCGCCCTTCTTGTCGTCACTAACCTCGCCACGGGATACCAAGCTTGGGTCTACCACCAGCGGCATCAGGCCGCCATTTCGGACAAGACCACTGACCAAGAGCGAGAAGTGTATGGATCGAGCTGCCTTGATTGGCTGACTGAGAAAGTTAAGACGGGCAAATACGAAGGACTTGAACTCGCGCTTGCAAGATCGTGGAAAAAGCACGGTCAACTTGTTTTTGAGATAGTTCCTACTGAGGAAACCAGCGAGGAATTGAAAGCCGAGATGAAACGGCAGGAATGGGATGGTGTCCTTTGCACGTATGACAAGCAAAGCGGGACCATGGTCACTTACAACGGCGAAGAGCGCGACCGATGGATGTTCTACGAATAGGTTCACGACGCCACCGCCCGCAGTTCCAAGCCCTTCCTGCGGCCGATCTCGGCAACCGCGACGATGTTCCACGCCTTGCCGCCGTGCATGATCCGGTCGGTTACCGACACGCCCGGAATCCACCGGATCAGGAACACCGCATTATTCGACACGCCATCGCCGAAGGTGGTCAGGAACTCCGAAGCACCGGCCTGCCGAAGTTCGGCCTTCCCGGTCGCGTAGGTTCTCCAACTCTGCCGAACTGATCGATCCAAGCCGAAGGATTCCTCCAAGCGCTGCAACTCGATCCGGTTCTGAAGCTTGCCAGCCTGCATTAGTCGGCCCTCCACCGAAGGACCGCGCGCAAGGCCACCGTTCCATGAATGAAGGGCTGCGCCGGATCAGGGTCGCGGTTCCAAACCAGTTCAGGACGGTCCCATTCGTCAATCTGGAAGTCGGATGCGCGGGGCGCGTCCATCAGTGCGGACAGCATCGCATTGGCGATGATCTGCGCCGTGGCAGAGCCGCCTTCATTCTTCAGAAGCCAAGACGAATACTGACCATCGGGCAGCGTTGAAGCGTCTTCCGGCGTCCAGAGGTGAAGGAACACGCGCACCTCGGCCACGATCTGACCGCCCGAAGCCCGCCCAAGAACGCGAACCCGTGCCGGGCTAAGCACAATCGCGGGCATGTGGTGGGGTCCGATAGGGCCAACACGAATGTTGTAGGGGCTGATACGCTCCTCAATTTTCGGGTGTTCCGCCAGGCGGTCCCGGATCAGCATTTGCAGGGCAACGGTCGGATCGTTCATCCTGCCACCGCCTTCTTCGCGGCGTCGCTGATAGCCTTCTTGATCCGGCGTTCGGCACGGGCTCTGTTCAATCGCCACGCGGGCAGCAAGAAGGGTTCGGCGGGCATGGTGCCCGTGCTAGTGCCGTCCTGGTGGTGGCGTTCTTCCGTGCCGAACTCCACCAGATGCCCATGCCGTGCATCGGTATCGCCCGCCGTCACAAAGGCTTGGTTCGGCCCGGCAGTCAGCCTGCCGCCACCCGTGGCAAACGGCGGGGTAGTCTCGCCGGGTGAAGTCGCTTCGATGGACTCCACCAGCGCACCCGTGCGCCGGGAACTCGCAGCAAGCGCCCGCGCGTCGGCTGCGATCTCATGCACCGACTTTGTGAGAGCCGGGCGAAGGGCTTGCAGCACTTCGGTGGGAACAGCGGCCAGCTTGCTCGCAAGCGCCTCGGAACCTGTCACCAGCTTGCCCATCACACGGGGTCCGCATCAGGGTCAGGGGCGGGCGGATCAGGCTCCAGCGCTGGCGGGGGCAGAGGCGGTTCGGCGGGAAGGTCTTGCCGGTGGCCCGTCACCCGGTTCTTCAGGGGCGAAAGCAGTTCATGCACACCGAAGGGAAGCTGATAGGCACTGCCAAAGGTGACGGCCTCGCGGCTTTCATACTGATGCGCTACCATGAGAAGCGCGGCCTGCACCATGAGGGCGTTGCCGTGGTCGAAGGGTTGGGCGGTGTAGGCCTGAACCCATGCAGCGGCCACGTTGCCGTAGTGGGTAAGCAGCGGGTCTTCGGTCGGGATACGTTCAAGATTCAGGTGCGCCCGGATCAGGGCGAGGGACAGGGGCATACTCGTTACTCACAGGCACTCGTTACCCTGCTACGGTATCATATTACCCCAACCTAGAAAAGTTATATTATAACAGTCTTGCGCGAAGCTCCCCGCGCCGGTTCCCTAAAGGGCATGAAGTTCCCGGCCACCCCAGGCACTGCACGATGCACATCCTTGTCAGGTGTCGGCTAGGCAACTAGCCTCAACATTGGCTGGGTTCTCATGATAACCCCGCTCATCCAATGAGAACAGCGCGGAGCCTGGACTGAGCATTCATTCAACAATCGAAAGGATACCGTGACGAGAAGCTCTAGCCAAATGAACAGCAGAGAATTCTTCGAACGACCTTCTAGTAAAGGAATTCTATGCTATGAATTTAAAGAAAGAGACGAAAACACGCATCATTATTGACACTAAATCAGGACTCGTGATTCTTGAAAAAGTGGTGCAAGAACCCAGTTTTTGGGCGATTGCGCTTGGCCTGATTCCAGCGCTTCTCTGGGCAGCCTTCAAGATGTGGTTCTCGTCATAAAAAGAGAGGTGCCCTTTCGAGGGCACCTCACCGCAAATGCCCGCAAGTCCACATTTAGATTTGACCTTCCCTATTAGCGCAGAAGAGTTTGAATTCTATCCGTCAGCTTAATCTGCAAAGTATCCAAACCTTCGCCGTTGGGGTGATAAGTCAGCGCTCGAAGGTGCCTTAGGTCAAACGGAATATGATCCATGTTCTGAGTGATTAAAATAACCTCACGTCCAATTGCATGAGCAATCCCTATCTCATAAAAGACATTTGGATTCATGCCCGTGCAGTCAGCAACAATAATCTGCGACCTGGCAATTAAAGAAACAATGTCCTGAATGATTGCATGATGCTCCCAAATGTTGTCAGCACGATTCACTCGCATACGAACGGTCGCGCCAGCCCTGCGTATTGCTTCATATGTTCCATCAAATCCGCGATCAAATGGCATCATTACAGAAATCTGATCTCTTTGAATAGCGCTTTTGTCCGGAACATTAAATACAATGGCTTGGTTCTGTTGTGGCTGCATAGCTGTTATTATTGCCCGGAAAAGATCGGGCTCTTTCACAGCCCAGTGGGTGCGACTAAACTCCCAATCATGCATTCCAAGATCTGACGCTATCGACCCTATCCAATCGACACTAACGGCAGGCATTTTCGGATCGTAGGAATATTCAATGCGCACGCTTCGCGCCCCTGAACTCGTTACACGCGTAATCGTTCCTACACGTGCCATGTTATCACCCGAATTCTGTTCAGGCATAAAGAGAGCTGGCAACGCCATTAGATCGCGAAAATTCGGCCGTCCACCGACGGTAAAGAGGTCCCTTATATGGTCATCTGTGTATTCAAATATACGAGACGATTCGAAGTCACTCTGATGCGCTGGCCATCCACCAGATTGAACAAGAAGATTAAACAAGGTTGTTCTCCGATTAGTCCTTTTGACAGGCTCAGTTGATCGTGTTCGGGATCGATTGTCCAGACCAATGATGTTGTCTAGCGACCTCTTTGCGCGGGCATTCCAGCACGTCATTAGCTGCGTGTATCGTTGCGATCCTAACTCGCTTCTGCTCTAACACCACCCAAATCTCTATCTCCGCCATCGCACAGACCTTGGCTAGGCATATTCGTGGTGCGTTGATGTAGCCGCGGGCTTCCGGCCACTCCCGAATGGGGGGTGCAGCCATGCGCAGTTCTTCGGCCCATGCAATTGACCGGCTCAAGCTGATGGCACCGCAGAACGCAGAGGTCGGTTCGCACGGACGCATCGCACAGAAACTTCAACTGGCGGACCTCCTGCGCTGGTTGCCAGGGCTGACCGAACAGGCACACTCTCCATAGCGGCTACTTAACTGCCTCAGCAGAAAGAAGACCGAATACCTGAATAACTCCACTCTCGGAAAAAAGCTTCTGACGAAACGCCTTTGCAACACTCTCATCGTTATGCCTGAGACAATATGATGCTACCCGAAAGAGTGAGACCGTATCAATCAGTGCAATAGAAGTAACCTGTGCTGACGTAATGCACTTATCTGTAAAGCAAGGTTCTCGCTCATCCGGAGGTGTGAACCTGAAGGCGTTTCCAAAGAGCACGCCCTTTGCACGAACTGTTATTTCTTCGCGCTCAAAGTCTTCCTCGATATTGACACTTAGCTGTCGGAGCTTTGTTATGTTTACCTGCTTATTATCCTTACCCTCTGCTTCACCTATCAGCCTTCCTTCCTCAGAAGCAAATACCGCATCGAGCTCCATAGTTTCATCTGTAAAGTTCTCGGCGCTGAAACCCAGCACCCGCAAAGCTAGCAGTATCGCATGTTCCAAGGGCTTCCCAGATTCATATAGAAGACCCTTCATCCGCTCAACCTCGTCAAGTTCGGATAGCTTCTCCGATCTTTCCCGATTCAGGCGATCAATCTCACCTTCGATCTTCACTACAGTATTCCTAATCTCCTTTTCAGCGGGAAGCACATATGCTGCATCCGAAACCCAGGATGGCGCTGCGCTTCGTTCAAGCGTTGAATTTATTCGCCGCGTGACTTCTACAAGCTCAGATACCAAGGACTCAGCGAAGATTTTGCCTTCCTTCGTCCACTCTAAGTCGTCTTCATCGTCATTTAGATCAGCAAAGCTGTCATCGTCAAAATTCAGATCAGGAAGAAAGACCAGCCCACCTTCGTGCTCATCCGCCTTCACGCAAATGCCCGTAGTGCGACCACCCGCTCTCGTGCCGATACAGCGGTTACCTTGATTGGGACTCCAGGACACATGGTAGACCGATGACTTTCCAAATCGATCCCAATATGATCCGAGTATCTCTCGGAAAATAGGATCCAACACCATCTCCGAACCTTCTGCCGCATTCCACCCCGGCGGGACTGGCGCAAGATCGTAGTTGGTTAAATCGGTCACAATAGTCGTCGCGCGAGCACTTTTTCCAGTGCCACTATACTGCTTCTTCCCCGTTTCAATCCAGAACTGCTCTGGGCTGCATAGGAATATGAAGACTGTTGTTCCTGATTTCACCGCCGCTTCAATTTGCTGACGCCAATGAGCTTGAGCGTCTTTGATCTGAGTCGAGTAGTGCGCGCCGAAGCTTCGCCGGCCGTTGTAGTGGGAATCGGCTTCCAAGCCATTTACATTTGGTCGAAAGATAACAATGTCCCAATCAAGAAGTGACTTGCGAGATAGTAGCTCTATGTGCTCAACGGATGAAGAAGCAAGTTCGACGCCAACAGCGGCAATTCTCTTAGTCAAGGTGCCCTCCAAAATTATCGAAGCAGCTTACGACGAGTCCTTTCGTTGGACAAGATTCCGCTCGCGCAGCGTGCCGAGGCCATGAAAGTTGGCGTTTCGGTGGCGGCTCTTAGTCTCTAGTTTCATCCGCTCCACCACTGCCTCCATCTCCACCCCTGCCAGTGAACAGACCATCTCAAGGTCTTCGCTGGGGGTGGTGATGTAGTCGCGGGCTTCTTGCCACTCACGGGCGCGGTGCAATGTGGATACGCTCTTTGGCCCGTGCAACGCTTCCTCTATTGCCTGTAGAAGCACAGCCTGCCACAGCGCACGCTCGGGGTTGGCGATATGCAACTGATTATGACCGGCTCCCCTAGCCGACATTGATAGCCCGTTCCTGCCTCTGCTTGACGCTGTTGTGACAGTGTTCGCAGAGGGCTTGCAGGTTGTTCCAGTTCCAGAACAGCGCCGGGTTCCCCTTGTGCGCCTTGATGTGGTCAACGTGTTCGCTGGTGGAACCGCAGAAGGCACAAAGCGGGTGCAGGCGGATGAACTCAGCCCGCAGGGCCTCCCACTGGCGCGTATAGCCGCGCTGGCGGCTGTTGGGCCTTTTGGCATCGTGGCGACGGCCTCGGACGCGTATGGCGTCCCTCTGGCAAGCGCAGACGGAGCCAGCGGGCACGATCTGCCCGCAGGTGCAGAGGCGGGGCGGTTTGGGCACGCTCAGGGCCTCATAGGCCGTGGCGGGACTTCAAGGCCCGCAGCGCTTCAAGATCAAAGGCAGGGTCAAAGCCCTGATCTTCGATCTGCCGAAGCCGGTCAGCGGTGTAGTCGCCATCACCCGTCGCCGTGCCGTTCGCACTGGCACCGGGCGTCATCTTCACCAAGCGATCTACATGGGCGAGGAAGGCGGCTTCCAACTCACCTATACCGGCATTCCAGACTTCGGACGGCGGCCAGCCAAGCCAGCCGGTGCCGTATCTGAACAGGTCCGCAAGGTAGTCCCGGAAGGGTTTGGCCGGTTCGGTAGAGGAAGGGGTTGCCTCGCCCTGATCCTCCGCTTTGAGAAAGCCGGACAACAGGGCCAGGCAGGCCGCTTGCGCGGTGTGGGCGAATTGCCCAATCGGGGTAGTGGCGGCATGGGCAAGAAGCCTCTCGGCCCCTGCCCTATCCGTGGCAGAAGCCCGGATGACGGCGTGTAGCGCAGTCAGCTTCTGCCGGGCGGTATCTTCCCAGACCACCGCGATACCGCCCGGCAGGCTTTCCAGCGCCATCGCAGCCCGCAAGGAAGCCCGCAGGGTCACGGCATGAGTTCCGCAACACAACAGGACTTCCGGCGAGGGCTGGACGGTGCCGGGCATGGCCGATCAGGCGGCCATCTTCAGCTTGCGGAACACGTCAGTCCGCACCACGCCAGCACCCACCCGGCGACGGGCATGGAAGCGGGCCAGGCCCGAGGTGCGTTGCGTCAGAAGATCGGGCAGCACGTCCAGCGCCACACGGTCATAGATGCGATACCCGGCCTTGAAGTCGCCGAAGATGATCGGGGTCGCGGCGGCGGCCACGTTCGGCATGTCGAGCACTTCCACCACGGGACGCCCGAGGATGGTTTCCGGCTGGCCCGCTTGGAAGGACGGTTGCCACAGGTAGTTGTTCTGACCGTCTTTCAGCTTGCGAACGGTCGCAAGCGTGGTGCCGTTCATGACCCATGCGCCCCGGTTCCGGTAGGTCGCGGGCATCGCATAGAACAGGTTGATCAGGGCATCCGCCGAAAGGTTGGTGGCGTGGCCGTTGTTCGTTTCCGCGATACCTGCGGCGGCCATGAACCCGGTCGGTTCAACGGCGGTGCTGCCGTTCACAAAGGCCAGGCCTTCCTTCGCGCCGAAGTCTTCGGCCAGAGCAAGCCGGACCTCGGAATCCACGTTGCCCGAGTCTTCAAGCATCCGCAGGGACAGGTCCACATAGGTCGCAAGTTCCTTCACTTCGATCTGCGACTGATCGAAGGTCGGTTCCGAGGCGGTGCGGGTAGCGGTTTCACCCACCCAAACTGCATTCGTGATCCCGGTGCGCTTCGGCAGAAGGATAGTGTGGCTTGCGGTGGTGCGCACATCGGCGATGGACCGGATCGGGCTGAACTCCACCAGATTGCGGATTAACTCACCCGAGACTTCTTCCGGGGCCAGCACATAGGCCGGGGCATCGTTCGCGACGGTCAAGGCCTTCTGATCGATCTGGCCGGTTTGCAGGAAGGTGACGAAAGCCTTCCGTTCTGCCTTGTCTTCGCCCTGCACAATGGCCGGGGCACCGGGACGGCCCGTCTTGGCTTCCAGCTTGTCCAGCCGGGACAGAACGGCGTTGAACGCCTTGGTGTCGATTTCCGGCGCATTCGCCGGGGTCTTGGGGTCTTCGATTTCCACTTGGGGAACTCCACTCGTTACAGACTTGATTGAGGTGATCCGCGCCCCCGGATGTGCCGGGACCGCAACAATGCTGATTTCATGCAGTTCAAGGGCGCTGATCGTGCGGCCCTTGGCGTGGCGCTTCGCGTCCTTGGTGACAAAGCCGATGGACAGGCCCGAGACAGCACCGGCTTTGACCATCGCGCGGACCTCGCGGGCGCGTTCCACGTCGTCCACCAGAAGACGGCCCTTCACGGTCAGGCCAGCTTCGCCTTCGGTAATTTCATCCCAAACCCCGATGACCTGTGCCTGATCATGGCTGAACAGCATGGGCAGCGTGGCCGGGCCGGTGAAGGCACCCTTTTCGATCACGTCACCCACCCGGTCAGGGGAACCGAAGGGCCAGGCGGTGCCAATGACTTCGCCCGCATCGGTGACGGTCAGGGCGGCCTTGATTTCCAGCCGATCGGTCATGCAGCAGCCTTGTCGGCTTTCAAGCCAGTCCAGCGGGCCTCCATGATGTCAAAGGCCAGCGGGAAGGTTTCGGCCAAGGGACGATTGCTGGCGTAGGCATCACAGAGGCGCATTGCATCCTCGGGCGAGGTGCCGCCTCCGATCAGCCCAAGGCGGATGATCTCGCGCAAGACAGTGGCCGAACAGGCCATGCCGACAAGCTGAAGATACAGGGCACCCACACCAAGCCCGGTGATCTTTTCGAGTTCGGCAAGCATCGGATCAGTCAGGCAGAAGGCGTGTTCACCGTCGCCGAAGAAGGCGCGGTGCGTGATCTGGTCAGTCATTCTCAGGTGTATCCTCGGAAGGTGCAGGGGCGGCTGCACTGGTGGTCGTGAAGGGGTTTTGCAGGGTGTCGCCACCGGGCAGCGGCGGGCGGTTCAGCGCGGCCCGAACCTCATTCGGGGTAAGCGCCCGCATGGCGACGTATTGGCTGAAGGCGGTCGCACGGGCGGCGAACTCCACCGACAGCATGTCATCCGGCGTTGCTTCGATGTAGAACCGGGTGCGTTCCTCGGGCGTCAACAGCACCCGCGCATAGGCGGCCTGCCAGCGGCTGATCCAAGGGCGAAGGGTGCCTGTCAGGAAGTCACGGTGCGACTGTTCAAAGTTGGACCATGTGCCCCGCGACAGTTCGTAAAGCAGGGCAGGCGGAACGTTGAAGGCGCGGGCAATCTCGCGGACCTGTTCCCGACGAACCTCTGAAAACTCGGAATCCGCCAGCTGGGCAGCGATCTGCTTATAGTCCATCCCTTCATCAAGGATTGCGGTTGATCCGGCCTTGTCGCCACCGTGCGAGGCAAACCAGCTTGCAGCCAGCTTCTTGCTGGTCTCGGCTTCAAGCTTGTTCGGGTGCAGGATCACGCCCGAGGGTCGGCCACCGTTCTTGAAGAAGTTGGACAGGTGCTGTTCGGCGGCAAGGGCCAGCCCGATAGCCTCTCGGGCCATCGTCACCGGCGACACGCCACCCATGCCCTGCAAGTGCAGAACGTCACTGTAGGCAAGGATGGCTTCGCCACCATCTTGCAACCGGATGCGGTAGGTTGGTTCGCCGAAGTCGTTGCGTTCCATCTGAACCGCGCTCGGGTCCATCCGGTGCAGTTCAAGCACCTTGCCTTCGGCGTTGCGCACCACCTGGGCGTAGCCGTCGCCGGTCAGAAGGGCATCAACGGTGAGCTGTTCCCGCAGGGTTTCGGCGCTGGTCCAGTCATTCGCCCAATCATGAACGATGGAATAGGACGGGTGGTCCTGTGCCGTCTCGCGGGTTTCGGTGACGTAGGTTTTGAAGGGGATGGTGGCGACCGACTCTGCAATCAGCGACACGGCCCGCTTGACGGCAGGGACACGCATTGCACTGGCGGCGGTGACGGGAAGGCCGCTGGCGGAAGAAAGAACTCCGAACAGCGCAAGAGCCTCGGGGTCGGTCAGCCCAAAGGCTTTCTGTTCAGGGGTGCCTTGGCCGAACATTCGGCCAAGGCTGGTCATGATACCCATGCGGAACTCGTTAACTCACTACGGTATCAGGATACCACAGTGCGGAATCCGCCCGCAAGAGAATTGTTATAGTATTACACTAGTGGGTATTCGGGCAGTTGATCGATCACCCTGATCTTTGCGGCAATGCTAACATCACCGTAGCCATCGGAAGCGGTGCGCCCTGCGTGGCCCTGTATGCCGTCTACAACGCGAGTATCCGCGCCCATGTCCCGCGCTTGCGTCTTGAAGCGGTGTCGCCAAGCGTAGTTGGGCTGAACACCTGCCGGAACAAGGCCACTCTGTTGCAGCCATGTTCCAACTTGGTTGGTCATCCGAACGGCTTTAGCCGCATATTTCTCGGGGTCGGTTCCGTTGTGGAACAACGGCCCCTGCCCCACGCCCTTTGCAAAGTCATCAAAACCCAAGGCGACGATCTGGCGATGCAACGGCACGTCACGATAGCCGCCCGCCTTCACCGTGCCAGCATCCGGGGTGATACGAATGATCAGCCGTTCGCCATCCTTGCGCACATCTTCGGCCCGTAGTTGCGTGATCTCTGACACGCGCGCGCCGGTGAAGGCACAGATGATCGGCACCCATCGCTTAGCATTCACCGAGGCTGGGGTTTCACGGATGCGCCCCAGTCCATCGGCATTCGGCTGATAGGACCGAGACGCCTTCAAGACCGCGACAGCTTCGGCATCGGTATACCCCGCCTCTCGGACACGTTGCTTCTTGGGCTTCGCTTGCTTCACCGTAGCGGCGGAGTTGCCCGGCAGGCGCTCGTTTTCGTGCGCCCACTGAAACAGGGACCGCACGGCAGACAGATACATGTCTGAAACCGTCTTGGCAGAGAGAGACACAAGCAACTGGTCGCGCCAGTCCAGCAGGTTCTTCTTGGTGACCTGCCGTGCATCGTTGTGCCCGAGGAACTTTCGCAAGCTGGCCGCGACAGGCCGCATTCGCTTGCCGCCGTCTTTCATGAACCCCGCTGTTGTGCGGGCCTTGATGTAGTCATCCCACAGTTTCGACAGGCTCACCGGTTCGGGCTGATCCTCGGGCGGCACGGCGTTTGCGATCAGCGGGTGTTCGGGCTTGCCGATGAAGTCGCCTTCATCCCGTTCCGCGACACGCGACAGGGCTTCAAACTCGGCCACACACAAGGCGCGGGCGATGTGCCGCCATTCGTCAGAACCGGGTTCGGCAGTCAGGTTGCCCGCCGCGCGAAAGCGTTCGATCCTCGGGCCGATCAGCAAAGCAAGTTCAACATCGGTCAGCTTGCCCGCCATGCCGTCGCGCAAACGCTGCACAAGCACATCGTCCACATAGCCAAAGGAGTGCCGAACATCGTTCCGCAGTTCGTCGTCAAGGGCGAGACGCTGGTGATAGTGGCTTAGCGCGATCTGATCCGGGGCCAGTGGATAGCGGGATGGTGCGGTAGCGACGTTCGCGGGTGCCGCCTGCCGTTCTGCCTGGGCGATCTGGTGTTGAAGCTGCGCCACTGCGCCCGGCAGAAGCTTCACGGCAGTTCTGCGATCCGGCCCGAGGGGTGCCCGCAACTCAGACTTACCGACGATAGGCCGAAGGTCTTTCGGCACCACCAGCCGGGCGAAGAATCGACCATCGCGGTTCAAGAGGTATCGTTGTGCGCCAGCCATCACAGACCCATTTTGTAACGGATTTTGTAACAGCAGAACGTAATAACCCCAGCAAAACAAGGGCTTTCTTTGTTTTACTGGGGGTTAGATGGTGGGCGATAACGGATTTGAACCGCTGACATCTTCGATGTGAACGAAGCGCTCTACCGCTGAGCTAATCGCCCGAAACCTGTTCGTTGCGGGGCTTTTAGCCATCCTCTCCGTCGTCTGCAAGGGCCAATCCCGCAGCCTTGGCGCCTTCGGCGACCCGAAGTTTCAGCGTCAGGGCCGGGCCCTTGGCCTTCACAACGCGCAGCTTGCCCAAGGGCGGCACAGTCAGGGCCTTCCCGGCTGCCAGCGCCTCACCCAGGGCGGCCAGCGTGGCCTCGACCGTCTTCTTCACCTCGGGCTTCTTGCCGCCGGTCGCGGTGGCCACGGCGTCGATCAGGTCCCTTAGCTTCATCGCACCGCCCGACGCCTCGGCTGCGGGGGCCGCGGCGACGACCTTCAACTCGGGCTTGGCCGCCTCGGAGGTCTTCGGCCTTGTTGCGGGCTTGGCCGGTTTGGCGGACTTGGCGGCTTTCTTCTCGGTATCCTTGGGCGTACGGGGGGCCATGTGCCTGACGATCCTTCCAGTTTCGGTTGGGCGCGGACGATAGTGCGGCTTCTGGCCCGGGGCCAGCCGATTCCCGAACGGACATGCGAAAAGGCGCGCCCTTGCGGACGCGCCTTGGTCTGGGCTGGCTTTAGGATCAGTGCGCGGTCTGGCTTGGCGGCACGGCCGCGCTTGCCTTGGCGGCAGCCGCCGCCTCTTCGGCCGCTTCGTCCCATTCCACCGGCTCGGGCTGGCGGACCAGCGCCTGGGCCAGGACCTCACGCACATGCGTAACGGGGATGATCGTCAGACCGGTCTTCACGTTTTCCGGGATTTCCGCCAGGTCCTTGGCGTTCTCCTCGGGGATGAAGACGGTCTTGATCCCGCCCCGTAGTGCTGCGAGCAGCTTTTCCTTCAAGCCCCCGATGGCGCTGGCGTTGCCGCGCAGCGTCACTTCGCCGGTCATCGCGATGTCCTTGCGGACCGGGATCCCGGTCAGGACCGAGACGATGGCCGTGACCATCGCCAGACCCGCCGACGGCCCGTCCTTCGGCGTCGCGCCATCCGGGACGTGGACGTGGATGTCCATCGATTCGAACTTCGGCGGCTTGACACCGATCTGCGGGCTGATCGAGCGGACGTAAGAGGCCGCCGCGTCGATCGATTCCTTCATCACGTCGCCCAGTTTCCCGGTCGTCTTCATCCGGCCCTTGCCCGGCAGGCGCAGGGCTTCGATCTGCAGAAGATCGCCGCCCACGCTGGTCCATGCGAGGCCCGTCACCACGCCGATCTGGTCTTCCTTCTCGGCCAGGCCGTAGCGATGGCGCTGGACGCCAAGGTATTCCTCGACCTTGGCCGGGTCGACCTCGACGCGCTTGGTCTTGCCCTTCAGGATGTCGGTCACGGCTTTCCGGGCCAGCTTGGCGATCTCGCGCTCAAGGTTCCGCACGCCCGCCTCGCGGGTGTAGTAGCGGATGACATGGTTCAGCGCGTCGTCGCTGACGCTGAATTCGCCCTTCTTCAGACCGTTCGCCGCAATCTGCTTCGGCAGAAGGTGACCCTTGGCGATCTCGCGCTTTTCATCCTCGGTATAGCCCGCAAGCGGGATGATCTCCATCCGGTCCATCAAGGGGCCCGGCATGTTGTAGGAGTTCGCCGTGGTGATGAACATCACGTTCGACAGGTCGTATTCGACCTCAAGATAGTGGTCGATGAAGGTGTTGTTCTGTTCGGGGTCCAGCACCTCCAGGAGAGCCGAGGCCGGGTCGCCCCGGAAGTCCTGACCCATCTTGTCGATTTCATCCAGAAGGATCAGCGGGTTGGTGGTCTTGGCCTTCTTCAGCGACTGGATGATCTTGCCGGGCATCGACCCGATATAGGTCCGGCGGTGGCCGCGGATTTCGGATTCGTCGCGCACGCCGCCAAGGCTGATGCGGATGAACTCGCGCCCCGTCGCTTTCGCAACGCTACGCCCCAGCGAAGTTTTGCCGACGCCCGGAGGGCCGACGAGGCAGAGGATCGGGCCTTTCAGCTTGGTCGACCGCGCCTGCACCGCCAGGTATTCGACGATCCGCTCCTTGACCTTTTCCAGACCGAAGTGATCGGTATCCAACACCTTCTGCGCGGCGCCCAGGTCCTTCTTGACGCGGGACTTCACGCCCCACGGCACGCCCAGAAGCCAGTCGAGGTAGTTGCGCACGACGGTCGCTTCCGCCGACATCGGCGACATCGACTTCAGCTTCTTCAGCTCGGCATCGGCCTTTTCGCGCGCTTCCTTGGACAGCTGGGTCTTCTTGATCCGCTCTTCCAGCTCGGCGACCTCGTTCTGGCCGTCCTCGCCGTCGCCGAGTTCCTTCTGAATGGCCTTCATCTGCTCATTCAGATAGTACTCGCGCTGGGTCTTCTCCATCTGGGTTTTCACCCGGGACTTGATCTTCTTCTCGACCTGCAGGACCGAAAGTTCGCCCTGCATGTGGCCGTAGACCTTCTCCAGCCGCTCGGCCACATCCAGCGTCTCAAGGATCGCCTGCTTCTGGCCCACGTCCACGCCCAAGTGGCCGGCCACAAGGTCCGCCAGCCGCGCGGGTTCGCGGGTGTCGGAAACGGCGGCCAACGCCTCTTCGGGGATGTTCTTCTTGACCTTGGTGTAGCGCTCGAACTCTTCGCCCACGGCGCGGACCAGCGCCTCGACCGAGGTGACGTCACCTTCGGTCTCGACCAGCGTTTCGGCAGTGGCCTCGAAGAAGGCCGGGTTTTCGACGAAACCGGTGATCTTCACGCGCGACTTGCCCTCGACCAGCACCTTCACCGTGCCGTCGGGGAGTTTCAGAAGCTGCAGAACATTGGCCAGCACGCCCACACGGAAGATGCCGTCGGCCTGCGGGTCATCCGCGGTCGGGTCCTTCTGCGAGGACAGGAGGATCTGCTTGTCATCCTGCATCACCTCTTCCAGCGCGCGGACCGATTTTTCACGTCCGACAAAGAGCGGCACGATCATGTGGGGAAACACCACGATGTCGCGCAGGGGCAGGACCGGATAGCTTTGGGTGCTCATATGTCTACCTTCGTTCGCGGCAGCGACACGGGGTCCCGACCATCGGCAACCCTGCCCGCTCCGTCTTCAGGAGTGTTAACTTGTGGTACCTAACGGCGGGTTTCAAGCTTTGCCGCTTGCCAACAGTGTGAACCCCCGCGCGGGCGTCCACAAGGCCGATTGCGAGAACCGGACCGGGAAGGAATGTGCAATCCCCGTCAGTTGACAGTCACCGCGGCCCGCAATTCAACGGGTTCTGACGACCTGACTCCGACCTGGGATGCAAACACGACACGCGCTTCACGCCGGTTCAGGGTGGGCAAGGCATCGGGGCGGGCAAGCATGTCGTCGGTCCCCAACACCTCCAGCACTTCGTCCAGCGATTGCCGGGATGCTTCGGACAGCGTCTCGATCATCCGTCGCGCGGGCTGAAAGCTTTCTGCAGGAAGACCGTTCGCCAGCAGGATTTCGTGCGTTTCCAGAAGGATGTGGAAGTAGATGACGTCTTCCTCTGGTTCGGGCGAGGCCGCGAGAAGCTCTGGCAAGTGTCCGGCAACAACAAAGGCGCGGTTGCTACCGAAGAACAGTTCGCAGGCCGATGATTCGATCACGATGCGGTGCTGGCGCGACACGACGAGATCGCGACGAGGCAGGCCTTGGCCGAAGGCGTGCGCACGCACATGGACCGGACGCAGCCGGATGTCTCCGGACGCCCGACGGCGGCTGTAGCGAGAAGTCCCTATCCAGCCGATGGTCACGCTGCGCCCGTCCTCGGTCAGCACGCTGTCACCGCTGCGCAATGTCTCGACCAGGCGGTCACCCGAGGGCGTCGCGATTTCAGTTCCCTTGGCAAAACAGAACGGCGGTGGATCGGGATCGACAGTGGTCAGCGGAATCGCTCCGTTGCCGATGTCGTCCATCTCATCGAATGTCGCAGGTGGAGCGCCAAGCACGAAGAAGTACTCATGCACCTCCCCGTCGATCACAACTGTGATCACGGCCACAGTTCGACCGACCAACGTGGCCGGAACCTGCGAGTTGTCGGGCAGGATCCCGGTCAGCACAACGGTAAAGTCATACGCCGTGCCGCCGATGATGACCTGGGTATCCGGGTCCGGCAATCCGCCGTTGAACTCCAGCGACAGGTCGCCGGTGCCGTTGTCGGTGAAGATCAGTTCGGTCGTCGGTGCCTGGTTGGTACCTATCGGGTTCAGCGTCGAGTTGTTCGCCGTGATCGAGTCTTCACGCGCCCAGAGTGAAAAGGTTGCCATGCCTGCCCCAGTCGCAGGCCGCCCAGTCGGCCCACTGGGACTTTGGTCGCAAATGCAACGTTAACCGAAAATTAACCGGGGACGCCTTCTGCCACTCCACCACCGATTGTGTCTGTAATGCCACTAATCAGCCAATCCGCTACTTGGGGAGCAGTGTCACGGAGGTGGGATATCGCCTTCCTCTCGCGACCTATGGAACCCGGCCACAAAGCCCTTGAGTCCCCCCACCGCAATCGCGTCGCGCAGGCCCTGCAGCAGCACCTGATAGTAGTGCAGGTTGTGCCAGGTCAGCAGCATCGAGCCGATGATCTCGTCCGATTTCACCACATGGTGCAGGTAGGCGCGGGAATAGCTGCGGCAGGCGGGGCATTGGCAGCCGTCCTCCAGGGGACGCGGGTCGTCCTTGTGGCGGGCGTTGCGCAAGTTGACCTGCCCCCGCGCGGTCCAGGCCTGTCCCGTGCGACCGGAGCGGGAAGGCAATACGCAGTCCATCATGTCGATGCCGCGTTCGACCGCGCCGACGATGTCGTCGGGCTTGCCCACGCCCATCAGGTAACGCGGCTTGTCTTCCGGCAGGAACCCCGGCGCGTAGTCGAGGACCGAGAACATCGCCTCCTGTCCCTCGCCCACCGCAAGGCCGCCGACCGCATAGCCGTCGAAGCCGATACGCTTCAGCGCCTCAGCCGATTCCTCGCGCAGGTCGCGCGTGACGCCGCCCTGCATGATCCCGAACAGCGCATGGCCTGGCCGGTCGCCGAAGGCATCGCGTGAGCGCTGCGCCCAGCGCATCGACAGCCGCATAGACTTGGCGACCGTCGCCTCGTCCGCTGGCAGCGCGGGGCATTCGTCGAAGCACATCACGATGTCGCTGCCCAGAAGGCGCTGGATCTCCATGCTGCGTTCGGGGGTCAGCATGTGCTTGGACCCGTCAAGGTGCGAGGAAAAGCGCACCCCTTCCTCGGTCAGTTTGCGCAAAGGTCCCAGCGACATGACCTGGAACCCGCCGGAATCGGTAAGGATCGGCTTCGACCAGTTCATAAACCGGTGCAGGCCGCCAAGTGCCGAGATCCGCTCGGCTGTCGGGCGCAGCATCAGGTGGTAGGTATTGCCCAGAAGGATGTCGGCCCCCGTTGCCGCCACGCTTTCCGGAAGCATCGCCTTGACTGTGGCGGCGGTGCCAACCGGCATGAAGGCGGGGGTGCGAATCTCTCCCCTCGGGGTCGAGATCACCCCGGTCCGCGCCGCGCCATCCGTCGCCGAGAGCTTGAAACTGAAGCCGGTTGCCATGCATTGCACCCTTTCGTTGCCGCTTCCTTGGGCCAAATCCGGGAAAAAGTGAAGCCGCTGCCATCCAATCCGCCGCTTGCCCCGTAATCCTGCTTGACCTCTGCGTCATTCTCTATATCTGCAGTGAATGAACGTTCATTCCCACGGCCGAAACCCATGACACCCTTGCCCCACCCTGCCCCGCACGCCGCCGAGGAGCGCAGCCACGAGATCCTGGCTTCGATCCGGCAGGCCTTTGCCGAAAAGGGATTCGACGGCGCGTCGATGCAGGACCTTGCCCGCGCGGCCGGGATGAGCGTCGGCAACTTCTACCGTTACTTTCCGTCGAAGGCCGCGATCGTCGAGGCGATGTGCGGCTATGACCTGTCGGAAATCCAGGGCGAGTTCGCCGAGATCCAGACCTCGGACAAGCCGATGGCCTGCCTGCGCGACCGGATCCTGAACCACTTTTCCGAAGAGTCGATGAAAGACGGCCAGCTTTGGGCCGAAATCACCGCCGCCGCGATCCGCAAGCCCGAAATCGGCGAAGCGGCCCGGCAGATGGAAGAGACGATTGTTTCCATGTTGTCGGCAATCTTCGCCCATGTTACGCATCGTAACATCGAAGACGCGCGACAGCGTTACGAGGGTCAGTGCCAGATGCTGGTGATGCTGGTGAAGGCCATGGCGACCCGCACTGCCCAATGCGGTCCGGCCAGCCCTGCGCTTGCGGCGCAGGTGGTGGCCGTGATCGACCGAATTCTCCTTGATGTGTCCAGCGACCGTGCAGAAGGCTGACCCCATGCGCCCGACCCTTATCCTTGCAGCCGTCGTCGCCCTTGGCGGCATGACCGTATCAGTCCAGGCCGAAGAAGCCGCAGCCGCAGAAGCCGCGGCCCCGGCCGAGGTGGCACCTGCCTTGCCCGCGATCTCGGTCACCGAAGTGGCCTTGATGCCGCTGTCCGACCGGATCATCGCCTCGGGCCTGATTGCGGCGGTGGAAGAGGTGCAGGTTGCGCCACTGATCGAGGGTCAGCCGCTGGACAGTCTGCTGGTCGACGTGGGCGACATGGTGACCGAGGGTCAGGTCCTGGCCGTCCTGTCGCGCACGACGCTGGATCTGCAGAAGACCGAGGCCGTTGCGTCCCTTGCCTCCGCCAAGTCGGCCATCGCGCAGGCCGAAGCGCAGCTGGTCGAGGCAGAGTCCTCTGCCGCCGAAGCCGCGCGGGTCGCCAGCCGTACCGCAAAGCTGCGCGAACAGGGCACCACGGCGCAGGCACAGCTGGATACCGCGAACGCCAATTCCGTCTCGGCCAATGCCCGGGTGACGGTGGCGCGGCAGGGGCTTGAATCGGCCCGGGCCCAGCTTGCCCTGGCCGAAGCGCGGCTGGAGAATGTCGAACTGAGCTTGTCGCGGACCGAGGTGAAGGCCCCGGTTGCGGGCAAGATCGTGGCGCGCAACGCGAAGATCGGGGCGATTGCCACGGCCGCGGGCCAGCCGATGTTCGTGATCACCCGCGATGCGGCGCTGGAACTGCGCGCCGACGTGTCCGAGGCCGACCTGTTGCGCCTTGCGCCGGGGCAGAAGGCCAGGCTTCGGGCCATCGGGATGGCAGATGCCCTGCAGGGCACGGTCCGGCTGGTAGAACCCACGATCGACCCGGTGACCCGCCTGGGGCGGGCCCGGATCCAAGTGGATCAGTCGGGCGAGTTGCGGACGGGCATGTTCGTCGAAGCCGAAATCCTGGCGGCCGAGCGTGACACCCTGGCCGTGCCGGTCAGCGCCATTGGCTCGACCTCCGAGGGCAGCGCCGTGATGCGCGTCAAGGATGGAGTGGTCGAGCGGGTGCAGGTCACGACCGGCATCCGGGACGGCGGAATGGTCGAGATCACCAGCGGGCTTTCCGCAGGCGACCAGGTGGTGTTTAAGGCTGGCGCCTTTGTCCGCGCGGGTGACCGGATCAATCCGGTGCCTGCCGCCAAAGGCACGAACTGAGGGGTGCGGCGATGAATTTCTCGGCCTGGTCGATCCGCAATCCCGTAGCCCCCCTGCTGGCGTTCTTCCTGCTGATGGTGCTCGGCTGGCAAAGCTTCAACACCCTGCCCATCACGCGGTTCCCGAACATCGACGTGCCCCTGGTCGCGGTCAGCGTGGCGCAATCGGGTGCCGCCCCGGCCGAGATGGAAAGCCAGGTTACCAAGGAGATCGAGGACGCCGTCGCGGGCCTGACCGGGGCCAAGCGCGTGACCTCGACCGTGACGGACGGGGTGTCGACCACGGTCGTCGAGTTCCGGATGGAAATTCCGACCGACAAGGCAGTTCAGGATGTGAAGGACGCCGTGGACCAGATCCGCAGCGACCTGCCGGGCGGGATCGAATCCCCCATCGTCACCCGGATCGACGTCGAGGGACAGGCGATCATGACCTTCGCGGTCACCGCGCCGGACATGACGATGGAGGAAATCTCCTGGTTCGTCGACAACACCGTCACCCGCTCGCTGCAAGGCAAGCCGGGCATCGGCCGCGTCACCCGCATCGGCGGGGCGGATCGGGAAATCCGGGTCGAGCTCGACCCCGTGCGGCTGGACAGCTATGGGGTGACGGCGCAGGCGGTCAGCGCGCAGATCGCCGCAACCAATGCCAACCTGGGCGCGGGCAAGCTGCAACTGGGCGATGGCGAGCAGGTGATCCGGACGCTGGGCGACCAGGGCACCGTCGAGAGCCTTGCCAACACCACCATCGCGCTGCCCTCGGGCCGCTTTGTCAAGCTGAGCGACCTGGGCCAGGTCATCGACAGCTATGAGGAGCTGAAAAGCTTTGCTCGCATCGACGGCGAAGCCTCGGTCAGCTTCCTGGTCTTCCGGTCGAAGGGCGCGTCCGAGGTCAGCGTGGCCGAAGTGACGAATTCGGTGGTCGAGGACCTGCGCAAGCAGAACCCGAACGTCGCGATCACGATGGTCGACGATTCCGTGTTCTACACCTACGGCAACTACGAAAGTGCAATCCACACGCTGCTGGAAGGCGCCTTGCTGGCTGTCCTTGTGGTGCTCGCGTTCCTGCGGAACTGGCGCGCGACGCTGATCTCGGCCATTGCGCTGCCCTTGTCCGCGGTGCCGACCTTCTGGCTGATGGACATGCTGGGCTTTTCGCTGAACCTTGTCAGCTTCCTGGCCCTGACGCTGGCCACCGGCATCCTGGTCGACGACGCCATCGTCGAGATCGAGAACATCGCCCGCCACATCCGCATGGGGAAGACCCCCTATCGTGCCGCGATCGAGGCGGCGGACGAGATCGGTCTGGCCGTCATCGCCACGACCTTCACCATCGTCGCGGTATTCGTGCCGGTGTCCTTCATGCCCGGCATCCCCGGCCAGTACTTCCGACAATTCGGCCTGACCGTCGCGATTGCCGTCCTGTTCTCGCTTCTGGTTGCGCGCCTGATAACCCCGATGATGGCCGCCTATCTGATGCGGTCGAAAGACGCGGTCGGCCATGCCGAGGGTCACAAGGACGGCGCCTTCATGCGCGGCTACCTGCGGATGGTGCGCAGCACGACCAAGGTGCGCCGGTCGAAGCGCTGGCCCTGGCTTGCGCTGCCGACCTATTACCTTACCGTCGTGGTCGCCGTGATCGTGGTGATCTTCTCGGTCATCGCCATGCTGCAGGTCCCGGGCAGCCTGTTCCCGCCAGAAGACGAAAGCCGGATCGTCGTGTCGGTAGAACTTCCCCCCGGCTCTACCATCGGCGACACCGCTGCGACAACCGACGCGATGCGCGACGTGGTCAAGGACATCGACGGGGTGAAATCCGTCCTCGTGATCGGCGGGTCCACCCCGCTGGGTGACCGCGACGTCCGCCGTGCGACCTTCACCATCATCCTCGACCGGCTGGACAACGGTCTGGGGCGCAAGCTGATCGACCTTGGCAGCGCCCTGCCCGTGGTGGGCGGTCTGATCCCCGAGATCCCGTCGGAAGGCCGCCTGCGCCCGCAGATCGAGATCGAGGCCGAGGTCTTCGAGGCGCTGAAAGCGATCCCGGACGTCCGCGCCTTCAAGGCGGCGACCATGGGCGGCGGCGCTCGTCCCTTCAGCTATGACATCCTGTCCGACGACGAAGACGACCTGAACCTTGCCATCCAGAAGATCGAGGAGGCACTCCGTCAGGAACCGATGTTCGTGAACACGTCGACGGAGGCAGCACTTCCACGCCCGGAGATCCAGATCACGCCCAAGGCAGAAGAAGCGGCGCGTCTGGGCGTCACTTCGCAGCAGATCGCCTCGGTCGTGCGGGTTGCCACCATCGGCGACGTCTCTGCCGCGCTTGGCAAGCTGTCGATCGACAACCGTCTGGTGCCGATCCGGGTGCAGTTGGACGAAATCTCGCGCGACAACCTGTCCCGCATCTCGGCGCTGAAGGTCACAACCGCATCCGGTCCCGTGCCCCTGTCGGCTGTCGCAACCATCGAGGTCGCCGAGGGTCCGTCGGTGGTCAAGCGCCAGAACAGGTTGCGGGTCGCGACCGTCGGTGCCGACATCGCCCCCGGGTTCGTCCTTGACCAGGCCACGGCGCGGTTCACCGAAATCCTGCCCACGCTGGCGCTGCCCGCCACGGTCTCGGTCGCGCCTTCGGGCGATGCGGAAACCCAGGCCGAGCTTCTGACCAGCTTTGTCAACGCGATGGTGCTGGGCGTCCTCTTGATGATGTTCGTGCTGATCCTGCTGTTCCATTCGGTCCTGCAGCCAGTCACCATCATCTTCTCGCTGCTTCTGTCGGTCGGCGGGGTCGCCGCGGCACTGATCTTGACGCAGAACCCGCTGTCGATGCCGGTGCTGATCGGCATCCTGATGCTGATGGGGATCGTCGCGAAGAACGCCATCCTCTTGATCGACTTCGCCATCGAGATGCGGGCCCGCGGGATGAAGCGGATCGACGCGGTGATCGAAGCCGGGCACAAGCGCGCCCAGCCGATCGTGATGACCTCGATCGCCATGTCGGCGGGGATGCTGCCCTCGGCGCTTGGCGTCGGCGAAGGCGGGGCGTTCCGTGCGCCCATGGCCATTGCCGTGATGGGCGGGATCATCGTCTCGACCGTCTTGAGCCTGGTCGTCGTGCCGTCGATGTACCTGGCGATGGATGACCTTTCCCGCTTCTTCTCATGGGTTCTCGGCCGGTTCATCGGCAAGAAGGAAGTCGAACGCGAGGCCCCCGACCCGTTGATCGTGGCGGATGGTCTGGCGCGCAATCAGGTGGACGTGGCGGTGCTGCAGAACCGGATTTCGGTGCTGGAGGAAGCCTTGGTCAGGCGCGGGCCGAAGTCGCACGCAGCCGAATAGATTGCGCGGTGCTCAGGCCCCGTGCCGCCTGCGGAAGGCCGCCACTTCGGCCTCGCTTGGGGCGACGCCGCAGAAGGTCAGCACATAGGGCTGCACCCGGTCCATCCTGACCTGCAGGTCTTCATCCGACCTGAGGGCGATATAGCCGACCTGCGTCAGGTACAGCGTTCGGGCGCGCGTGTCAGCCTCGGTCGTGCCATAGCCGAAGCGCCGGAACAGGCCGGTGATCGCCGCGACCCGGATGGCATCGGCCTCTGCCATCGCGGCAGCAACTGCCGGGTCGGTCAGCGACCAGGTACGCATGGCGAATTCCAGGCGGCTGTCGAACAGCTGACTGTCGTACCAGCAGTCGAACAGGTTCAGAAGCGCCTCGGAAATCGTGGCCGCGGGGCTTTCGCAGCGGGCGACCAGATTGACGGTGTTCCGGGAGCGCCACCTGTCGACCAGACCGGCAAGCAATGCCTCACGGTCAGCGTAATGCCAGTAGAACGAGGTGCGCGACAGGCCCAGCCGTTCGGCCAGCGGCATTACCTTGACCGCGTCCACGCCGCCCTCGACCAGAAAGTCATAGGCCGCATCCAGCCAGATGTCCGGCGTTCCCCGCCAGCCGCGTTCAGGTCGTTCCATCGTCATGCGTCACCCTAGGCTTGCCAGGCGATCCAGCACAAGCCTGCAAGAACTCGACATATGTGTCGAGTTTTTTCTTGCGCGCTGGTGAGGCGCGATCTAGCATCGACCCATCCACGAAATGCAGGCCGCACCGATGTCGAACGATCCCCTTCTCCAGCCCTACCAGCTGAAGCACCTGACGCTGCGCAACCGGATCATGACCACCAGTCACGAACCGGCTTATGGCGACGACGGCATGCCGAAGGACCGCTACCGCCTGTACCATCTGGAACGCGCCAAGGCCGGGGTGTCGATGGTGATGACGGCGGGGTCCGCCAGCACCAGCCGCGACAGCCCGCCGGTGTTCTCGAACCTCCTCGTCTGGAAGGACGAGATCGTGCCGTGGATGAAGCGACTGGCCGACGACTGCCACGAGGCGGGGGCGGCGGTGATGATCCAGCTGTCGCATCTTGGACGCCGGACCCGCTGGGACAAGGGGGATTGGCTGCCGGTGGTCTCCTCGACCAGCGAACGCGAACCCGCCCACCGCGCGACGCCGAAACCGGCCGAGGACTGGGACATTGCCCGGATCATCCGCGACTACGTCGATGCGGCGGAGCGGATGCAGGCGGCGGGGCTCGACGGGATCGAGATCATGTGCCACGGGCACTTGCTTGACCAGTTCATGTCGCCCCTGACGAACACGCTGGACGCGCCCTACGGCGGCAGTCTGGATAACCGTGCGCGGCTGACGATGGAAATCCTGTCGGCGATCCGCAAGAAGGTCGGGCCGAAGCTTATCATCGGGATGCGCTATGGCGTCGACGAGATGGAGCCGGGCGGGATCGACATCGAGGAAGGCGTGGCGATCGGCAAGATCTTCCGGGATTCGGGGCTGGTCGACTACCTGAACATCAACCGCAGCCGGATCCACACCGACCCGGCGATGACCGACCTGATCCCGGTCCAGGGAATGCGGTCCGCCCCGCACCTCGACTTCGCGGGTCGGATCAAGGCCGAGGTCGGGATGCCGACGCTCCACGCCGCGCGCATCCCCGACGTGGCGACCGCCCGGCATGCGGTTGCGACGGGTCAGGTGGATATGGTGGGGATGACGCGGGCGCATATGGCGGACCCGCATATCGTCCGGAAGATCGTCGAAGGGCGGGAGGATGACATCCGTCCCTGTGTCGGCGCGACCTATTGCCTGGACCGCATCTACCAGGGGGGGATGGCGCTGTGCATCCACAACCCCTCCACCGGGCGAGAGGCGACGCAGCCGCATCAGATCGAGAAGGCTTCGGTTGGGAAGAAGGTCGTCGTGGTCGGTGCCGGTCCTGCGGGGCTGGAGGCTGCGCGTGTGGCGGCGGAGCGGGGGCACTCGGTGGTGGTCTTCGAGGTGGCCGACAAGCCCGGCGGGCAGGTCCGGCTGACCGCGCAGTCCAAGCGGCGGGCCGAGATGATCGGGATCATCGACTGGCGGCTGGCGCAGTGCACCCGGCTGGGGGTGGAGTTCCGGTTCAACAGCTGGGCCGAAGTTTCGGACGTGCTGGGGGAGTCTCCGGACGTGGTGGTGATCGCGACGGGGGGGATGCCGACGACAGGTCTTCTGGCCGAGGGGAACGACCTGGTGATCTCCTCCTGGGACATCCTGTCAGGGGATGCGAAGCCCGGGACCAACGTGCTGATCTACGACGAGGCGGGGGACCATGCGGCCCTGCAGGCGGCGCAGATGATCGCCGAGGCCGGGGGACGGGTCGAGGTGATGACGCGGGACCGGACGTTTTCTCCGGAAGTGATGGGGATGAACCTCGTGCCCTACATGCGGGCGCTGCAGGACAAGGCGGTGACCTTCACGGTGACCTACAAGCTCAACGCCGTGCGGCGGGCGGGAAACCAGCTGGAGGCGGTGATCGGGTCGGATTACATGAAGCTCGACCGGACGGCGGTCTACGACCAGGTGGTTGTGAACGCCGGGACGCAGCCGTTGGCGGACCTCTATTTCGAGCTGAAACCGGCGTCGGGGAACAAGGGGGCGGTGGACTACGATGCCCTGATCGACGGGAAGCCGCAGCCGGAGGTCGCGGGGTTCCAGCTGTTCCGGATCGGCGATGCGGTGGAGGCGAGGAACACCCACGCGGCGATCTATGATGCGCTGCGGCTGGTGAGGACGGTTTAGGTCCGCTTCCGGCAGTACAGTTCCATCCGGTGGTGGACGATGTCGTAGCCAAGCTCGGCGGCGATTTCGCGTTGCAGCTGTTCGATCTTCTCGGACTGGAATTCGATGATCGTGCCGGTGTCGAGGTCGACGATGTGGTCGTGGTGGGGGGCATCCGCCACCTCGTATCGCGCACCGCCGTTTTCGAGGGCGAGCCTCAGGACCACGCCTTCCCGTTCCAGGACCGAGAGGGTGCGGTAGACGGTGGCGAGCGACAGGCTGTCGTCGAGGGTCCTCGCCCGGCGGTGCAACTCGGCGGCGTCGGGGTGGTCCTGCGCTTCGGTCAGGACCCTCAGGAGGGTTTCCCGCTGGCGGGTCACGCGGACTCCGGTGTCTCGGAGGGCCTGTTTCGGGGTCGGTTTCATGGGGTGCGATGCTAGCGGGACCGGGGGGCGGGGTCAAATCTCTCGCATGTGTCCACGGTGGACAAACTCTGCGTTGTCTTTGATTTCAAGGGGTTGCGATTTTCTGTTAGGGTGGTGTTAAGACTTGTGGCACGACCGTTTTCGGGGTGTTTCAGGCGGCTGCGACGGGGGTGGTGAGGTCGGCCAGCACTTCGGCAGCAATCTGGAGGGAGCGGACGCGGGCGGCGTGGTCGTGCATCATTCCGGTGATCATCACCTCGTCGGGCTGGTGGCGGGCGATGAGTTCGGTGAGTTGCTGGCGCACCGTCGCGGGGGAGCCGACGGCAGAGCAGGAGAGGGCGTAGCGGGCCTGGGCGAGGATCGGCTCGGGGATGTCGCTGAGGTCGCGGGTCGGGTGCGGGAGTTGGCCGGGGCGTCCGGTGCGCAGGCGCGCGAAGGCGAGGAGTTGGGAGGAGCGCAGGTAGGTCGCTTCCTCGTCGGTCGCGGCGGCGGAGACGCCGATGGCGATCATGACGTGGGGCTTTGCCAGCCGGTCGGAGGGGCGGAAAGTGCGACGGTAGATGTCGAGCGCCTCCTCCAGGTGGGTGGGGGCGAAGTGGGAGGCGAAGGCGTAGGGGAGGCCGAGGTAGGCCGCCAGTTGCGCGCCGAAGAGGCTGGAGCCGAGGATCCAGATGGGGACATGCGTGCCGGTGCCGGGGATGGCCTGGACGGGGCCGGGGGTGTCGCCGAGGTAGGCGATGAGTTCCTGCACGTCCTGCGGGAAGGTGTCTTCCTGCGCCATGTGGCGGCGAAGGGCGCGGGCGGTCTGCATGTCGGTGCCGGGGGCGCGGCCGAGGCCGAGGTCGATCCGGTTCGGGTAGAGGGTGGCCAGCGTGCCGAACTGTTCGGCCACGACGAGGGGGGAGTGGTTCGGCAGCATGATGCCCCCTGCCCCGATGCGCATGGTTTTCGTGTGGCCCGCGACATGGCCGACCACGACTGGGGTCGCGGCGGAGGCGATGCCGGGCATGTTGTGATGCTCGGCCAGCCAGTAGCGGTGAAAGCCGGCTTTTTCGGCGGCTTGCGCCAGGTCAACGGTGGATCTCAGCGCCTGGGCGGCAGTCTGGCCTTCGGGGATCGGGGCCAGATCGAGGTAGGAATAGTGCTGCATTTAAGCCTCCGTGATCCTGAGAGGTAATCATTCAGCGGGATGGGGCCAAGGGGGATGCGCGTTCGGTCGCCTGGGGCGCGCGACAACGCGTCTTCAGACGGTGCGCTGCTGCTGACCCTGCGCGGTGGACAATGCCGTTGCACCGGGCGGACAGCGGCCCGCTGCAAATGAAAAGGCTTCGTTCGCGTTCCGGTTTGAACCCAGCCTGCGGTCCGGTCCCGGCATGGTCGAGACACTTGGTGTCCACGGTCCGATGCGCGGTTTCGCGCTGGTGCGCCGCACCAGCCGGAACCCCTCCTGCCGACCTTCGTTGATCCTTGCAAAGCAAAGGAGAACCGGGATGGACAAGCACAGTCGGCAATTTCAGGCCAGGTACGCCTTCGGAGCCGCAATGGAAACCGTCGGCACGGCAACCGGCACGAGGCAGGCCGGACGTGGCTTTTCCACCAAGACGCTGCTTGCGTCAGCCGCGATGACGCTTGCGATGGCGTCCGGTGCCCTTGCGGAGGTCACGATCTCGGGCAAGCTGGTCGATGCGGAAGACGACAATCGTTTCTTCACCCGTCTCGGCGGCGAGGCCCGCGACGACCTGTCGATCAGCGGGCTGGACCAGGGCAAGGACTACATCCTGACCACCGTCCTGATCGACGCCGCTTCCGAAGCAGAGATCGAGACGGTCGACACGCCGTTCACCGCCGAAACTGCGAACGCCGATCTGTCCGTGACGCTGCCCGTCCCCCGAAACGAGGGCGACGTCAATATCGACTACGTCACTCGCAACGTGGTGCGCGAGGCCGGGTCTGACGCCGTTCTTGTCGACGCGACCGGCGATGCCCTTGATTCCGATCGAGCGATCCCGGTCCACTCGATCCAGCGCGTAAGCGTCATTTCCGTCAAGGACGCGGCCGACGGCGATAACCGGATCGACGCACAGGGCGGCAAGATCGAGGTGGTCGTGGGCTACGAGAACATGGTCGAAGGCTATGCCTATGCCGTCTGGGGACAGATCCTGACTCCGAGCGGCCAGAGCCGCGGCATCTTCGCGTCGGTTCAGGATTACAAGCCGGAGAAGAAAGCAGGCGAGGTCACGCTGACGTTCAACATTCCGGCCGGTCTTGATGGTATCAGCATCCTGCCCAGCGTCGGCATCTATCATCAGAACCGGATCGAGATTCTGAAGGATGGCAACATCTCGTGGATCCCCGACGCGCCCCAGCCGGTGATGATAGCGTCCGATACGGACCTGAAGGACGAGAGCCGCATGATCGAGGTTGGCGTCCCGTTCGGCCAGACGGAGTAAGCTTGGCGGAAGGTGGGGGGCAGCGCAGGGTGCGTTGGTCCGGTGTTCTTGCTTTCGGCGGGACGCCTGCTGGGACGGGCGGACCGGGGGTTCCACCCCCGGCGCAGCCTTGGGTGCTTGAACCAATGGCGCAACCAAGGCTGCACCCGTGGGATATTTGGGGACAGGTGAAAGGGCTTTGGCCGCTTCAAAACGAAACGGGCGGGGAGCAGCCCCCGCCCGCTCGGTTGGCAGCAAAAAGGGTCTAGCGACGCTTCCTGTTCGGGCGCTGGGTCAGAGCGGAGGCAGCAGCAGTCTTTGCCGCCGGACTCGACTTAGGATCGCGCAACACCTTGGAAGCCGCAGATGCTGCGCGCTTGCTGGTCACTTCACCATTTTTCCTGGAACTCACTGAAATCACCCGCCTTTCAAGTTATCCCCATATCCACAGGAGTGGATTAGTAGGGGACAGTTTCAGGCACGGTATTGCCGCTTTCCTTGAAGCGTGATCCTAAGGACCATCGTCCCGCGAGGGGCGAGAAAGCTTCTCCGACGTTGTGCCATATACACGCCGGAAAGCTGGGGTGTTCCGTTGGCGCGGAACACCCCAACCCAATCTCAAATCAGCTGCACCCCGTCGTCGCGCCGCACGAGTTGCACTTCAGGCAGGTGCCGTTGCGGACCAGCGTGTAGTTGCCGCACTCGCCGCAGCTGTCGCCGGTGTAGCCTTGCAGCTTTGCCTTGGTCCGGGCGTCGGTGGCGCCGAGGGCAAAGGTCGAGGTCGATTCCGAGAAGCCCGAGACCCGGGTTTCGGAAAGGACCGCGGTCATCGGGGCGGCCATGTCGGTGCCGGTGGCGAGGCCTCCGAACGCCGTGACCCCCTGCCCGCCTTGCAGCACGGTGAATTCGTGCGGCAGGCGTTTGCGCATGTAGCCGGTCGAGGCGACCTGTTTCAGGACCTCCAGCGACTTGGAGGCGGCGGTGTCGGAGGGCTCGGCGATGTTGCGCTTGCCTTCCTCGTCACCGCGACCGAGGTCGTCGAAGCTCGCGCCCTTGGGGGCGACGTGGGCGAGGTCGGTGCGGTCGAGGTAGGAGATCGCCAGCTCGCGGAAGATGTAGTCGAGGATCGAGGTCGCGTTCTTCACCGAGTCGTTGCCCTGGACCATGCCGGCCGGTTCAAAGCGGGTGAAGGTGAAGGCCTCGACGAATTCTTCCAGCGGCACGCCGTATTGCAGGCCGACCGAGACCGCGATGGCGAAGTTGTTCATCATCGCCCGGAAGCCAGCCCCTTCCTTGTGCATGTCGATGAAGATCTCGCCCAGCGAGCCGTCCTGGTATTCGCCGGTGCGGAGATAGACCTTGTGGCCGCCGACGATGGCCTTCTGGGTATAGCCCTTGCGACGTTCGGGGAGTTTCTCGCGGTGGCTGCGGACGATTTCCTTGACGATCACCTTTTCGACGATCTTCTCGGCGATGACCTGGGCTTTCTCCATCAGGGAGCCGTTGGTCAGCGTCTCTTCGGCTTCCTCATCGTCCTCGATGAGGGCGGAAGCGAGGGGTTGGGAGAGCTTGGAGCCGTCGCGGTAAAGCGCATTGGCCTTGATGCCGAGGGAGTGGCTGAGCTCATAGGCCGCCAGCGTTTCGGCGATGGTGGCGTTGTTCGGCATGTTGATGGTCTTGGAGATCGCGCCCGAGATGAAGCTTTGGGCGGCGGCCATCATGGTGATGTGGGACTCCACGGACAGGAACCGCTTGCCGGTCTTGCCGCAGGGGTTGGCGCAGTCGAAGACCTTGTAGTGTTCGGGCTTGAGGAACGGCGCGCCTTCGAGGGTCATGGTGCCGCAGACATGGTCGTTGGCGGCGTCGATCTGGGCCTTGGTGAAGCCGAGGTGACGCAGGAGGTCGAAGGTCGGGTCGGCAAGGCGCTCGGCGGGGATGCCGAGGGTGCCTTTGCAGAAGTCCTCGCCCAGGGTCCACTGGTTGAAGACGAAGCGGATGTCGAAGGCGGACGGGAGGGCGGTCTCGATCTTCTCGATCTCGCGCGCCCCGAAGCCGTGGCCGATGAGGGCGGTGTGGTTGATCGCGGGGGCCTGGCCGAGGGAGCCGTGGCCGACGGCGTAGGCGACGATCTCGGCGGCCTGGGAGGTCGAGTAGCCGAGGGTTTCGAGGGCCGCGGGGACCGACTGGTTGATGATCTTGAAGTAGCCGCCGCCGGCGAGTTTCTTGAACTTGACGAGGGCGAAGTCGGGCTCGATCCCGGTGGTGTCGCAGTCCATGACGAGGCCGATGGTGCCGGTGGGGGCGATCACGGTCGTCTGGGCATTGCGGTAGCCGAAGGCCTCGCCCAGGCGCAGGGCTTCGTCCCAGGCGGATTTGGCAAGCTGGACAAGGGTTTGGTCGGGGCAGTTCACCTGGTCAAGGGCGACGGCGGGGACGTTCAGGCCTTCATAGGCCGTCCCGTGCGCGGCGGCGCGGTGGTTGCGGATGACGCGGAGCATATGCTCACGGTTGCGGGCGTAGCCGGAGAAGGGGCCGAGTTCCTTGGCCATCTCGGCAGATGTTGCATATGAAACACCTGTCATGATCGCGGTGAGTGCCCCGCACAGGGCGCGGCCTTCGTCGGAGTCGTAGCCGAGGCCCATGTTCATCAGGAGGCCGCCGATGTTGGCGTAGCCGAGGCCGAGGGTGCGGAAGTCGTAGCTGAGCTGGGCGATTTCCTTCGAGGGGAACTGCGCCATCATCACGCTGATTTCGAGGGTGACAGTCCAGAGCCGGGTGGCGTGGATGTAGGCCTCGGCGTCGAACTTGCCGTTCTTGTGGAAGGTCAGCAGGTTCATCGACGCCAGGTTGCAGGCGGTGTCGTCGAGGAACATGTACTCCGAGCAGGGGTTCGAGCCGCGGATCGGGCCGTCTTCGGGGCAGGTGTGCCAAGCGTTGACGGTGTCGTGGAACTGGATGCCGGGATCGGCGCAGGCCCAGGCGGCGTGGCCGATCTGGTCCCAAAGCTCGCGCGCCGAGACGGTCTTGGCGACCTTGCCGTCGGTGCGGCGGATCAGCTCCCAGGGTTTGTCGTCGCGGACGGCCTTGAGGAAGGCGTCGGTCACGCGGACCGAGTTGTTGGAGTTCTGGCCGGAGACGGAGATGTAGGCCTCGGAGTCCCAGTCGGTGTCGTAGGTCGGGAATTCGATCGAAGTGAAGCCCTGCCGCGCGTATTGCAGGATGCGGTTGGTGTAGGTGTCGGGGATCATCGCCTTTTTGGCGGCCTTGATCGCGGCTTTCAGGGCCGGGTTCGCGGCCGGGTCGGTCGCGCCATCCATGCTGCCATCGAAGGATTTGATCGCAGCGAAGATGTCGTTCAGGCGGGCCTCATGCATCTTGGATCCGGCGACGAGGGACGCGACCTTCTGTTCCTCGATGACCTTCCAGTTGATGAAGTCTTCGACGTCCGGGTGGTCCATGTCGATGATGACCATCTTGGCCGCACGGCGGGTGGTGCCGCCGGACTTGATGGCGCCAGCGGCGCGGTCACCGATCTTGAGGAAGCCCATCAGGCCCGAGGACTTGCCGCCGCCTGAGAGCTTTTCCCCTTCCCCGCGCAGCGAGGAAAAATTGGTGCCAGTGCCCGAGCCGTATTTGAAGAGGCGGGCTTCGCGGACCCAGAGGTCCATGATGCCGCCGTCGCCGACGAGGTCGTCCTTGACGGACTGGATGAAGCAGGCGTGGGGCTGCGGGTGTTCGTAGGCGGAAGCCGACTTGGTCAGCTTGCCGGTCTGGTGGTCGACGTAGAAATGGCCCTGCGACGGGCCGTCGATGCCGTAGGCCCAATGCAGGCCGGTGTTAAACCACTGCGGGCTGTTCGGGGCTGCCATCTGGCGGGCCAGCATGAAGCGCATCTCGTCATAATAGGCGCGGGCGTCGGCTTCGGTGGTGAAATAACCACCCTTCCAGCCCCAGTACGCCCAGGCCCCGGCAAGGCGGTCGAAGACCTGCTTCGCGCTGGTCTCACCCACTATACGTTGATCTTCGGGAAGCTGGGCAAGTGCATCCTCATCGGGGACCGAGCGCCACAGGAACTCGGGCACGCCCTTTTCCTTGACCTTCTTGAGGACAGCCGGAACGCCCGCCTTGCGGAAATACTTCTGGGCGAGCACGTCGGAAGCGACCTGGCTCCAGCCCTCGGGGACCTCGACAGCGTCGTTCCGGAAGACGATCTTGCCGTCCGGGTTGCGGATTTCGGACACGGTGGTGGTGAAATCCATCGCCCCATAGGCGCCGGTGGCTTCGGTGGTAAACTTCCGCTCGATCTTCATGCCCCTGATCTCCTTTTTGTGGCCCAAACGGCCATTGGTTATGTCAAATTGCGGGGCATCCCGGTCCTGTAACGCAGCGGTCAGGCAACAGCTGTCCGGTCCTGACGGTTGAGCGCCGTCAAGAGGGCCGCATCCGATTTGGATGCCCTTTGTGTGGGTCGTTCTGCCTGTCCGCTGCGGCACTAGATTTAGTGGTTGTCCCCGCCGCTTTGTCAAAGTGTCGTAATCTTCCGGCCCTATCAACGAAAAAATTACGCCTTGAAGCGAATTTTCCGGCTTGACGATATGCAGGTCACATCACCCGGCCGCGACCGCTTGTGAGCCCTGGATGTGGACAGGTCTGGGGACAGGCTTCGAGTAAAATGTGAAGAGCGCCGGATTTCCCAAGTCCTTGGCATGCTTGCAGCCGTTGGTTGCATCACCCCTGAGCGACAGCAGGTTGATTCCGTCCCGGCAGGATCAGGCCGGAGGCCGCGCCGGGCGGTTGATGAGGACGATTCCGGCGGCGACGAGAACGACCGCGAGGAGAATCGAACCTGTGACAGTTTCGTCGAAAAAGAGGACGCCGAGACCCACGGCGAATACGGGGGTCAGAAAGGAAAACGAGGCAACGGTCGACGAGGGATAGACCGACAGAAGCCAGAGCCAGGCGATGAACCCGCCTGCGACCACGACCGAGGACTGAAAGACCAGACCTACTATATGTAGGGGGTCCAGGTCGCGGATCAGCGGGCCGAAGAACAGGGATGCGACCAGAAGGATCGGGGCCGAGACGAGGACCATCCAGAACAGCTGCATCTCGGGCCCTTCGGCGCGCATGACGGGGCGGCGGGCGATATAGGCGGTAAGCGCCCAGCCCCAGGCGGCACCCAGCGCGCAAAGGTCGCCCGCAAGGCTTGCCTCGCCGGTGTCAGGGCGCGACAGGATGGCGGCGGCGCAACCTGCAAAGGCCAGGGCAAGACCAATGGCCTTGGTGCGGGTGATCCGCTCACCCAGGCCGAAATGCGCCAGAAGCGCGAACCAGACCGGCATCGAATACATGATGAGGGCCGAGCGGCCGACCGAGGTGAGGTCAAGCGCTACGAACAGGAACAGGAACTCGGCGGCGAAAAGCGCCCCGATCAGGAGGCCCGCGCCGAGCGATTCCCGGCGGAGCCTGGGGGGACGGCCGCGCCACACCAGCCAGGCCCAGACGAAGCCGATGGCCAGAAGCGAGCGCAGGCCCGCGAAGAACACCGGCTGCAGGCCTTCGTTCACCAGCTTGATGATGATCTGGTTGACGGCAAGCAGCACCTGGACTGCGAGGAGCGCCGTCAGGCCGAAGGCATCGAGTCGATCTTTGCGCATGTTTCCCCCTGCCCCGGCGGCCCCTTTTGCATTGACCCGTGGCCCGGGGCAAGCAAGCATGTCGCAGGTTGGTCAAGGGTGAGGGAGAGCGACATGAGCCTGGGCAAGACACTGTTGAAGGTCGCCATCGGCGTGGCGGTGGTGAAGGGTATTTCGGCGATGACCCAAGGCGGCGCGTCGACACCCGAGCCTGCCCCTGCCCCCGAGCGCAAAGCGGGTCGCGGAACGCCGTTCGACCCGAAAGCGTCGGGTCAATCCGGGGGGCTGGAGGATCTCTTGAAGGATGTGCTGGGCAGTGGCTCCCGCCCCAAGGCTGGCAGCGCGCGGACCGGCGGCAGTGGTGGTGGCCTTGGCGATCTTTTGACCCAGATGTCCGGGCAGAAACGGTCGAACCCCCGGGCCTCGGCGCCGAAAGGCGGGTTGGACGATCTGCTGGAGCAGTTGAAGGGGCGCGGGGCAGAGCCTGAGCTGGGTGGGCTTGCGGCCGGCACGCGCAGGACGACGGGCAAGGCCTCGGGCGGAGTGGGCGATCTGTTGGACCAGGTGCTGGCCGACAAGCCTGGGGGCCGCGGCGGGCCTGTGGTGCTGCCGGAGCCGGAGCGGGAAGAAGAGCTGTCGGCGGCGCTGATGCTGCGGGCGGTGATCCAGGCGGTGAAGTGCGACGGTGAGCTGGACGAGGACGAGAAAGCCCGGCTGATGCAGGCGATGGGTGAGGCCACGCAGCGCGAGGTGCAGGCCGTGCAGGCCGAGCTGCAGCGCCCGGTGAACGTGAAGGGCCTGGCGCGCGCGGTGCCTGCGGGGCTGGAGCCGCAGGTCTATCTGGTGTCGCTGATGGCGATCAACCTCGACCAGAAGGCCGAGGCGGAATACCTGCACAAGCTGGCCGGAGAGCTGGACCTGTCGCCGGATCAGGTGAACGCGATCCACGACCGGGCGGGGGCACCACGGCTTTATCGCTGAGGTTTTCTTCGCCGGAAGGCCGGTGTAGGCAGGGTGCCTTAGCCGGAGAACGCGATGCCCCCCCGTCCGACCGATGCGGCCGACAATACCCGTGCCGCCCTGCTGATGGTCGGCTCGATGGCGTTCTTCGCCGTCGAGGACCTGTTTCTGAAGCGGTCGGCCGAGGCTTTGCCGCCAGGTCAGGTGCTGGCGCTGACCGGGGCGGCGGGGGCCTGCGTGTTCTGGGCGCTGGCGTCGGGGCAGCGGCAGCCGGTCCTGTCGATGGAGGCTTTGCGCGGGATGGCGCTGGTCCGGACGCTGGCCGAGGCGGCGGCGGCGATGCTGTATATCGTGGCGCTGGCGCTGGCACCGCTGACGATGACCTCGGCCCTGCTGCAGGCCTCGCCCCTGGTGGTGGTCGCAGGGGCGGCGCTGTTCCTGGGGGAAAAGGTCGGCTGGCGGCGGTGGGCGTCGATCCTGGTCGGGTTCGCGGGGGTGCTGGTGATCCTGAAGCCCTGGGATGCGGCCTTCGATCCGACGGGCCTTCTGACGGTCGCCTGCGTCGTGGTGCTGGCGGCGCGGGACCTGGCGACGCGGGTGATGCCCGCGCGGATCGGGACGTTTCAGGTGGCGACCTGGGCCTATCTGGGGCTGGTGCCTGCAGGTGCGGCTCTGATGGCCGGGATGGGGCAGAGCTTTGTCTGGCCCACCCCCGGGCAATGGGCGGGGCTTGGCGGCGCGCTGGTTTCGGGCCTCTTCGGCTATTACGCGGTGGTCGCGGCGATGCGGCTGGGCGAAGTGTCGGTCGTGGCCCCGTTCCGCTATACCCGGCTGGTCTTCGCGATGGGGATCGCGATGGTCTTCCTGGGCGAACGTCCCGAGACGTCGACCCTCGTGGGGGCGGCCTTGGTGGTCGGGTCGGGGCTTTACGCCTTTGCCCGGGAACGCGCGCGGAAACGTGCTTCCCTCATGGCGTGAGCCGGGGTAAAGGCGAGGTCGAGAGCATCCTTCGGCCTTGAGGAACCACCCATGAGCACGATCATCGACATTCACGCCCGCGAGATTCTGGACAGTCGGGGCAACCCGACGGTCGAGGTGGACGTCACGCTGGAAGACGGGTCCATGGGCCGGGCGGCGGTGCCGTCGGGCGCGTCCACGGGCGCGCATGAGGCGAACGAGCGGCGCGATGGCGACAAGAACCGCTACAAGGGCAAGGGCGTCCTGGAGGCGGTCGCGGCGGTGAACGGCGAGATCGCCGAAGAGGTCGTCGGGTTCGACGCGACCGAGCAGGTCGGCATCGACCGCACGATGATCGAGATGGACGGCACGCCGAACAAGTCGCGGCTTGGGGCGAATGCCATTCTGGGCGTGTCGCTGGCGGTGGCGAAGGCCGCAGCCGAGTTCACGGCGCAGCCGCTTTATCGTTATGTCGGCGGGACCTCGGCCCGCATCCTGCCGGTGCCGATGATGAACATCATCAACGGCGGCGAACATGCTGACAACCCGATCGATATCCAGGAATTCATGATCATGCCGGTAGGCGCCTCCGACATCCGCGAGGCGGTTCGGATGGGGTCCGAGGTGTTCCACACGCTGAAGAAAGAACTTCAGAATGCGGGCCACAACACTGGGATCGGCGACGAGGGCGGCTTCGCACCGAATCTTAGCTCTGCCCGAGACGCGCTTGATTTCATTCTGAAATCCATCGAAAAGGCAGGCTACAAGCCGGGTGAGGATATCTACCTGGCTCTGGATTGCGCCGCGACGGAATACTTCAAGGGCGGCAAGTACGAGATGAAAGGCGAAGGGAAATCGCTGTCCATCGAGGAGAATGTCGAGTTCCTAGCGGGCCTTGCAGCGGATTACCCGATCATCAGCATCGAAGACGGCTGTTCCGAGGATGACTGGGCGGGCTGGAAACTGCTGACCGACAAGCTGGGGTCGAAAATCCAGTTGGTGGGCGACGACCTGTTCGTGACCAACCCGCGCCGTCTGGCCGAAGGGATCAAGGCCGGTTGCGCCAACTCCATGCTGGTGAAGGTCAACCAGATCGGCACCCTGACCGAGACTTTGCAGGCCGTCGATATGGCCCACCGCGCGCGGTATACCAACGTCATGAGCCACCGGTCGGGCGAGACCGAGGACAGCACGATTGCGGACCTCGCGGTTGCCACGAACTGCGGGCAGATCAAGACCGGTTCCTTGTCGCGGTCGGACCGTCTGGCCAAGTACAACCAGCTGATCCGGATCGAGGAAATGCTGGGCGAGACGGCGGAGTACGCCGGTCGCTCGATCCTGAAGGGCTGATCCTATGTTGCCCCTGATCGACGGCGCCCTGGCAATCCTTGTCGAGATTGCGCTGCTGATCGGGGTCGGCAAGGGGGCCTATGTGCTGGTGGGCGGCGGGGTGGCGGGCTGGATTGCCGGCTTCGCCGCCCTTGCCGTCATCGTGGTCATCTGGGGGATCTGGGCCGCGCCAGCTTCGGACCGGCGGCTGCCGATGCCCGGACTTGCCATCCTGAAAGCGGTCCTGTTTGCGGTGGGAACTGTCGGCTGGACCGCAGGCCCGGCATGGGCCTGGCCAAGCTTTGCTGCAGCGGCGGCACTGTCGTTGGCGTTGGGACTTGTCGTCTCGCGGTAGGCGCTGCCGGGATCGGCCTAGCGAAAGCGGGCAGGCCGAAATTCGGCCAGCATCGGGCTGTCCGGGCTGCCGGTTATCTCGGCCGCAAGGCATTCGGCCACCACGGGCGCCAGCGTCGCACCTGAGTGCATGACGGCAATCCACACTCCCTGAAGCGGCCCCTGCCCTACGACCGGCAGGCCGTCGCCCGGCACGGGGCGCATGGCCATCGCCTGGTGGGCGAAATGGATGTCGTGACCGGGAAACAAGGCCCGCAGCCGCTGCAAGGTCGCGTTCACAACCACGGGAAAGGCCCCGAGAGTCTCGGCATGGTCGCCCTGATGGCCGGCAGAGGCCGGGGCGATCAAGTGACCCGAAGCATCCTGGCGGACCTCCTGATCCGGGGTGGCAAGGACCACGGGGCAGATCGGCGGCAGGGGGTTGGTCGCGATCATCAGGCCAGGGCGTTTCAGCATGGGCAGAACGTAGCCGAAGGGCTGAAGCAATGCGGATGTGCCAGTGCCGGTTGCGAGGACCACGCGGGTCGCCGGGAAGGGCCCAAGGTCGGTGAGGACGCCGGTCACCCTGCCCTGTGCCTCGGTCAGGGATTGGACAGTAGCGCGGATGACCTTGGCGCCAGAGGCCGCGATCAGGGCGCGGGCGAGACTGGCGGGATCGGCGACGCCTTCTTCGGGGAAGAAGAGCGCGGTTTCCGGGACGGGGCCGAGGGCGGGGAGGCGCTCCGCAATCTGGGCGCGGGTCAGGCGATCGACCGTGTAGCCGAGGGCGGCGAGGTCGGAGGCGGTTTCGTCCTGCGCCTCGCCGGTCGCCTCGTACCACAGGCAGCCTTGCCAGGTGGTTGGCAGGCCCAGCAGGGCTTCGGTCAAGCGCCGGTGCGCGGCGAGGCCTTCATGGCGCAGGTGGTAGTGCGGGTGGCTCAGGTAGAAGGACGCGTTGAGCCAGCCGAAGCTGGCCGCCGAGGCGAGACCGCCTTCGGCATGGGTGGAGAGGATGGTCACAGGCTCGCCCGGCCGGGACAGCTGGTAAGCCAGCGCCGCACCGGTGATGCCAGCGCCGATGATGAGGGTGTGCGACATTGGCGAAGGCTGGCACGGGGCAGAACCGATGGCAACGGCTTCCCCGCTTGGCCCGGCTGGGTTACGTCTTTGCCATGCTGATCCTGTTGAACAAACCCTACGACGTGCTCTGCCAGTTCTCTCGCGAGGGGGAGCGGGCGGTGCTGGCGGATTTTGTGCCGGTGAAGGGGGTCTATCCGGCAGGAAGGCTGGACCGGGATTCGGAGGGTCTGTTGCTTCTGACAGATGACGGCAAGCTGCAGGCGCGGATAGCGGACCCGACGTTCAAGCAGGAGAAGACGTACTTCGCTCAGGTTGAGGGAGTCGTGACCGAGGCGGCGCTGGAGCGGTTGCGGGGGGGAGTGGTGCTGAACGATGGCCCGACGCTTCCGGCCAAGGCGCGGGGGGTGGCGGAGCCGGGGTGGCTCTGGCCCCGGGTGCCGCCGATCCGGGTGCGCAAGACGGTGCCGGACGGGTGGATTGAACTGACGATCCGCGAGGGGCGGAACCGGCAGGTGCGGCGGATGTGTGCGGCGGTGGGGTTGCCCTGTCTGCGGCTGATCCGCTGGCGGGTGGGGGACTGGACACTGGAGGGGTTGGCCCCCGGGGAATGGAGGCAGGCATGAATGCGCCAGATACGGCCGGGGCGATCATCGCGAAGCTTGGGCTGCAGCCGCATCCCGAGGGCGGGTGGTATCGGGAGACGTGGAAGGGGCCCGAGGTGGGCGGGCGGGCCTCGGGGACGGCGATCCTGTTCCTGCTGCAGGCGGGGGAGCGGTCGCACTGGCACCGGGTCGATGCGGACGAGATCTGGCTGTGGCATGCGGGGGCGCCGTTGGTGCTGTCGATGGGGGAGACGACGGCCCATGAGGTTCAGATGGGGCCGGATGTGCTGGGGGGCGAGGTGGTGCAGGCAGTGGTGCCCTCGGGTTGGTGGCAGGCGGCTTGGTCTTCCGGCGACTGGACGCTGGTCAGCTGCACGGTGTCTCCGGGGTTCCGGTTCGAGGGGTTTGAACTCGCACCGCCGGGCTGGAGTCTGTGATGGATCACAAGGAGTTCCTCGCCCAGATCCCGGCGGAGGCACGCGAGGCGTTGGTGGCGCGGTCTACCTTCGCGGGGCTTTGGCATCTGGCGGGGCATCTAGGGCTGATCCTGGGCGTGGGTACGCTCATCGGGCTGGGAGTGCCGGGTTGGTGGGCGCTGATCCCGGTGCAGGGGGTGCTGATCGTGTTCCTGTTCACGCTGGAGCACGAGGCGACGCATCGGACACCGTTTGCAAATGAGCGTCTGAACGACGAGGTCGGCCGGGTGGCGGGGTTCCTGCTGCTGCTTCCGTTCGAGTGGTTCCGGTTCTTCCATCTCGCCCATCACCGCTGGACGAACATCGAGGGGAAGGACCCTGAGCTTGCAGGAGAGAAACCTGCGACGAGGGCGGCCTGGGCCTGGCATGTGTCGGGCCTTCCCTACTGGATCGCTGAGGTTCGGCTGCTGGCGCGGCTGGTCTGGGGGCGGGCGGACGACGACTTCATCCCCCCGGTGGCGCGGGCGCGCGTGATCCGCGAGGCGCGGGGGATGGCAGTGGGGTGTCTCCTGGTGGGCCTGAGCCTCAGCCTGTCGACGTTCCTCTGGTGGGTCTGGGTCCTGCCAGTTCTTTTGGGCCAGCCCTTTCTGCGGCTGTACCTGCTGGCGGAACATGGCGACTGTCCGCGGGTGGCCGACATGTTTCAGAACACGCGGACGACCTTCACCAACCGGGTGGTGCGGTTCCTGGCCTGGAACATGCCCTACCATGTCGAGCATCACGTCTGGCCCCAGGTGCCGTTCCACCGGTTGCCCGAGGTGCACGGGATGATGAAGGACGAGTTGCGGGTGACCGCGGACGGCTACGCGGGCTTCACGCGGGAGTATCTGGCGCGGCGTCCTGCATGGACAGCAGAGGGAGAGCCCTGATATCAAAGGCTTGGCTGTGGAGGTTCACGAAGCGTCAACCGTAAAGCGATGCGGGGACCGGCGGGAATATAGCGGCGGTGGGTCGCATGGGGTTCAGGGCGGATGCTTGTCGCCGAAGTATCTGGGACATGGGCAAGACGTGAAGCGCATGGACCGGGATTGTGCGGGGCACAAGATCGGGGTGGTTGTCGGGCGGTGCATTGGGTAGGGGTTGGGCATGAGCGAGACCCCTGCCCCACTTCGCGCTGGCGCCACGACCGGCGACAGTCTTTCCGGCTTTCTGTATGCGCTGACGGCCTACCTCTTGTGGGGGTTTCTGCCCCTTTACATGAAGGCGCTGGCGCATATCCCGCCCGTGGAGGTCATTGCGCATCGGGTGCTGTGGTCGGTGCCGATTGCGGTGGCGGTTCTGTGGTGGACCGGGCGGACAGCCGATCTGAAGGCAGCGCTGAAGTCCCCCCGGATGCTGGGGATGGGCGCGATGACGGCGGCGCTGATTTCGGTCAACTGGGGGATCTATGTCTGGGCCATCGGGTCCGGCCATGCGCTGGACGCGGCGCTGGGATATTACATCAACCCGCTGTTTTCGATCTTCCTGGGCGCGGTCCTTCTGGGCGAACGTATGGGTCGGACGCAGATGGCGGCGATTGCGCTGGCCGTTGTGGCGGTGGGCATCCTGACCTGGGAGGCCGGGCGGTTGCCGGTGGTGGCGCTGGGGCTGACGCTGACCTGGGGGTTCTATGCCTATCTCAAGCGCCGGTTGCCCATTGGCCCGAACCAGGGCTTCACGCTGGAGGTGTTGATCCTACTGGCCCCGGCGGTTGCCTATATCGGCTGGCTGCAGGCGCAGGGGACCGGTCATTTCCTTGTGGGCATGACCTGGGACAATGCACTGCTGATCGGCTGCGGGCTGGTCACGGCCGTGCCCTTGATGATCTATGCCAACGGGGCCAAGCGGCTGACCCTGTCGACCATCGCCATCATGCAATACATCGCGCCGACGCTGATCTTCCTGACGGCGGTCTTCATCTTTGACGAGCCGTTCAGCGGGGTGAAGCTGGTGGCCTTTTCCCTGATCTGGACGGCGCTGGTGATCTATACCCTGCCGATCCTGGCCGAACGGCTGCGCCGGACCTAGTCCGGTCGGCTGATCTGCCCGCCACCGACCAGCGCGGGCGCGCCGGTGGTGTCCGGACCCGAGGTCGCCATCTTGCGCAGCACGCGGACGGCGAGGAAGGCGAAGGCCTGGGCTTCCAGCATGTCGCCGTCCAGACCCACATCCTCGACGGGCAGGATGGCGCAGGGGATGCGGCGGCGAATCTCGGCCATCAGGGTGGGGTTGTGGCGGCCCCCGCCAGTGACGAGGATACGGGTCACGGGCGCGGGGAAATGGATCTGGGCTGCGGCGACCGAAGCGGCGGCAATCGCGGTCAGTGTCGCGGCGGCATCGGCGTCGGACAGCATCTCCAGCCGCTCGATCAGCCCGTGGAAGTCGTTTCGGTCCAGCGACTTTGGTGGGGGATGATCGAACCACGGGTCCTTCAGGACCGAGGCGACGAAGTCCTCGTCGATCTCACCCTGGGCGGCGAGCCTTCCGCCCTCGTCCCTGTCCTCGCCCAGCCGGTCGCGTATCAGGTCGTTGATCGGCGCGTTGGCCGGGCCGGTGTCGAAAGCCAGAAGCGCGCCGGGGTTTTCCGGGCCAGGGGCGGTCGGGTCGATCCAGGTCAGGTTGCCGACCCCGCCGAGGTTGAGGAAGGCCAGAGGCTCGGTCGCGCCGATGCGGCGGGCAAGGGCGAAGTGGTAGAAGGGCGCAAGCGGTGCCCCCTGCCCGCCGATGGTCACGTCGGAGGTGCGGAAATCCCAGACGGTGGGCAGGCCGAGAAGCTGGGCAAAGAGCGCGCCGTTGCCGCATTGATGCGTTCCCCGACCGGACGGATCATGCGCCAGGGTCTGGCCGTGGAAGCCCAGGACCTCGGCCCCGGTGAAGCGGGCGAGCACCTCGGCATGGGCGGTCTCGACCACTTCGGCGGCGGCTTCGGTTTCCGGGTCACCCGGCCAGTGGCCGAGGGCGGCGCGGAGGATGGCCTGTTCCTGTGGGCTGTAGGGGCGGTAGGCCGAGGGGCCGAAGGCGAAGACGGAATGGCCATCGGTCTTGATCATCGCGGCATCGACGCCGTCGAGCGATGTGCCCGACATCGCACCCAGCGCCCACAAAGCCCCGTCCTTCCGCATCTTCCCTTGTGCCTCATGCGAAGCTATACCGCGCGACATCCTAGACCGAGGCGGCCATGAACTACCACCCGAAATCTGACTTCATGCGCGTGATGTTCGAGCGCGGCTTTGTTGCCGATTGCACGGATTATCAGTCGCTTGACGAGGCATTGTTGAAGGGTGTGGTGCCTGCCTATATCGGCTATGACGCGACGGCCCCCAGCCTGCATGTCGGTCACCTGATGAACATCATGGTGCTGCGCTGGTTGCAGAATACCGGGCACAAGCCGATCACGCTGATGGGTGGGGGAACGACCAAGGTCGGCGACCCGTCGTTCCGCAGCGAGGAGCGTCCGCTGCTGACGCCCGAGGCGATCGACCGGAACATTGACGGGCTGAAACAGGTTTTCGCGCGGTATCTGTCCTATGGCGACGGGCCGACGGACGCGATCATGCTGAACAATGCCGAATGGCTGGACGGGCTGAACTACCTGGATTTCCTGCGTGACATCGGGCGGCATTTCAGCGTCAACCGGATGCTTTCGTTCGAGAGCGTGAAGTCGCGGCTGGACCGCGAACAGAGCCTGTCGTTCCTCGAATTCAACTACATGATCCTGCAGGCCTATGATTTCCTTGAGATTCACCGGCGCTATGGCTGCCTGTTGCAGATGGGTGGCAGCGACCAGTGGGGCAATATCATCAACGGGATCGACCTGACCCGCCGGGTGATCGACAAGGAAATCTTCGGCCTGACGACTCCGCTTTTGACGACCAGCGACGGGCGGAAGATGGGCAAGTCGGCCAGCGGGGCGGTCTGGCTGAACGGCGAGATGCTGTCGCCTTACGAGTTCTGGCAGTTCTGGCGGAACACTACCGACGCCGATGTGGGCCGGTTCCTGAAGATCTTCAGCGAGCTTCCGGTTGACGAATGCGACAGGCTGGGCGCGCTTGGCGGGTCGGAGATCAACCAGGCGAAGATCCAGCTGGCCAACATCGCGACGACACTGCTGCACGGGGCCGAAGCGGCGGCGGCGGCGGAAGCGACGGCTCGGGAAGTGTTCGAGAAGGGCGGGATCGGGGACGATCTGCCGACGGTGACGCTGGACGTGGCGGAGGTCGCCGAGGGTGTGGGGATCGTGCAGCTGTTCGTGCGGGCGGGTCTTGCGGCGTCGGGGAAAGATGCCAAGCGCCTGATTGCGGAGGGCGGCGCCAAGGTGAACGACGAGATCATCACCGATGCGGGCCTGCGCTATGGGGCCAGCCATCTGGTCGAGCCGATGAAGCTGACCGCAGGCAAGAAGCGGCATGCGTTGGTGGTGCTGGGGTAAGGCGTAGGGTGGGCGATGCCGCCCACCCTGAGTTTCGGTCACTCCTGAACGGTGACCTTGGTCATCACATCAGGCGGCGCGGGCGGCTCGCCGCGCTGGATCGCGTCGACGACCTCCATGCCGGAGACGACGTTGCCGACGACGGTATAGGCGCCCTTCAGCACCTCGTCGTAAAGCCTGCGCTGGCCATCAACGTCGACGCCGTCGGTGAACATGATGAAGAACTGGCTGTTCGCCGAGTTCGGGTCCTGCGAGCGGGCCATGCCGACGACGCCGCGGGTGTAGGAGAGGTCCGAGAACTCGGCCGGGAGGTCGGGCTTCGAGGAGCCGCCCATGCCGGCCTGCGACAGGTCTCCGCCAGACTTGCCATACTGGACGTCGCCGGTCTGCGCCATGAAGCCGTCGATCACGCGGTGGAAGACCACGCCGTCATAGGCGCCTTCCTTGGCGAGCGCGGTGATCTGCGCGACGTGCTGCGGGGCGACGTCGGGGAGAAGGTCGATGACCAAGGTGCCGTTGGCGGCGCCCGCAACCTCGATCACCAGGTTCGGGCCGGGCCCATCGATTGCGTCCTGCGCGACGGCGGGCGACGCCAGGGCCAGAAGGGCGGCAAGGGCAAGCTTACGCGACATCGGCGGCCACCCGGACAGTGATCATGCGGTCGGGGTTCGCTGGCGGCTCGCCCCGGGTGATCTTGTCGACGTGTTCCATGCCCGAAATGACCCGGCCGTAGACGGTGTACTGGTTGTTCAGGAAATGGTTGTCGCGGAAGTTGATGAAGAACTGGCTGTTCGCGCTGTTCGGGTTCTGCGAGCGCGCCGCGCCCAGGGTGCCCCGATCATGCGGCAGCTTGGAAAACTCGGCCGGGAGGTCGGGATACTGCGAGCCACCCGTGCCCGCCCGGCGCGGGTTGTAGTTCGGGCTGTCCATGTTTGCGTTTTCCACGTCGCCAGTCTGGGCCATGAAGCCGTCGATGACGCGGTGGAAGGCCACGCCGTCATAGGCCTTGTCGCGGGCAAGCTGCTTCATCCGCTCGGCGTGCTTGGGGGCGACGTCGGCGAGCAGTTCGATCACCACTTCGCCGTCCTTCAGCGTCAGGATGATCGTGTTCTCCGGGTCCTTGATGTCGGGCATCGGGGTCTCCTTTGGTTATGTCGGGCGCGACCGTAATGGGGGCATCCGCCCAAGGGAAGGGCAAAGCGTCTTATGCGGTTGACGGGAGCGTGATACCCGCGCCAAAAGCGATGTGCACCCTAAGGATGGAGAGACGCGGATGGCCTGGAAAACGCTGGACGACATGGAGCTTGGCGGCAAGACGGTGCTGGTGCGGGTCGACATCAACGTTCCCATGGAGGGTGGCCGCGTCACCGACATGACCCGGATCGACAAGATCAAGCCGACGGTCGACGACATCGTGGCGAAGGGCGGCAAGGTCGTGCTGCTGGCGCATTTCGACCGGCCGAAGGGCAAGGTCGTGCCGGAGATGAGCCTTGGGCATGTGAAGGAAGCGCTGGCCGGATCGCTGGGGCGGAAGGTTGTCTTCGGCTCGGACTGTGTGGGCGATGTGGCGGCAGCGGCGATTGCCAAGGCGGGGGCTGGCGAGGTGGTGCTGCTGGAGAACACCCGCTTTCATCCGGGCGAGGAGAAGAACGATCCGGAACTGGCGGCGCAGATGGCGAAGCTGGGCCAAGTCTATGTGAATGATGCGTTTTCGGCAGCGCACCGGGCGCATGCATCGACCGAAGGCCTCGCGCGGCTCTTGCCGGCGGCGGCGGGGCGGCTGATGGAAGCCGAGTTGAAGGCGCTGGAAGCGGCGCTGGGGTCGCCCAAGCGGCCGGTGGTGGCGGTTGTGGGTGGGGCCAAGGTCTCGACCAAGATCGAGCTTCTGGCGAATCTCGTCACCAAGGTCGACCATCTGGTGATCGGCGGGGGGATGGCGAATACCTTCCTGGTGGCCGAGGGGATCGAGGTGGGCCGGTCACTGGCCGAGCGCGAGATGGCCGAGACCGCGCGGGAAATCCGGCATCGGGCACAGAAGGCGGGCTGCCAGATCCACCTGCCGGTCGATGTGGTTGTCGCGCGTGAGTTCAAGGCCGGGGCGGACAGCCAGACCGTCAGCGTCCACAAATGCCCGCCGGATGCGATGATCCTGGATGCGGGACCGGAGACGGTGAAGGCGCTGGAAGCGGTGTTCGCCGGGGCCAAGACGCTGATCTGGAACGGGCCTTTGGGGGCGTTCGAGATCGAACCGTTTAATGCGGCCACCAACGCGGCGGCACTTGCGGCAGCACGGTTGACCAGGGCGGGTGGCCTGGTGTCGGTGGCAGGCGGCGGGGATACCGTGGCAGCGCTGAATGCGGCAGGGGCGGCGGATGACTTTACCTTCATCTCCACTGCCGGGGGGGCCTTTCTGGAATGGATGGAGGGCAAGGAACTGCCGGGCGTGAAAGCCTTGATGGGTTAGGCCGCAGGGGCTATGCCAGCGCCAAGGGATCAGGAGACGAAGATGACCAACGCGAAGATGACCGAACAGGTGCGCAACGGCCGTGGCTTTATCGCGGCGCTGGACCAGTCGGGGGGCTCGACCCCCAAGGCACTGAAACTGTACGGGATTTCCGAGAGTGAGTATTCCGGCGAAGAGCAGATGTTCGACCTGATCCATGCGATGCGGGCGCGGATCATCAAGTCGCCCGCCTTCACCGGCGACAAGGTTGTAGGCGCGATCCTGTTCGAGCAGACGATGGACCGGACGATCGACGGCGTGCCCACCGCGACCTACCTGTGGGAAAAGCGCGGGGTGGTGCCGTTCCTGAAGATCGACAAAGGCCTGGAGGCCGAGGCCGACGGGGTGCAGCTGATGAAGCCGATCCCGGGGCTGGATGCTTTGCTGGCCCGCGCCGTGAAGGCGGGGATCTACGGGACCAAGGAGCGGTCGGTGGTGAATGCCGCGAACCGCAAGGGGATTGCGGCCATCGTGGCGCAGCAGTTCGAACTGGGACGGCAGGTCGCGGCCCATGGGCTGATGCCGATCCTTGAACCCGAGGTGACCATTTCGATTGCCGACAAGGCCGAGGCCGAGGCGATGTTGCAGGAGGAGATTCTCAAGCACCTTGAGGGGCTTGAGGGCCAGATCATGCTGAAGCTGTCGCTGCCGACAGTGCCGGATTTCTACCAGCCGCTGGTCAAGCACCCGAAGGTGTTGAAGGTCGTGGCGCTGTCGGGCGGGCATTCCCGCGACAAGGCGAACGAGATCCTGGCGCAGAACCACGGCATCATCGCCAGCTTCAGCCGCGCGCTAAGTGAAGGCCTGTCGGCGCAGCAATCGGATGCGGAGTTTGACCGCGTGCTGCAGGGCGCGGTGGACGGGATCTACGCGGCCTCGATCACCTGAGGCCCGAGGGGGGGGCCTTTGTGGCCCCCGTTCGATCAAGTCTTTGAGTCTCGTGCGCTTTCGGGATTCCCAAGCGATTCGCAATATGCAATGATTCGGTCGAGGCCCCCTGACAAGAGGGGCCCGATGAGGCGGGCATGACGACAGCGCAGACACATCGGGGCTTTGGCGGCTTGGTCTATCTGGCCTTCGCCATGGTTCTTGGCGTCTATTTCACCTTCGCGGCGGTGCAGGGCGATTTCGGCATGTTCGCCCGGGTGGCGATCATGGCCGAGGCCGAGACGCTGGCGGCAGAGCGCGACCGGCTGCAGGCCGAACTGGCCGAAATGCAGAACCTTACGCACCGGCTGTCGGACACCTATCTTGACCTGGACCTTCTGGACCAGCAGGCCCGCGACGTCCTGGGCTATATGCGCGCCGACGAGATCGCCATTCGCTGAGGCGCTGCAAGGGATGCCCTGACCGGACCCGCTGCGGATCGCCCAAGGCGTTTGCCACCCGGCTTTCGCACGATGTCCGGCGAGCGTCCCGGCATCTTCCGGTGACGTGTCGCGGCGACGTGCTACGCTTGGACCATCGAATCGATCACAACAGCCCTGTCCGCACTGCATAGGTGCCATGTCGCTGGTTGGCTTCCGCTGCGGCAGATTCCTTTTGACCCAATAAACACCGATGCTGTAAGAATCGTTTAACACTAAACCATTCCGATGCCCCTGGGAGGAGCCCGATGGCCAAGAAGCCTGACGCGAGACCGAATGTCTCGAAAGAGGAACTGCTGAAATACTACCGCGAGATGCTGCTGATCCGCCGGTTCGAGGAAAAGGCGGGCCAGTTGTACGGCATGGGCCTGATCGGCGGGTTCTGCCACCTGTACATCGGGCAGGAAGCGGTCGTCGTGGGTCTGGAGGCGGCGTCGAAAGAGGGCGACAAGCGCATCACCAGCTACCGCGACCACGGGCACATGCTGGCCTGCGGCATGGACGCCAAGGGCGTGATGGCCGAACTGACCGGGCGCGAGGGCGGCTATTCCAAGGGCAAGGGCGGCTCGATGCATATGTTCTCGAAAGAGAAACACTTCTACGGCGGGCACGGGATTGTTGGCGCTCAGGTGCCTCTGGGAGCGGGTCTGGCGTTCGCGGACAAGTACCTGGGCAATGACAACGTGACCTTCACCTATTTCGGCGACGGCGCGGCGAACCAGGGTCAAGTCTACGAGACCTACAACATGGCGGAACTCTGGGACCTGCCGGTGATCTTCGTCATCGAGAACAACCAGTATGCGATGGGGACGAGCGTGAAGCGGTCCACCAAGTCGACGACGCTGTTCGGGCGCGGTCTGGCCTATGGCATCCCGGGCGAGCAGGTGGACGGGATGGACGTGCTGGCGGTGAAGGCCGCGGGCGAGAAGGCGGTGGCGCACTGCCGGGCGGGCAAGGGACCGTATATCCTGGAGATGATGACCTATCGCTATCGCGGACACTCGATGTCCGACCCGGCGAAGTACCGGACGCGGGAAGAGGTCGAGAAGATCAAGACCGAGAAGGACTGCATCGAGCATGTGCGCGATCTGCTGACGCAGGGGGGCCTTGCCTCGGATGAGGAGCTGAAAGCCATCGACAAGGAGATCAAGGCGATCGTGAACGAGAGCGCCGAGTTCGCCAAGGACAGCCCGGAGCCCGCGCTGAGCGAGCTTTGGACGGATATCTACGCGTAAGGGAGGGGAAATCATGGCAACTGAAGTTCTGATGCCCGCGCTTTCTCCGACCATGGAGGAAGGCACGCTGGCCAAATGGCTGGTGAAGGAAGGCGATACGGTCAAGTCGGGACAGATCCTGGCGGAGATCGAGACCGACAAGGCGACGATGGAGTTCGAGGCGGTCGACGAAGGTGTCGTCGGCAAGATCCTGGTCGCGGAAGGCACGGCGGGCGTGAAGGTGAACACGCCCATCGCGGTGCTGGTCGAGGACGGAGAGACGGTGTCGGATGCGCCGAAGCCTGCGGCGGTGGCTGCTGTTGCGGTGGCAGCAGAGGCCCCGGCGACTGTCGCGGCGGCTCCAGTAGCGGCGGCCGCTGCCCCGGTGGCCGCTTCGGGTTGGCCGCACAGCGACCTGCCCGAGGGTCCGACGAAGACGATGACCGTCCGCGAGGCGCTGCGTGAGGCGATGGCCGAAGAGATGCGGGCCGATCCGACGGTCTTCCTGATGGGGGAAGAGGTCGGCGAGTATCAGGGCGCCTACAAGATCAGCCAGGGCCTGCTGGACGAGTTCGGGCCGCGCCGGGTGGTCGATACTCCGATCACCGAGATGGGCTTTGCCGGGATCGCCACGGGCGCGTCCTGGGGCGGGCTGAAGCCCATTGTCGAGTTCATGACCTTCAACTTCGCCATGCAGGCGATTGACCATATCCTGAACTCGGCGGCGAAGACCTTGTACATGTCCGGCGGGCAGATGGGGTCACCCATGGTATTCCGTGGCCCGAACGGGGCGGCGGCGCGGGTGGGCGCGCAGCATAGCCAGGACTATGCGGCCTGGTATGCGGCCATACCGGGGCTGCGGGTCTGCATGCCCTATTCGGCGGCGGACGCGAAGGGCCTCTTGAAGTCGGCCATCCGCGATCCGAACCCGGTCGTGTTCCTTGAGAACGAGATCATGTACGGGCGGTCCTTCGAGGTGCCCACGGACCCCGATTTCGTGGTGCCGTTTGGCAAGGCCAGCATCATGCGGGCGGGGTCGGATGTGACCATCGTGTCCTTCGGGATCGGGGTGTCCCATGCGCTGGCTGCGGCGGAAACGCTGGCGGGCGAAGGGATCAGCGCCGAGGTCATCAACCTGCGGACGCTGCGGCCCATCGACTATGACACGGTGCTGGCCTCGGTGATGAAGACGAACCGCTGCGTCACGGTCGAGGAAGGCTTCCCGGTGGGGTCGATTGGCGACCATCTGGCATCCACGATCATGCAGCGGGCGTTCGATTATCTGGACGCTCCGGTCGTTACCTGCACGGGCAAGGACGTGCCGATGCCCTATGCGGCCAACCTTGAGAAATTCGCGCTGATTACCCCGGCGGAGATTGTCACCGCCGTCAAATCCGTCTGCTACCGGTGAGGTGAAGCCATGGCGACCGAAATTCTGATGCCTGCGCTGTCCCCGACGATGGAAGAGGGGACGCTTGCCAAGTGGCTGGTGAAGGAAGGGGATGTGGTCAAGTCGGGCCAGATCCTGGCCGAGATCGAGACCGACAAGGCGACGATGGAGTTCGAGGCGGTCGATGAAGGGACCGTCGGCAAGATCCTGATCGCGGAGGGCACGGCGGGGGTGAAAGTGAACACTCCTATCGCGGTGCTGCTGGACGAGGGCGAGGATGCGTCTGCGGCGGTTGCGAAGCCTGCGGCGGCTCCAGCGGCAGCCCCTGCTGCTGCGGTTGCTGCCCCTGCCCCGGCGGCTGCTCCTGCGACCGCTTCGGTGGCGGCGTCGGGCGGTGCGCGGGTGTTCGCCTCGCCCCTGGCACGGCGGATTGCCAAGGAAAAGGGTCTGGACCTGACAGCCGTGAAGGGCTCGGGTCCGCATGGCCGGATCGTGCGGGCGGATGTCGAAGGCGCGCAGCCGGGGGCGGCGAAGCCCGTGGCGGCAGTGGTCGCGGAGGCTCCGAAAGCGGCGGCCCCTGCCCCGGCGAAACCGGCTGGCGGAATGCCGACCGGCATGGCGGCGGAAACGGTGCTGAAGATGTATGCCGACCGGCCCTTCGAGGAAGTGGCGCTGGACGGGATGCGGCGCACCGTGGCGGCGCGGCTGACCGAGGCCAAGCAGACCATCCCGCACTTCTACCTGCGGCGGGACGTGAAGCTGGACGCGCTGATGGCGTTCCGCGAGACGCTGAACAAGCAGCTGGAAGGCCGGGGGGTGAAGCTGTCGGTCAACGACTTCATTATCAAGGCCTGTGCCATGGCGCTGCAAGCGGTGCCGGCGGCGAACACGGTCTGGGCCGGCGACCGGATGCTGCGGCTGAAGCCGTCGGACGTGGCGGTGGCTGTCGCGGTGGAGGGCGGGCTGTTCACGCCGGTCCTGCGCGATGCGGAGAAGAAGTCGCTGTCAGCCCTGTCGGCGGAGATGAAGGACCTGGCGACGCGCGCGAAGACCAAGAAGCTGGCGCCGCATGAGTACCAGGGCGGGTCGTTCGCGATTTCGAACCTGGGCATGATGGGGATCGAGAACTTCGACGCGGTCATCAACCCGCCGCATGGGTCGATCCTGGCCGTGGGCGCGGGGATCAAGAAGCCGGTGGTCATGGCGGACGGGACCATCGGGGTGGCGACGGTCATGTCGATGACGCTGTCGGTGGATCACCGGGTGATCGACGGGGCCCTGGGGGCAGAGTTCCTGAAGGCCGTGATCGAGGCGCTGGAAAACCCGATGGTGATGCTGGCTTGACCTGGCGGAGGGGGGGTTTCACACCCCCGCACCCCCGTGGGATATTTGTGGACAGAAAATGGGGGGCTTCGGTCCCCCGTTTTTCTTAGCGCGCCTTCAGGCGTTCGATCAGCGTCCAGGACCGACGGACCATGGTGGCGGCGGTGCCAAGGGCCATGATCCAAAGAGTGAGCGTCAGGGTCCATTCAGTCGCGTAGAGGGCAGCGAGGATGGTACCTGCGGTGAGGACGGCCATGCGTTGCGGCTTGGCGAGGGGGCCGGAGAAGTCGGGTGGGAAGCCTTCGGCCCGACCGAGTTCTCGGACATAGGCGGTGGCGATGGCGAGGGCGGCGGCGAGGAGGCCCAAGGCCGGGTTGCCTGCGGCAAGGCCGGCGCCAGCGAAGAAAAGGAGGTCGGAGACGCGGTCCGGCGCCTCGTTCCAGAACGGGCCGTCCTTGGCGCCCTTGCCCCCTTCGATCGCGACCATGCCGTCGATGAGGTTGCAGACAAGGCGGGCCTGGTGTGTGACGGCGGCGAGGAGAAGCGCGAGGAACTGCAGGAATCCGCCGGTGGTGGAGAGCCAGTAGAGGAGGAAGCCCAGGGCCGCGAAACCCATCGAGGCCCGGCTGATCTGGTTGGGCGTGATCCCTTTGGCGACGGCCCAGCTTGCGAGCCGCGCGGCCCAGGCGGAATTGCGCGAGGTGAGGGGGCGGCGGTTTTCGTCACTCATGTCGTGGACCAAACCCAGCGGGTGACGTGGAAGAAGATCGGCGCGGCGAAGATGACAGAGTCGAGCCGGTCGAGGAAGCCACCGTGCCCGGCAATGAGGTGGCCCCAGTCCTTGATGCCCCGGTCACGCTTGATCGCCGACATCACGAGGCCGCCGAAAAAGCCCATCAGGGTGATAAGGAGGCACATTCCGGCGGCCTCAAGTGGGGAAAAAGGCGTCATCCAGTACAGCGCGGTGCCGATGGCGGTGGCGGAGAGGGTGCCGCCGATCAGGCCCTCCCAGGTCTTGGAGGGCGAGAGGCTGGGGGCAACCTTGGTGCGGCCGATCAGCTTGCCCCAGACGTACTGCAACACGTCCGAAAGCTGCACGACGAAGATCAGGTAGGCGATGAGGATGACGTTGCGGCCCTCGAACCCGGGGATCTGGAGGTAAAGGAGCGCCGGGACGTGGCTGGCGCAGTAGACGCAGATCATCAGCGCCCATTGCGTTTCAGACACGCGGATCAGGAAGTCTTTAGTGGAGCCGCGGAGGGCGGAGGTGACGGGGAGGAGGAGGAAGGCATAGACCGGGATGAAGATCGAATACATCCCGTACCAGTCAGTCGCGAGGAACCAGTATTGCAGGGGCAGGATCAGGAAGAAGCAGGCAACGAGCGACCAGTGATCGGCGCGGTTGTGGGTGGTGAGGGTGAGGAATTCGCGCAGTCCGGCGAAGGAGCAGAGCGCGAAGAGGAGGACGACGCCGGGCTTGCCCGCGATGAAGGCGAGCGCGAGGCAGATCACCATCACCCACCAGGCGTTTATGCGGGCGTTCAAGTTCTCGATGACGGGGTTTTCGCCTGCGGGGGACAGGCGGGCGCGGAGTATTTCGCCAATCACCGAGGCGAGGACGAGGATCGTGCCGACGCCTGCAAGGAGCCAAAGGAGATGCGGCGAGGTCATGCCGGAGCCTTCAGCGCGAGGAGCGCCTGGGTGGCGCGGGCGAGGAAGGCGTCCTGGGTCTCGTCGGGTTCGACGTGGAGCGGCGCGCCAAAGGCGATGGTGCAGATCAGGGGCACGGGGATGATTTCACCCTTGGGCATCACGCGGTTGAGGTTGGCGATCCAGACCGGGACAAGGTCGACTTGTGGCCGCGCCTTGGCAAGGTGGTAAAGGCCGGACTTGAAGGGGAGAAGGGCTGCGTCCGTGCTGTTGCGCTGGCCTTCGGGAAAGATGATGAGAGAAGAACCCTGGTCGAGCGCCGCGACCATCTGGGCCACCGGATCCTCGGTCCGCGCTTCGGGGCGGCGGTCGATGAGGACGGCGTTGAAGACCTCACGCCCGATAAAGGCGCGGAGGGGGGACGTGAGCCAGTAGTCGAGGGCCGCAACGGGGCGGGTCTGGCGGCGGAGAGGCGTCGGGAGCGCGGTCCACAGGAGGACGAAGTCGCCGTTCGAGCTGTGATTGGCAAAGTAGACGCGCTGGTGCGGAACGGGCTCGATCCCCTGCCAGAGGGCGCGGGGGGCGGTCATGAAGCGGGCAAAGGTTGAAATCGCCAGCCCGGTTGCCCGGGCGGCGAAGCTGCGCAACATGGTCATCAACGGTAGGTCATTCCGCCTTCAGAAGCTGGTCCATCGTCAGCGCGGGCTGCGCGCAGCCAGCCTTGCCGACAACCCGTGCGGGGACTCCTGCGACGGTCGTGTTATGCGGCACGTCTTCCAGCACCACCGAGCCCGCCGCGATCCGAGAGCAGTGCCCGACATGGATGTTGCCAAGGACCTTGGCCCCTGCCCCGATCAGGACACCGTCGCCGATCTTCGGGTGCCGGTCGCCGTCTTCCTTGCCGGTGCCGCCCAGGGTGACGGAGTGCAGCATGGAGACGTTGTCACCGACGACCGCGGTTTCACCGATCACGATGGAATGAGCGTGGTCGATCATGATCCCCTTCCCGACGCGGGCGGCGGGGTGGATGTCGACCCCGAAGACTTCGGACACCCGCATCTGGACGAAGTAGGCCAGGTCGATGCGACCGGCCTGCCAGAGCCAGTGGCCGATCCGGTAGGCCTGGACCGCCTGGTAGCCCTTGAAGAACAGAAGCGGCTGCAGGAAGCGGTGGCAGGCCGGGTCGCGTTCGTAGACAGCCATCAGGTCCGAACGCGCTGCTGCGCCGATCTCGGGGGCTGCATCATAGGCCTGATCGGCAATCTCGCGCAGGATCTGCTCGCTCATTTCGCCAGAGGCCAGTTTCATCGAGAACCGGTAAGCGAGAGCACGTTCCAGCGAAGAGTGGTGCAGCAACCCGGAATGGATCAACCCGCCAAGCAGTGGTTCATTGCGAATGGCTTCGACCGCCTCTTCGCAGACGCGCCGCCATACCGGATCAACCGCAGTCACTTTCAGTTTGGTTTCAAGCATGTCACGTCTCCGTCTGTGGGTCATTCATACCACATCGGTCGCGACAGGCGAGACGCATTTCTGTGGGTTGCCTCATCACGTCCGGTGATGAGGAAAACCGGTGTCAGCGGTTGGTGCGTGGCGGGTAAAGCAGAGTCCGCGACGAGTTGCGCCAGCGCCCTAGCCAGCGATGTCAATCCTTCGGAACGGTCCGGGTCCAAAGCTTTCGGAGACTTGCGCGACGGCGATCTGGAACGGACCAGACACCGTATCCGCCGTCTGCATGGCGGCGGTATAGGTGAAAGTCGGCTGGCTGGCCGCGTAGTCCGCCATGACTGTCGTCCCTTGGATGATCCGCACGCGATAGGCCTCGGTCGTTTCGCCCAAGGGCACTTCGGTCGACTGCCAGCTGTCGCCATCGACGCGCGTCCTGCGGGTCCAGGTGCAGATGACATCCCCGGACGTGACTTCGGCGCGCAGATGCGCGACCGGATAGGGCCGCAGTCCGATGCCGTCGAACGCTTCGATCCGCAGCACAGAGTTCACATCGTCGTAGCCGCGCGCTGCTGCCCCCACTCGGTAATGGCGGGCAAGACCGCGTGCAGAGGCAGCAAGGTCGATCTGCAGCAGAGCCAGATCAAGCAGAACGACCGTGCTTCCTACCGGCCAGGTGTCAGGCATCACCCCGTCTGTTCCCAGCTGCCCCCGCAGACGACCGCCGAGTTCATATGTGTCCGGGGCCACCAGTTGGGCATCCCTGAACTGAAAGACTTCCCAGTTCGCACCGCTGCCATCCCCAATGGCCATCGCGTTGGCGCCGTTCAAGACCGACACTGCACTTGCCGAGGTCAGTTCTCCGTTCACCAGCTTGACCCGAAGCGGCGGTCCGTTGTCCCAAACCCCTGGACGATGCGCGGACAAGGGAGACTCGGTCACGCCGATGACAGCGGAGGCCGCGACAAGCCGGTTGATCTCGTAACCCGCGTCTTCAGCCGAGGACCAGACGGCAACCGTGCCGGGCCACGGCTGCGCGGCGACGGCGATATGCGGCGCGTGCGGAACCTCTTCCCCGGTCAGCAACGGAAGGTCCAGGAACACTGGAACGACCGGAACCGGAGCCGTGAACTCGCGGACCGAAATCGTGTCCTCGATGCGATCCGAAGGCAGATAGACGCCGGGTTCGACGCGAACTGCCTCAAGGATCTGACCTTCGGCCTGTTCGACACGATCGACCCGGAACCGACGACCTTCGTAGCCGATGACGTCCCCTGCGCCGATCGACAGACGTGATTTGGGCAAGGCAAGGCGGATCGTGTCACGGGCGACGCGCGCTTCGGTCATCCAGCGCTCGACAGCGGACAGGCCTTCAAAGCGCGTCAGCGCAAGCGGAAGATCGGTCTGTGAAACGCTAAGCGCTTCTTCATCGGGATAGCGCGTCTCGACGGCCCGAACCTCGTAACTGGACTGGGCATCCACGAAATCAAGGCGGATTGTGCCTGCCGTTTCGGTATCGGCCAGGCGGGTTGCCTCGATGCTGCCATCGACGTCAGGCGACAGTGCAAGATCGTCGACGCCAATACTTGCCTGCACCTTCGCATCCCGGGTCCGGAAGACAAGTTTGCCTTCCCGTTCGAGCGCATCAAACCCGAAAGCCAGCATCAGGGGCTGCAGCGTAGCGCGGGCCGTCGTGAGGTCGGCCTGTTGATAGCCGCGAACCAGTCCGAACAAGGATCGGACGTCGATCCCTTCGACGCCGGATCGGTAGCAGATCTCGCTTAGGACCGAAGCCAACGGCTGGTTCGAAGCCCGGCCGTTCAGCCAATGTCCGCGGGCATAGTTCTCGCCGTCAGTCCAGACGTCCGTCTGCCCTGGAAACTCCGGGAAAGGTCGGGCGTCCCAGGCCCAGGCGTAGGCATGGACCATGTCGACCATCGGACCCGCGTAGACAGAAGAGATCGGGTTGTTCGCGACCTCCGACCAGAAGGAGGCCGTGGCAAGCAGGTATTGCATCTGGATCAGGTCATCCCGCCGACCGTTGGACCAGAGGGGCAGCCCGGATTCCGACGACTTTGCATCCACGAACTTGTTCGGCTGATTGGTGCCCTTGTCGACCGCCGCGCAGCCATATTCCGTGAATCGGATTGGCTTCGATTGCGGTGCCCACGCGGTAGGAGCCGAGGCGCGCACACCGTTCAGTCGCTCATGGTGCAGGTTCGACCACCAGGACCGGATATCCTTGTAGCGAAAGACCCAGGGCTCCTCATAGGCGTCGTCGGTGATCGGCAGGCGACGCTGCGCCAGAGCCCCCTCGGACCCGTCGTAGTACCAGTCGAAGCCCTCGCCACCGCCGATGTTGGCCCGAAGATAGTCCAGGCTGTAGATCGACCCGAAAGAGGCGTCAGCGTGATCCTCGCCGTCGCGCCAGTCGGAGACGGGCATGTAATTGTCGATCCCGATGAAGTCGATGTTCGGATCGGCCCAAAGCGGGTCCAGGTGGAAATAGAGGTTTCCGTCCGCCTGATGGCCGAAATATTCCGACCAATCCGCAGCATAGCTGATCTTGGTGGATGGCCCGAGGATCATGCGGACATCTGCGGCAAGGGATTTCAGGGCCGCAACGGCCGGGAAGACGTCACCGGCACCGCGGATCAGGGTCAGCGCGCGCATTTCCGAGCCGATGCAGAAGGATTCCACCCCACCGGCGACGGCACAAAGATGGGCATAATGCAGAATGAACCGCCGGAAGCCCCACTCGTCCGGACCGGAATAGGAGATGATTTCGCCAGTGACTGCGAAATCTCCGGGCTGGGCGGTCCCGAAGAACGACGCGACTTCAGCTGTTGCCGCGGCCGTGCGGTCCGGCGTGCCCGGTCGACCGGGGGCGGTTGACAGGGTCACCCTGCCCCGCCACGGCAGCGCCGGCTGGGTGACTGCGGCTGACCAAGGATCGGGGAGGGTGTTTCCGGCAATCTGATCCATGAGGATGAACGGATAGAACATCACGTCCTTGCCCGCGTCCCGCATCGCACGGATCGCCTCGATCACCGACGCGTCAGACGGTGTCCCGCCGTAGATCGATTCTCCCGCGATCTTCGGGACCTCAAGGGCAGAGGCGCGGCTGATCCCGCCCGACCGCCAGGGCATTCCGACACCATCCAGAAGATTCTGCTCGACCTTCGGCCGGATGGTGCAGGAGGCGCAGCGCAAGTCGTCGCCGAACCACGAAACGACCAGAGACACCGAACCGGCATTCGGCAGCTCTTCGTTCAACTGATCCAGGCTTGTCGCAAAGTCCGTCTTGCCAGAGGGCGAATGGACGTTCGCCGACCGGTTGCGTCCAAGGCCCTCTGCGTAGTGAACCGGCGTCACTGCCAGTCCGTACTCGCCCGTTCCCGGGATCAAGGCCACCCCGCGCACCACCTGGTCAAGCGTCTCGGACGGTTCTACCGCCGGGCCTTGGGCTGCGCGCACTACTTCGAAACTGAACTGCGGAACCCGATTCCCATAGGGCGTCAATTCCAGGTCCTCGATTACGACATAGGCCAGCCCGCGATAGGCAGGTGCCCGACCATTGCCTTCGATCGCCTCAAGCAATGGGTCGGGAAGTTGCGTCTCGCTGCCCGTGTACACGCGAATGTTCAGGTCCTGCGCCGAAATCTCGTTCCCGTCCGCCCAGATCCGTCCGACACGCAGGATTTCGCCTTCGCACAGCGCAATCGCGAGGCTGACCGAATAGCTGTACTCGTTGATCTTTGGTTTTGGAGCTCCCTTGCCAGTCCTGCGCCGACGCACCGACTCCACGAAGTTCGTGGCCCAGATCACCTGCCCGGCGACCCGCATCCGGCCCCAGATCTGGCCAATCGCTGCGCCTTCTCCGGCACCCGTCAGACGCAGCCGCTCGATCCGACCGATGTCGACAGGCTCCGAGCCTGCACCAAGCACCCGCTGATCGATTGCCCGACCGATGGTTGCTCCGATCGCTCGCCCGATGACCGCGCCGGACAGGCCGAGCACCGTCCCGCCGAAACCGGCACCCAGCGCCGCGCCTGCGGCAGAGAGAAGCAGCGTCGCCATTCATCTGGCTCCTTCTGGAAAACAAAACCGCGCCGCAATCCGGCGCTGCCAGGGGCTCGAAAGTGAACTCTCGATCACACCGTGGCCCGTATAGGCATGGATGAACTGCGGGTGCGTTCCGATCCGGGACTGCACGCCAAGATGCTTGGCGATGCTGCCGTCCCGCATGCGAAACAGCAGCACGTCGCCGACAGCAACTTGGGCAAGCTCCTTGATCGTCAGCCACCGGCAGGCAGACTCCAGCAGCACCTCGCGATGATCCGGCTCGGCCCAGTCCTCGGTATAGGGCGGCACCGCTTCCGGTTCTGCGCCATATTGCGCTCGCCAGATCCCGCGCAGCAGGCCGAGGCAATCCGTCCCGACTCCCTTGACGCTGGCCTGATGCAGGTAGGGGGTGCCGATCCACTCCCGCGCCTCGATCAAGACCCCTTCGGCAATGGTCATGAGCCAGTCCCGCCCACGCGTGAAACGCCGCCAGAAGCGCGATCGGGCACCGGGTACGAGGCCAGCCAGTCTTCGCCGGGAATATGCGGAAATCCACGGAAATTCAGGAAATTGGCGAACTTTGCCCGACACATGGCCGGTGTCTTGTCGCATCCCGCCGTCACCCGCACCGAATCTCCTGGGGCGACCTCGGCGCCAATCGACTGCCAGAGGTCAACGATCCGCTTGCCCCCTTCGATCCGATCATTCTTGACCACGCCGAACAGACCCGCAGCAGCTCCGGTCAAGACCTCGAAACGCCCGCTCTCGAACCAGCGTTCGTCAAACCCGGCAGCTCCGGTCAGGACGAAGCCGCGTCCCTCATCTGCCTCATCCACCGTGGCAACGGCAAAGTACCCGGGCTGTTCCAGGTCGAACCTGCAGCGATTGTCGCCCAGCACCGCCGAACAGCCTGGAGTATAGGCCATCCCGTGCGGCCGGTTCAGCCGTTCGCTCAGGCCACGCAACTCGGCCTTGAACGCCCCGCCGGACCGCGACACTTCCCCCAGATAACCCCGGAACTGTTCGATGAAATCTTCCGGGGTCTGCCAATTGACCAGAAAGGCCCGGACTTCCGCGCCGTCGAACCGCCCAGCCAGAAGATCCGCCTCGGTGATCGAACTTGCGCTCAGTGCGCCAAAGGCTTCGGTATTGTCGACCGACAGGCCGGTGGTCTGGTTCAGGACCCTCGCGGTCATCCCGGTATCAGCCCGGCAGACCACCCCATCGACCACGATCTCCAGGTCGTGATCCGTGAACCCCAGCACCTCACCGTCACGACGGGTGACCGTCCAGGCCCGACACACAGTCGTCGCACCGGTCGCCAGATGCTCAAGCAGTGCCTCCCGCGTCATAGCCTGATCTCCACCACCGGAACGGTCGGCACTTCGCCCGCCTGGAACGACGCAACCGATGTCTGGATCACGTCCGCATCAAACCGCACGGGCACGTCGAACTCGAATCCTGCCGTGACTCTGGTCCCCAGGTCCGGTGGCAGGACGAAGGTGATTTCCCCGGTCTCCAGGTTGACCGAGAACTCCAGGCTCTCGACCTTCTGGTCTCCGGCAATGGCCACGACGACCGTTCCTGCCACTGGCTTGCAGATGGGCCGGGTATAGCTTTGCAGACCGGACAAATAGGTTTTCTGCAGCTGGAAGACCGTCGTCACCCCATCCCCATTCCCGATCAACTGATCTTCCGGGGCAGGCGTCGACAGCGGAGCGCAGGACTTGTAGTCAGACCAGTCCTTCCAGCGAAAGCCATGCAACTGCCCGGCCCTGGCTTCAAAGAACGAGATCAACGTCTCGACATCATTCAGGGACCGTAACCCCACGCCCGCGTCATACCGCCTGCGCGAATGCTGCCAGGGCGTGTTACGTTCTTCGAACCCGTTCGCAAGCGTGACGATTTCGGTCCGACGCTCCGGTCCGCCAACCGAGCCAAAGCTCAGGTTTGCGGGAAACCTTATTTCATGAAAGGCCATGTCTCTTCCTCACCGATTGCGCTGACCGCGCGACAGCGCGCGACTGACCTGGGCGGCCACCTGGGACTGGCTGCGCTGGAACCCCTGGACGTCCGGCGTCGTGATGTTCATCACCACGTTTACCGACTTGCCGCCGGCCACCTGGACCCCAAGCCGACCGTCCGGGCCTCGGGCCAACGGCATGATTGCTTCCGGCCCCGCCTCGCCCATCAACCCCATCCCGCCCCGCATAGGGAACCCGGTGGGAGCGGACACGACGCCGCCCCGGGCAAAGGGCATCACCATGCCCTGGCTGAACGCGCCGCCGTTGGCAAAGGGCATCCCCGCGCCCAAAACTCCGGAAACGCCTTGCGCCAGCAGGCCGCCCAGCGCACCCGTCACCGGCTTGATCGCAATCGAATAGACCGAATCCACGATCGTGCTCGCTACTGTCTTCAGCGCGTCGTTAAGCTTCATCCCGTCGAAGATCAGCCCGTCGAAGGCCTTCCTCAGACCCCCGCTGATCCCGGTCGACAGCGTGTTCACTTCGCGCCCCGTGAAAAGCATCGTCTCCCGCATGCGGGAAAGCTCGCCATCGAACGCAGCCACCATCGACACAGAGGACCCCAGCTGCGCCTCAAGTGCCTGAAGCTGCTCCTGCATCGTTCCGATATCCGCCATCGTCCTGATCCTTCCTCACATCGGGAAACGCCGCCGCCAGTTCCGCCAGCCGCGCGCGTGTCAGGGGCGGGACCAGTCCCTCCCGCCCCAGCATGATCTTCAGCTCGACCGGCGTAAGCCGCCAGAACTCGGCAGGTTGCATCCCAAGCCCGTGCAGGCCCGCCTGCATCAGCCCCTTCCAGTCGATCCCTGCGCCTGGGGTGCTCATGTCTCGCCCGGCAGCGCGAAGGCCCGCGCCAGAAGTCCCGCCGCCGCCCGCGCCGCCTCGACCGGCCCGCCGCCGATCTCGACCCGTAGCAGGTCCGCCGCCGTGCCGTTCCAGCCGCCGCCGCGTAGACCCGCGACGATCAGCGCCAGCACGTCGCGCGTCGAGAACCGCCGCTCCTCGAACCGCTGCACGAGGTCCAGCAGCGACCCCGTCTCCAGCGCCTCTTCCAGCTCGGCCAAAGCCCCCAGCGTCAGCTTCGCCAGATGGCGCTGACCATCGAGGACAATGGCAACCTCGCCCGTCCAGGGGTTCGCCATGTCAAAGCGCCGTGAAGGTCAAGAGGCCCGCCGAGGCCATCGACATCTCGTAGCTCGCCTCGTCATTGTGGCTGCCCGAGTATTCGATGGACGTGATCTGGAACGGCCCTTCGATGATGCCAAAGCTCGGGATCACCACCTGGAAATCCGGAATCTCGCCGTTGAAGAACACCTGGCGCGCGCGCTCGTCGGTGTTCTCGTCCCGGAACACGCCCGAACCCGAAATCGCCGCCGACTTCACGCCTGCGCCCGCCAGCAGCTCGCGCCAGCCGCCCTGGCTTTCCAGGCTGGTGACGTCCACCGATTCCGTGTTGAAGCTGATCCGCGTCGCCCGCAGTCCCGCAATGGTGACGAACTGGCCGTCCCCGGTCTGGTCGATCTTGATCAGCAGATCCTTGCCGCTTTGCACAGCCATGTTCGCTCTCCGTTAGATAGGTTGCTTAGGGGCGTCAGAGTTGGATCCGCGCCCGGAAAGTAAGGTCGATCCGTCGCGTTTCGCCCTCTTCGATCCGCCGGGCATTGGCCCGCAGGAACAGAAGGTTGATCAGGGTGCCCCGCGACAGCACCAAGGGCGCGCCGATCAGCGCGTCCGAGATGTCGGCCGCGATGGTCTTGATCGACAGGAAGCCCGTGGCATCGGTGATCACGCTGATCACCATCTGATGCTCGGCCCCCGCGCCCGACTTGTCGGACTGGTCGCGCGCCTCTTCCGGGCCGATCAGCACGAAGGTCCCCGTCGCATTTGGCGGCACGGCGTCGAAGATCGACACACCCGCCAGCGCGGGCCAGGCCGACAGACGCTGGAACACCGCCGTCTGCAGGGCGGGCGCTGCACCGTAGCTCATTTCGGCACCTCCTCACGGGAGAAACAGGTCAGAAGGCGGCCGAATTGGTCGCGCTCCGTCACTGCCTGGATCAGGAACAGCCGCGATCCTTCGCGGAACCGCTGCCCGGCCTTCGGACGCGACCCCGACCCGACCGGAGCACCCCGGACCGTAATCCGGTAAGGCACCGCCGACAAAAGCCGTTCCTCGCCCAGCGTGTCACCGCCCGACCCGGGCAGAACCTCGGCCCAAAGCGTGCCTTGGACCACCCAGGCCTCGGTGAAGCCGCCCGCGCCGTCCGGAGTGCGCACAACCGCCTCCAGCACCAGCGCCCGGTTCAGATGGGGGGCGTTCATTTCTTGCCCCCGCCCAGGATGCGGACGGTCCGCCAGCGCTCGATCAGGGTCACGACCCCGAATGGCAGCCCGGCAGTCTGCGCGCCGTCGTCGTGGCGGTGTTCATAGTATTCCCCGGCCAAAAGCAGAACCGCCTGCCGCAGGTCCACCGGAACATCGGTCCAGGCCGCACCAAAGCCCGCGTCGAAAACGATTTTCACCAACCCCTCGCTGGGGATCGTCGGCAGGCTGGTGCCCTTGCCCGCCAGACGGGGCCGGTGCAGGTCGGTGATCAGCCGGTAAGCCGTCGCCGGAACCAGGACCTCGCCTCCGGCCGCATCGACCAGCGTGACGCTGACGATCCCGCTCACCGGAGAGACTGGCAGCGCCTGCTCCTCGTCCCGCCAGCACTCCAGCACCCACAGGAACCGGCGCTGAAATAGCATCTTGCCGATCCGCCCCTCGATGGCCGCCGTGGCCGCGCGAAGATAGGCGTCGATCAACCCGTCCTGCAGCCCGTCATCGGCAAAGCCGGACCCCATCCGCAGATGGTCCTTCATCTCTTCCACCGGCAGGGCCAGCGAAGGCACCGGGGTCACTTCCGTCAACATCATGATCTGATCTCCGCCAGCGGCCGGGTCATTGCCTTTCGGCAGGTGCGGCCCGGCCCCCACGCGGGGACCGGGCCAGGGTCATTACGACACGGCGACTTTCAGCAGCTTGATCGCCGCAAAGTCGGTGATTTCGCCGCCCACACGCTTGTTGGCGTAGAACAGGACGTTCGGCTTGGCCGAGAACGGGTCGCGCAGGATGCGCAGGTCCGGGCGTTCCGCGATGGTATAGGCCGAGCGGAAGTCGCCGAAGGCGATCGGATAGGCGTTGGCCGCCACATCCGGCATGTCCTCGGACACCACAACCGGATAGCCCATCAGACGCGAAGGCTCGCCCGCGGCCAGACCGTCCGACCACAGGAAGCGGCCGTCGGCATCCTTCATCTTGCGCACCGCACCCACGGTCTTCGAGTTCATCACGAAGGTGCCGTTCGCCCGGTAGTCCGCGCCCAGCGCGTAGACCAGGTTGACGATGCAGTCCGCCGGGTCGGTCGCAGCGAAGTCAGACGCGGCCCCCGTGGGGATGTAGCCGATGTTCCCCCAGGTCCAGGTCGCGTCCGCCACCTTGGTGGGCAGCAGAATGCCGCGCGGCTTGTCCACGCCGTCGCCGTTGATGAAGGCAGCAGCTTCGGCGCGGATGAAGCGGGTGGCGATCTTCTCGGCCAGCCAGCCTTCGACGTCGAATGCGCTGTCGTCCAGCAGGCGCTGCGAGGCTTTCGGCATCGCCGCCAGCTCGTGCAGCTTGATCGAGATGCGCTCGATCACCGGGGTCGCAGTCTCGGTGGTGGCCGCGGCTTCCGTGGCCCAGCCCGAACCCACTTCCGACCGGTCGACGATCACGTCGAACGAGGTCGCCTCGACCTGCACGACGTTGGCGATCGACCGCAGCGACGAGGTCGACAGCAGAAGCGACTGGATGCGCTCCGAGGTCTGCGGATCGACCAGATAGCCACCATCGGCGGCCACGGCGGTCGACATCGCCTTGCCTTCCAGGGTCAGGCTGCGCAGGCCATCGTCATCGCCCGACCGCAGATAGGCGTTGAACGCCTTCTGATGCGGGGCTTCAACCTCCGCGCGGGCCGAAAGCGCCGGGCGGCCATAGGACATCGTCTTTGCGTTCAGCATGGTCAGTCGCTCTTCCTGATGTTTCAGCGTGGATTTCACTTCGTCCTGAAAGGTGCTGAATTCTTTCAGGAACCCGGCCATGGCGGCCTTCGCCTCCGCGGCCGGCGTCCGGCTTTCAATTTGGGCCATGGGCAAACCTTCCCCGGCCCGAGCCTTCGTCTCGGTCATGTCCGTATCCTTCTTCCTGCCAGTGGGACGCCGCGCTATTGCCCGGCCAGACTGCGGCGCGCGTCCTCGAAGACCGCCGCCATGTCGCGCCAGTCACCGTCCAGGGCATCCGCCTTGGCCGCGACCCGCGCCTCGGGAAGCATCGGGAAGGTCACGAGCGACACCTCCCAAAGCTCCAGCTCCGACAACAGGCGCTTGCCCTTGCCGTCGCGTTCCGCCTTGACCGTGCGGTAGCCGATGGACAGCCCGTCGATGGCCCCCGCCTGGACCAGCGCCGCCACCTCGCGGCCCTTTTCCACCTCGGTCAGGATGCGCCCCTTGACCCACAGGCCCGTGGCATCCTCGCGCACCTCGTCCCAGACGCCGATGGGCTGGCCAGGGTCATGCTGCCACAGCATCTTCACCCGCCCACCCCGCGCACCCAGCCGCTTCAGGCTGGCCGCATAGGCGCCCTTCTGCACGATGTCGCCGCCCTGGTCGGTCTTGCCGAACAGCGAGGCATAGCCCTCGACCACATGGCCCTCCGTCACCACCAGACCCGTTTCGGCCTGCTGGTACTTCCGTTCAGGAGCCCCGTATTCCGTCATAGCCTCACCTCGTTGCTGCCTGGATGACCGCTTCGGCCATCTGTGCCAACAGGAACGCCGCCACACCGTAGACGCCGACCCAGATCCGTTTCTCCAGCCGCTCCAGAGTCGCCTCGATCAGCCCCAGCCGGTATTCCAGGCCGGACCACCGCTCGTTCGCGACGCGTTCGTTCGCCTCGATCCGCGCCGCGGCCGCATCGAAACTGTCGTAGACGAACCGCGATCCACCTTCGGACCGCCGCGCCGTCATTCCTCCTCCGCCAGCTTCGGCAGACCCAACAGCATCCGCTTTTCGTCGACGGTCAGGAATTCGGCGGCCGAGACCCGTGCCCATTGCTGGTCACGCTCCGCCGCCAGCGCCGGCACCTGATCCAGGTCGGGCTTCAGTTCGACCGCTTCCCCAGCGAACCGCGACAGCCAGTGCGCGAGGTCCGCCATCACCTTGGTCGCCAAAGGCAGCACGGTCAGCCGGTAGAACGCCCGGTTGGCCTCCTGGTAGTTCGAGTAGGTCGCGTCGCCGGGGATCCCCAGCAGCATCGGCGGCACCCCGAAGGCAATCGCGATCTCCCGCGCGGCGGCTTCCTTGGTTTTCTGGAACTCCATGTCGCTGGGGCTGAACCCCATCGGCTTCCAGTCCAGCCCGCCCTCCAGCAGCATCGGACGGCCAGCATTGCGGGCCCCCTGATGGTGGGCCTCCATCTCGCTGACCAGCCGGTCATACTGATCCGACGACAAGGAAGCCGCCCCATCCGCGCCCTTGTAGACAATGGCCCCGGAAGGCCGAGCGGCATTGTCCAAAAGCGCCTTCGACCAGGCCGACGCAGAGTTGTGCACGTCCACCGCAAGCGCCGCCGCCTGCATCGGCGAGAACCCGTAGTGGTCGTCCTGCGGGTGGAAGGTCTTCAGATGGCAGATCGGGCTCAACTCACCAGTCACATCGTACCGATGCGTCCGCCCGCTGACCGTATAGTCATAGGCCACCGGCCAACCATCCGCGCCGGGGACCAGATTCATCCGGTCCGACCGCAGCACATGCAGCTCGCCCGGCACCGCCGAAACCCCCGGCACCGCCTCGACATAGGCGTTCCCGGCCAACAGAAGGTAGCCATAGACCGCCTCCAGAAACTCCGCCCTCCCCTGCGCGCCGTTGGGACGCGAGATCAGGTCCAGCACCGGATGCGTGTCGAACCGCTGCTGTACCGTCTGGCAGACCAATGGCAGTGCCGCCGCCGCCTCGGCGATCAGCCGCACCACGCGGAACCCCACCGAGTTGCCCTGAAAGCCGGTCCTTGTCAGCGAAGACACATCACGCGGGCTCCAGGCCACGCGGCCCGCATTGCCCCAGGCGATCACCCGACCCACGGCCGAGGCCTTGCGTTCCGGAACTGCCTCTACCGGCGCCTTCCGCAGAAAATCGAACATCTCGCGCTCCTTCATGCCCCGGGCCGTGCCCGACTGTCCGGGCTGCCTGATGCGCCCGGCCATATGACCTGCCAATTCCCTAAATCCGCTAAAGCGACCGAACGCTGGGTCGCTGCCCATGCAACGCCCCCAGCATCAGATCCGTCAGCGCCCAGACCAGCGCATCCAGCCGGTCAGGCGACCCCGACCCCTGCCAGCCCAGCGCCGTCATCTTGCCCATCTGCTCTTCCAGCGCGCCCAGGCCCCGCACATGGCGAACCCGGCCCTGCTCGTACAAAGCCGCCACGGGTTCCGCCCGCAGCATCTTCGACCGCGTCGCATGGACGCCCCGGTAGGGCACCAGCGGGTCGATCATCCTGACCAACTGCTCCACCAGATCGCCGCCCTGGTTCACCTCGGCCACCAGCCGATCCGCCCCATGCCGCTCCATCGCCGCCAGCGCCGCCCGCGCCCAACCCTCCGGGGTCACCCCTTTGACCGAGGCATCCTCCAGCACCACGGCCTTCCAGTCCTTCGGATCGCCGCGCATGTCCGCGCCGACCACCACGATCCCGCATTCGTCGCTCGACTTCATCGACGTGACGGGGGGGTCCACCGCCACCACCACCCGGTTGAAGTGCGGCACCGCATCCACCCGCGCCGCCTCCAGCATCGCGTGAGTCCACAGGGCCCCGTCCGCTTCCTCAATCAGCACGCCTTCCAGCTCCTGCCGGCCGAACTTCGTCCCGCCATAGCGCGCCTGCACTTCCGCGAGGAAGCTCTCCGCCAGATAGGCCCGGTTCGCCTCGGTCGGGGCATGCGTAATCACCGACGACGGGTTCTTCAGGATCGCCTTCAGCACCCCTACATTGCGCGGGGTCGTCGTCACCACCGCCTGCGGGTTTCGCCCCAGCCGCAGCGCGAACTGCAGCTGATCCCAGGCCTCCGACCCCTTCTTCCACTTGCCCAGCTCATCCGCCCAGGCCGCGTCGAACTGCGGCCCCCGCATCGCCTCGGGCTCATGCGCCGAAAACACCTGCGCGATGGCTCCGTTCGGCCAAAGCAACTGATGTTTCGACGCCTGCCACTCCGGTTTCCGGTCGGGCGGAGAGCACGCGACAATCCCGCTTTCCCCCAGCACCATCACGTCGCGCACCTGGTCCACCGTCTCGCCGACCAGCGCCACCCGCTTGCACTTGCCGGGGTCCGTTGGCCCCGCGCCCTCTACCTGAGAACGCACCCATTCCGACCCGGCCCGCGTCTTCCCCGCGCCGCGCCCGCCCATGATGACCCAGGTCTTCCAGGCCCCGCGTGGCGGCAGCTGATGCGGCAGCGCCCAGAACTCGAACACCCAGGGCAAAGCCAGCAGCGCGTTCTGACTTAGCCCCGACAGAAACTCATCCACCTCCTCCGGCGTTGCGGAGGCAAGCCAGGCGGCGCCCGATTTCAGCTCGGGCACCCTCAAGGTCGAGCGCCCCTCCGGCTCCGACGTGGCCGGCAATCTGCTTGCGGAGTTGGTCAACTTTTCCCCTTTCCTGCAACACGGCCAGCGCTGTCGCGCGAAGGGCGCGGATCGCCTCCTGGGCCGACTTTACCTCGTTGAACTCCCCGGCCTTCAGCGCGGTCATCGTCCGCTCAAGCTCGATGACCGCCTCTCCGTAAAGCCGTTCCGTGACCCCCAGTACGTCCTCTGTCCTGGGCACGTCCCCCGTGAACCTGACTGTCATCTGGTCCCGACACCCCTCATGCTGCCCCCGCACGAAGGAAATGAAAAAGCGGCCGACGGGGAGGCACCCCGGGCCGCTTCGACACTTCTTCTAGCATGCCACGATCCCTACAGCAGACCGCGCGGCAAGTCAAGCAAAAACCTTATTTGTATCAATGTCTTGTCGTTCTCACCTTTAACCTATCGTTAAGCTTGTGCGAGACGGGCGAGCAGCACCGTCCGCCCGCAGGACGGGTCTTCGGGAACGAAATCAACCACCTCAAGACCCACCCGCGACAGCTCCTCGCGGTAGGCTTCTGGCGCAAGGCTGGCATGATAGACCGGCTCGCCGCCGACAGAGCCCAAAGGCTCCCCGGCACGCGGACCCACGGTCAGCAACAGTCCGCCGCCTGGAACCAGGTGACGTGCCAGGCGTGGGATAAGGTCCAGCTGCTCGTCCGGCGTCAGATGAAAGAAGCTGTCCCAGCCGATGATCGCGGCAAAGGTATCACCCAGAGCAAGGCCCCGCATGTCGCCCACTGTCCAGGTCTGATCCGGCATCCGGGCCTGGGCCAGGCTGATCATGGCCGGCGCAAAGTCCATTCCCCAGACACGCCGCCCCTGCGCGACGACATGGGCCGCAATCGGCTCGCCGCTGCCGCAGCCAAGGTCCAGCACCCGGTCGCCGGGAGCGGTCAGCGCCAACAACCGGTCCAGCCAGTGACGCTCCTCCAGGCCCCTCCCCCGGGTCGCGTCCCAATGGGCTGCCTGACGCTGGTAGACCCCCTGCATCTCCCGCGCCACCCGCTGCCGGATGTCATCATCCATCAATCCGAACTCTCGTCTCGCGCGAGGTCCTACTCACCCTGCACGCCACCTTCTTCGGCCGCACCCTGCTGGGCCTCGATTGCCCGCCAGCGCGCGACGTTCTCGTTGTGCTCGTCCAGCGTCTGGGCAAAGGCATGCCCGCCGGTGCCATCCGCCACGAAGAACAGATAATCCGTCGTGTCCGGATTCATCGCCGCCTTGATCGCCTCGGCCCCAGGGTTGGCGATGGGGGTCGGCGGCAGCCCGTCGATGACGTAAGTGTTGTAGGGCGTCTCGCGCCGCAACTCGCTTTGGCGCAATCCGCGACCCAGCACACCCTCGCCCTTGGTGATGCCATAGATCACCGTCGGGTCGGTCTGCAGTCGCATCCCCTGCTGCAGGCGATTCACGAAGACGCTTGCCACCCGGCCCCGTTCCTCGGCGATGCCGGTCTCTTTCTCGATGATCGAGGCCATGATCAGCGCCTCTTCCGGCGTGTCATAGGGCAGCCCCTCGGCCCGGCCCGCCCAGGCCTCCGCCAGGATCGCCGCCTGTTTCTCGCTCATGCTGGCAATCAGCGTCGAGCGTTCTGTCCCGCGCTCCACCTCGTATCCGCCCGGCGCAAGACTGCCTTCCGGCGGCACCGTCTCGACCGAGCCCTGCAGGAAATCCGCCTTCTTCAGTGCATCGACGATCTGCCAGCTGGTCACGCCCTCGGCCACGGTGATCCGGAACACCAGCGACGGATCATCCGACACCTCCAGGTATTCCGGCGGCAGGGGATCGGCCCCGGCATCGAACCGCGCCACTTCGGCATAGGCGTTCGTCGTCAGATCCAGCTCGCTCAACACCACATCAGCATTCGTCACCCCGATCCGGAAGTTCAGGTCCCGCCCGCAAGTCGACCGGCCCGTGGCAGTGATCGCTTGCAGCACTTCCGACATGCTGGCCTGGGCCGGAACCATGTAGCTGCCGAACTTCAGGTCATCGGCCCGGTCGGCATATTCCGCGCCGATCCGGAAGATCCGCGCGTCGCTGATCGCCCCCCGCTCTTCCAGGTTGCGGCTGACGGAAGACAAACTCGCCCCCCGTTCCACTTGCAGGCAGATCGGCTGCGTCAGGGGACCAGCCGCAAAGAACTCGTTCCGCCCCCAGGCCACCAGGGCCGCCATCGCGATCAGGATCACGATGAACAGCGTGAGCGCATTCGAGGCGATAGAGCGCCACATACCTCAGCGCACCTTGCCGAGGACAAGCGAAGCGTTCGTGCCGCCGAAACCAAAGCTGTTCGACAGCGCCACGTCGATCTTCCGCTTCACCGCCTTGTTCGGTGCCAGGTCCAGCTTTGGCGCGACCGCCGGATTGTCCAGGTTGATCGTCGGCGGGGCCACCTGATCGCGGATCGCCAGCACGCAGAAGATCGCCTCGACGGCGCCAGCGGCCCCCAGAAGGTGCCCGATGGACGACTTGGTCGAGGACATCGTCGCGTTCGGCGCGTGGTCGCCCAGCAGCCGCTCCACCGCCCCAAGTTCGATGGTATCGGCCATCGTCGAGGTCCCGTGGGCATTGATGTAGTCAATATCACCGGCCTGCAGCCCAGCCCGCTTCAGCGCGGCGGACATCGACCGGAACCCGCCATCGCCATCCTCGGACGGCGCGGTGATGTGGTAGGCGTCGCCCGAGAGGCCATAGCCCAGCACCTCGCAGTAGATCTTGGCACCCCGCGCCTTTGCGTGCTCGTACTCCTCAAGGACCACGACTCCCGCCCCCTCGCCCATCACGAACCCGTCGCGGTCGGCGTCATAGGGGCGGCTGGCCTTCTGCGGCTCCTCCGCGCGCTTGGTCGACAGGGCCTTGCAGGCGTTGAACCCGGCGATCCCGATCTCGCTGATCGGGCTCTCCGTCCCGCCCGCGACCATCACGTCGGCATCGCCCCACTGGATCAGCCGCGCCGCATCGCCAATGGCGTGCGCGCCGGTCGAACACGCCGTCACCACGGCATGGTTCGGCCCCTTGAAGCCGAACCGGATAGAGACCTGCCCCGAGACGAGGTTGATCAGCGCACCCGGAATGAAGAACGGCGAGACCCGCTTTGGCCCCTTCTCCTTGATCAGCACAGCCGTCTCGGCGATCGAGTTCAACCCGCCGATCCCCGACCCGATCATCACCCCGGTCCGCAGCTTCTCCTCCTCGGAGATGTCATCCCACCCGGCATCCCGGACGGCCTGCACGGCGGCGGCCATCCCGTAGATGATGAAGTCGTCGACCTTGCGCTGCTCTTTCGGCTCCATCCAGTCGTCGGGGTTGAAGGTCCCGCCCGAGCCGTCGCCCATCGGGATCTCGCAGGCGTACTGGGTGACGACATTCGAGCTGTCAAACTTGGTGATCGTGCCCGCCCCAGACTGGCCCGCGATCAGGCGGCTCCAGGTCTCCTCGACCCCGCACGCCAGGGGAGTGACCATTCCAAGACCGGTGACGACGACGCGACGCATTCAGCTCTCCCTCAGGATCAGGCTTTGTCCCGGGTGATACACGGGGGCCTGTCGCCGTGCAACCTTGGGCTCGGATCATCGGCGGGGGGCCGGTTCGTCCACGCAGGACACACTTTCCAACCACAACGATTTCAGACGCTTGCGCGTGGACATTGGGAAAGCCTTAACCAGGTCACCCCTGCCGCGCGACGATCCCCATCACGGCTGCCAGAAGCTGCGCCGCCACGGCAGCACCCTGCCCGTCTATGTCGCGATCGGGCATGAACTCCACCATGTCGAAGCCCACGATCCGCGCCTTCTCGGCCACGCCTGCGATCAGCTCCAGCACCTGCCAGTAGCCAAGCCCCCCCGCCGTCCGCCCGATCACAGCGGGCATGACCGAGGGGTCAAGGGCATCAAGGTCAAGGCAGACGATAACCTCGGCCCCGTCGGCGATGAGGTCCAGGGCCCGCGACAGCCCGTATCGCGCCACCTCGCCCGCCGGGACGAAGCCCACACCCCAGGCTTCCGCATCCGCCACGTCCTGCAGCCGGGCCGAGCCGATGCCGCGCTGCCCGACCTGGATGATCGCATCGACATGCTCCATCTCGGACGCCCGCCGCATGGTCGAGGAGAGGCCCAGCCGTTCCCCCTGCACCTCGTCCCGCCAGTCGATATGCGCGTCGATCTGCAGGATCGTGTAGCCCCGCCCCCGCGCGCCGTAGGCCTCCAGCATCGGGATCGGCAGGCTGTCGTCGCCGCCGATGAGCATCGGCACCCCGCCCCGGTCCAGGACCTGGCTGACCGCCCCGAAGATCCGCGCGCGGTTGCCCGCCGGGTCGTTCAGATCCTGCGGCAAGTCGCCCGCATCCACGGCCGAGACGCCCCCCGGAAACACCGGCCCGCCGAGATCGAAGTTCATGTGCGCCAGGTTCGCCGCATAGGCCGCCCCCGCCGCCCGGATCGCCGCCGGGCCGCCCGCACAGTAGAAGCCGACACTTTGGTACGGAGTACACCCATCCGCCCCGATCAGAGCCATCTTCGCAGACAGCCGCGACAGGTCGCGGATGCGCGGCAGGCCCATGAAGGTCTCGACATTGGTCGCGCCGAACATGGCCCCCAATGCACTGTTCCCGGTCATGACCTGCCCTCCGTTTTCCCGGTCTCACAGTGACCCGCCTCCAGCACCCAATACAAGGTGACGGCCGCATCCTCGGCAAGCAAGCGCCGCAGAGCGACTGGCGTCAGCTGCGCAAGGGGTAGCGGTCGGCTTCCTGAAAGACGTCGACAACCCGGGTCCCCGCCTTGATCCGCGCGCCATGCTGGACACCGGCAGGAATGCTGTAACTGTCGCCGGGCCGGTAGACGCGTGTGTCTTCGCCGATGGTAAAGGTGATCTCGCCTGCGATCACCGAGCCCCACTGTGCGCCGTGAGCATGCATCGGCAACACCATGTCCTGATGAAAGCTGAAGAAGACCACAAGTCCCGCTTCCGATCGGATGGCCTGCGTGCTGACCACGTCATCCGGAAAGGGGACGTCCAGTGCGGGAAAGGCGCGGAAGAAGTCGGGGAACGCCATGGCCTGTCCTTTGCGCGGGGACTATCAGGCCGCATTATACCCGCTGAAGCGCAAAAGGCACCCCGAAGGGTGCCCAGCTGTCCCGCAAAGGACGAAAGCGCTTAGGCGGCTTCCGAGATGAACTTCACCGCGTCGCCGAAGGTCTGGATGGTTTCGGCGGCGTCATCCGGGATCTCGATCCCGAACTCTTCCTCGAAAGCCATGACCAGCTCGACGGTGTCGAGCGAGTCTGCACCCAGGTCGTCGATGAACGAGGCCGATTCCGTCACCTTGTCGGCTTCGACGCCCAGATGCTCGACGACGATCTTCTTCACGCGATCAGCGATGTCGCTCATGTCCGTTCCTCTATCTGCGGCAGGGGTTACTCCCGGCCCTTTTCGTTCTGCCCGTGATGCCGGGCCTTCAATCCTGCGCGCCTATACCAAGGGTCGGGGCGCATGGCAAACGCTTTAACCTGACTTGCGCAAGGCCATGTCAGACCATGTCCATCCCGCCATTCACATGCAAGGTCGCGCCTGTCACATAGGCCGCTTCGGGCGAGGCCAGGAACAGGACCGCCGCCGCGATTTCCTGCGGCGTGCCCATGCGACCGGCCGGGACCGAGCCAAGGATCGCTGCACGCTGCGCCTCGGTCAGCTTGTCGGTCATCGCCGTCTCGATGAAGCCCGGGGCCACGCAGTTCACCGTGATCCCCCGGCTGGCCACTTCGGCAGCCAGCGATTTCGACAGGCCCACCATTCCGGCCTTGGACGCGGCATAGTTCACCTGGCCTGCGTTCCCCGTCGTGCCGACGACCGAGGAGATGTTGACGATCCGGCCCCAGCGCGCCTTCATCATCCCCCGGATCGCCGCGCGGGAAAGGCGGAAGACCGCCGTCAAGTTGACGTCGATCACCGACTGCCAGTCCTCGTCCGACATCCGCATCGCCAGCCCGTCCTTGGTGATCCCGGCGTTGTTGACCAGGATGTCCACCGAACCCATCGCCTCGGCCGCGCGTTTCACCAGGCTTTCGACGTCCTCGGCGTTCGACAGGTTGCAGGGCAGCACATGGGCCCGGTTGCCCAAGTCCTTGGCCAGCGCCTCCAAGGGCTCCACCCTTGTGCCCGAAAGCCCCACCGTGGCCCCGGCCGCATGCAGCGCGCGGGCGATGTCGGCACCGATGCCGCCGGATGCGCCGGTGACCAGGGCGGATTTGCCGGTCAGATCAAACATGGTTGTCTCCTTCACGCCTTGAGGGCGGCGATGTCTTCTGGCGTGCCGATGGCACGGGTGGTGGCCCCGGCGGCGATGCGCTTGATCATTCCGGACAGGGCCTTCCCGGCGCCGATCTCCCAGAATTCGGTTACCCCGGCCTTTTCCATCCAGAGGACGGATTCGCGCCAGCGCACCGATCCGGTGACCTGAGCCACCAGAAGGTCCATGATCCGGTCAGGTTCCATCACCGCCTCGGCGCGGACGTTCACGACGACGGGCACGGCGGGTTTCAGGATCGGGACTGCGGCCAGCGCCTCGGCCATGACATGGGCGGCGGGTTGCATCAGGGCGCAGTGGAACGGGGCAGAGACGGGCAGCAGCAGCGCGCGTTTGGCACCCTTGGCCTTGGCGATCTCCACCGCGCGTTCGACCGCGCCCTTGTGGCCGGACACCACCACTTGTGCGGGGTCGTTGTCGTTCGCCGCCTGGCAGACCTCGCCCTGCGCAGCCTCGGCGGCGACGGCCGTTGCCGCCTCGAAATCAAGGCCAAGAAGGGCCGCCATCGCGCCAACACCCACGGGGACGGCTTCCTGCATCGCCTGGCCGCGGATGCGCAGAAGGCGGGCGGTATCGGACAGGGTCAGCGAGCCGGCGGCGCAGAGGGCGGAATATTCGCCAAGCGAGTGCCCGGCGACGAAGCTGGCCTGATCCAGGCCGAAGCCTTCCGCCTCCAGCGCGCGCAAGGCGGCGATGGAGGTGGCCATCAGCGCGGGCTGCGCGTTCTTCGTCAGCGTCAGTTCGGCGATGTCGCCGTCCCAGATCAGAGAGGACAGCCTTTCGCCCAGTGCGGCGTCAACCTCGTCGAAGACGGCCTTCGCGGCCGGATAGGCCTCGGCCAGGGCCTTGCCCATGCCGATGGTCTGGGCGCCCTGCCCCGGAAAGACGAATGCGCGGCTCATGTTCCCCCCAAGAGTTTCCTTGGGGATAGCGCGGGTGGGCGGGTCATGCAATCGCCCCGACGCCCTGCAGCGCAGGCGGGTGCTACTTCAGGCGCACCCGCACCCGCCCCCGGCCCATCACGCGGTCCTTGACCCGGCCTCTCAGCGACTTGGGCGGCAGGTGTTCACGGTCCTGCAGGAACACGAGGCCGTTGATCGCGCGGTCGTGCAGCAGGGCCAGGTTCGCGCCCCATTCGGCCGCGAGGGCAGGGTCCACCCCATCCGGGATACCCTTGCGCGGCGTGTGGGTGCCGGGGACCCAATCGTTGATCACGATGCCGGGGAAGCGGTCGCCAAGGTCCGACACCAGCGCACGGGTCAGGATGCGCAGCGCGCCTTTCGACACGGAATAGCCTGCCGCCAGCGGCGCGGGCACCACATCGGCGAAAGTGACGATGTTGATGATCCGGCCATGACCACGGGCCACCATTTCGGGCAGGACGGCGTGACAACAGTTGAAGGCCCCGCCCAGGTTCAGCTGGACCGTGTCCATGAAGCTGGCAGGGGTCTCCTCGAGGATATCGCGGTGCGGATAGACCTCGGCCCCGTTGATCAGGATCGTGGGCGCGCCCAGACGCTCGCGGATCAAGCCGAAGGCAGCCGTGACCGCCACGGGATCGCGGACATCGGCGATGACCGGGACCACGGCGTCATGCGCGGGCTGGAACGCTGTGGCCGAGATCCCCGCCACCGCCAGCCCCCGCAGGGCAAGAGCTGCAGCCAGGGCACGGCCGAGGTCGCTGCCCGCGCCGGTGACGACGACGACCCCCTCCGGGGCCTCCACGTGGATCGCGCTGTCCTGCATCACACCGCTTTCCGCCGTTCGGCCTGATGGCGGGCCACGATCACGTCGGCGACCCGCAGGGCATTGGCCGCAATCGTCAGGCTGGGGTTCACCCCCATCGACGTGGGCAGGAAGGAGGCGTCGGCAACATAGAGGTTGTCGAGATCATGCGCCTTGCAGTTGGCATCCAGGACCGAGGTCGTCGGGTCCGTACCGAACCGCAATGTCCCGCAGGAATGGCCGTAGTTCAGAGCCGGGCCAAAGCCCAGCAGCAGGGTCCGCCAGCGGCCCAGCCGGTTGCGGATCACCCGGCGGAACAGGGCGCGGCGCTCCAGAAGCTCGGCGTTCAGCCGGTACTCGATCAGCGGAACATCCTGGTCTTCGGCGTGCCGCAGCACCCGGTTCTCGTAGTAGGGCAGATCCTCCAGCACTCCGACAAAGACCGTCGCCTTGCCGAAGACCACAGCCCCCGCCCGCGCGACCAGAGTCGCCAGCCACCGGATACCGGGAATCCGCCGCAGCCCGGTCTGGGCGATCCGCTCTTTAAGGTAACCCGCGATCTGCCCGGCATCGGCCGCCACGCCCATCGACTGCACAAGGCCAAGCCGTTTGCCCTCGTGCGCATAGAGGTCGCGGAAGGCGACCGTACGGGTCGCCCCCGCCGCAGGTTGGCCTCGACGCGGCCAAAGCGCCAGCATCTCGCTCAGGTGAAACATAAGCCCGCGCCCGACCCAGCCGCTGGAATTGGCGCAGCCCGCCGCATGCGTCCCGGTCGATGCCAGAAGGATGCGCGGCGAATGCAGCGCACCCGCCGCCAGCACGACCACCTGCCCGGACAAGAGCATGTCGCGTCCGGCCCGCCGAACCCGGACCTGGGTGATCCGTCCGCCGCTTTCGATCAGTTCCTCGACCGATGCATCCGCCAGCAGCGTGACACGCCCCGTCTCCATCGCCGGTTCCACCCCGGCAGACCGTCCGTCCATCTTGCAGGGCAGCGGGCACTTCCGCCCCAGGCAATCCGCACAGCCCGGCACCCGGCGCAGCGCCTCATGCGAGCGGTAGGGATTGAGACCTGCACGGCGCAGATCCTCGAACAAAGCCATTTCCGCCACGCGCAAGGGCGGCGCGGTCAGGCAGGGCGCCGGCAATCCGGAAACCGGATCCCCATCTCCGCGGATCGACAGAAGCTCGGCCGCCTGATCGAAGTAGGGCGAAAACGCATCATATCCGACCGGCCAGCCGCCCGTCGGGTGCCGCATCGCGCCGACCGTTTCCATGTCATGCCGTTCCGGCCTCTCGGCCGCGGCGGCATAGAACACCGAGGTGCCGCCGACGCCGCTGCCGATGGGGGCGTAGAACTGCTGCGGACGACCGCCATCCAGCCGCACCTCGACCTTGGTGGGCCAGAAACCCCGCATGTGCCGTGCCGAGTAGTCATCAACGTCCGCGCGCAGATCCTGGCTTTCGGTGCGATAGCCCAGCGGCCCCTTTTCCACGAACAGCACGGACAGCCCGCTTTCAGCCAGCCGACGCCCGGCCAATCCGCCACCGATGCCGGTTCCGATGACGATGGCATCCCAGTGGGTGTCGACCACTTGCTCGTCCAGCGCGCGCCCGGCCACAACCGAAGGTTTCCACGATCGCAGCGGCATCAGGACCACTCACCCATACGCGGGCATCCCGCTGAACATGCCATTCCAAACACTGCCTTCAAATCCCGGCCAGTCCAATTTCGCAGCGCAGTCTGCAGGCCCGAACGGGCGGCATTATGGCACGACGACAACCTTGCCGCGGCGCCAAGACCCGGCAGGGCCTGACGGATGCCAAGGCAACCCAGATGACCTGTGCCGCAGCCAGCCAACTTCGCTACTCGTTCCAGTCTGTTGTTCGTTCCGGGCGGGGGTTGCCCGGAGACGCGGAAGAATCGTCCCGAACTGCAATGACTGCAAGCCCTTTGTTGGGCGGCCCGGCGGAAGGTGGCCGTTCACGCTGTTCCGGGGCGTTCTGGGGCGTTCTGGGCAAAATGGACCAGCCAGGACGATCTGCAAGCGATGGCACATCCCTTTGTGTATCGGCCGCGCCGGAATGACCCGGCGCGGCCATGCAGCCTACATGCCCAGAAGTTGCGGCAACAGAAGCGTGATCTCGGGGATGTAGGTGACCAGCATCAGGAAGGTCAGCATGGTCAGAAGCCAGGGCCAGGTCGCCCGGGTCACCTCGGTCAGCCCCAACCGCGACAGGGATGACGCGACGTAGAGGTTCAGTCCCACTGGCGGCGTGCAAAGCCCGATCTCCATGTTGACCACCAGCATGATCCCGAAATGCACCGGATCGACCCCCAGCGCCATGGCGACCGGGTACAGGATCGGCGCCATGATCAGGACGATGGCCGACGGCTCCATCACCATGCCGATCAGCAGCAGCATCACGTTGACGATCAGCAGGAAGCCGACCTTGCCCAGCCCCAGATCGACGATCCAGGCCGACAGCGTCTGCGGGATCTGTTCCGAGGTCAGGATGAAGGCGAACATCACCGCGTTGGTGATGATGTAGAGAAGCATCGCCGACATCGCGGCCGAGTTCAGCAGGACCCGGGGCACTTCGGACAGCTTGATGTCCTTGTAGACCCAGACCGCGACCACGAAAGCGTAGACGGCACTGACGGCCGCGGCTTCGGTCGGCGTGAAGATGCCGCCATAGATCCCGCCCATGATGATGACGATCAGCATCAGGCCCCAGACGCTGTCGCGGAAGGCCTTCCAGCGATCCTTAAACGGCGCACGCGGCAGACGCGGATAATCGTTCTTCCAGGCACGCCAGGTGGTGGTCCCGGCCAGCATCATCGCCAGCATCAATCCTGGTATGACACCGGCGATGAACAGATCGCCGATCGAGGCGGACATCACGTCCTGGCCATCCGGGCCTTTCACCACCATTCCGCTGGTGGCCACGGCATACATCACCATGACGATCGAAGGTGGGATCAGGATGCCAAGACCGCCCGAACTGGTGATCGTGCCGACGCCGAACTGCGGCGGGTAGCCCTGTTTCACCATCGCGGGCAGCATGATCGACCCCACCGCCATCACCGTCGCCGGGCTGGACCCGGAGATCGCGGCGAAGAGGGCGCAGGATAGGACCGAGGCGAGGCCAAGGCCGCCGTACCAATGCCCGACCATGGATGAGGCAAAGCGGATCATCCGCCGCGCCACCCCGCCATGGGTCAGGAAATTGCCCGCCAGGATGAAGAACGGGATCGCCATGATCTCGAACTTTTCGATGCCGGTGAACAGCTTCAGCGCGATGGCGTCCATCGGCACGTCCGAGAACGTGAACAGGAAGGTGAAAACGGTCAGGCCCAGCGCGATGGACACCGGCATCCCGGTGATCAGAAGCAGCGCGAGGATCGCAAAAATCAGCAGCGCGGTCATGCGTGGCCTCCCTTGGCAAGGTCGTCGGCCTCGTCATCCAGCCCGTCGACGGCGCCGTGGTCGTGATGAGCGACTTCGCCGGTCTTCAGGAACCGGACCAGCGCCTGGATGAAGCGGAAGCACATCAGCGCCGAGCCCAGCGGCACGGCGAGGTAGATGATCCACATCGGCATTTCGAGGTCGGGCGAAGTCTGCCCCCCGGCGCGGACGTGCCAGACGAAGTCCGACCCGATCCAGGTCAGGATCGCGGTGAAGATGACCCCGCCCGACATCGCGATAGTGGTGATGGTGCGGCGCGCCGTGCCCTCCAGCCGTTCGGCCAGGATGTCGACGCCGACATGGATGCCGGTGCGCACCCCGTAGGCGGCACCGAACTTGGCCATCCAGACGAAAAGGTAGATGCAGGCCTCTTGTGCCCAGGTCATCTTCAAGCCGTTGATGGTCTTGAACATCGACCGGGCGAAGTTGCCAAGGGCTTCCATCTCGGCCGAGCGGGCGTAGGCGACCAGGTCGGCGGCAAAGCCGATGGCGAAACGGTGGGTGACCGACAGGAAAATGAGCAGCGTCGCCACCGCGATCAGCGTGGCGATGAGCACTTCCTCAAACCGGTCCAGCAGGCGCAGCATGGCACACCTCGCGGGGTTTGGGATTTCGGGATCAGGGGAATGGGTGGGGCGATCCGACACGGGACCGCCCCTGCAGGCTTACATGCCCAGCGCGCCCTTCACGGCGGCGATGGTTTCCGCACCGATACGCTCGGCCATTTCGTCATGGACCGGGGCCAGCGCCTCGACCCAGGCGGCACGTTCTTCTTCGGTCAGATCGTGGAACTCGGTCGTCCCGGCGGCCTTCATCGCCTCAAGCGCCTTATCGTTCTCTTCCTTGGCGATCTGGTTGGCATAGTCAGTGGCTTCCGCCATCGCCTTTTCCAGGCCTTCGCGCACGGTCGGGTCCAGCCCGTCCCAGAACTGCTTGTTCACGATGACCGCATAGCCAAGGTAGCCGTGGTTCGACACCGTGGCATGGGTCTGAACCTCGTTCATCTTCTGGGTATACATGTTCGACGGCGGGTTCTCGGTGCCATCGACCACGCCGGTCTGCAGCGCCTGGTAGACTTCCGAGAAAGCCATCACCTGCGGCACCGCGCCCAGCGCGTTCATCTGCGCCTCGATCACCTTCGACGACTGGATCCGCATCTTCAGCCCAAGGAAATCGTCCGGCACCATCAGCGGGCTGTTGGCGGACATGATCTTGAAACCGTTGTCCCAATAGGCCAGCCCGGTGATGCCCTTGTCCTGCAGCTTGTCCAGAAGCATCTTGCCCACATCGCCCTGCGTCACCTTCCGCAGTGCGTCGTAGTCGGCAAAGATGAACGGCAGGTCGAACACCTCGAAGTCCTGCACGCCCAGGGGACCGAACTTGGCCAGCGACGGCGCCAGCATCTGGACCGCGCCCAGTTGCAGCGCCTCCATCTCTTCCTTGTCCTTGTAAAGCTGGCTGTTGGGGTAGACCTCAACATCCACCGCGCCACTGGTATAGGCTTCGGCCAGCTCCTCGAACTTGGCGGCGGCCTTGCCCTTTGGCGTGTCGGGCGCCACGACGTGGCTGAACTTGATGACGATCTTGTCCTGTGCGGCGGCCGGGACGGCCAGCGACAGGGCCAGGGCAGTGGCGCCCGCAAGGGCGGCAAGGCTGCGACGGGTCAGCATGGGTTTCTCCTCCTCTGGTCCGCCCTCCTCGGCGGATTGCCTGTCGTGATGCCTCAGACCGTCACGCCGCGCTATTGTGGCTTTCCGCAATGGACAACCCTACCCCCGGGATGGAAGGAATAGGGCGTGTTCATCGGGGAGGGTGCGCACACGTCGGAGGAGAAGACCAGCTTGCCCGCAGAGGGCACCCCGGGTCCGGGCCCCGCCTTCGGACTGACCGAGAGCCTGATGGCCTCCCGGCGCTGGGATCTGTTGTCCTTCATTCCCCTGCTGGCAATCGTGGCGCTGGTCACCCTGGTCGCCTCGCTGGTCTGGATCGTCTCCCGCTCGGACGACGAACGCGCCCGCGCCAAGCTGGCCACCGACGCGCTGTGGGTCGAACAGACGCTGCGCTTCCAGCTGGCGGTGGACGAGGACATGCTGGTCCGCCTCGCCTTCGAGGCCGCCGGCGGCACTGCGCTGGACACCTTGCAGACCCGCGCCCGCCTGCACATCGCAGCGAACCCTGAAACCCTGTCGGTCCAATGGTTTGACGCCACAGGCACGCTCGTCGCCTCGGTCCCGCAAGGCATGACGCCACAGGCCCAGCCCCTGGTCGAAACCTTGCTCCGCGCACCCGTCGCCATCGCGCGCCCGGCCTATGGCCGCGTGGAAGGCGGAACCGTCCCCCTGGCCCTGCGCCAGTCCGGCGCCGATGGCGGAGTGGTCGTGGCCACCATCGCGCTCCCCCTGATGCTGGACCGGCACATCCCCTGGTGGATCGCGGAACAATACGCCGTCCGCATCTTCGACACCTCTGCGACCCTGGCCGAACGTGCCCGTCGCCCGGTGGCCGAGGGTGCGCCCTTCCACACCATCAGCTTCGATCCGCCGCTGGCCGGAACCACGCTTCAGATCACCGCCTATGACCGCCCCTCAGCCTTTGGCACGACGGCGCTTCTGGGTGCCATCGTGGCCCTTGCGGCCTTTGCTGTCGTCGCTCTGCTGATCCTACAGCGCAACGCCCAGCACCGCAGGCAGGCCGAAGAACGGCTGCGCGCCGAAATGGCCTTCCGCCGGTCCATGGAGGAAAGCCTGACCGTCGGCCTGCGCGCCAAGGACCTTGCGGGCCGGATCCTCTATGTCAACGCGGCCTTCTGCAAACTCGTCGGCCTGACCCCGGCAGACCTTGTCGGCCGCCTGCCGCCCATGCCCTACTGGTCCCCCGACGCGGTCGATGAAACCCTCGCCCGCCAGACCCAGCTTGCCACCGGCCCCGCAGCACCGCAAAGCTTCGAGACGCATTTCCGCCGCGCCGATGGCACCGAGATCGACGTGCAGGTCTATGAGGCCCCGCTGATCGATGCCGCAGGCCGCCATCACGGCTGGATGGGCTCGGTCATCGACATCACCGATGCCAAGCGCGCCGCCCGCGACGCCCGCCTGCAAGAGGAAAACCTCGCCCGCACTGGACGGTTGGTGACGATGGGAGAAATGGCCTCCACCCTCGCGCATGAACTGAACCAGCCGCTGGGCGCGATTGCCTCCTACGCTGCAGGGGGACTTAACCTGATCGAGAGCGGACAGACCGACTCGCCGCTTCTGAAAACCGCTTTCGAAAAGCTTGCGGCGCAGGCCCGGCGGGCAGGCCTTATCATCCGCCGCATCCAGGATTTCGTGAAAAAGCGCGAACCGCAGCTGGTGCCGACCGATCTTGCCGAAGTTGCGGCGGATGCCGTTGGCATGATGGCGGCCGAAGCCCGCGGAATGCGGGTGCGGCTGTCGCTGGAACCGCCGACTGAACCCCTTGGGTTGGTGCTGGCCGACCGCATCCTGATCGAACAGGTGATGGTCAACCTGATCCGCAACGGGATGGAGGCGATGGCAACCGGCCCGCGCCACGGCGACCAGCTGACTCTGCGCCTGACGCCGGAACCGGGCGGCCTGCGGCTGGACATCCTGGATCAGGGTCCGGGCATCCCGCCCGAGTTGGAGGATCGGCTTTACGACCCGTTTACCAGCACCAAGGCGCAAGGCATGGGGATGGGTCTGAACATCTGCCGGTCGATCGCCGAATTGTTGCGCGGCAGTCTCTCGCATGCCCCGAATCCCGGCGGCGGCACGATCTTCAGCCTGCGTCTGCCCTATGTCGTCGCCCAGGAAGGAGTGCAGCCATGACCGATGCGCCCAATCTCGCCGTCCACATCGTCGATGACGAGGAGGCGCTGCGCGACAGTCTTGGGTTCCTGTTCGCCTCGCGCGGTATCACGACCCGGCTCTGGCCTTCGGGCGAGGCGTTCCTCGACGCCTGGCCGCAAGCCGATTGCGGCTGCATCGTGCTGGATGTGCGGATGGAGGGCCTGTCCGGCCCCCAGGTGCTGGATGCGTTGCTGCAATCGGAAGGCAAGGCCGCCGCCCTGCCCCCGGTGATCTTCCTGACCGGCCACGCTGACGTGCCGCTGGCGGTGCAAAGCCTGAAAAGCGGGGCCTTCGACTTTCTGGAAAAGCCCTTCAACGACAACCAGATCGTCGATCTCGCCCAGCGCGCGATGGACCTGCACCGCAGCCGGGCCATGGAAAGCACCAGCCGGCAAGCCATCGCCGCCCGCTTTGCGACGCTGTCGGCGCGCGAAGTCGAGGTGATGGAGCTGATCCTGCAGGGCCAGATGAACAAGCAGATCGCCGACCGGCTGGGCATCGCGATGCGAACCGTCGAGGTGCATCGTTCGCGCGTCCTGCAGAAGACCGGGGCGCGGAATTCGGTCGAGCTGTCGCAGATGAAGGCCCGGCTGCAGGACGGCTGACGCCTGTCAGGGCCCGAGGCAATTAGGTCACAAATCTGTAACCCCGCCTTCGCGTCCGCGTCATCCGGGGATACCAGGCTCCAGTCTCATTGGTCTTCACTGCCAGGACATGTCGGTTGCGGCCAGGGCGACGGCAGAGAGAAAGGCCTTCGGGCATCTGTCGTAGCGTGTAGCGACCCTAGAGAACCGCAAGGTGATGATGGCCGGAAGCAAGGAGGTGCGCAACTGTGTGGTGCCTGCCGGTGCCTGCGATTGCCTGCTTATGCGTGCTGGTACTGTTCTTCCGTTGCGGTGTTGATGTGGCGTTGACGTAGACTGCAAACGACGAAAGCCGAGCGCTATGCTCGGCTTTGAGGTTATTGGTGACATTGGTATATTTGGTTGCGGGGGCAGGATTTGAACCTGCGGCCTTCAGGTTATGAGCCTGACGAGCTACCGGGCTGCTCCACCCCGCGCCATTTTCCCGAGGGCTGAGAGTGCGATCGGGGGTTTTGT
>NZ_STGH01000002.1 GCF_005222785.1 Rhodobacter sp. SY28-1 | reverse complement strand
AAGAACTTGCTCTTTCAAAGACTTGCGCACCAAGTTGTTGAAATCAAAAGAGTCAGCAAAATCAATGGGTTCGGCTCATAACCTGAAGGCCGCAGGTTCAAATCCTGCCCCCGCAACCACCTTCACCGAACTGCCAAATGGCCCCGCAATCGCGGGGCGTTCTGCGTTCTGCGCCAGGCCAATCCTGGCCGTCAGTGCCCCGTCCAAGGCCACAACTGCCTGGCCGCCTTCCAAAAAGACCTCCTCCGCTGAAACCTCCCCACTCCGAGGTTAGTCTTTTCCTCTAAAGAGGAGACGGACGACGAAGCGCAGCAGGTGCAGCGAAGAACAGGTCATTGGCATCCCGAAGGAGTAGCAGGCCGGACTGAGCGCGGTGGAACTCTGCCGCGAGCACGGAGTCAACGAGGCTGCGCGAGATGACGGGAAAAAAACTTCCTAGGCCCAGTTCTAGGAGGTCTGCGGTGAACTCGGCCATCCCCGAGAAGCGTTTTTCCCAAAGGCGCCCCCGTGCCCTCGTCGGGATCGATCCGCGGGTCTATCGGGATCGTTCGACAAGGGGTGACGACCGGGGGCCCTGCGACAGAGCCAGCGCGAGCTGTCCTCCGAGCGGTGGCGGTTCGGTATCGGCGCCTGCATATCCTGCGCCGCCGCGAGGGCTGGAAGGTCAACTGGAAGTCCGAGATTGGCGAGAAACCGGTGCCGTCTATCCGCTAGCGGTCGACCATCGCCAAGCAGCCATTGGCAAAGGACATCGAAGAATTCGACTTTTCCAGCACGTCAACCAACGAAGGTCTGGTCAAGGATCTGGCTACCAGAAGCTTCGTGTCCATCGCGCGGGCAATCAACGACGCCGCAGGGACGTCAGTTTTGGACCCCGAAAAGGGGGCAGTTTTGCAGGCCGATTGACACTGGATCGCTGATTGCAACGCGACCAAGCCGCATTCCGCGCTCGGCTACCTGTCACCCAAAGCCGACGCCGCAAAACTCACCGCAATGGGCGACCGACATCTCGGGACGGAACGCTCCTCCGCTCGCCCGTTGCTCCCAGAGCGCAACCGCGCCAAGTCCAAACATCGACTCTGGTTCCAGGTGGATGAGTGAGGGGAGCACAGCAACCGTAGCTCTGCTCGGCTCGCTGGCTTCCCACTATTTGACCAGCCACCGCGTCAGCGTCGATAAGCCGATGCCCAGGTCGGCCGCGTCCGGACGCTGGTCCGCGCCAGCCGCACCGCTCACGCCGAGTGGCCAGCCACGATCTGTTCCCGTTTCCCAAAGAACATCTCCTCGCTTCTCAGATGGCGTTCTCCACGTCTTCCGGACAAGTCCAGTCCCGCTTCCTTATGCCCGCAGGCCAGGTCAGCGATTGTACGGGCGCGGCAGCATAGTTGAGCTCTTTGCCAAAGGCAGAACAGCTGCCGGAAAGCTGTGGCGTGATGCCGACTTGCTCAGAGATGCAATCAAATCAAGCCAATAGTGCGGTGGACCCCGGGCCGGACGCGGCGCGGACGCAGGTGCGCATAAGTCGCGGCGCGTCACTGCAATAAATTTCAACATTCGACAGAAATTCTTAAGTCGGTTGACGCTTCGAACTGCTGCCCTTACCGGTTCACATGCAATATCTTGCGTCACGCGGGAAAACTTGCAGAAATGGCGCAGAAGCGCGTCGTCATGGGAGGATCACATGAGCTACGTCAAGGCATTGGTACTGAGCGGGGCATCGGCCGTCGCGCTTTTGGGGGCGTCCCCGGCAGTCATGGCCGAAGGCGGTTTGCGCTGCGAACCGGGCGAAACCTACATCATGAACGTCATGGTCAGCGGGCACCCGTACTGGGTCCCGGTGTTCGAGGGCTTCAAGCAGGCAGCCGAAGCACTGGGGTGCGAGGCTGTCTTCTCGGGCACGCCCGACTATGACATCACCAAACAGATCGCATCCTTCGAGCAGGACCTGGTCACGAACCCGAAGGGCATCCTGCTGCACCCGATGCAGGCAGACCCATTCATCGACCCGATCAACCGCGCCATCGACGCAGGGGTGTCGGTCACGACCTTTGCGGCGGATTCGCCCAAGTCGAAGCGGACGGCCTACATCACCTCGGACAACCTGGCCGAGGCGGCCTTTGCGGCGGAAGAGATCGTCAAGACCGTCGGCGACAGCGCGGAATATGCGGTGCTGGAGAACCCCGGCCAGTCGAACCATGACCTGCGGGTGACGGCGCTGATCGCCTATATGGAAAAGAACTATCCGAACATGAAGCTGGTCGGGCGTCAGGCCACGAACCAGGACCCGAACGCGGCCTTTACCGCCGTGTCGGCGATGCTGCAGGCGAACCCCGATCTCGCGGCGCTTTGGATCCCGGAATCGGGGTCGGCCGAAGGGGCGGTCGCTGCGGTCAAGGCGGCGGGTGACAAGCTGATGATCATCCACGCGGACATCTCGCCCACGACGCTGGAAGAGATCAAGGCGGGGAACATCCACATGGCGCTGAACCCGAACCAGGGCATCCAGGGCTTTGTCGGCTTCATGAACACCTTCCTGGGCGCGCGTCCGGACCTGATCGACCCGTTCAACGACTACAAGACCTCGGGCTACAACCCGATGCAGATCCCCTTCGTGGACAACGGCTTTGCGGTGATCACCAAGGACAACGCCGACAGCTTCGTGCTGGAAGCCTACATGGAAGGCCGGATGTAAGGCCCTTGCCCCGCCGCCACGGTGGCGGGGCGTCCTTTCGTTGGAATGACTGATGACCCTGCCGTCCCCCCTTCTGCAGTTGACCGATATCGCCAAGTCCTTTGGCGCGGTGCGGGCCTTGCGTTCGGGCCAGTTCGAGCTGCGCGCGGGGGAAATCCACGCGCTGGCGGGCGAGAACGGAGCGGGCAAGTCGACGCTGATGAACATCATCGACGGCATCCTGCAGCCGGACAGCGGATCCATCCGAATCGACGGGCATTCCGTGCGGATCGACAGCCCCGCCATGGCGCAGCGGCTGGGGATCGGCTTTGTGCATCAGGAAATTGCGCTGTGTGCCGACATTTCCGTGGCCGAGAACATCTTCATGGCCGAAACCGCCCAGTCCCGGCGCAGGCTGATGGGTGGAGCGGACCTCATCAAGCGCGCCGCCGAGGTCCTGGCACCGCTCGGCGACATTGATCCCCGGCTTCCTGCGGGACGGCTGTCGATTTCCCAGCAGCAGCTGGTCGAGATCGCCAAGGCCCTGACGCTGGATTGCCGCATCCTGATCCTGGACGAACCCACCGCTGCCCTGACCGAGCACGAGGCGCAGAAGCTGTTCGGCATCATGCGCCGTCTTGCCGACAAGGGTATGGGGATCATCTACATCTCGCACCGGATGGCCGAAATCTTCCAGATCTGCGACCGCGTGACCGTGATGCGTGACGGTCAGCATATCCGCACCGACCGGATTGCAGACATCACCCCGGCGGATGTGGTGAATGCCATGGTCGGGCGACAGCTGGACGCGCTGTATCCGCCAAAGCTGGCGGGACCGCGCGGCCCTGAGATCCTGAGCGTCGCGAACCTGACCGACCGGCGCTACAAGGACGTGTCCTTTGCGCTGCACCGGGGCGAGATCCTTGGCTTTGCCGGGCTGATCGGCGCCGGGCGCAGCGAGATCGCCCGTGGCGTGACCCGTCTGGAGGGCAATGCCCGAGGCGAGGTCCGGCTTGACGGCGCCCCGGTGGTCTTGCGCGACTATGCCGACTGCATTGCGAAAGGCATCGTCTACCTGTCCGAGGACCGCAAAGGCGACGGGGTGTTCCTGGACCTGCCGATTGCTGCGAATGTCTCGGCGCTGGACCTGTCGCGGGTGGCACGGCGGGGCATGGTCGACGCGGCGCGCGAGACGGACCAGGCGCAACGCATCGGTGCCACGCTAAAGCTGAAGGCGGCCAGCATGGCGCACCGGGTGGCAAGCCTGTCAGGCGGCAACCAGCAAAAGGTGGCTCTGGCCAAGCTGCTGGCTGTCGAGCCGAAGGTGATCTTCCTTGATGAACCCACGAGAGGCGTCGATGTCGGTGCCAAGGCCGAGATACACGGGATCCTGCGGGCCCTTGCCGAAAGTGGCGTGGGTGTTGCCGTCATCTCGTCGGAGATGCCCGAGCTGATCGGCTTGTGCGACCGGGTGCTTGTCGTCAGTGAAGGCCGGGTTTCCGGTGAGCTTTCGGGGACCGATCTTACAGAAACCAACATCATGACACTCGCCGCGCCCGGTGCGATTTCCGGTGCGACGGCCCTGTCCGGGACACTTGCATGACGACGACCGCCCAAGACCGCAGCCTGCTGTCCCGCCTGTTCGGCGCCCGGGAAACCGGGTTGGTGCTGATAATCCTGACGCTGTTCATCCTGATGTCCTTCGCCAGCCCGCATTTCCTGACCTGGACCAACATGCGGGCGATGACGATGGCCTTTTCGGTCGAGGCGATCGTGGTGGTCGGCATGACGATCCTGCTGATATCGGGCGGGATCGACCTGTCGGTGGGGTCGGTCACCGCCTTGGCGATGGTGATCGCGGGTCTGCTGTTCCTGAACGGGGTGAACCCCTGGCTCGCCTCGCTAATCGCGATTGGCGCCTGCGCCGGGATCGGGGCGGTGATGGGATTCTTCGTCACCTATGTGGGCCTGCACCACTTCATCGTCACGCTGGCTGCCATGGTGATCGCACGGGGCTTGTGCCTTCTCGGCACCGGCGGGCGGCCGCTGGGGCTTTTTGAACTGCCTGACAGCTTCAAGTGGATCGGCATCGGATCGATTGGCGTGATCCCGGTGGCCATCGTGATCTTCGTGATCGTGGTAGTGGTCTTCGACTTCCTTTTGCGGCGGACCACGGCCTTCCGGCTGGTCTACTATACCGGGTCGAACGAAAAGGCCGCCGCCTATTCCGGGATCCGCACCAAGCGGGTGATCTTCCTGACGACGGTCCTTTGCTCCACTCTCTGCGGCGTTGCCGGGATCATCTACATGGCGCGGTTCGGATCGGCCCAGCCCACTTTCGGGGTCGGGATGGAGCTGAATGTGATCGCCGCGGCGGTCATTGGCGGCGCCAGCCTGTCAGGCGGCAAGGGCACCATTTTCGGCGCGATCCTGGGGGCGGTGCTTCTGTCGCTCGTCTCCTCCTCGCTCGCTCTGTTGAACGTTTCGGTCTATTGGCAGGACATCATTCGCGGGTCGATCCTGCTGGCCGCGGTCACCTTCGACCACTACCTCGTCAAACGTCAGGCGGCGGGAGGACGGGCATGACCGAAATGAACGACGACTTCACCTCGATGCGGCAGATGCATGCGGTGTTGGTCCGCCACTTTGTTGAAGGCCGCAAACAGGCCGAAATCGCCGAGGAGATGAACCTGTCGACCTCGAAGGTGAACCGGATCATCGCCCAGGCACGGCGGTCGGGCATGGTGAAGATCAGCATCGAGACACCGTTCCAGCGGCTGATGGACATCGAGCGGCAACTGATCGCGACGGGGCTGGTCGGGGGGGCCATCGTCTCGCCCACGGTGTCGGACAATGACGGGACGCGGCTGGCACAGATTGGGCAGGCGGCGGCGGCGCATCTGGTCGAGACGCTTCGGGATGGCGACATCCTGGGTATCTCGGGCGGCAAGGCGGTTGCGGCGGTGGTGGATGCGCTGTCGGTGGAACGGCCGATCGACGTGCAGGTGGTGCCGCTGACCGGGGGGGTGCAGGGGAAGTTCCACACCGACGTCAACAACCTCGCCTCGCGCATGGCGGAACGGCTGGGCGGGCGGTCGCTGCAACTGCATGCGCCCCTGTTCGCCGAACGCGCGGAACAGCGCGAGATGCTGATGAACATGACGGCGGTGAAAGAGGTGCTGGACCTTGGCCGTCGCGCCACGGCCTGTCTCGTGGGGATCGGGTCGATCACGCAGCCCGGGTCGTCCTATTTCGACCTGCATCCCCTTTCGGCCCCCGACCGCGCGATGCTGCCGGGCCTTGGGGTGATGGCCGAGTTTCTGGGGCATCTGGTGCATGACCGCGGGCAGGTTGCGAACTTCGCGCTGAACCAGCGGCTGGTCGCCCTGCGCCCCGATGAAATCAGGGCTTGTGGCCGGGTGGTCGCGGTTGCCGCGGGCGAAGACAAGGTGGGACCGGTCCGGTCGGTCCTGCGCGGGGGATATGTGTCGATGCTGGTGACCGACGAGGACACCGCGGGGCGGATACTGGAAACGGAAGGAAAATCAAGGTGAGCGACATGTTGATGCGTGAATTTGCCCCGGGTCTTCGGGCCAGCGCTGTCGGCCTTGGGACCTGGGCCATCGGCGGCTGGATGTGGGGCGGCACTGACGATGCGGCGGCCGAGGAGGCGATCCGCGCCGGCCTCGATGCCGGGATCACCCTGATCGACACCGCCCCGGCCTACGGGCTTGGCCATTCGGAAGAGGTCGTCGGCCGGGCGATCAAGGGGCGGCGCGATCAGGTGGTGCTTGCCACGAAATGCGGCCTGGTCTGGCACGCGCAGCGCGGTCCCTACTTCTTCTCGCAGGGCGGCCACGCCGTCCACCGCGACCTCAGCCCCGCTGCCATCCGGCATGAGGTCGAGGAAAGCCTGCGCCGCCTGCAGACCGACCGGATCGACCTGTACATCACCCACTGGCAGGACCCGACCACGCCGATCCCCGAGACGGTCGCGGCGCTGAAGGCGCTGCAGGCCGAAGGCAAGATCTTGGCCTTCGCCGCCTCGAACACCTCGCCCGAGGATCTGGAGGCCTATCGCGTGGCGGGCGGGATCGCAGCCGTGCAAGAGGAATACTCGATGCTTGAGCGCCGGATCGAGGCGACGCATCTGCCTGCCTGCCGCGAAAATGGCATTGCCGTTATGGGCTATTCCGTTCTGGGCCTTGGCCTGCTTTCGGGAGGCATCACCGCCGACCGCGTCTTTTCGGGTGACGACCAGCGCAAGGACAACCCGCGCTTTTCGCCGGAAAACCGCGCCCGGGTTGACCGGCTGATGCAGGTGATCCGGCCGATTGCCGACCAGCATGGCGCAAGCCCCTCGCAGGCGGTCATCGCCTGGACGCTGGCCCAGCCCGGCCTGACCTTCGCCCTCTGCGGTGCGCGCAACCCCGATCAGGCGCGCGAGAACGCCGCGGCGGGTCGACTGCACCTGACCAAGACCGAACAAGACGCCATTTCCCAAGCGATTGACCAGCACCTGAGCCCCATCACCGCCTGAACCGACCCCAAGACCTGCAAGACCACAACGGCGGAGCCCCCCTCCGCGAAGGATGACGTCATGCCTGAAACACGCCAGCAGAGGATCGACAGGATCGCCCGCGATGCGGCGTTCGACGTGATCGTCGTTGGCGGCGGGATCAACGGGATCGGCGTCTTCCACGACCTGGCGCATCAGGGTCTGCGGGTGCTTCTGGTCGAGATGAACGACTTCTGCTCGGGCTGTTCCGCGGCACCGTCCCGCATGATCCATGGCGGCTTGCGGTATCTGGAAAATGGCGAGATTTCCCTTGTCCGCGAAAGCCTGGTCGAGCGTGACCGGCTTCTTCGCAACGCGCCGCACCTGGTGCGCCCGCTGCCGACGACGGTTCCGATCGAACGCCTGGCCTCGGGTCTTGCGAATGCCGCGCTCAATTTCCTGGGCTTTACCGGCCGCCCAAGGCCGCGTGGCGCCGTGCCGATCAAGCTGGGGCTGATGCTGTATGATTTCATGACAAGGGCAGGGCGGGTATTGCCCCGCCACAGGTTCCGCGGGCGTGCGGCGACGCGGTCCGCTTTCCCGGCCCTGCGCCCCTCGATCCGCTTTTCGGCGACCTATTTCGATGCCTGGATTTCCCACCCCGAGCGGCTGGGCATTGAGTTGATCGGTGACGCAACGGCCCGGAACCCGCAGGCGGTGGCGCTGAACTATGCGCGTCTGACGCAGGCCGACGGCGGGCTGGTCCTGACCGATGGCGAGACGGCGCAGACCCTGCCTGTCAGCGCGCGGCTGATCGTCAACGCAACCGGCGCCTGGATCAATGACAGCGCGGCCACCCTGGGTGCGCGGCTGAACGAGCGGCTGGTATCGGGGACCAAGGGATCGCACCTGATCCTGGAAAATCCAGCGCTGATGGCGGCGCTGAATGGCCAGATGATCTACTTCGAACACAGCGACGGCCGCGTCTGCATCGTGTTTCCCTACCTTGGCCGCGTGCTGGCCGGTTCAACCGACCTGCGGGTCGACACGGTCGGCCGGACTGCCTGCAGCCCCGAGGAGCGCGACTACATCCTGGCGGCGCTGCAGGAACTGTTCCCGGCCATCCCGATTGCCGCTGACCAGATCGTCTACTCCTATGCCGGGATCCGCCCCTTGCCGGTCAGCGATGCCGATTTTACCGGGCGCATCTCGCGCGGGCATTCGGTGCGGCGATTGCACGGCGTGGTGCCGCAGATCGGCATGGTGGGTGGTAAATGGACGACCTACCGTGCCTTTGCCGAGGAAACGGTCGACAGGGTGCTGGGCGATCTGGGCCTTGCCCGCAAGACCACGACGCGCGACGTGCCCATCGGCGGTGGCGCTGGCTTTACCGACCGTCTGGTAGCTGACTTGGCGTCCTCGCACGGGCTGACTGCGGAACGCGCTGCATATCTGGTCGATCTTTATGGCGCGCGGGCGGCATTGGTCGCCGATTTCTGCCCCCGGGACGACCGCCCCTTGCCCGGCGTGCCGATGACCGAGGGCGAGGTGCTGTGGGCCCTGCGCCATGAACAGGCGCTGCACCTTGCCGATGTGCTGCAGCGGCGCAGCCCGCTGGCCATTCGCGGACTGCTTTCGCTGCCCCTGATCGACGCGGCAGCGCGGGTCATGGGCGGCGAACTCGGCTGGTCCGAAGCCCACACACAGGGTGAAGTCGCCCGCTTTCTGAACGATCTTTCAACCTGGCACGGGGTCACGCTGGCCCCGAAAGGAGTCCACCCATGAAAATCTCGTCCAAGGCCCGGATGAACCGGCTGTTCCGCAACGGCGGCTGCCTCGACGTGGCCGTCGATCACGGTGTCTGCAACGAGCCGAGCTTTCTGAACGGGCTGGAGGACATGCCGCGTGTCGTCGACATGCTGGTGGGCGCGAGACCCGACGCGATCCAGATGACCTATGGCCAGGCCGACCTCCTGCAAGGGCGGCCCGAACACGACAAGCCTGCATTGGTCCTGCGGCTGGACATGGGGAACCCCTACAATGCAACGCGCCATCGGGTGATGTGGGCCGAATTGCAGAATGCCGCCGACCCGGTGCTTCCGGCCGTGCAGATGGACGCGGCCTGCGTGGTGGTGAACCTGTTCATGCTGCCGGACGAGCCCGACCTGTTCCGTCAGTGCGTGCAGAACATCGCCCGCGTGCGCGAGGATTGCACGCGCTATGGCATGCCGCTGATGATCGAGCCGCTGGTGATGCTGCCCAATGACATTCGCGGCGGCTATCAGGTGGACGGCGACGCCGAGAAGATCGTCACCCTTACCCGCCTTGCGACCGACATGGGGGCCGACATCATCAAGGCCGATCCGACCAGCGACCCGCAGGACTTTCATCGCGTGGTCGAGGCTGCCCGCGTGCCGGTCCTGGCGCGTGGCGGCGGGAAAGAGGATCTGCGGCTGGTGTTGGAGAAATCGGCGGCACTGGTGGCGCAGGGGGCAAAAGGTCTCGTCTACGGGCGCAACATCTATCAGCATGCCAATCCGAAGGCGGTCGTCGCGGCGCTGATGGCGATCATCCATCAAGGTGCCGACGGAGCGGCCGCCTGGGAGGTCTACAACCGTGGCGCCTGACCTGCTGCTTGGCATCGACATCGGCAACACTGTCGTCAAGGCGGTGCTGTTCGATCTGGCGGGTCGACAGGTGGCACGCCACGGGGTCGACGGAACCACGCTGAAGCCCGCGCCGGGCATGGTCGAGCGTCCGGTGGAGGAGCTTTGGGCCAATGCGCGGGCGGCGATCCTGGGCTGTCTGGAAAAGGCCGCCGTCGTCCCGGACCGGATCGCCGCGATTGGTCTGGCAGGTCACGGCAACGGGCTTTATCTGCTGGATCGGGCAGGAGAGCCGCTTCTGGGGATCCAATCCCTCGACAGCCGCGCCGCGGATCTGGCGGCTGAGCTTGACCGCGCCGTCGGAACGGACCTGCACCGCATCTGCGGGCAACGCCCCTGGCCGTCGCAGACACCAACGCTGCTTGCCTGGGTCAAGGCGCATCTGCCAGAGGTCTATGCCCGGGCCGGAACCCTGTGCTTTTCCAAGGATGTCATCGGGTGGCACCTGACCGGCCAGCGCGCCAGCGAAGTGTCGGACATGTCCGGGGCAGGCCTGCTGCGCTTGCCGGAGGCAGAGTATGACGCAGGTCTGCTGTCGCTTTACGGCCTGTCCGACGCCATGCCGCTGTTGCCACGCCTTTGTCAGCCGACCGAGGTTGTGGGTCACGTCACCCCCACGGCTGCCACTGCGACCGGTCTGCGCGCGGGCACCCCGGTCGTCGCGGGATACTTCGATGTCGTGGCCTCGGCACTTGGGTCAGGCGCCATCGGGACGGGTACGGCCTCGATTGTTCTCGGCAGCTGGTCGATCAATCAGGTCTTTGCCAATGCTCCGGCGCGCGACCCTGATGTGTTCATGGTTGCCGCTTTCGGCCCCGGCCGATTTGCCAACATGGACAACAGCGCCACCTCGGCGGCCAATCTGGAGTGGTATGTCCGGACCCTGATCGAACGCGAGGGCCACACAGGCGACGCCTTCGCCGAGGTGAATGCGCTTGTCGGCAAAGCGGCAATCGCCTCCGATGATCCGATGTTCCACCCGTTTCTCTACGGTGGTCGGCAAGGCGCGCATCAGCGGGGTGGCTTTTACGGCCTGGCTGGCTGGCACGACGAAGGCCATCTGCTGCGCGCCCTTTACGAAGGGGTCGCCTTCGAACATCGCCGCCATGTCGAGGTGCTGACAGGCACTGGAACGCGCATCGGACAGGTCTTTCTGTCCGGCGGCGGCACAAGATCGCCACACTGGCCGCAGATGATGGCCGATGTGCTGGGTCTGCCCATCCGTCTGGGAAACGCCGAGGAAACCGGCGCGCTTGGCGGCGCCATCGCTGCCGCAATCGGGACCGGCCTTCATGCCGATGAGGAAACCGCCGTCGCCGCGATGACCACGCAGCGCGCGCTTCTGTCCCCCGATCCGGATCGCAAGGCTCTTCATGATCGCCGCTTTGCGGTCTGGCAGCGCATGACCCGCGCGATGGAGCCGTTCTGGGCCGACCTTGCAGACCTGGGGCGGCCATGACGGACGAAGGCACATATGACTACATCATCATCGGCGCCGGAACGGCGGGCTGTGTGCTCGCCAACCGACTGACCGCCGATGGCAAGACCCGCGTCCTGCTTTTGGAGGCCGGGGGATCGGACCGCTATCACTGGGTGCAGATTCCGGTCGGATACCTGTACTGCATCGGCAATCCGCGCACCGACTGGATGATGAAGACCGCCGCCGAGCCGGGCCTGAACGGCCGCTCGCTCAGCTATCCGCGCGGCAAGGTGCTGGGCGGCTGCACCTCGGTCAACGGCATGATCTACATGCGGGGTCAGGCCGCCGACTACGACCACTGGCGGCAGCTGGGAAATCCGGGCTGGGGCTGGGATGATGTGCTGCCCTATTTCCGTCGCTCAGAGGATCATTGCGACGGCGAAAGCCCGCTGCACGGTGCCGGAGGCGAATGGCGGGTCGAACGCCAGCGGCTCAGCTGGGAAATCCTGCGCGCGGTTCAGGACGGGGCGAAGGAATTCGGCATCCTGCCGCGGGAGGATTTCAACGATGGCACAAACGAAGGCTCGGGCTTCTTTCAGGTGAACCAGGCGCGTGGCCTGCGCTGGAATACGGCGCGCGGCTTCCTGCGCCCCGCCCTGAAACGCGGCAACCTGCGGGTCGTGACGCACGCGCTGGTGCGGCGGATCACGCTGGATGGCCGACGCGCGACGGGGGTGGAATGGCTGTCGGACAACGCCCCCTACCGCGCCAGCGCCGCGGCCGAGGTGATCCTTGCCGCCGGGGCGATCAACAGCCCGAAGCTCCTTGAGCTGTCGGGGATCGGACAATCCGCGCGCCTTGCGTCCCTGGGTATTCCGGTGGCCCTTGACCGGCCCGGGGTTGGCGAGAACCTGCAGGACCATCTTCAGATCCGCACGGTTTTCAAGGTGCGTGGCACAGAGACGCTGAACACCATGGCGGGCAACCTGATCGGAAAGGCGCGCATTGCGCTGCAATACGGGTTGACCCGCTCGGGCCCGATGTCGATGGCACCCAGCCAGTTCGGGATGTTCACGAAGTCGGATCCCGACCGCGAGACGCCCGACCTTGAATACCACGTTCAGCCCCTGTCGACCGACCGGTTGGGCGATCCGTTGCATTCCTTCCCGGCGATCACCGTGTCGGTCTGCAACCTGCGACCGACCTCGGTCGGCAGCGTCCATGCGACGACCGCCCGGCCCGATGTCCAGCCCGACATCCGTCTCAACTACCTCTCCACTCCCGAGGATCGAAGGATTGCCGTGGCGTCCATCCGGCAGGCGCGTCAGATCATGACCGCACGCGCCCTTGCGCCCTTTGCCCCCGAGGAATGGCTTCCCGGGCCGGCCGTCACGACCGATGCCGAACTGGCAGACAAGGCTGGCGACATCGCGACGACGATCTTTCATCCGGTCGGGACCTGCCGCATGGGGAGCGACCCGGAGTCCGTCGTCGACCCGGAGCTAAGGCTGCGCGGCATCGGTGGCTTGCGGGTTGTCGATGCGTCGATCATGCCCAGGATCGTCTCGGGCAACACCGCGTCGCCCGTCATCATGATCGCCGAACGTGCCGCCGACCTGATCCGTCGCCGCCCATGACGGGGGATTGAAGGCTGTTCGCGGAAAAGGTGTTCCCTGGTGTCGACGCCTCGCGCAGCATCGGTCGCGCGTCAGGCTAGGCCGTCCGCCCCGTGCCAGAGCCAACAGCGGTGCCGCGACGGACTGCAACTGCGCCTTGCAGCTCGCTCTGCAGCAGTTCCGTCTCGGCGGCGCGCGATCTGGCGAACCCTGCAAGCAGCAGATAGGCGACGGGAGTGACGTAGAGCGTGGCCAGCGTTGCCAGTCCAAGACCGCCGACGATGATCCAGCCCAGAACTTCGCGCGCCTCGGCGCCCGCGCCCTGCGCCAGGACCAGCGGCAGCCCGCCAAGCACCGTCGCGATCATCGTCATCATCACCGGCCGCAGCCGGACGATAGAGGCCTCTTCGATGGCGTCACGCACTGACGCGCCCCGCTCGCGCAGCTGGTCGGCGAACTCCACGATCAGGATGCCGTTCTTGGCCATGATCCCCACCAGCAGCACCAGCCCGATCTGGGAATAGACGTTCAGGCTGCCCCCCGTCAGCAACAGCGCAAAGACTGCGCAAGCCAGGCCCAGGGGCACGGTCGCCATCACGATGACGGCCGAGACGAAGCTTTCAAACTGCGCCGCCAGCACCAGGAACACCACTGCAAGCGCGATGCCGAAGGTCACGAACAACCCCGCCGAGGTCTCGCCAAGGGTCGCCGCCTCGGCCAGCGGCACAAGCTGCATGTCCTCGCCCAGCACCTCGTCCGCCATGGCCTGCAACTCGGTCAACGCCTCACCCAACGGCAACTCCGGTGTCAGCCCGGCGGTCAGCGGAACCGCCCGCCGCTGCGACTCGCGCCCAAGGTCCGGGGCAACGGCGCGTTCGGTCAGGGTGGCGAAGGACGACACAGGGACCATCTGTCCATCGCGACCAGTGACAAAGATGCGCTCCAGATCGCCGGGATCGTTCACCGGGTCAGAGGTCGAGACCAGCCGGATGTCATAGCTGTCGTCGTCCAGGAACAGCGTACCGACCGTGCGGCCGTCCAGCACCGCCTGGAACGCCTCGCCCAGACCGTCGATCTGGACCCCCAGATCCTCGGCCCGTGCCCGGTCAATCTCGACGAACAGCTGCGGTTGCGTTGTGTCATAGCCGAGGCGCACCTGCCCAAAGCGCGGGTCCTCCTCCATCCGCTCGACCAGCGTTCGCGCCGCGTCCGCCAGCCGCCCGTAGTCGTCTCCGACCAGGGCCACCGAAAGCCCTTGCCCGGCCCCCCTGATGCCCAGCGAGTTCGGCTGGATCGCGAAGGTCCGCACCCCGATGACTCCGCGCAGCTTTCCGTTCAATTCGGCCGCGATGTCCTGCTGGCTGCGGGTCCGATCGGCCCATTTGGCCAGTGTCACGACGATGAAGCCGCGGTTGTCCTGCCCGCCCATCCCGGCGATGGCGAAGACGCTGGTCACCTCGCCCGACGCGCGCAGCGGTTCGACCAGCGCCTCGATCTCCCGCATCTTGCTGTCGGTGTAGTCCAGCGACACGCCCTGCGGCGCCTGCACCGACAACAGGACCGCTGCACGATCCTCGGCCGGGGTCAGTTCCTGGCGCAGCGACCCGAAGCTTGCCACTGCGAGCGCCGCAAACAGGACCGCCAGCGCAACGGACACGATGGGCGCAGCAAGACAGAGGCGCAAGGTGAAGGCATAGACCCGCGCCAGCTTGTCGCCGACAAAGGTCATGATCCCCCGCTTTTCCGCATGCGGCTTCAGCATCCGCGCCGCCAGCACCGGACACAGCGTCAGCGCGGTGATTGATGACAGCAGCACGGCAATCGCCAGCGTGAAGCCGAATTCGCGGAACAGCCCCCCGGTCTGGCCCGGCAGGAAGGACAGCGGAATGAACACCGCCGCCAGCGTCGTCGTCGTGGCCAGGACGGCGAAGAACACCTGCTGCGTCCCCAGAACCGCCGCCGCCCGCGCCCCCATGCCTTCCGACCTGCGGCGCACGATGTTTTCCAGCACGACAATCGCATCGTCGACCACAAGGCCCGTCGCCAGCACAAGGGCCAGCAAGGTCATGATGTTGATCGAAAACCCCACCAGCCAGATCGCCGCCAGCGTGCCGATCAGCGAAACCGGCATCGCGATCACCGGGATCAGAGTCGCGCGGGCGTCGCGCAGGAAGATGAAGATCACCGCCGTCACGATCAGGACCGACAGGCCCAGCGCGATCTCGACCTCGTGGATCGCGCCCTCGATGAAATCGGCGCTGTCCGAGGTGACATACATCTCGACATCGTCGGGCAGCACGGGTTGCAGGTCAGCCACCACCTGCCGCACCGCTTCGGAAATCGCCAGCGAGTTGCCGTTGGCCTGCCGGATGATGCCAAGGCCGATGCCGGTCTGCCCGTTGGCCCGCAGGACCGACGCGCCGGGTTCAGGGCCCAGGGTCACCTGCGCCACATCGCCCAGCCGCACGTCGCCGGCGATGGTCAGCGCCTCGATCTGTTCGGCGGTGCGGATCGCGGCAGTCGTGCGGACCTGCAGGCTTTGCCGGTCCGAACTCAGCGCACCCGCCGGACTGTCCAGCGCGGCGTCGCCCAGAACGGCGCGCAGATCGGCCAGCGACAAGCCCCGGGCCGCCAGTTGCATCAGGTTCACATCCACCCGGAACGCGAGTTCCCGGTCACCGAAGATCTGCAGGTCGGCCACACCGGGCGCGGCCAGCAGACGGCTTTCGGCCAGATCGCGGACCAGCGCCGTCAGCTCATCCGCAGTCCGGCGCGACGAGGTCACCGCAATTCGCAGGATCGCATCGGAATCCGCGTCCGACTTCACCACACGCGGCGCATCTGCGGCATCGGGCAACGAATTCGCCACCCGCGCCACCGCGTCGCGCAGATCGGTCGCCGCCACATCAAGATCAACGTCATCGCGGAACTCGACCGTCACCCGGCTCGAGCCGAAGCGCGAGGAGGACGAGATCGACTTGACCCCCGCAATCCGGCTGACCGCCCCTTCGACAACCGCTGTCACCTCGCGGTCGATGGTTTCCGGTGCGGCACCGGGATACGAAGTCGAGACCGAAACGACCGGCCGGTCGACATTCGGCAACTCCCGCACATCGGCCCCCAGCAGCCCGGCAAGCCCGGCGATGACGATCAGCGCATTCAGCACGAAGGCCAGGATCGGACGGCGGATGAACAGCGCAGTGCCGTGGCTTCCGGCTGCGGGATCGATAGTTGAAGGTGGTTCGCGAAGGTCCATGGCTCAGCTCTCCGGCGCAGTCACAGTCACGTCCGCGCCCGGACGCAGGGCCTGGACCCCTTCAGTCACCACCAGATCCGAGGGTTGGAACTCCGCCTCGACCAGAACCGTCTCGGCATTGCGCTGCAAGATGCGGATCGGCTGACGCGCGGCCTTGGCGTCGCGCACCACCCAGACAAAGGCCCCGTCCGCCCCCCACTGGATCGCAAGCGGATCGACGGCAGGATGCTCCTCGCCAGTGAAGGTCAGGGTGATCTGGAACGCCATCCCGGCGCGCAGACGGTCGTCGGCATTGCCGATGGTCGCCTGCACGCGCAGGGTACGGCTGGCTTCGTCGATGCGGTTGTCGACCGCGACAATGCGACCCTCGATCACCTCGCCCGGCGTTGAAATGGCGGTCGCCTGGACCGCATCGCCCACGGCGACCATCGCCGCCAGACGTTCCGGCACACGGAATTCCAGGATCAGGCTCGACCGATCCTCGATCCGGGTGATCGGCGTCGAGGAGGACACCAGATCCCCGACCTGCGCCTCGACCAGACCGACATAGCCGGCAATCGGCGCAAGCAGGCGATGGTTGGACAGGTCCCGTTCGGCCGATTGCAGGGCAAGCTCGGCGGTCCGCAGGGACAGTTCCGCCTCCTGCCGCTGCAATTCGGTGGACGCGCCAGAGGCCGACAATTGCGCCAGCCGCTCGGCGGTCCGCCTTGCGTCCTCCAGCACCAGACGGCCCCGCTCGACCGCCAGCTGGGCCGTTTCCGCTTCCAGTTCCGCGATGACGTCGCCAGCCGCCACCCGGCTGCCGGGCGCGACCGCAACGGCCTGAAGCCGCCCGGTGACCTCGAACGACAGCTCGACCGCCTGAGCACCTCGGGCAGAGCCGATGGCCGACACCACATCCTTCAGACTCTCGATCCTGAAGGCGCTGGCGACGACCGGAACGCCACCGGCCCCGGGATTTGCTCCGCCCGGGCCTCTCGCCTCCTCACTTTGCCCCGCCGGGACCAGCCCCGCCGCGGCCAGTGGCTGCAGAAGGCCAATCTGGTCCAGCCAGGGCCGGGTTCCGGGGACGAGCCAGGCCGACAGGGGAACGGCGACAGCGCCGACCAGTGCCACAATCGCAAGCTGGGGGATGACCTTCATTGTGTTGGCCTGCTCTCGCAATAGTCGGAAGGCGTCTTGTGAGGACGTCAGGATCACACAAACCTGCAACATCCCGCCCGAATGACAACCCAACAAGTTGTTGATCGGGACATTTGCCGAAAGAATCATCATTGGAGGATCGCATACCAATCAGCGCCGCGCCTTCCGGCCCCTTTTCCCAACGCCGCAATCCGTGCATCCTGCCCGCGCCGGAGGATCGGCCAACTGACGCAGGAAGGAACAGAAACCGTGTCGCGGAACCCTGCGGTCCTTGTCGTCGGCTCGCTGCACCACGACATCATGGTCGAGGCGGACCACCTGCCGCGGGTCGATGAGACCGCGGTCGGGCGGCGCTGGTATCCGAAGTTTGGCGGCAAGGGTGGCAACCAGGCGGTGGCCGCCGGGGCGGCGGGGGCGACCGCGCGCCTTTATGGTGCGGTCGGAAAGGACGGGTTCGGGGCATTCCTGCTGGAGGCGCTGGACCGCGGCCAGGTCGACCGCCGCTATGTGCGCGAACTGGACGGTGTCGGCTCGGGGATGAGCGTGGCGATCCAGGACCAGGCCGGGGACTATGCGGCGACCATCGTCTCGGGCGCCAATCTTCGGCTGGATCCGGCCGGGCTGGACGATCACGCACTCTGGCAGGATGTGCAGGTCGTTCTCTTGCAAAATGAAATCCCTGAAGAGGTCAATCTTGCCGCCGCCCGTGCGGCGCGGAAGCGGAGTGTCCGGGTCATCCTCAACGCGGCTCCGGCTCGGGCGTTGCCGGTGGAGCTGCGCGGTCTGGTCGATGTGCTGGTGGTGAATGCGGTCGAAGCCGAGATGTCCGGGGCGGCCCAGGTGACGGACCTTTCCTCGGCGCTGTCGGCGGCGGTCCAGCTTGCGCAGGAGTACCGGGCCGTCATCGTCACGGCGGGGGCAAGCGGGTTGGCTCTATCTGCGCCCGGGACTGATCCCGTCACCCTGCCGGCGCGGAAGGTGAAGGTGTCCAGCACGCACGGGGCCGGGGACTGCTTTACCGGGACACTGGCGGCCGCACTAGCCTTGGGACAGCCGCTGGTCGAGGCCTGTGCCACAGCCTCGGACGCTGCGGCGCGGCATGTCGCGGGGGAAGTGGCGGCGTAGAGTGCGAACGTTTCGCAAAGTGACCCCGGCCACCGCAGGACGCTGGCCCCGTCCCTTCGTCCCGGTGTAGCATCCCTGAGACGCCCTTTCACGCGAGGCCCGGATGCCCAGCTTTCCGATCATCGACAGCCATCTGCACCTGTGGGACCCCCGGCGCCTGAGCTATCCTTGGCTTTTTGACCCGCTGGACCGGCCCTTCCTGCCTGCCGATTTCAAGGCGGCCAGCGCCGGGGTCGATATTGAAGCGCTGGTCTTCCTGGAATGTGCCGCAGTGCCGGACCAGACCTTTGTCGAGGCGGATCAGGTGCTGGCCTGGGCAGTGGAGGAGCCGCGGATCGCAGCAATGGTCTGCAATGCCCCGCTGGAAAAGGGCGACGGGGTGCGCGCCGATCTGGAACGGCTGGCCGGAATCGACAAGGTGCGGGGCATCCGGCGCATTTATCAGGATGAGCCCGACCCGGCTTTCTGCCTGCGGCCCGATTTCGTGGCGGGCGTGCGGGCGCTGGCGGATCACGGGCTGTCGTTCGATCTGTGCCTGAAGCATCCGCAGCTGCAGTCCACGATCACGCTGGTGGATGCCTGTCCGAACGTGCCAATGGTGCTTGACCACATCGCCAAGCCCGGGATCGCGGCGGGACTGATGCAGCCCTGGGCCGACCAGATGCGCGATCTGGCGCGGCGCGAGAACGTCGTGTGCAAGCTGTCCGGAGTCGCCACGGAAGCCGCCGCCGACTGGACAGCCGAGACCCTGCGCCCCTACATGGAGATGGCGCTGGAGGCCTTCGGACCGTCCCGCATCATGTTCGGCGGGGACTGGCCGGTCTCGACCCTGCGGATCAGCTATCCAGGCTGGGTGGCGGTGGTCGACGAGGTGATCGCCGACCTGTCCGACGCGGAGCAGCGCCTGATCTACCGCGACACCGCGCGCGCCTTCTACCGGCTTACATGACCGCGCCGATCTGCCAGGGCACGAACTCGGCCCCGCCGAAGCCCAGGTCCTCGGACAGGGTGCGCTGACCCGAGGCGACGGCGATGATCTTTTCAAGGATCTCGGCGCCCTTGGCCTCGATGGAGACCCCGTCGATGATGTCGCCGCAGTTGATGTCCATGTCTTCGGCCATCCGGGCATACATCTCGTTGTTGGTGGCCAGCTTGATGCAGGGGCTGGGCTTGTAGCCGGAAACCGACCCGCGCCCGGTGGTGAAGACGATCATGGTGGCCCCGCTGGCGATCTGTCCGGTGACGCTGCAGGGGTCGTAGCCGGGACTGTCCATGTAGACAAAGCCGGGGGAGGTTATCGGTTCGGCGAACTTGTAGACCCCGGACAGGGGCGCGGTGCCGCCCTTGGCCACCGCGCCCAGCGACTTTTCCAGGATTGTCGTCAACCCGCCGCGCTTGTTGCCGGGGCTGGGGTTGTTGTCCATCTCGCCGCCGTTTATCGCGGTGTAGTTTTCCCACCACCTGATCCGGTCGATCAGCTTTTCGCCCACCTCCTGTGTGACGGCGCGGCGTGTCAACAGGTGTTCGGCCCCGTAGATCTCGGGTGTCTCGGACAGGATCGTCGTGCCTCCCATACGCACCAGCAAATCGCTTGCATACCCCAGCGCGGGGTTCGCCGTGATCCCGGAATATCCGTCCGACCCCCCGCATTGCAGGCCGATGACCAGCTTTGACACCGGCGCGGGCACGCGGGCCACCTTGGAGGCCACTTCGGCCATCTCGCGCAGGACCTCCAGCCCCTTGGCGATGGTGGCCCGGGTGCCTCCGGTCCCCTGGATCGTCATGTAGCGGAAGTTGCCGTCGGGGCGCAGCCGTCCCTGGCCGACGAGGTCCGGGACCTGCATCACCTCGCACCCCAGGCCCACCAGCAGGATGCCCCCGAAGTTCGCGTTCCGCGCGTAGCCCTTCAGCGTGCGCATCAGAGTGTCGAAGCCCTCGTTCACCCCGGACATGCCGCAGCCGGTGTTGTGGACGATGGGGACAAAGCCGTCGATGTTCGGCATCGACGACAGGACGGGGTCCTTCTCCGCCGCCTCGGCGATGAAGCGCGCCACCGAGCCGGAGCAGTTCACCGAGGTGAGGATCCCGATGTAGTTCCGCGTCCCCACCTGGCCGTCGGCGCGGGGATAGCCCATGAACTCACGCGGGGGTAGCGGGGGCAGGGGCGTCGCTCCTTCGCCGATGGCATAGTCGGTGCTGTGTGGCCCCATGCCAAGGTTGTGGGAATGGATATGTCCGCCTTCGGGAATGTCCTCGGTCGCCTGGCCGATGGACTGGCCATAGCGCAGCACGATCTCGCCCCTGGCAATCGCCCGCGTCGCCAGCTTGTGCCCGCGCGGCACCGGACCGGGCAGCGGCACTGACACGCCGGCCACCATGGCGCCCTTCGCCAGATCGCCCAAGGCGATGACAAGGTTGTCTCTGTCGTGCAATCGGATAACAGGATCTGCCATCATTTCCCCCAACGCGGCCTTGCTTGACAGGCAGGCCGCCAAGCCTAACATGTTAGCATGCTACAAGCGCCCCGGACCGAACCACAAGACCAGAATGGCGCTGCCATGCTTCTGCCACTGGAACGTTTCCAGGGGTCCTTGGGCCAACGGGTCTATCAAAGCCTGAAACACGCGATCCTGACGCTGGACTTCCGGCCCGGTGACAGCATCCGCAAGCCCGAGATCTGTGACCGCCTTGGCGTCTCGCGCAGCCCGGTCGCCGATGCGGTTGCAAAGCTGGCCTCGGACGGCCTCGTGGATGTGATCCCGCAGGCGGGCACTTTCGTCACCCGCCTGTCGATGACCGACATCCGCGAAGGCGCCTTCATCCGCGAGGCGATCGAGGTCGCCGCCGCCGAACTGGTGGCGGAGCGGATCACCGAGGATCAGCTGCGCGACCTGCGCCGGAACGTCAAACTGCAAGAGGCGCTGGTGGCAGATGGCGACCGGCAGGGGTTCATGGCGCTCGACGCCCAATTTCACGAGCTGATGCTGTCCTACACCGGTTTTCCCCGCTTGCCGCAGGTCTCGCAGACCGCTTGGCTGTCAGTGCACCGCGCGCGCCAGCTGATCCTGCCGGTCGAAGGGCGCCTGGCTGCCACGCTTCTGGAACACCGCGCGATCCTTGCCGCCTTCGAGGAGCGGGACCCCGACAGCGCCCGCCTTGCCGTCCAGCATCACCTGCGCCAATTGCTGACATACCTTGCGCCGCTGGAACGCGCCCACCCCGAGCTTTTCGCAGCCCCTGCCCCATGATCCCGAACAAGCCCCGCTATGCCACCCGCCTGAATGCCTTCAAGCAGAAGGGCGATACAGTGGCCCAGATGATCGCAGCGGCAGGGCAGGTGGGGGGTCTTGATGCGGCCGACCTGAACTTCCCCGACCACTTTGACCACCATTCCCCGGCCGAGCTGTCCCGCATCCTCACTGACAACGGCATGGCGCTGAACGGCCTTGCGATGCGCTACTACACCGACCCGGGCTTCCGTCTGGGCGCGTTCAGCCATCCCGATCCGAAGGTCCGCCGCGCCGCCATCGACCTGACCAAACGCGGGATCGACGCGCTGGCGGCGATGGGCGGGCGGCTGATGACACTGTGGATGGGGCAGGACGGGTTCGACTATTCCTTCCAGGCCGACTACGCCCGGATGTGGGACGACAGCATTTCGGCCATTGCCGAGGTCGCGGACCACAACCCCACCATCGACATCGCCATCGAATACAAGCCGAATGAACCCCGTGCCCATGTCGTGATGCCCGACATGACCACGACGCTGCTGGCTCTGGCCGAGGTCGGCAGGCCCAACACCGGCGTCACTTTGGACTTCTGCCACATGCTGTTTGCCGGAGAGATGCCTGCCCGCGCGGCCATGCTGGCGGGCCGGAAAAGCCGCATCCTCGGCGTCCACCTCAACGACGGTTACGGCAAGCGCGACGACGGTCTGATCGCGGGCTCGGTCCACCCGGTGCAGACAGTGGAGCTATTCATGGCGCTGGACCGGCTGGGCTATGACGGGGTGATCTATTTCGACACTTTCCCCGACCATGGCGGGACCGACCCGGTGGGCGAGGCGCGGGCAAACATCGCTGTCAGCGACCGGCTACGAAGTGTTGCGCGGTCGCTGGCCGGGAATGCCGCACTTGCCGACGCGCAGGCCCGTCAGGACGCCGCTGCGGCCACGCGGATCGTGATGGGCGCACTCTACGGCGCCTGACGCGCTCGTCGGGGACTTCGTCCCTCCTCGCTGGGGCCGCCTTCCGACGAGAAGCCGAAGGCGCACGAGGAGGCAATCCTCAGATCGGCGCGTCCGCCCGGATCAGCCCCTCGGCCCGCAACTCCTGCCACAGTGCTTCCGGAACCTTTGTAGTAGCTGCCTGCAGGTTCGACGCCATCTCTTCCAGTCCCTGCCCACCGGGAATCATCGAGACCACCGCTGGATGTCGCAGCGGGAACTGGAAGGCTGCGTCGACCAGCCGGACGCCATGGCGCGTGCAGGCGGACTGCAGCCGAGCCGCCTTGTCCAGCACCCAGTCCAGCGCCGGGGCATAGTTGTAATGCACACCCGGCTTCGGCCCCACGGCCAGGATGCCCGAGTTGTAGGGCCCGCCCACGACAATCCCGACCCCACGGTCCACGCACATGGGCAGGAAGCTGTCCTGCGCTTCCTGCTCCAGCAACGTATAGCGCCCCGCCAGCAGGAACAGGTCGAAATCCCCCCGCTCCAGCAGCCATTGGCAGGGCTGCCATTCATTGATCCCGCCACCAAAGGCGCGGATCACCCCCTGATCGCGCAAGGCCACCAGCGCCCGGTAGCCGCCCGCCATGAAGGCATCCAGCCTTTCCTGCAACGCCGCCTGCGTGCCGTGGTTGAAGATGTCCAGGTCATGGGCATAGAGGATGTCGATCCGGTCCAACCCGAGGCGTTCCAGCGAAAACTCCAGGCTGCGCATCGTGCCGTCATAGCTGTAGTCGTAGACCTCTTTCCGCGAGGGCACATCGACCCACTTGCCCGCCCCATCGCCCTGACCGGGAGGAACCGCTTTCAGCAGGCGTCCGACCTTGGACGACAGGACATAGGAGTCGCGTGGTTTGTCCCTCAGCAGCCGGTTCAACCGGGTCTCGGACAGACCCAGCCCATACAGCGGCGCGGTATCGAAATAGCGTACTCCAGCGTCCCAGGCGGCCTGCAGGATGGCATGAGCGTCATCATCGCTGATCGCCCGGAACAGGTTGCCCAATGGCGCCGAGCCAAAGCCCAGTTCGGTGAAGGTCAGCCCGCCATTTCCAAGGCGATCCCAGTGTCTTGTGGCCAGCATCCGTGCCCTCCTGCTTGCTGACATGCTAGTATGATCCCGCTTCACGTCCAACGGCTTTCGCGCTAGCGTGACGGTCGCAGGGGGGATCAGATGTCACGTTTTCAAGCCGTCTTCGGCGACCGCAAGCCCGTGATCGCAATGGTGCATCTTGGCGCCATGCCGGGCACGCCACTGCATGATGCCAGACGCGGAGTGGAGGGAATCCTTGCCGACGCCCGCGCCGATCTCAAGGCCCTGCAGGCCGCCGGTTTCGATGCCGTGATGTTCGGCAACGAAAACGACCGTCCCTATGAGTTGCGGGTCGACACCGCCTCGTCTGCCACCATGGCCTATGTCATTGGCCGCCTGCGGGACGAGATCACGGTGCCCTTCGGCGTCAACGTGCTCTGGGACCCGATGTCCAGTTTCGCCGTCGCCGCCGCCACCGGCGCCGCCTTCGTGCGCGAGATCTTCACTGGCACCTATGCCTCGGACATGGGCGTCTGGGCCCCCGACGCGGGCGCTGCTGTCCGTTATGCTCAGCGCCTTGGGGCAGGGGGCGTGGCCCGGCTCTACAATGTCTCGGCCGAGTTTGCCGACAGCCTCGACCGCCGCCCGCTGCCCGACCGCGCCCGTTCCGCCGTCTTCTCCTCGATCCCGGACGCGGTGCTGGTGTCTGGCGCGATCACCGGCGAGGCCGCACGGATGGAGGACCTGGAGGGCGTCAAGCGCGTTCTGCCCAACACTCCGGTGCTGGCGAACACCGGCGTCAAGCACGCCACCGTTGCCGATGTGCTGGCCGTGGCTGACGGCTGCATCGTCGGCTCGGCCCTCAAGGTGGGCGGTGACACCTGGGCCGCCGTCGACCCCGACCGTGCTGCCGATTTCATGACCCGCGCCCGCGCCGCCCGAGGCGGGAAATGAGAGGCGGGAAATGACGCTCCCCTCCGTCGCAGACCTGACCGTCGAACTGATGCTGATCCCCGGCCTCGCGGGCTATGAGACCCGCGTCGCCGCCGCTATCTCGGCGCATCTGGACAGCCTTGGCCTTTCTCACCATTCTGATCGTCTCGGCAACCTGACCTGCACGATCCCCGGCGACCCGGCCCTGCCGCCCGTGATGGTTTTCACCCACATGGACCAGCTGGGTTTCATCGTCCGCAAGATCGAACCCTCCGGCCTCATCCGCCTCGAACGTCTTGGCGGTGTCCCCGAACGCGCCCTGCCCGCGCAAGGTGTCCTCCTTTGCACCGAACAGGGAGACCTCCCGGCCCTCATCGCCAACAAAAGCCACCACGCAACGACCCCCGAGGAGAAATACAAGGTCCTCCCCTACGCCGACCTCTACGTCGATGCCGGGTTCTCGACGAAAGCCGAAGCCGAGGCGGCAGGTGTCAAGATCGGCACGCCCGTCACCTATCTCCCCCGCGCCCTGCAACTGGCCAACAACCGCATCGCCGGGACTTCCGTGGACGATCGCGCGGGCTGCGCCTCCCTCCTGAAACTCGCCGAGGCCCGCAGAGGCAAACCCGGCCCCACCCTTCACCTCGTCTGGTCGGTGCAAGAGGAATACAACCTGCGCGGAGTCCTTCCCGCCGCGACCGCCCTGCAACCCGCCATCGCGTTGCAGATCGACCTCCTTCTCGCCTGCGACACGCCCGACATGACGGCCCGAGGCGACGTCACCCTCGGCGGCGGCCCCGGCATTTCGCTTTACTCCTTCCACGGTCGCGGCACCCTGAACGGCGTCATCCCCCACCCCGCCCTCGTCCGCCTGTTCGAGGACGCCGCCACCAACGCCAACCTCCCCCTCCAACGCTCCGCCCATACCGGGGCGCTCACCGACCTTAGCTACATCCAGTTCATGGGCCCCGAAGGCGTCGCCTGCCTCGATGTCGGCTTCCCGATGCGCTACTCCCACTCCGCCCTCGAAGTCGTCGACCCGCAGGACCTTGATGGCCTCGTTACCCTCGTCGACACCGCCCTTTCCGCCATCACCCCCGACCTCAAGCTCACCCGATGACCCACACACTCGGCATCGACATCGGCACCTTCGAATCCAAGGGCGTCCTCGTCGACGCCCAGGGCCGCATCACCGCCCAGGCCAGCAGACCGCACAAGATGATTGTTCCCCGCGCCGGTTGGGCCGAGCATCGCGCGGATGAGGACTGGTGGGGCGACTTCGTTCACATCACCAAGGCGCTGCTTGCCCAATCCGGCCTTGACCCCAAGGACATCAAAGCCGTCGCAGCCAGCGCTATCGGCCCCTGCATGCTGCCCGTCGATGCCATCGGCAAACCCCTGATGAACGGCGTCCTTTATGGCGTCGACACCCGCGCGACGGACCAGATCGCCGCCCTCAACGCCCAGATCGGCGAGGCGACCATCCACCAGAGCTGCGGCAATGCCCTCACCTCGCAATCGGTCGGGCCAAAGATCCTGTGGCTCAAGGAGACCCAGCCCGACCTCTATGCGCAGACCGCCAAGGTCCTGACCTCCACCAGCTACCTCACTTGGAAGCTGACCGGGGAATATGTGATCGACCACTACACCGCCGCGAACTTCTCGCCGCTCTACGACGTGACGACCCAGAACTGGATCACCGACCTTGCCCCCGACATCATCCCGCTGGACAAACTCCCGCGCCTGATGTGGTCCACCGAGATTGCCGGGCACGTTACCGCAGAAGCCGCCGCCGAGACCGGCCTCGCAGAAGGCACCCCCGTCACCTGCGGCACCATCGACGCGGCGGCCGAGGCGGTCAGCGTCGGCGTCCAGTATCCCGGCGAGATGATGCTGATGTATGGCTCGACCATCTTCATCATCCAGGTGACCGGCCAGCCGGTCCGCGACCCGCGGCTTTGGTATGCCCCCTGGCTTTTCCCTGGCACCCATGCCTCGATGGCGGGCCTTGCGACCTCCGGCACCCTCACCCACTGGTTTCGCGACCAGCTGGCCCGGGACACCGATTTCGCGGCCCTGGTCACCGAGGCGATGGACAGCCCCAAAGGGGCGAAGGGCCTCCTGTGCCTGCCCTACTTCTCCGGTGAACGCACCCCGATCCACGACCCCCACGCTCGGGGCAGCTTCTTCGGCCTGAACCTCACCCACACCCGCGCCGACCTCTTCCGCGCGGTCTGCGAAGGCATCGCCGCAGGCACCGCGCATGTGCTGGAAACCTATGCCGAGGCCGGAGCCTCCCCGGCCCGCGTGCTGGCGGTGGGCGGCGGCACGAAGAACCAGCTCTGGCTCCAGGCGACCTCCGACTTCGGCGGAGTCGCGCAGCATGTCTGCGAAAAGACCATCGGCGCAAGCTATGGCGACGCCTTCCTTGCCGCCTGCGCGATCGGGGCTGCCCAGCCGCAGGACATCCTGGCCTGGAACCCCAACGCGACGACGGTCCAGCCCGAAACCGTTCCCGCCTACGCCACGCAGTACCCGCTCTGGAAGCGGCTCTATTCGCAGACGAAAGACATCATGCAGGCTCTCCCATGAACCCCATGCTTTCCGCCCTGCGAGAGCTGGAAACGGTCGCCCTCACCCTCGACGATGCGCAGGTGGAAGCCGCCTGCCAGACCATCGCAAACGCCGGGAAGATCGTCCTTTACGGCTGCGGCCGCGAAGGCCTGATGATGCGCGCCCTTGCCATGCGGCTTCACCACCTTGGCCTGCACGTTACCATGCAGGGTGACATGGCGGCCCCGCCGCTGGGGACGGGCGATCTGTTCCTCTGCTCGGCCGGACCGGGCGAACTGTCCACCGTCACGGCGCTGATGGGGGTGGCCCAACGCGACGGCGCAAGGGTGCTGATGGTCACGGCCGAGCCGGACAAGCCCAGCCCGGCTCGCGCTGACCAACTGCTGGTGATCCCGGCGCAGACGATGGCTCGTGACCTTGGAGGCATTTCCACCCTGCCGATGGGCTCGCTGTTCGAAGGCGCGATGTTCCTGGTGTTCGAAATCATGGTCCTGCGCCTTGCTACGCTTTTGGGCCAGACGCCTGAGGCGATGCGCGCCCGCCACACGAACTTGGAGTAGGCGATGGACTTCGCCCGCCTCCGCCCGCACCAGCTGCAAGCGGCCATCGCGGCGAACACGCCCGTGGTCCTGCCGATCGGGGTGATGGAGTATCACGGCCAGCACCTGCCCGCAGGTGTGGACCTGCTGGCGGTGACCGAGGTTCTGGCACGGCTGGGCGACGCAATCATCACCCTGCCCCCCTTCGCCTATGGCGCGGCCAGCCATGCCGTGGCGGGGCCGGAGGGGACGGGGACGCTGCACATCGACGCGGGCGCGATCTTGCCGATAGCCGAGGGGCTATTCGGCGCACTTCTGAAGGCAGGCTTCCGCAACATCCGGGGCGTGATCCACCACCAGACCGAAGGCTTCGACCAGGGCATGCCCACCGACCTTGCCTTCCGCCTTGCGGGCCGCAATGCGATCATGCGGTTTCTGGAGGCGACCCGTGGCCCCGGGTGGTGGGGCGAACGGGGGATGCAGGACTACTACGCCCGGCAGGCCGAAGGCGCGGACCCGTTCAACTGGATCCGGATCCATCCCCTCTTTCCCAAGGGCGCGGATTTCCCGTTCGACCATGCCGGGAAAGGTGAAACCGCGCTGATGCAGGCCCTTGCGCCGGACACCGTGGACATGGCCCGAGCCGGGGATGGGGACCACTGGTATACCGGGGACGCTGGGGAGGCATCGCCCGCCATGGGGGAAGTCGGAGTGCAGATCGCGCTGGCTCATCTGCGGCAGGTGCTGGGACTGGGCTGACTCGCCACCCGGAACCGCTCGTCGATGACTTCGTCACTCCTCGCTGACCCACCGACGAGAAGCCGAAGGCGCGCGAGGAGGCGTCCACTCTACAATTCGGGAAGGTCCACCACGCCCTTCTTCAGGATGAAGCAGCCGTAGGGGCCGCTGTCGCTGGTCCGGATGATCGCAAAGGCGCGTTTCGCGGCGGCGTAGAAGTCGAAGCGTTCAAGCGCCTGGATTGACACGGTCCGGCCCTCGGCCTTGTCTACTACGGCCTGCATCCGGGCAAAGATCGGCACTTGGCCGTCAGGGTTGCCCACGACCTGCATGCGAGAGACCGGGGCGGGGACGAAGGTGTCCAGCGGCATCAGCGTCAGGATCGCGCGGGCGGCTGTGGGGATGTCGCAGCCCGCCATGTCGATCAGCCGGCCATAGGTCGTCTCCGCCGCGATGGCCGCCGCCGGGTGATTGACATCACAGATGACCAAGTCATCGCCATGCCCCAGCAGCATCAGGACATGGACGATCTCGGCGCTCAGCCTCTGGTCGATCCCTTTCAGCATGCGATCCCTTTCGTAGGGTGGGCAATCCTGCCCACCTTACTTTACCGCCCCCGCGGCCATGCCCTTGATGATGAACCGTTCCAGCACCACCCCGATCACGATCAAGGGCAGGATCGCGGCAAAGGACAGGGCCGCCATCGACCACCAGTTGATCCCCTGGCTGCCGGTTTGGCTTGCCACCATCACCGGCAGCGTGTTCGCGTGGGTCGAGGTGAGGAGGGCGGCGAAGAAATACTCGTTCCAGGTCAGGACGAGGCTCAGGATGAAGGCCGCCACCATCCCCGGCAGCGCGATGGGCACGATGATCGTCAGGAACGCCCCCCAGATCGACAGCCCGTCGACGAGGGCGGCCTCTTCCAACTCGGTCGGGATCGTCTCGAACTGGTCCTTCATGATCCAGATGACGATGGGCAGGACCGAGAGCGTGTAGAGAAGGATCAGGCCGATCCGGGTGTCAAGAAGCGCCAGCTCCTTGTAAAGGACAAGGAACGGCAGGGCGAGCACGACGGGCGGCAGGATCAGCTGCGACAAGAAGAAGAACAGGATGTCGTCGTTCTTCAACCAGGCCCATTTGTAGCGGAACCGCGACAGGCCATAGGCGGCCATCGCGCCCAGAACCACCGCCAGCGTCGACGACACCAGCGCCACGATAGTGGAATTGCCGAAGCGTTTCAGGAACTCCGCCCGGACGGTGCTTTCCTGGCTCAGGGTCTGGGGAGACAAGCCGATGGATTCCCAGCCCTTCCACTTCGGCGCGTAGAACAGCTTTTTCGCCCAGTCGCCCTCGGGCGTCCAGGATTGCGGGAAGGGAACCATCTGGCCCTGCATCACGTTCGGGGCCATCTTCAAGCTGGTCGTCGCGGTCCAGTAGATCGGGAACAGGCAGATCACCGCCCAAAAGGCGAGGACGCCGTAGATCGCGGTCCGGCTGGCCCACCATTTCATGCGGAAGCCGCGGTCGGTGTCGCTGTCGCGGAAGATCTGGACGGGGGTGTCGGTCATGGTTCCCTCGTCAGGTCCGGGGTTTCGTCAGGCGGTTGGCGAACTTCATCAAGACGGTCATCGCGATGACGATCAGCACCAGGTAGACCATCGCCAGCATCGTGCCGTAACCAACGTTGGACCTTTCCCGGTATTCGCGGAAGATGAAGCTGGTGACGGTGTCCGTGGCCCCCCCCGGCCCGCCGGAGGTGACGGTGATGACGATGTCGGCCAGCTTCAGCTTGAAGATGATGCGGATCAGGATCGCGGTCACCGACACCGGCAGCATCAGGGGGAAGGTGATCTCCCAGAAGCTTTTCCAGCCCGTCGCGCCATCGACGCGGCTGGCCTCCTGCAGTTCCTTCGGGATCGCCTGCAGACCTGCCAGCAGCATGATCATCATGAAGGGAATGAAGGTCCAGGCGTCCAGCACCATGATGGTCAGCTTGGCCATCCAAGGGGATTCAAAGAAACTCGGGTTCTCGATCCCCAGGCTGCGGGCGAGACGCGCGAGTGGGCCGAAGCGGGGTTCCAGCATCGACTTGCCGATCATCCAGCTGACCGCGACGGGCGACAGCATCAGCGGCATCAGGAAGGCCACGCGCCAGAACTTTCGCGCGCGGATCTGGCCGGCAAGGATCAGGGCAAGCCCGAACGCGATGGCGTATTCGACCAGGATCGCCAGGACGTAGATCACCATGTTGCCAAGGGCATTCCAGTAGAACGGGTCGTTCCACATCTGGACCAGGTTCGCGACGCCGTTGAACTGGCGACCGGACAGGCTGGACAGGTTCCAGTTGGAGAAGGCGATGATCAGCCCGAACAAGAGCGGGAAGACGGTCAGCGAGATCACGAACAGCGCGGCGGGCAGGACGAAGAGGGTTCGCTTGCCATGTTCCCCGCGCGTGATGACCTGCGCCCAGCACAGGGCGGTGGCCCAGAGGCAGTAGGCGTACAGCGTCGGGCGCCAGGTGTCGAAGCCGAAGTCATACCAGCCCGCGGTCTGCGCGAACTGGGCCAGCGCCACCAGCGCAAGGACTGCAGCCGCGCCCCAGACGAGGGATTTGCCAAACCGGACCCTGCCGGGGGTGATGTCGTCCGAGGTGACGACGTGCAACTGATCGCTTCCGCTCATAACTGACATGTTAGCCGGGCGACGTGGCGCTTGGGAAGCGGAATTCACCGCCCGGGCATCGCCAACTGCACGCACGGCACCAGCATGGGTCGGTCGCAAACGCCGGGTTGCAATCTGTGGTGAAACCGTGCCACCCCATTCGCGGTGGTAAAGGGTCGGGAACCGCAGATGCGATGTGTCGTCCTGGGTGGTTGCGGGTTCATCGGTTCGCATGTGGTGGACCGGCTTGTCGGTGCTGGCCATTCCGTGCGGGTGGTCTCGCGGCGTCCGGAAGCCCTGCGTGGTCCGGTTAAAGGAGTTGAGTACCGCTTCCTCGACTACGGCAATCGCGCATCCTTTGCGGCGACTATTGCCGGGGCGGACGTTGTCTTCCACATGATCAGCGCGACAACCCCGGCGTCGGGCGACCAGAACCCGATGCTGGACATCGAGGGCAACCTTGCGGCGACGGTCGGTCTTCTGGACCTGATGGAACAGGCCGGCATCCGTCGGCTGGTCTATGTCTCATCGGGGGGAGTGGTCTACGGGACCCCGCAGGAACTGCCGATCCCCGAGACGCATCCGTTGCGGCCGATCAATTCCTACGGGATCGTCAAGGTCGCCATCGAATCCTACATTGACCTTTCTGCACGCACCAAGGGCCTGATGCCGGTGATCCTGCGCCCGGCGAATGTCTATGGCACCCGGCTTGGCCGTGAGGGACACGAGTTTCTGGTGAGCCGGTTGCTGCGGTCCGCGCTATTGGGCCAGCCGGTCAGCATCTGGGGCGACGGGTCGATCGTGCGGGACTACCTGCATGTCAACGATCTGGCCCGGCTGGCCGTGTTGGCAGCGGAAAGCGGGATTACCGGGACCTTCAACGCGGGCAGCGGCACGGGAGTGTCGGTGCGCGCGCTGATCGACCTGGTGTCCGAGGTTTCCGGTCGGTCGCTTGTCGTGGACTATGGCAGCCCAAGGGCCTGTGATGTGCCAGTCTCGATCCTGGACTGCACGCGTGCCCGCGACGTGTTCGGATGGATGCCGGAAGTCGCGCTGCGGGAGGGGCTGGCCCAGACCTGGGCCTGGCATCTGGCGACCAGAAATGAAACGACCCTGCCCGGAGCTATCCCGGACAGGGCCAGTGTCACAGCGTCAGGCGATCACATCCCGAGCGATGCCTTGTAGAGCGCGATCTGGTTGTCGCGGCCGATCTGGTCGGTGATCTTTTCCCAGGCGGCGGCGATGGCGTCCGCAGTTTCCTGGGCCGACTTGTACTGCCCGGCAAAGCCCTTGGCCAATTCGTCCTCGGCCACCGAATAGTACTGGAAGATCCCCGGAATCCGCGGCTCGATCGCGGCGTTCGGGTGGTTGTAGCTGTCGGCGTTGGACCCGAGGTAGTCCTCGATGAACGCCCGGTCGTAGCCCGCCGCTTCCCATTCGTCGTAGTTGAAGTGCGAGTTGCGGTAGGGTTGGAAGCCCGACGGGTAGGCAGCTGTCCACAGGGACAGGTCCTTGCCGCCCAGATGCGCCGCAGCCGACCAGGCGGCCTTGCGCTTCTTCTCGTCGCCGGACACGCGCGAGGTGACGTAGATGCCCCAGCCGATGTAGGCCATCAGCGGCGCTTCGTTCGCGGTTTCCTCCCACGCACCCGCTGCCGAGTTGTAGCGGCGGGTCGAGCCGGGGTTGATCCCGAAGCCGACAACGTCACCCACGACCGAGGTGTCCGAGGTGCGCGCGTTCGAGCCCACGTCGCCCCACCACATCAGCATGGAACCGGTCCCGGCAAGGAACTGGCTGAAGGCGGTGGTGCCGGGGTCCGCGTTGATCTGGTCGGCCGGGTAGGCATTTGCGGCGATCAGGTCCATCACGTCCTGGAAGGCCTGGACCCAGCCGGGGTTGTTGACGCGTGGTTTCATCGTGTCCGGATCGAACAGCCAGGCGCGGTCGTCGGGGTGCTTGACATAGGCAGCCGCGCGGTTGGCGACGAAGTAGAAGCCAAAGCCGCCCCAGCCCTTCAGCGGGTCAAGGTAGCCATAGGCCGGGAGGCCGGTCAGCGGGTCGGTCTGGCCGACAAGCGCCTTCGACACGGCGTTGACGTCCTGCCAGGTCTTCGGAACCTCGGCCCCGCCGATCGCGCCCTCGCCGAAATAGTCTTTCCGGTACGAGAAGGTGTGGCAGTCGCCGTCGATGTTGATGCGGTAGGTCTTGCCGTCCCAGGTGCCGACGGGGGGCTGCAAATAGCCCACGAGGTCGTCGGCCTCGATCTGGGTCTTCACCCAATCCGGCATCTCGTCCAGAAGACCCTTCGACGCGGTGTCGCCCTCGAACGGCGCGCCCATCTCGACGATGTCGAAATCGACGGTGCCCGTGGCGATCGACTGCTGGAGACGCGGGTTGTAGTCGGCCTGGGCGAGGTCGATCCAGTTGATCTTGGCGCCGGTGTAGGCCTCCCACGGCTTTAGGAAGCCACGGAACAGGAAATTGTGCAGGTTCTGGTTGTTGAGGCCCAGGAAGGTCAGTTCCACACCGGCGAATTCACCCTCGGCCACGTTGGCCTTGGTGGCGCCAAGGCAGAGCTCGCCCACCTGCTGCCAATGCGCGTCGGTCGGGCTGCCGGCGCCCACTCCGGGAATTGCCAGGATCTGGGCGCGGATATTGTCCTGCGCCATGGCCGGGCCGCTCATCACCTTCGGCATCGCGGCCATCGCCCCAAGGGCAACCGAGCCCTGCAGCATCCGGCGACGGCTGAGCCGTGACCGGGACATCATCTCGTAAAGTTCGACCTTCAAGGTAGCTCCTCCCTTTGGAACATGCCCGCGTCTGGGGTCCAGATGCGGCTTGGTGTCTGGTTATCGTTGGTGCAGCAACAGCCTGCCTGCGACCCGGCTCCTCCCGTTCCGCGCGGCGACCGATGAACGGATGGGGTCTCCCTCTTCCCCTGTTTGGCAGCTTGCCTTGGTCAGCTTCGCAAGGCGGCAAGGGCCTGTCAAGATTCTAACATGTTAGTATGGTCAGCGGATGGACAGACCCCGCTTGGCTGGGTTACCACTCGATGAGAAGCTCCAGGGAGGCGGGCGCTTGGCCGAAGTGACGATCCGCGCGTTGCGCAAGAATTATGGCGGTCTGCAGGTCATTCACGGCCTTGATCTGGATATTCCCGACGGGGCCTTCGTGGTGCTGGTCGGGCCGTCGGGCTGCGGCAAGTCCACGCTACTGCGGATGATCGCGGGGCTGGAGGAGGTGACCGATGGCGACCTGATGATTGGCGACAAGCGGGTCAACAACCTGCCCCCGTCGGAACGCGACATCGCGATGGTGTTCCAGAACTACGCGCTTTACCCGCACAAGACCGTGGCCGCGAACATGGGCTTTGCGCTGAAGATGCGCGGGATGGAAAAGGACGCGGTCCGGGCCAAGGTCGAACATGCCGCCGCGATCCTGGGGCTGACGCCCTACCTCGACCGCTATCCCCGCGCCCTGTCGGGCGGCCAGCGGCAGCGGGTGGCGATGGGTCGGGCCATCGTGCGCGACCCGCAGGTGTTCCTGTTCGACGAACCGCTGTCGAATCTGGACGCCAAGCTGCGGGTCCAGATGCGGACCGAGATCAAGGAGCTGCACCAGCGGCTCAAGACCACCACGGTCTATGTCACCCACGACCAGATCGAGGCGATGACGATGGCCGACCGCATCGTCGTCATGCAGGGCGGGCGCATCGAACAGGTGGGCGCCCCCTTGGACCTTTATGACCGCCCCGCCAACACCTTCGTCGCGGCCTTCATCGGCAGCCCGTCGATGAACCTGCTTGAGGGCCGCGTTGCGGGCGGGAAGGTCGAAGTGGCGGGCGCTTCCCTGATCATGCCGCCTGGTGCGCAGGTGGCCGAAGGGCAAGAGGTCGTCTATGGCATCCGGCCCGAGCATCTGGCCTTGGCTGACCAGGGCCTGACCGGCACCGTCGCGGTCGTGGAACCCACGGGATCGGAGACCCACGTCGTCATCCGTCTGGAGGGGCGCGAGATGACGGCGGTCTTCCGCAATCGCGTCGCGTTCGGGCCGGGGGCCACGATCACTCTGGCGCCCGATGCCGCGGTGGCGCATCTATTCGACAAGGCGACCGGCAAGCGCCTGTAAGCCAACCGGGGGGAGACATGCTGAAGGGAATCGACAACCGCCTGAATGCGGAGGTGCTTGCCACCTTGCGCGCGATGGGACATGGCGACGTGCTGATCGTGGCCGATACCAACTTCCCGTCGGATTCCGTGGCGCGGGCCACGGTGACGGGCAAGCTTCTGCGGATGGAGAACCTGACCTGTGCCGAGGCGGTGAACGCGATCCTGTCGGTCCTGCCGCTGGACACCTTCGTCGATGATTTCGCCGGGCGGATGGAAGTCGTTGGCAAGCCTGACGAGATCCCGCCGGTGCAGCAGGAAGTGCAGGCCGAGATCGACCACGCCGAAGGCCGCCCTCGCAAGATGGTCAGCATCGAACGCTTTGCCTTCTACGACATGGCGCGGCAGTCCTATGCGGTGATCCAGACCGGGGAGCGTCGCTTCTACGGCTGCTTCATGTTCCGCAAGGGCGTGATCCCGCCGGAGGCCTGACGCATGAAACCGATCATTATCCTTGGCATCTTCGTTGCCGACACCGCCTATCGGGCCGAGCGTCAGCCCAAGATGGGCGAGACGATCCTTGGCACCTCCTTCGTCCTCGGGCCGGGTGGCAAGGGCTCGAACCAGTCGGTTGCCGCCGCGATGGCAGGGGGCCGGGTGCATTTCATCACGCGGTTGGGCGCGGACGCCTTTGCCGACATTGCGCGCGCGACCTGGGCCAAGGCGGGGGTGGTGCCCGAAGTGAAGGTGGACGCCGAAAGCTATACGGGTGCGGCCTATATCTTCATCGAGAATTCTACGGGCAACAACGCCATCATCGTCTCGCCGGGCGCGGCGGGCCGGGTGTCGGCCCAGGATGTCGAGGAAAAGGCCGATCTGATCCGGTCGGCTGCGATCTTCGTGACGCAGCTGGAACAGCCGATCCCTGCGGCCCTTCGCGCATTGCAGATCGCGCGCGAGGCGGGGGTGACCACGATCCTGAACCCCGCCCCTGCGGCGACCTTGTCGGACGAGATGCTGGCGCTGTGCGACTATGTGACCCCGAACGAATCCGAGGCCGAGGCGCTGACCGGCCTGCCGGTGACGACGGTCGATCAGGCGAAGGCGGCGGCCTCGGCGCTGTTGGCCAAGGGCGTGGGGGCGGTAGTCATCACGCTGGGCGACAAGGGGGCCCTTTATCACGATGCGCAGCGCACGGTGCATGTGCCGGTGATCTCGGCCGGTCCGGTCGTGGAAACGACCGGGGCAGGGGATGCCTTCAACGGCGGATTTGCAGTGGCGTTGGCCGAGGGGATGGACGTGATCGACGCGGTCCGCTTTGGCTGCGCCACCGCCGGGATTTCCGTGACGCGTCCGGGGACTGCGCCGTCGATGCCCGCGCGATCCGAGATCGAGGCGCTGCTGGCGCGATGAGCCGCTGGGACAGGGAAAGCACAAGGCCCCGGAGGCAAGTCTCCGGGGCCTTCTTGATTTGGTTGCGCTGGGTCAGTTCGTCAGCAGGTAATAGCTGTTCCGCGACCCGCCCATGTTCTGGACGGTGACGTAGAAATAGCCGTCCCAGGCCGGGGTCCAGTCACAGTAGAGCTTGTCCGACCAGCTGACGTCATAGCAGATGACATTGCCGTTTTCATCGGTCACCGCCACGTCGAGGTTCGCATCACCGTCGCCGACGATGGCGACCTCGGCGTAGGAATTGCCGTAATAGGGGATTTCCCAGACGTCGGTCTGACCCGCCGGCAGGCGCGAGAGCCACTCGACCGCGCCGCCGATCCGCCCGCGCGAACCCTCGGCCATCGCATCGTCGATCAGGCCCAGCACCGCCTCGTCGTCGGCGGCCAGTTCCTTGGCCTTGGCAAACATCGCGTCCGCAGTGACCGGAGCCTCGGCCGCGCCTTCATCCTCGGACGTGGCGCTGAAGAAAGTGGCCTTGGCCGCCGCGCGCGGGGTGCCGTCGTTCATCATCGGCGCCGGGGCCGCCGGGGCTGCGGGGGCGGCCTTCTTGCGGAAGGTTTCCTGGTCGCCCTCGCCGAACGTGATCTTCGCGGGGTCCAGCGCCGCGGGTTCGGCCGATTTGATATCGACCGATGCCGCCAGCTTGGCTGCGGCCAGCACGGTCACGGCATCACCCTGCGCCGCACCCAGCGCGTAGAGGTCCTGCGCGAGCCCCATCGTTGCCGCAGCGCCAGCGGTCGCATCGGCGGCAGCGGCGCCCACGTTGGGCCCGGAATTGTCCTGGGCGAGAGCGGGAAGGACAGTCGCGGCAATCGCGGTGGAGGCGAGGAGAAGCACAAATGTCTTGGGAGTCATGGCGGATCCTGAAGGTTTACCGCGCCGGAGTGGCACGGAACGGCGCAATCCTTGCAGGCCTTTGATCGATTGAGAAGATGTCTTGGCATGACAAATGCCGTCACATCAGCTTCCGACCAGCTGATAACTGTTCTGCACCTGCCCGATGTTGCGGATCTCGACCGTGAAAAAGCCGTTGCGCGCCGGGGTAAATCGGCACAGCGCCGGGGTGAGGCCGGGGGGAAGGGCGCAGACGATGCTGCCGGAGTCGTCGGTCACGGTAAGGCCAAGCGCGCCGTCTCTGTCCCCGATCAGGCCAAGTTCGGCCGGGACATCGCCCGACAGCGCGATGCGCCAGCTGTCGGTCTGGCCGCCTGCCAGAGCCGCCTCGGCCCGGATTGCGGTCGGTTGCCTGCCATGGGGGCGCTGGGCATCCAGATCGTAAGCAAGGTCCTGCAGCGTGATGTCTTCTCCGGCCAAGGCCTGGGCAATGGCCAGCACCTGGGGCGAGGCCGGGTCGGGGGCTGCAGACCGGCCGATGTCCTGGTCCGCCGCGCCTTCGTCCGAAGTGGTTCGGGTCCAGCCGGTCGGCGGGCGCACGGTCACCGACCGAGCCAGCCGGATCGCCGCCAGAAGAAGGATGGGATCGCCCTCGTCCATCGCGGCCAGGTACGATTGCTGCGCCAGGATCAGCCGCCCGGCGGCGCCGTCGGTTCCGGATCGGGCGAGGGCCACGTTCGCCGGATCGGCAAGGGCCGGGCTCGACGCGCAGAGGAGGGCAGCAAGAAGCGGGAGGGCAGGGCGCATCGGACACTTTCGGCAAAGATGCGGCGAGTCTCGCAAAGCCCGCGCATGGCGACAAGGGCGGAACGCACGGATCGGGTGCTTTCCGGGCGGTGGATTTCGCGCTAGCACGGACGAAAGGGAGACGATGATGCGCGAGATACTGGGGCAGCTTGTGGCGTTCGACACGGTCAGCCATCGGCCGAACATGGCTTTGATGGGCTATGTCCGCGATCTGCTGGAAGCGGCCAGACTGACTGTCACGCTGGTACCGGATGCGGGCGGCGGCAAGGCGAACCTTTTCGCCTCGACCGGGCCCGGCGCGGTGGGTGGGGTCATGCTGTCGGGCCATACCGATGTCGTGCCGGTCGAGGGGCAGGACTGGACCGTGCCCCCCTTCGCGCTGACCGAGGCGCGAGGCCGTTATTACGGGCGGGGTGCGGCGGACATGAAGGGGTTCGTGGCCTGTGCGGTGGAGGCGATGCTGCTGGCCGCGCGCCGTCCGCTGAAGGTGCCGCTGCACCTGGCGCTGTCCTATGACGAGGAGATCGGCTGCATGGGTGTGCGGTCGCTGATCGACCTTCTGGCGGCGGCCCCGGTCAAACCCCGGTTCTGCATCGTGGGGGAACCGACGGGAATGCAGGTCGCGACCGGGCACAAGGGAAAGGTCGCGCTTCGGGCAACCTGCCGGGGGCGCGAGGGGCATTCGGCTCTGGCCCCGCTGGCGCTGAACGCTCTGCATCTGTCGGGGGATTTCCTGGGCGCGGTGCGCCGTGTGCAGGCCGAGGTCGCGGCGACGGGGCTTCGGGACGGGGACTATGACGTGCCCTACACGACGCTGCATGTGGGCAAGATGTCGGGCGGGGTGCAGGTCAACATCGTGCCGAACCATGCCGTGCTGGATTTCGAGATCCGGTCCCTTGCTGGTGAGGACGTGGCGGGCTTGATCGGGCGGCTGGAAGCGGAGGCCGAGGCGATCGTCGCGCCCTTGCGGGGCGAGTTTCCGGAGGCGGCTATCACGGTGGAGCGGCTGTGGGACTACCCGGGCCTCGGGACGCCGTCAGACGCCGAGGTGGTGCGGTTCGTGAAGGGGCTGACCGGGGCGAACGGGACGATGAAGGTGGCCTTCGGGACGGAAGGCGGGCTGTTCGATGCCCGGCTGGGCGTGCCGACGGTGATCTGCGGGCCTGGGTCAATGGCGCAGGGGCACAAGCCGGACGAGTTTGTCTCGGTGGAGCAGATCGAGCGGTGTCGAGGGATGCTGGCGGCGCTGGTGGACCGGCTGGAGGCCGGGTTCTGAGGGAAGTGTCCACGGTGGACAGAATCGGATAAGCCTTCAATATTAACACCTTGGTCTTGGATGTTAGGGAAATCTTAGGATTTGCTATCACTATGGCGCACGGGTTCCGCCCGACCGCCCTCAAGCGCCCGAAACAACCTTGGCGCGATAGTGATGCGCCTTTGAATAAACCCGGGCGTGTCACTTACAATTGCCCGACCAAGGCGCCATATCTAATGAAGCGGGCCATCCGTCCGCACAAAAGGACTTTCATGAACATTGTTGAAACTGCCGCCGGTAACCCGGCCTTCTCGACACTTGTGACCGCGCTTTCTGCGGCCAACCTGACCTCTGCCTTGGGCGGCACCGGACCTTTCACGGTCTTCGCCCCCTCGAACGAAGCCTTCGCCAAGCTGCCCGCCGGGACCGTCGATGATCTGGTCCTGCCTGCGAACAAGGCCAAGCTGACGGCCATCCTGAAACTGCATGTCGTCTCGGGCAAGCACATGGCGTCGGAGTTCACCGGCAAGTCGTCCGAGATCGCTACTTTGGGTGGCGAGAAAGTCACCGTGACCGGCAAGGACGGGTCGGTCCATGTCGGCAAGGCCAAGGTCAGTTCGGCCGATCTTGGCGCGTCGAACGGCGTGATCCACGTCATCGACACGGTGATGATGCCAGCCTGACCCTAGGTCTGGTGAGTTGCGAGTGAGGGGGGCCGGTTGGCCCCCCGTTTTCATGCGAAGGCATTCCGTTGCCGGGTGCGACCTACTGCAGAGAGCGAAGCTTTTCGGCCTCATCCGCGCCGATCCGGTAGTGGCCGGTCATCGGGTAGGCGAACAGGATGTCTTCCTCCTGCGCGCCCCGGCCGATGTTGTGCAGGATCAGCGGCGTGCCGTCCGCAGACCGCTGGTCCGAGACGATGCCGATGTGGTCAAGGTTGCCGGGCAGCTTCCAGGTCACGATGTCGCCGGGCAGGAACGGCGCGGGAAGTTCATCCAGGGGCTGTTCGGCCCCGACGCGACTGAACAGCGTCTGCAGGTTCGGCACGCGGCGGTGGTCGATGTTGCGGTCGGTCCGGCTGAGGCCCCAGAGCGGCGGGTAGGCGGCGAAATTGGCCTTCATGTCGCGGTTCACGGCCAGTTGCAGGTCAATCCCCCAGCCGTCGCGCAGCGCGCGGATCACCACATCGGTGCAGACGCCCCGGTCACGCGGCAGGTCGCCGCCGGGGAAGTCGAGACTGACATAGGCCGGATCGTAGGTCACGGTCACACCGACCTGATCGCGCGCGGCTTCGGTCAGGCGCGAGGGTTCCGACCCTGCAAGGACCGGGCCGGTAGTGCAAAGCGACAGGATCAGGGCAAGGCTGCGCATGGATGGAATCATGCGCCTTTCCCGGGCGTAAGGCGAGTGGGGAAATCCGGCGCTTCACGCGCTCTGGCACCTTTCCGCCGGGTTCGGTAAGAGTTTCGTGATGGCAATCACCCTGACCTCTCTGACCGATCTGGCGACGCATGGCTTCGATGACATCATCGACGTCCGTGCCCCTGCGGAGTACGCCGAGGATCACCTGCCCGGGGCTGTCTCGCTTCCCGTGCTGGACGACGAGGAGCGGGCGCGGGTGGGTACGATCTACAAGCAGGTCAGCCCGTTTTCGGCGCGCAAGATCGGGGCGGCGCTGGTGGCGAAGAATGCCTCGATCCATCTGCAGGGTCCTTTGGCCGAGAAGGGCGGGGGCTGGCGGCCTCTGGTCTATTGCTGGCGGGGCGGGCAGCGGTCGGGGTCGTTTGCGACGATCCTTGGGCAGATCGGCTGGCGGGTTGAAACGCTGGTCGGCGGCTACAAGACCTGGAGGAGCCTCGTGGTGCGCGAGGTCTATGACACGCCGGTCCGCGCGCCGGTGGTGGTGCTGGACGGCAATACCGGATCGGCCAAGACCGAGGTCTTGAACCTGCTGCCGCAGTTCGGGGTGCAGGTGATCGACCTTGAGGGGCTGGCGCGGCATCGCGGGTCCTTGTTCGGCAACGTCGGGGTTCAGCCGTCGCAGAAGGCTTTCGAGGGGGCGCTGGCGCTGGCCCTCGCGGGGCTTGACCCGACGCGGCCCGTGGTGGTCGAGGCGGAAAGCTCCAAGATCGGCAACTGCCGCCTGCCGCCGGAGATCTGGAAGGCGATGGTTGCGGCCCCCCGCGTGTCGATCGCGGCCCCGAGGTCCGTGCGGGCGGAGTATCTGGCGCGGGCCTATGCCGACCTGACGGCAGAGACGGATCGGCTGGCGGCGACGGTGGGCCTTCTGCGACCCATGCATGCGGCTGAGGTGATCGAGGGTTGGCTGGCGCTGGCGGCGGCGGGCGACCATGCGGAGCTGGCTGACAGCCTGATGGAGCGGCACTATGATCCGCGCTATGGCAAGCACCGGGCGCGGATGGCGGTGCCGGTCGCGGAACTGGCGGTGGACAGTCTTGCCGCCGCAGACCTTCCCGGCGTGGCCGAGCGGGTCGCGGCGGCGATCAGGACCTTGGCCAAGGGCTGAAACGTCAGGCGACAACCGTCAAGTGCGGTATGCCTGCGGTGATCGTCCCGACAATTGCGGCATCATGGCCAGCAGCCCCGAGAGCGGAGATCAGATCCTTGGCGCGGTCCGCCGGAACAGCGGCAAGCAGTCCGCCCGCAGTCTGGGGATCGGACAGAAGATCGCTGCGGGGGTCCGCCGGCGCGCTCATCCGCCAGCTGACGGCGGCCAGGTTCGCCGGATGCAGCGAGGAGCCTTGGCCTGCCTGAGCAAGCTCCACCGCACCGGGCATCAGGGGGATGTCGCCCAGCCGGATCGTCGCGGCGACCTGTGAGGCGTCGAGTATTTCCAGCAGGTGCCCTGCCAGACCGAAGCCGGTGACATCGGTCATGGCATGGGCATGGGGCGCAAGGATCGTGGCCGCAGACCCTTGCGCGCGGGTCATCTGCCCGATGCAGGCGGTCCAGATTTCGCCCATCAGGAGGCCAGGGACCTGCGCCATCGCCATCTCGGCCGCGAGGATGGTGCCGGAGCCGAGGGGTTTCGTCAGGATCAGCGCGTCGCCCGCTTGCGCGCCGCCTTTGCCGATGGGGCGCGTGGCGGTGCCGGTCACGGTGAAGCCGATGGTCAGTTCCGCCCCTTCGGTGGAATGGCCGCCCACGATGTCGGCCCCGGCGTCGCGGAAGGTCTGCGCGGCCTGATCCATGATCTCGGCCAGCATGCGGGTCTGGAGGTCGGGGCCGAGGGGTGGAAGGGTGATCTGGGCGAGGGCCACCTGCGGTTCGGCGCCCATCGCCCAGACGTCTCCCATCGCATGGAGCGCGGCGATCCGGGCCATCAGGCGGGGATCGTGGCTGAAGGCGCGGAGGTGGTCGGTGGTGAGGACCTGCGCCCCGTTTGGGGTGGCAAGGATCGCGGCATCGTCGCCGGGGCCAGAGCGGACCTCGAGGCGCGCGGGGGCGGGCAGGGTGACGAGGGCCTGGGAGAGGACGTCCGGGCCCAGTTTCGCGCCGCAGCCGCCGCAGAGGGGGCGCTGGTTCAGGTGGGCGGCGAGGCCCTTGGTGGCGTCCGTCGGGGCCTTGGGCCGGGGCATCTGCGGATAGGCGCCGAAGCGGTCCATGAAGCGGCGGTCGATCCGGTCCTTGAGGCGCCAGAGCCGGGGGCCGGTGGCGGTGAGCCCCCATTTCTCGGCGAGCGCGGTTTGGGCGCCCAGGGCGATGAGCTTCAGGTAGTCGGACTGCGGGCGGAAGGGTTTCAGCGGTTTCCCGGTCAGGGCGGCGCGGAGGTTGTGGAGAAGGACCGGAGCGGCACGGACGGCGAAGACTCCGGCCTTGGGGCGCGGGGCGTCGGTCATCGTGGCACAGTCGCCGGACGCGAAGATCAGCGGGTCGGAGGTGCGCAGGGTGACGTCGGTCAGGAGGAAGCCGTCCTGGTGGTCGAGGCCGGTGTTCGCGAGCCAGGGATGCGGGCGGGCTCCGGTCGCGGTGAGGGTGAAGTCGGAGGGCAGGGTTTCGCCGCTGGCGAGAGTGACGGAGGTGGCGTCGGTTGCCGTGACGGCGGTGCCAAGGCGCAGGGTGACCCCGGCCTGCGCGAGGTAGCGGCCGAGGCTGGTGCGGGCGTTGCGCGACAGGGCGGGCAGGAACTGGTCGGCGCGGTCGATCAGGGTGACTTGTGCGTCTGCGCCAAGGGCCTGCAACCGGTGGGAAGAGGCGAGGGCCAGCTCCACCCCGCCAAGGCCCGCGCCCAGGATGGTGATGCGGGGGTTGGGCAGGCGGCCGGTAAGGAAAGTCTCCCACGCGGCGGCGTAGGGGCCGAGCGGCTTGGCGGCGATGGTGGCGGGCGCGCCGGGCAGATCAGAGGTGATGCCGATGTCGATGGCGGCGAGGTCGTAGGGGAGGGGCGGGCGGCCCGCGAGGTGGACAAGCCGGGCGTCGCGGTCGATGCCGGTGGCGCGGTCGAGGATCAGGCGGGCACCGGCGAACCGGGTGAGGCGGACAAGGTCGATCATCAGCTCCTCGCGCCGGTAGTGCCCGGCGATGACGCCGGGGAGCATGCCTGTATAGGGCGCGGCGGGGTCGGGATTGATGAGTGTGAGGCGGGTGCCGGGCAGGGGGGACATCGCCCACATCCTGAGGACCAGCGCGTGGCTGTGACCGCCGCCGATCAGCACGAGGTCCTTGATCTGTGGATAGGCGGGGGTCATCGGCGGCTGGAGTCTTGGGTTGGGGGTTTCGGGTCGGGGATAGCGCAGGCGGGGCGGAAAGGCCATTGCCTGAGCGGGGCAGCTGTCCTCGGGGCATCGAACCCCTCGGACAGCGCTGCCGCGGAAGATGATGGGGCGGGGAGTGAGGGTGGAGAGGGCGGATGCCTCCGGCGGGAGTATTTGTCGAAAAGAGCAAGGGACTAGAAGGTTTCTTTACCCTTTTGCGGTTGTCTTTCCCGGCGGTACAGGGAGGAGTCCCGATGACCGCAAAAGGGCAAGTCGCCCCGGCGGCGTGGGAAGCTCTCCCTTCGCACTGTAAGAGGTGCCGACCGCCGGGGTGCATTGTCCGAGAAAGCAGGCCTGGGCTTGCATTTGCTCTTTTCCCAAATACTCCCGCCGGAGGCATCGACATTGGCCACGGGCGCAGTGGTATCCGACAGACCCGCGGATGCGCCGCCGAGCGGGCCCTCGATGGGCCCCGAGGTGGCTTCCCTGTTCAGGCAGCGTCGAGCGCGGGGCGCAGCAGCGCCATCGGGTGGGATCGCAGCGTCAGGCGCATCGCGACGTAGTCTTCGACCACGGCCTCGCCCATGGTCATCTCGCGGAAGGCGATGGCGGGCTCGGTGATCCCCTCCCCGTCCATATCCCCGGCGAAAAGTGGCAGGGGCGCGCCTGCAGCCAGCGCCTCGGCGGACCAGAGCGCATCGCGGCGGGAGAGGCCCAGGGCCGCGAAGGCGTCGGCTTCGGCGAGGCGGGTCAGCGTGGCGGGGGCGACACCGGCACGGCGCCAGACGTCCTCGACCGTCTGATAGCCGTTGCCGCGCGCCCCGGTGATCCAGCGCGCCTCCTCCTCGGCGATCCCGCGGACCTGGCGGAAGCCGAGGCGGAGCGCGAGTTCCGGTGGTTTGCCCGGGTCGCGATCGGGCCGGTCGAGCCATTCCATCCGGTTGTCCCAGTGGCTGGTCTGGATGCAGGGCGGCAGGACGGTCACGCCATGTTCTCGCGCATCGCGGACGATCTGTGCGGGGGCGTAGAAGCCCATGGGTTGGGAGTTGAGGAGAGCGCAGGCGAAGATGCCGGGGTGGTGGCGTTTGATCCAGGCGCTGGCATAGACGAGGAGTGCGAAGCTCGCCGCATGGCTTTCGGGGAAGCCGTAGCTGCCGAAGCCTTCGATCTGGGCAAAGCAGCGGCGGGCGAAATCCGCGTCATAGCCCTTGGCCAGCATCCCGCCGATGAAGCGGTCGTGGAATTCGCTGACTGACCCATGTTTCTTGAAGGTGGCCAATGATCGGCGCAGGCGGTCGGCCTCGTCGGGCGTGAAGCCCGCGCCGACGATGGCGATCTGCATCGCCTGTTCCTGGAAGAGGGGCACGCCGAGGGTCTTGCCAAGGACGCGACCAAGCTCGTCCGAGGGGAAGCTGACCTTTTCCTGCCCGTTTCGCCTCCGCAGGAACGGGTGCACCATGTCGCCCTGGATTGGTCCGGGCCGTATGATCGCGACCTGGATGACGAGGTCGTAGAAGCATTTCGGCTTCATCCGGGGCAGGAAGTTCATCTGGGCGCGGCTTTCCACCTGAAAGACGCCCAGGGAATCCGCCCGGCAGAGCATGCGGTAGGTCTCCGGGTCCTCGGGCGGGAGCGTCGCCAGCGTGAAGTGCTGGTGGTGGTGCTTGTCGAGAAGGTCGAAGGCCTTGCGGATGCAACTGAGCATCCCCAGCGCCAGGATGTCGACCTTCAGGATCTTCAGCGTGTCGATGTCGTCCTTGTCCCAGGGGATCACCGTGCGATCCTCCATCGTGGCGTTTTCGACGGGGCAGAGTTCATCAAGGCGGCCCTCGGTGATGATGAAGCCGCCGACGTGCTGCGACAGGTGCCGAGGGAAGCCCTGGATTTCGTCGATCAGCGCCATGGTCTGGCGGAGGCGGCGGTCGGTCGGGTCGAGGCCGATTTCCTTGAGCCGCGTTTCGGTCACCCCGCCCGGGCCGCCCCAGCCCCAGATCTGGCTGGACATGGCAGCGAGGGTGTCCTCTGACAGGCCCATGGCGCGGCCCACTTCCCGCACCGCGCGCTTGCCGCGGTAGTGGATGACGGTCGCGCAAAGCCCCGCGCGGTGGCGGCCGTATTTTTCGTAGATGTGCTGGATCACCTCTTCCCGGCGTTCGTGTTCGAAGTCGACGTCGATGTCGGGGGGCTCATTGCGCGCCTCGGAGATGAAGCGTTCGAAGACCATGGTGCCGATTTCCGGCGAGACGGAGGTCACGCCCAACGCGTAGCAGACGACGGAATTGGCGGCGGACCCCCGGCCTTGGCAGAGGATGCCGCGTTTGCGGGCGAAGTCGACGATGTCGTGGACGGTGAGGAAGTAGGGCTCATACCGCAGCTTGGAGATGAGGGCGAGTTCGTGGGCCATCTGGGCGCGGACGCGATCCGGGGGGCCTTCGGGATAGCGCCAGTGCAGCCCCGCTTCGGCAAGGCGCGCGAGGCGCTGGGCGGCGCTTTCGCCTCCTGTCACTTCGGAGGGGTATTCATACTGGAGTTCGTCCAGGGAGAAGGTGGCGCGGGCGGCGATCTCTCCGGCGCGGTGGACCGCCGCTTCGTGGCCCGCGAAGATGCGGAGCATTTCGGTGTGGGACCGCAGGCGGCCTTCGTTGTTCGGCAGCGCCCGGCGGCCAAGTTTGTCGACGGGGACGCCCAGGCGGATCGCGGTCAGGACATCGGCGAGGCGGCGGCGCTTGCCGTGGTGGAGGAAGGGGAGGCCGGTGGCCACGGTGGGGATGTTCAGCGCCTTGGCGTGCCGGGTGAGGCTTTCGAAGCGGGTCGCGTCCTGCCCGTCATAGCGCGGGGCCATCGCAAGGCTGACCTGGCCGGGGAAGCGCTTCGCCAGCTGCCGGGCGTGGGACTGCCAGAGCCTTGGCTCGGCGGTCGTGCCGACGTCGGCCAGGGTGAGGCGCTGGCCATGGGGGAGGAGGAGCATCTCCATCCCCTCGCCCCATTGCAGAAGGTCGGGGAGGTGAAGCGTGCAGTCGCCCTTTGCGGCGCGGAGGCGGCCGAGGCTGAGGAGGCGGCAGAGGCGGCCCCAGGCAGCGCGGTTGCGGGGGAGGACTGTGACCTGGAAGCCGTCGGTGAGGATGATGCGGGCGGCGGGGATCAGGCGGATCTTCGGGCCGCCGTCGCGGGCAAGCTCACGCGCCTTGGTATGGGCGCGGACGATGCCGGCGACGGAGTTCACGTCGGCGACGGCGAGGGCGGGCATGTCCATCTCGGTCGCGCGCAGGATCATCTCCTCGGGGTGGGAGGCCCCGGTGAGGAAGGTGAAGTTGGTGAGTGCGGAGAGTTCGACGAAGGGCAAGGGCGACTCAGGGCAATCAGAACATAACAAGAACATTTTGCCATGATCGGGACGGTCGGGCCAGCCCAAGAATTTTCGGCGAAAATTCTTGGGTGCCCTAGATCAGGCCTTCCTTGCGGAAGAGGGCCTTGAGGTCGGCTTCGGGGCGGGCGCCGAAGTGGGAGATCACCTCGGCGGCGGCGACGCAGCCCATGCGACCGGAGGTGGCAAGCGACTGGCCGGTGGCGAGGCCGTAGAGGAAGCCCGCAGCGAACTGGTCGCCCGCGCCGGTGGCGTCCACGGGGACGACGCGTTTGACCGGGACGATGGCCTGTTCCTCGCCGCGCTGGACGATCACGTCGTGGCCGGAGCGGGTGCAGACGACGAGGCCTGCGTCGGCGGCGGCCTGTTCGAGGGCGGTGGAGAGATCGGTCTGGTAGAGCGAGGACCATTCGTGTTCGTTGCCGATGACGTAGTCGAGCGATTTGACCAGCCGCCGGAAATCGTCGCGGTGGCGGTCGACGCAGAACGGGTCGGAGAGGGCGATCCCGGCTTTGCCTCCGGCGCGGTGGCAAAGTTCCACGGCGCGTTCGAAGGCCTGTTTGCCCTTGGGTTTGTCGTAGAGATAGCCTTCGAGGAACAGGATCTCGGCGCTGCCGGCGACGGTGTCGGAAACGTCGTCGGGGCCGAGTTCCGAGGAGATGCCGAGGTAGGTGTTCATCGACCGCTCACCGTCGGGCGAGACGAAGATCATGCTGCGCGAGGTCGGGAGTTCACCGCCAGGGACGGGCGGGTTGACGAAATCGGTGCCCTCGTCGGCCATGGTGCGGGCGTAGAATTTCCCCAGCGCGTCGTCGTGGACGCGGCCGATGAAGGCGGTGGTGAGGCCGAGGTTGCCAAGGCCCGCGAGGGTGTTGGCGACCGACCCGCCGGGGGCCTGCTGGCGGTTGGTCATCGCGCTGTAGAGAAGCTCTCCGCGTTCGCGTTCGACCAGTTGCATGATGCCCTTCTGGATGCCCATCAGGTCGAGAAAGCTGTCATCGGCAGTGGAGAACACGTCCACAATGGCGTTGCCGATGCCGACGACCTGGTAGGATTTCATGCGGTCTTCTCCGGGTAAAGGCACCAGTCCCGGATCGGGCAGATGCCGCATTTGGGTTTGCGCGCGACGCAGATATACCGGCCGTGCAGGATAAGCCAGTGGTGGGCGTGGTGCTGGTATTCGACGGGGACGTTGTCCTCGATCGCGCGTTCGACCTGCGCTTCGTCCTTGCCGGGGCAGATGCCGGTGCGGTTGCCGACGCGGAAGATATGGGTGTCGACGGCCTGGGCCGGGTGGTGGAACCACATCGACAGGACCACGTTCGCGGTCTTGCGACCCACGCCCGGCAGGGTGACCAGGGCGGCGCGGGAGGAAGGGACCTCGCCACCGAAGTTGTCGATCAACAGGCGCGACAGCTTGATGACGTTCTTCGCCTTGTTGCGGAAGAGGCCGATGGTCTTGATATGCTCGATCAGGCCTTCCTCGCCGAGCGCGAGCATCTTTTCCGGCGTGTCGGCGATCGGAAACAGCTTGCGCGTCGCCTTGTTCACGCCGACGTCGGTCGCCTGTGCCGACAGGGCCACGGCCACCAGAAGGGTGAAGGCGTTGACGTGCTCAAGCTCGCCCTTCGGTTCAGGCTCGATCTCGGCGAAGCGCGCGAAGACCTGTTTCAGGGCGGAGTAGGGGAGTTGCGGGGTCATGCGGCCTTTGCAGCATGAAACCGGGATCGCGACAAGCCGCAGGAAACGGGTCGCGGTTGCGGGGGCGGGCCAATAGATTGGATGGCAAGGAGACCCAAGATGACTGACCAATCCCCGTCCTACCATTACCAGGTGATCGGCCGCGCCTTGCAGGTGATCGACACCGAGGGCCCGGCGCTGACGCTGGAGGACCTTGCGGCGAAGATGAACATGAGCCCGGCGCATTTCCAGCGGGTGTTCAGCCAGTGGGTCGGCGTCAGCCCCAAGCGCTATCAGCAATACCTGACGCTGGGCCATGCGCGGCGGCTGCTGGCGGAACGGCACACGATGCTGGGCACGGCGCTGGAGACGGGGCTGTCGGGGACAGGGCGGCTGCATGACCTGTTCCTGACATGGGAGGCGATGTCCCCGGGCGACTATGCGCGGGGCGGGCAGGGGCTGGAAATCAAGTGGGGCTGGTTCGAAAGCCCCTTCGGCCCGGCGTTGGTGATGGCCACGGCCAAGGGCATCTGCGGCATGGGGTTCGCCGACGAGGTCGGAGCCGAGGCCGCGCTGGAGGACCTGGTCAGCCGCTGGCCGAAGGCGAGGTATGTCGAGGATCCGACGACGATCCGCCCGCTGGTCGACGCGGCCTTTGGCGGGCAGGCCACCAGCCTGCACCTGATCGGTGCGCCGTTCCAGATCAAGGTCTGGGAGGCGCTGCTGGCGATCCCCTCGGGCCATGTCACCACCTATGCCGACATCGCCGGGGCCATCGGCCACCCACAGGCGCATAGGGCGGTCGGGACGGCTGTGGGGCGCAATCCGATCAGTTTCCTGATCCCCTGCCACCGTGCGCTGCGCCGCGACGGAGGCCTTGGCGGCTATCACTGGGGCCTGCCCCGAAAGCGTGCCATGCTGGCCTGGGAGGCTGCGCGCACAGAGATGTGATGCGCGGAACCCTGCCTAAACTGAAGGGAACCCGAAGCCTCTCGACGACGTTGATGTATTGTGGCAGGGGTCTAGCACAGGCCCGCCAATGGGCGATTTTTCGAGGCGAGAGCAAACATGATGATGAAGACCCCCCTGATCCTGGCAACGGCCGGTATGCTGGCGCTGACCGCCTGCGTCGATCCCAATGCCTATCCCGATGACCCGAATGCCCGCACCAAGAACGGTGCCGTGATCGGCGGCCTGCTGGGCGCTGCGGCCGGTGCTGCGACGGCGCGTGACGGTGACGAGTTCAAGGGTGCCGTTCTGGGTGGTGCGTTGGGTGCCGGTGCGGGCGCGATTGTCGGCGCCGACCTTGACCGTCAGGCCGCCGAACTGCGCGGTTCGCTGAACTCCAACATCTCGGTGACGAACACGGGCGAATACCTGATCGTCAACATGCCGCAGGACCTGTTGTTTGCCACCGACAGCGCGTCGGTCCGGTCGGACCTGCGCCGCGACCTGAACACGGTGGCCTCTAGCCTGCTGCGCTATCCCAACAGCCGGATCGAAGTGATCGGCCACACCGACAACACCGGCTCGGCCGCCTACAACCAGGACCTGTCGCAGCGCCGTGCCGTGGCCGTTGCAGGCGTCCTGCGCGATGCGGGCGTCCCGGGTGGTCGCCTTGCGGCCTATGGCCGTGGCGAGGACCAGCCGGTGGCCTCGAACCTGACGCCGGAAGGCCGCGCGCAGAACCGCCGGGTGGAGATCATCATCCGCCCGACCCGCTGATAGGCTTGGACAATTCGGAAAAGGGGCCGGGATCACCCGGCCCCTTTTTCATTGTGATTTGCGGCAATCGGTCATATTTCTGGACCAATCAGCAGGGTCAATGAGGCCGACGGTGCCATGCCATTCCTGAAGGTCACTTCGGAAAAGCTGTCGAGTGCGGTGGTGCGGCAGATCGAGCAGCTGATCCTGCGCGGCATCCTGCGGCCCGGGGAACGGCTGCCGTCCGAACGGGACCTCGCCGAAAAGCTGGGCGTCTCGCGCCCCTCATTGCGCGATGCCATTGCCGATCTGGCCGACCGGGGCCTGTTGGTCAGCCGGGCCGGGTCGGGGATCTTCGTCGCGGATGTGCTGGGTTCTGCCTTCTCGCCTGCGCTGATCGAGCTGTTCGCGTCGCATGACGAGGCGGTCTTCGACTACATCGCCTTTCGGCGCGACATCGAGGGGCTGGCGGCAGAACGGGCGGCGACCCTGGGGTCGGAGACGGACCTGAAGGTGATCGCGACGATCCTTGCCAAGATGGAGGCGGCGCACCAGAAGCGCGACCCGTCGGACGAGGCGCAGCTGGATGCGGAATTCCACATGGCGATCATCGAGGCGAGCCACAACGTCATCATGTTGCACATGCTGCGGTCGATGTTCGACCTTCTGCGTCAGGGGGTGTTCTACAACCGCCAGGTCATGTTCCGGAACCGGATGACGCGGGACCAGCTTCTGGACCAGCACCGGGCGATCAACGCCGCGATCCAGGCGCGCGACGCGCAGGCCGCGCGCGCTGCCGTGGCGGCGCATCTGGCCTATGTCGAGCAGGCCTTTCTCGACCAGATGCGCGCCGAAAAGCATGAATCGATTGCCCGGCAAAGACTGGAGCACGAAGCCAACCGCTAGCCCCTCAGCGGAAGGTGCAACTCGGTCACCAGGTCCTCGGGGGCCGTGTCCATCGGGGTGTTCAGATAGACCTCGAACGAAGGCGTGTCGGCGGGTTCCTCGCCCGAGTTGGGCAGCCAGACCCCGAAGAGTTCGTCATAGGCGGTGGGAAGTCCGGCGTAGGGGCCGGTGTAGGTCAGCACCGCGTGGCGACCGCCCGCAAGGGCCACCGCTTCCAGCGGCGCTGCAAGGTCGGCCGGGCCGGTCAGTTCGAACCCGGCATGGCTGCGCAAGGCCGATTCTGCGACGGACTGCGGGTCATCGTAGAAGACGGCGATCATCCGGCCGGAGTTGCGGAACAGGTCGCGGCTGGCCATCACGGCGCTGAGCTTCTGGAAGGCGCGGGAGATCTCGTGGTAGGCGCCCTTGTGCGGCAGGGCGGCCAGGCGGATCGGGGGTTCGGTTCGGATGATGACGGGGTGCATCGGGGCTCTCCTGGGCTGTGGGGTTCGGACGAAGGGACGCAACTCTCCCCGTTTGCGAAAGGTGGCGGGCGACATCAGGAAGGCGTCCGTGAAGCAGCGGTTGAAGCTGGCGAGGTTGTCCATCCCGACCGAGGCGGCAAGCGCTGCGATCGGCTGGTCGGTCATCACCAGAAGATACGACGCCCGCTGCATCCGGACGCGGCGCACGGCCTGGGCCAGGGTCTCGCCGGTCATCGCGCGGAAGACGCGGTGCCAGTGGAACCGGCTCATCGCGGCGACGTCGGACAGGGCGTCGAGCGACAGGTCCCCGGCGGGATTGTCGTGGATGTGGTCGAGGACCCGCAACAGCCGCTTTTCGTTCGCATTGGTCATGTCATTCCTTTCGCAAGGGCAGACTTGCATGTCCCCGCCGCACAAATCTTGCCGAGTTGCATCAGGCTTGCCCCGCGGGCATATAGAGGCGGTCCCGAAAAGGAAGTGCGATGCAATACCTCGAATTCGAAAAGCCGCTCGCTGATATCGAAGGCAAGGCCGAAGAGCTTCGCGCGATGGCGAAGACGGGCGGCGGCGTGGACATGACGAAAGAGGCCGAGGCACTGGACCGCAAGGCGGACCAGGCGCTGCGCGATCTCTACAAGACGCTGACGCCCTGGCAGAAATGTCAGGTGGCGCGGCATCCGGAACGGCCGCATTGCCTGGACTATGTCGGGCAGCTGTTCACCGAGTTCACTTCGCTGGCGGGCGACCGGGCATTTGCCGACGACCATGCGGTAATCGGCGGCCTTGCACGGTTCAACGACCAGCCGGTGGTGGTGATCGGACACGAGAAGGGCAACGACACCAAATCCCGCATCCAGCGGAACTTTGGCATGGCGCGGCCCGAGGGCTATCGCAAGGCGATCCGTCTGATGGACCTGGCGGACCGGTTCCGCATCCCGGTCATCACGCTGATCGACACGGCCGGGGCATATCCAGGCAAGGGGGCGGAGGAGCGGGGGCAGGCCGAGGCCATCGCGCGGTCGACCGAAAAGTGCCTGGCCATCGGGGTGCCGCTGATATCGGTGGTGATCGGCGAGGGCGGATCGGGGGGGGCGGTGGCCTTTGCGACGGCAAACCGGGTCGCGATGCTGGAACATTCGATCTATTCGGTCATCTCGCCCGAAGGCTGCGCGTCAATCCTGTGGAAGGACGCCGAGAAAATGCGCGAGGCGGCCGAAGCCTTGCGGCTGACGGCGCAGGATCTGCAGAAGCTGGGGATCATCGACCGGATCGTGAAGGAGCCTTTGGGCGGGGCGCAGCGCGCGCCGAAAGAGGCGATCGACGCGGTCGGCAAGGCCATCGAGGCGATGCTGGGCGAGTTGTCGGGCAAGAAGCCCGAGGCGCTGATCAAGGACCGGCGGCAGAAGTTCCTGGACATGGGGTCGAAGGGGCTGGCGGCTTGAACCCCTGGATCATCGTCGCGATTGCCGGGTTGATGGAAACGGGCTGGGCGCTGGGCTTGAAGTATTCCGAAGGCTTCACGCGGCTCTGGCCCTCGGTCGTGACCATCGTGCTGGCGCTGGGGTCGTTCTACCTTTTGTCCGTCGCGATGAAGTCGCTGCCGGTGGGCACGGCCTATGCGGTCTGGGTGGGCATCGGGGCCATCGGGACGGCCATTGCGGCGGTGTTCCTGTTCCAGGAGCCGGTCAACCTGATGCGGGTGACGGGCGTGCTATTGATCCTCGCGGGGATCGTCGCGCTGAAGTTCGCATGATCCGGGGGTTGGTCCTTGCGGCCCTGCTGGCGACGCCAACAGTCGCGGGCACGCTGGACGGGCGGCTGGTGACCTTCACAGTGGAAACCTGGGAAGACAGGGCGGCGCCGCTTCTGGTCGCGCGCGGCCGGACGGTGGTGGTGGGCCAGGGCACCGAGTTCGGGCTGGGCCCCGAGGGGTTCACCGGGGGGCTGGACGTGGTTCCGGTCGCGGTAGAGATCGGGCCGACGCGGATCGAGCTGAGCTATCCGCGCGGGATCGGGCGGTTCTACGAGGCCAAGTTCAACGGCTATGTGCTGCGCTTCGAGACGGACTGCGCGCTGTTCGAGAAGGTGGCTATCGACCCGGCGGGGACCACGATGAAGGTCAGCGAAGTCTGGGCCGAGACCGGGGCACTGTATATCAATGTCTCGGGTCTGGGCTATGGGCCGACCTCTACCTTGGCGCTGGACCTTGAGGTCGCGGACTGCCCACTCAGTTGAGACTGTCCGGCTTGTCGTGCGCCTTCGGCTTCTCCTCGCGAGGCGGTCAGCGATGAGGGACGAAGTCACCGAAGAGCGGTTCACCACATGGTCTGCGCGGCCCGGCCCGGCCAGTTGGCGTCATAGGCCTGGCCGTCGATCCGGCCTTCTGTGATCTCGCGCAGCATGTCGCCCACCGTGGGAAGGCCCTGCGATTGGTCGCCGGAAGTCCATAGGCCTGCGCGGATCAGGGCGCGGGCGCATTGCGAATAGACCTCACTGATGCGGATCACGATGACGGTGCGGGGCTGCCTGCCGTCGCGGTCGAAGCGGGCGCGGAGGGCCGGGTCGGAGGTGAGTTTGGCGGTGCCGTTGACCCGCAGCGCGTTATTCGCGCCGGGGATGAGGAACATCAGGCTGACGCGGCCATCGCGGACGATGTTGCGCAGGCTGTCGATGCGGTTGTTGCCGTACCAGTCGGGCAGCGCGAGCGTCTGCGGGTCGAGGACGCTGACCACCGGGCCTTCGTCGCCGCGGGGGCTGCCGTCGGTGCCTTCCGGGCCGACGGTCGTCAGGATGCAGAAGCGGGAGCGGTCGATCCAGGCGCGGTAGGCCGGGGTCAGGTGCGGCGTGACTTTGACGGTCGCGGCTTCGGCAGGCTGGCCGTAGTGGGTGTGGAGGTCGTCGAGGGTGGTGATCCAGGTCATGCGTGGCGCCTCTGTCTGGCCCCGGAGGGTTTCACACGCTCCGCTGTCCGCCGGTTTCTTGAACCGGTGGCGAAACCGGCTTCCTACCCGTGGAGTATTTCCGACATGGGCAAGATGCACAATGACCGAAGGTTTCCGAGCACCTGGACTCGTCGCTTTCGGTGATTATCGGGCGCTGAACCCGGCTTCGGCCATCAGGCGGTTGGAGTAGGTTTCGACCTCTGCCTCAAGTCGTGCCATGAAGTCGGGGATCGCAAGGCCCGGGGCGATGGGGTCCAGGAATTCGACGACGGCGAGGCCGGGTTTGCGCAGGATGCCGTGTTTTGGCCAGAAGACCCCGACATTCGCCGCGACCGGATGGCAGGGCTGGCCGAGCTGTTCGTAAAGCAGGCCGGTGCCGACCTTGTAGGGCTTGGTGGCACCGGGCGCGACGCGGGTGCCCTGCGGGTAGATGATCAGCTGGCCGGGCTCGGCGGTGCCCTTCGCCACATCGGCCTTCATCTTGGCGATGGCCGCGCCGCGCTTGCCGCGGTTCACCGGCACGCAGCCGATGCGCAGGGCGTATTGGCCGAGGAAGGGCGTATAGAGCAGTTCCCGCTTCATGATGAACTTGCCCGCAGGGACCGCGTTGAAGATCAGGATGATGTCGAGAAAGCTTTGGTGCTTGGCCGCAATGATGCATTCGCCGGTGGGGGGTGTGCCGCGCACTTCGGACCGGGTGCCGCACAGGGCGCGCAGGGTGAAGATCACCCAGCGGCAGAAGGTCTTGCAGGCGACCCGCGCACCGTGGCGGGAGAAGAGCGCCCAGGGGGCGAAGAGGACGGCGATCACGGCCATCGCCAGATACATCTGGATGATGAAGACGAGAGAGAGCAGCCAGCGGATCGGGGTCATGTCAGCTCTCGCAGTTTCTGGAAGGCCGCGCGGCGGGTGGCGAGGAACGCCACGATAGCCGCAAGAGGGGGCAGGGCAAAGGGCCAGAGCCAGCCCAGTCCGGTGAAGCCGAGGCCGGTCAGGAAGCCACCGGCGGCATCGGCAGCGGGAAGGGCGGCGACGCCGATCAGGCCCGCAGCGGCGCCCACGGCGGCCCCGGCCAGGGTGCGGAGCGTGAAGCGGCGGACGAAGGCACGGGCGATGTAGCTGTCCTTGGCGCCAACGAGGCGGAGGACGCGGATCACCTCGGCATTCGTTGCCAGTGCCGCGCGGGCGGCGAGGGTGATCATCGCGGCCATCGCGGCGCCGATCAGCGCGATGGAGAGGCCACCGAGCAGGCGGATACGGCTGGCGGCCTCAGCCAGGGGGCGGCGCCAGCGGGTGTGATCGTCGAGGAGCGCGCCGGGGGCCTCGGCGGCGAGGCGCTGTTTCAGCCCTTCGGAGTCGTAGGGCGGATCGGCCTCGACCACCTCGATCAGGCGGGGGATCGGCAGGGCCTCGACGGGCAGACCGGGACCGAACCAGGGTTCCAGAAGGGCGCGCGTCTCGGCATCGTCCAGCGCGCGGTAGCTGGCGATGCCGGGGGTGGTGGCGAGGGCGGCAAGGATCGCGTCGGTCTGGATCTGCACCTGTTCGGCCGGGGCGGAGAGGCGGATGGTCGAGGTCTTGGCGAGCGCCTCGGACCAGCGGTTGGCAAGGCGACCCGAAGCGAGGGAAAGGGCGAGGGCGAAGACGCAGAGAAAGGTCATCGCGCCGGCGGTGAAGGTGGTCAGCCAGGCGGTCGGGCCGGAAGGCGGAACGACCTCCAGCGCGCGGGTGGCGGGCGAGGCGGGTTTGGCGGCGGGGGGTCTCACAGGTCGGCCCCCGCAAGCTGGACGCGATGTTTCGCAATGCGCAGCACGCGGGCCTGGATCTGCGCCTTGGCCTGGCGGATCAGGTTCAGGTCGTGGGTGGCGACGAGGATGGTCTTGCCCATCTTGTTCAGTTCCACCAGCAGCGTGAGGATGCGCAGGGACATCTCCCAGTCGACGTTGCCGGTCGGTTCGTCCGCCAGGATCACGTCGGGGTCGACGATGACGGCGCGGGCGAGGGCCGCGCGCTGGCGTTCGCCGCCGGACAGTTGCGGGGGCAGCGCGTCGGCGAGGTGCTTGAGGCCGACCCAAGACAGAAGATCATCCAGGTCCTGGGGGCTGCTTTCGCGGTCCGAGACGGTGAAGGGGAGTGCCATGTTGGCGGCAAGGGTCATGTGGTCGAGGAACTTGCAGTCCTGGTGCACGATGCCGATGCGGCGGCGGGTGCGGGCAACATCGTCACGCGACAGCTTGGTCACGTCGTTGTCGAACAGGGTGACGCGGCCCGAGGTCGGGCGAAGCTCGGCATAGGCGAGTTTCAGGAAGGTGGATTTCCCCGCGCCCGACGGGCCGGTCAGGAAATGGAAGGACCCGGGTGCCAGCTTCAGCGACACATCGGACAGAAGCTCGCCTCCGCCATAGCTGTAGGCCACGTTCTCGAATGTGATCACGCCGTTCCCCTGCCGCAGTCCCCAGGGCGTCGGTCTTGTGCAGCGCCCCTGTCACTGCGCTTTCCATCGCACAGGGGGAAACGATTGCACAAGAGCGCGCGACAAGGCCTTGGAACGACAGGAATTAAGGTTTACACCTTTGCGAGGCGACCGGAAAAACAGGCTTTGAGGGACAATAATGCGGTTGGTTTGCCCGAATTGCGAGGCCAAGTACGAGGTACCCGAGGACGCGATTCCGGAAACGGGGCGCGACGTGCAGTGCGCGAATTGCGGACATGCGTGGTATCAGATGCGCTCACGCGCGGCGGTTGCAGAGACGGTGGCGGCGGCCCCGGTGGTTGCGCCGCCAAGTGCCAAGGTCCCTGAGCCAGAGCCTGCGCCAGTGCCGGAACCGACACCTGTGGCGGACACTGCCCCTGTGGTCGAACCCGTCGAGCCGGAGCCTGAGGTAAGGGCCGAGGCCGTGGAGCCGGATGCCCCTGCGGCGGCCATCGAGCCGGTCGTGGAGCCAGTCGTGGAGCCGACGGTCGAGCCGGTTGTCGAGGTGCAGGCCGAGCCGGACCCGGTTGAAGAGCCCAAGGTCGAGATTGTCGCGGCGAGTGCAGACCCGGCACCGATGGCAGCATCCGTTGCCGCCGATCCGGTTGTGGTGCAGCCGGTCGAGACGGATGCGGATGAGGACCTGACGGGTGATCCTCCGGCGGCTGCGGCGGCGGCACCGGCCGCCTATGCGGTGGACGAGTCAGTGCTGGCGATCCTGCGCGAGGAGGCCGAGCGCGAGGCTTTGGCGCGGAAGTCCGATGTCGGGAAGCCACTAGAAGTGCAGGCCGACCTGGGGATCGAGTCCGCCCCGGCGGTGAAGAAAAAGCCGGTCGAGGTCATCAGCACCGATGCGGACACCGTGGCGCCAGCCGAGGATGCGGATGACAAGCTTGCCGGACGCCGGACCCGACTGCCGGATGTTGAAGAGATCAACTCGACGCTGCGGCCCAGCGAGCAACTGATCGACACGGCAGCTGACGAGCCGGGTGACGTCGCGACGGAAGGGCGCAGCAGCTTCCGCAGCGGTTTCCTTCTGGTGATGACGCTCGCGATTGTCGGGGCCGCGCTTTACATCAGCGCCGATGCCCTGGCAGAGGCGGTGCCGGCGCTGGCTGGCGTGCTGAAAGCCTATGTCGGCCTCGTCGACGGGTTGCGTCTGCAACTTGACGGTCTGATGCAAAGTGCGACCGTCGCGATCAACGGCAGCGGTCCCTGAGGCCCAAATCGGCTTGCCCCGGGCGGGGCGGGCCTTTATCCCTTGCGGCGAGCCAACGCATGCCCATTGCCCGCAAGGAGCCGTCATGACCAATCAGCGTTTCGACAAGTCGAAGCTTCCCAGCCGCCATGTGACCGAGGGCCCAGCCCGTGCGCCGCACCGCAGCTATTTCTACGCGATGGGCATCACGGAAGAGGAAATCCACCAGCCCTGGGTCGGCGTCGCCACCTGCTGGAACGAAGCAGCCCCCTGCAACATCGCGCTGAACCGGCAGGCTCAGGTCGTGAAGCATGGCGTGAAGAAGGGCGGCGGCACCCCGCGCGAGTTCACGACGATCACCGTGACCGACGGGATCGCCATGGGGCATGAGGGGATGCGGTCCTCGCTGGCCTCGCGCGATGCGATTGCGGACACTGTGGAACTGACGATGCGCGGGCATTGCTATGACGCGATCGTGGGGCTTGCGGGTTGCGACAAGTCCCTGCCGGGGATGATGATGGCGATGGTTCGCCTGAATGTCCCCAGTGTGTTCATCTATGGCGGGTCGATCCTGCCCGGCCGCTACAATGGCCAGGACATCACCGTGCAGGACATGTTCGAGGCCGTGGGCAAGCACCAGGCCGGGAACCTGTCGGACGCGGAACTGGAAATCATGGAGCGAGTGGCCTGCCCGTCCAGCGGTGCCTGCGGCGCGCAGTATACCGCGAACACGATGGCCTGCGTGTCGGAAGCGATCGGGCTGGCGCTGCTCAACTCGTCGTCCGCCCCGGCGCCATATGAGTCCCGCGACCAGTTCTGCGAGGCTTCGGGCGTGGCTGTCATGAACTTGATCGAGAAGAACATCCGCGCGCGGGACATCGTGACGCGGAAGTCGCTGGAGAACGCGGCCCGCGTCGTCGGCTGCACGGGTGGTTCCACCAACGCGGCGCTGCACCTGCCCGCAATTGCGCATGAGGCGGGGATCGACTTTGACCTGTTCGACGTGGCGGCTTGCATGAAAGACACGCCTTACTTCGTCGACCTGCGTCCGGGCGGGAAGTATGTCGCCAAGGACCTGCACGAAGTGGGCGGTGTGGCCGTGGTGATGAAGGAGCTGGCGAAAGCGGGGCTTCTGCACCTCGACTGCATCACCGCATCCGGCAAGACGCTGGGCGAAAGCCTGGACGAGATCCGCGGCGAGGCGGACGGTCGCGTGATCTATGACATCGGCTCGCCCATCACCAAGACGGGCGGCGTGGTCAGCCTGAAGGGCAACCTTGCGCCCGACGGGGCCATCGTGAAGGTCGCAGGCATGACCGAGGCCGAGCAGAAGTTCACCGGCCCGGCGCGGGTGTTCGAGTGTGAGGAAGACGCCTTCGCCGCCGTCAAGGCGCGGGAATACAAGGAAGGCGAGGTCATCGTTATCCGCAACGAAGGCCCGGCAGGCGGCCCGGGGATGCGGGAGATGCTGGCGACCACGGCGGCGCTGTCGGGTCAGGGCATGGGCAAGAAAGTGGCGCTGATCACCGATGGCCGGTTCTCTGGCGCGACGCGGGGCTTCTGCGTGGGTCACGTCGGGCCGGAAGCGGCGCATGGCGGGCCGATTGCCCTGCTGAAAACAGGCGACATCATCACGCTGAACGCGGTCACGGGCGAACTGTCGGTGGCGCTGTCGGATGAGGAACTGGCCAAGCGCAAGGCCGAGTGGAAGGGACCGCGCAAGACGGCCTATACCTCTGGTGCGGTGCACAAGTTCGCCAAGCTCTGCGGCGGTGCGCGCTGGGGGGCGGTGACGCATCCGGGCGGCAAGGGCGAAAGCCACGTCTACATGGACCAGTAAGGCGTCATGGCCGGTCGCGTCGGGCAGTTTCTGGAAGGCTGGCATCAGCGCCGGGCCGAACAGCGCTGGGCGCGGCTGGCGGGGGCCGTTGGCGATCTGGAAAGCTTCGAGGTCCGCGCCTTGCGGGCCGAAGCGCGCGGCTTGCGGCGCCATCTCGACCGGGTCATGCAGGCGGCGGACGCCCGGATGGCGGTTCCGGCCTTGCAATCGGGCCTGCCCCAGATGCCTCTGGGCACCGACTGGGCCTGGCGTCCCGACCTGTGGCGCGGGGCGCTGGCCGAGCCGGGGGCGGTCGCCCAGTCGGACCGGACCGCGATCGGCGAGAACCTGGCGCTGTATCACGACTGCGCCCTGGGCGAGGTCGTGGTGCGGCAGGTCCGCAACGACAAGGCCGAGGACCGGGCGCCCTATGGGCTGGCCATCGACATCTTCGGCTTCAAGGGCACCTTCCTGTCGCTGGCGATGAACCTGCCCGAAGCGGCGGTCGAGGGCCTGAAGGCGCGGCATCTAGTGCGGGTCGAGATGGTGATCGACACGGAAACCCCATTGCGCGGCTATGCGAGGCTGAACATCAAGCACGGGCCGAACCTGTCGCAGCCAGTCAGCAGCCTGCCGCAGGAGGGTCGCGACAAGCTGGCTGAATTCGACCTTGCCTATGCCGACATGAACGAAAAGCGGGTGGAACGCGCCTGGGTCGACCTGATCCTGAACGACGTCGCGATGACGCGCATCGTGATCCGGGACCTGCTGATCAGCCGCCGGCCTCGGGCCGAGTTGTAAGGGGACAGGATGACCGAGGCGACCAAGATGATGCTGGTCCAGGTCCGGATTGCCGACGGGGTCTGGGAAGGCCTGCTGAGCGGTGCGGACACAGATGCGCCTGCGGTAGCGGCACTGCATGCGGGCCGGGCGGTCGAAGGGGTCGAGGTGACGCCGGTGCCGGGGAAGGCCGGGCAGTTCGCCGTGCGGGTGCCGATCCCGGCCTGGGCCCTGAACGAGGGGGTGCAGACCTTTGTCCTGCAGTCCGGGGGCCAGACGCTGGCGCAGTTCACCCTGGTCGCGGGGCAGCCGCTGGAGGAAGACATCCGGGCCGAAGTCAGCCTGCTGAGGGCCGAGCTGGACCTTCTGAAACGTGCCTTCCAGCGGCACGTCCGCGAGGGGTGACGCCCCCCGGCGACGGCCTCGTCGTGCGCCTTCGTCTACTCCTCGGAGGGCTGACGCCAGCGAGGAGCGACGAAGTCGACGACGAGCGATCCGTCAGAGTTGCGACAAGAGGTGCTCGCCTGCCGAAATCTCGCAGCCGGTGCCAGTTTCCGGGTTGAACTTCGTCACCACCCCGTCCTCGGCCAGAAGCGAATAGCGCTTGGACCGGTTGAAGAAGCCGAGGTGCGGCACGTCGAACGGCTGGCCGATGGCCTTGGTGAAGCTGGCATCCGCGTCGCCCAGCATGGTGATCCCGGCGGCGGTGGCCCCGGTCGCCTCGCCCCAGGCCTTCATCACGAAGGGGTCGTTGACGGCGACGCAGATGATCTCGTCCACGCCCTTTTCGGCGAACTTCTTGGCGGTGCGGATGAAGCTGGGGACATGCGCGGTGGAACAGGTGCCGGTATAGGCACCGGGCAGGCCGAAGATCACCACTTTGCGGCCCTTGAGCCTGTCGGCAAGGCTGACCGTCTCGGCCCCGTTTTCGCCCATCCGGAGAAGGGTGGCGTCGGGAAGTTTCGAGCCTTCGGCAATCGTCATTTTCGGCAGTCCTTTCTGTGTTGGCGCGTTGCACCTGTGATGCCTTGGGTTATAGGGTCCGGCGCGGAACATGCCAGAGGGGGACGGCGATGCGCGTGGTGATCGTGGGGGCGGGGCAGGCGGGCGCGGCACTGTCGGCAAAGCTGCGGGCGCTGGGACATGCGGGCGAGATCATCGTTCTGGGCGACGAGCCGGCCCCGCCCTACCAGCGGCCACCACTGTCCAAAGCCTATCTGCTGGGCGAGATGGAGGAAGACCGGCTGTGGCTGCGTGCGCCCGAGTTCTGGGCGGAGCAGGGAGTCGAGCTGCGGTTGGGTCAGCCGGTGACCGGGATCGACCCGGTGGCCAAGACGGTGACGGTCGGGGGCGAGGCCCTCAGCTATGACCATCTGGCACTGACCACGGGCTCGACGCCGCGCCGCCTGCCCGCAGCCATCGGTGGCGGGCTGGAGGGGGTCTACACCGTCCGTACTCTGGCCGATGTCGATGCGATGCGGGGCGAGTTCCAGCCGGGTCGCAAGGTCATCATCGTCGGTGGCGGCTATATCGGGCTTGAGGCGGCGGCGGTGGCTTCGAAGCTGGGCCTCGACGTCACGGTGCTGGAGATGGCGCCGCGAATCCTGCAACGGGTGGCGGCGCCGGAAACTTCGGATTTCGTGCGGTCGATGCATCAGGCGCATGGGGTGAAGGTGCTGGAGTCCACGGGTCTGGACCGGCTGGTCGGCGATGACCGGGTCGAGGGCGCGCTTCTGAAGGACGGGCGGACGCTGCCGGCGGACTTCGTGATCGTGGGGGTCGGCATCACGCCGAACGCCCAACTGGCCGAGGCGGCCGGGCTGGTGATCGACAACGGGATCGCCACCGACGAGATGGGCTGCACCTCGGACCCGTCGATCTGGTCGGCAGGGGATTGCGCGTCCTTTCCGTGGAAAGGTGGCCGCATCCGGCTGGAATCGGTGGGCAATGCCATCGACCAGGCCGAGGCAGTGGCGGGGAACATCCTGGGGGCGGGCCAGCCCTATCGGGCGAAGCCGTGGTTCTGGTCGGATCAGTACGACCTGAAGCTACAGATTGCGGGCCTCAACATCGGCTATGACCGGGTCGTCACCCGGAAGGGCGAGGGAGAGGCGGTCAGCTTCTGGTACTACCGGGGCGAGGACCTGCTGGCGGTGGATGCGATGAACGACAGCCGGGCCTATATGGTCGGCAAGCGGCTGATCGAGATGGGCAAGTCCCCGGCGGCCGAGGTCATCGTCTCGACCCCCGACCTGAAGGCGCTTCTGAAGGGCTGACCCCCCTCACCCCCGACCCCTCTCCCCAAATGGGAGAGGGGAGACACGCGCGGAGCGGACATGCGGATCATTGGTGGCAGCCGTCGTGGGTTGAAGCTGGCCGAGGTTGGCGAGGGGGATCAGGCTGCCCATCTGCGGCCAACCTCGGACCGGGTGCGCGAGGCGATCTTCAACCTTCTCATCAACGCGCATGGCAACCCGGTCACGGGCGCGCGGGTGCTGGATCTGTTCGCGGGGACCGGGGCCTTGGGCCTTGAGGCGTTGAGCCGGGGAGCGTCGGCGGTGACTTTCGTCGATGATGGCGCGAAGGCGCTGGCGCTGGTCCGGGCGAACATCGCGAAGCTGCAGGCCGAGGGCGAGACGCGGGTGATCCGGCAGGATGCGCGGAAGCTTGGGGCGAATGCAGGTGCGCCGTTCGGGCTGGTGTTCCTCGACCCGCCCTATGGCAAGGGGTTGGGCGAGGTGGCGCTGGCGGCGGCGCTGCGGGGCGGCTGGCTGACCCCGGGGGCGATGGTGGTCTGGGAAGAAGGCGCGGCTCTGGCGGTGCCGCAGGGGTTTGCGATGGTGGACCATAGAAAGTATGGCGACACTGTCGTAACCCTGTTGAAAGCGCCCGCATGACTCATCCGCAAGCTGTCCTGTTCGACTGTGACGGGGTGATCGTCGACAGCGAGAAGCCAAGCTTTCTTCTGTTCGTCGAAGAGCTGGCCGCGCATGGCCTGCCGTTGTCGCTGGAAGAGTTCGAGACCCGCTTTGTCGGCGGGACGGTCGAGATGGTTGCGGCCCGTGCGCGGGAGGCGGGGGCGCGGTTGCCGGAGGACTGGGTGGCCCGGTTCTATGACCGGATGTATGCGATGCTGGCCGCAGGGGTGCCGCTGGTCGCGGGGGTGACCGAGGTGCTGGACCGGCTGGATGCGGCGGGTGTGCCCTATGCGATGGGGTCCAACGGCTCGATGCAGAAGATGCAGATCACGATGGGGCAGCACGGGCTGATGGACCGGTTTCGCGTCGTGCTGTCGGGTCAGGCCATCGGCGCGCCAAAGCCCTTTCCGGATGTCTATCTGCAAGCGGCGGCGGCCTGCGGGGCGGACCCGGCGGGCTGTGTCGTGATCGAGGACAGCGCCTCTGGCGCGCGGGCCGGGCTGGCGGCGGGGATGCGGGTGCTGGGCTATGCCGAGCATGGGGCCGAGACGCCAAGCGCGCGGGCTCTGACCGCGCTGGGCGTGCCGCTGTTTCACCGGATGGCGGACTTGCCGGGGCTGCTTGGGGTTTAGAGCCGCCTCCTCGTGCGCCTTCGGCGTCTCGTCGGGAGGTCAGCGGCGAGCGGTGGCGTCAAATCCTGCGGCGGGCGCGGAGGGCCGCGCCGATGGTGCCGTCGTCGAGGTAGTCAAGCTCACCCCCGATGGGCACGCCCTGGGCCAGCGTGGTGATCTGCGCGTCGGTCCCGGCCAGCGCATCGGCGATGTAATGCGCGGTGGTCTGGCCGTCGACGGTGGCGTTCAGCGCCAGGATCACCTCACGGATGCCTTCATCCGTCACACGGGCGGCAAGGCGGGGGATGCCAAGCTCGTCCGGGCCGATGGCATCCAGCGCAGACAACGTGCCGCCCAGAACGTGGTAGCGGCCACGGAACACCTTGCCGCGTTCCATTGCCCAGAGGTCGGCCACATCCTCGACGACGCAGATTTCCCCGGTCGCGCGGGCCGGATCTGCGCAGATGCCGCAGATGTCGCTGGTGGAGATGTTGCCGCAGATCCGGCAGTCCTTGGCGGCCAGCGCGACCTCGGCCAGCGACTGGGCCAGCGGGGCCATCAGCTGCGCGCGCTTCTTCAGAAGGGTCAGGACAGCCCGGCGGGCCGAGCGCGGACCAAGGCCCGGCAGACGCGCCATCAGGTCGATCAGCGCCTCAATCCCGGTTTCGTCAGCAGGTCCCGAGGGCATCAGGTGGGAAGCTTCATTCCGGGCGGGATGCCGAGTTCGGTGGCAAGCCTGCCCATCTCCTGTTCGGTGCGCAGCTTGCCCTGCTGCAGGGCGTCGCGCACGGCGGCGAGGATCAGGTCCTCGGCCACTTCCTTTTCCGAGGCGACCAGGATGATCGGGTCGATGTCGAGCCCGGTGATGTCGCCCTTGGCAGTGGCGCGGACCTTGACCAGACCCGCCCCGGCTTCGCCCATGACGACGGTGCGGGCCAGTTCCTCGTTCAGTTCGGCCAGCTTGCCCTGCATTTCCTGAGCTGCCTTCATCATCTTGGCCATGTCGCCAAGGCCGCCCAGGTTCCCGAGACCTTTCAGCATGTCGTTCTCCATCCGTTTCGTCAGAGATACGGGTTGCGTGGCAGTGGCGCAAGCTCAGGGCGTGGCGCGGAACAGCATTCGGCGGGGTTGGAACCCGTTGGCGCGGAAGAAGGCATGGGCCTCGGTGTTCGCTTCCCAGGTGTCGAGCATGATCTCGCCGGCCTTGAGGTCGCGGGCGAGCGCGCGGGCAGCGGCAAGGAGGGCGCGGCCCTGGCCCTGGCGGCGGGCTTCGGGGGCGACGGAGATGTGGTCGACCATCAGGCGGCGGTAGCCGGGCGAAAAGATCGACGGGTCGCGGGTGTGAAGCTGGCAGAGCGCGTAGGCCGTGGCCGGATCGCCCGACAAGAAGGCGGTGCAGGAGGGGTCGGCAAGGCGTTCGGCGAACCAGGCGGTCAGGGCCTGAGGGTCGGGATGGGGGTGGAACGCCTCGGGGTAATGCGCGGCGTGCCAGCCCTGCACATGAGCGTTCAGCCGCGCAAGGGTTGCCGCGTCATCCGCTGTGGCGCGGCGGATCATTCCTCGAACGGGTCCCAGCCTTCGTCCACCTCGGGTTCGGCGGTGGGCAGGGCGGCCTCGGCAGCGGCGGCGGTGATGGTTTCGGGAGAGCGGACCTCGGCAATCCGGGCGCCGGGGAAGGCAGAGAAGACCGCCTGCACCAGGGGGTTGCCTTCGGCTTCAGACCGGACCTCGGCCAGTTCGCGATCGCGCTGTTCGGCAATCGTCGGGGCACCACCGGAGGAGACGACCGACACACCCCAGCGCGCGCCGGTCCAGCCTTGCAGGCGTTGGCCAAGCCGGGCGGCAAGGTCCGGTTTCGCGCCGGGCGCGGGTTCGAACTCGATCCGGCCGGGAGAGTAGCGGACGAGGCGGAGACCCATCTCGACCTCGTTCAACAAAAGGATGTCGCGCTTGGACCGGATAAGCTCGACCACCTGCGGGAAGGTGGCAAAGACCTGCAGCTGGCTTTCGGCAACCGCCGGGGCAGCGGCGGTCATTGTCGGGCCGCGGGTCGGCGCAGAGTGGACGGGGGCAAGGCGCGGGCTGTGCACGGTGCCACCACCGCCACCGGCGGGCGCGCCGCCTGGCATCGGCGGGGGACGCGGGCTGTCTTGCAGCTTCTTCACCAGCGTTTCCGGGTCGGGCAGGTCAGCGACATGGGTCAGGCGGATCACCGCCATCTCGGCTGCCATCATCGCGTTCGGGGCCAGCGCGACCTCTTCGATGGCCTTCAGCAGCATCTGCCACATCCGGGTCAGCGCCCGCATCGGCAGGCGGGCGGCCATGTCCTGGCCACGGGTCTGTTCGTCGGGCGGCGTGGTCGGGTCCTCGGCCGAAGCCGGGTTGATCTTGATGACGGATATCCAGTGGGTGATTTCTGCCAGATCGCGCAGCACCGCCATCGGGTCGGCGCCGTCGGCATATTGCGACGACAGTTCGGACAAGGCAGTTGCCGCGTCGCCCCGCATGATCATGTCGAACAGGTCCAGCGTCCGGCCCCGGTCGGCCAGTCCAAGCATCGCGCGGACCTGGTCGCCCGAGGTTTCCCCCGCACCATGCGCAATGGCCTGGTCCATCAGGCTCATCGCGTCGCGGACCGACCCTTCGGCGGCGCGGGTGATGAGGGCGAAGGCCTCTGGCGCAAGCTTGGCGCTTTCCAGATCGGCCACGCGGGCGAGGTGGGCCATCATCACCTCGGGTTCGATCCGTTTCAGGTCGAACCGCTGGCAGCGCGACAGGACGGTGACCGGGACCTTGCGGATTTCGGTGGTGGCGAAGATGAATTTGACGTGGGCGGGGGGTTCTTCCAACGTCTTGAGAAGTGCGTTGAAGGCCGCCGTCGACAGCATGTGCACTTCGTCGATGATGTAGACCTTGAACCGCGCGGATGCCGCCCGGTAGTGGACCGAGTCGATGATCTCGCGGATGTCGCCCACCCCAGTGCGCGAGGCCGCGTCCATCTCCATCACGTCAACGTGGCGGCCTTCGGTGATCGCCCGGCAGGGCTCGCACACACCGCAGGGTTCGGTCGTGGGTCCGCCAGTGCCGTCAGGGCCGATGCAGTTCAGCCCTTTGGCGATGATCCGGGCCGTGGTCGTCTTGCCGACCCCGCGCACGCCGGTCATCACGAAGGCATGCGCGATCCGGTCGGCGGCGAAAGCGTTCTTCAGGGTGCGGACCATCGCCTCTTGACCGATGAGGTCGGCAAAGGTCTGCGGGCGGTACTTGCGGGCAAGGACCTGGTAGGCTTTCTCGTCGGACATGGAACCCTCGTGACTCGGGCGACAGACTAGGGTGCGGGGGGCGGAAGGTCCACCGGGAAGGCGGTCAGGCGGGGCCGTAAAGCCGTGCAGGCAGGCCACGCAGCACGTCGGACTTGCGGCGGGTGCGGGCAAGGGTCCAGCTGCCCTGGAAGCCGATGATGAAGGTCTCGGCCGCGTCATGCGCGGTGTCGGGCGACATGCCCAAAGCCTGACCATAGCGGGCGGCGGCGGCGATGATGCGGTCGAAGGACTGTTCGGCCTGAGCACGAAAACGGTCGTGGTCGGGGCCTTCGAACAACAGGCCGAAGATCGGGCAGGCGTCGGCGCTGTTCAGGATGTCGAACAGCTTGGCCATCTTGTAGCAGAAGGTCGTCACCCCGTGCCGCCAGTCGGGGGCTGCGCGGAAGCTGTCGTCGATCACCCGGATGATTTCGGACGCGGTCCAGTCGGCGGCGGCGCAGGCGAGGTCTGCCTTGCCGTCGGGGAAGTGGTGATAGAGCGAGCCCTTGGGAACCCCGGCCTCGGTCAGGATCTCGGTCAGGCCGGTGCCGTCATAGCCGCGCTGGCGGAACAGGCGCGTGGCGGCCTGAACCAGGCGGTCGCGGGTGGAGGGTTCGTCGGTCATGGTCCGAACATAGGCGGTGACGCGGCTGCGGAAAAGTCTAGACCGATCGGTCCAGTCATGCTACTAGACCAATCGGTCTAATCGACGGAGCTGGCGATGCTGGATGCGACGCTGCAGGTGGGGCAGGATGCCGAAGACCTGGATATTCCCAGTGACGGGGCGGTCCTGCGCGGCCGGATCGTGCGGCCGAAGGGGACGCCACGCGCCGCGCTGGTCCTGCACGGGGCGACGGGCGCCCCCGCCGGGTTCTACCGGGGCTTCGCCGACTGGGCCGCGCGTGAAAGGGACCTGGCGGTCCTGACCTATGACTACCGGGATTTCGGCTGTTCGTTGCGACGGCCGATGCGCGGGTCGAAGGCGACCCTGGCGGACTGGGGTCGGCTGGATCAGGCGGCGGCGCTGGCCGCGCTGGCGCGGATGTATCCCGACACGCCGCTGTGGGTGCTGGGCCATTCCGTCGGAGGCCTCTGGATGGGTTGGCACGCCGCGATGGGGCGGGTCGCCCGTGCGATCACCATTGGTGCGGGGCTGACCCATGTCAGCGACCATCCCTGGCGCTATCAGTGGAAGGCGCGGGTGTTCTGGTCACCTCCGGTCCGGGCCCTGGCGGCGACGGCGGGCTATCTGCCGGGCCGGATGGTTGGCCTTGGTGCCGACCTGCCACTCGGGGTTTATGAGGACTGGCGGCGCTGGTGCATCACGCGCGGCTGGCATCTGTCGGACGTGGGGCGGACTTTGCCCTTGCCCGATCCGGCCCGGGTGACGGCGCGGCTGCGGATGATTGCGGTGGCGGATGACGACTTGGTGCCGCCGCAAGCGGTGTGGCGCGCGCGGGCGCTGTATCCCGAGGCGATGAAGGAACAGAAGGTGCTGCGGCCAGCGGATTTCGGGCTGGCAAGCATCGGGCATATCCCGCCCTTCAGCCGTCGTAACGCGGTGCTGTGGCCCGCGATCCTGGATTGAGGGACGGCTTGTCGGGGACTTCGTTCCTCCTCGCTGGGGCGACCGACGAGGAGACGACGTCGAACGAGGAGGGCTCTAGCGCATCAGGTCGGCTTCGGACCAGCCGAGGCGGCCCATGTCCTCGGCCCGGGCGGCGGCGTCGTCGCCGACGATGAACTCGTCCAGTTGCGGCGGCTTCACCGACGTGGCGGAGAGGAGGCCATGAACCTGCCCGCGGTGGTGGGTCTGGTGCTGGAACAGATGCGACAGCACGTCGTCACGGCGGTCATGCTGGATGCGGGCGCCGCGGTCGATGGCGACGATCTGGACCAGACTATCAGGGGTCAGACTTTCGACATGGGCGAGAAGCGCTTCGTCCGAAGCCGCTTGCCAGGCGGAAAGGGTTGCAAGGTCGGGGCAGAAGGTCGCTTCATCCAGATCGGCGCGGTTCAGAGCGCGGCCGAGGAGCGCGTTCAGGTAGAAGCGGTCGACCATCAGGATGTGGTTCAGCGTCTTCTGGATCGACCCGAAGAAGGCCGGGCGCGGCGCAGTCAGTTCGGCGGGATCGAGGTGCGCGCAAGCGAGGTGCAGGCGGGCATTGGCCAGTCGGTTGGCCTGGGCAAGTTTGCGGAAGGTGCGGCAAGGGTCGGTCAATTCGGAAACGCTGGACAATGGAAGGGCCGGACGACAGGGCGCGGGTTGACCTTAGACTTTTGCAGTCGCTTCGGACACCTCGATTTTCGGCAGTATCGGCAAGGCCGGCGCCCGGGGCGACATTGTCATTAAATGGTCAGCCCAGAAAACCAGCCCCAGCCGCGGCGACGAACCCGAGAAGACTGGCTACAAGCACAATCCTCCGCAGCACCCGCGCGAATTGAGGGTCATCTTCGGCATTGCTGGCCGCAAAAACTTCGGCAAAGTGTTGGTCGAAGCGTCCGTCGATCATCATGCTTTCCCTTCAATCAGTCGTTGCTGAGATGGGCGCGGAAAGCGCCGAGGTGACCTCGTCCGGGGCGATCACCAAAGCCAAAGTCGCGGCATAGGCCAAAAGGAACAGGGTCAGGGCAAGGTAGCCGGAAGGTCCCTGATGCGGCTGGCGGAGAAGGGCCTTCACAGCGCGACCCTCCGGCCAGCCGCTGCGCGCTGAGGATGCACGGAAGATGCGAGCATGAGGCGGTCGCGCAGGACCTTGCCTTCGGGCCAGGGTCCGAAGCCCGAGGCGACGTTGATGTGGCCTGCGAAGCCGAGATCAATCAGATCCGCCTCCCATTCCAGCGCCAGCCCCCTTGCGCGGGTGAAGCGCATCCAAGGGTCGTTTCGGCTGGCCACGACCATGGCGGGGATATCCAGCGATCGTTCGGGAATCGGGCCGAAGTGACCGATGCGGTCACTGCCCGCCGTTTCAGCCGGGGCGACCAGCAGGGCGGCACGGACCCGCAGTTGGGGCCATTTGGTAAGGATGCGCGCGACCAGCACTGCGCCCAGCGAGTGGCCGACAAGGATGCAATCGGGATGATGCAGGATCGTTGAGGCGAGTTCCGTCTCCCACACGGCGGGAACGGGGCGCGAGGCGTCGGACAGGTCGACCATCAGCGCCATCGGATCGGTCGCGGCCCACCAATGCTGCCAGTGCGGGTCGGGCGAGCCGTCAAGGCCAGGAACGATCAGGGTCTTGGTCATCTTGTGCCTCCTTAGACTGCGACTCGGGCTTGCAAAAAATCTAGCGGAATTGTCGTGTATTCGGGTTCCAAAGATGGGCGCAGAAAGGGAAGATTATTCTCTGCCTGCCCGTCAGCGTGATCGGGTGTCGACTGGATAGGCGGTGGTGAACTTCATCCGCTCCATCGCGAAATGGCTGGTTACGTTCTTGATCGGCACCGCGTCGGTCAGCCGCTTGTACAGAGCATCATAGGCCGCCATGTCGGGCACCGAGACGCGGAGGAGGTAGTCGAGCTCTCCCGCCATCCGGTAGACTTCCATGATCTCGGGGGTCGATTCGACCACGGTGGCAAAAGTTTCGCGCCAGGTCGAGGAATGGTCTGGCGCCTCGATGCCGACGAAGACGGTCAAGCCAAAGCCAAGCTTGGCCGGGTTGGCAAGGGCCACCCGACCGGTCAGCACGCCAGCGGCCTCCAGCTTCTGGATCCGCTTCCAGGCCGGGGTCTGCGACAGCCCGGCCTTGTCGGCGATCTGCGCAATGGGCAGCGTCGCGTCGCGCATCAGCTCGGCGACGATCTTGCGGTCGATCAGGTCGAGGTCGGTCATGTCGCGTCCTTTCGGCCAAGTCAGCCAGAAGCATGACGGAAATCACTAAAATGTCTACAGTGTTTATCGTGTATTTGATGCGCATTGTTTTTCTTCGGATTTTGCTGCGATTTTCGGGAAACACTACCTCGCCTTCGTACCCGGTACGGGAATCGCGACATTGATTCTCGACATTCGCGGGCGTAGCCTTCGGGCATGATCACGCAGAAGATGAAATATGCGCTTAAGGCACTTCTGGTTCTGGGCGACGAGGCCGCCAAGGACCGGCCGCTGGCGTTGACCATCGAGGAAATCGCCAAGCGGTCCGGAACGCCGAAGCGGTTTCTGGAGCATATCCTGCTGGAAGTGCGCAATGCGGGCGTGATCGCTTCGACCCGGGGTCGGTCGGGCGGCTATAGCCTCTTGAAGCGCCCGGCCGAGATTTCGATCTCGGAACTTCTGCGCACAATCGACGGCCCCATCGCGCCACTGCCCTGCCTGTCGCGGCGGGCCTACCAGCGCTGCGAGGATTGCACCGACGAGGCCACCTGCCGCATCCGCAAGGTCTTTGCCGAGGTGTTCTGGTCTTACCTGGTCATCATCGACTCGCTGACGCTGGAGGACATGCTTAAGTCCGGCGCGGTGGCGGATCAGGTGATGGGCGCGGCGCAGTAGGCCGGAAGGCGCTGATTTCCTTATGAATCCCATCGATTAGTCCGCCGCATCAGGCGCGGGCGGACGGAGAATAATCTTCTATAATCACGACTGAATTTAGCGTGAATATTCCTTTGCAATACTCGACTGCCTCTGTCGTTATTTGGGCATCGGCCGGGCACTGGGCCTTGCCGCCAAGCGAAGGAGATGACCGATGACCGCAGCCGCGTTCCCCCGCATTGCGTCGGACCAGGCGCCGACCGCCGTGACCCAGCCCCTTCGTCAAGCCTGTGCCGTTCGCCTTGTCGACCGGCGTACCGGGCTGACCCACCGGGTCAACGGAAGCCCGCTGGTGCTGTTCACCCGCAATCCCGTCGAGGCCATCGCCGAGCTTCTGTCCGGCCGTGACGCCGGCGTCTGGGAAGCCCGGGTCGAGCCGATTGGGGGTGCCGCATGACCGCGCTGCATCTGCCGCAATCCATCCTGGGGCTGGTGCCCTACCGCCCCATTCCCCTGCGTGCGCCGCAGGATCTTAAGGAGAATGCCGTGCTTGCCACCATCACAGTCGCCGGAACCGTCACGGCTCAGGGCCCGGTAACCGGGCACCACGACGACGGTCGCGTTACTATCGCCGACGGTCTGCGCCGACTGACCGGCTGGCCCGTCACCCGCCTGAAGGGCTTTGCCACAGCGGCGGCGCTTGCGGTGCTGGGCCTCGGTGCGGCACCGGCCCCGGTTGCGGCGGAGAGCCTGCTGAACGTCAGCTACGACCCGACGCGGGAACTTTACAAGGACATCAACGAGGCCTTCACTGCGTGGTGGACGGCGCAGGGCAATGAAGCGCCGACCATCGAGCAATCGCATGGGGGATCGGGAAGCCAGGCCCGTGCAGTGATCGAGGGGCTGGAAGCGCAGGTCGTCACGCTGGCCCTGTCGGGCGACATCGACAAGATCGCCGCCGAGGGCAAGCTGCCCGCCGACTGGCAGTCGAAGCTGCCGCACAACTCCTCGCCCTATACCTCGACCATCGTGTTCCTGGTGCGGGAGGGGAACCCCAAGGGACTGAACGACTGGGGCGATCTGACCGCCGAGGGCGTCGAGGTGATCACGCCGAACCCGAAGACCTCGGGCGGGGCGCGCTGGAACTACCTGGCCGCCTGGGCCTGGGCGGAAAAGAACGGCCAGGACCCGCAGGCCTTCGTCAAGGCGCTGTTCGAACATGTGCCCGTCCTGGACAAGGGCGCGCGGGATTCGACCACCACCTTCGCCCAGCGGGGCATCGGTGATGTGCTGCTGGCGTGGGAAAACGAGGCCTACCTTGCGCTGAACGAATTGGGCGAGGATCAGTTCGACATCGTCGTGCCTTCGGTTTCGGTCCTTGCCGAACCGCCGGTCGCGCTGGTGGAGGGCAACATCAAGACCGAAGATCAGCGCAAGCTGGCCGAGGCCTACCTGAACTTCCTCTACACCCCCGAGGCACAGGCGATCATCTTCGCGAACTACTATCGCGGCTGGGATACGTCAAAAGCCGCTCCGGAAGATGTCGCCCGCTTCCCGGAGCTTGACCTCGTCGACATCGCCTCGTTCGGCGGATGGTCGGAGGTTCAGGCCAAGCACTTCGCCGACGGCGGGGTCTTCGACCAGATCTACCTTACGCAGTAAGCGCAACCCCTTCGGGCCGGCATCCCAGCCGGCCCGCCCTGCAAAGGACAACCGATGCGCCGCCCCCTTATCCATCGCTCCCCGATCCCGGGCCTCGGGATCAGTGCGGGGATCACCCTCACGCTTCTGTCCCTGGTGGTCCTCTTGCCAATCGGGGCGCTTCTGTTGAATGGTGCCTTGGCCGGACCCGATCGGCTCTGGACCGAGGTCAACACCCCGCGGATCTGGGCCTCGCTTTGGCTCTCGTTCCGGCTCTCCTTCCTGGCGGCCGCCTTCAACCTGGTCTTCGGCGTGGCACTGGCCTGGGTGCTGGGACGCTACCGCTTTCCCGGCCGCCGGTTGATCGACGCGGCTGTCGACCTGCCCTTTGCCCTGCCAACCGCTGTCGCGGGCATCGCCCTGACTGCGCTTTACGCACCGAACGGGGCCTTCGGGGCCTTGGCTCGCGACCTCGGTTTCAAGATCGCCTACACGCAAACCGGCATCTTCATCGCGCTGATCTTCGTGGGCCTGCCCTTTGTCGTTCGCACCGTCCAACCGGTCATCGACGAGATCGAACGTGAGGTCGAGGAAGCGAGCGCCACCCTTGGTGCAACCCGGTTGCACACGATCCGCCATGTTATCCTGCCAATGCTGGCCCCCGCCGCGCTGACCGGCTTTGCGCTGGCACTGGCGCGGGCGGTCGGGGAATACGGCAGCGTGATTTTCATCGCGGGCAACCTGCCGATGCAGACCGAGATCGCACCGCTTCTCATCGTAATCAAACTGGAAGAGTTCAACTACGAGGGCGCCACGGCAATCGGCATCGCGATGCTGGTGATCTCGTTCGTCATGCTCTTCGTCATCAACGGTGTTCAGGTCTGGAGCCGCCGGAGGATCGGATATGTCTGAAATCACCCCGACAACCTTCCGCCCGGCCAGCGAGGATAGCCCGGCGTTCCGCATCGCGTTGACCGTCACGGTGCTGGCGGTGCTGGTGCTCCTCCTGTTCGCGCCGCTTATCGCCGTGTTCTACGAGGCGCTGCGCAAGGGCTGGGTCGAAGCAGTCACCTCCTTGGCTGAGCCCGAAGCGCTGGCGGCCATCCGCCTGACCCTGACCGTCGCGGCCATAGCGGTGCCCCTGAACGCGATCTTCGGGGTAGCGGCGGCCTGGTTCATCACCAAGTACGACTTTCGCGGCAAGGCCTTCCTGATCACCCTGATCGACCTGCCGTTCAGCGTCTCGCCCGTCGCCGTCGGCCTCTGCGTCGTCCTGACCTTCGGCGCGAACACCTGGATCGGCGCCAGCCTCGTCGAGGCAGGCTATCCCATCGTCTTCGCCTTGCCGGGCATCGTGCTGGCCACGATGATCGTGACCTTCCCCTTCGTCGCGCGAGAGCTGATCCCGGTGATGATCGAACAGGGCCGGGCCGAGGAAGAGGCGGCCCTGACCCTGGGCGCAAGCGGTTGGCGCACTTTCCTGACTGTGACCCTGCCGAACATACGCTGGGCGCTGCTGTATGGCGTCCTTCTCTGCAATGCCCGCGCGATGGGTGAGTTCGGGGCAGTGGCCGTCGTGTCCGGCAAGATCCGGGGCCAGACTGCCACGATGCCGATCACCATCGAGATGCTGTACAACGAATACATGTCGGTCGCGGCCTTCGCGCTGGCGGCGGTCCTTGCCTTCCTTGCCTTCCTGACGCTTGGCCTGAAGACCTTCCTTGAAATCCGGCACGCCGACGCGCTTGCCGCCAGCCGCCGCCATTAAGGGGGACACAATGCATATCGAAATCGACGAAATCTCGAAAAGCTTCGGCACCACCGCTGCGCTGACCCCGGTGTCGCTGGCGATCCCCTCGGGCGCATTGGTGGCGCTCCTCGGCCCCTCCGGCTCGGGCAAGACGACGCTTCTGCGCATCCTCGGCGGGCTGGAGTTCCCGACTTCGGGTAGGGTCATTTTCGACGGTGTCGATGCGACAGGACTGAGCGTGCAGGACCGCCGCGCGGGCTTCGTGTTCCAGTCCTACGCGCTCTTCCGCCATATGACCGTCTTCGACAACATCGCCTACGGCCTGAACGCTCGTCCCCGTGCCAGTCGCCCGACCAGGGCCGAGATTTCCCGTCGGGTGACCAAGCTTCTGGAGCTGATCCAGTTGCCCGATATCGGCGCGCGTTATCCTTCGCAGCTCTCCGGCGGCCAGCGGCAGCGTGTGGCGCTAGCCCGCGCGCTGGCGATCGAGCCCCGCATGCTCCTCCTCGATGAACCCTTCGGCGCGCTGGATGCGAAGGTGCGCAAGGAACTCCGTCAGGGCCTGCGCGACATCCACGACACCACCGGCCTCACCACGGTCTTCGTCACCCACGACCAGGACGAGGCAATGGAACTTGCCGACCTTGTCGTCGTCATGTCCGGCTCGACCACAGGCGGCAAGATCGAACAGATCGGCAAACCCCAGGACATCCGCGCCAAACCCGCAACTCCGTTCGTCAAGGAGTTCATCAGCGCCTGCGACTTCGTGTGAGCAAGGTCGTGGATGCGGTCGGCGAAAAAGCGTGAGGTGGCAGTGTTCCGATATGGGTTAGTCATATCGTCTCTTATGAAGTTGGTCCCGTGAGATACTTACCTTCCTGGCTCCAGGTGGTCGGGTGCGGAGTGCATGATGAATCTTGGGACTTTGTGCGAGCACGAAGTCTTAGAGAAATGTGACGACCAAGATGGGTATGCGTTCAGCCCCACTCAATCGGGGATGCCCGAATCCTCCACTGCCGTGATGCAGCAAATTTCCCCGCCCCCGAACTTCCCATGGATTTTGGTTTGGCGATACCGGTCCACGCCACCAGTCGTTTCTGGCACCGTCGTCGCCTATCCGCATCGAGGTGTTGCCAAGGCAACAGCCTCAACTCAGCTGATGGAGTTATCAGGATCGCGCGGAAATCGTTCACGTTGGTGAGGGTAGGCCCAGTAACGATTTGCCCGGAAACTGCAGCTAGGAGTGTGTGTGCGTCGTTGCCGGCAAGCGCGGATGCAGGATCCACGCCGGCCCGCCTTGCTGCGGCTAGTGTGCCAGGGCTGACGCATGCGCCTGCAATCTCTGCAGCGCCGTCCACACCATTTGTATCGCAGAAGAGGACATGGATACTTTCTGCGCCGTTCAGGGTCAGGGCGGCGGCCAGGGCGAACTCTGAATTCGGTCCGCCGATGCCATTGTCGCGCCGAGTGACCGTGCATTCGCCGCCTGAGAGGAGAACGAGGGGCTGGCCGCTGGCCCTGACTTCCGACCGGAGAGAAAAGGCCAGCCGAGCTTGCGCCGCGCCGAGGTCGCGCGCCTCGCCTTCCAGAGCGTCGCCCAGACTGCGAACCCGGCACCCTGCGGTCCCGGCAGCGCTGGCGGCGGCGGAGAGTGACTGGGAGGGCGCGGCGATGATCCTCGCCTCCGCGCGGGCTAGACGGGCATCCTCGGGTGCCACCACGCGGCACGGCTGCTGCAAGAGACTGCGCACCGACGTCGGGACTTCGATGCGGTGACGGTCGATGATTGCCAACGCTTCGGACGGCAGACTGGGTTCGCCTAGCGTCGGCCCTGACGCAATCTGGCTTGCATCGTCGCCCGGCACGTCTGAGATAAGTAAGGTCAATAGCTGCGCTGGGTGGCACGCAGCGGCAAGTTGCCCGCCCTTGACCCGGCTGAGGTGCTTTCGGACCACGTTCATCTCGGCAATGGGTGCGCCCGAGGCGAGGAGCGCGCGGTTGACCGCAACTTTGTCCGCGAGGGTGCGCCCGTCGGCCGGGGCGCAGAGAAGGGAGGACCCTCCGCCAGAGATCAACGCCAGCACAAGATCTTCCGGCCCAAGGTCCTTGACTAGGGCCAGCAGGCGTCGGGTGGCCGCCTCGCCAGATGCGTCGGGAACAGGGTGGGCGGCTTCGACAATCTCGATCCCCTGGCAGGGACGGCCATAGCCGTAGCGCGCAATGACCAACCCTTCGCATGGTCCCCAAGCAGCCTCAGCCGCTTCGGCCATTCGGGCGCTGGCTTTGCCAGCACCGATGACGAGGACGCGTCCTTTCGGTCGTTCGGGCAAATGTGGGGCGACCACCCGCATCGGATCAGCCGTTGCAACCGCCACCTGGAAGAGGTGGGTGAGGAAGGCACGAGGATCACTTGGTAGAGGCATCGTTGCGATCCCTCAGCGAGTCCGTACGTTGCCGGAAATCAGATCACTAGCCTTCTCGGCAAGCATGGCCGTCGGGGCGTTGGTGTTCGATCCGATCAGGCTTAGGAAAACGCTGCTGTCGCAGACCCGCAACCCCTCGAACCCGCGCAGCACCAGATGCGTGTCGACCACGCTCTTGTCGTCGGATCCCATCCGGCAGGTCCCGACCGGATGATACGATGTGCGACAGTGATTGCGCACGAAGCTGCGCAGATCGTCGTCGCTGCGGAGCGAGTCGTCGGGCAGGACCACCTTGCGGACGTATTTGGAGAGGGCAGGCTGCGCGAAGATTTCAAGGCTCGTCTTGAGGCCCTGAACTGTCATTTCCAGGTCATCGGGATGGCCCATGAAGTTGGGGTCAATAAGCGACGGATGATCGGGGTCTGCTGACGAGAGCCGGACCGTCCCGCGCGCCTTCGGGCGCAGGCCGTAGCAGTTAAGGGTGATGCCCGATCGACCCGGCGTTACGCCCGCCACGCAGTCCTCGGCCGACGCTCCGGCAAGGAAGTGAAATTGCAGGTCCGGTATTGACCGATCGTCGCCCGAATACCAGAAAAGGCCGCCCTCGACGACATTGCTTGCCACTGGCCCCGTGCGAAACAGCGCGTATTGCAGGCCAGCCCAAGCCGCCATGTGCGGCTTTCGATATTTGTCCAGGCTTTCATGGCCCGTGAACGCAGTCATTCGTCGTAAAGGCATCAAGACCGGCTTGCCCAAGTCGCGCTCAGGATAGATCACCAAGCCATTTTCGGTTGGACCTGCTCAACTTTCCTGCCCCGCAATGCCCGACCCCATCCTGGCAAAAAAAGTCGCCAACCCCTTGAGTTCAAGGAGGTTATTGCACATCACGACCTTAAGGGGTGATTGGGTGAGAGGCTGGACAACGACCCAAGCGGGGCTCGTTACGGCTGCTTCCTTCCGGACCTGACCGGGTTGGCGAGGCGCCTGCCCGCGCCAACCTCTCGACGGGTCATATAGGCTGGGGCGACGGGATTCGCAAGGAACTCGGTCATGTCGGGACGCTTGCCTCGTCGTTCACTTCGTGTCCTCCTCGGGAGATGAATGCTAGGAGGCACGAAGTGCACGACGAGCGGGGCGAAGCCGAGGGGAAACCATGACACGACTGCAGCGTCTGGACTGGCCGGACAGCGGGACTCCGGACCTGCCACCCGCCTTCTCGCTGGCCGAGGCCGAAGGGCGGCTTCAGTCCGTGCGGGCGGCGATGGCCAGGGCCGGATACGCGGCGCTGGCGATCTACGGCGACCGCGAGCATGCGGCGAACCTGCATTGGCTGACCGGCTTCGATCCGCGTTTTGAAGAGGCGGTGATGGTCGTGACGGCGGGTGATGCGCTGCTGGTCGCGGGGAACGAATGCCTTGCCTACACGGCGATCTCGCCGCTTGTCGCGGCGGGGCGAGTTCGCACCGGGCTCTGCGCCTCGCTGTCGCTGCCCAGCCAGCCGAGGGGGACCAGGCGGCTTTGGGAGTGGCTGGACGAAGTCATCCCGGCGGGCGCAACCATGGGCGCGGTGGGGTGGAAGTGGTACGAAGCAGACGAGCTGCCGCCCGGAACGGATCCGGCGCTGGCGCTGGATGTCCCGGCCTTCCTGGCCGACCCGCTGCGCGACCGCGCTGGGCGGGTCGAGAATGCGACTGCACTTTTCATGCATCCCGGCCATGGCCTGCGGGCGAAAGTCGGCGCCGATGATATCGCTCGGTTGGAGTTTTCGAACCACATGGCCGCCGCGGGTCTGAAACGGATGGTCTTTGCGCTGCAAGAGGGCATGACCGACTTCGCGGCGGTCGAGGCGGCGCGGATCGGCGGCTTGCCCCTGGGCTGCCACATCACCTTCGCCATGGGCGATACCCCTGGCCTCTCTGGCCCCATCGGCGACCGTATCCGGCGCGGGGTCCCTGCCAGCTTCAACATCGCGCATTGGGGCTCGAACATCTGCCGCGCCGGCTGGATGGCGCGGGGGGCGGGGGACCTGCCTGCCAGCGCGGCAGGATATCTGGAGGACTTCGTCTTTCCCTACACCCGCGCGATGTCGGACTGGTGCGCGATGATGCGGCCCGGGGTGGCCGGCGGGGAGGTCTGGGCGATGATCCACGACCGGCTGCCGCCCGAGTTCGGCATCACCCTGAACCCCGGCCACCTGATCGGGCTGGACGAATGGATGTCCTCACCCATCATGCCGGGGTCGGACATTCCGCTCGCCTCGGGGATGGCGATGCAGATGGACGTGATCCCGGCGCATCCCGATTGGGGCTCCACCCGGATGGAGGACGGCTATGTCATCGCGGATGAGGCCCTGCGGGACGACCTGGCGCGGAAGCATCCGAATGTGGCCCGGCGCTGCGCCCTGCGGGCCAAGTTCATGGCAAGCGTGATCGGGATGGAGGTGCCCGACAGCCTCCTCCCCCTCGCTGACACCTGCGGCATCATCGCGCCCTGGCTTCTGGATCCCGCGCAGGTGGTCGTCCTTTGACCAAGGCCCCCACATGGGGAAGGGAGGCGCATGATATGACGCCGCGTTTCGGGTGACGCGCGGGCCGCGCTTCGCCATTCTCCGGCGCCAAGGGAGACCACAATGACCGACTATCCGCATCTTCTGTCGCCGATCACTCTGGCCGGGGTGACCCTGCGCAACCGCAGCCTGATGGGCTCGATGCACACCGGGCTGGAGGAGACGGGGGATTGGGGTCGGGTCGCGGCCTTCTATGCCGCTCGGGCGCGCGGGGGTGCGGGACTGATCGTCACCGGCGGCATGGCCCCGAACCGCGAAGGCGGGGTCTTTCCCGGGGCGGCGGGGCTGTTCAGTGACAAGGACATCGCCAACCACCGCCGGGTGACGGACGCCGTCCATGCCGAGGGCGGCCACATCGCAATGCAGATCCTGCATGCCGGGCGCTATGCCTATGGCAAGGAGTGCGTCGCGCCCTCGGCCATCAAGTCCCCGATCTCTCCCTTCCCGCCGCGTGAGCTGGATGAGGACGGGATCGAAAAGCAGATCGCCGATATCGCCACAGCGGCGGCCCGGGCGGTCGAGGCAGGCTATGACGGCGTCGAGGTGATGGGGTCGGAAGGCTACTTCCTGAACCAGTTTCTGGTGACCCACACCAACCGCCGTACCGACCGCTGGGGTGGCGATTATGCCAACCGGATGCGCCTGCCGGTCGAAGTGGTCCGCCGGGTGCGCGCTGCGATGGGGCCGGCGGCGGTGCTGGTCTACCGCATCTCGCTAATCGACCTCGTGCCCGATGGGTCGACCTGGGAGGAGGTCGTGCAGCTTGCCAAGGCTATCGAGGCGGTGGGTGCCTCGGTCCTCAACACCGGGATCGGCTGGCACGAAGCGCGGGTACCGACGATTGCCACATCCGTCCCCCGCGCCGGGTTCGCCCATCTGACAGCGCGGTTGCGGCCCGAGGTTTCGATTCCCGTCATCACCTCGAACCGGATCAACGCGCCCGAGGTGGCAGAGACGCTGCTGGCGACGGGTGCGGCGGACATGGTGTCGATGGCGCGACCCTGGCTGGCGGATGCCGACTTCATCGCCAAGGCTGCAAGCGGGCGGGCGAAAGAGATCGCGCCCTGCATCGCCTGCAACCAAGCCTGCCTGGACCATACGTTCAGCGGCAAGCTGACCTCGTGCCTGGTGAACCCGCGCGCCTGCCATGAGACAGAGCTTGTCTATACGCCGACCGACAGCCCGAAACGGGTGGCCATTGTCGGGGCCGGTCCCGCCGGGATGATGACGGCCATCGTCGCCGCCGGGCGGGGGCATCAGGTGACGCTGTTCGACAAGGCGACGCAGGTCGGCGGCCAGCTGAACCTGGCCAAGCAGGTCCCCGGCAAGGAAGAGTTCCACGGTCTGGTGGACTGGTTTGCGACCATGCTTACTGCCCCCGGCATCACCCTGCGGCTGGGCCATTCAGCCAGCGCCGATGACCTTGCAGGCTTTGACGAAGTGGTCATCGCCACCGGAGTCACCCCGCGCGATCCGGGGATTCCGGTCGAAGAGGGGGCGAAGGTTCTCTCCTACATCGACGTGCTCCGCGGCGCAGACGTGGGCCGCCGTGTGGCCGTTGTCGGGGCGGGCGGAATCGGGTTCGACGTGGCCGAGACGCTGGTGCACGAGGGGACAAGCCCGACCCTCGACGCGGATCTCTGGCGCGAGGAGTGGGGCGTATCAACGCCTTGGCAGGACCGTGGCGGTCTGGACCCCGAGGGACCGAAGCCGCATCCGCCAGCGCGGGACGTGTATCTGTTGCAGCGCAAGGCCGAAAAGCCCGGGCGGCATCTCGGCAAGACCACCGGCTGGATCCACCGGGCAAGCCTGGCGATGAAACGGGTCAAGATGCAGGGCGGGGTGAACTACGACCGCATAACGCCCGAGGGCTTGTGGATCAGCCACGGGCCGAACCGCGAGCAACCGGAACTGCTCGCGGTCGATGCCGTGGTGCTCTGTGCGGGGCAAGAGCCGGAACGGGGGCTCAGCACCGAGCTGGACCGGCGTGGCATCCCCCACCATCGGGTTGGCGGGGCGGACGTTGCTGCCGAGCTGGACGCCAAGCGCGCGATAGATCAGGCCGCGCGCCTGGCAGCCCGGCTTTAGGGGGCGCTGTCTGCGCCCCCGGGCCTGCCTCAGCCGCCCGACGAGGCTTCCGGCGCGGTGATCACGCCATTGTCGAGCGCAGCCTGCAGCTCGGTCTGGTCGACCGCTCCGTCGGCGTTCGCGTCGATGCCCTTGAAGCCGTCCTCGGTGAGATCCGTCCAGACCGCCTGAAGCTCGGCCAGCGACCACGTGCCGTTGCCGTCGGTATCCGCCACCTCAGGCAGAGTCGCCTGGGCGAAAGCGGCCGAGGCCAGGGCCAGCGGTGCAAGCAGGATTGCGAAGCGTTTCATGGAAGTCTCCTTTTTCTACCCATGATTGCATGGTGCGGGTTTTCCCGCCCCGAGACGTAGCTAGGCGGTCCCGGAAGGATGTTCCATAGGTCCAAGACGGGCAGCCGTATTGGCGACGGATCGTTGCCATTCCGGGGTCAGTGTGCGAACATTTTCCTGCCGACCGGATCGCACCCTCCCTTTTGCCGCGCAGCAAAATACCCCTCTCAGGCGAAGGATTGCCGAACGCCCCGGCGCCGGAGTCGTTTCCCCTGCCACAACGATCCCACACAATACCCCGGATCGGTCGCTCGATTGCCGCCTTCCTGCCCGATTTGCCTGTGAAACCATATTGTCACAAACGGCGTGATTGTTCCCAAGAGGACACTATGGATCGACTGACGGAGATGGAGGCCTTTGCCACGGTTGTGGACCAGGGCGGCTTCACCGATGCAGCCAAGAAGATGGGGATCTCGAAGTCCGCCGTCTCGAAACACGTTTCGGCCCTCGAAGCCAGACTTGGCGCGCGCCTCCTGAATCGCACCACGCGGCGGGTCAGCCCGACCGAGATCGGCCTTGCCTATTACGACCGCGCCCGCCGTGTCCTGAACGACGCCGGCGAGGCGGACGCCCTTGTCACATCCATGCAATCCGCCCCTTCCGGCCTTCTGCGCGTGTCCGTCGCTACCGACTTCGGCGTGAATCTCCTGTCGCCGATCCTGGGGGATTTCCTGCTGGAATACCCCGACATCACCGTGAACATGGTCCTGAACAACCGCTACGTCGAACTGATCAGCGAAGGGTTCGACATGGCGATCCGGGTAGGAGAGCTGGAGGACAGCTCGCTTCGCGCCCGCAAGCTGACCGAGACGACCAAGCGGATGATCGGCTCGCCGTCCTATTTCCAGCGTTTCGGCCGTCCGCAGAAGATCGACGATCTGAACGACCACAAGCTGCTGCACTATTCGAATCAGGCCAATGGCAACGTCTGGAAGATCACCGCGCCCTCGGGCGAAAAGCGGCAGGTCCGGTCTGTCGGCTGGCTGACCGTGAACGACGGGCAAAGCCTGCTCAACGCCGCGATCTCGGGTCTGGGCATCGCCTACCTGCCATCCTTCCTTTACGCCGACGCCATGCGTCAGGGCCAGGTGGAAGAGGCGATCCCAGGTCTGCCGACCGAAGTGCTGGGCATCTATGCGGTCTACCCGCCGGGCCGGTTCACCCAGCCCAAGGTGCGCGCCTTCATCGATTTCCTTGCGCGGCGCTATGCCGACAAGGGACCCGACAACTGGTGAGCCGGGCCATCACCTTCCGCAACTGCTGACGGCCCCTATCCCTCTCACGGCCGTCAACGGGTCGAAGTGACAATCACTTCGACCCGTCTGTTTTTCTGCCGCCCCTCTTCGGTCTGATTCGTCGCGCGCGGGGCGAGGAAGCCCACGCCCTTCGCGATCACCCGGGCGCGGTCGGCGCCGTAGGTGTCGATCAGCACCTCGGCCACCGCCTCGGCGCGGCGTTCCGACAAGGCGATGTTGCCCGCCAGGCTGCCAGAGGCATCGGTATGCCCGACCAGCGCCACCGTCCCCTCGGGGTTGGCCTCCAGCCAGGCGGCTACCGCGGCCAGAGACGGGTAGTCGCCCTCGGTCAGCGTTGCAGCGCCGCTGGCAAAGACCAGATCGTCCAGCACCGCGACACCCGTCTGGTCCAGCGCCTGGGCAAGGCCGCTGTCGTCGGACGGGGTCACGACGGGCGCGGGGGCTGTGACTTCGTCGGGCAGGTCGACCACGGTCTGGGTCACGGGGGCGGTCAAGGGTGCCTTTGACACCCGGGTGATCTGGACATATCCCGCGCTGGCACTGCGGCTGACCAGGATCGACACCGCCTCCTCGCCCGAAACCGCGGACAGGAACCGGTAGTCGGACAGGTCGACATGCATGTCCGGCTCGGGCATCACGTCGGTGCCAAAGCGGAAATCAAATCCGCCGCAGCTGCGCGCCTCGCATTCGAAGATGATCTCGTAGCCGGCGGCCGTCACCTGATCGCGCAGCGGGGCCAGAACGGCAAGCGTCGTGATCCCGCCTGCCTCAAGTCGAAACGCGCGTTGGTCCAGTGCGCCTTCCACCACGCGCGAGGGCACGGTCGACCCGTCGAAGGCGGCGATGGGCAGGTCATAGCTTCCCGGCACTTCGCTCCGGCTCTCCTCGGCCAGAACCCTGGCCGGAAGCTCCAGCGTCAACGCGGCGGCAGGGGTTGCCAGCGACAGGATCAGAACTGATAGGATGGCCTTCGGCACTGCCCGTCGCTTTCCGCGATCATTTCATTCTATAGTGATACTGTCCCACAACGCTCATGCCAAGGCGAGCGTAGAGCGCGCGGGCGGCGGCGTTCTGCCGGGTGACGACCAGCGACAAGCGGGACGCCCCTTCCGCTGCAGCCCAGTTCGCGGCGGCATGCAAAAGCGCCTGCGCCGCGCCCTTGCGGCGTTGCTCCGGGCGGACCTCCAGCGCGTGCAGCATGGCCTCTCGCCCGTGGCAGGCCACGAAGGCCACCCCGGCGGGCCGGTCATCCGTCCGCGCCAGAAGCGCCGTTTTCGGCCCCTGCACCCGATCCATCACCGCAAGGCGGGCCGGACCGATGCCGCCGTCGGCCCAAAGGGCGCGGGCGATTTCCAGGGGCGGCCAATGCGGGAAGGCGGCCAGGGGCGGGAGATCGGCAGTCAGCATCTCGACCCGGGCGGCATAGGCGACCACCGGATCGATCACGCGCCAGCCGCGGCGGTCAAGGGCGCTGTCGAGGGTCGTGTCCGCTTCGCGGATCAGCATCAGCGGTTCCGCCATGGCCGCCTCGACCGCGTCCAGATCGGCGTCCGAGAATGCACCATCGACGCTTGCCGCCGACACCCGCTTGCCGCCCCCAGCCCCGTCGCGCAGGGTGAAGGGACCAAGGCTGCGGCGGCCGGCCGGAGGCCAGGTCGCCTCCATCACCTCGGCCAGAAGATCGGGGGCCAGCGTTTCGGGCGTCATCCGAACAACCGGGTCAGCTTGACCATGGCCTCGTCCAGACGTGCCGGATCGGTGCCACGAACCACCAGATTCGTGCCATGCGCGCCGTTTTGGATGAAGGGGTAGGACCCCATGGACAGGTCCGGAAACTCGGCTGCCAGCGCGCCGAACGGCCCCGCGATCTCGCCCTCGCCCCGCTCGACGCGCAGCGACTGCGACAGAAGCGGGGGACCGCCCGTCAGCTTGGGCAGGACCGAGGCGACCATCGCCTCGAAGATCTTCGGCACGCCCGCCATGACGTGGACATTGCCGATGGTGAAGCCGGGAGCAGTCGAGACCGGATTGTCGATCAGTGTGGCCCCCTCCGGGATCCGCGCCATCCGCTGCCGCGCTTCGTTGAAGGGCAGGCCAGAGCGGTCGTAATGCGCCTGCAAGAGCGCCATCGCATCTTCGCGGTGCCCGATCTTCGCCCCCATCGCCTCGGCCACGGCATCGGCGGTGATGTCGTCATGGGTCGGGCCGATGCCGCCGCTGGTGAAGACATGGGTATACTTGGCCGACAGGGCCTGGACGGCCGCCACGATCTCGGGGTGGATGTCCGCCACGACGCGGGCCTCGCGCAGCGTGATGCCGATGCGGGTCAGCTCGCCTGCCAGGAAGTGCATGTTCGAATCGCGCGTCCGGCCGGACAGGATTTCGTCGCCGATCACCAGGATTGCCGCTGTGGGGTTGGTCATCGGGGGCCTCCGTCTTGCACCTGTGGGTCGGGTATAGCCCCGGCCTCTGGCCATTTCCACGCAAGATAATTATGTAGGGGCCAAGGAGACAGAGATGGACGACGTTCGCGCCCGCATCACCAAGGATGGCATCCGCATCTACGAGGATGCGGATTTCGCAGGCATGCGCACGGCGGGTCGGATCGCGGCCGAGATCCTCGATGCGGTCGCCCCGCTGGTGGTGCCGGGAACGACGACCGGGGTGATCGACGACTTCATCACCGACGAGATCAAGCGCCGCGGCGTCACCTCGGCCACCATCGGCTACAAGGGCTACAAGCACGCCTCGTGCATCAGCGTGAACCATGTGGTCTGCCACGGGATTCCGGGGCCGAAGGTGCTGATGGACGGCGATATCCTGAACGTCGACGTGACCGTGATCGTCGACGGCTGGTATGGCGACACCAGCCGGATGTATGTCGCGGGCCAACTGGCGCGCAAGGCGGAGCGGCTGATCGAGGTCACCCACGAAGGCCTGATGCGCGGGATCGCGGCGGTGAAGCCGGGGAACACCTTCGGCGACATCGGTTACGCGATCCAGTCCTACGTCGAGGCGCAGCGGATGTCCGTCGTCCGCGATTTCTGCGGCCACGGTCTGGGTCGGGTTTTCCACGCCCCGCCGAACGTCCTGCACTACGGTCGTGCAGGGTCCGGTCCTGTGCTGGAGGAAGGCATGTTCTTCACCATCGAGCCGATGGTGAACCTCGGCCGCCCCGAGACCAAGGTTCTGGCTGACGACTGGACGGCGGTCACGCGGGACAAGTCGCTCTCGGCGCAGTTCGAGCATTCGGTCGGCGTCACGGCCACGGGCTGCGAGATCTTCACCCTGTCGCCCGCTGGCAAGTTCCACCCGACCTGGGGTTGAGGGGCTAAAATCCTTAAGCAAGGATTCTGCAGATTTCTTCGAAGAAATTTGGGCCCTCAAATCCCCGCGTACCACTCATACCCGCGGTCGGCCCAGTAGCTGCCCTTGCCAAAGCCCAGCGAGGCCAGACTGTCGGTCAGCTCGATGGTGTGGACATACTTCGCCATCTTGTAGCCCAGCTGCCGCTCCACCCGCAGCCGAAGGGGTGCTCCGTTCGCGACCGGTAAAGGCGCGCCGTTCATTGCATAGGCGAGGATTGTCTGCGGATGGAAGGCGTCGATCAGGTCGATCGATTCATAGTAGAAGACCTCTCCCGACAGGCTCCGCTCGATGGCGTCGAAGCAGTGGAACACGGCATAGCGCGCGGTCACCTTGGGCTGCGCCATCTTGAGGACCGTCCCCAGCGGCACGCCCTGCCATTTGGCGATACAACTCCACCCCTCGACGCAGTCGTGCCGGGTGATCTGGGTGCGCGACGGCAGCGCGGTCAGCTCGGCCAGCGATAGACTTTGTGGGGCATCGACCAGCCCGGCCACCGTCAACCGATAGTCGCGGAAGCCCGCCTCGGCCATCCGGCGATAGTCGGCCCCATCGGGATTGACCGACCCATTCGGCCGCTGGCCCTGCCGGATATCCGCCTCGGAAAACTCGGGCGCGAGCTTCTCGCCAATTAGCGCGCGCTGGGCCGCCTGGGTCAGGCTCTCATGGCTGGCGAAGAGCTTCCGCAGCGCGCTGTCCCCCTCGGTCGCACTGTCAAAAACCTTGCATCCCGACAGCGCAAGGGCCGCCCCGCCCAGGAGGAACTTGCGACGATCAAACATCACGCTCTTCCTCCGTGCGATACCAGCCGGTCAGGATCGACCGCATCTCGTTCAGGGGTCCCGCCAGCAGGATCATCGCCATATGCACGGCAAAGAAGCCCAACAGCGCGACCATGGTCAGGAAGTGGATCGTCCGGGCGGTCTGGCGGCCGCCAAATACCTCCAGCAACCACGGCGCGGCGGCGTTGAACCCTGGCGACATGGAAAGGCCGGACAGGATCATCAGCGGCAGCGCCACAAACAGGACCGAGGCATAAGCCAGCTTCTGTAGCACCGAATACTCCCCCCTGTGGTGAAAGCGCAGCCGGGCATGGTCGACAATGTCCCGGGGCAGGGCGCGCAGGTCGGCCCAAGTCGGGACAAGCTGGCGCAGATGCCCGTTCAAGGCCGAAGCGACCAGCCACAGCGCCAGCGTCCCCACCAGCACCCAGGCAAAGAAGAAATGGATCACCCGACCCGTGGCCAGGCTTGTCTTCGACGGGATGGTCAGTGCCGCCGGGAAGGCTCGCGCCTCGCCACCCGACACGCCAAGCACGCCGGTCGTGTCGAACTCCGCCTCGAAGACCCGCGTCACCCCGCGCAATTCTCCGTCCGCCTCGACTGCGCCGATTTCCAGGATCGCGTTGTCATAGTCGAACCCCGCCTCCTTGCCGATATGCAGGCTGGGAAAGGCGTTGAAGATCTGCAGCCCTGTCAGCATCAGGAAGAACAGGCTGACGGCCCAGACCCAGTGCGTCACCCTGGTGACCAGGCGTTGGCGGTAGACAAGCGGCCCCTGTGGCATCGCATTCCTCCGGTTTCCTGACCGAAGCTACGGGCGGCTCCCCGGGAAGTTTCGCCGCCGATCCGGGGCAGGGGCTGATTGCATTTCCGCCCGCCGGGGCTTATCTCGGGAAGCTGACCAAAGGGGCAGCAGGCACCGCATGAACTGGATCACCAACTACGTCCGCCCGAAGATCAACTCGCTGTTTTCGCGCCGCGAGGTGCCCGAGAATCTTTGGACGAAATGCCCGGAATGCGGGACGATGCTGTTCCACCGGGAGCTTGCCGCGAACCAGAATGTCTGCGGCACCTGCGACCATCACATGGCGATCAGCCCGCGCGAACGGTTCGAGGCGCTGTTCGACGGCGGCATCTACACCGAGGTGAAGGTGCCCGAGGCGGTGGTGGACCCGCTGCATTTCCGCGACCAGAAGAAATACACTGACCGAATCAAGGCCGCGCAGAAAGCATCCGGCGAAAAGGATGCGATGCTGGTGGCCGAGGGCGAGATCGGCCGCACCCCCATCGTCGCCGCCGCACAGGATTTCAGCTTCATGGCCGGGTCGATGGGCATGAACGTCGGCAACGCGATCATCGCGGCGGCGGAACGGGCGGTGAAGCTCAAGCGCCCCTTGGTGCTGTTCTCGGCCTCGGGCGGGGCGCGGATGCAGGAGGGGATGCTGTCCCTCATGCAGATGCCGCGCACCACTGTCGCGGTGCAGATGCTGAAAGAGGCAGGGCTGCCCTATATCGTCGTCCTGACCCATCCGACGACCGGGGGCGTGACGGCCAGCTATGCCATGCTGGGTGACGTGCAGATTGCCGAACCCAACGCCCAGATCGGCTTTGCCGGCGCCCGGGTCATCGAACAGACCATCCGCGAGAAACTGCCCGAAGGCTTCCAGCGCGCCGAATACCTGCTGGACCACGGCATGCTGGACCGTGTTGTCCACCGCAAGGCGATGAAGGAAGAACTCGTCACCCTGATCCGGATGCTGACCGGCCAGCCTCCGGCGATCAAGGGCGACCTGCCCTCGCCAGCCGAAGCCAAGGCCGAAGCGGGCGCCTGAGCCATGACAACCGGTTCCGACGTCATCCTGGAAAGGATGATGACGCTGCACCCCAAGGTCATCGACCTGACGCTGGCGCGCGTCGAACGGCTGCTGCAAGCCCTTTGCAATCCCGAACGCGCGATTCCGCCGGTGATCCACATCGCCGGGACGAACGGCAAGGGCTCGACCCAGGCGATGATCCGGGCGGGACTTGAGGCGGGAGGGGACAAGGTCCACGCCTATACCTCACCTCATCTGGCGCGCTTCCACGAACGCATCCGGCTGGCGGGGGAGCTGATTAGCGAGGAACTGCTGACCCAGCTTCTGGACGAAAGCGTCACCGCGAACGGCCCGGACGAGATCACCTTCTTCGAGATCACCACCTGCGCGGCCTTCCTCGCCTTTGCCCGCGTTCCGGCGGATTGGACCCTGCTCGAGGTCGGCCTTGGTGGCAGGTTGGACGCGACCAACGTCATCGACACACCCCGGCTGACGATCATCACACCGGTCAGCCTCGACCATCAGGCCTTCCTTGGCGACACCGTTGCCGCGATTGCCGGGGAAAAGGCCGGGATCATCAAGCGCGGGGTCCCGGTGATCGTCGGGCCGCAGTCCGAGGAAGGGCTGGCGGTGATCGAGGCGAAGGCCGCGCGCATGGGGGCACCGGCCTGGATCTTCGGCCAGCAGTGGAACGTCTGGGAGGAACGCGGTCGTCTGGTCTATCAGGATGAGAACGGGCTTCTGGACCTGCCCCTGCCGAACCTCCCCGGCCCACATCAGGTGCAGAACGCAGGCGCGGCCATCGCGGCGCTGCGTCTGCTGGGCCGTGATGAAGCCGCCTGCGAGGCGGCGGTGACCCGCGCCTTCTGGCCCGCACGGATGCAGCGCCTGCGTCGGGGCCCCTTGGTCGATCTCGCGCCGACGGTCGAACTGTGGCTTGACGGCGGACACAACCCGGCCGGTGGCGAGGCGGTCGCGGCGACGCTGGCCCGGATGCCCAAGCGCGAGACGCATCTCATCTGCGGGATGCTGAACACCAAGGACGTGACCGGCTACATGCGCCCGCTTGCACCGCAAGTGACGAAGCTGCACGCCGTCTCGATCCCCGGGGAGAAGAACACCCTTCCCGCCGAACTCACTCGCGATGCCGCCCGCGCGGCGGGGATTGCGGCAGAGACGGCAGGCTCGGTCGCCGAAGCTCTGGCCGGGATTGCGGCGACGTCGCCGGACGCGCGCGTGCTGATCTGCGGCTCGCTCTACCTGGCGGGGACCGTGCTGCGCGAGAATGGATAGGCCAAAATCCTTCGAAGGATTTTGCAGAAGTTTTCGAAAACTTTTGCGCCTGGTTTCAGCCGTTCACCCCATACCGCGCCATGAACATGTCTACGGCCCCATGCACTGACCGATGCGTCAGCTCGGGCGTGATGGTCTCAGCCATGCCGAAGATCAGCTTTTCGTGGATCGTCGCCTTGCACAACTGCGCGAACTGGTCCGCCGCAAGGTCCAGATCGTCAATCCGCAGCGCGCCGGACTGCACATAGCAGCCCAGGTGATGCACCAGCCGCGCATGGATCAGGCCCGGCCCAAAGTCGTAGAACTGCCGACCCAGCCCCGGGAAACGCTCACCTTCCCCCACGACGATCCGAAACATCCGCTGCCCGAAATCCGATAGCTGGAACGCGACGATCCGTTCCGCAGCGATGGTCAATGCCACCCGCACCGGGAAATCGCCTTCGACCATCGCCTCGGCTTCCTCGGTCTGGCGGTGGCATTCGCAGCGCGCCACTTCCAGGAACAACAACTGCTTGTCGGGGAAATAGGCGTAGATCGTCGCCTTCGACACCCCAGCCTCACGCGCGATATCGTCGACCGAGGCCCGTTCGAACCCGTCCCGCATGAAGATCTTCCGGGCGCCTTCCAGCACCTGGTCGAACTTGCGGCCGCGCCTGACCCCGTGATCTGCAATGACGTTCATCGGACCCCCTGGCAGGGACCATAGAGCATCGCGGTCGGGCGCGGCAAGCGAAGCTGCGGTCACTCGGCCAGCGTGCAGGTGCCGCCCGCCACAGGGGCTGCGCAGCCCTTGGTCGACGGCGTGACAGTGTCGGTCGGGAAGGTCAGGGTCGGCAGCAGGATGTTCAGCGATTGCGCTGCAACCGGGGCGGCCAGCGACAGGGAAGCGGCAAGAACAAGGGCGATACGTTTCATCTCGATCTCCAATTTGAACTCTACAGTTCAGAATCGTATCTAAACCGCGGAGTTCATTTTGGCAAGTCGATTCTGAACTCATCAGTTTACATTATAACATTGCGCCTGCAGAGCCTTGGCCTACATTAGAATCATTCCAGATAAGGTGCCCGCCAGTGCTCTCCTCCCTGTCTTTCCGCCGCCGCTTTGCCGACCTGTCCGAACAAGAGGTGCTGGCGCTTGCAATTTCGTCCGAAGAGGACGACGCCCGCATCTACCGCAGCTTTGCCGAACGCCTGCGCGCCGACTTCCCGGCCTCGGCGGCGGTGTTCGACGGGATGGCGGTCGAGGAGGACGGCCACCGCCAGCGCCTGATCGACTTGCACCGTGTCCGTTTCGGCGATGTGATCCCTCTGATCCGGCGCGAACATGTCGCGGGCTTCTATGCCCGTCGCCCGGTCTGGCTGTCACAAACCCTGTCGCTGGAAACCATGCGCGGCGAAGCAGCGGGGATGGAAAAGGTCGCGCATGACTTCTATGTCCGTGCCGCCGCCCGGACCCAGGATGCCGCGACCCGCAAGCTTTTGGGTGACCTCGCCGCCGCCGAGGCCGGGCACGAACGCCATGCCCAACGGCTGGAGGAGAAACACCTGTCCGCTGACGCGCGCAGCGATGAGGACCAGACGGCCAAGCGCCAGTTCATCTTGACCTGGGTACAGCCGGGGCTCGCGGGGCTGATGGACGGCTCGGTCTCCACCCTCGCCCCGATCTTCGCCACGGCTTTTGCCACGCAGGACACCTGGACGACCTTCCTCGTCGGCTCGGCCGCCTCGGTCGGCGCGGGCATCTCGATGGGCTTTACCGAAGCCGCGCACGACGACGGCGTCCTTTCGGGGCGCGGTTCTCCTTTCAAACGCGGGCTTGCCTCGGGCGTGATGACCACCATCGGCGGCCTCGGCCACGCTCTCCCGTACCTGATCCCCGACTTTTGGACCGCCACCACCATCGCGATGATCGTGGTCTTTGTCGAATTATGGGCCATCGCCTGGATCCAGAACCGCTACATGGAAACCCCCTTCTTCCGCGCTGCCTTGCAGGTCGTGGTCGGCGGTGCTTTGGTCTTTGCCGCAGGGGTTCTGATCGGGGGCGGGTGATGTATCGCAAGGGTGAGGTCAGCTATCAGGCTTTGCCGTTGCCGGACCGCGTGCAGAAGGACGATGCCGGGGCGCTGGCCGCGGCCCAGGACTTCCTTGCCTACATGCGCAAACGGCATTCGGTGCGGGACTACTCGACCCGTCCCGTTCCCGAGGCGGTGATCGCCGCCTGCATCGCCGCGGCGGGGACGGCCCCCTCAGGCGCGAACCACCAGCCCTGGCATTTCGTCGCGATCAGCGATCCGGCGATGAAGAGCCGCATCCGCGAGGGCGCGGAAGAAGAGGAACGGGCGTTCTATTCCGGCGGGGCGGGCGACGAATGGCTGGCAGCGCTGGAACCGATCGGGACCGGCGTGTCGAAGCCGCACCTGACCGATGCGCCCTGGCTGATCGTCGTCTTCGCGCAGCGCTATGGCGTGACCGAGGACGGCGACCGCTACAAGAACTACTATGTCCCGGAAAGTGTCGGCATCGCCACGGGCATCCTGATCACCGCGATACACCATGCGGGCCTGGTCTGCCTGGAGCACACCCCGAATCCGATGAAGTTCCTCGGCCCCCTCTGCGGGCGGCCAGACCATGAAAAGCCGGTGATGATCCTGCCGGTGGGCTATCCCGCCGACACCGCCACGGTCCCGGAAGTGGCCAAGCGGAGGAAGCCGCTTGACCAGATCATGTCGGTCTTCCGGGCCTGACCGCGAGGGCCGTCAGGCCAGAGCGGCGAACCGGCGCGGGGAGACCGCCTGCGTCGGGGCGACCACGTCTTCTTCGGCGGCCTCCGGCTCGACATCCGGCTCGGCCGCGTCGACCTCATGCAGTTCGGCACCTGGCAGGGTGACCATGGCGGCAACCTCCTCCGGCTCGTAGGCCGGGGTCGCTTCCTTGGCCGGGATCGGCACCAGGTCGGGCTCGGAAACCACCTTGGTCAGGCCGCGCGGGCGGGCGACGGCCACCGAGCTTTTTGCCAGAGGCGTCCCTTTCGCGCGGACCGAGGCGTCATTGACCTTGATGATCGTGAAGCTGATGTTGTCCTGATCCGGATCATCCAGCTTGTAGATCTCTTCCAGCAGCCGTTCGGCGATCTCGGTCGACCGGGACTTGCGATACTTTGCCAGGACCTTGGTGATCTGCGCGTTGGTCAGGAACTGCAGCCCGTCCGACGAACAGATGACGATGTCGCCCGCCTTCAGGTCCACCGGCTGCGCCGGGCAGTCGATCTTGGCGATCTTCGAGCCCATCAGCACCGAAACCAGGCAGTTCCGGTCGGGGTGGTTCTCGGCGACCTTGGCGTCCAGAAGGCCCGACTGCACCATGAAGTCGATCTGCGGCCCCATGGAGTGGTCCTCGTTCAGCTGGCTCAGCTTGCCATTGCGGAACAGGAACAGGGGCGAGTCGCCGATCGAAATCCACCACAGCCGGTTCTCGATCAGCGCCGGGACGACCAGGGTCGCGCCCATGCCTTCGGTCTCGGGGTGGTTGATCGTGTGATCGCGCAGGGTCTGGTTCGCGAACTCGGCCACATTGCGCAGGATTTCCGGGGCCCGGCGTTCGAAGGCCTCGACATCCGCATAGTGGAACTTCAGCTCGGAATAGACTTCCGTCAGGACGATCTTCGAGGCGACGTCGCCAGCGGCATGGCCACCCATCCCGTCGGCCAACACCACAAAGCCTGCCTCGGCTCCGACCGGAAAGTCCGCGGTGATCGCGTCTTCCTGATAGTCCCGCGCCCCCTGGCTGATGCCCGAGGCAACGTCATAGCGCGGTTCACGCGATCGCCATATCATGCCCGTCTCCTTCCGCCTCATAGGACGACCAGTTGAACTCCGGCGTGCAGAGCACCTTCAGGACCAGCGTGGTCTCGCCGATCTGGATCTCGTCGCCGTCACGGGCCGGCTCGGTCGACAGCAGCGGGCGCCCGTTCATGCGCACCAGGTTCGACTTGCCGCCATGGCCGATATGGAATTCGTGGGTCTTCGGATCATAGGCGATGGCGGCATGGTTCTGCCGCGAGATCGCCATGTCGCCGTAGTCCAGCGATACCGTCTGGTCGCTGCCGCGCCCGATCTGCGACACACCCTGCGACAGCGCGAAGGATGCGCCCTTGCCGGGGCCGTCTTTCACGACCAGCCAGCCCGCCGGGAACATCACATAGCCCTTGCCGGCTGCGGGGGCGGCCGCCACGGGCAGGTTCTCGGCGCCCTCGAACAGCGGGACAACCGCCGCAGGCTGGGCCTCGAAGCCCAGGACGCGGGTCTTGGTGCGCGTCGCGCGGCGCGGGGCGGAACCGACCGACCCTTCGCCAGACGGCGCGGCGGCGGGTTTCGGGGTTTCGTCTTCCAGATCCCAGATGCTGCGGGCCGGCGCGGTGACGCCCTCCGGCAGCGGGGCCTTGGCCTTGACCACCCGGCTGGGGCGTGCGACCTGCACCTCCTGCGTGACCTCGGGCTCGGGCTCGGGTGCCGGGGCGGGGGCAGCGGCCGCCAAGGCTTCTCGCAGGCGCTTGACTTCCAGTTCCGCCAGAGCGGCCAGGACCGGGTCAGGTCCCGCCTCGATCGTGCCGGTCGCCGTACCCGCCTCGTCATTCTCGCCGAAGATAGAGCGAAGGAACTTCACGATTGTCTCTCCCAGTCCAGAATTTTCGAACTTGCAGGTTAACCGGACACCCCGAGCCGGAATCCTGCGTCTGTTGTACTTGCACCACGCCGAACTACAAAACTGTAACTTGAAACGCCCTGCGCAAACTCGCGCCGGAGTATATCGCTAAGCGCCGTGTCCGTGCCCAGCGTCTCGCCCGAAGCCGTGTAGACCAGAAGCACATCTCCGACCTGAAGCGTGCTGTCGGCCCCGGCCGGGACCGTGGCCACGACTGTCATCGTGCCAGTGGCGGTTTCAACCGAATCGAACGTCATGCCATTCGGCAGCCGCAGCGAATTCACCACCGGAAGCGTCTCGCCGGTCCGTGCGACCGCGGGCGTCGCCACGCTGGCAGCCTGCTGGGCGGTCGGGCTGCCTGTCTGGGGCAGGAAGTCGGGCAGCGACAGAAGCCCCACCAGAAGCAGGGCCGCCGCAGCGGCGGTGACCAGCACCTCCTTCGGGCTTTGCCGGACATCGATTCGCGTGGCAGCGGGGGCTAGGTCCGCCGGATGCGGGATAGCAGCCGCCACAGGTGCGGGGGCCGGTGCAGCTGCGGGGGCCGGGGCGGCAGCCACGGGGGCCGGTTCGGAAACCACGACCGACGCCTCGGCTGCAACGGCCGCTTCGACCGCGGGGGCTGACTCCACCGACACGGCCTTCGCTGTCACGTCAGGTGCCGCAGCAGAAACGGCAACCGGCTCGCCTTTCGACACCGACTGGGGCAGGCCCAGCATCGCGCGCCATTCGTCGACGGATTGCAGCCGGTCGCGTGGGAAGATTGACATCGCCTTGTCGATCGCACGCAGGAACTCGGCCGGGTAACCCCGGAACCGGCCCGCCAGCGGACGCAGCGGATCGCCCTCTCGCCCGGCAATCGCCGACAGCCGTTCCTGCGAGGTCTTGGGCGTCTCGCCCGAAATCAGGTGGTAGAAGCTTGCGCCCAGGGCATACAGGTCGCTGCACGGCGCCTGCTTGCTGCCATGGACGTAGAATTCCTGCGGCGAATAGCCGTCCTTCACCACGCGCAGACCCGACACCGCCCGGCTTTTCCGGGTGACTTCCTTGCGCGAGGCACCAAAGTCGATCAGCACCGGCTGACCCTTGGCCAGGTCAAGGATCATGTTGTCGGGCGAGATGTCGCGATGCAGCAGGCCATGGGCATGCACATGGCCAACGGCATCCAGCATCGTGTGCAGATGGGCGATGATCTCTTTCGGCGACAGGGGCGGCGCGCTGCCTTCGACCGTCTGCAACAGGTCATGGCCCTGGATGTAATCCATCGCCATATAGGCAGTCTCGTTGCATTCGAAGACCTGATGCACCTTGACGATGTTCGGATGGTTAAGCTGCGAAAGCGTCTGGGCTTCCTGGACAAAGTGGCGGACGGCCGAGCGGAAATCATCGGCCTGCGCCCGCGACCGCGACCCGACCGTCACACCGATCCTGCGGCAATAGGCGCTGGGGAAGCATTCCTTGATGACCACGGTCCGGTCCAGCGAGTTGGTCGCAAGATAGACGATCCCGAACCCGCCGCTGTTGACGAAAGAGGTGATGGTGTACTGCCCGAACAGAAGCTTGGTGCCGACCGCCAGCTCGTCGCTGCTGGGTCCTGCATCACCTGAATCGAATTTTACCGCGGCAGCAGTCATCTTCGTCCCTGTCGAGCCGTACCCAACGTTTCGCCCCCGGAAACGCATCGCGGCATCCCTCAGGTTTAGCCAATGAGTTGGGCCAAAACGTGAAGCCTTTTCGTTCCTTTTTCGCCACAATCGTTCAACCTCTCGATGCGTAAAGTATGATGAATTGACCGCTTGCATCGGCTAATTCCCCTATAAGTTGCGGCGTTAACCAGACTGAACGCATGTCGTGGCAGCAGCAGCGCAACAATGCGTTTCTCTTGCATTGCCCCGCTTTTGCCACATCGCGCACAAGGGCGGGCTGTTGATGCTCCAGGACGGACACGCCCGGCAAAGGGCCATCCGCCGGCCGATTCCTGACACCCGGTCTTGCCCTTTCCGCCCTTGCGTGACACCAGTGCAGCCATGCTGGCGATACTTCTGAAGACGTTGCCGTTTTTCGCCGTGATCGGGGTCGGCTATGTGGCCGGACGCACCCGGTTCTTCTCGGAAGAGGCGACGGCCTACCTGACGCGCTTTGTCTTCTACTTCGCCCTGTCGGCGATGCTGTTCGGCTTTGCCGCCAATCTGGACCTCAAGGCAATATTCTCCTGGCCCGTCGTCTTTGCCTATCTTCTGGCGACCACCGTGGTCTGGCTGATCGTCGCCGCCGTCGCGCTGGTCCGCCGCACCAGCGCGGAAGAGGCGGTGTTCGAGGCCCATACCGGGGTCATCGGCAACGTGGGTTTCCTCGGCATCCCGATGCTGGCGCTGCTTCTTGGCCCGCAGGCGGTGGGGCCGGTCCTCCTGGTCCTGGCAGTCGATCTGATCGTCTTCTCCTCGATCCTGACCATGGCGATCACCGGCCTGCGCGCCGGAAGGGTCAGCGCCCAGACCTTCGCCATCCTTGCGACGGGACTGGCAAAGAACCCGATGATCGTCTCGGTCGTCCTGGGCATCGCTTGGGGCGCGACAGGCCTTGCGCTGCCGGTCCCGGTCAACGAGTTCCTGACGCTCCTCGGCGCTGCTGCCACGCCCTGCGCGCTGTTCGCAATCGGCGCCTCGCTGTCCGGGCGCTCGGCCGAACGGGTCGAGGTCGCGGCCTGGCTCTCCTTCGCCAAGCTGTTTCTGCACCCCGTTGCGGTGGCCGGGTCTTGCTGGCTGCTCGGTGTCACCGGCTATCAGGCTGGCGTGATGATTGCCGCCTCGGCCTTGCCGGTGGCGGGCAACGTCTTCATCCTGGCGCAGCACTACCGCGTCGCGCCGCAACGTGTTTCCACCGCGATCCTCCTGTCCACCGCCGCATCGGTGCTGACCGTGACAGCCGTGATCGCGCTACTCAGCCAGGGGGGCTACATATGAAAACCGTCTCGGAGAACCGGGCCTTCGGCGGCGTCCAGGGCGTCTACACCCATGCCTCCGTCTCTTGCGCCTGCGACATGACCTTCGGCCTCTTCCTGCCCGCCCAGGCCGAGGACGGCCCCGTTCCGCTCCTGTGGTTCCTGTCCGGCCTGACCTGCACGCATGAAAACGCGATGATAAAGGCGGGGGCGCAGCGCTGGGCCGCCGAGGCCGGGATCGCACTGGTCTTCCCCGACACCTCGCCTCGCGGCGAAGGGGTGGCCAATGACCCCGACTTCGCGCTGGGGCAGGGCGCGGGGTTCTACGTCAACGCGACCCAAAAGCCCTGGGCGCCGCATTTCCGCATGTGGGACTATGTGACCGAGGAACTGCCCCGCGTCCTGTTCAACGCTTTCCCCCTTGCGGAAGAGGCGCAAGGCATCACCGGCCACTCCATGGGCGGCCACGGTGCGCTCACCATCGCGATGAGCTTTCCGGGCCGTTTCAAATCCGCCTCGGCCTTTGCGCCGATCTGCAACCCGACGGCGAGCGATTGGGGCCGTCCGCAATTTTCTGCTTATCTCGGGACCGACGAGTCGTCATGGGCGGCGCATGATGCCACCTTGCTGATGCGGCGCCGGGGATTCGATGGCCCGCTGCTGGTCGATCAGGGAAGCTCCGACCAGTTCCTCGACAAGCTCCGCCCCGAAGCGCTGGCCGAAGCGATGGCGCTTGCGCGACAGGGGGGGACGTTCCGGATGCAGAAGGGCTATGACCACAGCTATTTCTTTGTCTCGACCTTCATGGAAGACCATGTGTCCTTCCATGCCCAGGCTTTCCTGGCCTAGCGCCCTCCTCGTTGCCTTCTCGCTGGCTCTGGCCCCACCCGTCAGCGCAAGTCCCGCCGACTCTGTCCTGTCGGCAATCAACGCAGCCCGGGCCAAGGCGGGCTGCGGTCCCCTGCGGGTCAATCCGAAACTGATGGCGGCGGCGAAGTCCCATGCGCGCGCGATGGCCGAGCAGAACTTCTTCGGCCATTCCGGCAAGGACGGCAGCCGGATGTCCTCGCGGATCAAGCGGCAGGGCTACAGTTTCCGGTCGGCTGCAGAAAACATCGCGGCGGGCCAGAAATCGGCGGGCGAGGTGGTGCGCGGCTGGCTGCAAAGCTCGGGCCACCGCCGCAACATCCTGAACTGCCGGATGCAAGAGACCGGGATCGCACTGGTCTACCAGGCCGACGACCGCCCGATCCGCGGCAACCGCGCGGCGCTGCGCTACTACTGGGTCCAGGTCTTCGCCGATCCCGCCTGACCGGCGCGAACGGATTCCACACGTCAGTCTTTTCAAGGGCTTGGCTGTGGGCGGCCAGGTTCTGTTGACGCCGTCCTCTCCACCCCAGACCCCATCCTGCCCAGCCAACGCGCTTGTGCGGCGAAGGCGCATGTGGTCAGGTGCGCCACAAAGCGCCGATCTGGAGAGTTGCGGATGAAGAACCTTGTCCTGGCCATCGTGATAGCGTCGCTCGCCATCCTCGGCTTCTACGCCTACCAGTCCAGCCAGAAGGTGACGTCCCTCCAGGCCGGGCTTGAGGCGACCGAAGCCGCACTGGTGACGATGGAGGGCGAGAAGGCCGCGCTGGAAAAGCAGGTGGCCGACCTGCAGGCGCAACTGGAAAAGATGGCTGCCGACGCCGACGCAGCCGCTGCTGCAGCAACTCCGACCGAAGCGCCTGCTGAAGCGCCCGCAACCGAGGCACCGGCCCCTGACGCGACCGAGGCCCCGGCCCCCGACGCCCCGGCCACCAACCCCTGAGACATCCCTGCCTGCCCGCGCCACCTGATGTCGCAGGCAGGACAGACGGAACCAGGGCGCCCCGCTTCTCTGCCCGCATGGCACGTTCCCCAGCCCTGACCGGCATCCTGTTCGCCATCGGCGGCACGCTGATCTTTTCGATCAACGATGTCTCGATCAAGTTCCTCTCGGACGGCTATGCGCTGCACCAGGTGATCCTGATCCGCGCCTTCGTCGCCATGGCCTTCATCCTGACGGTCATTGGGGTGTCCGAGCGCGGGTTCAGCCAGATCGCCACCAGCCGACCGGTCACCCATCTGGCGCGTGTCCTGATCGTCATGGTGTCGAACGTGACCTTCTTCGTCGGCCTGGCCGCGATGCCCTTGGCCGATGCCGTCGCTGTGGCCTATGTCAGCCCGATCGTGGTCACGCTCCTTTCCATCGTCTTCCTGCAGGAAAAGGTCGGCCCGCGCCGTTGGGCGGCCGTTATCGTGGGCATGCTGGGCGTCATCGTCATGCTGCGTCCCGGCGCCGGGGTGATCCAGCCTGCCGCGCTCCTCGTGCTGATCTCGGCCGTGCTCTACGCCTCAGGCAACCTTCTGGCCCGCCACATGGGCGGCACCGAAAGCGCGATGACCCTGTCCTTCTACGTTCAGGCCGGGTTCATCGTGGTCAGCCTGTGCATGGGCCTCTGGGTCGGCGACGGGCACCTTGCCACCGAAAGCGAGCTTTGGGCCTTCCTGTTCCGCCCCTGGATCTGGCCGCCCATGGCAGATTGGCCGGTCTTCCTGGCCACCGGACTGTCGGTGGGCATCGGCGGGCTGATGGTCACCCAAGCCTACCGCACGATCGAGGCCGGGCTGATCGCTCCCTTCGAATATGTCGGCATGCCGCTCGCCATCCTCTGGGGCCTCGTCGTCTTCGGCACCTTCCCCGATGCCGTGTCCTGGGTAGGGATTGCGCTCATCTGCGGCTCGGGCCTTTATGTGATCTGGCGCGAAACGGTGCGGAAACGGGAAACGGATGCAGCCTGAGGCAGTGATCTTCGACATCGGCAACGTCCTGACCCGTTGGCAGCCCGAAGCCTTCTACGACCGCGTTCTGGGCGAGGACCGGCGCAAACGGCTCTTTGCCGAGGTCGACCTCCACCACATGAACGCGCTGGTCGATGACGGCGCCCTGTTCCGCGAGACGATCTACGACTGGGCCGACCGCCACCCCGACTGGGCCCCTGAGGTCCGCATGTGGTACGACCGCTGGATCGACCTGGCGAGCCCCCGGATCGAAGGCTCCATCGCCCTCCTCCGAGCCCTGCGGCAAAAGGGCGTGCCGGTCTTCTGCCTGACCAACTTCGGCAGCTATTCCTACGAGGAAGCCCGTGACAAACTGGATTTCCTGGGCGAGTTCGACCGGGAGTATGTCTCGGGCCGCCTCAAGGTCTCCAAGCCCGACCCCCGCATCTACCAGGCGGTCGAGGAGGATTGCGGCTTGCCCCCCGACCGCCTGATCTTCGCCGATGACAAGGCCGAAAACATCGTGGCCGCCGCCCGCCGGGGCTGGCGCACGCATCAGTTCGAAAGCTGGCAAGGCTGGGCCGCGCGCCTGGTGGCCGAGGGACTTCTGACCAACGAAGAGGCCGGACTATGACCGTCGAGATGATCCCGCTGGAGGCTGAGGCCCATCTGACCTGGGCGGGCCTGACCGCAGCACTTGAGGCCGGCCACCGCCTGCCCAGGGCCGAGATCGCCGACCTTCTTCTGTATCGCGGCGTGGACACACTTCTGGACCGAGGCGCCTGGATCGACGGGCTGGGCGCGCTGGTCAAGATCGGCACCATCGTCCCCGGCAACGCAGCGCGCGGCAAACCCACGATCAATGGGATCGTCAACCTCTTCGACGACGTGACCGGGGAACTGACGGCCCTTCTCGACTTCCACATGGTGACCAAGTGGAAGACCGCCGGTGACAGCCTCCTGTCCGCCACCCGCCTCGCCAGGAAGGGGTCGCGGAACTTCCTCCTGGTGGGCGCGGGCACCGTCGCGCGAAACATGGTCAGCGCCTATTCCAGCGCCTTCCCCGAGGCCCGCTTCACCATCTGGAGCCGCACCCGCGCCACGGCCGAGGCGATGGGTCTGCCGGTCGCCGACGACCTGGAAACGGCCGTCAAATCCGCCGATGTGATCTGCTGCGCAACGATGGCAACCTCTCCGGTCATCAAGGGCGACTGGCTACAGCCCGGCCAGCACCTCGACCTGATCGGCGCCTACACCCCCGCCATGCGCGAGGTCGACGACCGCGCCATGTCCCGCGCACGTATCTTCGTCGACGCCCGCGCCACGACCGTCCACCACATCGGCGAACTTATAGACCCCATCGCCTCGGGCGCGATCACCGAAGCCGACGTCATCGCCGATTTCTACGATGATCCGGGCCTTTACGCCCGCCGATCCGATGACGAGATCACCGTCGCCAAGAACGGCGGCGGCGCGCATCTGGACCTGATGACCGCGACCTATATCGCCAAGGCCTGGGCCAACCGTTCGCGCTGACGAGATTTCGGGAATTTGGTCGGAGCGAGAGGATTCGAACCTCCGACCCCCTGCTCCCGAAGCAGGTGCGCTACCAGACTGCGCTACGCTCCGACCGTGGGCTGCGGGTTATCCCGTCCGCCCGGCTTTGGCAAGAGGCCTCACGCCTGATCGCCACCCCTTTCGCCCCGCTTCAGCCAGGTTGAAATCCTCGGGAAGGTACCGATCTCCCAGCGCGACCGGTTTTCCAGCACCGGGCGGTTCTGGCTGATCGTCGGAGTGCTTTCGCGCAGTACGATGTAGATCCCCGAGGCGATGATGACGGCCGAGCCGACGCCGGTGTAGAGGTCGACGGATTCGTCAAAGAACAGCCAGCCATAAAGTGCGGCCCAAAGGATCTGGGAATACTGCATCGGGGCCACGATGATTGCCGGGGCGATGCGATAGGCGGCAATGCTGGCAAGCGCGCCAAGGGTGCCAAGAACAGCCATTACCGCGGTCAGCGACAGGTCCTGCACCGGCATGGGCTGGTAGACAAAGGGCATCAGCGCGCCGGTGGTGATGAAGGTCAGGACCATCGGATACAGCATCAGGACGACCGACCGCTCATCCCGCCCGATCTTGCGCACAATGATCGAACTCAGCGACCCCGTCGTGGCCGCCCCCAGCGCCGCCAGATGGCCCAGCGAAAAGCCATCGCCGCTGCCGGGGCGCAGGACGATGATGACGCCCAGAAGGCCCACGATGACCGCAATGCCCCGGCGCAGGCCGACCTTCTCGCCCAGCATCGGGATCGCCATCAGGGTGATGAACAGCGGCATCGCGAAGAAGATCGCATAGCAGGTCGCCATCGGCAGGACGGAAAAGGCATAGAACCCCATCGCCCCGGTCACCACCGCGCTGACAGTGCGGATCGCCGTCCACCAGGGATGCCGGGGGATCAGCGTGCCGTCGCGCCGGTCGGACAAGAGCAGGATCGTGATCAGCGGAAAGCTCATCAGGCCCGCAAAGAACATCGTCTGGAACGAGGAATAGTGACCACCCAGATACTTCACCACGACGTCGTGGGTGGCATAGAACGCGAAAGCGGCCAGCGACAGAAGCGCTCCGCGCAGGGTGGGGGACATCGTGAGTTTTCCGAAGCTTTGGGCACTTGTCGAAGCACCCTGTTAGCGCCAGCACTGTCGCCCGAAACCAGGGCAAGTGCAAGGGCCGGGAGGCGCGCTTTCGGGCCCGGTCACTCGGTTTGGGCGGGCAGGTGCCGGTCCTGCCGGGCAACGACCATGAAGCCGGCCGCCGCGATGATCGCCATGCCGACGGCCGCGTGCCAGGTCATCGGCTCGCCGAATAAGAGGGCTCCGAACAGGGCGGCCCAGGCGATCTGGGAATATTGTGTGGGCGCAACGATGATCGGGGCCGCGGCGCGATAGGCCGCGAAGATCATCAGCGTGCCGCAGAACCCCGCCAGCGACAGACCGGCGACCGTGGCCAGATCGGCCATCGGCATCGGCACATAGCGGCCCGGCAGCAGCAGGAAGGCCGACACCGTCTGCCCCAGCACCGGATACAGCAGCATCGGCACATTCGCCTCGGCCCCGCCGGTCTTGCGGACGATCAGATAGTGGACGGCGGCGAGGATCACCCCGCCGACCGCGGCAAGATGGCCGATGTCGAACTCCACCCGCCCCGGATTCAGCGCCACGACGACGCCGACGAGGCCCAGGATCACCGCCAGCCCGGCGATCAGGTCGATCCGGTCGCCCAGGACCGGCACGGCCAGCAGCGTCAGGACCAGCGGCAGGGTGAAGAAGATCGCATAGGCCTGCGCCAGCGGCATGACCGTGAAGGTGTAGGTGACCAGAAGCCCGTTGCCGATCAGCGCCGCGGTGCGGATCGCCATCAGCCAGGGATGGACAGGGCGCAGCGGCACCGGCGCCTTCAGCCACAGAAGGCCGATCAGGGGCAGGGTGAACAGGCCCGCGAAGGCCACGATCTGCACCGGGCTGTAGGTCCCGCCCAGGAATTTGATCGTGGCATCGGCCAACGAGAACAGGCCAAAGCCCAGAAGCCCGAGATACAAGCCCCGGAAATTGCCAGTGAGAATCGACATGATCGGTTACGGGTGACTCTGGGACGGCACGGGGCACGCTGCGCTGGCACGCATAGCAAGTTCATCGCCGGGCGTCATCGGGCAAAAGCAGGAGCGCGGGCAAAGCGACGAGAGCCTGTCTGACAAAGCTGGACAAGGTTTGGGTCCGACGGCTGGCGGCAACAACAGGCCGGTCTCGGTCTGGCGTCGCAAGCGGCGCCGGGCGGACCTCAGGATGATCGGGGCATCGCTTGCGAACCTGAGGCCGCGGCGGTCTTCAGGACTGCGTAGTACCCCAAGAACACCAATAGCGGCGCAATCGGCAGCCCGATGAGCCATATCGGAATCGCCACCAGAGGGACTACTGCGGCAAGGAACAGACAGGCGCGCCTCTGATCTGCGGCCTTGGACTGTCCGACGATCCGGCTGTAGCACAGCACAAGCGCTCCGGCGGCGATGCCGTAGTCATAGGTCAGCCAGTAGGGCGTAACGACCAGCGTTGTCATGACCAACAGCGCAGCGCGTAGCTCGGCATCGGGACAGTGCCACAGCACTCGGCCACCAGCGGCCAAAGCCGGAATGGCCACCGCGAGATGCAGGGTCAACCCAAGGCCCGGATCAATCTGAAGTACCCGCGTTGTGCCGAACACGCTGGGCATCATCCCAAGGAAGATGCCTTGGAACTCAGTCATCACTCTTGATTGGTAGGGCAGCGTCTCGGTTACATAACCCGTCCAGGTTTCCCATCCGAACAGCCAGCCCGACAGTGCCACCAGCACAACTGTGGTCACCGTGGCCGAGGCGATCACCCGCCATTGTCGTTCCATCACCAGAAAAAGCGGGATCAGCAATCCAAGTTGTGGCTTGATTGTAAGGCAGCCAATCAGAATGCCCGCCAGGATGGGCTGCTTCATCCGCAGCGCCAGCCCGCCCAGCATAAGGGCCGAGGTCAGGAAGCCATTCTGCGCATGCTGGATATTGTTCACGAGGGCGGGCAGGACCAGAACAGCGGTTGCCACGATGCCTGGCCTGACGGAACCAACGAAGCCGCGCAGTGCCAGAAGGTAGACAAGCAGAGTGGTCGTCAGGAAAGCCACAAACGCGGGAACATAGCCGACCAACGACAATGGCCAGACTAGCAGAAGGTAGTGCGGAGGGTAGCTCCAGTTGCGCCAGGGGTAGTCCGGACCAAACTGATCGGTCAGGTGCCGGAAGTACGTCGCCTGATCAGCGTAGAGATCGAGAACCTGACCACCAAGCAATAGCCTTGAGGCGGTCCAGTAGTTAACGAAGTCCTCGCTGATCAGCCATTCTTCCATGCAGTCAGAGGCTTGCGTCCAGCGCCGCGAGGATCGCGTCGCCCATCTGGCTGGTCGAGACCGGAGTGCCGCCCTCCGGGCCCATCAGGTCAGCGGTGCGGACACCATCGGCCAGCACCTTTTCCACGGCCTTCTCGACCCGCGTCGCTTCCTCGCCCATGTCGAACGAATAGCGCAGCGCCATCGCGAAGGACAGGATGCAGGCGATCGGGTTCGCCTTGCCCTGACCCGCGATGTCGGGGGCCGAGCCGTGGACGGGTTCATACAGCGCCTTCGGGCGGCCATTGGCCATCGGCGCGCCAAGCGACGCCGAGGGCAGCATCCCCAGCGATCCGGTCAGCATCGCCGCGCAATCGGACAGCACGTCGCCGAACAGGTTGTCCGTCACGATCACGTCGAACTGCTTGGGCCAGCGCACCAGCTGCATCGCGCCGTTGTCGGCATACATGTGCGACAGTTCCACATCCGGATAGTCGCGGTCGTGCACTTCCTGCACCACGTCGCGCCACAGGATGCCCGATTCCATCACGTTGGCCTTCTCCATCGAGCAGACCTTGTTCGACCGCTTCCGCGCCAGTTCAAAGGCCGACTTCGCCACCCGGGCGATTTCCGATTCCGTGTAGCGCTGGGTGTTGATCCCAACGCGTTCGTTGCCTTCCTTGAAGATCCCCCGCGGTTCGCCAAAGTAGACTCCGCTGGTCAGTTCGCGGACGATCACGATGTCCAGACCGGCTACGACCTCCTTCTTCAGGCTGGAGAAATCGGCCAGCGCGTCAAAGCACTGCGCCGGGCGCAGGTTCGAAAACAGGTCCATCTCCTTGCGCAGGCGCAAAAGGCCCCGCTCCGGTTTGACGGAAAAGTCCAACTTGTCGTACTTCGGCCCGCCCACGGCACCCAGCAGAACCGCGTCCACTTCCTGCGCCTTGGCCATCGTCGCATCCGCCAGCGGCACGCCATGCACGTCATAGGCACAGCCGCCGACCAGGTCTTCGCTGACGTCGAACTGGACACCGCGCTTGGCGCCCATCCAGCCGATGATCTTCTTCACCTCGGCCATGACTTCGGGGCCGATGCCGTCGCCGGCAAGGATCAAAAGGGACGGGTTGGCCATGACATGCTCCGCGAGTGTTGGGTCGGGCAGGGCCTAGCCAAAGCGCCGCGCGGGGTCAAGGTTCCGCGGGCGGCAACTCCAGGTCGACCCAGACCGGAAAATGGCGCGAGGCCAGGGTCAGGTCGGCGGCCAGAGGGCCGGTATCCTGCGGCCACAGCACGCCCGAGCCTGTCACCTTCAGCCCCGCCTCCGGCAGCACATAGTCTAGCCGCAACCCGCCAAGGTCGTCGTAGATCACCGTGTCCAGCGCCGGGTCGCCCGTGTGTGCAGGCTCCTCCCTGTCATGGCTTCCGCGCGGCCCCGGGTCCTGCAGGGCGGGATGCGCCAGCAGGGACGCAATCCCCTCCCGCAGCCCTTCGCCATCCGCCGGGTCCAGGTTGCCGTCGCCCAGAAGGACAAAGGGCGCGGCCGGAGGCGCCATCGGCAGCGAACCCTCCAGGAACAGCCGCCAGAACGCTGCCTCGTCATGGTTGCGGCGGCCGTTGCGGTCTTCGGGCCCGTCAAAGACCGGCGGCGTCGCGTGCCAGGCCAACAGGTGCAACGGGCCGTCCCGGGTGATGAAAGGCACGTCCCAGAACCCGGTGGTGGCCAGCCGCTGCACCGCAACCAGTCCGGGGTCCATGTCGTCGGGCACCAGCGCACCGGGCAGGTCGCGCCAGAGGAAATCGGAAAAGTCCCGCGCCCCGTCCGCGTCGACCGGCAGGCGCGACAGGATCGCCATTCCGCCCTGACCGGAGAAGAGGCCAAAGCCCTGCGCATCCCGCGGGTCGCCGATACGGCCGTTGCCGTCAACGTCGAACCCGGTCTGCATACCGGTATTGGGCCGGAAGGCAAAGCGATGCGGGTATTGCGCGCCCGCCACTGTCAACCGGTCGGCCAGAAGCCCAAGGGCAACGCCGCCCCGGTCATAGTCGAAAGCCGTCAGCAGGATCACATCGGCATCCAGCGCCACCAGCACCCGCACCACGGCCGCGACCTGCGGATCCTCGCCGCGCTCCAGGTCCTGCACCAGAAGTCCCGGCCCGGTCCGGTCCAGCCCGACATTCCAGGTGGCAATGCGCAAGCTCTCCGCGCTGGCCGATCCGGGCAGCAAGGCCAGCGAAGTCAGGGCAACCCCGACCTTAAAGATCCTCGTCATCCTCGTCGTCGTCATCATCGCGGTCCAGCCGGCTCGGCTCGATCGCGCCAAGGACCGCCAGCTTGGCCGCGCGCTTGATCCGGATCATGTCGGCGATGCGCGCCATGGCCACGGCCCGCATGATCAGCGCGGCGGGCAGGTAGGCCCACAGCGCCATCGCCCAGATCAGCGTCTGCGGCGAGGTCAGCGTCTCGGCCGGGATGCCGCGGGTCAGGACGGCGATGATCGCCGGGATCACGAAGGGCAGCAGGAACCCCACCGCCAGGTTCGCATGCGAATCGCGCACCAGTCGGTCGACGACATCGCCGCCCGCCGTCGGCTCGAACGTGGGCAGGTTGACCCAGACGTTGAACGCGCTTTTGGTCGAGGGCCAGCCAGCCAGCTTCAGCACGATGACGAACAGCGCCAGCGAAAACAGCGAGATCAGGTAAGCCGTCCCCGCCGCGACCTTGACCTGCGCGATCTGGGCGGCAGTCGCGGTGTTGTCCAGCATGTAGCTGGCCAGGCGCACCGGCGAATAGGGAAAGTCCAGCGCCGAGCCGATGATCAGACCCAGGGCATGAAACAGCCGGGTCACGGTGGTCGAGTTCTCCAGGTCCGCCACGATGGCCGACAGGAAGACCACGATGGTCAGCATCATCAGATAGCGGATGCGGTTGTAGGGCGCGCCGTCGCGGAACTCGATCAGGCTGGGGTAGACGGCATTGTATTCGAAGAAGACCAGCGCGCCCCCGAAAAGGGCGACCAGGGCCACGATCTGCTTGGTATCGGTGCCGATGCCCGGCAGGATGACCGAGGGCATCACGATCAGGATCATCACCAGGAAGGCCCGGACCGCCGCCGCCGTCGCGCGCAGCATCCAGCTGCGGAACCAGCTGTCCGTCCCGGCCATGCTGCCAAGCCGCAGTTTGCTGCGCAGCCCTTCGATCATCGCGGTCCCGCTTGCCACAATTCCGCCCAATTCTGCTCCGGTTTCCACCGACTCGTTCTGGTTGAGCGCCATCTAGCCCAAGATTTGTGGCCATTTAAGGGTCAGTCTGGGCCAAGTCGCGGGCGTCGTGCAGTATTTCCGGACAATCGCCCGCCCTGTCGGCCTGATCCCGCCTGAGTCTCAGCTTTCGCGGAAGGCGCGGGCGAAGTAGTCGGTGAAGGGCTTCACCAGATAGGCCAGCGGCGTGCGGCGCCCGGTCTGCAGGAAGACCTCGACCGGCATCCCGGGCAACAGCGCGCGGTCGCCCAGGCGCGCCTGCTCGCCCTCGTCCAGCTGCAGTTCGGCCGTGTAGAAGGTGGCGCCGGTGTTCGAATCCGTCAGCGCATCGGCTGACACCAGCGTGACCCGGCCCTTCAGATGCGGCGTGTCGCGTGACGAAAAGGCCGAGAACACCAGTTCCGCCGCCTGGCCCACCGCGACCTCGTCGATATGGATCGGCGCGATGCGGGCGGTGATGATCAGCGGCCGGTCCTGCGGGATGACGAACAGCACCGGATCGGCGGGCCGCAGCACCGCGCGGGGCGTGGTGACCTGCAGCCCCAGCACGATCCCCGCGACCGGCGCCCTGATCTCCAGCCGGTCGATCCGTTCGGCCAGCGCCCGGCGGCGCTCGGCCAGTTCCAGGATGGTCGGCCCGATCTGGCGCAGTTCCGCGGTCGCTTCCTCGCGCCGCCGGGTGGCGAGACTGGAAATCTCGATCTCGATCTCGGTCACCTGGCCCTTGGTGCGCGCAAGGTCGGCAGCCAGTTCCCCAAGTTGCCCCTGCAGCCGCGCCTGTTCGCGTTGCAGCGCCAGCACCGTCCCGGCCTGCGCCAGCCCCTTGTCCAAGAGGCTTTGCTGCGAGGCGAGCTCTTGTTCGATCAGGTCAAGCTGGGTGGCCAGCGCGGCACTTTGCGCGGCAATTCCGTTCGCTTGTTCGGTGATCTGGCCGATGCGCTGGGTCAGAAGTTCGCGCTGTTCGGCCAGCGTCGCCTTGCGCGCCTCGAACAGCCGCTTCTGCCCGTCCAGCTGCACCGCGACCTCGGGCGAGGTTTCGGCCAGCGCCAGGATGTCCGCGTCAAAGCTCAGGCTCTCGGTCCCGTCACGCTCTGCCGTCAGCCGGGCGGACCGGCCCGCAAGTTCCGACAGCTGCCCCTCGACGATGGTCAGTTCCGACCGCAGGGCCGCGCCGTCCAGCCGGATCAGCGGATCGCCCGCCGCAACCCTTGCGCCTTCGGTGACCAGGATCGCCTCGACCACGCCCCCGTCGGGATGCTGGACGATCTGGCGGTCCTGCTCGACCTCGATCTGACCCGGCGCGACGATGGCACCGGAAATCCGGGTCATCGTGGCCCAAAGGCCAAAGCCCGCCACCAGAACCACGGCGGCGGCCAGTCCCAAAAGAACCGGGCGGCGGACCGAAATGCGCGAAGCCATCATGCCACACCCCCGGGCGCTGCGGACTTCGCGATGTCGCCCGCGTTGCGCACCGCCTCCCGAAGCACTGCGTCGCGTGGACCGAAGGCCGCCGTGGCGCCCTCGTGCAGCACCAGAAGCAGCTCGCACTCCTGGATCGCCTGCGGACGATGCGCCATGATCATGACCGAGGCGCCCCGCGCCTTGGCCGCCCGGATCGCCGTGTTCAGCGCAATCGACCCGTCGTTGTCGAGGTTCGAGTTCGGCTCGTCCAGGATCAAGAGCACCGGGTCGCCATACAGCGCCCGCGCCAGACCGATGCGCTGGATCTGGCCGCCGGACAGCTGGCTGCCCATCGTCGCGACCTGCGTGTCATAGCCATTCGGCAGCTTCAGGATCATGTCATGCGCCGCCGCCGCCTGCGCCGCCGCCACCACCCCCGCCGCATCGGCCCCCGGCTGCAACCGCGCGATGTTCTCGGCGATGGTGCCGTCGAACAGGGTCACCCGCTGCGGCAGATAGCCGACGTAGCTGCCCAGGCGGTCGGGGTCGTACTGGTCCAGCGTCGCGCCATCCAGCCGGATGCGGCCTGCGGACGGTGGCCAGACCCCGGTCAACGCGCGCGCCAGAGAGGATTTGCCCGAACCCGACGGCCCGATCACCCCCAGCGCCTGCCCGGGGGGAAGGGTGAAGCTCAGGTTGCGCAGGACGGGCGCGGTGCCGCCGGGCGGCACCACCGTCAGCGCCTGCACCTCGACCTGCGCCTTCGGGCGGGGCAGGTCGGTCCGGGGCGGCAGCGGCGGCGCATTGGCCAGCAGTCCTGCCAGCCGGGTCTTGGCCTGCCGGGCGCGGGTCACCACGGCCCATTGGCTCACCGCTTGCTCCACCGGTTGCAGCGCCCGTCCCATCAGGATCGAGGCCGCAATCATCGCCCCCGCCGACAGTTCTTCCTGCAGGACCAGCCAGGCCGCCAGCCCGAGCATCGCCGATTGCAGGAACAGCCGGAAGGTCTTGATCAGCACCGAATACCGCCCCGCCGCGTCCGAAGCCTGCAGCCCGGCATCCAGCGACGCATCCCGCCGCGCTTTCAGCCGGGCAAAGGCCGCCCCGGCCATCCCCAGCGACTGCACCAGTTCGGATTCCTGCTTCAGGTTCTCGGCCTGCCGCTCGGCGGCCAGGTTTGCCAGGTTCGACGCCTGCAATGGCCCCACGGTGGCGTGCTGGTTCAGCCAGCTCAAGGCCACGATGACCAGACCGCCCGCCACGGCCAGGTAGCCCAGCCAGGGGTGAAAGACGAAGATCGCGGCGATGAACACGGGGGCCCAGGGCGCGTCGAACAGCGCCAGGATGACGGGCGAGGCCCAGAACCGCGCGATCGCGTCCAGATCGCGCTGCGCCGCCTGCGCCGCCACGTCCTGCGGCGCCACGGTCAGGCGGCGAAAGGCGGCCGACAGCATGCGCGGGTCCAGCTGTTCCTGCAGCCGAGCCCCGACCCGCGCCATGATCCGCCCCCGCGCATGGTCCAGGAGGCCCATGATCAGGAACAGGAAGGCCATCAGCAGCGACAGCGCCAGCAGCGTTTCCTCCGACCGCGACACCAGCACCCGGTCATAGACCTGCAGCATGTACAAAGGTGCCGTCAGCATCAGCACGTTGACCAGCGCCGAGAACAGGAAGGCCGTGAGCACCGCCTGCCGCGAGGCCGCGCGGGCGGCAGCAAGTTCGGCCAGCCCGGCAGGGCCTCGGTGCGGGGTCCGGGTCGCGTCGGTCGCGGTCTCTGACATCGGTCCTTCCTTGGCGTCTTCCCGCCATGCGCGACGCATCTGCCACGTTTGACCGTTGTCTTGGTCAATACGGGGTCTTATGCCTTGGCCCACGGCTGCCGAAGACTATTGTTTGCGGCACACGCGCCGGACAGTAGGGAAATGGGTCTGAACATTCCATTTATTTCAAGGCGGTCCTCGCCGATTTCGGCCCTGGTGGTGTCGGCCTGCCTTGTTGCGGGCTGTGCGGCCCCGTCCGGGCCGAACGCGATCAATGACCCGTTCGAACCCGCCAACCGCAAGGTGCATGCCTTCAACAAGGGCGTCGACCGCGCCCTGGTCGGCCCGGCGTCGCAAGGCGTCGGTATCGTGCCCGAACCTGTCCGCCAGGGCGTCGACAACCTCGCCGACACTCTTTCGCTGCCGGGTGACATCGCCAACAACCTCTTGCAGCTTCGGCTGGCCGACGCGGGGCAGAACACCCTGCGGCTGGGTGTCAACCTGACCTTCGGCCTCGCGGGCCTGCTCGACGTGTCCTCGGAACTTGGACTGGACGGCAAGCCGACCGACTTTGGCGAGACGCTGCATGTCTGGGGCGTGGGCGAAGGCCCTTACCTGGAACTCCCGCTCGCCGGACCATCGACCGTGCGCGACACGGTGGGGATGGTCGTCGATACCGCCTTCGACCCGGTCAGACGGGTGTTCCCGGTGCGCGAGGCGAACGCGGCGCTGGGTATCCGGCTCTTCTCACGCCTTGGTGATCGCGCCCGCTTCTCGGATACGGTGGATTCGCTCCTATATGACTCGGCAGACAGTTATGCTCAGGCACGGCTGCTCTACCTGCAGAACCGTCGGTTCACCCTGTCGCGCGGCAAGACTGTGCTCGGCGGGGACGGCGCAAGTGACGACGGGTTCATCGACCCCTATGCCGATGCGCCCAGCGACGACGGCTTTATCGACCCTTACGAGGACCCCTATGCCCAGTGATACGACCCTATCCCGCCGCCAGTTCGGCCTGACACTGGCCGCAGCGGCAGCCGCCTCGGCGCTGCCCTTCCCGGCGCTGGCGCTGACGGCGGATGCGGCGAAGGCGCTGGTCGACAAGACGGTCGCCGACATCAATTCGATCATCAACTCGGGCAAGTCCGAAAGCGCCATGCTGAAGGATTTCGAGAAACTCTTCTCCCGCTACGCCGATGTGCCCGCCATCGCGCGGTCGGTCCTCGGCACGGCGGCCCGCTCGGCCTCGAAGGCCCAGCTTTCCGCCTATACCAAGGCCTTTCAGGGCTACATCAGCCGCAAATACGGCCGCCGCTTCCGCGAATTCATCGGCGGGCGGATCGACGTGGCCGAGGCTAAGGCGCTGAAAAGCTACTTCGAGGTGATCTCGACCGCCCGGCTCAAGGGCCAGTCCCCGTTCGAAGTGCGCTGGCACGTCAGCGACAAGTCCGGGAAAAGCCTGTTCTTCAACATCATCATCGAGGGCGTGAACATGCTGGCGTCCGAGCGCACCGAGATGGGCGCTCTGCTCGACCAGCGCGGCGGCGACCTTGACCGGCTGATCGCCGATCTGAAGACCCTCTGACGCCCGCCCGGATCAGGCGGGGACCGAACGGTCCTCGACCGCGATCCGGTAGCGCAGCCCACCCGGCGCGAAGTCCCGGCTTGCCGTGCCGCCCAGCTGGTTGGGCACGATGGTGTCCAGGATCATCGAGCCAAAGCCGTTCCGGCTGGACGGGGTGACCGGCGTGGAAACGGTTTCCGTCCAGTCAAAGTTGAACCCCTTGCCGGGCGACTTCGACCAGGTGACGTCCAGCTTGCCCTCAGCGTCCCGCAGGGCGCCGTATTTCAGCGAGTTCGTGGTCAGCTCGTGAATGGCCATCGACAACATCAGCGCCTCGCTGGCGCCCAGTGATATGTCCGGCCCGCCAATGGCAATCTGACCGGCAAGATCGCCGTGGCCATGTTCCAGCTGTCGCGCCACCATCTCGCGGATCGACATGCGGTTCCAGTTGCCGCCTGCAAGATAGGAATGGGTCCGCGCCATCGACTGCAGCCGTTCGTCGAACCGCTCCAGGAACGCGGGCATCGTGTCGGCGTGCGCTGCCGTCCGCCGCGCGATGATCTGCACCAGGCTCAGCAGGTTGCTGACCCGATGCTGCATCTCATGCGCAATTGCGGTCTTCATTTCTTCGGCGCGGACCAGCTCGGTGATGTTTTCGGTGATCTGCACGACATGGTCGATGCTGCCGTCACAGTTCGGCAGCGGATTGTGCCGACACCGCCACCAGGCTTCGGTCGTGCGGGTCCGGTCTTCGGGATCGGGGATCGAATAGAACAGCCTGTCGATGGCGTTGCCTTCGCCGCTCAGCGCCAGCCGCATCGACGCTTCAAGCCTGTTGCGGCGCTCTTCGATTTCCGGAAACATTTCAAACAGATGGCGACCGAGAAGGTCGCTCAACTCCAGCCCGACCGTTTGCAGATACATTTCGCTTGCCATGACAAAGCGAAGATCGCGGTCCAGAACCATCATTGATGCTGGCATGTGGCGGAGGATCGCAAGATCCAGGGTCGTGGATGGCATGAATAAGATCCCCAAGCCAAGCTTCAGCTAGCCGCCTTCGCGTCCTCGGCAAGGGGCACGGTTACACTTTAGTTGCGACCCTGTCCCGATTGCCGCAACGGAAGACTCAGTTGCCCAGAAGGTTCTCGATCTGGCTGGCAAGATCGCCGTTGCCGCCACCTTCCACCGGCCCCTCCTGCACCGCGCCCGGGGGCGGGGCCCCGTCATAGACCGGGATGTTCTCGCCTGTCAGCGGGTCGACATAGACCTCATCATAGCTTGGCGCGTTCGGGTCGTCGAAATAGGGCACATCTTCGGCCGCGATCGCGCCTTCCGTCGTGCTGGGGTCGATCGGCACATAGCTCGAATCCGGGATTTCCGTGACCAGCGGCTTGCCGGGCTGGCCCTCGTTGATCCGCACCATCACCTCATGCCAGATTTCCGCGGGCAACCCGCCGCCGGTGACGCCGGACAGCGGGCGGTTGTCGTCATAGCCCATCCAGACGCCCACGACATAATCCGCCGTGAAGCCCACGAACCAGGCATCCCGCGCGCTTTGCGTGGTGCCGGTCTTGCCCGCCGCCTCGCGGTCGTCCAGCCGCGCCCGGCCACCGGTGCCCGAGTTCAGCACCTCGGTCATCATGTAGGTCAGCGCCCGCGCCGCCTTTTCGCTGATGACCCGTTCGCCGATCCCGCCGCCCGCGCCGAACAGGGGCTCGTCCATTCCCTTCAGCTTCAGCGCATCGAACCCGTAAGGCGCGACCGAGGACCCCCCGTTCAGGATGCCTGCAAAGGCCCCGGTCATGTCGATCAGCGTTGATTCCGACACGCCCAGCGCCAGCGCAGGACCATCCGCGAAGTTCTGCGCCAGGCCGAAATCCGTCGCCACCTGCTTCACCAGATCGCGCCCCACCGCCTCGGACACCCGGACCGCCGGGATGTTCCGGCTTTCGGCCAATGCCTGGGTTAGCGTGATCTGGCCCTTGAACTCCTTGTCATAGTTCTGCGGACACCAGTCGCCCGACCCGGCCGTGTAGATGCACAGCGGAGTATCCTCGACCAGATCCAGCGGGCTGTAGCCAAGGTCCATCGCCACGGCATAGATGAAGGGCTTGAACGTCGACCCCGTCTGCCGCACCGCCTGCGTCGCCCGGTTGAAATCGCCCGCGTTCGGCGTGTTCCGCCCGCCCACCATCGCCCTGACCGCGCCGTCCGCGCTCATCACCACGATGGCCGCCTGCGCCTCGGACCCCGCCTTGACCTTGGTCTCGAAGATATAGGCCAGCGCTTCCTCGGCCTGCTTCTGCATCTTCTGGTCCAGCGTCGTCTCGATGATGACGTCTTCCGTCGTGTCCCGCGCCAGATAATCCGGCGTCGTCTCCATCACCCAGTCGGCGAAGTATCCGCCCGACACCTGCTTGGCCGCCTTCGACAGGGTTGCCGGATTGGCCCGCGCCTCGTCCGCCTCGGCCTTGGTCAGATAACCCTGCTCCTCCATCAGCCCGATGACGACCGCCGCCCGGTCCTGCGCCCGCTTGAGGCTGGCCGTCGGCGCATAGGTTGACGGGGCCTTCAACAGCCCCGCCAGCATCGCAGCCTCGGCTGCGCTGACGTCCTTGGCCGACTTGCCGAAATAGCGCTGCGCCGCCGCCTCGAAGCCCCGCGCGCCCGCGCCCAGATAGGCGCGGTTGAAGTAGATCGTCAGGATCTCTTCCTTTGAATACTTCGCCTCCATCGCCATCGCGAAGGGGACTTCCTTGATCTTCCGCCACATGCCGCCCCGGCGGCAGTCCTTTTCGTAGTCGGTCTCCGACTTCCACTGCGTCGGGTCCCACTCGACCCCCAGACACAACAGCTTGGCCGTCTGCTGCGTGATCGTGGACCCGCCGTTGCCCTCGAACGCACCCCGCCCCTCGGACAGGTTGATCCGGATCGCGGATGCAATGCCGCGCGGGCTGATTCCGAAGTGCCAGTAGAACCGTTTGTCCTCGGTCGCCACGACCGCATCATGCAGGTCAGGCGACACGCTGTCCGCCGTCACCATCCCGCCAAAGGTCTCACCCCGCCAGGCAAAGACCTCGCCTTCCCGGTCCAGCATCGTGACAGACCCGCGCGCCCGGCCGTCGACCAGCGCCTCAAGCTCGGGCAGTTGCGCGTAATAGTACCAGACGAACCCGCCCAGGATCAGCGCGCCGATTGCAGTGCCGCGCCAGGCGATGCCCCACAGCACCCGCCATATTGCCAGGATCAAGCCCACGATCAGCCCGTGCTGCCGCGCAGGCCGGGCCGCCCGCCGCCGCGTACGCGGAGCCTTGGGCGACTTCGTCGGCGCGGGCTTGCGTGGCCCGCCCGAGGACGCACCGGACGACCCTCCCGACCGGGAAGTCGCATATCGTTTGTCCGCGACAAGGGGGCCGCGCCCCCGGTTTCCAGTTGCCATGCCTGCTCTTGCCACTCGTGACTAGGGTCATCGTTGGGGTCATTCCGACCCGATTGATCCGCACAGTATCCCGGATTTCCGCGAAAGCGAAGTCAGGTCCTCCGTGATTCGCGTCCCGAATATGCACAATAGTTAGGCGATGCCCGGAAAAAGTGCAAAAAATGTGCACCAACGCCCGTGACCACCCCGCCGCAGGCCGACCAATTCTTGTGCAGCCGCAGCATTCGCCTGCCTCATGGCCCTCGAAGGTCCCACCCCTGGGTGCCTGCCAAAAACAGAGGGGAAAAACGTGAAGCTCATCATTGCAGCAATCAAGCCGTTCAAGCTCGAGGAGGTCCGCGAGGCGCTGACCGCAATCGGCGTGCGCGGGATGATGGTGACCGAGATCAAGGGGTTCGGCAGCCAGTCCGGTCACACCGAAATCTATCGCGGTGCGGAATATGCCGTGAACTTCGTGCCGAAAGTCCGGCTGGAAATCGTCGTCTCCGACGCGCTGTCCGATCAGGTCGTCGCGACCATCCAGAAGACCGCCAAGACCGACAAGATCGGCGACGGAAAGATTTTCGTCCTGGACGTTGAACATGCCGTGCGGGTGCGCACCGGCGAAACCGATGACGACGCGCTGTGAACGGCGGGGAAGAGGGGAACACCTGAAATGACAATCCAAAACAAACTCGCAGGCCTTGGCGCGCTCTCTGCCGCGCTCTTCGCCAGCCTGCCCGCCTGGGCGCAGGAAGCGACCGCCGAGGCGACCGAAGCCGCCGCTGAAGTGGTCGAGGAAGTCGTCCCGGTCATGGACAAGGGCGACGTCAGCTGGATGATGGTCTCGACCGTCCTCGTCCTCTTCATGACGATCCCGGGTCTTGCGCTGTTCTACGGCGGCCTGGTGCGGCAGAAGAACATGCTGTCGATCCTGATGCAGACCACCGTCATCGCCTGCGTGATGATGCTCGTGTGGGTGATCTACGGCTATTCCTTCTCGTTCGGCGGCTCGACCTCGCCCTGGTGGGGCGGCACGGGCAAGCTCTTCCTCTCCGGCGTCACTGCCGACAGCATGTCCGCCACCTTCTCGGCGGGCTACGTGATCCCGGAATACCTGTTCATCGCCTTCCAGATGACCTTCGCGGCGATCACGCCCGCGCTGATCATCGGTGCCTTCGCAGAACGGGTTAAGTTCAAGTCCGTGCTGGTGTTCTCGGTCCTCTGGGGCACCTTCTCCTACTTCCCGATCGCCCACATGGTCTGGGACGCCAACGGCTACCTCTTCGCCAAGGGTGCGATCGACTTTGCCGGCGGCACCGTGGTCCACATCAACGCCGGCATCGCGGCGCTGGTCGGAGCTCTCGTGATCGGCCCGCGCATCGGCTACGGCAAGGACAACATGGCTCCGCACTCGATGGTCATGACCATGATCGGCGCCTCGATGCTCTGGGTCGGCTGGTTCGGCTTTAACGTCGGCTCGAACCTCGAGGCGAACGGCGGCGCGACGCTGGCCATGATCAACACCTTCATCTGCACCGCCGCCGCGACCCTGGCCTGGTGCGCGATCGAAGGGATGCAGCGCGGCAAGGCCTCGATGCTGGGTGCGGCCTCGGGCATGGTGACCGGCCTTGTCGCCATCACCCCGGCCTGCGGCACGGTCGGCCCGATGGGCGCGATCCTCCTGGGCGTGCTTGCGACTCTCGCCAGCTACTTCTTCGTCACCGTGGTGAAGCTGAAGATGAAATACGACGACAGCCTTGACGTCTTCGGCATCCACGGCGTCGCCGGGATCGTCGGCGCGGTGCTGACCGGCGTCTTCTCGGCCGCTGCCTTCGGCGGGGTCAAGGGTGACGACTACGCGATGATGGCCCAGCTCTGGATCCAGATCGAGGGCGTGCTGATCACCATCGTCTGGTCCGGCGTCGTGGCCTACATCGCCTTCAAGCTGGTGGACATGACCATGGGTCTGCGGGTCGACAACGACACCGAGCGTCAGGGCCTCGACCTCACCAGCCACGGCGAACAGGCCTACCACTCGTAAGTGGATCCTGCGGCAGACCCCTCCTCCCGGTCTGCCGCAGTTGCCCGAGACGGCCCGTGGGTCCTCCCCCCACGGGCCGTTTTCGTTTGCGGATGCCCCAGGCGGCAAACAATGTCTCCACCGCGACAAAACCATGCGAAGATGCCGGGGGGCGGCCCTGTTCAGGACAGCTTGGCCCCCGCATCACAATCGCATAGGCTCGCCCCGAAGCGAGGCCGCCAAAATGACATCCAGCTGGCAGTTCTGGGCCGTTCTCTCTGCTGTGTTCGCCGCATTGACAGCGATCTTCGCCAAGATCGGGGTCAGCGGCCTGCCGTCGGACTACGTCACCCTTCTGCGCACCTGTGTCGTGCTTGCCGTCCTTGCGCTTATCGTCGCGGCGACCGGCCAGTGGCAGAGCCCGGCCAATGTCTCATGGAGAACGTTGGGCGCTATCGCACATTCCGGACTTGCCACGGGGGCGTCGTGGCTTTGCTACTTCCGCGCACTCAAACTGGGCGATGCGTCCCGCGTGGCACCTCTGGACAAACTGAGCGTTGTCCTTGTTGCGGTGTTCGCAGCGATCTTTCTGGGTGAACGGCTGTCAGCGCTGAACTGGACCGGGGTTGCGTTTATCGCAACCGGCGCCGTACTGGTCACGCTGAAGATCTAGCGTGCAGCAGGAGCCGAGCCCCCGTCATGCCCCAGGCAGCAAATCCCCTGCGTGGCATCCTGCTAGTCGTTGCCGCAACGCTCCTGTTCGCGGGGGCCGATACGCTGGGAAAATACCTGTCGCTGCTCTACGCTGCCTCGCTGGTCCTCGCCGTCCGCTACAGTGTGAATCTGGCGCTGGTGACGCTGGTCATGGCGCCCCGTCACGGGTTGGCGCTGGTACGGACCCATCGCACCGCGCTGGTGATCTTGCGCGGCCTCTGCCTTGCCCTGGCGTCGATCTTCATGCTCATGGCCCTGAAGGTCATGCCGGTGGCCGAAACCGTGGCGATCATCTACGTCACCCCCGTCCTCGTCATGCTGACCGCAGCGACGTTGCTGGGCGAAAAGGTCAGCCCGCTTGGCTGGGTCGCGGCGGCAATCGGGTTTGCGGGCGTCCTTCTCATCGCCCGGCCTGGCAGTGGGCTTGATCCCTTTGGCGTTGCCCTGGCCTTGCTGAATGCCGTGCTGGCGACAGGCTACCACGTCCTCACCCGGGTTCTTGCCCGGACCGAGACGACGATGGCGCTGTTGTTCCACACCGCGCTGGTCGGCGCGCTGGTCTTCATCGGCCTGACCCTGGCCCTGGGCAGCGAAACCCTGCCAACCGCCTTCGACATCGGCCTGATGGTGGCCCTTGGCACGCTCGCCACCGCCGGACACCTGATGTTCACCTCGGCCTACCGCGAGGCCCCGGCCTCGACCCTTGCGCCCGTCAACTACATGCACATCGCCTTTGCGACGATCCTTGGCTGGCTGGTCTTCCAGCAACTTCCCGATGCGCTCGGCTTTGCCGGCATGGCCCTGATCGCGGCGGCGGGCCTCCTCGCCGCATGGCAGGCCAGCCGGTAGCCCGGCCCCAGCCCCAAGCCCGGCCCCGACCTTTCCCTTCGGAAAATATCCCCACCGGAGGCAACACCCCGAGCCGCTTTGCGTCCTTCACGCAAAGCGGCGAGACAAAAGGTCTTCGCGCCGCAAGGCGCTCAATCTGAAAGCCGCCCCTACCCGCAAGGCGTTAAGAAACCCTGAACGAAAATCGGCAAGATATTGATCTGGAAAGGTTCGGGCGAACTGTCCACCGTGGACACATCTCAGAAGAACCCCCGCGGGATCAGCCGGTGTTCATAGGCATCCCGCTCCAGCTCCTCCCGGAAATCCGGGTGGGCAATCGAGATCAGCGCCCGCGCCCGCTCGGCAATCGACCGGCCTTTCAGGTTCACCATCCCGTATTCAGTCACCACATACATCATGTCCGTCCGGGGCGTCGTCACCACATTGCCCCGGGTCAGCGCCGTCACGATCCGGCTCTTCCTTTCCCCCTTCTTGTCGTAGGTCGAGGCGAGACACATAAAGCTTTTCCCCCCCCTCGACCCGTAAGCCCCGCGCACGAACTGCAGCTGCCCCCCGGTGCCCGAGATATGCCGGAACCCGTCCGTCTCCGACGCCGCCTGCCCCTGCAGGTCGACCTGGGTCGTGTTGTTGATCGACACCACCCGGTCATTCCGCATGATATTGTGCGGCAGGTTGGTGTAGTCGACGGGGTGAAACTCCACCTCCGGGTTCCGGTCGATGAAGTCATACAGGTACTGCGCCCCCAAAGCGAAGGTGCAGACCATCTTCCCCGGATTGAGCTGCTTCCGCGCGCCCGTCACCCGCCCGGCCCGATACAGGTCCACGATCCCATCCGTCATCATCTCGGTATGGATCCCCAGGTCCGACACCGGACTTTCCGCCAGCAGCGAACAGACCGCATTCGGCATCCCCCCGATCCCGATCTGCAGGCAGGACCCGTCCTCAACCTCCGCCGCGATCAGCCGGGCGACGGCCTTATCGACTTCACTTGCCGCTCCCTTTGGCAACTCAGCCATCGGGCGGTCGAGGCCTGGGATGATATAGTCCACCTCCGATACATGGACCCCGGTCCCGTCACCCATCACATAGGGCAGCGTCGGCGTCTCCTCGACGATCACCACCTTGCCGCGTTCGACCAGCGCCCGCATCCACAGCGTGTTAGGGCCAAAGTTGAAGAAGCCGCGGTCATCCATCGGCGCGGTCTTGAAGACCACGATATCCGGCGGGTCGATGAAGCGGCGATAGTAGTCGGGCACCTCGCCCAGGTTCACCGGCAGGTAATGCGCCATCCCGGCGTCATGCTTCCTCCGGTCGTAGCCGGAGAAGTGGGTGGAGAACCAATGGACGTGCTGCGCCTCGGGGTCCGCCTCCAGCACCGCGCGGGGGCGGGCGGTGAGGACGGAGCGGAAGCGGAGGTTCGTGACCTCACCCAGCCGCCGCGCCAAAGCCTCGTCGAACGCATCGGGCTGGCCCAGAACCGCGCCATAGTCGAGCCACATGCCCGACCGGACCAGCCCCGCTGCCTCCTCGGCCGTGATCCGCTGTGCTGCCTTGGCCATCTGATCCCCCCGGATTGTGCGCGCAGTCAAGCACGGGGGCAGGGGGCCTGCCAAGCCTCAGCTGGTCGCCGAGATCAGCGCGGTTCCAAGGACCGCCAGCGCCGCCCCGACCCAGGCCAAGGGGCCGGGCATCCGGCAGTAGACGGCCCAGACCATCGGCAGAATGAGGATCGGCGTGGTCGAGGACAGTGTCGTGACGATCCCCACATCTCCGCGCGCGAGGGCGGCCATCAGGAAGGACATGCCGATGACCATCCCCGCCAGCGCCGAAAACCCGATCTGCCGGACCTCGACGCGCGAGGGCAGGCCGGCAGGCCTGAAGGCAGGCAAGGCGAGGAGCGCGATGAAGAACAGCGCCCCGGTCCCGGACCGGACCACCATCGCGGCCACCGGGTCCGCGCCCTCCAGCATCGCGGGGCGGGCGAGGAGGCTTCCCAGCGCCTGCGCAAATGAGGTGACGAGACCAAGGCCGATCCCTATCCACAAGGGTTTCGGGGTCCGCGCGCCCTCGTCCTGCTTGGGTCCCATCACGGCAAGGGCGATCCCCGCGACGATCAGGCCGACGCCTGCGGCTTGCAGGGGCGAGACTGTCTCCCCCCGGAAGCCGAAGCCGAGGGCCAGCGCGAAGGGGGAAGCGGTGGTGAAGAGAAGCGCCGAGATGCGCGGCCCGGTATACTGGATCGTCGCAATATAGGTCAGCGAGCCGACCATGATGCCCGAGGCCGAGGACGCGGTCAGCCACAAGATCATCTCTAGATCAAGGCTGCGCCAGCCGCCCGTCACGACCACGATCACGGCGGTCATCAGGAACGCGAGGCTCATCTGCCAGCGCGACAGTTGCAGCGGTCGGACCCGACCCGAAACGCTGTCGATGAACATGGCCGAAGCCGCAAAGGCCGCCGCCGCTGCAATAGACAGGACGACGGCCAGCATGATGTGTCAGATCACCTGCGCGATGGCAGCAGCAAGGATCGGCACGGTTTTCGCGTTCAGGCCCGCGATGTTGATCCGGCTGTCGCCGACCATGTAGATGCCGTGTTCTTCCCGCAGCCGGTTCACCTGCGCCTCGTTCAGGCCCAGGCGGCTGAACATCCCCCGGTGGCTGGCGACGAAGTCGAAACGGTCGGTGTTGGTCGCGCGGCGCAGTTCATCGGCCAGCTGCTTCCGCAGCCCCAGCATGTTCTGGCGGACCTCCTCCAGCTCCTGCTTCCACTCGGCGGTCAACGCCTGATCCTCAAGGATCATCGTCACCAGCCGCGCGCCGTGGTCGGGCGGGAAGCTGTAGTTCTGCCGGTTCAGGAAGTTCAGGTTGCCCTGCACCACGGCCTTGCGGTCTGGCGAGGTCAGGGCCACCAGAATACCCGTCCGCTCACGGTAGATGCCGAAGTTCTTCGAGCAGGAGGCGGCAATCAGCACTTCCGGGAAGGCGGCAGCGACTTTGCGGGTCGCGGCCGCGTCTTCTTCCAGCCCATCGCCGAAGCCCTGGTAGGCGAGGTCGACGAAGGGCACTGCGCCCTTCTTCTGCAGCAACGCGATCACCTGATCCCACTGCGCGCCGTCGAGGTTCGCGCCGGTCGGGTTGTGGCAGCATCCATGCAACAGAACCGCATCCCCGCTCGCCACGCCCTCAAGGTCGGCCATCAGGCCCGGAAAGTCGATGCCCGAGGTTGCAACGTTGAAGTAGCGATACTCCACCCCCGTCATGCCGAGGTATTTCACGATCGAGGGATGGTTCGGCCAGGTCGGTGCCGACATCCAGACGCGGGCCTTGGGGTTGGCCATCTTGATCAGTTCCAGCGCCTGCCGGATCGCGCCAGTGCCTCCGGGCGTGGCAACCGAGGCCGCACGGTCGGTGTAGCCCTCGCCCAGGATCATCGAGACCAGCGCGGCGTTGTAGGCGGGCTCACCAGCCAGACCGGTATAGGTCTTGGTCTTCTCCGTCTCCCACAGCTGCTTTTCCGCTGCCTTCACCGCCCGCATCACCGGGGTGAGGCCGGTCGCGTCCTTGTAGACGCCGACGCCAAGGTCGATCTTGGTGGTCCGGGGGTCATCCCGGTACATCGCGATAAGTTGCAGGATCTTGTCCTGCGGCTGGGGATTCAGGGTTTCAAGCATGGGAGTTCCCGGGGTTCTGGACGCCAGCCCAGTGCCACAAGCCGCAGGCGACGACAAGCGTGGAAGGGGGTGGTGATCGCCTGCCGGTCGCGAAAACCGGTATCCACTTTTCGCTGGCAGGCTTACGCCCCCGTCGCCACCCGCAGATCGTCATACATGCCCCATTCCGCCCACGAGCCATCGTAAAGCGCATGGTTCCGGTGCCCCATACGCTCCAGCGCCAGGGACAGGACCGCCGCCGTCACGCCCGATCCGCAAGAGGTGATCGCGGGTTTCTTCAGGTCGACGCCCGCCGCTTCGAAGACCGCCTTCAGCTCGGCCGGCGATTTCATCGTGCCGTCGGGTTTCAAGACGTCACCGAAGGGGATGTTCTTCGACCCCGGGATATGGCCCGAGCGCAGACCTGCCCGCGGCTCCGGCGCCTCGCCCCGGAAGCGGGCAGCGGCGCGGGCATCCAGGATCTCGGCCTCGCCCAGTTTTGCCGCATGGGCGACTTGCGTGACGTCCTTTACCAGATGGTTCTGGCGGGAAACGGTCATGTGCCGGTCGCGGATCACCGGCGGCATGTCCTCGATCTCGCGGCCCTCGGCCTGCCATTTCGGGAAGCCGCCATCGAGCACCGCCACATCCGTCTTGCCCATCAGGCGGAAGGTCCACCAGACCCGGGCCGAGCTGAAGATGCCAGCGCCGTCGTAGACCACGATCTGATGCCCGTCGCCCACACCCATCGCCCGCATCCGGCTGATGAACTTTTCGGGCGGGGGGGCCATGTGGGGCAGGGATGACCGCTGGTCGGAAATCTCGTCGATGTCGAAAAAGCGGGCGCCGGGGATGTGCGCGGCGGCGTATTCAGCCTTGGCATCCCGGTTCATCGCGGGCAAATACCAGCTGGCATCCAGCACCCGCAGATCGGGGTCGCGCAGGTGGCGGGCCAGCCAGTCGGTCGAGACCAGCGTCTTGGGGTCATCCTGCGGCGATGGGGTCATGCGGGCCTCCCGGGGTTGACCCGGATATATGCACCGCCACGGGACCCTTGCAAGCGGCGCGGGGACGTTGGCCCCCGCGCCTGGGGCATTACTTGACTAGAGCCTTCTTCAGCATGCCTACGATCACGGTCAGGATCGCGCCGCCGACACCGCCACCGGCGATAGACTGGACCAGCGCGCCGATGTCGAGGTTCGACAGGTCAAGCCCCGCCCCGCCACCAGCCATCATGCTGGTCAGCATCCCGCCAAGTCCGCCGCCCACGGCGCCTGCGACCGAATTGCCTGCCGTCCCAAGGCTAAGGTTCTTCAGCCCTGCGCCGGCAGCGTTGCCGCCAATCAGGCCAGCGATGATCTGGATGATCAGTTCCATTACCCGTAACTCCCACTTTTCGCCGGTTCCCGTGACCGGGTTTGCCCGGCCTATTCCCCGAACTTGCTGTCCGGTATGGGAAAATGTGCCAGAAAACGGCACATCCGGCAAGAAAAGTCGGAAAAGTGCAAGTTCAGCCGCGGCTGTTCTGCTTCAAAAGACGCGCCTTGTCGCGGTCCCAGTCGCGCTTGGCCGAGGTCTCGCGCTTGTCGGCCAGCTTCTTGCCCTTGGCGATCCCCAGCTTCAGTTTCACGATCCCGCGGTCGTTGAAATACATCTTCATCGGCACGATCGTCATGCCTTCGCGGCCCACCGCGCTCCACAACCGGCTGAGTTCCTTCTTGGAAACCAGCAGCTTGCGCCGACGGCGTTCCTCATGCCCGAAGGTCTTGGCCTGCAGGTAGGGCGCGATATAGCCGTTGATCAGCCACAACTCGCCCCCTTCGACCGAGGCATAGCTTTCCGCAATGTTCGATCCGCCCTGGCGCAGGCTTTTGACTTCCGAGCCGAGCAGCATGATCCCGGCCTCAAGATCGCTCTCGATGCTGTAGTCGAAACGCGCCCGCCGGTTTTCGGCGATGAGTTTGGAGTTGGGATCGGACTTGGCCACCATGATCGTCGTCAGATAAGGTCTGAGACAGGCTTAGTCCAGAAGGGTTGCAATGTTCCTCCAGATCGCACTTGGATCAGGGCTTCTGGTTCTGAATGTCCTGCTCATGGCAACGGCGGCCTTGCTCCTCGAATCCGCCTTCCGGGCTGTTCACCCCTGGCTGATCGCGCCGCCTCAGCGGCCAAAGCTGCTGGTCATGCTGGTGGCCGTCGGGCTATGGGTTCTGGCGGTCATAACGGTCGGGGTGTGGATCTGGGCCATTGCCCTGCACCGGATCGGGGCCTTCAGCACGTTCGAGGAAGCAGTCTACTTCTCGATCGTCGCCTTTTCGACCCTGGGCCTTGGCGACGTGGTGCCGGCAACCGAATGGCGCATCTTCGCGGGGATGGCGGCGGTCAACGGGTTCCTCAGCTTTGGTCTTCTGACCGCCCTGCTGGTCGAGGCGCTGCGTCAGGTCCGGCTGGCGCAGCTGGAGCGGCGGCACGAAAAGTGATCCGTCTCACCCCTTCAATTCCTCGGTGATCCGCACCGGCCCCACGGCACCTTTCAGCTTGGCCCGGTAGATCACCACCCCTTCCGCCACCCGCATCACATAGGTCCGGGTTTCGGAGAAGGGGATCGTCTCGATCCAGTCGACCACGTCCACATCCGGCCGCCTGGGGTCGCCGAATTCGCCGATCCAGCGCCGGGGGCGGCCCGGACCGGCATTGTAGCCGGATGCTATCAGCGCGATGGACGGACCGAATTCCTCGGCCATCTCGGCCAGATAGGCCGCGCCCATCGTGACGTTATAGGCCGGGTCCGCGATCAACTTGGATGCATCGAAGTCCTTGCCCAACTTCTGTGCCATCAACTTTGCCGTCCCCGGCAACACCTGCATGAGCCCGCGCGCATCGGCGCTGGACCGCGCCGCGGGGTCGAACTCGCTTTCCCGCCGGGCAATCGACAGGGCCAGCGCCCGGCTGACCTTCAGGCCATCCGGCACGAAGTCCGGTGTTGGGTAATAGGCATGCGGCAGGATCAGCCCGCGCTCGGCGGCGGCCTTGGCCACCAGCAGTGCCAGATGCGGCTCGCCCCAGGCCAGCGCCATGTCGGCCATCTGCGCAAGGCCGGTCGCGTCCTGGCTTTCGCCCAGATGCAGCAGGAACCGCTTGGCCAGCGTCCGGTCCCCGGCTTTCAGCAGGAGCTCGACTGCGGCGAGGACCGAGGACTGGGTGAACTTCGCCCCGCGCCAGTCCGGTGTCGCGGGGCTGGCGATCAACCCGGCATCCAGCGTCAGCCCCAGCCGTTCGGCCGCCAGAAGCCCGTAGAACGCGGTCTGATGCGCCGCCGCCGCCTTGTAGCTGGCGCTGCCGTCCTTGCCCGCCGCGTCTTGCGCGCGGCCAATCCAGTAATGCGCCCGCGCCAGGCTGATCGGGGTCGTCACCCCCGCCAGAAGGTGCTGGAAATGTTTTTCCGCCGTCGCGGGGTCATTCAGCCGCCGCAGCGCGATGAACCCCGCCAGAAACTCCAGGTCGGCATAGGCCGAGGCACCGCTGTCCGTCGGCAGGAAATGATTTGCAGCCACCCGGTAGGCGTCCTTGGGATCGCCAGTCCGCATCAGATAGCGCGCCAGAACCGCCCGGCGTTCGGCCCAGGCCTGGGGACGGCCAAGCGCCTCGGCCGAGGTTGAACGGTCGAGGATCAGCTCCAGCGCCTCGTCGTAGAGGTCCTTCTTCATCCGCCAGATGAACCGGTCATAGGCCAGTCCCGGATCCCCGGCCTTGGCCTTCGGCACCGCCTCGATCAGCCCGGTGACGCCCTTGCTTTCCGACTGCAGCGCAATCCGCGCGCGGGCAAGGGCCTGCAGGTCCTTCGACACCCGGGGCAGCATGCGCTCAGCCTCTTTCGTCCGGCCTTCCCACAACAGCGTGTCCAGCCGAAGCTCGTGGACAAAGCCTACCGCTTCGGGCGCAAGCGAGATCATCTCTGAGTCAAGGTCAGGCGAAAACGGCAGTTCGGCCCAGGCCCGCATTGCCTCGGTCTCGGCATCGGCGGCACGACCTAAGGCCAGCAGCGCCCGGACATAGGCGATGGCGCCCTTGCCGGTCTCGGGCAGGCCCGCATCGAACCAGGCGGTCACCCGGGCCGGATCGTCGGACCGCGCGACGGCCTCCTCGCCCTTTTCGCGCATCAGGGGCAGGCCGGGCCAGTCAGAGCGCCGCGCAAGGAACTCCTCGTACTCGCCCAGTCGCCCGTCGCCCGCCCGCAGGCGCTGCCATTCGATCACGTCGCGCCCGACGCCCGAAGGTGCCACGGCCAGCGCGCCGTCCCAGTCCTTGCCTGCGGCCAGCTCCAGGGCCGTCCGCATCGCCTGTGTCGTGTCTGCTGCCGCCGGAAGCGTCTGAAGGCCAAGGGCCAGGATCAGCGCCCGGATCATTGTTCTGCTGCTCATGTGCCCGAATCTGCCTGACAGACCGCCGGGGGACAACCCACGAGTGCGTTAGTGCGCAAGACTTGGCAGCGCGCCGGTCTGCGGCTATGAGAAGCGCGCTTAGGCCGGGCAATTCCGCCCATGAGAGGAGAAGCGTCATGATCAGAGGGTCCCTTCCTGCCCTGGTGACGCCGTTCAAGAACGGCGAGCTGGATCTGGTGACGCTGAAGAAACTCGTGGACTGGCATATCGCCGAAGGCTCGCACGGGATCGTGCCGGTCGGGACCACGGGCGAAAGCCCGACGCTCAGCCACGCCGAACACCAGCGGGTCATTGAGGAAGTCGTGTCCATTGTCGCGGGCCGCGTGCCGGTGATCGCGGGCGCGGGGTCGAACAATACCGTCGAAGGCATCAGCCTGATGCGCCATGCCGAAAAGGTCGGCGCCACCGCGGCGCTGGTCGTCACGCCCTACTACAACAAGCCCACGCAGGCCGGCCTGATCGCGCACTACACCGCGCTGCACGACTGCTGCCAGCTGCCGATCGTGATCTACAACATCCCCGGCCGTTCGGTCGTGGACATGACGCCCGAGACGATGGGGACGCTGGCCAAACTGCCCCGGATCATCGGCGTCAAGGATGCGACCGGCAAGATCGAGCGTGTCTCGATGCAGCGCGCCTCTTGCGGGGCGGATTTCATCCAGCTGTCGGGTGAGGATGCTACGGCCCTGGGCTTCAACGCGCATGGCGGGGTCGGTTGCATCTCGGTCACTGCGAACGTCGCCCCGCGCCTGTGCGCCGAGTTCCAGGAGGCGACCCTGCGCGGCGACTATGCCAAGGCGCTGGAGTATCAAGACCGCCTGATGCCGCTGCACGAGGCGATCTTCATCGAACCGGGTCTGGTCGGCGCGAAGTACGGGTTGTCGCTGCTGGGTCTGTGCAGCGAAGAAGTCCGCCTGCCGCTGGTGGGCCTGACGGACGGGACCAAGGCCAAGATCAAGGCCGCGATGAAGCACGCCGGGCTGATCTGAGGCCAAATTCCTTCGAAGGAATTTGCAAATCTTTTCGAAAAGATTTGCGCCCTGCCCGACAGGCGGGGCGCTTGTCATTTCCGCGCCTCCCGATCAAGGTCCGCCCATGCGTAGCTCCAAGACCATTCACGTGATCTCGGCCCATGCTGAGGGCGAAGTCGGTGACGTCATCGTCGGCGGCGTCGCCCCACCCCCGGGTGCAACCCTGTGGGAGATGCGCGAGGCCCTGTGGCGCGACCAGACCCTGCGTAACTTCGTCCTGAACGAACCGCGCGGCGGCGTCTTCCGGCATGTGAACCTGCTGGTGCCACCCAAGGACCCCCGCGCGCAGATGGGCTTCATCATCATGGAGCCCGAGGACAACCCCCCGATGTCCGGGTCTAACTCGATCTGCGTTGCGACGGTGCTGCTGGACAGCGGCATCCTACCCATGACCGAGCCGGTGACGGAATTGGTGCTGGAAGCCCCCGGCGGCCTTGTGACCGTCCGGGTCGACTGCAAGGACGGCAAAGCCGAACGCATCCACGTCCGCAACCTGCCCTCCTTCGCCGACCGTTTGGCCGTGCCGCTGGATGTTCCCGGCCTTGGCCGGATCACGGTCGACACCGCCTATGGCGGCGACAGCTTCGTTGTGGTCGATGCCCAGGCGCTCGGCTTCAGCCATGCGCCCGAGGAAGCCCACGCGATGGCAAAGCTGGGGGTCCAGATCACGAAGGCCGCCGACGAACAACTGGGCTTCCACCACCCCGAAAACCCCGACTGGCGGCACTTCTCCTTCTGTCTTTTTGCAGGCCCGCTGACAAAGGTCGCCGATGGCTGGGAAACGCAGCACGCCGTCTCGATCCGCCCCGGCAAGATCGACCGCTCACCCACCGGGACTGCCGTTTCGGCGCGGCTGGCGCTGATGGCCGCTCGCAACCAGATCGGCCCGGACGAGGTGCTGCGGGCGCACTCGCTGATCGGCGGGCAGTTCGAAGGCCGGATCGTCGGGGCGGCCAAGGTGGGCGACCGGCCCGCGATCCTGCCGGAGATTTCGGGCCGCGCCTGGATCACCGGCACGCACCAGCACATGCTCGACCCCGCCGATCCCTGGCCGCAGGGCTATCGGCTGTCCGACACCTGGGGTGCACGGTAAGTCATGGCCCCGGCAAACGAAGGTCCAGGCGCAACACTTGTCGTCCCGCGCCCCCTCTCCCTGCAAGGCAGAGAGCCGGGGAGGCAGTCTTGCGCCATCAAAACCCGGAAAGACTGACAATGCACCTGACCGACAACCAGCGCGGCGCGCTTTACATGACCGCCTCGATGGCCGGGTTCGCTGTTGAGGACGTCTTCGTCAAGGCTGCCGCCCACACGCTGCCGCTGGGGCAGGTCCTGCTGACGATTGGCCTCGTCGGCATGCTGGTCTTTGCCGCCATGGCCGCCCGGCAAGGCGAGCCCCTCTTGCCACCCGCCTTCCTCTCGCGCCCCATGCTGATCCGCTGCGGGTTCGAGATCACCGGGCGGCTCTTCTACGGCCTCGCCATCACCCTGACCGCGCTGTCGACCACTTCGGCCATCCTGCAGGCGACACCCCTGGTCGTCGTCGCCGGCGCGGCGCTGGTCTTTGGCGAAAGGGTCAGCCCGCAGCGTTGGCTCGCTGTGCTGGTCGGCTTTGCCGGAGTGCTGGTCATCCTGCGCCCTGGGTCGGACTTTTCGACCCTGTCCCTGCTGGCGGTCGTCGGCCTTCTGGGGTTTGCAGGACGCGACCTTGCAACCCGGGCCGCGCCCAAGGGCCTGTCGAACCGGCAGCTTGGCGCCCTGGGCTTCGCCATGCTGGCAGCGGCCGGGGCGATCCTGTTGATCGTTACCGGTGGGGCGCGGATGCCCTCGGGCCTCGACCTTGCCCACCTTGCCGGGGGCGTCGTCTTCGGCATGTCCGGCTATCACGCCCTGACCTACGCGATGCGGACTGGCGAGGTCGGTGCCGTCACACCCTTCCGCTACACCCGGCTGATCTTCGCGATGGTGCTGGCGATGGTGCTCTTTGGCGAACGGCCTGACCTTGCCACCTGGATCGGGGCAGGGCTGGTCGTCGGCTCGGGCCTTTTCGCGCTGACCCGAAAGTAGGGTGGGCAGATTGCCCACCCTACCGACGGTCGCCTAGGCCGCGGCCTTTTCGTCGCCGAACCGGCCGTAGAACGTCTCGCCCTTCTCGGCCATCTCGCGCAACAGCGCAGGCGCGTGGAATCGCGGGCCGAACTGGGCGGTCAGACCCCGGCAGATCTCCACCGCCCGAGCCGCACCGATGATGTCGAGCCACGAGAACGGCCCGCCCGACCACGGCGCGAAGCCCCAGCCGAGGATCGCGCCCACATCCCCCTCGCGGATGTCGGTCAACACGCCCTCTTCCAGAGCCCGTACCGCCTCCAGAACCTGCGCGAACAGGAGGCGATGCTGCACATCGGTCAGCGAGGGCTGCACCTTGTCGAGCGGATACTTGTGGTCCAGCCCCTCCCACAGGCCCAGACGCTCGCCCTTGTCGCTGTAGGCATAGAACCCCGCGTTGCCCTTCTTGCCCAGACGGCCTTGGTCCGCCATCCAGAACAGCACATGGTCCACCGCCTCGTCCGGGTAGTCCTTGCCCATCGCCGCCTTGGTCGCCTTGGCGATCTTCACCCCAAGGTCGATCGAGGTCTCATCGACCAGCTGCAGCGGGCCCAGAGGCATCCCGACCAGCTTCGCCGCATTCTCGACCAGCGCGGGTTCCACCCCTTCGGCGACCATGCGGATGCCTTCGTTGATGTAGGGGATGATGCAGCGATTGGCGTAGAAGAACCGGGCGTCGTTGACGACGATGGGGGTCTTCCGGATCTGCCGCACGAAATCCAGCGCCTTGGCCACGGCCTTGTCGCCCGTCGCCTTGCCGCGAATGATCTCGACCAGCATCATCTTGTCGACGGGGCTGAAAAAGTGGATGCCGATGAACTGCTCCGGCCGCTTCGACGCCGCAGCCAGGCCGGTGATCGGCAGGGTGGAGGTGTTCGTCGCATAGATGCAGTCCGCACTCACCGCCGCCTCGACCTTGTGCGTCACGTCAGCCTTGATCTTCGGGTCCTCGAAGACCGCTTCCACGACAAGATCGACACCCGCCAGCGCTGCATAATCCGTGGTCGCGGTGATCCGGCCCAGCACCTCGGCCTTCTTCTCCGCCGTCACCTTCCCGCGCTTCATGCCCTTGTCAAGGATGCCTTCGGAATGCGCCTTGCCGCGATCTGCCGCCTCCTGGCTGGCGTCGATCAGTACCACCTCGATCCCCGCATTGGCCGAGACATAGGCGATCCCCGCCCCCATCATCCCCGCGCCAATGACGCCCAGCTTCTTCACCGACTGGTCGGCGGCAGCAGGACGGTTCGCGCCCTTCTCCAGCGCTTCCTTGTTGATGAACAGGCTGCGGATCATCGCGCTGGAGGATGGGTTCATCAGCACGCTGGTGAAATGCCGCGCCTCGATCTTCAGCGCGGTGTCGAAGGGCACCAGTGCCCCTTCATAGACCGCGGCCAGCAAGGCCTTCGCCGCCGGATAGACGCCCATCGTCTTGCCATGCACCATGGCCGAGGCGCCGACAAAGGTCATGTAGCCTGCCGGGTGATAGGGCGCGCCGCCGGGGAACTTGTAGCCCTTCTGGTCCCAGGGCTTGACCAGATCGGCGTCGGTGGCCGACAGCACCCATTCCTTCGCGCGCTTGAGCAGGTCCTCGGGCGCCACGACCTCGTCGATCAGCCCGGCGCCCTTGGCTTCCTTGGGCGAGGAAAGCTTGCCTTCCAGCAGGAACGGAGCCGCCATCATCGCGCCCAGCTTGCGCGACAGCCGCGTGGTGCCGCCAGCGCCCGGGAAGATGCCGACCATGATCTCGGGCAGGCCGATCTTGGCCTTCGGGTTGTCGGCGGCGATGATCCGGTGGCAGGACAGCGGCAGTTCCAGCCCGATCCCCAGCGCGGTGCCGGGCAGGGCCGCGACGATGGGCTTGGCCCCTTTCAGCGTCTTCGGGTCCATCCCCGCGCGCTCGATCTTGCGCAGCACATGGTGCATCTGCATCACGCCGTCAAAGATTGCCTGCGCCCCCCCGGCCCGCATCTGCGCGATGACGTTCAGGTCCATCCCCCCGGCGAAATCCTTCTTGCCGCTGGTGATGATGATCCCCTTCACCGCCGCATCGGCCAGCGCCTGGTCGATCAGGCCGTTCAGCGCCAGGAATGCTTCGGTCGACATCACGTTCATCGACTTGGACTGGACGTCCCAGGTGATGGTCGCGACGCCATCGGCATCGGTGGTCATGGTGAAATCGGTCATCTCAAAGCTCCTCGGGCGGCCATGGTTCGGTTTCAAGTCGTGTCAGCAAGATCGGCCAACGCGTATCCTTGGTGGTGTTGTGGGTTTTTGTTGCCTTCCAGACGCCATCGAAGTTGGTGATCCACATCTTCGAATAGTAGTCAGGCAGGACAAGGCGGGACCCATCCATCAATTTGGTCTGATGGATGCCGACAATGCGGTCATTGCTTTCGAAGGTTGCAACCTTGACCGTTTGGACGATCTTCGTGACGCCGCGGCTCAGCACCATTTCCGTGAACTCGTCGAAGCCCTCTTCCAGATCTTCGAGGGTGGTGACGCTCAGGCTTGCGGCTGAGGTCAGGATGGTGAACGGCAGTTGGACGCCGGCGCTGTAGATGTCGAAGCGACCCGCCACGACTGCATTTGCCATGCGAGTCAAGAAGTTCTGCAGTATCTCCGATGCCAACATAGCAGCAAAAACCCTTTTGCCGGAGCGAGGAGCTCGCCGACCAAAGGGGAAGGCAAGATGCGCACGTCCCAATGAGTGAGTTGGAAGCGGACCACATCCGGCGGCACAACGCAAGGGAGCGGGAATGCAAGGCTCATTCAACCCTGCCGCGAAAATCCTGACTTGACGATCGCGGAATTCTTTGATCGCCATCATCTGACCACCGCCTTGGGCCAGCCGGGATAGGGGGTTCCATCCTTGTGCGACAAGGTGCGAAGCCCGTTCCGGCGCGAATAGTGCAGGTCGATGTCGGGGTAGGTCACCTCGTCCTCGGGCAGGCGCGAGCCCGCGACGAAATAGGTGACAGGGTCAGAGGTGCGGTTTTCCAGCTGGTGGGCATTGGGCACTCCGGCCGGCCAGCAGACGCAGGTGCCGGGCGGCAGGTCATGCGCGCCATCGTTTTCGTGCAGGGTGACGGTGCCGGAAAGGGTGTAGAAGAATTCATCCTCGTCCGAATGCCAATGCCGATGGCCAGACCGCGCACCTGGCATCAGCGTTTCGGTGAAGGCGCCGAACTGGGTCAGGCCGCCCGCGTCGGACAAGGGATGCGCGATGTAGTCGCCCAGCGTGTCGAAGGGCGAGTGCGACGCGGGCGGCGGACCCTCGCCCGGGACCGACCCCGTGCGCAGGACATGGGGCCGGGGCGTCCCGTCGAACGGTTTGCCCCAGGGCGCGCGGAGGTTCAGCAACTCCGCCGGCAGAGGCCCGCTTTTCAGGACCGTGCCGTCCGCCGCCTCGATCCGCCAGTCGCTGTCGCCGTTGATCTGGCGGCGGTCCTTGTCGGGATAGGTGCAGATGTCTCCCTTTGCGCGCGACCCCACGATCAGCCAGCGGGCGGGCACATCGCCCCGGTTGGTCAGGTGATGCCCGTTTGGATCGCCATGCCGCCAGGCAACGGCATCGCCGGGGTTGAGGTCGGTCATTCCGTTGTCATCGCGCAAGGTCGCCGTCCCGGACAAAAGGTAGAGGAACTCGTCCTCGGCCGAATGCCAGTGCCGTTGGCTGGACCATGCGCCCGGGTCCAGCGTGTCGAGATAGGCGCCAAACTGCGTCAGCCCGCCCGCGACCGACAGGTGCAGGGTACGCAGGCCCTTCTCGCCACTGGTGGGCGCCAAGGCGGGATCGACGATCATGCACTCAACCCCTCGCGCCGGGTCAGGCCGAACTGGGCTTCCAGAACCTCACGGGTCACCGGCCACCGCTCGGCCTGGATCGCGTAGTGCGCCTCTGAGAACAGCCACATGCCATCCCGGCGGACCAGGGCATGTCGCGAGGAATGCGGCAGGTTCAGCCGCTCGCCATGGGAAATGAGATGCGTGTGATGCCAGCCTTCGATCCGGTCGCGGTCGACGTAATCCGCCGCGCGAGCCACGCGTTCGTAATGCGTGACCCCCTTGTCTAGCAGGGTCAGGTGCAGGGCGTCGAAGGTCGGCCGCAGGTCGTCCACCGTCGACACCAGAAGCCGTGCGGTTTCGGTATGCACTAGGTAAGGCAGGTCGATCTGCGCCGCATAGCGGGCAAAGTCACCCGCGATCACGGCGTCCGAGACCACGTTCAGCGCATCCTGATAGATCGACAGCGGGTTCATCTCGGCCCCGTCCAGTCGCTGCCGTCCTTGTAGGTAAAGCGGGCCTTCCCGCCCTCGATCTCGACCCGCAGGTCGACGTCGGAATAGGTCGCCACTTCGCGCGGGGCCCTGGACCCGATGACCAGGAAACGGGCGACCGCTCCGGTGCGGTTGATGAAGTGGTGGCCGTCGGTCGACCCTGCCGGAAACGCCGCGCAGTCGCCCGCGCGCATCACGGTTTCGCTTGCGTCCTGCACCAGCGTGCATTCGCCTTCGGTCACCATCACGAACTCGTCCTCGTTCCGGTGCCAGTGCCGCAGACTGGACAGCGCGCCGGGTTCCAGGCTGACGAGGTTCACCCCGAACTGGGTCAGCCCGCCTGCATCGCCCAGCCGCAGGGACGACCGCCCCTGCATCATGCTGGCGTAAGGTTCGGGGTAGATCGAGCCGGTCTTCACCGGCACCTTGGCAGGATCAATAACGGGCATCGGGGCCTTCCTCCGGTTGGGCTGCGCCCCGCCGGAACGACCCCGGCGTCAGGCGGTCAGCGCAAGCGCCGCGAACTGCTGGTTCAGTTCCGGCATCGACGTGAGCGTGTAGTTGATCATTTCGACCTGCGGACCGAATTCGGTCTCGCGGCAATAGTAGATAACCGAGGACTTGCGGGTCTCTTCCACCGGAAAGGCCAGCTCGTGCCAGTCGGCCCAGATGCGAAAGCGACCGCCGCGCGGCAATTCGACCGCGTTCACCTGCGGCCGCAAGGTGACCACACCACGCTCCAGTAGCGCCTTGCGCAGCATGTCGAACACCAGATACGCGTCCAGCGGCGAATGCAGGATCATGCAGCGCGACTGCATGTAGATCGGCAGCGGATAGACATACGAGGCAACCATTTCCTCGATGCGACCGGACATGAGCAACTCGCCCCGGCTGCGCAGCACTGCGGTCAGATGTGAATACTCCATGGAAATGCCCTTCAGGCCAACGGGAAGAAGCATCCATCTTGGGAGAATCACCCTTCACGCGACGTAGGTTTGCGACAGGCCGTGGCCGGAAAACGACATCAACGCGGCATTGCATTTCCCGCATGACGTTAACGTCACCCTTGCCACACACAGTCACTAGACCCTCTCGATGATTGTTGCCGCGCCCATGCCCGAGGCGATGCAAAGTGTCGCCAGACCCATCGCCTTGTCCTGCCGTTCCAGCTCGTCCAGCAGGGTCCCGATGATGATCGCCCCGGTCGCGCCAAGCGGGTGGCCCATGGCGATCGACCCGCCGTTGACGTTCACCAGCGCGGGGTCGACGTCGAAGGCCTGCTGGAACCGCAGCACCACGCTGGCAAAGGCCTCGTTCACCTCGAACAGGTCGATGTCGCCGATCTGCAGCCCGCTGTCCTTCAGGATCTTCTGCGTTGCCGGGACCGGGCCGGTCAGCATGATCGTGGGGTCGGTGCCGATCTTCGCGGTCGCCCGGATGCGCGCGCGGGGCTTCAGCCCGTGGGCCTTCCCGAACGCCTCGTCTCCGATCAGCACGGCCGCCGCCCCGTCCACGATCCCGCTGGAGTTTCCGGCGTGGTGGATGTGGTTGATCCGCTCCAGATGCGGATACTTCATCATCGCAACCTTGTCGAAGCCGGGCATCACTTCGCCCATGTCCTTGAAGGCCGGTTTCAGCGCACCCAGCGCCTGCATGTCGGTGCCCGGGCGCATGTATTCGTCGCGGTCCAGAATGGTCAGGCCGTTCTGGTCCTTGATGGTCAGGACGGATTTAGCGAACCGCCCTTCCTGCCACGCCACCGCCGCCCGCCGCTGCGATTCCATCGCCAGCGCGTCAGCCTGATCGCGGGTAAAGCCGTATTCGGTGGCAATGATGTCCGCCGAAATCCCCTGCGGCACGAAGTAGGTCTTCATCGCCAGCCCCGGATCGACGGCAATCGCCGCCCCGTCCGAGCCCATCGCGACCCGCCCCATCATCTCGACCCCGCCCGCGATATAGGCGTGCCCCGCCCCACCCCGGACCTGGTTCGCCGCCAGGTTCACCGCCTCCATGCCGCTTGCACAGAACCGGTTGATCGCCAGCCCCGGAATGCGTTCGTCCAGGTCCGAGGCCAGCACCGCCGACCGCGCAAGGCACCCGCCCTGTTCGCCGACCTGGGTGACGTTCCCCCAGATCACATCCTCGACCGCGTGGCCCTCCAGCCCGTTCCGCTCCTTCACCGCGTTCAGCACCTTGGCCGACAGCGCGACCGAGGTCAGCTCGTGCAAGCTCCCATCAGGGCGGCCCTTGCCGCGAGGGCTGCGGACGGCGTCGTAGATGTAGGCGTCAGACATAGTCGTCTCCTTCGTCGGTCAGAAACTGCAGCAATCAGGCGTGCAGTCGCAATCGGGGGTCAGATCGGCCTTCTTTCCACAGCCACGTGGCAGCACGTCACAGCCAGGGTTGCAGTCGCAGCCAGCGCCGCAGTGATCGTACCATTTTTCTTTCTTTCGCTTCCGCTCGCGCAACTCTTCCGCAGCGTCACGGCATGCTGCAAAGCGTTCGCGAATTGCGGGGATCGCGCGGAGAAGCCCGACCTCGGAGATGACAGCCTTGGCAAAGCCCGAGCAGCCTGTGCCGCCACGCGCGATCCGGTAGGCACAGGAATAGCCTTTGCGCGGCGAGAGGTGCCGCTGATAGCCACCGATGGCTGCAAGGGCGGGGCGAGAAAGCATGTCATTGCGAAACTTGGGGAAAGGCCCGCGTCAGCAGGTCGTAGGGGTGTTTCCAGCCGGGCAGAGCGGCGATGCGGTCCAGCCAGCGGTCGATGTTGGGCCAGTCCTTGCGGTCAAAGCCGAAGGGTTCGGGGTAGTAGAGGTAGCCGCAGCAGGACAGGTCGGCGATGGTGACGGCCTCGCCTGCAACCCAGTTCCGGCCTTCGAGGTGGTCGTTCAGCACGGTATAGGCGGCCTTCAGGCGACCTTGCATGAAGGGGATCACGCCTTCGGGCCGCTTCTCCGGCGGCAGGAAGTTCATCAGAAAGCGCGTGGTGCCGATGGCCGTGGAAAGCTTGTGGTTGTCCCAGAACAGCCAGCGCAGGACCTCGCGCCGTTCCGCCGCCGACCGACCGCCCAGCTTGCCGGTCTTGGAGCTGATATAGTCCAGGATCACCCCCGACTGCGTCAGCGTGGTGTCGCCGTCGATCAGGACGGGCACTTCGCCCATCTCGTTGATCTTCTTGAACTCCGGGCTCCGTGCCTCGCCCTTGAAGAAGTCGACGAAGACCGGCTCCCACTCAAGATCTGCCATCTCCAGCGCCAATGCGCATTTGTAGGCGTTGCCGCTTTCGCCAAAACTGTAAAGCTTCATGCCTTCCTCCCCGAAAGCCGGAACCATGGGCCAGGCCTGCGGGGCGTTTCCCCGTCAGGCCCGCCATCGGGTTGAAGCCTAGAACGCCTCGGCAGGAAGTGCCATGACCGTCTCGGCTCCACTTTCGATCCGCGCAAGGTGCATGGAACAGGCAGGCAGCTGGCGGGCCATGTAGAAACGCCCGGTGGCGATCTTCGCCTCGAAGAAGTCGCGGTCCTGCGCGCCCGCATCCAGCGCCTCGTAGGCGGCCTTCGCCATCCGGGTCCACATCAGGCCCAGGCAGACATGGCCCATCATGTGCATGAAGTCATAGGACCCGGCCAGCGCCGCGTTGGGGTTCTTCATGCCGTTCTGCATGAAGAACATCCCCGCCTGCTGCAAGGCCTTGGACGCGGCCTTCAGCGGCTCGACAAAACCCTTCATCCGCTCGTCGCCGTCATGCGCCTTGCACTCGGCCTTCACCATCTCGAAGAACGCCATGACATGCTTGCCGCCGTCCGTGGCGAGCTTTCGGCCCACCAGATCCAGCGCCTGCACGCCGTTGGCACCTTCGTAGATCATCGCGATCCGGGCATCGCGGGCGAACTGCGACATGCCCCATTCCTCGATATAGCCGTGCCCGCCATAGACCTGCTGGGCCTGCACCGCCATCTCGAAGCCCTTGTCGGTCTGGAACCCCTTCAACACGGGGGTCAGCAGGCCCACCAGACCATCCGCCGCCGCATCGCCCTGATGCGCCCGGTCGATCAGCGTGGCCCCCCAGTAGGTCAGCGCGCGGGCGCCTTCGACAAAGCTCTTCTGCTCCATCAGGTTGCGACGGATGTCGGGGTGGACGATCAGCGGATCGGCGGGGCCGTTGGGGTTCTTCACCCCCGTCACGTCGCGACCCTGCAGCCGGTCCTTCGCATAGGCCAGCGAATTCTGATACGCCGCCTCGGCCACCGCATAGCCCTGCAGCGCCACGCCAAGCCGGGCCTCGTTCATCATCGTGAACATGGCCTTCATGCCCTTGTGCAGGTCCCCCAGCAGCCAGCCCGTCGCCCCGTCATAGTTCATCACGCAGGTCGCGTTGCCGTGGATGCCCATCTTCTCTTCGATCTTGCCCACGGACACCGCATTGCGGGCACCCAGCGAGCCATCCTCGTTCACCAGGAACTTGGGCACGATGAACAGGGAAATCCCCTTGGTCCCCTCACCGCCACCCGGGGCCTTGGCCAGCACCAGATGCACGATATTCGGGGCCATGTCGTGATCGCCGGCCGAGATGAAGATCTTCTGCCCGGTGATCCGGTAGGACCCGTCCGCCTGCGGTTCCGCCTTGGTGCGAAGAAGGCCAAGGTCCGTCCCGCAATGCGGCTCGGTCAGGTTCATCGTCCCGGTCCATTCGCCGGTGACCAGCTTCGGCAGCCATTTCTGCTTTTGCTCATCGGTCCCGTGGACCAGGATCGCCGAATAGGCACCGTGGGTCAGGCCCTGGTACATGTTGAAGGCCATGTTGGCCGATACGAAGGTCTCGTTCACCGCAGTGTGCATCAGGTAGGGCAGGCCCTGCCCGCCGTAATCCGGGTGCGCGTCCAGCGACATCCAGCCGCCTTCGGACAAAGTGCGGAACGCTTCCTTGAAGCCCTTCGGCGTGCGCACCACGCCGTTCTCCAGCACGCAGCCTTCCTTGTCGCCCGTGGCGTTCAGGGGGGTGAGAATGTCCTGAGCTACCTTGGCCGCCTCGTCGAAGACGGCTTCCGTGAAGCTGCGGTCAAGGTCGGAATAGCCGGGGATATCGGCCTCGCTGATCTTGAGCACATCGTGCAGCAGGAACTGCATGTCCTTCACGGGGGCGGTATAGCTGGGCATCTCTCACTCCTCTTCCCTGTCAATTGCCGCGCCGCATTGGGCGCGGGTCGTTCAGGCCGCGCGCTTGGGCACCAGGCCCTTGGCCTCGGCGTCCTGCAGTTCGGCCTTCAGCTCGGCGATGGCGACGTCCAGCTCACTGCGCTGGGCCTCCATCTCGGCCAGCCGCGTCATCGCCAGCTCATAGGCTTTCTGGCGCTGGGCGGTCAGCCCGCCATCGCGGTCGTAAAGGTCCAGCGTCTGCCGGATATCCTCCAGGCTGAAGCCAAAGCGCTTGCCGCGCAGGATCAGCGCCAGCCGCGCCCGGTCGCGCCGGGTGAACAGCCGCCGGGTCCCGATCCGGATCGGGGTCAGCAGCTCCTTGGCCTCATAGAACCGCAAGGTGCGCGGGGTCACGTCATAGGCCTCGCACATTTCGCGAATCGTCATCACGTCACTTGGTACTTGGGTTGTCATCGGTCGCACTCGTCATTTGGGAAGCATCAACTGGCCGGCAGATGCGAACCCATGCCGAAGATTACCAGAGCAGTTGACGTTAACGTCACTGTGACGTCACGTCAGACCCACGCCTGACGTGAAGTCACCGCGCGGCTGGCAGCTTTGGCGGGTGACGCAACGGCAAGGGCCGGGCTGTGCCGGCCCGGCCCTTTCGCATCGCATCAGCCCTGGATCACTGCAGGATCATGCCCTCGGGCCAGGTCAGCGTGTGTTCCAGAGTGATCGTCTCCTTGCCCCCGGCGGGCAGGTCGAACTCCCAGGCCAGGATGCCACGCTGGCCGTCGACATCGGTCTCTGTGGCTTCGGGGCTGGCCGAGACCTCGATCTCCAGATCGTCCTGCTCACTGTAGGGCACCTGGTCCAGGATGCGGACCGGCCAGGCCTCGGTCCCGGTATTCTCCACCGTGATGACCGCACTTTCGATCTGCTGGTTGGCCGTGGTGAACACCCCCGTCTCGCCCCCCGCCCGCTTCGGCATCTCGCGTTTGACGGTCAGCGTCTCGATGGCGCCGAAGCCCACATCCGTCTCCACCCCCGGCGCGATCACGTCCAGCCAGGTGGACCCGACAAGCACCCCCTCGCGGAACAGCATCGCTTGCCCGGGAAGCAGAGGTTCGTCGCTGGCATTGGTGAAGCTGGCGGTGACATAGGCGGTCTTGTCCAGACGCGGGACAGCGACGGCTTCCACCACGGGGGAGAACTCAAGGCTGTCCAGTGCCAGGCGCAGGTTCTCGGCCCCCGTCGCGACAGTGACCAGTTCCGGGTACTGGTAGACGACAGTGTCGCCCTCCATCGCGACCCCGGCAACGATGCTGGCAGGGGCCGCTTCCGCGACGGGTTCCTCCAGCATAGCCTTGTCGGATGCAGACATTGACTTCCGATACAGCTCCTCGGCATCCACTTCCGGCCCGATACTCCGCAGTTGCGGCCAAAGCTGTGACGGCGCGGCCTGTTCAGACGGGCGCGAGGAGGACAGCGTCAGCGCCACCCCGTCCCAATCCTCTCCCGTATACTGGGTGACCAGGACCGACCGGTTGAGGGTCAGCGTGTCACCATCCTTGCGGGTCAGGTTCAGGTCATAGACCGGCTGCCAGCTGGCATTGCCGACATATTGGGTGATCGTCACGGTTTCTTCCCCCGCCTCGGCGGCCGTCACCGCGACCGACAGCGCGGTGTACTCCATGTCTGCAGATGGCAGGGCATCATAGGCGGATTGCGCCTTGGCCAAGGCCTCCTGCGCCTCGGTCACCACCTTCTGCGCCGGGGGAAGCTCGGCCTTTGCGGCCAGCGCCACCTGCCGGGCGGCCAGAGTCTCGGCCCCGATCATCCCGGCCATCGCCTTGATCGTCTCCGGTGTCGCCCCATCCGGCAGCGCGCCACTGAACGACGACAGGAACCGCACCTGCGCCTCTGCTGCCTCGACCTTGGCGGTGACCGCCTCCAGCGCCAGCTGCGCCCGGTCGGCGGAGGCCTGTGCCGCCTCGACCGCGGCCTTGGCGGCGATCTGGTCCTCGGTCAACGGGTCTTCACGCGGGGGCAGCCGGTCGGCGCGCAGGGCGAAGGCGCCCACCTGCAACCCCTCGGACGGGGCAAGGCGGATCATCCCCGCGTCACTCTCCAGCGGCAGGTCGGTGACCAGAAGCTCATGCGCCCCCGCTGCAGGGGCTGTGAAGGTCACCTCCCGCGTCAGCTTCGCGCCATCGGGATAGACGGTGACGGCGGTGATCCGGCTGGTCGCCGCGATCGTGTCGGCGAAGGCGGGCAGGGCGGTGGTGGCAAGCAGGGCGGCAATCAGGGCGCGCATCGGCGGGGCCTTTCGGGTTGAGGTGGCGCGGCGAGGGTAGGCCCAGCGTGTCGCGTGCGGCAAGGCCGGGAAACCCGTCCCAAGGATTGCCGGGCGGACTGCGTCATGGGTTGGATCAGGGGCGCGCAAGCGCCCTGATGGCAAGACCGGGGAGGGGATGGCCGGGAAATCCGCTACCGAAGCGGCGCACGAGGTCGAGATAGGCTGGGCCGACCTGGCTGGATTTGGCGAGGGTCACGCCAGTCGCGAGGTCGGTCAGGACAAGCCCACCGCCAGACGGGGTAAAGCGAACCCCCCGTTCGCCAAGGGCGCGCTGCAAGTCCCCCCAGCTTTCCGAAACCGACAGCGCCTCCGCGACGAGGAGACGAAGTCGAACGAGGAGCCGCTCGTCGGAAACTTCGTTCCTCCTCGCTTTGCGGCTGTCCGCACGCTTCACTTCCAATCGTACCAGATCGCGCAACACCGCGCCGGGCGTCTCGTCCCGGCGCGGCACAGCGCCTCGAACCGCCGCTACAGCACATCGTCGCAATGAAAAAGGGTCTCGGCCATAGGCCAAGACCCTCCCGCATCAGGGTTAAGAAACCCTTAGCCCTTCTTCAGGACCTTCGACCCCAGCAGCTCGGCAATCTGCACCGCGTTCAGCGCCGCACCCTTGCGCAGGTTGTCTGACACGCACCACAGGTTCAGCCCGTTGTCGATGGTCGAATCCTGCCGCACGCGGCTGACGTAGGTCGCAAACTCGCCCACGCATTCGATCGGCGTGATGTAGCCACCGGGTTCCCGCTTGTCGACCAGCATCACCCCAGGCGCCTCGCGCAGGATGTCCTGGGCTTCCTGCCAGTCCAGGAACTCCTCGGTCTCGATGTTGATCGCCTCGGAATGGCCCACGAACACCGGCACCCGCACGCAGGTCGCCGTGACCTTGATCTTCGGGTCGAGAATCTTCTTCGTCTCGGCCACCATCTTCCATTCTTCCTTGGTCTCGCCCGAGTCCAGGAAGACGTCGATATGCGGGATCACGTTGAACGCGATCTGCTTCGAAAACTTCTTCGGCGGCACGTCGTCGGTGGGGTTGTAGACGGCCTTGGTCTGGTTCCAAAGCTCGTCCATCCCTTCCTTCCCGGCGCCCGAAACGGACTGGTAGGTCGACACCACGACGCGGGTGATCTTCGCCCGGTCATGCAGCGGCTTCAGCGCCACCACCATCTGCGCGGTCGAGCAGTTGGGGTTGGCGATGATGTTCTTGTTCTTGTAGCCGTGGATCGCGTCCGCGTTCACTTCCGGCACGATCAGCGGGATTTCCGGGTCGTAGCGGTAGAGGGACGAGTTGTCGATCACCACGCAGCCCGCAGCAGCGGCCTTGGGGGCATAGATCTTGGTCGCCTCCGACCCCACGGCGAAGAGCGCAATGTCCCAGCCGGTGAAGTCGAAAGTGTCCAGGTCCTTGGTCTTCAAAGTCTTGTCGCCAAAGCTGACTTCAGTGCCCAGAGATTTGCGCGACGCCAGCGCGACGATCTCATCGACCGGGAACTCGCGCTCGGCGAGGATGTTCAGCATTTCGCGGCCCACGTTGCCCGTGGCACCCGCGACGACGACCTTGTAGCCCATCGGGGTTCTCCTTTGTCCGTCCCAAAGGTGGGACGGGCGGCTGTTAGCCTAAGGCCGGTTCCGGGAAAAGCGGATTCGACCGGCAGGCTTCAGTCCGTCCGGTCCTGTGACAGAAGATAGACTGCAAGGCCGATGGCGGTGGTGACCGCAAAGAAAAGGAACACCGCCTGAAACGGCGCGGCGGGCACAGCGGCATCGGTCGCGGCATGGATGCGCCCGGTCAGGATCTGCGCGATCCCGATGGGTGCGATGCCGAACAGGTTCAGAAGCGTCACTCCCCGCCCCATCAGATGCGGCGGAAAGAAGGCCCGGCCATGCGCGATGACCATCGGAAAGCTCGCGCCAAAGAACCCGGCCGCGATCAGAAGCGCCGTGGCAATCCAGACGGGGGCGGCGGCGAACCACCATAGTCCGAACAGGCAGACCAGCGTCACCGCGTTGCCGCCGAAGATCACCCACTTCCGGGTGCCAAGCCAGCGATCCATCGGCCCATAGGCGAAGTTGCCCGCGACCATCGCAAGGCCGATCCAAAGGCCGACCCGCCCGATCTCCAGAGGGTCGGCGCCGTGGACATCGGCGAAGTATGGCCCGACCCACAGCCCCCGCAGCCCCGCAATCGGCGTGTAGCAGACCACCATCATCGCCAGGATCGGCCAGATCGCCGGAATGCGCAAAAGGTCCAGCAGCGATCCGCCCCGCGCTGTCTCCAGCCGTTCCGGGTCGCGCACCAGGACCAGGATCGCCAGCGCCACCGCTCCGGTGATCGCCGCCAACCCCATGACCGTCTCGCGCCAGCCAAAGGCCTCGACCGCAGCCGACAGGGGCAACGAGGACGCCACGTTCCCCAGCGACCCCACGCCGATGGTGATCCCCGCCAGCGTCCCGAACACGGCGGGGGAAAACTGGCGTGCGAAGATGAAATAGCTCGCCATCAGCACTGGCGCACAGCCGACCCCGATCAGCGCCATTGCCAGCTTGATCTGGAAGGCATCCGTGGCCTGCGAGAACAGAAGAGCCCCTGCCGCACCGATCGCCATAAGGACGCCCGAGGTCAGCCGCGGGCCGATCCGGTCCAGGCTGGACCCGATGGGCAGTTGCATTGCGGCGAAGGCCAGGAACCACCAGCCCGAGGCCGAGGCAAGGTCAGCGGCCGACACCCCGAGATCGGCCTTCAGCACGGGCGACAGCACGGCCAGGAAGGCACGGTAGAACTGGCTGAGGACATAGGCCAGGATCAGGGCGGCAATGCCGATGCGCATGGATGGTGCCTCTTGGTGGATCGGCCGCTTGTGGCAAGCCGTAGCGGCAGACGCAAGGCATCTTGCCTAAAAAATGGACGATCGGACCGGATCGCCGGGCTTGCACCGATCTGCCCTCCGGCGTCAGATGCGGCCATTCCCTGCGGAGGTTTCGATGCGCCTTTCCCTCGTCCCCTTGCTTCTTCTCGCGGCACCCGCCCTCGCCAACGACGGCTTCGGTGGCCTCTCCGCCACCGGCCTGACCTTCGACCAGACCGAGGCGGTGGCGATGGAGGAGGAGAAGCTTTTCCTCAGCATCGACACCGTCGCCGTCGATTACGTATTCCGCAACCTCACCGACAAGGACGTGACCGGCGAAGTGATCTTCCCCCTGCCGCCCGTGGGCGTCTGGTCGGGATACGAATCCATGATGAACCTGCCCGAAGACCTGACGCAGGAAGACCTCGTGGGCTTCACCGCCACGGTCGACGGCCAGCCGGTCACGGTGAAGATCGACCGCATCGCCGTGGTCGAGGAAGGCTTTGACGAGGATAACCCGCCCTCCAGGCAATACGACAATCCCGGTCGCGACGTGACTGCCGACCTTGAACGCCTCGGCATCCCACTGACGCTGGACTACATGGCCGTGCGCGAGGTCCTCCTGTCCTTCCCCGACGAAAAGCGCCAGGAAGTCGTGGCACTGGGGCTGGGGGAATACTACGAAGGCGACCCGGCGCAGAACGTGCCACCGGATGTCTGGGGAACCTGGGCCATCGTCACCCGCTATCACTGGACGCAGACCTTTCCGGCCGGAAAGCCGCTTGCGGTCAGCCACAGCTACACCAACCGCCCGCCGGGGGGCCTGTTCTACTGGTCCGACCCGCCCGAGGACTACCAGACCTATCTCCGGGATCAGTACTGCATCGACGAAGGCACCTCGAAGGCGCTGGCAAAGACGCTGAGGAACCCCGAGGGCGACGAGTTCGGCAACTATGGCACCGCCTGGAACCTGTCCTACGTCCTGCGCACCGCGAACAGCTGGGCCGGGCCCATCGGCAAGTTCACCCTGACGCTGGACAAGGGCGATCCGAAGAACGTCATCTCGCTGTGCGCCGAGGGCGTGAAGAAGACCGGCCCGACCACCTTTGTCATCGAAAAGACCGACTACACCCCGGACCGAGACCTTGAGGTGCTGATCGTTCAGCCGATGTCCCAGGAGTAGGGCTGCTCGTCGCGCGCTTCGCTTCTCCTCGCTCGCGCCGCCCCGCGACGAGAAGCCGAAGGCGAACGAGGATCCTGCCCCTCAGGCAGCCTGTCCGACGGGCATCACCCTTTCCCGGATCGGCAAGTGCACCAGCGCAGAAAACGCGCCCACGCCGACGCCGATCCACCAGACCAACGTATAGTCGCCGTTCAGGTCATACATCTTGCCGCCCAGCCAGACGCCCAGGAACCCGCCGATCTGGTGGCTCAGGAACACGACGCCGTACAGCGTGCCCATGTAGCGGATGCCGTAGATATGGGCGACGAGGCCAGAGGTCAGCGGGACCGTGGCCAGCCAAAGCGAGCCCATGATTGCCGAGAAGACCAGCACGCTGACTGGCGTGATCGGCAAAAGGATGAACAAAGCCGCCGCGATGGTGCGCCCGACATAGATCCCGAACAGCAGGTATTTCTTCGTGTACCGCTTGCCCAGATAGCCCGCCGTCAGCGTCCCCGCGATGTTGAACAGCCCGATCACCGCAATCGACACCGCCCCCAGCGCCGAAGTCGTGGTGACGCCGATGTTCGACAGCATGCTCCCCGCGTCGATGGGCGAACACAGCTCGGTCACGAAGGCCGGGAAATGCGCGGTGATGAAGGCCAGCTGATAGCCGCAGGAAAAGAACCCCAGGAAAATCAGCGTATAGGACGGGTCCTTGAAGGCGCGGACCAGCACGGTCCCCAGGCTTTCCTCCAGCTCTTGCTTCGAGGCCAGCTGCGGGCTCCGCAGGAAGGGCAGGGCCGCCAGCGTGGTCAGGATCACCACCGCGAAGATCATGAATACAGTCTGCCAGCTGTAGCTCTGCAACAGCCACTCCGCCGTCGGCGCGCCGAAGACCTGACCCGCCGACCCCGCCGCCGTCGCGATCCCCAAGGCCATCGACCGGTTCTCGGCACTCGCCGCACGGCCGACGATGGCCAGGATCACCCCGAATCCGGTCCCCGCAATGCCGAACCCCACCAGGATCGCCAGCAGCTGATGCTGCCCCGGCGTCACGGCATAGGCGGACAACACCAGCCCCAGCGCATACATCAGCGCCCCCAGGATGATCGCCTTGCGGTCGCCGAACCGTTCCGCCATCGCCCCGAACAAGGGCTGCCCGATCCCCCAGGCCAGGTTCTGGATCGCGATCGCCAGGGAAAAGTCCGCGCGCAGCCAGCCGAATTCCGACGCGATCGGGATCTGGAACACCCCGAAACTGGCCCGGATCGCGAACGAGATCATCAGGACCGCACAGCCAGCAATCAGGACGGGGGTGATCAGGGGGGCTTTTGCAGACTGCATCTCGCGCGCCTTAACAGGGTCAGGCGTGGAACCTGCGCCTGCACCCGTGCAGCGTCAACTGCGAACTTGTGACGGTTACACTCCGCCCGTCCCCTGCCTTTCCAATGGCTGCCAAAGCGGCAACCGCGCGACATCGGCCCACAGAAATTGCCCGAAACCCCAATGGAAACCGCTTTGGACTTCCTCTGCGCATGAACCCCGGATATGCCTCGGACAAGTGGGCTGAGGAGGTCTCGATGTCGGACTGGTGGAAAGGTGCAGTGACCTATCAGGTCTATCCCCGGTCGTTCCAGGATTCGAACGGCGACGGGGTCGGCGACCTCCCCGGCATCACCCTGCGCCTGCCGCATCTGGCGGCCCTTGGCGTGGATGCCATCTGGCTGTCGCCCTTCTTCAAAAGCCCGATGAAGGACATGGGCTATGACGTCAGCGACTATTGCGATGTCGATCCGGTCTTCGGCACGCTGGCAGACTTCGACACCATGGTCGCTCGCGCGCATGAGCTGGGGCTGAAGGTCATCATCGACCAGGTCCTCAACCACACCTCGGACCAGCACCCGTTCTTCACCGAAAGCCGCAAGGACCGCGAGAATCCCAAGGCTGACTGGTATGTCTGGGTCGACCCGCGCCACGACGGCACCCCACCCTGCAACTGGCTGTCGGTCTTTGGCGGGCCAGCCTGGCAATGGGATGCCCGGCGCAAGCAGTACTACCTGCACAATTTCCTGACCGCGCAGCCCGACCTGAACTACCACAACCCCGCCGTCCAGGACTGGGCGCTGGAGGCGATGCGCTTCTGGCTGGACCGCGGCGTCGACGGCTTCCGCTTCGACACCGTGAACTACTTCTTCCACGATCCGCTGTACCGCGACGACCCGGCCGACTTCCGGGTGAAGAAGGAACCCGAGGGCAACCCCTATGGGATGCAGTACCACCTGTTTTCCAAGAACCAGCCCGAGAACCTGCCCTGGATGGAACGCATCCGCGTCCTTCTTGACGAATACGGCGCAGCCTCCGTGGGCGAGATGGGCGAGGCCCACCACGCGATCCGCATGATGGGCGAATACACCGCGCCGGGGCGGCTGCATCAGTGCTATTCGTTTGAGCTGATGGGCTACGAATACGACGCCACCTTCTTCCGCGAGAAGGTCGAAGGCTTCTTCAAGGGCGCGCCCGACGGCTGGCCGATGTGGGCGTTTTCCAACCACGACGTCGTCCGCCACGCCACCCGCTGGGCCGAACATGGCAACAGCGTCGAGGATGTGGCAAAGCAGGCAGGGTCGCTCCTTCTGGCGTTCGAGGGCTCCGTCTGCCTCTGGCAGGGCGAGGAACTGGGCCAAACCGACACGCCCCTCGATCTGGAGGAACTGACCGATCCGCAGGGCATCAACTTCTGGCCGGAACCCATTGGCCGCGACAACACCCGCACGCCGATGGTCTGGGATGCCTCTCCCCACGCGGGGTTCTCGACGGTGAAACCCTGGCTGCCGGTCAAGGCCGAACAGGCCGCCCGGCATGTTGCAGGCCAGGAGGGCGCCCAGGGCTCGGTGCTGGAACACTACCGCGCGGCCCTGGCGTTCCGGAAAGGCTCCGCCACGCTGCAGGCGGGCAAGACCCGCTTCCTCGACCTGGGCGAGCCGGTGCTGGGATTCATCCGCGGGGAAGGCGACGGGGCACTTCTCTGCCTCTTCAACCTCTCGCCCGTGGCGCTGTCAGTCACGGTGTCAGGAGTCGATGCGCCGACCGGCCCGTCCCTGCATGCCGTGCTGCAAGGCGACCGGCTGACCCTTGGCCCCAATGCGGCGGCTTTTCTGCCCGTCACCGGAACGGTAACAGTTCAGGACTGACGGCACGGCCGAAATCTCTCGCCGAAAAATTTCGGCCGCCCGTGTCTCAGAGCTGGCTCCACAACACTCCAGCCGGAGGGATCGTGACCCCGCCCCATTCCGCCGGAACCGGGTTGTAATTGAACAGGAACCGGTGCGTGGCGGTATCCCGCCGCCGCAGGCCCTCGGGCAGCGGATCGGTCTCGATGCCTTCCGCAGCACAGGCGCGCTGCAGGATCCGCGTCAGGGCCTGATCGTCCGGCCAGCCACCAAGGTAATGAAGCTTCCCGGCACAGACCAGCGCCGGCCAGCCGTCTTCGGCCACTTCAACCACCTCTGCCCCGCCCTCCAGCTTCTCGCGCCAGTTCACCAGCGCGCCGCCCTGCGCCAGCGGCACCGGCACGTCCGGCGGCAGGCTTTCCACCCGCGCGATCATCGCATCCAGCCCCGGCAGGGCAGGGGGCAGGGGCACCGGGATCGAGAAGTTCAGGGTCTTCGAATTCGTCCGCGGCCCCAGGATCGCCGTGCCGCTGAACCCAGCCAACGCCGATTTGAGCGCATCGGACAGAGTGAACAGCCCCGGTGCCAGCAACAGCTTGTAGCCCGTCAGGTCCGCCACATCGGGGCGCACGATGTCCACGTTCAACCCCAGCCGACGAAGGCCCTTGTAGATGTGGAACACCAGCCAGAAATACTGGAAGCTCCGCCCCTGCGGCTGGATGTCCCAGGCCCAGTCGGACGCATAGTCAAAGACCAGAGCCACGTCCGCCTTGCCGGTCCCGGCCTCCGGCGGCATCGCCGCCAGCTCCTGCGCCACCTGCTCGGCCTCGCTGAAGGCCTGGGCCGGGGCGCTGTCGGGCCGCAGAAGCCCCGCATGCATCTGCTCCTGCGCAAAGGGCGCCTGCCTCCAGCGGAAGTAGCACACGGCCTCGGCCCCATGCGCAAAGGCCTCCCAGGCCCAAAGCCGCGCCATGCCGGGCAGCGGATCGGGGTTGTAGGGCGCCCAGTTCACCGGGCCCGGCTGCTGCTCCATGATCCACCAGCGCCCCCGGCCCACGGCACGGTAGAGGTCATGGTGGAAGGCCTGAAAATCCGGATCCCCCTGCCGCACAAAGCGCCGCTTGTGTTCCGCGTCCGCCGGGATGCGGTCGGACAGGAAGCCCAACGGGTAGCTGTCCCAAGACGCGATATCCAGGTCCGCGCCCACATCCCAATGGTCGAACTCAGTAACCGCCCCCATGAAGTTGTGCGCCACCGGGGCGGCGGAGTGCTTGCGGATGATGTCAACCTGCAGCTTGTTGAAGGCGCGCACCTCGTCGCTGGCAAAGCGGCGGAAGTCCATCACATGGCTCGGGTTCGGCTCGGTCACCGTCAGGTTCGGCAAGCCGATCTCGCGGAAGTCGCGGTATTCCATCGACCAGAACACATTGCCCCAGGCCCGGTTCAGCGCATCCGGCGACTGGTACTTCTGCGCCAGCCAGTCCTGGAACGCCGCCTTCGCGGCCTCCGAATAGCTGAGGGTGGTCGCGTGGCAGGCATATTCGTTGTCGGTCTGCCAGGCCGCGACATGGGGGTTCTTCCCATAGCGTTCCGCCATCAGGCCGACGATCCTCGCGCATTCCGCCCGATAGCCCCGGTGCGAGAAATCATAATGCCGGCGCGAGCCGAACCCGCGGACCCGCCCTTCAGCATCGACCGCCAGCATGTCGGGATGCCTGTCGACCATCCACCGCGGCGGGGTTGCCGTGGGCGTCCCCAACACGACCTTCAGCCCCCGCGCGCCCAGCGTGGCGATCGCCCTGTCCAGCCAGTCCCAGTCGTACCGCCCCGGCTCGGGCTCCATCCGGCTCCAGGCGAACTCACCGATCCTCACCCAAGTCAGACCCAGCCGCGCCATCCGGGCCGCATCCTCGGCCCATTGCGCCTCGGGCCAGTGTTCGGGGTAGTAGCAGACGCCAAGCGTGCGTTTCATAGGATGACCTGCGGTTCGGGAAGCCCCTGGGCGACGCCTTCAAAGGCAAAGACCTGACCCGAGGCCGGATGCTTCGCCCGCGCCTCGGCGTCCATGTGTTCAAGGGCGGTGGTGACGAAAAGCGTTTTCAGAGCGGCCCCGCCAAAGGCCGGACACGAGGACTGCGGCGCGCCGGGGGTTTCTACCGCTTGCAAGAAGGCCCCGTCCGGCCCGTAACAGGCCACGCGCCCCTCGCCCCACTGCGCGTTCCAGAACCGCCCCGCGGCGTCGATCACCGCGCCGTCCGGGTTCAGCCCGGACCGGGCAAAGTCGTGCCAGACCACCGGTTCGCCCTTCGGCCAGCCCGCAGCATCCAGCGCGACCTTCATCACCTTGCCTTCGGCCGTGTCCGAAAAATGCGCCGCCGTCCCATCGGGGGTGAAACAGATCGAGTTCGGGATCGTGATCCCCGGGAACAGCTGCCGCACTTCCCTGCGATGCCAGCGCCAGATCGCGCCAACGCCTTTCTCGGCCCGTCTCCCCATCGTCCCGAACCAGAACCCGCCCTGCCGGTCCGCGCGGCCATCGTTCGACCGGGTCGCCGGGCTGCCGACGCTGGCGACAGGCTGGCGCTCGCCGGTCACCAGATCGAACCGGAACAACCCGGCCTCACTGGCGATCAGAAGCTCATCCGCACTGATCCACCCGGCGGCAGAGACCATCTCGGGAAAGGTCCAGGACCGGGCCTGCGAATGCAGGGTCCGGTTCAGGATGTCGAACCAGAACAGTTCTTGCCGGACGGGGTGCCAAAGGGCGCCCTCGCCCAGTTCGCAGCGACGCGCATCGAAGATCATGCGAACACCTCGTCGTAAGCCGCCACGATCGCCTCCGCGCGGCTGGCAATGTCCGCAGTGGACAGACCCGGCACATAAAGCGCCGTGCCAATGCCAAAGCCCTGCGCCCCGGCCTTCGCCCAATCGGCAAAGTTCGCCGGCCCCGCCCCGCCCACGGCATAGACCGGCAGATCCTTCGGCAATACCGCGCGGATCGCCTTCAGCCCCTCCGGCCCGATCAGGCTGCCCGGGAACAGCTTCAGCCCCGTCGCCCCCGCCTTGATCGCCGCGAAACACTCCGTCGGCGTCATCACCCCCGGCCAGGACGCCATCCCCGCCGCCACCGTCGCCCGGATCACCTCGACATCGGCATTGGGCGACACCACCAGCGTCCCTCCCGCCGCCTTCACGCGGGCGACCTCCTCGACTGTCAGCACCGTCCCCGCCCCGATCTCGGCCTCTGGCACCGCAGCGACCATGGCCGCAATCGACTCAAACGGCGACGGCGAGTTCAACGGCACCTCGATCCGGGTGATCCCCGCCACGACCAGAGCCTTGGCAGCAGCAGCGGCTTCGGGCGGTGTGATCCCGCGCAGGATGGCAATCAGATTCCGGTGTGTCATCTGGTGGTCTCGGTCTGGGGTGAAAGCGAGGCAAGGCCCGCAAGGGTGCAGTCAGTGGCCGACAGGCGTTTCGCCTCGATCCCCTGCAACGCCAGCGCGCGGGCATAGGCAGCCGACAGCTTCTCGGCCCCGATCAGCGTCACACGCTGACCCAGCCAATAGGGCCTTGCTGCCGCCAGTTCGGTGCCGATCAGAAGGCCCGACAACCGCGCCCGCGCCGCCGCCGCCGACAGCCCGGCGATCAGCCCCTCGGCCCGCAGCGAAAACAGGCGCGCGCCCAGTTTTTCCGGCTTCGACAGCGCATCCGAAACCGCCGCGTCAAACGCCGCCTCATCCCAGCCCGTTGCGCCCTGCATCCCGTGCCGCAGGACCGACGCCTCGGACAACAGCGCGAACATCTCGCCGGTCATGAAGGTCTGGAAGCTGACCACCTCGCCCGCGCTGATATGGACCCATTTCGAATGCGTCCCCGGCAAGCACAGAACCCCGTCATAGCCCGGCATCTTCTGCAGCGCGCCCGCGATCTGCGTCTCTTCCCCCCGCATCACGTCCGCCGGACTCGCCTGCTTCAGCCCCGGCGCAATCGACACCCGCAGCCGCGGATCATTCGTCGGCACCTGCACCAGCCCGGCCCGATCGACCGGCGAACACGGCACCGCCCGATAGGGCGCCTCGCACCAGCCCTGCCGACTGCCGACCATGCCACAGGCTACCACTGGCGCCCCGTTGCCCAGCCAGCCCCCGATCAGCCGCACCAGCGCAGGCTCGAACCCCTCGCGCGTCAGCTTGCCCATGCCGTCGTCCGACGCGGCCTCGGCCAGAACGCGGCCATCTGCCCCCATCGCCCAGGCGCGGAGGTTCGACGTGCCCCAGTCGACGGCAATCCAGGCGGGCGCAACTTCGTTCATGACGAGATATACCCTCCATCCAGAACCAGCGTCTGCGACGTCATCATGCGTGAGGCATCGGAGGCCAGGAACAGCACCGTCCCGGCCATGTCCTCTGGCTGGATTTCATCCGGGATGCACTGCCGCGCCAGATGCGCCGCCAGGCTTTCCGGCGTGACCCACATTTCCTTCTGCTTCGCCGTCAGCACCCATCCCGGCGCCACCGCGTTGACGCGGATGTGGTCAGGCCCGAACTCGCGCGCCAGCGTCCGCGTCATCCCGACGATCCCGGCATTCGCGGTGATGTAGGCGGCATAGCCCTTGTCGGCCATCATGAAGCTGATCGAGGAAAAGTTGATGATCGACCCGCCGCCTGCGGCCTTCATCCCCGGGATGACCGACTGGCAGGCAAAGAAATACGACCGCAGGTTCACCGCCATCGACCAGTCCCAGAAGGTCTCGTCGGTCTGCAGAGTCTCGTGCCGCTTGTCGTTGGCGGCGTTGTTCACCAGCACGGTGATCGGCCCATGCACCTTGGCCGCCGTCGAAAGGGTCAGCTGCAACTGGTCGGTAACCGAGATGTCGCACGGCAGGAACAGCGGCCGGTTGCCCGTGGCCTGTTCCATCTCGTCACAGAACGCCGTGGCGTCCGACCTTTGGCAGAAGGCGACCTTCGCCCCTTGGCGCAGGAAGGCCTCGGTCAATGCCGCGCCGATGCCCGACCCGCCGCCCGTGACAAAGACCGACTGGCCCTTGAGATCGTCAAATACCACGCTCATGCCTATCGCCTTTCAAGCTGCCTTGCGTGTTCTTACCCGGCTGTCCTTGCGGTCGCCATAGCAGGCAGACGGAAGGGCCGTCGCCTTCACTTGACCGCCCCAAGCGTCAGGCCTGCGATGAAATGCTTCTGCATCAGGAAGAACATCGCCACCGGCGGCAAGGCCGCAAGGATAGACCCGGCGCTGACCAGATGCCACTGGGCGATCCACTGGCCGTTCAGCGACGACAGACCGGCGGTGATCGGCTGGCTGTCAACGCCTTGGGTCAGCACCGTGGCCCAGAAGAAATCGTTCCATATGAAGGTGAAGACCAGCACCGACAGCGCCGCGATGGCCGGGCGCATCAAGGGCAGGACTATATACCAGAAGATCCGCCATTCGCTGACGCCCTCCACCCGCGCGGCCTCGATCAGCTCGAACGGCAGGGCCTTGATGAAGTTCCGCATGAAGAGGGTGCAGAACCCGGTCTGGAACGCGATGTGAAAGAGGGCCAACCCATACCAGGTGTCGTACATTCCCAGCTGCAGCGTCATGTCGCGGACCGGGACCATCAGGATCTGGAACGGCACGAAGTTGCCCGCCACGAACATGAAGAACACCAGGATATTCGCCCGGAACCCGTAGACAGCCAGCGCGAACCCCGTCATCAGCGACAGGCTGACTGCGCCGATCACCGTCGGGATCGTCACCCAAAGCGAGTTCACCATGTACTGCCCGATGGGCGTTTCGGTGAAGATGAACTTGTAGTTCTCCCACGCAATGCCCGACGGCATCCCAAAGTAGTTCCCTTGCGCCAGGTCCGAGGCCGGGCGCAGGGAGGTGAGCGCCACGCCAAGCAGCGGGAACAGCCAGATCAGGAGTGCGACCGGCAGCGCAATGGTGTAGACCCACTGCGCGGCGGTTGAGGATTTCTGGATCGGACGCGGAAACATCTCAGCGCTCCTTCTCGTCGCGCCACATCTTCCAGATGAAGCCCGAAATGAAAACCATCATGATCAGGAACAGGACCACCGCAATCGCCGCGCCATAGCCCATACGGAACCCGTATTCGCCAAGCGCCATCTCGAACATGTAGTAGGACAGCACCCGCGACGACCCGAACGGCCCGCCGTTCGTCATGATCGACACCAGGTCAAACGACCGCAGCGCCCCGATCACGGTGACGATGACCGCGATGAACGTGGCCGGGCGCAGCTGCGGCAGCACCACATACCACAGCATCCGCCAGCCCTTGGCGCCGTCCAGCCGCGCCGCCTCGATCTGGTCGGGGGCGACGTTGTTCAGGCCGGTCAGGTAGAGGATCATCACATAGGCAATCTGCGGCCAGAGGCCCGCCGCGATGATGCCGTAGGTCACAAGGTCCGGGTCGGCGAGGATGGCAGTGCCCTGGCCGAAGGCGTTTTCGGTCAACAAGTACAAAAGCCCGAAGTTCGGCGCATAGAACCAGGCGAAGATCAGGCCGACGACGACCTGGCTGATAACGAAGGGGAAGAAGAACAAGGACTTGTACAGCCGGATGCCCCTGACCGTCTGGTTCAGGAAGATCGCGATGAACAGCCCGATCGGCAGCGCCAGCATATACAGGACCAGCCATTTCAGGTTGTTCCACAGGCTCGTCTCGAACGCCGGGTCCGTCATCAGTTCGGAGTAGTTCCCCATGCCGACAAAGCGGCCGGTGAACTCGCCATCCTTGTTGTAAAGGCCGTCCCAGTCGTAGAAGGACAGCGTCACGCTCTCCACGATGGGCCACAGCACATAGACCCCGAACATCAAAAGCCCGGGGGCCAGGAACAGCCACGGAGCCACGCTCCTCTGGGTCCAGCGCCGCGGTGTCGAAGCTGCCTCAGCCATGTCTCCCCCCCCCCGGAAAACGAAAAGGCGCCCCCCGTGAGGGGAGCGCCCGTTAGCCTAGATCACTGCGGATACAGCCGCGTGCGGGCCGCTTCCAGACGCTCCAGGATCGCGTCGCGCTGCTCCGGCTGCACCAGGAACTGCTGGAAGCCTTCCATGCCGACCTTGGCATATTCGGCATCCGCGTCGCGGTCCCAGAACTGGGCGATGCCGCCCGTCGCGGTGGACAGCGCCTGGAAGCCCGCGGTCAGGAACGGGTCGGCCGGATCGACCGTCGCGTTCTTGTTCGTCGGCAGCTGACCCACCGCCGCGTTCCACTTGGACTGCGCTTCGGCGCTGGCCACATAGGCCAGGAACGTCTTCGCATCCTCGGGGTTCTTCGCGCCCGAGGTCAGGTGGATCGTGTCGGTCGGCGCTTCTTCGGCCCGGGCGATGCCCGCGGTGATCTCCGGGAACACCATGAAGCCCAGGTTGTCGTTCGTCATCCCGCCTTCCTTGAAGACGCCGACGGCGAAGTTGCCCATTACGTAGTTCGCAGCCTTGCCTTGCACGAGGAGAGCCGCCGCATCCTGCCAGTCGATCGCGGCATGGTTCGCCGTGACGTAAGGCTGCAGCTTGCCCAGGTTGTCGAACACCGCCGCCACTTCCGGCGAGGTCCACGAGACCTTGCCAGCCGCCAGATCGCTGTGGAACTGGTAGCCGTTGGTGCGCATCGACACATAGTCGAAGATGCCTGCCACCGGCCACAGCGCCGACGAACCCGTCGTCACGCAGTCGATGTTCGCGGCCTTGAACTTCTCGCAGTTGGCCAGGAACTGATCCCAGGTCACGCCTTCCGGCCCCGGAACATCCACGCCCGCCGCCTTGTAGGCGTCGCGGTTATAATAGATGCCCCACTGATAGTAGGTATAGGGGACCGCATACTGCTTGCCGTCGATGGTCGACGACAGCACCGACGACGCCAGCGAGTCCATCAGCCCGTTGTTCGCCCAGACGTCCGAGATGTCGGCGAACAGGCCCGCCTCGACGAAGGGACGCATCCGGTTCGCGGCATACCAGTTGGCCAGGTCCGGCGGGTCCGCGGTCAGGAAGTTGCGGATCGCGTTCTTGTAGGCCTCGTGGTCGAAGTTGGTCAGAACCACATCGATCTCGGGGTTCGCGGCCTCGAAATCGGCGATCAGGGCCTCGGCGGCGGCCAGCGGAATCGGGTCATAGTCCGCGTTCCAGGTGACGACGCGCTTGTCCTGCGCGAAGGCCGATGTGGACAGCATGAGTGCTGCCCCGAGCGCGACTGCGCCCGTCAGTTTGTGAACCATGGTTTCCTCCCTTTGGTTTCACTATTTGAAACTTAGTCTTGAATATTGAAAACTATGTCGGCTATCGTCTATCCTGTCAACAACGACGTTCCGGGGAGGGGACGATGGGCGCGGAGGGGCACGCAGACGGAACCGTCGGCAAGGCGCTGGACGTCTTGGACATGGTGGCCAGCCATGGCCACCCCGTGCGCTTCTCCGATCTCCTGGCTGAAGCGGACTATCCCAAGGCCACGCTCTACCGGCTTTTGCAGACCCTGACGCATCAGGGGATGCTGGCTTTGGACCCCGATACCGGCACCTACGCCCTGGGCGTCCGCCTCGTTCGGCTCGCCCATGCTGCTTGGTCTCAGTCCTCGCTCGCTCCCATCGCGCGGCCCTATCTTGATGAACTCGCTGCAAAAACCGGCGAGACGATCCACCTCGCGCAGATGGACCTCGGCCAGGTTCTCTACGTCGATAAACGCAACGCTGCCCGGCCGGTGGAGATGTTCGCCCAGGCCGGTAAGGTCGGCCCTGCCTATTGCACCGGGGTCGGCAAGGCGATGCTCGCCTACTTGCCTGCGGAGGCGCTGGAGGCCGCCCTTGCCCGCCAGTCCTTCCACCGCTTCACCCCCCATACGCTCGCCAGCCGCGCGGCGCTCTTGGAGGAGCTACAGGCGATTCGGCAGCGCGGCCACGCTTGGGATCGGGAGGAGCATGAGGCGGGGATCATCTGCTGCGCCGTCCCGATTCTCTCGCGTCAGGGGCGGGTGATGGGGGCGCTTTCGGTCACCTCGACCACGGCACGCACGACATTGGAGGAGCTCGGGGCGCAGGCCCCGATGATCAAGGACATCGCGGCGAAGATCGCTGCGGAAGCGGAAAGCTGGCGCTTTCCGGAACAGGTTTAACCGGGGGGAGGAAACCCATGACGGGAGTGACGCTGGAAAAAGTCGTCAAGCGCTTTGGCGATGTGCAGGTGATCCATGGGGTCGACCTGACTGTGGACGATGGCGAGTTTTGCGTCTTCGTCGGCCCCTCGGGCTGCGGGAAATCGACCCTGCTGCGAATGATCGCGGGGTTGGAGGAAACCAGTTCCGGCGCCATCCGCATCGGCGCGCGGGACGTGACCTACATCGACCCCTCGGAACGCGGCGTGGCCATGGTCTTCCAGACCTACGCCTTGTATCCCCACATGACGGTCGCCGAAAACATGGGCTTCGGCCTGAAGATGACCGGCCATCCCAAGGCCGAGATCGACCGCAAGGTCGCCGAGGCCGCCCGCATCCTGAAGCTGGAGCCGCTCCTCGACCGCAAGCCCAAGGCCTTGTCCGGCGGCCAGCGCCAACGCGTCGCCATCGGCCGCGCCATCGTCCGGGGGCCAGAGGTGTTCCTGTTCGACGAACCCCTCTCCAACCTCGACGCCGAACTGCGCGTTGAAATGCGCGTCGAAATCGCCCGCCTTCACCGCGAGATCGGCGCCACGATGATCTACGTCACCCATGACCAGGTCGAGGCGATGACTTTGGCCGACAAGATCGTGGTGCTGCGGTCGGGCCGCATCGAGCAGGTGGGAAAGCCCCTCGACCTCTACAATAACCCCGACAACCGGTTCGTCGCGGGCTTCATCGGTTCGCCTTCGATGAACTTCGTCTCCGGCGTGGTCGAGAGCGGTTCGGTGGCGACAAAGGGCCTCGCCGGATCGGTCATAACTTCGGTCGGCCTCCCAGCCTCGGGTGCCGAAGTGACGGTCGGCCTCAGGCCCCAGCACCTGAAGATCGGCCCGGGTGACACGCACCGGGTGGAACTGACCGAGGCGCTGGGCGGCGTCTCCTACGTCCACCTCACCGCGCCGTCGGGCGAAAAGCTGATCGTCGAACGCCACGACCAGGTCAGCCTGGAGCCTGGCGCAAAGGTCGGTGTCAGCTTCGACGCGCGGGACGCGATGCTGTTTGACAAGGATGGGCTGCGGCTGCGCTAAGAACGCCGCTCGTCGTCGCCTTCGGCGCTCCTCGCTAGGTCACCCGCGAGGAGAAGCCAAAGGCGCACGACGAGCGCGCAATGCGCATCTGAAGGATGAAGTGCCATGACCAGTGATAGCGGACCTGCCAAAGGCAAGAAGCGCAAGCCCGCCAGCGTCCGGGGCCTGGAAGAGTTGGGTCGGGAACGCCTGTCGCGCCATTTCTTCATGCGCGACTTTCTCTACTCCGAAATCGGCAACTTCCACGGCATCCAGAATATTCCCGACGATGTGAACCTCGCCCTTCATGTCGGAAGAAGGCTGGCGAGCGACCTTCTGGAACCTCTGGTCGAGACGTTCGGCCCCATCGCGGTCCGATCAGCCTATCGCTCTCCCGCAGTAAACGGCTTCGGTGCAGCGCAAGGTCTCGGCTGCGCCTCGAACGAAGCCAACCGCGCGGCTCATATCTGGGACCAGCGCGATGCCGAGGGCCGCTGCGGTGCCTGCGCATCCGTCGTCATCCCCTGGTTCGCCGATCAGTATGAAAGGGGACGCGACTGGCAGGACCTTGCCTGGTGGCTGTACGACCACCTCGATTTCCACGCAGTAACCTTCTTCCCGAAACGGGCGGCATTCAACCTGACCTGGCGCGAGGCTCCCGAACGGTCGATTTCCTCCTGGATCGGCTCGGTCAGGACTGTCATTCGTCCAGGAGAGTTGCCACCATCCGAAGCCGACCGCTTCAATCGCTATCGGACCTTCCCGCCGTTCCGGGGCATCGTCTACCCCGCGTAGCCAAACGCCTGGGGCCAAGCTTTCGTTGGGGCGCGGCGACAAAAGCCAAGCGACGAGAAGCCGAAGGCGAACGAGGAGCCACGGGTTAAGGAATCCTGAACGCCCAAAGCCAACCCCTTGATCCCAAAGGATCGGCAATTCCGTCCACGCAGGTCAGGCCTAGTGCCCCGCCAGGAACTTCTCCGCATCCAGCGCCGCCATGCACCCCATCCCGGCGCTGGTCACCGCCTGCCGGTAGATGTGGTCCGTCAGGTCCCCCGCCGCGAAGACCCCCGGGATCGCCGTCCGGGTCGACCCCGGCTCCACCACCACATACCCCCCCGAATGCAGCGGCAGCTGGTCTTTCACCAGCTCCGACGCCGGGGCGTGCCCGATCGCCACGAAGAACCCGTCGCAAGGGATCACGCCCTCCGCCCCGGTCTTCACGTTCTGGACCCGCACCCCGGTCACGCCAAGCGGGGCTTCGGTCCCCAGGATCTCGGTCACCGCGGTATCCCAGACGACCTCGATCTTCGGGTTCTTGAACAGGCGGTCCTGCATGATCTTCTCGGCCCGGAAACTGTCCCGCCGATGAACCACCGTCACCTTCGAGGCGAAGTTGGTCAGGAACAGCGCCTCTTCGACCGCCGTATTCCCGCCCCCGATCACCACGACCTCTTTCCCGCGATAGAAGAACCCGTCACAAGTGGCACAGGCCGAAACGCCGAACCCCTTGAACTTCTCCTCCGACTGCAGCCCCAGCCACTTCGCCTGCGCCCCCGTCGCCAGGATCACCGCATCCGCCGTGAAGGTCGTCCCGCTGTCCGCCTGCGCCGTGAAGGGCCGCTTCGACAGGTCCAGGCTGGTGATATAGTCCGAGATCACCTCAGCCCCCATCGCCTTGGCGTGTTCTTCCATCCGCACCATCAGGTCAGGCCCCTGCACCGAATGGTCGCCGGGCCAGTTCTCGACCTCGGTCGTGATGGTCAGCTGCCCCCCGGGCTGCAACCCCTGCACTAGGATCGGGTTCAGCATTGCGCGGGCCGAATAGACTGCGGCGGTATAGCCCGCCGGGCCGGAGCCGATGATCAGAACCTTGGTATGCCGCGTGTCGCCCATGATGTCCCTCGTATGCCGGACCCCGATATAGCCATGCGAGCCGGGGCCGGAAAGCCCCCGCATACCGGCCATACACCGGCTGCAATGACCATCTCGGAATGTTTTCTTGCGCGTTGTTGAAACATAATTGCGCAACCGCTGCCCTGCGCGTAAGTAAGGCAAGGAACGGAGGCACCATGGTCACGCACAAGCTCGATCCCATCGACCGTCAGATTCTGGCGGAACTGCAAGCCGATGGGCGCATGACCAACGTGGAACTGGCCAGCCGCGTCGGAATCTCGGCCCCGCCCTGCCTGCGCCGGGTGCGCGGGCTGGAGGAGCAGGGCTTTATCCGCGGCTACCACGCCGACATCAATGCGCGCGAACTGGGATTCGAGGTGCAGGTCTTCGCGATGGTTCGACTGAACTCACAGGCCGAGGCCGATCTTGCCGCCTTCGAGGCGCGTTGCCGTGCCTGGCCTCTGGTCCGCGAATGTCACATGCTGAATGGCGAGATCGACTTCATCCTGAAATGCGTCTCGCCCGACCTGTCGAGCTTTCAAAGCTTTCTGACGGAAGAACTGCTGCGGGCGGATCATGTGGCCAACGTCAAGACCAGCCTGGTGATCCGCTGTGCGAAGGACGAGCCCGGGTTGCCCTTCGACGTGCTTGAAGCGCGGCTGGCGCGGAACGCCTGACGCTTAGCGCGAAGCGTCGCTGACCTGACGGGTCGCCGTTTTCAGCCTCATGGCAAAGCCCTTCTGACCCGCGACCATCGTCCGGCCGGAGGTCTGGCGCACGGTCGCACGGGCAACCACCCGGCTGTCGGTCGCATCACCCACGGTTTCCAGGATCGACAGGATCCAGCGGCGCTTGGTCTTCATCTGGATGATCATCGGATTCCCCATCGCATGCCAATCAGATGGGTCTTTTCTGGCGGGTGATTGCGGCAGGGTTGCGGAAGAACCGTGCTGCAATCGGAGCATTTCAGGCCCCGTGCCGCCACATCAAAGTCGTATTGTCGAAATCAACCTGCCGTAGTCCGCTTCTCCCGCATGGGTTGTGCGACGGAACGAATAGAACCGGTCTGGATCGCGGTAGGTGCAGTGGCCGGTCCATTCGGCGTGGCCTACCCCGGCCTGGCGCAGCCGGTGCAGGCCATAGCCGGGCAGGTCGAACAGCAGCCGGTCACCCTGGCCGTTGGCGAAGAACCGGGTGCTTGCTTCGTCCTCTGCGCGGAAGCGGTCAAGGAATTCGGGCCCCACCTCATAGGCGGCCTGGCTGATCGTCGGCCCGATCACCGCCACGATCCGCGACCGCTTGGCGCCCAGGCCCTCCATCGCCTCGATGGTAGCCTCCAGCACGCCATCGACCGCGCCGCGCCAGCCGGCATGGGCCGCACCGATCACCCCGGCCTCCGTGTCGGCGAACAGCACGGGTTGGCAATCCGCGGTCAGGACGGCCAGCAGAAGGCCCGGTGTCGCCGTTACCAGCGCGTCGGCCTCGGGCCGGATCGACAAGGGACCGGTGACCGGCAGCGTCCGCGCGGAATGGACCTGGTGCGCCGTGACCAGCGCTTCGGGACCCACGCCCATGGCCTGGGCCACGCGGGTGCGGTTGATCGCGACGATCTCGGTCTGATCCGAAGATCCGGTGCCGCAGTTCAATCCGGCAAAGATGCCCGAGGACGCCCCGCCCTTGCGCGTGAAAAAGCCATGCCGGGCCTGCAGCGCGTCCGAGGTGATGATTTCCAGCGTCGATGGCATCAGATGAATCCGGGAGGCGGCGGGGCACCGGCAGAGCTGACTGCCAGCACCTTGAACAACGAACCCATTTCTTCCGGGTGGGTCAAGCGCCGATGCGCGGCCCAGTGGCTTTCCAGCGCAGCGCCGGTCAGGTTCCGCGCCAGCCTTTCGGCCCGCGCGTCGATGCCAAGCTGGGTAAGGAAGGCGCCCTGCGTAGAGTAGAAAGGTGTCTCGCGTTCCGCGAGTGCCTCGAAATCCACATGAGCGGTCAGGTCAGCCTCGCCGGGATGCGCAAGCGGGTCGTCGAAGGCGTGTCTCCGCAAAGCTTGCAGCGTGTCCCCGCGCGACCGCCAGTCGCCGTAGTCGATGACCAGCGCAAGGCCGCCGTGATGATGCAACCGGTGATGGACCTGCCGCATCACGAAACGGCCGATGCGATTTTCCTCGATCACCATGCCGTCTTCGCGTTGCTGCATGGCCAGCGTGCCGGGAAGCGTCTCGCCCTCTGCCAACCCGAAGGCCAGCGCCCCATCCTGCACACCGATAAGGCGTTCGTGCCAGCCGCCCTTCACGAACTGGTACTGGTGAATCGGCAAGGCATCGAAAAACTCGTTGGCGATCAGAAACAGCGGTTGTTCGGGCAGATCGCCTGCGGCCTCGATCCAGCGCAGGCCCAGATCATGGCCTCGGCTGATCGTGTCGTGCTGCTTCCGGCGCAAGACCGGCGACGCCTCGACCAGGACCACCTGAGCAGCCTGGTTAAAGCCCGGCACGCCCTTTGTGGCCCGCAGGATATCGGCCATCAGCGTGCCACGACCGGGACCAAGCTCGGCCAGCGTGAACGGGCTTGGGGACCCTCGATCAAGCCAGGCCTGAGCCAGCGTCAGCCCGATCAACTCCCCGAACATCTGGCTGATTTCGGGGGCGGTGGTGAAATCCCCGCCCGCGCCGAAGGGGTCGCGCGTCGTGTAGTAGCCGTGGACGGGGTGTAGCAGACATTCCGCCATGTAGTCGGCCACAGAGATCGGCCCGGTCTCGCGAATGCGTTCGATCAGCAGGCGGGCGAGGGGCGTCATCCGGCCCCGCCCTTACTGCGCCCGGGCGCGAAACGCGAACCAGAGGCCAAGGGCAATCATCGGCAGCGAAAGAAGTTGCCCCATGGTCAGCCCCCAGCCACCCCAGTGCAGGGCAAGACCCACCGGGTTGCCTTCGCTGACAAACTGCGCATCCGGCTGGCGCACGAACTCGACCAGAAACCGCGCAAGGCCGTAGCCCACAAGGAACACCCCCATCAGCGCGCCGGGACGCTTGAACCAGCCCCTGCGGAAGGCGAGCCAGAACAGGACCAGCGCCAGCAAGAGCCCCTCCAGAGCAGCCTGGTAGAGTTGGCTCGGGTGCCGGGCGCAAAGGCCCACCAGTTGCGGACAGGTCTGCGCCGCCGTGCCGGGGAAGATCACGCCCCAGGGCAAGTCGGTCGGGCGGCCCCAAAGCTCGGCATTGATGAAGTTCGCCAGTCGGCCCAGCATCAGTCCCACGGGGGTCGCCACGGCCAGAAGATCGCCCATCGAGAGCATGGTGATCCCTTCGCGGCGGCAGAACCAGATGGCCGCGACGACCACGCCCACAAACCCGCCGTGGAAGGACATGCCGCCTTCCCAGACCCGGACGATCTGCAACGGATCGGCCAGATAGGTGGGCAGGTCGTAGAACAGGACATAGCCCAGCCGCCCCCCCAGGATCACCCCGACGATGATCCAGGTCAGCAGCCGTTCCACCTGCTCGGCGGTCATCGGGGGGAACCCGGCCCAAAGCCGCGGGGTGCGGATCGCCCGCAGCACGATCCACCAGCCGAAAAGGATGCCGACGATATAGGCCAGCGCATACCAGCGCAGCGCGAGGGTAAAGCCGAACAGTTCGACTTCGAACAGGTTCGGCGAAATGTCCGGGAAGGGGATCATGCGGGTCCTCGGCAGTTTCCCCGCTTGTCGCGGCGGGGGCGGGTGATGTCAACCGGCGGCGACAACGCACCGCCTTGCCCTGCTGGCGGGGCGGGGCCATATAGGACGCAGCAGCAGGAGGTGGCCCATGCAGACCCGCAACAAGTTCTTCGACGACATGAGCCAGCTCATGACCAATGCGATGGGCGTGGCCCAGGGCGCCAAGACCGAGGCCGAGACGGCGATGAAAAGCTGGATCGACCGCTGGATGGCCGACCGCGATTTCGTGACTCGCGAGGAGTTCGACGCCGCCCGCGCGATGGCGCAGAAGGCGCGGGAAGAGAACGCCGCGCTCGAAGCCCGGATTGCGGCGCTTGAGGCCGCGCTGGCGAAGAAGAAGTGATCCGGTGGAAGGCTCGTCGGTGACGTCGTCCCTTCTCGCTGGCGCGACCGACGAGAAGACGCAATCGAACGAGGAGGCGTTCGTCAGACCCGGATCAGCCGGAATGCCGCCGAGGCGCCCCAGCCGGCCAGGGCCGCCAAGACCAGCGACAGCAGCCCGTAGATCAGCGGCTGCTCTTGCGCGAGGTTGAAGATGAACCGCTCCAGCCCCTCCTTGCGCACCCCGATCACCCTTTCCTGGCTGGCGATCACCCGCTTGTCGCGCAGCAGGAACAGCCGCACCTTGTATTCGCCCTCGGTCAGGTTCGCGGGCAGCACGACGTCGCTGCGAAACAGCGTGTCTTCCGTCAGCTCGACCTTGCCCTCCAGAATCCGGTAGCGCCCCTCGTTCGTGCGCACCCGCAAGAGCGCCAGGATGAACTCGCCCGCCTTGTCGGCCTCGCCCGAAATGCCGATCGCGCGGATCACCCGCTCGATCGTGATGCCGTAGCGCAGGTTGTCGGTGTCCGACAGGATGTGGTTCAACGGCCCGGTGGTCGCGACCGCATAGAAACTCGGCGCGCTGTCGACAAGGACCGAGGCATTGTTGACCCAGATCCCGGCCACACGCCCCTTGCGACGGACAGCGACCGGCGTTGCGGGACCTTCCACCGTCACGATGACTTCCAGTGGTCCCCCTTCGGGCGGCGGGGCATCCCGCTTCACGGCCCCGTAGATCAGGATCTCTGACCCGTCGAAATCGGCCGTGATCGAGACACGATTCTGGCTCATCCCCGCGACGATCTGCTCTTGCCCGGCGGCAGGCAGGGCTAGGGCCAGAAGGATCAGCATCCAGCGGATCATGGCAGCACCCCCGGCGCAACCGAGTAGAGCTCGTCCGGGGTCACCAGCAGGTCGACGGCAATGCGGATCGACACTGTCAGCACCAGCAGAGATAGCAGGATGCGCAGCTGTTCCGCCTTGAGGCGGACGCCAACCCGCGTGCCGATCTGCGCGCCGATAACGCCCCCCAGGATCAGCAGGAGCGCCAGCATCATGTCGACAGTCTGGCTGTTCACCGCGTGCATCACCGTGGTGAAGCTGGTCACGAAGATGATCTGGAACAGCGAGGTCCCGATCACGACCTTGGTCGGCATCCCCAACAGGTAGATCATCGCGGGCACAAGGATGAACCCGCCGCCCACGCCCATGATCGCGGACAGGAAACCCACCGCCACACCGATCAGCGCGGGCGGGATCACGCTGATGTAAAGCCCGCTGGCGCGGAACTTCATCTTGAAGGGCAACCCGTGGACCCAGCTGTGGACATGCGCCCGCCGGACAGGTGCGCCGCCTGCCTTGCGCGATTTCAACAGGCTCCGCAGGCTTTCCTGAAACATCAACGCGCCGATCAGGCCCAGGAACAGCACATATGACAGCTGGACGAACAGGTCGATCTGCCCCAGCCGGGTCATCAGGGCAAAGACCCAGACGCCAATGGCCGAGCCGATCACACCGCCCACCAGCAACACGGTGCCCATGGTGAAGTCCACGCCCTTGCGCTTGAGCTGCGCCAGCACGCCCGAGATCGACGAGGCGACGACCTGGTTCGCACCGGTCGCCACGGCAACAGCAGGGGGGACACCGATGAAGAAGAGAAGCGGGGTTATCAGGAACCCGCCGCCGACCCCGAACATGCCCGACAGGAACCCCACAATCCCGCCTAAGCCCAGGATGAGGAAGGCATTGACCGAAACCTCGGCGATGGGGAGGTAAAGCTGCATGGAAGCGGCCCAATCAGGGGCAAAGCGGCGGGATGTTCAAAGGGTTGCGCGGCTTTGACGGCGAAGTCAAATCCCGATTCGCTTACTTCCGCCCGCGCAGGTATTCCCGGAGAATCCGTTCCAGTTTTGCCGCACCCAGGGGCGCCATTGCCTTGGTGTGTTCGTGGCTGATCTTCTCGTCCGACATGCCGGCCGCCATGTTGGTGATGGTCGAGATGGCGGCAACCTTCAGCCCCAGGAAGCGGGCCAGGATAACTTCGGGCACGGTGGACATGCCCACTGCATCCCCTCCCAGAAGCTTCAGCATCCGGATTTCCGCCGGGGTCTCGAAGGACGGGCCGGAGTACCAGCAGTAGACGCCCTCCGGTAGGTCGATCCCTTCCGCCGTGGCCGCTGCCTTGAGAGCGGAGCGCAAGGTTGGGTCATGGGCATCGGTCATCGGCACAAAGCGCGCGTCGGTCTTTTCGCCGATCAGCGGGTTCAGGCCCGAGTAGTTGATGTGATCCGACAACAGCATCACATTGCCCGGAGGGATGTCGGGGCGCATGGAGCCTGCCGCATTGGTCAGGATCAGGCTATCGGCCCCCAGCGCCTTCAGGACCTGCAGGGGCAGCAGCATCGCGCGAGGATTGCCGCTCTCATAGTAATGCTCGCGCGCGCCAAATACCGCGACGCGGACGCCCTCCAGCATCCCCACATGAAGGTTCGGGTTGTGGCCCGAGACGCCGATATGCGGAAAGCCCGGCAGATCCCCATAGGGGATCGCCACACCGTCCACAGCATGGGCCAGATGTCCAAGGCCAGAGCCAAGGATCAGGCCAACAGCAACCGGTTCGGAACCAGCCCGGGCACAGATCAGGGCGGCAAGCGTTTCGGCGTCGGACATCAGCGTTCCTTGACGTAGGGCTCGCCCCCCGCGCGGGGCGGGATGGCTTTGCCGATAAAGCCTGCCAGCACGATCACGGTCAGGATGTAGGGCAGGGCATCGAGGAAGGGGACAGGAACCTTGAACTGCACCACCGACTCGACCACGTCCGGCCGCAGCGCCAGCGCCTGGAAGAAGCCGAAGAGGAGGCAGGCATACATCGCCTGCACCGGCCGCCATTTGGCGAAGATCAGCGCCGCCAGCGCGATATAGCCGCGCCCCGCCGTCATCTCCTTGCCAAAGCCCGCCTGCAGCGCCGTCGCCATGTAGGCCCCGGCCAGTCCGCAGAGGACCCCGGTAATCATCACCGCCGAAAACCGAAGCCCCTTGACGCTGACCCCCGCCGTATCCACCGCAGCCGGGTTCTCGCCCACCGCGCGCAACCGCAGGCCATAGCGGGTGCGGTAAAGAATCCACCAGGTCAGCGCGACGATGGCGAAGGCCAGGTAGACCAGGATGGAATGGCCCGAGATCACGTCGGCATACAGCGGGCCGATGATCGGCACGGGGCGCAGCGCGTCGGCGAAGGGCAGGGTCAACTCGCCAAACCGAGCCGCCCCCGTCAGCGGCGGGGTGCGCCCGCCCTGGCCGAACAGCGCCTGCGCCGTCAACACCGTCAGACCAGAGGCAAGGAAGTTCAACGCCACCCCGGCGATCAGCTGGTTGCCGCGGAAGGTGATCGAGGTGACACCGTGGATCGCGGCAAAGACCAGCGACCCGGCGATGCCCGCCAGCGCCCCGATCCATGCCGATCCGGTGTAGAAGGCCACCGCGCCCGCGCACATGGCGGCGGTCAGCATCTTGCCTTCCAGCCCGATGTCGAAGACGCCGGAGCGTTCGGAATAGAGCCCCGCAAGGCAGGCCAGCAGCAGGGGCGTCGCCAGCCGCAGCGTCGAGTCGAGGATCTGCAGAAGGGTTGCGTAATCCATCACGCGGCCTCCAGCTTGCGACCACGGAAGAGCGCGAAGATGCGCACCAGAAGCATCCGCACCATCACATCCAGCGCCCCGGTGAACAGGATCACCAGACCCTGCACCACGGTCCGCAGTTCAATCGGGATCTTGGTCCAGAGGCCAAGCTCTGCCCCGCCCTGGAACAGGAACCCGAACAGAAGTGCCGCCAGCACCACGCCCACCGGGTGGTTCCGACCCATCAGCGCGACGGCGATGCCGATGAAGCCCGCACCAGATGCCGAGTTGCCCAGAAGCCGCTCTGCCTCGCCCATCACGTTGTTGATCGCCATCAGGCCCGCAAGGCCGCCCGAGATCAGCATGGCCACCATGATGATCCGCGTCGGGTTGATCCCGGCGTAGCGCGCGGCAGGCTCCGACTTCCCGAAGGCGCGGATCTGGTAGCCAAGCCGGGTGCGCCACAGCAGCAGCCAGACCACCACCGCCATCGCCAGCGCGATGAAGAAGGTGACGTTCGCGGGCACGCCACTGGTGAAGATCAGGTTCAGGCCGGGGATTTCGTTCAGGCTCGGCAGATGCGCCGCCTCGGGGAAATTCGCCGTGGTCGGGTCCATCTTGCCCGGCGGGCGCAGCACATCGACCAGCATGAAGATCATCAGGCTGGCGGCGATGTAGTTGAACATGATCGTGGTGATGACGATATGGCTGCCGCGTTTCGCCTGCAGATAGGCCGGGATCGCCGCCCAGGCCGCGCCGAACAGCGCCGCCCCGCAGGCCGCAGCGACCAGCGCAATCGTCCAGTGCGGCCATGGGATGAACAGCAGCGCCATCGCGACGCCAAGCCCGCCCAACTGCGCCTGCCCCTCGCCGCCGATATTGAAGAGGCCCGCGTGGAAGGCGACCGTCACCGCCAGCCCGGTGAAGATGAAGCTTGTGGCGTAATACAGCGTATAGCCCCAGCCATAGGCATTCATCACCGAGCCTTCGACCATCACCGTGATCGCCTCCCACGGGTCCTGCCCGATGGCGATGATGACCAGCGCCGAGATGATCGCGGCCAGGGTCAGCGAGACGAAGGGAACCAGGGCGACATCGGCCCAGCGTGGCAAACGGTCCATCAGGCGGCCTCCCCTTTGCCGGTGACACCGGCCATCAACAGGCCCAGCTCGCGTTCGTTGGTCTTCTCCGGGTCGCGGAAGCCCATCAGCTTGCCGTCGAACATCACGGCGATGCGGTCCGACAGGCTCATGATCTCGTCCAACTCGACGCTGACCAGCAGGATCGCGGCCCCCGCGTCGCGCAAGGCGATGATCTGGTTGTGGATGAACTCGATCGCGCCGATGTCGACGCCGCGCGTCGGCTGGCCGATGAGGAGAAGCGTCGGGTTCTGTTCCATCTCGCGCGCGACGACGATCTTCTGCTGGTTCCCGCCCGAGAAGGACTTGGCAGGCAGCGTCGCAATCGGCGGGCGGACGTCGAACTTCGCCATCTTCTTCTCGGTGTCGGCGCGGATCGCGTCGTTGTCCATGAAAAGCGCGTTCTTCTGGTAGTCCGGGTCGTTGAAATAGCCGAAGGCCACGTTCTCCCAGGCGGTGAAGTCCAGGATCAGGCCATAGTGGTGCCGGTCCTCGGGCACATGGGCGATGCCCGCGCGGCGGCGGCTTTGTCCGTCGGACCCCGCGCCCGACAGGGGCAGCACCGCCCCCTTCAGCGTCGCGGTCCCGGTCGCGGCCTGCATCCCGCCCAAAGCCGCCAGAAGCTCGGACTGACCGTTCCCCGCCACTCCGGCGATGCCCAGAATTTCACCCGCCCGGATTTCGAAGCTGACGCCCTTCAGCCGTTCGACCTTGTGCTCGTCGCGGACGCGCAGGTCCTTGACGGCCAGCACGACCTCCCCTGGTTTCGCAGGCCCCTTCTCGACTTCCAGCAGGACCTTGCGGCCCACCATCAGCTCGGCCAGTTGCTCGGGGCTGGTCTCGGCGGTCTTGACCGTGGCAACCATCGTCCCACGCCGCATGACGCTGACGTTGTCCGTCGCCTCCATGATCTCGCGCAGCTTGTGGGTGATGAGGATCACCGTTTTCCCCTGGTCCTTCAGCCCCTTCAGGATGCGGAACAGGTGGTCGGCCTCGTCCGGGGTCAGAACCCCCGTGGGTTCATCCAGGATCAGGATATCGGCCTGCCTGTACAGCGCCTTCAGGATCTCCACCCGTTGCTGGTGGCCGACCGACAGGTCCTCGATCAGAGCGTCGGGATCGACGTCCAGTTCATAGTCCCGCGCCAGCCGCTCCAACTCTTTCCGCGCCTTCGACAGCGAGGTGTTGAGCATCTGGCCTTCTTCGGCGCCGAGGATGATGTTTTCCAGCACCGAGAAATTCTGCACCAGCTTGAAATGCTGGAAGACCATCCCGATGCCGGCGCGGATGGCGCTCTGGCTGTCGGGGATCGGGGTCAGCTGGCCGTTGACGAAGATCTGGCCCGCGTCGGCCTTATAGAAGCCATACAGGATCGACATCAGCGTCGACTTCCCCGCGCCGTTTTCGCCGATGATCCCGTGGATCGTGCCCTTTGGCACCGCAATGTTGATGTCCTTGTTCGCCTGGACCGGGCCGAAGGCCTTGGAAATGCCCTTCAGCTCGATGGCGTAGGCCGCATCAGCCATGTCTACCCCCTGTCGCCGGACCCTGCCACTTGTCGCGCGGCTTCATGCGTCCGCCCCTTGCTAAGATGCCGCGCCAAGGGACTGGCGCGGCATCATTCGTCTCAGGCTGCCAGCCGATCAGAACGTGGCGGCCGGGCAGGTGTTGTCCGACATGTAGTCGTGCACGACCAGCTCGCCCGACTTGATCTTCTCGGCGGCTGCATCGACAGCGGCCTGCATTTCCGGGGTGACGAGCGAGGCGTTGTTCTCGTCCATCGCGTAGCCGACGCCATCGTTCGCCAGACCCATGACGTTGATGCCGGGGGTCAGCGCCTCGCCTTCCTTGAAGGCTTCGTAGACGGCGTTGTCGACGCGCTTCAGCATCGAGGTCAGGACCGAGCCCGGATGCATGTAGTTCTGGTTCGAGTCGACGCCGATCGACAGGATGCCTTCGTCGGCCGCTGCCTGCAGGACGCCGACGCCGGTGCCGCCAGCCGCCGCGTAGATCACGTCTGCGCCCTGGGCCTTCTGGCCCTTGGCCAGTTCCGCACCCTTGACCGGGTCGTTCCAGGCCGCCGGAGTCGTCCCGGTCATGTTCAGCACGACCTTGGCGTCGGGCTTCGCCGCCAGCACGCCCTGGGCATAGCCGCAGCCGAACTTGCGGATCAGCGGAATGTCCATACCGCCGATGAAGCCGACAGTGCCGGTCTTGGTGGCGAGGCCCGCCATCATGCCGACAAGGTAGGACCCTTCATGCTCGTTGAAGACGACCGACTTCACGTTCGGCTGTTCGACAACCATGTCGATGATCGCGAACTTGGTGTTGGGGAAGTCCGGGGCGACCTTGTTCAGCACGTCGCCGAAGGCAAAGCCGGTCATGACGACGGGGTTTGCGCCCGCTTCAGCCAAACGACGCAGCGCCTGTTCGCGCTGGGCTTCGTCCTGCATTTCCAGTTCCTTGAACGTGCCACCCGTCTCGGTCGCCCACTTGGTCGCACCGTTGAAAGCGGCTTCGTTGAAGGATTTGTCGAACTTGCCGCCAAGGTCGAAGATGATCGCCGGTTCCGCCGCAGCGACGCCTGCGAACAGTGCGAATGCGCAGGTGGCCCCGGCAAGGGATTTCATAAGGCTCATGGGTAGTCTCCCGGTTGATAAACACTGTATGCCGCCCTGTCCGCCGGTCATCCCGGTCGCGCGCGGTTCCTGACGCTGATTAGTGGGGAACCCCGCATGGGGGTCAAGCAGGATTATTTTCGCATCGGCAGAAAATTGACCTTTTGGTCAAATAACCTTACCGCGCTGCCGCGACCGCCAGTTGGCGCTGCATCACAAGGGCGTCAACCCTGGCCCCGTCGGGTGTCTGGTAGTAGCCCTTCCTGCGTCCTGACGGCGCAAATCCGGTTGATTCGTACAGGGCGATGGCCGGTGCGTTTTCGGCGGAAACCTCAAGAAACGCCTGTTCGGCGCCCCGAAGCCGGGCCTGATACAGGAACCGCGCGACCAGCTTGCGCCCAAGGCCCCGGCGTCGGGCATCGGGAGAGACGGCAAGGGTCAGAAGCTCGGCCTCGCCTGCCACCGCGCGGCCCAGCAGAAAGCCAGCGTCCCCTTCGATCAGAAGGAAGCACAGCGGATCGGCAAGGAAGCTGCTGAAATCCGCGGCACTCCACGGCGCAGGCGTGCGAAAGGACAGCGCGTGAAGGGCGGCAAGCGTTTCCGGCGTCACGGCAGAATCACCGGCGGCGGGTCGGACGGCGGCGCAGCATCGGCGCCGCGCAGGTAGAAGGGCGCGGGTCGGGGCTGCGGGGTCAAGACACGCTCGGCACCGATCCTGGCGATGGCTTCGACCAGCGGCATCGCCGACGGCAGGGCGTTTTCGCCCGCCGCCGAGCCGGTGGCGGCGCAGGCGGGCACCACCCGGTCAGCCAGATGCGCAGGACCGGGTCCTTCCGCGGTGAACATCTGGACATAGACCTGCCCGCGCTTTGCGTCCTCTGCCACGACCACCGGGCGCGGCAGGCCATAGGCCAGCGCTTCCAGCCGCGTGACGCCGACTGCCGGGATGCCAAGCCCCAGCGCCAGCCCCCGCGCCGCCGCGACCGAGATGCGGACGCCGGTGAAGTTTCCCGGCCCGGTGCCAACGGCAATCGCCTTCAGGTCTGACCACCCGATCCCGCCCTCGGCCAGCAACTCCTCCAGCAGCGGGATCAGCCGTTCGGCCTGGCCCTTCTCCATCGGCTCCAGCCGGTTGATGACACGGTCGGAGTCAGACGGGGCGGGCAAAAGCAAAGCGGCCGCGCAATGCGCGGCCGATGTGTCGAAGGCCAGGATCGGCAAAAGCACCTCAGGCTCAGGCGGCGACCGGACGGACTTCCAGCACTTCCGGGATGTAGTGCCGCAAGAGGTTCTCGATCCCCATCTTCAGCGTCAGGGTCGAAGACGGGCAGCCCGCGCAAGCGCCCTGCATGTGCAGGTAAACGACGCCCCGGTCAAAGCCATGGAAGGTGATGTCGCCGCCATCCTGCGCCACCGCCGGACGGACCCGGGTATCCAGCAGCTCCTTGATCTGCCGCACGACGTCACCATCCTCGCCCGTGTGCTCGGCATGGCCGCCACCGGTCGCGCCTTCGCCCTCGATCACGGGCTGGCCGGACTGGTAATGCTCCATGATCGCGCCCAGGATCTGCGGCTTGATATGGGCCCAGTCCACGTCGTCGGCCTTGGTCACTGTGACGAAGTCGGTGCCGAAGAACACGCCCGTGACGCCGCCCGCCGCAAAGATGCGCTTGGCCAGCGGCGATTTCGCAGCCGCTTCGGCGCTGGGGAAATCGGCGGTGCCCAACTCCAGCACGGTTTGGCCGGGCAGGAACTTCAGCGTCGCGGGGTTCGGCGTGGATTCGGTCTGGATGAACATGTTTCCGGTCTCCGACTGTTCCTGTCGGATATGCGCCTTGCCGCTCCCAAGGTCAAGTCTGGAACCGTTCTAAGTTTCACTCCTGCCCGTTGCCCAGGTCCGAGCCCCAGTAGGCATACATCTGCTCGATCTCGGTCAGCCTGCGCAGAACCGGCGCGGGGGTGGGGCGGGGATCTTCCTGATAGTAAGGGTCAAGCGGACCCGGGACGGACACGGCGACCTTGCGCCGGAAAGGAAGGACGGACATCGCATGAGCCTTTCATTTGCAGGCTCCTCCCATGACCGCAAAGATAAGCGCCCCGGCCCGCTGCGCCAACGGCTTTCGCTGCAATGCGGCAATTCCGTCACGTCAACGCAGGCGACTGCCTACCAGATCAGCACGATGCCTGCATAAATCAGCAGAACCCCGATCGTGCAGGCCACCGCCAATGATCCGAGGTCCTTCGCCTCCTTGGCGAATTGCGACCAGCCGGGCGACAGGTGATCGACCAGCACTTCCAGCGCGGTGTTCAACGCCTCGACCGCGATCAGCGCCAGACCAAGCGCCAGAAGCCCCAGCATCTCTGGCACCGTGGCACCGAAGACCACCAGCAGCACCAGCAGCCCGGCAACCAGCGCGACTTCCTGCCGGAAGGCGCTTTCGCGCGACAGACGCTGCAAGCCGCCCAGAGAATAGCCGGCCGCCGCGAAGAAATGCGCGAGGCCCGATTTCCGCGGCGGCTTTTCCTGCACGCTCACCCCTCAGCCCGCCAAGGCCTGACGGCAGGTCCCAGCCAGGTCCAGCGCCGGATCGCGCGCTTCGGTCGTCACATCCACCATCCCCAGCACCGTCGAGAACATGTTGTCATGGCTGACCGGGTCTGCCGCCTTGTCCTTCAGGCAATCCGGGTCGATCCGCAGACTGTCACGGAACCGCCCCGACATCCAGAGCACCATCGGGACATGCGTCTGATGCTCCGGCGCCATGAAATAGGGCGTCCCGTGCAGATACAGCCCGCCTTCGCCCAGGGACTCGCCGTGGTCCGAGACATAGTACAGCGCCGGGACCACCCGGTCGGACGCATCCAGAAGGTCGATCACCTGCGCCAGAAAATAGTCCGTATAGGCGATGGTGTTGTCATAGGCGTTGACGATCTCTTCGGTCGAACATTCGGTCAGTTCAGGCGTCTTGCAGGCAGGCTTGAACAGCTCGCGGTCGGCCGGATAGCGCAGCCAGTAGCTTGGCCCATGACTGCCGATCTGGTGCAGGACGATGACGGTGTTCTTCGTGATCGTGTCGGCCTTTTCCTGCAGCCGCTTCAGGAAGACGCCGTCGATACATTCGGGGAAGCAGAACTCTGCCCCATCTTCGGCGGTCATGACGTGCGGGCGCACCGGCAGCCGGTCGCCGACGCTTTTGTCGCCGGTATTGTTGTCCCACCATTCGACCTCGAACCCCGCGTGCATCAGCACATCCAGCAGGTTCTCGTTCGACAGCCCGCCCTCGTAGGAATAGGCATCCTTGGTCAGGGGCGAGAACATGCACGGCAGCGAGGTCGCCGTCGCCGTCCCGCAGCTGGTGGCATCGGGGTAATAGACGATGTCACGCTTCTTCAGCTCGGCATTGGTGTCCCGCGCATAGCCGCCCAGCGACCAGTTCTGCGCCCGCCCGGTCTCGCCCGCGACGATCACCATCAGCACCGGCTTGTCGACCGTGGCAAGCGTCGCACCCGTCTGCGCGTCGCGGCCCGTCGGCTGAAGGACGATCTGCGTCGACTTGAACATCATCTTGGCATAGCGCAGCGCCCCGGCCATCGGCGCCAGCGGCTGGACCGCCCCCATCAGCTCCTTGTCCGCCCGCAGAACTGTGGAATAGGCCTTCAGGTTGGTGAACAGAAGGCCGACCATCATCGCTGCCGTCACGGCCACAGCCAGCCCGGCGCCCCCTGCCGCGCGCAGGGCCGGGGCCCGCCGGATCCGTACCCACAGCACCAGGGCCGAGGGAATCGCGCCATAGGCCAGCACATGGCCCAGGAAGTGCAGCGTGATCAGATGCTTCGATTCCGCGAAGGTCGTGGTCATCGCGTTCTGGATCATGTCACGGTCGACGACGACGCCCAGGACGTCGACATAGTAGGAGGTGACCCCTGCGATCATCAGCAGCGCGACCAGCACCAGCTTCTGCGCCCGCCGCACCGCAAGGGTCGAGATCACCAGCAGCATCAGCGCCCAGACCGCCCCGGCAAAAACCAGCGCCGTCACGGTGCGGCCCTCGAAGATGCGGAAGAGGTGCCCCCAGAACGTCGCATTGCACAGGGCCAGCAGGTAGGTCGCGACAAGGGCGTTCAGAACGAAGGGCGAAAGCTCGGGTCGGCGGCCATCGGCGGCCGCCTTCAGGGGGATGGTCATGCGGGGATCCTGGTAACGGGGTCTGGTGCGACCCGCGAACAGGATAGGGATGTCTGACAGGACTTGCTGTAAGCGGGCGCTTAATCCGGGTCCCGTGAACCAGACGCTGCCATGTCCCGCTGCCCGCGCAGACGTCAGGTGATGCTTTCCAGCCGCTCCTTCGACAGGTCGCCCGGCACGATGGTGATCGGGATCGGCAGCGTGCCCGAGTTGCGGCTGAGAGCCGTAACCAGCGGTCCCGGCCCGGACTTGTCCGACCCCGCGCCCAGCACTAGGACACCGATTTCCGGGTCCTCCTTCACCTGGGCCAGGATCTCGTTCACCGGATCACCCTCGCGCACCACCAGCTCGGGGTTGACCCCCTGCTTGTCGCGCATCCATTTGGCGAAGACCTCGAAATGCGCCTCGATCCGCTCGCGCGCTTCGGCCCGCATCAGGTCGGCCACGCCCATCCAGGTCTGGAACTCTTCCGGCGGGACGACCGACAGGATCGTCACCCCACCCCCGGTATGCGCTGCCCGAAGCGCCGCGAACCGCATCGCGTTCAGGCATTCGCGGCTGTCGTCCAGCACGACCAGAAACTTCCGCATGTCTTTCCCCTTTGACGGCCGGATCATGGCCCGGCGGCCGGGGGGAAGGCAAGCCTTACCCGACTGTCGCCAGCGCCGGGACCTTGGGGTACAGCCGCCACAGCGTTAGGGTCCGCGTCGCGTTCAGCACCATCAGCGCCGCCCAAAGCCCGTGGTTTCCAAAGCTCGGCACAAGGACCAGAAGGGCGACCACATAGACCAGCACCGATAGCAGCATCGCCCGCAGCATGTCGCCGGTCAGCATCGCACCGATGAAGATGCCGTCGTAGATCCAGGCCGCGATGCCGATCAAGGGCGCGGCGATCAGCCAGGGCAGATAGGCCCGCGCCGCCTCGCGCACTTCGGGCGAGGTTGTGAGGAGGTCGATGATCCACGGCCCCGTCAGCCCGAAGATCACCGCGAGCCCCACCGCCCCGCCGATCCCCCATTGCATGCAGATGCGTCCCGCCGTGCGGACCTCCCGCTCGGACCGGGCGCCTACCGCCTGTCCGACCAGCGCCTCGGCCGCAAAGGCGAAACCGTCCAGCGCGTAGGCGGTGACTTCCAGGAACTGCATCAGCACCTGGTTCGCGGCCAGCGTCACGTCACCGAACCGGGCGCCCAGAAAGACGAAGCTGGTAAAGGACAGCTGCAGGATGATCGTCCGCGCCATGATGTCCCGGCTTGCCGTGAACATCCGCCGCAGCGCCACGCGGTCGCGCAGCCGGTCGATCCCGGCGCGCAGCCCCGGCCCGAAGGCATCGCGTGCCAGCCACAGCGCCAGCATGACCCCGGTCCATTCCGCGATCAGCGTCGCAAAGGCCACCCCCGGAACGCCCCAACCAAGCCCAAGGACGAACCACAGGTCCAGCGCGATGTTGATCCCGTTCTGCCAAAGCTGCAGCACCAGCACGCCCCGGGTCCGGCCCAGCCCGATCAGCCAGCCGGTCAGCGCATAAAGCGCGATGGTCGCGGGCGCGCCCCAGATGCGGATGGCCAGATACTGGCCTGCCAACCCTTCGACCTCGGCACTGGCCGGGGCCAGGCGGAACGCGGCCGCGAACAGAACCCCTTGCGCCATGACCAGCGCCAGCCCCGCCAGCCCGCCAATCATCAAGGCGCGCAATAGAACCGCCAGCCGCTCCGGCTTGTCGCCCGCCCCTTCGGCCTGCGCCGCCAGGCCCGAGGTCGACATCCGCAGGAACCCGAACGCCCAGTACAAGGTCGCCAGGATCACCGCGCCGATGCCCACGGCCCCAAGGCTCGCGGGATCGCCCAGCTGGCCGATCACCGCCGTATCGACAGCCCCCAGCAGCGGCACGGTCGCGTTCGACAGCACGATGGGCCCCGCGATCCGCAGGACCCGGCCATGGGTCAGCTCTGTCACCGCGCAGACCCGGACGGCTTGGCTTCGACGGGCGGCATCAGGAAATGCCCCGTGGCCTGCGCAAAGAGCCGCGCCCGGTTGTCCTGCCAGGCCTCGACATGCACCGACGCATAACGCCGTCCCGACCGGTTGACCCTCGCCCGGGCATAGGCATCGCGCGGCAGGCCCGACCGCAGGTAATCCACGGTGAAATCAATGGTCTTCGGCAGGCGCAGCGGCCCCTCGGGCAGTGCGCCTTCAGTTTCTACCCCGTCCCACAACGTGCTCCAGGCCAGCTCGATCATCGCCGCGATTTCCAGGAACGCCGCCGTCGCCCCCCCGTGCAGCGCAGGGAGGCCCGGATTGCCGATCAGGCTTTCCTTGAACGGCAGGACGGCCGTCAACTCATCGCCGCGCCGGTCGAATTCCACCCCCAGAAAGCGGATGTAGGGCACCCCGTCGACCAGCGTGCGGAGCAGCCCTTCACGACGCTGCTTGATGACATGGACCGGCTCGGGAGCTCTCATGCCTTGCGCTCCACCGTGAAGGCACCGGTCGCCATTGCCACCGGGCGGCTGTCGTCCTCGTCCGTCGCAACTGCCCGGACAAAGGCCACGCTGCGGGTAACATGATGACATTCGGCGCGCGTCCGGATCGTCTGCCCCGGTGTCGCGGGTCGCATGTAGTCGATCCGCAAATCCAGCGTCGCCGTGGAAAACCCCGCCTGCGGATGGCTCATCACCGCCGCCCCGCAGGCCGTGTCCATCAGCGCCGAAACGGCGCCCCCGTGGATCACCCCGGTTTCAGGATCGCCGATCAGCGCAGGCGAATAGGGCATGGTGATGGTGGCAACGCCCCCACCAATTTCTTCCAGCTGCATCCCCAGCGCATGGCTGTGCGGTAGGGCGGCGATGAAACTGCGGGCGGCGTCGGTCGCGTCTGGCATGGGATACCTCGACCGGCATCAAACCGCCGCCTCCGGGCGAAGGCAACCCCCCGAAACCGTTGCACCAATCCCGGGCGCGCCTTAGGCTTCCGTGCGGGAGGACCGCGGATGACCGACACCCGCCTCAGCTTCAAGGAAATGTGCGCCCGGTTCGACGTGACCCCGCGCACCTTGCGCTATTACGAATACATCGAGCTTCTGGCGCCCGAGAAGGAAGGCCGTGCCCGGTTCTACGGTCCCCGGGAAGTGGCACGCATGAAGCTGATTCTGCGGGGGCGCCGGTTTGGCTTTTCGCTGGAAGAGATTCGCCAGTGGCTTCTGATCTACGGGAAAAAGGGCGAACGCCCGCAGCTTGAAGCCTGGCTACAGCTGGCCGATCGGCAACTGGCTGCGCTGGAAAAACAACGCGATGAACTGGAAGGCTCCATCGCCGATCTGCGCGCCCTGCGCGAGACCGCCGTGCAGGAGCTTGAACGCCTGTGACCCCGGATCAAGCCCGACAGGGCCGAAAATCGCCTGGATCGTTGCTGGACGCGCCCCAGTTTCAAGAACGGCAGGCGTTTTGTTGCCGGAACCGACTACTTTCCCGCTTGGACATTGCCAATTGCCGTCAATTTGCCACAAATCCGCCGAACCGATGAAAAGGTTTGCGGGCATTGGTCTGACTCTCTGGGTGTGAAAGGGTGCTGGCATGTGGCGTGCGATATGCCGGTCCGGCTTTGTGGGGGTGATGGTGATGTCAGCAGCGACTGCCGGCGGTGATGCGGTTTCCGAAACCGCGCTTCATTTTTCCTGCACGAGCTCGACCCAAGTCGATACGTCGCGCCTGGCTGACATTTGCGCCGATTTTCTCGACGTGCTGAAGTCGCAACCCGGCTACCTAGTTCTGGACTCGGATGGCTCGGTCCCCGCTGCTGCGCCGGGACTCGAGATTGACGTCATCCGCGCCACCGACATCCAACTTGAACTTGTGCCAACCTGGATTGCGAGGTCCGGCACGCGCACAACATTGCCGTCGACCGGAACGATCGTTGTTGACACCGACATGACTAAGACCATGCGCCGTGACTTGTTCCTGCGCGTCCTCGCCTCTCCTCCACAGTAACCTTTTGTCCGAAGGAAGAATTACATGTGCATTCTTTGCGCGATGCGTGAGCCGCAAGACCCCCTTGCGGGCCTTGACCAGCATACCGATACCAGCGCGCCGGATGGGCTTTCCGCCCCCTGGACCTGGGACCAGATCGCCGCGCAGCTGACGAACGGCTATTGGGGTGGGGTGCAGTACAAGTTCAACCTGAACCAGTCACGGACCTTGACCTACAATGTTACCGGCCTGACCGCGCAGGAGGCGGCCATTGCGGTCGCCGCGCTGGAAGCCTGGAGCGAGGTCACCGGGATCACCTTCGTGGCAAGCACGTCGTCCTCGGCGAACCTGATGTTCGACAACAACAATTCGGGCGCCTACGCCAGCTTCAACATTTCCGGCGGTTTCATCACCCAGTCCTTCATCAACATCCAGCAGAACTGGTATCCAGGGCTCAACCTGAATAACTACAACCTGCAGACCTACATGCACGAGATCGGGCATGCGCTGGGTCTGGGTCACGCCGGCAACTACAACGGCTCGGCAACCTATGGCGTCGACAACCTCTACGACAACGACAGCTGGCTGGCGACGGTCATGTCGTATTTCAGTCAGACCGACAACACGCTGGTCCCCGGCAGCTTCGCCTGGATCGCCACCCTGATGCCCGCGGACATCATCGCCATCCAGAACCTTTACGGCTTCTCGGGCACGACGAACGGCGGCAACTCGACCTACGGCTTCAACTCGAACATCGGCGGCTATCTTCAGACCCTCCTGAACCAGTGGACCGGCGCGATCCCTGCCACCTCCGACGTCTATGTGGGCGACCCGATCGCCTTCACCATCTACGACTCGAACGGCATCGACACGGTCGACTTCTCGAACTTCAGCCAGAACCAGGAAATCTCGCTGATCGAGCTGACCTACTCCGACATCGGCGGCCTGATCGACAACATGACCATCGCCCGCGGCGTGGTGATCGAGAATGCGACCTCTGGAAACGGCAATGACACCCTGACCGGAAACGCGGCCAACAACATCCTGCGCGCCAACGGCGGGAATGACACGTTGAGCGGCAACCAGGGCCATGACACTCTTGAAGGCGGTTCCGGCAACGACTCTCTCTACGGCGGTGAGGGCGATGACCGTCTGGACGGCGGCGCGAACATCGACCGGATGGAGGGCGGCGTCGGCAACGACTACTATCTGGTCGACAATGCCTCGGACAACGTGGTCGAGGCATCGGGCCAGGGGACCGACACGGTCGAGACCACACTGACGAGCTATACGCTCGGGGCCAACGTCGAGATCCTGCTCCTGCGGTCCGGTGCCAATTCGAACGGCACCGGCAACGGGCTGGACAACACCTTGGCTGCGGGCGCGGGCAACGACACGCTGTCGGGCCTCGGCGGGGTGGACTGGCTTTATGGCGACGCGGGCAACGACAGCCTCGACGGCGGGTCCGAGACCGACGCGCTCTGGGGTGGCACCGGGGCCGATACCCTGATCGGCGGCGACGGCGGCGACAACCTGGAAGGTGAGACGGGCGACGACCGGCTCTTCGGTGGCAATGGCGTTGACTGGCTCTTCGGCGGCGATGACCAGGACCGGCTGGAGGGCGGCAACGACACCGATGCGCTGTTCGGCGGCTTTGGCAATGACTCGCTCTACGGCGACAACGGCGGCGACAACCTCGACGGCGGCTACGGCAACGACGTGCTCTACGGAGGGCAGGGAGTCGACTGGCTCTACGGCTCGTTCGACAACGATTCGCTTTATGGCGGCAACGACACCGACGCGCTCTTCGGGCAGGAAGGGAATGACCTTCTCGACGGCGGCGACGGTGGCGACAATCTCGATGGCGGCATCGGCGACGACAACCTGTCGGGCGGGGCGGGCAACGACTGGCTTTACGGCCAGGCAGGCCAGGACTTGCTGAACGGCGGCGACAATGACGACGTGCTCTGGGGCGGTGCCGACAGCGATACGCTGGTCGGCGGCAACGGCGCAGACCATCTGGACGGCGGTGACGGTGCCGACTGGCTGACCGGCGGTGCAGGCCGTGACGTCTATCACGGCGGGGCAGGGGTCGATCACTTCGAGATCATCACGGCGGATGCCGAGGACCTGTTCCTTGACTTCACCACGGGCACCGACCGGGTCGTGCTGGACCGCGCCGGGCTTGGCATTGCCGCAGGGGCGACGCTGGCGGCGATGTGGCAGACCGGGGCAGGCCTTCCGACCAACTTCGGCGGCACCTCGCCTGTCCTGTACTACGACACCAACTTCCGGGCCCTGTTCCTCGATCTTGATGGGGGCTCCAGCAGCAATGCCGTGGCGCTGTTCAGCATGGCCGAGGGCAGCAATCTGGCCCTGGCGGATCTTCTGCTTGTCTGACAGGCGCCATCGACAGCGCGGGGGCCGGGTTCAGGCTCGGCCCCGACCTGCTGTCGATTCCGGCAATCCTGCAACAGACCGCACAACTCTGCGCGCGCCGTGTTGCAGCTTTAGGGTTTCCGAAACATTTATCTGGCGTTCTGTGCGTTAACAGGTCCCGGAAGGAAAGTTACGAACGTGTTGATGGATCGCACCCGGCGCAAACACCGCATACTCGTGATGATCGGCACCCGGCCCGAGGCGATCAAGCTTGCCCCGGTTGCCCTGGCGCTGCGGCGTGAACCCGGCGTCCAGCTGACCGTCTGCCTCTCCGGCCAACACCCGGCAATGGCGCGCGATGCGCTGACCAGCTTCGGCATCGTGCCCGATGCCGAACTGGCGCTGGATGCGACGGCCACCACGGCGGGCGCCCGCTTTACGGATCTGCACCGTGCCATTTCCGCCCTCCTTGACCGCCAGCCGCAGGACCGGATCATCGTGCAGGGCGACACCTCGACCGCGCTCGCGGGGGCCATCGCGGGCTTCCATGCCGGTGTTCCGGTGGCGCATGTCGAAGCCGGGCTCCGCACCGGCAACCTCGCCGGCCCCTGGCCCGAGGAAGGCTATCGCCGGATGATCGCGCCCATCGCCGACCTGCATTTCGCGCCGACAGAACGGGCGCGCCAGAACCTCCTCGCCGAAGGCGTCGACCCGGCAAGCGTCCACCTGACCGGAAACACCGTTGTCGACGCCCTGATCGCAGTCCGCGCCCTTATCGCCAAGTCACCCGCAACCGCACAGCGGCTTGCCGACTGGCGGCACGACATCTCGGGCGGCAAGCCCATCGTCCTTGTCACCCTGCATCGGCGTGAAAGCCATGGGTCAATCCTGACCGGGGTCGCGACGGCGCTGCGCGACCTGGCCGAAGAATTCCGCGACTACGCCTTCGTCCTGCCTGTGCATCCGAATCCGGCGGTTTCGGGCAGCATCCGCAGTGTGCTGGCCGACCAGCCGAATGTCCGCCTGCTCGATCCCCTCGGCTACGAGGACTTCGTATATGTGATGAGCGCGGCCTCCCTGATCGTCACCGATTCCGGCGGCGTCCAAGAAGAGGCGCCCACTTTCGGCGTGCCGATCCTGGTGGTGCGCAACGAATCCGAACGGCCCGAGGCGATTGCCGCCGGATTTGCCCAGCTGACCGGCACGGAACCCGACCGCATCCTTGCGGCAGCGCGCGACATCCTGCAGCGCGGCGGCAAGTCCGACCTTCGCGGCAAGGTCAATCCCTTCGGCGATGGCACGGCGTCCGACCGGATTGTCCGGCTGCTTCTGGCCCGCAACGACGCCGATGCGGCGGCCGATGCGGCGGCAGAGGCGATCGTCGTCGCTCCGCCCGACCTTGCTGCCGATCTCGTGCGCTTCGTGCAGTAACGTGTCGCGGGCGGGCCGCACTTTCGGCCCGCACCGCGACCGACCCGGTCAATGTGCAAGAAGTACCGGGATCTCGGCGCTCTCCAGCATGTCCCGTGTCGCTCCACCCAGGATCGCCTCGCGGAATCGGCTGTGACCATAGGCGCCCATCACCAGAAGACCGGCGTCGAAGTCGCGCAGATGCTGTGCAAGGACATCCGACACGCGGGGCAGGGTCCTGGCCAGAACCACGACCTCGGCCCGGATGCCGTGGCGCACCAGAAGCTGGCACAGAAGGCCGCCGGGGTCTGACCGTTCGGGACCATGCGGCGGCGGATCGATCACGACGATCTGCACCGCCTCGGCCCGGCGCAGGAAGGGCATTGCCCGGCGCGTGGCGACCAGCGCCTCGCGGCTCTGGTTCCAGGCCACGACGATACGCTTGGGATCGCCGGGTTTCATGCCGGAGGGCGGCACGATCAGAGTGGGGGCCATGCCTTCGAACAGGGCAGCCTCGGTGACCGCCTCGTCTTCGACCCCGCGCCCCTTGCCATAGGGCATCGGCAGGATCACCAGATCGGAGTAGCGGGCGCGCGAGGCGACCACATCGGTCAGGGCACCCAACTGGGTGACCACGGAATCTACCGAAGACCGCAAGGCGGGCTGCTGCGCCGCGATGGCCGCACTCAGCGCCTTCTCGCTTTCCCGAGCCTCGGCCTCGGCACGTTCCATTGCCGCGGCGATGACCACGGCCCCTGACCCGACATAGGAATAGCCGACCTGCGTCCGGTCGACCCCAAGCGCCAGGGCATCAAGGTGAGCGTCCATCCCGACGGCAACCTGTGCCGCCGCGGTGACAGTTGTCAGTAACCCCTCAGGCGAGGTGGCGACAGTCAGGAGGGATTTATAGGCCATGTTCAGCTCCCGGATTTGCTACGATGATCCTTGCCGATTCAAGGCTGTCTCACTTTGACGCAGGTCAACTTGGTCACAAAGCTGGTTTGATACAGATCATGGCAGACAGACAGTGCTGCGGCGCAGAAGAACGTGTCGACGAGACCGGCTCGCTCCAGAACATGGGGATGGCAGTCGGCCAGACAAGACGAAGGGACGCAAACAATGTGGGATTACCTAAAATTGGCAGGGCTTGGCCTCGTCGCGGTATGTGCCGCGATCGCGGCGAATTACGCCCATGACCTGGCCTATCAGGTCAACGCGATAACCGTGATGCTGGCCGCGGGCATCGCCTTTCTCTGGGTGGTGCGGACGGCCGGCGATCCGAAGCCGAACCAAAGCCACGAATACTTCGACAGCGTGATCCGCGCCGGAGCCATCGCGACCGCCTTCTGGGGGGCCGTTGGCTTTCTGGTCGGCGTCGTCATCGCGCTGCAGCTGGCCTTCCCGCAGCTGAACTTCGAATGGTTGCAGGGCTACGGCAACTTCGGCCGCCTGCGCCCCCTGCACACCAGCGCGGTGATCTTCGCCTTCGGCGGCAACGCGCTGATCATGTCATCCTTCTACATCGTCCAGCGCACCAGCGCTGCGCGCCTCTTCGGCGGCAGCCTTGGCTGGTTCGTGTTCTGGGGCTGGCAGCTGGTCATCGTCCTGGCCGCCACCGGCTATGTCCTGGGGGCCACCCAGGGCAAGGAATACGCCGAGCCGGTCTGGTACGTCGACATCCTGATCACCGTGGTCTGGGTCGCCTTCCTGATCACCTTCATGGGCACCCTCTTCAAGCGGAAGGAACCCCACATTTACGTGGCGAACTGGTTCCTTCTGTCGATGATCCTGACCGTGGCGATGCTCCACCTCGTGAACAACGCCGCGATCCCGGTGTCGATCTTCGGTTCGGCACAGGTCCAGCTGTACGCCGGCGTGCAGGACGCGATGGTGCAGTGGTGGTACGGCCACAACGCCGTGGGCTTCTTCCTGACCGCGGGCTTCCTGGGGATGATGTACTACTTCGTCCCGAAACAGGCCGAACGCCCCGTCTACAGCTACAAGCTGTCGATCATCCACTTCTGGGCGCTGATCTTCCTGTATATCTGGGCCGGTCCGCACCACCTGCACTACACCGCGCTGCCGGACTGGGCCTCGACCCTTGGCATGGTCTTCTCGGTGATCCTGTGGATGCCCTCCTGGGGTGGCATGATCAACGGGCTGATGACCCTGTCGGGCGCTTGGGACAAGCTGCGCACCGACCCGATCATCCGGATGATGGTCGTCTCCATCGGCTTTTACGGCATGTCGACCTTCGAAGGCCCGATGATGTCGATCAAGGCCGTGAACTCCCTGTCGCACTACACCGACTGGACCATCGGTCACGTCCATTCCGGCGCCTTGGGCTGGAACGGGATGATCACCTTCGGCGTCCTCTACTATCTGGTGCCGCGCCTGTGGAACCGCGAGGGCCTCTACTCTCTCAAGCTGGTCAGCTGGCACTTCTGGCTCGCCACCATCGGGATCGTCCTCTACGCCTCGGCCATGTGGGTCACGGGCATCATGGAAGGCCTGATGTGGCGTGAAGTCGACGCGAACGGGTTCCTCGTGAACGCCTTCGCCGACACGGTGGCCGCGAAGTTCCCGATGTATGTGGTGCGGGCGACCGGTGGTCTCCTGTTCCTGACGGGGGCGCTGATCATGTGCTGGAACCTCTGGATGACCGTCCGTGCGCAACCCGCACGCGTCACCCAGAACTCTGCCGTTCCGGCTGAATAAGGAAACGGACCCATGGGTATTCTTGACAAGCACAAGGTCATCGAGACCAACGCGACCCTGCTGATGATCCTCAGCCTTCTGGTCGTGACCATTGGCGGGATCGTGCAGATCGTCCCCCTCTTCTACCTGGAAAACACCATCGAGAAGGTGGAAGGCGTCCGGCCCTACACCCCGCTCGAACTTGCAGGGCGTGACATCTACGTCCGCGAAGGCTGCTACGGCTGCCACAGCCAGATGATCCGCCCGATGCGGGATGAGGTCGAACGCTATGGCCACTACAGCCTTGCGGCCGAATCCATGTACGACCGGCCGTTCCAGTGGGGGTCAAAGCGCACCGGGCCGGACCTCGCCCGCGTCGGTGGCCGCTACTCGGACGAATGGCACCAGGACCACTTCCAGAACGCCAAGTCCGTGGTGCCGGAATCGGTGATGCCGCCCTATGGCTTCCTTGCCAACCGGATCATCGACGGCAAATACATCCAGGATGTGGTCGCCACCAACCGGATGACGGGCGTTCCCTATGACGACGCGATGGTGGAAAACGCGCTGGCCGACTTCACCGCACAGGCTGACCCTCTGGGCGACAGCTCGGGACTGGAAGAACGCTATGGCGAGGCCGCCTTCGGCACCCCGGTCAACGTCCGCAACTTCGACGGCCAGCCCGAACTGACCGAGATGGACGCCCTGATCGCCTATATCCAGGTCCTGGGCACTATGGTCGACTTCTCGACCTACACCCCTGTGGCGAACCGGTAAGGAGGCAGAAATGGAAACCTATTCCTTCCTCCGCCACATGGCTGACAGCTGGTTCCTGCTGGCGATGACGCTTGGCTTCCTCGGTCTCTGCCTCTGGGCTTTCCGGCCCGGATCGCGCGAGGCGCACCAGGAGATCGCCGCTTCGATCTTCCGCAACGACGACCGTCCTGCGGAAGAAATCCCTGCCAAGAAGGAGGGCTGAGGCCATGGCCAAGCCATTGAAGAAAGAAGTACGGCAGGTCGAAACGACCGGCCACCAGTGGGACGGGATCGAGGAATACAACAACCCGCTGCCGCGCTGGTGGGTCTGGGTCTTCTACCTCACGATCGTCTGGGGCATCGGTTATACCATCGCCTATCCTGCCTGGCCGTTGATCTCCCAGGCGACCCCCGGGCTCCTCGGGGCTTCGACCCGGGCTGATGTGGCAGCGGAAATCGCTTCGGTCGATGCGGGGAACGCGGCGATCAAGGAACGTCTGATCGCGGCCGACCTCAATGCCATCGGCGCCGATCCGGACCTTGCGGGCTACGCCGAACGGGCCGGGGCGGCGGTCTTCCGCACCAACTGCACCACCTGTCACGGCTCGGGTGCTGCCGGGTTCGAAGGCAAGGGCTATCCCAACCTTCTGGACGACGACTGGCTTTGGGGCGGCACGATGGAGGACATCCATCTGACCATCACCCACGGCATCCGCAACACCACCGACCCGGACGCCCGCTATTCGGAAATGCCGAAGTTCGGTCTGGACGGCATCCTGGACGAAACCCAGATCGCCCAGGTGGCAGAGCATGTGCTGGCCATCTCGGGGCAAGAGCATGACGCAGGCCTCGCGGCAGAAGGCGCGACGATCTATGCCGACAACTGCGCCGCCTGCCACATGGAAGACGGCTCGGGCGACCGCACGCAAGGTGCGCCCAAGCTGACCGACGCGATCTGGCTTTACGGCGGGTCGCGCGAAAAGATCATCGAGACGGTGACCAAGGCCCGCTTCGGCGTCATGCCGAACTGGAGCCCGCGCCTCTCCGAAGACGAAATCCGCGCCGTGGCCTTCTATGTCCACGGTCGCGGTGGCGGGGAGTGACGTCCCCGGTTCCCTTGAACCTGAAAGGGGGCCTTCGGGTCCCCTTCTTTTTTGCCTCAACCCATCGAGCTTCCGGGTCCGGCCCGATCCCGGCTGCGCTGGCGGTCCACCCGATTGACCCAGACCACCATCCCGATGCCCGTCGCGATGTAGACGGTTCCCGCAATCAGGACGATCTCTCCGGGAACTGGCCCGATATCCGCCCGGGCCACGAATGCATCGAAGGAAGGAACCGGTGTCGGGTGGACCATCAGCTTGCCCGCATAGGCCAGCGTCTGGATCAAGAGGATCCACAGGTAGTTTGACCGCACCCGCCGCGCCACGGCCACCATGTAGCTGACGTGGTATTGCGGGGTGCTGTAGTCTTTTGCCAGGGTGACCTGCCAGTCCTCCTCGGTATGCAGATCGCCGTCCATCAGCATCGGCACATAGAAATGCCGCTCGATCCAGCGCGCCCTTGCCCGCCAGACGTTGAAGAACCGATAGCGCCGCGCCTCCAGTGTCAGGAACAGCAGGATCAACACGCCGACCAGCACCAGCGGCAGGGGTGAGGCTTCGGGAGAGGAGTAGGTGATCGACAGGGCCACCCCCAAGGTCACCACCGCCCAGTTCGTCGTGGTATCCAATCGGGTGCGCCAGACTGTGCTGCGATAGACCTCGCCCCGGTAAAGATGCGCAATTGCACCGATCTCTGCGGCCGAGAACTCCTCGGTCGCAACAGCCCTGCGTTTGACGGTCATGAGGCCCTCCCCCCTTGCCGCTTGATCCCAGCATGGCAGGAGCCGCGCCATCGGTCAAAGGCAGCGTTATGGCCCGGGGTCGCAGGGATCACGCGGATTTGCGCCGCATTGCCGCATTCCCTCTGTCAACCGGGCGCTGCTATTGATGCAGGTCAAGGCCCGCTTGCCCGGAATGGCCGATTGCAGGCAGGATAATGAACTGGCCCCGCGCCAGTGGTCCCAAGGAAGGCGCTGCCGTGTCCACCCCCGAAGCCGAACCCAGTCTCTACGCTGCCCGCGAGCCGGTCTTCCCCCGCCGGGTGAAGGGCACATTCCGGACGCTCAAGTGGTGGATCATGGGGATCACGCTCGGCATCTACTACATCACCCCCTGGCTGCGCTGGGACCGGGGCCCCAACCTGCCCGATCAGGCGGTGCTGGTGGACCTCGCCAACCGCCGCTTCTTCTTCTTCATGATCGAGATCTGGCCGCACGAATTCTACTTCGTCGCGGGCCTACTCATCATGGCGGGCCTCGGCCTGTTCCTGTTCACCAGCGCCGCCGGCCGCGTCTGGTGCGGCTACGCCTGCCCGCAGACCGTCTGGACCGACCTCTTCATCCTGGTCGAGCGATGGGTCGAAGGCGACCGCAACGCCCGCATCCGTCTGCATCGCCAGCCCTGGAACTGGGAAAAGCTGGTCAAGAACGGCATCAAGTGGTGGATCTGGCTGTTCATCGGCCTCGCCACCGGCGGCGCCTGGGTCTTCTACTTCACCGACGCGCCGACCCTTCTGCGCGACCTCGTGACCTTCCAGGCCCACCCCGTCGCCTATCTCACCATCCTGATCCTCACCTTCACCACTTTCTTCTTCGGCGGTTTCGCCCGGGAACAGATCTGCATCTACGCCTGCCCCTGGCCCCGCATCCAGGCCGCGATGATGGACGAGGATACCCTCACCATCGCCTACCGCGAATGGCGGGGCGAGCCGCGCGGCAAGCAGACCGTGGAGGGCAACGGCGACTGCATCGATTGCATGGCCTGCGTCAACGTCTGCCCAATGGGGATCGACATCAGGAATGGCCAGCAGCTCGCCTGCATCACCTGCGGCCTCTGCATCGACGCCTGCAACGACGTGATGGACCGGATCGGCAAGCCGCGCGACCTGATCGGCTACCTCGCCCTGACGGATGAGACCCGCGAACGCGCCGGCCATACCCCGAAATCCGTCTGGTCCCACGTCTTCCGCGTCCGCACCATGCTTTACACCGTGCTCTGGGCCGGGGTCGGCATCGGCCTGGTCGTGGCGCTTTTCCTCCGCTCGCCCATCGACGTGAACGTGACCCCGGTCCGCAATCCGACCTTCGTCACCCTGTCGGACGGCTCGATCCGCAACGCCTACGACATTCGACTGCGCAACATGCACGGCGAGGATGCCCAGTTCACCATGGCCGTCACGTCGGACGCCTTCGTGACCCTCGGCCTTGAAGGCGAGACCGGCCTCACCGTCACCGTCCCCGCGAACGAGACGATGTCCCAGCGCGTCTACCTGACCGCCGCCCCTGGCAGCCAGGCCGCGCAGGAAGACCGGACCGATGTCCGCCTCTGGGTCGAGGAACAAGGGACGACGAACCGCGTGCACCATGATACGATCTTCAACGGAAAGGAGGACAGCGATGGCTGAACTTACCGGCAAACATGTCCTCGTCATCACCGTCTCGGCCTTCGCCGTCATCATCGGGGTCAATCTCCTCCTCGCCGTGAAGGCGGTCTCGACCTTCCCCGGCCTCGAAGTCCAGAACTCCTACGTCGCCTCCCAGGGCTTTGACGCCCGTAAGGCCGCACAAGAGGCGCTGGGCTGGACGATGACACCGACCTATGCCGAAGGCCGCCTGACCCTGGCCTTCACCGACCGCGACAACCTGCCCGTTACAGTCGACAACCTTCAGGTCCTTGTCGGCCGCACCACCGAAACCAGGTATGACGCCTTCCCCGCTTTCACCCGCGAGGGCGACCATTATGCCGCGGACCTTCCGCTCGCGGATGGCAAATGGATGGTGAAGGTCACTGCCACCTCCGCCGACGGAACGCTTTTCGAGCAGCGCTCCGAACTGTTCGTGAAAGGCTGACATGGCCCTCGCCGAAGACTTCGCCAATACCCGCGCGCCGGTCTCGGCCTGCCCGGCTTGCGCCGTCGTCCCTGCTGCCGAACGCATCGCGGCCCTCCGCGCCGAACGGGCGGGCCGCATCGTCCTGTCCCTGCCGAACGCAGGCGGCGCGCAGTCCATTTCCACCGTCGAGGCCGCCCTTCAGGCCCTTCCCGGCGTCCACTCCGCACGCGTCAACCTCACCCTCAAGCGCGTCAGCGTCGAGGCCGAAGGCCATGTCACCGCCGCCCAGCTGATCGCCGTGCTGGAAGGGCAGGGCCAGGAAGCCCACGAACTTGACCCCGGCCTCCTCTCCGTGACCGAGACCGACCGTCAGGGCCGCGAACTTCTGATGCGCCTCGGCGTCGCGTTCTTCTCGATGATGAACGTCATGCTCCTTTCGGTCGCCGTCTGGTCGGGGGCCGAAGATGCCACCCGCGACCTCTTCCACTGGATTTCCGGGGCCATCGCGCTGCCGACCGTCATCTTCGCCGGACAACCCTTCTTCAAATCCGCCTGGGCCTCCCTGCGCCAGGGCAAGCTCGGCATGGACGTGCCGATCTCCCTCGCCCTGATCCTCGCCTCCTCCATCTCGGTGTTCGAGACGTGGAACTCCGGCCACCACGCCTATTTCGACGCCGCCGTGATGCTCGCGTTCTTCCTCCTCCTCGGCCGTTACCTCGACCACCGGACCCGCGCCATCGCCCGGTCAGCGGCGGAGGAACTGGCCGCCCTCGAAGTCCCCCGCGCGATCCTCCTGATCGACGGCACCGAAGTCGAAACCCCCATCGCCGCCGTCGCCGCTGGCGACATGGTCCTCGTCCGCCCCGGCGCGCGGATGCCGGTGGACGGCGTGGTCCTCCACGGCGCGTCCGAGCTTGACCGCAGCCTCCTCACCGGCGAAAGCCTCCCCGTCCCGGCTGGGCAGGGCACCGTGGTCAGCGCGGGCGAGGTCAACCTGACCGGCCCCCTGACCGTGCAAGTCACCGCCGCAGGCAAGGATTCAAGCCTCCACCGCATGGCCGACCTGGTCGCCGTGGCCGAGGGCACCAAGACCCGCTACACCAGCCTCGCCGACCGCGCCTCGCGCCTTTACTCGCCCCTCGTCCATATCCTGTCCTTCAGCGCCTTCGGCTACTGGATGTGGGCCACCGGCGGCGACCTGCGCTATGCGATCAACATCTCCGCCGCTGTCCTCATCATCACCTGCCCCTGTGCCCTTGGTCTTGCGGTCCCGGCGGTCATCACCTCCGCCTCCGGTCGCCTGTTCCGCAAGGGCCTCCTCATCAAGCACGGCACGGCCCTCGAACGACTGGCCGAGGTCGACACCGTCGTCTTCGACAAGACCGGCACCCTGACGCTCGGCACTCCCGAGCCCGTCGCCCTGACCGACCACCCGCAGGACGCGGTCGCTGTCGCCGCCGCCCTCGCCGCAGGCTCCTCCCACCCGCTCGCCCGCGCCCTGGCCGAGGGCGCGAAAGCCGCAGGCATCGCCCCGGCGCAAGTTACCGATATCCGTGAGGTCCCCGGCCACGGCATCGAGGGCGAATTCAATGGCACCCGCGTCCGCCTTGGCCGCGCCGACTGGTGCGGGGCCGACCCTCTGCCGATGACCGCGACCTACCTGTCGCTGAACGGCCAGACCCATGCCTTCGCCTTCACCGACCGGCTTCGCCCCGGCGCAGAACAGGCTGTCGCCGCCCTGAAAGCCGCAGGCCTGAAGGTCGAACTCCTGTCGGGCGACGCCGAAGCCCCGGTCCGTGACCTCGCAGACCGCCTCGGCATCCCGCAATGGCAGGCCGGGGTCCTCCCCGCCGAAAAGGCCGCCCGCGTCGGGCAACTCTCTGCCGAAGGCCGCAAGGTCCTCATGGTCGGCGACGGCCTCAACGACACCGCCGCCCTCGCCGCCGCCCATGTCTCAATCTCCCCCGCCTCGGCCCTCGACGCAGCGCGGGTCGCCTCGGACATCGTCCTTCTTGGCCAGGACATCGCGCCCATCGGGGACGCTGTGCGGATCAGCCGTCAGGCGACCCGGCGGATGATCGAGAACTTCCTGATCTCGGGCGGCTACAACATCGTCGCCGTGCCGCTGGCGCTGGTCGGCATGGCCACGCCGCTTGCGGCTGCCCTGGCGATGTCGCTATCCTCCATCACCGTCTCGCTGAATGCGATGAGACTGAAGTAATGGAAATCCTCGCGATCCTCATCCCGGTTTCGCTGCTTCTGGGCGGCATCGGCCTCGCTGCCTTCTTCTGGGCCATGCGGACGAAACAGTTCGACGACCCCGAAGGCGACGCGAACCGCATCCTGATGAAGGACTGGGACGACCGTCCAAGGCCCTGAAATCAAAGGTTAACACCACCCTAACGGAAAAGTGCAACCCCTTGATTCCATTGGAATCGCGGCGTTTGTCCACCGTGGACAATGTCAGGCGATCGTCACCGTCGCCGACTGCAGGCCCTCGATTTCAACCTTGCAGGTGTCCCCCCGATTGAGGGGTCCCACGCCAGCCGGTGTGCCGGTAAAGATCAGGTCCCCCGGCGACAGGCTGACCATCTGGCTCAGCGCCGCGATGATCGATTCCGGCGTCCAGATCATGTCGGACGTCAGCGCCTCCTGCCGCACCGCCCCGTTCACCGAACAGCGCAGCCTGGCCACCGGCAGCGGCCCCGGCTTGATCGCCCCCACCACCGCCGACTTGTCGAATCCCTTCGCCATGTCCCAGGGCCGCCGCCGCTCCTTCGCCTCGGCCTGCAGGTCGCGCCGGGTCAGGTCGTTCCCCGCCGCATACCCCCAGATCATCGCTGCCGCCGCCTCTTCCGAGACCATCTTGCCCCCCTTGCCGATGGCCACCACCAGCTCCCCCTCGTGATGGAGGTTCTGGGTGGCCGGAGGGTAGGGAATCCGGGACCCGGACTCGACCACCGCATCGGCTGGCTTCGTGAAGAAGAACGGCGCTTCCTTCTCGGGATCGCCCCCCATCTCCTTGGTATGCTCGGCATAGTTCCGGCCCACGCAGAAGATGCGGCGGACCGGGAACCGTTCGGCACGGCCCGTCACCGGCAAGGTGACCGTTGGCAGGGCGGGGAAAACCAGCGCGACCATGTCAGCCTCCCACTGTTTCGCAGGGGATCGCGCGGGCCGACAGGCGGCGGCAGGCAAGCTCGGCCTGCTCTTCCGTCAGCCCCATGAAGCTCGCCCGCCAGGCCCCGCCCGACTGGGTTGTCTTCCGCAAGCCCTCGTTCAGCGTCGCACTCTCGGCCAGCGCGGTCTTGAGCAGCGCCTTTTCCGCTTCGTAGCGCGAGGGGTACTCGCCGACATTCACCCCGAAATGCCGCCCGCCAGACGTGGACAGCACCACAACGACTTCCTCGTCCTGGTTGACCTCGGCTTCTGCGGTCTCGACCGCGTCGAAGATCGGCGCCTGCCGTTTGGGCATTGCCGGGGCCGCAAGGGCAAGGTCGGTCGCAGGCGGCGCGATTGCCGTGGCACCCGCTACGGTCTCGACCTCCGTCACCTCAGTCATCAGGGCGAGCGGCGCATCGGTCGTGGCTCCGACCCCCGCATCCGTCACGACCAGTTCGGGCGCGGCCTCGGCGACGACAATCTCTTCCGTCAGTGGGGCAGCCTCGGCGACCACGACCTCTTCCACAACCGGGGCGGCAGGGACTTCCTCTGCCGGGGCGGCCTCGGCGACCTGCGGCAGGGCAAGCGTCTCGGGCCGTGCCTTGGGTTTCAGCGCGGCCAGCGCCGGGTCGGTGACAGGTTCAGGAGCAACTTCCGCGACCATCGTTTCGGTCGACGACCCGTTCAGCGCTGCGGCCTGCGCGTCCAGCGTGCCGGGTTCGACCGCCGCCAAAGCCGTTTCCGCCGTCACTTCTTCGGTTGCCAGGGGGACAGTTGCCGCCTCGGCCGCAACTTCGGCAAGCGCAGTTTCCACCGCAGCCGCTTCTTCGGGCGAGGCGGTTGCAGCGGGCGCTTCAGCCGCCGCCATGGCTTCGGCCTGGAACTCCAGCGTGCCTTCCGGCGCAGGCTCGGCGGTCGCTTCGGCCAGCGCGCCGTCGATCCCTTCGGCCATGGCAATCGCCACGGCATCCGGAACCACGGTGGTATCCGGGCGTGCCTTCGGTCGCGGCGAAGACTTCACCTCGCCGGACACCCGGACGGTCTTGCCCGCGCCGCCCGGGGCGTCGATCTCGTCGATCCCGTTCTCCAGCGAAGCAATCAGCGCATCGTCGAGTGGTGCCGCCTGCGGTGGCTGCTCCTTGACCTTGTTCTTTGCCTTGCCAAAACCGATGTCCATCAGCTCGGCCATCTTGGCGTTGCGGTTGGCGGTCGAGGTGCCACCGAAAACCGTGGCAATGATGTGCTTGTTGCCGCGATGGGCCGAGGCAGTCAGGTTGAACCCGGCAGGCGAGGTGTAGCCGGTCTTGATCCCGTCTGCGCCCTCATAGCTGTCCAGAAAACGCGAGTTCGTGTTGGCGACCGTCGCGATCCCGGCATCCGCCGTCCGGCGCGAGAAGATGTGATAGTACTGCGGGAAATCGTAGAACACATGCCGACCGAGGATGTTCATGTCGCGCGCGGTCGACAGGTGCCCCTCGGCCGTCAGGCCGTTCGCGTTCTTGAACGTCGTGTTGTTCATCCCCAGCTGGCGCGCCGTGCGGGTCATCCGCTTGGCAAAGCTGGCCGCGTCACCGCCGATGTGGTCGCCGAGTGCCGAGGCCGCATCGTTGGCCGACTTGATCGCCGCCGCGCGGATCAGGTAGCGCACGGCGATCTTCTGTCCCGGTTTCAGGCCCAGACGGGACGGCGGCTGCGAGGCCGCGTATTTGGTCACCGTCACCTTGGTGTCCAGCGACAGGCGTCCTGCCTCGATTTCCTGGAAGACGATGTAGAGCGTCATCATCTTGGTCAGAGACGCGGGATGCAGCCGCGTGTCCGCATTCTTTTCGTAGAGAACCTCGCCGGTTCGGCCGTCCATCACGATGGCCGCGAAGGGTGCGGCCTGCAACGGAGACGTTACCACGACGGTCGTGACAACAAATGCCAAGAAAATAGCGCGATAAACCCGCCCGAGAAGCGATACCACGTCGCCCACCCTTTGCCTGTTGGCCCGGATTTTCCGGTGCCTTATTCTGCCTCAGGCGAAACGCTAGCACAGGTTCTGTGATCCGAAAACCCAAAAATTCCAAAGGGTTTCATGGTGCAATTGATGTAGTTGCCGGGATGCTTCAGTGCCCGTTCCAAGCGGCCATATCTAGGGGGGTTGCCGTGCCTGGTCGCTAATTGTGGGGTCAGGACCGCAGTCGGTCTACCAGTTCCGGCAGTTCGCCAAGATCCTTGACGACATGGAAGCGGGACTGGTCCGTCGGTGCGGCAGCAGCCTCGAAGGCCCATTCCAAATCCTGCGGCACATGGACACCCCAAGACCCGGCTTGCAGGGCCGGTATGACATCTGATTTCAACGAGTTGCCCACCATCATCGCCTGGTCGGCCCCGGTGCCGTGCCGGGCAAAGGCGGCACGGTAAGTCGTCTCGGTCTTGTCCGAGACGATTTCAACACCGTGGAACAGGTCGCCCAGTCCGGACTGCGCCAGCTTGCGTTCCTGATGCAAGAGGTCGCCCTTGGTGATCAGGACGAGCCGGAACTCGGCCGACAGGGCCGTCACCGTCGCACGGGCATGCGGCAAAAGCTCCATCGGGTGTTCCAGCAGCTGGCGGCCCATGGCGATCAGGTCGGCGATCACCGTGGACGGGACCCGGCCCTCGGTCACTTCCACTGCGGTCTCGATCATCGACAGGGTAAAGCCGTTCACGCCAAAGCCGTAGTAGGCCAGGTTCCGCCGCTCGGCCGCCTCCAGCCGTTCGCGGAGATGAACCGGGTCGGCATGGTCGACCAGCACCTGCAGGAATCGCTCCTGCGTCAGGCGAAAGTAGCTTTCGTTCTGCCAAAGCGTATCATCTGCGTCGAAGCCTATCGTGGTCAGCATGGCCGCCCCTTTTCCCTGCGGCAAAAGAGGCTATATTTCGCAGGTCAGTTGCAACCCCGAATCCCGTAACCGGAGCCCGCATCCCGTGCCATTCCGCCCTGTGACCATGTCGGACAAGACGGATGGCCCGGGGAATGACACCTCGATCCTGACGAAGCCGAAGTCCAAGACGCAGCGTCCGCCGATGTACAAGGTGATGCTGTTGAACGACGACTACACGCCGATGGAATTCGTGGTGCATGTGCTGGAGCGTTTCTTCGGTCTCAACCATGCCCAGGCGTTCGAGATCATGCTGACGGTCCACAAGAAAGGTCTGGCCGTGGTCGGCGTCTTCAGCTTCGAGGTGGCCGAGACAAAGGTGGCGCAGGTGATGGATTTCGCGCGCCGGCACCAGCATCCTTTGCAATGCACGATGGAAAAGGAATGATCGTGCGTTCTGGCGATAGGGACCTTGGGGCCTGAGGCCCCGCCCATGCGATCCGCTCGATTGTCCCTGGCGCTGGAAAGTGGCGCGCTGACCCTTCCTTCTGCCGGGCAGATAGCTGTCTACGGCCCCCGGGCGGACGACGATCTGTCCATGCTGCCGCGCGACCGGGTGGTGGCGCTGACCGGGTTCAAACCGGATCACGATCACTTCGCGGCCAGCGTCTCTGTCGTCCCGGCGGCGCCCTATGCGGCGGCAATCGTCTGCCTGCCTCGCTCGCGCGAGGCGGCGCGGGCGCTGATTGCGCGGGCGGCGGCCGAGGTGCAGCCCGGCGGCTGGATCGCGGTGGATGGCCAGAAGACCGACGGGATCGACACGGCGCTGAAGGACTTGCGCAGCCGCGTCGACCTGTCCGAAAGCCTATCGAAGGCGCATGGCAAGCTGGCCTCGTTTCTTGCCGGACCGGACCTGACAGACTGGTCGGCGCGGCCCAGCGTTGTGGACGGGTTCCAGACCCTGCCGGGGATATTTTCGGCCGATGGGCCGGACCCGGGGTCGGTGATGCTGGCGGCGAACCTGCCCGCAAAGCTTGGCGGCAAAATCGCCGATCTTGGGGCGGGCTGGGGTTTCCTTGCGGCGGAGATTCTGAAACGCCCGGGCGTCAAGCGGCTGGATCTGGTCGAGGCCGAAGCCGATGCCTTGGCCTGTGCGAAGGTGAATGTTCCCGACCCCCGGGCACGGTTTCACTGGGCCGACGCGACCGGTTGGCGGCCCGAGACGCTGCTGGATGCCGTGGTGATGAACCCGCCCTTCCACACCGGGCGGACGGCGGACCCCGCGCTGGGGGCGGCCTTCATCCGGGCGGCCCGGCGGATGCTTGCCCCCGATGGCAGCCTCTGTTTGGTCGCGAACCGCCACTTGCCCTATGATCCGGTGCTGGCCGAGTGCTTCCTAGAGGTCCGGGATGTCGCAGGCGACAGCCGTTTTCGCGTGATCCAAGCCATCAAGCCCAGACGGGCCAAACCCTGATGCGAGGCTAGCCATGTCCTTTTCCGTCTCCGGCAAGACCGCCATCGTCACCGGCTCGGCCTCGGGCATCGGGCTCGCCATCGCGCGGCACCTAGTGGACAAGGGCGCGAACGTGATGTTCGCCGATGTGGACGAGGCAAAGCTTGAGGCCGAGGTCGGCGAAGAGGCGCGCGCCGAGGGGCCGATCCGGATGTTCTCGGGCGACCTGACGGAAAAACTGACCATTGCGAACCTCTTGTCTGCCACGGTCGATGCCTTTGACCGCGTCGACATTCTGGTGAACGCCAATCGCCGCACCTTTGTCTCGGACATTCTTTCCCCCGAAGCTGACGGGGTCGAGGAGTTGTGGCGGCACAACGTCCTGTCTGCGCTGCGGATTTCGCAGATGACGGCCAAGCGGATGATCCAGCATGCCCAGCGGGCCGAGGTCGAGCCGGGCACCATGCTGGGGTCGATCATCAACCTGTCCTCGATTGCCGCCCAGGCGACCCGGCCCGAGCTTCTTGCCTATTCGATGGCTGCTGCGGCGATGGACCAGATGACGCGCTCTCTGGCGGTGGCGCTGGCGCCGAAGGGCATCCGAGTCAACGCCGTGGCCTTCGGCTCGGTGATGAGCGCAAGCCTGCAGTCGGCGCTGAAAGAGAACCCCGGGTTCCGGGACGAGATCACCGAGGCGACGCCGCTGGGCCGGATCGCCGCCCCGATCGAGCTTGCAGAAGCGGTCCAGTTCCTGGCCTCGGACGCATCCGGCTTTGTCACCGGGCAGGTCCTGACCGTGGATGGTGGCCGTGGGCTTCTGGACGTGGTCAGCGCCCCGGCGCACTGACCGGACGGCCCGATCCTATTCCGGGTACTGGGCCTTGCACTGGGCGATCACCGCTTCAGCCTGCCGGGCAAGCTCGCGCCGCTTGGCTTTCAGGCTGTCCAGCTTCCGGGCCTCTTCGTTCAGGTCGATCGCCCTTGCGCGCTGCTTTGTCACCGGGCGTTCATCCAGACACAGCCGCGGCGGGGGCAGAGGCTCGCCCTCGGCGACCGGGGGTACGGGACATGACGTCCAGTAATCCTCGTAGACGGTGATCGTCTCGTAGGCATAGCCCCGGTCCAGATTGCCTTGCGTCTCGGTGATCAGACGGTCGACCGTCCGCAGATCGCGGGTGCTGCGATTGATACACTGTTCCTGTGGGGTGCCACAAGCCGCCAGCAGGACAAGAGGAAGGAAAATCATACGGTTCATCGGGCCACCTTCAAACAGTGGAAAGCGGTGCGTCGCGGTGCTAGGCATGGCTGGAACGCATCCGGAGACTTGACCATGACTGATCCTTTCGAACGCCGCAAGGCAGAGGCCGCCAACTGGTTCCGCAGCTTGCGCGACCAGATCGTGGCGGCTTTCGAAGGGCTGGAGGACAAGTTCGCCAAGGACCGGCCTGGTCGGTTCGAGGTCACACCCACAACCCGCTCGGACGGGGGTGGTGGCATCATGAGCGTGATGCGCGGCGGCGGCGTGTTCGAGAAGGTGGGCGTGAACTGGTCCGAAGTGCACGGTGTTCTGGGCGAGCGCGCGCAGAAGGCGATGGCCGCGCGGGGTGTGCCGGGGATGGCGGAAGACCCACGGTTCTGGGCCAGCGGGATCAGTCTTGTCGCGCATATGCAGAACCCGCACGCCCCGGCGGTCCACATGAACACGCGGATGTTCTGGACCCCTGGCGCCTGGTGGTTCGGGGGCGGGTCGGACCTGAACCCCTGCATCGAATATGACGAGGACACCGCGCATTTCCACGCCGAGATGCAAAAGGCCTGCGACGCGCACAACCCTGATTACTATGGGAAATTCAAGGCCTGGGCGGATGAGTACTTCTTCGTCCCCCATCGCGGCCGGGCGCGGGGTGTGGGGGGGATCTTCTACGACGACCTGAACACGGGCGACTGGCATCGCGACTTTGCCTTCACCCGCTCGGTGGGCGAGGCCTTTCTGCCGGCCTTTCTTCCGGTCACCGAGCGGCGGGTTGAGACGCCCTGGAGCGAGGCGGACCGGGAGGTGCAGGTGGTCCACCGGGGGCTCTATGCCGAATACAACCTGGTCTATGACCGGGGGACCAAGTTCGGGCTGGAGACGGGTCACGACGCCAACGCGGTGCTGATGAGCCTGCCGCCGGTGGCGAAATGGCCGTAAGCGGCGTTCGGTGAGTTAACCCGCTGGGCGGCAAGGATTTTTCCGGTCTGCCTTGCGTCTGCTTTCTGTCTGGCATGTGTATGGCACCTGTCGGGCCGTCCATGCCATTAACCAGAGCGGACGAATCGGGAGGCCGACATGGCGGACATAACGGTGAAGGCGGCCTACGGCTCTGTGGTCGAGGACGAGGGGAACCTCTTCGTCGGCTTTGCCGAAGGTGAGGACGAGGCCGATGGCTACGTTCTGTTCCGGCAGGCCGTGGGCGGCGGTCCGGTCTGGTTCGAGGCCAGTGACGAGAGCTTCGGGGCCGAGGATGCCATCGAAAGCGTCGTCGCCGGGGCGAAGGGGTTCGAGGTGACGATCCGTCCGGACAAGCGCGCGGCGTTCGGGTTTGCGGCGACGGTGGCGGTGCGGGTCGGGCCGGGGTGTGAGGACGGACCAGAAGCCGTGGTGGCGTTGAAGGGTATGCTGGGAGCGGTTTGGCGCGAGTAGCCAAGAGTCTTCGAAGACTTTTGCAAATTCCTTCGAAGGAATTTGGTCTCTACGACTTCGGTTGCGCGTGGCTCCACACCGCGTGTCGGATGCGGGCGGTCTTGTAGGCGTCGAGGATGGCCATCGCCCAGACGAAGAGCCCCCCGGCCATCTTTCCGACGAAGGAGACTTCGGGCGCGGCGGTCTTCAGCGTGAAGGCCCCCAAGAGGATCGCGAAGCAGACGAAGATCAGGCCCCGCACCGGCTGGCGGTTCAGCACCTGGCCGACGCCCGGCAGGAGGATCGCGACGGCCAGGACAAGGTAGGGGTTCAGGGGCTTCTTCATGCGGGGTCCTTCAAGGCCAGCACATCCTTGCGGATCGTGGCCAGCGAGTCGAGCAGGGGTTCCAGCCGGGAAGGGGGCAGGGGGGTGCCGCCCATCTCGGCCTCGCGGAAGATGAGGTAGCGGCCGCGGTCGGCTTCCTCGGCCAGAATGACGATGCGGAGGCCTTTTGGGGAGAGGACCAGTTCCTTGACTCGCGGATCCTGGAACAGCTCGGCATGGGCCGCGATCAAGTCCGGCGGGGGGATGCGCGTTGCGTCTTCGGTGCGGATGGCGATCTCTTTCGGCAGGTTTGCAGGTGTCGGCAGCGACTGGGGCAGGGTGGCGAACTTGGTGAAGGGTTCGTTGCCAGAGGGGCGGGCCAGGAGGTCGAGGGTGGCCTCCAACGGTAGAGGTTCAGGGAGGGTGACCAGGACCCAGAGCGCGGGGAGCTTGCGGAAGGTCAGCGTGTCGGGGATGGCCTGAAGGTCGAAGGCGAGGCCACCGCGGCGGCCGGTCATGCGGGGGAAGCCGGTGGGCTGGACGCGGGTTTCGCCGCCCTCGAAGAGCAGTTTCACCGCGTCGAAATAGCTGGCGCGGGACTGCGCGCGGGTGCGGCTTTCGCGGATCAGGCGGAGGGCGAGCCAGAGGCCGAGGGCGGCGAGGGCGAGGCCGAGGGGAATGAGAGGGGACATGGGAAAAGGCCCGCCCTTTCGGGGCGGGCCATGTGCCTTAGTAGCCCCGGGGTTTCGGCCAGGGCATGGTGAACTGCGCCCCCCGGTTCACGAAGCGATAGCGCCAGAAGTGGAACCAGAGCGACACGACGATGTAGAAGCCGATCATCGCGACAAGCTGGGTCCCGTAGCCGAGGAACACCGCGAAGAAGGTCACGGCGCAGAGGGTCAGCAGCGTGATCGCGGGGATCGGGTGGAACGGGTGTTCATAGCCGCGCTTGATCGTCTCCAACGGCCACTTGCGCCGGAAGAGGATGATGTTGAGCGGCATGAAGGTATAGCCCAGGAGACCCGAGAGGATCGAGAAGGTGATCACCTGGTCCAGGGGCGCACCGAGGGCGAAGATCAGCGCGATGGGAACCAGGAACACGATGGCCCGGTAGGGCGTGCGGTACTTCGGATGGACCGCGCCGAACCAGCCGGGAAGGTATTTGTCGCGGCCCATGGCGAACCAGGCGCGGGACGCGTCGTTGATGCAGCCGTTGGCCGAGGCGAGCGTGGCGAAGAGGGTGCCGAAGCCCAGGAGCCAGACGAGTGCCGTGGAGCCGGAGAGCCGTGCGGTGTCGAAGAGCGGTGCCACGGAGCCGTTGACGCCGTCGCCCAGGAACTCCCACGGCAGGACGCCCGAGCAGACGTACCAGGTGAGGGTCGCAGCGATGAGGAGGGTCATGATCCCGGCCAGCGTGCCGAAGGGCAGCGCGCGGGCGGGGGAGCGGACTTCCTCGGCCGCTTGGGTCGTGCCTTCGATCCCCAGGTAGTACCAGAGGCCGAAGTGCATGGCGGCGAGGACGCCGATCCAGCCGTAGGGCAGTTCATGGCCCTCGAACAGCGCCGCGTGTTCCATGATGCCGCCGCCGAGGATGCCGGAGGTGGAGAGGAACAGGACGATGATGGCGATGAAGGCGATGGCGGTGATGACCAGGTTGAAGGTCAGCGTCGCAAGGACTCCGCGATAATTCAGCCAGGCCAGGAACATGATCACGAGGATGATGAAGGGCCGCTGGTCGAGGTCGCCGGCATGGCCGGTCATCTGCGCCACGACGTAGAAGAGGTAGCCCGCGGTGATCGCGTTGGCGGCCTCAAGCATGGTGTAGGCGAAGACGAGGTAGAGGCCGACGTTGAAGGCCATCAGCGGGCCGATGATGTGCTTGGCCTGGGTGTACTGCCCGCCCGCCGAGGCGACGGTCGAGGTGACCTCCGAGTCGATCATGGCGACGCAGGAATAGAGGATGCCCGCAAACCAGCAGGCGATCAGGGCGGCGTAGGCTCCGCCCTTCCCGACGGCGAAGTTCCAGCCCATGTATTCGCCGACCAGAACGATGCCGACGCCCAGGGCCCAGACGTGGGCGGGACCAAGGACCCGGAGGAGGCCGACCTTGGTGCCGTGCGGCCCCATGCCGTCCATGGTCTGAGAGGTGATGTCCACGTCAGCCATGTCAGTGCCCCTTCCGCTCTTCGGCCATCGCCTCAAGCTCGCCTTCGCGGGATGAGGTGAGGACGTCTTCCGAATAGGTCGAGTCGGTCTTCAGCCAGTCGATAGCCATGTGCAGCCCGAACAGGGCGGAAAGCCCCCAGGCGCCGTATTCAAGCCAGTTCCACAGGTCCATGGCGGCTCACTCCCCGAATTTTTCTGAGATGACCTCGCGGTATTCCACTTCGGAAAACCGCAGGATCAGGAAGTAGTACAGCAGGATGACCGCGATCATCGTCAGCAGCGCGGTGACCGAGAAGCTGTAGTCGAACCGCGCCAAGATCAGGTCGTGCGCGCTTTCGGGCGTGTAACCGAGCGCCTCGTACTTGGCCGCCTGTGCCGCGTTCTGGCCCAATGCCTCCCAGGTCGCTTCGGTGACGGGGGCGGCGACGGTCTTGGCCGCACCCGCCATGCCCAGCCACAACGGCACGAACAGCGCGCCGACGGTCAGGATGACCAGCACGACCACGTCGATCAGTTGGCTGGCCTTGCCCTGTTTCGGGGGTTGGTAATGTGCCATCACCGTCTCCCCTTCGCTTCGTCGAGGAACTTGATGTCGAGACCGTACATGAAGTCGCGGTCCTCGCGGTAATGCCGCAGCATGGCCAGGATGGCGGCGGTGTTGAAGATCAGGACGATGGCGCCGCCGATCAGAAGCAGGGTCCGCGCGCCGCCAGAAGGCGCAAGGTCCCAGGTTGCGAGCGCGACGAAGATCACGGCAAACCAGAGGCCGATCACGAACGCCCATGCCACCAGCACGTCGCGTTTGTGCATCGCCTCAATCCGCTGATTAAGGTCTCCCACATTTCCCTCCCTTGGGCTGTTTGTTCTGCCGCGCCCGACGCAGCCCGGACGTCGTTTCCCTATGCGGCAAAAATGTTTTCCAAAGGGAAAGCTACCTGCGACATTCTGTCAAGAAAAACCGCACATGCCTGATCCTTGGGCAGTGATTTTCCCGACAGGTGAAATTTGTTTCTTACCAGTTGATAGGGTCGGAAAGCGGTGCTAGCGTCGTGGGAACCACTTGAAGGAGACGAATCCATGTGTGGCATCGTTGGACTTTTCCTGAAGGACCCGAAGCTGGAACCGCAGCTCGGCGCCATGCTGACGGACATGCTCATCACCATGACCGACCGCGGCCCCGACAGCGCCGGCATCGCGATCTATGGCGGGGCGAAGGACGGGTTGGGTAAGCTGACGATCCAGTCGGCGAACCCGACGAAGGATTTCAAGGACCTGGACGGCGATCTGCATGACGCCATCGGCCAGCCGGTGACGATGCTGGTCAAGTCGACCCACGCCGTGCTGGAGGTTCCGCTGGCCCAGATGGAGGCGGCCCGGTCGGCCTTGTCCCACCTGCGCCCGGGGGTGAAGGTGATGAGCGCGGGCGACAGCATCGAGATCTTCAAGGAGGTTGGCCTGCCGAAGGACGTGGCCGCCCGCTTCGAGGTGTCGAAGATGAAGGGCACCCACGGCATCGGCCACACCCGGATGGCGACCGAATCCGCCGTGACGACGATGGGCGCGCACCCGTTCTCGACCGGCACGGACCAGTGCCTTGTGCATAACGGCAGCCTGTCGAACCACAACGGCGTGCGGCGGGAACTGAAGCGCCTTGGCATGACCTTCGAGACCGAGAACGACACCGAGGTGGGCGCGGCCTTCATCAGCCACAAGCTGCAGACGGGCGAGACGCTGGGCAACGCGCTGGAAGCGACGCTGACCGACCTCGACGGGTTCTTCACCTTTGTCGTCGGCACCAAGAACGGCTTTGGCGTCGTCCGTGACCCCATCGCCTGCAAGCCCGCCGTCATGGCCGAGACCGACCAGTATGTCGCCTTCGGGTCGGAATACCGGGCGCTGGTGAACCTGCCGGGGATCGAGGACGCCCGCGTCTGGGAACCCGAACCCGCCACTGTCTACTTCTGGGAGCGTTGAGAGAATGCAGACCTTCGACCTGGGGAAGGAGGGCCTGCGGGCACTGAACTCCTCGCTTCACGCCCTGAAGGGCCAGACCAACATGACGGCCTGGGAAGTCATCAACCCCAAGGGCGCGCATGCGATTGCCGCCGGGGTGGACGCGCCGGTGGACATCACGGTGCGGGGCTCGACCGGCTATTACTGCGCAGGGATGAACAAGCAGGCGACGATCCGGATCAAGGGGTCGGCCGGGCCTGGCGTGGCCGAAAACATGATGTCGGGGACCGTCATCATCGACGGCAACGCCAGCCAGTATGCCGGGGCCACGGGCCGTGGCGGGCTTCTGGTCATCAAGGGCAATGCCTCCAGCCGCTGCGGCGTGTCGATGAAGGGGATCGACATCGTCGTCCACGGATCGATCGGCCACATGTCGGCCTTCATGGCGCAGTCTGGCAACCTGGTGGTGCTGGGTGATGCGGGCGACGCGCTGGGCGACTCGCTGTATGAGGCGCGGCTGTTCGTGCGGGGCACAGTGAAATCGCTGGGGGCGGACTGCATCGAGAAAGAGATGCGGGACGAACACTACGCGATCCTGGAGGAGCTGCTGCGGAAGGGCGAGGCCGACCACAAGGCCAAACCCGAGGAATTCCGCCGCTATGGTTCGGCCCGGAAGCTGTACAATTTCAACATCGACAATGCGTCGTCGTACTGAGGCAGTCTGAATGAGCGACTTTCCCCGCACCCCGCCGCGCTATTCGGCCACCTTCACCCCTGCCGTGAACGCCGAGATCCGCCGTGCCGCTGCGACCGGCATCTACGATATCCGCGGCGGCGGCACGAAGCGGCACCTGCCGCACTTCGATGACCTTCTGTTCCTTGGCGCTTCGATCAGCCGCTACCCCTTGGAAGGCTACCGCGAGAAATGCGCGACGGATGTTTGGCTGGGCACCCGGCACGCGAAGAAGCCGATCCATCTTGATATCCCGGTGACGATTGCTGGCATGTCGTTTGGTGCGCTCTCCGGTCCCGCGAAAGAGGCGCTGGGCCGTGGCGCGACCGCTGCCGGGACGTCCACGACGACGGGCGATGGCGGGATGACCGAGGAAGAACGCGGCCATTCCAAGACGCTGGTCTACCAGTATCTCCCCAGCCGCTATGGCATGAACCCCGACGACCTCCGCCGCGCCGATGCGATTGAAATCGTGGTCGGTCAGGGCGCAAAGCCGGGCGGCGGCGGGATGTTGCTGGGGCAAAAGATTTCCGACCGCGTGGCGAACATGCGGAACCTGCCGAAGGGGATCGACCAGCGCTCGGCCTGCCGGCATCCGGACTGGACGGGGCCGGATGACCTTGAAATCAAGATCATGGAGCTGCGCGAGATCACTGATTGGGAGAAGCCGATCTATGTGAAGGTCGGCGGCGCGCGGCCCTATTATGACACGGCGCTGGCCGTGAAGGCGGGCGCGGATGTCGTGGTGCTGGACGGCATGCAGGGCGGCACGGCGGCGACGCAGGATGTGTTCATCGAACATGTGGGCATGCCGATCCTCGCCTGCATCCCGCAAGCCGTGAAGGCGCTGCAGGATCTGGGCATGCATCGCAAGGTGCAGCTGATCGTCTCGGGCGGTATTCGCAGCGGTGCGGACGTGGCGAAGGCGATGGCCTTGGGCGCGGATGCGGTGGCCATCGGCACTGCAGCGCTGATCGCCTTGGGCGACAATGACCCGCGCTGGGAAGAGGAATACCAGAAGCTCGGCACCACGGCGGATGCCTATGACGACTGGCACGAAGGCCGCGACCCGGCCGGGATCACCACGCAGGACCCGGAACTGTTCAAGCGCTTCGACCCGGTGCTGGGCGGTCGTCGCCTGAAGAACTACCTCAAGGTGATGACGCTGGAGGCGCAGACCATCGCGCGGGCCTGCGGCAAGAACCACCTGCACAACCTGGAGCCGGAGGACCTCTGCTCGCTGACCATCGAGGCGGCGGCGATGGCGGGGGTTCCGCTGGCGGGCACCAACTGGATACCGGGACGGAACGGCGGCTGGTAAGGCCGCCGTTTCCTCATCAACGATACAAAAGACTTAGGGAGCTACAGTAATGGCGAAGGACCTTGCCAAGTGGGCGAAGGATAAGGGCGTCAAGTATTTCATGATCTCCTACACCGACCTGTTCGGTGGGCAGCGCGCGAAACTGGTGCCGACGCAGGCGATCAACGACATGGCGGTGGACGGAGCGGGCTTTGCAGGCTTTGCGACCTGGCTGGACCTGACGCCCGCGCACCCCGACCTGATGGCGGTGCCTGACCCTGACAGCGTGATCCAGCTGCCCTGGAAGAAGGAAGTCGCCTGGGTCGCGGCCCGCGCGACGATGGAAGAAAAGCTTGTCGATCAGGCCCCGCGCAACGTGCTGGAGAAGTTGATCGGCGAGGCCGCAAAGGAAGGCCTGCGGGTCAAGACCGGGGTCGAGCCCGAGTTCTTCATCCTGAACGCCGATGGCTCTGGCCCTTCGGATGTCTACGACACCGCCGAGAAGCCCTGCTACGACCAGCAGGCGGTGATGCGGCGCTATGACGTCATCAGTGAAATCTGCGACTACATGCTGGAGCTGGGCTGGGAGGCCTACCAGAACGACCACGAGGACGCGATTGGCCAGTTCGAGATGAACTGGAAATACGACGACGTCCTGCAGACCGCCGACAAGCACAGCTTCTTCAAGTTCATGGTCAAGTCGATTGCCGAAAAGCACGGCTTCCGCGCGACCTTCATGCCGAAGCCATTCAAGGGGCTGACGGGGTCGGGCTGCCATGCCCATATCTCGGTCTGGACGCTGGACGGGAAGAAGAACGCCTTTGCCGACCCGAAGAAAGAGCTGGGTCTGTCCGATCAGGGACGGCATTTCCTGGGCGGGATCATGAAGCACGCCTCGGCCTTGGCGGCGATCTGCAACCCGACGGTGAACAGCTACAAGCGGATCAATGCGCCCCGCACGTCTTCGGGGGCCACCTGGGCGCCGAATACGGTGACCTGGACCGGCAACAACCGGACCCACATGGTCCGTGTGCCGGGGCCCGGGCGGTTCGAGCTGCGGCTGCCCGACGGCGCGGCGAACCCCTATCTGATGCAGGCGGTCATCCTGGCGGCAGGCATCGACGGGGTGCGGACGAAGGCGGACCCGGGACGGCGCTATGATATCGACATGTATCAGGACGGGCACAAGGTGAAGGGGGCGCCGAAGCTGCCGTTGAACCTTTTGGATGCGCTGCGGGAGTATGACCGCGACAAGACCCTGAAGTCGATGATGGGGGACGAGTTCTCGTCCGCCTACCTCAAGCTGAAACACAAGGAATGGAACGACTACTGTTCGCATTTCTCGGCCTGGGAGACCCAGACGACGCTGGACATCTGAGATGTGTCCACGGTGGACAAACGCGGCTATGCCAGCAGTATCAATGGCTTGGTCGCGGACGTACACCAAATCTTAACACCTTGCAGCGGGTGGATTTCCCGCCGCAAGGCCCGCCTTGCCTGACCTGAACCCCCGACTGGCCCCGGAGCAATCCGGGGCTTTTGTTCACTCTACCGGCGTCTCGGGCGCGGCGATGTGGACCGCCAGCAGGCAGCCGTTCGGCGTGTAGGAATTGTGCTCGGTCCCGTCGCGGTAGAAGACCATGTCCCCGGTGCGCAGGATGGTGCCGTCGCTTTCGTGCAACTCGCCTTCCAGGATCAGGAACTGCTCGTCCCCGTTGTGGCGATGCCCGCGCGTCGTCATGCCGGGGGGCATTCGGTAGACATGGAAGCCCGTGCCAAGTTCGCGGTTGTCGTCAAGTTGCAGGACCGCATCCCCCAGGGCAACACCGTCGGGGTAGACGAAAGGCTTGAAAGAGGCCGTATGGATATTGGCGATCCGGCGGTCTTGCGGGGCAATGGGTTTCATGGCGGGCTCCGGGATTTTACCTGCAGGTAAACTTTCTTGACGCAGGTCAAGGCAAAGGGCGGTGTTTCATGGTTGGTGGTGTCCAGAAATTGTGAAGGGATCGGACATCATGACAAGCAAGATACTTTGCCCCACCGATGGAAGCGACCACGGAACTGTAGGGGTCATCCTTGCGGCCGAGGTCTCGAAGGCGACGGGGGGCCATCTGACCATCTGCGCCGTGAACATCGCCCATGGCGGGGTGCGGGGGCCGACGATCAGCCACTGGCAGCCCGATCAGGTGCAGAAGCTGCTGGCCGATGCCGAGGCGCTGGCCCGCAAGGAGGGTGCCGCAGATGTCGGCACCATCGAGGTCGTGGCCCGCGAGGCGGCGCCGGCAATCATCGCCTATGCCGAGCAGAACGGATACACACATATCGTCATGGGCACGGGCGACAAGCGGGGGCTGCAGCGGCTTGTGCTGGGCTCGGTCGCCAGCGAAGTGGCAACGCGGGCGCATTGCACGGTGACCATTGCCCGTTGACCGCGCTTGCGCCTAGAATTCAAGCAACGGTTGTGAATCGGCCCCGGCGGCCAGTGCCGCTGCGGGCCGAATTTGTTTCACAGCAGGAAGAAGATTTGACACAGGCGCAACTCTGCCCCTAGGCTGGCGGAAAAAGATAGCGCCTTGGGCGTAACGAAAAGCCAACATCCGGAGGAAGACATGAAGAAACGAGTCGCGGTCATCGGGGCGGGCCCGTCGGGGCTTGCGCAACTGCGCGCGTTCCAGTCGGCAAAGGCCAAGGGCGAGGACATTCCCGAAGTGGTCTGCTTTGAAAAGCAGTCGAACTGGGGCGGGTTGTGGAACTATACCTGGCGCACGGGCCTTGATGAACACGGCGAGCCGGTCCATTGCAGCATGTACCGCTATCTGTGGTCGAACGGCCCGAAGGAGGGGTTGGAATTCGCCGACTATTCCTTCGAGGAGCATTTCGGCAAGCAGATCGCCAGCTATCCGCCGCGGGCCGTGCTGTTCGACTATATCGAGGGCCGGGTGAAGAAGGCCGGCGTCCGCGACTGGATCCGTTTCTCGACCACGGTCCGCATGGTCAATTACAACGCGGACACGGGCAACTTCACCGTCACGGTGCATGATCTGAAGAACGACCGGATGTATTCCGAGGAGTTCGACAATGTCGTGGTGGCCTCTGGCCACTTCAGCGTGCCGAACGTGCCGGAATACCCGGGTTTCGACAAGTTCAACGGCCGCGTGTTGCACGCCCATGACTTCCGCGACGCGCGCGAGTTTGCGGGCAAGGACCTGCTCCTCCTGGGGTCGTCCTATTCGGCTGAGGATATCGGGTCGCAGTGCTGGAAGTACGGCGCGAAGTCGATCACGGTGGCCTATCGCAATGCGCCGATGGGCTTTGACTGGCCGTCGAACTGGAAAGAAGTGCCGAAGCTGGAGCGGGTGGACGAAAACACCGCCTATTTCGCGGACGGCACGTCGAAGAAGGTGGACGCGATCATCCTGTGCACCGGCTACAAGCACCATTTCCCGTTCCTGCCCGACGATCTGCGGCTGAAGACGGCGAACCGGCTGGCGACGGCGGATCTGTATAAGGGCGTTGCCTGGGTCCACAATCCGAAGCTGTTCTACATCGGGATGCAGGACCAGTGGTTCACCTTCAACATGTTCGACGCGCAGGCCTGGTGGGTGCGCGATGCGATCATGGGCAAGATCAAGATCCCGACCGACAAGGCGGTGCTTCTGAAGGACGTCGAGGACCGGGTGGCGCATGAGGATGCGGGCAAGGATGCCCACGATGCGATCCACTATCAGGGCGACTATGTGAAGGAACTGATCGCCGAGACGGACTATCCGTCCTTCGACGTGGACGGCGCCTGCGAGGCCTTCTTCGAGTGGAAAGAGCACAAGAAGCAGGACATCATGGCCTTCCGCAACAACGCCTACAAGTCGGTGATTACCGGCACGATGGCCCCGATCCACCACACGCCTTGGAAGGACGCGCTGGAGGATTCGATGGAGAGCTATCTGAAGAACTGAGAGCTCTTGCAGGTTTCAAAAGCCCCGGATTATTCCGGGGCCTTTTTCTTTCCGGACTCGAGAGTGCTGAATCTTCGGGCAGGTGTATTCGATTGTGACGAAACTTTGGTCACAATATGTCGAAAGATCGACTCGCCACGAAACAAAGTTGCTTCCCTTCCCTGTATGCAGGCCCGCACCCGCCTAAGCTTTCCATCAGCCCCGGGATGAAACGGGGGCGTACCAGCTGGGGAGTGTTTGCATGGAAGAACAGATTGCCGCCCTCACGGCGGAGCTTGCCAGCATGAAGGAGGGCATGGCCGGGCTGAACCGGACCACGGCCGAGACCTTCTACTGGCTGACCATCCCGCTGATGGTCCTGATCCACGCGGGGTTCCTGTCCTACGAGATGGGAGCCTCGCGCGCGAAGAACGCACTGGCCTCGGGGATCAAGAACATCCTCGCCTTCGCCTTCATCATCCCGACTTTCTACTATGCCGGATGGTTCATCTACTGGGCCTTCCCGACCGGATTCAGCATGGCACCGGGCCCGCTGGGGACTTCGGGACTTGAGTATGCGATTGGCGCGGCGAACCCCGCGGGGTCCGTGATGGGCCCGAACGTGGCCGACAGCGCGACGGGGGTGTTCTTCGGTGCCTTTGCGATGTTTGCGGCGACGACGGCCAGCATCATGTCCGGCAGCCTGATCGAGCGCATCCAGATCGTGGGCTTCACCATCCTGGCCATCGTGCTGGGCAGCTTTGTCTGGATCCTGGGCGCGGCCTGGGGCTGGCATGCGGATGGCTGGCTGGTGACTGCGCTCGGCTATCACGACTTCGGCGCCTCGGGTGTCGTGCACGCCATCGCGGGATTCTTTACGCTGGGGGTCCTCATCAACCTTGGCGCGCGGATCGGCAAGTTCAATGCGGACGGGTCAGCCAACGCGATCGCGGGCCATTCGATGCCGGCGGCGCTGGTCGGGCTGATGCTGATCATCGCGGGCTTCTGGGGGTTCCTGATGGGCTGCGTGATCTTCCCGGGTGAGCCGTGGAGCTGGGGACAAGGCATCTTCCACACGATCTACGGCACGCCCGTGACCCTGTCGGCGATGACCTTCAACATCCTGATGGGTTTTGCCGGGGGCGCGATTGCGGCCTGGGTGATGACGCATGACCCGTTCTGGATGATGTCCGGCGCGCTGGGTGGCATCATCTCGGTCGCCGGTGGGCTGGACCTGTACTGGCCGCCGATGGCCTTCGTCATCGCGATGATTGGCGGGGTCATCATGCCGCTGGTCGCCGGATATGTCGAAAAACTGCGGATCGACGACGCGGTGGGCGCGGTGGCGCTGCATGGCGTGGTGGGGCTGTGGGGTGTGATCGCCGTTGGCATCTTCGCCAGTGGCTATCCGTCGCTGACCGCCGAAGGCGCGCCGACCATCACGCTGTATGGTCAGGTCGTGGGCGCGCTGGTGATGGCGGCCTTGGGCTTCATCCCGGGCTACCTGGTATCGCTGGCGCTGAAGAAGCTGGGGATGCTGCGCGTGCCGAACTCGGCTGAAATCCTGGGCCTGGACAAGGTCAAGGTCCCGGTCGAGGCCTACCCCGAGTTCCTGGGCGCAAGACCCGCGCCTGCAACCCCTGCCGAGTGAAAGGAGACCTGCAATGCTGATCGGAACGACAATCACCGACTGGGCCGCTGTCGAGGGCGCCTATTACGCCGGACAGGGGACCGAAGGCATCTGGCTGGGCCTGTCGATGCTTCTGTGCATCGTCGCGCTTGTGGCGGGCGCCCGGCATGAAAAGGCGGCCTACCGCAAGGCGGGGTAATCTGGGGCCGACAGCGCGGGCCGACTTGACCGAGCGGCCCGCATCGGGTGAACTGCGGACCCGGAGGGAAGCCCCCTCCGGGTCCGCGCAGTTTTTGGGCATGGTGCGCTTTGCGCGCCTGCGCCTTGTTTCGCCGGGAAACAAATATTCGCCTAGATAAAATTTTTCTCGCCTTGTGCGAGAGTCCGTGCTTTCTTCGCGACATCGGGTTGCAGGAAAGGCTGGCCTGACACGATTCTGCGCCGGATGGCGAAGGCTGAGGAGCGGACGAGAGCTCACGACGATCTGGCGCAAAACACCCAACAGGGCATCCGGCAAGACGGGCAACGATAAGCCCAAGGTCGGTCTGCCCGTCCAACAGGAGAGAGGGAATGACGACTGAAACTGGATCGGGCCAGATGGTCCGGGCGCTGACGTGGAAAGGCGCCTTCTGGGTTGCGGCAGGTGTGCCGCCGCTGGTGCTGTTCTCGATCGGCGGTATTGCCGGAACGACTGGAAAGCTTGCCTTCCTGGTCTGGATGATCTCGATGGTGATGGGGTTCCTGCAAAGCTTCACCTATGCCGAAATGGCGGGGATGTTCGGCAACAAGTCGGGCGGAACCTCGGTCTATGGCGCGACGGCCTGGCTGCGCTATGGCAAGCTGATCGCGCCCCTGTCGGTCTGGTGCAACTGGTTCGCCTGGTCTCCCGTTCTGTCGCTCGGCTGCGCGATTGCGGCGGGATATATCCTGAACGCCCTGTTCCCGATCCCCTTGGCCGACAGCCAGCCGGTGCTGGACTGGGTCACGGCAAACATCGCCAGCTACACGGCCGAGACGCAAAGTGTCATCGACTACATGGCCGCGAATGCCGGAACCGCGGTGCAGGACGCGATCAATGCGGTTGCGGCGGCTGACGGCGTTGCGGCGCTGACGCCCGCGTTCCGGGGCTGGGAAGCCTTCGCCATTACCATTCCGGGCCTTGGCACGCTGCACTTCAACTCGACCTTCGTGATCGGCGTGATCCTGATGCTGATCATCCTGATGATCCAGGAACGGGGCATCGCCTCGACCGCCAGCGCGCAGAAATGGCTGGCGATCATCGTGCTGGTGCCCCTGCTGCTGGTCGGTCTGGTGCCGATCCTGACCGGGGCGATCAACTGGATGAACGTCACCAATCTGGTGCCGCCGACCGCTGCCTATTCGGGTGTGGACGGTGAATGGAACATCGGCGGCTGGACGTTGTTCCTGGGCGGTCTTTATATCGCGGCCTGGTCGACCTACGGCTTTGAAACCGCGGTCTGCTATACCCGGGAACTGAAGGACCCCAAGACCGACACGTTCCGGGCGATCTTCTATTCGGGCCTTCTGTGCGTCGTGTTCTTCTTCCTGATCCCGTTCTCGTTCCAGGGGGTTCTGGGGCAAGAGGGGATGCTGGCTGCTGGCATCGTCGACGGCACCGGCATCGGCGAGGCGCTGGGCAACATGATCAGCGACAACCCGCTGGTGACCCATGTCTTCGTCATCCTGATGATCATGGCGCTGTTCCTGTCGATCATGACCGCGATGGCCGGGTCGTCGCGGACGCTGTATCAGGGCAGCCGCGATGGTTGGCTGCCGAAGTACCTGGGCGAGGTCAACAGCCACGGCGCACCGCGCAATGCGATGTGGACGGACTTTGCCTTCAACGTGATCCTCTTGGCGCTGGCCTCGGACGTCGGTGGCTATTTCTATGTGCTTGCGATCTCGAACGTCGGTTACATCCTGTTCAACTTCCTGAACCTTAATGCCGGCTGGATCCACCGCATCGACAGCGCCCACATGGAGCGTCCGTGGAAGGCGCCGACCTGGCTGATCGGGGTGAACACGCTGTTGGCCTTCGTCAACGCCCTGTTCCTGGGCGCTGGTGCCAAGGTCTGGGGCTATGAGAACGCGCTGTGGTCGGGGCTGATCTTCGCGGCCTTCATCTTCCCGGTGTTCTGGTATCGCCATTACATCGTGGATGGCGGCAAGTTCCCGAAAGAGGCCTACGAAGACATGGGCCTGGCCTATGGCGAAATGGGTGAGAAGAAGGCGGGCTTCCTGCCCTACCTTGCCCTGATCCTTGGCGCGTGCGTGGTGCTTTGGTCGAACTGGTTCTTCGTCCTGCCGGGCTGATGCCTGATTGACCGACTGGAAAAGGCCGTCCTTCGGGGCGGCCTTTTCTTTGGGCGAATGTTTTCTGACAAGAAAGATTGTTGCACTTCATTATTGCTTTCTGGCGGGAATCGCCTGACACTCGGCGAAAATCAAAGCCCACTGGGAGGGACTGCGCATGACGAATTCCTGGCGTTTCTCGGCACTCATGGACCGCCACCGCGCCTTGGGGTCGAACCTGGAAGATTGGAGCGGGATGGGTACGGCCTGGTCCTATTCCAAGGGCGACCCGAACGCCGAATACATGGCGATCCGCACCAAGGCGGGGCTGATGGACGTGTCGGGCCTGAAGAAGGTGCACATCACCGGGCACGCGGCGTCGCATGTCATTGATCGCGCCACGACCCGCGACCCGGAGAAGATCGCCCCCGGCAAGTCGCTTTACGCCTGCATGCTGAACGATGCGGGCAAGTTCATCGACGACTGCATCATCTACCGGATGGGGCCGAACTCTTACACCGTCGTGCATGGCTCGGGCCAGGGGCATGAGCAGCTGACAATGGCCGCGACGGGCCGCGATGTGTCGATCCGCTTCGATGATAACCTGCATGACCTGTCGTTGCAGGGGCCCTTGGCGGTGGACTACCTGGAAAAACACATCCCCGGCGTGCGCGCGTTGCCCTACATGGGCCATATGCCGGCGATGCTGTTCGGCAAGCCCATCACCCTGTCGCGCACCGGCTATACCGGCGAGCGGGGGTACGAGATCTTCTGCCGCGGCCAGGACGCGGGCGAAATCTGGGACCGCATCCTTGAGGAAGGCGCCAGCATGGGGATCATCCCCTGCCGCTTCACCACCTTGGATATGCTGCGGGCCGAGAGCTACTTGCTGTTCTTCCCGTTCGACAACTCGGAAATGTACCCGTTCGAGAATGAAGGCCCGGGGGATACCCTGTGGGAGCTTGGCCTCGACTGGACCGTGACCAAGGGCAAGACCGGCTTCCGCGGGGCGGAGGAGCATTACCGGCTGCAGGGCAAGGAACGCTTCAAGATCTCGGGCCTGAAGTTCGAGGGCAAGAAGGTCCCGGGCAATGCGCCGATCTACAAGGACGGCAAGAAGATCGGCGTGGTCACCCAACCGATGTATTCCCCGCTGAACGACTGGGTCGTCGCGATTGCCCGCTTGGACGTCGATTGCGCGAACAATGGCACCGAGGTTGAAGTGCGCTGCGGAACGCATGGCCCGCTGAAGGCGGTGTCGGCCCCGCTGCCGTTCTATGACGTGGAAAAGAAGCGTCGGACTGCCAAGGACTGATCTTTTGGGGCCTGCCTGCGGGTGGGCCCCTTTCTTCCCAAGGGAACTGCCCCGTGAAAGTCGACCTGACCCCCATCGACGCCCCTTCGATCAAGTCGCGCCCGGTCTATGCGCCGCTTGAGGCCCGTCCGGGCAAGCTGCATGTGATCGTCGCCGACTGCGCGGGGGCCGATGCGGTGACCGACATGCTGGCAAAGGCGAACAACCGTTCGGAAATCCTGGGCAGCGCGCATGTGATGTATTGCCCTGGCCCGACGGGGACTGATCTTTCGGCGAAGCTGGAGGGCCTCGGCGCGGCGCAGTTCTTCCGCGCGCCGACCATTCCGGCGCTGCTGCCGCGTCTGGTGCGGGTGCTGTCGGATGCGCATATGGGGACGCAGTTCTATCTGGCGGGCACCGAAAGCCTGATCGGCCAGGCCGAGCGTGAGATCATGGGCACGGGCTTCCCCTTCGCTTCGATCCAGAAGGAACACCGGGGCTCCACCCTGCGCCGCGTGCAGTGTGTGCACTGCAAGGGGATCACCGAAAACGTGGCGACCGACCCGTTCAAGTGCAGCCATTGCGGGCTTAACCTCTTTGTCCGCGACCATTATTCCCGGCGCATGGCCGCCTTCCAGGGCGTGAACATCGACGCCGAAGACCCCGGCCAGGTGCCGGAAAGCGTGGTGAGGTTCAAATGAGCGGGGGCGCAAAACTTCAGGTCCGCGTGGCCGAGGTGGTCGAGGTCAATGACCTCATCAAGCGCTTCCGTTTTGTCTCCCGCGACGGCTCGCCACTGCCCGCGTTTTCGGGTGGCGCGCATACCGTGGTCGAGATGGACGACCATGGCACCCGCAGGCTGAACCCGTATTCACTTATGTCCGACCCTGAAGATCGGTCGGGCTATGAAATCTCGGTTCGGCGCGATGACGTGGGCCGTGGCGGGTCGCTTTACATGCACCGGCACGTCGTGCCTGGGATGGAAATGACGCTGTCCTACCCGGTCAACCTGTTCCCCTTGGACAATCGGGCGAAGAAGCATCTGATGATCGCGGGCGGGATCGGGATCACGCCATTCCTGGCGCAGATCGCGCAACTGACGCACTTCGGCGGCAAGTTCGAACTGCATTATTCCGCGCGATCCAAGCCGCTGGGAGCCTATATGGACCGGCTGACTTCGGCCCATCCGGATCGGGTGCACTGCTACTTCGACGACCAGAAGCAGATGATCGACCTTGGAAAGGTCCTGGAAAATCAGCCGATTGGCACGCACCTTTATGTCTGTGGGCCGAAGGGAATGATCGGCTGGGTGCTGTCCACCGCCGAAAGCATGGGCTGGCCTAGCCAAGCTCTGCACCACGAGGAATTCCTTGCCCCGGGCACCGGCTTGCCGTTCCAGGTAGAGCTTGCAGCCAGCGGCAAGACCATCACGGTCGGCACAACGCAATCGCTGCTGGAGGCGATGGAGGCGGCAGGCGTGGACGCCCCTTACCTCTGCCGCGGCGGGGCCTGTGGTCAGTGCGAAACGAACGTTCACAAATGTGACGGAACCATCCTGCACCGCGACCACTGGCTGTCGCCGGAAGAGCAGGCTGCCAACACGAAGATCATGCCCTGCGTCAGCCGCTTCGAGGGCAAGACCCTTGTCATTGACCGATAGGAGAGAACCATGAGCCTTGATTTCAAGTTCGCTCCCGACGACTTCGGCGGCTTCTTCCGGGACGAGACGTTCCGCGACACCTTCACATATCGCAACAGTGACCCGCGCCGGTTTCCGTTCCCCTTCGACCGCGACGACTATATGTATTCCGTGAACATGGAGCCGCATGTCCCGGGCCGGAAGGGCACGGCGTTCGAGCACACCTTCGACGTGGACGAACACTACGTCGCCGAGATGATCGACCGCGCCAAGGTGCTGGCCGAGGACCCGCTGCGCTGCCAGTCGCTGCCGCACATGACGCTGGCCGGCTGGGACACGCTGGAACTGATCATGGAGACCAAGGCGCGCGATTATCCGCAGTGGTTTTCGCTGACGAAGGACGGCAACCGCTGGCATTGGGTGAACCGGCCGCTGGGTATCGAACAGTCGTTCACATTCCTGGATGAATCGACGCTGCCCTATCCACCATTCGAGTACATCATGCGGCAGACCCAGGGTGACTGGACGCTGCAGGATGAACGCGACGGGACGCTGTGGATGGATGCGGGGATCGCCACATCGCAGGCGGACTGGTCGGTGGACTTTGACGTCGGCATGAACTTCATGGAGTGGCACGCCCCAGTGCCGCTGGCGCACGAGAAGGGTGTCTTTGAGCGGGCGCTGAAGTTCCTGCTGAAGCTCCAGCACGGCGCCCCGGTGCGACGGTTCAACTGGACGATGACGGTGAACCCGCTTCTGGACACCGCGCCCGAGACCTACCCCAAGTGGGGCCCGACCAAGACCACGATCACTCAGGAGAATATGGGGAAGAAGCAGCACCTTCGGGTAGAGCTGCAAAGCCTGTATCGCCTGCCACGTTCAAACGCGATTGCCTTCGACATTCGGTGCTATCTGTGCAGCTTCGAGCAGATCGCCGAGGTCCCGAAATGGGCGCGGCGGCTGCATCGGGTGATCCGCGACCTGCCGGTGGAGCTGGCAACCTACAAGGGCTTCATCCGCAACCGCGATGCGATGGTGGAGTGGCTGTCGAAGTACGATGACGGCACGCCGACCTCGCCCGGCTGGTTCCCCGATGACTGAGCGGGGGCCCTTGAAGCTGGGGTTCCTGATGTTCCCCGGCTTTCCGATGGCCTGCCTGACCTCGGCCATCGAGCCCCTGCGCGCGGCGAACGAGATCACCGGACGGCGGGAATTCGTCTGGCAACTGGTGGCAGAGACCGCGGCGCCGGTGCGGTCCTCGGCCGAGATCGGGTTTGAGCCCGACATCACCTTGTCCGAGGCTGACGGGCTGGATCACCTTTACCTGATCTCGCCGCCGACAGCCGAGTTTTCCGACCCGCGCCGCAGCCCGGCCCGCTTGCGCTGGCTGGACCGGACCGGCGCCACGCTGGGGGCCTTTTCCGGCGGGATCTTCCCCCTGGCCCGGGCGGGACTGATGGAGGGGCGGCCCTGCTCGGTCCACTGGTGCTATGAGGCGGCGTTCAAGGCGGACTTTCCGGACGTGGAGGCGCGCGAGGTCACGATCCTGCGGGATGGGCGGCGGATCACGGCCAGCGGGGCGGGGGCGGTCTTTGACCTGATGCTGCGCTTGATCGAGGAGCGGCTGGGGCGGGACTGCATGACCGAGGTGGCCTGCTGGTTCCAGCACCCCTTCGTGCGCGACGCGGATGCCAGCCAGAAGGTCCCCGTTGCGCGGTCAGGGGGCACGACCGACACCCTTCCGGCGGCGATCCGCGAGGCGATCCGGCTGTTCGAGACCCATGTCGAGGACCCGCTGCGCATCCCCGATGTGGCGTCCGCGGTGGGCCTGTCCGGGCGGCATTTTGAACGCATGTTCAAGCGCGAGACGGGGCAGAGCCCGCTGCGCTATTACCACCACCTGCGGCTGATGAAGGCACGGCAGCGGGTGCTGTATTCCAATGATTCGCTTCGGGAAATCGCGGCGTCGGTGGGCTACATGACCTCCAGCCCGATGATCCGGCACTATACGGAATTCTTCGGGGTCTCACCTCGCGACGAGCGGCGTCTGACCCAGTCGGTCCGGCGCGCGCCGGTCCGGGTTGAAGCGGCGGAGTAGGGTGGGCGGTTCGCCCACCTTACGCTCCCTGCAATCCCAGAACGGCGATGCCGGTGAAGACGGCGGCGATCCCGAACCATTGCACGGCGCGGACACCCTCTTTCAGGAACCAGGCGGCAAGAAGGACCGTCAGCACCCCGAACAGCGATGAGGTGACCGAGGCATATTCGGCCTTGGGCAGTGTGCCCGACGCGGTGACGAGGCCAAGTGCGAGCGCGTCGAAGGCCCCCATCAGGGCGAGAAGGCCAAGCTGTCGGCGGGGCGGGCTCAGGCTGGCGGAGCGGACGAGGGCAAGCGCGACAATGGCGGCCAGCGCGACCACCCGGCCGATCAGGATGACCGGAAGTTCCGAGCCGAGGCGCGTCCCGACCTGACCCAGGGCGAAGGTGGCCGCGAAGCCCATCGCCGAGAGCGCCGCCCAGGCGAGGGCGGTGGCGGGCGGCGCGGCGTAGAGGTGGGGGGCATCGTCGCGGGAGGACATGGCGACGACAGCGATGCCGGTGACGATCAGCACGACGGCCCACCAATCCCCCGGCGAGATGTCGCGCCCCTGCGCGATGGCGATGAGGAGGGTCAACAGCGGATAGGCCCCGATGACGGGTGAGACCAGGCGCACGGGGGCCAAGGAGAAGGCCTTGTAAAGGCTGCCGATGGCGACGGCGAAGGCCAGCCCCCCGGCGATGCTGGCGCCCCAGGCTTTGGCGTTCATGCTGGACCAGTCGGCCAGCAGCGCGAAGGGGATCAGGACAAGGCAACCCGCACCAAGAACGGTGGCGATGATCGGCAGAAGCGTCGCTCCCTGTGAAAGCTTGCGCGCCAGCAGGTCATGGACCGCCCAGATCAGGGCGGCGGTCAGGCCGTAGCCGAGTGCAAGCATTTTGCCGCCTTTTCGCCGTTCGAAGCTTGTGTCAGGCTTACCCTGGCGCTATTCTTCTGGATGAACAAGTTTTATCCTCATTAAACGAACCGTCTGGTCCGATTGCGGGGAAGCCATGCTCGACACCATTTATCCGTCCGTGATCCCCGGTCCACCCCGACCGTCGAGGATTTTGACTCCGCAGGGTTTTTCGCGCAACCACGGGCAGGAGCGGCATGTGGTGGCGGGGGGCGGTGCGGTGCTGTTGCAGGTGTCGGTCGGCGACCGGATTACGCTGGTCAACGACGAGGGCGGGCAGCCGGTGGAGCTGGTGGCTGCGACAAGGGACGGGCGGATCGATGCGGCCATGCTGGGGGGCGCGGCGAATGCGACGGCGGAGGGGTTGAAGGCGATGCTGGCCTCGGGTGAGGAGAGCCTGGGGCGGCTGCGCAAGGGCTTGGCGGCGCGGAAGATCGACCTGGGCAAGGCGGGGGCGGTGCGGCTGTTCTCGGCCGAGACTCCGGCGGGGACGCGGGCAGAGATGACGGCGCTGGATGAGGGGTGGCTGGTGGTCTGTGCGCCAGGGCTGCCGATGGCTCCGGACGCGCAGGATACGGCGACGCCGGTGACGGTTCTGGTGCAGCGGGCCAAGCCGCGGATGGTGGGGCAGTACGACCTGCCGGATCCGCTGGCGGACCCGATCCTGGACCTGCGGGTAAAGTCGGCGACGGCGGAAAGCTATTTCGTCAAGGCGGGGGATTACATCCAGATCCTCGACGTGGACGGGCGGCAGTGCACGGATTTCCAGTGCTTTGACGCGCGGAAGCTGGACAAGGGCATCCAGCATGCGCTGGACGTGACGACCTCGCGCACGCTGATGGGGCACGCCTATTCGATGCCCGGGCTGCATTCCAAATACTACGATCAGGACTGGGTGCCGCTGGTCGAGGTGGTGCAGGACACGGTGGGGCGACACGACGCTTTTGCGATGGCCTGCGCGTCGAAATACTACGACGACATCGGCTATCCGGGGCATGTGAATTGCTCGGACAACTTCAACAAGGCCTTGGCCGGGCACGGGGTGGACCCGAGGCCCGGCTGGATGGCGGTGAACCTGTTCTTCAATACGAACATTGATTCACATGGGGTGCTGATCAGCGACGAGCCTTGGTCCCGACCGGGTGACTATGTCCTTTTCCGGGCGCTGACCGACATCGTCTGCGTGAACTCGGCCTGCCCGGATGACACCTCGCCGGCCAATGGCTGGTACCTGTCGGACATCCATGTCCGCACCTATTCGGGGGCGGAGACGTTCTCCCGTTCCATCGCCTATCGCCCCACGCCTGATGCGGAGCCGAAGATGACCAAGGAAACTGCGTTCCACTCGCGGATCGTCGAGAAGACCCGGCATCACGTAGAATACAAAGGGTATTGGCTGCCGCAGGTCTATTCGGCCAATGGCGCGCTGGAGGAATACTGGGCCTGTCGTCAGGCGGCGGTGGTGCTGGACCTGTCGCCCCTCCGGAAGTGGGAGGTCACGGGGCCGGATGCCGAGGCGCTGATGCAGTGGGTGCTGACGCGGGATGTGAAGAAGCTGTCCCAGGGCCAAGTGGTCTATTCCGCGATGTGCTATGAGCATGGCGGGATGATCGACGACGGGACGCTATTCCGCCTGGGCCGCGATCAGTTCCGCTGGATCGGCGGGGACGACTATGGCGGGGTGTGGATCCGGGAGCAGGCCGAGAAGCTGGGGCTGAAGGTGATGGTGCGGTCGTCCACCGACCAGCTGCACAACCTGGCGGTCCAGGGGCCGAACAGCCGCGAGATCATCAAGCGGATGATCTGGACCGCGCCGCACCAGCCAACGATCGAGGAGCTGGGCTGGTTCCGGTTCACCGTGGGCCGGTTGGGCGGGCCGTCGGGGGCGCCGGTCGTGGTGTCGCGGACGGGGTATACCGGGGAGCTCGGGTTCGAGGTCTTCTGCCACCCGAAGGACGGCGCGGCGGTCTATGACGCGGTCTGGGCCAATGGCGGCGATCTGGGGCTGAAGCCGATGGGGCTGCAGGCCCTGGACATGGTGCGGATCGAGGCGGGGCTGATCTTCGCAGGCTACGACTTCAGCGACCAGACGGACCCGTTCGAGGCGGGGATCGGGTTCACGGTGCCCTTGAAGTCGAAGACCGACGATTTCGTGGGCCGTGAAGCGCTGATCCGGCGGAAGGAACACCCCAGCCGCAAATTCGTGGGGCTGGAGATCGACGCGAACGTCGACGTGGGCCACGGCGATTGCCTGCATGTGGGCCGGGCGCAGGTAGGGGAGGTGACGTCCTCGGTCCGCTCGCCAATCCTCGGCAAGAACATCGCGCTGGCGCGAGTGGATGTGGCGCATGCAGAGGTGGGCACGGCGCTGGAGGTCGGCAAGCTGGACAGCCAGCAAAAGCGGCTGCCGGCGGTGATCGTGTCCTTGTCGCATTACGACCCGAAGAAGACGCGGCCGCAAAGCTGAAGCCATGGAACCGATGATCGACAGGATCGGGGGTGAGCCGCAGGTCAAGCTGCTGGTGAACCATTTCTACGACCTGATCGAGACCCTGCCGCAGGGCGCGGCCATCATGGCGATGCACCAGCGCGGGCATGGGTTGAGCCATGTGCGGCCCGAGCAGTTCAACTTCCTCTGCGGTTTCTTCGGTGGGCGGCGGTACTATCATGAACTCCACGGCCACATGAACCTGCGGGAAATCCACGCCCATGTGGAAATCAGGCGGCAGGATGCCGAGGACTGGCTGGCGGTGATGGACCAGGCGATGGTGGAGACCGGGGTGGCCGAGACGGAGCGCGGGGAGATCATGGCGACCTTCCGGCGGGCAGCGCTGATGCTGGTGAATACGGTTTAGAGACGCCCGTCGAGCAGCGCCTGGACCTTCGCGCGCAGGCCGAGATCGGCGATGATGACGCGGCCGACCTTCACCAGCTCATCTCGCAGATCGACAGACAGGATCTGGGTGCGGCGATAGAAGCGGTCGATCTCCTCGGGCGGGGAGTCGGCCAGGAAGGCCTGCAGTTCAGGGCGGAACTGGTAGGCGCCCTTGGTGATGCGGAAGGGCACGGCGGCAAGCCAGGCGGCCTTGTCCTGGGCGTGAAAGTGCAGAAGCCGGATCTCGGGGTGCCAGTCGGGGGTGCGGACGAACTCCTTGTCGACCATGACGGTGTGGAGGCGGGGCAGGAGGCCCTTGACCCCCGTGCGGTAAGCGACCTTGCCCACGGTGTGGGACATCATCCCGTCACGGATGACCTTGCGGTATGGCCCCAGTGCGGCGCGGCGGCGGGGCCAGTGTTCGTGGCGCAGCGCCGCGCGAAACTCGCGCGCGGTGAAGATGTCGTCGGGGAGGAGCGGGTCGTGCATCGCCTCGAACGGTTCGAACTTGATCGCGATTGTGTCGTCAGGGACATCGGCCAGTATCGCGGCGACGGGGCGGGGGGGCAGAAGGAACTCGTCGACGTCGATGTGGATGATCCAGTCGGTGTGGGCGAGTTCGCGATAGGTGAGGCGCGCGTTCTGGGTCTGGCGGTTTTGGTGCGCGGGCGGGCGCTTCTTGCCGACATGGGTCCAGTGCGCCTCGTCGCACAGGGTGGCGGTGATGCGGGGGTGGTTGGCCAGCAGCGCGGGGATCGGGGCGTCGGGGTCGTCGAAGAAGAGCCAGAGGTGATCCGCGCCGAGGGACAGATGATGGGCGGCGAAGGCAAGGGCCTTCTCCTCGGGTGCCTTGATCGTCGCGACCAGGCCCCAACTGGCCATCAAAGGGCGTCCAAGAGTGCCCGGGTGGGCCAGCCGTCGGCGGGCAGGCCGAGGCGGACCTGTTCCCTCTGCACGGCCGCGCGGGTGCCAGCGCCGAGGATGCCGTCGATCTTGCCGACGTCATGGCCAAGCCCGGCCAGCTTTTCCTGCAGCGCGGTCATGTCATCGCCGGACAGGGCCGGGTCGGGGTTGCCCGCGGCGTAAGGCTCGGCGCCCTCGATCCGGGTGGCGAAATAGGCGGCGGTGGTGACGTAGACGAAGCTCTTGTTCCATTCGAACAGCACGCGGTAGTTCGGGTAGGCGAGGAAGGCGGGGCCGTTGCGGCCCTGCGGCAAGAGGATCGAGGCGGCCAGGCCCGGGGTCAGCGGGCCGTTGCGCGGGGTGACGCCAAGCTCCTGCCAGTCCTCGGTGGACTTCTCCGTGTCGAGGCCGGTCAGCGACCAGTCAAAGGTTTCGGGCAGGGATATTTCGGCCAGCCAGGGTTCGCCCGCGCGCCAGCCGTGGTGCTGGAGCATCCGCGCGCCAGAGAGAATGGCATCGGCCTGCGAGGTCTTGAGGAGGATCAGACCGTCGCCATCGCCATCGACGCCGCGTTCGAGGATGTCCTTCGGCAGCATCTGGACCATGCCGATCTCGCCCGCCCAGGCGCCGGTGGTGTCCAGCGGAAAGTCGTTCATCGCGTGCAGCTGGGCGGCGGCGAGGACCTGCGGTTGGAAGAGTTCGGGCCGGCGGCAGTCGTGGGCGAGAGTGAGGAGGGCGTTGCGCGTGTTGAAGTCACCCTGGACCTGGCCGAAATCAGTTTCGAAGGCCCAGAAGGCGAGCAGGATGCCGCGCGAGACGCCGTATTCGGTCTCGGCGCGGGTGAAGATGTCGTTGAGGGATTCGGACTTTGCGCGGGCGGTGGAGAGGCGGCCCTTGGAGATGAGGGACTGCGAGAAGTCGAGGAAGGTCTTGCGGAAGACGCCCTGGGAGCGGTCGGCCTTCAGAACCTTCGGGTCCTGCCGTGCGCCCTTGAAGAAGGCGGCGGCAGCGTCGGCAGGGACGCCCGCGGCGACGGCTTCGGCCTCCATCTGGGTCAGGAATCCCCCGAAGTCGCCGCCACAGGGGGCCGCAGCGGCGGGGGTGGCGAGGGCGAGGGCAAGAAGGGCGGCGCGCATGAGGTCTCCGGATGTTTCGGAGAAGTTAGGTGAGCGCCACCAGAACGGCAACCGCAAGGAGTGCGCCCCAGACCCGCCACAGCGCGTCGGCGGCGGCGTCGATGTCGTCAGGGCCCGGGTCGCGGCGGCCCTCGGGCCAGACCCAGGGATAGTCCTTACGGACGCCGTGATAGCTGCGCGGGCCGGAGAGGGCGACGTTCAGCACCGGGGCGAGAGCCGCCTCCGGCCAGCCTGCGTTGGGGCTGCGGTGCTTTGGCGCGTCGCGGAGGATGGGGGCGGGGTCGATCCAGCCATGGGTCAGCGCGATGAGGAGCGCGGTCAGTCGGGCGGGGATCAGGTTCAGGACGTCGTCAAGGCGGGCCGAGGCCCAGCCGAAGTCTTTGTAGCGGGGCGTCAGGTGGCCGATCATGCTGTCGGCGGTGTTGACCAGCTTGTAGGCGAGGATGCCGGGCAGGCCGAGGAGGAGATACCAGAAGACGGGGGCGACGACGCCGTCGGACAGGTTTTCGGCCGCGCTTTCGATGGCGGCGCGGCTGATGTCGGGGCCGGTCATTTCGGCGGTATCACGGCCGACGATCATGCTGACGGCATGGCGGCCCTCGGGGATCGAGCGGCGGAGGGCCGTCGCCACGGCGCGGACGTGCTCGACGAGGCTTTTCTGCGCGACGAGGATGGCGACGGCGAGGGCTTCCAGGACGCCATGGTCGGGGATCAAATGGATCAACCAGCCGAGGGTCAGCCCGGTCAGGGCGAGGCCCGCGGCAACCAGCGTGCCCTTGAGCTTGAGGTCGCCGTCGCGGTTGAAGCGGCGGTCGCACCAGCCCACCAGCCGCCCCATCAGGACGGCGGGGTGCGGCAGCCGGTCCCAGAGCCAGCGGGGCTCGCCGAAGGCTGCGTCGAGGAGGAGGGCGACGATCAGGATCATGGCGCTTGGCTATCCCGGGGCGCGCGGTGATTCGCAAGCGTTGAGGGGGGCGTGCGGTGATTTCGCTGCGCAGCAATGTCCGTGCGCGCCGTGGTCAACCAATGGTTGCGGGAATCCGTGGTGTCGGTGCCATGTGGCGTTTACAATCGTGCAATACCCTTGTGGCAACTTGATTTTTCGCCGGTGCGACCCACAATCAGGGTTACGGTGTGTACGAGGCTGCCATGCTTGAGTTTCTGCCGAAGGAAGTGCGCGAAGGGCTGGATGCGGCGCGCAAACGTGATCTGAAGCGCAAGTCGCGGCTTCGGGTGCAGGTCGGCGATGCCGTCTATCCGGTGCTGCGGTTCTGGGATAACGGGTTCGCGCTGGATGCGGATTTCTCGCCCGGCAAGCTGCGCGGGCTGGTCGATGTCTACGACGGCTCGCGACATGTCTTCCAGTGCCTGATCATGGCGTCAAGCATCGAGAACGGCGAACTCGTCTGCGACTTCAAGCGCGCGACGGCGGTGACCGGGCGGGCTCCGCTGGATTTCTGGCGGGATGAGAACGCGCCGGTGGGCTATCTGTCGAAAGCCTAAGCCTCCTCGTGCGCCTTCGGCTTCCGTCGGGGAAGCGGCGAGGCGTGACGAGGTCGTCGAGAAACATCACGGGCGGATTTCGACCTTGGTCCCGATGGGCGTCACCGCCCAGACCTCGCGCATTTCGGCATTGGTCAGGGCGATGCAGCCCGCCGTCCAGTCGCCCTTCAGCTTGAAGCCTTCGGGCAGAGCGTTCGGCTGGCCGTGGATGAAGATGTCGCCCCCAGGCGAATAGCCCGCCTCGGCCGCGCGCTGGATGTCCTCGGCGCCGGGGTAGTTCAGGCCGACGGACAAATGAAAAGCACTTTCAGCGTTGCGGCGGTCGATGGTGAATTCGCCCTCTGGGGTCTTCCCGTCGCCCTGTTGGAGCTTGTCGCCCTCGGGCGTGAAGCCGAGCGCGATCTGGTAGGTGCGCACCGGCTTGCCGTCCTGGATCAGTTGCATCCGGCGGGCGGATTTCTCGATCACGATCCGCTCTACCGTGCCGGTCAACGGCGGCGGCGGCGGCGCTGCCATCCTGACCGGCGGGCTGTACATCGACGCCGCGATGAAGCCGAGACCGATCAGCAGGAACAGGTAGACCAGAAGGCGCAGAAGCCGGATCATTGCAGGTCGGCAAAGGCCCTTTCCAGACGGGCCACTGCATCCACCACCTGGGCGCGGGGGCAGGCGAGGTTGAAGCGCAAGAAGGTCTCGCCCCCGGTGCCGAAGCTGGCGCCGTGGTTGGTGGCGATCTTGGCGGTCTTCTGCACGCGGTCGATGAACTCGCCCTGGGCCATGCCGGTGCCCGAGAAATCGACCCAGGCGAGATAGGTCGCCTCAAGCCGGGTCGAGCGGAGGCCGGGTATCGCATTCACGCCGTCGTCGAACACCTGTCGGTTGCCATCGAGGTAACGCATCAGCGCATCAACCCAGGCGGCCCCTTCAGGGGAATAGGCGGCGGTCGCCATGTGCATCCCGAAGGAATTGGGCGAGATGCCCATTGCGTTCATCGTGTTGGCAAAGGTCTTGCGCAGCGCAGGGTCGGCGATGATGACGTTGCCGATATGGGCGCCCGCGATGTTGAAGGTCTTGGTCGTGGCCGTCATGATGACCAGCCGGTCGGCGATCTGCGGTGCGGCAAGGGCCATGACGGTGTGCTTCTGGCCCGGATAGACCAGGTCGTGGTGGATCTCGTCCGAGACGAGGATCAGGTCGTGCTTCACGCAGAAGTCGGCAACGGCCCGCAGTTCGTCAGTGGTCCAGACCCGGCCGCCGGGGTTATGGGGCGAGCAGAGGATCAGCATCTTCTCTCGACCCGTCAGGCGCTTTTCCCAGTCCGCAGTGTCGATCTGCGCCAAGCCGTCCTGCAGGGTCAGCGGGCATTCGGTCACCTCGCGGCCCGCCGCTTTGATGATCCGGGCGAAGGCATGGTAGACCGGGGTCATCAGGATCACCGCGTCGCCGGGCTGGGTGTAGCTGTGGACGCAGAGCGCTGTGCCGTTGACGAGGCCGTGGGTGGTGAAGATCCAGTCAGGCTGTACCTCCCAACCATGGCGGTTCGACATCCACCAACGGATCGCGTCGAGATAGGCCGTGTCGTCGCCGAAATAGCCGTAGACCCCGTGGTCCAGCATCTTCTGCAGCGCGTCCTGCACCACCTGCGGCGGCTTGAACTCCATGTCCGCGACCCACATGGCAAGGCCTTCGTCCGGTTTCAGACCGTAAAGCGGTTCAAGCATGTCCCACTTGACGCAGTGCGAGCCGGCGCGGGAGATTGGGGTGTCGAAGGTCATGTCCATGGGCCTGTCGTTTGGGATTTTCATCCGATTATTTCATCATGAGCGGGAAGTCATCCCGAATATTATGCTGAACTTGGATACTTGTTCTGAAATTGCGGATCAACGTGGAACTTTCTCCATTCCAAATGTCAACGAGAGAGGAACACACGGCTGCGCGCCTGCCTCTTGCCATCACGGGCCTGCTTTCGTAGATCGCTTGCATGATCCGTCCCATCCTGATCCATCCTGACCCGCGCCTCAAGAAGGTCTGCGATCCCGTGGCGGAAATCACGCCCGAGATCCGGCAGTTGGCCGCCGACATGCTGGAAACCATGTATGACGCGCCGGGCATCGGCCTTGCCGCGCCGCAGGTCGGCGTGACCAAGCGTGTGATCGTGATGGACTGCATCAAGGAGGGCGACCCGGAGCCGATGGCGCTGGTGAACCCGGAAATCCTGTGGTCCTCCGAGGATGTGTCGACCTACGAGGAAGGCTGCCTGTCGATCCCGGAACAATATGCCGAGGTGAAGCGCCCGGCCGAGGTGCAGGTGCGCTGGCTGGACCTTGAGGGGCAGGTGCAGGAACGCCAGTTTGCAGGCCTCTGGGCGACCTGCGTGCAGCACGAGATCGACCATCTGGATGGCAAGCTGTTCATCGACTATCTCGGGCCGCTGAAGCGCCAGATGATCACGCGGAAGATGGAAAAGCTGAAGCGGGAACGGGCGCGGGCGTGACAGTCCGGCGCTGCCTGCCCTGGCCTTCGCCCGTGCTGCGGACCCCGGCGGCGGATGTGGCCGCGATCACCGATGAGGTGCGTAGGGTCTGGGCCGACATGATCGACACGATGGATGCGATGCCGGGCTATGGCCTGGCCGCTGTGCAGATCGGCGTTCCCCTGCGGCTGGCGGTGGTGGATTGTTCCGAAGCGCGGGGGCAGGCGGTCCGGATGGCGAACCCGGAAGTGCTGCATGCCAGCGGGCAGATGCGCGAGCACGAGGAGGCCTCGCCCAATATGCCCGGCGTCTCGGCGGTGATTTCGCGTCCCCGGGCGGTGACGGTGCGGTTCGTGAACGAGCAGGGCGCCGTAGAAGAGCGGGATTTCGTCGGCCTTTGGGCGACATCGGTGCAGCACCAGATCGACCATCTGGCGGGGAAGCTGTACTTCGACCATCTTTCACCGCTGAAGCGCAAGATGCTGATCGCCAAGGCGGGCAAGCTGGGACGGCGCGGATGAAAGTAGTTTTCATGGGAACGCCAGAGTTCTCGGTCCCGGTGTTGGAGGCGCTGCATCAGCGGCATGAGATCGTCGCCGTCTACTGCCAGCCGACGCGCCCGGCGGGGCGGGGCAAGGCGGACCGGCCAAGCCCGGTGCAGGCGCGGGCAGAGGCGTTGGGGTTGCCGGTGCGGCATCCGGTGTCGCTGCGCAACCCGGAAGCGGTGGCAGAGTTCGCGGCCTTGGGGGCCGACGTTGCAGTGGTCGTGGCCTATGGGCTGATCCTGCCGCAAGCGGTGCTGGATGCGCCGCGTCTGGGCTGCCTGAACATCCATGCGAGCCTGCTGCCCCGTTGGCGCGGCGCGGCTCCGATCCATCGGGCGATCATGACGGGCGACCGGGAAACCGGGGTCTGCATCATGCAGATGGAGGCGGGGCTGGATACCGGGCCTGTCCTCATGCGCGAGGCGGTGGGCATCGGGGCCGAGGAGACGACGGCAGAGTTGCACGACCGGCTGAGCGCCCTGGGAGCGCGGTTGATCGTGGAGGCGCTGGAGCGGCCGCCGATCCCTGCGGTCCCGCAGCCCGAGGCGGGCGTGACCTATGCCGCCAAGATCGACAAGGCCGAGGCACGCATCGACTGGACCCGTCCCGCGGTGGAGGTGGACCGGCAGATCCGCGGGCTGTCGCCGTTTCCGGGGGCCTGGGTGGAGGTCAACGGCGAGCGGGTGAAGCTGCTGCGGTCGCGGCTGGCCGATGGCACAGGCGCCCCCGGCCAGGTGCTCGGCGGTTTCACCGTGGCCTGTGGCGAGGGTGCGGTCGAGGTGCTGGAGGCGCAGCGCGAGGGGAAGCGGCCGATGCCTGTGGCCGAGGTGCTGCGCGGGCTGATTTTGCCTGCGGCACTATAGCGCAGGGGCATCGGGGTTCCCATATTCCACGGACAGGAGTGGGGAGGGACGCCATGCCGCTAGTTGCTCTCTTGATCGTCGGGGTTGCCGTGGGCTTTCTGGCCAGCCGCATCCTGAAGGTGAACATGGACACACCGTCGACCATCGCGCTGGGCGTGCTGGGGGCCTTGATCGGCACGGTCGTCCTGCGCGGGCTGGTCATGCTCGCCGGGATCGGGGCCGGGTTCGTCGGCGCACTGCTGGGTGCGCTGATCCTGATCTGGGCGTGGAAATCCTGGGCTAAGTAAGGCGCTTGACCGCGTCCTTCAGGCGGAAGGCCGACTCTCCCGCTGCGGACCAGAGCGCCTGACCCTGCCAGGCTGCGAACAGCAAGGCCGCGCTTTCGCGGGCCTTGTTGCCGTTGCCCATCCGGTCCGTCAGGGCCGCTTCGACGGCCATGCGCCAGTTCGCAGCGCGACCGGCCAGTTCGGGATCGCGCAGGTCAGAGGCAATGGCGGCGGCGTTGACTGGACCGAGCGCCTTGAGAAGCCCTTGCGGCCCTTTCCCGGCAGTCTGGACGACCGCCTCGGCCAGGCGAACGTCCAGCGCGTCCCAGGCGGCCAGTCGTGCAGCGCGCACCATGGCATCGCGGGAGCCGTAGCGCTGGACAAGGCTGGGCGGGGCCAGGCCGGTGGCCGTGCTGACCGTGCCGAAGGACACGGCCTTTTCACCGCCTTCGTCCAGCATGCGCTGGATGATGGAGAAGACCTGGCCGTCCGGGATCACGCGGGTGCGGGGCATGGACGAATCCTAAACGAATGTTCGTTCAGGTGACAAGCAGGATCTAGCGCTTCGGCGACCCTGGTTTCGGTGGTTCGGACTTGTAGACCGGAAGCCGCCATCCCAGCGCAATGCTGCCTGCGCGCAACACGAAGACGAGGCCCGCGCAGATCGCCAGCGACAACCCTTGACCAAGCCCCGCCATCCCCGCCAGCACCGCGCCCAGCGACCCAGCCATGGCGCAGGTCGCATAGAGCTCGCCCTGTTTCAGGACCAGCGGGACTTCGTTGCAGACCACGTCGCGCAGCAGGCCGCCCATGCAGCCGGTCAGCATTCCCATGACCAGGACGATGGGCCAACCCTGCCCCTCGGCCAGCGCAACGGCCACGCCGGCCGGGACGGCGACCGCAAGGGCGAAAGCGTCGAACCACAGAAGCGCGCGGTAGCGGCTTTCCAGAAGATGGGCGGTAAAGAAGACCAGGATTGCGGCAATGGTTGCGACGCCCAGGACCAGCGGATCGGCGACCCAGAAAACCTCGCGGTTCAGGATCGCATCGCGCAGGGTGCCGCCCCCGACGGCGGTCAGGCAGGCAATGAAGATGAAGCCGACGATGTCCAGTTGCGACCGGCTGGCAGCAAGCGCGCCGGTCAGGGCGAAGACCAGCACCGAGGCGTAGTCCAGCCCGTCGAGAAGCGTGAAGGCAGACATCACGCGGGGGCCTTGAACGGCGCCATCCCGGCGCGGGCCAGCGCGTCGGCGCGTTCGTTCTCGGCGTGGCCGGCATGGCCCTTGATCCAGCGCCAGGTGACCTGGTGCCGGGCGGCGGCGGCCTCAAGCCTCTGCCAAAGCTCGACATTCTTGACCGGAGAGCCGCCCGCAGTGCGCCAGTTCTTGCGTTTCCACGCGGGCATCCATTCGGTGATGCCGTTCTTCACATAGGCGCTGTCGGTGACGATGGTCAGTTCGGATGGTCGGGACAGGGCCTCCAGCGCCGAGATCGCGGCCAGAAGTTCCATCCGGTTGTTGGTGGTCAGGGGCTCGCCGCCCTGCAGGGTGCGCTCCTTGATGACGGTGCCGTTTTCCCGCGCGATCATCAGGACTCCCCAGCCGCCGGGGCCGGGGTTCCCGGAGCAGGCGCCGTCGGTATAAGCGAAAAGCTCGGGCATCGCGTCAGGCCTGCAAGGGGATGGCAAGGCAGGCGAGGACGACGACGGTCAGCATGACCCTGAGGCGCAGCCACCAGCGCGGAGCAAGGCCCCAGGCCTGGAAGACGGCGTCGAGAAGGAGAAGGCCGACGAAGCCCGCCGCAAGGAAGATCGCCGAAATGTCCGAGGCATCGTTGACCATGAAGAAAGCCCAGAGCGCCGGGATCACGGAAAGCGTGTAGGCGACAGCGGCCTCGCGCCCCTCGGCGCGGGTCGCAAATCCCCAGAGGACGCCGGACATGAAGGACAGGATCACGGTGCCGTAAGTGATCCCGACAACGGCGCCCACGAACATCGGCGAGACGACCTGCGCCGCCGTCGCCGCGAGATCGGGGAAAAGATGGGTGGTCGCGGACCAGAGGAATGGCAAAAGCCCGGCGAGGCCGAGCAGAAGGGCAGAGCGTGGGATGCGGGTGTCGTCAGTCATGCGGATGATCTAGCCTGCCGTTGGGCGCATGGCCAGTCAGTCCGGATCAGTGAAACGGTCAAAGCGGGGCGGGATCGCGTCCGCGATAGTGGCAAGCACCTTGTTCACCCGTTCGACATCGGCGTCGGAGGGTTGCGAGGGAAGCTCGACCGTCCCCGCCGCCAGATTGACCCGACCCCAGGTCAGCCCGCCGCCCACCATGGGCGTGTCGGTTTCGTTGGCAGGCCGTTCGATCAGCCCGCTTTCGGTTGCCGCTGCCCGGATCGCCGCAAGCGCGGTGTCCGAGACCTTTGCCGTGCGCTGCTTGCAGGCCGGGCCTTCGGTCTCGTAGCCCTTGCAATGCTTCAGTTCCAACTGCCCGTCCTCGCGGATCAGGACGCTGGTTTCCCAGGCATATTCAGGGGGAAGGCTGCCGGAGTTCGTCCAGTAGTCGGCCAGGACCGGGGCGAGCTCGTCGGCCTGGGCAGGCAGGGCGAAGGCGACAAGGAGGGCGAATAGACCGGGGCGGATCATGACAGGTCCTCGACAAGGCGTTGGATGCGTTTCTGACGGGTCGGTTCGGTCTTGGCGGTGGCGATCTGGTAGAGAAGGCCGCGTCTCTTGCCGGGGGTCAGGCTTTCCCACGCCGTCATCACCCCGCTGGCGCGGAGTGCGGCCGCGACGTCGGGGTCAAGGTCGACGCGGTCATCCGCAGCGGGGCGAAGGCGGACTTCGACCGGCTCACCGGGCTGGATGCCGATGCGGTCAAGAAGGCTTTGCCCGGTCCAGAGGAAGGTGCCATCTACAACCGGCGCGCGGGAGAGGGCGAGGTTGACCGGCTGTTCGGCGATCTCGCCCTCGACGCGGCGACAGGGGCCGAGGGCCTCAAGGGCCGCTTTGGGCAGACGGAGGATGGTGTAGGTCGACTTTCCCCAAGCCAGAGGTTCAATGCTCGCTTCGAACGTGACCCAGTCGGTCATGCGGGCTCGCGCAGGATGCGGGGGACCTTGAACTCGATGTCCTCGACGGCGGTTTCCACGAGGTCCACGGTGATTTGGTAGCGGGCGCGGAAGGCGTCGATGACTTCGGTGACGAGGACTTCCGGCGCGCTGGCCCCGGCGGTGAGGCCGATGGCGCGCGCACCTTGGAGGGCACGCCAGTCGATGTCGGCGGCGCGCTGGATCAGCATGGAATAGGGGCAGCCGGCGGCTGTGCCGACCTCGACCAGGCGCTTGGAGTTCGAGGAGTTGGGGGCGCCGATCACGAGGAGGGCGTCGATCTTTGGGGCGACGGCCTTCACGGCGGCCTGACGGTTGGTGGTGGCGTAGCAGATGTCGTCGTGGGCGGGGGCGTGGATTTTCGGGAAGCGGGCCTTGAGGGCGGCGGCGATCTCGGCGGTGTCGTCGACCGAGAGGGTGGTCTGGGTTATGAAGGCGAGCTTGGCCGGGTCGCGGACCTGAAGGGTGGCGACGTCTTCGACGGTTTCGACGAGGAGGACTTCGCCGGGGGGGAGCTGGCCCATCGTGCCGACGGTCTCGGGGTGGCCCTCGTGGCCGATGTAGATCATCTGGGTGCCGGCCTCGTGGTGGCGGGCGGCCTCGTTGTGAACCTTGGTGACGAGGGGGCAGGTGGCGTCGACGGCGATCATCTCGCGGCGGCTCGCCTCGGCCGGGACGGACTTCGGGACGCCATGGGCCGAGAAGACGACGGGGCGGTCGGTGGGGCAGTCTTCCAGTTCCTCGACGAAGATCGCGCCCTGGGCTTTCAGGGCGTCGACGACGAACTTGTTGTGGACGATCTCGTGCCGGACGTAGACCGGGGCGCCCCATTTCTGCAGGGCCATCTCGACGATCTTGATCGCGCGATCCACCCCGGCACAGAAGCCGCGAGGGGCGGCGAGGTAGAGGGTCAGGGGGGGCAGGTCGGGCATCGGGTGGCCTTCGGCAGGGCGGTCAGGGCAGACTTAAGGCCTGTGGGGCGAGGCGTCCAGTGTCCACGCAGGACAGGTTTGGACCCGTCAGGGATTTCAAGGGCTTGGCTGTGGGCGTTCAGGATTGTTTGACCGTGTCCCTCCTCGTGCGCCTTCGGCTTCTCGTCGGTGGGTCCCCAGCGAGGAGTGCCCGAAAGGCATCGACGAGCGGTGCCTTCAGATGCCGAAGGCCGCCGCGCCAAGCCAGCCGAGGGCAATGTAGCGCCCGGTCTTGGCGAGGGCGACCAGGACCAGGAAGACCGGAAACGGCACGCGCAGCACGCCCGAAAGCGCGACGATCATGTCGCCGAAGGGTGCCCAGGACAGAAGGAGGAGCCAGAGGCCCCAGCGGCCCCACCAGCCTTCGGCGCGGGCCATCTGGACAGGGTTCAACGGAAACCAGCGGTGGTCGCGCTGGTCGGCCAGCCAACGGCCAAGCGCATAGGTCACGCAGGAGCCAAGCGTGTTGCCGATCGAGGCGACCACGACCAGCGCAAAGGTATCCCAGCCCGCGGCCTGCAGGCCGAGGAACACGAGTTCCGACTGGAACGGCACCGGCGTCGCGGCCAGGAAGGCCGCAACGAACAAGCCGGTCAGCGCGATCATGCTGCGATCACCGAGTGCTCCCCAGCCACTCCGGCAATTGCAGCAATCACTTCGCCTCGACCGCGACCTCTTCGTTTACCATCGGGCGCGGTTCACGCGGCGGGCGGCCGATGACTTCGCGCAGCTCGTCCAGCTCGATGAAGTTGTCGGCCTGACGGCGCAGTTCGTCCGCGATCATCGGCGGCTGGCTGCGGATCGTCGAGACGACTGACACCCGAACCCCTTGACGTTGCAGGCTTTCCACCAGCGGACGGAAGTCGCCGTCGCCCGAGAACAGCACCACATGATCGACGCGCGGCGCAAGTTCCATGGCATCGACGCAAAGTTCGATGTCCATGTTGCCCTTCACCTTCCGCCGTCCCTGGCTGTCGGTGTATTCCTTCGCCGGTTTGGTGCGCATGGTGAAGCCGTTGTAGTGGAGCCAGTCCACCAGCGGCCGGATCGGCGAGTAGTCGTCGTTTTCAAGCAGCGCGGTGTAGTAGAACGCGCGGAGAAGCTTTCCCCGACGCATGAACTCCATCCGCAGAAGCTTGTAGTCGATGTCGAAACCCAGTGCCTTGGCGGCCGCGTAAAGGTTCGATCCATCAATGAACAGCGCGAGCCGTTCGTCCTTGTAAAACATCTAAAGGTCCCCTCAATGTCGCCGCGCGGAAAGTAAGGTCCGTGTCTTGGGCACGGCGAAATGCATGTTCCCGCGGCTAACCACTGCTGAATATCAGTCGGACATGGTTTCCGACAAGTGAAGTATAGGAAAATGTTCCCACTGATGGTGAAATCCATACACGCATTGGTTGCGCTCGGCGCAAATCTGCCATTCGAGGGTGACCCCCCAGCGGTGACCTTGGAACGGGCAGTGAAAGCGCTTTCCGAAGAAGGCCTTTCCGTTCTGGCAGTTAGCCGGTTCTTTGCCACGCCCTGCTTTCCGGCCGGTGCCGGGCCGGACTATGTCAACGCCGCCGCGGTGCTGGAGGTCGGACCGGAAACTGACGCAACGTCAATCATGGCAACATTGCACCGGATCGAGGGGCAGTTTGGCCGCAAGCGGGAAACACGCTGGGGCATGCGGACCCTGGACATGGACCTGCTGGCACTGGGCGATTCGGTCTTGCCGGACGCGGCAACCCTGGACGACTGGCGCAACCTGCCGCCGGAGATGCAGATCAGGCGCACCCCCGACCAGCTGATCCTGCCGCATCCGCGCCTGCAGGACCGGGCCTTCGTCCTGGTACCGCTGGCCGATGTCGCGCCGGACTGGGTGCATCCGCGCACCGGCCTGACCGTGGCCGAGATGCTGGCTGCCCTGCCGGAGGCGGATCGTGCAGCGGTCAGGCCACTGTGACCCGGTTGTGATCGATCTGCCGGATCAAACCCCCTGAAATTGGCCGATTTGCCGCTTGTCAAGCCTGTCTGACCGGCATAAACAGGCCACTTCCAGCGAAGCTACCGATTGGAGTATCCCATGGCCCGCGTGACGGTCGAAGATTGCGTTGACAAGGTCCCGAACCGGTTCGAGCTGGTGATGCTGGCCGCCCACCGTGCGCGCGAGATCGCCTCGGGTTCGCCGGTGACGGTGGACCGCGACAACGACAAGAACCCTGTCGTGGCCCTGCGCGAGATCGCCGATGAGGCGCAGCAGGCCGAGGTTCTGCGCGAGCGGATGATCGAAAGCTATCAGACCCAGATCGAGGTCGACGAGCCGGAAGAAGACCAGATGGCGCTTCTGATGGGCGGCGAGATGGATCGTCCGATGGTCGATGACATGTCGGAAGAGAAACTCCTCCGCGCCCTGATGGAAGCCCAGGGCGAATTCTGACGGGCTTTTGCCCGGAAGCGGGGCGGTGATGATCGACGTCGAAGACCTCATCGCCCTGGTTCGCAATTACAACCCGCGTTGCAATGCCGACCTGATCCGCAGGGCCTATGCCTACGGGTTCAAGATGCATGAAGGGCAGATGCGGAAGTCGGGCGAGCCCTACTTCACGCATCCCGTCGCGGTGGCGGCGATCCTGACCGAGCAGCGGCTGGATGATGCGACCATCGTCACCGCGCTGCTGCACGACACGATCGAGGACACGCGGTCGACCTATGCCGACCTGTCGTCGATGTTCGGCGAGGAAGTGGCGGAACTGGTCGACGGGGTGACCAAGCTGACCAACCTGCAGCTGTCCAGCACTGAAAGCCAGCAGGCCGAGAACTTCCGCAAGCTGTTCATGGCGATGTCCCGCGACCTGCGGGTGATCCTGGTCAAGCTGGCCGACCGTCTGCACAACATGCGGACGATCAAGTCGATGTCGGCGGAAAAGCAGGCCCAGAAGGCGCGCGAGACGATGGAGATTTTCGCTCCATTGGCCGGGCGGATGGGTATGCAGTGGATGCGCGAGGAGTTGGAGGATCTGTCCTTCAAGGTCCTGAACCCCGAGGCGCGCAATTCGATCATGCGGCGGTTTCTGACGCTGCAGCGGGAAACCGGCGATGTGGTGCACCAGATCAGCCACGACATCACGCATGAGCTGGAGAAGGCCCGGATCGAGGCGGATGTCTTCGGGCGGGCGAAGAAGCCCTACAGCATCTGGCGGAAGATGCAGGAGAAGGACCTGGCGTTCAGCCGGTTGTCCGACATCTATGGCTTCCGGGTGATCTGCAGCAGCGTGGCGGATTGCTACCGCATCCTGGGGGTGATCCACCAGCGCTGGCGGGCGGTGCCGGGGCGGTTCAAGGATTACATCAGCCAGCCGAAGAACAACGGCTATCGGTCGATCCACACGACGGTCAGTGGCCGCGATGGCAAGCGGGTCGAGGTGCAGATCCGGACGCGCGAGATGCACGAGGTGGCCGAGGCGGGCGTGGCGGCGCATTGGTCCTATCGTGAGGGCGTGCGGGCGCAGAACCCCTTTGCGGTTGATCCGGCGAAGTGGATCGCGGGGCTGACCGAACGGCTGGACGAGGAAGACCACGACGAATTTCTGGAACACGTCAAGCTGGAGATGTATTCCGACCAGGTCTTCTGCTTCACGCCCAAGGGCGACGTGATCCAGATGCCGCGGGGGGCGACGCCGCTGGACTTCGCCTATGCGATCCACACCCGGATCGGGAACTCGTGTGTTTCCGCGAAGATCGACGGCATTCGGGTGCCCTTGTGGACACGGCTGAAGAACGGGCAGTCGGTCGAGATCATCACGGCCGAAGGGCAGCGGCCGCAGTCCAGCTGGATCGACATCGTGACGACGGGGCGGGCGAAGGCGGCGATCCGGCGGAGCTTGCGCGAGGAGGACCGCGGGCGGTTCGTCAAGCTGGGGCAGGAACTGGCGCGGGCGGCGTTCGAGAACGTCGGCAAGAAGGCCACGGACAAGGCCTTGCGGACGGCGGCCAAGATGCTGGGGCTGGCGGACGAAGCGGACCTTCTGGCGCGGCTGGGGTCAGCCGAGATGCCGGCGCGGCGGGTGGTGGAGATCCTCTATCCCGAACTGGCGCAGGCCACGGCGGAAGAAGTCGATTCGGGGCGCCCGGTGGCGGGTCTGACGGCGGATCAGGAGTTTCGCCGTGCCCAGTGCTGCCAGCCGGTCCCGGGCGAACGGATCGTCGGCATCACCTACCGAGGGCAGGGCGTGGTCGTCCATGCCATCGACTGCCCTGCGCTGGAAGAGTTCGAGGACCAGACCTCGCGCTGGGTGGACCTGCACTGGCATTCGGGGCGCCACAAGCCGGTGTTCACCATCAGCCTGGACCTGACGATCTCGAACGACGCGGGCGTGCTGGGCCGGATCTGCACCCTGATCGGCGAGCAGAAGGCCAATATCAGCGACCTGCGCTTTACCGACCGGAAACCGGACTTCTATCGCCTCATTGTTGACGTGGATCTCCGGGACGTTGAGCACCTGCACATGGTCATGACGGCGCTGGAAGCCGAGACGGACGTTGCGCAAATCTCGCGTCATCGGGATTTGACACGGCGGCCCTAGGACAGCAGAACGGGCTTAGAGGCGAAAAGGCGGAGAAGTTGGTTTTCAAGCGCAGGGATCCGGTCGGTTGGGGCGCGTGGCTGCGCGAGCAGGTCTACCCAAAATCGGGATTCAAGCGGGCGACCCGCTATGTCGTCTACCGGATGCGCCGCTTGCCGGATCAGCCGCACCGGGTAGCGCGCGGGGTCTTTGCCGGGTTCTTCATCGGCTTCCTGCCCTTGCCGGGCCTGCAGTTCCTGGCGGCCTGGGGGATGGCGCGGCTGATGCGAGGCAATGTGCTGGCGGCGCTGCTGGGCACGTTCAACACCAACCCGCTGACGACGCCGCCGTTCACGGTCTTTGCGGTCTGGCTGGGGCACTGGATGCTTGGCATCGAGGCGCCCTTGAACGCCAAATACATCCTTGGCGCGCTGGAAAACGCCCTACATGACCTGTGGTTCAACTTCATGGCCCTGTTCGGGCCGGAAAAGGCGCAGTGGGACGGGCTGATCCAGTTCTGGAACGAGATCTACCTGCCATGGTTCATTGGTGCGCTGGGCCCGGCCATCGTCATCAGCGCCATCGCCTATTACCTGACGATCCCGTTGGTCGAGGCCTACCAGAAGGCCCGCGCGGCCACGGCGCATGAGCGGGCCGAGCGGCGTGGCAAGATGCGGGCCAAGCTGGCCGAAGCGGCGGCAAGGCTGAAGCGGCGCAACGAGAAGGGCGGCGACGAAGCCGATGACGACACGCCGGGAACGCCCTAGACTGTGCCCGGAAACAGGAAGAGGCTGGGATGACGATGCCAATGCGTGAAGTCGGCAAGCTGCGTCTGGGGGTCAATATCGACCATGTCGCGACCGTGCGGAACGCGCGCGGCAGCGCCTGGCCCGACCCTTTGCGCGCGGCGCTGCTGGCGGAAACGGCCGGGGCGGACGGGATCACCGCGCATCTGCGCGAGGACCGGCGCCACATCCGCGACGCGGATATCGACGCGCTGATGGCGGCCCTGACGGTGCCCTTGAACTTTGAATGTGCTGCGACGTCGGAAATGCAGGCCATCGTCCTGCGTCACAAGCCGCATGCCGTCTGCCTGGTGCCGGAAAAGCGCGAGGAGCGGACGACCGAGGGAGGCCTCGACGTCGCCAGCGACCAGAACCGGCTGACCGATTATATCACTCCGCTGCGTGAGGCGGGCTGCCGCGTCAGCATGTTCATCAGCCACGACCCCCGGCAGATCGAGGCCAGCGCCCGGATCGGCGCGGCGGTGGTCGAACTGCACACCGGGCTGTATTCCGACCTGCTGGCTGACGGCGAAACGGCGCTGGCCGAGCGCGAGCTGGACGCCCTGCGGTCGGGGGCCGAGTTCGCCGCGAGTCTTGGGCTGGAGGTCCACGCCGGGCATGGCCTGACCTATGAGAATGTCGAGCCGATTGCGGCGATCCCGGAACTGGCCGAGCTGAACATCGGCCATTTCCTGGTGGGCGAGGCGATCTTCCGGGGCCTTGGTCCTGCGATCGAGGAAATGCGCCGCCGGATGGATCTGGCGCGTGGGCTGGTTTAAGTCTTGGGCGAGATTGAAGTCAGCGTCAAAATACCAGATATCGGCTCCGCCGGATCAGCGACACCTGCTCAAGTTGCGGCAGTAGAAAAGCTACTTGGCACGAAACTGGACTTCAGACCAAGCGCTGAACAAACCCATCTACTGCTTGCGGCGAAGGGCTTCTCTTCCGCGGTAATTGACAGACTTGCCCGTGAGGGCCGGCCGCTGAGCAGACAGCACCTGGTCGTCCTCGTTGCACGCATCATGCGTGACACGGCCCTGCGTGACTATGTTGGCCAATCCGCATCTAGACGGTTCGCTCGTGGCATAGATTCCCACAGCCCACGGCTTCGTCGAAATGAGCATTCTTGGGCAGTTGCGGAAGCAGGTATCGGCAGTGGAATCTAGAGACGCGGCGCTTCCAATCGTTCAATTAGGACTGCAACGATGATCCTGGGCATCGGCACCGACCTTGCCAATATCGAGCGGATCGAGGCGGTTCTGGCGCGCCATGGCGACCGCTTCAAGGACCGCGTCTTCACCGAGATCGAGCAGAAGAAGGCCGAAAGCCGGGCCCGCGCGGTTGCGGCGACCTATGCGAAACGCTGGGCGGCGAAGGAGGCCTGCTCCAAGGCGCTGGGCACTGGTCTGCGCATGGGGATCAGCTGGAAAGACATGGCGGTGACCAATCTGCGGTCGGGCCAGCCGGTGATGCATGTGACGGGCTGGGCGGCGGAACGGCTGCACGCGATGACGCCTGCGGGTCATGAGGCGGTGATCCATGTCACCTTGACCGACGACCACCCCTGGGCGCAGGCTTTCGTGGTGATCGAAGCAAGGCCCATAGCCAAGGGATAAGCCATGACCCAGACGCAGTTTTCGCCGCGGATCGAAGCCTTGGTCGCGGGTGGGATTGCGGCGGCGGCGCTGGGCGGGGCGGCTTGGCTGGGCTGGATGATCGGCTGGCCCGGCAGCTTTGACACGAGCGATCCCGATTTCGTCAACCCGTTCTCGATCATGATCCTGGGGCTTCTGGGGGCGACGGTCTGGTTCGCGGTCAAGGCCGTGCGTCTTGAACTGCGGTACCGCGCCTTCGGCAATACAGTGCTGGACCTTGACCCGCCAGGCTATCTGCGGCCGGGCGGACCTTTCAGCGGGCGGCTGAAAGTGCAAAAGCCCGTCGCGGCGACCGGGCCGTTCCGGCTGGTGCTGACCTGTTATGACGTTCACGCCTTCGAGGATGACGGGGAGCGCAAGACCTCCAACTTCCCGGTCTGGAGCGACGAACGGTCGCTGCCGCCGGACACGGACGCCACGCAGGGACTGGCCTTCCGGTTCGGGCTTCCCGCCTCGGTCGGGCCAGAGCCGGTGCCGAGCGGCATCCTGCCGGGCGCGGGCAGCCGCTATCGCACGACCGTTCACATTCCGGGGATGCGCAAGGTGGTGGCGGGCAATATCCCCCCTGTTGGTCGGTTCTGGACGCTGGTTGCAACCGCCCCGACGCGCGGACCGGACTTTCGTGCCGAGGTGGTGGTTCCGACCGAGCGGCCGCGGGGTCACAGCCGCTTGCCTTGACTTCGCCATGCGCTTGCGCGCAAGAAGCGGCAAACAATCAAGGCAGGACAATATGGCCAAGGATACCACCGAAGGCGGCATCGTCGAGACACTCAAGACCGTCTTCTGGGCATTGGTGATTGCCATCGGGTTCCGGTCGGTGTTCTTCCAGCCGTTCTGGATTCCGTCGGAATCGATGAAGGACACGCTGTTGATCGGCGACTTCCTGTTCGTCAACAAGATGGCGTACGGCTATTCGCGCTATTCCTGCGAGATCCCCTTCACGACGATCTCCCTGTGCCCGTTCGAGGAGCGTTTCCTGGGCGGAGAGCCGGAGCGGGGCGATGTGGTGGTGTTCCGGCATCCGACGGCGGGGACGGATTACATCAAGCGGCTGATCGGCCTGCCGGGCGACCAGATCCAGATGAAGGACGGGGTCCTGTACATCAACGGCACCGCCGCGCCGCAGGTGGCGGACGGGGTGTTCGAGGAGATCTACGAGCCGCAAGGCCCGATGCGCAACCGCCCGCGCTGCGAGAACGGCGCGGTGGGCGAAGGGGGGCTCTGCACGAAGTCTCGTTTCATCGAGACGCTGCCCGAGGGGCGCCAGCACCATGTGCTGAACATCGATACCGGCGGGCCGGGGGACACGACGGATGTCTTCACGGTGCCCGAAGGGAATTACTTCGTGATGGGCGACAACCGTGACAACTCGACCGACAGCCGGTTCTCGCAGTCGGTGGGCGGGGTCGGCATGCTGCCTGCCAAGTTCCTGATCGGCCGGGCGGACCGGGTGATCTTCTCTTCGGCCGGGACCAGCCTGTTCTATGTCTGGACCTGGCGCAGCGACCGATTCTTCAAGGCGATCGAGTGAAGTGGGGCGAGTGAGGCGGGGCGAGTGAGGCCAAGCGCGTGACGGGGGGCGAGTGAGGCTGTCGGCAGACCTGTTGGCCTTTCAGGGTCGGTTGGGGCACAGGTTCGCCAAGCCCGAGCTTCTGGTGCGCGCGGTGACGCATGCGTCCATCGGCACGGCAACGCGGCCCGACAACCAGCGGCTGGAATTCCTGGGCGACCGGGTGCTGGGCCTGGTGATGGCCGAAGCGCTGCTTGGGGCGGACGAGGGTGCGCGCGAGGGGCAGCTGGCTCCACGCTTCAACGCCTTGGTGCGAAAGGAGACCTGCGCCGATGTCGCGCGTGAGGTCGGCCTTGGCGATGTGCTGAAGCTGGGGCGCAGCGAGATGCTGACCGGCGGGCGGCGGAAAGAGGCGCTGCTGGGCGATGCGATGGAGGCGGTCATCGCCGCCGTCTACCAGGATGCGGGGTTCGAGGCCGCGCGCGCTTTGGTCTTGCGGCTGTGGGGCGGGCGGATCGCGGCGGTGGAGCCTGACGCGCGGGACGCGAAGACCAGCCTGCAGGAATGGGCCCAGGCGCGGGGGATGCCGCCGCCGGGGTATGAGGAGGCCGGGCGGTCGGGGCCGGATCATGCTCCGGTCTTCACGGTGCGGGTGACAATGGCCAACGGCGAGACGGCGGAGGCAACGGCGGGGTCGAAGCGGGTCGCCGAACAGGCCGCAGCGCGGGCGTTGTTGGAGCGGGTGGAGCGGGAGGCTTGACGGAGACGCTCGTCGAGCGCCTGCGTCGCACACATTGCTGTGCGTTGTCGTCCGACGAGTGCACGAAGTGCTCGAGGAGGTTTCCAGAGGCTACCCGATTGCGAACTGGTCTTCTGCGCCCGTTTCGCCTATGGGATCGGCCTAACGAAAGGGTTGCCACCACATGACCACACGCGCGGGCTTTGTTGCCCTGATCGGAGAGCCGAACGCCGGCAAGTCCACGCTTCTGAACCGGATGGTCGGGGCGAAGGTCAGCATCGTCACGCACAAGGTGCAGACGACGCGGGCGCGGATTCGCGGGATCGCGATGGCGGGCGAGGCGCAGATCGTCTTTGTGGACACTCCCGGCATCTTCCGGCCCCGGCGGCGGCTGGACCGGTCGATGGTCAAGGCGGCCTGGGGTGGGGCGTCGGATGCCGATGTGATCGTCCTGCTGATCGAGGCGCATCGCGGACTGACCGAGGGCGCGAAGGCGATCATCGAGCGGCTGCGCGACGAGATGCCGAAGGGCAAGCCGGTGGCGCTGGCGATCAACAAGATCGACCGGGTGAAGGCGGAAACCCTGCTGGCTCTGGCCGAGGAAGCGAACACCGCGTTTCCCTTTGCCAAGACCTTCATGATCAGCGCCGAGCGGGGCTATGGGGTCGAGGACCTGAAGGACTGGCTTGGCGCGAACCTGCCGGAGGGTCCGTGGTATTATCCCGAGGACCAGATCGCCGACCTGCCGATGCGGATGATCGCGGCCGAGATGACCCGCGAGAAGCTGACGCTGCGCCTACATGAAGAGCTGCCCTACCAGCTGACGGTCGAGACCGAGAAGTGGGAAGACAAGCCCGACGGGACGACGCGGATCGACCAGGTGGTCTATGTCGCGCGGGACGGGCACAAGGGGATCGTTCTGGGCAACCGGGGCGAGACGATCAAGGCCATCGGCCAGGCGGCGCGGGCCGAGATTTCCGAGTTCCTGGGGCGGACGGTGCACCTTTTCCTGCAGGTCAAGGTGCGGCCGAACTGGCTGGAAGAGGCCGAGCGCTATTCGGAGATGGGGCTGGACTTCAAGGACGGCGATGCCTGAGGGGGCCAAAAGTCTTGGAAGACTTTTGCAAATTCCTTCAAAGGAATTTTGGCCTGGTTCTGAAACGTTGCGTTCGTGGAGGCGGTGGAGCCTCCGGCGGGAGTATTTGGGACATGGGCAAGCCGCATGAGTGCCAGGTTGGCCAGCGGCATCTGGGTCTCGGCCTATCTGACCCGGCTGCGGCTGGCGGATATACCGGCCTATGTGACGGCGAAGGGTGATGCCGAAGCGGGCGCGGTGGTGGTGAAGGTGGCGCTTCTGGACGGGACGGCGCGGGCCTTTGAGCGGCGGTCGGACCTGATGACCGGAGCGCGGGCCTGGTTCCTGCTGGCCGAGGGGGAGGAGCGCGACGTCGATGCCTTGGTATCGCGGACCAGCGCGCGGGACCCGGACCTCTGGGTGATCGAGTTGGAGGATCGGGCGGGCCGGACGCTGCTGGAAGAAGACGGGCTAGCGGACTGAGGCACGGGCCAGCGCGATCAGGCCGAGGCCCAGGGCGGCGAAGGCTGCGACCATTCCGGCGGTGTTGAGGGCAACCTGGGGCCAGCCGAGACTGTCCGCATCGAGGAACGGATAGGGCCAGAAGCCGGTCAGGGCGCCACGGATCAGCGCATAGATGGCGTAGACTGCGGGCCAGATCAGCCAGGCGGGAAGGTCGCCTGCGGTGACCCGGCGATCCCCGTGCCCAAGCCACCAGAGAAGCGTCAGAACCGGCGTGGCGGTGTGAAGCGCCTGATCGGTCCACCAGGCCAGCCCCTCGGGCGCCCAGAGCCGGGCGAGGAGCGCGTGATAGACCAGGCCCACCATCAGGATCGACAGGAGGAGGCCGCCCTGCAGTCGTGCCGACAGGTGCATCCCGAGGGCGACGGCACCCATCAGAACGGCGACGCCACCGTTCGTCAGGATGGTGAAGTATCCGGCAAGCCACCACAGGGCGGGCGTGTCGAGTGGTCGGCCCGGTGCATCGGCAGCGAGGCGAATCTGCAGGGCGACGGCTGCCCCTGCGGTTAGGGCAGCGGCGGCAGCAAGGGTGCGGGACCGTGCAGTGCTTTGAGACATGGGGGAAGGATAGGCGGCGAGGACGAGGGTTCAATGGGGCTTCACCGGGCCGGGTCGCCACGGGCATGGTGCCAGGCACAGCTGCCCGGCCTTGCGTGGCCTCTGCCCGCATCGGATAGTCGCGCGCATGGATTGGCGCGACGAAGGCATCCTTCTGTCCATGCGGCCGCATGGGGAAAGCTCGGCGATCATCGAGGTGATGACGGCGGAGCATGGCCGTCACATTGGCGTGGTGCGGGGCGGGGCCTCGCGCCGGATGGCGGCGATGTTGCAGCCGGGATCGGGGCTGGTGCTGGACTGGCGGGCGCGGCTGGACGACCACATCGGCAGTTTCACGGTGGAACCCTTGAAAAGCCGGGCGCATCTCTTGGCGGACCGGCTGGCGCTGGCGGGGCTGATGGCGGTCTGTGCCCTGCTGCACGAGGCGCTGCCGGAGCGGGAGCCGCATCCGGAGCTGTGGCGGCGGACGCTGGGGCTGGTGGATGTGCTGGGGCAGGAGGGCTGGACCTCGGATTACGTCCGGTGGGAGCTGTGCCTTCTGGAGGAGATCGGCTTCGGCCTTGACCTGTCGGTCTGCGCGGTGACGGGGGCGGTGGAAGGGCTGGCCTATGTCAGCCCGAAATCGGGGCGCGCGGTGACAGCGGCGGGGGCGGGGGACTGGGCGGACCGGCTGCTGCCAATGCCTGCGGGCCTTGGCGGCCTGGGCCTGTTGGGACCGGATGCGGTGCTGGCGGGATTGCGGCTGACCGGGTTCTTCCTGGACCGGGAACTGCGGCCCGTCCTGCACGAGCGGCCACTGCCCGAGGCGCGGTCCCGGCTGGTCGACCTCTTGTCGCGACGGGCCTGAAACGACGGAAAGTGTCGTGTCCGTGACAGACGGAACCGGGGTCCCGCCGTCCAAGTGACGCCATGGCCTACCGTTACATTCCGCTGGCGCTGCGCCACAGCCCCACCCCCCGGATCGAGCATTTCGCGCTGTTGTCCGGGCTTGATGCCTCGATCCGCGGGATGCTGATCTCGACCATGCCGCTGGTGGTCTATGACGCGCTGGGGGATGCGCAGACGACGTCGGTTGCGTTCTTCATCTCGGGGATCGTGGCGCTGGTTTGGGGGCTGATGGTGCCCTGGGCGGCCAGGAAGATCCCGCGGCGCTGGACCTACACCGGGGGTGTGTGCCTGTACCTGATCGGCAATACGCTGGGCGCGCTGGGGACGGTCTGGTCGGTGCCGATGGCACTGATCTGCAATGCGATGGCGACGGTGACGATCTTCGTCTGCCTGAACGCCTATGTGCTGGACTATGTCGACCGGGCGAACCTGGGGCGGAGCCAGTCGACGCAGATGGTCTATGCGGCCGCGCCCTGGGCGATTGGTCCGATGGCGGGGGTCTGGCTGTATCACCAGTGGCATGCGCTGCCGTTCATCGCCTCCGGGACGTTTGCGCTGATCCTGATGGTCAGTTTCTGGGTGCTGCGGCTGGGCAACGGCAAGCAGATCACCCGGGCCAAGCGTCCGGCGGTGAACCCCTTGGGCTATCTGGGGCGGTTCTTCAGCCAGCCCCGGCTGATCGCGGGCTGGATGTTTGCGGTGATGCGGTCCTGCGGCTGGTGGGTCTATGTCGTCTACCTGCCAATCTTCTGCATCGAGGCGGGGCTGGGCGACAAGGTCGGGGGCATCGCGCTGTCGATCACCAACGCCACGCTGTTCGCGGCACCCGCGCTGAACCGGCTGGCCCGCCGCCTGTCGGTGCGCCGGTCGGTGCGCACGGCCTTCGGGGCCTGCGGGGCGCTGTTCCTGTCGGCGGGTCTTCTGGCATTTCTTCCCTGGATGACCGTGGCGCTGATCATGGCGGCCTCGGTCTTTCTGGTGATGCTGGATGTCGTGGGCGGGTTGCCGTTCCTGATGTCGGTCAAGCCCAGCGAGCGGACCGAGATGTCGGCGGTCTATTCCAGTTTCCGCGACGTGTCGTCCATCGTGACGCCCGGGATGGCCTGGCTGGTCCTGTGGGTGGCGCCGTTGCCGGGGATCTTCATTGCTGCGGGGGCGGGGCTTCTGGCCTCATGGGCGGTGGCGGGGCGGCTGCATCCGCGGCTTGGAGTCGCTCGTCCGTCGCGTGGGGGCGTTCCGGCCTAGGGGCCGCTCCTCGATGGTCTTCGACCACTCGTCGCAGGTCCACGGGCGACGAGAAGCCGAAGGCGAACGAGGAGCAGTCGTCAGGCCCAGACCTTGCCGTGTTTGACCAGCCAGTCGGCCGAGGCGAGGAGTGCCGCCTTGGGGGCGATGAATTCCATCGCCATTTCCTTGACCGCGCGGGCGTTGGACACCCGTTCCAGATGGCCAAGCTTGGGCAGGATGGATTTGATCTGCGGGTCGAACAGGGCAAGGAAACGCACGATCGCCTTCGGTGCCTCGCGCGTCGCGATGCGGCGGGTGGGGTAGGCGGCTTTCAGCGTTCGGCCCATGTCGACGAAGGCCATCGAGCCGGAGGCTGCGATGTAGCGGCGGCCTTCCGTCGCGGGCCGCTGCAGGGCGCGCAGGTGCATCTCGGCCACGTCGCGGACATCAACGATCGGCATGCCAAGCGCGGGCAGCATCGGGTCCTTGCCCTTGAGGAAGCGTTCGACGAGGCCGAGGGAGGAGCCGTAGTGGTCGTCCAGCGGCGGCCCGAGGACGAGACCGGGGTTGATCGTGGTGAGCCGCAGGCCGCGGGCCTTGGCGATCTCCCATGCTGCGCGTTCGGCGAGGGTCTTCGACTTGGCATAGGGCGTGGTCGAGGGCAGGTGGGTGTCGCACCAGTCGGCCTCGTCCTGCAGGGTGTCGGGCTTCGCTTCGTTCAGGACGGCGACGGTCGAGGAGGTGAGGACCACCCGGGTCACACCAGCGGCGGCGGCGGCCTTCAGGACCCGTTCCGTGCCTTCGACCGCGGGGCGGATCAGGACGGCGGGGTCCTTCGGCTGGGCGATGGGAAAGGGCGAGGCGGTGTGGACGAGGGCAGAGATGCCGGCCATCGCCTCGGCCCAGCCGGCATCGGATTCGAGGTCGGCCTGGACAAAGGTCAGTTCGCCCGCGTGTTCGGTCAGGTAGGGAGCGAGGGCAGCGCGGACCTCATCCGTCCGGTCCAGCCGGCGGACGGTGCCGCGGACGTTGTAGCCTGCGTTCAGAAGCTTCAGCGCGACGTGCTTGGCAATGAAGCCGGAAGAGCCGGTCAGAAGGACGGTTTGGGGCATGGGAAGCTCTGGTCTTTACACTGTCAACTTTGGGCTATATGGCCCAGTTTGACCGCGCGACAAGACCAAAGCAAGCGGTCAAACCAGAAGGCGCCGGGCGATCATCCCTCCGACTTGTCAGCTCCGAGGGCCTTGGCCAGCTCGATCTCTGCCTGGCCGAGCTTAGCCTTGATGGTGCCCATCTCGACCTTGTCGGCGGCAAGGAAGAGGGTGGCGAGGTTGACGGCTTCGCCCGGAGTTTTGGCGAGAATGTCGCGGAGTTCCTGCGGGGTGCGACTTTGCGAAAGGAGCTGCAGCGCATCCGCCCGGGAGTCGTGGAAGCTGGCGAGGCGGACATTGTAACGGTAGAGCCCGCCGAGCGTGGCGAGGAGGAAGAGCAAGAGGATGCCGGGGGGAACCTGTGCTGCAAGCGTCTCCCACCAGGATTTCTGTCCTTGGACCTGCTCCGACTGCCACGCCGTTATGCAGGCCGCGGTAAGGTCGAGGGATGGTGGCAATCCTCTACAGACGTCAAGAAAACCCCTAAGCTCTAACAGTTTTCGTTCTCGCAGATATTGCAAAGGATTCAACACAACAGCTCGAAGTTGATCGCTTGTACGACTTTCAATTGTGTTAAGGCCTACGCGCTCTGACTCTAAAAAGCTGAGCCTACTATAGATCTCTGAAATGGGACCTCGATCCCGAACAATTTCTGGAATTCCATTGGCAAAGAACTGTCTTACAGCACTCTGACTTTCGTCGTCTGATCCTACCGGTAACTTACTAGCATTTATTGAAAGACTGTTTGTCGGAGTAAGAGCCGCTCCGTCACTACCAAAAATAAAAATCTCACCGTTAGTTAGGATAGCGGCAGTAAGAAAAGAGTTCGTGTCAGTTGCGACAGACTCAAACCTGGAACCGTCGGCAGACAGTCTTGCAACCTGTCCGTCGCCTCCAAAGACAAAGAGGTCGTCGCCACGAGCTACTCTATTTGCGGAAATGAGGGAGACTTCGATCGGAACAGCCACAAACTGCGAACTCTTAGAAGAAATTCGAAAAGCAATTCCGCCCTCATTCCCTTCTCCAAATACCCAAAGCGCCGTGCCATGGATCAAAGCGTTTCCCAAGGTACTGTCAGTTCCAGTTGGAATTATCTTGAGTTCGTCGCTGTCTGCATTCAGCTTAAGCACCAAGCCGCGATCGCCAAAAACAAAGAGATGCTTGTCGTAGCTGATTGCCTCTGACAGAGAGTATCCTGCGACTGTCGCGATCATCTCGAATTCTGTCTGGTCGCCCGCGAGACGATACACCGAACCACCATAGCTGAGTACATAGAGCCTTTCGCCGTGAATTGTTGGGGAAACGAGGGTATCGCCTGTACCTGTTGCGACTACTTCGAAACGATTGTCGCCAGGCTTCAACCGAAAGGCCTGACCGCCCCAACCAAATACATACAAGTCTCCTTCAAAAACTATCGGCTGCCGAAGCCCACGTCCTAAGTTTGCATCAAATTGCTCGAAGCGGGTGTTGTCAGCACTTAGCCGGGCCACGTTCCCCTCGGTATCAAATAGGAAAAGTTGATCAGAATACACAATTGAAGCGACAACCGAGTCGAGTAGGCTCGTTGGCATAATCTCAAACGAAGACTCATTCGTTCTCAATCTATGTGCGTTACCCCCGTCGTCAAAAACATAAAGCATCTCTTTGTAGATGATGGGATTCCGGAGGTACCCAGTTCCCGCAATTAATGTTCTTTTGAAGCTGTTGCTTTCCCTATCCAAGGTAAGAGCAACTGCACCCTCACCAAACACAAATAGCTGCCCACCAAAAACGATTGGTTCGGACAATAGTGCAAATGTGTCTGTCGACACGGAAAGAAACGTATCCTTTAGTAAATTTTGCAGACCCCGTGATTCTAGTCCTTCCTTCGGCTCTCCTCCAAGAATGAGTGTCCTCCTGTCGGCGTCCAGCTCCTGTTTTCGATTCTCTATTGCCTTTAAGGTGTCTTCAAGAGCTTGTTGGCGTCCATCGAACCAGCCTTGAACGAGGGGCAAGCCAAGGTAGAAGCCAAGCCCCAGAACGACGGTGGCAACAAGCATCCAAAGAAAAATTTGACCGTTGCGCCGAGCGGCTCGTGCTCTGTACCTCAAATGTAGGATCACCCCGCCTAGCGGTCCATCCTTCGCATCCCAATCCAGCTTCAGCCGGGCCGCTTCCAGCTTCCTTCGGCGCACATCTCTCGGTAGGTCGGCAAAGCGTTCGGACAATTTCATCTCCGACGTCAGTGAATACGCTCAGACTGCCGGAAAGGGGATGAAACTTCAATCGTCGCGTGGGTTCACTCCAAGAGCCGCCGCGCGATCACCGTGGCCTGAATCTCGGCGGCCCCTTCGAAGATGTTCAGGATGCGGGCGTCGCAGAGGATGCGGCTGATCCGGTATTCGAGGGCAAAGCCGTTGCCGCCGTGGATTTGCAGGGCGTTGTCGGCGGCGGCCCAGGCGACGCGGGCGCCGAGGAGTTTGGCCATCCCCGCCTCAAGGTCGCAGCGGTGGCCGTGGTCCTTTTGCCAGGCAGAGAAGTAGGTGAGCTGGCGGGCGATCATGATTTCCACGGCCATCATCGCCAGCTTGCCTGAGATGCGCGGGAAGGCGATCAGCGGCTTGCCGAACTGCTGGCGGTCCAGCGCGTATTGCATCCCGGTTTCCAGCGCGGATTGCGCGACGCCGATGGCGCGGGCCCCGGTCTGGATGCGGGCGCTTTCAAAGGTCTGCATCAGCTGCTTGAAGCCCTGGCCTTCGACCCCACCCAGAAGGTTTTCGCCTTTCACAGCGAAGCCGTCGAAGTTGACGGTGTATTCCTTCATGCCGCGGTAACCGAGGACCTCGATCTCGCCGCCCGAAAGGCCTTCGTCCACGAAGGGGGTCTCGTCAGTGCTGGGCGTCTTTTCGGCCAGGAACATCGACAGGCCGCGATAGTCCGTGGTGCCTTCGACAGACCGCGCGAGGACGGTCATCACATGGGTCCGCGCGGCGTGGGTGATCCAGGTCTTGTTGCCGGTGATCTCCCAGTCGTCACCCTTGCGGCGGGCGCGGGTGCGGAGTGAGCCGAGGTCGGAGCCGGTGTTCGGTTCGGTGAAGACCGCGGTGGGGAGGATTTCGCCAGAGGCGAGGCCGGGGAGCCACTTCTGCTTCTGCTCGTCGGTGCCGCCGCAGAGGATCAGTTCGGCGGCAATCTCGCTGCGGGTGCCAAGGGAACCCACGCCGATGTAGCCGCGCGAAAGTTCCTCGCTGACGACCACCATCGAGGCCTTGGAGAGGCCGAAGCCGCCGTATTCCTCGGGGATGGTCAGGCCGAAGACGCCCATTCCGGCGAGGTCCTGGATGACCTCCATCGGGATGAGTTCATCTTTCAGGTGCCAGTCCTGCGCCCGGGGGATGACCTTTTCGTCCGAGTAGCGACGGAACTGGTCGCGGATCATCTCCAGTTCTTCGTCCAGCCCGGTCGCGCCAAAGGTCGCGCGGCCGTGGTTGTCCTGCATGAGGGCCACCAGCACGTCGCGGGCTGCGGCGGTGTTGCCGTGGGCGATCAGCCGGGCTGCGGCGGGGCCAGGGGTCCAGGTCAGGTCAAGATCGGCCAGGCGGGCGATTTCGCCCTGGCTCATCGGCAGGCCGCCGGTGATCTGGGCGAGGTATTCTCCGAAACCGATCTGGAGGATCAGTTCCTCCATCGCGCCGAACTGGCCAGCGGTGGACAGGCGTCCGGCCCAGGCCTGCAACTGGCGCAGCGCCTCGACATAGGTGGCAAGCCAGGACAGCGCATGGGTCTGGAATTGCCGGGCTTCGAGCGCTGCGGCGTTCAGGCGGCCATCAAGCGTCACCGCGGCCTTCAGCTGGTCGCGCGCCTGGGTGAACAGCGCCTCGATCTCGGGCAGGGCGGCGGCGGTCAGGGCCGGGAGGTCGGCAAGAACGGGGCTGTCGGCCATGGCTTGTCCATCATGCGGCATCGGGGGCTCCAGGGCGAGATTCTGCACCTGCGAAGACCTAGCGCCTTTGCAGGTGCAGAGCAACAAGATTTCAATCGTATTGCCAAATGGGACCGAAAATGTCGCAGGCGATTTTCAGGACAGGAGGTTGCAGTCCGAAGTCACCCCCGGCAACTGGTCACCCGGCAGGACGTCGAATTCGACCGAGTAAAGCTGGGTGTCTCCCTCGTAGGCCTCCAGCCGCCAGAGGCCGGTGATCAGTTCCGAGGGGGTTTCGAACATGAAGCCCTGGATCGATGGCTCATGCGCGGCCATGTCGGAGACCCAGTATTCCGGCTGGGTCGCGCCGGGTTTCCAGGTCACGAGCCGGGCGTCGAAGATGTCGCGGTCGGGGACTGCGATGACGGCGAAGGAGATCCCGATCCGGGCGGGCACTTCCTGCTGGCGATGGGTGAATTCCGGCGTGCCGGACAGGAGATTGATGAAGCCGGATTCGGTGCCGGGCGCGGCCTGTGTGCCCTCGGACTCGATGTTGCAGTGCACGCCGAAGGCTTCGATCACGATCCCCGGTGCGGTGCTGGGCGGAGCAGGGTCCGCCAGGGCGGGTCCGGCCGACAGTGCGGCGAGAACGGCAAGGAGTGGCGTCGGAAGGTAGGGTTTCATCTGCGGCGGCCCGGATGCGATGCGCCGATAAAGCCCGGGTGCGAGGCAGAGGTCAATCGCTGGCGACGGGGCTTTCCCTTACCCCGCGCCCCTGCGACAAGGGCGGGCGGAGGATGGGACTTGGAACATTTCACGGCAGGGCTTTCGACCGAGGCGTTTCTGGCGGCGCTGGCGATCACGCTGTTCGCGGGGTTCGTGAAGGGGGCGGTCGGATTTGCGATGCCGCTGATCCTGGTATCGGCCTTTGCGGTAATCCTGCCGCAAGAGGTGGCACTGGCCGGGCTGATCCTGCCGACGCTGGTGACGAACCTTTCGCAGGCCTTCCGGCAAGGGGTGGGACCGGCGGTCGAGACGACGAGGACCTACCGGCGGTTCCTGATCGCGACGGTGATCTGCATCGCGATCTCGGCGCCCTTTGCCGATGCGATCCCGCGCGGGCTGTATCTGCTGATGCTGGGGGTGCCGATCACGATCTTTGCCGCCCTGCAACTGGTGGGCCGCAGCCTGGCGATCCGGTTGCAGCATCGCGACCGGGCGGAATGGGGGCTGGGTATCATCGGCGGGCTGTACGGCGGGGTTTCGGGGATCTGGGGGCCGCCCTTGCTGGTGTTCCTGCTGTCGACCGGGGCGGACAAGCTGCAGATGATCCGGGCGCAGGGCGTGGTGTTCCTGCTGGGCGCAGTGATGCTTCTGGCGGCGCATCTGGGGACGGGGCTGGCCAATGCGCAGACGCTGGGGTTCTCGGCGGCGCTGTGCGGGCCCGCGTTGATCGGGCTGTTCATCGGCTACCGGGTGCAGGACCGGCTGGACCAGGCGCGCTTCCGGCGCTGGACGCAAGGGTTGCTGGTGCTGACCGGGCTGAACATGGTGCGGCTGGCGCTGATGTGAAGCTCGTCGTGCGCTTCGCTTCTCCTCGCGGGGGGGCCACGGAGGAGAAGCTGAAGGCGCACGACGAGGGGTGGATCACCCGATACCCGCTGCCTTCACGTCGGCGTCGATGAAGGGCACATACTGGGCGAAGTTCTTCTGGAACATGGCCACGAGCTTCGCCGCTTGCGCGTCGTAGTCGTTGGCGCTGGTCCAGGTTTCGCGCGGATTGAGCAGGCCCTCGGCCACACCGGGGACCGAGACCGGCACGTCGAAGCCGAAGTTCGGATCGCGGCGGAATTCGCCCTTGGACAGCGAACCGTCCAGCGCCGCCGCCAGCAGCGCGCGGGTCGCGCGGATCGGCATCCGCCTGCCGGTGCCATAGGCGCCGCCGGTCCAGCCGGTGTTCACGAGCCAGCAGGACGCGCCGTGCTTGGCAATCTTCTGTTGCAGCAGCTTGCCATAGACCTCGGGCCGGCGCGGCATGAAGGGCGCGCCGAAGCAGGTGGAGAAAGTGGGCTGCGGTTCGGTGATGCCGCGTTCGGTCCCGGCGGCCTTGGAGGTGAAGCCGGAGAGGAAGTGGTACATCGCCTGGGCCGGGGACAGCCGCGCGATGGGGGGCAGGACGCCGAAGGCATCGCAGGTCAGCATGACGACATGACGCGGGTGGCCGCCAAGGCCGGTGGCGCTGGCGTTCGAAATCGCCTCAAGCGGGTAGGCGCAGCGGGTGTTTTCCGTGAGGCTGCGGTTGGTAAAGTCCAATTCCAGCGTTTCGGGGTCGAAGACCATGTTCTCTACCACGGTCGCAAAGCGGTGGGTGGTCGCGTAGATCTCGGGCTCGGCTTCAGGGCTAAGGTCGATGGTCTTGGCGTAGCAGCCGCCTTCGAAGTTGAAGATGCCGCGGTCGGACCAGCCGTGTTCGTCATCGCCAATGAGCGTGCGGTCGGGCGAGGCGGAAAGCGTGGTCTTGCCGGTGCCGGAGAGGCCAAAGAAGACGGCGGCGTCGACCGGGTTGCCGATGGCGTGGTTGGCGCTGCAATGCATCGCCATGACGCCCTTTTCGGGCAGAAGGTAGTTCAGGACGGTGAAGACGGCCTTCTTGTTCTCACCCGCGTAGGCGGTGTTGGCGATCAGCACCGTCTTTTCGTCAAAGTTCAGGACTATTGCGGTTTCCGTCCGGGTGCCGTGCCGCGCCGGGTCGGCCTTGAAGGACGGCAGATTGATGACCGTCCATTCCGGGGTGAAACTGTCCAGTTCTTCCCGCGCGGGGCGGCGGAGGAGGTGGCGGATGAAGAGGCCGTGCCAGGCGAGTTCGGTCACCACGCGGACGTCGAGGCGGTGGATCGGGTCGGCCCCGGCGTAGAGGTCCTGAACGAAAAGTTCGCGCCCCTGGACATGGGCCAGCATGTCGGATTTGAGACGCGCGTAGGCGTCCGGCGTCATCGCGGCGTTGTTGTCCCACCAGATCGTGTCTTCGGTAGTGGCGGTGCGGACGACGAACTTGTCCTTGGGCGAGCGGCCGGTGAACTGGCCGGTGGAGCAGAGGAAGGCGCCCCCGCGACCCAGACGACCTTCGCCCCGGAAGACGGCAGCCTCGACCAGCGCGGACTCGGCATAGTTGTAGTGGGCCACCGCCACACCCGTGATGCCTTGTGTCTCCAGCGTCTGGTTGGGGTTCACGCGTCCTTGGATCATCCTGCAAGCTCCCGTAGCCGCAAGCCGCTTGCGGCGGTTCAGATGGGTCGGCATCCGGGCCAATGAATGCCGTGACAAGCCCTGGTGGGGGCCAACCACACGGGGGCTATAGCATGGGATTTTTGCACGGGAATAGCGTGATTTCAAACAGTTAGCGCAATCATTCCACCGTTAGCGCCACCATTTTCCGGCAAACCCGGCAGGGTTGCAGAATTGTCGTCGGTATGGGCGAAATTGCCACCACCCCGGCCATTGTTTCAGGGGTGATTCGAATTTCTGTTGATTATCCCGGTGGCAGCCCTGAAAATGCTTGCAAAATAACGATAAGGCAGCTGCAGCAGTTTAAGGGAGGCACGAAGATGTCCCGCATCGCGCTGGTCGACGATGACAGGAATATCCTGACCTCGGTCGCCATGACCCTGGAAGCCGAAGGGTTCGAGGTCGAGACCTACAACGACGGTCAGTCCGCATTCGAGGCGTTCAGCCGCCGGATGCCCGACATGGCGGTCCTCGATATAAAGATGCCCCGGATGGACGGGATGGATCTGTTGCAGCGCATGCGGCAGAAGACCTCGATCCCGGTGATCTTCCTGACCTCGAAGGACGACGAGATCGACGAAGTCCTGGGCCTGCGGATGGGGGCGGACGACTACGTCAAGAAGCCCTTCAGCCAGCGCCTGCTGGTGGAACGCATCCGCGCGCTGCTGCGCCGGCAGGAAGCGATCAATACGGGTGAGGCTGCGGCCACCGAAGAGACCCGGATGATGGAACGGGGTGCCCTGCGCATGGACCCGCTGCGCCATTCGGTGACCTGGAAGGGGAAAGAGGTCGCGCTGACGGTGACCGAGTTCCTGCTGTTGCAGGCCTTGGCCCAGCGCCCCGGTTTCGTGAAGAGCCGCGACCAGCTGATGGATGTGGCCTACGACGATCAGGTCTATGTCGACGACCGGACCATTGACAGCCACATCAAGCGGCTGCGCAAGAAGATGCGGTCGGTGGATGACACATTTTCGGCCATCGAAACGCTGTATGGTATCGGCTACCGCTACAACGAAGAGTGACGGCCGCCTGACATGACCTCGGCCCCCAGGCTTAACCCCAATGACGTCCGGCCCAAGCGGTCGGGCGACGTTCTTTTGGGCGAAGACTGGGTATCGCCGGACGCGACCGTCGAGCGCCTGAAGGAAGGCCGGGGCGGACGCAGCATTGTCGGGCTGAACCGATCGCCCCTGGCGCGGAAGATCATCGTCTTCAACCTGATGGCGCTGGTGCTGCTGGCGGTCGGGGTTCTGTTCATGAACCCGTTCCGCGACAGCCTGGCCCTGCAACGCCAGTTGGGCATGGTGCGGCAGGCGGAGCTTATCGCAGCGGTCTATGAGGCGCATCTGCGACCGGGCAACGCCGGGTTCGACTTCCGTACGCCGTTGCAGGACATCGAGCTGGACCCGGTGCTGGAAGTCTTCGTCTTCGATCCGACCGGCCAGCTTCTGGCCTCGCGCGTGGGGCAAGGGACCGGGACGCTGGTGCCCGACCCGGACCAGCCGACGATCCTGACCGATTTCCTGGAAGGCGTCTGGGATGTGGTGACCGTGCTGTTCCGGCAGGGCCGCCGCGACTGGACCGAGACGATCGATCCGGCCGACAACGCCCGTGCGGCCTTTGAGGGCGCGCGCGCGGGTGAGGTGGTGACCCGCGTCACCCGGAACGGCGAAGGCAACATGTACTTTACCGTGGCCACGCCCATCCTGATCGCCGATGAACTGGTGGGGGTGGTGGCCATCACCTCGAACAGCGAGGAGATCGACCGGCTGGTGCGGTATGAGCGCGAGCAGGTCCTGCAGATGTTCCTGCTGGCGGTGGTGCTGTCGATCAGCCTTAGCCTGATGCTGGCCTCGACCATTTCGAACCCCCTGTCCGACCTGGCTGCCGCTGCCGAAGTGGGCCGTGACCGCGACTCGCGCCGGGTGGCGCCCTCCCGGGTGCGCATCCCCGACCTTGCGGCGCGGCCGGACGAGATCGGGCGGCTTTCCGTGGCCATGCGGGGCATGGTGTCGGCGCTGTATGACCGGATCGACGCCAATGAACAGTTCGCGGCGGATGTGGCGCATGAGATCAAGAACCCGCTGGCGTCCTTGCGGTCGGCTGTGGGCTCGCTGCGCTTCGTCAAGAAGGACGAGCACCGCGACAAGCTGCTGGACGTGATCGAACATGACGTGCGGCGTCTGGACCGGCTGGTCAGCGACATCTCGAACGCCTCGCGGCTGGATTCGGAGCTGGTGAAGGAGGAGGAGGAGGAGTTCAACCTTCTCAAGACCCTGTCCAATCTCTGCCAGTACCTGTCGCAGCAGGCGGGCGAGAAGGGGGTGGATTTCATCATCGACCTTCCGTCCGATCCGATCACCATCCATGGGCTGGAGGCACGGCTGGCGCAGGTGTTCGTGAACCTGGTGACCAACGCGATCTCCTTCTGCGAGGAGGGTGACGCGGTTCGCGTCTGGGCCCGGCGGCGGGAAAACCGGGTGCTGATCGTGGTGGAAGATACAGGACCGGGCATCCCGGAGCAGGCGCTGACCAAGGTGTTCAAACGATTCTATTCCGAACGGCCGCAGTCGGAATTCGGCAAGCATTCGGGCCTTGGCCTGGCGATTTCCAAGCAGATCGTCGAGGCGCATGGCGGGGTGATCTGGGCCGAGAACATCCGCCCGACGGCCGCCGACCCGACCTCGGACCCGCTGGGCGCGCGGTTCGTCGTCGGCCTGCCGGTGTGATCCCCGTGTGACCCAGTCCAGCGAGACGCTGCATGCCACCTGCGTCGCCGTCGACGGGCGGGGGCTGTTGATCCTTGGCCCGTCAGGAGCGGGCAAATCGGCGCTGGCGTTGCAGCTGATCTCGCGCGGGGCGGTGCTGGTGTCGGATGACCTGACGCGGCTGGAGGGGGTGGGCGGAACGCTGTGGGCCTCCTGTCCGAACCCTGACCTACAAGGCATGATCGAGGCGCGGGGGGTCGGCATCCTGCGCGCGCCTTCCGTGTCAGGGGCCGAGGTCGGGCTGGTGGTCGACCTGGGGCAGATGGAAACCGACCGGCTCCCGCCGCGCCGCAAGGTCACGATTCTGGGAATATCGCTCTCCCTTGTGCTGCATGTGCAGAATGACCATTTTCCAGACGCGCTGATGCTTTATCTTCGCCATGGACGTGAGGCATGACCGCCTCGGAACCCCAGCTGATGCCAGACCTGTCGATGGATCATCACCTTGTCTTCGTCACCGGCCCTTCGGGCGCCGGGCGGACGACGGCGATCCGGGTGCTGGAGGATCTGGGCTATGAGGGGATCGACAACATCCCGCTGTCACTGGTCCCGCGCCTGGTCGAAGGCCCGCCGCTGGGTCGTCCCATCGCGCTGGGGCTGGATGTGCGCAACCGCGATTTCAACGCGACCGCGCTGATCGAATTGATCGACAAGCTGACCCGAGACCCCAGGGTGGACCTTGAGGTCCTGTATCTCGACTGCGCGCCGTCGGTGCTGATCCAGCGGTTTTCCGAAACCCGTCGCCGCCATCCGCTGGCCCCGGACGAGACCCCTGCCCAGGGGGTGGAGCGCGAGATCGACCTTCTGACCCCGATCCGGGTGCGGGCCGATCATCTGATCGATACGACGGACCTGACCCAGCACGACCTGAAGGCCGAGATCACCCGCCGGTTCGATGCCGGGGTGACCGGGCGGCTGTCGGTGTCGGTCCAGTCCTTCAGCTACAAGCGTGGCGTGCCGCGCGGGATGGACATGATCTTTGACTGCCGGTTCCTGGCGAATCCCCATTGGCAGGCGGCGCTGCGCCCGCTGGATGGCCGCGACCCGGCGGTCGAATCCTTTGTGCGCCAGGACCCGCGTTTTGCCGAGTTCTTCCAGAAGGTGAGCGAGCTGCTTCTGTTTCTGCTTCCAGCCCATCTGGATGAGGGCAAGGCGCACCTCGCCATTGGCTTTGGCTGTACGGGAGGGCAACATCGGTCGGTTGCCATGGCGGAAATGGTCGGTTCCACGCTTGCGGAAGCCGGCTGGCCGGTGTCAAAACGGCACCGGGAACTTGAACGCAAGGCTGCCACGGTGCAACCCGACGCAATGAAGGTATCACACGCTTGATCGGAATCGTGATCGTGGCGCATGGCGGTCTGGCGCGGGAATATCTCTCGGCGGTGGAGCATGTCGTGGGCAGGCAAGATGGGGTCCGGGCGATTTCCATCGAGGATGACCACGACCGCAGCGCCAAACAGGCGGAAATCTGCGCGGCCGCCGATGCGGTCGATCAGGGCCAGGGCGTGGTGCTGGTGACGGACATGTTTGGGGGCTCGCCGTCCAACCTTTCGCTGCCGGCCTGTGCCACCTCGGGACGACGCATCCTGTACGGGGCGAACCTGCCGATGCTGATCAAGCTTGCCAAGTCGCGCGACCTGGGTGTTCCTGAGGCTGTGGCGGCCGCTCTGGACGCGGGACGCAAGTATATCAACAGCCTGGACCTTGGCAGCGGGGCCTGAGAGACGACCATGACCAGCCGCACTTTGCGTATCGTGAACGAAAAGGGCCTGCATGCCCGTGCCAGCGCCAAGTTCGTCGAGGTGGTCGAGGCGCACGAGGCCCGAGCCAACGTCGCCAAGGACGGGATGGAGGTTTCGGGCGATTCGATCATGGGCCTTCTGATGCTTGGCGCGTCGCGTGGAACCACGATTGACGTGACGTGCACGGGCGATGAGGCGGAGAAACTCGCCGATGCGCTGGAGGCGCTTGTTGCGGCGCGGTTCGGAGAGGATTATTGAGCGGTGATGCCCCGACTCTGTCGGGACCACCGGGGATAGCCGCTTAGTGACCGAACAGACCCAGATCGCCACCGAGACGCCCGTGTCTGCGGCCGGTCGGGTTGACCGTCAGTACGACATGCGTCGGCTGTCCTATGCGGGCACCTTCAAGAACCCCTGGAAGGCCGGGACAATCCGCGCCATCGAATGGCTGACCGCCAAGGTCCAGCTGCTGCGCCTGATCCGCAGCTTTGAAAAGTCGGGTGCGCCGTTCGGGGCGCCGTTCTGGCCCAAGGCGATCCGCCACATGGGCATAAGGATCGAGACCCCGGCGGAGGAGATCGCCCGCATTCCGTCGACGGGGCCACTGGTCGTGGTGTCGAACCACCCCTCGGGCCTGGTGGACGGGATGGTCCTGGCCGAGATGGTCAACCGGGTGCGATCGGACTTCAAGATCCTGACCCGGTCCCTGCTGACCGGCATCCCCGAGGTCGAGGAGTTCATGATCCCCGTGCCCTTCCCGCACGAGGACAACGCGCGCGAACTTGGCCTGCAGATGCGGGAGGAGACGCTGGCGCACCTGAAGGCGGGTGGGGTCATCATCCTGTTCCCGGCCGGCAAGGTCGCGATGAGCGAAGGCTGGTGGGGTCCGGCGGTCGAGGGCGAGTGGAACGTCTTCACCCACAAGATCGTCAAGTCGACCGGCGCGACGATCCTGCCGATCTTCTTCCCCGGCCAGAACTCTCGCATGTTCCAGATCGCTAACCAGCTGTCAGATACTGTGCGGCAGGGGTTGCTGCTGTATGAGATCAAGCGGTGTCTCTTCAAGCCGACCCGGCCCGTGATCGGTGAGCCGATCCCGGCGGAGGAGCTGAAGAAGTGGGAGGGGAACCCGCGGGGGTTCCTGGCCTGGCTGCGGGAGCATACGCTGGGGTTGAAGGGCCGGGCGTAGTGTGGGTGCAGACCCACGACCTGCTCTTTTGGTTCTGCTACGAACTGTAACTTTCAGCATGATGTTGTGCTTGCTGCCGACGGAGGCCTTCGTGAGCTTTAGGGAAATTCAATATGTCGCTGAGAGAGTTCATGACCTCTCTAGCTTCCTAGATTTTTTGGAAGCGCTCATGAACGATTGGGAAGCGGCGACGGTTTCTGAGAAAGCTTCACCTTCGAGCAGCTACTCATCCATGTACGGTTGGGAAAACACAAGCATCGGCTCCTTCCTTGAAGCAGCCATTGCAGGAGCGAGAGACAACAAACTTGGCCAACCTGGCAACTATCTTGCAGACAGTAACCCGTGGAGACAGGCCGCAGAGATAATGCTGTTGGGCAAAATATACGAATGAGATGTCGCTTCTTGCCAGTTGGGTGCATTCACCGCGTCGGCACCGGCACTTCCCCCCGGTAGTCATAGAACCCCCGCTGCGTTTTCCGCCCCAGCCACCCCGCCTCGACATACTTCGTCAGGAGTGGACAGGGCCGGTACTTGGTGTCCGCCAGCCCCTCATGCAGCACGTTCATGATCGACAGACACGTATCCAGCCCAATGAAATCCGCCAGTTCCAAGGGCCCCATCGGGTGGTTGGCGCCCAGCTTCAGCGACTCGTCGATCGACTTCACCGACCCCACGCCTTCGTACAGCGTATAGACCGCCTCGTTGATCATCGGCATCAGGATGCGGTTGACGATGAAGGCCGGGAAATCCTCGGAGCTGGAGGCGGTCTTGCCCAGTTTGCGCACCACTTCATGCAGGGTTTCCCAGGTCTCCTGGTCGGTGGCGATGCCGCGGATCAGTTCGACCAGCTGCATCACCGGGACCGGGTTCATGAAGTGGAAGCCCATGAATTTCTCGGGCCGGTCGGTGCGCGAGGCGAGGCGGGTGATGGAAATCGACGAGGTGTTCGAGGTCAGGATCGTCGTCGGCTTCAGGTGCGGCAACAGGTCCTCGAAGATCGCCTGCTTGACCGTTTCGCGTTCGGTCGCAGCCTCGATGATAAGGTCGCACTGGCCCAGATCGGCCAGCCTCAAGGTCGTCTTGATCCGCTCCATCGCCGCGCGTTTGTCGGCGGGCAGGACCTTTCCGCGCGACACCTGGCGTTCGATGTTCTTCTCGATGGTCGCCAGCGCCTTTGCGAGGCTGTCTTCCGACACGTCGGTCAAGAGGACGCTGTAGCCGGCCAGCGCAAAGACATGGGCGATGCCGTTGCCCATCTGCCCGGCGCCCACGACGCCCACCAGCTTGATCTCCATCGCCTGCACCTCCATCTGTCGATCCCGGTTATGCCCGGCCCGTCCGGCCCGCGCAAGGACAGGCAAAGTGCCGGGCCTTTTAGGCAACCGCCCGATTTTAGCCATTCGGCAACCACTCCCGGCCAGAGTTTGCCCTGGGGTGACTGCAATCGGGTGGTGGGATGATGCATCTCGATGCGGGCGCGGGGGCGCTCGACTATTTTCCGTGCCGCTATGGCGCGTCGAAGGCGCTGTTCCGGGGGCCTGCGCGGGACCTGTCGCGCGCCTACGTCGCGGTGCTGGGCGGATCGGCGAGTTTTGGCAAGTATGTGGCCCGGCCCTATCCGGCGCTGCTGGAACAGGCGCTGGGCCTGCCGGTTGCGAACCTTGCGGCGCAGAATGCCGGGCCGGATCTTTACCTGTCCGACCCGGGTGCCCTGAAGATTGCGGCCGGGGCTGCTGTTGCGGTGGTGCAGGTGACGGGCGTGGAGGGGGTGAGCAATCCCTTCTACACGGTCCATGCGCGGCGGAATGACCGGTTCCTGGCCGCGACCCCGGACCTGCGGGCGCTGTATCCGCAGGTCGACTTCACCGAGATCCACTTCACCCGGCATCTGCTGACCGTGTTGCGCCGCACCGATCCGCAGCGATTTGCCAAGCTGCTGACGGTCCTGCAGCAGACCTGGGTCGCGCGGATGCAGGCTCTGCTAGCGCGGCTGCCCGGGCGGTGCGTGCTCGTCTGGCTGTCCGATGCCCCGCCCCCGACGAGGGCCGATGAGCCGGGCGAAGGGTTTGGTCCCTGGCTGGTCGACAGTCGGATGCTTGCCGCGCTGCAGGGCCGGTTCACGCGGCTGGTCGAAGTGGTTGCCTCACCCGCAGCACTGGCAGAAGGCGCGACCGGGATGCACTTTCCCGAGACCGAGATGCAACAGGCCCGTGCCCTGCCCGGGGCAGCGGTTCATGCCGAGGCGGCGGACCGGCTTGTCCCGGAAGTCGCTTTGCTGGTGGGAATGGAAAAAGGGGCCACCTTGCGGTGACCCCCTCGTAGGGTGGGCGATCCGCCCACCTTACCTTACAGTTTCTCGATCATTTCCGGGACGGCGGTGAACAGGTCGGCGACCAGGCCATAGTCGGCGACCTGGAAGATCGGCGCCTCTTCGTCCTTGTTGATCGCGACGATGACTTTCGAATCCTTCATCCCCGCCAGGTGCTGGATCGCGCCCGAGATGCCGACCGCGACGTACAGATCCGGTGCCACGACCTTGCCGGTCTGCCCGACCTGCCAGTCGTTCGGCGCGTAGCCACTGTCCACCGCCGCGCGCGAGGCGCCCACGGCGGCGTTCAGCTTGTCCGCCAGCTTCTCGATCAGCGCGAAGTCAGCCTGCGAGCCCACGCCACGCCCGCCCGACACGACGATCCCGGCCGAGGTCAGCTCCGGACGGTCGGAGGACGCAACCTTGTCCTCGACCCAGGCCGACATCGACCCGTCAACGCTGGCCGAGACCTTCTCGACCGGGGCCGAACCGCCCTTGCCCGCCGCGTCGAAAGTCGCGGTGCGGATGGTCATCACCTTCTTCGCGTCCGAGGTCTTCACTGTCTGGATCGCGTTCCCGGCGTAGATCGGGCGATCAAAGGTCGCGGCGTCATGCACGGCCAGGACTTCCGAGATCACCATCACGTCGAGAAGGGCCGCCACGCGGGGCAGGACCGACTTCGACAGCGCACCCGAGGCCGCCACGATGTGCTCATAGTCCCCGGCCAGCGACACGACCAGCGCGGCGGTGGGTTCGGAAAGCCCATGGCAATAGGCGTGGTCGTCGGCGAAGAGGACGCGTGCCACGCCGTCCAGCGTCGCCGCCTCGGCCGCAGCGGCATCGCCGCCCGTGCCCGCGACCAGGACCGTGACCGGCCCCAGCGATTTCACCGCGGTCAGGGTCTTGGCGACCTGGTCGGTTGCCAGCTTGCCATCGACAACGTCAGCAAGAAGAAGAACGGCCATCTTACAGCACCCCCGCTTCGTCTTTGAGTTTCGCGATCAGTTCGGCCACCGAGCCGACCTTCACACCCGCCTTGCGGCCCGCCGGTTCCACGGTCTTGACGACCGAGAGGCGCGGCGAGACGTCCACGCCGTAGTCGGCAGGGGTCTTCGCGGCCAGCGGCTTGGCCTTGGCCTTCATGATGTTCGGCAGCGACGCATAGCGCGGCTCGTTCAGGCGCAGATCGACCGTGATGATCGTCGGCATCTTCACGGTGATGGTTTGCAGACCGCCGTCCACTTCGCGGGTGACTTTCGCGTGGTCGCCCTCGATGGCGACTTCCGAGGCGAAGGTGGCCTGCGACCAGCCCAGAAGGGCGGCCAGCATCTGGCCGGTGGCGTTCATGTCATTGTCGATCGCCTGCTTGCCACAAAGGACAAGGCCCGGGGCCTCTTCCTTGACGACAGCCGCCAGCAGCTTTGCCACGGCCAGCGGTTCGATGTCGGTGTGGACGTTGTCGGTCGCCTCGATCAGGATCGCCCGGTCGGCCCCCATGGCGAGCGCGTTGCGCAGGGTTTCCTGCGCCTGCTTGACGCCGATGGAGACGACGACCACCTCGGTCGCGACGCCCTTCTCCTTCAGGCGGATGGCTTCTTCCACCGCGATTTCGTCGAAGGGGTTCATGCTCATCTTGACGTTCGCGAGGTCAACCCCCGACCCGTCCGCCTTCACCCGAACCTTCACGTTGTAGTCGATAACCCGCTTGACCGGGACCAGCACCTTCATGGCCGAAACTCCTCATCCGTCGCAGACCCATGGCCCGCACAAGCTCTCGCCCCGCCTGTTACCGGAACAGGGGCTTTGGGAACAGACCAAATGCGACAGGTTGGCGCGACGCGACGCCGCGTTTTGATCGTCGGGGGCGATCAGGCAAGGCGGTTCGTCGGGAGCCAGAATTCTTCGGCGAAAAATTTTGGCTCCCGATCAGACTTCAGCGCGTCAGGCCGGGGACCCAGAGGACGTCATCCTTGCCGTCGTTGTTGGCGATGCGGCCGGCGACAAAGAACCAGTCCGACAGGCGGTTGAGGTAGCGGACCGCCTCGGGATTCACGTCCTCCATCGTCGCGGTTTCCACGACCAGGCGTTCCGCCCTGCGGCAGACGGTGCGGCAGAGGTGAAGTTGCGCGGCGAGGGGTGAGCCGCCGGGCAGGATGAAGCTGCGCAAGGGCGTCAGCCTTTCGTTCATCGCGTCGATCTCGCGTTCCAGCCGGGTGACCTGGCCCTCGATCATCCGCAAGGGCTTGTAGGACAGCGTCGCATCCAGATGCCGGTCGGGGGTGCAAAGGTCGGCGCCAAGGTCGAACAGATCGTTCGAGATCCGCTTCAAGGCCTCGGCAATCTCTCCGGTCGCGTGCAGCCGGGCAAGGCCCACGGTTGCGTTCGTCTCATCCACCGTGCCGTAGGCAGAGACCCGCAAGCTGTGCTTGGCCACCCGCGCGCCGTTGCCAAGGGCGGTTTCCCCGGCATCGCCGGTCTTGGTGTAGATCTTGGACAGGACGACCATCAGTTGCCTCCCGACCGCAACCAGGCGAAGGCGACGATCAGCACCACCGCCACGAACTGCACGCCAAGCCGCCAGCGCATGATCTTGTTGGCGTTGCGCTTGTTGAACTCACCCCCCTTGGCGAAGGTGCCGATGCCGAAGAGCAGGATGCCCAGCACAACGAAACAGGCGATGGCGGCGAAGATGAACAGCGGATCGGACAGCATGGAAGCACTCCCTTTGAGCCTGATCTAGGGCAGGGTCCGCGAAAAGCGAAGCCGATTCTCCACCCGCGCCCTGCGCCGCCTCAACCCCGCACGATTCTGTCCGGGTCCGCCATGCCGCGACCTGCGGCTACTGCGCGTAGGAGGGGTCTTCGGCGTCGAGGATGGCGCGCAATTCGCGCAGATGCGCCTCGGCAAAGCCGGGATAGCTTTCCCATTCCCGCGCGGTCTTTTCGGCAATCTCGTCCGGCAGCACGCGCAGCGGGCGGCCGGTCTGCAGGGCGCGGATGTAGGTCTCGGCCGCGCGCTCGAAATAGTAGAGGCGGTTGAAGGTTTCGGCCACGGTGCGGCCGATGACCAGCACACCATGGTTGCCCATGACCATCGCCACGGTCTTCGGATTGGCCAGAAGCCCGGCACACCGGGCGCCCTCTTCCTCGAACGCCATGCCGCCGTAGTGGTCGTCCACCACATGCCGGTCGAAGAACATCGCAGAGTTCTGGTCGATTGCATGCAGGCGCGAGTCGGCGAGGCTCGCCAGCACGGTCGCATGCACCGAATGGACGTGCATGACGCAAACCGCATGCGCGCAGGCCCGGTGAATCGCCCCGTGCAGGCCCCAGGCGGTTGGGTCGGGCGCTTCGGGTCGCGACATCGTGTCAGAGTCGTTCGCATCGATCTCGACCAGCGACGAGGCGGTGATCCGGCTGAAATGGCGGCCGTTCGGGTTGATGAGAAACCGCGTGCCTTCGGGGTTAACCGCCAGGGAAAAGTGATTGGCGACAGACTCATGCAGGTTCAGCCGGGCGGTCCAGCGGAAGGCCGCGGCAAGGTCCTGCCGCTGGTCAATGTTCGTCATGTTGACGTGACGGTTCATCTGATCCCTCGTTGCAAATCCGGGCAAACCCACAGAGGGGGGCTGCATTTTCGTCCGAAATAGGTTAACAGCGTCGGAACCGGTTTCCCAGCCGGCTTGCGGATGAGACTGGCTGTCAAGTTTCCCGGGCAATCCTGGCGGCCGCCAACTCTGGCTTGAATGTGGCATTGTATTGGTCACATTCCCGCAAGTTACCTTTTTTCGGGCGAAAGCTCTCCGCATTGTTGGTGTCACTGGCATAAGGTAGTGGAGGAGTGCACATGCAGACTTTCATGCAGACCGATCGCCAGAAGGTCGCCCCGCATACTCTGGGTGTGCGGGTGATGGTCTTGACCGACCAGGGCGACGGCCGCACCTGCCAACGCCTGGTCGAATACGGAAGCCTGGTCGACGCCACGGATGACCTGCACGACGCCGTCGCCACAATCCTGCGGGACCGGGTGGGCTATGACCTGTTCGTCATGGATTGCGACGCATTCGGCGGAATCGCCGGTGCGGAACAGGCGATTTCGGCGCTGATCGCTGGCGATGCGAAGATGCGGGTGATGCTGGTCAGCCGGGAATTCGACGTTCCGGCCTATCCCTTGGGGCGCCGCACGGCGGTCTGCCTGCCCGAGGACGTGTCCGATGCCAGCTTTCGCATCGGCTTCGATCATGTGCTGCGTGACCGCGCAGCCGTCACGATGAACTGAAATGAGAAGGGGGCGGTGAACCGCCCCCGACCAGATCTTGTCCGTCCGGCCTTATGCCAGAGCGAGATTGGTCGCGGATTCGCGCCCGTCACGGCCGGCTTCGATGTCGAAGGTGACCGGCTGGCCGTCTTTCAGGCTGCGCAGACCAGCACGCTCCAGCGCGGTGATGTGCACGAACACGTCCTTCTTGCCGCCTTCCGGGGCGATGAAGCCGTAGCCTTTGGTTTCATTGAACCATTTCACGGTGCCCTTGGCCATCGTGAAGTCTCCTGTCTGTCGTACCGCCCGCGGGATGCAGCGGCTTGGCCCCGTCAGCTGTAGTCGATTGCTGTGGCCGATGGTCGGAGACAGTGGTCGAATAGATAACGTCGCACCGCAGAAGATAGGCGCAATTGGCCCCGATTCCAAGCAGAAATCGTCAGGAATCCGACGGATCCCATGCAGGCGCGCAATGATTTCAACGGCTTGAAAATGTGAACCCCTAAGGCGATCCCCGGCATGCACGATTGCGCTTTTCGACTTCCCCATTTCAAAATACTCCCGCCAGAGGCATCCATGGCCGGATGCGGGTTTGGGCGGCAGGCAGGGGCGATGATCTTCACGGTGGCAATCGATGGGCCCGCAGCGGCCGGAAAGGGCACGATCAGCCGGGCCGTGGCGCAGCGGTTCGGCTTTCGGCATCTGGACACCGGGTTGCTCTATCGCGCGGTGGGGGTCCTGGGCGGCGATCCTGCCGAAGCCGCCCGCCGACTGACGCCCGAGGATCTGGAACGGGGCGATCTCAGGACGCTGGAGGCGGGGCAAGCGGCAAGCCGGGTCGCCGCCCTTCCCGACGTTCGCGCGGCGCTTCTGGACTTCCAGCGCCGCTTCGCGCGCGGCGAGGGCGGGGCGGTCTTGGACGGGCGCGACATCGGCACGGTGATCTGCCCCGAGGCAGAGGTGAAGCTGTATGTCACCGCCAGCCCCGAGGTCCGCGCGCACCGGCGCTGGCTGGAGGTCGGCGGGGATGAGGCCAAGGTGCTGGCCGAGGTCAAGGAGCGCGACGCCCGCGACATGGGGCGGGCGGATGCCCCGCTGAAGGCCGCCGAAGATGCGGCGGTGATTGACACCAGTTCGATGGGGATCGACGAGGCGGTCGAGGCGGCCTGTGTCCTCGTCGCGGAACGGCTTCACGCCCGTTGACCCCGGAGCCTGCGCCTTGCGGGGTTGACGGTGTTGCGGCACTCTGGTCCCAACGAGCCATGCAGAGGAGTTCGCCTTGGCGCTTACCGGTCTGAAGGCGATGCTTGCAGGGGCAGTGCGGGACCGCGCGGCCTCGGTCGGGGTGGTGCTTTTCGCCCTGATGCTGGTGTTGACCGCCTGGGGCCTTGCGGTGATGGCCGCCGTCCTCGCGCTGGCGCCGAGGTTTGGGATGCCACTCGCGCTCTTGGCCGTCGCGGCAGGTTTGGTCCTGGTCGCGATCCTGACGGTCTGGTCCATGTCTGCGCGGAACCGCCGGTCGTCCGAGTTGCGCGCAACCACCCGCGCGCTGTGGGTGGCGACGGCGCTGAATGCGGCAAGCGCGGTCTTGCGCGGCAATCCGGCGATGCAGGACGGCCATGAGCCTGGACCCGAGGCGGAGGGTGGTCAGAAAAGCCACCGCTCGATGTTCCTGATCGCGGGCGGGCTGGCGCTGATCCTGCTTGCCTTGCTGGCCCCCGGCGGCAAGGATACTGGGCAGGGCCCGGGGCCGGACGGTACCGCCTGACCCGGCGCGCGGCGGCTTTCCCTTGCCCAAGCGCAGCTTTCCCACTATAGCGCCCGCATCCTGAGAAGAGTCGCAGCCGCCGGTTTCCCGGACGGATGCGTTTTTTCGTTCAGGGCCAAGACCGGCGGAGCCAACCGCATGGCCAGTGAAAACACGAGAAAAGGAAACTGATCTATATGTGCGCTAAAGCAAGCATGGAAGACTTCGAAGCCCTGTTGAAGGAAAGCTTCGAGATCGACACCCCCGAAGAGGGCACTGTCGTCAAAGGCAAGGTCATCGCGATCGAAGCGGGCCAGGCCATCATCGATGTCGGCTACAAGATGGAAGGCCGCATCGACCTTAAAGAATTCGCCAACCCCGGTGAGCAGCCCAACATCAACGTGGGCGACACTGTGGAAGTATATCTGGACCGCGTCGAGAACGCTCGCGGTGAAGCCCAGATCAGCCGTGAGAAGGCCCGCCGCGAGGAAGCCTGGGACCGTCTGGAAAAAGCCTATGCTGCCGAGCAGCGCGTCGACGGCGCGATCTTCGGTCGCGTCAAGGGCGGCTTCACGGTCGACCTGGGTGGCGCTGTGGCCTTCCTGCCGGGCTCGCAGGTCGACGTCCGCCCGGTGCGTGACGCTGGCCCGCTGATGGGCATGAAGCAGCCGTTCCAGATCCTGAAGATGGACCGTCGCCGCGGCAACATCGTTGTCTCGCGCCGTGCGATCCTGGAAGAAAGCCGCGCCGAACAGCGCGCTGAAGTCATCGGCAACCTGGTCGAAGGTCAGGTCGTGGATGGCGTGGTCAAGAACATCACCGAATACGGTGCCTTCGTTGACCTCGGCGGCGTTGACGGCCTGCTGCACGTCACCGACATGGCCTGGCGCCGCGTCAACCATCCGTCGGAAATCCTGTCGATCGGCGAGACCGTCAAGGTTCAGGTCATCAAGATCAACAAGGAAACCCACCGCATCAGCCTGGGCATGAAGCAGCTCCAGTCCGACCCGTGGGATGCCGTCGAGAAGATGTATGCCATCGGCACGGTCCACAAAGGCCGCGTCACCAACATCACCGACTACGGCGCCTTCGTGGAGCTGGAAGCTGGCGTCGAGGGTCTCGTTCACGTCTCGGAAATGTCCTGGACCAAGAAGAACGTGCACCCCGGCAAGATCGTCTCCACCTCGCAAGAGGTTGACGTCATGGTGCTGGAAATCGACAGCGCCAAGCGTCGCGTTTCCCTGGGCCTCAAGCAGACCCAGCGCAACCCGTGGGAAGTCTTCGCGGAAAACCACCCGGTCGGCTCGGCCATCGAAGGCGAAGTCAAGAACATCACCGAATTCGGTCTGTTCGTCGGCCTCGACAACGACATCGACGGCATGGTTCACCTGTCGGACCTGTCCTGGGACCAGCGCGGCGAAGAAGCCATCCAGAACTACCGCAAGGGCGACGTGGTGCAAGCCGCCGTCACCGAAGTGGACGTCGAGAAGGAGCGTATCTCGCTCTCGATCAAGGCTCTGGGCGACGACACCTTCACCGATGCAGTGGACGGCGTGAAGCGTGGTGCGATCATCACCGTCGCGGTCACCGCGATCGAGGATGGCGGGATCGAGGTCGAATACAACGGCCAGAAGTCCTTCATCCGCCGTTCGGACCTGTCGCGCGACCGCGCTGACCAGCGTCCCGAGCGCTTCCAGGTGGGTGACAAGGTCGACGTGCGCGTGACCAACATCGACCCGAAGACCCGCAAGCTGGGCCTCTCGATCAAGGCGCGCGAGATCGCCGAAGAGAAGGAAGCCGTCGAACAGTATGGCTCGTCCGATTCGGGTGCCTCGCTGGGCGACATCCTGGGCGCGGCCCTGAAGGATCGTAGCTAAACTTCAGGTCGCAATACCTGCGATTGAATGGAAAGGCCCCGCGTACCCCGCGGGGCCTTTTCCTTGGTGCCAAGTCCCCGTTTTTGTTTGTCATGAGGCAAAACCTGTCGCTATAGTCGCCCGAGAACAAGCACGTGGCGGCCGCCTGCCAGGGGCCGAACCACAGGGGGAACTACGGATGATCCGTTCGGAACTGATCCAGAAGATCGCGGATGAGAACCCGCACCTGACCCAGCGACATGTCGAGCGGATCGTGAACACGGTCTTTGAAGAAATCATCGAAGCCCTTGCCAAAGGTGACCGGGTCGAGCTGCGCGGCTTCGGCGCCTTCTCGGTCAAGGCCCGTGATGCGCGGGTTGGCCGCAATCCCCGCACCGGGGCGGCGGTCAAGGTCGACGACAAGAAGGTGCCGTTCTTCAAGACCGGCAAGCTTCTGCGCGACCGGCTGAACGGCAAGTAACCCCGCACGCGCTTGCGCTTCGGCGCTGTGCCGCCGATACTCGGGACGAAACCAGGAAGGGTTGCGTTCCCGATGATCCGCTATCTTCGTCTGTTGTTGCTGGGGCTTCTGGGCCTTGGCCTTCTGACCGTCGCGCTGGCCAACCGGGCGCCGGTCACCCTGCAGCTTCTGCCGACCGATCTTGCGGCCCTGACCGGGCTGACCTGGGCGATGGACCTGCCGCTGTTCGTGGTGATCTTCGGCGGCATCATTGCCGGGGTGCTGATCGGCTTTGTCTGGGAATGGTTCCGCGAACATGGCCACCGCGCCGCCGCCAGCCAGAAGACGCGGGAAGTGGCCCGGCTGGAACGCGAGCTTGCGGTGTTGAAGGACGCAACCTCGGTCCCGCCGCAGGACGAGGTGCTGGCGCTGTTGGAAAAGCGCTGATGCGCGAGGTCAGGGTCAAGATCTGCGGGCTGAAGACGCCCAGGGATGTGGCGGCGGTGGCCAAGGCCGGCGCGGCCTATGCCGGGTTCAACTTCTTTCCGAAATCGCCGCGTTATGTGACGCCCGCCGAGGCGCGGCTTTTGGCCCTGTCCGCCCCCGAAGGGTTGTGCAAGGTCGCGCTGGTGGTCGATGCCGATGACGCGGTGCTGGATGCCATCGTGGCCGAAGTGCCGCTGGACATGCTGCAGCTTCATGGCCACGAAAGCCCGGCCCGCGTGGCCGAGATCAAGGCGCGCTATGGCCTGCCGGTGATGAAGGTGATCGGGGTGGCGGTCGAGGCGGACCTTGCGCCTCTGCTGGACTACCAACTGGTTGCCGATCAGATCCTGGTCGATGCCAAGGCCCCGAAAGATGCGGTTCTGCCCGGCGGCAATGGGCTGACCTTCGACTGGCGGCTTCTGGTCGGGCGCAAGTGGCTGAAGCCGTGGATGCTGGCAGGCGGGCTGACGCCCGAGAATGTCGGGCAGGCGATCCAGCGCACCGGCGCGCGGCAGGTCGATGTGGCCAGCGGGGTGGAAAGCGCTCCCGGGGTGAAGGATGCTGGTTTGATCGCGGCCTTTGTTCAGGCGGCGCAGGGCGTGAAGGACGGCGTGCCGATCCTAAGATGAACTGCGGGCGGTCGCTGGAGACGACCGCCCGCCATGACCCTCGTGCCGGACGACTTACATCGCGGGCAGGACGGTCAAGTCACGGATCGACTCATCCGCGCCGGTCAGCATCCAGGACCCGGTCAGCGCGCCGGTGGCGAGGTCGACGGTATGCAGCCCGCCATTCGCCGCAAGCCAGGCGGTGTTGGTGCCGTCCGCCGTGGTGGCGACGTCAAACGCGACCGGGCCTTCCAGCGCCACACCCAGCTTGCCGATGGCAGCCAGGGTGCCGTCATTCGGCGCGGTCTGCTGGATCAGCCCGGCAATCGTCGCGTCGATGTTGAACATCGCGGTCTTTTCCGGCTTGCCGTAGCTGTTGGTGTAGGCCGCAGCGACGATGTTCGGCGCTTCGCCCGCGTGCATGTCTTCGGCCACATAGGCGAGGCTGCCGTCCACGGTCACTTCGCCGGTATCGGGGTTCACCCGGTGGTTGGTGGTGCCGGTCATGAACCGCAGCCGGTCGGCCGCCGGGTTGAAGTCGACGATCACCGGCCTGTCGACGGACGGCAGCATCACGTTCATCGTCGCCTTCTCGGTGGTGGCGCCGGTCATGTGGTCGATCACCACGATCTTGTGGTCGGCGGTCACGCCCACGACGGTCATGTCGCCGGGGCGGAAGTCGATGCCCAACAGGCGGTCGACGCCTTGAACGTCGACCTTGCCGGTCACGGTGGCGGTGGCGGTGTCGATCCACAGAAGCGTCCGGTCGCCGGACAGGGCGACAGCGGTTTCGGCAGCGGCGGGAAGGGCGGTGGCCGCGAACAGGGCGGCGGTGGCAAGCAGACGCATGGGTAACTCCTTCGGGTCGTTGCAGGATTGCGGCGAAGCTACGGAAGGCCTTCCGGGGAAGTTGCAGCGACGCCGATCACGAAAGCGTCAGACGCGCAGCTTTACCACCAACCGCATTGGCGCTAGATGCAGAGGGAACAACGGGGGTGCGCCATGGCCGAGGACGGGTTGAACAGCTTCATGACGGGGCCGGATGAGCAGGGCCGGTTCGGCATGTTCGGCGGGCGGTTTGTCAGCGAGACGCTGATGCCGCTGATCCTGGAACTGGAAGAGCGTTACAACCACGCCAAGACCGATCCGACCTTCTGGGCCGAGATGGACGATCTGTGGAAACACTATGTGGGTCGCCCCTCGCCCTTGTATTTCGCGCCGCGCCTGACGGAACACCTCGGCGGCGCCAAGGTCTACATGAAGCGGGATGAGCTGAACCATACGGGCGCCCACAAGATCAACAACGTGCTGGGCCAGATCATCCTGGCGCGCCGGATGGGCAAGACTCGGATCATCGCGGAAACCGGGGCGGGGCAGCATGGGGTGGCCACGGCCACGGTCTGCGCGAAGTTCGGCCTCAAGTGCGTCGTCTACATGGGCGCGCATGACGTGGAACGGCAGGCGCCGAACGTGTTCCGGATGAAGCTTCTGGGGGCCGAGGTGATTCCGGTCACTTCTGGTCGTGGCACGTTGAAGGACGCGATGAACGACGCGCTACGCGACTGGGTGACCAACGTCCGCGACACCTTCTACTGCATCGGCACGGTGGCAGGGCCGCATCCCTATCCGGCGATGGTGCGCGATTTCCAGTCGATCATTGGCAAGGAAGTGCGCTGGCAACTGGCCGAGCAGGAGGGTGAGGGTCGTCTCCCGGATGTGGTGGTCGCGGCCATCGGCGGGGGGTCGAACGCGATGGGCCTGTTCTTCCCGTTCCTCGACGACCCGTCGGTGCGGATTGTCGGGGTCGAGGCGGGCGGCAAGGGCGTCGACGACCGGATGGAGCATTGCGCGTCCCTGACCGGGGGCCGCCCGGGTGTGCTGCACGGCAACCGGACCTATCTTCTGCAGGACGCCGATGGGCAGATCCTGGAAGGCTTCTCGATCAGCGCAGGTCTCGACTACCCGGGCATCGGGCCGGAACATTCCTGGCTGCATGACGTGGGCCGCGCCGAATATGTCAGCATCACCGATGCCGAGGCGCTGGAGGCGTTCCAACTGTGCTGCAAGCTGGAGGGAATCATCCCGGCGCTGGAGCCGTCGCACGCCTTGGCGCAGGTGATGAAGCTGGCGCCGACGCTGCCCAAGGACCAGATCATCGTGATGAACATGTGCGGGCGCGGCGACAAGGACATCTTCACTGTGGCCAAGCACCTGGGCGTGCAGATGAAGGTCTGATCGCCAGACAGCGCAGAGCCAGCAGGGCCCGTGGGAAACTGCCGCGGGCCTTTTGCATTCCGGTGGAGGTGTTGCGGTTCGAGGTCCAATCCCGTTCCAGAACCGCGATTTGCCGGTCGCCCCCGCAAAATACGCATAAACTGGGGTTTAGTCCTGCAAACTGGCGGCATAGACCACCCCTGGTAAACTCGGGTGCAATGGTCGGACGGCACTGGATGCGGCTTTCTCTTCCCATGCTCTCGACGGCGGTCAACCTGCCGCTGGACGAGCGGGAACCGCAACCGAATGGAGACCCTCTGATGAAACTGAGAACCAGACTTCTGTGCTACGCCGCCGCCATCGCGCTGACCTCGGGTGCCGCATTCTCCGCCATCGACGGCAACCAGCTGGCCGAGGACTATCTTGCCGCGGGCTATGACTTCGTCGAAGTGAAGGTCGGCCCGACCCAGACCAAGGTCGAGGCGATCAGGGACGGCATCAAGGTCGAGGTGATCTACGACAACGAGACCCTCGCGATCCTCAAGAAGGAATCCGAAGCCGCGGATGACGACGATGCCGACCGGACCGGCAAGCAGGTGAAGACTGTCGACAGCGACTTTGACGACGAGGATGACGATCAGGACGACGATCGCAAGGGTCGTGACGACGACGACGAAGATGATGATGACGACGATGATGACGATGACGGCGACGACGACCGTGGTGGGGACGACGACAATGACGACAGCGATGATGACGACGGCGACGACAGCGACGGGGACGACGACTGAGGCCCCGTACAGTTGCGCAAGCGAAAGCCCCGGTCTTGCCGGGGCTTTCGGCGTCGAACATAGTGGCCGAATGACGATCGGGGTGACGACATGAAACGGCGTACGTTCCTGTCCGGACTGGCCGCAGGCATCGCCCTGGCGACTCCTGTGTTCGCGGAAACCGTGGTGGAAAGCATCATCCGGCAGCTCAGGCGGCTGGGGTTCCGGGGCATCGTGCAAGAGCGGACATTGCTTGGCCGCGTCCGCATTACGGCGATCCGCAAGGATGGTCGCCGCGAAATCATCGTCAATCCGAAGACCGGTGAAATCCTGCGGGACCTGTTCACGCCTATTTCCGGCAATGGCGGGGACGTGGCGATCATCGACGATCGTGACGGTGGGCCGGACCGCGGCGACGACGACGATGATGACGACGACGATGATGACGATGATGACGATGATGACGACGACGACGATGACAACAGCGGCTCCGGCGGCGGAGATGACGACGACGACGGCGGTGGTGATGATGATGACGACTGAGCCCGCCAGCTGCCGCCCGGTCCCGGCGTGAGGCGCGCTGCCCCGTTCATCGCGATCTTCGTGATCCAGGCGTTTTGCGCCTTTTTCTTCGTGTCCGACATTCTGTCCTCGGTCTTGGGCATCCGCAGCACGCCGATCAGCTGGGAAATGCGCGAGGCGATGGAGATCGGTGCTTCGCTGGGGCTGATCCTGGGCGTGGTCGTCGGTGCGCTGATGCTGCGCCGGGCGTTGAAGGAACGGCACCGCGCCGAGGAACAGCTGCGCCGCGCCTCGGGGGCCTTTGCCGATCTGCTGGACGAACACTTCCGTGAATGGGGACTGACACCGTCCGAGCGGGACGTGGCGCTGTTCGCGATCAAGGGCATGTCGACGGCCGAGATTGCCCAGCTGCGCTCGACCAGCGAAGGCACGGTCAAGGCGCAGACCAACGCGATCTACCGCAAGGCCGGGGTGACCGGGCGGCCGCAGCTTCTGTCGCTGTTCATCGAGGATCTGATGCGCGACGACGGCTCGATCCGGCCGATGCCGGAGCCTGCGCCGAAGGCGGCCGTCTCAGCGAAGTGAGGGTGGCGCGCCTGGGTCGCCCTGCATCCCGAACATCAGCCCGCGCCCGATCCGGTGGGCGAGGGTCGACCAGGCTGCGGCAGTGTCGGGCGACAGTTCCCGCTTGAGTACCGAGTCGAACAGGCCGAGCCAGACATCGAACATCCCCAGCCGGACATTCCCGGCGGCGCGGTGGACGGCCAGCGGGTTCCCGTCATAGCTGCGTTCGTGCAGGATCGCGTTCCGCCAGAACCGAGTGATCTTTGCCTCATGCGCGGGCCAGTCGGTGACATGCCTCGCAAACACCGGGCCAAGGCCGGGATGCTCACGAATGCAGGCGTAGAAGGTCGCCACGACGCGGGCGATCTGGTCTTCGGAGACATCGAAGCGCGGCGGGATCATGGGACCTGTGTCGCGCCGACCCGGTGTGGAGTCCACCCGGTCAGTCGGTGGCGTATTGCCGAAGGATGTCGAGCGGGACGATGGCGAGCGTGGCCTGATGCGTCGCTGCGAGGCGGACCTTGGGGGCGGCGCCTTCCTCATGCGCCTGCAGGAACCGGCTGGCGCAGAGGCACCACTGGTCGCCGGGCTTGAGCCCCTGGAACCCGTATTCGGGCCGGGGCGTGGAAAGGTCGTTGCCGAGGTATTTCGACAGGGCCAGAAACTCGGCCGTCATCAGGGCGCAGACGGTGTGGAGGCCCCGGTCCATCGGGCCGGTGTTGCAGCAGCCGTCGCGGAAGAACCCGGTGACGGGGTCGGTCGAGCAGGACTGCAGCTCTTGGCCAAGGACGTTTAGGGAGGGGAGTTTCATGGCGCGAGGATGGCAGGTCGGGGGGGATCTGTCCAGCGATGTCCACGGTGGACAGCGGGTCTGGGCCAAGACAAATCAAGCACTTGGCCGCAGGCGTTCAGGATTTGTGAACCAAGGCTCCCGGTCGGCCTGCGCTGCCTGCACCCTGTGCCTGCCCTGCGATCGGCGGGATCAGGTCACCCGAGACGAGGGCGGAGAGGATGCGGGGCAGGGGCCAGAGGCGGGAAAGCGGCGAGAGGACATGGTCGCGCAGAACCGGCAAGGCGCGGCTGTGCGACTGGTACTGCGGGGTGAAGGCCGCCGACAGCGCCTGGTAAAGCGCAAGGTGCCAGCGGCGCGAGCGGTGGTAGGCGCGGAGGGCCTCGTCCAGCGGTTGTCGCAGGGCCAGCGCCAGCGCCTGGGCATCGAGCAGCGCCATATTGGCGCCCTGGCCAAGCTGGGGGCTGGCGCGGTGCGCGGCATCGCCGATGTGGACCAGGCGGTCGGAGTAGGGTTTGCCGAGTGTGCCATGGGTATAGCGGGCAGCGGTCAGTTGGGCCTTGTCGGAAATCCGGTCGAGGAAGGGGGTCATCGCGGGCCAGAAGGCCCCGACCTCGGCTTTCCACGCGTCGAGCGGTCTTGCGGGCCAGTGGTCCAGCTCTGCGCCGGAAAGCGACCAGAAGACTGCGGCCCGTGGCGTCGGGTCGCCGGGCAGGCAGCCGATGGGCAGGATGCCCGCCATGCGGGAGGCGCGGTGGTAGCGCTGGCGCAGCTCGGTCGCGGGCAAGTCGGTTGCGGGCCAGGGGACATGGGCCCAGACGGCGCCGAATGGCAGGGGACGGGCAGTGAGGGGAGAGAGAAGCGATCCTGCGCCGGAGGCGTCGACGATCAGGTCGAAGGGTCCATGCTCGCCCTGGTCGGTGACAAGGTGGATGCCGGTGGGCGTCGCATGGGTGGACTGCGCCGCCTGGCCGGTCACTGGCGCGATGCCTTGCCCCCGGGCGGCTTGCCAGAGGACGTGAAACAGGCTGGCGCGGTGCATCGCAAGGCCGGGCTGGCCCGCGCGATAGGCGACGTCAAGTGCGACGCGGTCGCCGGAGTGCCCGAGCATCCGGGTGAGCGACGCGCCGAGGCTGCGGGCGGTGTCCCCGGCACCGAGGGCATCGAGGACGGCGAGGCCGACCGGCTGGATGACAAGGCCGGAGCCAAGCGGCTTTGGTGTCTCAAAGCGTTCGAAGAGGGTAACGTCGTGGCCATCCCTTGCAAGCAGGGCGGCGGCGGCGAGGCCTCCCATTCCGGCCCCGGTGATGGCGATCTTGTGCGTCATGGGGCGCATGGGTGGCAGGGGATTTGGCTTCTGGCAAGAGCGCGGGTGGTCGCGGGCGGTTTTCTAGATGAGCGCTGACGCGCGAGGCTTTTGTCTCGTCGTCGGGCTGCGCCTCCTCCTCGGCTGATGGGGGCGCTGCCCGTGCCTCCGGTTTCTTGAACCAGTGGCGAAACCATCGGCACCCCCGGAATATTTGCCGAAGGGAAAGCCGGGGGGCGGGCTGGACCGTTCCCGGGCCTTTGTCTATAAGGCCGCGCATGCAGATGTGGCGGGTTGTTCCTTCGCGAATTACTTGCCCGGCGGGCTGAGGCCCGGCCGGGTTCGTCGTCTTGCCGCTGGCCCGCTTTCCGGGCCGACCTGCCCCTGATGTCTTGAGGTTCCCCTCCCATGTGCGCCGATACCGCCGCTGTTGACTACCGCGATACCGTTTTCCTGCCCGAGACCGCCTTCCCGATGCGGGCGGGCCTGCCCCAGCGCGAGCCGGAATGGCTGGCGCGGTGGGAAAGGATCGGGGTCTATGACCGGCTGCGGTCCTCTGCCGCCGGGCGGGCACCCTTCGTGCTGCATGACGGGCCTCCCTATGCCAACGGGCACCTGCACATCGGCCATGCGCTGAACAAGGTGTTGAAGGACATGGTGGTGCGCAGCCAGCAGATGATGGGCCGGGACGCGCGCTATGTGCCGGGCTGGGACTGCCACGGGTTGCCGATCGAGTGGAAGATCGAGGAACAGTACCGCGCGAAAGGTCTGAACAAGGACGACGTGGACACGGTCGCCTTCCGGCAGGAGTGCCGCAAGTTCGCCGAGGGCTGGATCGACGTCCAGCGCGAGGAGTTCAAGCGGCTGGGGGTCACAGGCAAGTGGGACCGGCCGTATCTGACGATGGACTACCACGCCGAGGCGGTGATCGCGGACGAGTTCATGAAGTTCCTGATGAACGGGTCGCTGTATCAGGGGTCGAAGCCGGTGATGTGGTCCCCGGTGGAGAAGACCGCTTTGGCCGAGGCGGAGGTGGAGTATCACGACCATACCAGCCATCAGGTCTGGGTGCGGTTCCGGGTGATCCATGGCGATGCGCTGTTCACCAAGACGCCGACCGACGTGGTGATCTGGACGACGACGCCCTGGACGATCCCACAGAACCGCGCGGTCGCCTTTGGGCCGGAGATCTCTTACGGCCTGTACGAGATCATCGGGCGGCCGGAGGACAGCCAGGCCACCATCGGGCATCGGGTGGTGTTGGCGGACAAGCTGGCGGAGGCCGTGTTCGGACAGGCCAAGCTGGTCGGGCCGGAGATGGTTCGGCGGCTGGGCGATGTCTCGGCGGCGGACCTGAAGGGAATGGTGCTGGCGCACCCGTTCCGGGGTGTCGAAGGTGGTGCGGCAGAGTGGGACTATGACGTCCCCATGCTCCCCGGTGACCATGTCACCGACGATGCGGGGACGGGGTTTGTGCATACGGCTCCGTCGCACGGCGATGACGACTATCAGCTGGGCGTGAAGTTCGGGCTGCCGATGACCTACAATGTCGAGGCGGACGGGTCCTATCGGGCCAACCTGCCGCTGTTCGGCGGGCAGCACATCATCACTCCGGACGGCAAGGAGGGGCCGGCGAACGTGTCGGTCATCAAGCAGCTGGCCTATTCGGGCGCGCTCTTTGCCAAGGCGAAGCTGAAGCATTCCTATCCGCATTCCTGGCGGTCGAAGGCCCCGGTCATCTATCGCAACACGCCGCAGTGGTTCGTGGCGATCGACCGGGCGCTGGATGACGGGATGTCGACTTACGGCGAGACGATCCGGACGCGGGCGCTGAATTCGATCAATCAGCTGGTGGAGTGGACGCCTTCCACGGGGCGGAACCGCCTGCATTCGATGATCGAGGCGCGGCCGGATTGGGTGCTGTCGCGCCAGCGCGCCTGGGGTGTTCCGCTGACCTGCTTCGTGAAGAAAGGTGCTTTGCCGACCGACGCGGACTTCCTCTTGCGCAACGCGGAGGTGAACGCGCGCATCAAGGCGGCCTTCGAGGCCGAGGGCGCCGATGTTTGGTATGTGCAAGGATTCAAGGAACGCGTCCTCGATGGGATCGTGAATCCGCAGGATTATGAACAGGTCTATGACGTGCTGGACGTCTGGTTCGACTCCGGCTCGACTCATGCCTTCGTGCTGCGCGACCGGGAGGATGGGTCGGCGGACGGGCTGGCGGACCTGTACCTTGAAGGCACCGACCAGCATCGCGGGTGGTTCCATTCCAGTATGCTGCAGGCCTGCGGGACCAAGGGGCGGGCGCCATACCGGGGCGTCCTGACCCACGGCTTCACGCTGGACGAGAAGGGCATGAAGATGTCCAAATCGCTCGGCAACACCGTGGCCCCGCAGGAGGTGATCGGGGAGTATGGCGCGGATATCCTGCGGCTTTGGGTGGCGCAGTCGGACTATACGGTGGACCTGCGCATCGGGAAGGAGATCCTGAAAGGGGTCGCCGACAGCTATCGCCGGCTGCGGAATACCATGCGGTATATGCTGGGGGCCTTGGCGGGGTTCAGCGAGGCGGAGCGGGTGGAGCCGGCCCAGATGCCGGAGCTGGAGCGCTGGGTGCTGCACCGGCTGGCCGAGCTCGACGCCGAAGTGCGCGAGGGCTATGCGAAATACGACTTCCAGGGGGTGTTCCAGAAGCTTTTCACCTTCTGCACGTCCGACCTGTCGGCGGTCTATTTCGACATCCGCAAGGACTCGCTCTATTGCGATCCGGCGACCAGCCTGACCCGCCGGTCCTGCCGCACGGTGATGGACATCCTGTTCCACCGGCTGACCACATGGCTGGCCCCGGTCCTCGTCTTCACGATGGAGGAGGTCTGGCTCGAGCGGTTCCCGGGTGAGGAAAGCTCGGTCCATCTGGTGGACTTCCCGGAGACGCCGAAGGCGTGGCTGGACTCGGCGCTGGCGGCGAAGTGGGAGACGATCCGCGACGTGCGACGCGTGGTGACGGGGGCGCTGGAGGTGCAGCGGACGGCGAAGGTCATCGGGGCGAGCCTGGAAGCCGCGCCGACGGTGTTCGTCTCGCCGCAGATGATGGCGCTGCTGGAGACGGTGCCTTTCGACGAGGTCTGCATCACCTCCTGCATCTGGCTGTCGACAAAGCCCGCGCCGGAGGGCGTCTTCGCGCTGGCCGATGTGCCGGGCGTGGCGGTGGAGTTTGCGCCCGCCAAAGGCCAGAAATGCGAGCGTTGCTGGAAGGTGCTGCCGGACGTGGGCACCCACAAGCACCCCGGCACCTGCCAGCGCTGCAACGACGCGCTGGGCTGACCGGGCGCGGCTGAAACTTTTCGGCGGAAACCGTGGTATCCTTCCCTGAACCGGGGAGGGTGCCATGATCTACACAAGTCCGTATCCGCCGATCAGCCTGCGGGGCGAAAGCATCACCGAGCGTGTCCTGCGCGGGCTGGCGGGGGGCCCCGGCCGGGTGGCGATGATCGACGGCCCCTCGGGCCGCGAGGTCACGACGGAGGCGCTGGAGGTGGGCATCCGGCGGCTTGCCGGGGGGCTGGCGGCGCGGGGGCTGGGCAAGGGCGATGTGGTCGCGATCCTTGCACCGAACTGCCCGGACTATGCTGTGGTCTTCCACGGCGTGGCCTTCGCCGGGGCGACGGTCACCACGATCAACCCGACCTACACCGCCCCCGAAGTGGCGCATCAGTTGCAGGATTCGGGGGCCAGACTTCTGGTCACCATCCCGGCCTTTCTGGAAACGGCGAAGGCGGCGGCCGGGGGGATAGAGGTCGCAGTGATCGGCGAGGCGGAGGGGGCGACACCGCTTGCCGCGCTGATGGGCGCGCCGCTGGCGGCGCAGGTGCCGGTCGACGATGCGGCGGACGTGGCGGTGCTGCCCTATTCCAGCGGGACGACCGGCCTGCCCAAGGGGGTGCGGCTGACCCACCGGAATCTCGTCGCCAATGTCGAGCAGTGCCAAGTCTGCTTTCAAGTGCAGACCGGCGACAGGGTGGTGGCCTTCCTGCCCTTCTTTCACATCTATGGCCAGACCGTGTTGATGAACGTCTATCTGGCGACCGGGGGCACTGTCGTCACGATGCCACGCTTTGATCTTGAGCAATTCCTGACGCTCTGCAGCCGCCATGCGACGCCGACGATGTTCATCGCCCCGCCCGTTGCCGTTGCCCTTGCCAAGCATCCCATGGTCGATCAGTTTGATCTGTCGCCGGTCAAGCGGCTGGTGTCTGGGGCGGCTCCGCTGAGTGCGGAGGTGGCGGAGGCGGTGACCCGGCGCACCGGGGTTCAGTCGCGGCAGGGCTACGGGATGACCGAGATGAGCCCGGTCAGCCACTCGGTCCCCTTTGCGACGTCGGTGCCGGGGGCGATCGGCGTGGCGGTGGCCTCGACCGAGTTTCGCATCGTCGATCCGGCGACGGGGGCCGATGTGGAACCGGGCGGCGAGGGCGAGCTTTGGGTGCGTGGCCCGCAGGTTATGGCGGGCTATCACAACCGGCCCGACGCAACGGCGGCGACCTTGACGCAGGACGGTTGGCTGAAGACCGGCGATCTTGCGCAGGTGGACGGTCAGGGCAACGTCTTCATCCGGGACCGGCTGAAGGAGCTGATCAAGGTCAGCGGCTTCCAGGTGGCCCCCGCCGAGGTGGAGGCGGCACTTCTGACGTCCCCGATGGTGAAGGATGCCGCCGTGCGCGGGGTTCCGGACGACGAGACGGGCGAGGTGCCGGTGGCTTTCGTTGTCCCCGCCGAGGGGGCCGAGGGGGCGGCGATCCGGGCCCATCTGGCGGGGCAGCTTGCGCACTACAAGCTGCCGAAGCGGATCACCTTCATCGAGGCGATCCCGAAATCGGCCTCGGGCAAGATCCTGCGGCGGATGCTGCCGGTATAGCGCAAATCCAAGAATTTTCGGCGAAAATTCTTGGTGGCGTCAGGTTGCGAGGGGAAAAACTTCGCCGGGAGTCCCCAGTCCCCCGGCGAAGAGTCAGGCCGAAGCGCCTACGGGGAGACCGCGGGGCGTCGGCGTCGAATGCAGGCTGGTGGCCTTGACCAGGGCGTCGAACAGTTGGTCGCCCCGGCGCAGCGCGATCAGGTCCTCACGGGTCAGACCGATGTCGCGCAGCAGGTGGTCATCTTCACGTTCCAGCAGGAACGCGGTCGAGCGGCGCAGCTGCAGAAGGGCGAAGAGGCGGGCGAACATGATCTGGTCTCCTTGTGTTGAGACCCAGAGATAGGGCGAGGTTTGACATTTCACAAACGAATAGGTTTGATGGGTGACATAAGTCAGACTCATAGGTTCCGTGATGCAGCCGCTGGAAAGTGACCTGATGCGCAGCTTCCTGGCGGTGGCGGACAGCGGCTCGGTCACGGCGGCGGCCGAGCGGTTGTTCCGGACGCAGTCGGCGGTCAGCCTGCAGGTCAAGCGGCTGGAAGAGAACCTTGGCCAACCCTTGTTCGAGCGGCAGGCGCGGGGCGTCACGCTGACGCCGCGGGGCGAGCAGCTGGTTCCCTACGCGCGCCGGGTGGTGGCGCTGCTGGACGAGGCGGCGGTGGCGCTGCGGGAAAAGCCCCTGGTCGGGCCGGTGCGGGTGGGGATCTCGGACGAATACTCCGGCACCGTCCTGCCTCGCGCGCTGGCCGCGTTCGACGAGCGGCACGAGGGGGTGCAGGTTTCAGTCCGGGTGGATCACTCCTCGGCCCAGATCAAGGCGCTGGAGGCGGACGAGATCGACCTCGGGGTGATCTACGACTGGGAGTATGTGCAGGAAGGCGAGGTGTTGTGCATCGACCCGACGGTCTGGGTGACCTCGGTGACCCATGCCCAGCACCTGCGGCGGCCAGTGCCGGTGGCGGTCTACTTCCAGTCGGAGTGGAGCCGGGACTATGTCGAGGTCTCCTTGAACCGTCTGGGGATCGACTGGCGGGTGGCTTGGTCCTGCGACATGGCGGGGGGGTTCCGGGTGGCAGTGATGAACGGGATGGCCATCGCGCCCCTGTCGCGCAGCACGATCCCCGCGGGTTGCCGGGAACTGACGACCGAGGACGGCTTTCCCATCGTCGACAATGCGCGGGTGGTCCTGCGACGCAACCCGCGCGGGACATCTCCGGCAGTGGAGGGGATGGCCGAGGTCCTGCGCCAGGCCTTTGCGCCCTTGCGTGAGGGCAAGACGTGATCCGGGCGGGCCTGGTGGGGCCGTTCGGGCCGGTCTGTCTGGTGGAACGGGACGGAGTGTTGGCGGGACTGGAGTGGCGCTTGCCGGAGGAAGCGGGCCGGACGGCGCTGCTGGACGAGGGTCTGGTGCAGCTGGCGGCCTATTTCGCGGGGCGGCTGACGCGGTTCGATCTGCCGCTGGACTGGGGGACGGGGCTGAATGCGGCGGTGCGACGCGCGATGGCCGACATTCCCTATGGCCAGACGCGGACCTATGGCCAGATCGCCAAGGTCGTGAGTGCTGCGCCGCAGGCGGTGGGGCAGGCCTGCGGGGCCAATCCGCTGCCGATCCTGATCCCCTGCCACCGGGTCATGGGGACCGACTGGTTCGGCGGCTTCTCGGCCCCGGGCGGGGTAGAGACGAAGGCGGCGCTTCTGCGGCACGAGGGGGCGCTTCTCATATGAGCGACCGGATCAGGGCGGCGATCCTGGACTTGGCCCTTCAGCGGGGGCGGGACAAGTCGCTGTGTCCGTCCGAAGTGGCGAAGGCACTGTCGGCGGACTGGCGCCCCCTGATGCCCGAGGTGCGCGCGGTGGCCGCGGCAACGCCCGAGATCGTGGCAACGCAAGGCGGGATCGAGGTCGACCCGCTGGCCGCGCAGGGACCAATCCGGCTGCGGTTGCGCTGACCCTATCGAAAGCGGGGGTCTGGACCTATCGGCGCGCTTGCGCCTGTCCGTGGGCGGGCTTACGCCTGCCTGTGACAGTTCCATGACAGGTGCGCGCTTTGAGCCTTGGCATCTTCCTGGCCGTCCTTGGCGCGGCCTTCCTGCATGCGCTTTGGAATGCGCTGATCAAGCTGGGGACCTCGAAGGTCGGCGGGATGGTGATCCTGTCGATCGTCGAGGTGCCGATCGGGCTGGTGGTGGTGATGCTGTCCCCGGCAATCGACCGGGCCGCGATCCCCTGGGTCATCGCGGCGGGCTGCACCCATTTCGCCTACAAGTTCTTCCTGACCTATGCCTATGACCGCGGTGACCTGAGCCGCGTCTACCCCATTGCCCGGGGAGCGGCGCCGATGATTGTGGCGCTGTTCGGCGCGGCCTTCCTGGCCGATGCGGTGACGCAACAGGAATACATCGCCATAGCGGTCCTGGCTGCCGGTATCCTCTTGATGGCGCGGGGGGTCTTCACCAGCGGCGAGGACCGCAAGCTTCTGCCCTTTGCTTTGGGGTCCGCCTGCGCCACGGCGACCTATACGCTGATCGACGGACTGGGCGCGCGGGTCTCGGGCTCGCCCGCCGCCTATGTGGCCTGGGTGTTCGTGGCGGATGGCACCTTCTTCACCCTGGGCATGCTGGCCTTGCGCGGCTGGGACGTGATCCCCCGCAACTGGCATGCCTGGCGGATGGGGGCCTTCGCTTCGGCCGCAAGCTACGGCGCCTATGCGGTGTCGATCTGGGCGATGACCTTCGCACCCATCGCGGTGGTGGCCGCACTGCGCGAGACCTCGATCCTGTTCGCCGTGCTGATTGGCTGGCTGGCCTTTGGCGAGCGGATGACGGGGGAAAAGGCGCTGGCAGCGCTGATCATCGTGGCCGGGGTGATGCTGACGCGGTTGTGACGGGACCAAATTTCTTAAGCAAGAAATTTGTCAAAATCCTTGCTTAAGGATTTTGGGTCACCGTACCCGGCGGATGCCTTCGGGGATGATCTGTTGGGCGATCCCGGCCAGGCAGAGATACAGCGACGTCAGCACCAGAAGCCACTTGGCGATGGGCCCTTCCTGGAAGTCCCACCAGGCCGCCCAGCCCGCCAGCGCGATCCAGGCGATGCAGACGGCCAGAGACACCTCGTACCAGCGGCTGGTCCGGACGGGGTGAATGAACTTCAGGTTGGTGAACATGGTGATCGTCAGAAGGATCACCACCATAAGGATCACCATCTCTCCGGGCTGGGTGGCGAAGAGGACCAGCACCACCATGTTCCAGCAGGCCGGGAAGCCCGCAAAGCTCTTGTCCTTGGTCTTCATTCGCGTGTCGGCGAAGTAGATCACCGACCCGTAGCAGATCACGATGATCGCAAGCCAGCCGGTCCAGCCCGGCAGAAGCCCGGACTTGAACAACGCGAAGGCCGGGATGAAGACATAGGTCAGATAGTCGACGATCAGGTCCATCAGGACCCCGTCGTAGGTCGGCCAGTTCTTACGGACATCGAAGCGCCGTGCCAAGGGCCCGTCGATCCCGTCGACGATCAGCGCGACGACCAGCCAGAGGAACATCAGGCTCCAGTTGCCTTCGACGGCAGCCAGCATGGCAAACATCGACAGGACTGCGCCAGAGGCGGTGAGGAGATGGACGGACAGGGCTTTCAGGCGCGGGTTCATGGGAAGTTGATGGCCGATTATCGCAAAGGGTGCAACCAAAAGGCCGCGCTGGCCTGGGTCTGGAGGTCAGGCGCGGGGGTGGGATTTCTCATAGACCTCCATCAGCCGGGTGGCATCGACAGCGGTATAGGCCTGGGTTGTCGAAAGTGAGGCATGGCCCAGAAGTTCCTGGATCGCACGCAGATCGCCGCCTGCTGACAGAAGGTGGGTTGCAAAGCTGTGGCGCAGGGCATGGGGCGTGGCCGTCGCGGGCAGGCCGAGGCGCAGGCGAGCGCGCTCCATCGCGGCCTGGATCAGCCGGGGATTGACCGGGCCACCGCGTGCGCCGCGGAAGAGGGGTGCGTCGCTTGCAAGGTCGAAGGGGCAGAGGGCGACATAGGCCGCGACGGCCTGTGCTGCAGCGGGCATGACCGGGACCAGCCGGGTCTTGCCGCCCTTGCCGGTGATGCGAAGCACCGGCGGCAAGGGATGCGCCGCCCCCGTCAGCCCCAGCGCCTCGGAGATCCGCAGGCCAAGGCCATAGAGCAGCGTGGCGATGGCGGTGTCGCGGGCGGCGATCCAGTCCTCACGGGCATCCGCGCCGATCTCGGTCAGAATTTCCGTTGCTCCGTCTTCACTTAGCGGTCGCGGCAGCTTGCGGCGGAACTTCGGCGCGCGGGTGGACAGGACTGTCGTGGCGTCGCCTCCGGTTCGCTCGGCCGCCCAGGCAGTGAAGCCCTTCACGGCCGACAGGGCACGGGCCAGCGAGCGCGCGGAAAGGCCCCGGCTGCGTTCCTCGGCCATCCAGGCGCGGAGGTCGGACTGGGTGGTCGAGATGACCGAGGCGATGCCCCCGGCCCCGCCCCGGTGGGCGGCGAGAAACTTCAGAAAGCGGGTCACGTCGCGGCGGTAGGCTTCGATCGTGTTGGCCGCGGCCCCGTCAAGCGCGGCGAGATGGGTCAGCCATTGCGTCAGCGCGGCCCCAAGCGCGGGGGCCAGGAAGGGGTCGGCGGTCAGCCCAGCCACCGCCGCATCGTCCGTTCGAAGACCCCGGCGAAGAAGGCCAGGAGGTCGGTGCCATGGGTCGACTTGAACTGGTTCGGGTCTTCGGAGGCAAAGACCAGCATCCCCGGCAGGCGGCCCGGGCCGAGGTCCAGCTTCATCAGCGCCTCGGACTGGATGCCTTCGGCGCGGGCACCATAGAAGTCGGCGGCAAGGCCGGTCACCGACCGCAGGACCACGCTTCGGCCCGGACCATTTCGCCCTTTTGTCAGATAGTTAGCGACAAATCCGCGGGGCACGACGGTCAGCACTTCGCCCAGGCGGCGGAGGGTTGGGTCGCCTTCGCTGTCCTCTTGCAGGCTTTCCAGCACCAGGCGGACATGGTCAACCCGCAGGGTCTGCGCGACCTCGCCCGAGAGGGCGGCCATGAAGGCCTCGAAGTTTGTCGGCTCTAGCATTTGTAGAACAGCGCGGTGCACCTGGTTGGTTCCGGCGAGGTTCTCATAGGCCGCCGCGATGACCGAACGGTGGGTGTCCTCCAGACGATCCAGCCTGGATTCAAGGCGTTGCATGGCGATGCCGCGCAGATCGACGATGTTCTCGCCAAGGCTGCGTTCGTTCGCCGAGACCAGCGCGTTCATCACGTCGCGGTCGTCCAGCAGGCGTTCGGGTTCGGCAAGGATGCGGTCGCGCAGGTCGGGTTCGATCATCGGGCGGGCCAGGGTTCATGCGAATTCGGCCGCAGTATAGGCGACCCGCCAAGGGCTTGGCGACAGGATTAACACATGAGCCCAAAGGGGACCGGCAGGGATGCAACACTGCGTCTGGAACGCGTCTGGCTTTGGTATGGAAAGGGTCCATACGCGCGTATCGGTCGGCTGACGTTAACCTTTGGGCGCGAGGGTGGGCGCCGCAAAGGACCCAGCCATGCCCGACCTGAAGAAACAGACCCCCCGGCAGCGTGCCAAGATGACCTACATGATGGATGTCATGCGGCGTCTGGAATGGGATCTGCACAACACCATCGAACTGACCGGGCGCTCCCGGAGGAGTGGCATCAGATCGCCACGGCGACGCCCCGCGCGGCGAAGGTGAAGGTGACGCTGGCGCTGGAGGCGGATTTGCTGAAGTTCTTCCGCTCGATGGGCGAGGGCTACGGGCCGCGGATCAACGACGTCTTGCGCAGCTACATGCACGCGCGGCTGGCCGGGGTGATCCGGGGGGCCGAGACGCTGGCGCATTACCGGGAGCGGGAGGAGGCCTGGTCGGGCGAGAAGCCTGCCTTTGGGGATGTGGCGAAGGCGATGGGCGGGGAGTGGGAGGACGCGGGGCCGGGGGTGGTGCAGGCGGAGCGGGTCTTCATGCAGGAGAGGATGCAGAAGGGGGTGGCGGAGGGGGAGGAGCGGGTGTTCGGCGGGCCGTTGGTGAGGTGAGGGGGGTGGTTAGCGAATTAGGCACTCTGACTGCATGACTTCGAAACTTGTGAATCCATGTTGGTTAAGCTTTTCCGTTACTTCAGGAACTGAACAAGGGCATTTCGGTCCCAGTATCACGCGTTCAATGGCTTTCTCTGGCCAGTGAACACCTTTCGCATACTTGCCGAATTGAATGGGTGCATACGAGACCTCGGTTTCGTCTCGGGCTCTCCTCCGAAGCAGAGTGTAGTAGGGTCGACCATCCGGATACTCGGAAGCGGGAATGTCTACTCCATTGATCTGAATACCTGCTTCTTTCGCGACTGCAGCATGGGTGCAGCGTATTTCGTTCTCATACTCCCAAATTTTGTGTTTAGTAGATACAATCACCGAGACCGTCCGGGTAGCGGCAGACAGCCAATCAAGGTCAGACACAGAGTACACAGCTTCCCGCTCAATGACGCCTGATAGAAGATCACGAAGCAGTTGCCGCCAACTATCGATAGTGTCATCTTTGATGTAATTTACCTTCTGAATTCTAACGGGCATAGAGCGCACAGCTGTCGGCCTAAACCCAATGGAAAAACCCGCATAATTTCCTCCATATGCGCTCCACATTGGCAAGTTGTCGCCTGATGTGGTGAAGGAAGCAGACAGCAAGCCTCCCTTCTCGAGATAACTCAGCACCCGAGAAACAAAGACTGAGATAGGTAAGCCTCTTTGGCCGCGAAAATCCTTGTCTCTTAGTAGCTTTACTGCTTTGAGAAATTGGTCTCGACCAAGGGTTATTTCTCGCGGGTCGTTTGTAAAGCGGAGGTCTGTGAACCATATCGATTTGCTGGATATAATCCCTTCAAATCCAGAAAGCGTCGTATACTGGTACAATGTCGTTGTAGGATTGAACTCCAGGAAGGCCAAGAATGCGTTACCCTTAATTTTGGTTAGGCACTGAAATTGCCACATCAGCTTTTCATTGGCAAGTAAAGTAGCAATTTGTGAGCAACGAACGGCGAGAGTGTGCTGCGCTGTAGCACACCCTACGATGGGCAGGTAAAATGCTTACTGGTCAAACAGAGCCACTCCTTGGCCCGGAATCAAGGCGCTTGCGCCGCCGGGCCGCGCCCTCCCTCCCCCCGGGAGGGCGCTCTTGACGTGTCACGCGCAGAACTGCGGTGGGAGGGGGTGAAGAATAAAGTGCCCGGGAACCAGCGGGGTTTGCGCCCGCCCGAGGGAGGGCGCGGCCCTGTGTGGTGCGGGGGAGTCGGGGTGAACCCCGACCTACGGGTTCGGGGAGTCGGGGCGGGTCCCGAACTGCCTGTAATCCCCGCGCAGGCGGGGATCCATCGTTGGGCGTTGAAAGTGGATCCCCGCCTGCGCGGGGATGACAGGTGATGTGGAGTGGCAAGGGGGGCGGGGGTCGCCGCGGTCCCGCTTACAGGATCTTCTGACCCGTCTTCGCCCAGTCGGCGGTGAACTGGTCGAGGCCCTTGTCGGTCAGCATGTGGCTCGCCAGGGCCTTGATCACGTTCGGGGGGGCAGTGACGACGTCGGCTCCGATCAGGGCGCAGTCCTTGACGTGGTTGGCGGTGCGGATCGAGGCCGCAAGGATCTGGGTCTTGAAGTCGTAGTTGTCATAGATCGTGCGGATGTCGCCGATCAGGTCGAGGCCGTCGAGGTTGATGTCGTCCAGCCGCCCGATGAAGGGCGAGATGAAGGTCGCCCCGGCCTTGGCGGCGATCAGGGCCTGGTTGGCGGAAAAGCAGAGGGTGACGTTGACCATGAAGCCCTCAGACGACAGGGTCTTGCAGGTCTTGAGGCCGTCCCAGGTCAGCGGGACTTTCACGGCGATATTGGGGGCGATGGCGGCCAGTTTGCGGCCCTCGGCGATCATTTCGGGCGCGGTCAGGGCGACGACTTCGGCCGAAACCGGGCCTTTGACGAAGGAGCAGATCTCTTTGGTGACCTCGATGATGTCGCGGCCGGATTTTAGGATCAGCGACGGGTTGGTGGTGACGCCGTCGACCATGCCGAGGTCGTGAAGCTCACGGATGGCGTCGACGTCGGCGGTGTCGATGAAGAATTTCATTGGGGGCCTCCTTGGCGGTTGCGGGGGGTGCAACGCGGGGGTTGAATGCTCTCGGGTCGCGGTTTAGCCCAAACGGCGGATGAGCGAAAGGTTTCAGGTGGCGGACCGGGTCTATCAGGCGGGCGATCTGGTCGGGGTGCTGACGACGGAGCCTTTGGGCCGCGTGCTGGACTATCGCGCGCCGGAGGGGGGCTGCGGGGACGGGGATTTCGTCGAGGTGCCGCTGGGGCCAAGGCGGGTGCTGGGGGTGGTCTGGGGGCCTGCGGTTGGCGGCTGGGACCCAGCGAAGGTGCGGCCGGTGGGGCGGGTGCTGGACGCGCGGCCGATGCGGTTGGAGTTGCGGTCGTTTCTTGGTCGGGCGGCGGAGTATACGCTGACGCCGTTGCCGGCGATGCTGCGGTTGGCGACACGGACTCCGGGGTTGGGGGAGCCTGCGTCGGTGAAGCGGGTGTATCGGCTGGCGGGGGCGGTGCCGAACAGTCTGACCGAGGCGCGGCATCGGGTGGTGGAGGCTTTGCGGGCGTTTGGCGGGGCTCCGGTGACGCTGGGCGAGCTGGTGGAGGCTGCGGCCTGTGGCAGTTCGGTGGTGAAAGGCCTGGTGAAGCTGGGGGTGGTGGCGGAGGAGGATGCGCCGCGGGATACGCCCTATCCGCGCTTGAAGGCCGATGTGGGAATGCGGCTGGAGGGGGAGCAGGTCGCGGCGGGGGATGCGCTGGTCGCGGATGTGGCTGCTGGCGCGTACGCGGCGACGCTGCTGAAGGGGGTGACGGGGTCGGGGAAGACCGAGGTTTACCTTGAGGCGGTGGCGGAGTGTCTTAGGGCGCGTCGGCAGGCGCTGGTGCTGTTGCCGGAGATTGCCTTGACGGCGGAGTTTTTGACGCGGGTGGAGGCTCGGTTCGGGGCGCGGCCGGCGGAGTGGCACTCGGGCGTCACGATGACCGAGCGGCGGCGGCTGTGGCGGATGGTCTCCGAAGGCGGGGCGGAGCTGGTGGTGGGCGCGCGGTCGGCGCTGTTCCTGCCGTTCCAGGACCTCGGGCTGATCGTTGTCGATGAGGAGCATGACACCTCCTACAAGCAGGAGGACGGGGTCTTGTACAACGCGCGCGACATGGCGGTGCTGCGGGCGGCGATTGCGGGGTGTCCGGTGGTGCTGGCCTCGGCGACGCCGTCGCTGGAGACCTGGGCCAATGTCGAGGCGGGGAAGTATCGGCGGCTGGATCTGGGGTCCCGGTTCGGCGCGGCGGAGATGCCGGAGATGCGGGCGATTGATATGCGGACCGAGCGGCTGCCGGGGGATCGGTGGATTTCGGAGACTTTGGCCGGGAAGGTGCGGGCCGTTGTGGGGCGCGGGGAGCAGGCGCTGCTGTTCCTGAACCGGCGGGGGTTTGCGCCGGTGACGCTCTGCCGGGCCTGCGGGCATCAGGTGGGCTGCGACCACTGCGATGCGCGGATGGTGGAGCATCGGTTCCAGAAGCGGCTGGTCTGCCACCAGTGCGGGGCGACGAAGCCGGTGCCTTTGGCCTGTCCCTCCTGCGGGGTGGAGGGCCGGATGGCCGCCGTGGGGCCGGGGGTGGAACGGCTGGCGGAGGAGGTGGCGGCGCGGTTCTCGGAGGCTCGGGTGGCGGTGCTGTCGTCGGACCTGTTTGGGTCAGCCCGCGCGCTGAAGGAGAAGATCGCCGAGATTTCGTCAGGCGGGGCGGACATCATCATCGGCACGCAGATCGTGGCGAAGGGGCACAACTTTCCGCTGCTGACGCTGGTGGGGGTGATCGACGCCGACCTTGGCCTGCAGGGGTCGGACCTGCGGGCGGCGGAGCGGACGTTCCAGCTGATGCGTCAGGTCGCGGGCCGGGCGGGCCGGACGGCAGAGCGGAAGGGGGAGGCCTGGCTGCAGACCCACCAGCCGGAGCATCCGGTGATCCGGGCGATCCTGGGCGGCGACGAGGAGGCGTTCTGGCGGGCCGAGGCCGGGGAGCGGCGGGCCTCGGGTGTGCCGCCCTATGGCCGGATGGCGGGGATCATCCTGTCGTCGCCCGACGTGGCTGCGGTGTTCGATTTCGGCGGGGAGCTGGCGCGGCGGTGTGAGCCGTTGAAGCGGATCGGGGCGGAGGTCTGGGGGCCTGCTCCGGCGCCGATTGCCCGGGTCCGGGGGCGGCACCGGGTGCGGCTGTTGGTGAAGGCAGAGAAGGGGGCCCCCTTGCAGGCGGCTTTGGCGGAGTGGCTGGCGGGGTTCAAGCTGCCGAGGGATTTAAGGCTGGCGGTGGATATTGATCCGCAGAGTTTCTTGTGAGGGGGCAGCATTCGTTCGACAGTCGGAGCAGAACACTTCTTATTGACGGCTGTTATTCTAGAGGCTAACCAATTGATGGAGCGCATTTGGACCCTTCATGATGTTACCGCGAGAACCATCCACATGCTCAATTATGTAATCGCATTGGGTATTCCTCTGGTGCTGATCTTGCTTGGCGCTTTGGCGAAGAAGCTAGTTCGTGGAACTACTTGGGAAGCGCGTGATTTCTTTCTTGGAGTTGAGCTATCAATATCAGCAGTTAGCTCTGCGCTCATATATATATTTGAGCTTTCTAAGTCTGTGACGGGCCAAGAAAAGAGCATATCACTCGGGATCTTTACGGCAACTAGCCTTCTCCTGTTTTTTGCTGTGATGGCGTTCCATCAGGATTGGGAGAAGAAGCCACAAGATATCAAAGGTCAGAGAATTTGGCTAGGAGGTGTGTGCAACTTAATTGGTGTAGTCCTTCTTTCTGGATTTGTTCTTTTCGTGAAGGGAATTCAATAATGAAGGACTCGCGCGCATTCACATCTGCTGTAATGGCGGCATCGCTTGCGGCAGCAATTGGAGGGAGCGTTTCCCTTGTTTCTGAGTCCCTGTTTGTGGGCACCGGAGATCGTTGGTTCGATGGCTTCAAGATTGAGATTTTCTTCGCTTTGATGGCAACATTGCTGGCGGGGGCGTCAGTTGTAACAATGATAGAGATAACTAGGCGCAACCGGCTTAAGCGTCGCGCCCGTCGAGTCTTTATCATCTACTCCCGAAAAGACCGCGAGAAGGCTGCAGAGGTTGCGAGGGTTCTGAGACAAGCCGGTGTTGAACCTTGGCTTGATTTTGAAAACATCGTAGCTGGTGAAGTTTGGAGGGATGTCGTTCGTAAGGCATTAGATGATAGTGCAATGGCAATCGCTATCTTCTCAGAGAATTTTGGCGAATCTGATTCTGTTAAAGATGAGCTGGACCAAGCTATCAAGACGCTTGAGTCAAGTGACAAGGTAACTAGCCCTATTATTCCGCTCTTGTACTCAGGCGGCGAAATTCCAGTTCGACTTCGACATATCCACTACGTTGATATGGAGCAAAAAGACTCGAGCGAGTTCTTGGTTCGGAGTGTTGAGCGTGCGATGGATCGCGTGCTTGAGTCGTTGGACGGCTCTGAAGATATGCGAGCAGGAAACTAGGCAATCAAGCCATGCCTAGGATGCGCTACAGCGCACCCTACGACATCACTAGTCTACAGGCGGCGGGGAGACGAAGACGTGGTCGCGGCCCATGGCGTCGGTGATGGTGACCTCGGCCATCGGGGGGACGGAGCCGTCGGCTCCCAAAGCTTCGGTCAGGCCGGTGAAAAGCTGGCGCAGGAGGTTCGGGTTGGTGACCTCGCGCACGGAGTAGCCGAAGCCCGGGCCGCAGTTTTCCAGCCGGCCGGACCCGCCCTCGGCCCGCCAGTTCGCGCGGCAGACGGTGCCGTCGGCGAGGGTCAGGGTCAGGACCTCGGACGACAGGCGCGCGGCCTGGGGCACGGGGGGTTGGCCTGCGGAAACGCATCCGGCCAGCAGTCCGACGATCAGGAAACGGCGCATTGTCTTTCCTTTCACAGCGGCCAGATCAGCGGGATCAGGGCGCAAGACACCAGCATCACGATGATGTTCAGGGGGACGCCGACGCGGGCGAAGTCCGAGAACTTGTAGCCGCCCGGCCCGTAGACCATCATGTTGGTCTGATACCCCACCGGCGTCGCGAAGGCGAGGGTGGCGGAGAACATCACGGCCACCACGAAGGGGCGGGGGTCGTGGCCGAGCGTTTCGGCCAGTTCGATGGCGACGGGGGTGTAGATCACCGCGACGGCGTTGTTCGACAGGAACTCGGTCAGGACAAGGCCGATGAAGTAGACCGCCAGGATCAGCGCGAAGGGGCCGAGCGTGGCCATCCAGGGTGCGACGGCGTTCACGATCATTTCCACGGCGCCGGACTGTTCGAGGCCTTGGCCCACGGCGAGCATGGCGAAGATCATCGCCAGGAGGCGGCCGTCGATGAAGGAGAAGGCCTCGTCACTGTCGACGCATTTGGTGATGAGGACGCCCGCGACGGCGATCAGGGCGAGGGGCAGGATCGGGGCCACGTCGAGGGCCGAAAGCGTGACGATCAGCGCCATCGCGGCAAGGGCGATGGGGGCCTTCGACCGGCGATAGGCCATGACGCGAGGGCGGTTGACGTCGAGAAGGTTCATGTCGGCGGCGAGGCGCTGGATGTCCTCGATGGTGCCCTCGAGAAGGAGCGTGTCGCCGACGCGGACGATCAGGTCGTCGAGCTGCCGCCCGATGTTCTGGTTGTGGCGGTGCACGGCCAGGACGTAGACGCCATAGCGGCGGCGGAGGCGCAGGTCGCCGAGGCGGTGGCCCTCCATCCGGCAGCCGGGGCCGATCAGGACCTCGACCGTCTCGGTGTTGACCGAGGAGAGCTTGTCGACGAGATGCACGTCCTTGCGTTCGTGCAGGCCCATGAGTTCGGTCATCTCGGTCCTGAGGACGACGCGGTCGCCGGCTTGCAGCGTCACGGGGGCAAGGTCGCGGCGGAGCGAGGCGTCACCGCGCAGGACGTCAATCACCCGCACGCCGTCGCGCTTGAAGATGTCGATGTCCATCACCGGCTGGCCGATCAGGGTCGAGTCCTCGGGGACGGCGACTTCGGTGAAGAACTTCATCTTCCGCTTTTCGCTGAGGAGGACCCCCATCGACTGCCGGTTCGGCAAGAGCCGGTCGCCGAACAGCAACAGGAAGGCGCCCCCGGCCAGGGTGACCGCGATGCCAAGCGGTGCGATCTCGAACAGGCCGAAATGGTCCAGCCCGCGGTCCGCCGCGACCCCGTCCACCAGAAGGTTGGTCGAGGTCCCGATCAGCGAGATCATCCCGCCCAGGACGGTCATGTAGGACAGCGGGATCAAGAGCTTGGAGGGCGCGCGGTTGATCTTGATCGCCAGCTGGATCACGACCGGGATCATCACCGCGACGAGAGGTGTGTTGTTCATGAAGGCCGAGGCAAGGGCAGTCGCCCCGATCAACACGATGATCGTCATCTTCGGCCGGTCGCCGGCATGCCGGGTCACCTCCGAGATCACGGCCTCGACCGCGCCGGTGCGGACCAGGCCGCCCATGATGAGGAACATCATCGCGATGGTCCAGGGCGCGGGGTTGGCAAGGACCGAGGTCGCCTCTTTCACCGGCAGGATGCCCAGGATCAGCATCAGCGCCGCCCCGCCGATGGCCGTCACTTCGACCGGAGTGCGTTCCAGCACGAAGAGGACGAACATCACCGCCAGGATCGTCAGGGCGACCCAGGGGGCGGCCTCGGCCGGGATCGAAATGCCGAACATCAGGTCCTCACCGTCTTGGTCCGTTCGCGCGGCTGGACCAATGCCACCCCCGCCAGCATCACCGCCACGGCCAGCCAGACCGTGACAGAGGGCCGTTCACCCAGCAGCAGCATCGCCCAGATCATCCCGGCCCCTGTCACCAGATAGCTTGACTGCGACGCGAAGACCGACCCCGCCCGGGCCGCCAGCCAGACATAGGTCGCGTACAAGAGCCCGTGCAGCGCCGACGACAGAATGAGCGCCCATTCTGGGCGACCCATCGGCCAGGGGACATAGCGTTCCCCGCCCATCAACATATGCGGCAGGATCAGGAGCACGGCGACGACGCTGACCCCGAACATCGCCTGCACGGCGTCCATACCGGCGGTGCCGAAGCGGGCCACGAAGGTTGCCTCCAGCGCGTAAAGCAGGGGTCCGCACAGGGCGAGTGGCAGGAAGCCGATCATTCCGGGGTCCGGCAGGCTGGTCGATGGCAGGGCAATCAGCGCCACGGCTGCAAGGCCCAGCAACAGTCCCAGCAGGCGGATGGCGTCAAACCGTTCCATCCCGACGGCAAGCGCCAGGGGGAAGGCCATCAGGGGGATCGTCGAAATGATGATCGACATGATCCCCGAAGGCAGGCGCTCGGCCGAGATGTAGAAGGTCAAGCCGGGCAAGAGGGTGCCAAGCACCGCGACCACGACGTAGAAGGTCAGCGCCCGGGGCGTGAACACCAGCCCCCGACCGCGGGCGAGAGAGATGGCCCCAAGGACGACGGTGCAGACCACTGCCTGCCAGAAGGTTAGCTCCAGCGCACTTGCGCCGCTTTGGGTCGCGATCTTGCCAAGGGGTTGGGTAGCACCCCAACCGACACCCAACCAAAGCAGGGTCAGCGGGAACAGCCAGCGTCCAGTCAAGGCGTTGCCTCCTGCAGCTTGCCGCCCACCCGGATCATCCGCACCTTCGTGGCCAGACCGGTCTTGTCGTCCGTCTCGACATAGACCCCGGACAGCGTCGCCTCGCCATTCGCCGGTTCGAACCGGCCCTTCGCCATGCCGGTCAGGAAGCGGCGCAGGGGCTCCAGCTTTTCCATCCCGATGACGCTGTCGTAGTCGCCGCACATGCCCGCGTCGGACTGGAAAGCCGTGCCCTTGGCCAGGATCATCGTGTCGGACGTGGGCACATGGGTATGGGTCCCGACCACAAGGCTGGCCATCCCGTCGCACCAATGGCCCATTCCCATCTTTTCCGACGTGGCCTCGGCATGGAAATCGACAATCGCTGCCTGCACCACACCGCCCAGAGTGTGCTGCTTCAGCACGGTTTCCAGTGCCGAGAACGGGTCATCGAAGGGCCGCTTCATGAAGACCTGACCCAGGGCCTGCGTCACCAGAACCTTCCTGCCATGCGTCGCATCGAACACCCGCGCGCCCCGGCCCGGCGCGACCTTTGAGAAGTTCAGCGGCCGCACGATCCGCGGCTCGGTCTCGATGAAGGACAGCATATCCTTCTGGTCAAAGGCATGGTCGCCCAGAGTCAGGCAATCCGCCCCCGCCGCCAGCAGTTCCTTTGCATGGTCCCCGGTGATCCCGGCCCCCTGGCTGGCATTTTCGCCATTCACGACGACGAAATCCAAGCCCCAGGCTTGCCGAAGTCCCGGCAGCCGCTGTGTAATCGCCGTCCGACCCGACCGGCCCACGACATCGCCAAGGAACAGAATTCTCATACGCCCCGGATTAGGCGCGCGGCAGGGGTCGGGCAAGCAGTTTGGCGGGTTTCGGGGAAGAAATATCTGCGAAAAGCCCAAGCTCCCAACCGCGACCCGGGCCATGGGAAAACCGCCCGCAAAGAGGAATTCTCCCCGGAAATTCTTCGCCGGACGCGGCAGCGACAGCGACAACTCCGTTCCCCATCCCGCCGCGCCGCACTATCTCTACCCTCATGACGATGCTTCCCCCCGCCCTGTCCGACTGGTTCGCCGCCAAGGGCTGGACGCTGCATCCGCATCAGGAGGAGATGCTGGCGCGCAGCGGTGACCCCGCCACGCTTCTCATTGCGCCGACGGGGGGCGGCAAGACCCTGGCCGGATTCCTTCCGACGCTTGCCGAACTTGGGCCCACTCCACCGGCTGGCCTTCATACCCTCTACGTCTCGCCCCTGAAGGCCCTGACTGCCGACATCCGCCGCAATCTCGGGACCCCCATCGAGGGCGCAGGCCTGAAGATCCGGGTCGAGGATCGCACCGGCGACACAAGTTACACTCAACGGCGACGGCAGCGCGCCGATCCGCCACACATCCTGCTGACAACGCCAGAGAGCCTGGCGCTGCTGTTGTCCTATGAGGACGCCCCCCGCATCTTCGCGGGCTTGCGGCGCGTCATCATCGACGAAATCCACGCGCTGGCCGAAAGCAAACGCGGCGACCAGCTTGTCCTGCAGATCGCCCGCTTGCAGTCCCTGAACCCCGGCCTGCGCCGTGTCGGCCTGTCCGCGACGGTGGAGAACCCGCCCGCTTTGGCCCGGTTCCTTGCACCGGAGACCACGATCCTGCAGGCGGACCCCGGCCCCGATCCGGATATTTCGATGCTGGAAACCGACGCCCCGCCCCCGTGGAGCGGCGGCGGTGGGCGGTATGCCATCCCCGCGATCCTGAACGAGATCACCCGCCACAAGACCACGCTGATCTTCCACAACACCCGGGCGCAGGCCGAGCTGTTCTTCCACGACCTGTGGCTTCAGAACACCGAGGACCTGCCGATCGGCATCCACCACGGCAGCCTCTCCCGCGAGCAGCGGGAACGGGTGGAGCAGGCGATGACGGCGGGGGCCTTGCGGGCGGTGGTCTGCACCGGCTCGCTGGATCTGGGGATCGACTGGGGCGACGTGGACCTGGTGATCCAGGTTGGCGCACCGAAGAACGTCAAGCGGCTGGTGCAGCGGATCGGGCGGGCGAACCACCGCTACAACGCGCCGTCGAAGGCTTTGCTGGTGCCCGCGAACCGGTTCGAGGTGGTGGAATGCCAGGCGGCGCTGGACGCTGTGCGGGCGCATACGCTGGACGGCGAGCCGCGGGGGCCGGGGCCGCGGGATGTCCTTTGCCAGCACATCCTGGCCACCGCCTGTGCTGGGCCGTTCGAGGCCGACGCGCTTTACGCCGAGGTCATCACGGCGGGACCCTATACGGGCCTGAAGAGGGGAGAGTTCGACGCCTGTCTCGATTTTGTGGCCACCGGCGGCTATGCGCTGCGGGCCTACGACCGCTGGCAGCGGCTGAAAGAGACGGGGGGCAAGTGGCACCTGCGCGACCCCCGTGCCGCCGCACTGATCCGGCAGAATCTCGGGACGATCATCGACATCGAAACGCTGAAGGTCCGGTTCCGGGGGTATGGCACCCCACTGGGCGAGGTGGAGGAAAGCTTCGCCGCCACCCTGACCCCCGGTGACACCTTCCTGATCGGCGGCCAGATCGTCCGCTACGAGGGCCTGCGCGAGATGACGGTGGAGGTGTCGAAAACCCCCGGCCGCGACCCCAAGGTCGCCGTGTTCAACGGCACCAAGTTCGCCACCTCGACGCTGCTGACCGACCGGATCCTGGAAATCTTCCAGCAGGAAACCTGGCCCGACCTACCCACCCACACCGCCTGGTGGCTGGCGAAACAGCGTGAGGTGTCGCAGCTGCCCGACCCTTCTTCCCTGCTTCTGGAATCGTTCCCCCACGACGGGCGCGAACACCTTTGCGTCTACGGCTTTGCGGGACGGAACGCCCAGCAGACCCTCGGCCTCCTCGTCACCAAACAGATGGAGACGCAGGGGCTTGCCCCCCTGGGCTTTGTCGCCACCGACTATGCCACGCTGATCTGGGGCCTCGACCCCGTCACCGATCCCGGGCCCCTGTTCGACCTCGAAACCCTGCGCGATGGCCTTGACACCTGGCTTTCCGAAAATGCGGTGATGAAGCGTACCTTCCGCTCCACCGCCATCATCTCGGGCCTGATCGAGCGCACGCATCAGGGCCGTCGCAAGACCGGGCGGCAGGCGACGTTCTCGACCGACATCCTGTACGACACGCTGCGCCGCTATGACCCCGACCACCTCCTCCTACAGATCACCCGGGAAGAGGCCTTGCGCGGCCTCATCGACTTTTCCCGGATCGAGGCAATGCTCGCCCGCGTCGGCGACACGATCGTCCTGAAACGCCTGACCCGCGTCACCCCCCTCGCCGCGCCGATGTTCTTCGAGCCCGGCCGCATCCCCGTCCAGGGTGAGGGCCGCGACCGCCTAGCCACCGCCCAGGCGCAGGCCCTGATGGAAGCTGCAGGCCTGGCCTAAGTCCTTGCCCATGTTGCAAATACTCCCCGCGGAGCGTCCGCCCTTGCCAGAAGCGCTGTGCTTTGGCAGGTAGGCACCCATGCACCACGCGCTTTTCTTCCACGGCGAGACGCTGCACCTGATGTCCTCTGGCGCGCTTTACTGGCCCGCCCGCAAGACCCTTGCCGTCTCGGACCTGCACCTTGGGAAATCCGAGCGTCTTGCCCGGCGGGGGGGCACGCTATTGCCCCCCTACGAGACGCAGGCGACGCTGGAAAAGCTTGATCGCGATCTTGAAGCCACCGAGGCGGAGGCCGTCATCTGCCTTGGCGACAGCTTTGACGACCTCGCGGCCCTGGACGGGATTGAGGAGGCCTCCCGCCTCTGGCTTGTCCGTCTCATGGCGGGGCGCAGCTGGACCTGGATCACCGGAAACCATGACCCCGGCCCGATCGAGATCGGCGGAACGCATCGGGCAGAGCTGAAGCTGCAACCCTTCACCTTCCGCCACATTGCCGAACCCGGTGAGCGGGCGGAGATCTCGGGTCATTACCACCCCAAGGCCCGTCTGGCCGGCCAGTCGCGGCCCTGTTTCCTGGCCGATGCGCAGCGGCTGATCCTTCCCGCCTATGGGGTCTATACCGGGGGTCTGCGGTCGCATGACGCCACGCTCACCGCGCTCATGGCAAAGGACGCGCTGGCCATTCTTACCGGCCCGCGCGTCCTTGCGATTCCGATGCCCAGGTAAGGCAAGCGTAGGGTGGGCGATCCGCCCACCCTACCTGTTCGTTCAGGCCGTCAGCCCCTCAGGCTCCGCCAGCCCGTTCGCGCGGCAGCAGGCCGTCAGCGTGTTCGCCAGAAGGCAGGCGATGGTCATCGGCCCCACCCCGCCCGGAACCGGGGTGATCGCCCCAGCCACGGCGGCAGCACTTTCATAGTGGACGTCGCCGACCAGCTTTGCCTTGCCGTCGCGTTCAATGCGGTTGATGCCGACGTCGATCACCGTCGCCCCCGGCTTCACCATGTCGCCGGTCACCATCTCGGGCCGCCCGACGGCAGCCACCAGGATGTCGGCGCGCTTGCAGACCTCGGCCAGGTCCTTGGTCCGGCTGTGCGCGATGGTCACCGTGCAGCTGTCGCCCAGCAGAAGCTGCGCCATCGGCTTGCCGACGATGTTCGAACGACCCACAACCACGGCATTCAGGCCCGCGAGCTTGCCATGATGATCCCGCAGCATCATCAGGCAGCCAAGCGGCGTGCAGGGCACCATCGACTTCTGCCCGGTGCCCAAGAGACCAACGTTCGAAATATGGAATCCGTCGACATCCTTGGCCGGGTCGATCCGGTTGATGACAAGCTCGGAGTTCAGGTGGCCGGGCAGCGGCAATTGCACAAGAATCCCGTGTACCTTGGGGTCAGCGTTCAGCCTGTCGATCAGGGCAAGAAGCTCTGCCTCGCTGGTCGAAGCGTCCAGCCGATGTTCGAAAGAGGACATTCCAACTTCGATGGTCGAGGCATGCTTGTTGCGGACATAGACCTGGGAGGCCGGGTCCTCGCCCACCAGCACGACGGCCAGACCGGGCTGGATACCGTTCTCTTCCTTCAGCCGCGCCACATGTGCCGCCACCTGAGCCCGCACTGTGGCCGCGAAGGCCTTGCCGTCGATCACCTTGGCCGTCATTGTCGTCTCTCCCTAGCGGCCAGCCGTCAGGCCTAGCCCTTCCGCAATGTGTCCGGCCCAAGCTTGCTTTCCTCGCGCGCGATGGACCAGTCGATCAGCCGCCGCCACAGCTTTTCCACCAGGTCGGGCGGCAGCCCGTAGGTGGCGGCGTGGCGGCGGACGTTTGTCACCACTTCCTCGACCCGCGACCCGATCCTTGCCGGCAGGTCGACCTCGGCCTTGATCTCCGCCGCCCGGTCGATGAATGCCGCCCGTTCCGCGAACAGCCGGACGAGGTCTTCGTCCAGCCGGTCGATCTCGGCCCTGATCTCGGCCATTGTCGTGCAGTCGGCGGGCTTTGGCATCTTCGGTCTCCCCTCGCAGGCCCCCCCGAGATAAGGGGAAGGCCCGCGAAGGGCAACGCGTCAGAACAGCCCTTCGACGTGACCCTGGTCGTTCAGCCGGATCACCTCGGCTGACGGCACCTTGGGCAGGCCCGGCATGGTCATGATCTCACCGCAGATCGCGACGATGAAGCCAGCGCCCGCCGAGAGCCGCACCTCGCGGACCGGGACGGTGTGGCCCGTGGGGGCGCCGCGCACGGTCGGGTCGGTGGTGAAGCTGTACTGGGTCTTGGCCACGCAGATCGGCAGGTGGCCGTACCCGGCGGCTTCCCAGGTCTTGAGCTGGTCGCGGATCGACTTGTCGGCGATCACGTCATCGGCGTGGTAGATCCGCTTGGCGATGGTCTGCAGCTTCTGGAACAGCGGCATGTCATCGGGGTAAAGCGGCGCGAAGTTGGCAGCGCCGGATTCGGCCAGCTGTACGACCTTGTTCGCCAGATCCTCGATGCCCGCAGAGCCGTTGGCCCAGTGCTTGCACAGGATCGCCTCGGCGCCCTGTTCGGCGACATAGGCCTTGACCGCGGCTACTTCGGCATCGGTATCGCTGTAGAAGTGGTTGATCGCCACGACCACCGGCACGCCGAACGACTTCACGTTGGCGATGTGGCGGCCAAGGTTCGGGCAGCCCTTCTTCACCGCATCAACGTTTTCCGCGCCGAGGTCGGCCTTGGCGACGCCGCCGTTCATCTTCATCGCGCGGACGGTGGCGACAATCACCGCGGCCGAGGGCTTGAGGCCCGCCTTGCGGCACTTGATGTCGAAGAACTTTTCGGCGCCGAGGTCAGCCCCGAAGCCGGCTTCGGTCACGACATATTCACCCAGCTTCAGCGCGGTCTTGGTCGCGATGACCGAGTTGCAGCCGTGGGCGATGTTGGCGAAGGGGCCGCCGTGGACGAAGGCCGGGTTGTTTTCCAGCGTCTGCACCAGGTTCGGCTGCATCGCGTCTTTCAGGAGCACGGTCATCGCGCCGTCGGCCTTGATGTCGCGGCAGTAGATCGGCTTCTTGTCGCGGGTATAGGCCACGACGATGTCGCCCAGACGCTTTTGCAGGTCGTCCAGGTCGTTCGACAGGCAGAGGATCGCCATGACTTCGGACGCTACGGTGATGTCGAACCCGGTCTGGCGCGGGAAGCCGTTCGAAACGCCACCCAGCGACACGACGATGTCGCGCAGCGCGCGGTCGTTCATGTCCATGACCCGGCGCCAGACGACGCGGCGTTCGTCGATGCCCAGGTCGTTGCCCCAGTAGATGTGGTTGTCGATCATCGCCGACAGGAGGTTGTGCGCGCTGGTGATCGCGTGGAAGTCGCCGGTGAAGTGAAGGTTCATCTCCTCCATCGGCACGACCTGGGCCATCCCGCCGCCAGCCGCGCCACCCTTCATCCCGAAGTTCGGGCCAAGCGAGGCTTCGCGGATGCAGATCACCGCCTTCTTGCCGATCCGGTTCAGACCGTCGCCCAGACCCACCGTGGTCGTCGTCTTGCCTTCGCCCGCCGGGGTCGGGTTGATCGCGGTGACGAGGATCAGCTTGCCATCCTTCTTGCCCGCCAGCGACTTGATGAACTCCTGGCTGACCTTGGCCTTGTCGTGGCCGTAGGGGAGCAGATGCTCGGACGGGATGCCCAGCTTGGCCCCGATCTCCATGATCGGCTTCTTCTTCGCTTCGCGCGCAATCTCGATGTCGGTCTTGAAGGCCATGTGTGTCTCCCCAATGGGCTTATGTGCGGGCAAATATGCCGTTTGCGACGTGATACCGGGCGGAGGGCCCTTGTCGAAGGCGTTTTGCGACCTAAAGACCGCGAAAATCGCCTTGTCCGGTTTCCGATACGAAACTGGCCCCGACGGAACGGAAATTTTCACCACATTTAACTATTTTTCCGCTGGGTCGCGGGACTGGTTCAGCTGTCCGGGCGCCAGCCCCGCTGCGCCGGGACATGCAGGCGCACCACGTCGCCAAGCCGCAGGACGCCCTCGCGCTCGATCCAGGCTGTGATACCCCGCTTGCCCTCGGCCGCGCGCTTGAAGCCCTTGCCCTGACCCGGCAGAGCCTTCTCGATCGTCACGGCGGGTTCCTGGCAGGGCAGGTTCTCCATGTCGACAACCAGCGTGACCCCGTCCGGGCCTTGCAGGCGGCTGGAGGGCGGCAGGTGGGTCAGGTCCGGGATACCCTCCAGCACGAGGGAGGCCCCGACCCAGGCGTAGTCCATCCGCGCAAGGCCCATGTCGGCGGCGACTTCGGCCATTTCCTCGGCGCTGACGATGCAGAGCTGCCGGACGTTCCGGATCGTGGTGTTCTTTGGATACTGCTTGGTCACCCGGCTGCAGGAGGGCCGGGTCAGCCCTGCGTGCACCTCGCCGTCGAACCCGGCGAAGGTCAGCGGCATCTCGGTCAGAGGTTTTGCGGTGATGACCAGCTTTTCCACCGGCACGGGCTGGTAGCCCAGCCAGACGACGCGGGCGGTGTGGTCGGTGGGGATCAGGGCTGGCATCAGGGTCGCTCCAGGACAAAGAAGACGCGGGTGAAGGGGAAAAGGACCCGGCCATCGGGAAGGGGCGGATAGGCCGTCGCCAAGGCGGTGTCGTAGGCTTCGAGATAGGCACGACGCTCGGCCTCGGTCAGGCCTGCCACATAGGGCCGCATGGCGGTCGATTCGGTGAAGGCGCGGACCGGGTGGCCCTGGGACACGGGGTCGAGGATCTGGATGTAGTCGGTTGTCCAGGCGGTCACGGTGCCAAAGTCCCGAAGGAGGTGAACGTAGTCTCCGGCAAGCAGCACAGGGGTCCGGGTCACCGGATCGCGTCCGGGGAACAGGCGGCCTGCCACCTCGCGCAGCAAGCGATGCGACGGCGCCTCGCCCTGGCGCGGCATCTGCACCGCCAGCACCCCGCCGGGCGCCAGCATCCCGGCCAGCCGCGGCATGAGCGTCGCGTGGTCCGGCAGCCAGTTCAGCGCGGCGTTCGAGAAGATCAGGGCGGGCGGGCGTTCGGGCTGCCACTCGGCGATGTCCGCCAGTGTCGTGTGTTCATAGCAGCGCCGCAGGGAAGCATTGGCCAGCATCGCCTGAGAGGAATCGACCGCCACAAGGCAGCGGGTCGGATAGCGCGACACCAGCGCCGGACCCACGGCGCCGTCGCCGCAACCAAGGTCGACGACATCGCCCGGCGGCAGGTCGGGCACCTGCGCCAGAAGGTCCAGTGCGGGACGCAACCGCAGGTCGCGGAACGCGCCATAGCGCGCCGGGTCCCAGTCGACGGGCTTCGGAACCGTCACAGCCATTTCTTCCAGCGGAAGATCAGCCACGGCACAAGCGCCGAGACGACCATCAGCCCCAGCGCCATCGGGTAGCCCCAGCGCCAGGACAGTTCAGGCATGGTGTCGAAGTTCATCCCGTAGATGCTGGCGATCAGGGTGGGGGGCAGGAAGACGAAGGCCACGACCGAGAAGATCTTGATGACGTCGGACTGCCGGATGTTGATGACCCCCAGCGTCGCATCAAGGAGGAAGCGCACCTTTTCGGATTGCGCCACCGCCACCTCGCGCAAGCTGCGCAGGTCCTGCAATTGTGCCATAGCCACCGGCATCTGCCGGGTCTGCAGACAAGGCCCACCCGCGGCTTCGGGCGTCGCGGTCAGATAGGTCAGAAGCCGAAGGATGGTTGACAGGCTTTCGTTGGCCTTCGAATTCATCGCCTCGGCCCGCCCGATCCGTTGCAGGACCGCCTGCAACGTCTCGGCCTTGCCCGAGGGCCTGTGTGCCGCGAAGATCGCCTTCGACAGCACCTCGTGGCTTCTCGCCTCGGCCTCCAGGATATCCGCCAGCCGGTCGACGATGGCTTCCAGCAGCCCGAGCAAGGCGTCTAGGCCAGACTGCAGCGCAGTGTCGTGCCGCGCGGCCCAGTCGGCGAAATGGGCCAGCGATCCGGGATGATGGTAGTGCACCGTCACCAGCCGATCCGGCAGGACCACGAAGGTCACCGGCCCAAGCTCGGTCTCGCGCGCCTCGTGGCTGGCGACGACCTGCGCGGTCAGGAACAGCGCCCCGCTTTCGCGATAGATGCGCGAGGAGGCCTCGATTTCCTGCATGTCCTCACGGGTGGGGATGTCGATGCCAAGCGCGGCTTCGACGGCATCCTCTTCGGCCTCCGAGGGGGATTCGAGGTCGATCCACAGGGCGTCGCCCAGATGCCGGTCTGCAAGGTCCAGAAGTTCCAGACGCGCGCCCTTGGTTGCGAATGCCTTGATCATCCGTGATCTCCCTGCAGCGCGGGCAGGTTAGCGGCGCGGGCCGGAAAGCAAAAGGCCCCGACGGTGCGGGGCCTTTCGATCTTAGAGTGGTGCGGGTTCCGGTTCCGGACCGGGCTTCTTGGCCCGCGCCTTGGTCTTGGGGATCGCCGCGACCGAGGTGGTGCCGCCGCCCGAGGATGGCTTGTCGGCGCTGTCGTCGCCGCCCAGAGGCTCGCCCGCGACAACCTTGCGGATCTCGTCACCGGTCAGGGTTTCGTATTCCAGAAGTCCCTTGGCCAGCCGCTCCCATTCGTCGTGCTTTTCCAGCAGGATGCGACGGGCGGTCTCGTAGCCTTCGTCGATGATGCGCTTCACTTCCTGTTCGATCAGCCGCTTCGTCTCGGCCGAGACCGAGAAGCCGCCGGTGTTGCCCTGGTAGCCTTCCGCCGCCTCGGCATAGTCGATGTTGCCCACGACATCCGACATGCCCCAGCGCAGCACCATGGCGCGGGCCAGCGCCGAGGCCTGCTGGATGTCGCCCGAGGGGCCGTTCGAGACCGAGTCCGCGCCGTACTTGATGATCTCGGCGGCCTTGCCGGCCATGGTCATCGCGATCCGCTCTTCGCACTGGTCGCGGTGCCAGTTCAGGCGGTCGATTTCCGGCAGGCTCATCACCATGCCAAGTGCGCCGCCGCGCGGGATGATCGTGGCCTTGTAGACCGGGTCGCACTTCGGCAGCGCCATGCCGACGATGGCATGGCCAGCCTCGTGATAGGCGGTCATTTCCTTCTGTTCCGGGGTCAGGACCATGCTGCGCCGTTCCGCGCCCATCATGACCTTGTCCTTGGCATTCTCGAAGTCGATCATCGTGACAAAGCGGCGACCGGCACGGGCGGCCATCAGGGCGGCCTCGTTCACCAGGTTCATCAGGTCGGCACCCGAGAAGCCGGGCGAGCCGCGCGCGATGGTGCGCAGGTCGACGTCCGGGCCCAGCGGCACCTTGCGGGCGTGGACCGACAGGATCTTCTCGCGCCCCTTGATGTCGGGGTTCGGGACGTGGATCTGGCGGTCAAAGCGGCCGGGGCGCAGCAGAGCCGGGTCCAGCACGTCCTTGCGGTTGGTGGCGGCGATGATGATGACACCTTCGTTCGCCTCGAACCCGTCCATTTCGACCAGAAGCTGGTTCAGCGTCTGTTCGCGTTCGTCGTTGCCGCCGCCGATGCCCACGCCACGGGCGCGGCCCACGGCGTCAATCTCGTCGATGAAGACGATGCAGGGGGCGTTCTTCTTGGCCTGTTCGAACATGTCACGGACACGGGAGGCACCCACGCCGACGAACATCTCGACGAAGTCGGAGCCGGAGATCGTGAAGAAGGGCACGCCCGCCTCACCCGCGATGGCGCGGGCCAGCAGGGTTTTACCAGTGCCGGGCGGGCCGACGAGGAGGGCGCCCTTCGGGATCTTGCCGCCCAGACGGCTGAACTTCTGCGGGTTGCGCAGGAATTCGACGATTTCTTCCAGTTCTTCCTTGGCCTCGTCGATGCCTGCGACGTCGTCAAAGGTCACGCGGCCCTGCTTTTCGGTCAAGAGCTTGGCGCGCGACTTGCCAAAGCCCATCGCGCCGCCACGGCCGCCGCCCTGCATCCGGTTCATGAAGTAGATCCAGACGCCGATCAGCAGAAGGAACGGCAGGAAGGACAGAAGCACCGAGACGAAGCCCGATTGCGCCTGCGGCTCGGCCTCGACCTCGACCCCCTTGGCGATCAGCTCGCGCGCGAGGTTGTCGGTGACGATGTCGCCCGCTGGCTTGATCGCGACGAAGGTTGCGTTGTCCTTCGTCGTCACGACGATCTTTTCGCCGTCCAGCACCACCCGCGACACCTGCCCGGCGTCGACCCGTTCGATGAAGTCGGAATAGGACAGCGACCGTGAGGACATGGTGGTCTGGTTGCCCGAGAACAGCTGGAACAGCGCCATGACCAGAATCAACAGCACGACCCAGAACGCGATATTGCGTGCATTACCCAAGGTAAGGGATCTCCCGAATGCGCCGTGCTCCTCCCATGAGGCCAAGGCGGCTTTGTGTACAAGATAGACTTTTGGCCCGCAGGTTCAATCCACGAGTCCGAAAAGGTGAAACGGTGCGTCCAGTTCCGCCTGCCAGGCGCCCGGATGCCCTGCCAAAGGCGCCGCCAGCAGGATTTCGCCCTGCCAGACCCCCGGCGTGACCACCAGAACCTCACGCGGCAGGGCCGTCATGCGCCAGTCCTTGACTTGACGCAGCCCCTCGGCCCCAAGCGCGCGCACCTCGCCCTGCGGCCCTGTGACGCGCCAGCGCCCGTCCCAGAGGCCGCCGACCGCGACCGGGTCGCCCACAGCGCGGGGTTCGCGCATCAGCCATCCGGCCCGCGCCCGGCAACCGGCCAGCGTCGCGTCCTGCCCGCGGGACAGGGCAAGCATCAGTCGTTCAGTCTCTGCCGCCCGGGGGGGATACCCGGCCTTAGTGAGCCACATAAGCCCCGCCAGCACGACCTGCCGCTGCACCTCGCCGGGTTCTGTCCAGAGGCCCGCGTCGAAGCGAAGCGCTCCGGCCTGTTCCGCGACATGCCGTCGCGCTGCGGTGACCGCTTGCGCCACCAGCGACGCCTGCGCCCGCGCCAGATGCCCGGCCACCTCGGCGAGGCGGTCCACGGTGATCCCCAGCGGAGCCAGCGCCGCCAGCGCCTTGCGCGCCTTTACCCGGGTAAAGCGGTCGTTGTCGTTCGTCGGATCGTCGATCCAACCGATACCTTCCGACCGCAGCCACACGCGCAACTCCTCGCGCCCCGCGGACAGGAGCGGACGCCGGAACCGAAACCCGCCCCCCTCCCACGCGGGCCGCATGCCCGAAAGCCCCGCCAGCCCCGCACCCCGCGCCAGACCCATCAGCACCGTCTCGGCCTGATCGTCCCGGGTGTGGCCCAAGGCGATCACGCCGATCCCCCGCGACCGCGCCCAATCGCCGATCAGCGCCTTCCGTGCCCGCCGGGCCGCATCCATCAGGTTGCCGGTGACTGCGCCATGCTCCCAGACCCGCAGCTCATGCCGGACGCCGATTGCGCGGCAAGCTTCCGCGACACTCGCCGCTTCGGCTGCACTCTCGATTCGCAGTTGGTGATCCACCGTCACTGCCTCGACCCGCAGCCCCGCGCGCAGGCACAGATGCAGAAGGGCGGTGGAATCCCCACCGCCCGAAAGCGCAACTCCGATGGTGTCCCCGGCAGGCAACCCGTCGCGGATCAGCCCGACCAGCCGGTCATCGCCTACTGGCACCCGAAGCCCTGCATCGCCACGGTGGACTGCGTGGCTGCCATGCTGCCCGGGAACCGGTTGCCGACTTCGGCCAAGGTCACGCAGGCTTCCTGCACCTGACCCAGGGCGCCCAGCCCCTCGCCCAGCTTCAACAGCGCGTCAGGGGCAAACGGGCCTTCGGGGGCTGCCGAGAACGCATCCAGATAGGCCCGCGCTGCATTGCCGGTGTCGCCGGTCTTGGTCAGCGCCTCGCCGCGCAGGTAATGCGCCTCGGGGACTAGCGGCCCGCCAGGATAGGATTGGGCATAGGTCGCAAAGAGCGCTGCAGCTCCGGGAAAGTCACCCTGACCGAGCACCTCCTTGGCCCGGTCTAAGTCTGCCTGTTCCGCCACGGCAAGTTCGGTCCCGCCCGTCGCCGGGGCCGTGCCCACGCCGGTGTCGGTCGCGACCGGAGCCGGGGCTGCGCCGGTGTCACCGCCCAGAGTGGGCGTCGAGCCCAGCGTTGCCGGGTCGCAGCCTTCGGTCACTTCGCACAGCCGGTATTCGATGTCGCCAATCCGGTTTGTGCCGTCCGAGACCACCCGGTTCAGCTTCAGCTCGACCTCTTCGGTGCGGGCGGTCAGGCGGGCAAGCGTCGCCTCGATCGTGTCCATCCGCTGCAGGGCATCGCCACCCGCCGCCCCGGTCGCCGCCGCGCCGGACGAAATGAGCTCGGCCTTCAGCGCGTTGAACTCGGCCGCCAGCGCGCCAAGCTCGGCGCGGATGTCGGCCAGGGTCTGCGCCCGGTCCTGGGCATGACCCAGGACCGGCAGCAGGCAGAGGGCAACGGCAAGGCCAAGCCGACGCATCAGGTCAGACCCCTGCGCCTGCCGACAGCACGGTCACCGCGCGACGGTTCTTGGCATAGCAGGCCTCTTCCGAGCAGACCTCAAGCGGGCGTTCCTTGCCGTAGCTGATCGTGCGCAGGCGGCCTGCGGGCACGCCCTGGCTGATCAGGAAGTTCTGCACCGCGGCCGCACGCTTGGCGCCGAGGTTGAGGTTGTATTCCCGCGTGCCCTGTTCGTCGGCGTGGCCTTCGATGATCGCGGCGTAGCCCGGGTTGGTCATCAGCCACTGCGCCTGACGGGTCAGGACCGCACGGCCTTCGGGCGAGAGCGTCGACTGGTCCACCGCGAACAGGACGCGATCGCCGACGGTCTGGTTGAAATAGGCAATCGAGGTCGGGTTGTTCGGATCGCCAAGGCCCGTGGTGTCGATCCCGCCCGCGCCCCCGGCTCCACCGGCTCCGCCCGCGCCACCGGCTCCGGCGCCATAGCGGTCAGGGTTGTTGCAGGCCGCAAGGCCCAGGACGGCGATCAGGAGAAGCGACTTCGCAGCAAGGCTCATGGGGGGTCATCCTTCTTGTTGGCTCGATTGCGGTCAGATTATCAGCTTTGGGCCGCCGTGTGAATCGGCGGCCCGATGATTTTGTCGTTCACATTTCACGGCAGAAGCGGCGACCAGGCGGGGTCGGAGGCCGGGCCGTCGGTCGGGATCTGCTTGAGGTTCCGCCCCGTGATGTCGACCGACCAGAGCGAGGTCTGCCCGCCTGCTCCACTCGTTTCGCGGGTGAACATCAGGACGCGCCCGTTCGGGGCCCAGGTCGGGCCTTCATCCAGGAAGCTGGCGGTCAGGAGGCGTTCCTCCGACCCGTCGGTGCGCATCACACCAATGTGGAAGCGGCCCGCGTTCTGCTTGGTGAAGGCGATGTAGTCACCGCGCGGGGACCAGACCGGGGTGCCATAGCGCCCCTCGCCCCCCGAAATCCGGGTGCCTTCGCCGCCACTGGCGGGCATGACGTAGATCTGCTGCACGCCGGTCCGGTCGCTTTCAAAGACGATCTGGCTGCCATCCGGGCTGAAGCTGGGGGCCGTCTCGATGGACGGCGAATTGGTCAGCTGCGTCAGCGCGCCCGAGTTGAGGTCCAGAAGGTAGATGTCGCTGTTGCCGCCGCGTTCGAGGCTGAAGACCACGGTCTGGCCATCGGGCGAGAAGCGCGGGGCGAAGGTCATGGTGCCCGGCTGTTCCTCCAGCGCGCGGCGCTGCAGGCTGGCCACGTCCATCAGCGTGATACGCGGGAAGCCGGTTTCAAAGCTGGTGTAGACGATCCGGTCGCCGGCGGGCGAGAAGCGGGGGGCCAGCACGATGGCGTTGCTGTCGGTCAGGTAGGCGACGTTGGCGCCGTCGTAGTCCATGACGGCCAGCCGCTTGAGGCGGGCGTTCTTCGGGCCGGACTCGCTGACGAACACGACGCGGCTGTCGAAATAGCCGCCTTCGCCGGTGATCTTGGAATAGATCACGTCGGCCACCTTGTGCGCCATCCGCCGCCAGCCGTCGGTCGTGCCGGCGAATTGCAGGGCCGCGCCTTCCAGCGTGTTGCCGTTGAAGACGTCATAAGCGCGGAACTTCACCGTGATCCGGTCGCCCGCGACGCTTACCGCGCCGGTGACCAGAACCTGGGCATTGATCGCCTTCCAGTCCTCGAACGCCACGCCACCGTCAAAGCTGGTGATCCGGCTGATATGCGCCTCTTCGCCGATGTTGCGGAAGAAGCCGGTGCCTTCCAGGTCCGAGATAACCACGCGGCTGATTTCCCGCGCATAATCCCCCGCGCCGCCTTCGTCGATGAAGGTGGGCACCGCGATGGGCATCGGTTCGATAACGCCGGGACCGATGACGATCCGCGGCGGTTCCTGCGCAAGGACCGGGGTCGCAATCAGGGTGCCGATCCCGAAGGCCAGCGCCAGAAGCGTTCGGAAGGTTGTTCTCATGGGTCTGATCATCGGCCTCATGCTCCGTTCTTTTGTTTGTGCTTGCCCGCCTGCCCGGCGAGAGAAAAGGGGAAAAATGCCCATCCGGTTCCACGACTGGCTGCTCATCGCGCTCTCATCCCATTGGCATCGAAGACCAGATCAAGCACGCGCCAGGTGTCGTATTTGTCCGGAGGCAGCGGAAGTCCGCCGTCCTGATGCGCCCGCGTCACCGCGCGCTTTGCCGTCGCAAACAGGGTGTCGATCCCCGTTGCACTCGGCCCTTCGGCTTCGAGCTGCTGGAAGTCGATGGGCGTTCCGTCCTGCGAGAAGGTGACCCGGATCACCACCATCGAGCTCATCGCATCGGTCGAGGACGCGCCGAGGTTCCATTTCCGCGCGATGGAGGAGGAGATGTTGCCCATCTCGCCGCCCGTCAGCGGCGGGCCTTGCGGCAGGTCCTGTCCACCGGCCGCAGCGGGCTCTTCCACCGGTTCGTCCGTGGCCTCGCCCAGAAGCGCGTCGATCGCGTCCTGGGTTTCCGTATCGTCCACCGGCTGCACGTTCAGCTCGGCCGATTCCCGCGGCTCTTCGGCAGGTTCCTCGACAGGGGCTTCTTCGGCAGCCACTTCCGGCTCGGGCGCGGGTTCAGGCTCCGGCGCGCGTTCGGGGCGTGACTTCGGGCGGATCGAGGTCTGCATGCCCGTCTCGGCTTCATCCTCGACATTTGCCTCGGTCTGGGTCACGTCGCCGGTGTCCTCGGCCACGGTTTCCTCGGTCGGCTCCTGCTCGATCACCTCTTCGGCCGCCGGGTCTTCGGCAACGGCGGGTTCGGGCGTGTCCGACGTCTCGGCCTCGGTCTCGGGCTGGACAGGATCGGGGGCGATGATTTCTTCGGCCTCGGGAACCGGCTGGATTTCCAGCGATTCCGAGGGCAGAACCTGTTCGGTTTCGGCCTGTGGCAGATCGTTGGGCGCGGGCTCGGGTTCCGGAAGCGGCTCCGGCTCCGGTTCGGGCAGGGGTTCCGGTTCGGGCAAGGGTTCCGGTTCGGGCAGGGGCTCGGGCTCCGGTTCCGGTTCCGGCTCGGGTTCCGGCTCTGGCGGTGGCTCCACCACGTCTTCCGGCCGGGCCTGCGGGCGGACGGGAGTATCCTCCTCTGCCGGGGTTGCCGTCGCCGCAGCCTGCAGCGCGTCAAACTCGTCCGAGGTAATCATCGAGACGGAGGTCACGATGATGTCTTGCGGTGGTGCATCCGCGAACAGCCAGTCGCCGACCAACGCAAACAGGATCAACCCTGCGTGCCCGATCGCCGATACAACCGTTCCCGTCTGGAACCGCGTGTCCATCCGCCTCAGCCGCCGTCGTTTCCAGCATCAGACGCAGCGCCCGAGCCGAAGCTTGGCCCGTCGCCATCCGTGACAAGGCCGATCTCGTTGAACCCGCCTGCGTTCAGGGCGCCCATGACCTGCGCCACCCGTTCATAGGGAATGGCGCCATCGGCACGCAGGAAGATCTTCTTCGAGGTCCGCTCGGCCGCAATCGCCGACAGCTTCGGGATCATCTCGGCATCCGTGACCTCGGTCGTCTGGATCGCCAGCCGCCCGTCCGCCGTGATCGTCACCGTCAGGGGCTCCTCCTGTTCGGTCGGCAGGGCCGCCGCCGCGGTCTTCGGCAATTCGACTGGCACCCCCACCGTCAGCATCGGCGCGGCCACCATGAAGATGATGAGCAGCACCAGCATCACGTCGACCATCGGCGTGATGTTGATCTCGCTCATCGCCGCAGAGCGGCCGCCCCGGCGACGGCCGCCGCGCCGTCCGCCGCCACCGCCGCCCGTTCCCACACTCGCGCCCATGGTCAGGAGTCCAGCTGGCGCGACAGGATCGTCGCGAATTCGTCGGCAAAGCTTTCATAGCCGCCGAGCACCCGGTCGATGTCGGCAGACAGCTTGTTGTAGAAGACCGCCGCCGGGATCGCCGCGACCAGACCGACGCCGGTGGCCAGAAGCGCCTCGGCGATACCGGGGGCCACGACGGCCAGGCTGGTGTTCTGGCTGATGGCGATCTGTTCGAAGCTGTGCTTGATCCCCCAGACCGTGCCGAACAGACCGATGAAGGTCGCGGTCGAGCCGGTGGTGGCCAGGAAGCTGAGACCGCGGTTCATGAACTCGGCCTCGCGCGCGATGGCGACGTTCATCGCCCGGTCGATGCGGGACTGCGCCCCCGCGATCAGCCCGCCGTCCTGCTTGTGGGACCGCCGCCATTCCAGCATGCCCGCCGAGAAGATCTTTTCCGACGACCCCTGCGGGTCCGGCCCGATCTTTTCGTACAGTTCATCCAGCGGCTCACCCGACCAGAAGGCGCGGTCGAAGATCGAGGCTTCACCCTTCGCCTTCCGCAGCATGATGTGCTTCTGGATGATGATCGCCCAGGACCAGAATGACATGATCAGCAGCATCAACATGACGATCTTCACCGTCAGGGTCGCGCGTGCAAAAAGGGCGAACATGGAGAAATCAATCTCCTGCGCCAACGCAAGGGTGTCCGTTTCCATACGCCTGCTCTTGTTGATCGGGCCGTTTCTCGGCTCCGTTAGCGCTGATTCTAGCAAGAGTGCAGGGGGAATGCCAACACAAGTCTGTGGTGGGCAGGGTTTCGCTGGCGGGTGACGGCATTTGTCATCCGCGGGCGGCGCCTCCTCGTTCGACTGCGTCTCCTCGTCGGTGGGTCTCGCCGCGAGGAGGGACGAAGTCTCTGACGAGCCGTCGCGTCAGCCTCAGTGCAGCGGCCCAGACAGCCGCGCCCGCACCTCGGCCGGAAGCCGCGCGGCATGGCCATCCTCGGTCAGGCAGACCAGCGTCACTTGGGCCGCGAACAGCCTCTCACCCCCGCGCAGGACCACCTGCTCCAGCACGATGCGGGCCCCGCCCAGGGATTGCAGCCGGGTCTCTACCACCAGGTCATCGGCGAATTTCGCGGGGCGCAGGTAATCGGCCTCGACCCGGCGGACGGCGAAGACGATGCCGTCACGCGCCTTCAGTGCGACCTGATCGACGCCAAGGCTGGCGACCCATTCGGTCCGGGCGCGTTCGATGAACTTCAGGTAATTGGCGTAGTAGACGATTCCCGCGAGGTCCGTGTCCTCGTAATAGACCTTCACCCCGAACCTGTGCGTCACGCCGGTGCCTCCTGCCGCTGCCGGTGCGGCATAGCACGACCGGATCAGAAAGCGGCAAGGTTTTCGGCTGGATAGCGCAAGCCGCGTTCCTGGACATGCACCTCGGCATCGACCAGCCGGAAGGCATGCAACAGCCGGTCGAGCGTCGCCTGCCGGTCCAGGCCGGTCTGGCAGGTGTAAAGGTCGATGGTCACGAAGCCGCGGCCCGGGAAGGTGTGAAAGCTGATATGGCTTTCGGCGATCATCACAAAGCCCGACAACCCGCCCGGGTCCTTCAGGCAGTTCGGGCCGACCTCGACCACGACGGGTGCGCATATCGGGTGCATCCCCATCTCTCCCGGCAGGTCAAGCAGCAGCTGGCGCAAGGCGGGCGCGTCGGTCATCAGCGGGCCCGAGGCCGAATAGCCGTCGATCATCAGATGGACCCCGAACGGTTCCTGCCGGGGCAGGGCGGGCGACAGTTCAGTCATTGGCAAGCCCTTTCGCGGGCGATCTGACGGGGCGCAGCCGGTCGTAGATCAGATGGAAGACATAGGCATAGGCAGCGTAGAGCAGCGTAAGTCCGAGGTCGGCCAGCAGTGCCGCCCAGAAGCCCATGCCCCCCAGCCAGATCAGGATGGGCAGAGTGACGATGACCGTCGTAGCCTCGTGGCTGGCGGCATGGACCAGGCGCCAGCCCTGCGGCCGGTCGCTGGCCAGCCGTCCGCTGAGGCGCAGGTCGGCCCAGTCGAACAGGGTGTTGTGGATTGGCGACCAGATCATGACGGCGACCGACAGGGCCAGCATCAAGGTGAAGGCCTCGCCCGTGGTCCCGCCGCCGAACAGGGCGACCAGGGGTACCGAAAGGCAAAGCCCGCCAGCCTCGTAGGCAAGGGTCTGGATCAACCGCTCTCGCGGGGAACGCAGGGACATTGGGGGCACCGGAATGGGGGCCGGGGGGGGGGGGGGAGAAAAGGGACGTGGGCAGAATGTCTGGGGCAATGTTTACCACAGGCGCACGAGCCGGCCGCGTGAATTCATCGCAAAAAGGCAGGGCTGCGGGCGGGTCTTAACAAAACCCTACTGAAATCGAACAAGGCGCTGATATGGGTAGGAAATAGGTTAGTTGTCCACCGTGGACACCCGCGCCGCCAGCCGCAGGGCATGGGACGGATCGCGGGCGACGACTGGCATCGCCGGGGCATAGCCGGCCCGGATCACCGCCCCGATCTGCGGCCGCAGGATCACCCTTTCCCCGACCTTGGCCAGCAGGGATGTCCCGTTGAAGGCCCGGTCCGACCAGAGGACGATGGTCAGCGCCGCCTGGGCCAGGGCCAGCGTCTCCGCCTCCATCGCCGCCAGGGCCGCGTCCATCTTGAGGAAGACAAAGGCCGCCTTGATCGCGCCGTCGCGGTCGAAGCGGAAGATCCGGTACTGGTTCGCCCCGCCCGCCTCCAGCCGCGCCACAAGGGCGGGCAGTTCCGGGACCAGCCGACCTAGGTCCCGGACCTCCAGCAGCTCGGCCCAGTCACGGAAGCAGAAGACCATCAGGTTGACGCCCAGTTCCGGGTCGGTCTCGGCCATACTGTGACCGGCAAGCGCCACCACCGCCTCGAAAGCCCCCTTGAAGACCGAAAGCGACGCATCGTCCACCCCGAAGACCACCGGCACGATGGGTCGCCCCCAGCGCGCGAAGAGGTACTGGCCGTCGCTGCGGGTAAACAGAGCTTCGATCTCTCCTGGTGCCATCGGTGCCTACTTGCCCCCGAACAGGTCCGCCTGCGCAGCGGTCTTCGGGGCTTCCAGCCCCAGGTGCCGCCAGGCCTTGGCCCCCAGCATGCGCCCGCGCGGGGTGCGCAGGATCAGGCCCTGCTGGAGAAGGTAGGGCTCGATCACCTCTTCGATGGCATCCCGCGGCTCGGACAAGGCCGCCGCGATGGTCTCTACCCCGACCGGCCCGCCGCCGTAGTTTTCGGCCAGCAGGGTCAGATAGCGACGGTCCGCACCGTCGAGGCCAAGGTTGTCGACCTGCAGCCGGGTCAGCGCCCGGTCGGCAAGTTCGCGGCTGATCCGCCCACCCGCCTCGACCAGCGCGAAGTCGGCCACCCGCCGCAGAAGCCGCCCGGCGATGCGGGGCGTGCCGCGGGCGCGGCGGGCGATCTCGCGGCAGCCCTCGGGGTCTGCCTGCAGGCCCATCAGGCGGGCGCCGCGGGCGACGATCTCGTAAAGCTCGGCGTCGGAATAGAACTCCAGCCGGGTCGGGATACCGAAGCGGTCGCGCAGGGGGGTGGTCAGGAGGCCCAGCCGGGTGGTCGCGCCGACCAGCGTGAAGGGCTGCAGGTCGATCCGCACCGTCCGAGCGGCGGGGCCTTCGCCGATGACGAGGTCCAGCGCGAAGTCTTCCAGCGCGGGATACAGCACTTCCTCGACCACCGGGGACAGGCGGTGGATCTCGTCGATGAAGAGGACATCGCGGGGTTCGAGGTTGGTCAGGATCGCCGCCAGGTCGCCGGGCTTGGCCAGCACGGGGCCCGAGGTCATGCGGAAGCCGACCCCCAGCTCGCGCGCCATGATCTGCGCGAGCGTGGTCTTGCCCAGACCGGGGGGGCCGTGGAACAGCGTGTGGTCCATCGCCTCGCCGCGCATCCGGGCGCTTTCGATGAAGACGGCCAGATTCGCCCGCGCTTCGGCCTGCCCGATGAATTCGGCCAGCATCTGCGGGCGGAGCGCCTTGTCGGTATCCTCGGGCAGGCGTTCGGGGCGGAGGGTGGGGTCGGATGTCATTTCGGCGCCAACAGCTTCAGCGCGGCACGGATCAGCCCGGCCGCGTCCGCGTCAGGCATGTCGCCGGCCACCGTCGCCACGGCCTGCGCTGCATCGCCTTGGCCGTAGCCGAGGTTCACGAGGGCCGAGAGCGCATCGGCCGACGCCGCGGCCCGCCGAGCAGCGCCTTCGTCGACCTTCGCCGCCTTGCGGGGGGCGGGGGCTGCGACCGGCTCGACCACCACATCGTCCGCCACCGCCGCCGAGGCGAGGCCCGCGCCGTGTGCCATCACGCCCGGCGCCTTGGCCTTGAGTTCCAGGATCACGCGCTGGGCGAGTTTGGGGCCGACGCCGGGGGCGGCCTGCACCGCCCGCGCGTCACCCAGGGTGATCGCGCGGCCGACTCCTTCTGCCCCCAGGGTGCCGAGGATCGCCATCGAGGCCTTCGCGCCAACACCCTGCACGGTCATCAGAAGCTTGTGCCACTCCTTCTCCAGCATGGTCGGGAAGCCAAAAAGCTGCAGCAGGTCCTCGCGCACCAGAAGGTCGGTGTAAAGCGACACGGCCTCACCCACACCCGGCAGGCCCGCAAGCGTTCGTTCGCTGACGTAGACGATATAGCCGACCCCGCGCACGTCGATCAGGACGTGGTCGGGGCCCCGCCAGTCGAGCCGCCCGGAAATCCGCCCGATCATTCGGCTGCCCTCAAGGCTGCCGCGAGTCGGCCCGAGGATTGGACGTGGTGCGCATGGCAGATCGCCACGGCCAGCGCATCCGCCGCATCGGGCCCTGCAACCTTCACCCCGGGGAACTGCAGCTTGACCATGTGGTCGACCTGCACCTTGGCGGCATGGCCCACACCGACCACGGTCTTCTTCACCGCGTTCGGGGCATATTCCCCGACCGCAAGCCCGAACTGCGCCGGAACCAGCAGAGCAATGCCCCGCGCCTGGCCCAGTTTCAGCGTGGCCACTGCGTCCTTGTTGACGAAGGTATGTTCCACCGCCGCCGTTTCGGGCAACCAGGCCCGGAAAACCTCGGTCAGTTGTGAATGCAGCGAGAGGAGCCGGGCAGCAAGATCGCCATCCTGCCCGTCGGAATGGCAGATGCCGTTCGCGACATGGGTGAGACGCGACCCGGCCACGTCGATCACGCCCCAACCAAGGTTCCGCAATCCCGGATCGATGCCGATGACGCGCATCGCTGCCCCTGTTCCTGCCCTTGGAGACCGGGTTAGCACGAAAAGCGAACATCAGCCAATGGCTTTCCGGCAAGGGCTGACATCTGCGCGGTGTATTTTGCGCTTGCAGAAAGCGACCGGCTGCGTCAGTAATACGACACTTTCCAGCGGCCACACTGGAAGGCTATGAAAAAAATGACAAAATGTTGACACACGTCATGCGGCGGCTGCATGGCGGCTTTGCTCGTCCATCGCTTGCTTTGCACATGCAGCACAACTATCTGACTTGGCATGGAGGAATAGGCCTCCGATTTGTGCAGTTTGAAAACAAGGATGCAAGCCATGGCCGCTGTCGAGACGACCCGCCCGGCGCCCTACGGCGCCATCACCACCTACCGTGCCATCAACGCCCTGTCGAACGTCGTTCTGTCGTTCCAGGCGTGGAATGATGCCCGCGTGACGCGCAAGGCGCTGAACAAGCTTTCGGATCGCGAGCTGGACGATATCGGTCTGTGCCGCGGCGACATCGCGTCGATCGGCCGCTGAGCCGACCCTGGCCGAAAGGCCGGACGGGATACGAAGCCGAGAGTGAGAACGTGAAAACGGGCCGCATCAACCGATGCGGCCCTTCTTCATGGAATGAACGACGATCAATCGCTGAAGATCAACGCGGAAACACGGATTGCAGTTGGCCCGAGACCCAGAGGGTGACCGGATCCGCATGCATCAGCCAGGCGCCCACCGGATCGAAGCCTTGACCGGCCGCAAGCGCACTGACGCGGTTTTCGTAGGTCTGTGCGCCGACGAAGTAGTGGATCACACCCTTCACCCCGACGCCCATCGCAACGACCAGCAGCAGGGGCTTGGCCAGCTTCATCAGCCGACCGGCGCCGCGTCCCGCCGACCGGCGGTTGACGGTGCCTGCGGCTTCGAACCCGTAGCCCTTGGCATGGGATTTCTCGATCCGCGAAACGCGGCTGTAGAAATCATTCAGATTTGGATCAACCCACATATCTTTCACCCAGAGTAGCAGCTCTGACGATTAATTTCTGCCGCATGCTTATGGCGAAAATGCGGCGGATGGCTCAGGTTGTGGACTTCCGGGGCCTCAGTCAAGGATTGTCCACGATTTCAATCCCTTTGTAGAACAAGCGTCGACCATTCCCCGATATCGTTCCGACTTTGCAGACAAAGTCCTGCCGCAACGTAAGCGGCCGTCACCGAATCTGCTTGCACAGCGAGTAAACCCGACAGGATCGCTCTACCCCCGGTTGCGAGGTGAGTCGAAATTGCTGGCGCAAGCTCGATCAGCGGGCCTTTCAGGATGTTGGCGAAGATCAAATCGTAGGGCGCGGCTGCCAAAATGTGGCGATGGTCGAGACCCGCGGCCTCCAGACACTCGACGCGACCCTCAAGACCGTTGATCGCGACATTTGCTTCGGCGACTTCCACGGCAACCCGGTCGATGTCGCTGGCGATGATCCGGGCGTCAGGCAGGGTGGCAGCCGCGGCCATCGCCAGGACCGCCGTGCCGCAGCCGATGTCGGCGACCTTGGCGGGACGCCAGCCTTCGGTCAGCAGCTTGTCGAAAGCCAGAAGACAGCCCAGCGTCGTGCCGTGGTGGCCGGTGCCGAAGGCGACGGTCGCCTCGATCTGCAGGGGGACCCGGCCGGGGGGGACCTTGTCGGCGTCGTGGCTGCCGAAGACGAAGAAGCGGCCGGCATCGACGGGCGACAGTTCGCGCCGGACATGGGCGACCCAGTCGACCTCGGGCAGTTCGGACAGGGCGAAGGGCTTGGCGCCGAAGGCGGTGGCCAGCACTTCCAGCATCACCTGGTCCGGGGCTTCCAGGAAATAGGCGCCAACTTCCCACAGACCCGAGCCGTCCTCGATCTCGAAGACGCCGACGCCGGTGGGTTCGGGGTCCATCCGTTCCATGGCAGAGGCGAGGGCCTGTGCAGCCTCTTCGCCGGGCAGGGTGGTCAGGGCGGAATAGGTTGGCATGGGCGGCACTCCTTTGCCTTGGCCTTACGCCCAAGACTGCCGCCCGGCAAGTTGCGCCCCGGGGCACCCAAGATTTTTCGGCGAAAAATCTTGGGATTCGCTCAGGCCCGGACGCCGGTTCCGATCGGGCAGGTCACGCCGGTGCCGCCGACGCCGCAATAGCCACCGGGGTTCTTGGCGAGGTATTGCTGGTGGTAATCCTCGGCGAAGTAGAACGTGGGCACCGGCAGGATCTCGGTCGTGATGGGACCCATGCCAGCGGCCTTCAGCGCCGTGGCGTAGACCTCTTTCGAGGCTTTGGCGGCGGCCATCTGCTCGGGCGTGTAGGTGTAGATCCCCGACCGGTAGGTCGAGCCCACGTCATTGCCCTGCCGCATGCCTTGCGTCGGGTCATGGCCTTCCCAGAAGACCTTGAGCAGGTCTTCGTACGATACCTTGGCGGGGTCGTAGATCACCCGGACCACTTCGTTATGGCCGGTCAGCTGGGTGCAGGTTTCCTTGTAGGTCGGGTTCGGCGTGAAGCCGCCCGCGTAGCCGACCATGGTCAGCCAGACGCCCGGGGTCTGCCAGAACTTCCGCTCGACCCCCCAGAAGCAGCCCATGCCGAACATCGCCTCGGCCATGCCCTCGGGCACCGGGGATTTCAGCGGGATGCCCGACAGGAAATGCGTCTCTGCCGTCGGCAAAGGCTCGGCCCGGCCGGGCAGGGCATCTTCGGGGCGGACCATTTCCATCGACTTGCGGGTGAAGAACATCTGGGGACCTCCGTTTCTGCAGGGGAATATAGCGCGGCGGGGCGCTTTCCCAAGCCGCGTTACAGCGCCTTCACTGCGGGGTTACTCTGCCGCAACCGGAAGCCCGCGCGAAAAGACCGTCTCATGCCCCGGTGCGGGATGGCGCGGGATCAGGCAGATCAGCCCGACCGCGACCAGGGCCATCCCGGCGCCCATCAGGAAGACGTAGTCCGGGGACTGCGCCCAGAGATAGCCGAGTGCGGCCGGAAGGAAGACCGCGGCAATGTGGTTGATGGTGAAGGCCACGGCGGCGGTCGGGGCGATGTCGCGCGGATCGGCGATCTTCTGGAAATAGGTCTTCAGGCTGAAGGACAACGCGAAGAAAAGCTGGTCCAGGATATAGAGACCGCTGGCCACGATCAGACCCCAGCCGAACCAGTAGAGCCCGCCGTAGGCCAGGAAGACCAGGGTCAGCCCGATGTATTCGAAGCCCATCACGTTGCGTTCGCCGTACCGGCCCAGGGCGCGGCCCATGGCGGGGGCCACGGCCATGTTGATCAGGTAGTTCAGCAAGAGGAGCAGCGTCATCTCGGACACTTTCATCCCGAAGCGTTCCACCATCATGAAGCCGGCAAAGACCACGAAGATCTGCCGCCGCGCCCCGGCCATGAACTGCAGCGCGTAGTACAGCCAGTAGCGGCGCCGCAGGACCATGTGCTTGTGCTGAGGGTGCGGCGACTGGAACTGCGGATAGGCCAGCGCGGCGAAGAGGACGATCAGCAGGGTCAGGCCGCCCGAGGCGAGGTAGACCGTGTTGTAGTCCAGCCCGATGGCGTCCCAGAGCGCGACGATGGCGCCATAGGCGGCCAGCGAGGCCCCGGCGCCCACGGCGACGATCCGGCCCAGGACGATGGGCGCGCGATCCTTGTCGATCCATTGCAGTTGCAGCGACTGGTTGACCGTCTCGAAGTAATGAAAGCCGATGGACGACAGCAGCGTGCAGACCAGGATGCCGGTGAAGGACGGGAACCAGCCGGTGACGGCCGTCGCGGCCCCCAAGAGCGCCAGGGCCAGCAGCGCCAGCACCTGTTCGCGCATCACCAGTAGCACGAGGATGACCCCGATGGCCAGAAACCCCGGAATCTCGCGCACGGTATGCAGCCAGCCGATTTCCTTGCCGGTGAAGCTTGCCACCTCGATGACGAAGTTGTTCAGAAGCGCCGACCAGGTGGCAAAGCTGAGCGGCATCGCCGCCGCCATGAGGTACAGGAGCGCCTCGGGCCGTTGCCAGCGCGGGAGGTCCGCCGTTTGCGAGAGAGGCATCAAGGTTTGCGACATTCGCCCGGAATACAGTTCATCCGGTCGAAGGCAAAGGCAAAGCTTGTGCCCGGAACAATTCCACGCCACGCTTTTGGTGCAACGCGAGGGCCCGCGATGAGTGACAAGATCGACGTCCAGAACGTCGGGCAGCCCGGGAAGACCTATCGGGTCGACGCGGCGAAGTATGCCGAGATGCGCAAGGCCGTGCTGGCGGTCACCCCCGCCGACCCGCCGGGGATCACGCCGGCAGCGATCATCGCGGCAGTCAAGCCGCACCTGTCTGCGGCGCTGTTCCCGGGTGGCGAGACGGCGGGCTGGTGGGTCAAATGCGTGCAACTGGACCTTGAGGCGAAGGGCATCCTGCGCCGTGCCCCGAATGCTCCGGTCCGGCTTCATCGCAGCTGACCGGGCCGGGGTTGCCCTTCGGCCCGTGGCGGGTGTAGAGGGGCGCATCACCGAAACGGGACCGAGGGTAGGGCCATGGCAGGCCATTCGAAATGGGCGAACATCCAGCATCGGAAGGGCAAGCAGGACAAGCTGCGCTCGAAGATGTTTTCCAAGCTGTCGAAGGAAATCACCGTCGCGGCCAAGATGGGGATGCCTGACCCCGACATGAACCCGCGTCTGCGGCTGGCGGTGAAGGCGGCGAAGGCCGTGTCGATGCCCAAGGACGTTATCGACCGCGCGATCAAGAAGTCCCAGATGGGCGACGGGGCGGATTACACCGAGATCCGCTATGAAGGCTATGGCGTGAACGGGATCGCGATCATCGTCGAGGCGATGACAGACAACCTGAACCGCACCGCGTCGAACGTGCGGTCCTATTTCACCAAATGCGGCGGGAACCTGGGCACCACGGGCAGCGTCGCGCACAGCTTTGACCGGGTGGGCGAAATTTCCTATCCGGCCAGCGTCGGGTCTGCTGATGACGTGATGATGGCTGCGCTTGAGGCAGGCGCGGACGACGTGGAGTCGGACGAGGACGGCCACTGGATTTATTGTAAGGTCGAGAACCTGTCCGAGGTGTCGGACGCGCTGGAAAAGGCGCTGGGCGAGTCGACGGAATCGAAACTGGTCTGGAAGCCGCAGACCTTGACCGAGGTCGATCTGGAGACCGCGCAGAAGCTGATGCGGTTGGTTGACCTGCTGGAAGAAGACGACGACGTCCAGACGGTCACGCACAATTTCGACGTGCCCGAGGATGTGGCCGCCCAGCTTTAGGGCCTGTCACAACGCTGCGCCACGGATTTGGGGCCCCTTCGGGGGCCTTTTTCCTTGGCGACTGACCTGCATCAAGGCCGCGGCTTCGTGGCGGGTCTAGCCTTCAATCGAAAGATTTGAAGGGAGGGTCCGGCCATGCGGGGTTTGGCTTTGGTGATCGTGCTGGCGGCGGGTGCGGCCTGGGCGGAAAGTGAGGATGTGCCGGGAGATCCGCAGGCGGGGGCAGAACTGTTCCAGGCGCGCTGTGCCGTCTGCCATGGGATCGAAGCCCGGGGAAACGGGCCGATGGCTCCGGTCCTGCTTCTGCAGCCAGCCGATCTGACGACGCTGATTGCGCGGTATGATGGGGTCTTTCCGCTGGAACGGGTGGCCGCACGGATCGACGGGCGCGACCCGCTGGTCTCACACGGCAGCGACATGCCGATCTGGGGCGAGTTGTTCCAGGGCCGCGATGTCGTCCTGAAGACCGACGCGGGCCAGCCCCTGATGACCAGCCAGCCGATTGCCAATCTGATCGCCTGGTTGCGGACGATCCAGGAATAGCGGCCTACGCCGGGACGAGCGAGCGCCTCGCCGTGGCGCTGAGGGCTTTGGTCACCGGGGCGAGCGCTGGCGCGGCAAGGCGGGTGAACTGCCAGTGCAGGGCCACATCGAGCGGCGTGTCGGGGATCAGTTCGACCAGTTTGCCGGTGGCGAGGTGGGGGGCGACCAGGGGTTCGGGGTTCATGCCCCAACCCAGCCCCGCAAGGCAGGCGTCGACAAAGGCTTGTGACGACGCCATCCGGTGCGTGGGCAAGAGCGGGCGGGACAGACCCTTGACCCGTTCTGCGGCCCAGCGTGTCTGCAGCCGGTCCTTGTCCGAGAAGGTGAGGGTCGGGGCCTCTCCCATGGCCTTCGCGATGACGCCCTGCGGGAACCAGCGTTCGAGGTAGGCGGGCGAGGCGGTCGCGCGGTAACGCAGCGACCCAAGCGGGAGCGTATCGCAGCCTTGCAGGGGGCCGGGGTGCGCGGTGATGGCGGCCACGACCTCGCCCCGCCGCAGCCAGTCCTGGCTGACGTCCTGGTCATCGATGACAAGATCGAAAAGCAGGCCCTCGGTCGCGGCGAGGGCCGGGATGACCCAGGTGGCCAGGCTGTCAGCATTGACCGCGATCCGCAGCGTCGCGGGGCCGCGGGACAGGCCGAGGTCCTGGGCAAGGGTGCGCTCCCGCAAGGCTATTTCGTCGTGGTGACAGATGAGACGCAGGCCGGTCTCGGTGGCCTGGCAAGGTGCGCCCCGGCGGATGAGCAGGGCACCCGTCCCCTCCTCCAGCGCCTTGATCCGCTGCGAGACGGCCGAGGGCGTGACATGCAGTTCGGCCGCCGCAAGCTCGAACGACCCGCGGCGGTGGACGGCGGCAAGGGCGGCAAGCTGGGCAGGGTCAAGCATTAGCAACGCTTAATCAGAGACAGGAAGATTAACTGGAGTTTGTTGGATCGGGGCCGTAGGTCAAGGGAAAAGCGGAGGGCCTGCGATGGGCGAGACCGATCTGAAGGTGCTGCTGGCGACGATGGAGCCGGTGCTGCATCCCGAGCCCTACGGCTATGGGGTCTGGACCGGCGGGGTCCTGTCGATCACGCCCTTTGCCACGGTGGCCGAGGATGAGGGCATGACCGTTGTTGCTCCCCTTGCCGAGATGCGGGCGGCGGGGTTCCAGTCCGACCCCTGGGCGCGGATCAGTCTGACGGTCCATTCGGACCTTGCGGCTGTGGGACTGACGGCGGCCTTCGCGGGGGCGCTGGGCCGCGAGGGGATCAGCTGCAACGTGATCGCAGGCTTCCATCACGATCATCTGTTCGTGCAGTGGGACCGGCGGGCGGATGCGATGGCGGCGCTGAGGCGGCTTGCACGTGCTTGAAGCGGCGGTGAAGGGGTATTTCGTGGCGCTGAGCCTGATCCTGGCGATCGGGGCGCAGAATGCCTTCGTCCTGCGGCAGGGCTTGCGGCGCGAGCATGTGGGGGCTGTCGTCGCGGTCTGCGCGCTGTCGGATGCGTTGCTGATCGGGGCCGGGGTGGCGGGGTTCGGGTCGCTGTCGACGGCGGTCCCATGGTTCGGCGAGGCGATGCGCTGGCTGGGGGTGGCGTTCCTGGCGGTCTACGGGGCGCTGCGGTTCCGGGCGGCGGCGCGGGGTGGGGAGGCCCTGCGGCCGTCCGAGGCGGGGGCGGCCTCGTTGAGTTCGGTGCTGTGGACCTGCCTTCTGCTGACCTGGGCCAACCCGCATGTCTATCTGGATACCGTGGTGCTGATCGGGTCGATCTCGGCCCAGCACGCCCCGCACCAGGGGGTGTTCGGGGTGGCGGCGGCCTGCGCCTCGTTGAGCTTTTTCGCTGCGCTGGGCTTCGGGGCGAGGGTGCTGGCCCCGGTGTTTGCAAGGCCCGCGGCCTGGGTCTGGCTGGAGGTGGGCGTGGGGGTGACGATGTGGGCGATCGCGGCGGGGCTGGCGTTCGGGGGGTGATGAGTCCACGGTGGACATTTCCCGGGACGTGAACGATTTCAAGTGGTTGGCGTTCTGCGTTGGGGTTGTGTTCACCGTGTTCCCGACCACGGTGCGCTGTGAGCCACACCCTGCGATGATGGCGGCACCTTGCCTTTGGCCATCGCTTCGGCTTCTGTCCGGCCATGCGTGCAGTGAACGACTTGGGGCGGCCCCTTGAGGGGGCCTTGTGGATGGCGGGGGCCGGGATTTCCTTTGTGGGGGTGAACGGGATTGTCCGTTACCTCGGGACGGAGCTGCCGGCGGCGCAATCGGCGTTCATCCGGTTCGGGTTCGGCTTGCTGTTCCTCCTCCCCGCCCTCTGGGCGATGCGGGGGATGCGGTTCGCGCCGGGGGTGGGGCGGATGTTCGCAGGCCGCGGGGCGCTGCATGTCGTGGCCGTGATCCTGTGGTTCTATGCGATGGCGCGGGTGCCGGTGGCGGAGATGGCGGCGATTGCCTTCCTGGGGCCGGTGATGGTGCTGGTGATCGGTGGGCTGCTTCTGGGCGAGGGGCTGGGGGCGCGGCGGGTGGCGGCGGTGCTGGTGGCGGTCGCGGGCGGGTTGATCGTCTTGCGGCCGGGGCTGCGGGAGCTGTCGCTGGGGCATCTGTCGCAGCTGGGGGCGACAGTCTTCTTCTCGATGAGTTACATCATCGCCAAGCGGCTGAGCCGGGAGGCCCCGGCCTCGGTCATCGTGGCGGTCCTGTCGGTGACGGTGACGCTGGGGCTGTTGCCGCTGGCGCTGTGGCAGTGGCAGCCGGTGCGATGGGAGCAATGCGCCTGGCTGGCGGTCGTGGCGGGGTTGGCGACGCTGGGGCATTACGCGATGGCCAAGGCGTTCCGGGCGGCGCCGCTGGCGGTGACGCAGCCGGTGACCTTCCTGCAGCTGATCTGGGCGGCGCTGCTGGGCGCACTGGCCTTTGGCGAGCCGGTGGAGGTCTGGGTCCTGGCCGGGGGTGCGCTGATTATTCTGGCGATCAGCGCGAACACCTGGGTCGAGGCGCGGCGGGAGCGACAGGCCCCGGCTTTGGTCGAGGACCCCTGAGAGGGGCGGTGGGCGGATCGCCCACCCTACATCCGCGCGCTGCATGGAGGTCGGTCCGGGGTGGCGGCGCAGGCGGCCTCCGGCGGGAGTATTTGCGACATGGGCAAGACATGTCACCAGGGGCGATAGCCTGTGGTGCGCGGGTCTGGTGTTGCGCGGGGATGAGGTTCGCCGCGCGGTCTGATCAGCGGGTGTGAACGAAGCTTTCTTACGGTCGCGGGCCAAGGCGATCCCCGGAGGTTTCTGATGCCCGACGATACGACGATCCTGTCGCTGCCCCTGATCCTTCCGGCGCAGGCGCAAAAGCATGTGACCCATAACGAGGCGCTGGTGGCGCTGGACCTTATCGTGCAGCTGGCGGTCATCAACCGGACGCTGACCACGGCTCCGGCCCTGCCGTCGATTGGCGACCGGCATATCGTGGCGGCGGGGGCGACGGGACCTTGGGTGGGGCAGTCGGGGCGGATCGCGCTGTTCACCGAGGCGGGCTGGCAGTTCACGCAACCGCTGCCGGGCTGGCAGGCCTATGTGATGGCGGAAAGCCAGATGGCGTTCTTCAACGGGCTGACCTGGATCGCGCTGTCGGACGGGCCGTTCACCGTCGGGCAGCTGGGCGTGTCGGCCACGCCGGATGCGACGAACCGCCTGGCGGTGTCTTCTCCGGCAACGCTGTTGAACCACGCGGGGTCGGGGCATCAGCTGAAGCTGAACAAGGCGGTGGCGAGCGATACGGCGAGCCTGCTGTTCCAGACCGGGTTCGGCGGTCGGGCCGAGATGGGGACGGCGGGGTCGGACGATTTCTCGGTCAAGGTGAGTGCCGATGGGAGCACCTGGTTCACGGCGCTGGAGGCGGATGCGGCGACGGGAGAGGTGACGCTGCCGCAGCCGGTGCATCTGGGCGGTCAGGCCGTGGACCCGGCGAGCCCGGCGGACGGGACCTTGTGGCTGAACACCACGACCGGCGAGGTCAAGGTGCAGAGCGGCGGGGTCACGCAGACTGTCGGCGGCGGCGGTGGCGGAGTTGCGGATGGGGACAAGGGCGACATCACTGTGTCAGGCGGCGGGGCGGCCTGGACCATCGACACCGGCGCGGTCAGCCTGGACAAGCTGGCCGACATCGCGACGGACAGCTTCCTTGGGCGCGATACGGCGGGGACCGGGTCTCCGGAAGTGCTGACGGCGGCGCAGGCGCGGGGCATCCTGAACGTGGCGGACGGGGCGACGGCGAACGCATCGGACGCGAGCTTGCGCGACCGGGCGACGCATACCGGAACGCAGGCTGCGGCGACCATCACCGGCCTGGCGGCGGTGGCGACCAGCGGGTCGGCGAGCGACCTTTCGGCAGGGACGCTGCCTGCGGCGCGGTTTGACGACACGGCGCACGGCAGCCGGGCTGGGGGCGCGCTGCATGCCGAGGCGACTGGAGCAGTCGCGGGCTTCCTGTCGGCGGCGGACAAGACCAAGCTGGATGCGATCACCGGCACCAATACGGGCGATCAGACGATCACGTTGACCGGCGAGGTGACCGGGTCGGGGACGGGGTCCTTTGCGGCAACCATCGCCGGGAATGTGGTGACGAATGCCAAGCTGGCGGACGTTGCCTCGGGGACGTTCAAGGGCCGCGCCACGGCCGGGACGGGCGATCCGGAGGATCTGACCGGGACCCAGGCGACAGCGCTCTTGGACGTGTTCGGATCGGCGGACAAGGGTCTGGCCCCGGCCTCGGGCGGGGGGACGACGAACTTCCTGCGCGCGGATGGGACCTGGGCTGCCCCGTCGGGTGGTGGCGGTGGAAGCCCTGGCGGGGCCTCGGGCGAGATCCAGTTCAACAACGGCGGCGCCTTTGCCGGTGCGGCGGATGTCGAGATCGAGGGTGGGCAATTGCGTTTGCCGCTGATCTCGACGCCCGCAGCCCCGGCAGCGGATGGGCTGAAACTTTTCGGACGCAAGGTCGGCGGGCGGATGATGCCGGCCTTCATGGGGCCGAGCGGGCTGGACAGTTCGATCCAGCCGACCTTTGCCCGCAACAAGATGGGCATCTTCCTGCCGGCCGGTAACGGTGGTGCGGACACGCAGCTTGGCATCGTGATCAGCGCGACCGGCACGGCGACCACGGAAAACGTGGCCACCACGAGCCTTTTCACCTACATGCGGCGGCGGTCGTGGCGGGTGACCACGGCCTCGACGACGGCAGTGGCGGGCATCCGGGGCGGGGCGCTGCAGTGGACGCTGGGCGGAACGGCGGCGACGCTGGGCGGGTTCCATCTGGTCTGGCGCTGGGGTCCGGCGACGGGGGTGGCGACGGCGACGCACCGGGCCTTTACCGGCATGCGCAACACCACCGCGGCACCGACGGATGTCAACCCGTCAACCCAGACCAACCTTTTCGGGATGGGCTACGATTCCGCCGACACGAACATCCAGTTCATGCACAATGACGGCTCGGGCACGGCCACGAAGATCGACCTCGGGGCCAGCTTCCCGAAGCCCAACGCCGACCTCACCTCGGTCTACGAGATCGCGATGTTCTCACCGCCCGGGACGACGCAGGCCCTGCACTACGAGGTGACGAACCTCGTCTCGGGGGCGGTGACGACGGGGACGATCACGACCGACATTCCGACAACCTCGACGCTGCTGACCCCCTACGCCTGGATGAGCGTCGGTGGCACTTCGTCGGTGATCGGTCATGCGACCATGGGCCTTTATATCGAAAGCGACTACTGACATGACCCTGCACGTTCTGTTCACCGAAGATGGAATCCCGGGCTGGATCGGCAGCGAAGCACGCGAGGGCAGCGAGCCGGTCGAGGGGCTGACGGTCGAGTATCTGGCCGGGCACCGCCGCACCGCCAAGGGCAAATGGGTGGCACGCGGCCCGGTCGCTGCGGCAACGCCCACCGAGGAAGAGATCGCCGCGCAGCGCGAGGCGGACCATCAGGCGGCGCTCGCCGCGCGGGACGAGGCGCTGCGTCAGGCGCTTGCGGCGGAGGCCGACCCCTTGTTCTTCCGCTGGCAGCGCGAGGAGGTCGCCAAGGAAGACTGGCTGGCAGCCGTGGCCGAGGTCAAGGCGCGTTTTCCGAAGCCCGAGCCGGTCTGATCGCTGAGGGGGGCCTGTCCGCAAGGATGGGCCCCAGTCAGTTGGCGTCGCCTGGCCTGCGTTGCAGCGTTTGACAGCCCTTGCTGCGCCCTGCATAGACAGGCGCGTGGGTTCAGCGGGGCGGTTCAATGCGGATTGCGATGATCGGGACGGGATATGTCGGGCTGGTCTCAGGCGCCTGCTTTTCCGACTTTGGCCATGATGTGATCTGCGTCGACAAGGACGCGGCCAAGATCGAGCGGCTGAACCAGGGCGAAGTGCCGATCTTCGAACCCGGGCTCGAGGCGTTGATCGCCAAGAACACCGCGGCGGGGCGGCTGTCGTTCACCACGGACCTGGCTGCGGCGGTGGATGGGGCCGAGGCCGTCTTCATCGCGGTCGGCACGCCCACGCGGCGGGGGGACGGCCATGCCGACCTGACGTTTGTTATGGCCGCTGCCGCCGAAATCGGGCGGGCGCTGACCGGTTACGCGGTGGTGGTGACCAAGTCCACCGTTCCGGTCGGCACCAATCGCAAGGTGGCCGAGGCGGTGCGCGAGGCGAACCCGAAGGCCGCATTCGATGTCGCCTCGAACCCCGAATTCCTGCGCGAGGGGGCAGCGATCGACGATTTCATGCGCCCGGACCGGGTGGTCGTGGGGGCCGAAACGCCGAAGGCACGGAAGGTCATGGCCGAGCTTTACCGGCCCCTTTCCTTGCGGGAATTCCCGATGGTCTACACCGGGCTGGAAAGCGCCGAGATGATAAAATACGCGGCGAACGCCTTCCTTGCGACCAAGATCACCTTCATCAACGAGATCGCCGCCCTGTGCGAAAAGGTGGGCGCGGATGTGAAGACTGTCGCCAAGGGCATCGGCATGGACGGGCGCATCGGCGACAAGTTCCTGCATGCCGGGCCGGGCTATGGTGGCAGCTGTTTTCCAAAGGATACCAAGGCCCTGGCCCGGATCGGGCAGGAACATGCCGCACCCATGCAGATCGTCGAGGCGGTCATCAAGGTGAACGAGGAAGTGAAACGCCGGATGATCGAGAAGATCGTCGATCTCTGCGGCGGGTCGGTCCGCGACAAGACCATCGCCGTCCTTGGCGTGACCTTCAAGCCCAACACCGACGACATGCGCGAGGCGCCGTCGCTGACCATCGTCCCGGCGCTTGTGGGTGCTGGTGCCAAGGTGCGGGTCAGCGATCCGCAGGGCAAGCACGAAGGCGAGGCGCTTCTGGCCGGAGTGAAATGGGTCGACAACCCCTACCAAGCGGCGAACGACGCCGATCTGGTCGTGCTGCTGACCGAGTGGAACGAGTTCCGGGGGCTCGATCTGGCCAAGCTTGCCCGCAAGATGGCAACGCCGCAGATGGCCGACCTGCGCAATATCTACGACCCGGCCGAAGTGCGCGAGGCGGGGTTTACCGCCTATGTGGGGGTCGGCCGCTAGGACCCCGCTCCCGCCCTGATCCGAGGGGCCCGATCCTGGGGCCTTTGTCGAAAATCCGGACCTTTTGCCCCGATTGCGCCCTGATCGGATCACCGGGCATTAGGACTTAGCCCCGCATCCTCGACCCCGGGTAAATGGGTGTGTGTGGGGCCGGAAGTGATCAACTTTCTGGTGACGGAGACGTTCACGGCTGCGCCGCTGAACATGGTCTCGGGTATCTGCGATCTGGAGCTTGTGGTCCAAGGCGGCAAGATTGTGCTGTACACCGCCACCCGGGCCGGGGGTGGCGTGCTGGCGCTGGAGGTCGGCACGACGCTGACGCTTCTGGATCAGGAAAGCATCTCGCCCGGCATGGCTCTGCCGACTGAGGCCACCATCGAGACGGTGACGATCAACGGCGTCACCCATCTGATCGTGACCGGGGCGAACCAGGCCGGGGTCAATGCCTTTGCCATCACCGGGACCGGCACGCTGAACCCAGCTATCCAGCTGCCCGGCAGTCTGTCCGGCGCGATTTCGGCGCAGGCGGTGCTGCAGATCGGCGGGGCGACCTATTTCTACGCCGCGCGAATGGGTGAAAGCACGATCTACACCTATTCGGTCGCGGCAAATGGCACGATGACCTTGGTCGGCAGCAAGGTGCTGGACAGCGTGCATCCCGGGGTCGACATCGGCTCGATGATCCCGGTGACGGTGGACGGCCAGCAGTTCCTGGTCAGCCTGTCGCTGGAGGCGGACGTGGTGCGCGCCTTTCCGGTGGGCGCAAACGGCGCGCTGGGCAATGCGACGGCCGTGGGCGCGCCGCAAGGCCTGGGGATCAACGAACCCTCGGCCGTCGAGGTGGTCGAGATGGGCGGGACGACCTTCCTGATCGTGGGGGCGACCAACTCCTCGTCGATCAGCGTGATCGGGCTGGCGGCGGATGGCACGATGTTCGTCACCGACCATGTGATCGACACGCTGGACACCCGGTTCCAGGGCGTGCAGGCGATGGCAACGGCGCAGGTGGGCGACCGGGTCTTCGTCATCGCGGGCGGGGGCGATGACGGGTTGACCGTGATGACCCTGATGCCGGACGGGCGGCTTCTGAAGTGCGGCCAGCTGCTGGGCGACCTTGGCCTGCCCATCGACAACATCACCGCCCTGGCCGCGCAGGTGGTGGGCGGGGTGATCGAGCTGTTCATCGCCACCGAAGGAGCCGGCATCACCCGGCTGCAGATCGATCCCGGCACTCTGGCGCCAATCCAGACCGGCACGCTGTCCACTGCCACCCTGACCGGCACGGCGGGTGGGGACATGATCATCGGCGGGGACGGGACCGAACAGATCCTGGGCGGGCTGGGCGATGACATCCTGGCCGATGGCGGCGGCTGCGACACGCTGTTCGGCGGCGCGGGCGCCGATATCTTCGTGCTGGGCGCGGACGGTGCGGCGGACTGGATCGGCGACTACCAGTTCGGCATCGACAAGATCGACCTCTCGGCCTGGGGACCGATCCATTCGCTGGCCGCGTTGACCTTAACGGCGACCCTGACCGGGGCGATCATCACCTACGGCGACGAGGTGCTGGAGCTGGTCACGCCGAACGGGATGCCCCTGGTGCCCGGCCTGTTCCAGCTGACCGATTTCATCGGGCTCTGGCACGCCATGCCCACCCAGCCCGACCCCGCCAACCTGCGCTATGGCACGAACCAGGTCGACGTGCTGACCGGCGGCAGCGGCGACGACATGTTCCTCGTCTCGGTCGGGGCCGACACGATCAACGGCGGCGCGGGCTTTGACACCATCGTCCTGACCGGCGCGACGGCGGGCATCCGCGTCAATCTTGAGGCGTTGAACCAGAACACGAACATCGCCACCGGCCAGACCTATGTCTCGATCGAGGGGATCATCGGGTCCTATTTCTCGGACACGTTGACCGGGAACTCCGATGGCAACCGGATCGAGGGGCTGGACGGCAACGACCGTCTGTCGGGCGTCGCGGGGAATGACACGCTTCTGGGCGGGAATGGCAACGACTCGCTTCTGGGCGGGCTTGGTGCCGATGTGCTGGACGGCGGCGTCGGACGCGATCGGGCAAGCTATCGCGAGGCGGTAATTGGCGTCATCGCCGACCTCGGCAATCCGGCGGTCAACACGGGCGAGGCGGCAGGCGACAGCTACATCGCCATCGAGGATCTGGAGGGCACGGGCTACAATGACACGTTGGGCGGCGATGCCCAGTCCAACAACCTGCTGGGGCTGGAGGGCAATGACCGGCTTGACGGGCGGGGCGGCGCGGACAGCCTCTATGGTGGCGAAGGCAACGACACCCTGATCGGCGGCGAGGGCGGCGACCGGCTGGAGGGCGGCAACGGCACCGATTTCGCCAGCTATGACACCGCGACCAGCGCGGTGCGGATCGACCTTGTCACCCCCGGCCTGAACCTGGGCGACGCGCTGGGTGATACCTTCATCACGATCGAGGGGTTCGTCCTTTCCGGCTTTGCCGACACCTTCTCCGGCTCCAATCTGGCCGAGCAGGCGTTTGGCGGCGCGGGCAATGACACTCTGTCCGGCCTTGGTGGCGCTGACCTTCTGTCAGGCGGGTCCGGCAACGATACGCTTTATGGCGGGGACGGTGACGACACGCTGGTGGGCGGCGCCGGGGCGGACCGGATCGAGGGCGGCGTGGGCAACGATCTGGTCAGCTATGCCGATGCAACGGCGGGGGTGCGGGCCGATCTTGCGACACCCGGGCTGAATACGGGGGACGCGGCAGGCGACAGCTACCTGACCGTCGAGGGTCTGGAAGGATCGACCTTTGCGGACACGCTGGCCGGGGACTCCGGGGCGAACCGGATCTTCGGCCTGCAGGGCAATGACCAGATTTGGGGCCGCGCGGGGAACGACATCCTGTATGGCGGCGACGGCGACGACACGATCCTGGGTGGGACAGGGTCGGACACGATCTTCGGCGGCGCCGGGTTCGACATCGCCTCCTATGCCGAAAGCGCAACCGCCCTGCGGGTCGACCTGGCCACAGCCGCCAACTCGACCGGCGAGGCGTTGGGCGACAGCTTCGACGGGATCGAGGGGCTTCTGGGCGGCACCGGGGCCGACACGCTGCAGGGCGACGGGCAGGCCAACCTCTTGATGGGCGGGCTTGGCAACGACAGCCTGGAGGGGCGGTGTGGCAACGATACCCTGCAAGGCGGCGACGGGCTGGACACGCTGCTGGGCGGCGACGGGAACGACCGGCTGGAGGGCGGGCTTGGCAACGACCGGCTGGAAGGCGGCCTGGGCAATGACAGCCTGATCGCGGGCGACGGCAACGACCTTCTCTACGGCGACAGTGAAAGCGACACGCTGGAAGGCGGGGCGGGAAATGACACGCTGTACGGCGGCGACGGGGATGACCGTCTGGACGGCGGAACCGGCAACGACCGGATGGAGGGTGGGCTTGGCAACGACCTCTACCTGGTGGACAGCGTCCTTGACGTGGTGGTCGAAGCCGCCTCGGCCGGGACCGACACGGTGCAGACGGCGCTGACGACCTACACTCTGGCCGCCAACGTCGAAATCCTGGTGATGACCTCGGGACTGAACTCATCGGGCACCGGCAATGCGCAGGACAATACGCTTGCCGCGGGCGCGGGAAACGACACGCTGTCCGGGCTGGCCGGCATTGACTGGATTTACGGTGACGCGGGCAACGACAGCATTGACGGCGGGACCGAGACTGACGCGCTGTGGGGCGGCAGCGGCGACGACACCATTCTGGGGGGCGATGGCGGCGACGGGCTGTTCGGTGAGACCGGCAATGACCGGCTGTTCGGCGGCAACGGGGTCGACTGGCTGTTCGGCGGCGACGGCGACGACCGGCTGGAGGGTGGGAACGACACCGACGCCCTGTTCGGCGCCTTCGGCAATGACACGCTTTATGGCGACAACGGCGGCGACAACCTCGACGGCAGCTATGGCAACGACGTGCTCTATGGCGGGCAGGGTGTGGACTGGCTCTACGGTTCGTTCGGCGAGGATTCGCTCTATGGCGGCACCGAAACCGACGCGCTGTTCGGGCAGGAAGGCTTTGACCTGCTGGACGGGGGCGATGGCGGCGACAACCTGGATGGCGGGTCGGGCAGCGACAGCCTGTATGGCGGCGCGGGCAATGACTGGCTCTATGGCCAGGAAGGCACGGACCTGATGTACGGCGGCAGCGACGACGATGTGCTGTGGGGCGGGGCCGACAATGACCGGCTGTATGGCGAGGCGGGCAGTGACCACTTTGATGGCGGCGATGGCGACGACTGGCTGACAGGGGGGGCCGGGCGCGATGTCTATCACGGCGGGGCGGGGGTCGATCACTTCGAGATCATCACGGCGGATGCCGAGGACCTGTTCCTCGATTTCACAAGCGGAACCGACAAGGTTGTGCTGAACCGTGCCGCCCTGGGCCTGGCGGCTGAGGCGACGCTGGCGGGGATGTGGCAGACCGGGGTGGCGCTTCCGGGCAACTTCGGCGGCACCTCGCCCGTGCTGTTCTACGACACGAACTTCCGCGCGCTGTTTCTGGACCTCGACGGCGGGTCCTCGGCCAATGCCGTGGCGCTGTTCAGTCTGGATGAAGGCCTGAGCCTTGCCCTTGCCGACCTGCTGCTTGGCTAAGCAGGCGGGTCGCGAAGCCCGGAACGCACTGGACATTGCGGGGGCTTTCAACGCAAACCATCGGCGCGATGGTTGGCAGTTTGCAGTCTTGGGCGGTGTGAGATGACAGAACGGATATTGGTGACGGGCGGGGCGGGCTATATCGGCGCGCATGCCTGCAAGGCCCTTGCCCGCGCCGGGTATGAGCCGGTGGTCTTCGACAACCTGTCGACCGGCTGGTCGGGGGCGGTGAAATGGGGCCCGCTGGTCAAGGGTGACCTGATGGATCGGGCGCAGATCGACGCGGCCCTTGCCGAGTATCGCCCCGTCGCGGTGATGCATTTCGCAGCCCTCTCGCTGGTGGGCGAGTCGATGAAGGACCCCGGGAAATACTGGCGGGTCAACGTCACCGGCGCCTTGAACCTGTTGGAGGCCTGTGCGGCAGCGGGGGTGAAGAACTTCGTCTTCTCCTCGACCTGTGCGACCTATGGCGATCAGGACGGGGTTCTGCTGACCGAGGACACGCCGCAACGGCCGATCAACGCCTATGGCGGGTCGAAGCTGGCAATTGAACAAATGCTGCGCGATTTCGGGGTTTCAGCCGGGATTTCGCATGTGATCTTTCGATATTTCAACGTCGCGGGCGCGGACCCCGAGGGCGAGATCGGCGAACAGCACACGCCGGAAACCCATCTGATCCCGCTGATGCTGGACGCCGTCGCAGGCAAGCGCCCGGCGCTGACGGTCTTCGGCACGGATTACCCCACCCCCGACGGGACCTGCGTGCGCGACTATGTCCATGTCTCGGACCTGGCCGATGCGCATGTGCTGGGCGTGCAGCGCCTTCTGGCGGGTAAGGGCGACGGGGTGTTCTGCCTGGGCACCGGGCGCGGCTTTTCGGTGCGCGAGGTGATCGAGGCGAGCCGCATGGTCACCAACCGCGAGGTGCCGGTGGTGATCGGCGACCGGCGTGCAGGCGATGCGGCGGCTCTGGTGTCCTCGTCGACCCATGCGATCCAAGAACTGGGGTGGGAGCCGGAACGGTCGACCCTGCGGCAGATGATCGGCGATGCCTGGGCCTGGGCACAGAAGCCCGGGTTCACCGAGTAAGCGTCACAAGTCCCAGTCGAGTGCCGCCTTCTTCGGCGCGCTTGGCGCCGGGGCCGCCCCGCCCAGCCAGGACCCGCGCAGGGGCACCTTGCGTTCAGCGCCCCAATCGCCGGTGATGGTCAGCACGTCGCCCTCCAGCATCACCCCCGCCACCGACTGGCCTTCCGGCCAGGCGATTGCGCCGATGACATGGCGCACCTCGACCGTACCCTGCGGGTCAAGACGGACCAGCGGCGGCTGCCCGGCGGCAGAGAGGGGATCAGGTTCTTCCCGTGACGACAGCCCCAGCATCGGCAGCGCCGCGCCTTCCTCGACCCCCAGACAGCCACGGTGGCGACCGTTCCACGGCGCATAGTCGCGCCCGCCGTTCGAATGCCACAGCATGGTCATCGGCAGCATCACCGGGTTGCGCAGCGACAGGAACAGATCGCCCTCGGTCGGTCGGACTACGGCGGTCCAGCCCAGGCGGGACGAGGGATCCTCGATCCCTGCGACGAAATCCTCGTGCGCCTCGCCCCAGGGGTAACGATGCAGGTTGACCGTCCCGCCATCCGCGCCCGGAAACTCGGCCGCGTCCTCGGCCCGTCGGGGATAGGCGAGGCAGGACCGTCCGCGCGCCGTCTCCAGCGGCTCGGCCAGCGTCTCCCACCAGCGCTTGCGCGAGAAGGACAGCTTTGCCCCGTTCGGAACCGAGACCATCGCGTGGTTGGCGACCGGCAAAGGGCCGGAGCCACCGATGAACAGGTGGCGCTGGTAGACGAAGGGATGCCCGTCGCTGACCGACAACTCCTTGACCACGGTCGCGCCCTGCACTGCGCCCGTCAGTACCGCGCGCAGCGTGCCGGGGGCGGAGGGGACCACCTGCCAGTCGCCATTCGCCGTCAACCCGTGCAGCCCGTGGTCCGAGGCCCCCATCGGCGCGGCAAGGAAATCCCCGGCCAGCCAGGCCTGATGCGGCGGGGCGTCGGCGGGAACCTCGTCCCTGCCCCAGGGCGCGCGGTGCAAGGGCGCGATGTCCTGCCCGGCATCGGTCACAGTCAGCCCGTCCAGCACCCCGCCACGCGGCTGGAAGTCAAAGCGGATGCCCTGGGCAGAAATCCTGTTCGTCATGCGCTACGGTCCTTGCGTTGCAGGCCAAGCTTGGCCCGGCCGGCAACCCTGCGCAAGCTGTTCACTGCGCCTGGGAGGGGGCAGGCGCAGGACCGCCCAGGTCCTCCAATATCGGGCAATCCGGCCGTTCATCCCCAGCACAGCAATGCACCAGATGGGTCAGCGAGGCTTTCATCGCCTCCATCTCGCGGATGCGCTGGTCCAGCGCGTTGATCTGGTCCTGCGCCAGCCGCTTGACATCGGCGCTGGCCCGGTCGCGGTCGCGCCACAGGGCCAGAAGGTCGGCCACTTTCTCCATCGGAAAGCCAAGGTCGCGGGCACGGCGGACAAAGCGCAGGATCTGCACGTCCTTCGGGCCATAGGTACGATAGCCCGATCCGGTGCGCCCAGCCGACGGGATCAGGCCGGTCTCCTCGTAATAGCGGATCATCTTGGCCGACACGCCGCTGGTCCGTGCGGCTTCTCCGATGGTCATCATGTGCGGGCTCCATAGCGTTTCAGGCGAAGGGCGTTGGTCAGGACGAAGACCGAGGACAGGGCCATCGCCCCGGCGGCAAGGACAGGGGACAGAAGGATGCCGAAGGCAGGGTAGAGGACCCCCGCTGCGACGGGGATCAGCGCGGCGTTGTAGGCAAAGGCCCAGAACAGGTTTTCCTTGATGTTCCGCATCGTCGCGCGGCTAAGGCCTATGGCATCGGCCAGCGCGGGCAGGCGGCCCGAGACCAGCACCACATCCGCCGCCTCGATGGCGATATCGGTGCCGGTGCCCATGGCGATCCCCACGTCGGCCTCGGCCAGCGCCGGGGCGTCGTTGATCCCGTCGCCGGCAAAGGCCAGGGTGCCCTGCGCCTTCAGTTCGTGCAGGGCCGCAACCTTGCCTTCCGGGGTGACCTCGGCCACCACCTCGTCGATCCCAAGGTCGCGCGCAATGGCCCGTGCCGTCCGCGCGTTGTCGCCGGAAATCATCGCGAGCCGCAGCCCCATTGCCTTGAGCCGCGCGATGGCATCCGGCGTCGTCGGCTTCACCGCATCGGCCACCGACACCAGCGCCACCGCCTTGCCGTCCCGCGCGGCAAAGACCGGGCTTTCGCCACGGTCGGCCAGTCGTTCGGCCTCGGCCATGAAGGCCGCGATGTCGACGCCGCGCTTGCCCATCTCGCGCGCCGAGCCGAGCGCGATCTCTGCCCCTCCGACCCGGGCCTGGACGCCATGGCCGGGCTTGGCCAGGAACCCCTCGACCGTGGGCAGGGCCATGCCTTCCGCCGCAGCAACGATGGCGCGGGCGATGGGGTGTTCCGACTGCGCCTCGACTGCCGCCAGCACCGGCAACAGCGCCGCTTTCGTCTCGCCTTCGGCAGGATGGAAGCCGGTCAGTGCCGGGCGGCCCTCGGTCAAGGTCCCGGTCTTGTCGAAGGCCATGACCTTGACGCCTTGCAGGGCCTGCAGCGCCTCGCCCTTGCGGAAGAGAACGCCAAGTTCCGCCCCACGCCCGGTGCCGACCAGGATCGAGACGGGTGTGGCAAGGCCCATCGCACAGGGGCAGGCGATGATGAGGACGGCAACCCCGTTGACCAGCGCCATCGGCAGCGCGGGCGCGGGTCCGAAGATCAGCCATATGAGGAAGGTCAGTGCCGCCAGCCCCATCACCACGGGGACGAACCACAGCGTCACCTTGTCGACCAGCGCCTGGATCGGCAGCTTGCCGCCCTGCGCCGCCTCGACCATGCGGATGATCCGCGCCAGCATCGTGTCGGCGCCCACCGCCACCGCCTCGATCACCAGCGCTCCGGTCTGGTTCACCGTCCCGCCGATCACCGATGCACCAGCGACCTTCTCGACCGGCACCGGCTCACCTGTCACCATCGCCTCGTCGATCCAGCTTTCGCCCGAGACCACCCGCCCGTCGACCGGCACCCGCTCGCCCGGGCGCAATTCCAGCATGTCGCCGGGGCGGACCTCGGCCAGAGGCAGGTCGACCACCCGGTCCCCGCGCCGGACATGCGCGAGGACGGGTTGCAGGGCGACAAGGCGGGCAATCGCCTCGGACGACCGGCCCTTGGCCCGGGCCTCCAGCAACCGGCCCAAGAGGATCAGCGTCACGATCATCGCGGCGGCCTCGAAATAGACTGCGACGGACCCGGGCGGCATCAGGCCCGGCAGAAAGGTCGCCAGCGTCGAATAGGCCCAGGCCGCGCCGGACCCCACCGCTACCAGGGAAGACATGTCGGGTGCGCCTTTCAGCAGCGCCGGGATGCCGCTCAGGAAGAACCGGCGTCCGGGGATGGCCAGCACCAGCGTCGTCAGGGCGAACTGGATCAGCCAGCTGGTGCCCTGGCCGATCGTTCCCATCACCCAGTGGTGAAAGGCCGGGATCAGGTGGCTGCCCATCTCCAGGACGAAGACCGGTAGGGTCAGGATGGCTGCAAGGATCAGATCACGGCGCAGGTCCTCCGCCTCGCGCGCGCGCCGCTGGGTGGCTGGTTCCTCGGTGGCCTGGGCCAGCCGGGCGGCATAGCCCGCGCCCTTCACGGCCGAGATGAGCGCCACAGGGTCGGCGATCCCCTCCACCCGCGCGCTTTCGGTCGCCAGGTTCACCGTTGCCTCCGTGACGCCCGGAACCGCCTGCAAGGCGCGTTCCACCCGCGCCACGCATGAAGCGCAGGTCATCCCCTCGATGACCAGTTCCCGGGTAGGGGACGTCACGCTGTAGCCCGCCTTGACGACCGCGCCGATCAGGGCATCGGCAGACGCCGTTCCCTGCACTTCGGCGGTCTCGGTGGCCAGATTGACAGACGCGCCCGTCACTCCCGGCACGGCTTTCAGCGCCCGTTCGACCCGCCCGGCGCAGGACGCACAGGTCATGCCGGTTACCGGCAGGGCGATGGAGAAGTCAGTGCTGTGTTGGGTCATGATCCGCCCTCTTTCCACTTCCGGCCGCAGAATTGCGGGCCGTCACTTCGGGGACGTTCCAGCATATGGGGCTTCCCATGATAGGAAGGTCAAGGGGGATGGTACGAGAATCTTTGCAGCCGGTCGAACAGGCCTGCTGGGCTGCGACGGCAGAGTTGTGCGCGGGCAACTCTTTCACTGAAAGTTGTGGCCCTGCGACGGCATTTCTTGCCCCGATCCGGGGCGCGGTTTATCCGGAAAGTGCAAGCTGCCCCTGGAACCTTGGAAGGATTTGGTCATGAAGAAACTTGCTGCGCCGCTTCTCGCCTTCACCCTGGCGTTCACCTCGACCACCGCATTCGCCGGTGGCCCGGTTGTCGTCGAGGAAGAGCCGGTGGTCGAAGCCGCCTCGCCCCGTTCGGGCTGGATCGTTCCGGTCGTTGTCGGCCTGATCCTGATCTGCGCGGTTGCCTGCGGCAACGACGACGAGCCGCAAACCTGAGCCGATCCCGGACTGGCGCTGAAGGCCTGACCTGACGCGACTGCCCAGACCTACCCTGAACCCGGTAGCGCAAGCTGCCGGGTTTTTCCTTGCCGCGCCTTCAGATCCGCCCATGTCGTGACCTGGGTCCGGATCAAACCCCGAGGCCCGTATTCGAAGACGCGGAAGACATCTGCTCCGCCACGCGACATTATGGGAAAACAAGGAAGTCGGTGCGACAATCCCTGCAATCGGTCGATGGGCCGTTGCCGTTGCCGAAGCGGAGTTGTGTGAGCGCAACTGTTTCACGGGAAATTCCGGTCTTGTGATGGCCTTTCTTGCCCCGTTCCAGATCCAGGTATACTCCGAAAATGCAAGCTGCCCTCTGAACCTGGAAGGATTTGGACATGAAGAAACTTGCTGCGCCGCTTCTCGCCTTCACTCTGGCTTTCACCTCGACCACCGCATTCGCCGGTGGCCCTGTAGTTGTCGAGGAAGAGCCGGTGGTCGAAGCCGCCTCGCCCCGTTCGGGCTGGATCGTTCCCTTCGTTGTCGGCCTGATCCTGATCTGCGCGGTTGCCTGCGGCAACGACGACGATGACAACGGTGGCGGCTGATCGAAGCCGGGACCGCCGTTGACGGCCTGACCCTACCCTGAACCCGGCAGCGCAAGCTGCCGGGTTTTTCCTTGCCCCTCCGTCAGAACCGCGTCGGCCGGTAGGGCGCGATGTTGATCCCCGTTGGATGCCCGTCGATCAGGCCCGCGACGATCCGCGCCGTCACCGGGGCCAGCGTCACCCCGAGATGCCCGTGGCCGAAGGCATGAATCACTTCGCCGCCTCCGCGCGACGGGCCGATCACCGGCAGACTGTCGGGGATCGAGGGGCGGAAGCCCATCCATTCTCGGTCCGGGGGGCCAAGCTGGGGAAAGAACGCCCGCGCGCCTTCGACCAGCTTCGCGATACGGTGGGGGGAAGGCGGTAGGCTGAGCCCACCCAGTTCCACGGTCCCGGCTACCCGCAATCGGCCCGCCATCGGGCAGAAGTAGAAGCCCCGCGCCGTGGGACAGGCGGGGCGCGTGAGCAGCGGTTCGGCCATGTCCCATTCGACATGATAGCCCCGCTCGGTATCCAGGGGGATGCGGTCCCCGACCTGCCGCGCCAGGTCGCGCGAATGTGCCCCGGCGGCGATGACGACACGGCGGGCGTGCAGGTGCAGGCCCGGCCCCTCGATCACCACGCCATCCGCCCGCCGCTCCAGCCGGTCCGCCCGGGCCTGGATATGCCGGGCGCGGGGCAGGACGGCGGCGGCGATCAACCCCATCATCCGGCCCGGGTCATCCAGAAAGGTCGCCCCGGTGAAATACGCCGCCCCGCCAAGCCGCGCGGGCAGGCCAGGCTCCAGCTCGGCCAGGCTTTCGGGGCCGATCAATTCGACATCCACCCCCAGCGCCCGGCGACGATCCAACTCGGCCCAGGCGGCAGTGAAGGCCTTGGGCGTCTCGTACAGGTAAAGACAGCCGCGCCGTTGCAGGATGCCCGCCCCCTGCACCCGCAGCACAAGATCATCCCACAGCGTCGCCGCATCCGACAACAGCGCCGCCAGCGCGCGGGCGTTGCGTTCGGCCTGGGCGGGCAGCGACTGCCAAAGGAACCGCAGAAGCCAGGGCGCCAGCGAGGGCAGTGCACGATGCCGGATCGCCAGCGGAGAGGTCTTCGAGAAGAGAAGCGAGGGCAACGACCGCAGGACATCGGGCGTGCCGACCGGGCTGGTCGCGTAACCGGCGATGGTCCCCGCATTGCCGTAGCTGGCCCCCATGCCGGGATGGCCGGGATCGACCAGCACCACCTCGTGGCCCTGGTCGATCAGTTCCAGCGCGATGGCCAGCCCCACCACGCCCGCGCCGATCACGGCGATGTCGGTCGTTTCGCGTGTCGTCACCGCCGGGCGAACTCCGCGGCAGGGTGGGCGGGCCTGCCCACCTTACAGACAGGCCTCGAACAGCGCGCGCGTGTTCTTCTTGGTCATCTTGACCGGGTTGCCGCCGCAGGACGGGTCCTCCAGCGCCATCTTGGTCAGCATGTCGAGGTCGGGGTCCTTGACGCCCAGCTTGGTCAGGTTTTCCGGGATGTTCAGCGTCGTCCGCAGGTCAAGGATGCGCTGGTAGAACCCCTTGTAGCCGCCCTTGATCCCGCAATAGGCCGCCGCCGAGGCCAGCCGGTCCTTCACCGCCTTGCGGTTGAAGTCCAGCACCATCGGCATGACCACGGCGTTCGTGGTGCCGTGGTGCGTGTTGTAGACCGCGCCGATCGGGTGGCTGAGGGCATGGATGGCCCCAAGCCCCTTCTGGAACGCCACCGCCCCCATCGCCGCTGCCGACATCATATGCGCGCGGGCGTCGAGGTCGTTCGGGTCGGCGTAGACCTTGGGCAGGTTCTCGAACACCAGCCGCATCCCTTCCAGCGCGATGCCTTGCGACATCGGGTGGTAGAAGGGGCTGGAGAACGCCTCCAGGCAATGCGCCAGCGCGTCCATGCCGGTGCCTGCGGTGATGAACTTCGGCATCCCGGTGGTCAGCGCCGGGTCACAGATCGTGACGGCGGGCATCAGCTTGGGGTGGAAGATGATCTTCTTCTTGTGGGTCTCGCTGTTCGTCAGCACCCCCGCCCGGCCCACTTCTGACCCCGTCCCGGCGGTCGTCGGCACCGCGATGATCGGGGCGATCTTCGAGGCATCGGCGCGAGTATACCAGTCGTCGATATCCTCCAGCTGCCAGACTTTCAGCTTCTTCGGCTGATGCGCCATCAGGGCGATCATCTTGCCCAGGTCCAAAGCCGAGCCACCGCCGAAGCAGATCACCCCGTCGTGGCCTCCGCCAAGGTAGACCTCGATCCCGGCGGCCATGTTGATTTCGTTCGGGTTCGGGTCCACGTCCGAGAAGACCGCGCGGCCAAGGCCACCGGCCTCCAGCACGTCCAGCGCGCCTTTGGTGATCGGCAGGCTGGCCAGCGCCTTGTCGGTCACAAGGAGCGGCTTCGTCAGGCCGATGGACTTGGCGTGATCGGCCAGTTCCGCGATCCGGCCGACGCCGAACTTGATCGCGGTGGGGTAGGACCAGTTCCGGTTGGGAACGTTGTGGGTCATGACGTTAGACTTTCTTGAGGTGATAGGATTTCGGCCGGGTCACCGAATGGAACCCGAGATAGGAAAGCGACGTCCCGCGCCCGGTGTCCTTGACACCGGTCCAGGTCAGGGCGGGGTCAAGGTAGTCGGCCCGGTTCATGAAAACGGTCCCGGTTTCGACCTGCGCGCCAATGGCGGCGGCGGTGTCGTAGTCTTCGGTCCAGATGCTCGCGGTCAGGCCGTAGGGCGAGTCGTTCATCAAGCGGATCGCCTCGGCGTCGTTCTTCACCGGCATGATACCGACGACGGGACCGAAGGATTCTTCCTTCATCACCCGCATCGAATGGTCGACGTTGATGAGGATTTGGGGCGCGAGGTAGGCACCCCCGTCATCGGCGAACTTCTTCGGGTCGAGAAGCGGCTTCGCACCCTTGGCGATGGCCTCCGCCGTCTGGTCGCGCACCGTCTGGGCGAACCGCTTGTGCGCCATGGGCCCGAGGGTGGTCGAGGCGTCGAAGGGGTTGCCAAGCTTCAGCTGGCCGACCCAGGCCACGGACTTCTCGACGAAGCTGTCGAAGAGCTTTTCGTGAACGTAAATGCGCTCGATGCCGCAGCAGCACTGACCCGCGTTGTACATCGCGCCGTCCATCAGGACATCGACCGCGAGGTCCAGGTTCGCATCCTCACGCACATAGCCCGGGTCCTTCCCGCCAAGCTCCAGCCCCAGGGCCGTGAAGGTCCCCGCGGCTGCGCGTTCGATGGCCTGCCCGCCGCCGACCGAGCCTGTGAAGTTCACGAAACCGAAGCTGCGTTTGGCGATCAGGGCTTCGGTCGTGGCGTGGTCAAGGACGACGTTCTGGAACACGTCCTGCGGAACTCCGGCGGCATGGAAGGCCTCGGCCAGCCGTTCGCCCACCAAGAGGGTCTGCGAGGCGTGCTTCAGCACCACCGTGTTACCGGCGATCAGCGCAGGGACGAGGGTGTTGATCGTGGTGAGGTACGGATAGTTCCACGGCGCGATGATGAAGACGACGCCCACCGGTTCTCGCGCGAGGTAGCGGCGGAACTTGTCGCTGTCCTCGATCATTTCGGGCGCGAGGGTCTTGGCGGCGATCGAGGCCATGTAGTCGGTGCGGGCATTCACCCCGCCGAACTCGCCACCGTAGCGGGTCGGGCGGCCCATCTGCCAGGCGATTTCCTCGACCACCACCTCGGACATGGTGTTCAGCTTCGCGACCCCGGCCTTGACCAGGGCGATCCGCTCTTCCAGCGGACGCGCGGCCCAGGGCTTCTGAGCGGCCTTCGCGCGGGCTACGACGGCATCGGCGGCGTCAGCCGACAGCGGCATCCGCTCGGCATAGACCCGGCCATCGACGGGAGAAATCAGTTGGATAGGTTTCATGTCAGTCCTCGTCTGTCGGGATTTTCCCAACGATTGTCTTTCGGGCCAGGGTCGCCCCGGCCCACGTGTCAGGTTGGCGGCCAGACCGCAGTGTCGTGGTCCGGATGCTGAAGGTTGCTTTGGCGGATCAGGTCGAACCGCTCGACAGTGTCGCCGACGCCATTATCGCCCTCACCTGTCTGGGTCGAGGGCAGATGCGTTATCTCGGCCAGCCAAGGCTCCATCGCTTCGGTGCCGACGTTATGCTCGGGCCGGATCTCGGCATGGCGGTCAAGCGAACCGATGGTGACATCGACCCTTGGCCGTGACAACGCCTCATAGGTCAGGGGCGTCCCGCAGTCGCGGCAGAAGCCACGTAGGGCATCTGCCGAGCTTTGGAAATGCGCGATGGCGCCACGCGTGACCCGGAAGAAGTCGCGATGCGAGCCAGCCCAGGCGGCAAAGGGGCCTGCCACCTGCTTCTGGCACATGCGACAATGGCACAGGCAGGCGTTGTCCGGGGGAACGGTGAACTCGTACCGCACCGCCCCGCACTGACACCCGCCTGCCCACTTGTCTTCCGTCATGATCTCCTCCCGCGGGCTCAGGCGCGTTCCAGCAGACGCTCGCGTTCGAAATCCGTGACGACGCGATCGGTCTCGGAAATCTCCCACTGGGCGGCGTGGTGATAGTGGTCGATCACGTCGTCGCCGAAGGCCTGCCGCAGCATCGTCGACTTGTTCAGCAAGTCCGCCGCCTCGCGCAGGGTGTGCGGGATCTCGCGGATGCCCTTGGCCGAATACATGTCGCCCCGCATTTCGGGTTCCAGCGCCATCTTCTTCTCGATCCCGTCAAGACCCGCGGCCAGCAGCGCCGCGCAGGCAAGATAGGGGTTCACGTCGGACCCCGGAATGCGGCATTCCACCCGCACGGCCTTGGTATGGACGCCGCAGACGCGGAAGCCTGCGGTCCGGTTGTCCGCGCTCCACACGGCCTTGGTGGGGGCGAACATGCCGATGGTGAAGCGCTTGTAGCTGTTCACATACGGAGCGAGGAAGGCGGTGATGTCGCGGGCGTGGTGCAGCTGGCCCGCCAGGTAGTGCTTCATCAGGTCGGACATGCCGTGGCTGTCAGCCTTGTCGGCAAAGCTGGCCTTGCCGTCCTTCGACCAGAGGCTCTGGTGGATGTGGCTGGACGACCCTGCCCGGCGGTGGTCGTATTTCGCCATGAAGGTCACCGACTTGCCCTTGGACCAGGCGATTTCCTTGATCGCGTTCTTGATGATCACGTGGTTGTCGGCCGTATCCAGAGCGTCCGAATAGCGGTAGTTGATCTCCTCCTGCCCCGCCTCGGCCTCGCCCTTCGAATTCTCCACCGGGATGCCCGCGCCATACAGCCCGTTCCGCACGGCGCGCATGACGTCCTCTTCCTTCGTCGTCTGGAAGATGTGGTAGTCCTCGTTGTAGCCGCCCACGGTGCGGAGCGCGTTCAGCCCCCCGTCGCGGAGGTTCTCGTAGGAGTTCTCGAACAGATAGAACTCCAGTTCGGTCGCCATCATGGGTTCAAACCCCATCGCTCGGGCACGTTCGACCTGCCGCTTCAGGATCGACCGAGGCGCGTGGGGCACGTCGGCATGGGTGGCGTGGTCCTGGGTGTCGCCCAGCACAAGGGCAGTCCCAGGCAGCCAGGGCAGGCGGCGCAGCGTCTTGAGGTCGGGCTTCAGCGTGTAGTCGCCATAACCCGTCTCCCAGGACGAGGACTTGTAGCCCTGCACCGTGTTCATCTCCATGTCCACGGTGAGAAGGTAGTTGCAGCAGTGGGTTTCCTCCCAGCCGCCGTCCACGAAGAACTGCGCGTGGAAGCGCTTGCCCATCAGGCGGCCCTGCATGTCGATGCCGGCCGCGATCACGGTGTCGATTTCGCCGGATTTCACGGCCTTCTTCAAGTCGTCTAGGGTCAGATTACCAGGCATGTCGCGCCTCTTTCCTGAATGTCGGTTTCTGGGGAGGGGGCCTCGGCCCCGGGGACGAAGGGGACAAACCCCGACGCACCACCGAATTCAGGCTTGCGCGGCCAGCAGGGGCCGCCCTCGGTATCTTGCGGCTCGGACCGCATCTGATCACTCTCCCCGGGACTCGCGCTGCATCGTGGCCCGCGAATTTGATCAATCATTCACAGGTCAGGGCGTTTCCGCAACCCCCTGCGCGCGTGGCCCCCGCGCGCCCATCACCGCGTTCAGCGCCACGGCGGCCAGAAGCACCCCGCCGCCGATAAACGTGGCGGCACTCGCCGTCTCGCCCAGCAGGACAAACACCCAGATCGGCGCCAGCAGGACCTCGATCAGCGACAGAAGCGTCAGCTGCGCCGCCGGGATGACCTTTGAGCCCAGAGTGTAGGCGACCATGCCAAGGGCCAGGATGCCCATCCCCATCACGACCGCCACCCCCATGTCCCAGGTCGAGACGCGGATCGGCTGGCCCTGCAGGGTCAACACGGCCCCCGCCACGATGACCGAGAACACCGCGCCCAGCATCGACACCGGCAGCATGTCCCCGACCTTGCCCCAGCGCAGCGCGACCGAGAAGGCGCCGAACCCCGCCGCCGACAGAAGCGCCGCGAGGTTGCCGTGCAGCGCTCCAAGCTCAAGGCCCTCGCGGACCATCAGGTACATGCCGAAGACCGCAAGGCCGATGGCTGCCCAGGTCCAGCCCCCGACCCGTTCCCCCAGCAAGATCCAGCCCAGGACCGCCGCCACGAAGGGCGAGGCGGTGAACAGGAAGACAGCATTGGCGACGGTGGTCGACTGGATCGCGTAGATCGCGCCCGCAAAGGCGAAGACCAGGCCGAACGCGCCCACGGTCCCGGCGATGCCGATCCGGCGGATCGACTGGAAGGGCCTGCCGCCCGAAGTCCAGATGGTGAAGGCAAAAAGGACCGGCACCACGCCGACGGACCGCCAGAACAGGATCTGCCAGACCGTCGCATCCTCGATCTGGCGCAGCATCAGGCCCATCAGCGACCAGAGCGCCCCCGCCGCCAGAACCAGTGCCACGCCCTGCCCGTATCGCATTTCCGCACCTCGTTTGCAGAAGTGCTGGCATGGAGCGCGGGTTCCAGCTGTCCCGTTCGCGACCTGTTGCGCCCGGGGCGGCTCTTCGCTTCCGTCGGTCGCTTCTCGCGAGGTCAGCGAAGAGCGACCGAAGCAAGCGAGGAGCGGCGGTCAGTAGCCCCGCGCCCGGTCGACTAGGTAGAGAAAGGGCTCCCCGGCCTCGCCCCGCCGGATGTTTTCGGCGATCACGCGGGACGAGGTCAGCGCACGGGTGTCGGCGGCGATGTGGGGGGTGACGGTGATCTTCGGGTGCGACCAGAAGCGGTGATCCTGCGGCAGGGGTTCGACGCGGAAGACATCCAGCGTCGCGTGGCCGATCCGGCCCGCGTCAAGGGCCGCGAGGAGGGCGTCGTCGTCGATCAGGGCGCCCCGGCCGGGGTTCAGGATGACGGCCCCGCGGGGGAGGAGGGCGAGGCGGTCGGCGTTCAGCAGGTTCTCGGTCTCCGGCGTCTTGGGCAGCAGGGTCACCAGGATCTGTGCGGTGGACAGCGCTTTGCGCAGCCCGTGTTCGCCATGCAGTTGGCCGGGTTTCTCGCTGCGGCTCCAGCCGGTGACAGGGAAGTTGAGGGCGCGGAGGGCATCGGCGCAGGCGGAACCCAGCGCGCCCATCCCAAGGATCGTGACCGGGCGTTCGCGGGCCAAGGGTGGGCAGGTCGGGTCCCAGACGTGGCCGGGGTTCACTATGTGGCGGTCCATCCCCAGGTGGTGGCGCAGGGTGTGGCCCACGACCCATTCCACCATCCCCTCGGTCAGGCCGGGGTCGACCATCCGGCACAGGGGCTGGGTCAGGGTGGGGTTGCCTACGATCCGTTCGACACCGGCCCAGAGGTTCAGGACGGCCTTCGTCCGGGTGTAGGGGGTGAAGTCCTGCAGGGGCGAGGCGGGGGCGTAGACGATGTAGTCGACCTGGGCCGGGTCGGCCTCGGTGACAAGGGTGGCGTCGATCCCGGCTTCCTTCAGGGCGGCGGGGAGGGTGTCGCGATATTCCGGCCAGAGAGCAGGGGTGGCGAAAAGGATGAGGGGCATGGGGGCTTTCCGGGCTGTCCACGGTGGACGGATTTCAGGGGTGAAGGATTTCAACAGGTTGGGCGCGGGCGTTAGGGATTTGTCAAGGTTTTCCGACGCGCGGGCGGTTGGACGGGTCCCGGAGTTTTCGAGAATTCCGGATCGGAGCCTTTGAAGGCCAAGGTGCGATTCCGTCGAAGAGATCGCCTACAGTCCCGCCGTCACGGCGGCATTCACTGCCAGCGCCAGGATGCCGGTGTTGTAGAAGAAGCTTGCCACACCGTGCAGCATAACCGCGCGGCGCAAGGGGCGCGTGGTCACCTCGACGTCCGAGACCTGCGCGGTCATGCCGATGGTGAAGCTTGCATAAAGGAAATCCCAGGCATCGGGGTCGCCCCGTCCGGGGAAGGCAAAGCCTGTCCCCGCTTCCTTGTCCCGGTAGTGCAGGTAGGCATAATGAAAGGCCATCAGCGTGTGGACCGTGGCCCAGCCAAGCGGCAGGCTGACCAGGGCCATCAGCCGCGCGCCAAGGCTGCTTTCATCGGCGTTCAGCACCAGAAAGATCGCGGCCACACTCACCAGCACGGCCAAACCGGCCAGAAGCAGGATCAGGGCCACGCCCTCGTCCTCGTCCTCGGCATGGCGGCGAAGATCGTCAGGGCCGGTCTGGCCGACGATGCGGAGGGTGAGGAGAAGGTAGGTCAGAAACAGAAAATCCGCCCCCGCCAGCAGGGAAAAGACGGGCGCAAAAGACAAAGTCCATGCCGCCAGGCCCGCGCAGAGCCCTAGAAAGAAAGAGAGAAGAAAGCGTCCGTGCCGCCTGAACAGTCGCACCTAGCGTGGCCTGTGGACATGGGCGCTTTGCACAAGGCCAAAGCCCACCAAGAGCACCATCATCGCCGAGCCGCCGTAGCTGAGAAGCGGCAAGGGAACGCCCACGACCGGGGCCATCCCCATCACCATTGACAGGTTCACCGCGATGTAGAAGAAGAAGTTCGCCGCCACCCCGATGATGAGAAGCGCCGAGAACCGGTCGCGGTTCTGGAAGGCCGCAACCAGGCAGAAGCCGATGATGAGGGCGTAGAGCGCCAGAAGCGAGAAGGCCCCGACAAAGCCAAACTCCTCGGCCAGCGTGGTGAAGATGAAGTCGGTGTGCTTTTCCGGCAGGAAGTTCAGCCGCGATTGCGTGCCCTGCATGAAGCCTTTGCCGCTCCACCCGCCGGACCCCAGCGCGATCTTCGCCTGGATGATGTTGTAGCCCGCGCCCAGGGGGTCGGCGGACGGGTCGAGGAAGGTGTCGATCCGCTTGTACTGGTAGTCATGCAGGAACTGCCACGGCGTGCCGCGCAAGGTGAAGACGCCCACGACAGCCGCGACCCCCAGCGCGATCACCGCACCGAAATACCACAGCGACACGCCAGCGGCGAACATCACGGTGGCGCCCGCCAGGATCAGCATCAGCGAGGTGCCGAGGTTCGGCTGCATCAGGACGAGGATCGTTGGCGCAACAATCATCAGGACCGGCAACAGCACATAAAGCGGCCGCGAGACCAGCTTGGGGTCCAGCCAGTCGTAATAGACCGCCAGCAGCATCACGAGCGTGAACTTCATCATCTCGGAGGGTTGCAGCCGGATGAAGCCAAGGTCGATCCAGCGCTGCGCCCCCATCCCGACCGCGCCGAAGAATTCCACCAGCAGCAGCAGCAGGAAGGCGACGATATAGGCCACGCCCGACATCGACCGCCAGAACCAGATCGGGATCATCGCCACGATGAACATCAGCACCATGCCGACGCCGAACCGTTCCATCTGCGGTCGCGCCCAGAGGTCGAGGTTCCCGCCCGCGATCGAATAGAGCATCAGGAAGCCGACCGAGGCGACGGCGGTGACAAGCACCACCAGCGGCCAGTTCAGGTACAGGATCTTGCGGATGCCCGTCGGCGCAAACTTGACGCGGTATTCCAGGAAACTCATGCGTCCCCCTTACGTTTCGGTCTGCACGGGCGGCTGCCCGGTGACGGGGTCGCGCAGGGGAAGTTCCTTCAGCATCGTCTCGATCCGGCCGCGCTGGCTGGAAGGATAGGCCTCCAGCGACGGCAGCCCGCCGGACATCGCCCGCAGGATGATATCCCGCGCGATGGGCGCGGCTGCGGTCGAGCCGCCCCCGCCATGTTCCACCACGACCGAAATCGCATAGCGCGGCGCGTCGAACGGCGCATAGCCCACGAACAGCGCATGGTCGCGGCGGTTCCAGGGCAGGTCGTCGTTCGAGATCACCCCGGCCGCGCGTTCTGCCGCCGAGATGTTGCGCACCTGGCTGGTCCCGGTCTTGCCCGCCATCACCATCGTCGGCTCGACGATGCGGCTGGACTTTGCGGTGCCGTGCTCTCCGTTCACCACCGCATTCATCCCGGCCCGCACTGCGGCCAGGTATTCCGGCGACACTTCCAGCGGCGGCGCTTCGGGAATCGGCAGTTCCTGGTCGTTGACCATCCGCACCAGCCGCGGCGCCACGGCGCGCCCGCTGGCGATGCGGGCCGTCATCACCGCCAGTTGCAGGGGCGAGGTCAGCACATAGCCCTGCCCGATCGAGGCGTTGATCGTGTCGCCGATCCGCCATTCCTGCTTGTGCCGGGCCAGCTTCCAGGCCTTGTCGGGCATGTTGCCCTCGGTCACCGCGGACATCGGGATTTCGAACTTGTGGCCAAGACCCAGCTTGCGGCCCATCTCGGCCATCCGGTCGATGCCGACCTTCTGGGCCACGTCGTAGTAGAAGACGTCGCAGCTTTTCTCCAGGCTTTCGCTCAGGCCGACCTGGCCGTGGCCGCCGCGCGAATGGCAGTGGAACCGCCGGCCGCCGAATTCAAGGTATCCGGGGCAGTAGACGGAATGGTTCGCGTCGATCACGCCGGCCTCTAGTGCTGCCAGCGCCGTGACCATCTTGAAGGTCGATCCGGGGGGATAGGCACCCGAGACGGTCTTGTTCGCCAGCGGCCGGTGGTCGTTCTCGGTCAGCAGGTTGTATTCGGCGTGGCTGATCCCGCGCACGAACAGGTTTGGGTCAAAGGACGGCGACGAGGCGATGCAGATGATGTCGCCGTTGGTCACGTCGATCACCACGGCGGCGGCACTTTCCTGGCCCAGCCGGGCCTGGGCAAAATTCTGCACGTCGGCGTCGATGGTCAGCCGGATGTCGTTGCCGGGGTTGCCTTCCTGACGCTCCAGCTCGCGCATGACACGCCCGGCCGAGTTGACCTCGATCCGCTTGGTTCCGGCCTCGCCCCGCAGGGTGTCTTCCATCCACTTCTCGACCCCGATCTTGCCGATCTGGAACTTCGGGATGCGCAACAGCGGATCGGGCGAGTCCACCCCTTCCAGGTCCTTGTCGGACACGGGGCCGACATAGCCCACGACATGGGCAAAGTCGAAATCCAGCGGATAGCGGCGGGACTGGCCGACCTCGGGCACGACGCCGGGCAGGGCCGGGGCGTTGACCGCGACCTTCGAGAAGTCGTCCCAGGACAGGCGCTCGGCCACGGTGACCGGCACGAAGGCCGACAGGGCGTTCACCTCTTCGATGGCCTGCTCCATCTCTTCGGCGGTCATCGGGATGATGGTGGCCAGCCGCCGCAGCACCAGATCCACGTCACCAGCCGCCTCGCGGGTGATGACGACGCGGTAGTTCTGTTCGTTCCCGGCGATGACCTTGCCGTTGCGGTCCTGGATCAGCCCGCGTTCCGGCGGGATCAGGCGGATGTTGATCCGGTTCTCCTCGGCCAGAAGCTTGAACTCGTCGGCCTGATCGACCTGCAGATAGCGCATCCGGACGCCAAGAACGGCGATCATCGCCCCCATCGCCCCGCCCAGAAGAAGGGTGCGCCGGTTCAGCGTGCGATTGCTTTCCTCGGTGTCGCGGGCCGTGCGTCTCACAACCGTCTCCCGAAATCGTCCACTTCGCCCGTTGCGGGCTTTCTCAGGTCAAGGGCCAGCCGCGACAGGCCCACGACCACCGGATAGACTGCGATCGACCACAGGACCTGCACGATGGCAAAGCCGAAGGGGGCCTGCGGCACGAAGGCGATGCCCAGCACCAGTCGGTAGACAAGGATCATGCCAAGCATCAAGCCCGAGACCAAGAGCCACTCGACCAGGAAACTTAACTCTCGCGTGAGCGCGATGCGACCGCGCAGGAATTCGGTCGTCAGGATCACGATGGCGGCCCAAAGGCCCGGGGGCCGCATCAGGATCAGGTCCTCGCCGAGGAAGACCACCAGGATCAGCGGCATCGGCAGAAAGTCGGGGCGGCGGACGATCCAGGCCAGGGTCACGCACAAAAGGATGTCCGGCCCGGGCAGTGCCCCCGGCGCATTGCCCAAAGGCAACAGCCGCAGGAACAGCAGCATCAGCGCGATGGCCAGGAACAGGCCGCGGAAGATCCAGTGCTCTTGCCGCCAGAACTCAGCCATCGCCGGCCTCCGGCTCGGGGCTTTCGGCCGCGCCGGACCCGGCTGCCTCGACGTCGCCACCTTCCGTGGCTGTCGGCGGGGCCGCCGCTGCTGCCTCGGCCGCCCCGGTCGAGGTGTCGGGCAAGGGCAGCGTGGCAGGGGGCGCCACCAGGCTGCCAGGGTCGGTGATCGGCTCCAGCTCATGGCTGCGCAGGACGCGCAGGAATTCCAGCCGCTGATAATCCGCCGCCAGCACCACCCGCAGCCGCTTGTCGGTGCCAAGCGCCACCTGACCGACCAGCAGCCCCGCCGGGAACACCGCGCCGTCGCCCGAGGTCACGACCCGGTCGCCCGGACGCACTTCGTCGGTATCCTCGACAAATTCCAGCGGCGGCAGGGGCGAGTTGTCGCCGGACAAAAGCGCCTTTTGCCCCGAGGGCTGGATCGTCACCGGAATCCGGCTGTTGGAATCGGTGACCAGGATCACCCGCGACGTGCGCGGGCCAACCCCGGAAATCCGGCCCACCAGCCCGATCCCGTCCATCGTCGCCCAGCCGTCACGGATGCCGTCGCGCTCGCCCACATTCAGCAGCACCGACTGCCGGAAGGGCGACCCGCTATCCGCCATCACCACGCCGGTCACATGGGTCAGCTTCGGGTCCAGCCGCACCTTGTTCAGGTCCAGAAGCCGCGCGTTCTTTTGCTCCAGCTGCAGCGCGGCCTCTTTCCAGGCCTTCATCTGCTGCAGCTCTCGCTTCAGTTCCTGGTTCTGTTCGTAGATGCGGGTATAGCTTTGGAAGTCGTCGATCATCCCGGCGACCGCCGTCACCGGCGCCATCGCCCAATCGAGGTTCGGCACCACCGCGTCGATCAGCGCCGCGCGAAAGCGTTCGACCCGCGGGCTGTCGATCCGCCACAACAGGAAAAAGGCCAACAGCACCAGCACGGCCAGCCAGACCAGAAGCCTGCGCAGGGGCCGCGAGTATTCCTCGGGTGCGGTGCGGTTCTTGGCCAATTGGTCAGGCCTTTTTCAAGCGGGATGGCTTAGGTGTCGTAGTCGATCACATGCCGAAGCTGCTTCTCGTATTCCAGCGCTTTCCCGGTCCCCAGGGCAACACAATTCAGTGACTCGTTGGCCACGCTGATCGACAGCCCGGTCTGTTCGCGCAGGGACAGGTCGAGTTCCCCCAAGAGCGCCCCGCCGCCGGTCAGCATCACGCCCCGGTCGACGATGTCGGCCGCCAGGTCCGGCGGGGTGGCTTCCAGCGCCTGCATCACCGCATCGCAGATCTGCTGCACGGGTTCGGCCAGCGCCTCGGCCACCTGGGCCTGATTGATCTCGGTTTCCTTCGGCACGCCGTTCAGAAGGTCGCGGCCCCGGATGGTCATCGAGGACCCGCGCCCGTCATCCGGCATCCGCGCCGTGCCGATGGAGGTCTTGATGCGTTCCGCCGTCGATTCCCCGATCAGTAGGTTCTGGTGGCGGCGCAGGTAGGAGACGATCGCCTCATCCATCCGGTCACCACCGACGCGGACCGACCGCGCATAGACGATGTCACCCAAGCTGAGGACCGCCACTTCCGTGGTCCCGCCGCCGATGTCGACGACCATGTTGCCCGTGGGTTCCGTGATCGGCATACCCGCCCCGATGGCCGCCGCGATGGGTTCGGCGATCAGCCCGGCGCGCTTGGCGCCCGCCGACAGCACCGACTGGCGGATGGCGCGCTTTTCCACCGGCGTCGCGCCGTGGGGCACGCAGACGATGATCTTGGGTTTCGAGATGGTCGACCGCTTGTGCACCTTGCGGATGAAATGCTTGATCATCTCTTCCGCCGCCTCGAAGTCGGCGATCACCCCGTCGCGCATCGGGCGGATCGCCTCGATGGTTCCCGGCGTCCGGCCCAGCATCAGCTTGGCATCCTCGCCCACCGCGAGGACGACCTTCTTGCCGTCCTTGTTGTGATAGGCCACCACCGAAGGCTCGTTCAGCACGATCCCCTTGCCACGGATGTAGACCAGCGTGTTCGCGGTCCCGAGGTCGATGGCCATGTCCGAGGAAAACAGGCTTGGGAAAAGCGACATGAGAGGTCCTTTGGTGGTCTCTGGGGCAAGCAACGATCTTGGCCCCGACTCGGGGGTCCGACGGGGCTGCCTCTTATAGGGGCAGGGCGGGGGGAAGCGGAAGCCCTGCTACCCGATGCTGGCTCAATTCCGCGTGCTGGCAGAAATCCGACATTTCTCTTGCAGTTTTCTGCCTTTCTTCAGTGCTGAATTGCAGTTTTGCGATATCCTTGCGGTGATGAGATCCAAGGCGGGGGGAAACCATGACCAAAGTGGCAGGGAGGGTTGCGCTGGTGACAGGGGCGGGAAGCCCCGGGGGAATCGGTTTCGCCATCGCCCGGGGACTGGTCGCGGGTGGGGCGAAGGTCGCGGTGACGGCCACGACCGACCGCATCCATGCGCGCGCCACCCAGCTCGGCTGCTTTTCCCATGTCGCCGATCTGACCGATCCCGACCAGGTGGCAGGCCTGTTCCGCGCGGTCGAGGATGCCCTGGGACCGGTCGAGATCCTGGTGAATAACGCCGGCATGACCCAGTCGGGCAAGGAGGTCGACCGCGCGCGCCTGGCCGGCTGGACTGACGCCGCCTGGGCGCATCACATGGCGCTGAACATCAACACCACCTTCCACTCATGCCGCGCGGCCCTGCCCGGAATGGCCGCGCGGGGCTATGGGCGGATCGTCAACATCTCTTCGGTCACCGGGCCGGTGGTGACCATCGACGGATCGTCTGCCTATGCCACGGCCAAGGCGGCGATCACCGGCATGACCCGGTCGATCGCGCTGGAATACGGCGGCAGCGGGGTGACCTGCAACGCGGTGCTGCCCGGCTGGATCCAGACCGAAAGCTCGTCCGAGGACGAGATCCGCGCAGGACAACGCACCCCCGCAGGCCGTCCAGGGACACCGGACGAGGTGGCCGCCTGTGCCCTGTTCCTGGCCTCGGAGGAAGCGTCCTACGTTACTGGCGCGATGCTGGTGGTGGATGGCGGCAACACGCTGCAAGAGATGAAGGGATGACCGCGCCCGAGTTCCTCCCCGGCGTTTCGGCAGCGGCAGTGCTGGCCGCTCTCGCGCGGTCCCCGGGCAACGAGGTCGCCTCGGGCAAGTTCGGCTCGCCCGAGTCTTCTTCAGCGCTGGCGGTGAATGCCTTCGGCTGGTTTCTGGACCGCCCGAGCAGCCTGCCACCCTTGCCGGGTGTCCCGATGGGCCAGCCGCAGACCGTCGACATCGAGGCCGAGCTGCGCTTTCCATGGTCGGGCGGTCGGCATCCCTGGCTCGACGCGGCGATCACCACAGCGACGACGCTGGTCGGGGTAGAGTCCAAGCGTTATGAGCCGTTCCGTCCGGGCAAGGCCACCAGATTTTCCGAAGCCTTCGACAGCCGCGACTGGGGCAAGGGCATGGCGCGCTACACCGCGATGCGGCTGGCGCTGATCGAAGGGCGGCAGGCCTATCGCTGCCTTGATGCGGTGCAACTGGTGAAGCACGCCTATGCGCTGCGTACCCAAAGCGTGAAGCGCGGCCTGGGGGCTGTGCTGGTCTATCTGCACGCGTCCCCGGCGATCTGGGCCAGCGGCAAGCCGATGTCTCCCGACGCAATCGCGCGGCATGCAGCCGAGATCGCCGACTTTGCAAGCGCGGTAAAGGGCGACGACGTCAGTTTTGTCGCGCTGCACTGGGCCGACCTTCTGGCCGACTGGGCCAAGGCTCCGGCGCTGTCGGCACATGCGGCGGCGATCACCGCGCGTTTCGGCCCACTTTAGCCGCGCGCAAGCGGACCCGCCGGGACAATGCCCGTTGCGCGTTGCGCTGGACGCCGTCCCTCGGGATGTTATCGTCCTGATCGCATGGCCGGACAGGCCTGCAGCCATTGGCTCTGACCAACGGGAAAGGCAGCGCATGTCCCTAGCTACGGGCACACCGGCCTGGTCGTGGATCCTTCCGCTTGTTGCGACTGGCATCAGCGTGATCGGAATGTCCGTCCTGCATGGCAGTCTGCCGCTCCTTGTGCTTGTGATTGCCGTTCCGATCCTCTTCGCGGCAGTGTTCGCCGCCGTCCACCACGCCGAGACGGTGGCCCACCGGATCGGCCAGCCATTCGGGTCCATCATCCTGGCGCTGGCAGTGACCGTGATCGAGGTGTCGCTGATCATCTCGATGCTCTTGTCCACGCCCGAAGCCGACAGCAGCATCGCCCGCGACACCGTCTTTGCGGCGATCATGATCGTCCTGAACGGCATTGTCGGGCTCTGCCTTCTGACCGGCGGGATCCGGTTCCACGAGCAAAGCTTCCAGGCCCGCAGCGCCAGCGCCGCGCTGGGGGTCCTCGGGACGCTGGCGGTGCTCTGCCTGGTCCTGCCGAACTATACGACAACGGTGCCGGGGCCGGTCTACGCACCAGCCCAGCTGGTCTTTGTCGCCGTCATGTCACTGGCGCTGTACGGGTTGTTCCTGTTTGTCCAGACGATCCGGCACAAGGACGACTTCAAGGAGGAGGCCGAGGCGGATGACCATGGCCCGCCGCCCGACCGGCGCGACTTTCTGATCGCGCTCGGCCTGCTGCCCTTGTCCTTGCTGTCGGTCGTTCTTCTGGCCGAGCTTCTGTCGCATCCCGTCGAGGCGGCGATTGCGCGGTCAGGCCTGCCTGCGGAACTGATCGGCGTCGTCATCGCGCTGATCGTGCTGATGCCCGAGGCGGTCGCCTCCCTGCGCGCGGCGCGGGCCAACCGCTTGCAGACCAGCATCAACCTGGCCCTCGGGTCGGCACTGGCGAGCCTCTGCCTGACGATACCCGCCGTGGCCCTGATCTCCTTGGCCCTGGGACAGACGCTTGTCCTTGGGCTTGAGGCGGAACATATGGTCCTTCTGGTCCTGTCGCTGTTCATGGCGACGCTGACGCTGGCCACAGGTCGAACCACCATCCTGCAGGGCGGCATCCATCTGGTGATCTTCTTCGCCTTCCTGACCATCGCGGCCATTCCCTGACCCCGCTGGGCAGCGTGCAGGTCAGCCCGCCTCAGACGCCTGCAAGCCTGCGGGTCGGCTGGCAGGCGCAGGACGGGGTGGTCCCGGCCGGCCGGTCCGGGGCCTCGCCCAGCACCCGCGCGCGAAGGCCTTCCCGTTCCAGCCCCATATCCTCAAGCATCCGGTCGCTTACACCCTGCAGCCCGACCAGCGCACCTTCGGCTTCCCACCATCTCTTGATAAGTTTCCACATGATCCTGTCTCCTGTTCTTGATGCCCCCTTCTGCCACAGGACGATTTATGCGATAATCCGACAGTATCGGAATAAGCTTTGAAGTGGGGCTAAGGAATGCGCGGCGGCGACTATGCGGAACTGCGGGCCTTTGCCGCCGTCGTCCGGCACGGCAGCTTTACCCGCGCGGCGGCGCATCTGGGGGTTTCGCCCTCGGCTCTCAGCCAGACCATCCGCGCGCTGGAGGATCGGCTGGGCCAACGACTTCTGAACCGGACGACGCGGTCAGTCGCGCCCACTGCGGCCGGGCAGGCGCTGGCAGAGCGGCTCCTGCCGGTGCTGGACGATCTGGACGGCGTGGTGGACACCGCATTCGCCGCGGCAGGTGAAGTGTCAGGGCGTTTGCGGCTGGACGTGGTCCGGGTCGCGATGCCGCATCTGGCGCGTCTGGTGCCGGGATTTCTGGCGCGCTACCCCCGGGTGCGGCTGGAGGTCGCCTCGAACGACGCGCTGGTCGACATCGTGGCTTTGGGGTTCGACGCAGGCATCCGGCTGGCCGAACGGCTGGAAGGCGACATGATTGCCGTGCCCTTCGGCGGCGATCTGCGGATGATCTGCGTCGCCGCCCCAGACTATCTGGCGCGCCATCCGGAGCCGCTGCATCCGCGTGACCTTGCCGACCACGCCTGCATGGTCACGCTGACGCCTTCCACCGGGACGCCCTACCGCTGGGAGTTCGAGAAGGAGGGCGAAGCACTGCGGATTGCCGTGAACGGTCCGCTCATCTCACGCGACACGGATCTGCGTGTGGCCGCCACGGTTGCGGGCGTCGGGATCGGGTTTTTCTTCGAGGATGAGGTGCGGGACCTCATTTCTGCCGGTCGGCTGGTGCAACTGCTTGCCGACTGGACTCCAGCTTTTCCGGGGGCCTACCTGTATTTCCCCAGCCGCCGCAACCCCGCGCCACCCCTGCGGGCTTTCGTTGACTATGTGCGGGAGATGGGCCGTGGGCAGACCTTTCCAGAAGGTTAACGTCCGCAGAATAGATGTTACATAACAGAAGGTTGCCCGAAATGTCCACCGTGGACATTTCGGGCCTTTCCGTCACTCGCCGTGGTAGGAGACGGTCTTCACATCCTCGCCCGGGGCGGTCTTCTGCCGCCGGACAATCAGTCGGTTCAGCGCGTTGATATAGGCCCGGGTCGAGGCGACGATCGTGTCGGTATCGGCCGAGGACCCCGTCACGATCCGCCCGTCTTCCTGCAGCCGGACGCTGACCGTCGCCTGCGCATCGGTCCCCTCGGTCACCGCATGGACCTGGTAGACCTCCAGCCGCGCCTTGTGGGGGAAGAGCATCTTCACGCAGTTGAACGCCGCATCCACCGGGCCGTCGCCCGTGGCGTCGATGTGATGGTCCTTGCCGTCGATGGTCAGGATCATGTCCGCCTCTTGCGGCCCTTCGGTCCCGCAGACCACCCGCAGCTTCTTGAGCTGCAGGTATTCGTAGGCGTCGTTGGTCTGCTCATCGCTTACCAGCGCGATCAGGTCGTCGTCGTAGACCTCCTTCTTCCGGTCGGCCAGAGCCTTGAACCGGACGAAGACGTCGTTCAGCTGGTTATCGGCCAAGTCGAAGCCCAGCTCCTTCAGCTTGGCCCGCAGGGCGGCGCGGCCGGAATGCTTGCCCATCGCGATGTTCTTCTGGGTCAGCCCAATATCCTCGGGCCGCATGATCTCGAAGGTCTGGACGTTCTTCAGGACGCCGTCCTGATGGATGCCGGACTCATGCAGGAAGGCGTTCTTGCCGACGATGGCCTTGTTGAACTGGACCGGGAAGCCCGAGACCTGGCTGACGCGGCGGGAGAGGTTCATGATCTTGGTGGTGTCGATCCCGGTCTGGAACGGCAGGATGTCGTTCCTGACCCGCATCGCCATCACGACCTCTTCCAGCGCCGTGTTCCCCGCCCGTTCGCCGAGGCCGTTGATCGTGCATTCGATCTGTCTTGCCCCGGCTTCCACGGCGGCGAGGGCGTTGGCGGTCGCCATGCCGAGGTCGTTGTGGCAGTGGGTGGCGAAGATGATCGTGTCGGCTCCCGGCACGCGTTCCAGGAGCATGTGGATGATCTTCGCGGACTCCATCGGGTAGGTGTAGCCGACAGTGTCGGGGATGTTGATCGTCGTCGCCCCGGCCTTGATCGCGATTTCCACCACGCGGCAGAGGTAGTCGTTCTCCGTCCGGGTCGCGTCCATCGGGGACCACTGGACGTTGTCGCAGAGGTTCCTCGCGTGGGTCACGGTTTCATGGATCCTCTCGGCCATCTGGTCCATGTCCAGGTTCGGGATCGCGCGGTGGAGGGGGGAGGTGCCGATGAAGGTGTGGATGCGCGGGGAGCGGGCGTGTTTGACGGCCTCCCAGCAGCGGTCGATGTCCTTGAAATTCGCGCGGGCGAGGCCGCAGATGGTGGAGTTCCGGCTCCGCTTCGCGATCTCGGTCACGGCGGCGAAGTCGCCTTCGGAGGCGATGGGGAAGCCGGCCTCGATGATGTCGACGCCCATCTCGTCGAGGAGGGAGGCGATCTCCAGCTTTTCCTCGTGGGTCATGGTCGCGCCGGGGCTTTGTTCGCCGTCGCGGAGGGTGGTGTCGAAGATGACGACCTTATCCTGAGTCATGTCGGGGTCCTTCTCTTAGCTGCGGTGCTGGGGGGCGCTGGTCACCTCTGAGCGGTCGCGCCCGGGGGCACGCTCAGAGGCGGCTAAGAAGGAGGAGACCACGGGGCAAGAGGGGGCGAGCGGTCGCCCCGAGGGAGTGGATATGATAGCCCCTGATCATGGGGGGCGACTATACGGGGGAAATCGGGGAAGGGAAGGGGGTTTCTTGGGGGCGGGGGCCGCAAGGGACTCCGGTGGGGTGTCCACGGTGGACGGATGGGGGTAAGCGGTTGATTTTGCTGGGGAATGGGTGTGGACGGTAAGGGTTTGTTAAGGGGGTGGTTAATGGAAGTGCTATATGCCCGCCGCAGCTTGCGGGCGCCTTTCACACGACCTCGCGCAACGGTTGCACTTGCAAATGATGCTGGGAAGAAGTCATTGTAATTGAGCGACTTATCTTAGTGGGCAGGCTTTAGCTTGATCTGTCATCTATCCGGTATCGCATCGCGACCTGACTACGGTCGAACCAGACCTGTAAGGGTCGTCGCCGAAGCGCCTGATGGCACTGAGTTCGAAGCTTACCTAAAGGCACCGCATCTAGGTGATAAGCCGTTCCCTTACCTCTTGGAGCGTGAGTGGTTCGCAGGACGTTTGGCTCAGCAACTCGGCTTGCCCTGTGCACTGCCTTTGCAGATACAGCTTACGCCAGAGGTTGTGGCTGGCGAGCCAGACGTCCATCTCAGGACACGTCTTCAGGCAGGTCCGGAAATTCTGTTCGGATCGCTGAGCGGCGGCCCGGGCTGGATTGAGTGGAGCGACTCCATGTCGATCTCGCGTGACAACGTCCAACTGTCGGCAGAGATCTATCTGTTTGACACCATCATCCAGAACTGGGATCGCTGTGTTCCGAACCCCAACATCCTAGTTAAGGGTGACCGCTTCCTGATGATCGATCACGGAGAAGCGTTCATAGCGGCCACTGGAACTGACGCCGAACGTGACTATCATACAGTCCCGTGGATGCTCGGTGGAGTGCAGAACCATGCAGGGGAGTTCGAGGCTCATCCACTCTGGTCAAAATTGCGCCCCAAGAATCGGGTAGATTTTGTGGCTGCGGCGGACCGCTGGAAACACTTGCCTAACGACGTTTTCGACCTTATCGCCGCAGATGTGCCCCCGTGTTGGAACCAGTCTGCAGCTTCGCGGATTGTTTCCTATCTGAACGAAGCTGTGAAGAAAATCGACGCTATCGTCGCCAACGTAGAACAAAACTTTGAAAGATGAGTAAGCAGGTCTACTCCTATGCCGTGTTGCAGTACCGCCACGACGTTTGGGTCGGCGAGGCGCTTAACATAGGTGTTTTGCTGTCTTGCGAGGCAAAGCGCTTCCTCAAGTTCAAGTCGAGAACGGGGCAGGGTCGTATCGCGAGCGCGTATCCGGACCTTGAGTTTGGAGCACTTCGTGATGCCGTTAAAGCACTTGGACGGCGGTTCGAGCGGCTGGCCACCAAGTCTGGCTTCTTGGTACCTTCCGGAGCGGCTGCGGACATTGGACGAAAAGTGCTAGTTCCGGACGACAGTAGCCTTTCATGGGGTGTGTCTGGAACGGGGTTAGCCGACGATCCAGAGGAGGCGCTGGAAAAAGTCTACGCCCGCTTTGTGGGTCGGTACGATCAAGCTACAGGTCGCGAAGCCCGTACCGATGAAATGGTGTTCGAAACGGTCAAGAAAAAACTTGAGATTGCAGAGCTGTATCAGAGGGTTAGACCTCACGTTGTGAAGTCCCAGTTCGCGGAAATTTCCTTCGACCACGCTATCGAAAACGGAGTATGGCATGTGATCCAGCCGCTTAGTTTCGATTCGGCGGACGAGGATCGTATGCTGGACAAAGCTGCGAGGTGGGCCGGTCGTCTGCAAAGCATCTCTGGCTGTGAGGGAAAGGTCCGTCCGTACTTTGTTACTGGTCGACCATCCGAAAGCCGGTTGGTGCCTCACTACAAAAAGATGGTTGAGTTTCTCAGGTCCAGCCCCATGGAACCTGTCGTTATGGACGAGTCGCACTCGGGAGAGTTGGTTGCGGCAATCGCCAAGAACTTGACCTGAACAGCGAAGCGTCTACCGAAGATAACCTCACACCCCCATATGCCGCACCCGCGCGCCCCACTCGATGGCGGCGGCGTGGAGGCGGTCGATCTTCAGCTCCTCGCGGACCTCTTCCAGCATGCGGAGCTCGACCTGGGAGTGCCTCCCGTCCGCGGTGACCACGTCGCAGGCCAGCGCATAGGCGGTCTCGTAGAGGCGCTCGGGCAATGCCTCGCGGATCAGGCCGAAGAGGGCGGCGAGGCCGTCTTCCTCCTCGAACAGGTCGAACACCGTGCGGGTGACGCGCTGGATGCGGTCGGGGTCGTAGGTGGCGAAGGCGGGCATGTGGTTGACCATGCGGGTGATCGCCACCAGCTCGGCGGTGCGCATGTTCTCGTCCGAGGCGGAGCAGGCGACCATGACGGCCACAAGCGCGTCTTGGGGGGACATGGCGGATTCGGGCATTTGCGGCTCCTGACACGGGTTTGGCTGGCAGATTATTGACGCTGGCGTGGGGGGGCAATAGAGGACGGGCGGTCGGGGGTTGGCCCCGTTTCAGGAGAGATGACGATGAGTGCGTTGCGCGATGCGGCGATGAATTCGAAGGCCTGGCCCTTTGAAGAGGCCCGCGCGGTCCTGAAACGGTACGAGAAGGCGCCGCCGAAGAAGGGGTATGTGCTGTTCGAGACGGGCTATGGGCCGTCTGGGTTGCCTCACATTGGCACGTTCGGGGAAGTGGCGCGGACGACGATGATCCGGCGGGCGTTCGAGATCATCAGCGACATTCCGACGCGGCTGATCTGTTTCAGTGACGACGTGGACGGGATGCGGAAGGTCCCCGAGAACGTGCCGCAGCAGGAGATGTTGCGCCAGCACATGCAGAAGCCGTTGACCTCGGTTCCCGATCCGTATGGGGAGTTCGAGAGTTTCGGGCACCACAACAACGCGATGCTGCGGCGGTTCCTGGATACGTTCGGGTTCGAGTATGAGTTCATCTCGGCCACCGAGTTCTACAAGAGCGGGCGGTTCGACGACACGCTGCGGCTGTGCGCGGAGCGGTATGACCGGATCATGGCGATCATGCTGGCGAGTTTGCGGGAGGAGCGTCAGCAGACCTACAGCTGCTTCCTGCCGATCCATCCGGAGACGGGGCGGGTGCTGTATGTGCCGATGAAGGAGGTCAATGCGAAGGACGCGACGATCACCTTCGATGACGAGGCGGGGCGGGAGTGGACGCTGCCGGTGACGGGCGGGCATGTGAAGCTGCAGTGGAAGCCGGACTTTGGCGCGCGCTGGGCGGCGCTGGATGTGGACTTCGAGATGTACGGGAAGGACCACAGCACGAATACTCCGATCTACGACGGGATCTGCGAGGTGCTGGGGGGGCGGAAGCCGAACCACATGACGTACGAGCTGTTCCTGGATGACCAGGGGCAGAAGATTTCGAAGTCCAAAGGGAACGGGCTGACCATCGACGAGTGGCTGACCTATGCGGCGACGGAGAGCCTGTCGTACTTCATGTACCAGAAGCCGAAGACGGCGAAGCGGATGCATTTCGACGTGATCCCGCGGGCGGTGGACGAGTATCACCAGCAGTTGAAGGCGTACCCGGCTCAGGACGTGGCGGGGCAGGTGAACAATCCGGTGTGGCACATCCATGGGGGGAAGCCGCCGGAGTCGAAGATGGTGGTCAGCTTCGGGATGTTGCTGAACCTGGCGTCGGTGGCGGCGGCGAAGGATGCGGCGGGGCTGTGGAAATTCATCCGGCGGTATGCTCCGGAGGCTTCGCCGGAGAAGAACCCGGACCTGGATGCGGCGGCGGGGTTCGCGGTCAGGTATTTCGCGGACAAGATCGCTCCGACCCGGGTGTTCCGTCTGCCGGACGCGAAGGAGCGGGCGGCGATGGAGGATCTGGTGGGGCGGCTGAAGGTCTGGGATGGCGGGCTGGACGACGAGGCCTTGCAGTCGATGGTCTTTGCGGTGGGCAAGGAGCATGGGTTCGAGCCGCTGCGCGACTGGTTCAAGGCGCTGTACGAGGTGCTGCTGGGCGCGTCGGACGGGCCTCGGTTTGGCGGGTTCATCGCGCTTTACGGCGTCGAGGAGACGGTGGCGCTGATGGAGCGGGCGCTGAAGGGCGAGCTGGTCGGCTGACGGTTCCGCGGTCCGGTGCTATCCTTCGCGGCAGGTTGCGGCGGAGGGTGGCATGGGGCGTGAGGCGGAAGGGCATGCGGTCTGGCGCGGGCAGTCCGGCGCGGTTAAGGCCTATCTGGAGAGAGACGGGATCATCCTGCGGGGTGAGGTGCGGGGGAAGCTGCCGCGCGCGGGCCTGATGGGGTGGCGCGTGGATGGCGAGGACCTGTGCCTGCGGTCGGATGGAGAGCCGCTGGTCCTGACGCTGGGCGCGAAGGAGGCGGCGGCTTGGGTCAAGGCGCTGGAGAAGCCCTTGCCCTCGCTGGCGGCGAAGCTGGGGGTTTCAAGCGCGGCGCGGGCCTGGGTAATCGGGGGGCCGCGGCCGGAAGAGATCGCAGTGGCGGTGGCCGGGGCTGAGGTGCCCGGGCCGGAAGGTGCGGCGGTGATCGTGGCGGTGCTGAGCGGGCCGGGGGATCTGGAGGCGGCTTTGGCGGCGGGGCGGCAGCATGGCCTGCGGGTCTGGTGCGTGCATGGCAAGGGCAAGGGCGCGGCGGTACCGGATGCCTTGGTGCGCGAGGCGTTCCGGGCGGCGGGCTGGATGGACATCAAGGCAAGTGCGGTGTCCGAGGACTTCACGGCAACGCTGTACCGGCCCCGGGGGGAGTGACCCGCAGCGCCCAAAGGCAGTGCGGGTCGCAGTGTCTTAGCCGAACTTCAGGAAGAACTTGGAGTAGGGGACTTTCAGCCCACCGATGGCGGCCTTGATCGCGGCGTCATCCCCGGCGCGGGCCGCGGCGAGCAACTGGTCCACCGAAGCCTGCATCGCCCCGGAGAGAGCGGCATAGTCGGCGTCGCTCTCAGCCTTGGCCGGGGGAGACGACAGAATGTCCTGGGCGAGGTAGGCCAGCACGGCGGAATGTTCGAGGACGGTCTGGTTGGCGGCCGCATCGAGGGTCGTAAGGTCAAGGGCAAGGATCTGCTCCATCTCGGCGTGATAGGCGTTCATGCGGTCGGAAAAGGTTTCGATCCCGTTGCGGGCGTGAAGCGCGCTGAACGCCTCGCGGACATGTTCCAGGGTCTCGTGGCTTTCGGGCAGGTCGCCCTTGCCCACGGCCTCGCTGGCCTTGGCGAGGCGGCTGGAGACCTCGGCGATCATCTCGGGCCATTGCGGGTCGGCCTCATACTGCGGGGGAGGGGTCTGGCCGTAGGTGGACACAAGGGCATCCCACTGCTTTTGCAGGCCGGTCAGAGCGGCGGCGGACTTTTCGGCATTGCCGGAGTTGGTGGCGAAAAGGGCGGTGCGGTAGCCGGCATACATCTCGCCATAGGCGGATTCGAAGTCGGTGACGGGGCCGGCAAGGACGGGGTCGACAAAGGCCGGGGTGGTGGAGAGAAGGAAGGTAAGGGCGATGACTGGCAGCTTGCGTGGCATGGTGGCCTCCGTTGGGGGTGTTGCGCCACGGACTTTCGCCGGAAGGCGGGCGCGGGACCTTGATGCAGATCAGTTTAGATAGAAAACTTTGAAGCTGTAAATCTGATGGGTTGGTTTGACTTCTGGCCGAACGGCCTAGGTAGATTTTTACGGGGACGTCGAAAAGGGAACTTAGCCCATGCGCAATGGTCTATACGCCGTTCTGCTGGCCGCCTGCCTGGCCTTGCCCGCTGCCGCCCAGGAAGAGCCGATCCGGAACACCATCCAAAGCCAGATCGACGCCTTTCTGGCCGATGATTTCGCCCGGGCCTTCACCTTTGCCAGCCCGAACATCAAGGGCATCTTCGGCACGCCCGAGAATTTCGGGGCAATGGTCAAGCAGGGCTATCCGATGGTCTACCGCCCGGCCCAGGTCGAGATGGGCGAGTTGCGCGAGATCGCGGGGAACCTGTGGCAGCGGGTGCGGGTCGTCGATCAGGCGGGGGCGGCCTGGTATCTGGACTACATGATGATCGAGACGGCCGAGGGCTGGCAGATCAACGCGGTCCAGTTGTTGCCCGCGCCTGACGTGGGTGTCTGACGCGCCTTACCGGGCGTTTGCTCCCTCGATCAGGCGGGTCCCCCCCTCACCCTGACCCTCTCCCCCCGGGGGAGAGGGGACGCGGGCTGCAAGGTCTGTTCCCGGACCTTCGACGCTGCGTGGGTGTTGCGCGCAGGGCGTCTGGTCCGCGCGTAGCCGTGAGCGGCGGTTAAACCTTCCTTGCTACCCACTGTGCCCCATGGCGGCGCGGTTTGTCATCGGTGGCCTTGGGGCACCCTTGACGCATCGCCCGTGGCAGTGGCGCGAAGCGAGGCAAGGGAAATCGACAATGAACAAGGCTATCACTGACGGGCTGGTCCTGATGCCGCCGCCGTTTTCGGCAGGCCTCAACCTCTGGTCGCGCGAGGACGGGACGCCCGGCTCGGGATCGTATCAGGGCCAGCCGAACGCGGCGCTGGTCACGAACGACCAGGATTTCGCGGGTTGTCTGGAGCTGCAGAAGACCGAGGCGACCCAGAAGCTGCGGTCGTTCGCACAGACGCCGATCCAGCCGGGGCTGTACCTGCGGGTGACGGCGCGGGTGAAGGCGGTGTCGGGCAACCTGCCTTCGGTCCGGATCGCCGCGTGGGCGGGGGATGTCAGCGGGCAGAACGTCGTGGGCCTGCCGCAAACCGGGCCGTCAGTTGCGCTGACCTCATACGGCACGGTGGTGACGGTCAGCGCGATCATCTCTCCGGCCAACCGGACGGGGGTGACGCTGCCCTGGTCCCTGCAGTCGATCTATGCCCATGTCGGCCTGGACCTGACCGGGGCGAATGGCGGTGTGGTGCGGATTGACGACATCGAGGTCGAGGATGTGACCAACATCTTCATCCGCAAGCTGATGGACTGGGTCGATGTCCGCGACTTCGGCGCGCTGGGTGACGGGACGACGAATGACGCTCCGGCCTTCCTGGCGGCGGATGCGGCGGCGGCGGGTCGTGAAATCCTGGTGCCCTCGGGCGTGTTCCGGCTGACGAGCGATGTCACGATCAACAGCCGGATCCGGTTCGAGGGCACGCTGTCGATGCCGTCGAACCGCAAGCTGACGCTGACGCGGAACTATGACCTCGACACCTATGGCCAGGCCTTCGGGTCGGAACTGGAGGGCTTCAAGCGGGCGCTGCAGGCGCTGTTCTTCTTTACCGACTATGTCACGCTGGACCTGTCGGGGCGGCGGGTGGACATCCCCGAGCCGATCGATGTGGCGGCGCTGTCGGGCGTCACCAGCTTTTCCAGCCGCCGCGTCGTGCGCAACGGCTCGCTGAACGCGGTGGCGGGGCCGAACTGGGCGACGCAGGACGTGACCTCGGTCGCGACCTATTCGGCGGCGACGAACACCACGCTGACGGGCGTGGCCAACGTGGCGAACATCCCGGTGGGTGCGCTGGTCATCGGGACGGGGGTGGGCCGCGAAGTTTATGTCACGGCCAAGAACGTGGGCGCAGGCACGGTGACGATCAGCCAGCCGCTGTATGGTGCGGTGGGGACGCGGAGCTATACCTTCCGGCGGTTCAAATACATGCTGGACTTCAGCGGGTTCGAGCTGTTGTCGCGGTTCGAGCTGGAGGACATCGAGTTCAACTGCCTGGGTGTCGGCTCGGGCGTGATGCTGCCGATGTCGGGGTCGACCCAGCGCTTCATGTCCTGCACCTTCAACCGGCCGCTGGACCGGGGGATTAGTTCGGCCGGGTCGGGCTGTCAGGGCATGTTCGTCGACATGTGCCAGTTCCTGTCGAACGAGCAGTCGGTGCCGGCGGTGGACCGGACCACGATCGCGATGAACGTGCAGGCGAACGACACCAAGCTGCGCAACAACCGGATCGTGCGGTTCGCGCATTTCGCGATCATGAACGGGACCGGCCACCTGATCCACGCCAACCACTTCTTCCAGGGCGACAGCGTGACGGCAGGCGTGCGGCGGGCGGGGCTGGTGTTCACCCAGACCAACGTCTCAACCGTGGTCACCGGCAACTACATCGACAACTGTTTCATCGAATGGGGCAACGAGCATGACTCGGCGCCGGAGGAGAATGGCGAGTTCTCCTTTGGCGGCCTGAACATCGTCGGCAACGTGTTCATCGCGTCGGATTGCACGACGGCGTTCCGCTGGATCGTGGTCAAGCCTTACGGGGCGGGGCATTTCTTCAGCGGCTTCACGGTGCAGGGCAACAGCTTCCGCTGCTTTGGCGTGATCGTGGACCGGGTCGACATGGTGGACACGACCTTTGCGACGCTGGACTTCACCCGGTCGCGGAACGTGCGGGTTGAAGGCAACAGCTTCAACAACGTCAGCCAGTGGATCATCAACCCGGTGCAGGTGATCCATACCCAGAACACGGCATCAGAGACCTGGAACGTCAGCGCGGGCGGGTTCGTGCCCTTCGGCGGGCGGATCCGGATGGTGGAGGCGGTGGCGCCGGAGGGGATCATCACCAACGCCTCGAACGCGGCGCGCTATGTGTTCCCGTATTCCGTGCCGGGGACGGGTGTGACCGGGAACGAGGCTCAGATCCGCTGGGGCGAGACGGTCAAGGGGAAGGCGCTGGTGACGATGCGGATGGACGTTCCGGCCTGAGGTTATGGTCAGTCAGGCAGGGGGCGGTCCTTCGGGGCCGCCCTTTTGCGTTTACAGGTCTTCGGGGCTGATGTGGAAAGCCCGGGCGAAGCCGCCATTCAGGAGGGCCGAGGCGGGCTGCAGGCGGACGAAAGCGAAGTCCGGCAGGTCGATGTAGGCCCGCGCCTTGGGGCTTCGCTGCAGCCAGCGATCGCGCAAGGCGGGGCGGGCCGGGTCGTCTGGCGCCACGAACTGCGCCCGGGCGCGGATCATCAGGCGGGGGTGGATCAGGGGATCGCCGGTATCGCCGACCTCGCCCAGCATCAGCGCGCAGTCGGGCCGGTCGCGGAGCGCGCGAAAATGCGGCGCGAGGCCGGAGATCAGGGTCAGCAATCCCGCCTGCGGGTCGCGGGCAAAGGCGATGCGGCTGATCCCAGGGGTGCCGGTGTCGGGGTCCTCCCAGGCAAGGGCCGCATGGCTGAGGGTGAGAAGCCGGTGGGCAAGTTGGCGGGCGTCCTCGGTGGCGGGCTGGACGGGGTCGGGGCGGGTGGGATTGGGGGTCATCGCTCGCAAAGATGTTGACAGCGGGGGGGCGGAGGACTCATCTGGCGGCATTCATCTTGCATCGCCAGCATTTCCTGGTCGTTTCCCTGGCCTGGACGCCATCATGACCGACACCGCGCGGGGCCACAATGGCCTGACCGAGTTCCTGCCGAAGCTCTTGACCGTCTGGCGAGAAGGCTATGGGCTGGCCGACCTGCGCGCCGATGCGCTGGCGGGGCTGACGGTGGCCATCGTCGCGCTGCCCTTGTCGATGGCCATCGCGATTGCCAGCGGTGTCGGCCCGGAGCGGGGGCTGTTCACCGCCATTGTCGGCGGCTTCCTCGTCAGCGCGCTGGGCGGGTCACGCTATCAGATCGGCGGGCCTGCGGGGGCGTTCATCGTCCTTGTCTCGGCCTGCGTGCTGGCGACGGGGGTCGAGGGGCTGATCCTGGCCACGCTTCTGTCCGGCCTGATCCTGATCGTGGCGGGGGTGCTGCGGGTCGGGACCTACATCCGTTATATCCCCTATCCGGTCACCGTAGGGTTCACGGCCGGGATCGCCGTCATCATCTTCGCCAGCCAGTTGCGCGAGATGTTCGGGCTGACCCTGCCGGGGGACGAGCCGGGCGAGATCCTGGAAAAGGTCGAGGCGCTGTGGGCGGCGCGCGGGTCGGTGACCTGGGCTGCGGTCGCGGTGGCGGCGCTGACGGCGGCGGTGATCCTGGGGCTGCGGCGTCTGCGCCCGCATTGGCCCGGGATGCTGATTGGTGTGACCCTCGCCTCTGTCGTGGCGGCCCTGTTCGGCCTGCCGGTCGCGACCATCGGCACGCGGTTTGGCGACCTGCCGCAACTGTTGCCCGCACCCGCGCTGCCCGACCTGTCCGGGCCCGCCGTGCAGGCGGCCTTGCCCTGGGCGGCAAGCTTTGCCCTGCTGGGCGCGATTGAATCGCTGTTGTCCGCCGTGGTCGCCGACGGGATGTCGGGCGCGCGGCACCGGTCGAACGCGGAACTGGTGGCGCAGGGGGTGGCCAACATCGGCTCGGCAGTCTTTGGCGGGTTCTGCGTTACCGGCACCATCGCACGGACTGCAACCAATGTGCGGGCTGGCAGTCACGGGCCGATCTCGGGCATCCTGCATTCCCTGTTTCTCCTGGTCTTCCTGATGGTCGCGGCGCCGCTCGCCGCCTACATCCCGCTGGCTGCCTTGGCGGGCGTTCTGGGCGTCGTGGCCTGGGGCATGGCCGAACGGCATGAGTTCGCGGCCCTGCTGCGGTCGTCGCGGGGGGATGCGCTGGTGGTCAGCGTGACCTTTCTTCTGGTGGTGTTCCGTGACCTGACCGAAGGCATCGTCGTGGGCTTTGCACTGGCTGGTCTGGTCTTCATCAAGCGTATGTCGGACACCGCCGAGGTGCGCACGCGTGCGGAACACCACGATACCCCACGCGCCGACCGCGTGGTCTATCATCTGGAAGGTCCGTACTTCTTTGGCGCCGCAGCCCAGTTGGGCGGGGTGCTGGACCGGATCGCCGAGGCGCCGCGCGCGCTGGTGCTGGAGATGTCGGGTGTCCCGCTGATCGACAGTTCTGGCGCGCGGGGTTTCCATTCGCTTGCCGCCCGCGCCCACCGTCAGGGCGGGCAGCTGTATCTTGTGGGCCTGCGCGACAAGCTGCGGCGGCAGTTGCAGGCGCAGGGCCTGAACGAGCCGGAAGTGCGCTTTCTGCCCGATCTGGCGGCGGTCGATGCGCTGCTGGATGCAGCGCAACCTGGCGACGAATCACACTGATCTGCCAAGCACCTGACGGTTAGCGCCACCATTATCCCGGAGCGCCGCGGTCACGCGACCGTGAGCGGTAACGGCCGTGTGAAACCAAGCACTTGGCTGCCGCAATTTTCACACATTTTCAAGATTGACGCCAATGCAGTCAAGGAATTTACAGAATTTTATAGCAAAAATAGGGGGTTACGAAATTCTTTACGAAGTGATAACTTCTACGCAGGAAAGAGGGTTCCTGGCCAGTTACTGATATTGTCGAAGGGTGCCTGTCACAGCCCTTTGGGAGGAGAAGAGAATGAGCGAAGCAGCCAAGTCCGTCTATCCACCGTCCAACGATTTCGTCGCCAAAGCGCATGTCGACGCCAAGACCTATGAGGCGCGTTACGCGGCCTCGGTCCAGGACCCTGCGGCGTTCTGGGGTGCGGAAGGGCAGCGGATCGACTGGATCAAGCCCTACACCCAGGTCAAGAATACCTCGTTCGCGCCGGGCAATGTGTCGATCAAATGGTTCGAGGACGGCACGCTGAACGTCAGCGCCAACTGCATCGACCGCCACATGCTGACCCGCGCCGACCAGACCGCGATCATCTGGGAACCCGATGATCCGAAGACCCCGGCCAAGCACATCAGCTACCGCGAGCTTCTGGAGCAGACCTGCCGCCTGGCCAACGTGCTGAAGGCGCATGGCGTGACCAAGGGCGACCGGGTCGTGCTTTACATGCCGATGATCCCGGAAGCGGCCTATGCGATGCTGGCCTGCACCCGGATCGGGGCGATCCATTCCATCGTCTTTGGTGGCTTCTCCCCCGACGCCTTGGCGAACCGCATCAACGACAGCGACGCCAAGCTGGTGATCACCGCCGACTGGGCGCCGCGGGCGGGCAAGAAGACGGGCCTGAAGGACAACACCGACAAGGCGCTCTTGCATTGCTCGGACAAGGTGAAGGTGCTTGTGGTCAAGCGCACCGGCGACCAGACCTCCTGGGTCGAGGGCCGGGATTTCGACCTGAACGCCGAGATGGCGGCGGCCAGGCCCTATTGCCCCTATGTCGAGGTCGGCGCGGAAGACCCGATGTTCATCCTGTACACCTCGGGCTCGACCGGCAAGCCGAAGGGCGTGGTGCACACCACGGGCGGCTACCTGGTCTATGCCTCGATGACGCAGCAGATGACCTTCGACTACCATGACGGCGATGTGTTCTGGTGCACCGCGGACGTGGGCTGGGTCACCGGGCACAGCTATATCGTCTACGGGCCGCTGTCGAACGGGGCCACGACGCTGATGTTCGAAGGCGTGCCGAACTATCCCGACGCGGGCCGGTTCTGGGAGGTCTGCGCCAAGCACAAGGTCAACCAGTTCTACACCGCGCCGACCGCGATCCGGTCGCTGATGGGGCTGGGGACGGAGTGGGTGGAGAAGCACGACCTGTCGTCGCTGAAGCTGCTGGGGTCGGTGGGTGAGCCGATCAACCCGGAAGCCTGGGCCTGGTACAACACCCATGTCGGCAAGGGAAAGCTGCCGATCGTCGACACTTTCTGGCAGACCGAAACCGGCGGCCACATGCTGACGCCACTGCCGGGGGCGATCCCGACCAAGCCGGGTTCGGCCACGAAGCCGTTCTTCGGGGTGCAGCCGGTGGTGCTGGATGCGGCCTCGGGCGCGGTGCAATCCGAGACGGAAACCGAGGGCGTCCTTTGCTTTGCCGACAGCTGGCCGGGGCAGATGCGGACGTTGTGGGGCGATCACGCCCGGTTCGAGGAAGCCTATTTCAGCCAGTACAAGGGGTACTACTTCACCGGCGACGGCTGCCGCCGCGATGCGGATGGGTATTATTGGATCACCGGGCGCGTGGATGATGTCATCAACGTCTCGGGCCACCGGATGGGCACGGCGGAAGTGGAGTCGGCTCTGGTCGCGCATGAGGCTGTCGCCGAGGCGGCTGTGGTGGGCTACCCGCACGACATCAAGGGGCAGGGCATCTATGCCTATGTCACGCTGATGAAGGGCATCGAGCCTTCCGAGGACCTGCGCAAGAAGCTGGAAGCCTGGGTGCGGACCGAGATCGGGCCGATCGCGAAGCCCGACCTGATCCAGTGGGCCCCCGGCCTGCCGAAGACCCGCTCGGGCAAGATCATGCGCCGCATCCTGCGCAAGATCGCCGAGAACGACTTCGGCTCGCTGGGCGATACCTCGACGCTGGCCGATCCGTCGGTGGTCGACGACCTGATCGCCAACCGCATGAACAAGGGTTGATGATGGGTCCTGTCCTGATCCTTCTCGGACCTCCCGGCGCGGGCAAGGGCACGCAGGCGCGGATGCTGGAAGAGGACTTCGGTCTGGTCCAGCTTTCGACCGGCGACCTTCTGCGCGCCGCCGTTGCAGCGGGGACCGAGGCGGGGCGGAAGGCCAAGGCGGTGATGGAGGCCGGGCAGCTGGTGTCGGACGACATCGTGCTGGCGATCCTGAAGGACCGGATGGCGCAGCCGGATGTGGCGAAGGGTGTCATCCTGGACGGCTTTCCGCGCACGGCTGGGCAAGCGGCGGCGCTGGACAAGCTCTTGGCTGACGCGGGCCAAAAGGTCACCGCCGCCATCAGCCTGGAGGTCGAGGACGAGGCGATGGTCGCCCGAGTCTCGGGCCGCTACACCTGCGCCGCTTGCGGCGAAGGCTATCATGACGAGTTCAAGCAACCCGCCCAGGCGGGTGTCTGTGACAAGTGTGGCGGCACGGCGTTCAAGCGCCGGGCCGACGACAACGCCGAAACGGTGCGCGAAAGGCTGCAGGCCTATCACGCCCAGACGGCGCCGCTGATCGCGCATTACGACCGTCTGTCCGTTCTGGAACGGGTGCCGGCGATGGGGTCCATCGACGGTATCCGCGCCAGTCTGGCCGACATCGTGGGGCGCGTTTCAGCCTGACGGGAGGGGCCGTCCCCCTGGATCCCCCGGGGGTGCGGAAAACAAGAAAGGGAGAATACTCATGGCAGACAAATCTTCTGCCAACGCCTATTGGGCAGCAAACGTCCGGATCATCCTGATTTCTCTGGCGGTCTGGTTCGTCTGCTCCTACGGCCTTGGCATCCTGCTTCGTCCCGCGCTGAAGGGCATCATGGTCGGCGGCGCCGATCTTGGGTTCTGGTTCGCGCAGAACGGGTCGATCTACGTCTTCATCGTGCTGATCTTCGTCTACGCACGGATGATGGGGAAGATCGACAAAGAACACGGCGTGGAAGAGTAGGGGGCAGAGACAGATGGATCAGTTTACCCTTAACCTGATCGTGGTTGGCATCACCTTTGCCATCTACATCGGGATCGCGATCTGGGCCCGGGCGGGCTCGACCGCTGAATTCTACGCCGCGGGCCAGGGTGTTCCCCCGGTCATGAACGGCATGGCGACGGGCGCGGACTGGATGTCGGCGGCCTCGTTCATTTCGATGGCAGGCATCATCGCGCTGGCCCCGGCTGGCGGGTACGAGCAGTCGGCCTTCCTGATGGGCTGGACCGGCGGCTATGTGCTTCTAGCCCTGCTGCTTGCGCCTTACCTTCGGAAATTCGGCAAATTCACCGTGCCGGAGTTCATCGGCGACCGCTTCTATTCGGGCGGTGCGCGTCTTCTGGCGGTCATCTGCCTCATCATCATCTCGGTCACCTACGTTATCGGCCAGATGCGGGGCGTCGGCGTGACCTTCTCGCGCTTCCTGGAAGTCTCCACCGACACCGGCCTTTATATCGGTGGCGCGCTGGTGTTCATCTACGCCGTGCTTGGCGGGATGAAGGGCATCACCTACACCCAGGTGGCGCAGTATGTCGTGCTGATCATCGCCTACACGGTTCCGGCGATCTTCATCTCGCTGCAGCTGACCGGCAGCGCGCTGCCGCAGCTGGGTCTGATCGGCGGATATGCACCGCAAGGTGGCGAAGTGTCGATGCTGGCCAAGCTCGACAGCGTGGTGACCGAGCTGGGCTTCAAGGCCTATACCTCGGACTCGGCGAACATGTTCAACATGTTCCTGTTCACCATGTCGCTGATGATCGGCACCGCGGGTCTGCCGCACGTCATCATCCGCTTCTTCACCGTGCCGAAAGTGGCCGACGCCCGGTCTTCGGCCGGCTGGTCGCTGGTGTTCATCGCGCTGCTCTACACTGTCGCTCCGGCGGTGGGCTCGATGGCCCGTCTGAACCTGACCACCACCTTCTGGCCCGGCGCTGAAACCGGGACGGCCCTGTCGGCCCCGGCGCTTTCGATTGCCGAGATCGACAGCAACCCGGAACTGTCCTGGATCCGCACCTGGGAGAAGACCGGTCTTCTGGCCATGTCGGACAAGAACGGCGACGGCATGATCCAGTACTTCAGCGAGCCGAAGCCCGTGGCCGACGCTGGCAAGGCGCTGGCCGATGCGCAGAAAGCCCTGACCGATGCTGCCGCCGATGCCGACAAGGCGCCGCTGGAAGCCAAGGTCGCCGAAGCCACCACCGCTCTGGACGCGGCGCTGGCGGAAGCCAAGCTGGGCGACAAAACGCTGGCTGAGCTGGGCTTCAAGGGCAACGAACTGACCAAGGTCGACAACGACATCATGGTTCTCGCGAACCCTGAAATCGCTGCTCTGCCCGGCTGGGTCGTGGCTCTGGTGGCTGCCGGTGCGCTGGCTGCCGCTCTGTCGACCGCTGCCGGTCTTCTGCTGGCCATCTCGTCGGCCATCAGCCACGACCTGATCAAGGGTTCGATCAACCCGAACCTGTCGGAAAAGGCCGAACTGATGTGGGCCCGTGTCGCGATGACCGGTGCCATCATTGTGGCGACCTACCTTGGCCTCAACCCGCCCGGCTTCGCCGCGCAGGTGGTGGCGCTGGCCTTCGGCCTCGCGGCCGCGACGATCTTCCCGACGCTGATGATGGGCATCTTCTCGAAGCGCATCAACAAGGAAGGGGCGATCGCAGGGATGTTCGCGGGGTTGGTCTTCACCTCGGTTTACATCTTCATGTACAAGGGCTGGTTCTTCTTCCCCGGCACCAACTGGCTGCCCGACACCCCCGATCAGTACTTCTTCGGCATCTCGCCGCTGTCGATCGGGACCATCGGCGCCGTGGTCAACTTCGTCGTCGCCTTCGTGGTGTCCGGCGCGACCAAGGCCCCTCCGCAGCACGTTGTCGACCTGATCGAGTCGATCCGCGTGCCGAAGGGCGCGGGCCAGGCCCAGTCGCACTAAGCACTCTGCGCCTCCGGGGCTTTCCCCGGGGGCGCTTCCCCTTTTACCGGACTTTGGGATGATGGATCAGGACAGCACCCCGCTACTGGCCTTCCTGGAGACGGTGCATCCCTATGACAGCCTGCCGCGGGACGAGATGGCGCGGGTCGCCGCCTCCTTCAGCCGCAGGCATTACGACGACGGTGTCGTGATCTATTCGGCCGGCACTCCGATGACCGGCATCTACCTGATCCTCGACGGGTCGGTCGAAGTGCTGGAGCCTTCGGGAGGCCTGGTGTCCCTGCTGGGACCCCGGAACAGTTTCGGCGAACGCGGACTGATGCGCGACGGAGTTGCGGTGACAACCGCGCGGGCCACCGAGGGCGCGGACATCCTGATGCTTCCGCAAGCCGAGTTCCGCCGCCTGATCGCGACCTATCCGGCCTTCGAGCGGTTCTTTCACCGGGGCCGCCAGCACGAGAACCGCGAGGCCGACATCTCGACCCGCAAGGTCGGCGACCTGATCGCCCGCGCTCCCATCGCTGTCGGCCCCGGGACCTCGATCCGCGAGGCGGCAGAGAAGATGCGCGAGGCGCATATCTCGTGTCTGGCGATCACGGAAGGCGAGCGGTTGGTCGGCATCGTCACCGCGCGGGATTTCGTGAACAAGGTGCTGGCGCAAGGGCTGGACCCTGCGGCCCCGGTCAGCACGGTGATGGCTGCCGATCCGATGGTGCTGTCGCCCGAGAGCCTTGGGTCGGACGTGCTGAACCGGATGCTGGAACACCGGATCGGGCATCTGCCGGTGGTGGATGACGGCAAGCTGGTGGGGATGATTACCCAGACCGATCTGGTGCGGTTCCAGGCGGTCAGCTCGGCTCTGCTGGTCCGCGATGCGGCCACGGCGCAGACCGTGGCAGAACTGGCGGAAAACACGGCGCGCATCCCGCGTCTGCTGGTGCAGCTCGTGGGTGGCGGGTCGGCGCATGAGGTGGTGACGCGGCTAATTACCGACATCGCCGACACGGTGACGCGGCGGCTGCTGGCGATGGCCGAGGCGGAACTGGGTCCGGCCCCTGTGCCGTATCTGTGGCTGGCCTGTGGCTCTCAAGGGCGGCAGGAGCAGACGGGGGTCAGCGATCAGGACAACTGCCTGATGATCGACGATGCCGCGACCGAGGCCGACATGGCCTATTTCGCGCGTCTGGCGAAGATCGTCTCGGACGGGCTGCACGCCTGCGGCTATGTCTATTGCCCCGGCGACATGATGGCCACCAACCCGCAGTGGTGCCAGCGCATGTCGGTATGGCGCGGCTATTTCCGCAAATGGGTCACGACCCCGGACCCGATGGCGCAGATGCTGGCGTCCGTCATGTTCGACCTGCGCCCGATTGGCGGCACGGCCAGCCTTTACACCGACCTGCAGGCCGAGGTGCTGGACATGGCGGCGAAGAACTCGATCTTCGTGGCGCACATGATCTCGAACAGCCTCAAGCACACGCCGCCGCTGGGCCTGTTGCGCGGCTTTGCGACGATCCGCTCGGGCGAGCACAAGAACCACATCGACCTGAAGATGAACGGCGTTGTGCCGGTGGTGGACCTGGGCCGCATCTATGCGCTGATCGGCGAACTTCCCGCCGTGAACACGCGCGCCCGGCTGGAAGCCGCGACCGAGGCTGGCGTCATCAGCGCCAGTGGCGGGCGCGACCTGATCGAGGCCTACGACCTGATCGCCCATGCAAGGCTGGAGCATCAGGCCCGGCGGGTGAAGGGCGGCGAGAAGCCGGACAACTTCATCGCGCCCTCGGAACTGTCGGATTTCGAACGCAGCCACCTGCGCGACGCCTTCGTGGTCGTCCGCACCATGCAATCCGCCGTCGGGTCCGCCCGCGGCGCCAGGAGTTGACGAATGGCCCTTGAACTGATCGGAGCCCTGATCGCCGCCGCCGCTCTTGGCCTGCTGGCCTGGGCGCTTCGCCGCTGGCGCCCCGGCCTGCCGCGCTGGCTGGTCCCCTTTGCCGCCGCCGTCGGCCTGATCGGCACGACGCTTGTGCTGGAATACACCTGGTACAGCCGCGTCTCGGCCGAATTACCCGCGGGCCTTGAGATCGTGAAGGTCGAGGAAGAGGCGATGCCCTTGCGCCCGTGGACCTATCTCAAGCCGATCACCATGCGGTTCTGGGCCATCGACCAGCGCAAGCGGATGATCCATCCCCAGGTCGGAACCCTGCGACTGCTGCCGTTGTTGAAGTTCGCGCGCTGGCGGCCGGTCGAAAGCGGTCTCATGGCCTTCGACTGCGCCGGGGCGCGGCAGGTCGCGGTGGTCGAGGGGGTGGAGATCACCGAGACGGGAGAGTTGACAGGGGCAGACTGGCAGGCGGCGCCCGAGGGCGACACCCTGCAGGCCGCCGCGTGCAGGGAGGGGTGAGGGATGGACCGCAAGCCGCGCATCCTTGTGGTCGAGGATGAGGACAACATCGCCGTCGCGCTGGATTACCTGATGACCCGCGAGGGCTACGACCACGACCGGGTGTCGAACGGGGCCGATGCGCTGCCGCGCATCCGTGACACCCATCCCGACCTTGTCCTTCTCGACGTCATGCTGCCCGAGGTGTCCGGCTACGAAATCTGCGAGGGCATCCGCATCGACCCGACGCTTGCGGACGTGAAGGTCCTGATGATGACGGCGCGCGGATCGGCCATCGAACGGCGCAAGGGGCTGGCGCTTGGCGCGGATGGCTTCATCTCGAAACCATTTGAGCTGAAGGACCTGCGCGACGAAGTGCGTCGCCTTCTGGGCGGGACCTGAGGCCGATGCTGACCCGCCTTTCCCTGCGCCTGCGGGTCTTCCTGATCTTCGCGGGTCTTGCCGCCGCGATCCTGGTCGCCACCGCCATCGGCCTCTGGCTTGGCTACAGCCGCCTTGGGCAACCCGGCGTGGGGCAGGGGTTCGTGCAGGCGGGCGTGCTGGCTGGGTTTGCCGCACTGGGTCTGGTAGCCGCAGTCTGGTACCTGTTCGACCTGAACGTGGCCAAGCCCATCGAGACCCTCTCCGGTGCCCTGCGCGCCCGCGCCCATTCCGACGTCACCGCCGAGATGGATGCCGCCATCGCGCGCTATCTGGGTGACCTCGCCCCCGCGGCCCAGGCCGCCGCGCAATCCCTGGCCGAGACACGGTCCGCCCTGGCCGAGTCCGTGGCCCGCGAAACCCTGCGACTTGGTGCCGAAAAGGCCCGGCTGGAGGCGCTGCTGTCCGATGTGCCCGTGGGCGTCATCCTCTGTTCCGCCGATCATGCGCTGGTGTTCTACAACGGCCCCGCCGCCGACATCATCGGCACCAATCGGGGGCTGGAGGCGGGGCTGGATCGCAAGCTGTTCGATTACCTCCATGCCGCCCCCCTGCAACTGGCCCATGAGCGGCTGGTTGCGACAGGAGACCCGGATGCGGTGTCCGACCTTCTCTGCACCACGACGACCGGCGCGCGGGTTCTGGCGGCACGGATGCGGCTTCTGGGCGATGGCGGCACGCAAGGCTATGTGCTGACGCTCCGCGACATCACCGCTGACATGGCGGTCGATGCCCGGCGTGAGGCGATGCTGGAGGGCGCGCTCGACAGCCTGCGGCGGCCCGCGGCGGCCTTGGCCACGCTGGTCGGCGTGATGCCCGATGAGGCGCTGCCCGCCCCAATGCAGGGTGCGCTGCGATCCGAGGTCGCGCGGCTGAGCCAGGCCGTCACCCGCTTTGGCACCGCCCGGGACGAGGCCCTGTCCGAGGCCGGGGCCCTGCCGCAGACCCGCGCCTTCGACCTGGGGCAGGGCCTTGCCGTCCGGCTGCAGGCGCAGGGCATCACGGTCACGACGGAAACCGCCGACCTGATCCTGCGCTGCAACGGCTATGAGATCCTGACGCTTCTGGAACATCTCGCCCGGCATCTTGCGGACCGCGGGGCCCTGCTTCTGACCATCGAGGAAGAGGACACCGGTGCTGCGATCCGCCTCTCATGGACCGGCCCGCGTGTCGGCGTGGGCGAACTGGACCGCTGGCTTGCCGTCCCGCTGTCCGATGACTTTGACCGCCCCGCCCGCAGCGTCCTTGCCGCCCACGCGACCGAACTTTGGCCGGAGGTCCTGCCCGACGGCCGCTCGGCCCTTTGTCTGCCGATCCGACAGGCCCGCCGCGCCGTGGCCCGCCCGAAGCCGGTGGCGCGCAAGGTGGTCTATGACTTCGACCTCCTCTCTCCTGCCCGCACCGACCGTCTGGCCGAAGCGCGGCTGGACCGACTGACCTATGTGGTCTTCGACAGCGAGACGACGGGCCTCAACCCCCGCCAGGGCGACGAGATCGTCCAGCTGGCCGCCGTGCGGATCGTCAATGGTCGCCGGGTGGAGGGCGAGGTCTTCGACACGCTGGTCAATCCGGGACGCGCCATTCCCCCGGTTTCGACCGAAGTGCACGGGATCACCGACGCGATGGTCGCCGATGCGCCTGGGGTCGCCGATGTGGTGCGCTGGTTCCACAAGTTCGCGGAAGGGGCGGTGCTGATCGCCCACAACGCCCCCTTCGACATGGAATTCCTGCGCCGGGTCGAGGGGCAGCTGGGCGTGACCTTTGACATGCCGGTTCTCGATACCGTGCTGTTGTCGGCGGTGGTCTATGGGCAGTATGAGGTGCACAGCCTGGACGCCCTGTCGCACCGGCTGGGGATCACCATCCCCGAAGAGGCGCGGCATACCGCTCTGGGCGATACGCTGGCCACGGCGGATGCGTTCCTGAAGCTGGTGCCGATGCTGGCTGGGCGGGGGCTGGAGACGTTCGGTGCCGTCTTGACCGAAGTCCGGAAGCATGGGCGGCTTCTGAAGGACCTCAACTGAGCCTCCTCGTTCGACTTCGTCTCCTCGTCGGTGGCAGCCGCGCGAGGAGGGACGAAGTCCCCGACGCGCCTTACCCCGCGAAAGGGTCGGCTGGATAGGTCACGCCCACAAGATACAGCCCCTGAGATGGGCAGACCGGGCCGCAAGCCGCCCGGTCGCGGGCCGCCAACGCCGCGCGCACGTCCACGGGGCTCCAGGCCCCGGCGCCAACGCGTTCCAGCGTGCCGACGATGGACCGCACCTGGTTGTGCAGGAAGCTGCGGGCGGCAAGGTCGAAGCGGTACTCGGTGCCGCCGGGGTAGGGGTGTTCGCTGATCTCGACCCGGTCCAGCGTCTTCACCGGGCTTTTTGCCTGGCAGAGGGTGGAGCGGAAGGTGGTGAAGTCGTGGCTTCCGATCAGTTCGGCAGCCCCGGCGCGCATGGCCTCGATGTCGAGGCGGTTCAGCACCTGCCAGACCAGGCCCCGGTCATGCGTGACGGGCGCGCGGCGGGCGACAAGGCGGAAGGTGTAGCGCCGCCCGGTGGCCGAAAAGCGGGCGTGGAAGTCGTCCGGCACCCGCGCCACGGCGAGGATCGCGACCGGATCGGGCCGCAGATGGGCGTTAAGGGCGGAAGCGAGCTTGAACGGGTCCCAGTCCTTGCCCAGGTCGGCATGCGCCACCTGCGCCGTGGCGTGGACGCCTGCGTCGGTCCTGCCCGCGGCGGCGATGGTATGGGGGCCGGGTTCCAGTTTGCCGAGTGCGCGTTCGACGGCCTCCTGCACCGAAGGCAGCCCCTGCGCCTGCCGCTGCCAGCCCGCAAACGGGCCGCCGTCATATTCGATCTGCAGGGCATAGCGGGGCATGGGCCCCTTGCTACCCCGGAAGCGGGCCCTGGCGCAATCCTTGCCAGATGATGAACGCCCGCAACCAAGTGCTTGAAAACATTGAACATGAAAAGCCCGTCCTGCGTGGACAGCGCCCGCGTAGGGTGGGCAATCCTGCCCACCCTACCCACCCGCCTTCCATTCCCGTCCGGCTCACCCTATCTTGACCCGGCGAAGGAAAGGGACGCGGACGTGGCATTCTCCGGGTTGACGGACGGGATCACCCGCGGGATCGAAGGCGCGGGAGCCACCCTTTCCGAGACGTTCTTCGACACCACCCTCCGCCTCGGCGTGACCGGCCTCTCGCGTGCGGGGAAGACCGTCTTCATCACCGCCCTCGTCGCCAACCTGTTGAACCGGGGCCGGATGCCGCAGCTTCGCGCGCAAGCGGAAGGCCGCATCCAGGCCGTCTATCTGCAGCCCCAGCCCGACGTCACGCTGCCCCGCTTTGATTTCGAGGCGCATCTCGCCGCCCTGACCGGCGACCAACCCCGCTGGCCTGCCTCGACCCGCGCGATCAGTGAGCTTCGCCTGTCGTTCCGTGTCCAGCCCGCCGGGTTCTTCTCCTCCTGGCGGGGGCCGCACACGCTGCACCTCGACATCGTCGACTATCCGGGCGAGTGGCTTCTGGATCTGTCGCTGCTTGAACAGACCTATGACCAGTGGTCCGAGGCCACGCTCGCCCGGCTGGAAAAGCGCACCGAAGCGGCGGAGTTCCTGGCGCTGGCACGGGCCGAAGATGGGGCGCTGAAACTTGATGAGGCCAAGGCCCGGCAGTTGGCCGAGACATTTACCGCCTACCTCACCGCCGCGCGCGACCTGGGCCGGGTTGATGTCACCCCCGGCCGGTTCCTGTTGCCCGGCGATCTGGCCGGGTCGCCGGTCCTGACCTTCGCGCCGCTGCCCAGGCCCGCGACCACGGGCCGGTCGAGCCTCTGGCGCGAGATGGAGCGGCGGTACGAGGCTTACAAATCCCGCGTTGTCCGGCCCTTCTTCCGTGACCACTTTGCGAAGATCGACCGTCAGGTCGTGCTGGCCGACGTGCTGGGTGCGATCCATCAGGGGCCGCGGGCGGTGGAGGACCTGCGGCGGGTGATGGCGGAGATTCTGTCCAGTTTCCGACCAGGGCGGAACACCTGGCTGTCGGGTCTGTTCGGCACGCACCGGGTCGAACGCATCCTGTTTGCGGCGACCAAGGCCGACCATCTGCACCACGAACAGCACCCGGCCTTGACCGCAATCACGGCAAGCCTTCTGGCCGAAGCGAAGCAACGCGCGGACTTCTCCGGCGCGCGGACCGAGGCGATGTCTCTGGCCTCGCTGCGGGCCACGGTGGAGGAGGTGGTCATGCGGGATGGAGGCGAGGTTCCGGCGGTGCGAGGGGTCCTGCAGTCCACAGGCAAGCCCGCGCTGATGTATCCCGGTGCGCTGCCGTCGGACCCCGCGCGGCTGTTGTCCCCCGCGCGGGAGGGGGCGGAGACCTGGCTTGATGCCGACTACAGCCTGATGACCTTTGCTCCGGCCCGGCTGAACCTGAAGCCCGGGGAAGGTCCGCCGCATATCCGGCTGGACCGGGCCGTCGAGTTCCTGATCGGAGACCAGCTGTGAGCCGCCCGCCGAAGCCGTTCCTGGAGGAAATGGAGGAGGCCGTCGATCCGTCGCTCGCGCCGCCGGTGCCGGATGCATTGCCGGAAGGGCAGGCGATGCAGGCGGTGGCGGCTCTGTCGCAGAAGCGACCCTCGGTCCTCTGGCGCTTTGCGGTCTGGGCGTTCGGGGCGCTGTTCAGCTTTGCCCTGTCGGTCGCCGCCTATGATTTCGTGACCGGCCTTATGGCACGGAACGTGGTGCTTGGCTGGATCGCCTTTGCACTTGTGATTCTGGCAGTGCTGGCTGGCCTGGTGCTTGCCCTGCGCGAATGGGGGGCCTTCCTGCGGCTGGGGCGGCTGGACAGTCTGCGGGCGCGGGCGGTGGAGGCGCGGGCCGCGGCCGACTTGAAGGGGGCGCGGCGGGTGGTGTCGGGGCTGGTCGGTCTCTACTCTGCGCGGGGCGATACGGCCTGGGGCCGCGCGCGGCTGGCCGAGCGGGAGGGCGAGGTGATGGATGCCGATGCCCTGCTGGCGCTGGCGGAGCGGGAGTTGTTGACGACGCTCGACGCCGAGGCGCGGCTGGTGATCGAGGGCGCGGCGCGGCAGGTGGCGACGGTGACGGCGCTGGTGCCCTTGGCTTTGGCCGATGTGGCAATGGCGCTGGTCGCGAACCTGCGAATGATCCGGCGGATTGCCGAGATCTATGGTGGGCGGTCGGGAAGTTTTGGGAGCCTGAAGCTCCTCCGCCGGGTCTTCGGCTCGCTGCTGGCGGCGGGGGCCTTGGCACTGACGGACGACATGATCGGCTCGGTCGCGGGGGGCGGAGTACTGTCCAAGCTGTCGCGCCGGTTCGGCGAGGGGGTGGTCAACGGCGCGCTGACGGCGCGGGTCGGGGTGGCGGCGATGGAGCTGTGTCGGCCCATGCCTTTCGTGGCGCTGGAGCGGCCTGCGGTGTCGTCGCTGGTCAGCCGGGCGCTGACGGGCTTGGTGTCGCGCGGGTAGGGGCGGTTTTCGAAAGGAGCGCTGGCGCGCGAGCCTTTTGTCTCGTCGTCGGGCTGCGCCTCCGCCTCGGTCATCGGGGGCGCTTCGCCCCCCCATGCCAGCGGTTTCTTGAACCGATGGCGAAACCACTGGCATACCCCGAGGATATTTGCGGAAGAGAAAGTCTAAGGCGGCGGTGCCTGCCAATCGACCCAACGGCCGTGGAAATCGGCGCGGCCGAGGAGGATGGTTTCGCCTGTGGGCCAGAGCGTCAGGGTGAGGGCAGCACCCGGGGTCTGGCCGTCGGCTTCCATTGACAGGCGGGCGAGGGGGGCGGTTTGGCCGTAGCGGTCGAAGGCGGCAAGGGCGCAGGCCTGCGTGGCGGGTGGGAAGTATTGCCACGCGACCGTGTGGAAGACGAGGTGCAGGGCACCGGGGATCGGGGTGGCGAGGCGGGTTTCCAGCCAGTCCGCGGCGTCGGCCCGGTCGACCTGAGGGTGGAGCTGTTCGGCAAGGTCCAGCGCGGTGCGGGTTCGGGCGATGCGGTCGGGCTGGTCGGGCCAGAGGTAGGCCAGGAGGCGCAGGCGGTCAGCGACGCGGTCCAGCGGGTTCAGGTCTGTACCGCGGCGGTCGAGGACGGTTGGTGCGGAGTTGGGCGGCGGGGCTCCGGTCCAGTCCGGGGTCAGGGTGAGGGCAGGGTTGGCAGGGCCGAGGGTCTGGTCGCCGATGCGCAGGGCGTAGCGGTCCCAAAGGAGGTTCAGTCCCGCGCTGGCGCCGAGTTCGCTGAGGACCAGCGGCATGCCGAAGCGCGCGGTCAGCCAGTGGGCAGCGGCGATCAGGGGGGCGGAGCGGCGGACCTCGTTCGTCTGGGGCGGGGAGGTGAGCCAGTCGAGGAGGAAGGCGGGATGCGCCCGGATCGTGGCGAGGGCGGTGTCGGTTGGGTCCATGCTCGACGCGTAGGCGGTGGCCAGCGCCGGAGCCTTGTCCGTCAGGACCAGGGCGTGGAGGCCTCCGGCGAGGCGGAGAGGGACGGAGTCGGCCATGGAGGAGGGGTCGCCCTGCCAGCCGAGGACGCGGTCGGCGACGGGGTCGCCGGGTTCCAGTCGGTCCGCAAGGCCCGTCATCAGGCGTTCCATCAGCTGTGAGCCGAGGGCGGCGCAAGCCTTTGCCTGTTGGCGGAAGGCCTGGCGGACGGGGGTCACCGGAACTTGTCCAGCAGCTTCTGCATATTGCTGCGGGTGTCTTCTTGCGGCTGGGGCGCGGGGGCAGGGGCCTCGGGCTTCTCTTTCGTCGTCGAGGACCGGGGCGGGGCGGTGCGCAAGGAGACGGCATTCATGAACTTCTGGCCGTCACCTGCAGCAAGCGCCTCGGCCCCTTCGGAAATGCCGCGGAGGAGGTCCTCCAGCCACTCGGCATCCGCCTTGGCGAAGTCGTGGAGGACGTATGCAGCCACAGCGTCCTTGTGGCCGGGGTGGCCGATCCCAAGGCGGACGCGGGCGTAGTCGTCGCCGAGATGGCCGTGGATCGAGCGCAGGCCGTTGTGCCCGGCGTGTCCTCCGCCCTGTTTGAGGCGAAGCTTGCCGGGGGCGAGGTCAAGCTCGTCATGGAAGACGGTGAGGTCGGTGAGGGGGAGTTTCCAGAAGGCGACGGCGGCCTGGACGGATTGGCCGGACAGGTTCATGAAGGTTTCTGGCTTCAGAAGCGCGACCTTTTCGGTGCCGAGGCGGCCTTCGGCGACGAGGCCCTGGAAGGCCTTGCGCCAGGGGGTGAAACCGTGGTCGGCAGCGATGCGGTCAACGGCCATGAAGCCGATGTTGTGCCGGTTGCCGGCATATTTCGCGCCGGGATTGCCGAGGCCGACCCAGAGTTTCACCTTTGCTCTCCCGCTTTGCGCGTCGGGTGCGATATAGCGGGGGTCGGGCAGTGAGACAACCAAGCGGGACGAGATGCGCAGCTTCACCCTTCGCGGCCTGACACTTTTCCTGCCGGAAGCGGCGCTGAAGGGGAACCTGGAGCGCGCCTTGTCCAGTGGCCGGTACGAGAACCATGAGGCGGATGCGCTTTTGCTGCATTTGCGGCCGGGAGACCGGGTGCTGGATCTGGGGGCGGGGCTGGGGTTCATCTGCGCGCTTGCGGCGGGCGTGCTGGGCGAAGGCGCGGTGATGGGTGTCGAAGCGGGGCCGGAGACGGTCAAGCTGGCGCGGCGGAACCTGGCGGCGAACGGGTTTGACGGCGTCAAGGTGTTGAAGGGCGCAGTGGTCGGCAAGGGGGAAGGTCAGGTGGAATTCGGGCAGCGACCGGCCTTCTGGGCGAGCGCGCTGGCGGGGCCGGACGGATGGCCGGAAAATGCCGAGGTCATCCGGGTGCCCGCACGGCCCTTGGGCAAGCTGCTGGCGAAGTTCGCGCCAACGGTGATTTCCTGTGACATCGAGGGAGGCGAGCTGGGCGTGCTGACCGAGCCTTTGCCGGGTGTGCGGCTGGTGGTCGTCGAGACGCATCCACAGGTCTATGGGCCGGATGGGGTGGCGCAGATCGTGGCGGCGCTGCGGGCGCAGGGGTTCGAGGAAGCCGAGGGGGCGAAGAAGGATACGCTGGTGTTCCGGCGCCCTTAGGGCGGCGTCTCGTCGCTGCGGATCACGCGACGAGGAGCCGAAGGCGAACGAGGAGGCTTCGCCGACAAGGAAACGGGGGACCCGAAGGCCCCCCGCGCCATGAGCGTTTCGAACCGCTTAGGCCGAAGCTTCGGCGTTCTCTTCCGACACGAGGCCCGACGGGGCCGCGATATTTGCGATCACGAAGTTCCGCGCGATGGTCGGCTTGGCGCCAGCCGGCAGTTCCACGTCGTCGATGTGGATGACGTCGCCGATCTTCTTGCCGGTCAGGTCGACCGTGATGTGATCGGGGATGTCGCCTGCGGTGACTTCCAGTTCGACTTCGTGCCGGACCACCGTCAGGGTGCCGCCGCGCTTGAGGCCCGGGCTGGCTTCCTGATTGATGAACTCGACATGGATGAACAGCTCGATCCGGCTGTCATCGTGGATGCGCATGAAATCGACATGCGTGGGCAGATCCTTGACCACGTCGCGCTGGACGCCCCGGCACACGACGTGCACGTCGGGCTGGCCTTCGACCTTGAGGTTGAAAAGCGTCTGCAGGAACCGGCCCTGCCGCAGCTTGGTCAGGAGGTAGTTGTATTTCACCTTGATCGGCGTGGGCTCAGCCCCGTCGCCATAGATGATGCCAGGTACGTAGCCCTCACGACGGGCTTGACGGGCGGCCCCCTTGCCTGTCCCCGTCCGTACCTCGGCGGTAAGATCGACGATCTCGCGTGCCATAGGTCTTCTCCATAAATAAGTCCGCCATCCTCCAAGGGTGCATGGCGCGACCGGGGGGCTATAGCGACGAATCGTCGGGAAGGAAAGCGGGAAGTTGTGGCGGAAACGGGTGTCGCTCTCGGGGGGGTGCGGCGTCGCGGGCAGGCAGGATGGAACCCGGCGGACAGGCTAGCAGTCATGCTCTTGCGTTCAGGAGTCCCCTTCCATGTTCCCGCTGTCCACCGTCGTCCATGCCCGGCCCGCGATAGCGGCCTTTGCGGCGATGGGGGTGCTGTGGGGGACGTTTGCGGCGGTGCTGCCGGACCTGAAGGCGATGCTGGATGTGGACGAGCGGCAGCTGGGGCTTCTGATCTTCTGCACGCCGATTGCGGCGATTTCGGCGATGCTGGTGGCCCCGGCCTTCGGGGCGGCGCTGGGGCGGATCGCCCTGCCCCTGTCGGTTGCGATGATGGGGCTGGCCTTCATGCTGCCTGGACAGGCCTCGGTGATCTGGATGTTTCCGCTGGCGATGGCCTTTGCCGGGGCGGCGACCGGGTTGACCGATGTCCTGATGAACGCCCGTGTCGCAGCGATGGAGACGAGCCGGGGCCTGCACCTGATGAACCTGACCCATGCGGCCTATTCCTTCGGCTATGCTGGGGGCGCGGTGCTGACCGGCGTGCTGCGCGGGGCGGGTTGGGGGCCGGGATGGGTGATGGCGACGATGGGCGGGATCGGGCTGTTGTGCGCGCTGGCCACGCTGGAGCCTGACGGGCGGATCGACGGCTTGCGCAAGCCCAAGGACGGCAGTGCGGTGCCCCTGGGGCTGGTGCCGGTGATCGGGGGCGGGATCGTGTTGATCGCCTTCATGACCGAGAACGCGTCGGAGAACTGGTCGGCGCTGCATATCGAGAAGACGCTGGGCGGCAGCCCCGAGGAAGGCGCACTGGGTCCGGCGATGCTGGCCCTGACGATGGGCTTTGCGCGACTGGGGGGGCAGGCGCTGGCGGGGCGGATCGACCCTTTCACCCTTTTGCGCGGCGGGGCGGTGATCGCGGCCATCGGTGCGCTGATCGTGGCGCAGGCGGGGTCGCCCCTGGTCGCCTACGTCGGGTTCTTCATCACCGGGATCGGCGCTTCTGTCCTTGCACCGACGGCGTTTTCGTTGGTCGGGCAGTACAGCGCCCCCGAAGCCCGCGCCCGCGCCATCGCCCGGGCGACGCTGCTGGGCTACTTCGGCTATTTCGTCGGCCCGCCGCTGCTGGGCCTGATCGCCGGGACCTTCGGGCTACGGATGGCCTTTGTCTTTGCCGCCTGCCTGGTCGGGATGGTCTTTGTCCTTGCGCCCTTGATGGCGCGTCAGCGGGCCTGAACCTCCAGGAGACGCGGGCCGTCCTGCGGGGTGTCGAGGATTTCGGCCAGTTCGGCCGGGTCCTGCGCCACGCGGGCAAAGGGCAGATCGCAAGCCATGGCGAAGTGTTCCATGTCCAGAGGCGAGGGGTCGCAGCCGAGGATCGGGCTGACCTTGGCCTGGCGCATCGCGTCGGCGATTTCGCGGAAGCCGGAGTTGTTCCAGACGATGAAGGTGATCGGCAGCTTTTCGTCCAGCGCTGTGCGCAACTCTCCGGGTGAGAATTGCAGGCCGCCGTCGCCGATCAGGCAGACGACGGGGACGCCGGGGGCGGCGATGGCGGCACCGACGGCGGCGCCGGGGCCGTAGCCGAGCGCACCATAACCGGTGGCGGCGTTGAACCAGCCGCCGGGGCGGTCGTGGTCGTAGTAGAGGTTCGCGGCATAGACCGGCTGGGTGCTGTCGCCGACGATGATCGCCCGCGGCATCGCGTTGCGGATCGCCTCGACCATGTCGAGCTGTGCGGGCATCAAGTCGTTTAGGCTGGCCAGTTCGGCGCGGGCGGCCTGTCGGGTGGCCTCGGCGCGTTCGGCCCCCTCGCGGTTGGCGCGGATGGTCATCGGCATCAGCGCGGCCATCATGGCGCCTGCATCGGCCTTGATCGGCATCTTGGCCGGGTGCCGTGCCAGCTGGTCGGCGCAGATGTCGATGCGGATCATGCCGGACAGGTCGGGGACCTTGCCGTTGACATACATGTCATAGTCGGTCGGCCCAAGCTCGGTGCCGATAGCAAGGATCTGGTCGGCCTCGGCAATCAGCTTGCGGACCGAGGCGAGGCTGGGCGAGGCCGGAACCGTCAGCCGGTGGCCGAACATCGCGCCGCGGGCGTTGACGGTCTGGATCACCGGGGCGTCGATGGATTCGGCAAGCTTCTGCAGGGCTGTCTCGGCCCCGCGGGTGCCGCCCCCGGCGAGGATGACGATCTTCTCGGCCTCGTTCAGCGTGGTGGCAATGCCGCGCAACCGGCCAAGCGGCAGGGGCACAGCGCTGCCGGAGACCACCGGGGGCGGCAGTTCGGGGCAGGGCTGGGCCATCATGTTGGTGGAAATCTGGATATGTGCGGGGCCGGGACGACCGGCGGTCATCGCGGCAAAGGCGCGGTCCAGAACCTCGCCCAGTTTCTTGGGGTCGGTCACGGTTTCGGTGTGGCAAAGGGAGGCCACCATCGCGCCTTGGTCGGGCAGTTCGTGCAGGCGGCCCAGGCCTTTGCCCAGCGTGTCGCTGCGCCCGAGGCCCGAGACGACCAGCATCGGCACTGAGTCGGCCTTTGCCTGCGCCATGGCGGTCAGGGTGTTGGTCAGGCCCGGCCCGGTGATGACGAAGGCTGCGGCGGGTTTGCCCGCGACACGGGCGTAGCCGTCGGCCATGAAGCCCGCGCCCTGTTCGTGGCGGGGGGTGACGTGGCGGATCTTGTCGCCTGCGGCAGCGAGGCCGCGGTAAAGCTCGATGGTGTGAACGCCGGGGATGCCGAAGACGGTGTCGATGCCGCGCGCGATCAGGCCTTCGACAAGGCGGATGCCGACAGTGGTCATGCTGCGTTCCCCAGGATGCTGGCCGCATGGGCGGCGATGCGGGTGGCGGCGAGCGTGGTGCGGTCGTCCGGTTGGGTCAGCGACAGGCGCAACCAGCCTGCAAGCCCGGCGCCAAAGCTTTCGCCGGGCATGACGGCGACCTTCTGGTGATCCAGAAGTCCGCTGGCAAAGGCCTCGCCCGACAGGCCGGTGGCGCGGACGTCGACTAGGGTGAACATCCCCGCCTCGGGACGGTGGACGCGCAGGCCACCGACGCCATCCAGCGTCTTCGCAAGGATCGCGGCACGGCGGGAGAAGCGGTCGACCATCCCCTCGGCCACGGGCGAAGGTTCGGAAACTGCAAGAGCAGTGAGGTCCGCAATGAAGGGTTGGCTACCAAAAAGCATGGTTTCTGAAAGTGGCAGCATCCGCGCGCAGAATTCAGCCGGGCCGACGCACCAGCCGGACCGGAACCCCGGGGCTGCGTGGGACTTGGAGATCGACGAGGCGATGATGGTGCGTTCCGCCAGTTCGGGGAAGTCCAGCGGTGAGGCGAAGGGGACGTTCGGGAAGACGAGATCCTCGTAGACCTCGTCCGAGAGAATCCAGAGGTCATGGGCCTTGGCAAGCGCACCAAGCGCACGGATGTCCTCGGCCCGCAGCACGGCACCGGTGGGGTTGTGCGGGGTGTTGAGGAACAGGACGCGCGAGCGGGGCGTGATCCGGGCGGCAACGTCGGCGACCTGAATCCGGAAGCCGTGTTCGGGCTTCAGGGGCACCGGGACCGCGCTGGCGCCGGTCTGGGTGATCAGGCCTTCGTAGGTCGCATACATCGGGTCGCCGATCAGCACCTCGTCCCCGGCTTCGACCAGGGCGCGCAGGACGCCGTAAAGCACGGTCTGGGTGCCGGGCAGGCACATGATCTGGTCGCGGCCGATCTCGCGCCCACGGCGGGCCGAGTAGCGCGCGGCCAAGGCGGCAACGACGCCGGGTTCGCCCCGACCGTTGGAATAGCCGGTGCGGCCTGCTGCCATCGACTTGGCCGCCGCTTCGATGAACCGGGGCGGCGTGGGCACGTCAGGCTCACCGATGGTGAGCTCGATGATCTCCTCGCCTGCGGCTTTCATCGCACGGGCGCGGGCATGCAGCGCCCATTTCGCGCCGCCCAGTCCGGCGAGCCGGTCGGTGACGGAGGCGTATCTCATGCGGTCTTCCTTCCAAAGTCGGGCAGCAGGGCCGTATGGGCCAAGAGGTCAATGCCGAGGATCGCACCGGCCGAGCCAAGGCCGATCGAGACGATCTCGCCCGGCGCAAAGGAGGCGGACAGAAGCGAGCCCTCGACCCAGAGCCCGTCGATCAGGGCATTGCAGGCGATGGCCTCGCGGCGGGTCTGCCCCGGTTCAGTGTCGCGCGGGAGGGCTTCGATCAGTTTCTGCAAGGTGTCGCGATAGGCCAGATAGCCTGCCTCGTGCACGGCCAGAAGATCGGGATCGCTGCGCACCTTGTGCATGTAGCCAGCCCAGAGCACCACGGCACCGGCATCCAGCACCGGCGGGCGCAGGGAGGCGGCGATGAAGGCTGCGAGACGTTCGGCGGGCTGCGCGCCCACGCCTTCGATGGCGTCCGAGCCCTTGGCGGTCATCCCGTCCATCAGGGTCCGGTAGGCGGCGCGGTTCAATTCGTCCTTGGACTGGAAATAGTGCCGGATCAGCCCTGGCGTGACCCCGGCCCGCTCGGCGATGGCGCGGACTGTCGCGGCCTCGGGCCCGCCTTCGGCAACCAGCTCCTGAGTTGCGGCGATCAGCGCCGAACGGCGGTTCTCTTCGCTTTCGCGGCGGTAAAGGCGGCGGGCGGGTTGCATCGGGTCACCTGTTATACGCGCGTATAATCGCCTGATTGCTGCCTGCCGTCAACCGGTTGGCGACGGGCCCGACGCCTGATCCCGATAGACATCCTTGTGGATGATGACATCGGCCTGCGGATAGGCCGCGAGGATGGCCCGGCGCAGGCCCGCGCCGATGTCGTGCGCCTCGCGCAGGGACTGGTCGCCGTCCAGTTCGATATGCAGGTTGACGAAGACGCGGCTTCCGGCGCGACGGGTCTTCAGATCGTGAAACCCGCGAACCCCGGGCCAGTCGCGGGCGATTTGGGCGATACCTTCCAGGATCGCCGGATCGGCCGCCCGGTCCATCAGCGCGTCCCAGGCATCCCTGCCGATCCGCAGCGCGCCGATGGCCATGACCCCTGCCGCGATGAGCGCCACCACCGCGTCGACCGAGCCAATCCCGAACTGGCTGGAGATCCACAGGGCCAGGATCGCACCGAGGCTGGGGAGAAGGTCGCCCAGATAGTGCAGCCGGTCCGCCGCCACGACCTTGCTGCCGGTCTTCCGTGCCACGCGGCCCTGCCACCAGACCAGGCCCAGGGTCAGCGCGATGGAGAGCACCATCACGATCAACCCACGGCCTTCCGATGACAATTCGGGTGAGGTGGCCGCGGACAGCCGGGCGACGGCCGTCCAACTGATGAGACCGGCAGACACCATGATGAAGGCCGACTGCCCCAGGGCAGCAAGGTCCTCGGCCGAGGTGTGGCCGAAGGCGTGATCCTCATCGGCGGGGCGTGCGGCGTAGACGATGGCGGCGGCGGCCCCAAGGGACATGATCAGGTCCATCGCGCTGTCGGCCAGCGAGGCGGCAATCGACAGGGCGCCGGTTTCGGCCAGCGCCCAGAGCTTGAGCGCGACAAGGATGCCCGCCACAGTGACCGAGGCGATGCCGGCCGAGATCGTCAGCCGGACTTTCCCTTCGGTCGGGCTATTCGATGATTTCATCGGACTTCACACCCCAGAGCGCGGTCTTCAGCATCCAGCCGCGCGTGCCGTCCAGCGATACGCGGCACCAGTCGGGATTGCATTCCAGAAGCCGCCCGATCACGCCCAGCTCGGCCTGGGCGATAACGGTCGCGCTGTCGTCCGGGGCTTCGCGCAGTTCGGCCATGTCGAGCGTCACCAGCGCGCTGCGCACCCCGGACAGAAGCGAGTAGTGGACCCAGCCGCCCGCGCCTTCGGAATCCTCGACCCGGCGCCAGTTCTCGTATTCCGCAGTGATGCGAAGGGGCATGCCTGCGCGGGTGAAGACCCAGTCGATTCGGTGCGTGAGGCCAGGCCCGCGGCGTGCGTTGCCTTCGCTGCCCTTCAGGGACACGAAGCGCGGCAGGGGCAGGTTCGTCACGCAGCCGACATCCGGCTGGCACTGCTTTTCCGGCGGCTTGTCCGAGGTGACCGGCGCGTCGGTTTCCTGGGCCAACAGGGAAGTGCCGCACAGCGCACCCACAAGTGCCAGAACGCCCGCTATCCGCATCATCTTGTCGCCTTTTCGGGTGTCGCCACAGCGCACCGTCCCCGTTACCGCTCAGCCTTGGGTCTTGTGCATCGCCCCGCTTGGCTGCACCTTGCCCCAAGGACGCCGGATTTGGAAGTGTCGGGGAGATCACGCATGCCTGCCAGCCACCTGACTGTGGTCGTGACGCGACGGTTGCCCGAGGCGGTCGAGACGCGGATGAAGGAGCTGTTCGACGTCGAACTGCGCGACCCGGATGTGGCGATGACGCGCGAGGAACTGGCGGCGGCGATGCGACGGGCGGATGTGCTGGTGCCGACGATCACCGATACGATTGATGCGGGGCTGCTGGCCCAGGCGGGGGAGAAGCTGAAGCTGATCGCCAACTACGGGGCCGGGTTCGATCACATCGACGTCTCGACCGCCCGGCAGCGCGGGATTCTGGTGTCGAACACGCCCGGCGTATCGACCGAGGATACGGCGGACATGGTGATGGCGCTGATGCTTTCGGTGACGCGGCGCATTCCGGAAGGCCTGCAGATCATGCAGTCCGGCAGCTGGACGGGTTGGTCGCCGATGGCGAACCTGGGCGGACGGCTGGGCGGGCGTCGGCTGGGCATCCTGGGGATGGGACGCATCGGCCAGGCTGTCGCGCGGCGGGCGCGGGCCTTCGGGCTGCAGGTGCACTATCACAACCGAAAACGCCTGCGGCCCGAGATCGAGGCCGAACATGAGGCGACCTACTGGGAAAGCCTGGACCAGATGCTGGCGCGGATGGATATCGTCAGCGTCAACTGCCCGCATACGCCGTCGACCTTCCACTTGCTGAACGCGCGGCGGCTGAAGCTGATGAAGCCTTCGGCGGTGGTGGTGAACACGTCGCGGGGAGAGGTGATCGACCAGAATGCCCTGACCCGGGCGCTGCGGGCCGGGGAACTGGCCGGGGCGGGTCTTGACGTCTATGAACACGGCACCGACATCAATCCGCGGCTTCTGGAGCTGCCGAATGTCGTCCTGCTGCCCCATATGGGATCGGCCACGATCGAGGGCAGGGTCGAGATGGGCGAAAAGGTCATCATCAACATCAAGACCTTCGCCGACGGGCATCGGCCGCCCGACCAGGTGGTGCCCGGGATGTTCTGACAGCGCCCCGGGCGTCGAAGGTCCGACCCAACGCATAGCCCTGCCTCTCGTCCAGCCCACAACCTATCGGCGAATCGACCGAGATTCCTGTGGAGAAATTGTTTCCACCGGCCCGGATTGATTGCAGCGAGCATCTTCGCGCACTAAGGGTTTGTGACAAGATTGCGGCAGTCAGGCCGCACCCTGGGGACATGGAGAGAAACGAATGCGCACTATCCTGAAATCGGCGGTGCTTGCAGCGACAGTCCTTGGCAGTACGGTCGCGCATGCCGGCGGCCCCGTGCTGATCGAGGAAGGCAACAACGAAGTGGTCGAAGCGACGACCGTGCGTTCGGGCGGCATCCTGCCGGTCCTGGGGGCGCTGGTTCTGGTGTGTCTGGTGGTTTGCGGTGGCGGCGATGACGATCCGGCGCCGGTTGAACCGCCGAAGTAAAGGTTTCCGGCAGTAAGAGCGCAATTCAGTCAGTGGCGCTGATACACGCTGGCAAGACGACTGGAATACATGGTGCTTGCCGTACAATCGGCAGGCATTTCTGGTTTTGTTGCAAGAAAGCCAAAGTTTGCCAATGAATGGCACAACTTCCGACGAATCGTTGTATGGGGATTTTCTGCTGCCTAGCCTGATTTCGGGATCGGCGACCGCCGGTGCCGGATGTCTCCGGACAACAGAAAGGATACTCCATGGTGAAATCTGCTGCGCCCTTGCTGGCGCTTGCGATGACTGCGTCCTCTGCCTTCGCGGGCGGGCCGGTCGTGATCGAAGAGGAAGGCCAGCCGGAAGTCGTCGCTGAATCGCCCCGTTCGGGGTGGATCGTTCCGGTCGTTGTTGGCCTGGTCCTGATTTGCGCAATTGCTTGCGGAAATGACGACGAAGAAACCACTCCGGTTCCGCCTCCGCCTCCGCCGCCGCTGCCTCCGCCGGCCTGAGGCACTATCAGTTACGCATCTTTGGCGCGGCAGACGGACTTGTCTGCCGCGTCATTTTTTTTCGGCCCTGAGGTGACCGCGCAGTCCTGGGGGCAAGGTCGGACGGGTGGCCCCGAAGGTGCCGTCTGAAGGTTCCTGAGACACGATGTGATCCGCCGCCCTGGCGGTGTGAGGCAAGATTGGTACAGGTGTGACCTGATGCGCACGACGGTCTGCATCTTGCTTGCAATTCCAAAAGCCCGATGCAATGTGATTCCATCCGATGGGTCCATGCCGTCGCGTGAAAGAAGGGAAACTGAAAATGAAACGTATTGCTGCATCTGTTCTGGCGCTGACCACCGCGTTCACCGCCTCGACCGCCTTCGCTGGTGGCCCGGTTGTCATCGAAGAAGAAGGCCAGCCGGAAGTCGTTGCTGATTCGCCCCGTTCGGGCTGGATCGTCCCGGTCGTTGTCGGCCTGGTCCTGATCTGCGCGATCGCTTGTGGCAGCGACGACGACACCGCCGAGTAATCACTCGGGCAGGACTGTCGTCTCACCATTGAGGACGACTGAACCTGCCACCGTCGATCTTCTGAACGGCAGCGCCTTGGGTGCTGCCGTTTTTTTGCGTTGCTTGTTCAGCGACGCGCCCGGTCTGAATCGATTGCAATACTCTTCGGTCAGGCAACGACTTGGCCATTGATCAGCTTGGATGTGAAGCAAGTTTGGCACAGCCAGGATCTGTCAAAGGCAGCCTTGCTGGTTAAGCTTGAATATCCGAATGCGTCGAACAACTGTCCGACATCGGCCGAAGAAGAGCCGAAACAAGACATGAGGAAGCAGCAAATGAAGAAACTTGCATCCGCCATTCTGGCGTTCTCGATGGCGTTCGGAGCCACGGCCAGCTTTGCCGGCGGGCCGATGGTCATCGAAGAGGAAGGCCAGCCGGAAGTCGTGGCCGAGTCGCCCCGTTCGGGCTGGATCGTCCCGGTTGTCGTGGGCCTGGTGATTGTCTGTGCAATCGCCTGTGGCAATGACGACGAACCCGATCTCTTGACCGTTAGCGAACAGTAATCTCGGCGGCGCGGCAGCCTGACGGGCCAGCCGCGCCAACCGGGTCCGGACGGCGGGCTGTCAGAGCCCGTTGATCGGCACCTTCAGATACCGGTTTCCGTCCTTGTCGGCCGGAGGCAGATCGCCGCCGCGCATGTTCACTTGCAGCGACGGGATGATAAGCTTGGGCATGGCAAGCGTCTTGTCCCGGGCGGTGCGCATGGCGACGAACTCTTCGCGCGTCTTGCCCGCGCCAACGTGGATGTTGTGGGCCCGCTCATCGGCCACAGTGGTTTCCCAGCGAATGTCGCGACCGTTCGGGCCGTAGTCGTGGCACATGAAAAGCCGCATCTCGCCCGGCAGGGACAGCACTTTCTGGATGCTGTCATACAGCTGGCCTGCGTCCCCGCCCGGGAAATCCGCACGCGCCGAGCCGCCGTCGGGCATGAAGAGCGTGTCGCCGACAAAGGCCGCATTGCCCATCAGATGGGTCATGCAGGCCGGCGTGTGCCCCGGAGTGTGCAGGGCCGTGCAGACCATCGCGCCGACCGTATAGGTATCGCCGTCGTCGAACAGCCGGTCGAACTGTGATCCATCGCGCTGGAATTCGGTCCCTTCGTTGAAGACCTTGCCGAAGGTGTCCTGCACAACGGTGATGTTGCGCCCGATGCCGACCTTGCCGCCAAGCTGCCGCTGGATATAGGGCGCGGCCGAAAGGTGATCGGCATGGACATGCGTCTCGATCAGCCATTCGACCTTGAGGCCATTCTCGCGGACATAGGAGATGATCTCGTCCGCGTGGTCATAGGTGATGCGACCAGCGGCGTAATCGATGTCCATCACCGAATCGACGATGGCGCAGGCAGTCGAGGCCGGGTCTTTCACCACATAGCTGATGGTGTTGGTCGCCGGGTCGAAGAAGCCCTTTACCTCGGGTTTCACGGAGAGATCGGGCGTGACGGTCATGGTGTCCTCCATCGCTCAGGCCGGTTTGCGGGAAAGGCCTCGCCGTTGCATGTGACGCGCGATCAGGAGGCCAAGGATCAGGGAAAGAATGAAGACGAAGACGTCGAGGCTGCCGGTACCAAGGGCGGGCAGGGCGCCGCCCGGGCAGAAGCCCGCGATGCCCCAGCCCACGCCGAAGGTGGCCGAGCCGAGCACCAGACGGCCGTCGATGATGCGGGTGTCGGGAAGCTGGAAGCGGGTGTCGAGGGCCGGGGCGGGCTGGCGCAGGACGAGCCGGTAGCCGGGGATGGCGACGGCCAGCGCGCCCCCCATCACAAAGGCGAGGCTGGGGTCCCAGGTTCCGGCAAGGTCGAAGAAATTCAGCACCTTGGCGGGATTGATCATGCCCGAGACAGCAATCCCCAGGCCGAAGATCAGGCCGATGGCAAAGGCGGACAAGAGGCGCATCTCAGGCCCCCAGCAGGTGACGGGTGACGAAGACCGTGGCGAAGGCCGTGGCCATGAAGGTCACGGTGGCCACCATCGACCGGCGCGCGAAGCGGGCATTGCCGCAGACGCCGTGGCCCGAGGTGCAGCCGCCGCCGTAGCTGACACCGATCCCGACGATCACGCCGCCAAGGATGACTTCGGCCAGCGAGACGGGCAGGTCGATCGCAGGCATCGCGCCGGTTACCAGAAGGAAGACCAGCGGCCCCGCGGCCATGCCCGCAACCAGGGCTGCGCGCAGACTCCAGTCAGCCGGATCGTCAAGGCGCAAGAGGCCGCTCAGGATCCCGGTCGCCCCTAGGATGCGCCCATGCAGGCCCATCAGCAGCACCGCTGCAAGTCCAATCAAGACGCCCCCGCCAAGCGAGGCCCAGGGCGTGAAGTCCGTTTCCATCATGTGATCCCAGAAAGCATTCCACCCGCATCATGACATCATCCGGCACGGCTGCCCAGAGGCCGCCGGGCCCACTTGAGGGAACCGGCTTCTGCCTGCGGCGGGAACCCGGCAACAGAATGCCGCGAGCCTTTCAAAGAATGGCCACATTGCCCGGTGCAGAGCTTACGCAGCTGCAGTACAGCGCCACGCCCATATCCTGTTCGATCCCGCGGGGTCGAATGACGACCGGAGTTCAAAATGATGCATTTCACCACCCGACCCGCAACCCGGATCAGCCGTCTGTCCGGCATCGTTGCCCTGTCCGCCACCTTGTCCATGATGGCTGCGCCGTCGGTGCAGGCCCAGGCGTTCCGGACTGAAGCCCTGCGCGTGCCACAGGTAACGGCGATCAAGATCGAGGCTACGAACCCCGATATTGTGCGCGTTCTTGCCAAGATCGCCGCGATCCGCGCCGACCTGCAGCTTGGACTTCTGTTCGCCGCCGATGGACTGAGCCATCCGGAGGGGTCGCACTTCACGCATCCCCGCAAGGAGGCGTGGCCGGAGATCAAGGATGCGTTTGTCGCCGCGGGTGGGGCGGACCTCGCCCCCTTGCTTGAGACGCTGGAAAAGGCGTCGACGGGCGATGAGATCAACGCCGCCTTCAAGGCAGTGGAGGCGGAACTTGCCAAGACCCGCGTCGCCTTGAACCCGACCGCCGAAGATTCTGTGATGTCGCTGCTGGCCATGGCGCGATCCGCTGCCGACGAGATCAACCCCTCGGGTCCGACCGAAGTCTTTGCCTATCAGAATGCCTGGGCGATTCTGATGGTGGCGCGCGGCGAGCTTGATCTGCTGGCGCGGAACGAGGACCCGGCCATCGCCAAGTGGGCGGCCGAAGCGGCCCTGGCTTTCGACGATCTGATCCTGTCGATGCCCGACCCCAATCTGGCCGGACCGGTCGAATACGACGTCGCCCCGATCAACGATCTGATCTCGCGGCTGGAAAACCTGAGCGAGTCGGCCTGAGGCGTTTCGCCTGAGCGCCCCCGTGCAGGCAAGTTCTGCATCGGGGGCGTGAGAGCGGAGACCTTACGCCCGGATCCTTGCGCCTTCGGCATCATAGAGCGGCGCAAGAGCCGGATCTGCTGGCGTTTCCTCACCGGCGACAACCAGGGCGTAGTGCCCTTGGCTAAGCCAGTTGTCGGTGACCCCTGCCTCGTTGCGCACATAGCCTAGGCCGATGCTTGCCCCGACGGTGTAGCCATAGCCGCCCGAGGTCAGATAGCCAACGGACTTGCCATCGCGCAGGATGGTTTCGCGCCCGACCAGAACGGCATCCGGGGCGGAAACGACAAAACTGACCAGACGCTTGGTCAGCGGTTGGCTGGCCTTCGCCTCCAGCGCCGCGCGGCCGAGGAAGGGCATGCCGGATTTCATCTTCACCGCCCAGCCGAGGCCCGCCTCGAAGGGCGTGTCATTGGGCGTGATGTCCGAAGACCAGGCGCGATAACCTTTCTCCAGGCGCAGGGATTCAAGTGCGCGGTAGCCGACTGGTTTCAGCTGGGGGTCGGCGGCCATCAGCGCATCGTAGACGAGCCCGAGCGCCGCGATGGGGATGTGCAATTCCCAACCCAGCTCGCCCACATAGGTGACGCGCAGGGCCCGGACCGGGACGCCCGCCACGGTGATCTCGCCGGCCGATCCGAAGGGCAGGGCGCTGTTCGACACATCCGCGTCGGTGACCTTGGCCAGAATGTCCCGCGCGCGCGGCCCCATCAGCGACAGGGTGCCCCAGTCTTCGGTCACGTCGGTGAAGGTCACGCCCTGGGCGGGCAAGTGGTCGGCGATCCAGCCGAAGTCATGGGTGCGAAAGCCGGTGCCGGTGACGATGTAGAAGTGGTCGTCAGCCAGCCGGGCGACGGTAAGGTCGCATTCGATCCCCCCGCGGGTGTTGAGGAGTTGGGTGTAGGTCAGGCGGCCCACGTCGCGCGCGACCCGGTTCGCGCAGATCGCTTCCAATGCTTCGGCGGCCTTGGGGCCGGAGAGTTCATACTTGGCGAAGGAGGACTGGTCGAAGACCCCGGCATCGGCGCGGACGTGGAGGTGTTCCTGGCCCACGGCGTCGAACCAGTTCTGGCGGCCCATCGAGTAGACGTCCTTGGCCTCGGTTCCGGGGGGCGCGAACCAGTTCGGGCGTTCCCAGCCGAGTTTCGACCCGAAGACCGCGCCTGCGGCCTTGAGCCGGTCATAGAGCGGCGAGACGATGCGGGGGCGGCCGGAGGTGTATTCCTCATGCGGGAAGGCGACGGTGTAATGCTTGCCGTAAGCCTCCAGCGTGCGTTCAGCCACCCAGTCGCGGTCGCGGTGAAGCCCGGAAAACCGCCGGATGTCGACAGCCCAGAGGTCAAGCGGTGCCTCGCCCCGCATCACCCAGTCGGCCAGGACCCAGCCCGCGCCGCCACCGGAGGCGATGCCGAAGGCGTTGAAGCCCGCGCCGACGTACATGTTCGCGCATTCCGGGGCGGGGCCGAGGATGAAGTTGCCGTCCGGCGTGAAGCTTTCCGCGCCGTTGATCATCTGCTTGACACCGACTTCGGCCAAAGCGGGGACACGGGCGATGGCCTGCTCAAGGTGCTGTCCGAAGTGGTCGTAGTCGTCGTCGAACAGCCGGAACTCCCAGTTCTCGGGAATGTCGCCGGTGACCCAGCCCTGCGGGTTCGGCTCGTAGCCGCCCATGACCAGGCCGCCGACTTCCTCCTTGAAGTATGTCCGCCGATCCGGGTCGCGCAGGGTGGCGGCGTCGTGGGAGAGGCCGGGGATCCTTTCCGTGACGATATACTGGTGCTTCACGGGGTGCAGCGGCACCGCGACGCCCGCCATGGCCCCCACCTGCCGCGCCCACATGCCGCCGCAGTTCACGACCTTGTCGCAAGCGATCACGCCCTGGTCGGTCTCGACATGGGTGATCCGGCGGCCGTCCATGCGGAAGCCGGTGACCTTGACACCCTCGACGATCCTTGCCCCATGCATCCGCGCGCCTTTGGCAAGGCTTTGCGTGATATCCGAAGGGCTCGCCTGTCCATCCGTCGGAAGCCAGGAGGCGCCGATCAGGTCCGAGGTCTCCATCAGCGGCCACATCCGCTTGACCTCCTCGGGTCCGATCAACTCCATCTCCATCCCGAAGCTGCGCGCGGTGGTGGCGAGGCGCTTGAACTCAATCCAGCGGTCGGGGGTGGTTGCCAGGCGCAGGCAGCCGGTCATCTTCCAGCCGGTGTCGAGCCCGGTCTCGGCGGCGATGCCCTTGTAAAGATCGACCGAGTACTTGAGCACCTTGGTGATCGAGGCCGAAGAACGCAGCTGCCCGACCAGCCCCGCAGCGTGCCAGGTGGAACCGGAGGTGATCTTGCCCTGCTCCAGCAACAAGACGTCGGCCTTGTGGTCGCGGGCCAGGTGATAGGCCGTCGAACAGCCGATGATGCCGCCCCCGATGACGATGATCTGGGCGTGGGTTGGCACGGTCATTTCGAGTGGTTCCTGCTGTTCCTGCGCCCGGGTTCGGGCCGTTCTTTCGCCAAACCTAATGCGGGCTGCGTGGGACCGGAAGGATTCTCTGCCCTCTTGTCCCGTCGCGGACAGGGCCGCAGCTTTCCGCTTGCCCCCGCTGCCTTGCCCCGATAAACGGGCAAGCGGAGACGTGGCCGAGTGGTCGAAGGCACGCCCCTGCTAAGGGCGCAGACCTCTAAAGGGTCTCGAGGGTTCGAATCCCTTCGTCTCCGCCACCCATCCTCTCAAGCTGTTGATTTTAAGGCATCTTATCGGATGCGTGTCGACAACACCAACATAAATACCAACAATCGCAAAACGCTGGGCGAAGTGTCTGTCGCGATGCTTCAGCTTTTCGAACTTCTCGTCGATCCCATGCCACGGACTATGACCTGCTGCGTATGTGAATTCATACGGCGCTAATTTCTTGCGCTCTTCATCAGGAATCACTGAAAGCATGAACCAAGTTGTCCCGCTCGAAAACCTCTTCCTCACGGACAAACAAGTCGCTGAGAGATACGGTGTCTCCACCGACAGTATCTGGCGTTGGAAGCGGCAAGGGAATTTCCCCGCCCCGGTCCGGGTCGGGCCGAACTGCACGCGCTGGCGCATGGCTGACCTCCTGGAGCATGAGAGCCACCTTCAAGCATGCTTCGTTATGCGCCTCGACGAGCGGTGGGCAGCCTGATGCTGCCAGGATCGGCTGCCCTCCCGTGGGGTTGGGGAACGGCGGACAGTTCCTCCGTTCCCGTTTCACGTTGTGTCGAGCAACAGCCGCAGCGCCCGAACGCGCGCAGGTGTTGCCCTTGGGTCCGAACCGTTCGAGATAACGCGGTTGAACTCGATCCAAGTCAGCTCGTTCTGGGTCAGGTGGTCCCACAGTCCCGCTTCTGGGGCCGTAGGCAGCGCGAAGATCGGATCGACTTCTGAGCCGGTCGTTTACCGAACATCGCGCGAAGTGCTGCGCGTGACCGTGCGGTGATGCGCGGATCGGAATTGTCCGACGCGTCGCGCAACTCGTTCAGCCAGCCCCGCTCGTTCTCGGTAGCGGGCGTGCCGAAGATGTCGGTGATCGCCTTGGCAGCAGTCGCGCCGACAGCCTGGTCGAGAGCAAGTCGCATGAGATACGCCGGGTCGACCTCGAGTGCCTTCGCGAGCGAGGGCACTCGATCCAGAGGAACCTTGTTCCGACCGTTCTTCAGGAAGGTCATCATGTTCGCGTTCGGGAAGCCGGCCTCGCTGGCGATTTCTGCTTGGGTCTTCTTGTGCGCGAGGTAGCGAATGCGGTCAGCGATCAGTCGCGCGGTTGCGGTATTCTGATATGGGTTAGTCATGTTGTCTCTCATGTGGTTGGTCACATGAGATACTTACCTGCGTGCATCAGCTCGATCGGGTGGGGACTGCGTGGTCAGCCTTGGGACTTCTGCGAAACCGAAGTCCTAGAGAAGCGTTCTTTCTTCGATGGGGATGCTTCTAGCCGCAGCCGGTCGGGGATGACTGAACTTTCCACTCCCGCTTCGCTGGCGCCGTTCTCGAACCAAAGCTGTGGTTCATACGCAGAACAGAAGCGTCTCCTGATCAAATGTTCTCCCGCGTGTAGATATCGAAAGGCACGATACTGGTCTGATTGCTACCTGGATGCGCACAGGCACGGACCATGCCGTCGATCGCCTCGCGGGCAAGTCGTTCCAGAGGGTGCGAGATGACGAGGGTCATCGCTCCATCAAGAAGCGCGGCGCGGGTGACGTCCATCAGGTCGTAGCCGACGACGACCATTGAGCCTGCCCTGCCGCTCGCTCGCAGGGCGGTGAGCGCCCCGCTGATCCCGCCGCCGGAGATGTATAGACCAGCGAGGTCGGAGTGATCGGCAAGGAGCTTTTCGGTCATCTCCTGAGCCACGGCCGCAGACTCAAAGGTGGACAGGGGCTCCAGCAGAACAAAATCGGGCGCAGATTCGCGGAAGTAGGACCGGAAGCCGGTCTCGTTCATCTCCTGGTTCCGGTAGCGCGGGTTGCCCATTAGGATACCGATCTTGCCGGGCGCCTTGCAGATGTTGGCAAAGGCCCAGGCGGATGTGCGCCCGACCTTCCAGTTGTCGAGCCCGACGTAGGACATTTGTCCAGTCACCGAAATCTGCGAGATGAGCGCGAAGACCGGGATGCCCTTCGCCTGGACCTGTTCCAGCGCCTCGGTGACCACCGGATGGACGGCTGTCGTCACGCAGATGGCATGGCAGTCCTGCGCAAGGGCCAAGGCACGGGAGGCGACGTTGTGCGGGGAGAGGTCCTCGAGAAACTCGATCCGAAGTTCGACATCGGCCCCGGTGGCTGTCGCGGCGGCCTGCTCCAGACCTCGGGCGACGTTCTTGTAGAAGGGGCGGTGCGGTTGCAGCAGCAGAACCCCGAACCGCAAGTGCGGGCGCGCGGCGGCAACGCGGGCTTGGATGCTGCCAAGACCGTAGAAGCCGATCTGTTCGGCGGCCATCTGGACCCGTTCTCGCGTGGCCTGCCGCACGTTGGCAGCGCCGGAAAGCACCCGGTTGATCGTTGCAACCGAAACTCCAGCCGCCTCGGCGAGGTCTGGGATCGTGGGGCGGCGCATCGAGTTCCTGATATCTTTCGTATCAAAAAACTGGTGACCTGATACGAATGCGACATTTTAGTGTATCCGCTATCATGGCGGGTTGATTTGATTTCCGTCAAGGCGCTTATTTTCCCGCATCAAGACCGGGTGAGAAACTGAGTCTCTCGCCCTGCGGAGGAAGACAGCACAAGAGCGAAAAACGCGGTCCCAAGTGGCCCGCAGCCAAGGGACATTTCCCTGGGTGGAAGCGCTTGTGCCGCCTGATCCAGCACCGGAACGCGAAGGGAGGACCAGGATGGACGATCTGCAATTCGGCACCCGCAACAAGCGCGGCGACTGGGCACCCACGGCCCATTTGGAGTTGCCGCCCTTCTGGCGCCGTCCATTCAGCCTGCCGAAAGTTCTGGCCTGGATTCCCGAATACCTGTTCCCGTGGAACGCCTTCCACATGGCGACGGCACTGGTCTGGTGGTTCTTCGTCGTGCCGGATGTGGCCACGATGCAGACCCTGTCCTGGGGTTGGGCGCTTTGGCTTTACGCCGTGAACGCCACCGCCATCTTTGTCTTCTACGGTTCGGTTGAGCTCTTCTGGTATGTCCGCCGCAAGCAGGGCACGCGGTTCAAATACAATGGCAAGTTCCCGTCGGATCAGCCCTCGGATGTCTTCTGGTTCAAAAGCCAGAACATCGACAACTTCCTGCGGTCGTTCTTCGTGTCGATCCCGCTGTGGACTCTGGTCGAGGTGCTGTTCCTCTGGGTCTTTGCCAACAGCTGGGCTGTCTGGCTGCCGTGGGAGACGCATTGGCCTTGGCTGGTGGTGCTGGCGCTGATCAGCCCGGCGATCCACGAGGTGCATTTCTTCTGCATCCACCGGCTGATCCATGTGCCGATCCTGTATAAATGGATCCACTCGGTCCACCACAACTCGGTCAACCCGTCGCCTTGGTCGTCGCTTTCGATGCACCCGGTGGAAGGGTTCCTCTATCATGCGGTCGCCTTCTGGCACCTGATAATCCCGTCGAACCCGCTGCTTGCGATGTATCAGTTGCACCTTGCGGGTTTTGGTGCGGTGAACGGCCATATCGGTTTCGACAAGCTGGAAGTGACCGAAAGCACCCCGCTCGATAGCCACGCCTACGCCCATTACCTGCACCACAAGTATTTCGAGGTGAACTACGGCGGCGACGGACTGATCCCATTGGATAAGTGGTTCGGCTACTGGCACGACGGCTCGAAAGAGGGCGAGGCGCGGATGAACGCGCGCTTCCAGAAGAAGAAAGAGCGGTTGAACGCCAAGGCGGCCCGCACCTAACCCATCACAGCATTCCACCGGCCGGTCGAGGAGGCAGGCCAGGTGGTGAACACCCAGGATCAACAACCCGCCAAAGCGGCGGACCAAGGGAGGAGACAGACCAATGAGCTTCATGAAAACCATCGCCAAGGTTCTGGCGACCACGGCGCTGGTGTCGGCGGGATCGGCTGCGATGTCGGCGGAAATTGCTGTCATCGGCGGATCGAACGACGACGCCTTCTGGAACATCATCAAGAAAGGCATCGACGACGCCACCCCGGCGGTCGAAGCCAATGGCGGCAAGGTGACTTACCTGCGTCTCGTGAACTACGACAACTTCGCGCCTGACGTGGTTCAGTTGATCCGCACCGCGATTTCCATGGAAGTCGATGGCCTGGTCATTCCGAACTGGGTGCCCGAAGCCGAAGATCCGGCGATCAAGGAAGCCATCGCGGCAGGGATCACCGTGATCCTGATGAACGCAGGCGGCGCCGACAAGGCCACCGAACTGGGCGCGATCAACTATGTCGGGTCGGATGAATATGTCGCCGGTCTGGCGGGCGGCGAATATTTCGGCAAGGCCGGCAAGAAGAACGTGATCTGCGTGAACACCCTGCCAGGTGCGGCCAATACCGAAGCGCGCTGTAAGGGCGTGATCGAAGGCGTTGTCGCTGCGGGCGGAAAGGGCACCCAACTGCCGCTGCCGACCACGAGCTTCGGCGATGCAACGGCCGTGGCCGAGGCCATCAAGGCAGAGCTTATCAAAGACGCGACGGTTGATGGCGTCATCACGATCTCGGCCGGCGATGCGGACAGCGCAGCGATTGCGGTTTCCCAGGCCGGTCAGGCGACCCCTGCCATGCTGGGGTCGTTCGACATGAACCAGGCCGGTCTGGACCGCATCAAGGGCGGCACGCAGGGCTTTGCCATCGACCAGCAGCCCTATCTGCAGTCCTTCCTTGCGGTAAGCCTTCTGGCATCGGCCATCGACTTCGGCACCGATCTGCCGGTGTTCCCGGTGCTGACCGGCCCGGGCATCGTCGATGCGTCCAACATCGACGCCACGCTGGCCGGCGTGAAACTGGGCGCGCGCTAAAGCGCCTCTACCCGGTCCGCTCATCGATGCGGGCCGGGTTTCGCCGAACTTTCCCAACTCAAAACAGGGGGCAGCCGATGTCCAGCATTTCCCTTGGCGGGCTCTTGCGCCGCCCCGAGGCCGGGGCCGCGCTTGGCCTGGTCGCCGTCCTGATCTTCTTCGCCATCTTCGGCGGTCTCACGTTCCTGAAACCCGCCGGCATGTCGAGCTGGCTGAACGTCGCCGCAAACCTCGGCGTCATCGCCATTCCGCTGGGCCTGCTGATGATCGCCGGAGAGCTTGATATCTCAGTCGGTGCCATGGTGCCGTTCGGAGCGATGACCGTGGCCGTCATCTCGGGTCACTATGGCCTGCCGATCTGGCTGGGCATCTTCGTCGCGCTAAGCTTTGGCGTCGTGGTCGGCCTGGTGAACGGATTTCTGGTCATCAAGACCGCAGTGCCGTCGCTGATCGTCACCCTTGGCAGCCTTTTCGCCGTGCAGGGCATCGTGCTGGGACTGACGGTGCTGATCACCAAATCGACCTCGGTCGCGCTGACCACCGAAGGCCCGACCAAGGCGATCTTTGGTGACTTCGTCATGGGCGGTCAATTGCAGGTGATGGTGCTTTGGTGGCTGGCCCTTACGGCGCTTTACATCTTCTTCGTCCACTTCAGCCCGTTCGGAAACTGGATCTTCGCCATGGGAGGCGACAAGGTTTCTGCCCGCAACGCAGGGATCCCGACCGACCGGCTGACGATGATCCTGTTCGTCCTGTCGTCCACCTCGGCGGCCTTCGTCGGCATGTGCCAGGCGATCCTCTACAACTCGGCCCAGGTCGCGGGCGGGCAGAGCTTCATCTTCAACTCGATCATCGCGGTCGTCGTGGGCGGGGTGCTCTTGACCGGCGGCTTCGGCTCGGTGGTGGGCATCTTCTTCGGCACGATCACCTTCGCGGTGGTCACCCAGGGCATCTACTATACCGATTTCGACCGGAACTGGTCCTCGCTCATCATTGGCGTCCTCCTCTTAGGCGCGGTTCTGATGAACAACACCTTCCGCAAGATGGCGCTGTCCTATGCGCCGAAGAAAGGAGCCAAGTGATGGCCGCTCCGATCCTTGCCCTGCGGGGCGTGAACAAAAGCTTCGGCCCCATCGATGTTCTGCATGACATCACGCTGGAGGTCCGCCCGGGCGAGGTCCTGTGCCTTCTGGGTGACAACGGCGCGGGCAAGTCGACGCTGATCAAGATCATGTCGGGTGTGCACCAGCCCTCGTCCGGGGTGATCGAGATGGACGGGGCACCGGTCAGCCTGCCCACCCCCCGCGCGGCGCAAGAGGCCGGGATTTCCACCGTCCACCAGTTCGGCGGCACCTTCCCGCTGATGTCCATCGGGCGGTCGTTCTTCGTCGGCGTCGAACCGACCAAGGGCTTCGGTCCCTTCAAGGTCTATGACCGGAAGACCGCCAACGGTGTTGCGGTCAAGGCCGTGCAGGACATGGGCATCACCCGAATTACCGATGGCGACCGACTTGTCGGTGGCCTCTCGGGCGGCGAGCGCCAGTCGTTGGCAATCGCGCGGGCCGTCCATTTCGGTGCGCGTGTCCTGATTCTGGACGAACCCACCGCCGCCCTTGGCGTGAAACAGGCGACCCACGTCCTGCGCATCGTGAACGAGGCGAAACGCCGGGGCCTTGCCGTGATCTTCATCACCCATCAGGTGATGCATGCGATGGCCGTCGGCGACCACTTCGCCGTTCTGATCCGCGGGGCGGTCGCCGCCGACTTCAAGAAGGGCGAGAAAACCCGCGAAGAGATCACCGACCTGATGGCCGGTGGTGCCAGCATGGCCAGCCTTGAAGCCGAGATCGAAGGCTACATGGCTGCCCACGACGGCCACCCGCCGCCGCCTGCGTAACAGTCTCCCTGTCGGTTGCCCGGATTGCCGCCCGCGCGCCGACTTCTGCCCCGGCCTAGCCCTTCCCTTTGGCCGGGGCATTTTCAACCCCGAGAGAAGCCATGCCCAACTGGATCCGCGCCTGCGCCACCGACGACATCGACCTTGATGACCTGATCCGCTTCGACCACGGGTCGCAGACCTTTGTCCTTGTCCGATCCGAGGATGACACCTTCCACGCGATGGACGGAATCTGCAGCCACGAGAAGGTCCATCTCTGCGATGGCCTTGTCATGGAGGGCACCGTCGAGTGCCCGAAGCACAACGCTACCTTCGACTACCGCACGGGTGAGGCGAAACGCGCGCCGGCCTGCATCAACCTGAAAACCTTCCCCGTCCGCGTGCAGGACGGCGAAGTCTGGATCGAGGTCTGACATGACATTCCAACTCGCCGCCTGCGCCGAAATGCTGTGGCGCGACCGCCCCATCGCCTGGCGCACTTCACGGCTCAAGGAAATGGGCTTCGGTGTTGGCCTTTGGAATTGGCCGAACTGGGAGCTGGCCGCGCTGGAGAAGACCGGGGCGACCTTCACCATCATGAACGGCTACCTCCAGGGCCGCCTGACGGATGCCGAAGGGTGCGAGATGCTCCTAGCGTCTGCGAAGGAAACCGCAAAGGTCGGCAAGCGCCTCGGCGTCCACCGTCTCAACCTGCACGGCACCGGCCTTGGCGACATGGGCATCCCGATCCCGCAGATCGGGGCCTTCGCCCCCGGGATGGAACAACGCGCTCGCGACACGCTACACCGCATCTGCGATCTCGCCGAAGCCGAGGGCCAGGTCTTCACACTGGAAAACCTGAACCCCATTGACCACCCGGGATGCCCCTTCGGCTCCACCGCCGCCGTCCTTGGCCTCGTCTCCGCCGTGAACCGCCCACAGCTGCGCATCAACCTCGATCTCTACCATACGCAAATCGGCGAGGGCGATCTGATCCGCTGGTGCGAGGCTTGCCTCCCGTGGATCGGCGAAGTGCAGGTCGCCGACAACCCGGGCCGCTGCGAACCGGGAACGGGAGAGATCAACTACTACGGCGTCGCCCAGGCCCTGAAAGCCATGGGTTATTCCGGCCCTGTCGGCATGGAGGCCATCGCCAAGGGCGATGAGGAGGCTGCCCTGGAAGCCTTCCGCACAGCCTTTACAGTGTAATCATGGTCCACAAAGCCAACCGCCCCACCGTCCACGACATCCGCGCGATGAAAGCACGGGGGCAGAAGATCTCCATGCTTTACGTCACCACTCTGGAAGAGGCGGCGGCAGCCGACGGGGCAGGCATCGACATGCTGTCCATTGAGTCCCGCTTTTTCACCCCCGAAATGCGCGAAGCTGCCGGGCGCTGCTTCGTCCAGGTGGGCCTGCCCTTCGGTCCCTACGGCAAACTCGCCACAGCCGAGGATTACCTCCGCGCCGCCTTCCACTTCACCGCGATGGGCGGCGACTGCTTCTACTGCGCCGCCAGCTTGGACATCCAGAAGGCGCTTTGTGACAACCACATCCCCATCGTTGCCCATGTTGGCCTGATCCCCAGCTTCATCACCTGGACCGGCTGGCGCGCTGTGGGCAAGACCGCGACCGAGGCGCGGACCGTCTGGGACCACGTCAAGCAACTGGAAGCCATCGGAGCCTTCGGGGCGGAGCTTGAGGTCGTGCCCGACCGCCTTGCTGCCTTCATCAGCGCAAACACGTCGATGATCATGCTGGGCATGGGCGCAGGTCCGGGAGCCGACGCTCAGTATCTGTTCGCCGAAGACGTCCTTGGCTGCACCGACGGCCACAAGCCCCGCCACGCCAAGACCTACCGCAACTTCGCCGCCGAATACGCTCGGCTGGAACAGGAACGCATCAACGCGTTCAAGGAGTTCATTGCAGACGTTAACTCCGGTGGCTACCCGCAGCCGCAGCACAACGTCGCCATGGCAGATTCCGAATTCGAAACCTTCATGGCCGGTCTCAATCAATAGTCTCGGTCACCAACCTCAAGGAACTCAACCATGCTGAAAGTCGGCCTTCTCGGCGCCGGGCGTATCGCCGGCGTCCACGCTACCGCCATCACCACGAACCCCGGATCGACCCTTGTCGCCGTATCTGACATCAACACTGAGGCCGCCGCCAAGCTGGCCGCGCAATACGGGGCCGAGGCGCGCACGACCGACGCGATCCTGAACGACCCAGCCATCGACGCGGTTTTGATCGCGACCTCGACCGACACCCATTCCGACCTGATCGAACGCGCGACGAGGGCAGGAAGGGCAGTGCTGTGCGAAAAGCCGGTTGATCTGTCGCTGGCCCGCGCCCAAGCGTGCCAAAAGGTCGCCACCAAGAACGGCAAGCCGGTGATGATCGGCTTCAACCGCCGCTTTGACCCGAACTTCGCCGCGCTGAAAGCCGCTTTGGACAAGGGCGAGATCGGAAAAGCCGAGCTTCTGTCGATCACCTCGTTCGACCCCGCGCCACCGCCGGTCGCCTACATCAAGGTCTCGGGCGGGCTTTTCCGCGACATGATGATCCATGACTTTGACATGGCGAACTTCCTGATGGGCGCGGCCCCAGTAACCGTCAGCGCCGTCGGTACCTCGATCGTCGATCCCGGCATCGGTCAAGCCGGAGACGTAGACACCGCTGTAGTGACCCTCACCTACGCCGACGGCCGCATCGCCGTGATCAAGAACTCTCGCCGGGCCGTCTATGGCTACGACCAGAGGGTCGAACTATTGGGCTCCGAAGGGCTTCTTCAGGCGCAGAACATGCTGGAGAACACCGTGGTGAAATCGACGACTGCGGGCGTTACTGGCGCGAAGCCCACCTACTTCTTCCTCGAACGCTACATGCCCGCCTACGCGGCCGAGTGGGCTGCCTTTGTGACCGCGGTAAACGCAGGGTCGGCGCTGCCCGTGACACTCGACGATGGTGTGGCGGCTCTGGCAATGGCCGAGGCCGCAACCCAGTCGGCCAAGTCGGGTCAGCCGATGAAGCTGGCGAGCGTTTTGGGGTAAACCCTGGCCCGTCCTGGTGTCAGCCGGGACGGGCAAGCTCTGCCGGGGTAGCACCGGCGCGAATGCTACAAAGAACGAAGGGCCGCTTTCCGCCCATGGCCAACGCAGTAATCGGCGTCCAAACCGAAACGAGTGCGTCAAGATCTGAGCGTGTCGGGTCGCCGAAGTGGCTGATCGGCGGAAAGCCACAGAGCAAACAACCTGGCTATCGGGTGGCCCTCAGAACCCTACCCCGGTGTTGATATGCTCGCACGGACAACGTTCAAGACGTCGATAATGGGAGCAATGAAGCTGGTTTACCTCGGCAACTTCGAGACGCCAGAGGCCGCGAACGAGGCGTTCGAAGCTGCAAAGGCAGCCGCTGAAGAGGCTGCTTGAGGGCTGCCGAGGGTTTACCACCGGTCATTTTCGGGTTGACGTAGGTAAACCCTGAGGCCCGAAAATGGCCCAAAAGGGTTGTCGTCGACCGTGTTTTTGATTCCGAAACGGTCGAAATGGGCAACCCTAGCGTTGACGGCAACCCTCTCCCAGGTTGTCGAGGTCAACCCAAAACCCAACAAAACAAGGGCTTCGCTGAGCAGAGGGTTGTCATAGGGTTGACAGATCTGACCTCAAAACCGAATTTTCTCCGAGAGACGGATCTCGGTATGAGTTCGCACAAGCAAACGAAACCCGAGCCACCAGGATTTCGAGCCGGAACGGTAATCAATGCTGACCTATCCCGCGGTCCGTCTCTCGTAGAATACGTTAACTTCCCTAAGAACAAATACATATACTATTAGGAGAGACGGACCGGGATGACCTCATCCCAAAACACGAGATACGTTTCCGGTTCAAGAACCTCGTCCAACCCACGAAAGACGCTCCTATAGCGATCCAACCACGTGCCGGGTCACCTGGATACCGGAGCGCCCGAGACACCCACCAGAAACGCTCCCCACGAAGCCAGGCGCACCGGTCTACCCTAGCTCCCAAGCTAACAGGCAGACCAGCTATCCAGCTAGACCCACAAAGGACCTCGGCCACATACGCCTCATCGTGAGCAAAGCAATCGGATATGAGCAGTTTCGCGAGGCGGACCTTAACCTGCGTGGCGAGACTTGGACTTTGGCTAATGAGCGACGACAGTGGGCCTAATTGTGTCCTGGTCCATCGCGCTGGAAGGCCGCCAGACGCTTGCTTGTCTCCACCGCACCGCACCCACCACCCGGGTCGCGGATGCAGGTCAGCAGTCGCCCTATCGAGCCTGGCGTGGTGTAGAGAAGTAGTGCGACAAGGATGGTGGTGGAGTGGCGGTCGCGTCTCGAAAAGGGAGCGGAATGATGAGCAGCTCCGACGACCTTGGACGCGCCGTCGCGGGGACCTGAAACATCCGGTCCGCCTCACCGGTGGAGAGTATCCGTTAGCAGCTCCCCTTGGCGATCACGACTACATCACGGCGACGTGGCGAAATCGCTGTCTGAATTGTAGAGGTGAGATCCCGGTGAACCGCTTGAAGATGCGCCGGAACGCTGCGGGCTCGGTGTAGCCCGCCTCTAAAGCAACATGGTCGATAGGATCATCGGTAGACTCGAGCATCTGCTTCGCTTCTTCGACGCGCAGCGACTGCACGTAGTCCAGGGGTGAGTAGCCCGTTGCCGCTTGGAACCGCCGCTTGAAGGTGCGCGCGGTCAGGCCTGAGGCCAGAGTCATGCCCGCCACCGGATTCGCGGCGGCGTAGTTGTCCGCGATCCAGGCCTGCGCTGCGCCAACGGCCGCGTCGTCGTGCTGGGCCGGACGCACCCGGGCCGCGAAGGGGGCCTGGCCGTTGCTCCTGTCCCCAAAGAGGAAGAGCTTGGCGGTGCGACGAGCTTCGTCCTCGCCACAAAACCGCGCGACCAGGTAGAGCGCGAGGTCGGTCCATGAGGCGTTTCCGCCGGAGGTGACGAGGCGGTGCTCTACCCCGGAGGAGACAAGAACGCGCTCGGGCCGTAGGCGGACTGCCGGATAGCGGCTGCGGATCTGGTCGCTTGCGGCCCAATGGCAGGTTGCCTCTTCTCCGTCCAACAGGCCGGCCTCAGCCAGCAACAGGGACCCGGTGCAGACCGAACAGATCAACGCACCCTGTGCGTGCTGTTGACGCAGCCAATCCACCACCTCCGGCCATCGACCGTGCGTTTCTTCGTCTCGGCCAACGGCCAAGTCCGCGATGATCACGATATCGGCCCGCTTTGCTTCGGCGAAGGTCAAATCGGGTGCAATTGGCAATCCGGCCAAGTTTCGAAACGGCTCATGGCTGCTCGCGACGACCTTGGGAAGAAAGCGGCTCGGTCCCGGCGGCCACCCCGTCAACATCTCCCAGCCGAAACCGACGAACGAGAAGACCTCGAAAAGCCCGTGCAATACGCCCGCTGCAGTCTCGGGGATTGCGACGAGGCAGACAGAAATCTTCTTGGGCGCAAAAGGTGTTGGCATATCCATGCATGGCACATTTAGACCGTTTCTGTCGAGTCCGTGCCTCACCGTCCTCTGAGCTGCCGTGCGATCTGCCATTCATCGCGGCCATAGGGCCCAGACGTTGAAAGGACGACCAATGACCGAAACCACCCTGACCCATCCTGCCAAGGACCGCTTCGCAAGGCGGCTTTGGCTTTGCCTCTTCCCGCCCCGTCGCCGGCTCGCGCGACCGGCCGACCTCGACACGCTGTCCGACCACATGCGGCGCGACATCGGGATGGAGCGTGATCCGCTGGACCAGATGTCCATCCGGACCGCCCACGACGCCATGCGTTTTTCGGGCTGAACAGGCAGAGCGATGACGTTCCGTTTCACCCGACGCCGACTCTTCGGCACCACCCTGGCTGCCACCGGCGCAGTCCTGACCGGCTTTGGCTTTGCCCAGGGCCAGACCCTCACCACGAAAGGCAAAATGATGCTTGATGGCTATTCTCCCGTTTCCCGCGGTCTTGTGGAGGCCGCGACCTTCCCCTTGATAGAAGCGATCCACGGCCGCAGGTCGCGGCGCTTTGCCAAGGGGGCCAGCATCCCGAACGGGCCGCTGGCCTATACCTCGACTGAAGCACCCCAGGCGCTGGACCCGACCGAACAGATGCTCCTGATCTCGACCGTCGCGGGGAACACTGGCTGGGTGAACCTCTTTGCGCATCACCCCAACTATGCGGGCAAGCTGCCGAACTACACTGCGGCGGCGGGCGGACGCAGCTTCCCGTCCTCTGCCGGCTTCAACACCACCGAGTTCTTCTTCACCGACGACACCGGCGTCTACTTCCTGCCAACGCGGGACATGGTGCCGGTGGCGACCGACGGCAGCCTGGATCTGAAGGATTGGACCGAAGCGCACCGGAAGCGGATCGTGAAACTGGCCGACGGCCGGCTGAACATCCCGGCGGCGATGCCCTATATGGAAGGACACAACACCTGGTGCGCCAATGTGCCCGGCTCGACCCTGATCTGGCCGGTGGCTGACGTGGCGCAGCACGTGATCCTGCTGCTGCTCTACCTGATCCAGAACGGGACGGGAATCTACGACGATGTAAACGGACGCCAGATCCCGGGGCTGGAAAAGTTCTCGCACCGGCTGAACATGTCTGTCGCCTATCCGATGACCTTCCTGGAGCAGGTCGCGATGACCGATGTTGCGACCGAGACGGGGACGGCCTGCTACGCGGGGGCGCTGATGCTTCAGGCCCTGGGTCTGGGCGGATGGATGTATACCGGGATCAACCCCTTCGTCGTCCTTGGCGCTAGTGGGGATCCGGCTGTTCCAGGCCTCGGCTTCCAGTTCCAGATGCTGGAAAGCAACCCTCTTCCCTACATCACCGGTCTGCCGGGAGTGTTCGAGGCGCATGTTCCGCCGCACCACGCCGACATGGGCGCAGCAGTGAGGGCCGTCGTCGCGCGCAAGTTCGGCAAGGGAGGGCCTTTCGATCCGGGCCAGGGGGGACAATACCGCGAAACTGCAGCGGTGCGCGGTTCCGGGGCCGAGATCGACGATGAAGCAGTCGAGATCGCCACGATCATGTCGGACTATGTGTTCTCGACCTTCGGGCGCTTCCCGGCCACGGCTCCGGCGGTGTTCATCAACACCTACCTGCAGGCGCACCGGTTGGATACCGGGTTCTACGACACGCATTTCCGACCGGGTGCCTATCTGCGGACCCACGCAAACCACGACCAGAACTGGGGCTGACCCCACCAGACCGGCGCGGGCGGCATGCCTGCGCCGGGCGCATCCCCTGATCCAGTCTGTCTCCAAGGGGCAGGACCCGGAGGAATTCTCGTTCAGGACCTTAGCCATGACCTACACAACCCTTCCCCCCGTGCAAGGGCGCAATCCAGCTCTGATCGTTCGTTTGCGAGGTGCCCTCGACGAACCGCTCGCGATGTTGCGGCTGACCGTGCCAATCATGCTCATCGCCCTCATCAACATGGGCATGAGCATCACCGACACGCTCATGGTCTCCTCCAGCTTTGGCGCCGAAGCACTTGCGGCTTTGGCAGTCGGCAGCGATTTCTATTCGATCCTCTTCTATCTGGGGGCAGGCACGATTGGCGGGCTTGTCCCGTTCTATACGGCCGCCGTCGCCCGGGCCGACCACGCCCGGCGGTTGCGGCTGGAGCAGGTGGGCCGCTCCATCGTCCTTCTCCTCTCCGCCGTGCTGGTCCCAATCGTCTGGACGGCACCGGACTGGTTGGTATTCCTCGGTCTGGACGCGGGATTGCTAGAAGCAGGGCGCGGCTACACCCGGTCGATGGCGCTGACTTTGGTCCCGATGCTGGGCGTGATGCTTTACCGCACGATGCTGACGGCGTCCGAGCGCCCTAGGGTGTTTCTCTATGTCACTGCGGCGACGCTGCCGCTGAACGCGGTCGGCAACCACCTTTTGATGCACGGCTTCGGCCCGATCCCTGCTTTAGGTCCGACCGGAGCAGGACTGTCGACACTGATCGTGGCGATTGCCAGTTTGGCCACGCTGACGCTGATTGCCCGCCGGTCTGCACCGCAGGCGCGAACCGAGTCTGGTCGCATCGCCTGGAGCGATCTAGCCCCGGTCCTGCAGGTGGGACTGCCCATCGGCATCGCGACGGTTGCCGAACTAGGCATCTTTTTAGGAGCCACGCTTTACGCCGCGACTTTGAGTCCTGCAGACGTGGCGGCCCATACGCTGACCTTGCGTTTAGCGGGGGTTGCCTATGCGGTGCCCGCCGCTTTGCTGCAGGCCGCGATGGTGCGCATGGCGCGGGTCGAAGCGACCGGCGACTTGGCCCATCGCCGCCGGGTGATTGGCGCCGCGCTGTGGCTATCGGGGCTTTCCGGTTTGTTGCTGTTCCTTGGCTTGTGCGCGGCGGCAGTTCCACTGACCCAAGCCTTCTTCGAGCCGACCGCTGTCGGCGTTGCAGCAACCGAATCTGCGGTCATGCTGCTGATCTTGCTGGGCGCGATGGAACTCGTCGCCAACCCAGGCCTCGGCGCGTCCGGCCTGTTGCGCGGGCGCAAAGACACTCGTGTTCCGATGGTTTACACGCTGGCCGGTAACTGGTGCGTCGGAGCGCCGCTGGGCCTTTGGTTCAGCGCGACATGGCTTGAAGGCATTGCAGGCGTCTGGGCGGGCCTCATGGCCGGAACGCTGGTGACAAGTTGCTTGATGCTGGCAAGGCTTGCAAACCGCAGTCGGTTGTCTTGAGCGTGCAGCCCGCCCGACGATGGTCAGGCGGGCCGCCAGCAGTTCATCCGCCCGGAGGGACGACGCGCATCACGAAGGATGGTGCTGGCTCGCCAGGTGGAACCGGCCCAGGCACATCATTGGCCACCGGATCGAGCGACTTCAGGTAGGCCGCGATGGCGTAGGCGTCGTCGTCACTCAGCGTCGAGAGGTTCGGCCAGGGCATGACCGGCACCAGGCCGCGACCGTCGGGTGTAGCACCAGTGCGGATCGCGGCGACGATCTGATCCTCGCTCCAGGTCCCAAGGCCGGTGGCGTCGTCCGGGGTCAGGTTCGGCCCGTAGACAATCCCGATACCTGGAATCTCGAATCCGACCTCCGACCCGCCAAGAAATCGGCTCAGATCCGGCTTGCCCAGAAAGTGGCCCGGTGTGTGGCAATCGCTGCACCCGGCGATCTGGACAAGGTAGCGACCGCGCTCGATTTGCGTCTCGTCGGCCCGGGCGCTGCCAGGCACCAGAGTCGCAAGCAGCACCGAGATCAGCGTGGCGGTCAGTTCAGGGCGCATGTCCTTTGCGCCCCGGAGGGATCTTTTCAACCTTTTGTTCATGGCTTTGGCTTCCCTCTCTGGCTTATTCGGCTGCTAGTGCGACAGAGCCCTGGGCGGCAGCGTCACGCACGGTGTGATTGCCGAACACGCCCTGCGGATCATAGGTCGCGGCAAGCGACGCGATGCGGATGCGGGCTTCGGCGCTGTAGCAGGCGTCGATCCGCCCGGGGCGTGCCAGATCGGCATGGCCGACGTAGCGACCCTTGGTCACCGGATCGAGCGCGTCCATTCCAGCGCGCAACCAGACCAGGTTCTGCGCATCGTCCTCGGGCAAGGTCCAGGTCCCGTGCATGATCCCGCAGACCGAACCGATGACGGACAAGGCCGCATCCGGCAGGCCGCGGTGCAGGGCCGAGTTGCGACCGTAGATCACGCAGATGGCATTGGACTGGACCGATGGAGCCTCGGCGACCATCCGGGCAAGGCCCGCAAAGGTGGCATCGGCATCTTCGCTCCACACACAGTCCACACCGTAGCGTCCACCATCGGGGAAGCTTTGGTCGACGATGCCGTAAAGCGCCGCAAAGGTGATGGGCGTGGTCGGCGTGTGGACAACCGCCCCCTCGGGCACCAGATCGCCGACATTCCGGGCCAGACCGGTGATTTCGGTCATCGAGCCGCCATAGACCGTCAAGATCACTGTCGCGAATTTCGCGTCACCCATGTCGGCTGCGGGCGGAGCCGCGGCAAACGACAGCGAGGCTTCGGCAAAGCTGGGCAGGACATTTGCAAGCCGCTTCATGCTGGCCGTCACCTCGGCCACCCGTGCAAGAGGGTAGGTCCAGGTTGTCACTGCCATCGCCGGGGGCAGCGGCATCAGGCGCAGCCAATAGCGCGTGACGATCCCGAAGAAGAGCGGACCTGCGCCACGCAGCGCCCAGAAGATGTCGGAGTGGTCATTTGCGCTGACCATCACGACGCTCCCATCGGCAAGCACAACCTCGGCCTTTTCGATCAGGTGGCAGGCCGGGCCCCAGGTGCCCTCGTTCCAGCCAAAGCCGCCGCCCAGCAGATAGCCACCCATCGCCACGTCACCACAATGACCGACAGGAAAAGCCAGCCCTTCGGCGGTCAGCGCGATGGCAAGGGCAAGGTTCTTCGCCGCAGGCCCGACTTCCGCGATGCGCTTCAGGCGGTCAATGGTGACAGTGTTCAGAGCGCTGAGGTCGATCGCAACCCCGTCCTGCAGGGCGATGCCCGACCAGTTGTGCCCGCTGGACCGGGCCGAAGCCTGATAGCCGTTCGCCGCGGCATAGCGCACGGCGGCCTGGACGTCGGCAACAGTCGTCGCCTGGACAATAACGCGAGGGGTCGCCTCAGGCTTGCGCCCGTTCCAGACAAACCCCTCGCGCGCGGCGGTGAAACCCGCCTCTCCCTCAGCGATGACATGGCCGCTGACCTGAATGCGGAGATCTTCGATATACATGGTTCTGTTCCTTCTTTTCCAATTCGTCATGCCGGGCAATGCCGCGCCGGCCAGCTTCCTGCGGCCGCAGCCCAAAGCGGGATGCGGGCTCACCATCACCGCAAAATCCAGGGCCAGCCCGAAGCCCGAAGGGTGTCAGGTCGTGCCAGTGTTTGTCCGCCTTTCAACGGCTCTGGATTTTGGAAACGGAAGCATTCCTCGCCAACCGGGTCAGTCCCTCTGGCGCTTTGCCGTCCGCATCACGGTGTTCTGATGAACGAGTGCACATCTACTGTGCGCGGATGCTGGATGCTCGCTAAGTGTTCCCTCGCGAAACCTTAAAAGCTTCTTAAACGGGGGAAACCCGGGCGGACATAGACCCGTGACTCACTCTTCCTGCACGGTGATCTTGGCCTGAACCACCAGCCGGAAGCGCCCGCGCCCGGTCTTTTCCATCTGGATCGGCAGGGCCTTCTCCCGCAGTCGGCGCTCCAGCAAGACAAGCCGTGCCTCCAGATTCTCGGCATGGGTCGGCAAGCGCAGTTCCGGCGAAAGTCGAAGCTCCCTATTGGAAAACTCAAAGGTTCCGGTCGCGACATGGGCGCGCACCAGTTTCCACAGGATCGCGCCTGCGACGCCCTTGATCACGTAGTCGCCGTCCGCAAAGACGCTGTCATCGGCCGCGAAATGCCGCATCGTCAGAGTGGTGTCGAAGCTGCCAGCCCCGAGCGTCTTGGGTGTTTCGGCAGGGTCGTCATCCGCCGCAAGCGCCGCTGCATGGGCAGCAAGCGCTGCAGCGATACAGGAAAGAGTGTCTTCCTCTTCGTGCCGAAACCGCAAGGGCAGTGGGCTTTCCGCGAAGAGCACTCCGGTCAACCTGCCCTGCCATATGATCGGAAGCGCGATCTGGCTTTCCGGATGCACCAGGCCCGGAAAGGCGACACCCCGGCTTTCGGCTGCGCCCGGTCCCGCCTCGGCCCGAACGCGGTCGCGGACCGCCGTCCCGTAAAGATAATCGGTCGACATGTGGTCAATCCGGATTGCCACCCTTTCGCGCGCAGCCACACCGATGACCCCATCACCAAGCCGCACCTCAGCCCCGATGCCCGACGCCGCGTAGCCCCATGTTGCAACCGCATCCAGTGCCCCACGGGTATTGTCGGGGACGAGGATCATCAGATTGGTGATCCCGAGATGACGCGCGATGGCATCAAGTGCGGTGTCGTAGAGCTCGCCCAATGTGCCAGCCCGCGCCATGTCGGCAAGGACGCGGCACAGCGCGGGAAGCATGGCAATCTGCGGCACGGGACGCGGAACCACCGGCGGCAGCATCTGACGGATCGCCCGGACCCGAAAGATGTCGGCACCCATCAGCCGAAACACCCCCTCCATTCCGGTATGCGAGGCGATGCCGGCCAGCTTTGCCTTCATCGTTTCGAACAGAGGCCCCTGGGCTTCGGTGGTTTCGAAGTCGAGATCGAGCTGGTAGAACGCCGTGGTCAGAGGGTCGACAACTTCGACCGCGGCGGTGCGGGTCGACAGGATGTTGCGCCGCGTCTTGTTGAAGAACTGGTAGCTTAGTGCCACGCGGCCCGGATCGACGTATTGGATCTGGCTGATGTAGGACACGTTCGGAGTGCCGTCGGGATCGACGGTTGCCAGAACAGCGGGCACTGCACCCTCAAAGCAATCGCGCAGGGCATCCAGCGTCAGGACCGGCGTTGCGTCGTCTTCGGACCTGCCAGACATTTCCATCACAGTTTGCGCCCCGCACCCGGTCCCGGCGTCTGTTCAAAAGCCGCATTCGGCAAGAAGCTCAGCACGCAGAAGCTTTGAGATCTGCGCGCGCAGAACGCCCTGACGAACGATGGCGCATAACCGATTGTGCGAAGAACAGCTGCGAAGGCATCGGTCTGGTGCGTCAGGCTCTTCAAGTCATCTGCTTCAGGTTCCTCGGCCCTGGTGGACATTGCCTTCAGCTGGATCGTCCGGTGCGACATCGGCGCGCTGAATGTCACGGCGATCGGCCCGCCCGACTGTGCCGTGTCGCTGATCGCGGAATTGCCCTCGGCGGGATAGATCAGGCGGATCGCGCCGCCCGCCAAAACCCGCGATGCCAGCGCCCGCCCGCCCCGAGCCCGTCCATCCGCACCAACCACACCGACAATGATGCTTACGCCGCTTCCGATGAAGTCCACGACCTCATCCGACAGCAAGATGGTGCCGGGTGCCTCGGCCGATACCATGCTTTGGTTCATGCCTTCCTCAGTCTTGGGGGGCTTCATGACAGCGACGAGTGGATCGCCAGAACCTACGTCACTGCCAGAGAATCGCAAACACTGTCGTATCATCCCAGTCCGAACGCCAACTCTTCCTTGATCACCTCACACGGCCCGCCGGGGAAGTCCCCAGCGACCCGCGGCGCTGCGGGCAAATAATAGCCGCTTCGTTCAAGCCCGGACTGAGTTTCGTGACTATTCATTCGCCTCGTTTCACATCCCATGCCCCAGACGGGCGACGGGCCCAGATCACGGAGAGCGAAATGAAGGCGATGACCTATCGCAGGTATGGCGGCCCCGATGTCGTGACACTCGCCAACGTGCCGAAGCCAACTCTCAAGCCAAACGAGGTCTTGATCCGCATTCTCGCCACGACCGTGACCTCTGCCGACTGGCGGGCACGGAGCCTGAGCATGCCAGGGGGCTTCAGTCTGTTTGGACGCCTGGTGTTCGGACTGCTTCGCCCGCGCCAGCCGATCCTCGGAACCGAGCTGGCGGGGATCATCGACGCCATCGGTCCCGCGGTGTCGCGCTTTCGGGTGGGGGACGAGGTGATTGCATTTACGGGCGGTCGTTTCGGTTGCCATGCCGAATACCGTGCAATCGCAGAAGACGGAATGACCGCGCTAAAGCCTGAAAATCTCAGCTTCGAAGAGGCCGCGTCGCTGTCGTTCGGTGCAATGAATGCGCTGCCCTTCCTGCGCGACCAGGCGCGGATCAGGCGCGGGGATCATGTGCTGGTGGTCGGCGCTTCGGGTGCCGTCGGGACCGCGGCCATTCAGATCGCCAAGCATTTCGGCGCGGTCGTGACTGGGGTCACAAGCACGGGGAATGTCGCCCTGGTCCAGTCGATCGGGGCAGATCGGGCTATCGACTACACCAAGGTGGATTTCGCGACGACCGGAGACAGCTGGGACATCATCCTTGATACAGCGGGAACCGTTCCGTTCAAGAGGTGCGAGATGTCGCTCAAGCCCGGGGGGCGACTGGTCGCCGTCCAAGGATCGTTGGGGCAGTGGCTTGGGTTGGGCAAACCGTCACGGAAAAGCGGAAAGCGCGTGATCACCGGAGTTGCCGCACCCACGCCCGAAGATCTTCGCACCATTGCTGACCTCGCCGCGAAGGGTGAGCTGAAGCCGGTGATTGACCGCGTCTATCCTCTGGAGGATGCAGCCAAGGCCCATGCCTATGTCGATACCGGCCGCAAGCGCGGCAGTGTCGTGCTCCGGGTGGTGGGTTGATGAGTAGGGTCGGAAGCCCCGTCGACTTTCCCAGGCGCAAGCGTCGGTGGTGCGGAATGCTTCGGATATTGAAGGGCACAACCCTTGCCGTTGCGGCCCTATCCTCTGCTGGCGCGGGGTATGAAATGCTCGCGGCATCCGGTGATGCTGTGCGCTATCCGGTGCCGGGACAGCGTGTGGATATCGGCGGCTATAGCCTGCATCTCCTTTGCCTGGGCCAGGGGAGCCCCGCTGTCATTCTGGACGCTGGGCTGGGCGGCACGTCGCGGGACTGGGTGCTGGTCCAGTCCAGGCTTGCGGCCGACACGCGGGTCTGCGCCTACGATCGCGCGGGCATGGGTCACAGCGATCCGGGGCCGGAGCTACGCTCACCCGCCCGGATAGCGGATGAACTGCAGAGGCTTGTGAAGTCTGCCGGTGTCCCCGGCCCCTACGTCCTTGTAGCGCACTCTTTGTCCGGCAAGAGCGCACGCTTGTTTGCCGCCGCCCATCCCGACGTTGTGGCAGGCATGGTTCTGGTGGATACGAGAAGCGAGAAGATCGACGCAGCGACGCCACCGGACGAGGCCGAGGCCTTCGCGGTGGCCCTCAAACGACGAGCGAACCTGCTCACACTAGCGCGCAAGTTGGGGCTGGTGCGGCTCCTTGGGTCAATCTTGACGGACGTGCCGAGCTTGCCGCCGGGCGTTGCGACGGAAATGGCGCTGTTGCAGACCCAGCCGCAATCGCTGCGGGCAACCACAGCCGAAGGGCTGGCGCGATCAACGGACGACGCGGCGCTCAACAGCGTTTCCTTGGGAGAAATTCCGCTCGTCGTGATCGCGGCGGGAGACAGCATGGCGAGCATCCCCGGCTGGGCCGAGGCGCAAGAGGAGCTTTCGGCGTTGAGCCGCGAGGGGCGGTTGGTGGTGGCGGAAGGCAGTTCCCATCTGGTGCAGATCGATCAGCCCGAGATCGTGATCGACGCAGTCCTCTCGGTGCTGGACGCGGCTCGGAAGGTTGAGTGAGCGTTGCAAAGACCTAGCCGCACCTGACAGACAGAAAGGCGATATGGAAACCTCAGGATTTAAGTCCCGCGTTTGTGTGAGTGCAACGGGCGCAGCGATCAGGACTGGGGTTTACCCGGCGTGTCCGCCTCTGACGCTTGATCGGCAGACAGCGGCGTTCCATCCAGGAAGTCCGCCGCTGGGGAGTCGACGAAGAACCAGCGGATCTCGCGCACCTTGTTCATCGGCATGGTGACGATGGCACGGTCTTGCGCGATCAGCACATAGGCGGAGGTCACCCGCACAATCCGACCCTGGATCACGCCGCGGTCGGTTTCGATTTCCGACATGGCGCGCGACGGATCGGTCGCGGTGGCGCTGTCGGTCATCCCGAGGACCGTCGGGATATAGAGAAGCGACACCACCAGCCAGACGTTCGCCGTGTGTCGCCAGTTGATCAAGGCATTTGCGCCTGCAGCGATCAATCCAAGCACAAGGTATCCGCAGGCCATGTGTCCAAGGGTTGACTGACTGGGACCAGAATAGAAGTGGAAGAAGCCGAAACTGGTCACCGCCAAAGCCGGGATACCCAAAGCCAAGGCGGTGGCCTTGTTCGACGGCGCAAGGACGATCAGGCGGCCAAGGACGACAGCCACGGCGGCCGAAACCACCATCGGGATCGCGCCAATGGCTGACCCGATCAGCAGGTCTTGGACCGTGAGCAGGGAAATCAGACTCCATTCGATCGGGGCGAAGAAGCCGAGGTTGTAAAGCGTGGCCCCGGCAACGGCGATCGCGGTGAAACCTGCGGCCAATTCGGTGAAGGTCCGACGCTCAAGCGCCAAGTGCTCTTTGATGACGGTTCGGGTGATCATCGCTGGACTTCCTTTGCGATCGGATCAAGCGCACCCAGGAACGCCTCCAGGGCCGCAAGCTCGGCGGAGTTCAGGTTCAGCGGCGCAAGCTCGCTATGGCCGTCCGGGGCGGCGGGCGCGGTGTTGTAGTGGAACAGAACTTCGCCCAGGGTCGCGATCTGACCGGCGTGCATGTAGGGCGGACGGCTGGCAACCCCGCGCAGCGATGGCGGCTTGTAGGCCCTGATCATCTCGTGCCCGGCCTTGCCCAGAAACTTCAGCTCGGCGCAGTCGCCTGGTTCAGCGTCGCTGTAAGGTCCCAAGCAGTTGAAAGGATCGGCCAGGACCTGATCAACCGCCAAGCTTCTCCCAACATCATCAGGCAGACCGGGAACGGCGGCGACGCCGGTGTTGTGGAAGAAGTTGTCGGTCATGAGCGGACCATTGTGGCACTTGGTGCATTCGCCCTTCCCGACAAAGAGTCGCAGCCCGTCTTCTTCTTGGCCACTCAGAATCCCCGAGGTGTCCTCGCCCGCGGCAAGGCGGTCGACATAGGCGTCAAAGCGCGAGGGCTGCGGCGTAATCGTGCGTTCGTAGGCGGCGATTGCCTTTCCCACATTGGCAAATACGCGGTTGATCGCGTCCTTCTGGATGTCGTCTAACGCAAGCCAGTCATCTAGCACCGTGCCAAAGCCGTTAGGGCCTGCATGATCCGGCACCGCGTCAAGCGTCGGCAACGGTCCGAACAGCGCGGCGTATTGATCGGCATAGTGAACCCCGATAAGATGCGCGATGTAGGCCCTGTCGGTTCCATGCTCGACCGCGCTTTCCAGCGGACCAAGGGCCTGCGCCCATTGGCTGTCCTTGCGTCCGTCCCAGAACAGCCAGGGGCTGTAGGCCGTGCCTGCAATCGGCATCGTCCGGCGCGCCGTCTCACCCACACCCTTTGCACGCGGCAGATCGTCCTGGAACTGGCGCTCCGGCAGGTGGCAGGTTCCGCAGGAGACCGTGCCGTTCGCGCTGAGTCGGGTGTCGAAGAACAGGGCCTTGCCAAGCGACGCTGCATCCGGGCCATCGGCAACGGCATTCGACGGGTCCGCGGGCAGCGGCGGCAGGCTTGCAAGCCCAAGCGACAGGACAAGCCTGGTCTCTTCCTCGGTCCAAGTCTGCGGCTTGGTCAGGGTCCAGTAGGCAGCCGCTGCCGATCCGATGGCTAGGGCCGAAAGGATGGCGGTCGAGGTGCGCATTGTCTGCCCCCCTACAGGACAAGGTTGAAGGTGACGGTGTCCGGTCCGTCGGGGCCATCGACCGACAGGTTGACCACCCACCAGCCGGGCATGTTGAACTTCATGCCCTCGACCTGATAGCGACCCTCGCCAAGATCGGCGCTGACCTGCGGTTCGGTCGGCAAGCCATGACCGTGCTGTGGCATCCCGCCATCAACGGCGATCCTGGCGTGATCGACCGGTTTGCTGTCCCGGGTGCTAATCTGGACCACCCAGCCATGCATGGTTCCGACAGAGATGGGCGACAGGCCCGGTTCGACCGATACCGTGTAAAGCCCTTGGTCGGTGGACTTCGCTAGCGACAGGTCAAGGTCGGCCGGCGGGGGCTGCATCATTTTCGCGACGGCAATGCCACCAACTGCAAGAAGGGCAACCGGCACCGACCAGAAGAGGCGCCGACGGGTGATGAGGTTTGACATGTAGGGCTCCATTCGTTTGCGATAGCCAGAGACTTACGCCGGTGTCGCGGGCATCGCTTGAACGAAGGGGCTAATCTTGTTTTCAGGCCGTCAGAGCGGCGTGGGACTGGGGGGATTCGATCCTTGCCCGTGTCGGCGCAAGGCCGAACATCCGCTGGCAGGTGCGGGACAGATGGGCGGAATCGGCGAAGTTCGCCGCGTAAGCCGCCTCGGTCCAGGATGTTCCGCCAAAACCAATGGACAGGGCCCGGTTCAGCCGTTCCCACAGAAGGTAGCGGCGGAAGGACACTCCGGTCTCGGCCACAAACAGATGGCGCAGCCGTCCCGGTGACAGACCGATCTTGCGCGCCAGCGCGGGCAAAGTCACAGGCTCGTCCAGATGCGCCCGGATCTCGGAAATGGTTCGCAAGACACGAACATCGGCGACGTCCCTTTGCGCATCGACACCCGAGAAGCTTGTCACCGCCTGCTTGGCGAGCGCAATCATCGACGCGTCATCGGTGCCAGCGAAATAGGCCCGGCCAATCGGCCGGGCGAGCGCCCGGGCCTCTGATGCTGGCAGGAGATGAAGACCGGACCGGCCAAACCGCGCCAGAACGCCCCGGCCCACAGCGGACTCCGGCTCGAAAAGGATGTTTGCAGCCACGCTGCCGGGGGCATGAAACACATGAGGCACATCCGGCGCGATCACCGCTCCTTCGCAGGTGATCCAATCGCCTTCCGGATCCGTCTTGAACTGCGCCGTCCCTTGGATCGGCAGGCAAAGCTGGATGGCATGATGCTCATGCCAGCCCATGGTTCCGGTGATCAGCGCCAGCCAAAGGCTGCCGCCTTCCCAGAACAAGACCCTGCCAATGCCTGCCGCTTCCATCGGAAAATGCTACGGCAACCCAGAATTTCTTCAAACAGGATTCATGTGGAGCAGGTTGTCCCCGTGATATGAAGCAGTCCGCAGAGAGTGCCGCCCATCCAACCGTCCAGATTTTGCTGGGTAGAGGGACGGGCAACAAGCTGCTTCTTGCTTCGGGGCCCTGGACAAACGACGGAGTTCAGCGCTTGTATCGATGCTTTACGGTGATGCCGATGGCGGTCCCGGCAAGGACTGTGGCAACGATGAAGGTGGCTGTCAGCCCTGCCTGATTGCCCATTGGGATGCCAAGATTCTGCGCGATGTTAGGACCGAAGGCATAGACCGTCCCCATTGCGGAAGCGCCTGAAATGAGGCCCAGGTTGCGGGACAGGCCCAGCAACGCCGATGTTACACCCCGACGGTCACTTGTGGCTCGTTGCATGACAGCCGTCGTGTTAGCAGCCTGGAACAGGGCGTATCCGAAGGTGATGACGACAAGGCCGCTCAGGTAGCCGCCAACCCCCAAGGATGATGGCAGAGCGGTCATCAGAACCGAGCCGGCAATCACGGCAACAAGACCTCCGGACGTTACCGGAAAGGTTCCGATGCGATCCACCAGCCGACCTGCCGGAGCCCCGGCGAGAGCGGCGACGATTGGTCCGACTGACATTACAAGGCCGGTCTTGAAGGACCCGAGACCCAAGCTTCCGGACAGATAGAACGGGCCCACGACCAGGGTTGCCATCACGATGGATGATACGAGCATAAGGGAAACCAGACCAGACCTCAGCCCGCCATCGCGCAGAAGGTCGAGCCGAACAAGTGGGACTGGCGTCCGCGCAATATGCCAAATCAAGGCGGCAAACCCAATACACGCAACGGCGGCAACCGCTGAAAGTCCGAGGGTTGACAGTCGGGCCCCAAAGGTCAGCGCGATCATTGCCGCAAGGAGCGCCAGCACCAGCAGAACTGTGCCTGTGCCATCGAATCCTGATGGTTTCTGCGAAGGCGCCAGATCCCTTGGAAACAGGGCACGGCCGACCAGCAACGCCAGGACTCCCATGATCGCGAGGAAGGCAAAGACTGCAGGCCACCCGAGCAAGGCGATCATTGCGCCACCCAGCGAAGGGCCAAGTGCCGTTCCCACTGCCGAAACTGTGCCGAGGAGGCCCATCGCACTTCCGGTGCGGTGCTTTGGCACGAGGTCGCCGACCATGGCGATCGTCAGTGACATCATGATGGCAGCTCCGGCGCCCTGAACCGCACGGGACACCACCAGCATCCAAAGGCTGGGCGCAATAGCAGCCGCAGTTGACGCCACAGCGAAAAGTCCGATCCCGATCAGCAACAAAAGCCTGCGCCCGATGATATCGCCCAGTCGTCCTGCGCTGACGATCAGGCTGGTGACAGCCAGAAGATATCCGATCACCACCCACTGCACCTCGGCCATGGTCGCCTCAAGTGACGTAGCCAAGGTCGGCAAGGCGACATTGACGATGCTGATGCCAAGGGAGGGAAGCAGCATCGCCAGCGACAGCGCCGCGAGGCGCGGCCAATAGCGCTCCTCTTTCAAAGGTGCGGCTTCCGTCATCACCGCACCTGAGCGGATGGGGTTTTGACCAGCTTGCCGACAAGTCGACGAGCCACCGGCGCCACGATCAGGACAGTCGGGAAGGCGATGAGCCATGACAGAAGCCAGGCACTGATCCAGAGGCCGAGGAAGCCGTCGACAAGGCCGGCATTCCGCATTGTCGCAACACCGGACACGATGAGGGACATGAGGGCCGACAAGATGAAACCAAACAGGACTGGGGCTAAGCGGGGTGACATCGTGATCTCCTTTTCTGTTGTGGAAGGACACATAGACCCCAACAAATCACTGCATAAGGCGCACCGTTCTCATGTTATACTTGCGTTTGACGCCATGCTTTTGAGGCTCGGGATGCCCGACTTGAACCTGCTGGTCACTCTTGACGTGCTGTTGTCCGAAGGCAGCGTGGCAGGGGCGGCGCGGCGACTGCGGCTCAGCCCTTCGGCGATGAGCCGGGCCCTGGCGAGGCTGCGCGAGGTGACGGGCGATCCACTTCTCGTGCGGGCGGGCCGCAACCTTGTTCCTACTCCACGGGCGATCGAGCTACGCAGCCAGGTCGGGCCTTTGGTCGAGGGGGCGAAGACGGTGTTGCGTCCGGCCGAAGCGCTCGACCTGTCACGGCTGCCCCGTCGGTTCACCTTGCGCAGCAGCGAAGGCTTTGCCGAGACATTCGGGCCACGGCTGTTGTCCGAGATTGCCGCGCAAGCCCCGGGCGTGACCCTGCAGTTCCTCACAAAGCCGGACAAGGACAGCACGCCGTTGCGTGCGGGCGAGGTCGACGTGGAGACCGGCGTGCTCGACGAAGGCACCGCCCCGGAACTGCGCGTCGTTCCATTGTTTAGAGACCGGTGGATCGGGGTGGTCCGTGCTGGTCACGCCCTGGTCCAAGGCGCAGATTTCACGGCCAAATATGGCGGCCTTGGCCATATCCTCGTCCTGCGCCGTGGCTTGCGCAGCGATGAGATTGACGAGGCGGCGCTCTCCGCCGGCATGAAACGAAGGGTCGCCACGGTTGTCAGCGGCTTCTCGACGGCGCTGGCACTGGCCCGCAAGACCGATCTCGTTGCTACCGTGCCGGAGCGCCACACCGAGGGTCTGCGAGATGGCCTGCACAGTTTCGACCTTCCGTTTGAAGTGGTGCCCTTCACGATTTCCATGCTGTGGCATCCAAGGATGGATGGCGACGCCGCACATCGGTGGTTGCGGGGATGTATCCGCAGTGTCTGTGCCGAGCGATCGGGCGGAAGGCCATGAACCAAGCCAGCGTGCATGGCGTCTGATGCATGGATAACGTGCAGACGCGGCGCGTTCCGCAATAGTCGAACAAGGCGCAGGATGGCGGACATTCCCCAACCGATGCGAGGTATCCATGACTATGACGCATTCTGCTTCTGCGGTCGCCCCGGGCAGTTCCGCAATCTCCGAACCTGTTTCGAGTGCAGCGTCCGGGGAGCAGCGCCTTGCGCGACTGACCGGTCTGCTGTTCCTGATCACGTATGCAACATCCATCCCACCAGTGCTGACCTTCTATGTCCCGGCGCTGACCGACCCGGCTTTCATTCTTGGCGAAGGTTTCGATACCGGCATTTCCGTCGGCGCCCTGCTGGAACTGATGCTGATCACTGCAAATGTCGGCACAGCGTTGACCGTTTACCCCGTGCTGCGCAAACAGAGTGAGATGCTGTCCTTGGGCTATGTGGCTGCCCGGCTCGTTGAAAGTGGGTTCATTGCAATTGGGATCGTAGCCCTGATGGCGCTCAATACCCTGCGGACAAACGCCGGTGATGCGGATCCGGCCGCCCTGGTCGCCAGCGGGCAGACCCTTGTCGCACTGCACGACTGGACGTTCCGTCTTGGCCCGGGTGTTGTTGTCGGGGTCGGCAACGGGCTGTTGCTGGGCTATCTGATGTGGAAGAACCGGCTTGTGCCAAGGGCGCTGTCCTTACTTGGCCTGATCGGTGGACCGGCCCTACTTGTCGCAGGCGCTGGCGTTGTCATGGGCTGGATCGAGGCGGGCTCTACCGCTCAGATCATCGCCACTGTGCCTGAGTTCTTCTGGGAACTGTTGCTGGGGCTTTGGTTGCTGGTGAAGGGATTTGACCGGAAGGCACTCGAAAGCCTGAACGAGAATCCGGCATAGCCCGGAGTAACTGACGTCCCTTGAATTGATGCTCGATCTGGGGACCAGATACCTGAAAGGCTAATCCCCGCCCTGGACGTCTCATGATGGCGGTCTTTGATGATGTGACCGCCACCCGACGGCATCGATGTGTCAAGCTCGGACCGCAATGAATGCTTCGTTGTCCGCACGTCGCATGGTCAGAACAGCAGCTCCAGCAGGAGGAGACGACCGGAGTTCTACAAGCGTGGATGAGGTAGACGACCGCGCCGGAGGAAACCCATCCCGATCCGTCTCTCCAGTAGAATAGCAAGTAACAGACAAAAAGTAGCATATAGTATATAGGAGAGACGGATCGGGATGAGGTCATCCCAGACCGAAGTTGCGTCTCCGGCTCGGAACCAGATGTGCCCGCCAAGCAAGCTCTCCCAGGTGTCCCAGACCGTCTCCGCTAGCTGGACGTCCAAGAACCCAACAGCACGCACCGGCCCGTCTTTCCTGGGGCGTTCAGCACGACCAACCCGCTGACCGAGCAGCCGGTCAGCTAAGAAGCCACGCAGCTATCTAGCTAGATCCAAAGTCGTGGAGCACGAGCATGCCAGCCTGGACAATTGCGAACGACGACGAAATGGGTCTGCGGACCCGGCGCGTATGCTGAGTCCAGGGCGACCGCTGGAGGCCGCCTCTGTTCCGGCGCACCTCGGGCACCTGAAGAGATGCGGATGCGTCTCAGCGGTCGCCCTATCGAGCATGGCGTGGTGGTTGCAGGGTGACATTGTTCGCCAGTGTCGATGCTCCTTGCTTTCGAAGTGCAACGTCGGAGTAGAAGAGTGCCAGGTGCCTGCGGTTCTGCCGTCGGGTGGAGGTTCGGCCCAGTCCGCCACCCCCCGACCAACGAGCTGGCCAGAACCGTCCCCAGCGCTGGAAGTGAACACGGTCCAGGGCTTGGCGACGATCCCGGGGAGCGACCAGACCTGAGGACCCGCCAGCTTGAAGCGAAGCAGGCCTGACTGCAATCACTCTACGGTGGCGGGGCGCCGCAAAGGTGCTCCACGATCCACGGGTCGACGGGGGGACGAGATCCGGAGTCGAAGGCCGCATACCCTTGCGTCTGCGTCGAGAATTGCGCATTATGCTAATGGCCGAAAATACGTCGGATAGCAAAAGGCCGAGACTCGCTCGCTGGCGAAACCGGCACCAAATGACCACCCCTGGAACACATCAACGAAGTCATGACCATTAGCAAAGAGAAGCCCATCAAAGCGGTGGGATACGTCCGCCTCTCGACAGAGAAGCAAGCCCTTGATGACGTAGATCATCGGAAGCAGACGGAGAGGATCAGGAAGGCCTGCGAACGCCGTGACTTCACCCTGATCAGCATCTATGCTGACGTGGCATCGGGGGCGGATCCACATGGCGCCACGCGCCGTGGGGATCTCTCTACCGCCGTTAGGCACGCGCAAGCCGAAGATGCTGTTCTTGTCATCCCTGAACCGACCCGTCTCTTCAGGAACGTGGACGCTGCGCGCGAGTTTCTGAAGACGCTTGATGTCCCCGTCTTCTCGGCTCGCGTCGGACGGTTCTTGAAGTCACCTGCTCTTCTCCGCGCCATCCAGCGGGGTGAAGATGCTGTTCGCGCGATCAGGAAAGGCACCTCAGCGGCGCTCAAGAAGAAGCAAGCCCAAGGCATGGTGTTCTCGGATGCCGGTGGCCGACAGAAGGGTGCCTTGAAGTCTGGGAAAGTTCGCGGTGACAAAGCCGACAGCATCGTGATGCAGGTCGTCGCCATCCTTCAGCGTGACCGTGCCTACCGTGATCTCTCGCACAGGGCGCTCGCCGATCTTCTCAACAGAAATCGCGTCCTGACCGGCTGGGGGCTGGCCTGGACTGAGAACAGCGTCAGGAAGGTTCGCAAGAAGGCCGAAGGGGTTCTTCAGATGATCGAGGAGATCGACAACGAGGGTGATCCTTCCTTGGGCCTGTCTTCAGCTGGGGATATGCCTCGACCGCCCTCTGAACCGATCGCGGCCGATCAACTTGGTCCGGTAGCTTCTAGCGTGGAGACGCCGACGCTCGCCGACCTCGCACCGGTTGTCATGACTGACGAGGAGCGGATTCAGGCGGAACTCCAGGCGATCCCGGGATACGGGGCGTTCTAGGCGCTCGGTCATCATTTCGGCGCTCGGCCTGGCCAGTAGAATTCTACCCCTCCCGAAACTCTGATGTAGTTCCGGGCCACGGGGAACGGCAGCATCCTGGGATCGACCGTCGAGACACGGACTGCAGCACGGTGCCTTCACTTCGTCGCGTGTGCTGCCACCCAAGTCTCCAGCGCCACAATCAGCTCATCCTGAACCAAGGTTCCTCGCTGCAGGGCCATGCCGAGCGAGGCGTTGCGTGCGTTCAGCCCCATCTCCCGCATGACATCGCCATTCTTCAGCCGACGGTGAGCAATGATCCGACGCACCTCGGCCTCAAGCGCCGGCGGAAGATGCACCTTGCCTGTCGCCAGACGGGCGTTGCCAGGGGCTGACGCTTGGCTGACCGCGAGACCAGACGGTGCCACTGACACTGTCGTGGTCGCTTTCGATGCCGTGCAGCCTATCTCGCCCTTGAACGCAGACTGCTCGGCAGACGAAGCCTTCGACCAGGCGGATCTCAATTGATCGAGCGGTGATTTCCGTCTGCGTAAGCCAGCTGCGACGAATGCCTCGGATGAGTTTTTGAACTTCCCGGTCCGCAGGTCGGCGTAGATGGCGGGGTGGTCCGACCGCAGCCGGTCGAGGTAGTAGTTGTTGTCGCGCTGCTGGATCTTCTTGGTCATCTGTCCGGTTCGTGTGGTGGAGTTACTGAGACGCCATCAGCCAAAAACCAAAGCAAGTCGAGCGTCACGAACAACGTCTTCGTTCTCGAGCGGGGAAAAAGACCATTGAGTGAGAGGGGCGCAAAGTCGACCTGTGTTGAGAAGTGGAAGGCTCGGCACCAGCACCTACTATTGTCGGCCCCTCGAGCAAGACCCTCGACAGTCTACCTGAAGGCCATCTTGATCTCATGCCGGCGTGGTCGTCAGCCAGCTCCGTGCCTTGTCCCAAAAAGCGGGAAACGGCAGCAGAGCGGGGTCGATCGTCGGAATGCGTCTGAGGCCCTAATCGCGCAAGTCGGCTTCTTCATGACGAGGTCTGCTACCAAGACCAAGAATCACAGCCAAGTCTCGCACCTGACACCGTGGTTCATCGCCGGCCCGAGTCCCGTGTTGAGCTTGCCCACGGAATTGTGGTTTCGGTCGCCGAACTTTACCTCAACATCCGTCCCCAAAATCGCCTCAGGGTTGTCGCAGTCCGGTCCAAGACCTTTGTGACGAAGTCGAGCCGAGCTTGACGCCGGACGTTGAATTGGCTGACCTAACATATTGAAGTAACGAGAAGCTCAATGATCCAACGCCGCCTCGCTGATGCCACTCCGCATGCCGCCTCCCTGATCGAGGGCATGCGCGATTTTGGGTATACGCTTTCCACAGCCATGGCGGACGTCATAGACAATTCGATCACTGCCGGAGCAGGTCTGGTCCAGATCCTCGCTGACACCATCTCGGATGCTCCCTGGATCGCCATCGTCGATGATGGGTCGGGCATGTCAGAGATCGATTTGATCGAGGCGATGCGCCCCGGTTCAAGGAACCCGCTCGACGCCCGAGAGGGCCATGACCTTGGCAGGTTCGGCTTGGGCCTCAAGAGCGCGAGCTTTTCGCAGTGCCGCCAGCTCACAGTGGCGACGCGAAAAGATGGTGTGACCTCCGTGGCCACTTGGGATTTGGATGAGGTTTCACGGACAAACCGGTGGGAAGTCCTGTTGGAGGGGTATTCGTCAGATATCCCCGGCATCGACCGTCTTGGAGAGACGGGGACTGTGGTCATCTGGCGCAAACTTGATCGACTCGCTTCGAGCTACCGTCATGATGGAGCGAAGCGCTCAGCCGAGATCAATGCGGCGCTGACTGAGGCGGAAAAGCACCTCCGGCTCTGCTTCCATCGCTACATGGAGGGAACGCGACCCGAGCTTAGGCTTACGCTAAATGATCGCAAGCTATCACCGATCGATCCCTTCGCTTCCGCCAACAAGGCGACCCAGGTCGACGACGAGGAGTTGCTCCCACTGGCGAATGGGACGGTGGTCACGCAAACCTTCACCCTTCCACATCATAGCCGGATGTCGAAGGCCGAATGGGATGAGGTAGGGGGGCCGGAGGGGCACCTTCGGTCGCAGGGGTTCTATATCTACCGCGAGCGTCGGTTGATCATCGCGGGCGGGTGGCTCGGCCTTGCCCGAGCAACCGAGCTGACGAAGCTGTCGCGCGTCCGGGTCGACATCCCCAACACTATGGATGCCGACTGGAAGATCGATGTCCGCAAGGCCTCGGCGCAGATGCCACCGATAGTTCGTGAGCGCCTGCGAAAGATCGTGGAGCGGATGCAGGGCACTTCCAAACGGACCTATCAGCGACGCGGCCGCAAGTTGGTCGACCAGGCGAACCTTCCTCTATGGAGCAGGTTTCAGAAGGACGGCGCCATCATCTACCGACCGAATGGGGAGCACCCGGCGATCGCTGGGTTCATGGCGTCTCTACCCGAGGAGTTCCAACACGGATTCCGGACGTGCATCACACTTCTTGGTGCCGGGTTGCCTGTCGGGGCACTGCACGCTGACATGCTCGGTGCAGCCGAAAGCGTGGAGGCAGATCCCGCGGAGTTCGCGGAGATCGCTGAATCGGTTGAGCAGGCCGTCCGCACCCTTCTCTCGACTGGGATGTCGGGAAATGACGTGGTCAACGCGCTATGCTCGGTAGAGCCATTGCTCAGGCATCGGGACAGCGTCCAGCAGCTGATTGAAGATATTGTAGAAGGTTGAACACATGACGGCCCAGATCGCCCATCTCGACTCGGTGGTATCGCAATCTCTTGCGCATCAGAGGAAGACCGGCGCCGAGCTGAGAACCTTAATCGCCACGATGAACGGCGCGTTGAACGTGAACGCAGCGCCCGACGAGCTGGAGCGGCTTGCAAAGGAGATTGAGGCCCGCTTGGGGGTGTCGATGGGCCTTGGCGCCGTGGTGGACGACGCCAGCTTCCGCCCTTGGCTCGACGAGGCCAAGGCTTCGATCGAACCCTTCTACTGGGAGCGCTACAAGAAACTGCTTCTGAAGAATGGCTTGCCGCAGGATGTCGTCACCTCGACTGACATCGTGACGGACCGGATTCTCTCTCGGCTGGGCAATCCCAAGCTCGAAGAGAAGTGGGACCGCCGAGGCATGGTTGTCGGTCATGTGCAGAGCGGCAAGACGGCGAACTACTCCGGGCTGATCTGCAAGGCGGCCGATGCCGGATATCGACTGATCATCGTCATCGCCGGGATCCACAACAACCTTCGCAATCAGACACAGGCGCGGATCGACGAAGGTTTCATCGGCCGCGATACCGCGAAGGCTGGTCAGAAGAAGGGCGACCATGCAATCGGCGTCGGTCTTTTTGATGATCGCAACGTGCCAGTCAGCCTGACCAGCGCAAAGCGCGACTTCCACAAGGAAACAGCCTCCACCAACACCAGTCAGATCGACTCTTACAAGGTGCCCGTCGTCCTGGTCATCAAGAAGAACCCCAGCACATTAAAGAACCTCCTAGACTGGCTGCGCGACAACAGCGCCAAGGGGGACGACCTAATGATCGATCAGCCCATGCTGCTGATCGACGACGAAGCAGACAACGCCTCGATCAACACCAAATACGCCAAGGACGAGGTTACGAAGATCAATGCGATGATCCGCGATCTGCTCGCGACCTTCCACCGCAGTTGCTATGTCGGCTACACGGCAACGCCCTTCGCGAACATATTCGTCGATCCCGACCAGTATGACGATGCGCTGAAGGAAGATCTTTTCCCGCGCCACTTCATAATCGGACTGGACGCTCCCACGAACTACTTTGGCGCCAGCAAGGTGTTCATCGACGGCCTACCCGAAGACGGCCCGCCTACCTGGCTGCGACAGATTGACGACAATGGGGACCTTCTCCCCATGAAGCATCAGATCACCCAGAACATCGCCGATTTGCCCCCATCGCTGATCCGAGCCCTCCGCGCCTTCCTCGTCGCACGCGCGATCCGGAATCTGCGTGGACAGGGCTCCAAGCATTGCTCGATGCTTGTGAACGCGAGCCGTTTCACGGAGGTCCAAGGAAAACTCCGCAATCGAATTCATGAGCGTCTCGTCGCCGTGCAGAACGCGGTCCGAGTGAATGCCTCTCTCGGCAAGGCAGGGTTGGCTGATCCGGAAATTGCAGCTTTACGCGAGGTCTTTGAAGCGGAGTATCAGAGCTGCGGCTTCGACTGGGCGCAGATCCAGGCGGCTCTTTTTGATGCAATCGCCGCGGCGAAGGTGGTCGAGGTCAACAGCCGGGGCAACGGTCTCGACTATCCGGCGACTGGCGACGTCGGCCAGACGGTGATCGCTGTCGGTGGTTACTCGCTGTCGCGTGGACTTACCCTGGAAGGCCTGACCATCACATGGTTCCTTCGCAACACCATGATGTATGACACGTTGATGCAGATGGGCAGGTGGTTTGGCTACAGAGGCGGATACGAAGATCTCTGCCGCATCTGGATGCCGCTCGACGCGATCGATTGGTATGCCCACATCGCTGAGGCCACGGCCGAACTGCACCGCGAACTCAAGAACATGGAGAACGCGAAGCTGACGCCCGCCGACTTTGGTCTGGCGGTGCGAAGCCACCCAACCGCGCTCATGGTGACGGCGCGCAACAAGATGGGATCAGGCCAGACGGTCGTCCAGGTAGGCCTTTCCAACTCCTGGGTGGAGACTGCGAAGCTCGGCCTCAAGGATATCGACAAAAACATTCAGCTGGCGAAGGATTTTCTTGACCAGTTGGATGCGTCTGGTCATGGGGCAGCGACTGCACAACCTGTCAGCGGTGGGATGTTCCTTTCAGGCATATCCGTTGATCTGATCGATCGGTTCCTGATCGGCTGGAAGAACCACGAGGCTGCGTTCCTGACCCAGCCAGGACCGATTAGGGCCTATATCAACGCGAGGAAGGACGATGAGCTGCGCGAATGGGACGTGCTGATCGCCAGCGTCCGCAACGATCTTCCTGCGTTCGAGCACGGCTCTTGGCGGATCGGCCCCCAGGTCCGCAGGATCGACCTCGATGATCTGGCGCGAGATCTGCTTTCCATCAGTGGCAAGAAAGCGAGGATCGCTTCGCGCGGAGTGGAGAAGGTCGGGGTTGAGCCGGCCGCTGCAGCTGCTGCCGAAGCCGCATACCGAAAGATGGAAAACAAACCCGCCGATGGGAGTGTGAACTACCCGGACAGCATCTATCGAAAGGTGCGAACCAAACCCCTATTCATTCTTCAGATCGTCAGCATCCGCGACAAATACAAGAACGCTGAGGGCTCACCTCGCCCGCTTCCACAGAACTTTCCGAAGTCGGTCGTCGTCGGATGGGGGATGAGTCTGCCTGTTTCGGCAACGCCGGATGAGCGTGTCGAGTATGTGGTCAACAGCCAGAAGTTCCGCGAACTCTATGGCGAGCTGGACCAGGATGAGGGAGCCAATCTCGATGACTGACACCCCTTGGGCCGGACTCGCGCCCGACATCGGACGTCGTGTCGACAGTCACGGACGCTACGATTTCTTCTGGGCGGCGATGCCGAACGGTCTTCCTGGGCTATTGCTCAAGATGCCGGAAGGCACGACGAAAGTGCATCCGCTTCCCGTCCTGCGAAACCTGTCGTTGTCCTACAGAAAGGTCGATGGTCGAGATATCTTCTGCATCAGTCTCGAAGATCGCAGTCAGGTCGAGATTTTTGAGACGCTGTGTCGCGACGTGGTCGCCGCGGGCGAGCAGGCGGACACTGCCGACTCAGTTCTGTCTCGGGCCATCCATCGGACGATGCGCTGGCACCATCTGCTCCGCGCGGGCTCGGCCGAAGGACTTTCGATCGAAGAGCAGCGCGGCTTGGTGGCCGAATTGGCGGTGCTGCGTGACTTGGTTGATCGTCGTGGCGCGCTGACGGCCATAGGGGCATGGATGGGCCCGACCGGCAGTCCGAAGGACTTCGAGCTCGCTGACATCCATATCGAGGTGAAGGCGCGTCGTGGAGCCGCCCATCCGAAGATCACGATCTCCTCTGCCGCTCAGTTGTCGGCGGTAGAAGGCTTCGCACTCTATCTGCGGGTAATTGATGTCGACACGGCGCTGGCGGAAGAGGGGACGACTCTAGCGGATCATGTTGACGCCACAGCGGCCTGCTTCGCGGGAGACCCTGCAGCAGCCAGCCTCTGGGAGCAACGCTTGGCGGCAACCGGCTATCTGTTCGAACAGGTGGATCTCCACCGGGTTTGGAAAGTCGGTCATGCGCGCATCTACGAGGTCGTCGAAGAGTTTCCCCGCCTGATCCCCCCTCTGCCTGAGGGCGTGGATGACCTGAAGTATTCCGTCAGTTTGGCCGCCTGCGCACCGTTCGAAATTTCGGACGAGATTCTATCGCCCGTAAGGAGTTCGTGATGTCCGATCTTGAGGAATTCCACCGCGACTTCATAGCACAGATCCAGGGAAGCGCGGATGCCTTGGCCACCTATGTCCAAGAAGCCTTTTTCGAACGAGTGGGAGAATTCCTCACCGAAGCGGGCGAGGTTGAGCAAGCCGACTATGCGCATTATCGCGGCACCGGTGAGAAAGGGGTGAATCTACAGGTCACCGGCTCGGGAGGAGATCCCGCAAACGGTGACGACATCCTGTCGCTGATTCTGTGCGATTTTCAACTCACCGAGAATGTTCGGACGACGAACGCCACGGACCTCAAGGCGCAGTTCAAGAAACTCGTAGAATTTCTACGACACGCCCGAAAGGAGAGCTTCCGCAACGCGTTGGAGGAGACCAGCTTGGGTGCAGGGCTGGCGGACATGATTGCCACCCGCTGGACCCGCATCGCGAAGATCAAGTTGATCTTCGTCACCAACTCGGACAACCGCGCCACAGTCGATGCCATGCCGGCCGGATCGATTGATGGCAAGCCGGTCACATACAACGTCTGGGATCTTAAGCGGCTGAAGGCTTATGCCGAGCAGGGCAAGGCGCGCGCAGACCTGACGATCCGCTTCGCAGAGGACTTCGGAGCGGGGGTTCCTGTCCTGAAGGCCTCCGGCTCAGATGCCTCTCTTGAGAGCTACATCGCCGTCATTCCAGGCCGACAGTTGGCCGCGATCTACGACGTGTGGGGCGCTAGGCTACTTGAATCCAACGTTCGCAGCTTCCTGCAGGCCAAAGGCGGCGTGAACAAGGGCATCCGAAAGACGATTCTCGAGGAGCCTCACATGTTCCTCAGTTACAATAATGGGCTTGCCGCAACGGCGGAAAAGGTTGAGGTCGTGAGGACGGAAGAAGGTTTGCTGCTCATGTCCGCCGACAACCTCCAGATCGTCAATGGCGGCCAGACGACCGCCTCGCTGCACGCTGCAGCGAAAGCCGCTGGGAAGGGGATGGATGACATTTTCGTCCAGATGAAGCTCAGCATCGTGCCGGCGGTCCTGTCCGAGTCCGTCGTCCCATTGATCTCCGAATTCGCGAACAGCCAGAACAAGGTTAACGCCGCCGACTTTTTCGCCAACCATCCCTTCCACGTCCGCATCCAGGAGCTGTCGCGCAAGATACTCGCACCGGCCGGTGAACATGGCTATCGCGAGACGAAATGGTTCTATGAGCGCGCTCGCGGCCAGTTTGCGGATGAGCGTGGCAAGTTGACCGACGCGAAGCGCAAGGTTTGGGATGCGGAGTATCCAAAGACCCAGTTCTTCACAAAGACCGACCTTGCCAAGTTCGAGAACACCTGGAGCGGCCGTCCCGATACGGTCAGTCAGGGCGCCCAGAAGAACTTCGGTGCGTTTGCAAAGTCGATTGAGAAGGTCTGGGGCAAGAACGGCGACAGAATCGACGACGGCTGGTTTCGCCGACTGATCTCCAAGGCGATCATTTTCCGAAAGTTGGAACGTCTGGTCTCGGCGCAGGAATGGTATGAGGGCGGGTATCGCGCGAACATCGTGACGTATGCCATTGCGAAAGTCGCGGCTGATGCCGAGGCACTGGAGAAGGTCGTGGACCTCTCCCAGGTCTGGAGAGCCCAAGATGTGCCTGCGGTCCTCGAGGAAGCCCTGCTGATTGCTGCGGCCGAGGCGCAGGATGCCATCACCTCGCCGCCGCCGGGCGTGCGCAATATGAGCGAATGGGCAAAGAACCAAGCGTGCTGGGAGGGCTTCCGCAAGCGGAAGCTGACCTATCCGGATGGCTACTCGGATCTGCTGATCGATCCCGCAGAAGTTCAGGAAGAGACCAAGGACGGTAAGAACGATCAGAAGCTAACGGACGATTTGACCGATCAGGTGCGGGTCTTTGAACTGGGTGGTCCCTTCTGGGCCAAAGCGCGCGCTTGGGGCCGAGAAAAGAAGCTGCTGAACCAGACGGAGTTCGGCGTTCTGGGCATTTGCGCGCAGATGCCCAAGCGCCTTCCGACCGAGGGGCAGATCAAGGTGGCGATCGACGCACTTGCCAAGCTTGAGGCAGAGGGGTTCGGCAACGAAGAGACAGCTGCCTGACTCCTAGGGCAGCAGAGTTCGGACAGCTCTGGCTATCTGTAAGGCAAGAAAGGGCGGCACTGCGTTTCCGACCTGATGATACTGCTTTGTCCTCGGGCCGCAGAAAAAGTAGTTGTCGGGGAACGTCTGAAGTCGGGCCGCCTCCCGCACGGTCAGGGACCGGCACTGGTAGGGGTCCGGGTGGATGAAGTAGTGACCGTCCTTTGAGATGTGGCTTGTCACCGTGGTCGCAACCCGACCGCCTACCTGTGTCCTGAACCGATCCGCGAACGCGCCGGTGTCGCGGTTGCGATGATCGGGCAGCAGCCAGTAGGGGAACTCCGAAAGCTTGGGCGCGCGATCCTCCGCGAGGGCAAAAGCCGAAGAAAAGAGGTAGCGTCCGAGGTCGTCCGCGATATGACCGCGGGTCTCATGATGTAGCACGATCGCTAGTCTTGGATCCAGGAGCCAGTCTGATAGGGGCGATGGAGGGCGATCATTGGTCGGAATGGAGCTGGAACGATGTTCAGGAAGTCCAGCCGTTTCGGCGACCGCTCGGGCCACTGACCTAACGCTATCAGGAAGAAAGGATAGATTGGCGATGCTCGCCGCACGGTCTCTCACCACCGCTTGCCAGTTCATGACGCTGTCGCCTGTGGAAAGCGCGCTTCTCAGCGGCGGCAGGCCGCTCAGGGCCTCGGCGACGGTCACAGTCTCAGAGGGAAGCAGCATCGGTCTCCCCTCTGGCAGTCCTCGTGCCAGGTCCGCACGGAGTCCGACGACAATCACCCGATGGCGCGCCTGAGGGATACCATGATCTTCCGCACGCACGATAAAGTCTCGGGCCGAGTTGCGACCAGCAGCGGGATCTGCGGCAACGGCAAGCGGCAGGAGCCTGTAGCCATCCGCCGCCGCCTCCAGATCGTCCAGAACCCTATCAAAGATGCCGCCGCCATCAACTCGGCTGGACAGCATGCCCTTCACGTTCTCCATCACGAAGGCCGCGGGGCGAAGACGGGTCAGTATTCGGACGTATTCCTTGTAGAGATAGTGGCGCCCGTCTTCCTCAAGAATGTATCCTTCCTTGCCCAAGTTTCGTGACCGTCCGGCAAGTGAGTAGGCCTGACAAGGAGGGCCACCGATCAGGATGGTGTCACCGTGCATCCCCTCTCGGGCTTGATCGAGGATCGGAGCCAGCTCCTCGAAGACGCCCTCCTGCCCCAAAACCAGCTGTCGCGCCTCATCACATGCCCTGCGCCAGGCAGTGGGGTGCAGTTCGTCCCACCGCGGCAGGTCGCGTCCGGTGTTCAGCGCGTCGTAATACTCCTGGGGGAAGCCGCCGTCGAAGGAACGAAGAAAGGAGCGCAGGCGAAGTGTCGAGATGGCGTGATCGTCCATCTCGACGGAAACGCGGACGCTCATCGGCGTCGCTGGCTCCTGACCGGCCCGGGAAAAGCCTTCGCCCAGCCCGCCCGGGCCCGCGAACAGGTCTATGATGGCGTAACTGCGGCCCATGTCCTCTCCTAGAAGTCTCAAAGGGGAATACAGGATGTCGCCCGCCTTTCACCAGGTCCAAACCGCCGCGTCATGCACTATATGTCTTCGTATGATGGACATAATGGACAGTCAGACCCGTTCGAAGGTCATGTCACGCATACGTGGTCGAGACACGAAGCCTGAGTTGCTGCTAAGGCGCTCCCTCCATGCGTGCGGATTCAGGTTCCGTCTGTGCCAGAGTGGTCTCCCAGGGTCGCCTGACATCGTTCTAAGGAAGTGGAACGCGGTGATCTTCGTGCATGGTTGCTTTTGGCACAGGCACTCCGACTGTCGATATGCGGCGACGCCGAAATCCCGTCCTGAGTTCTGGCTTTCTAAGTTCGAGACGAACGTGGCGCGGGATCGAGCAGCTCAGTTGGCCCTTCGACGGGAAGGCTGGCGCGTCGCGGTGGTCTGGGAGTGCGCGTTGAAGGTGGATGCTGAAAGAGCCGCAACGGAGCTGATTGGCTGGTTGACCACGGAGCCCGCGAAGGATTTTGTCGAGGTTGAGAGGCTGGAGGATAGTCAACTCTGATTTGGCAGAAAACTTGAGACTTGGCGTATTGCGGGCGCGATCGAAACCGTCGGCGACCCGTGCTACCCCTTCGACCTGCTGTGCCGGGTGATCACCGTCAGCCTAGAGACTATAAAGATCGTCAGAGCGCTGCCGCCACTGGAGATATGACATGCCCATCGTGGACGAAGCCTTGATCGCACTGGCTAGCCAAAGGCTATATGACCGTGCGGAAGCTCTCCGGGCAGTGACCCCGGGACCGACAAGTCGAAACGAACTTTTCGTTGGGCGCTCTTTGTCAGGACGCCGCTAAGCATCTCGTAGATAATTGGCTGTCGGACGAGACGTGGCCTTTTCCCAAAGAGCAGCAGGCCCTGTATGTCATCAGGCTGCCTGATGCCGCAGCCGCAGGCCGGGTGATGCAGAAGTTCCCAGAGCGAGCCAACCGAACCTTCGCCGCGCCTAAGGAAAACAAGGGCACCGAGGGATCAGCAACGCTCTATGTGGGAAGCTCAGAGGACGTGAAGAAGCGACTGCGATATCACCTTTGGCAGGCCCACCCCTTGACCTACGCCTTGCATCTCGGTCGATGGTGCAAGGAGGTCGAGGGCGAACTATTCGTAAGTGTGCAGCCGATCCTGAAAGGCGGCGAACGCGAAGTCCGGCAAGATCTGGAGGACACCGTATGGCGCCAATTGAAGCCTAGACTCGGAAAGCCTGGCGGTCGCTAGACAAGACCTATTCGTGGTGGTCCGGCCGGTCGAACTCGCGACCGGCTCGGCGGGCCCACGCGAGGGCCGTGAATGCACCGACCAGTGCGAGGCAAGGAACTGCGATGTCGAACCATGTCATCCCGGCTTCCTTCCCCTTCTTCCATGACTGCGGCCCGGAAGTGCATGGTCCAATCCATCCATGCTGCGAAAGGAAACTACCTTAATCAGCAGCCTAGGAACCTCCCCCAGTCTTCCATCATCTGTCGTCTCCTGGCAACCATGTCACCACGGCGATAAGCCTGCTCGACGGAACTGCCGACCTTGTGCGCAAGCGCAACTTCGGCAAGGTCACCAGGGTAGGCGGTCTTCTCCGCGACCCAGTCCCTGAACGTCGATCGAATTCCATGCGGAACTGCGGGCTTCTTCTTGACCTGGTCGAGCCACCCCTTTCGACCTGCCTTCAGCTCATCGGCGTGCATACGTTTCATGACGGCCGCGAGGGTCATGTCCGACATCGGTCCTGACTTGGATCCCGGAAAGATCAAATCCGTTCCGGCCATTCGCGGTAGCGAGTTTAGCAGGCCGATCATAGCGGGCGTCAGCGGCACCCGGTGCTCTTTCTTAAGCTTCATGTGTGCCGCCGGAACGATCCAGAGGTGCTTGTCGAAATGGATCTCCTCCCAGGTGGCGAGACGAATTTCCTGAGATCTGGCTGCAGTCAGGGTCAGAAACTCCATCGCCCGAGCTGCAAGACCCTCCCGTGACCTGAGAACGGAGAACCAGCCGGTGACTTCATTCACCTCGACGGCTGCATGATGGGACTTCATCAAGTCCTTCTTGATCGAAGGCATCAGCTCCTTAAGGTTGCCCTTCCAGACGGCCGGATTGTCGCCCGTGTGAAGGCCTGCGACCTTCGCCCAGGAAAACACGCTCTCCAGACGAGCGCGAACGCGCGTTGCCGTTTCGTGTTTGGTTGTCCAGATCTGATCGAGGATGGCCTTGACCTCGGCCGCACCCACGTCGACGAGGAGCCTTGTCCCGATGACCGGCACCGCATAGGTCTCAAGGGTCGAGCGCCACTGGGCCCTGTGCTTGGCATTCGAAAGCGCGTCGAGTCTGCCGCTGGTCAGGAAGATCTCTATCGCTTCAGCGAACGTTAGGCCCAGATTTCGCTCTGCGGCGAGGCGCCTGCGATCGTCGGCTCGCTCTTGCACCGGATCGACCCCGGACCTGATTTTCTCGCGCGTCGTTCTGGCCGCTTCACGAGCGGCAGCGAGTGAGACATCGGGAAAGCCGCCAAGCCCGATATCGCGTCGCTTACCGTTCACGACGGCGCGCAGGAACCAGGATCGACCGTCGCCCTCGTTGACCCGCAGGTGCAAACCAGGCACACCACCGACGGCATGGAATCCAGGCACGACAAGCCTCTTCACTTCTACGGCGGAAAGCTCTTTGGTTCGCTTCGGCATGCCGGTCCCAACATCTCTACCAACATAAATCGAGCAATCGGATACCGGCTGCTGCAACTGCCTGCAAGGACAGGTTTCGATTCTACATTCAAAATCAATAGCATGATGTGCCCTCTCAGAGGGGATGACACCCGCTGCAACACGTTTGCGGCGGACTTCGTCTCCGCCACCCACCCCTTAATATTTATGCTCTTTCCGTTCTAGCGGTGAATTCTTCCCTGTTTCCGGGGGTTACGGCGGCATGATCGCCGCGGAGACGCCAGCACCACCTGCTCATCCCTGTTTTTTCGACCGCAGTCTCCGTGCCGGGACGGCCCGGCTCCGTTTGCCCGAGACACAAGAACAGGGAAATAACAGGGAAGATCGGATTTCCAGGGCCTTTTGAGAGATTGTTCTTCCTGAATAGCGGGGCAATTTCCGTGGGTTACGGGAAAATTCCCTGCTCGCTGGAAACAGGGAAGTTAATTCGGCGTATCAGGGAAGAAAATTCGACCGATCAGGGAAAGAAGTCGGAAGAACAGGGATCACGCTGAACCTGCCATTTGGTATTGTCAGAAGAAGCTGATCTGCTAACCTGACTATCGGGAATTTCAGGGCCGATCGTGTCAGCGTGCTTGGCAAAGATTAAGCAATCTTGGAGTATCGCCAAACTGCCAAGCGAGGCGGGCACAGGACGACGCCAATGGAGCATTTCTTTGACAAAACCAGCCCGCGCGCTCCATTGAGTGCGATGACGGCCCGGCCCAGTTTGAGGCCAACTGAAGAGGGTTACGAAGGCAAAGGTACGAGTGAAAAGTAGACACAATGGAGGGATAGATGCCAACAGACCTTGAAGGTGAAGCAACCGCAGCATTGGCGGCCCGAGCGGCTAGCATTTTTGCACGGCAACAAGAATATCAAGACGACCTTAAATACTTGGCGCGAATTGTGGCGGAACTTGCCGTGCGGCTGGAGAGGCTTGGTGGATAGTAGTCAATGGTCTTTCATGCATGATATTGCCAGACCATTGTCGTGATGCAGTACGCGCGGGCACATCGAAAACGAGCATTTGGTCGTGAACACTTTTGATCATGGAAGGAATTGTATTGGGCCCTAGGTTTTCAGGCGCGGCATGTGGTGGATCGGGTCAAGGATGAATTGAATTGGCTCGGATGCCCAGATTTTGCGAGTTTATTCATAGGGCATGAGGCCGCTCAGCGTCTTGAGCCGTCGCGCGAAGTTGTAGGGTGTCAGGAAGTCCGCAAGATGGGTGCGGAGCTGGACATCGCAGTCGTAGAGGAAGCGCTTTGCGGTCGCGTGTTTGACATTGCGGGGTCATTCGTTCGAATCTGCGTGGCGCCGGAACGCGACAACCATCGCCTTCTCACCCTCGGTTAGCACGGTTAACTCCGGTTCTGTCGGCCCCGATTTCATATCCTCGACTGTCGCCCGCTTCCGCCACTTCGCACAGTCTTCGGATTGATGCCGAGCTCGCGGCACAACTGCGAGAGCGCTGCCTGCGATTGCTGTACTGCTGCTGACGGCGTGCATGGTCGTGGCGCTCCCATGACGAGCTTGTCCCATGTTGCTTACTTCGATTCCCTCGAAAGAATCGAACCATCAAGCCGTGGGATCAAACGGCTATTGCAGGAGGATTAAAAGATGCCCGCGGCAATCAATTTCTCCGAAAGGTATTTGGCTATGACTGCCGAACCAGAGGCGTTTGTGTGGATGGAGTCGTAGAAATCGCGAGTCGGGTCGAAGTCGACGTCTTCCATGAGGTCAAAGCATACCGCACCAACCGCAGTGCACTCAGCCATTATCCCGTCGGCGACCAGACGCTCAATCCGGTAGATGTCAACGCCGTTCATCGGACCAAACTGTCCGACAAGCTCGGACTCAAAACCTCCACTGACGCTTTCAACTCCGACGACGTCACCAGCGGATCGCCGCCAAGCAGCGCTTCGTTGTGTGACGAAAATTGCCTTGGCGCCGAATGCTACGGTTAGTTTGTTCAGTTCGCGTACACGCGCCCGAAGATCAACTATTGCTTGCCTAACCTCGGGTGTCTCAATTTGCCCAAGAAGTGGCTTGGTCGCGAATGGTGGCGCGTCGGCGATATTGGTGCGATTGATTGAATGGCCAAGTCCATGATCAAGATACATAGACTTAAACATGCGGTACATCTGATAGAACGCCGACTTCTCTCGGATGTATAGCTTGGCGCGCAACTTCCAGCCTTTGGCTTCGAGCGCGTCGTAACTATCTGTCTGTGCAATTCGGACCAGATCGTTGATGCCAATATAGTACAGAAAGTATCTTGTCTTAAGACCATCCACTCGATTGAACCAGGAATCGAAGTTATGAATGTGACCAAAGGTCGATTGGCCGTCGATACCTGCATTGGCAATCACGGCAGAGTGACCCGCCGCGTTGAGGAGGCGGATCAGTTCAGCCTGGTAGGTTTGACTGTCGTCGAGAAAGCGCTGATCGGTTGTACTGCCGCCAACGGTGATGATGTCGATGGCACCGATATCGCCGTTCAATCCACGAAAACCATTACTGTCGCGCGAATAGGTAGTCTCGGCAGGCTCACCGGACAACAGATTGGGACCAGTTATTACCCAATCGCGCGGCATGGTAAACTGGTGAAGCGCATGTACCTTGGAGAACCAGCTGCCAAATATTAATTCAAGGCCGATCACTAGCACCAGCAATATGCCGAAGTTAATAGCAAGAAGTCGCAGCAGGGATCTCACGTTTAAGCCTCCACTTGGCTTATGCGGTGCGTGGGGAAGATTCAGTCAAGCTCGTACTTGTTACGGTAGTCCTCCGCCAATCGGGCATCCTGCAATTCTTTGCGCAAAACCGCATTGCCGATGACAAGAAACTCGATATCAGTCCCCATGAGGCAGCGAAACGCATCTTCCGGAGTGCAGACGATGGGCTCTCCCCGTACGTTGAACGACGTGTTCACCACCATGGGGCAGCCGGTCTTTTCCTTGAACACCGAAATCAGGCGATGATACCGCGCGTTCGTGTCTGCATGCACTGTCTGAATGCGGGCAGAGTAATCTATGTGCGTAATCGATGGCACATCCGACCGTTTGACGTTCAGCTTGTCGATGCCGAAGAGAGCGCTTTCTTCTTCGGTCATCTGACGGCGCCGATCGGCCCGAACCAGATCAACCAGCAACATGTATGGGCTGTCATAGTCCAGATCGAACCAGTCGGCCATGTCCTCTCTAAGGACCGATGGTGCGAACGGGCGAAAACTCTCGCGGAACTTGACCTTGAGATTGAGGATTTTCTGCATCGTCTCTGACCGTGGGTCACCCAGGATGGACCGGGCGCCTAGGGCGCGTGGACCAAATTCCATCCGACCACTGAACCAGCCAACGGCTTTGCCGTCGACCAGCGCGGTTGCCGTCTCCTCAATCAGCGCATCTTCAGGCAGCCGTTCGAACACCGCACCCATTTTTGTAAGCCGACGTTCAATGTCATCCTGACCAAACTCGGGGCCCAAATAGGCGCCCTTCATCGCGTCACGTTGACTGGTGTCCCGTTTGCGATCATGACCCAACTCAGTGTGCCAGGCGGCATAGGCCGCGCCGACCGCTCCCCCTGCATCGCCGGCAGCCGGTTGAATCCAGATATCTTTGAAGCGCCCATCGCGCAGGATTTTGCCGTTTGCCACGCAATTCAATGCGACACCACCAGCCATGCATAGATTCGGAATACCGTATTCATCGGCAAGCGCCCGAGTCATCCGCAAAACGACCTCTTCGGTGACAGCCTGCACCGACGCGGCTATATCCATGTGAAATTGCTCCATCAAATCGCTTTCCGGCTTTCTGACTGGCATTCCGAACAAATTGGCGAACTTATCGTTTGTCATGGTCAGGCCGGTTGCATAGTTGAAATAGCTCTGGTCCAGCCGGTATGTTCCATCCGCTTTCAGATCGACAATGTTTTCAAGTATTAGATCCTTGAAGCGCGGCTCTCCGTAAGGCGCAAGGCCCATGACCTTGTATTCGCCACTGTTGACCTTGAAACCAGCGTAGTATGTGAACGCGGAATACAACAGGCCCAGCGAGTGCGGGAAGTGAAGCTCCTTGACAATCTTTAGATCGCGTCCCTTGCCAATGGCGACTGTCGTCGTTGCCCATTCACCGACGCCGTCCAACGTCAGGACGACAGCCTCGTCAAACGGTGATGGGAAATAGGCACTTGCTGCATGACTGAAATGGTGCTCAGCGAAAAGTAGTTTGTCTCTCCCCTTGAAACCTTTTTCAATCTTGCGCAGTTCCTTTAGCATCAAGTCCTTCTGGAACAGCTTCTCCCGCACCCAAATCGGAATTGCAGTCCTGAAAGATTGAAACCCACGGGGTGCATTTGCGACGTAGGTTTCAAGAAGTCGCTCGAACTTGAGGAACGGTTTGTCGTAGAAGGCAAAATGATCGATATCCCCCAGAGACAGATTTCCTGCCTCCAGCACATAGTCAATAGCATTGCGCGGGAAACGGGCATCGTGCTTCTTGCGCGTAAACCGCTCTTCCTGCGCGGCTGCCACCAGTTCGCCATCTACAAGCAATGCTGCCGCACTGTCGTGATAATAGGCGGAAAGGCCGATGACGGCGCTCATTCTAGAACAACGTGTAAACGAACGGCGCCACTGCGGAACCTTGGGTCAGCACAATCAGACCACCAAGAAGCACCAGCATGACTAGAATCGGCAATAGCCAGAACTTCTTGCGGGTCCGCATGAAATCATAAAGTTCAGCAAGGAAGTACATTCAGCACCTTCATGTTGTATCATCGTTATTGGCCACTTTGGGCCTAGAATTGTTTCCGCATCGAGCTTTCCGGCGTGGGTTCAACCTTGATCCAGTATGATTTCGCATCCTTGTCGATCTGTTGGCTCAGTAGGTCCCGACCACGGGCGCGCATGACCCATGCGGTTGGAGTAACTGTACCAAAGAAGATGATTCCCATCACAATTGGTGAAATGATCTTACTAAGTAACATTCCGAAATGAAACCAAAGCCGGTTCAGTGGATCCAGCACGGATGGTCGCGCGAGGGCCAAGCCGCCGAATACCGCACACACAACCAATGCCCAGATGCGCGGTGCATTGCCGTGCCAAAAAGGGAAAAGCGCAACGATGGCGAATACAACAGCGAACACGATTCCGAAAGAACGGGGCGATCCAATTTCAACTTCGGTGTGATCGTCGTTCTCTGCCATTATTCAACCCTAAATTGCATTACTTCCGTGAGTTTCTTCTTTTTTCAATTGTCAACTTTCCGTGGACAATTGCTTCGTCGGCATCAGTGACTTCATAGTCCTCGAATATCACTGCATGACGCAAGATTGGCAGATCATGTGATCAAATCAAGTTTTTTTTCGTCTAGGCATTCGGAGCAATGGGGGTGGTCGCGTCAGCCGGAACTGTCAGAGGGGTGTTGTCAGAGGAACTTCGCCTTGTGGCGGGACCGGGTGGCAAGCTAGCCTACGGAGATGACCGAACGCTCCCCTTTCCGGTACTTCAAGACGAGCCCTGAGATCATCCGCATGGCGGTGATGCTCTACATCCGCTTCCCGCTGTCGCTGCGGAACGTCGAGGATCTCCTCCATGAGCGTGGCATCGAGATCAGCCATGAGAGGATGCGGTACTTGTGGAACAGATTGGGTCCGATTTTCGCCGCCGAGATCCGCGGCAAGCGTGTCGAAGCAATGCGTGCGCATCGCCACTGGAGGTGGCACTTGGACGAGGTCTACGTGAGGATCAACGGGGTGACACACTACCTCTGGCGCGCGGTCGATCATGAAGGCGAGGTGCTGGAAAGCATCGCCACCAAGACTCGCGATCGCAAGGCAGCCCTTAGATTCTTGAAGAAAGCGATGAAGAGGCACGTTCGGCCGGAGATCATCGTGACGGATCGGTTGAGGTCCTATGGCGCAGCTCCGAAGGACCTGGGCCGCGGTGATGACCGCGAGATGGGGCGCTGGCTCAACAACAGGGCCGAGAACTCGCACCTGCCCTTCCGACGACGCGAGCGGGCCATGTTGCGGTTCCGGCGCATGCGAACGTTGCAGAAGTTCGCCTCAGTCCACAACCACTTTCCGACGGAGCGCCACCTCCAAGATCGCAACGCCTACAAGCAGACCCGCGCCGCCGCTCTCGCCGAGTGGCGCGGCCTTCTCGCTGCCTGACCCGACGGTGGGATTCGGGTAATGGAGACTGGTTCGCATTCGTCTGACAGCACCGCCACCCATTTCTCCAAGCCGCTAATTTTCATGTCTATTTGAGTGGGCTTTCTAGACTCAGGACCCATCAATCGGCTTTAGGCTGCCCGTTCTGCGTGAGTCAAGCTCCCAATCTTGCGGGGGTGGTGACGAGCAGCCTTCTCTGGCTTGCTGGCGAGCATTTGGCACGGTTGACGCCGTTCTTTCCGATAAGCCTTGGCAAGCCATGTGTCGATGACCGGCGGGTCCTGAGCGGTATAACCTTCATCAAATCGCAATGGGTTGAGGTGGTGCGATGGTCAAGGGTGAACCTGCCATCTGTTCGAAGGCCAGCCCGAACCGTGAGTATGGCCCGCCCAAGACGCGTTATGCAGGATCGCGGACCGGGGTCCTCCAGCCGGTGAGCGCCACCGGTTCGAGCGAACCGGCGAAGGCCAGCTGGTTCCGGGAAGCTTTGAAAGACAAGGGGATACGAGCCTGCATCCCTGGTCGGACGTCGCGCGGCAAAGCTGTCCGCTACGACAAGCGCCGCTATCGCCGCCGAAACCGGATCGAGATCATGTTCGGTCGCCCGAAAGACTGGCGCCGTGTCGCAACCCGCTACGACAGATGCGGCAAGACCGTCCTGTCCACCGTCGCACTCGCCGAAACGGTCGTGTTCTGGCTTTCAAGATCAATGAGTCTGGACCCTAGCTGACCTTAAAAGGTGATCCATATAATCCGAGATCAACCATAAGAACGCTACGGGCGGAATTCAGACATTGGATTGTAAGGGATGGCCAACGGGCAGGTTCTAGAAACACCGCCCTACGCCACCCGCTGCCCCTGAACCCAGACGCCGCGTAAGGCTCCTGCAGTCCCGATCCTTGCGACCCGGACCAGGTCTGCGCGTGCTTTAAGCGCGATCTTTCCTCTGTCGGAAAGCCCCACGGCATCGGCTGGAGCCCTGGTGACTGCAGCAATCCCGCGCGAGATGTCGCCCCATAGGTCGCCCAACATCAGCGCCGCCGAGAGGAGCGACGACGGCACATAGTCGGACGACACGATGTCCAGCAGATCGGCCTCGGCAAGGTCCGAAGCGGCGACATTGCCGGAATGGCTGCCGCCCCGGATCAGGTTGGGCGCCCCCATCATCACCTTGATGCCATGGGTGTTGCAGGCCCGTGCCGCTTCGATCGTGGTGGGGAATTCGGCGAAATGCGCGCCATGTTCTGCCGAACGGGCGACATGGCTGGTCTCGGTATCATCATGGCTGGCAAGCACCGCGCCATAGCGGCGGGCGGCGGCGACGGCGGCGGCCTCGTGCGCTGCGCCCAGCCGGGCCTTCAGGTCCAGCTGGCGGGCGACATGGGCGTCCCAGTCGGCGTCCGAAATGCCATGCTTGCCGATGTAGTAGTCCTTGAGCTTGGACATGTCGCGGAACTGCCGGGCGCCCGGCGTGTGGTCCATCAGGCTGACGATGCCGATGCGGTCCTCGGGGCCGAACTTTGCCAACTCGTCGATCAGCGTCTCGGAACAGACCTCGGCGCGCAGGTGCAGGAAATGGCTGATCTTCAGCGCCCCCTCGGACCGCAGGTCCAGGATTTCGTCTGCCAGCGCCCGGGCATATTCGCCATAGTTGGCCTTGGAGTTCGACACGACGGAGCCAACCCGCAGGGCGTCGAAGACGGTGGTGATCCCGACTGAGGCAAGCTCGGCGTCATGGGCGATGATCGCGGCGGCATGGGGCCAGTTCACCTTGGGGCGCGGCTCGATATGGCGTTCCAGGTTGTCGGTGTGCAGCTCGATCAGGCCGGGCATCACCAGGTCGCCGCCGCAGTCGATGGCACCCGCCGGGACCGAAGTGCCTTCGGTGATATCGCTGATCTGGCCATCCTTCAGCCGCACCTGGCCGCGCAGGGTTTCGGTCGGCAGGACCAGGGTGGCATTGGCTAGGATCGTTTCGGTCGTCATCTCATGCTCTCTTGTCTTGCGGTCCGCGGGTGGCTGGCGTCTGGTGACACGGTCCCGTCACATGGATGTGACAGAGCCCCGCTACCCCGCCGAGCATGGACCAGATGAATCGCTACGCCGTCTACTATGCGCCGCGCCCGGGGCAGTTTGCCGATCTCACGTCCCAGTGGCTGGGCTGGGATGCCGCCAAAGGGCAGGCACTGGCGCAACCTTTGGTTCCTGGCATCGCCGATGCGGCAGGCATCACGGTGGACCCGCGCCGCTATGGCTTTCACGGCACGATCCGCGCGCCGTTCCGGCTGGCGGAAGGGGTGGACGAAGCCGAGGTCCGGAGCAATGTTGCAGAGCTTGCGGCCAGTCTGGCGCCGGTGATCTGCAAGGGGCTGGTGCTGGAGAACCTGCACGGGTTCCTGGCCCTGACACCGCAGGGTTGCGAGGCGGCGCTGCTGGAGCTTGCGGCGCAGGTCGTCGAAGGGACCAACGCCTTGCGTGCGCCCTTGACCGGGGCAGAAATCGCGCGTCGTCGGCCGGAAAGCCTGTCGCCCCGCCAGCGCGACCTTCTGGACCGCTGGGGCTATCCCTTCGTGATGGAGGAGTTCCGCTTCCATCTGACGCTGACCGACGGGCTTCCGATTGCCGACGCGGGGCCGGTGGCAGAGGCGTTGCAGGCGCATTTCGCGCCGGTTCTGCCGCAGCCCTTTGTGATCGAGGACCTGTGCCTGTTCGGCGAGGATACGGCGGGTCGGTTCCATCTTCTGCACCGCTATGCGCTGACCGGCTGAAGCGCGGACAGAAGACGCGCGACGCCGATTGCGGGGCTGGCATCGTTCACAACCGTCTGGAAGGCGATCCCAACGGGCATCTCGAAGGCTGCGCGCGTCAGGCGGGCGCGGATGTCTTCGGCGCTTTCGCGGCCACGGGCGGCAAGGCGGGCGGCCAGGACGATGTCCGGGGCTGTGACAAGGATCACGCGGAGGCTGGGGAAGACTTTGGCCGCCAGGGGCAGGGCGGCGCGGCTGCCGTTGAAGAGGACGGGCCCGGGGCTGGTGACCTGGTCCTTCGGGATGCCGTAGGACAGGCCATGGGCCTGCCAGGTCAGGGCAAAGTCGCCCTGCGCCTGGCGCAAGGCGAACTCGGCTGTCGTGACGCCGTCGAAGTCCTCGCCACCAGCCTCGGTCGGGCGGGTGATGACCCGGCGGACGAGGCGGAGGTCGGGCCGTGCCATCACGGCACCCGCGATCAGGGTGTCCTTGCCGGCGCCCGATGGTCCGACAATGGCAAAGACCTGGGGCGCAGGGATCATGCCGCTGCGCCGGGGATCAGGCGGGGCGTGAAGCCGGTCACATCGACCAGCCGGTCGCAGACGCGGGTGCGGGCGGCTTCGTCGTGGAAAATGCCAAGGATCGCCGCGCCGCGCGTCTTGGCTTCCTCGATCAGCGACAAGACCACTTCGCGGTTGGCGGCATCAAGGCTGGCGGTGGGTTCGTCCAGAAGGAGGACAGGATAGGCATGGGCAAAGCCGCGCGCGATGTTCACCCGCTGCTGCTCGCCGCCCGAGAAGGTGGTGGGCGAGAGGGTCCAAAGGCGTTCGGGGATGTTGAGGCGGGTCAGAAGGCTGGCCGCCCGGGCACGCGCCTGATCCGGCGGGGTGCCGAGACTGAGAAGGGGATCCGCCACCACGTCCAGTGTCGGCACGCGAGGCACGACGCGCAGGAACTGGCTGACATAGCCCAAGGTCTCGCGCCGAAGCCGGATGATCTCGCGCGGGGTGGCCGTGGCCACGTCGAGCCCGCCCACCGTCAGCCGGCCCTCGGCGGCAAGGTAGTTGCCATAGACCATCCGCATCAGCGTGGATTTTCCCGCGCCGGATTGTCCGGTCAGCCCGACACATTCGCCCGGAGCGACGGTCAGGGACGCCCCGGCCATGACCGGGATCACCGCGCCGCCCTGATTGTGCAGGGTAAAGCTTTTGGACAGGTTTTCGATCCGGATCATGGGGTTACACCTGCAGGACGGACGAGACGAGAAGTTGGGTATAGGCGTGCTGCGGGTCGTCCAGCACCTGGTCGGTCAGGCCCTGTTCCACAACGCGGCCCGATTTCATAACCATCAGCCTGTGGGCGAGGAGGCGGACCACGGCCAGGTCATGGGTCACGATGATGACCGACAGGCCAAGGTCGCGTACCAGTCCGCGCAAGAGGTCCAGAAGCCGGGCCTGCACGCTGACGTCGAGGCCGCCGGTCGGTTCGTCCATGAAGACGAGGCGGGGCGAGGTCACCAGATTGCGGGCGATCTGCAGGCGCTGCTGCATGCCGCCGGAAAACGCCGAGGGGCGGTCGTCGATCCGGTCGCAGCTGATTTCGACCCGGCCCAGCCAGTCGGAGGCCTTGCCGCGGATCTCGCCATAGTGCCGGGCGCCGACAGCCATCAGCCGTTCGCCCACGTTGCCGCCCGCGCTGACGCCCATCCGCAAGCCGTCGCGGGGGTTCTGGTGGACATAGGCCCAGTCGGTGCGGGACAGGCGGCGGCGGTCGGTCTCGGACATCGCCAACACATCTCGGCCGTCGTAGGCGATGCGGCCGAGGTCCGGGCGTTGATGGCCGGCGAGGCAAGAGAGCAGCGTGGACTTTCCCGATCCGCTTTCGCCGACGATCCCCAGCACCTCGCCGGGGTAGAGGTCGAAGGACACGTCCGCGCAGCCGATCCGGGAACCATAGCGTTTCGTAAGCCCATCGACCTTCAGCAGCGGTTCGTCGGTCGCCACGATCCTTTCAAGCACGGTCATTCCGCAGCCTCCGGTTCGGGCGCCCAAAGGCGCCCCTTCATGCCCCGTGCCCGCCTGCCTTCGCAGAAATCGGTGTCAGAACAGACGAACATCCGCCCGCCCTGGTCGTCGGTGATGACCTCGTCCAGATAGCTGTGGCTGGACCCGCAGAGGTCGCAATCATGCGGGGCTTTCGAGGCGTGGAACGAGTGGTCGTCGAAGTCGAGGCTGACGACCTCGGTCCAGGGCGGCACGGCATAGATGCGCTGCTCGCGCCCCGCGCCGAACAGCTGGATCGCCGGGTTGCCCGAAAGCTTGGGGTTGTCGAACTTGGGGATGGGCGAGGGGTCCATCACATAGCGGCTCTCGACCTTCACCGGATAGGCGTAGGAGGTCGCGATCTGGCCGTGGCGGGCGATGTCCTCGTACAGCTTCACATGCATGAGGCCGTATTCCTCCAGCTCGTGCATTTTCCGCGTCTCGGTCTCGCGCGGTTCAAGGAAGCGCAGGGGTTCGGGGATCGGGACCTGGTAGACGAGGATCTGGCCCGGCTTCAGTGGGGTTTCCGGGATGCGGTGGCGGGTCTGGATCACCGTCGCCTCGGTCGTGTGTTCGGTCACAGCCACCCCTGCCGTGCGGGCAAAGAACTTGCGGATCGAGACGGCATTGGTGGTGTCGTCGGCGCCCTGGTCGATGACCTTCAGCCGGTCCTCGGGGACCAGACAGGCCGCCATCACCTGCACACCGCCGGTGCCCCACCCATAGGGCATCGGCATCTCGCGGCTGGCGAAGGGGACCTGGTAGCCCGGCACGGCGATGCCCTTCAGGATCGCGCGGCGGATCATCCGCTTGGTCTGTTCGTCGAGATAGGCGAAGTTGTAAGCCTGATCGGTCATCAGATCGTCCTCCAGTCCGCGTCCGTTGTCCAGTCCGGCAAGTGGATGACGAAATAGTTGCCACCACCGGCCGGCTGGTCCTCGGACCGGTCAATCGGGCGCCCAAGGCATGCGCAGCGCAGAAGCGTACCGACAGCACCGTGGGAGACGATCAGGATATCGCCCCCGCTCTGGTCCAGTTCGGCGATCGTCCGCACCGCGGCCACGACCCGGGCCTGCGCCGCGCGGGCACTTTCCCAGCCTTGCACCTGTTGGTCGGGGTTTGCGAAGAAGGCATCCGCCATCGCCTCGAACTCAGGCGGGGGGAGATAGCCGGTGGCAGAACGGTCGTTCTCGGCCAGTGCGGTCACGATCCTGGGCGTCAGCCTCAGATGGGCAGCATGGATTTCGGCCCCGTCCCTCGCCTTGCGTTCGTCGCTGCAGTAGACCGAAGCGACCCCGCGCAGCACGGGATCGCGGGAGAACGCCTCATGCCGCGACCGCCCGAGTGTGTTCAGCGGCCAGTCCGGCACTGGTCGGTGCGGGTCGATCTCGACCTGCGCATGGGTGACGAACACCAATCGTCGGGACGACTGCGCGACAGAAGTCATTCCGCCGCCTCCTGCATCGCCATCGCTTCGGAGCGCAGCTTGCGGACCAGTTCCAGCTCGGCCTGGAAGTCGACGTAGTGCGGCAGCTTGATGTGTTCGAGGAAGCCGGTGGCCTGGATGTTGTCGGCGTGCATCAGGACGAATTCCTCATCCTGCGCGGGGGCGCCGGTGAAATCCTCGCCCAACTCTTTCCAGCGCAGGGCACGGTCGACGAGGCTCATCGAGATCGCCTTGCGTTCGGACTGGCCCATCACAAGGCCATAGCCGCGGGTGAATTGCGGCGGCTCAGTGCGGCTGCCCTTGAACTGGTTGACGGTTTCACATTCGGTCAGCTCGATCTCGCCGATCTCGACCGCAAAGCCCAGTTCGGGGATGTCCACCTCGACTGCGACGGTGCCGATGCGCAATTCGCCGACGAAGGCGTGGGTCCGGCCATAGCCGCGCTGGGTGGAATAAGCCATCGACAGGACAAAACCCTCATCCCCCCGGGTCAGGGCCTGAAGGCGCAAAGCCCGGTCGGCGGGCAGTTCCATCGGCTCGCGCGACAGGTCGGGGGGCGTGGCGTCGGACGGATCGGCGGTCTCGATCAACCCATCGCGGTTGAGGAAGCTGGTGACATGGGGGACGCGTGCCTGCCCCTCGCTCCGACCCTTTTCCTCGGGGGGAGAGGGGGTGTCTGACGGCTCGCCCTCGGCCATCAGTGCGAAGTCAAGAAGGCGATGGGTGTAGTCGAAGGTCGGCCCCAGGACCTGGCCGCCGGGAAGGTCCTTGAAGGTTGCCGAAATGCGCCGGTCCACCGCCATCGCGCCGGTATCCACGGGGTACGAGGCCGCAAGGCGCGGCAGCGTGGTGCGGTAGGCGCGGATCAGGAACACCGCCTCGATCAGGTCGCCGCGGGCTTGCTTGATCGCAAGGGCAGCAAGGTCGGGGTCGAAAAGCGAGCCCTCGGCCATCACCCGGTTCACGGCAAGCTTCATCTGCTCGCGGATCTGCGGGATGGTCAGTTCGGGGACCGACGGGTCACCCCGCCGCTCCTCGGCCAGCCACTGGTGCGCGTTGTCGATGGCGCGTTCGCCACCCTTGACGGCCACATACATCAGATCGCCTCCACGCGGGTAGACCGGGGCAGGCCGGCGATGCGGTCGCCGGCAGTGAAAATCGTGTCGAAGCCCAGCGGGAACCGGGCCCGGTTGGCGCGGAAGGCCGCGGTTTCGGGCAGGTTGAGCCAAGTCGCGGTTTCGATCCCGGGGCCGGTCAGGCTGGGACCGTGGTTCGTCAGTCGGTCGCATTCGACGATCAAGGTGGCCGAGCGGTCGGGATAGTCTGGCTGGCCGATGCGGAAGCGGCTGACGGGCTGCAGATCCTCCCACCGGCCAAGCGCGAATGCCGCGCCCTCGGCACCGACCAGCGGCGCGCCGATATGGAAGGCCACCCAGTCGCGCAAGGCGGGGCGGTCGATCGAGCCCGCCAGATGCAGGGGCGTGGTGCCGTCGCAGAGCGTCAGCAGGACGACCCCGGCGGCCACCGACAGGGGGGCTGGGGGCAGGGCGCCGGACACCCGGCGGATCGTGCCGGGACGGGCCATCGCCTCCAGCACGTCGCGGAAGGCGCGGGCGGACTGGACGGGGGCCTCGGTGAAGCCGCCTTCAAGCGCGTCATTCTGACGGGGCGCGTTCATTTGTCCTCTCCCCGGACCATGGTGAAGAAGTCGACCTTGGTGCCTGCTGCCTTGGCGGCGCGGGCCTCCCGGTGGGACCGGGCTTCGGACTCCAGCGGGTACAGGACCTGCGCGGTCAGGTCATTGGCGCGGTCGGTCTGCATCAATGCATCCACCGCCGCCGCCCGCAACGCATGGGCCTTGTCGCGGCCCTGCACCCAGGCGTGACCCACCTCTCCCGTCGCAAGCCGGACCGAGGCCCGGGTGACCGTCATCTCGCCCAGGTTGAAGGGCGCGCCCGTGCTGCCGACCCGGCCGCGGACCATGACCGCGCCGATCTCGGGCTGGCGGAGGACATGGTGGGGCGGCAAGTCGGGGAACAGCGCCGCGAGCCGGGCAGGGGCGGCCTTGGCCAGCGTTGCCATCCATGTCTTCCGCGTGAGGGGCGAGGCGTCGGTCATCTGCATCTCGACAGGTTGAGGGGGTTGTCTAATGTACTAGACAACTATACAAATCATACCTGACGGGCGGCCCTTGGCCAACCGGAGAGTTGTGAATTTTTCGTGACAGGAGAAATGCTTGGCGAAAGATGCCCTTTGGTCGGCGATTGCCGCGACCCTGACCCGTGAATTCGGGGCGGGACATTACCGCCCGGGCGACAAGCTGCCCACCGAGGCCGAGCTTGCCGCGCGGTTCGGGGTGAACCGCCATACCGTGCGCCATGCGCTGGCGGCGCTGGCCGAGCAGGGGCTGGTCCATTCCCGGCGGGGCGCAGGGGTCTTCGTGGTGCTGCGGCCGACGGATTATCCGCTGGGCAGGCGGGTGCGGTTCCACCAGAACGTGCTGGCGGCGGGCCAGACGCCCTCGCGCCGGATCAGCCGGGGCGAGACGCGGGCCAGCGATGCCGAGGAGGCGCGCGCACTGCGGCTCAAGCCGGGGGACGCGGTGCATGTGGTCGAAGGTGTCTCGCTGGCCGACAGTCAGCCCATTGCGGCTTTCCGCTCGGTGTTTCCGGCGGCGCGGTTTCCGGGCCTTCTCGACAGGGTGCGCGAGATGGGGTCGATCACCCGGGCGCTTTCTGCGGAGGGGCTGGCCGACTACACCCGGGCCGAGACGCGGATGACGGCGCAGCTGGCCGACCCGGTCCTCGCCGTGGCGTTGACAGTGCGGCCCGGCGCGCCGGTGCTGCGGACAGTGGCGGTGAACGTGGACCCCAAGGGCGTGCCGGTGGAACTGGGGACGACCTGGTTCGCGGGAGAGCGGGTGACGCTGACGGTGGCCGATCAGCCGTGATACTTTTCCAGGAACGCTTCGGCCTTCAGGCTGCGGAAGTCCGTCAGCGCGGCGCGCAGGCGGTCATGCGGCCAGTCCCACCAGGCGAGCGCCATCAGCCGGTCGGCGATGCCGGGGGCAAAGCGGGGGCGCAGTGGCTGGGCGGGCAGACCGGCCACGATCATGTAGGGGGCCACGTCCTTGGTCACGACGGCACCCGAGGCGATGACCGCGCCCGCTCCGATGGTGACCTCGGGCTTGACGATCACCCCGTGGCCCAGCCAGGTGTCCGGCCCGATCACCGTCCGGCGGCTGGCGCGGTGGGCCATGAAGTCCGCATCGTCGGTCACGTCGTCCCAGTAGTAGGCCGAGCGATAGAGGAAGTGGTGCAGGCTGGCGTGATCCATCGGATGATCCGTCGGCCCGATCCGCGTCATCGCGGCGATATTGGCGAACTTGCCGACGGTCGTGTTGGCGATGTCGGACAGGCGGTCGCAATAGGCGTAGTCCTGAAAGGTCGAGTTCAGCACACGGCTGCCTTCGCCGACTTCGCAGTAGGCACCGAAGGTGGAGTTGACGATCTGGCAGCCGGGATGGACGAAGGGTGCGTCGGGCGAAAGTTTCGGCATCAGTTGCCCTTGATCAGCTTGCGCCGGAGCCAGCCCGAAAGGCTGTCCATCAGCATGACCATCAGGACTATCAGGACCATGTAGTAGGCCACTTCCTCCCAGTCCTTCTGGGTGATGATCGCCTGCGTCAGGAGCAGGCCGATGCCGCCGCCGACGATGGCACCGATCACGGTGGCGCTGCGGGTGTTGGATTCGAGGTAGTAAAGCACCTGGGACAGAAGGACCGGAGTGATCTGCGGGATGACGCCAAAGCGGGCGCGCTGGAGGCTGTTTGCGCCGGTCGACTGGATGCCCTCGACCTGCTTCTCGTCGATGTTTTCCAAGGCTTCCGAGAAGGTCTTGCCGAAGGTGCCTGCATCGGTGATGGCGATGGCGATGGCCCCGGTCATCGGACCCGGCCCGAAGGCGCGGCTGAGGATGATGGTCCAGATCAGCCCGTCCACCCCGCGGATGAAGTCGAAGAACCGGCGCACGGCAAAGCGCAGGGGACCCAGGGGCATGAAGTTCCGCGCGGCAAGGAAGCCCAGAGGCAAGGCGACAAGGGCGGCAGTCATGGTGCCAAGGAAGGCCATCAGGATCGTCTCGAAGATCGCCCAGGCCACGTCGCCATGCCGCCACATCTTGTTGGTCCAGAATTCGCTGACCATGTAGCCGAAGTTGGTTCGGTCGGGGTCGATCCGGTCAGCCGTCGTGGCAAGGCCGATCAACTCGCCGAAGCCCTTGCCGTAGAACGGACTGTCGAGCGTGAAGAACCAGAGCTCCCAGCCGGGTTCGTACTTGAAGGTCTCGACCTTGGAGCGCGAGTAGTTGAAACGGCCCGCGTCGGTGGTGACGGAGACCTTGTTCTCGGACACAGAAATCCAGTCGGGAATGGGTTCCGGGGCGGTCAGGACCGGCTTGCCGCCTTCGGGGCGGATGTCGATGGTGCCGTAGTCCGGCACGACATAGCGCGCGCCCTGGTCGTCGTAGGTCACAATGTGGCCTTGGCCAAGGTCGATGGTGGTCGTCGTGCCCGCGATGGTCACCCAGTCGGGCAGCATGCCGTCGGGATAGGTGCCCTTGGTCTCACCCTCGATCGCGACCTCGATGCCACCTGTGCGGTTGTCGCGGGTGACGTGGGTCTTGTGCGTCCAGAAGTCGGACAGAAGGATCGCAGCATTGTCGAAGCGGGCGCGCTGGGCGAGGCCTGCGAGGTCGAAACTGATCGCGGCGTAGACGAGGTAGGCCAGGATCGCCGCCGGGATCGCGAAGGCCAAGCGGCGCTTGCGCGTGAAGCTTGCTGTGACGGTATCGGCAAGCGTGGGAGAGAGTAGTGCGGTCATCTCAGTGCCCCTTCACCAGCTTCTGACGGTAGCGGTCGGAGATCTGGTCGATCACCACGATGGTCACGAACAGCAGCGCGAATATCGCGACGACCTCGTCATAGCGGCCCTGGCCCCATTGCATCGCGAGCTTCAGGTCATGGCCGATGCCGCCTTCGCCGACGAAACCCAGAATCGCACTGGCGCGCACGTTGATCTCGAAGCGGAGGAGCGCGTAGGACAGCCAGTTGGGTGCCACCTGCGGGATCACCCCCAGCCACATGCGCTGCGACCAGTTAGCGCCGACGGACTGCAGGCCCTCGATGGGTTTGAGGTCGGCGTTCTCGGCCACTTCCGAGAAAAGCTTGCCAAGGGCGCCGCCGGTGTGAAGCGCGATGGCGATGACGGCGGGAACCGGGCCGCCGCCAAGGATGTAGATCAGCACCAGCGCGATGACGATTTCGGGGATCGCGCGCAGGGCGTCCATCGTGCGGCGGAAGACGGGGATGAGGCGGGGCCAGCGGGCGAGGCCGCGGGTGGCCAGCAGCGACAGCGACATCGCGGCCAGCGCGCCGATCAGCGTGGCGACGGCGGCGATGTTCAGCGTCTCGATCAGGGCGGGGATATGGGCGACGAAGATGCCGGGAAGATTGGCCAGCTTCTGCCAGGCTTCCGCGAAGACTTCGGACGGGAAGTCGAAGACCTGGTGCAGGCCTTCCAGGAAACCGCCGGCGTTGCGATGCTCGGCCAGGTTCCAGCCTGACGCCATCAGGGCAACGAAAATGACCAGAAGGATGCCACCATACATCCGCTTGCGGCGGACCATGTCGAGATAGGCTTCGTTGCGGTTGGACAGGTCGGGGCGCTGGCCCTGTTCTGGTCCGAAGGCGATATCGACCATGGGATCATCCGGATATGAAAAGGCCGGACCCCGGGGAGCGCGGGGTCCGGCCGGTCAGAAGGCTTACATGCCTTCCTGAAGCTTGCGGGCAGCCAGGATGCCGAGGTAGTCCTCGTGCTTGACCGGGACGAAGTCCTTGGCCTCACCGGCGGCGACGTTGTAGGCGCACTCCGGGTCGGTTTCCCACATCGTGTCCATCATCGCGTAGACCTTGTCCTTGACGTCCTGCGGCAGGGCCTTCCGGACGACCAGCGGGCCTTCGGGGATCAGGGTCGAGCGCCAGATTTCGACGAGGGTCGACATGTCGACGAGGCCAGCGTCTGCCGCCTTGCGGAACGCGCCCGAGCCGTAGCCGTCTTCCCAGTTGCCCAGGCCGTCAGCCCATGCCACGCCTGCCTCGAAGTCACCGTTGGCTACGCCGACGATGGTCTGCTCATGGCCGCCGGACATCTTCACTTCGCTGAAATAGCTTTTCAGGTCTCCATATTTTGTGGTCAGTTCGGCGGCGGGAACCAGGTAGCCCGAGGTCGAGTTCGGGTCGGCGAAGGCGAAGGATTTGCCCTTGGCGTCGTCCATCGTCTTGATGCCCGAGTCGGCCTTGGCGAAGCCGATGGAATAGTAACCGGTGGTGCCATCGACATTCTGTTTGGTCAGCATCACGTCAACCGCTTCCGGGTCGGTCAGGTAGACCTTGGCGTAGGCCGAAGCGCCGAGCCAGGCATAGTCCAGCGAGCCGCCGAGCAGGCCCTGGATCACGCCGTCATAGTCGGCGGGGGTGAAGAGCTTGACCGGAACGCCAAGCTCGGCCTCCATCTTGACGCGCAGGCATTCGGTCGAAGCCATGCGGTCCTGGGCGTTTTCGCCGCCAAGGATGCCGATGTTGAATTCGGTGATCTCTTGCGCGAAGGCCGAGGTGGCCATCACGGCGGTCAGTGCGGTTGCAGTCAGCAGCTTTTGCATGGGAACTCCATGAGGTTGAGGCCCGTAGCCCGGGCCGGGGGTCACGACAGCATGAGATCCGCGTAGGTGCGGTCGGCCGTGGTGTCGGCAGGGATCGAGGTCGACGTCGCGGCCTCGTTGAAGCTTTCGTCGGCGCCGTAGATGTCGCGGGCGGTGCCGGTCGACAGCTGGTCGGGGGTGCCGTCAAAGACGATGCGGCCGTCGCGCATGCCGATCACCCGGTCGCAGTAGCGCCGTGCGGTGTCGAGCGTGTGGAGGTTGGCGATGACCATGCGGCCGTCTTCCACGTTGATGCGCTTCAAGGTGTCCATGACGACCTGGGCGTTCATCGGGTCGAGGCTGGCGATGGGTTCGTCGGCGAGGATGATCTTCGGGTCCTGCATCAGCGCCCGGGCGATGGCGACGCGCTGCTGCTGGCCGCCCGAAAGCGCCTCGGCCCGCTTGGTGGCCTGTTCGGAAATGCCAAGCCGATCAAGGATTTCCAGCGCCTTCAGGATGTCGGTCTGGGTCCAGAGATTGAACATGGTCTGCAGGGTGGAGCGGCGGTTCAGGATGCCGTGGAGGACGTTCGAGGCGACATCCATCCGGGGCACCAGGTTGAACTGCTGGAAGATCATCGCGCATTGCGATTGCCAGGCCCGCGCCTCGGCTCCCTTGAGGGCGAGAACGTTGCGCCCATCTACGCGTATCTCGCCCGAGGTTGCGTCGAGAAGCCGGTTCATCATGCGCAGAAAGGTCGATTTCCCCGCGCCAGAGCGACCGATGATGCCGACGAAGGCCGGGCGGTCGACGTGGAAGCTGATGTTGTCGACGGCGGCCTTCTGGCCGAACATCCGCGTCACGCCTTGTACGTCCAGCATCGATACGTCCCTCGCCTTCGGTTTCTGGGGCGAGTCCTACGGACGGGTTGTGACAGGTTGTCGAAGGCTGCGTGAAGCTTGTGTAACGGGGGCTACCACTTGACGTGGCTGGGCCAGATGTAGGTCTCGTCGATATCCTTCAGCGTGGGCGAGGCAAGTGCCATGCAGCGGCGGCGGAGTTCGCCCGCCACCTGGTCCCGGTCACAGGACCGAAGGTCCGCAGCCGTGATCGGCGCGCCGATGCGCAACTGCACCGGGCGACCCATGCGGCGGCGGGTTTCGTGGAAGATGAGGGCCACGCGCAGGGGGTAGGAGGCGTGGCTGGCCAGCTGGAACAGCCGCGAGTTCTGACCGGAGAAGTGGACGGGCAGGGTGGTCACCCCCGGCAAGGTCGCAAGGCGGCCGACAAAGGGATGCCATGGCGCATCGACGGCGCGGCCCTTCAGGGGCTTGTTCGCCGTGGCCACACCCCCCGCCGGGAACACCGCGACGACTTTCCCGGCCATCAGCAGGGAGGCCGCGCGGCGGCGGGTCTCGGCTGTCAGGCGCCGCGCCTCGGGCGTGCCCGAAAAGTCCACCGGCAGAAGGTAGGGGTCCACCTCGGGCACCCGGCAGAGAAGGCTGTTGGTCAGGATCTGCACATTGCCACGCAGGTCCATCCCCAGATGCCCCATCGCCAGCCCGTCCACCACGCCGAAGGGGTGGTTCGCGACCAGAAGCACGCCCCCCGTGCGGGGGACCCGGTCCAGATGCTGCGTGCCCTCGGCGATCTGCAGCGTGATGCCCAGCTTGCGCAGCGCGGCGGCGAAGACCGGCTCACCCGCCCAGCGGTCATAGTTCAACCAGTCGAGGTAGAGCCTGCGCAGGTGCGGCTGTCCGGTCAGGGCCTCGACCGCGCGGATCAGGGTCTGGCGGAACAGCGACTGGCCGGAATGCGCATAGCTGAAATCGACCGTGCTGGTCGGTGGGGCGATGGGCGCGTCGGTCAGGATGTCGAGCAGCATGATGTCCTCGTGACGGGGTCAGATGGCAGGTTCGGGCAGGCGGGGCAGGGGCAGGGCGGAATAGCCGCCCCGACCCGCGACCCAGGTGCGCAAGGGGGCGGGGGCCTGGCCTTCGGGCCAGTCGAGCAAGAGAAGATCGGCGCGCAGGCCCGGCGCGATGCGCCCGCGGTCGGTCAGGCCCATGGCCCGGGCGGGGTTCAGCGCGACAAGAGCCCAGAGCTGGGGCAGCGGGGCCACGCGGTCGGTCAGCATCCGCACCACCGCCCCCAGCATCGCGGGGTAGTAGTAGTCCGAGGCAAGAATGTCGCAAAGCCCGCGCGTCACCATTTCGGCAGCACCCGGGCTGCCCAGATGGCTGCCGCCGCGCATCGCGTTCGGGGCGCCAAGGACAATGAAATCCCCCGCCTCGCGCGCCGCATGGAAGACGCGGTCGTGCATCGGAAACTCGGCCACCTTTGAGCCCAGCCCGCGATAGAAGCTGCGGGTCTCGGCCTGGCTGTCGTCATGGCTGAGCATGGGCGCGCCCGACTTGCGGGCAAGGGCGGCGATGCGGGCGATGTGGTCGGGGACCTTTGCCCGGCGCTGCCAGACGCGGGCGATCAGCGTGGTGTAGTCCTCGGCCGACAGCTGCGCGCGGCGGGCCTGGTCTGCCATCTTCTTCCGGAAACGGGGGTCATCGAAGGAGGTGACGGGATAGGGGTTCACCTGATCGAAGGGCCGGTCCTGCACCGGGATGTCGTAGTCCAGCAGCATTGACGTGGTGTGGTCGTTGAACGCCAGCGACGGCCGGTCCGGCCCGGACAGGACATGGGACAGAAGCGGCTCGGCCTCGTGGCAGAAGGTTTCCCAGCGCAGCTGGATGCGGTTGTCGGTGGTCAGGCGCGGGCGCAGGGCTTCCAGCGCGCGGACGACGGCCCATCCGGTTTCGACACTGCGCAGGCCCGGCTCCCATGACAGGGTCAGGGCGTGATAGGCCGTGGCGATCCCGTTGGCGGCAAGCTGGCGGTCGGTTTCCAGAAGGGCGGTTTCGGTTCCCACCATGACGCCGGGGCGCGGCATCAGTTGGCGCTCGAAGGCATCGCCGTGCACGTCGATGAAGGCCGGGGCCAGAACCCGGCCCTTGCCCGGGACGATCGCCGCCCCGTCGCGGGGGACGTCCAGCCCGGTGATCCGGCCATCCTCGATACGGACCGAGGTGACCTCGACCCGGTCGTCCAGAACGACGCGGGCGCCTTCGATCAGCTCGGCAGTCATGCCAGACGTTCCGCCAGGAGGTGCCAGTGCCAGGAGCCGGGCTTTTCGTGCGGGCGGTCGAACAGGGTGTAGACCTCGAACCCCCAAAGAAGGGACAGAAGGTCGGGCGCGTTGCAGAAGTAGTGCGGGTGGATCTTGTCGCCGGGGCCGTCGAAAACCCAGGTGTTGCGGCTGATCTCGCGCCCCTTGGCCTTGGCCTGTTCGACCGGCAGGCGGCGGGCCGAGAGCATGGTGCAGAGGAATGTGCCGCCGGGGCGGGTGACGCGGGCGACCTCGGACAGTGTGCGGCGGACGATGGCCTCATCCCCGTGGTAGATCACGTTCCAGGCCAGGACATGGTCGAAGCTGGCGGCCTCGAACGGCAGGTCGGTCATCGGGGCCTGCACGCAATCGACGGTCAGGCCCTGCGTGAAGGCCGCGGCCGAGGTGGCGGCGACGGCGGCCTCGGAGGCGTCAAGTGCGGTGACCTTGTGGCCGTCGCGGGCAAAGGCGAGGGCGTGGCGGCCGATGCCGGCGCCGAGGTCGAGGATGCGCGTCCCCGGGGCCAGGGTCGAGGCGTGGTCCATCACCCAGGGCTCGGCCATCGCCCAGGGGCTGGTGCCGTCAGCCTTCTGCCATTCGGTGTTCCAATAGCGATGGGCGGTGTCGGTGGTCATCTGGTTCATATCAGTTTCCTGCGGATCCAGCCGGATCCCTGTTCCACGGCGATGACGAGGGCGAGCATCATCAGGATGATCGCAAGGGCTTCGTCGTAGTTGAAAAGGTCGAAGGCGACCTTGAGGTCGACCCCGATGCCGCCCGCGCCGACCAGGCCCAGGGCGGCGGACCCGCGCACCGATTTCTCCAGCGCGAACAGCGATGTGGCGGTGAAGGAGGGCAGGCAGGCCGGCAGGATGGCCGAGCCGATGATGCCAAGGCGGCTGGCGCCGATGGCGCGCAGGGCGTCCTGCGGGCCGGGGTCGGTCTCCTCCATCGCCTCGGCGAAGAAGCGGCCGGCAAAGCCGATCTTGTCGACCATGATCGCCATGACCCCGGCGGCGGGGCCGAGGCCGACGATGATGATGAAGATGATGGCCCAGACCAGGTCCGGCACGGTGCGGAAGAGCGCGATCAGGGCGCGGGCGGCGGTGCGGACGATGGGGTGGGGCGACAGGCGGTCGGTGGCGAGGATCGCGAAGGGCAGGGCGAAGATCAGGCCCAGGACGCAGCCCGCGACGGCCATCTGCAGGGTTTCGAGGATCTTCCAGCTGATCGGCTCGATCCGGCTGAAGTCGGGCGGGAACATCTGGGTCAGCAGGCCCGAGGGCGCGAAGAGGCGCTGGATGCCATTGGCCAGCTTGTCGGGTGCCGGGGCGGTGGAGACGAGAGAGGAGATGACCAGCGCGCCCACGGCAAGGAGGGCCACGTAGCCGAGGAGGCCGGGTTGCCGGAAGCGGGCGGGTGCAGACCGAGGAGCGGAGAGGCTGGTGTCAGTCATGCCGCAATCTCATGGTCGAAGAAGCGGCGGAGGAGGGCGGCGTCGGTGCCGGGCGTTGGCCGGTCCAGCGCGATGCGGCCCTGCGCAAGGCCGAGGATGCGGTCGGAATAGGCCAGCGTATGTTCCAGCCGGTGCGAGATCACCAGGAGTGATAAGCCGTCCTGTCGGACGAGGTTCAGGAGAAGCTCCATCACCTCTTGGCCGGTCTGCGGGTCGAGGCTGGCGTCGGGCTCGTCCGCCAGAATGAATTCGGGCCGCTGCATCAGCATCCGGGCGATGGCGACGCGTTGTTGCTGGCCACCCGACAGGCTGTCGACGCGGGCAAGCGCGCGGTCGGCAAGGCCCACGCGGGCAAGGCAGGCCATCGCCTCGGACCGGACGGGGGCGGGGGCCAGGAACTGCGCCCAGGTGCGGGGGCCGGACATGCGGGCCTGGACGCCGTGGACGACGTTGGACAGGACGGAAAGCCGCGGAACCAGATTGTGGCGCTGCCAGACGATCCCGACCCGAGCGCGGAAGCGGCGCAAGGCGGCGGGGGAGAGCTTGTCCACCTCTTGCCCCAGCATCCGGACCTGGCCCGAGGTCGGTTCGACCAGCCTGACAAGGCAACGCAGGAGGGTGGACTTGCCGGACCCGTTCGCGCCGATCAGGGCGGTCGACTGGCCCGGCGCCAGCGCGAAATCCACGCCGCGCAGGATGTCGTGGCCTGAGAACGACTTGGCGAGGCCAGACACGGCAAGGACCGGCTCCACTGTCGTGGAACCGGCCAGGGCCCGGGATGGAAGGACGGGCGCGTTCATCTGCGGATCACTGACCGACGAATTCGGTGAACTCGGTGATCCCGATGTTTTCGTACATCTTGCGGACCACGTCGTAGTCGGCGTCGGTCACCGCCGCGTTGAAGGCGCCGCCGATGTACTTGGCGTTCTCTTCGGTCGAGGTGATGGCGGCCAGAAGCGTTTCGCCCTGGTCGGCAAAGGTCTTGCGGACCGTTTCGACCACTTCCGGCGCCACCTTGGGCGAGGCGAGGAGGATGTCGTCGGGCAGCTGGTCGCCCTTCACCACAACGCGGAACTTCTGGTCGGGGAACTTCTCGGTGATGCTGTCGATATGGGTGCGGTTCAGGCCGATCCCGCCGATGTCGCCCGCGATCAGCGCCTCGACCGCGACGTTGCGGTTCAGGAAGACGGGTTCGTAGTCGACCGCGTAGCCGAGCCCTGCCTTCGACAGAAGATCGACCGGGCCAAGGTGCTGCGAGGTCGAACCGATCTCGCCGAAGGAGATCTTCATGCCCTTCAGGTCCTCGGGCGTCTTCACCGGGCTGGCATCCAGCACGACGACGGTCGAATAGTAGTCCGGCCGCTTGAAGGTCACGACAGGCTGGGCGTCGAGGCGGGCGTTGAACACGACATATTCCGCCGGGCCGGTCAGGACGAAATCGACCTGTTCGGCGGCCATCGCCTCGACCGCCACGGTGCGGCCCGAGACCGGGAAGAATTCGACCTTCAGGCCCGAAGCGGCCTCGAACGCTTCCTTGAACGGGCCCATCTCGCGCTGGAGCGCTTCCAGACCGTCGATGTCGGTCACGGCAAAGCGGATGGCTTCCTGAGCGGCAAGCGGGGTGGCGAGGCTAAGGCCGAAAGCCAGAAGTCCAGAGGCGAGGGTGTACTTCATCAAATTGCGTCCTGTTCAGGTGATGCTGAACCGGCGGTAGCATGGCAGGATGACAGCGGAGCGACGTGCAAATGACAACTCTGCAACAGGCAAGCCAGGTGCTCAGGCGTGACGCCGGCCAAAGGAGTGAGTTCGCACTTTCCCGCGGAGAGATTGGGAAAATCGGTGTTTCCGCTTTGCGCTGAGGGCGACCGCGTGAAAGAGGAGGGTGGAGAGCGGTCTGACGGCGCTACGGCATGGCGATCGCAGCAAGGGTTTGATTTCTGTCGCTAAAGCAGAATGCAGCGAGCTTACAGAGCCCTATCTGACGATAATGATAAGCGCTGTTCAGATAGCGGAGTGAAGGCATGGTCCCACGCCAAGTCTTGAACTACGCCGGCGACGCGGCGTGCTGCAATGAAAATGACCTGTTTTCAGTAGGGCTTTGCTCCCCCCAGTCTCAACTTCGGCCCATGCTCAAGCTCTGCTCTTGGGGTCAGGACCCGTTGATCTTGCGTCTACGGCCTGAGTCTCGCTCCGCAAGTAGACTGGATCATGAGCAACCTTTTCTGGCTGACGGACGCGCAGATAGCGCGTTTGCAGCCCTTCTTTCTCAAGAGCCACGGGAAGCCGCGCGTTGATGACCGGCGGGTGATGAGCGGCATGAACACCAAGTTGCATGCCGTCACCGACGCCGAGGGCCGCCCTCTCCGCTTCTTCATGACCGCGGGCCAGGTGGGCGACCACACCAGTGCGGCGGCCCTGCTGGGCAACCTGCCAAGGGCGGAGTGGTTGCTGGCCGACCGCGGTCATGACGCTGACTGGTTCAGGGAAGCGTTGAAAGACAAGGGGACAAAGCCCTGCATTCCCGGAAGGAAGGCGCGCGGCAAACCGATCAAGCATGACAAGCGCCGCTTAAACGCTGCAACCGGATCGAGATCCTGTTCGGGCGGCTGAAGGACTGGCGGCGGATCGCTGCACGCTACGACGGATGCCCGAAGGTCTTCCTCGATGCCGTCGCCCTCGCCGCAACCGTCATGTTCTGGCTATCATGCGAGAACGAGACCTGACCCTAGAATCAGGCCCCGGCCGAACAGGTTTGAAGATCGAGATCCTGCGACCCTTCCAGCGTCGCTTGGCGCGCCGGACTAGCCCGCCAGAACAGCAAACAGAAACCGAAGGCATACGGCTGCCAGAAACAGACCGAACAGCAGCTCCAACCTGCGGCGGCTCAGTCGGTGAGCAAGCGCGACGCCAAACCGCGTCGTCAGCAGTGACGTCGGGATCGTCAGTGCAAATGTTGCCAGCGAGACAAAGCCGACCGCATCCGCGGGCAGGTCCGTCCGACCCCAGCCTGCGGCCACGTAGCCCAGCGTTCCCGGGATGGCGATCAGAACGCCCACCCCGGCCGAAGTCGAGACCGCCCGGTGGATCGGTACGTTGTGCAATGTCAGGATCAGGTTCGACACCGCGCCGCCGCCGATGCCCATCAGGGCCGAGACGAGGCCCACCCCGGCACCATAGAGCCGCAGGACGGCCTTGCCCGGCAGGCTGTCGCGCAGCCGCCAACCCGCGCCGCCCGACAGAAGCTTGGCCGCGTTCACAGCAGCGACCACCGCAAAAACCAGCTGGAAGACCTGCGGTTCGGCATAGCGGGCGATGACCGAACCGGCGGCCACGCCCACCAGCACCGGCAGCGCCCAGACCCGCAACAGGTCCATGTCCACCGTCCCGCGCTTGAAATGCCCGCGCGAGGACTGGATCGAGGTCGGGATGATCACGGCCAGCGAAGTGCCGACAGCCATTGGCATCGCCACCTCGGGCGCGTGGCCAAGGGTCTGGAAGACCTCGTAGAAGACCGGGACCGAAATCGCCCCGCCGCCGATGCCGAAAAGTCCGGCCAGAAAACCGATCAACGCCCCCGCCACCGCGAGCGCGGCGATCAGGGGGAACAGGGTCGCAGGGTCCATAAGGTCGCTCACTTGCCAGCCGCCCGCCGCGTCAGGCTGGCGCCGTCAAAGCCGCCCAGACCGGCGGAAAGGGCCGCCGCATAGCGGGACTCGACCGAGCGGGACAGGGGCATGTCCGCGCCCTCGGCCTCGCCCAGTTTCAGCGCAAGGCCCAGGTCCTTAGCCAGCCCGGCGATGTCGAATGTTCCGGGCTGGTCTGTCCCGGCCAGCGTGTCGACTGCCACCTGCGCGCGGTTTTTCAGGACGGTCGGCCCGGCGGAACTGTCGGCGATCAGGCTGATCGCCAGGTCCTCCGGCACTCCGGCACCGCGCAGAAGCGCAAGGCTTTCGCCCAGGGTCTGCCAGTAGATTGCCAGCGGCAGGTTCACCGCCAGCTTCATGCGCGCCGCGGCCCCGACCGTCCCCAGATGTTCCACCCGACGGCACAACTCGGCCAGGACGGGTTTCGCCCGGTCAATGGCCGCGGCTGTCCCGCCAGCCATGCCCAGAAGCTGGCCCTTCAGAGCTGGGGCGACCGTGCCGCCCACCGGGCAATGCACGAAGTCGGCCCCCGCTGCCTGCGCAATCGCGGCCAAAGCTTCGGCCTCGTCGGGCAAAAGGGTGGACATCTCGATGACCAGTCGCCCCTTCAGGCCCAGATCCGCCAGGCTCCTCAGGACCGATTGCGAGGCGGCGGCATCGGTCAGTGACATCAAGATCACGTTGCATCCCGCAAGTTGCGCCAGATCCACAGCCTCGGCCCCCGCCGAGACGGCAGCAGCCGTCCGCGCTGCGTTGCGGTTCCAGACCTGGACCTTGTGGCCCGCCTCGATCAGACGGCGGGCGAAGGCGGTGCCCATGCGGCCGGTCCCGGCGATTCCGATGGCAATGGTCATGAGGGTGCCTTTCCTGACAGTCCAAGGATCGAAAGCGTCGTTTCACCTGCGCGCAGCCGCTCCATCATCCGGGCCTCACGCTCGGCGCGGCTTTGGGCTGCGGCCAGTGCCGGGGCAAGGTCGCGGGCCTTCAGGACGAGAATGGCGTCGGCATCGGCCAGGACAAGATCGTCGGCGGCGATCTCGACCCCAGCCAGCGTGACCGGCGCCCCGATCCGACCGGCATCCTGCTTCACCGTGCCGCGGATGTTCAGGCCGCGGGCAAAGACCGGAAACCCGAGTTCCGCGATCTGCGCGCTGTCGCGGACCGCGCCGTCGATCACCATCCCGGCTATCCCGCGCTTCTGGCAGGCCAGCGCCATGATCTCGCCGAACGGGCCGCTTTCGAGGCTGCCACCGTAGTCCACCACCAGCACATCGCCCGGACGGGCCTCGGCAATGGCAAGATGCAGGGCCAGGTTGTCTCCGGGCCGACACCGGACGGGAAGCGCCGTCCCTGCCAGCGTCATCCCCGGCGACAGTGGCCGGATTGGCGCCGCGACCAGCCTTGCTGCGGGCCAGGCCTCACCGACCGTGGCCGTGCCAAGCGCCAGCAGGTCGGCGGCGCTCACGCCGCCTTCGGGCCGATGCGGACCTGCATCGGCTGGACGCCATCCATGCTGCAGTCAAGCACATCTCCGGTGACAACTGCGCCTACACCCGCAGGTGTGCCGGTCATGATGATGTCGCCCGGCATCAGTTTGTGCTGTTCGGACAGTTTCGAGATGATCTCGTCCACCTTCCAGATCATCAGCGAGATGTCGGCATCCTGCTTCACCTCGCCATTCACCTTCAGACGCACATGGCCCGAGGTCAGGATGCCGCAGTCGCTGACCCGGGTGATCGGGCCGATGGGGGCGGAATGGTCGAAGCCCTTGGTCACTTCCCAGGGCAGGCCCTTGGCCAGCGCCGCCGCCTGATGGTCGCGCCGGGTCATGTCCAGGCCGATGGCATAGCCGTAGATGTGGCTGGAGGCCTCGGACACCGGGATGTCGTAGCCGCCCGATTTCAGCGCCACGACCAGCTCGCATTCATAGTGGAAGTTGGTGGTGAACACCGGATAGGGGATCTCTCCGCCGTTCTTCACGATGGCGTCGGTGGGCTTCATGAAGATCACCGGGGGGTCGCGCTCGTCCGCGTTCATCTCGATGATGTGGGCCACGTAGTTCTTGCCGATGCAGTAGATCCGCCGGACCGGGAACTTCTCGTCCGAGCCGGTGATGTCGAGATGCGCCTGCGCGGGCGGGGTCAGTGCAAAGGCCACGATGGAAAACTCCTGTTCTGCCGGGCGAGCGCCGGGGGATTGCCGAGTCACGATGGCCGCAGGATTTCCCGCTTCTCGCTTCAGATCAAGATACGAAATGAAGTTTCTTGCCGTTTCATATATTTTTTTGCAATCCGGAAAGAATCGTATAGCCTGCAGTCAGGACCGACCACGCGACGGGAAACGGGCGGGCGGCCTGCGGTTATCGGGAGGAAACCAGATGAAGAACTTGACCAGACTGAGCCGTCGGAGCTTCGGACTTCTGACGGCGGGCGGGGCGGCAAGCCTTGTCCTTGGCGCGCCGGCAATCGTCCGGGCGCAGACGGCGGTGACCTTTGCCGTCCCCAACCCATCGGCCCTGACCTGGCTGCCCTACTGGGTCGCCGTGGGCGAAGGATACTTCGCAGAAGAGGGTCTCGACCTGCGGCTTGAAGCAATTGACGGGTCGTCGGCTGTGCTGCAGGCGATGACGGCCGGCCAGGCACAGATTGGCGCCCCAGGGCCTGGGCCGACGCTGGGCGCACGCTCGCGCGGAGTGGACGTAAAGTTCATCTACAACCTCTATCCCAAGTCTGTCTTCGGGCTGCTGGTGAAGGAGGAAAGCTCCTACCAGACCCCGTCCGATCTAAAGGGCACGATCATCGGCGTTGGCACTGCGGATGGGGCGGAGGTGTCCTTCACCAAGGCGATCATGACTGATCTCGGGATGACGGAAGGCACCGACTATACCTTCCTTCCCGTGGGGGATGGTGGCACCGCTGCGGTGGCCTTCCTGCGCGACGAGGTGAACAGCTACGCGGGTGCCGTGTCTGACGCGGCCATCCTTGCCTCGCGGGGCCTCACGCTGCGCGAGATCACGCCCGAGGCCTATCTCGGGTTCTTCGGGAACGGCATTGCCATGCTGGAAAGCCAGATGGCCGCAACGCCCGATCTTGCGCCAAAGTTCGGCCGCGCGCTGGTGCGGGGCACGAAGTTTGCCACAGACCCCGCGAACAAGGAAAAGGCGCTCGCCCATTGCGCGGCCGGCAACCCACAGGAGGGCGAACAGGACTACGCGCCCTCGCTTTATGACGGCGTCGTCAACCGGATGACCCCAACCGATGCCTTCATCGGCCAGGGCTACGGCTACCAGCCGCCAGAGCACTGGCAGGCGATCCACGACAGCGCCGTCGCATCGGGTGCGCTGGAGGCTGCGCTGCCAGACCTTGCCGCTGTCTACACGAACGAATTCGTGGCAGGCTGGAACGCCTGATGAGCATGGCAGAGCCCCGTCCCTTGACCGCCAGCCCGGCCGCCGTCTCGCGGCCGGTCTACGAGATTGCGAGACTGTCGAAGACCTATGCCCGCAACCACCTGACTGCGCTGACCGACGTGAACCTGACCCTCAACAAGGGCGAGTTCGTGTCGGTCGTCGGCTCCTCGGGCTGCGGTAAATCGACACTTCTCAAGATCATGTCGGGGCTCTTGCCACCCACTAAAGGCCGAGTCGTGCTTGAAGGAAAACCGGTTACCGGCGCACGCGCCGACATCGGGATGATGTTCCAGCAGGCGACGCTTTTGCCTTGGAAGACCACGGTCGAGAACATCGTGTTGCCAATCGAGATCCGGCAGGGCCGGGCAGCCGCAAAGGCGGCGATCCCCCGCGCGCATGAGCTTCTGAAACTTGTCGGTCTCGGCGATTTCGCCAATGTCTATCCGGGCGAGCTGTCCGGCGGCATGGCGCAGCGCGCCTCGATCTGCCGGATGCTGATCGCCAACCCTGCCGTCCTCTTGTTGGACGAACCCTTCTCTGCGCTGGACGAATTGACCCGCGATTTCATGAACATGGAACTGCAACGCATCTGCGCCGAGCAGCAGTCCACCGCCTTCCTCGTCACCCATTCGCTGGCCGAGGCGGTGATCCTGTCCGACCGCATCCTGGTGATGAAACCGCGCCCCGGCCGGATCGTCGAGGAGATCGTCATCGACCTGCCGCGCCCGCGCACACTAGAAATGATCAACACCCCCCGCTTCGGCCAGATCGTCGCGCATATCCGCGACCTTCTGGGCAAGGAGGCCTTCCAATGACTGCCAAGCCGGAACTTATCGTCGATCCGAACCAGGACACGGTCTGGGTCGAGCACGTCGCGCTCATCGACCGCATCCCGCGTTGGCTGGCGATGCTTGCACTGGCGGTCATTGTCATCGGCATCTGGGACCTTGCGACCGCGCGAATGGGCTGGGTCTCGCCCATCATCCTGCCATCGCCCGGCGAGACTCTGGATGATCTGATCTTCGTCGGAAAGAACCTTCTGACCGGCGGCTACATGCTGGAGGCGCTCTGGACCACGACCCGCACGGTATTCTGGGCCTTCCTGATCGCCGCGAGCGCCGGCTTCTCACTGGGCGTTCTGGTCGGCGAAACCAAGTTTGGCGAACGCGCCGTGATGCCTTATCTCGTCGCCATCGACACCATGCCGAAGGTCGCCTTCGCCCCCCTGTTCATCGCCTGGCTTGGCTTCGACATCGCCTCGAAAGTGGCGCTTGCCGCCTTCATCGCCACTTTCCCGATCATCGTCTCGACCGCCGCCGGTTTCTACGCCGCTTCCGAGAACGAGCGGATGCTGTTCAAGGCGATGGGTGCCAGCCGCTGGCAGACCCTGATCCGGCTAAAACTGCCCACCGGGCTACCCTACATTTTTACCGGACTGAAGATCGCGGCTGTGGGCGTGATGGCTGGCGCGATTACCGGCGAGTTCCTGGGCGGCGGCAAGGGATTTGGCGCGCTCATCCGTGAGTCCGCCAGCATGCTGGACACGCCCCGCGTCTTCTCGCTGATCCTTTATCTAAGCCTCCTCGGCCTGGCCCTTTTCTTTCTGGTAGCCTGGGTGCAGAAGCGTCTGGTATTCTGGAACAAGGCTGACAGGCCGGGTGGAGTTGGCTGATGAATGCCTCTGACAAGGCATTGAACGATTCTCGGAACCTTTCCGAGCAGGCGCACGAGCGTATCCGCCGCGACATCCTGAATGGCGAACTGTTCCCCGGTGAAAAGCTGCAGATCGAGGCAATCTCCGACCGCTACGGCATCGGCATGGCGCCGGTGCGCGAGGCGCTGAATCGCCTGTCGTCGGAAGGACTGGTCGAACGCAAGAGCCAGCGTGGTTTCTTCGTGGCCGAAATCTCGATGACCTCGCTGGAAGAGCTGGTCAAGACCCGGATCTGGCTGGAAACGCTGGCCTTGCGCGAAGCGATCCTGAACGCGACCGAAGATTGGGAGGAACAGCTGGTCCTTGCCTATCATCGTCTCGCCCGGACCCATCGCCGTTTGCCTGCCGAGGCGGGGCGTGAGCTGTCCGAAGAATGGGAACTGCGCCACAAGGAATTCCACATGCTACTGCTCGACCGCTGCGGATCGAGCTGGCTGCTTGGGTTCTGCTCTACGATGATGGACCAAGCGGTGCGCTATCGCAGCCTTTCCATGAACGTGCACCCAAGTCTCCTACGTCGCGAGGGTGCTGCGGCCGAACATCAGGAACTCCTGAACGCGGTCATCGACCGCGACGCCGACCGCGCCTGTCAGTTGCTTGCAGATCACTACAACACGACCCTTGAAGGCTTGCGGACCGTGATCGAACACGGGCAGGGGTGAGCTTCACGTAAGGTTTGTTGTTGGTGCACTCCATCAGCATAAAGGCGCTTTCGTCTGGCATCGCAACCGAAAGCGGCAAGCGGGAATCGTTATCCATGCAATCCGGTTGAATGACCGGAGTGGGCCAAAAGCGATGACTGGTTTGGCCATGTGCTCACTTCTGCATGTCGCATTCGACACGTTGACCCGTTCGAGGAGCACAACCGCAAATGACTCAGCGGTCGAGGTGAGCGGAGAAAGATCGTAGCAGTTAGCATCAGACAAAATATAAAAAAATCAGAATAATAAGATCAGTTTCAGGCAATTTTCCTCCTTGCCACAAGCTAAGAAGGTCCTGTGTCCCAAGCCTGCATGTCACCCATTCCAGGGCCAAGTTTCCACCGCTCTCCGGGATGCTAAAGGCCGCCCACGGTTGTCGACAGGCGGAAGCTGATGGCTTCGGCGATATGGGGTTTGCGGACGGTGGGGCTGGCGTCGAGATCGGCGATGGTGCGTGCGACGCGAAGGACGCGATGATAGCCGCGCGCCGATAGTCCCATACGTTCGGCGACGCGGCTGATCAGCTCCTTGCCCTCGCTGTCGGGGGCGGCGTGGTCTTCCAGCGCGGCGCCGTCCAGGTCGGCATTGACCCGCAGGCCGGGCGCGTCAGCGAACCGGGCGGACTGGCGGTCCCGGGCGTCGGCAACGCGGGCGGCGATGGTGGCCGAGCTTTCGCCGGACGAGGGCAGGTCCAGGTCGGCAAAGGCGACGGGCGGGACCTCGACGCGCAGGTCGAAGCGGTCGATCAGGGGGCCCGAGATGCGACCAAGGTAGTCCTCGCCGCAAAACGGTGCGCGGCCGCAGGCGCGGTTCGGGTCCGACAGGTAGCCGCATTTGCAGGGGTTGGCGGCGGCGATCAGCAGGAAGCGGCACGGATAGCGGATATGGGCATTGGCGCGGGCGACCATCACGGTCCCGGTCTCGATCGGCTGGCGCAGGGTGTCGAGGACGGTGCGGGGAAACTCGGGGAATTCGTCAAGGAAGAGGACGCCGTTGTGGGCGAGAGAGATCTCGCCCGGTTTCGCGCCCCGCCCACCGCCGACGATGGCGGCCATGGAGGCAGTGTGGTGCGGTTCGCGGAAAGGCCGGTCGCGCGAGATGCCGCCTTCGGTCAGAAGCCCGGCAAGGGAGTGGATCATCGACGTCTCCAGCGCCTCGGGCGCCGAGAGCGGCGGCAGGATGCCGGGCAGGCGGGCGGCGAGCATCGATTTGCCGCTGCCGGGGGTGCCGACCATGAACAGGTGGTGCCGGCCGGCGGCGGCAATTTCCAGAGCGCGCTTGGCGCGTTCCTGGCCCTTCACCTCGCGGAAATCGCGCGGGGTGGCGGTGCGGGTAACCTCGCCCGCTTCGGCGGGGATCAGGGGCGTGCGGCCGGTGTAATGGTGCAACACCTCTTCCAGCGAGGCGGCGGCAAGGACTGTGGTCGCGCCGACCCAGGCCGCCTCGGCCCCGCAGGCCTTAGGGCAGAGGAGACCGCGGTCCTCCACTGCGGCGGCCATCGCGGCTGGTAGGGCGCCAGCAACGGCGATCAGTCGGCCGTCGAGTGACAGTTCGCCCAGGGCGACCGTGCCTTCGATATCCTCGCGCGGGATGATGTCCAGCGCGGCGAGAAGGGCGACGGCGATGGGCAGGTCGAAATGCGAACCCTCCTTCGGCAGGTCGGCGGGCGAGAGGTTGACGGTGATCCGCTTGGCGGGAAGGGCGATGGACAGCGCCTGCAGGGCGGCGCGGACGCGTTCCTTGGCCTCGGTCACTGCCTTGTCGGGGAGGCCCACCAGGGTGAAGGAGGGCGAGCCAGGCGAGACGGCGCATTGCACCTCGACCAGGCGGGCCTCGACGCCTTCGAAGGCGACTGTGAAAGCGCGCGCGGTCATTCCAGCGTTCCAAGGGTCGGGGCGGTGGTGAATAGGAGCGCGTGCCGCGCAAGCCTTTTGTCTCGCCTCTGCGCATGAAGGACGCGCAACCGGCTCGGGCCAAGGGCCTCCGGCGGGGATATTTGCAGACGGGAAATGATCTTTTCTGGTTTCGCCCGACCCATGCGCCCCACCCGATTCACCTTGGTTAACGGGTAGGGCGGAATGGTTTACGAATGGTAAAGCGCCATGAACTTCGGCCAGGCCTCGGCATCGGCGAGGGTCTTGTCGCGGCAGAAGGCATTGCAGAAGCCGAAGCGGCGTCCGTAAAGCTCCAGCGCATGGGTGACGGGCTTGCCGGAATAGGGGCAGGCCTGGTTCACGGTGTCGGCGCAGTCGACCGCCTTGGCGGGCAGAGGCACCGGGCCGGGCCAGTCGCGGCGGGGATAGTCGCGACGGTAGAAGTCCTGATCGGCGCCGTCGATCATGCCCATCGCGCGCCAGCGGCGGAAGCTGGGGTGCGACAGGTGAGCGTTGACGTAGAGCATCGCGTCGGCGTTGACCGGCAGATTGTAGGTGGCGATCCGCGTGGCGACGGGGGCAAAGAAGGCATCCGCCGCGGAGTAGGCGCCGCAGAGCCAGGGGGTGGTGGATTTCGTGGTCTCTCGTGCCCAGGACCAGAGGGTTTCCAGGCGACGGAGGTCGGCAAGGACCTCGTCCGGAGGCTGGCAATCGGTGTAGCTGACCCGCAGGTTCATCGGGCAGTAGGACCGCAAGGCGGTGAAGCCCGCGTGCATTTCCGCCGCCAGCACCCGGGCAGTGGCGCGGGCGTGGGGGTCAGTGGGCCAGATGCCGGCCTCCGGGTGGCGGGTGGCCAGTTCCTCGGCGATGGCGATGGTTTCGGGAACGACAGACCCTTCGGGCGTCCGCATCGTGGGCGCGGTCTTCGCGGGGAAGTAGTCCTTCAGCATGTTCGGTAATTCGTCGGTGTAGAGCCGGGCGGAATGGGTTTTGACGGGCAAGCCGAAGGCGTCGAACAGAAGCCAGCCGCGCAAGGACCAGCTGGAATAGGCGCGGTCGCCGATCACGAGTTCATAGGTCATGTTTGTTGTCCTTTCTCGGACATTGAACCGTGCGCGCGCGGCAAAGGAAAACGAAGATTCGTGGCCTGATTCATCACGGACGGTGATTGATCGCAAAGACCCTGGGCGGGGGGCCGTAGGTCAGGCAGGTGACGGAAAGGTTGTCGATGCGATGGGCGAAGGCCTGCTCGGCGTTCAGGTCCTCGGCGCGTTGCAGCGCTGCCAGGATCGGGCCGAAATGGGCAACGACAATGATGTCGGGTGCGGTGCCCCGAAGGCGATCGAGAGCGGACCAGGTTCGTGCGGTTACCTCGTTCCAGCTTTCGCCGCCGGGCGGTCGAACCTCTCCCGGCTGGTCCCAGAAAGCGCGGATCAGGTCCGGGCTTTCGGCCTCGATCTCGGCGAAGCTGCGAGTTTCCCATTTGCCGAAATGAATCTCGCGCAGGGCGGGGTCGTGCGGCAGGCGGGGCCGGGGGCCAAGCGCGTCGGCGGTGGCGATGGCGCGCGAAAGATCGGAGGAGATCACCGGGGCGCCTGCGGGCAGGTGGGTGGACAGCCGCTGGAGGGCGGCGGTGTCGGACAGGTCGGCGGGTAAGTCGGTCCAGCCAACCATCGTCTTGGCATGGGTGGGTCCATGGCGGACCAGCCAGAACCGCGTCACGGCAGCCGGCCCTTCAGCACCAGGGGCAGGCCCGCGATGACCGTCACGACCAGCCCGGCCTCATGCGCCAGCCTTTGGTTCAGGCGGCCCTGTTCGTCGCGAAACCGCCGGGCGAGTGCATTTTCCGGAACGATTCCCCAACCGGTCTCGTTGGAGACGATGACGACCGGAGCGGGACAGGTGGCAATCGCAGTGACCAGGCCTTCGGTCTGGGCCGGAAGATCATGGTCGGCCAGCAGGTGGTTGGTCAGCCAGAGCGTCGCGCAGTCGATCAGGACGGTTTCCCCGGCCTTTGCTGCGGACAGGGCGGCGGGCAGGTCCAGCGGCGCCTCGACCGTGATCCAGTCCCCGGCACGGTCGCGCTGATGCTGGGCGATGCGGTCGCGCATCTCGTCATCCCAGGCCTCGGCGGTGGCGATGTACCGTCTGCGGCGGCCAGAGGCGGTCACAAGCCCTTCTGCAAAGCGGGATTTTCCCGATCGGGCGCCGCCGATGACCAAAGTGAGGGGCGGGAGTGATCCGGTCACGGGTTGGCTCCGTATGAAAGGCAAAGAACAGGCGAAAGCGCCACGACAGGATCAGGAGGTGGCCATGGCACTTGACGGATATACCGACCTCAGCATGTCGCGCCAAGCGATGAAGGCAGAGCTTCTTGATGCCGAAACCGAAGTGCGTCTGGCCAGGGCCTGGCGCGACTTCCGCGACGAACGCGCGCTGCACCGGCTGATCACCGCTTACATGCGCCTGGCGATTTCGATGGCCGCGAAGTTCCGCCGCTATGGCGCGCCGATGAACGACCTGATCCAGGAGGCAAGCCTTGGACTGATGAAGGCCGCCGACAAGTTCGACCCCGACCGCGGTGTGCGGTTTTCCACCTATGCCGTCTGGTGGATCAAGGCCTCGATCCAGGACTACGTCATGCGCAACTGGTCGATGGTGCGGACGGGATCGACCTCCAGCCAGAAGGCCCTCTTTTTCAACCTGCGCCGGGTGCAGGCCAAGCTGGAGCGTGAGGCCTCGCAGCGCGGCGAGGTGCTGGACCAGCATCAGCTGCGCCAGATGGTGGCAGCCGACATCGGCGTGCCGGTTGCCGATGTCGAGATGATGGAAGGTCGGCTTTCAGGGTCGGACTATTCGCTGAACGCGACCCAGTCGTCCGACGAGGACGGGCGCGAGTGGATCGACGCGCTGGAAGATGACGGCGTGCAGGCCGACGAAGCCGTCGAGACCGCCCATGACGGCGAACGCCTTCGCGGCTGGCTGGTCAAGGCGATGCAGGGCCTGAATGCGCGGGAACGCTACATCGTCGCCGAACGCAAGCTGAAGGACGAGGGACGGACGCTGGAATCGCTCGGCGAGGAACTGGGTCTGTCGAAAGAGCGGGTCCGCCAGTTGGAAGCCGCCGCCTTCGCCAAGATGCGCCGGTCGCTGGAAACGCAGTCGCGCGAAGTGCGGCATTTCCTGGCCTGACCCTTGACGCCGGGCGGGTGACCGGGGACCCTGTCGACATTTCCGCCGTCGGAGCTGGTCATGTCATCCTCGCTTCGCCTGACCCAGGATCATATCGCCCGGGTGCATCGGGCCGTCGCGGACCCGGGGCCGGTTCCCGGCGTTGTCCAGCAGACCGACGCGGACTGTGCCGAATGGGTCGAGCGCATCCTCTCCAGCAATCCGTCCGAGGGTCGGCCTGTCCAGCTGTTCGCCTATGGCTCGCTGATCTGGAAGCCGGAAATCCCCCACACCGCCGAACGCGCTGCCGTGGCGCAGGGCTGGCACAGGTCCTTCTGTCTGCGCATGACGCGCTTCCGGGCCTCGGTCGACCAGCCGGGTCTGATGATGGCATTGGACCGCGGCGGGCAATGCAGGGGCGTGGTGCTGGATCTGCCGCCCGAGGACCTTGCCGGCCAGCTGGACCGGCTGTTCCGGCGCGAGTTCACGGTGAAGCCGATCAGTTCCATGCCGCGCTGGCTGACGGTTCAGACCGAGCGGGGAGTAGAGACCGCCTTGGGCTTTGTGATGAACCGCGCCTCGCCGAACTATGCAGGCCGCCTGCCCGCCGCAGAGGTGGCTCAGGTGCTGGCGCGGGCTTGTGGCCATTGGGGGACGGCGGCTGAGTATCTTCTCAACACCGTGACCCAGCTTGAAGCGCGCGGCATCCGGGACCGGGGCTTGTGGCGGCTGCAGGTGCTGGTCGCCGAGGAGATCGACCGCATCGCCCCGCGCGCTTGAGTTTGCCGCGCCCGGGACCTACACCTTGGGTCAGGCCAAGGGAGACCTGCCGATGCTGGCTGGCAAGCGGATACTTCTGATCATCGGCGGCGGGATCGCGGCCTACAAAGCGCTGGACCTCATCCGTCGCCTGCGGGAACGTGGCGCCTCGGTCCGCGCGGTGATGACCGTGGCAGCGCAGCAGTTCATTACGCCCCTGTCGGTGGGCGCGCTGACGGCGGATCATGTGTTCACCGACCTCTTCGACCGGCAGGACGAGCAGGACGTGGGCCATATCCGCCTGTCGCGCGAGGCTGACCTGATTGTGGTTGCCCCGGCGACGGCAGACCTTATGGCCAAACTGGCGCAGGGTCTGGCGGGGGATCTGGCAAGCGCAGTCCTATTGGCGACGACCAAGCCTGTGCTGATGGCCCCGGCCATGAACCCGGCGATGTGGTCGCATCCGGCCACCCGGCGCAACCACGCGCAGCTTCAGGCGGATGGTGTCCGCTTTGTCGGTCCCAACCGGGGCGAGATGGCCGAAAGCGGCGAGGCGGGCGAGGGCCGGATGGCCGAACCGCTGGAGATCGTCGATGCGATCACGACGGCGTTGGGCGGTGGGGTCTTGGCGGGAAAGCATGTGGTCGTGACGTCCGGGCCGACGCATGAACCCATTGATCCGGTGCGCTATATCGCCAACCGCTCCTCGGGCGCGCAAGGCACAGCTTTGGCCGCCGCGCTGCGCGATCTGGGGGCGCGGGTGACGTATGTGACCGGACCTGCATCGGTGCCGCCGCCGTCCGGCGTAGAGGTGGTGCGGGTCGAGACGGCGCGCGAGATGGCGGCAGCGGTGGAGGCGGCCCTGCCTGCGGATGCGGCGGTGATGGCGGCGGCGGTGGCGGATTGGCGGGTAGCCAATGCGAGTGCGCAGAAAATGAAGAAGGACGGCTCGGGAAAGGCCCCGGCGCTGGAATTTGCTGAGAACCCCGACATCCTGGCGACGGTGTCGAAGGGGTCGAAACGGCCCGGCCTTGTCGTCGGCTTTGCGGCAGAGACCACGGACGTGGTGGCCCATGCCACGGCCAAGCGGGCGCGCAAGGGCTGCGACTGGATCGTGGCGAACGACGTGTCGCCAGAGACGGGGATCATGGGCGGGTCCGAGAACGCGGTGGTGCTGATTTCCGAGACGGGGGCCGAGACCTGGCCGCGGATGGGCAAGGACGAGGTCGCGCGGAAGCTCGCGGCGCGGATTGCCGAGGCACTGCGCTAGGTGCGGCGCTGGAGCCTCCGGCGGGGATAATCGAGGACAGATGAAAGGCGGGGCGATGGGGCCGGTTGTGCAGGTGCTTTGGGAAGACTGGGCTGACCAGAGCCTGCCTTTGCCCACCTATCAGACGGCAGGGGCCGCGGGTGCGGACCTGTGCGCGAACTTCCCGGCCGAAGCGCGCGAGGCGGGACTGACGCTCTTGCCGATGGGGCGGGCGATCTGTCCAACCGGCATCCGGGTGGCGATCCCCGAAGGCTATGAAATGCAGATCCGGCCCCGGTCGGGTCTGGCATCGAAGCACGGGATTACCCTGCCGAACACGCCCGGGACGATCGATAGTGACTATCGCGGCCCGCTGGGGGTATCGCTCATCAACCTCGGACTCGAGCCCTATACCATCCGGCATGGTGACCGGGTGGCGCAGGCAGTGGTGGCGCCGGTGGTGCAGGTCGGCTTTGCCGTGGTGGATGCGCTGGAGGAGACCGAGCGGGGGACCGGCGGGTTCGGGTCGACCGGGTTCAGGTCATGATCGGACTGCTCGGCTTTGTCGCGATCTGGGCGCTTGGTCGCTGGCGGGGCTGGGGCACACGCTGGCTCTGGTTTGCCGGGGGGTGGTGGGTGATCCTGATGATCGCGCATTTGCCGATCCAGGGCGAGAATCCGTTCGCACGGTTGGTCGGGGGCGATTTCCGGGGCTGGACCGTGTTCGGTCTGCTGGCGGCGGTCGTGCTGGGCTATCGCGAGGTCCTGCGGGCGGTCCGGCGACGGAAGGTGGTGGAGCCGGGGGCCGCTCCGGCAACGGGGGCGTTCCGTGAGGCCGAGTTGGACCGCTACGCCCGCCACATCATCCTGCGCGAGATCGGGGGGCCGGGGCAGAAGCGGCTGAAGGCGGCGAAGGTGTTGGTCGTGGGGGCGGGGGGGCTTGGGTCGCCGGTCCTTCTGTATCTTGCGGCGTCGGGAGTGGGGACCATCGGGGTGATTGACCACGACGTGGTGGAAGGGTCGAACCTGCAGCGGCAGGTGATCCACACCGACGGGCGGATCGGGATGCCGAAGGTCTTCTCGGCCGAGGCGGCGATGCGGGCCTTGAACCCGTTCATCGAGGTGCGGCCCTACCATCGGAAGCTGACCGAGGAGATCGCGGTCGACCTTGTCCGGGACTACGATCTGGTGCTGGACGGGACGGATGATTTCGACACGCGGTACCTGGTCAACCGGGCCTGTGTGGCGGCGGGGGTGCCGTTGATTTCAGGGGCGATCACGCAGTGGGAGGGGCAGGTGTCGCTGTTCGATCCGAAGAAGGGTGGGCCGTGTTATGCCTGCGTCTTCCCGGTGAAGCCTGCGCCGGGTCTGGTGCCGACCTGTGCCGAGGCCGGGGTGGCGGCGCCCCTGCCGGGGGTCATCGGGTCGATGATGGCGATGGAGGCGGTGAAGTGGGTCACGGGGGCCGGGGAGACGCTGGCGGGGCGGCTGATGATCCACGATGCGCTCTATATGGAGACGCGGGTGATCGGGGTGAAGAAACGGGCGGATTGTGAGGTCTGCGGGGGGACGCACTGAGGTGTGTCCACGGTGGACATTTTCTGGAAATTAATTGAGATCAATGGCTTGGACGTGGCCATTTACTGCGCGTTAAGGGCTTGGTTGATGGCGGATTGACCTTGAATTGGTGCGTTTCAGCGCACCCTTTGCGGGTCCGTCAGTCGGGTCGCGGGCCCTTGGCCACATGCGGGAAGTCGCCGGTGGCGATGTAGACCTCTTCCTCGGGCGTCGAGATGCGGCCGAGGATGTGATTGCGATGCGGGTGGCGACCGAAGCGTTCGATCACCTGTCGCACGCGGGCGTTCTGGGCGCGGATCCTGGCGCCTGTTTCGGGGAGGCTGGGCGGAAGGTCGGCGATGAGGTCATTGCAGAAGGCCTCCATGAGCGCGAGCCGGTCCAGGTGGTCCGGGCCTTCGCAGTGACCCAAGGCGATGGCGTAGAACATCCGCTCCCAGGGCGCGACGGCCTTGGCGTGACCGTTGCGGATGCCTTCGAGCGCAAGGCGGGTGGCCTTGATGTCCTGGCCGAAGGCCGCGGGCCTGTCGCGCCAGAGCGAGCGGGGGAACTGGTCAAGGACGAGGATAAGGGCGAGGCGGCCGCGCGGGGCTTCGGCCCAGTGGTCGAGCTCTCCCCTTGCAGCAGCCAGTGTCAGGTCGGCGAAACGGCTGCAGATCGCGTGGTCCATCCCGCCCTGCATCCGGTCGTAGACCCATTGGGCGAAGAGCTTCTGGTCGGTCCAGAAGCCGGTGTCGGGAAACCAGAAGGCGAGGACCTCTTGGGGGTCGTAGCGCGTGGTGGGCATGTGGACCCCCTTGGCAAGCGAGACAAGGATGGGGCCGCAGGGCTGAGTCGTGCAAGGGAGTCGGGGTAAACCCCGACCTACGGGGTCACGGCGGGGATTTCAGGGGCGAGCAGGTCGGCGAGGTCGAGGAGGATGTCTTCGCGGCCTCGGTCGGCGAGGGCCTGGATCCCGCTGGGGTGGGTTGCAGTGCGGCCCGTGGTGACGCTAAGGCCGGGGAGGCCCATGAACGGTGGGGCGATCTGGGGCATCTGGGCCTCGATCACGTTGGCGAAGGCTTGCGGCGACGAGGTGTCGTAGTGGTCGAGGAATGGAAGTTCGCCTGAAACAGGGGTAAGAACAACCGGCCAGTCGGCGAAGAACATGCGCCAGAGGCGGGCCAGGCGGGCGCGGGACTGGAGCGCCTTCATGAAGGTTTCCAGGGTCGGTGCCGGGGCGAGTTTCGTCAGTTCGCGGTGGACGAAGGTCGCGTCGGGGTCGGCCTCGCGGGCGATGGCCTCGGTGCCGCCAAGGCCGAATTCGGAGAGCCAGAGAGTGAGTTGCAACTCCATCGCCTCGCGGAAGGGCGGGAGGGGTGGAGTGCCGATCTCCCAGCCATGGGATTCGAGGGTCTTTGCGGTCTCGGTCAGGGCCTTCTGGATCGTCGGATCGGTTTGCAGCCCGTCGGGGGTGAGGGCGAGGGCGGCGCGTTTGCGATAGGGCGCCGGGGTGGTGGGGGTGTGCCAGGGGTCGCGCGGGTCGGGGTGGGAGAGGGCCTGGAGGCCGAGGCGGAGGTCAGACGCGGAACGGGCGAGGGGGCCGGAGACGGCCATCAGCTGCCCGCCGATCAGCCGGTCGCCCACAGTAGCGTTGAAGGCGGGAACGCGGCCAAGGCCGGGGCGGAGGCCGTGGATGCCGCAGGCGTAGGCGGGATAGCGGATCGACCCGGCGATGTCGGTGCCGTGGGCGAGGGGGCCCATGCCTGCGGCGACGGCGGAGGCGGCACCCCCGGAGGAGCCTCCCGGTGTGAGGGCGGGGAAGGCGGGGTTCTTCGTTGCGCCGTGGAGGGAGTTGCGGGTGAACCAGCGGAGGGAAAAGGCCGGTGTGTTGGTGCGGCCGACAATGATGGCGCCTGCGCGGCAGAGGTTGGCGACGGGCGGGCTGTCCTCGGTTGCGATGAGGTCCTTCTGGATGCGGAGGCCGTTCGTCGTGGCAAAACCCGCCTGGTCGATGTTGACCTTGACGGTCACCGGAACACCGGCAAGCGGGCCGGGGTCCTCGCCCCGGGCGATCTGGGCGTCGATGGCGCGGGCCTCCTCTAGCGCCGCGTCGTCACGGCGCTGGACGATGGCGTTGAGGCCGGGGTTCAGCCGGTCGATGCGGGCGAGGGTGGCACGGGTCGCCTCCTCGGCCGAAAGCTGGCGGGCGCGGACAAGGGCGGCTAAGCCTGCGGCGGTGAGTGTGGCGGGGTCCATCGGGCGCTCCTTCTGCAGGGGCAGGGTGGACCGGATTTCAGGGCAGGGAAAGGGGGCGAGGTGACGCTCGCGGCAAAGTCCGGGGCCTGCTCTTGCCGCCTTGCATCGCGCCTTGGGAATGGCATAGTCGGCGCTTGATAATTCCAACGGGAGCTAACCCATGAAACTGTCTGCTGCCGCCCTTCTGGGCCTGTCTCTTGCCGCCCTGCCTGCGCTTGCCCAGGACCTGCCGGACCTGGCGGGTCGCGAGGTCGTCGTCGTGACCGAGAACGCCTATCCGCCGCTGCAGTTCCTGGACAAGGATGGCGCCGCCGTGGGCTGGGAGTATGACGCAATGGCGGAAATCGCCAAGCGGCTGAACATCACGGTCAAATACGAGAACACCAGCTGGGATGCGATGATTCCCGCCGTGTCGGAAGGCCAGTACGACATCGGCATGACCGGGATCACCATCAAGGACGAGCGCAAGGAGAAGGTCGATTTCAGCGAGCCCTACATGCGGTCGGAAATGCTGATGATCGTGCGTGGGGATGAAGAGCGGTTCACCGATGCGGCCTCGTTCGCGGCGATCCCCGAGCTGCTGATTTCGGCCCAGCCCGGGACCTCGCCCTTCTATGCCGCGATCTACAACATCCTGGACGGCAACGAGGAAAACCCCCGCGTCATCAAGTTCGAGACCTTCGGGGCCGGGCTTGAGGCGCTGAAGGCGGGGGATGTGGACCTGACGCTGTCGGATTCGACGGCGGCGAATGGCTATGTCACGGCGTCGAACGGCGGGCTGAAGATCATCGGCGAGCCGCTGGCGTCGGAGGATTTCGGCTTCATCTTCCCGAAGGGCTCGGACCTGGTGGCGCCGATGAATGCGGCGATTGCCTCGATGAAGGCGGACGGCACGCTGGATGCGCTGAACCAGAAGTGGTTCGTCGAATACAAGATGGGCGAATGAAGGGCGGCCCCCGGTCGGTGTGGCCGGGGGCAACCTGATGGCCCCGATCTGATGGCCCCCAACGCCGAACCCGAGAAGGACTTTCCCTGGTGGCTGGTGATCCTTGCGGTCACCGGCCTTTGGCTTTTGTACAAGATGCTGGCGGACCCGTTCTATGCCGGGGCCTTGCGGGTGCTGTCGAAGGGGCTGGTGGTGACGCTGGCGGTGGCGGTGGTGGCCTATCTGGGGGCCTGCGCCATCGGGCTGGGGCTGGCGGTGATGGGGATGTCGAAGCGCATCGTCCTGCGGCAGTCGGCGCGGCTTTACATCGAGGTGATGCGGGGCGTGCCGATCATCGTGTTGCTGCTGTATGTGGCCTTCGTGCTGGTGCCGGGCGTGGTGGCAGGGGTGAACGCGCTGGCGGGGGACGAGGTGATGCGGACACGGGACGTGCCCCTGTTGTGGCGGGCGGTCCTGGCGCTGATGCTGGCCTATTCCGCCTTCCTGGCCGAGATCTTCCGGGCGGGGCTGCAGGCGGTGGACAAGGGCCAGATCGAGGCGGCGCAGGCCCTGGGGCTGAACGGCTGGCAGCGGTTCCGGCATGTTCGATTTCCACAAGCCTTTCGGCTGATCCTGCCGCCTCTGGGCAATGATTTTGTGGCAATGGTGAAAGATTCAAGCCTGGTGGCGGTGCTGGGGATTTCGGATGTGGCTCAGCTGGCCAAGGTCACGGCGGCAGGGAACTTCCGTTATTTCGAGACCTACAACGTGGCGGCTTTCCTGTATCTGGTGATGACCATCGGCCTGTCGCTGGTGTTGCGCCGGTTCGAAGCGCGGATGCGGTCGCGCGGGCGGGACGCGAATTAGGCGGAGCGCTGGCGCGCAAGTCCTTTGTCTCGTCGTCGGGCTGCGCCTCCTCCTCGGGCGGAGGGGTTCCACCCCAAACCCCGGAGTATTTGTGGCATGGGCAAGGGTGGACCTTGGGAAGCTGCGAGCCTAGGTTCGCCGCAAAGGAGATCTGCGATGAACGTGCTTCTGGAAAAATGGAACACTCCATTCGGCTTGCCGCCGTTTGCGGCGATCCGGGACGAGGATTTCGGGCCTGCCTTCGACGAGGCGCTGGCGAGGGCTCGCGCGGCGATCCAGGGCATTGCGGATGGGCCGGGGACGTCCTTTGCCGAGGTGATCGAGGCGCTGGAACTGGCGGAGGGCGATCTCGACCGGGTGGCGGGGGTGTTCTACAACCTTGCGGGCGCGGACAGCACCGAGGCGCGCGAGGCGCTGATGCGGGAACTGGCGCCGAAGATGTCGGCGTTTTCCAGCGAGGTCACCAACAACAAGGCGCTGTGGGCCAAGATCGAGGCGCTGTGGCAGGGGCGCGACTGGCTGGGTCTGACATCCGAACAGGCGCGGGTGCTGGAGCTGTACCGGCAGATGTTCGTGCGGTCCGGGGCGGCGCTGGAAGGGACCGCGGCCGAGCGACTGACGGCGGTCAAGGCGCGGCTGGCGGTCCTGGGGACGCAGTTCGGGCAGAACCTGCTGGCGGATGAACGGTCGTGGCACATGGAGCTTTCAGAGCGTGACCTGGCCGAGTTGCCGGGTTTCGTGCAGGAGGCGGCCAAGGCGGCTGGGGCGGAAAAGGGGCTTGGACCGGTCGTGACGCTGAGCCGCAGCCTGATCGTGCCTTTCCTGCAGTTCTCGCCGAACCGCGCCTTGCGCGAGAAAGCCTATGAGGCCTGGGTCGCGCGGGGGGCCAATGGGGGCGAGACCGACAACCGGGCGATTGCGGCGGAAATTCTGGCGCTGAGGGCCGAGCGGGCGCAGCTGCTGGGCTACGCCGATTTCGCGGCCTTCAAGCTTGAGCCGGAGATGGCCAAAACGCCGGATGCGGTGCGCGACCTGCTGATGCGGGTCTGGCAGCCCGCGCGGGCCAAGGCGCTGGCGGATGCGGGCATCCTGGAAGCAATGCTGAAGGCGGACGGCCTGCCCGCGCCGCTGGAGCCTTGGGACTGGCGCTATTACTCCGAGAAGCGGCGGAAGGCCGAGCACGATCTGGATGAGGCGGCGCTGAAGCCGTACCTGTCGCTGGACGCGATGCTGGGGGCGATGTTCGATTGCGCGACGCGGCTTTTCGGTCTGGAGTTCCGCGAGATCGAGGGGCCGTTCTACCATCCGGACGTGCGGGGGTGGGAGGTTACCCGCGGCGGCAACCATGTTGCGGTGTTCCTGGGGGATTACTTCGCGCGCGGGTCCAAGCGGTCGGGCGCCTGGTGTTCGGCGATGCGGTCGCAGCGCAAGCTGGGCGGCGAGCAGCGGCCCATCGTGGTCAACGTCTGCAACTTCGCCAAGGGCGACCCGTGCCTTCTGTCCTACGATGACGCGCGGACGCTGTTCCACGAGTTCGGCCATGCGCTGCACCAGATGCTGTCGGATGTGACCTATGGGTTCATCAGCGGGACCTCTGTCGCGCGCGACTTCGTCGAGTTGCCAAGCCAGTTGTACGAACACTGGCTGGAGGTGCCTTCGGTGCTGGAGGCCCATGCGAAGCACCATGTGACGGGCGAGCCGATGCCTGCCGACATGTTGCAGCGACTGCTTGCGGCGGGGACCTATGACCAGGGGTTTGCCACGGTGGAATTCGTGGCGAGCGCCATGGTCGATCTGGAGTTCCACACCGGGGCGCCCCCGACGGACCCGATGCAACGACAGGCCGAAGTACTGGAGTCCCTGGGAATGCCCCGGGCGATCCGGATGCGCCACGCGACGCCGCATTTTGCGCATGTGTTCAGCGGGGACGGCTATTCCAGCGGCTACTACAGCTACATGTGGTCGGAAGTGATGGACGCCGATGCCTTCGCGGCCTTCGAAGAGACGGGCGATGCCTTCGATCCGGAAACCGCGCAGCGGCTGGAGCGTTTCATCCTGAGCGCTGGCGGGTCAGAGGATGCCGAGGCGCTGTATCTGAAATTCCGTGGCAAGATGCCGGGGGTCGAGGCGCTGCTCAAGGGCCGGGGGCTACTGGACGCCGCATAGGAACCGAGCATGGAGCAGTATCTGACCTGGAATTCGGAACGGGCGGTGGCGCATCTGGTGGCGCTGGCGGTGGCCTATGTGCTGGCGCTGCCCATCGGCTGGAACCGCGAGCGGGAAGAACGCAGCGCGGGCCTGCGGACCTTTCCGCTGGTGGCGATGGCGGCCTGCGGTTTCGTGATGATCGCCATCGAGGTGCTGGGGGCCACGTCGGAGCAGCATTCGCGGATCATGGAGGGGCTGATGACCGGGATCGGCTTCATCGGCGGGGGCGCGATCCTGAAGCAGGGGGACCGGGCGAAGGGCACGGCGACGGCGGCGAGCCTTTGGGCGACGGGGGCCATTGGCGCGGCGGTCGGGTACGGGCAACTGGATATCGCAGTGATCCTGAGCCTGGTCACCGTGCTGACACTGGTCCTGATGGCCCCGCTGCGCCGCGTGGTGCAGGAAAGGGCCGAGAACGAGGATGCGTCCTAGCGCAGGCTGCTTGGCGGCTGGCCGAAGCGGGCCCGGAAGGCACGGGACAGGGTCGAGGGGCTGGAAAAGCCGGTGCGCAGGGCGACCTCGGCGATCGGGTGGCGCGTGTCGGTCAGCATCCGCCGCGCGGCCTGCAGCCGCAGGTCAAGGGCATGGGCGGCGGGCGTGCTGCCCAGGGCGGCGCGGAAAAGGGATTCAAGGCGTCTTGGGGAAAGGCCCACGGCCTTTGCAGTGGCCGAGGCGGGTTCCGGGGTGTCGATGCGCGCCTCCATCCGGGCCAAGGCTTGTGCCACGCGGGGATCTAGCGCGGGATCCTGAGCGCCGGTCTGGGGTTCATGGCCGGGGCGATGGGTGGCAAGGAAGCTGGCGGCCACCTGTCGGGCGAGAGCCGCGCCGTGGCGGCTGCGGATAAGGTGAAGCATGAAGTCCTGGGCCGGGGCTGCCCCGCTGATGGTCACGCGGTTGCTGTCGATCACGAAGCGGTCGGGGACGACGTCGACATGCGGGTGTGCGGCGGCGAGGTCTTCGAGGTCCTCCCAGTGCACGGTGGCGCGGTGCCCGTCGAGGAGGCCTGCGCGGGCCAGCACCCAGGGGGCGGCGTCGATGCCGCCGACGAGTTGGAAGCGCGGGGCTATGCGGCGGAGGTCGCGGATCAGGGGGCGGGTGGCGACTTCGTTCAGGCGGTAGCCGGCGATGACAATCAGGGCGTCCGCGCCCACTGCGTGAGCAAGGGGGCCGGAGGAGGGCAGTTCAATGCCGCAGGTCAGGGGGACGGGGGCTCCTTCCGGCGAGACGACACGCCAGCGGTAGGCCTCGTGCCCGAGCTGCCGGTTGGCGTTGCGCAGGGGGTCGAGGGCACTTGCCACCTCCAGGATGGAGGCTTGCGGCAGGACCAGAAGCGCGATGGTGAGCGGCTGGTCAGAGGGCTGGAAGATGGCATTTTCCGTCATCCGGATTTCGTAATCTGCAAAGCGCTGGCTTGCAAGCGGGCTATGGTGGGACAAAGCCCGAGGGAGGTCCGCGATGCCGCTGAACATGAACAAGGAAGTCTTCATCACCTGCGCCGTTACGGGTTCGGGCGGGACGCAGGACCGTAGCCCCCATGTGCCGAGGTCGCCGAAGCAGATCGCCGACAGCGCCATTGCGGCGGCGAAGGCGGGGGCGGCGGTGGTGCATTGCCATGTGCGGGACCCGGAGACGGGAAAGCCCTCGCGCCGGTTGGACTATTACCGCGAGGTGACGGAGCGTATCCGCGACAGCGATACCGACGTCGTGTTGAACCTGACCGCCGGGATGGGCGGGGACATGTATTTCGACGGCACCGAGAAGATGACCGAGATGGCCGCGATTTCCGACATGTGCGGGGCCGAGGAGCGGGTGGCGCATATCGTCGAATGCCGCCCGGAGATCTGCACGCTGGACTGCGGCACGATGAACTTTGCCGAGGCCGACTATGTGATGGTCAACACGCCGGGCATGCTGCGCGACATGGCGCGGCGGATGACGGCGGCGGGGGTGCGGATCGAGATCGAGGCGTTTGACACGGGGCATCTGTGGCTGGCCAAGCAGCTGCATTCCGAAGGGGTGATCCCTGATCCGGTGCTGGTGCAGTTGTGCATGGGCGTGCCGTGGGGTGCGCCCGATGACCTGAACACCTTCATGGCGATGGTGAACAACGTGCCCGCCGGGTGGCACTTCTCGGCCTTCGGTCTCGGTCGCAACGAGATGGCCTATGTCGCGGCGGCGACCATTGCCGGGGGCAACGTCCGGGTGGGGCTGGAGGACAACCTGTGGCTGGAGAAGGGGGTTCTGGCGACCAACGCCCAGCTGGTGGAGCGTGCGGCGACAATTGTCGAAAACCTTGGGGCGCGGGTGATTACCCCGGCCGAGGTCCGGGCGAAGCTGAAGCTGGAAAAGCGGGCGCCAGTGGCGAAGTAGGGGGATGCGGGCATCTGGCGCGGCCTGGCCCCTTGGGGCGGTCATCAGTCTGCTGGTCCTGTCGGCATGTGTCGAGGATGGACAGTGGTACACGCCAGCGGGTGTTCCGCTGGGCGAGGTTGACTGCACCAGTCCGGCACCGCTGGACGGCCTGGCAGGTCGGGAAATCTGTCTCGCCCGCGTCATAGACGATAGCCGCGAGGCAGTTGCGCGCTGCGGGCGGGATGGCGGACGGACGGGGCCTGTCTCGGTCGTCGATCGGCGTTTTGCCTGCGATTACCGCAAACCCGCCGACGGGGTGACGGTTGGGTCGAGTGAAGAAATGAATCAGGGATCAGGGACGCGGCAATGAACAGGAAGGCAGCAATCATCGGCGGGGGTGTGATCGGCGGCGGCTGGGCCGCGCGGTTCCTGCTGAACGGCTGGGACGTGGGCGTCTTCGACCCCGATCCGGAGGCGGAGCGCAAGATCGCAGCGGTGATGGCGAACGCCCGGGCAGCGCTGCCTGCGCTGTCGGATGTGCCAATGCCGCCAGAGGGCAAGCTGACTTTCCACGGCACCATCGGCGAAGCGGTGGACGGCGCGGAATATGTGCAGGAATCCGTCAGCGAGCGCATCGAGCTGAAGCACAAGGTCTATGCCCGGCTGCAGCAGGCCAATCCGGGGGTGCTGATCGGGTCTTCGACCTCGGGCTTCAAGGCGTCTGACCTGCAGAAGGGCTCACCCGCGCCGGAGAACATCATTGTCGCGCATCCGTTCAACCCGGTGTACCTGCTGCCCCTGTCCGAGGTGTCGGGGTCCGAGAAGAACCCTCCGGCGGTGGTTGAGAAGACCGTGCGGATCATGAAGGACATCGGGATGTTCCCGCTGGTGATCCGGCACGAGATCGACGCCTTCATCGGCAACCGCTTCCTTGAGGCGGTCTGGCGCGAGGCGCTGTGGATGCTGAAGGATGGCATCGCAACGACCGAGGAGATCGACGAGGCGATCCGCATGGGGTTCGGCCTGCGCTGGGGGCAGATGGGCCTGTTCGAGACTTACCGCATTGCCGGGGGCGAGGCCGGCATGCGGCACTTCATGGCCCAGTTCGGCCCGGCGCTGAAGTGGCCCTGGACCAAGCTGATGGACGTGCCGGAGTTCAATGACGAGTTGGTGGATCTGGTGGCCAACCAGTCCGACGCGCAGTCCGGCATGTATGGCATCCGGGAATTGGAACGCATCCGCGACCGCAACCTGGTGGGCTTCCTGCGGGCCTTGAAAGAGCGGAACTGGGGCGCGGGCAAGGTGCTGCGCGAGCACGACGAACGCCGCGCGGCGGCCTTCAACGCCGAGATGGCGCAGGGGCTGGATAGCGGGGCCAAGGCCACGCCGCTGGTGATGTGGCAGGGCCAGGTCCTGCCGGGCTGGATCGATTACAACGGCCACATGACCGAAAGCCGGTATTACTTTGCCAACTCGGAAACCGTGGACAATTTCCTGCGCATGATCGGCGCGGGGATGGACTATGTGGCGGCGGGGCACTCCTACTACTCGGCCGAGACGCATATCCGCCATCTGGGCGAAGCCAAGCTGGGCGACCAGCTGCGGGGTGAGTTGCAGATCATTTCCGCTGACGAAAAGCGCTTCCGCAGCTTCGTGCGGATCATGAAGGGCGACACTTGCGTGGCGACAGTGGAGCAGCTGTGCCTGCACGTCGACATGAAAGCGGGCAAGACGGTTCCGGCCTCGGCGGAGGTCTGGAACAACCTGCAAGCGGTGGCCAAGGCCCATGCGGGGCTTCCCCTGCCCGAGGGCGCAGGCCGGGCCATCGGTCAGCCGAAGTGACCCGCCGCGTCCTGATCACCGCTGGGGCCAATGGCATCGGGCTGGTAATGGCCCGGGCCTTTGCCGCCTTGGGCGACCGGGTCTGGGTGACGGACGTGGATCAGGCTGCGGTGGCAAGCTTGCCTCCGGGGATCAGAGGAACGGTCTGCGATGCCTCCAGCGAGGCGGCGATGGAGGTGCTGTTTGCCGAGGTCACGGGCGACTGGGGTGGGCTGGACGTCGCCATCGCCAATGCCGGGATCAAGGGGCCGACGGCGGCGATCGAGGAGATGCCGCTGGAAGGCTGGCACCAGTGCCTTGGGGTGAACCTTGACGGCGCGATGCTCTGCGCGCGGGGCGCGGCGCGGCTGATGAAACCGGCGGGCAAAGGGGTTCTGATCTTCATTTCCTCGACCTCCGGCCTTTATGGCACCCCGTTCCGCGCGCCGTATGTGGCGGCAAAATGGGGCGTCATCGGGCTGATGAAAACCGTGGCGATGGAACTCGGGCCGCATGGCATCCGGGCGAATGCGATCTGTCCGGGCTCGGTGAATGGCCCCCGGATCGACCGGGTGATCGAGGCGGAAGCGGCAGCCAAGGGGATGACCCCGGACGCCGTGCGGCAGGGCTACGCCTCGGGGACGGCGCTGAAGCGGCTGACCGACCCGGAGGATGTGGCCGACATGGCGGTTTATCTCGCGTCCGACGGCGCGCGCATGGTCGCAGGACAAGCGCTGGCGGTGGACGGCATGACTTACAACGTAGACCCGTAGGGGGATGGCATGGATTTCGGACTGACCGAAGAACAGCAGATGATCGTCGATACGACCCGGGCCTTTGTCGAGGCGGAGTTGTACCCGCACGAGCAGATGGTCGAGCGGACGGGTGTCCTGCCGGTGGAGCTGATCCGGGAGATCCAGCAGAAGGCGATGGCGGCGGGGCTCTATGCGGCGAACATGCCGGTGGAGGTAGGTGGCGCGGGGCTCGATACGCTGTCCTGGCTTCTCTACGAAAAGGAGCTGGGCCGGGCGAACTATGCGCTGCATTGGACCTGCGTGGCGCGGCCGTCGAACATCCTGCTGGCGGGGAATGCGGAGCAACGCGAGCGGTACCTGATGCCCTGCATTCGGGGCGAGACCTGGGATTGCCTGGCGATGACCGAACCCGGCGCGGGGTCGGACCTGCGGGGAATGAAGGCCAGTGCCCGGCAGGATGGTGGGGACTGGGTGCTGAACGGGACCAAGCACTTCATTTCCCACGCGGACCTGGCGGGCTTTGCGATCTGCTTCATGGCGTCGGGCGAGGAACAGACCCCGCGCGGGCCGAAGAAGCTGATCACGGCGTTCTTCGTGGACAAGGGGACCCCGGGCTTCACGGTGCGCGAGGGGTATCGGAACGTTTCGCACCGGGGCTACACGAACGCGGTGCTGGAGTTCGACGACTGCCGGGTGCCTGCGGCGAACGTGTTGGGCGAGGTGCACAAGGGGTTTGAAGTGGCGAACAGCTGGCTGGGCGCGACCCGACTGCAGGTGGCCTCGACCTGCCTTGGCCGGGCCGAGCGCGCGCTGGGCCATGCAGTGTCCTATGCGGCCGAGCGGAAACAGTTTGGCCAGCAGATCGGCAAGTTTCAGGGGGTGAGCTTCAAGCTGGCCGACATGGCGATGGAGTTGAAAGCGGCGGAACTGCTGACGCGGGAGGCGGCCTGGAAATACGACCAGGGCACGGTGACCGAGGCTGATATGTCGATGGCCAAGCTGAAGGCGACCGAAGTGCTGGCCCACATTGCCGACGAGGCGATCCAGATCCACGGCGGGATGGGGCTGATGGACGAGCTGCCGCTGGAACGCATCTGGCGGGACAGCCGCGTGGAGCGGATCTGGGAAGGCACCTCGGAAATCCAGCGGCACATCATCAGCCGGGAATTGCTGAGGGCGGTCGGGGGTTGAATCGTCGGACCGGGGGTTTCACACCCCCGGACCCCCCGAGGATATTTGAGGACAGAAAATGCAGGCTTCCCTCATCTCTGGTAACCGCGCGTTAACGTTGATGCGCGACTCTGCAAGAGCGGTACAGGCGGGGACGCCGATGACCGCGACAGGAAATGGCACCTCGCTTCGGGTTCCGGGGCGGGGTGTTCCCATTTTCTGTCCTCAAGTATCCCGGGGTCCGGGGCAGCGCCCCGGGGCTGATGCAGCAAAGCGAGGCTTCGCATGAGCCGCCTCGACCGCCTCCTCCGCCCGCGCCACATCGCCGTCCTTGGGGCGGGTTGGGCGCTGAATGTCATCGAGCAGTGCCAGAAGATGGGCTTCAAGGGCCCGGTCTGGCCGGTACATCCGACAAAGGCCGAGATCGGAGGGCTGAAGGCCTATGCCTCGCTGGCCGACCTGCCCGCGCCGCCGGATGCGACCTTCATCGGGGTGAACCGTTTCGCCACCATTGATGTCGTTGCGGATCTCGCCGCACTGGGGGCAGGCGGGGCGATCTGCTTTGCCAGTGGTTGGACCGAGGCTGGTGAGCCGGGTTTGCAGGACAAGCTTGTCGCGGCGGCGGGGGACATGCCGATCCTGGGTCCGAACTGCTATGGGGTCATCAACTACCTGGACGGGGCGCTTCTCTGGCCGGACCAGCATGGCGGCATCCCTGTGGACAAGGGCGTGGCGCTGGTCAGCCAGTCGTCGAACATCGTCATCAACCTGGGCATGCAGCAGCGCGGGTTGCCGGTGGCCTATGTCGCTTGTCTTGGCAATGCCGCCGTCGTGGGCCTTGCGGAACTGACTGGCGCGCTTCTGGACGATCCGCGGGTGACAGCGGTGGGACTGTATATCGAGGGGATCGACGATGCCCCGGCCTTTGCCGCGCTGGCCGAGAAGGCGCGGGGGATGGGCAAGGGCGTCGTGGCAATCAAGTCGGGGAAGACCGAGCTGTCGCGGACGGCGGCTGCAAGCCATACCGCATCCCTGGCCGGGGGCGGGGCGGCGTCGAGTGCCTTGCTGCGGCAGATCGGGGTGGCGGAAGTGAACACGCCAAGCGAGTTGATCGAGACGCTGAAGATCTTCCACCTTCATGGGCCTCAGATCGGGACGCGGATCTGTTCCCTGTCCTGTTCGGGCGGTGAAGCGGGGCTGGTCGCCGACCTTGCCGCGCCCTACGGGATCGACTTCCCGCCGGTTCCCAAGGCCACGCATGACCGGCTGTTCGCCGTGCTGGGCGAGATACCCACAATCTCCAACCCCCTAGATTATCACACCTTCATCTGGGGCGACGGGCCAAAGACGACCGAAGTCTTCTCGGCGATGCTCGATGCCTATGACGCGGGGATCTACATCATCGACAGCCCCCGGGCGGATCGGTGTGACCCCTCGGGCTATGACCCGGCGTTCCGGGCGATTGTCGACGCGCAGAAGGCGACCGGAAAGATTGCCTTCCCGGTCGCCTCGATGGCCGAGAACTTCGGCGAGGGGCGCGTCACGGCAATGATGGCCGAGGGCGTCTGTGCGCTTCTGGGATTGGAGACGGCGCTGGCGGCGATCAAGGCGGCGCAGACCCAGCCGGGCGTTCCGGGATGGCGGCCTGTCGCCACGCTGGCCCCGCGCGAGACGCGCCTTTTGACCGAGGCGGAGGGCAAGGCGCTTCTGGCCGGGGCAGGGGTTGCGGTGCCGAGAGCGGTGACGGGGACAAGCCTGCCGGCGCTGGATGTGGCGGGGTTGACCGCGCCTTTCGCGCTGAAAGGCCTTGGGTTTGCGCACAAGACCGAGGCAGGGGCGGTGCGACTGGGTCTGACCTCGCTGGACGGGCAGGCGGAGATGCCGGGGGCCACGGGCTATCTCGTCGAGGAAATGGTGACGGGCGCGGTGGCCGAGGTGCTGCTGGGCCTGCGGCGTGACCCGGTCTATGGCGTGACACTGACGCTGGGGATGGGCGGGGTGACGGCCGAGGTGCTGGCCGATACGGTGACGCTGGTCTGGCCCGCGACCGAGGCGCAGGTGCTGGAAGCGGCGCGGAGCCTTCGGCTCTGGCCGTTGCTGGATGGGTATCGTGGGCGGCCGCGCGCGGACATGGGTGCGGTCGCGGCGATGGCGGTCCGGCTGGGGAGCCTGATGCTGGGTGACGACAGCCTGGAGGAAATCGAGATCAATCCGGTCATGGTGCGCGAAGTGGGCGCCGTGGCGGTAGATGCGCTGGTGAGGAGGGCGTGATGCCAGAGATGCAGATGCGGACGGAAGGCCCGGTGAAGACGCGCCGGGAAGGGGCGATCCTGGAGGTCACGCTGGATGCGCCGAAGGCCAACGCGATCAGCCTGAAGACCAGCCGGGTGATGGGTCTGGTGTTCCGGGATTTCCGCGACGATGACAGCTTGCGGGTCTGCATCCTGCGCGCGGCGGGCGAGAAGTTCTTCTGCCCCGGCTGGGACCTGAAGGCTGCGGCCGAGGGCGATGCGGTGGATGGCGATTATGGGGTTGGGGGCTTTGGCGGGCTGCAGGAGCTGCCGAACCTCAACAAGCCGGTGATTGCGGCGGTGCAGGGCATCTGCTGCGGCGGGGGGCTGGAACTGGCGCTCTCGGCGGACCTGATCCTGTGTTCGACCAACGCGACCTTTGCTCTGCCGGAAATCCGGTCGGGCACGGTGGCGGATGCGGCTTCGATCAAGTTGCCTAAGCGCATTCCCTATCATGTGGCGATGGACCTGCTGCTGACGGGCCGCTGGTTCGACGCCGAAGAAGCGCATCGCTGGGGGATCGTGAAGGAAATCTGCGCGCCCGAGGAGCTGATGGCCAAGACCTGGGATCTGGCGCGGCTTCTGGAAAGCGGCCCGCCTCTTGTCTATGCGGCGATCAAGGAAGTGGTGCGCGAGGCGGAAAACATGCGCTTCCAGGACGCGCTGAACCGGATCACCAAGCGGCAGATGCCGACGGTGGACCGGCTGTATTCGTCGGAGGACCAGTTGGAGGGCGCGCGGGCCTTTGCAGAAAAGCGCGATCCGGTTTGGAAGGGGCGGTGAGGCCCCTTCACCCGACGACACTGTAGCGGGACTGCACGAGGCCCGAGGGGAATGCGGTCGTGGCCTGATGGACCAGCGCAAGGTCGCGGTCGACCGCGCCGAACAGGCTGCGCCCCGCGCCGATCAGGACCGGAATGCGCGACAGGACCATGTCCGCCACTAGACCCGCGCGCAGGAAGGCCTGCACGATCTGGCCGCCATCGACATAGACGCGGGCGGCCCCCTGCTGGCCCAGATGATCCATCGCCGCCTGCGGGGACAGATCGGCGAAGGTCACCTTGCCTTGCAAACCCTCAGGCGGTTCGCTTCCTGCAAGCTGGCGGGACAGCACCAGAACCGGCTTGTCATAGGGCCAGGCGTCAAAGCCCAGAACCGCCTCATACGTGCCGCGCCCCATGACGATAGCGTCGATGTTTGCCATGAAGGCGTCATAGCCATGATCCTCCCCCTCATGAGCAGGAGAGATCAGCCAGTCGAGGCTGCCGTCCGCCCGGGCGATGAAACCGTCCAGGCTGGTGGCGATGAAGACATGTCCGGTGGGCATCCTTGCGTCTCCTGTGCAATACTGGGGGGCCTTCCATGCCACGCCGGGGCGGCTTTGCCAAGGCGATGTTTTCCTTTCGTTCGTGGGGTGGCCCGGCACGCGGAATACGGTTAGCCTTCATCCCCGCAAAGGACTCAACCATGCCCACACACGACTACACCACCCGCATTGAATGGACCGGCAACCGGGGCGAGGGGACGGCGCATTACAAGGCTTATGACCGGACTTGGGACATCGCAGTGCCGGGGAAGGCACCCGTGCATTGTTCGAACGATCCCCTCCTGGGCGGGGACCCCACGAAGATGAACCCGGAGGATCTGCTGCTGAGCGCCCTCTCGGCCTGTCACATGCTGTGGTATCTGCATTATGCCAGCGATGCGGGGATCGTGGTGACCTCGTATTCCGACAGCCCGGTGGGCGTGGGTGAGGTCGGCCGTGGTGGCGCGGGGCGGTTCGTCAAGGCGACCCTGCGGCCGCATGTGGTGGTGAAGCCGGGAACGGACCTTGCCGCCGCCGAGGCGATCCATCACCGCATCCACGAGGTCTGCTTCATCGCGCGGTCGGTGAACTTCCCGGTGGACTATGCCCCGACTTTCGAGGTCGCGTCCTAGGGCTCTTCGCCGGGCGACCCCGCGACGAGACGACGAAGTCGTGACGCAGGAGCCATTCATGCGCGACATCCGGTGTCGCAAACCGGACGGTTCGGCCTTTGACCCGCCGTTAGGGTCGCGGTCGGGTGCCGGGGACTGACATGGACGAGACCGACTACATCATCGTGGGCGCGGGCAGCGCGGGCTGCGTTCTGGCCGAGAGGCTGACGGCCAATGGCAAGCACAAGGTCACGGTGCTGGAGGCGGGCGGGTCGGACCGGAGGTTCTATGTCCATCTGCCGCTGGGGTATGGCAAGCTGTTCTACGACCCGGCGGTGAACTGGCTTTACAAGACCGAACCCGACCCGGGCCTGAACGGCGCGCGGGATCATTGGCCGCGGGGGAAAATTCTCGGCGGGTCGTCCAGCATCAATGCGATGGTCTACATCCGGGGCCACAAGGCGGATTACGACGACTGGGGCGTCAATCCGGGCTGGGGCTGGGAGGAGTGTCTTTCCGCCTACAAGGCGATGGAGGACAACGAGGCCGGTGCCGACGACTGGCGCGGGCAGGGCGGGCCGCTGTTCGTCTCGGCCAACCGGGCGGGGCTGCATCCGCTGGTGGGCATGTATCTGCAGGCCTGCGAACAGGCGGGCCTTGCGCCGACCGCCGATTTCAACGGGGCCCGGCAGGAAGGCGCGGGCATCTACCAGATGACGATCAAGGGGGCGCGGCGGAATTCGGCCGCGCGGGCTTTCCTGCGGCCGGCGATGAAGCGGTCCAATCTGCGGGTGGTGACAGGCGCGCTGGCGACGCGGGTCGTGATCGAGGGTGGCCGGGCCGTGGGCGTGGAATACCGCCGGGGCGACGAGACGCGGGTGCTGCGGGCACGGGGCGAGGTGATCCTGGCGGGGGGCGCGATCAACTCGCCGCAGCTGTTGCAGCTGTCGGGGATCGGGCCGGGGGCCTTGTTGCAGGGGCTGGGCATCCCGGTAATCAGGGACAATGCGAATGTGGGCGACCATCTGAGCGACCACCAGGGGATCAACTACACCTGGGCGATGAAGGTGCCGACCTACAATGACGAGCTGCGGCCCTGGTGGGGCAAGCTGCGCGCCGGGATGCAGTACTTTCTAGGCGGCGGCGGCCCGTTGGCCAAGTCGATCAACCACGCCGGGGGGTTCTTCCGGACGCGTCCGGACCTCGACCGACCGAACATGCAGTTGTATTTCCAGGCCTTTTCAACATTGATCCCGCGTGAGGGCGAGCGGCCGCTGCTGACGCCGGACCCCTGGTCGGGCCTGTCCATCGGGTTGTCGAATTGCCGACCCACCAGCCGGGGCCATATCCGGCTGCGTACGGGTCGGGCCGAGGATCATCCGGTGATCACCGCGAATGCGTTTTTGACGAACCATGACGTCGAGGAGATGCTAGCGGCGGTGAAGTTCCTGCGGAAAGTCGCGGCCCAGCCCGCGATGGCGGCGCTTGTGAAGGAAGAGCTGCGGCCAGGGCCGAAGGTGCAGTCGGATGAAGAGCTGATCCATGATTTCCGCGCCCGTTCGGGGACCGTCTATCACCCGAGCTGCACTTGCCGGATGGGACCGGATGCGTCGTCTTCGGTGGTGGATGCGGGTCTTCGCGTGCACGGGCTGGGCGGTCTGCGGGTGATCGACGCGAGCGCGTTTCCGAACATCATCGCAGGGAACACAAATGCTCCGGCCATGCTGATGGGCTGGAAGGGAGCAGAGCGGGTGCTGGCCGACGCGCGGTGACCTTCGACGGAGGAGCCATCCTTGGGGCATCGAGCCCCGCGGACGGCGCATCCGCGGAAGGACGACGGGCCGGTCGTCCCGGGATTGGCGACGGATCCTCCGGCGGGAGTATTTGTTGCATGGGCAACGACCGGGCCTTGGTGAGGCGGCGAACCTGACCTTATTCCCCGCGCGGAAACCGCTTGGAGTCCTCTAGAACATTCAGATCCATGTGGTTGCGCATGTAGCGTTCGCTTGCCGCACGAAGCGGCTGGTGGTCCCAGGGGAAATAGGCGCCGTTCCGCAGCGCCTCGTATACCACCCAGCGGCGGGCCTGGCTTTCGCGGACTGCCGCGTCGTAGGCGGAGAGGTCCCAGCGTTGGTCGGCCAGCGTGCGGAAATGCTGGAGGATTTCGGTGGTGCGGGGATCGGTGGCGAGGTTCACCGTTTCTCCCGGGTCATTCGCCACGTCGAACAGCTGTTCGGGGTCGGCGGGGCAGCGGATGTATTTCCAGGCTCCGTCACGCAGGGCGACCATCGGGGTGATCGTGCCTTCGGCGGCGTATTCCATGGCGACGGGGGCGCGAGGCGCTCCATTGGCCACCGGGATCAGGTTCACGCCTTCGGTCCAGGGGGCGACTTCGTCCATCGAGAGTCCTGCAAGTGCTGCGAGAGTGGGGGCGAGGTCGATGGAGGAGACGGGGGTTTCGACAAGGCCTGCGGGCATCTCGGGGGCCGCGATCATCAGGGGCACGCGGGCCGAGCCTTCGAAGAAGTTCATCTTGAACCAGAGACCCTTTTGCCCAAGCATCTCACCGTGGTCGGAGAGGAAGACGATGTGGGCGTCCTGCCGGGTGGCCTCCAGAACGGCAAGAATCTCACCGATCTTGTCGTCGATATAGCTGATGTTGGCGAAATATGCCTGCTTGGCGCGGCGGATGTGGTCGGGGGTGATTTCCATGCCCCGCCAGTCGCAGGCGTCCATCAGGCGCTGGGAGTGGGGGTCCATGTCGTCGTAGGCGAGGGGTTCGGGCGGCTCGCATTCGGGGGCACCTTCGTAGAGGTCCCAATATTTGCGGCGGGCGACGAAGGGATCGTGCGGGTGGGTGAAGCTGACGGTCAGCGCCCAGGGGCGGGGGTCCTGGCCGCGCGAGAGGTCGTAGATCTTCTGCACGGCCTGGAAGGCCACGTCGTCATCGTATTCGTACTGGTTGGTGATCTCGGCCACGCCTGCGCCGGTGACGGAGCCGAGGTTGTGGTACCACCAGTCGATGCGCTCGCCCGGTTTGCGGTAGTCAGGGGTCCAGCCGAAGTCAGCGGGGTAGATGTCGGTTGTCAGGCGCTGCTCGAACCCATGGAGTTGGTCAGGACCGACGAAATGCATCTTGCCGGAAAGCGCCGTCTGGTACCCGGCGCGGCGCAGGTGGTGGGCGTAGGTCGGGATGTCCGAGGCGAATTCGGCGGCGTTGTCGTAGACGCGGGTGCGGGAGGGAAGCTGACCGGACATGAAGCTGGCGCGGGCGGGGGCGCAGAGGGGGGACGCCGTGTAGCAGTTCCGGAAGCGGGTGGACCGGGCGGCGAGAGCCTTGAGGTTGGGCGTATGCAGGAAGTCAGCCGGGCCATCGGGGAAGAGGGTGCCGTTCAGCTGGTCGACCATCAGGATCAACAGGTTCGGCTTGGTCATGATGTGTCCTTCGCTGGCTTTGCGCTTGTCTAGACGGTCGGGCGCGCCCGTCTGGCCCCCGACCGACCGGCCCCTGTCGAAAGCGTCACTCGGGCTGGGTGCCGCCCGTGGCTTCCGTCACCTGATCCGCCGCCGCCCGCACCAGCGCGCCGGTCCGGGTGGCGTCGGACAGCCCCATGCGGAAGGCGGGGCCGGAGACAGACAGGCCCGCCACCGGCTCGCCATGGGCGTTGAAGATCGGGGCCGCGACGCAGCGCATCCCCTCGGCGCGTTCCTGATCGTCGATGGAAAAGCCCCGGTCGCGGGTGCGGTTCAGGTCGCGGAGGAGGGCGCTGTCGCTGGTGAGGGTCAGGGAGGTGAACTTTTCCAGCCCCTTGCGGGCCAGGATGCCGCGCGTCTTTTCCTCGGGGTACCAGGCCAGCAGCGCCTTGCCGATCCCGCTGGAGTGCATCGGCGCGCGGGTGCCGGGGGGGAAGAAGGCGCGGATCGCTTCGTAGGTTTCAACCTGGGCGACGAAGAAGACCTCGTCCTTGACCTCGATGCCGAGGTTCGCGGTTTCGCCGGTTTCGCGCATCAGCGCGTCCATCGGCTGGCGGGCGCGTTCGACGACCTTGGTGCGGCGCAGAAAGGCCGAGCCGACGCGGAAGGCACCGGGGCCGATGTGCCAGAACTGGCCGGGCTCATCTACCTCGACCATGCCGTGGCCTTGCAGGGTGACAAGGGCGCGGAAGACGGTGGCGATGGCCTCGCCGGTATCCTCGGCAATCTCGGACAGGGTCCGGCCCGGGTTCAGGGCGACATGGGTCAGGATGTCCATGCCCCGGTCCAAGGCCTGCACGGTGTTCTGGTCCGTCTTTTCGTTGAACGCCTTCGGGCGGCCGCGGGGTTTCTGGGCCATCGGGGGCCTCCTGTTTGTGAAAAAGCACAAGTCATTGGATGGATTGGGGAATAGCATGGATATGTGACAGTGAAAAATCTTTTCGAAAAAATTGTGCGCATTCGCCGCAGGGCGTAGCTTTTCTGGGCGATCTTTCAGGGAGTTGCCCGATGTCCATGCAGAACCCCGTCTTCATCCCGGGCCCGACGAACATTCCGGATTCGGTGCGCAAGGCCTGCGACATGGGCACGCTGGACCACCGGAGCCCGGCCTTTTCACGGCTGTTCAAGCCGGCGGTGGAAGGTGTTCGGCGGGTTTTGCGCATGGAACAGGGCGAGGTCATCGTCATCCCGTCGACCGGCACGGGGGGTTGGGAAGCGGCAGTGACGAACACGCTGTCACCCGGAGATACCGTTCTTGCCGCCCGGTTCGGGATGTTCAGCCACCGCTGGATCGACCTGTGCCAGCGCCACAAGCTGGACGTCGAGATCATCGAAACGCCCTGGGGGCAGGGAGCGCCGCTTGAGGCCATCGAGAGGGTCCTGCGCGCGGACAAGGCAGGGCATATCAAGGCGGTCCTGGCGACCCATAACGAGACGGCGACGGGGGTGAAGTCGCACATCGCGGGGATCCGGGCGGCGATGGACGCGGCGGGACATGCGGCGATGCTGTTCGTGGACGGGGTGTCCTCGATCGCCTCGATGCCCTTCGACTTTGCGGGCTGGGGCGTCGATATCGCGGTGGCGGGCAGTCAGAAGGGCTTCATGCTGCCGGCGGGGCTGGCGATCCTGGGGGTTTCGCCGAAAGCGATTGCGGCGATGGAGACGGCACGACTGCCACGGACCTTCTTCGATTTCAAGGACATGCTGGGTGCTTACGCGCGCGGCGGCTACCCCTATACTCCCGCTGTGGGCCTGATTGCCGGGCTGGCGCATTCCATCGACCTTCTGGAGACGGAGGGGCTGGAGAATGTCTACGCTCGCCACCACCGGCTCGCCGAAGGCGTGCGCCGGGCGGTCTTTGCCTGGGGGATGACGCCCTATGCGGTGTCGGCAGACTTGTATTCGGATACGGTGACGGCGGTAAAGGTGCCTGCCGGGTGCGACGGGACCGCGCTGGTTCAGCTTGCGGCCAGCAAATACGGCATGGCCTTCGGCGTGGGTCTGGGTGAGGTCGCTGGAAAGGTCTTCCGCATCGGTCACCTTGGCATGCTGACCGAAGCGATGGTGCTGTCAGGGCTTTGCGTGGCCGAGATGTGCATGGCCGATCTGGGTTGGCCGGTGAAACTTGGATCGGGCGTGGCGGCGGCGCAGGAGTATTATCGCGGGACGGTTCCTGCGATGGCGATGGCGGCGGAGTAAGGGGCCAAAATCCTCAAGCAAGGATTTTGACAAGTTTCTTGCTCAAGAAATTTGGGCCCCAGCGGAAAGGGCAGGAAAATGAAGGACATGAACGGATTGCAGATCCCCACCTACGACGACATGCTGGCCGCACATGACCGCATCCGCCCGCATATCCGCCAGACCCCGGTCCGCAGCTCGGACTACCTGAACGAGCTTGCCGGGTGCGAACTCTTCTTCAAATGCGAGAACTTCCAGGAGCCGGGGGCCTTCAAGGTGCGCGGCGCGGCCAACGCCGTCTTCGGGTTGACGGACGACCAGGCCAGGCTTGGTGTCGCCACCCACTCCTCCGGAAACCACGCGTCCTGTCTGTCCTACGCCGCCATGCTGCGGGGCATCCCCTGCAATGTGGTCATGCCGCGCACGGCCCCGCAGGCAAAGAAGGACACTGTGCGGCGCTATGGGGGTGTCATCACCGAATGCGAACCCTCGACCAGCAGCCGCGAGGCGACCTTTGCCGAAGTGCAGGCCCGCACCGGCGGCGACTTCGTCCACCCCTACAACGACCCCCGCGTGATCGCCGGGCAGGGCACCTGCTCACGCGAGTTCATGGAGCAGACCGGCGGATTGGACATGGTCGTGGCCCCCATCGGTGGCGGCGGCATGATCTCGGGCACTTGCCTGACGCTGTCGACGCTTGCCCCGGTAACCAAGGTCATCGCGGCGGAGCCGGAACAGGCCGACGACGCCTATCGCAGCTTCAAGGCCGGGCGTATCATCGCCGATGACGCGCCGAAGACCATCGCCGACGGGTTGCTGGTCCCGCTGAAGGACCTGACCTGGCATTTCGTGTCGAACCACGTCAGCGAAATCTACACGGCCTCTGAACAGGAGATCATCGACGCGATGAAGCTGACTTGGAAGCATCTGCGGGTCGTGATGGAACCCTCCAGCGCCGTGCCGCTGGCCGTGGTCCTGAAGAACCGTGCGGCCTTCCGGGGCAAGCGCGTCGGCATCATCATCACCGGCGGCAACGTCGATCTGGACCAACTCCCCTGGATGAAAGGTTGAAGACCATGAACAAGTACACGGATTTTCAAGGGCTTGAGGTGGGTTACGACATTCCGGCCCTGCCGGGGATGGACGAGGCGGACATCCAGACGCCCTGCCTGATCCTCGACCTCGATGCGCTGGAGCGCAACATCGTCAAGATGGGCGACTATGCTCGCGCGCACGGGATGCGGCACCGGGTGCATGGCAAGATGCACAAGTCGGTGGACGTGGCCAAGCTGCAGGAGCGGCTGGGCGGCGCGGTGGGGGTCTGCTGCCAGAAGGTGTCGGAGGCCGAAGTCTTCGCCCGCGGTGGGATCAAGGATGTGCTGGTGTCGAACCAGGTGCGCGACCTGGCCAAGATCGACCGGCTGGCGCGGCTGCCGAAACTGGGGGCGCGGACCATTGTCTGCGTCGACGACGTGGCGAACGTGGCCGACCTGTCGGCGGCGGCGGTTCGCCACGGGACGGAAATCGAGGTCTTCGTCGAAATCGACTGCGGCGCGGGTCGCTGCGGGGTGAAGACGCCCGAGGAGGTGGTGGCGATTGCTAAAGCCGCGGCCGCAGCACCCGGGCTGAAGTTCACCGGCATCCAGGCCTATCAGGGCGCGATGCAGCACATGGATCGCTATGAGGACCGGAAGGCCAAGCTGGATGCGGCAATTGCCCAGGTGAAGGGGTGTGTCGACGCGCTGGAGGCGGCGGGGCTAAAGCCGGAGCTGGTGTCGGGCGGGGGCACGGGGTCCTACTATTTCGAAAGCAATTCCGGGGTCTACAACGAGCTTCAGTGCGGGTCGTACGCTTTCATGGACGCGGACTACGGCCGAATCCTCGACAAGGATGGCAACCGGATTGACCGGGGTGAGTGGGAGAATGCGCTGTTCATCCTGACCTCGGTGATGAGCCATGTGAAGGCCGACAAGGCGATCTGCGATGCAGGGCTGAAGGCTCAGTCGGTGGATAGTGGCTTGCCGGTGATCTTCGGGCGCGACGACGTGAAATACGTCAAGTGCAGCGACGAGCACGGGGTGATCGACGACCCAGCGGGCGTCTTGAAGGTCGGCGTCAAGCTGAAGCTGATCCCCGGCCACTGCGACCCGACATGCAATGTGCATGACTGGTATGTCGGTGTCCGGGGCGGCAAGGTTGAATGCGTCTGGCCGGTCTCGGCCCGGGGCAAGGCGTATTGAACCTGCGCCCGGCCCTCCCGGCGGAGCCTCCGGCGGGAGTATTTTCGACATGAGCAAATCAGGGCATAGGTCCCTGGGAAGGCACGCATGCTGATCGTTCCCGAGGCGCTGATCGCGTCGCTTGTCACCGCCGAGGATGCCTTTCGCGCGGTCGAGGCCTGTTTTGCCGCGATGGTGCGCGGAGAGGCATACAACTTCCCCGTGGTGCGCGAGGCGCTGGGCGAAGGGCGGCAGTATGGCTTCAAGTCCGGCCTCGATCGGGCGGCAGGCCAGCTTGGGGTGAAGGCCGGCGGGTACTTCCCGGGGAACGCTGCGAAGGGGCTGATCAATCACCAGTCCTCGGTCTTCCTGTTTGATCCCGACACCGGGCGGCCGGTGGCGATGGTGGGGGGGAACCTGTTGACGGCGCTGCGGACGGCGGCGGCATCGGCGATCGCCATCGACCGCCTCGCGCGGCCAGAGGCACATGTGCTGGGCATCGTCGGTGCGGGACATCAGGCGGGGTTCCAGTTGCGCGCAGCCGCACGGGTGCGGCGGTTCGAGCGGGTGATTGCCTGGAACCTGCATCCCGAGATGCTGCCAAAGCTTGGCGCGGTGGCGGCAGAGCTGGGCCTGCCGTTCGAGGCGGTGGATCTGCCCCGGATGCGAGAGGCCGAGGTGATCGTGACGATCACGTCCTCCCCTGCGGCGAGCCTTCTTGCCGAGCATGTCGCGCCCGGCACGCATCTGAGCTGCATGGGGACTGACACGGCAGGCAAGCAGGAGGTGGAGCCCGCGCTGGTGGCGGGGGCTTCGGTCTTCACCGACGAGGTAGCCCAATCGGTGACCATCGGCGAGGCGCAGCATGCAGTGGGCGCAGGACTTCTGGACGCAGCCGGAATAGTGCCGCTGGGCGATGTGCTGATCGGCAGGCACGAGGGCCGGAAAGCCATGAATGAAATCACGCTTTTCGACGGGACGGGGGTAGGCCTGCAGGACCTTGCGGTTGCGTCGGTCGCCGTGACCCGTGCCCGGGAGCGGGGATTGGGGATCGAGGTCGGGGTCTGAGCGCAGCGAGAAAGGCCCGGCCCGTGCAGGCCCGGGAGAGAGACTTGCCAGGCAGACCGGCGTGGTGCATGCCCCGGACATGACCGATCTTTCGCACATGGCAGTGGAAGGGACGACTTTCGCGGTGCGGGTCACCCCGAATGCGCGGCGGGCGGCGCTGGAACTGGTGGACGGGGTGGTCCGGATCAGCGTGACCGAGGTGCCCGAGGCCGGACGGGCGACGGAAGCGGCCCGCGCAAGTCTGGCGAAGGCGCTGGGCGTGGCGAAGACCCGCCTCGTCCTGCTGCGCGGTGCTGCTTCACGGGACAAGCTGTTCCGACTGGAGTGACCCGTGACCATGACCACGGCGCGTGCCTGTCGCTGTGCAATGTGCTGGCTGTGCAGCCGGGATGGCGGGGCGGTGCTGCGCCGATCCGAAGCCGGGCGGCCTTCCAGTCAGTTCCCGCCTATCGCGCCCGGACGCCGATCCGCAGCGCCTGGGCGCGTTTCTCGCGATGCGCGGCAAGCCAGCCCGCAAGCTCTTCCACCGGCATCGGTTTCGCGATGACGTAGCCCTGCACATGGCCGCAGCCAAGTTGCGCCAGAAGCGCGTGTTCGCCGGGCGTCTCGACGCCTTCGGCCAGGGTCTCGAGCCCCAGACGCTCTGCCAGCGACAGGATCGCGGTAATCAGGTTCTGCTGGTCGCGGTTCTGGTCGACGTTCTGGACAAAACTGCGGTCGATCTTCAAGCGGTTCAGCGCGAACCGGCGGATCGCGGTGATCGAGGCGTGACCGGCACCGAAGTCGTCCAGGTCGACGCCGCAGCCCATGGCGGCAATCCGGCCGATGTTTGCGGCAAGGACATCGTCGCCGTCGCCCGCAACGACCGATTCCAGCACCTCGACGGTCAGTCGCGACGGATCGAGGCCAAAGTGGTCCAGCGTCCAGCCGAGCCGTTCCGGCAGATGAGGGTCGCGCAGTTCCTGCTGCGAGAAGTTCACCGCCACGGTCGGAATGCGCAGGCCCTTGCGGTCGAACTCGGCCAGGGCGGCCATGGACTGGGTCAGCATGGTCTGGCCCAGAAGCTCCATCAGGTCAGAGCCGTCGATGGCCGGAAGGAAGGTCCCCGGGGCGAGGCAGCCGCGTTCGGGATGAAGCCAGCGCACCAGAGCCTCAACCCCCGTGACCTCACCGCTGTCGGTCGAGACCTGCGGCTGGAACCAGGCCCGTACTTCGCCACGCTGGACCGCCGCGGAAAAGCCGGCGCGCAGGGCGTCCCGGTCGGCCCGGGCGCGGGCCAGATCGGCGGAATAGCCGCGGATCGCGCCCGGACGGCACGAGGCTGCCTCATCCCCGGCGACCTGAGCGGCATCGAGGAGGGCCAAGCCGCTGGGCCGGGCCAATTGCATCGAAGAACAGAACCCCACGGAACAGGTCACCTGCACCGGCCCTGACGACAGCGTGACCGGCTGCTGCACCACGAGTTGCAGTCTTGCCGCGATGCGGACCATGATCTCCAGGTCCAGCCGGGGCGAAGTGGCAAGGACCACGGCGAGACTGCCGTCCTCCAGCGTGTAGAGAAGATCACGCGGGCGGAGAGCCCCGCGCAGCCGGGCGACACAGGCCGACAGCACCTCGCTTTGACGGACGCGGCCCAGGCGGTCGCACAGGTGGGCAGCATCTTCGAACTGGATCACCAGGCAGCCGGTCGCCCCGCCGCGGGCCCCGGCCTCCGTCAGCATGTCGTCCAGCCGGGCGATCACCCGGTCGCTGGTCGCACCGGTTTCGTCCACAGCCCGTGGACGGCCGAAGGCCAGCACGACAACCGGCAGCGCCGCCGCCAGCGCGACAAGCGCCAGTTCCCCGGCGATCCAGTAGGTCGAGAGCGCGAAGAGGGGCACCAGGGCAAGAATCTGCCACGCATGCCGTGCCAGCCGTTGCAGCGCCAAAGTCATGCCAGTCGCCCCCGAAAAGGCGGGCCTGATGCCCGCGGTTCGAGGTCAGGCTAGGCGGATGTTCCTGATCAGTTCCTTAACGCTCACCCGAAAGTTGCGGAAAATTCTCACGATCTCCCGTGGCGGCAAAGAGTGCCGCAAAGTCAAACAGCGTCGGGTCGGCAAGGTGCGAGGGCCGCACGTTCATCAAGGACCGGAACATGACCTGCCTGCGGCCAGGGGTCCGGGTCTCCCATTCGTCGAGGAGCCTTTTCACCTGGGCGCGCTGCAACCCTTCCTGGCTGCCGCAAAGGTCGCAGGGGATGATCGGATAGTTCATCGCGCTGGCGAACTTGCCGCAGTCTTCCTCGGAGACAAAGGCGAGGGGGCGGGCGACGAAGAGGTCGCCGTCCTCGTTCAGTAAGCGCGGCGGCATGCTGGCAAGCCGTCCGCCGTGGAAGAGGTTCATGAAGAACGTCTCAAGGATGTCGTCGCGATGGTGGCCGAGGACGACCGTCGAACAGCCTTCCTCGCGGGCGATGCGGTAGAGGTTGCCGCGCCGGAGGCGGGAGCAGAGCGAGCACATCGTCCCGCCGGGCTTGATCTTGTCGATGACCACCGAATAGGTGTCCTGGTATTCGATCCGGTGCGGCACGCCCATCCGGGTCAGGAACTCAGGCAGCACGGTCGCGGGGAAGTTCGGCTGGCCCTGGTCAAGGTTGCAGGCGAGAAGGTCCACCGGCAGAAGCCCGCGCCATTTCAGCTCGGTGAGGATGGCGAGAAGGGTATAGCTGTCCTTGCCCCCGGACAGGCAGACCAGCCAGCGGTCGCCCGCGCGCGCCATGCCGTAGGTGTCGATCGCCTCGCGCACCTGTTGCACCAGGCGTTTCCGCAGCTTGCGGAACTCCAGCCCCTTCGGCGCGCCGTGGAACAGCGGGTGGATGTCGTCGGCGTCGTCAAGCATGGGCGTCCCCTGCAGCATGGCAAGCCGATTGCCATAAAGGCTGCGCTTTGTCATCGTCAATCCCGTGGAAAGGGGTGGACGGGGTGACGACGCCAGGCACAGAGCCCGGGCCGCCAGCGCGGGCGTCAGGAGGCGGCGGCCTTGCGGCTGGCGGCATGGGGCTGGTGTTCTTTGCCTTCGGGCTCGCCGCCGGAGTGCTGGGTGCCTATGTGGCGGTTGGGTTCCTGGCCGACAGCGCCGGGCTGATCCTGTCGGTCTTCCTGGCCGCGCTGATCGTGGTGCTAGTCCTTGGCGTCCTGATCCTCGCCCTGCGCAAGACGCTGCTGACGAAGCTTTTCGGCCATGCCGAAGTGGCCCTGGAAGAGATCGCGAGTCCCCTTGCACGGATTGCGGACCGGGCCATCGAGCGTGACCCCGCAGGGGCGACTTCTGCGGCGCGGGACCTGGTGGCGATGGTGCTGGCGCGCTATTCCTGGATCGCGACCCGGCGCTGGGTGATCGCGTCCCTGACGGCGCTGATCGCGGCGATGGCGGCACTGGCGGGGACGGCGCTTCTGTTCAAGCAGAACGAGCTGATTTCCACCCAGACCGAGCTTTTGCGCGAACAGAACCTGCGTATCGAAGAGCAGACCAAGCTGATCCAGACCGATGTGCAACTGGCGGAAGCCGCGCGGAATGCGCAACTGGCGGTCGAGATCACCGAGATCGCGGCGGAACTGGGCCGGGTGGTGGACCGGGTGAACGGCGATGGAACGATCAACCCGGTCAACGTGCTGGACCCGGTGGCCGACCTGGACCGCAGCCTTGTGTTGCGCATCACCTCGATCTCGCGGGCGCTTTTGCCCTACAGGTTCCTGGATCATGGGTTCCGGCCCGAGGACCAGTCCGACGGCAGGCGCGTGGCGCTGGCCGGGCGGCGCGAGGTGCTGGGCGACAGCTATGCCAAGGCAAGCGCCTATTTCGGCTGGAGCGAGCGGCCCGAGGGCACCTATCTGACCGACCGGCCGGCAAGCCCCGAGCGCGGCCAACTGCTGCGCGTCCTGATGGCCAGCGGTGTCCGCAATCTGGAGTATCTCACCTATGCCGGGCTGGATCTGGATTTCGCAGTGCTGCGCGCGACCGACATGCAACTGGTGACAGGCCAGCAAGCGCGGCTTTCCTTCGCGGACTTCTCGGGCAGTTATCTGGTCGAGTGCGACTTCGGGACGGCGATCCTGGAAAACAGCCGGTTCCGGCTGGCCAATATCCAGAGCACACGCTTTGCCGCCCTGCCGCCCGATCAGGTTCTGGCACCCCTTCCGGCGCAGGACGGGCTGACCCCGACGCGGATGTCGGGGGCGGATTTCAGCCGTGCGACGATCCTTGCCAGCGACTTTTCGGCCACCGAACTGGCCGGAGCAAGCTTTGACGGCGCGCTTCTGGACGGCGTGGACTTCGGCGATGCGGATCTGTCGGCGGCGACGCTGCGGGGGACTGTGATCCTTGCGGCTGACTTCGGCGGGACCTTCGTGAAGCGGACGGATTTCGACGGGGCGCTGGTCATCGACCCCGAGTTTCTGACCAAGCTTGCCGCCTCGGTCGCCCCGGAGACGTTCCGGTCAGAGCTTTACACAATGGAGCCGGTCGACCTGAACTCGCTGCTGGAGATCATGGTCGTCTACAATTCCATCGAGGCCGAAGACCTTGCCGCCCGCGCGCCTGATGGGAAGGCCTACCGCATCACCCGGATCGGCGACTTCGGCCCCTGAGCCGCTAGACGTGCTGGCCGCCGTTGACCTCGATTTCGGCGCCCGAGATGTAGCTCGACTGGTCGGAGCACAGGAACCAGATCGCGTCGGCGACTTCCTTGGGCTGGCCCAGGCGGCGCATCGGCAGTTGTTCCACGATCTTGTCGGTGCCGGGCGAGAGGATCGCGGTTTCCACCTCTCCCGGCGCGATGGCGTTGACGCGGACGCCCAGGGGCCCGAAATCATGCGCCATTTCCCGGGTCAATGCCGCGAGGGCCGCCTTCGACGTCGCATAGGCCGCCCCGGCGAAGGGGTGGACCCGGACCCCGGCGATGGAGGTGACGTTGACGATGGAGCCCTTGGTGGCCGTCAACTCGTCCTTCAGCCCGCGCGCCAGGATGACGGGGGCGAAGAAGTTGACGTGGAAGACATGGCCCCAGGTGCGAAGGTCGGTCGTCATGGTGTTCAGCCGTGCCCCGCCCGGCCCCTTGGGGCTGATTCCGGCATTGTTTACAAGGGCATGGATGCGGCCGCCGACCTTGGCCTTGATCGTCTCGATGGCGGCGATGGTCTTGTTGGGGTCGGCAAGGTCGATCTCGATGTGGTTCTCCTCGCCCCCTGGCCAGGGGCAGCGCGGGTCGAAGGGCTGACGCGAGCAGGTGAGGACGCGCCACCCCTCGGCGCCAAACCGCTTGACGGTGGCATGGCCGATCCCGCGGCTTGCGCCAGTCAGGACGAGGGTTTTCTGCTCGGACATCTCATGTCTCCTTTGAGGGCACAGGCTACGCTTGCGCACGGGGAAGGCAAGGCTTGGCAGAGGGGTGGAAAAGCCGTATGCGGCGCGTCAAGATGGAGGTCCCGATGAAACAGCAGACCCTGACCATGAAAGACGCAATCACCACCGCGAAGATGCTGTCCGAGGCGCTGCCCTATCTGCAGCGGTTCGAGGGGGCTGTGGTCGTCGTCAAGTTCGGCGGCAACGCGATGGGCGACGATGCGGCGATGGCGGAATTCGCCCGCGACATCGTCCTGATGAAGCAGGTCGGCGTGCATCCCGTGGTGGTCCACGGCGGCGGGCCGATGATCAACGAGATGCTTGAAAAGCTTGGGATAAAATCCACCTTCGTCCGTGGCAAGCGGGTCACCGACAAGGCCACGGTGCAGGTGGTCGAGATGATCCTGTCGGGATTGGTGAACAAGCGGATTGTGCAGGCGATCATGGATGCGGGCGGTCGGGCCGTGGGGATTTCCGGCAAGGACGACGACCTGATGGTCTGCGAGGCCGACGACCCGGAACTGGGCTATGTCGGCCGCCCGGTCGAGATGAACGTGCAGGTGCTGCGCGACCTTTACAACGCTGGCATCATCCCGGTGGTGGCCCCGGTGGCGACGGGGATGAAGGACAACGAGACCTTCAACGTGAACGGCGACACGGCGGCGGGGGCCATCGCGGGCGCCTTGCAGGCGGACCGGTTGCTTCTGCTGACCGACGTTCCGGGGGTGAAGGACGCGAGTGGCCAGGTGATGACCCAGATCACGCCCGAGGAAATCCGCCGGATGACCGAGGAGGGGGTGATCTCGGGCGGGATGATCCCGAAGACCGAGACCGCGCTGATGGCGATCGAGCAGGGGACGCGGGCGGTGACGATCTTGGACGGCAAGGTGCCGAACGCCTGCCTGCTGGAGCTGTTCACCGACCACGGCGCCGGGAGCCAGATCCGAAGCACCGAGCCGCGGGTGAAGCCGCATGTCCGGCGCTGAGCGGTCGGTAGATTAACCGGCTGAAAGAGCAGCATTTTATCGGTCTGTAAGGTGTCGGCTATCTGTCTGGCATCCGTCGGGCATCCTGTCTGGCGGCAACACGCGCCTCGCCCTGTTAACCTTGCCCAGCGAATCGGGTGCAGGAGTGCCATATGGAGCAGGACCTTCTCTGGCGCGGCGGGGTTTTCCTCGGCCTCTTCGCCCTGTTCGCGGGGCTGGAGCCGCTGGCGCCGCGCCGCGCCCGCAGCCTGTCCCGCGGGCGGCGCTGGCCGACGAACCTGGGCATCACGCTTCTAAACACACTGGCGCTGCGCGGGCTTGCCATCGTCCTGCCGCTTCTCGCCATCGGCGCGGCGCTGGATGCCGAGGCGCAGGGTTGGGGGCTGTTGAACCGCGTGGATTGGCCGGGCTGGGTCGACCTGGTGCTGGCTGTCCTGATCCTGGACCTTGCGATCTGGGCGCAGCATCTGGTGACGCACAAGGTGCCCCTGTTCTGGCGGTTCCACCGGGTCCACCATGCCGACCGCGACATGGACGTGACGACGGGCTTCCGGTTCCACCCGGTCGAGATCCTCGCCTCGATGGGGCTGAAGATCGGGCTGGTTTACCTGCTGGGGCCGTCTGCGCTTGCGGTACTGGTGTTCGAGATCCTCTTGAGCGGGACGGCGCTGTTCAACCATTCCAACCTCGCCCTGCCGGGGGGGTTGGACCGGGTGGTGCGGCTGGTGCTGGTGACGCCGGATATGCACCGGGTGCACCATTCCATCCACCGCGAGGAGCATGACAGCAATTACGGCTTCTGCCTGTCGGTCTGGGACCGGATTTTCCGCACCCATGTGCCACAACCGAAGGCAGGGCATGACGCGATGACCGTGGGGCTGGAATGGCAGGACGAGAGACCGGCGAGGCTTTCATGGGCGCTGGGGTTACCCTTCCGGCGCTAGAGGCGCTGCTGGCCGAAGAGCGGCTGGAGGTGCTGGGCGGCTTTGCGCTGCGCCCGGGGGAGGAGGGCTTTCCGGCGGGCACGCGGACGTTGCTGCTGCTTGGGCCGAAGGAGCCGGGGTTCTGGACGCATCTGAAGACCCAGCCCGAATGGGGGGGGCCTGACCCCGTCGACCGCTGGTCGCGGCGGGTGATCGGGCGGATTGCCTGTGATCTTGCGGCCAAGGCGCTGTTTCCCTTCGGCGGGCCGCCGTATCATCCGTTCTACCAATGGGCGGTGCGAACGGGCCGGGTCTGGGACAGTCCGGTGCGGCTGCTGGTCCATGCCGGGCAGGGGTTGATGGTCAGCTTTCGTGGGGCATTGGCGCTGAAGGAAGTGGTCGAGGTGCCGCCGCCAGTGGCGAAACCGTGTGAAGCCTGCGCGGCCCCTTGCCTGACCGCCTGCCCCGCTGGGGCGCTGACCGGCACAGGGTATGACGTGCCTGCGTGCCATGCCTGGCTGGACCGGGCAGAGGGGGCGGAGTGCCTGTCGGGCGCCTGCCTTGTGCGCCGCGCTTGCCCGGTGTCGCAAAGCTATGCAAGACTGCCCGAACAGTCGGCCTATCACATGAGGCAGTTCCACAGATGAAGCGGTTGATCCTGACGCGGCATGCGAAATCCTCCTGGGACGACCCGATGACCCCCGACCATGACCGCCCCCTGAACGAGCGCGGCAAGGCGGCTGCCGCGGATCTGGGGCAGTGGCTGGCGAGCCGCGACTATGTGCCGGGCGAGGTGTTGTGCTCCGACGCGGTTCGGACGCGGAAGACGTTTTCGGGGATCGCGCCAGCCTTGCCGGGGGCACCGGTGCTGGAGCTTAAACCGGCGCTGTATCATGCGGGGCCGGACGTGATGCTGGCAGTCCTGCGCCATGCCAAGGCGGATGTGGTGATGATGATCGGGCACAATCCCGGAATCGCCGATTTCGCGGCCCGGCTGGTGGCGCATCCTCCGTCGAACCCGGAGTTCGGGCGCTATCCGACCGGGGCGACGCTGGTGGCGGATTTCGATGTGGCAGACTGGGCGGAAGTCGGTTTCGGGATGGGCGTGACGGTGGATTTCATCGTCCCGAGCGAGATCGTCGCCTGACGGGCCGTCCAGGCAGGACATCTCGAGCAAGTCAACCAAATCAAGGTGTTGGGCTGGCGCGTTGGCGCGGGCTTGACGATTGCTTGAACGGGGGAGCCGCCTCGGGGGGCATCGAGCCCCCGCTCGGCGGCGCTGCCGCGGACCTGTCCAAAGCGTTGCCGGGGGTGGAGGGTGCGGAGCCTCCGGCGGGAGTATTTGTGACATGGGCAAATATGGTCGCGAGTCCCGGCCGCGCTATGTCCGGCGTCTAGGCTGGAGGCGAGATGCGGGCATTGGTGGTGGGGGCGTCGGGCGGGATCGGTCGGGCGCTGGTGACGGAGTTGCGGGGGCGGGGCGAGGTTGTCGGGCTGTCTCGGTCGGGCGATGGGCTGGACGTGACGGAGGAGGCGTCGGTTGCAGCGGCGTTCTCGGGCCTGGAGCCGGGGTTCGACCTGGTGGTGGTGGCGACGGGGGCGTTGGTCATCGGTGGCGTCGGGCCGGAGAAGACCCTGCGGGCGGTGACGGCAGAGGGGCTGGCGGCGCAGTTTGCGGTGAACGCGGTGGGTCCTGCGCTGGTGATGAAACATGCGTTGCGGTTGTTGCCGCGGGATCGGGTGTCGCGGCTGGCGGTGCTGTCGGCGCGGGTGGGGTCGATCGGGGATAACGGCTTGGGCGGCTGGTATGGCTACCGGGCGGCGAAGGCGGCGTTGAACCAGTTGGTGCGGACGGCGGCGGTGGAGGCGCGGCGGACGCATCCGTTGTCGGTGTTTGTCAGCCTGCATCCGGGGACGGTAGAGACGGGCTTGGCCCCAAGCTTGCGGGCAGGGCATCCGTCGGTGTCTGCGGAGGTGGCGGCGGGGAACCTGTTGCGGGTGCTGGAGTGGTTGGGGCCGGAGGCTTCGGGCGGGTTCTACGACTGGAAGGGCGAGGTCGTGCCGTGGTGAGGCTGGTCCTGGTCCTGGGGGATCAGCTGACGCCCTCGGTGGCTGCCCTGCGGGCGGCGGACAAGGCGCGGGATGTGGTGGTCATGGCGGAGGTGATGGAGGAGGGCGAGAGCGTCCCCCACCATCCGCAGAAGATCGCGCTGATCCTGGCGGCGATGCGGAAGTTTGCCGCTGGGTTGCGGGCAGAGGGGTGGCGGGTCGCCTATTCCAGGCTGGATGATCCAGAGAACGCACAGACTTTGTCCGGGGAGGTGTTGCGGCGGGCTGCGGAGTTCGGGGCCGCTGAGGTGATCGCGACAAAGCCGGGGGAGTGGCGGGTTTTGCGGGACCTGGAGGACCTGCCGCTGCCGGTACGGGTGCTGGAGGATGACCGGTTCCTGTGCTCGGAAGCCGAGTTCGCGTGCTGGGCCGAGGGGCGCAAGCAGCTGCGGATGGAATGGTTCTACCGCGACATGCGGCGGAAGACCGGGTTGATGATGGAGGGGGACCAGCCTGCGGGTGGGCAGTGGAACTTTGACCACGACAACCGGAAGCCGGCGAAGGCTGATTTGCTGCGGGCGCGGCCACGGGACTTTGCGCCGGATGCGGTGGTGGAGGAGGTGCTCGGGCTGGTGGAGGTCAGGTTTTCCCATTTCGGGCGGCTTAAGCCGTTCCGCTGGGCGACGGATCGGGCCGGGGCCCTTGCGGCGCTGGCCGAGTTCGTCGAGGAGCGGTTGCCGCGCTTTGGCGAGGAGCAGGATGCGATGCTGGAGAGGGAGGCTTACCTCAGCCACGCGGTGATTTCTCCGTATCTCAACATCGGGCTTCTGGGGCCGATGGAGGTTTGCCTTGCCGTGCAGGCAGCTTGGAAGGCGGGTCGGGTGCCGATCGCGGCGGCGGAGGGGTTCATCCGGCAGGTGATCGGTTGGCGGGAATATTTGCGGGGGATCTGGGCGCTGAAGGGGCCTGCGTATCTGGAGGGGAATGCCTTGGGGCACTCCCGGGCTTTGCCGGGGGTCTACTGGGGGGGCGAGACGGGGATGGCCTGCATGGAGGCTGCCGTCGGGCAGACGCGGGACCTCGCCTATGCCCACCACATTCAGCGGCTGATGGTGACGGGGAATTTCGCGCTGCTGGCTGGGGTGGACCCTGCAGCGGTGCATGAATGGTATCTGTCGGTCTATGTTGATGCCTTCGAATGGGTGGAGGCGCCGAATACGCTGGGGATGAGCCAGTTTGCCGATGGGGGGGTGCTGGGGTCGAAGCCCTATGTGTCCTCGGGCGCCTATATCGACCGGATGTCGGATCACTGCGGGGGCTGTGCCTACCGGGTGAAGGAGAAGGTGGGGGAGCGGGCCTGTCCGTTCAACCTTCTGTACTGGCACTTCCTGGTGCGGCACCGGGAGCGGTTCAGGGGGAACCCCCGGATGGGGCAGATGTACCGGGTCTGGGACGGGATGGACGCGGGCCACCGGGAGGCGGTGCTGGCGGGGGCAGAGGGGGTGCTTTCGCGGCTGGATCGAGGGGAACTGGTGTGAGGTGTCCACGGTGGACAAACGCTGGGAGTGATTTGATTTCAAGGAGTTGGTCGCGGGCGTTAGGGGATTGTTAATCTGCGGGATTGCCCCTCACCCCGGCCCTCACCCCCGGGAGGGAGAGGGGACGCAAGGTGAGCGAGCGGCGCGTGGTTTGCCCGCCCGGCGCGGGTTGGGTTTGACGGGCGGTGCGCTGTAGCGCACCCTGCGCTGGTGAGACGTGGGGGGCGACATGGACGGGGTTCGGGCGCATCGGCGGGAGGAGGCGGCCAAGGGGTTTCCGCTGCTTCGGGGGTGCCCGTCGACCTTTGTGCTACGCCGTCTGGCCGCGTTGGACCGGATGACCGAGCGCGACCGTGAGGACTATGCCGACCAGTTGTCGGAGCTGGCCGAGGCGCAGGCAGGGGGAGCCCTGAGCCATGATGAGCGGGCGGCCCTGGTGAAACGGCTGCCCGTCGTGGCGGAAGTGGAAGGGTCCGGGGCTGCGCGACCGGACCTTCGGTTCCAGAACGTCAAGAACCTGGCGCGGCTGGCGGCGGACCCGGGCGGCATCGAGGGGTTCATTCGACTGCAGGGGCTGGAAGGGGAGTCTGCGGGCCCGCCCGCTCCACATGTGACGAGCTTTGCCGAGGCGGTGCCGGTGACGCCTGCGAAACTGCGCAAGGCGGTCAGCGGCGCGCTGGAGGCGCGGTTCGGCGGCAAGGTGATGAAAGAGTGCGCGGATCTCGATCAGCTGCGTGTCGAGGTGCCGCGCGGGCGGATGGTGTTGAACCTGGGATTTGCGAGCAAGGGCTGGGGAGCGATGTCGCGGCAGCTCGATTACAGTCTTTGGGCCGATCTGGACGGGGTGCGGATGGTGCCGACGACCTATGAGGCGCTGTGGCTGTTGCCAGCGCAGTGGGACCTGCTGACCCCGTCGAATGTCGAGGCCGCAGCGGCGCATCTGGTGCGGCTGGTGGAGACGCGGCTGGCGCTGCAGGGGTGACCAGGCGGAGGTGTTCGATCCGGCCTGAGGGGTCGGGTTTGCTGCGCGGCAGTCGCGGGGCTGGGCGCAGGGACGAACCGCGACGCTGGAGAGGCTGAGGGCGCTGCCTCCGGCGGGAGTATTTGGAACATGGGCAAATGCCGGGCACGTTGATGCAGGGCGGAGGCCGACTGTGGCCTGCCCTTCGTCGCATCCCTCCGGCAGGTGCTGCGCTGTGGGCGTGAGGCTATTCGGCGTAGAGGGCGGCGAAGGGGCCGCCGGTCTGGCTCATGCGGTCGCGCGTGGACTGGCACCAGGTTTCGGGATCGGATGCGGACACCTCGTTCAACGAGGCCTTGATCTTCTCGTCGAGAAGCTGTTTCGCCTTGGCCTCGGGGACCTGGGACAGCATAGCGAACCCCTCGGCCTGGATGTCATCGGCGACGCGGGGATTCACGAAGAAGAACTGCGCGCAGAGGTTGCGGACGGTTTCGATCTCGGCCGCGATCTCGGCGCCGAATTCAGCTGCGCCAAGCGTTGCGTCGTCCTGGGCGAGGGAGGGCTGGGGAAGGGCAAGGTTGGAGGCGGCGAGGGCGGGGAAGAGAAGGAAACGGAGCACGGAAGACGAACCTTTGCACGGGGTGAGCGACCTTGAGATTAGACAAGGGCGGGACGGGGCCGCAAGCGGGACGAGGGAGCGGGACGGGCTGCGGGTTGCCATCGTCGGGAGCAGCGCCTTGGGCAGGCGGCGGTGCCTCCGGCGGGAGTATTTGGGTCGTGGGCAAGACTGCGGGTCGGCCTTCGCTTGCGGGGTGGCGGAGGCAGGCGCGGGCGCGACCTTAGTGGAAGAAGTTTGGCCCCGCCTTGGAGAGGAGCTCTTTTGCGAGGGCGCGACCGATGTCGGAGCCTTGTCCGACTGGGCCGCGGCGTTCGCCTGCGACGTTGGCGGAGCCGTCGGGGCGGAGGAGTTCGCCGCGGAGCCAGAGGGTATCACCTTCCAGAACCGCTAGGCCCGCGATGGGGGTTTCGCAGGAGCCGTCGAGGGTGGCGAGGAAGCTGCGCTCGGCGGCAAGGCGGAGGCCGGTGTCTTGGTCGTGGATGCGGGCGAGCATGGCGGCGGTGCGGGGGTCAGCCACGCGACGTTCGATTCCGATGGCACCCTGGGCGACGGCGGGGAGCATTTCTTCGGGTGCTATGGCAGAGCGGGCGACATGGGTCATGCCAAGGCGCGTGAGGCCTGCCATGGCGAGGAAGGTGGCGTGGGCCACGCATTCGTCGAGTTTCCGCATCCGGGTTTGCACGTTGCCGCGGAATTCCACGAGCTGGAGGTCGGGGCGGCGGAGGGCGAGTTGGGCGCGGCGGCGGAGGGAGGAGGAGCCGACGGTCGCGCCCTGCGGCAAGTCACGGATGCTGGCGTAGCGGGGGGAGACGAAGGCATCGCGGACGTCGGCGCGGGGGAGGTAGCAGTCGAGGATCAAGCCCTCGGGCTGCTGCGTCGGCATGTCCTTCATCGAATGGACGGCGATGTCGATGCTGGCGTCGAGCAGCGCCTCTTCGATCTCGCGGGTAAAGAGGCCCTTGCCGCCGATCTCGCGCAGGGCCTTGTCCTGGATCTGGTCGCCGGTGACCTTAATGACCACGATTTCGAAGGCGGCCTCGGGCAGCGCGAAGGCCTCCATCAGGCTGCGCCGTGTCTCGTGCGCTTGCCAGAGGGCGAGGGGGGAGCCTCGGGTGCCGATCTTGAGGGGCTTCACGGGGGTGGGCAGATCATCGCTCATGCGCCAAGGCTTAACGGTGTCAGGCGCGGCTGACAACTCTTGACAAGCCGGGCGGGGCAGCCGACCCATGGGGCAAGACGAAAAGGACTGGACATGACCAAGACGATCCTGCGCGCGCTGAAGGGCGAGGTGCTGCCGACCCCGCCGATCTGGATGATGCGACAGGCGGGACGCTATCTGCCGGAGTACCGCGAGACGAGAGCGAAGGCGGGGGATTTCCTGTCGCTGTGCTACAATCCGGAGCTGGCCGCCGAGGTGACGCTGCAGCCGATCCGGCGCTATGGGTTCGATGCGGCGATCCTGTTTGCCGACATCCTGCTGCTGCCGCAGGCACTGGGGCCGAAGCTGTGGTTCGAGACGGGCGAAGGCCCCCGGATGGAGACGACGGACACGGCGTCGCAGGTGGCGAACCTGAAGCCCGTCGAGGCGATCCACGAGACGCTTTCGCCCGTGTATGAGACGGTGAAGATCCTGGCGCGGGCTTTGCCGAAGGAGACGACGCTGATCGGCTTTGCGGGCGCGCCCTGGACGGTGGCGACCTACATGATCGCGGGGAAGGGGTCGAAGGATCAGGCGGCGGCGCATGCGTTGAAGGCCGGGGACCGCGCGACGTTCCAGGCGCTGATCGACAAGATTTCGGACGCGACGGTGGAATACCTCTCGGCGCAGATCGAGGCGGGGGCCGAGGTCGTCAAGCTGTTCGACAGCTGGGCCGGGTCGCTGAAGGGGCAGGATTTCAAGGACTTCGCCGAGGCGCCGACCGCCAAGATCATCGCGGCCCTGAAGGCGCGGCATCCGGGGATTCCGGTCATCGCCTTCCCGCGTGAGGCGGGACAGGGGTACATAGGGTTTGCGCACCGGACAGGTGCGGACTGCGTGGCGATTGATAACTCGGTCAGCCCGGAATGGGCGGCGGCGAATGTGCAGATCGACGGTTGCGTGCAGGGCAACCTTGCGCCTGAGCATATGGTGACGGGAGGGCAGGCGCTGATCGCAGCGACGCAGCATGTCGTGCGGGCGTTTTCCAAGGGGCCGCATATCTTCAACCTCGGCCACGGGATCACGCCGGATGCGCATCCGGACAATGTGCAACTGATGATCGACACGATCCGGGGCACACCGGGCGGCGGTTGAGCCGATGGGCTGGGTGCTGGCGACGCTGATCGCGGCCGCCGCTCAGACCGCCCGCAACGCGACGCAGGCGAGCCTGACCCGGGCCATCGGCACGCTGGGTGCGACCCAGGTCCGGTTCCTGTTCGGGTTGCCGTTTGCGGTGCTGTTCCTGGGGCTGGTCGTTGGGTTCGGTGGCGGGTCGGTGCCGTCTGTGACGGCCGAAGCGCTTGGGTTCACCCTGCTGGGAGCCCTGTCGCAGATCGCGGCGACGGCCCTGATGCTGTACACGATGAAGTCGCAGAGCTTTGCCGTGACCACGGCCTGGATCAAGACCGAGCCGGTGCTGGTCGCGCTGATCGGGGCGGTGGTGCTGGGCGACCATCTGAGCCTGCCGATGCTGGCGGCCATCGTGATCGCCACGGTCGGGGTGGTCCTGATGTCGGTAAAGCCGGGGATGGGTCTGGCGCTGTGGCGGGACGGGGGGTCGGTCCTAACCGGGCTGGTCGCCGGGGCGCTGTTCGGCCTGGCGGCGATCGGATTCCGGGGTGGCATTCTGGCGCTGCCCTCGGGCGAGTTCCTGATCCGGGCGACGACGATCCTGGTGGTCAGTCTTGTCCTGCAGGCCGGGGTTCTGTCCCTGTGGCTGATGGCCTTTGACCGGGCGGCGCTGTTCGGGTCTCTGCGGGTCTGGCGGGCCTCGCTTGGTGCGGGGTTTCTGGGGGCCTTTGCCTCGCAGTTCTGGTTCATCGGGTTTTCGCTGACCTCGGCCGCGAATGTCCGCACGCTGGCGCTGGTCGAGGTGATCATGGCGCTGGCGGTGTCGGTCGTGGTGATGGGTCAGGCGGTGCGGCCCCGGCAGGTGGTCGGGATGGCGGTGATCATGCTGGGCGTGATGCTTCTTTTGCAGAGCCAGCCGTAAGGGGGGTGGGGCGGCCTGTGTCGACCGCCCCTTTCGATCCTAGAACACCGTCGTGACGGGTTCGCCCAAGGCCATCGCGCCGGAATATTGCGCCTGCGCGCCGCGCTGCATCGGGTGGTAGCGCGCACCCTGGATGTCGCGGAAGCGCCGCTCCAGGCCCACCGAGCGGTAGAAGCCCGCGCCGCCTGCGAGTTCCATCGCCAGCTCCACCGCGCGGATGGCATGGTCGGCCATCAGGGACTTGGCCATCATCACGGCGTTGATCGTGTCGGCCGAAGGGGCATTGCGTTCGGCCGCGGCCATCATGGACTCTTGGGCCAGTTCCGCGCCGCGGAGTTCGGTCATCATCCGCCCGGCCAGCGCGCGGAGGTCGTGGGTCAGGGGTCGCTTGCGCGCCAGCTTCAGCGCAATGTCGCAGGCGCTTTCGGCGACGCCAAGGTAGGCCGCGTAGATCAGCGGGAAGGCGATGGTGCCGATGATCTGGAACAGCGGGTGCCATTCCCCGGCCTTGCGTTTCAGCGCGACGGCAGCGTCGGGGACGAAGTAGCCGTCCAGGACCACGTCGTTCGACCCGGTGCCGCGCATGCCAAGGGTGTGCCAGGTGTCCTCGATCCGGACGCCTTCGCCCTTCATCGCGACACCGAAATGGAGGACATGGCGTTCGCCGCCCTGGTCCAGCACCGCGCCGGTCATCAGGATGTTCCCGGCAGCGGCGCCCGAGGTGAAGACCTTGCGGCCATGGATGCGGTAGCCGCCTTCGACGGGACGGGCCTCGCCTGAACCGGCGATCCAGTCTGATCCGCCGCTGGAGAGGAGGATGATGCGCTCGGCCGCGATGCGTTTCAACAGGGGCTCGACGGCGGCAACCTTCTGGTGCTGCCAGCGCCAGGCCGGGATCGCCACCTGATGCGTATGCATCGCGAAGGCGAGCGCTGTGGACCCGCAGGCCCGGCCGAGGACGCGGAGCATCGACGACAGCTCTCGCACATCCGCGCCGCCGCCACCGAGGTCATGGGGAACGCCCGCCTCAACCAGGCCGGACTCGCGCAGGAGGGCGTAGTTTTCGGCGACGAAGCGGTCTTCCGCATCGGCCCGTTCCGCCCCGGCGGCGATCCGGTCGGCCAAACCCTCGGCAATCTCGACGCAGCCGACCCGGTCGGCGGTGGTTTTGGTGATTTCGTCCTGCAATGTCATGGTCATTCTCCAGTCTGTTCTGCGAATGCCTTTAGACTGCGCGCCGGGTGGTGTTTCGGCCAGTCCATGAACTGTACTAGGTGCGACTCTTCGGGGCTGTTACCCTTGCCTGGAAATGGAGGGTTCCCGATGACCGAGACCGCAAGTTATGGCCAGTTCTGCCCCGTCTCGATGGCGGCCGAAATCCTGTGTTCGCGCTGGACGGTCGTGATCCTGCGCGAAATGTTGTGTGGCAGCACAAGGTTCAACGATCTGCGACGGGGCTTGCCGCGGATGTCGCCGACGCTGTTGTCCAAGCGGTTGAAAGAGCTGGAGGTTTCCGGCGTGATCCGTACCACGCCCATTGCTGGGGGTGGGTTCGAGTATCACTTGACCGAGGCAGGCGAAGAATTGCGGCCCATCGTCATCGGGATCGGAAACTGGGGCCAGCGATGGGTGGAATCGCGGCTGTCGCTGCGCAATCTGGACCCGACGCTGCTGATGTGGGACATGCGCCGCAACCTCAGCCCGGACCCGCTGCCCGAGCGGCGCTGCACGATACAGTTTCTGTATCCCGAGTTGCCACAGGACCGGCGGAACTACTGGCTGGTGGTGGAATCGGGCGAGGTCGACCTGTGCAGCTTTGACCCGGGGTATGAGGTGGACCTCTTGGTCACCAGCTCGTTGAAGACGATGACGGCGATCTGGATGGGGCTGGCGCGGCTGGGGCCGGAGGTCGATGCGGGCCGGGTCCGGCTGGACGGGGACCCAGCGATCCGGCGATCAATGCAGAAATGGCTGAAGCTGAGCGTGTTCGCCCCGGTCGAGCGGCGCGTCGCCTGACGGGGCCGCGGGGCTTTTGCAATCCTGTCGTCCAGGCGTTACATGGGCTGCGTTCATTCCCGGAGCGCGCTGGTGCCCGATCCTGATCTTGATGCGGCCCTGTCGAAGGCGTTAACCGACCCCCCGCGCCGGGTGCGGCGGCTGGACCTGCCCGACGGGCGGCGCTTCTGGCTGAAGCGGGTCGAGCGGCTGTCGGGGCGGCTGCGGCTGCAGAAGGGCGATCCGGCCAAGGCTTTCGCGGCGGAACGGGAGGGTCTGCGGGCGCTGGCGGCGGCAGGGTTGCCGGTGGCAGGGGTGGCGCAAGAGGGGCTGGACTGGCTGCTGATGCCGGACGCGGGGCCGACCTTGCCGGATGTGGCCGCCGATCCGGGGCGCGATGAGGCGGAAAAGCTGCGCGCCTTTACCGAAGCGGGCAGGTCGCTGGGGCGGCTGCACTGGGCCGGGATGGCGCACGGGCGGCCTGCGGTGCGCGATGTCTGCTGGGACGGCAGCGCCGCGCGGTTCATCGACCTGGAGCGGTTCCGGCGGGCACAGCGCGCAGGCGTCTGGCAGGCGGCGGATGTGGTGATGTTCGCGCAGACGGCCTTCACGCAGTGGCCCGAGGATGGCCGCTGGCTGGAGGCGGCGCTGGGGGCCTATGCGATCTCGGCCCCGGAGGGCGCGACGGCGGCCGTGCGGCGGTTGGTGCGCTGGCTGACGCCGGTGAGATGGCTGGCCGCGGGACTGTCGCGGATCAGGCCGGGAAGCCGGGAACTGCGGGCGGTGGGGCTGACGCTGGGACGGCTGCGGCGGCTTTAGCGGAGCGGCTCGTCGGGGACTTCGTTCCTCCTCGCTCGGGTGGCCTTGCGGGGAGGAGACGAAGTCGAACGAGGAGCCGTCTGGTCAGGCGTGGCCACTCACGCGTGAATTGCCCCGTCGCCGCAGGCAAGGGCGGCTTCGCGCACGGCTTCGGACCAGGTCGGGTGCGCGTGGCAGGTGAGCGCGAGGTCCTGCGCGCTGGCGCCGAACTCCATCGCGACGCAGACCTCGTGGATCAGGTCGCCTGCGGCCGGGCCGATGATGTGGCAGCCGAGGATGCGGTCGGTGGCGGCGTCGGCGATCAGCTTGACGAAGCCTTCGGCCTGGAAGACGGCCTTGGCGCGGGCGTTGCCCATGAAGGGGAACTTGCCGACCTTGTAGGCGCGGCCTTCGGCTTTGAGCTGCTCCTCGGTCTGGCCGACGTTGGCGACCTCGGGCGTGGTGTAGATCACGCCGGGGATGACGCCATAGTTGACGTGGCCGTGCTTGCCGGACAGGACCTCGGCCACGGCCATGCCCTCGTCTTCCGCCTTGTGGGCCAGCATCGGCCCGGCGATGGCGTCGCCGATGGCGAAGAGGCCGGGGATGTTGGTCTGCCAGTGGGCGTCGGTCTTGATCGTGCCACGGGGGCCCATTTCGACGCCCAGGGCTTCGAGGCCGAGGCCTGTGGTATAGGGTTTGCGGCCGGTGGCGACGAGAACGATGTCGGCGTCGAGGGTGGCCTCAGCGTCGTTCTTCTTAAGCTTGTAGGTGACGGTCGCGCCCTTCTTGGTCTTGGTGACGGACTGGACGGCGGCCCCAAGGACGAACTTCAGGCCTTGCTTGGTTAGGATGCGCTGGAAGGTCTTGGCGACCTCGGCGTCCATGCCGGGGGTGATGGCGTCGAGGTATTCGACCACGGTGACCTCGGTGCCGAGGCGGGCGTAGACGGAGCCCATCTCAAGCCCGATGACGCCGGCACCGATGACGACCATGGTCTTCGGGGGCTTCGCCAGAGTGAGGGCGCCGGTGGAGGTGACGATGGTTTCCTCGTCCACGGTCACGCCGGGGAGAGAGGAGGCCTCGGACCCGGTGGCGATGACGATGTTCTTCGCGGTGTGGAGGTCGTCGCCGACCTTCACCTGGCCCGGGGCGGGGATCGTCGCCCAGCCTTTCAGCGAGGTGACCTTGTTCTTCTTGAACAGGAACTCGATCCCCTTGGTGTTGCCCGTGACGACATCATCCTTGTAGGCCTGCATCTTGGCCCAGTCGACTTTCGGGGAGGCGCCGATCAGGCCCATCTTCTCGAAGTTCTCATGCGTTTCGTGCAGCATGTGGGTGGCGTGGAGCATGGCCTTCGACGGGATGCAACCGACGTTGAGGCAGGTGCCGCCGAGGGTCTCGCGTCCCTCGACGCAGGCGACCTTTTGCCCCAGTTGCGCGGCCCGGATCGCGGCGACGTAACCGCCGGGGCCGGCGCCGATGATGATGGTGTCGAAATCTGCCATTTGGTCGGTTCCTTGTGGTTCGTGTCGGAGCGGGGGGTTTTGCACCCCCGGACCCCCGCAGGATATTTTCGGACAGATGAAAGGGTCAGATAAGGGCGGCCACGATCATCGTCAGGGTTGCAAAGAAGCCTACGCCCCAGATGGCCGAGCGCCAAGGGCGCCAGCCGAAGGCATAGGCGGGGATGTAGAGGAGGCGGGCCACGAGGTAGGTCCAGGCGGCATATTGCGTGGTGACGGTGGACTGGTTGCCGAGGGTAACGACCACAACGGCGAGGGTGAACAGGATCAGCCCTTCGAAGTGGTTGTTCAGCGCGCGCTGCAAGCGGCCGGTCAGGATGGACATCTCGCGCGAGGGGGGGCGGTCGCGGGGGCTGGAGGTGTAGCCGGTGCCCAGCTCGACGTTCGCGCGGACGGCGAAGAGGACGAACTGGAGGGCCTGGAGCAGGCCGGCAAGGGCGAGGACGGTCAGTTCGGGGGTCATGCGGCGGCCCTTTTCGTCCAGCGGGTCAGATTGTCGGGGGTGAGGCGGGCGGCCTTGGTGGCGGCGAACCAGTCGCGGCAACGAGCTTCGGCGTCAGTGATGCCGGGAAGGGCGCGGAGGCGAGAAAGCTCGGCCGCGGTTTCGGGCCAGCGGGCGAGGATGGAGCGGTCCTGCGTGTCGTTCCGGTTGGCGATGCGGTGCCATTTCGAGCCGAGGTGGTATTTGTCGGACGGCGGGCCCATGCCGCGGCCGCGGTCGTTCTTCAAGAGGAAGACGTCGGTCGACCGAGTGGCGTAGTGGTTGATCTGCGCGCCGCCCCTGAGGGCGGTTTCCACTGGCTGGTAGCGTGAGCGCGGGGCGCCGTGGAGGGGGGCGGAGGAGAGGGGCTCTCCGGCGGCGTTGACAGCGAGGGGGGCGTCGATCAGGGGCTGCGTCGGCATGTGGTCGGAGGCCGAGGCGAAGGCGCGAAAGCGGAAGAGCGACTTGAACTTGACGGTGGTGGGGTCGGGGGCGGGTTCGCAGGCGGTGAAGGCGCGGAGGGTTTCGCCGGGCCAGTCGCGGTGGCCGTTGTCGCCGAACATGCGCCAGGGAAGCGCGATGGTGTGGGCGTCTTTTGCGCGGTCGATCAGGGTCTGGACGGGGGCGGCACCGGGGGAGATGGTCAGGAATTCGTCGCTGTCGAGATGGGCGAGCCATTCGGCATCGGTCTGGGCCAGGTGCGCCATGGCGCGGGGGATGCCTGCGGCCTGGGGTGGGGTGCCGGGGGGGAGGGGGTTCGGCAGGTGGGTCACCTCGCCCTGGGTGGCGAGGCGGTCGAGGAGGGTGTCGGAGCCGTCGTCGCAATCGTTGGTGCAGATCACCACCGGGCCGAAGCCGATCACGCGGTGATAGGCGAGCCATTCGAGGAGATGGATCCCCTCGTTCCGCATGCAACTGACCAGTGCGATGCGGCCCATCCGTCAGCCCGCCTTGCGCATCCGGGCGCGATCGAGGGCGGCTTGCAGGAAGGCCTGGAAGCTGTGCTGGGCGGCGAAGGATGCAAGATTCTCGAAAATCTTCTCGGTCTTCTGGGCCGTAAGCTGGGCTTCAAGGTTGAAATAGTGCAAGTCAGACTGCAGTGGTGGGGCGAGCGGTTCCGAGACCACGGGCTTGCCGCGCAGGTAGGCTTTCAGGAAGCGGGGGTATTCGGAATAGGTGCCCTCGCGGAAGTGCAGGTTCAGGACGGCACCCTGTTTCGCGATCAGCGCATCCAGCGGACGGCCGAAGGTGCCGTGGGGGGCGACCTCAATGGGGCCTTTCGCCTGGAGGTCCGCGAGGAGCGTCCGGCGGCGGTCGTTCAGCGCGCCGAAGAAGACCGGCGGGGTGGGTTGGAAATCGGGGGTGATGGGGGCTTCGGGGAAGATGTGCGGGCCGAACAGGACCTTGGCGCGCAGATCTTCGGGCAGGAAGTCATAGGCGGGGGCGTTGTCGGCGCTGAAGTCGAGGAGGACATCGTAGAAGGTCGCGTGCCTTTGCCGGAAGCGTTCCTTGGGGATGCGCCACATCGGCTGGCCGGTCTTGTCGAGGTATTGCTCGGTCTGGATGCCGATCCTGAAGCGCCCGGTATCCAGCGGGCGGTCAATGACATGGACGCCGACATAGACGTCGACGGGTTCCGACAGGGGCGCAGAGATGCAGCGCGCAAGGTCGTTGCCGAAGTCGCGCAGCACGCGGTGGCCGGAGTAGAGGTCGACGTTGTGGACGGTGGTTTTCTGGGTGTTCACCGGTTCCGCGGGAGCGAGGGTCGTTGCGGCGACGAGGGGCTTTTCGGCCGGGATGTATTCCCGTGCGGCGGGGCGGAAGGTCTGGAAACCGTCGTTGGCGAGTTTCACCGGGTCGACGTAGGTGAAGCTGGCGTAGAACTTTTCGACCCCATAGTCGGCCAGGGTCAGGTCGGTGAAGCGGCTCAGGATTTCGTCATAGGCCTTGGTCAGCGCCTTGTTCTTCGGGTCGAGGTTCGAGACGACGACCAACCCGGTGGGCGCGCAGTCGAGGACCTGGATCGTGAGGTCAGGGCGGTATTCCTGCAGGATCGGGATCAGTTTCCAGACGTCACCCGTCCAGGCGCCGCGCGGGATGTTGTCGAGGTCGCGCGTGGTCATGCCGTGGCCGAAGGGGCAGCAGTCGTGCAGCGCGATGACCGATTTGGGGGTGCCTGCGGCCTCGGCATTGATGAAGTCGCGCAGGAGGTATTCGTAGAGGTGCATCCCGTCGAGGAAGCTGAAGCCGGGCCTGGCTTTCAGGGTCTTCAGGTGGCCGTCGGCGAAGAAGTCGTCGCTGGTTTGCTGGTAGAGGTGCAGCTGCGACTTGTTGCCGGCGACGTCGTACTTGATGCGGAACTGCGGGTCCACGGCGATGGAGGGGCTGCGGGATTTCGCCAGCGACCGGCCGGTCTGCGAGCCAATCTCAAGATACCAGTCAAAGCGCAGTTGCGCGTGCAGGGCGTCGAGGAATTCGCGATAGTCGAGGCCCTTGGCGGGGATGAACATCAGGCTCTCCGGGTCGTTTGGGTCCCGGCTACCGGAGGGCGGAGCGGGACACATGTCAAGAGCGGGGCTGTGCGGGTCATTCGAAGGCCGCCGGAAGCTTGAGTTCGAGGATGGTGAGGTTGAACTGGTAGTAGCGCTGCTGCCAGTCGGGCTGGGTCTCGCAGAGGGTCTTGACCTGGGCCCAGGGGGTGTCGGGGGCGGGCATCAAGTTCTCCGGCTGCGCGGCGGTGGTGAAGGCGGTGACGGCCTCGGGCGGGACCTGGTTCGCCGTCAGGATTGCGGCGGCGGCGGTGACGTCGCGCTGCCAGTTTTCCGCGATCTGGGCGTGGGTGGCGGGGTCGAGCGCGGAGCAGGTCAGGAACACGCGGTGTTCGGCGATGGCCTGGGAGAGAAGGATGTCGGCGGCGGGGGTGCCGGTGGGGATGACCTGGGCGGCGGCGGGGGTGGCGAGGAGGAGGAGGGCGGCGAGGAGGCGCAGGGTCGGACGGTGCGCTGTGGCGCACCCTACGGGGGTCGTGAGGGCGGCGCGGTGGGTCATGCGGTTTGCAGGAATTGCGCGGTGAGGGCGTGGCCGAGGGCGGATTGCTTGGCGAGCCAGGCTTCGGCGTTCTTGCGGTTGTGGACCTCGAAGAGGACGAGGATGGCGTTCTGGTCGCCCTTCCAGATTTGCAGTGTGTTGAGGCTGGCGGCGGCGATGTTCTCGGCCTCGGCGTCGAAGGCGGATTTCCAGGCGGCGTAGTCGGGGGCGGAGGTCTGGATCAGGAGTTGGGTCATTTGGGGGCTCCTGCTGGGTTAGGCCGGTTGCTCCCCGCCCCTCGCAGCGAGGGGAGGAGAGGTGACTTTCTGGCAGCTAGTAGCAGCGCATGATTCCAAGGGAATCTGTTGAGCAGGTCGTTCCGTTGCTGCCTCGCGTGATACCTAGGGAATCTGTGCTCCAACTATTGCCCTGATTGTCCCGCGTGATGCCGAGGCTATCTGTTGAATAGGTGCTTCCGTCGCTGCCCCTGGTTATGCCTAGGGAATCCGTCGACCAAGTATTGCCGTGGTTATCACGGGTTATACCTAAACTATCAGTCGAGTACGTCGTCCCATCACTGCACCGCGTGATGCCCAAGGAGTCGGTTGAACAAGTTAGTGTTTGCGCGTTCACGCTGGACACAAGAACCAGAGTGAAGGTGAGCGCTAATCGTAGTCGCATTCTCTTCTCCAAAAATGCCTGTAAACCTCTGACTAGGTTGTCCCTTACAAATCCATCAGCAGCCGCCGCGGGTCTTCCAGCGCTTCCTTCACGCGGACCAGGAACGTCACCGCTCCCTTGCCGTCCACGATCCGGTGGTCGTAGCTCAGCGCCAGGTACATCATCGGGCGGATGACGATCTGGCCGTTCACCACGACCGGGCGGTCCTGGATCTTGTGCATGCCGAGGATGCCGGACTGTGGGGGGTTGAGGATGGGGGAGGACATCAGCGACCCGTAGACGCCGCCGTTCGAGATGGTGAAGGAGCCGCCCTGCATCTCGGCCATCGACAGTTTGCCGTCGCGGGCGCGAAGGCCCAGTTCGGCGATCTTCTTCTCGATGGCGGCAAAGCCCATCTGGTCGGCGTCGCGCACGACGGGGACCACGAGGCCCGACGGGGTGCCGACGGCGACGCCCATGTGGACGTAGTTCTTGTAGACGATGTCCTGGCCGTCGATCTCGGCGTTGACCTCGGGGACTTCCTTCAGCGCGTGGCAGCAGGCCTTCACGAAGAAGGACATGAAGCCGAGCTTGACGCCGTGCTTCTTCTCGAACGCGTCCTTGTATTCGTTGCGAAGGCCCATGATGCCGGACATGTCGACCTCGTTGTAGGTCGTCAGCATCGCGGCGGTGTTCTGCGCGTCCTTCAGGCGGCGGGCGATGGTGGCGCGGAGGCGGGTCATTTTCACCCGTTCCTCGCGCGAGGCATCCTCGGCCGGGACCGGCGCGCGGGGGACGGAGGCGGGCGCAGGGGCTGCTGTCGGGGCGACGGCGGGGGTCGCCTGGGCAGGAGCGGTGGCAGCTTTTGCCACGTCCTCCTTCATGATCCGGCCATCACGGCCCGAGCCCTTGACCTCATCGGCCGAAAGACCGGCCTCGGCCATCGCCTTCTTGGCGGAGGGGGCGTTTTCCACATCGGTGCGGGCGACGACCTCTTCCGTGCCAGCACCGGGGGAGCCGACAGCGGCGGCGGCCTCAATCTTCGGGTCCTCGGTCTTGGGCTTCTGCGCCGGTGCGGCGGCGGCGGCGCCCTCGGTCACGATGGCGAGGCGCGCGTTGGCGGCGACCGTGGTGCCTTCCGGCGCGATGATCTCGGCCAGCACGCCCGACACCGGGGAGGGCACCTCGACCGAAACCTTGTCGGTCTCAAGCTCGCAAAGCATTTCGTCCTGCTTGACCGCGTCGCCGGGTTTCTTGAACCAGGTCGATACGGTGGCCTCGGACACGGATTCGCCAAGGGCGGGAACCATCACGTCAGTCATTTGTCTTCTCCGGTCTTCGAGGTCAGTTCAGGCCCAGGGCCTGGGCGACGAGTTGTTGCTGTTCGTATTTGTGGCGGGAGGCGAGGCCGGTGGCGGGCGAGGCGCTGGCCTTGCGGCCGGCGTAGGACATCCGGGTGGCCTTGCCGCGCAGCTTGGTCAGGATCACCTCCATCTCGGGCTCGATGAAGGACCAGGCGCCCTGGTTCTTGGGTTCCTCCTGGCACCAGACGAAATCGGCCTTGGGGAAGCGGCCGAGTTCCTGGGTCAGCGAGATCGTGGGCACCGGGTACAGTTGTTCGACGCGGAGGAGGTAGGTGTCCTCCAGCCCTTGCGCGTCGCGTTCGGCGAGAAGGTCGTAGTAGACCTTGCCGGAACAGAGGACGACGCGCTTGATCTTGTCGTCGGCCTTCAGCTTCAGGGTCGAGTTGCCCTTCTGCGCATCGTCCCAGAGAACGCGGTGGAAGGTGGAACCGTCGGTGAAATCCTCGGCCCGGCTGATCGCCATCGGATGCCGCAGGAGCGACTTGGGCGTCATCAGGACCAGCGGTTTGCGGTAGGTCCGATGCAGCTGGCGGCGCAGGATGTGGAAGTAGTTCGCCGGGGTCGTGCAGTTGGCGACGATCCAGTTGTCCTCGGCGCTGAGTTGCAGGAAGCGTTCCAGACGGGCGGAGGAGTGCTCCGGGCCCTGGCCTTCGTAGCCGTGCGGCAGGAGCATCACGAGGCCCGACATCCGCAGCCACTTCGATTCCGACGAGTTGATGAACTGGTCGATCATGATCTGCGCGCCGTTGGCGAAGTCGCCGAACTGGGCTTCCCAGAGGGTCAGCGCGTTCGGTTCGGACAGCGAGTAGCCGTATTCGAAGCCGAGGACGGCGTATTCGGACAGCATCGAGTCGATGACCTCATACCGCGCCTGGCCGGGGCGGATGTGGTTCAGGGGATAGTGGCGTTCCTCGGTCGTCTGGTCGATCCAGCCGGAGTGGCGCTGCGAGAAGGTGCCACGGGTGCAATCCTGCCCCGAAAGGCGCACGGCAAAGCCTTCGGTCTGGAGCGAGCCGAAGGCCAGCGCCTCGGCCGTGGCCCAGTCGAAGCCCTGGCCCTTGGCGAACATTTCCTTCTTGGCGTCCAGCTGGCGCGCGACGGTCTTGTGCATGTCGAAGCCGTCCGGGACGCGGGTCAGCGCGGCACCGATCTCGGCCAGGGTCTCGGGCTTGATCCAGGTTTCGCCGCGCTGGTAGTTGTTCAGGTCCTTGGTCTGGAGGTTCTTCCAGCGGCCATCCAGCCAGTCGGCCTTGTTCGGCAGGAAGGCCTTGCCAGCCTCGAATTCCTCGTTCAGGCGGGCCTGGAAGGCGGCCTTCATGTCTTCGATTTCGCCTTCGGGGATGAGGCCGTCGGCGACGAGGCGGTCGGTGTAGAGCTGCAGCGTGGTCTTCTGCTTGCGGATGCGGTTGTACATCGCCGGGTTGGTGAACATCGGCTCGTCGCCTTCGTTGTGACCGAAGCGGCGGTAGCAGAAGATGTCGATGACCACGTCCTTGTGGAACTTCTGGCGGAACTCGGTCGCGACCTTGGCGGCGTGGACCACGGCCTCGGGGTCGTCGCCGTTGACGTGGAAGATCGGCGCCTCGACCATCAGGGCGATGTCCGTGGGATACGGAGAGCTGCGGCTGAAGGCCGGGGCGGTGGTGAAGCCGATCTGGTTGTTGACGATGATGTGGATGCAGCCGCCGGTGCGGTGGCCCTTGATGCCCGACAGTTGCAGGCATTCCGCGACGACGCCCTGACCGGCGAAGGCCGCGTCACCATGCAGGAGGATCGGCAGGACCGCGATGCGTTCAGCCGTGTCGTTCAGCTGGTCCTGCTTGGCGCGGACCTTGCCCAGCACCACCGGGTTCACCGCTTCAAGGTGCGAGGGGTTGGCGGTCAGCGACAGGTGGACCTTGTTGCCGTCAAACTCCCGGTCGCTGGAGGCGCCGAGGTGGTACTTCACGTCGCCGGAGCCATCGACGTCCTCGGGCTTGTAGCTGCCGCCCTGGAATTCGTGGAAGATCGCCCGGTAGGGCTTTTGCATCACGTTGGCGAGGATGTTCAGGCGGCCCCGGTGCGGCATGCCGATGATGATTTCCTTCACCCCCAGCGCGCCGCCGCGCTTGATGATCTGTTCCATTGCGGGGATCACCGCCTCGGCCCCGTCAAGGCCAAAGCGTTTGGTGCCCATGTATTTGACATGAAGGAACTTTTCGTAGCCCTCGGCCTCGACCAGCTTGTTGAGGATCGCCTTGCGGCCTTCGCGCGTGAAGGCGATTTCCTTGCCGTAACCTTCGATCCGTTCCTTCAGCCAGGCGGCCTGCTCGGGGTCGGAGATGTGCATGTACTGCAGCGCGAAGGTGCCGCAGTAGGTGCGCCGGACGATGTCGATGATCTGGCGCATCGAGGCGTGGGTCAGGCCCAGCACGTTGTCGATGAAGATCGGGCGGTCCATGTCAGCTTCGGCAAAGCCGTAGGAGGCCGGATCGAGTTCCGGGTGGCTGCCGCGCTCGGCCAGGCCGAGCGGGTCGAGATCGGCGGCGAGGTGGCCACGGATCCGGTAGGCGCGGATGATCATCAGGGCGCGGATGGAATCGAGGACGGCGCGCTGGATCTGTTCGTCGGACAGCTGGACGCCCGCCTCGGCGGCCTTGGCGGCGATCTTCGCGCCGGCGGCTTTGGCTTCCTTGGCCGGAGGGGGTGCGGCCCATTCGCCGGTCAGCGCGGCGGTCAGGTCGTCGGCCGGCTGGGGCGGCCAGTCGGCACGCGCCCAGGAGGGGCCGGAAGCGGCGCGCTTGGCGTCAAGCTCGCTGTCGCCGAGGGCGCGGAAGAATTCGGCCCATTGCGGATCGACCGAAGCCGGATCGGCGGCATGGCGCGCCGCGAGCTGGTCTATGTAATCGGCATTGGCGCCATCCATGAAGGAGGATGCCTGGAACTGGGCGTTCGGGGATTGATCGGTCATGCTCTGGCTCCATTCCTCTGGCAATCGCGGGCCGGCTGGGGACTTTCTGACGTCTTGACGAGCAGCGCCCCGACAGGGAAATCGCTGCTTAACAGAAGTGTTTCAATGTGGTAGGCGCCATTTGATCTACGGGCCATACCACTGCGGATTCCTTTTTTCAGGTCGTTCTCATGCCGATAAAAAGCCTGCTTGTCCTTTCCGCCGAGTTTCCGGCGCCGTGGCAGACCTATATCGTTGACCAGGGACGCGATTTTGCCGCGCTTGGCGTGAGGGTCGGCTTTGTCTCCACGCGCCGCCCGGCGCCGCAATACTTTTCCGAGGCGATCCTGACACGCGCCGGCGGTGAGTTCGAGACGCTGTTCCCGCCCGCCGCTGGTGATCTTGGCTATCTCGTGCTGCATCCGGTGCAAACGCTGAGGATGCTGCGCTACTTGGCGCGTGCCAGGGCTGGCGGGATGCGCGGCTGGTTGCGCCGTCTGGTCCTGTTGCCCAGCGCCGCGCGGCTGATCAGGCTGGCCAAGGCGCGCAACGCGGATCTGGTCCATCTGCATTCCTTCGGCGACGCTGCCCATGTCGCCGCCATCGCCGAACGCGCCTGCGCGCTGCCCTACAGCCTGACCCTCCATGGTGCGACCCAGGACTGGGGCGGGGACATCACCCTCAAGGGCGAGAACGCCCGTCATATCTTTGCGGTGACCCGGGCCCTGGCCGCGGAAATTGCCGATCTTTGTCCGGGGCGTCCCGTCTCGGCGTTGTCCATGGGCATCGACATCGACCGGTTCGGCTGGGTGGAGCGCCCGGATCGCGCACCGGGCGATACCTGGACCCTCTGCACGATCGCGCGGCTGCATCCCGGAAAGGGCCATGTCCAGGTTCTGGAAGCTGTCCGCCGCCTGCGCGACGAAGGCTATGACCTGCGCTACCTGATCGCCGGTAGCGGACAAGCCGAAACCGAGATCCGCGAGGCAATCGCCCGGTTGCAGCTGGAGGATGCGGTGCAGCTGCTCGGCCCGCTTTCCGGGGACGAGGTGGCGGCGCTGATGCAGAGGTGCGACATCAAGGTACTGGCAAGCCTGGGCGAGGCCGCGCCGGTGTCGGTCATGGAGGCCATGGCAACTGGCCTGCCGGTGATCTGCTCGCGCGTCGGCGGGACGCCCGACATGATCGAGGACGGCAAGCAGGGCCTTCTGGTCCCGCCCGGCGATATCACGGCGCTGACCGACGCGCTGCGCCGGTTGGTCGGGACGCTGGGGCTGGCTGCGGGCATACGCTTGGCGGCGCGGCAAAAGGCAGTCGATGACTTCGACTCGGCCAAGCTCACGGCGCGGGTCTACGAGGCGCTTGCGACCGACTGAGGCGGAGCAGGAGGGACTGTCGCTGCCGCCGACAATCGTGAGGCGCTGGCAGCAGAGCTGCGGCGGACCGGCAGGAACCTCACAGACCGACCCGGCCGATCCGGCGCTGCCGGATCCGCCGCCGCGAGGTGCGGCGATGGCGGCGATGGGCGATTGGTCGATCATGAGGAAATTCGCCGGAGTTGAGGAACGGAAGAGGCGGGTTGCGGACGTCAGAGGGTTGAGGGGCGGGTCATGGCTGCGAGAGTGGCGGGAGGCCCAGCACCCGGCGCTGGATTGGGGCATAGTATGGGCCAAGGGTGGACCGGTCCTGGCGCATGATGCCCAACGTGACCGGGACCGCCGCACACATGGTACGGAACTGCCGGAACGCCCAGCGCCGCGACAACAGGTCTTTGAGAAACTCGGCGTTCAGGCGGCGCAGGAGCATCACGTAGAACTGGATCATGCTTCTGACTGGCGTGTTCGAGTGCTTTCGCAGCAGGAAGGCTACGTTCAGAACGCCCAGCATGGTCGATTGTTCACGCTTCAGCCGCCCGGCCATCGCCTCGTGATGGTAGATTCTGGCGTCCTGCGCCTGAACGATCCAGCCATGGCGGGAGAAGCGATAGGTCGCATCCAGGTCTTCCGCCGAGGCATAGGCGAGCAGGTCGTTGTCGAAGGGTTCCGCCAGCGCCATCGCGCGGCGGACCGTCATGCGATAGCCACCGATTGTCTTCACCGCATGGATCGGACCCAGGCCGCTGGCGGCCACGGTTGCTTCGTCCGGGACGTGCCAGCGGCCATCGTAAGGAATGAACACGCGGTCGGCCGACATCATCAGAAGCTCGACCCAGAGAAAGCGCGCCAGACTTGAGCGCGACAGGATGACTTCGGTCAGCCGGGCCTTGGACGCGCCGGTCTTTCCGGCGGCGGCCACGCCCGCGGCTGGGCCATCGGCGCCTGTCAGCGGGGCATCGCTGGCCGAGACCGCCGCGACGCGCTGGTCGCGGTCGGCCTCGTAGACCGCCATGATGGCTTCGGCGCAATCGCTGTGCAGGAAGGCGTCGTCGTCGATCAGGAACAGGATATCGGCCGAGGCGGCCTTGATGCCATGGTTGCGCTGGGCGGGAAGCGACTTCTTCGGGGCGGGCAGGTATTGGATAGGCACGCCGGCAGCCTCGGCCATGGGGACGATCCGGCGGCTGTTGCCGTCCCAGTCTGGGCTGGCATCCACGATGACGATCTCGGAGGGCAGGCGGGTCTGGGCAAGCGCATGGCGCACGCAGACCTCGAGCAGGTCGACGCGGTTGTAGGTCGAGACACAAAGCGCCCAAGTGAGCGTTCCGGTCACGACCCCAATCTGTCCGTCCTGTCCCATGCTAGCCCTTGATCGCCTTCAGCACGGCTTCACCGAGGCCCGCCGGGCTGTCGGCCACCACGATCCCGGCGCTGAGCATGGCCTGGATCTTCGATTCCGCGTCACCCTTGCCGCCGGCGACGATGGCCCCGGCGTGGCCCATGCGGCGACCGGGGGGGGCGGTGCGGCCGGCGATGAAACCGGCGGTGGGCTTCCAGCGGCCCTTCTTCTTTTCGTCCGCGAGGAACTGGGCGGCGTCCTCTTCCGCCGAACCGCCGATCTCGCCGATCATGATGATCGAGTGGGTGTCGGGGTCGGCCAGGAACATCTCGAGCACGTCGATGTGTTCGGTGCCCTTGATCGGGTCGCCGCCGATGCCAACGGCGGTGGATTGGCCGAGGCCGACGTCGGTGGTCTGTTTCACGGCCTCATAGGTAAGGGTGCCGGAGCGCGACACAACCCCGACCGAGCCCTTGGAGAAGATCGAGCCCGGCATGATGCCGATCTTGCATTCGCCGGGGGTCAGGACGCCGGGGCAGTTCGGGCCGATCAGGCGGGACTTCGAGTTGATGAGGGCTCGCTTGACCTTCATCATGTCGAGGACCGGGATGCCTTCGGTGATGCAGACGATCAGCGGGATCTCGGCGTCGATGGCTTCCAGGATCGAGTCGGCGGCGAAGGGCGGGGGGACGTAGATCGCAGTGGCATCGGCTTGGGTCTTGGCCACAGCCTCATGGACGCTGTCGAAGACGGGGAGGCCGAGATGCTCGGTCCCGCCCTTGCCGGGGGTCACGCCGCCGACCATTTGCGTCCCGTAGGCGATGGCCTGTTCGGAGTGGAAGGTACCCTGCGAGCCGGTGAAGCCCTGGCAGATGACGCGGGTGTTCTTGTTGACGAGAACGGACATGAGCTTCAGCCTTTCACCGCTTTGACGATCTTCTGGGCGGCATCCGACAGGTCGTCGGCCGCGATGACGTTCAGGCCCGAGTCGTTGATGATCTTCTTGCCCAACTCGACGTTCGTGCCTTCGAGGCGCACGACCAGCGGGACCTTGAGGCCGACTTCCTTGACCGCCGCGATCACGCCCTCGGCGATGATGTCGCAGCGCATGATGCCGCCGAAGATGTTGACGAGGATGCCCTTCACCTGCGGGTCGGAGGTGATGATCTTGAAGGCCTCGGTCACCTTTTCCTTGGTGGCCCCGCCGCCGACATCCAGGAAGTTGGCGGGCTCGGCCCCGTAGAGCTTGATGATGTCCATCGTGGCCATCGCCAGCCCCGCGCCGTTGACCATGCAGCCGATCTCGCCATCCAGCGCGATGTAGTTCAGGTCGAACTTGGAGGCGGCGAGTTCCTTCGGGTCTTCCTCGGTCTCGTCCCGCAGGGCGGCGATGTCGGGGTGGCGGTAGATCGCGTTGCCGTCAAAGCCCATCTTGGCGTCCAGAAGGCGGAGGGTGCCGTCCTTCAGCACGCAGAAGGGGTTGATCTCCAGCATGTCCATGTCCTTGTCGACGAACAGCCGGTAGAGGTTCTTGACGATGGCGACGCAGGACTTGACCTGGGCGCCGGAAAGGCCGAGCGCAAAGGCCACGCGGCGGCCGTGGAAGTCCTGCAGGCCGGTGGCCGGGTCGATGGTGAAGGTGTGGATCTTTTCCGGGGTGTCGTGGGCGACGTCCTCGATCGACATGCCGCCTTCGGTCGAAGCGACGATCGAGATGCGGGAGGTCTGACGGTCGATCAGGAAGGCCAGGTAGAATTCGCGGTCGATGTCGGAGCCGTCTTCGATGTAGATCCGGTTGACCTGCTTGCCCGCGGGGCCGGTCTGGATGGTGACGAGGGTGCGGCCCAGCATCTGGCGGGCGAATTCAGCGGCTTCACCGACCGAGCGGGCGAGGCGCACGCCACCCTTTTCTCCGGCTTCGGGTTCCTTGAAGTGGCCCTTGCCGCGGCCCCCGGCGTGGATCTGCGACTTCACCACCCAAAGCGGGCCGTCAAGCTCTCCGGCGGCGGTCTTGGCGTCCTCGGCCTTGAGGACGACGCGGCCGTCACTGACCGGGATGCCGTAGCTGCGCAGCAGTGCCTTGGCCTGGTATTCGTGGATGTTCATGGAGCGCCCCTTTGACGGCCGGGATTGGTCAGGGGCGTTCTGGCATGGGTTGGCGAACAGGCCAAACGCCAAATGCCTGAAATGCGCAGGAAATGCCGGGAAAGTGACGGATGTGATCACAGGCTTTGAGGCTGTGATCACACGACGGAAAATTGTGATCACATGGTTGCGGTAACGCCAGACTCGCCGCCGAATCACCCTGCAGGTGGCCAGATTGACAAGGTTCGAGGGGATTGCGAAGGCTGTAGCGGAAGAGAAGGAGACCGCCATGCCGCGCCCCAGTGCGAACGACATCACTCAAGGCACCCTGCCGAAGATCAGCCACGGGCGGGGGGTCTATCTGTGGGATGTGGACGGGCGGCAGTACATCGACGGCTCGGGCGGGCCGGCGGTGTTTTCCATTGGGCATGGCGACCCAAGGGTGAACGAGGCGGTGGCGCGGCAGATGGAGAAGGTGGCCTATGGCTATCGCTATCTGTTCACCACGGATCCGCTGGAGGAGATGAGCGAGATCATCTGCAAGGCCACGGGGCTGGCCGACATGGTCTACACGACCAGCGGGTCGGAGGCGGTGGAAAGTGCGGTGAAGATCGCGTTGCAGTATCACTTTGACCGGGGTGAGCCGGGGCGGGTGAAGTTCATCGCGCGGAAGCGGTCCTGGCATGGGAACACGCTGATGGCGACGGCGCTTTCGGGGTTCGAGGACCGGCAGCGCGCCTTTGCGGGGGCCTTGCCCTCGGTCGGGCGGGTGAGTGCGGCGAATGCCTATCGGCTGCCTTCGGGCGTCACGCGGGAGGGGCTGGTGGCCCATCTGGCGGCCGAGCTGGAGGCGGAGATCGTCCGGCTGGGGCCCGAGACGGTGGCGGCGTTCATCTTCGAGCCGGTTGTCGGGGCGGCCGGGGGGGCGTTGCCTGCGCCGGAGGGGTATGGCCGCGCGGTGGCGGAGGTTTGTCGGCGGCACGGGGTGCTGGTGATCTGCGATGAGGTGATGTGTGGCTCGGGCCGGACCGGGGTCTGGCGCGCCTCCGAAGAGGACGGGATCACGGCGGACATCATCACGGTGGCGAAGTCGCTGTCGGGGGGCTACCTGCCCTTGGGGGCAGCGGTCTACACCCAGGAGATCGCGGATGTGATGGCGGCGGGGCATGGCGGGCCGCTGACCGGGCATACCTATACCGGGCACACGGCCTGTCTCGCAGCGGGCGTGGCGGTGCAGAAGATCGTGGCCGAGGAGGGCCTGCTGGCGCGTATCCGGGACAAGGGGCCACGCTGGCAGGCTGATCTGCGCGCGAGGATGGCGCATCTGCAGCAGGTCGGCGATGTGCGGGGGCGGGGGTATTTCATCGGGGTCGAGCTGGTGGCGGACCCGGAGACGAAGGCCCCGTTTGATGCGAGCCTGGGGGTGAATGGGCGCATCCGGGCGGAAGGCTTGCGGCGCGGGTTGATCTGTTATCCTTCGGGCGGGCATGTCGATGGGGCGGCGGGGGATACGGTGATCCTCGCGCCGCCGTTCAATGCGACGGATGCCGAGTTGGACGAGATCGCCGACAAGCTGGTGGCGACGCTGGAGACGGTGATCGCCGGGCTGTGAGCGCCGCGCGGGTTGGGGCGGTTGTCAAATTGAGCGCCTTGCGGCGCGAAGACCTTCTGTCTCGGCTCTGCGCGTGAAGGACGCACAGAGCCTCGGGATTTGCCTCCGGCGGGGATATTTGTGAACAGGTGAATGGCTTTAGTTCAGGAAGACGGCGAAGAGCATCGCGTCGCCCTGGACGATGTCCTCGAAGTCGCGCCAGGCTTGGCCGCCCATCTGCGGGCCTTTCTCGGCGTAGGGCAGGAGGCCTTCGCCCTGAATCCAGGTGACGAGGTCGACGGCGGGCGGGTTCTCGAAGGCCTTTTTCAGGTTGATCCCGGCCTCGGCCCCAAAGCGCCAATGGGGGATGAGGAGTTCGCCATTCAGCGCCTTTTCGGCGTCGGCAAGGACCGCCTGCCAGCGTTCGCCGGTGCCGGGGGGCATCCTGAGGCCAAGGCCGGAGACCTGGGTATCGTTCGGTACCCATTCGCCCGTGTTGTCGGTTTCCAGGGCGACGAGCGACCAGAAGCGGCGGTTCTCTTCGATCATCGACAGGAAATGGCCGTAGGCGTCCTGCGCGAGGCTCTTGTCGGGGGTCTTGGAGAGGGCGATGAGGACCATCGCGGCGCGGTCGACCTGGCGGCCGAACATCATGTCCATCGCGTTGTGGGGCGGGGTGGGGCCCCAGAGGGCGTAGATTTCCCTGGACGAGTCGATCACGCGCTGGATCGCCGGTTCGGGGTCGTAGGCGAGCGCGGTGGAGGCGAAACCGGACAGGAAATGGGTGTAGGCCGAGAGCCAGGCGGCGTCGGCGGTGTCGAAGGTGATGACCGGGTCTTCGACGGCGACGCCCATGCCGCGCCCGCCGCCAAGCGCCATGCCGGTGACTTCGGCCAGGCTTTCGCCTTCCTCGCGGGTGCCATTCGCGTTGATGTCGAACCAGAGGTCGGCAACGCGGATCGGGAGCGAGAAGGGCTTGTCGCCGAGTTGCGCCAAGGCTTCACGTGAGGCGTCCATGTCCGCGTCGAGGTTGCGGATCAGGGCGGTGAAGTCGGCAGCCTGGAAGGGGATGGCGTTCGGGTTTTCCGGGATCGGCAGGCGGAGGATCGGGAGTTCCGACCAGTCGGCCTTGACCCCGGTCTTCCAGCGCAGTTGCAGCGCCTGTTCGACACCGCCGAGGAAGCGCAAGCCCGCGAGGGCGAAGAGGTCTTCGTTGGTGGGGGCGGTGAGGGCAGCGAGGCGGGCTTCGGTGGGCGCAAGACCGGTGCGGGCGATTTCCTCGGACAAGGTCTCGGCTGCGACGGGCGTGGCGAGGAGGAGGGCGAGGGCGAGGGCGAGGGTGCGCATGGGGACTCCTGTGCAGATGGGTTGAGTCTGGGGGGCAATGGTGCCGGGCGCAAGTCAGGTTCGCCGCAGGGGTCCGGTGGGCTTTACCCCCACCAACCTGCTGGCTAGAAGTCCCGCATGCGCCATGTCATCACCTTGTCGACGATCCCGCCGCGTTTTACCCAGATCGGCCCCACCCTGGCCTCGCTGGTGCGGCAGACCTCGCGGCCAGAGGCGGTCGAGCTTTACATTCCCGCCAGTTATCGCCGGTTTCCCGAATGGGGCGGCGGACTGCCCGAAGTGCCCGAGGGGGTGACCATCGTACGGATAGAGGCGGACCATGGACCCGCAACCAAGGTGCTGCCCGCCGCGCGGAAGTGGAGTGGGCAGGGAGTGGACCTCTTGTACGCCGACGATGACCACCATTACGCCAAGAACTGGGCGCAGCGGTTCCTGGACGTTCGGCGCGAACATCCCGAGGCGGCGGTTTGTGCGGCGGCGACCACGGTCGAGCGGATGGGGCGGCCGTGGTCTGCACCGCGGCCGACGCCGACCGCCCGGATCGCGCCGGGCTATCAGGAGCAGATCGGCTTTCACCTGCGCCGTCTGGGCAGGGCGATTGTCGAAGGTATCGTTCCGGCACGGCCCGGCAGGGTCAAGCTGCTGCCGAAGTTCCGCAAGCTGGACGCATCGGGCTTTGTCGACATTGCCGAGGGGTATGCGGGCGTCGCGCTTAGTCCCGAAATGCTGGACGATGCGGCGTTCGACATTCCGCCGGTGATCTGGTCGGTCGACGATGTCTGGCTGTCGGGCCACCTCGCCCGCCGCGGAGTGCCGATCTGGGCGGATCAGCGGTTGAACCTGGCGCAGGCGATCCTGCCGTTGTCCCGTACGGCGCCGCTGTATTCGGCGGTGATCGAAGGCAGCAACCGGCCGCAGGCCAACACCGCCTGCGTCGACTACATGCGGAAAACCTATGGAATCTGGGGCGGCACGGCGGCCCAGAGCACCTGACCTCGGGGCAGAAGCTGGGCGGAGCGGCTGGCGGTGAAGCCAGCCTCGGCTACGGTCTGGACGATGCGTTCTTCGGCGACATGGTAGGGCGGGCGGTCGGGGTGGGTGACGACGCCGTCGGGCTGGCGTGTGGGGCAGGGGTCGTCAGAGAGAAACACCGTGAAAAGCACGCTGCGGAGATTGGGGAAGCGGCGGAGGTTGGTCAGCGCGGTCTGCAGGTCGGCGTGGGGGAGATGGGTGAAGACGCCGAAGGCGATGGCCAGCGTGATGGTATCGGGGACGGTCGGGAAGGCGAAGGTGGCGTCCTGAACCAGGTGGTCTTCGGGGAGGCGCGCGGGGTCGGGGAGTTCGGTGAGCCGCCCGTGCCGCATCAGGGCGAGGGAGGCGTCGGTACCCCAGTAGTGTCCGGGTTTCAGGTAGGGGACGGCCTTGTGGCCGAGCCTGAGCGCGCCGCATCCGATGTCGAGAAGGAAGTCGTCGGGGGTCATCCCGTGGTCGAGGAGGGCGGTCATCTGGACGCGCCCCGTCTCGTCCCAGCGGCCGCCGACGATGTCGCGATGGCGGCCCTTCGCGATGGCCTCGTCATAGAAGCCGGGGGCGAGGTAGGGGGACTTGAGCCGGGTCAGGCCTTGTCGTCCTTCTTCGCGGCGGCGGCCTTCATGCGGGCGAGGAGCTGTTCCGGCGTCTCGCGCGGGGGCTTCACTGCCTTGGGAGCGCCCTTCTGGGCGTGGTCGGGGCCGCGAAGAGTGCTGCGGGCGCCCTTGGGGTTGCCGGATTTCGAGTAGTCCATCGGGGGCCTCCGGGGAGTGGGGTTTGAGGGGTGGGATGCCGGATTTGCGGGCGGGGGGCAAGGGGGTGTGGGAGTGTCCACGGTGGACAGAAGCGGGGAGTGAGAGATTTCAGGGGATTAGGCGAATGAATTAAGGAGTTGGGAAGTATTGGCTGAGGACTGCCAGCATTGAGGAGTGGATCAAATGCTGTGCCCCGAAAGCCAAAGGCTTTGAATCCCGTAAGGGCATTTGAGGGCTTTCAGCGCGATTGCGCGTCCCAAGCAAACACCCGGCGGGCGGTCCGTGTGGAGCGGCTTCAGCCTCTGGTCGCTGAGATGGATTTGCAGATCAGGCCGTGATAGCCTTCAGGAACGACAGCATTGTCCGGCGCTTGAGTTCCGATTGCGGCTTGTCCAGCCGAATGCCGATCTGTCCACCCGATTTCAGGCGAGAACCAGCCCGCGCGACCGCAAGACTGACAGTATTCCCGCAACCGAGATCAGCAGGCCTGCAACAGTGCCACCGAGGACGGAGAGCATCAGGATCTTGGGCTCTGACTGGCCGATGCCAAGCCATACCAAGGCCGCGAGGATCAGGGGAATGTGCATTCCGACAAAGATCACGCCGACAACTTTCAGGATCGTGCCGTACTTCGTGAAGAGGTCTTCGTTCATCATCTTCCTCCAACAAGTCAGATTGCAGAGACGTGTCCTTGATAATTTCTCCCACAGGGTGAAACTTGCTGACGATTGCAGCGTAAAGTTGACCTGAACCGGGCATAAATGCAGAAAATTGCATCACCCTCTGATCTTGATGCGCTAATGCTGGCGACGAAGCGGGGAAGTCAGCGGGATTTCAAGAGGTTGGTCGATGCGAGCAGTGCAAGGCTTTACGGAGTGTTGCTGGCCATGCTGCGGGACCGGGATCAGGCGCGGGATGCATTGCAGGTGACGTTCGCACGGGTCTGGCTGCGGGCGAAGAGCTTTGATCCGGACCGGGGACCGGCAGAAGTCTGGATGATCTCGATCGCCCGGAACCACGCGATAGACCTGATGCGGGCCCGCAAACGCCGGGCCGAAGTGGTGACAGATGATCTACCGGAAATTCGCGACCGTGCACCGACGCCAGAGCGCCGGGCAATCATCGGAGGGGAAGTTCGAAAGCTGATGTCCTGTCTGGAAAAGCTTGACCCGAAACGCGCGCAGGCGATCCGGATGGCCTATCTGGAGGGTGCGAGCTACGAGGACCTTGCCGAGCGGATGAGCACGCCCCTGAACACGATCCGCACCTGGCTGCGGAGGGGGTTGAGCGCGCTGAAGGACTGCGTCGATGGCTGAAGCGATCCCGCGCGACGACCTGGACCTTCTGGCTGCGGAATATGTCCTGGGTCTTCTTGATGCTGAGGCGCGACGTGCTGCGGCTGCGCTGGTCGAGGGAAATGGGACAATGCGGCTGTTGGCCGAGCAGTGGGAGGACAGGCTTGCCGATCTGAATGCGGAATTCGTTTCGGTCGAAGCCCCGGATGTGTGGCCCGCGCTTGACCGTCAGCTTTTCGCCGCCCGTCGCAAGCGCACACGGCTGTTCTGGCTGCTGGTGGGAGCGTTTGCGGTGGCCCTGGTCACGAAGGTGGCGTTCTGGGCGCAGCTGCTGGGATGAAGACCGAAGGACGCGGGGCACACTGGCCGCGCGTCCTTTGGCACAGGTTCGGCCTTAGGCCAGCGTCGGGTCGATGCCCTTGCAGGCGGTCACGAGGCCCTTCACGGCGTCGACGGACTTGTCGAACATGGTCTTCTCGGAAGCGTCGAGCTTCACTTCGACCACACGCTCGACCCCGCCCGCGCCGATGATGACCGGAACGCCGACATACATGCCGTCAAGCCCATAGGCGCCCTTGACGTGGGCGGCGCAGGGGAGGAGGCGTTTTTGGTCCTTGAGGTAGGCTTCGGCCATTTCGACGGCGCTGGCCGCGGGGGCGTAGAAGGCGGAGCCGGTCTTGAGGAGGCCGACGATTTCCGCCCCGCCGTCGCGGGTACGCTGGACGATGGCGTCAAGCTTTTCCTGCGTGGTCCAACCCATCGCGACGAGGTCGGGCAGGGGGATGCCGCCGACGGTCGAATAACGGACGGAAGGCACCATCGTGTCGCCGTGGCCGCCAAGGACGAAGGCAGTGACGTCCTTCATCGAGACGTTGAATTCTACGGCAAGGAAGTGGCGGAAGCGGGCAGAGTCGAGGACGCCGGCCATGCCGATGACCTTGTTGTGCGGGAGGCCCGAGAATTCGCGCAGCGCCCAGACCATCGCGTCCAGCGGGTTGGTGATGCAGATCACGAAGGCGTTCGGGCAGTTGGCCTTGATGCCTTCGCCCACGGACTTCATCACCTTGAGATTGATGCCCAGAAGGTCGTCGCGGCTCATCCCCGGTTTGCGGGGGACACCGGCGGTGACGATGCAGACATCGGCGCCCGCAAGGTCGGCGTAGGTGTTGGTGCCGGTGAGCGAGGCGTCGAAGCCTTCGACCGGGCCGGACTGCGCGAGGTCCAGGGCCTTGCCCTGCGGCGTGCCCTCGGCGATGTCGAACAGGACGACGTCGCCCAGTTCCTTGAGCGCGATCAGATGCGCAAGCGTGCCGCCGATCTGACCGGCGCCGATGAGGGCGATCTTGGGTCTGGCCATGGGAGCCTCCTGGTTCGGGTGAATCGGCCAGAGGGGTAGCGGCTAATCGGGCGGCTGTCCAGCCTTGGGCGGCGCGTTGTATACCATTGTATGCTAAAAAATCGCGCTTTCGGTCGGAGGTCGGAGGGGTTAGCGGTAACGCCGGTGGAGGGCGCGATGGAAGAAGTCTGGTTCTGGGTGGCGGCCGTGGCGGCTGCCGCGATGGTGGGGATGGGCAAGGGCGGGATTCCCATCGTTGGCATGCTGGCGGTGCCGGTGATGGCGCTGGTGATGAACCCGGTGGTCGCGGCGGGGATGCTGCTTCCTGTCTTTGTCGTGTCCGACATGTTCGGGCTGTACGCCTACCGCCATGAGTTCGACCGGCGGGTGCTGGGCATCGTGGTGCCGGCGGCGATCGTCGGGGTGGGCGTAGGCTGGGCTACGGCCTCGATCGTGTCGGAGGCGGCGGTCACGCTGTTGGTGGGGGTGATCGGGCTGGCCTTTGCGCTGAACCTGGTCCTGCGGCGCCCGGTGGGGGGGGAACCGAAGCGGGCGGAGGTGGCGCCGGGGATGTTCTGGGGCGGCGTGGCAGGGTTCACGAGTTTCGTCAGCCATGCCGGTGCACCGCCCTATCAGGTCTACACGCTGCCCCTGGGCATGCCGAAGGCGGTGTTCGCCGGGACCTCGACGATTGCCTTCGCGATCATCAACGCGGTGAAGCTGGTGCCCTATTACGCCTTGGGTCAGTTGAACCTCGGCAATCTGAAGGTCGCGGCGGTGCTGAGCATCCCGGCGGTGATTGCGGTATTCGCTGGGGTGCGGATGGTGCGGCGGATGCCGGAGAAGCTGTTCTACCGGCTGGTGACCTGGGCGCTGTTCCTGATTTCGCTGAAGCTGATCTGGGACGGGGCACGGGCGGTGATCTGACCCGGTTCTTGCGGGTTCCAGTCTGCGGGTGCTGACGTTCCCGTGCGATCCTGCCATGCTTTGCCGGTCTGCCCCCTCACCCTGGCCCTCTCCCCCGGTGGGGAGAGGGGACGCGGGGTGGCAGGCGGTACGCCAGGATTGCGGAGGTCGAGAGGATGCCGGATGCGGATGAGCTTTATGCGTCGCTGGTGGCGCGGGACGGTCGGTTTCTCGGGGTCCTGGTCTGTGTGAAGACCACCGGGATCTTCTGCCGGATGACCTGCCCGGCGCGGACGCCGCTCCAGAAGAACGTGGAGTTCCGGGCGACGGTCGACGCGTGTGAGGCGGCGGGGTTCCGGGCCTGCAAGCGCTGCGAGCCAGATCAGGCCGGGTCGCCCCTGGCGGGCAGTTCTTCGGTCACCGTCTCGTAGTTCGAGCCCGAAGCCATCAGGCACATCATGCCGTGGGGGAGCGTCATGGTGATCGACCAGGTGCCGGTTTCTTGGGAAGCGAAAAGCTCCATCACGGCGGCCTGACCGGCGATCCCGACCGAGCGACGGGTTTCGCCGTAGCGGTCGGCAAGAAGCGAGATGACCGCCTCGCGGCTGTCGCATTGCGGGGCGGAGTGGACGATCTGGGGGACGGCAAGGACGGCAGCGAGGCCGAAGGAGAGGGTGAACATTTGCTGGGTCATGGGCGGGCCTTTCTGGCGTTCGGGATGCAGGAAAGGCTGCCGGGATCAGGCTGACAGGCGGTTAACGGGGCGAGTCGGCGCTGCGGGTGCCAAGGAGTTTCTGCATTGCGGCGAAATTGGGCTTGCCGTTTGTGTCCGATCCGTGCTTTCAAGCGCAAGAATGTTGCGCGGAGGTGAGTCGTGGCGCGTCCCTATCGGTCTGTCCTGTATATTCCCGCCTCGCGTGAGCGGGCTCTGGAGAAGGCGCGGGAGTTGGCTGCTGATGCGATCATCTTCGATCTGGAAGATGCGGTGTCGCCCGAGGAGAAGGTGCGGGCGCGGGAGGTGCTGGCCTCGGGCCTCGGCGACACCGACTATGGGCCGCGGGCGCGGATCGTGCGGGTCAATGGCCTTGGGACCGAGTGGGCTGAGGGGGACCTCGCGGCCTTCGGGGGGCATCCGGGGGTGGATGCGGTCTTGCTGCCGAAGGTGAATTCGGCGGCCGATCTGGATGCGGTGGCGGGGAAGGTCAAGGCTCCGCTATGGGCGATGCTGGAGACGGCGAAAGGATGCCTGAATGCCGGGGAGATTGCGGCGCATCCCCGGCTGGAGGGGATGGTCATGGGGACCAATGACCTGGCCAAGGAGCTGGGCGCGCGGTTCCGGGCCGACCGGTTGCCGCTGATGGCGGGTCTGGGCACTTGCGTGCTGGCGGCGCGGGCCGAAGGCAAGGTCATCGTGGATGGCGTTTTCAACGCGTTCAAGGACGAGGCGGGTCTGCGGGCCGAATGTGAGCAGGGGCGCGACATGGGTTTCGACGGCAAGACGCTGATCCACCCGGCGCAGCTGGAGGTCGCGAACGCGGTGTTCGCTCCGTCTGAGGAAGAGGTTGCGCTGGCCCGTCGTCAGATCGCGGCCTATTCCGAGGCGCGGATGCGTGGGCAGGGGGTTGCGGTCGTCGACGGGAAGATCGTCGAGAACCTGCATGCGGCGACAGCGCAGGCCCTGATCCGCAAGGCCGAGGCAATTGCGGCGTTTGCGGTTTAGGGGCAGGGTGCGGCCGATGAACCGGCTGGAGGCCTTCGATGACACTGATCGTACTGGGTTTGGCGCTGTGGTGGGCGGCGCATCTGTGGAAGCGGATGGCTCCGGCATCGCGGGCGCGCTTTGGCGAGCCGGGGAAGGGGATCGTCACGGCGCTGGTGCTGGCGGGCGTGGTGCTGATGGTGGTCGGCTTCCGCGGCAGCGTCTGGCTGGGGATCGACGGGGCGGAGTTCGTGCCGGTCTGGGACCCGCCACGGTTTCTGGTGCATGTGAACAACCTGTTGATGCTGTTCGCCTTCTACCTGTACGCGGCATCGGGCATGAAAACGCGGATCACCCGGGTCATCCGGCATCCGCAGCTGACGGCGGTGAAGACCTGGGCTGTCGCGCATCTGCTGGTGAACGGCGACCTTGCCTCGATCGTACTGTTTGGCGGGATCCTGGCCTGGGCCGTGGTGTCGGTGATCCTGATCAACAAGGCCGAGCCGAGGGGGCCGCTGCCGGAGCCCGCGCCAGTGGGCAAGGAGATCGGGGCCGTGGTGGGTGCAGTCGTGGTGATGGGCGTGGTGATGCTGGTGCACAACTGGCTGGGGGTGCCGCCCTGGGGCTGACGGAGTATTGGGGGGCTTCGCGCCCCCCAAACCCCCCGCGGAGTATTTGAGGCATGGGCAAGACAATTTTAGTCGAATTGTCTGAGGTTTGGGGAAGATGAAGCTCTATCGGTTTCTGAGTGCGGATGACACATCGGCCTTCTGTCACAAGGTGACGGCGGCCTTGAACAAGGGATGGGAGCTGCATGGCGGACCCACCTATGCCTTTGACGCGGCCAATGGCGTGATGCGCTGCGGGCAGGCGGTGGTGAAGGAGGTGGAGGGCGAGTACCACCCGGATGTGAAGTTGGGCGAGCAATGAAGACGAATCCGGGGCGGTTCTTCGAAGATTACACCCTGGGCGAAGTGATTGCCCATGCGGTGCCGCGCACGGTCGGGGCGGGGGAGCGGGCGCTGTACCACGCTTTGTATCCGGCGCGGGGGGCCCTGTATTCGTCCGACGAATTCGCGCGGTCGGTTGGCCTGAAGGCGAGCCCGCTGGACGACCTGATCGCCTTCCATACGGTGTTTGGCAAGACGGTACCGGACATCTCCCTGAATGCGGTGGCAAACCTTGGCTATGCCGAGGGGCGCTGGCTGCGGCCGGTCTGGCCAGGGGATACGCTGCGGTCGGAGTCCGAGGTGATCGGGTTGAAAGAGACCTCGTCGGGCGCGACGGGGGTGGTCTGGGTGCGGACGCGCGGGATCAACCAGCATGGCGAGGCGGTATTGGAGTATGTCCGCTGGGTGATGGTGCGCAAGCGGCGGCGGGAGGTCGTGGTGCCGGTGGCAGTACCGGAGCTGGCGTCGGTGGTTTCGGCTGAGGCGCTGGTGGTACCGGAGGGGCTGGATTTTTCGCGCCATGATTTCGGGCTGTCGGGGGAGCCGCATCGCTGGGGCGACTACGCCTTCGGCGAGGTGATCGACCATGTCGATGCGGTGACCATCGAGGAAGCCGAGCACATGCTGGCGACGCGGCTTTGGCAGAACACGTCAAAGGTGCATTTCGACGTGGGCCAGCGCGAGGATGGGCGGCGGCTGATCTATGGCGGGCATGTGATCTCGCTGGCCCGCGCGCTGTCGTTCAACGGGCTGGCGAACGCGCAGATGATCGTCGCGCTGAACGCAGGGGCGCATGCGAACCCGTGTTTTGCGGGGGATACGGTCAGGGCCTGGTCGGAGGTGCTGGACCGGGCGGAAACTGCGGTGCCCTCCGTGGGGGCGCTGCGGCTGCGGCTGGTGGCGACGAAGGGCAAGGTGGGCGAGTTGCGCGGGACGGACGGGAAATACCTGCCCGAGGTGCTTCTGGACTTGGACTACTGGGCGCTGGTGCCGCGCTGAGTCGCGGTTGGCCCGTGCTGTGATCACGCCTCTGAAAGTCGTGATCACAAAGCAAAGAAATCCGCGCATGATAGCGACAACATGTTGCAGTTGCGGCAATCCCTGCGTGACACGCGCAAAATCCGCGCTATGCAGGACAGCGAACGACAGCCTGGCGCTGGCCCGATGGACCCGCGCCGCCAGACGTGAGGATCGATCATGGCAGACGTCAAGCGGGCCGCGCCCGTATCCCGCCCCCTGTCTCCGCATCTGCAGGTCTACCGCATCCAGATGACGGCGGTCAGCTCGATCCTGACGCGGATCACCGGACATGCGCTGGTGGCGGGGGTGGTGCTGGGGGTGTGGTGGCTGCTGGCCGCGGCGACGTCGGATGCGTATTTCGCAACGGCCAATGCAGTGGCGACCAGCTGGTTCGGGGACCTGGTGTTCACCGGGTCGCTTTGGGCGGTATGGTATCACTACCTGGCGGGCTTGCGGCACATCTACTTCGATGCGGGCCACGGGCTGGACGTGCCCACGGCGGAAAAGCTGGGCTGGGCCTGCGTCATCGGGTCGGTCGTGCTGACTGTGATCACAATTCTTCTGGTTCAGTGAGGGAAGCCGCCATGCGCTATATCACTCCCCGCAAGCGCGCCGAGGGTCGGGGTGCCGCCCATGCCGGGACGGAGCATCACTGGTCGATGACGGTCTCGGCCGTCGGATTGGCTTTCCTGGTGCCGGTCTGGCTGTACGTGTTCGGCCGGGCGCTGGGCCAGAGCCGCGAGGCGGTGCTGGAGACCTTCTCGCACCCGTTCCCGGCGATCCTGACGGCGCTGGTGCTGGTGGTCGGGATGCGCCATTTCGCGATGGGCGCGACGACGATGATCGAGGACTACGCCCGGGGCACGACGCGGAAGATGCTGATCATCTTCGCGATCTCGCTTTCCTGGGTGATTGCCGCGACGGGGCTGTTCGCCCTGGCCCGCATGGCGCTGTGAAGGACCTGATGATGACTGCCTATCCGTATGAGACGCATGAGTATGACGTGGTCGTGGTGGGGGCTGGCGGGGCTGGCTTGCGCGCGACCTTGGGCATGGCCGAGCAGGGGCTGCGGACGGCCTGCGTGACGAAGGTGTTCCCGACGCGGTCGCACACGGTGGCGGCGCAGGGGGGGATTGCGGCCAGCCTTGGGAACATGGGGCCTGACCACTGGCAGTGGCACATGTACGACACCGTGAAGGGGTCGGACTGGCTGGGCGACACCGACGCGATGGAATACCTCGCGCGGGAGGCCCCGAAAGCGGTCTACGAGCTGGAGCATTACGGGGTGCCGTTTTCGCGCACCGAAGAGGGCAAGATCTACCAGCGGCCCTTTGGCGGGCACACAACCGAGTTCGGGAATGGCCCGCCGGTGCAGCGGACCTGTGCGGCGGCGGACCGGACGGGGCATGCGATCCTGCATACCCTGTATGGGCAGTCGCTGAAGAACAACGCGGAGTTCTACATCGAATATTTCGCGCTGGACCTGATCATCACCGACGGGGCCTGCACGGGCGTTGTCGCCTGGAAACTGGACGACGGCACGATCCATGTCTTCAACGCGAAGATGGTGGTTTTGGCGACGGGCGGTTACGGGCGGGCTTACTTCAGCGCGACCTCGGCGCATACCTGCACCGGGGACGGCGGGGGCATGGTGGCGCGGGCGGGTCTTCCGCTGCAGGACATGGAGTTCGTGCAGTTTCACCCGACGGGGATCTATGGCTCGGGCTGTCTTATCACCGAGGGCGCGCGGGGTGAGGGCGGGTATCTGACGAACAGCGCGGGCGAGCGGTTCATGGAGCGGTATGCGCCGCACTACAAGGACCTGGCGCCACGCGACTATGTCAGCCGCTGCATGACGATCGAGATCCGGGAAGGCCGGGGCGTGGGGGCGAATGCCGACCACATCCACCTGAACCTGTCGCATCTGCCCCGCGAGTCGCTGGAGTTGCGGTTGCCGGGGATCACGGAAAGCGCGCGGATTTTCGCAGGCGTGGACCTGCACAAGGAGCCGATCCCGGTGCTGCCGACGGTGCACTACAACATGGGCGGCATCCCGACGAACTATTGGGGCGAGGTTCTGAACCCGACGAAGGACAACCCGGATGCAGTCTTCCCGGGCCTGATGGCGGTTGGTGAAGCTGGGTGTGCTTCTGTGCATGGGGCGAACCGGCTGGGGTCGAACTCGCTGATTGACCTCGTCGTGTTCGGTCGCGCTGCGGCGATCCGGGCGGGGCAGGTGGTGGATCGAGGGGCGTCCGTGCCTGCCACCAACAAGGCCGAGGTCGACAAGGCCTTGGGTCGGTTCGACGACCTGCGGAACGCCAAGGGCGCGGTTCCGACGGCGGAACTGCGGCTGGAGATGCAGCGCACGATGCAGGCCGATGCGGCGGTGTTCCGTGCCGAGGAAACCCTGGCGGCGGGCGAGAAGAAGATGACGGTGATCGCGGGCAAGATGAATGACCTGCATGTCACCGACCGGAGTCTCGTCTGGAACAGCGACCTGATGGAGACGCTGGAGTTGACCAACCTGATGCCGAACGCCTTGGCGACGATCTACGGGGCCCATGCCCGGACCGAAAGCCGGGGGGCGCATGCGCATGAGGATTACCCGCAGCGCGATGACGTCAACTGGCGCAAACATTCGCTGGCCTGGGTGGATGGCGACAAGGTCACGCTTGACTACCGGGCGGTGCATACCGACCCTCTGACCACCGAGGCGCAAGGCGGGATCGCTCTGGCGAAGATCGCCCCGGCGGAAAGGAAGTTCTGATGGCAGTCACGCTGCGCTCGCTTTTTCGACGCAAGAAGGAAGTTAGCGAGTTCCACTCGGATGCTTACTGGCGTGATCGATATGAAGCTGGGGGGAATTCTGGAGCAGGGTCCTACGGCAGATTGGCCGAATACAAAGCCGGCTTCATAAATGATCTGGTGAAGACGCATGAAGTGCAAAGCGTCATCGAATTTGGCAGCGGTGATGGCAATCAGTGTTCGCTTCTGACGATTGAAAACTACACCGGGGTAGATATCAGCCCGGCAGTCGTCACCGCCTGTCGGAAGCGTTTTGCTGGACGAGAGAACTGGCAGTTTTTGACCGACGCAGAGTATCAAGTCAATCCAGCGCAAGCCGACATGTCCATGTCTTTGGACGTGATCTATCATCTGGTCGAGGATGCAATCTTCGAGCGCTATATGGAGACTCTGTTCTCTGCTTCGAGGCGGTTCGTGCTGGTCTACAGTTCGGATACAGATACTCCCAGCAGAGCGACCCATGTCCGGCACCGATCCTATTCGAATTGGATAGCGGCGCATGCGCCCGCTTTCGCTTTGGTCGAGGCGTTCGAACAACCCTATCCGATGCGACCGGGAAGCGACCCGCGCACAACGTCCTTTGCCAGTTTCAAGCTGTTTGCGCGCCCATGCGACACGCTGTCCGAGGGCAAACCGTGATCGTCGCGAATTTGGCCACCTATCCGCCGCGTCGTGACGGCATGCTGGACGTCGTACGAGCGCTTGCTTCGCAGGTCGACAGGTTGAATGTGGTCCTGAACGAGTATGATGTGATCCCTGCAGAACTGGCCAGCATTGACCGGGTGGTGCCGGTCATTCCGGAAGAGAACACGATGGATGTGGGCAAATTCTACGTCCAACCTGCCGCAGAAGATCTGGTGATGTATGTCGACGACGACATCTACCCTCGTGCTGACTTCGTCTCGCGCACTGTCGACCGGTTCAACGCACTTGGCCCCGGTCGCTGGCTGGCCGGGTATCATGGGTCGCTTTACCTGAAGCCGACCCTGAAACACCCGATCCGATACTTTTCCTTTTCGCGCCAGAGGATCGCAAACTATCGCAAAGTTTGGGCCTGTGACCGCGCCTTGGATCAAGCGACGGTGGTTGACCAGATCGCCACGAACTCGGCGATCATACGCGGGGCAGATGCCCCGACCTATGAGTTCATGCGCGACAGCCGCAAGTTCGTAGATGTCAGGTTGGCGCGCTGGGCGTTCGAGCGTGGGATCACGCCAGTGTGCCTGCCAAGGGATGCAAGCTGGCTGCGGATCGGGCGCTATGGACATGAGTCGATCCACAATAGCTTTACCATGCGTCACCACGCGCATGTTTCCGAAGAGATTTGGACCTACGCGTTCAAGGTCGCGGGTCGCGGCGAGGTCGTGCAATCGCAGGGAGGGATGGCATGAAGAAGTGCATTGTCAAGAAACAGCTTCAGAGGTCAGGGCAGATCTCTTTGTGCATTCTGCTGCTTGCCGCCTGCGATCCGGCCGAACTGGTCAATGACACGCTGAAGCGCACGGCGCATACGGTGGTGTTTCCGGTGGTGAACATCGACATGCCGGCTGAACCCGCCCGGAAGGCGACCAAGTGCATTCTGGACGCGGCCAGCGAGAACGAGCTGCGGCTTCTGGCGCGGGATGTGGGGGTGGAAGCGGGGACGGCGACCAAGGCCACGATCCGCGAGATCGCCTTGCGGCCTGCGGCGCAAAGCTGCTTTGCGGCGAATGGCGTTCCGCCTCTGGTCGGTGGCTGACACCCGACATGGCGGCGGCTGGGACAGAGCGGGGGGGTGTGAAGGGGCGCATCAGGCCAGACCTGAAGGTCGCGGTCGTCTTCTTCGGCATCACGCGCGCGCTGCGGCTGACCTTGCCTGCGATCCTTGAAAACGTGATCGACCCGGCCCGTGCCATCGCGCGGGAGGTGCGGCTGTTCGGGCATTTCTTCGCCCAGACGGCGATCCAGAACGCGCGGTCCGGGGAAGAGGGGCAGCTTGACCCCGAGGAATACCGGCTGCTGGCGCTGGACGGGGTGGAGCTTGAGGCTCCGGGCGCGTGTCTGGACCTGTATCCGATGGCCGCGATGCAGGCGAAGGGCGACATCTGGCGTGACGACTTCGCCTCGTTCCGCAATCTGGTGCATCAGCTGCATTCGCTGAAGCGGGCGACGCTGCTGGCGGAAGCGTTCGAGCCGGATATCGTGGTCTTTGCCCGGCCGGACCTGCTGTATCACGACAGCATGGCCGAGCCTCTGGACTTCCTCGCGCGGGCGCATCGGTCCTTCGTGCTGGTCCCGGACTGGTCGCAGTGGTTCGGGCTGAACGACCGGTTTGCGCTGGCCAAGGGGGCGGAGGGGATTGCCGCCTATGGCAAGCGGGCGGACCGGATGGGGGAATACTGCGCGCGGGGCAAGCGGCTCCATTCTGAGCGGTTCCTGAAATATGCGCTGGAGGGGCAGCGGGTGCGGCAGGTTCATCTGCGCGCTTCGCGCGTGCGGTCGAACGGGTTGCAGGTGCTGGAAGATTTTACCCCGGGTCGGGGTCCGATGGGCAAGCGCCAGCTGGTGCCCCTGGGGACGATCCGGCCCGAAGCGGCAGAGGCAAGGAGCGCATGATGAAACGGGTGATCGGGGCGGGTCTTCTGCTGCTGCCGCTGGTTCTGTCCGCCTGCGGGCCGATGTCGCTGGCCGAGGCCGAGCGGCAGTGCTTTGAGCGCGCGCGGCTGGCCAAGCAGCCCCGGGGCGAGGTCTCGGTCGGGGTTGGTTCGGGCGGGCGAACAGCGGCGGGGCTGGAGTTGAACGTGAGTTCGGACTTCCTTCTGGGCAAGGACCCGTCGGCGGTCTACGAGACCTGTGTGATGAACAAGGCGGGCGAGCCGCCGAGCCGACCCTTGTACGCGCGGCCGGATTGGCGCTGATGGCGAAGGATGTGATCCCCACGCCGGATCCGCGGCAGGTGCGGTTCGCCAAGGGCGCGCTGGAGCGCATCCGGCGGCGGCGCGTGCGCGAGTTCGAGGCGATGATGGTGACGGGGTTCACCCGGACCTGCCCGGTCTGCGGCTATGTCGGCGAGTTTGCTCCGGTGGGGGAACCTCCGCGTCTGGACGGGCTGTGTCCCTTGTGCCGATCACGGGAGAGGCATCGGCTGTTCAAGCTGTGGATCGACCGGCGGGGCGGGATCGGCAAGGACATGTCGGTCCTGCATTTCGCGCCGGAACCCGTGTTCGAGCCGATCCTGCGGGAGATGGCGGGGACCTATGTCACCGCCGATTTCATGCGGACGAAGGTCGACCGCAAGCTGAACATCGAGGCGCTGGAGCTGGACAACGCGAGTTTCGACCTGATCATCGCGCATCAGATCCTGGAACATGTCGATCACCACAAGGCGCTTGCCGAATGTTTCCGGGTGCTGACGCCTGGCGGGCGGCTGGTGGTGACGACCCCGGTGATCGAGGCCTGGGAGACGACTTACGTCAACCCCGCCATCACCACGGCGCGGGACCGGATGCTGCATTTCGGCCAGAAGGACCACAGCCGCTATTTCGGGCGCGACGTGAAAGATCACATGCGCGCGGCCGGGTTCGAGCTGCACGAGTTCGTCTCGGTCGAACCGGACGTTTCCACCTATTCCCTGATGCGCGGCGAGACGTTGTACGAGCTGACAAAGCCCGCGACCCCCACCCAGTCGAAGACCAAGACCAGGAAAGGTTGACCCATGGTCCAGTTCACCCTGCCGAAGAATTCCAAGATCCGCACTGGCAAGACCTGGCCCAAGCCCGAGGGCCGGAACGTGCGCAAGTTCCAGATCTACCGCTGGAACCCCGATGACGGCGAGAACCCGCGGGTCGACACCTATTTCGTCGACATGGATACCTGCGGTCCGATGGTCCTGGACGCGCTGATCAAGATCAAGACCGAGATCGACCCGACCCTGACCTTCCGGCGGTCCTGCCGCGAGGGCATCTGCGGGTCCTGCGCGATGAACATCGACGGGATCAACACGCTGGCCTGCATCTATGGCCTCGATGAGATCAAGGGCGACGTGAAGATCTACCCCCTGCCGCATATGGCGGTCATCAAGGACCTGATCCCGGACCTGACACATTTCTACGCCCAGCATGCGTCGATCATGCCGTGGCTCGAGACGAAGACGAACCGCCCGGCCAAGGAGTGGCGGCAGTCGATCGAGGACCGGAAGAAGTTGGACGGGCTGTATGAATGCGTGATGTGTGCGTCGTGTTCGACCTCTTGCCCGTCGTACTGGTGGAACTCGGACCGGTATCTGGGGCCTGCGGCGCTGCTGCATGCCTATCGCTGGATCATCGACTCGCGCGATGAAGCCACGGGCGAGCGGCTGGATCAGCTGGAAGATCCGTTCAAGCTGTACCGCTGCCACACGATCATGAACTGCGCGAAGACCTGCCCCAAGGGGTTGAACCCGGCCAAGGCGATTGCCGAAATCAAGAAGATGATGGTGGAACGGGTGGTTTAAGGGCCGCCCGTGCCGCTGCCACTGCTGATTCTGGCGGGCGCGGTCTACCTGTTTCTTTGGCACCAGTGGCGGACCACGACCTTGACGCGGGAGTGCCGCTGGCGACTGGATCGCAGCGTGGCGCCGGACTTCTGGCGCTGCGCGGTCTGCGGGGCCGAGGCGCGGGGGGCGGAGCCGAAGGATTGTCTGCGGCAGAAACGGTAGGGCTGGGCACGGCGTTTTCGATAACCGCTCGACGGAGCCCTTGAAGGCTTCGGTCCGTTTTCTTTCAAGAAATCGGCGCTTGCGGGGGGTGGCGGTTCCGGGAAGACTTGCGGCCATGAAGCCCGATCATCCCGAACACCCCGCCCCCGCCGATGCTGCAGCCCGCAAGGCTGTGGTCCCCGTGATTTGCTATCCGGTGGAGGGGCTGCCTCGGCCTGACCTTGCCGCCTACCGCGCGGCGCGGGAGGGGTGGACGCTGGTGTCCGAGGTGCTGGTCCCGCCGCGTGAGGCCCGCAGTTTCGAGGTTCCGGCGGGGTGGTTTTTCCGGATCGTCAGTGTCGAGGGGCCTCAGGTGGGTGACCTGAACCTGTTTGCCCTGGAGAACCTGGGCGAGCGGTTCTTTTCGGGCAAGACGCGGGCGCTGCACGGGACGCATTTGTCGACGGGGGACCGGATGTGGTCCTGTTTGCCCTATCTGCGGCCGATGGCAACGATCACCGAGGACACGCTGGACTGGTACGGGTTCGATGTCTTTGGCGGGTCGGTGCATGACGTGATCGGTACGCGCTGCGATCCCTATACTCATGCGCTGTTGTCGGGGGGCGAGCAGTATCACCACTGCTGCCATTCCAACCTGACCCGTGCGGTTGCGGATCACTGGGGCCTGCCCGCGAAGGCGGCGGAGTTGCATGTGCATGACGTGCTGAACGTCTTCATGTGCACCGGGTTCACCCGCGACACCGGGCAGTATTTCATGAAGGCCTCGCCCGTGCGGCCCGGGGACTACCTGGAGTTCATGGCCGAGATCGACCTTCTGGGGGTGCTGTCGGCCTGTCCGGGCGGGGATTGTTCCAGCGAGCATTCGTCCGATGTCGCCGCGTGTCATCCCCTGCTGGTGCAGGTGTTCAAGCCGAAGGCGCCTCCGGTCGGGTGGGCACCGTCGGGGCCGAACCCGTATGACCGGACCCACGGTTAGGAGTAGCGTTCGACCGTCTGTGCCTGAAGGTCGTCGTAGCGGTCGCCCCAGGCCCAGCCGATGGGGAGGAGGCGGTCGATCTCGTTCCGGTCGTGGTCGTCGAGGTCGATTTCGGGAGCCATGGCCCAAGCTCGGAGGTGCTCGGCCGTGCGGGTGCCAGGGATCGGCAGGATGTGCACGCCCCGGTCGAGGAGCCAGGCGAGGGCAAGGGCGGCTGGGGTGAAGCCTCGGCCCTGTGCGAAGGCGTGGAAGGCGTCGAGCTTGGCGCGGTTGTTCGGCCAGTTCTCCGGGTGGAAGCGCGGGATGCGGGTGCGGAATTCCTTCGGCTGGAAGGTCGCGGGGTCGGTCATGGGCGTGCCGAAGGCTCCGCGGGCGAGGGGGGAGAAGGGGACGAAGGCGACGCCAAGCTGGGCGCAGCGCTGGATGAGGCCGAGTTCCGGAGTGCGGGTCCAGAGGGAGTATTCGTTCTGGACTGCCATGACCGGGTGGACGGCGTGGCAGCGTTCCAGCGTGTAGGGGCCGATTTCGGACAGGCCATAGCCAAGGATTTTGCCTTCTTCGACAAGGCGTTGCATGGTGCCTGCGAGATCTTCCGCCGGGACTAAGGGGTCGTGGCGGTGGGCGTAAAAGAGGGTGACGTGGTCGGTGCCAAGACGCTTGAGCGAGCGTTCGAGTTCGGCGCGCAGGTGTTCCGGCCGGTTGTCGATGCGGCGGGCGGGGTCGTCGGAGAAGGCGGCCTTGGTGGCGATGTGCGGGCGTTTGCCTGACTGCTTCAGCCATTTGCCGATGAAGGTCTCGCTGACGCCCTCGCCGTAGCGGTTGGCGGTGTCGAGGAAGGTGATCCCTGCGTCCCAGGCAGCGTCGAGGGTGCGGAGGCTTTCGGCTTCCGTGGTGGGGCCGAACATGCCGCCGAAGGAGAGGCAGCCGAGGCCGAGAGCCGAGACTTTGGGGCCAGTCCGTCCAAGCTGCCGCTGTTTCATCGCCGTCTCCTGCCGTTTGGCGGCAGAAGACGGGACGGGGCGGGGATGGTCAAGCGTTGATGAAGTGGAGGCCCTGGAAGCGGGCGCGCAGGGCCTTGGTGCGCGGCGCGACGGATTCGGGGGCGTTCGAACGGAGGCCCTCGGCGATCAGGGCGGCGAGGGCCGGGGCGTCGGCGGGGGTGACGCCGCGGCGGACAAGCTCGGGCGTTCCGATCCTCAGGCCGTTCATGTCGCCGGGGACCTCGGGGAGGGGGAGGCCGATGCCGCAGGCTAGGAAACCTGCCTTGCGGAGTGTCTTCGAGACAGCCTGGCCCCCGCCGAAAGCGGCGGCTTCGATGGCGAACTGGTGCGAGGTGGTGGCGCCACGGTCGGCGGCGAAGACGGGGAGGCCGAGGGTGGTGAGTTCGTGGGCGAGGGCCTTGGCGAGGTCGGCCATCGCGTTGGCGTAGGCGTGCCCATGGTCGCGCCAGTCGAGGAGGGTGTAGGCGAGGGCAGCCGATTTCGCGGCGTCGAAGTTGGCGGTGAGGCCGGGGAAGGCGATGGCGTCGAGGCGTTCGGCGATGGCGGCGTCGTTGGTGACGATAAGGCCACCGGCGGGGCCGCCGAGGCTTTTGTAGGTCGACATCGTCATCAGATGCGCGCCTTCGGTCAGGGGGTTCGCCCAAGTACCCCCGGCGATGATGCCGCATTGGTGGGCGGCGTCGAACAGGACCTTGGCGCCCACTTGGTCGGCGATCTTGCGGACCTCGGCCACCGGATGCGGGAAGAGGTTCAGGCTGCCGCCGACGGTGATGATCTTCGGGCGGACGGCGTGGGCGAGGTCTTCGAGGCCTTTCAGATCAAGGGTATAGCCGTCCGCGTCGATGGGGGCCGCGTGGGTCGTCAGCCCATAGAGGCCCGCACAGCCGGCGGCGTGGTGAGTGACGTGGCCGCCGATGGTGCCGGGGGGCGCGATGATGCTGTCGCCGGGTTTTGCGAGGGCCATGAAGCCGTAAAGGTTGGCCAAAGCGCCCGAGGCCACGCGGATTTCGGCATACTTGGCGTGGAAGACCTCGGCGGCAAGCTCGGCGGCGAGGACCTCGATTTCCTCGATCGCCTCCAGCCCCATTTCGTACTTGTCGCCGGGGTAGCCGAGCGAGGGGCGCGAGCCGAGGCCGGAGGCCAGCGCCGCCTCGGCGCGGGGGTTCATCACGTTGGTCGCGGGGTTGAGGTTGAAGCAGTCCTGATCGTGGATCTCGCGGTTCTTCGCGATGAGGGCGTCAAGGCGGGCGGCGACCTGGGCGGAGGGTTTGGCGGCATCGGTGGCGAGGCGCTGGATGTAGGTCTCACACGCGGCGGGGACCCAGGGGCGGGGGGCGAGGTGGGGCATGGCGGACTCCGGTCAGGTCCGGGAAGATGACCTGTCCGCGAGAGCGGATGCAAGCCGGAAGCGGTCAGTTGGTGACGGTGGGCAGGCCGCGGGCAAGCCAGCCGGGACCGGCAGAAGAGCCGAGCATGCCTTCAGACACGTCGAGGACATTGGTGAACCCGGCAGCGGTGAGGGCCCGGGCCGTCCGCGCTGACCGGCCGCCTGTGGCGCAGATCAGTGCGATAGGGCGGTCGGTGTCGCCTTCGGCCAGTTCCGAAAGCCGATCGAGGAAGTCGGGGCTGCGTAGGTCCAGCCGCTGCGCGCCTTCCGGGCTGCCGGTATCGGCCCATTCGTCGGGCTGACGGATGTCTATGAGAAGGAGATTGCCCGCCTGGGCGCGCTGGAAGGCGGTTTCTGCGTCAAGTGTCTGCCCCGCCTGAGCCGGTTGCATCAGGGTATAGGCAGAGCCTGCGGCCACAAAGGCCAGTGGCAGGGAAAGCACGAGGCGACGTGAGAGCATGACACCGGACCCGTTTATTCTGTCCCAAGATGGGGACGCAGCGACCTTGTGCAAGGGCTTAGTCGAAGGCGGCGTGCAGCGCGATTTCCACCATCGCCCCGAAGCTGCGTTCGCGCTGGTCGGCGGGGAGCGCCTCTCCGGTCGTGATGTGGTCGGAGACGGTGAGGACGGCAAGCGCGCGGGCGCCGTGGCGGGCGGCGACCATGTAGAGTTCGGCCGCTTCCATCTCGACCCCAAGGCAGCCGTGGCGGAGGAGCTGCTCCGACAGGTCGGGGCGTTCGTCGTAGAAGGTGTCGGACGAGTAGATGCCGCCGACATGGACCGGGGTGCCCTTGGCCGTGGCGGCGGCGTGGGCCTTCTGGAGGAGGGTGAAATCGGCGCAGGGGGCGAAGTTCAGTTCCTTGAAGATGGTGCGGGAGGGCGAGCCGACAGTCGAGGCGGTCTGGGCCAGGATCACGTCGCGGACCTTGACGTGGGTCGGCAGCGCACCGGCGGACCCGATGCGGATCAGGGTCTTGGCGCCATAGTCGCGGATCAGCTCGTTGGCGTAGATCGACAGGGACGGCATCCCCATGCCCGAACCATGGATGGTGACGCGGTGGCCGTTCCAGGTTCCGGTATAGCCGAGCATGCCGCGCACCTCGTTCACCAGCACTGCGTCGGAGAGGAAGGTCTGCGCGGCCCAGCGGGCGCGATAGGGGTCGCCGGGCAAAAGCACGGTTTCGGCGATGTCGCCGGGCTTGGCGCCGATGTGGAAGGTCATTTTCCGATTCCCTGTCGTGTCTGCGGCTAAGGCCTTGTGCTTGCGCGGCTTTCCGGTGGTGTCCGGTCTGGTCGGGTGGCAAGGTCAAGCGTCCCTGGATCTGACCATTAATGCGGTGCAGCGGTCTGACCGGCAAGGGTGCAAAATCCGGTTTGTCCGCCCGTCCGACCTGCGCTATCCGGATGGGGATGCGGCGGGAGGGCATAGAGGCTTGGACTACGACATTACGCTGATCGCAGGTCACCGCGAGGCGCTGCTGGCGCGAACGCTGGAGTCGTTCACGCGGGATGTCTTTCCGAACTTCAACATCCGCCGGCTGATTGCGAACATCGACCGTTTCATGGGCGACGAGGCCGAGGGCGACCGCTGCGAGGCGATGATCCGCAGCCATTTCCCGGATGCGCTGATCTTCCGGCCCGAGACGCCGGATTTCGCTTCGGCCGTGATGCGGGTCTGGGCGGCGACAACGGCGCCTCGGGTGCTGCATCTGGAGGACGACTGGATCGCGCTGGAACCATTCGGCCCCGAGCGGATCGAGCCCCTGTTCGAGCCGGACGTGGGCGCGGTGACCTTCATGTGCGTGAACAAGCACACACGGGGGCTGTACCACCAGACCTCACGCCGGGTGGTGAAGAAGGGGCGCCGTATCGTCGAGGATACCCTGGTCAACGCGTTCTCCACCTCTCCGGGCGTGTTCGAGGGGGATTTCCTGCGCGAGGCGGCACGGCGGATGAAGCCGGGGCTCGACCCGGAAAAGCAGTTCTACCGGCAGATCAATCCGGACCTTGAGGCGCATGCCCTGCCGCGGCGCTGCATGTTCCTGCGGGGCAGCACGCACCGCGAGCTGGTGCAGGACATCGGGCGGCAGGCCCGGGCGGATGTGGGGCTGGTGAAGCTGTATGAAAACGGCGCCTCGGTCTGGCGCAAGGCAGACCCCGCGCCAGAGGGCTGAATGGTCTCAGACCATCTGGTGTGACAAGTCGGCAAAGACGGCGCGGTTGCCGCAGAAGCCTGCCTCATCCGGCCGCGCCGCCGAACCCTTGTCGAGGACCTTGCGGCAGGCGCCGCGGTCGGCGCAATGGCCGCAGGTGGTCAGAAGGTCGATCCATTGCGGATAGTTGCGCTTGAGGTCGGCCAAGGGCACGCCGAAGATGGCGGCCATCGCGGTCACCCGTTCAGTGATGTCCTGCGGCATGCGGAGGAAATCGAGGAGCTGGTCGCGGCTGATGCCGAGGTCGTGGAGGTCGCGGTCGGAAAGGGTGTCGGCCTCGGTGACCTCGTGCAGGCGGTGGATCAGGGAGCGGATACGGTCGAACATTGGAAGCCCTTGGCGTCGGGAGGATGGCCAAGCGTCGGGCAGGAAGAGGCTTACCGCCTTGACCTGCGTCAAGTGCGGTCTGCCACGGCGAGGACTTCTTTGCGAGAGACCGGGGATTTGGCGCGTTTCGCTATTCGGCAGCGACCGGGGCGGGATCGGCGAGTGCCACGAGGTCGAGCATGATCCGGTTCAGCTGGAAGTCCTTCGGCGTGTAGACCTGCGCCACGCCCATCGCCTTGAGCGTTGTCGCGTCGTCGTCGGGGATGATGCCGCCGACCACAAGGGGTTGGGTGAGGCCCTGCTTTTGCATGAGGTCCAGGGTTTCGCGGATCAAGGGCAGGTGGCTGCCTGAGAGGATGGAGAGGCCGATGACATCGGGCTGTTTCTCGACGGCGGCGGTGACGATCTCCTGCGGGGTGAGGCGGATGCCGTCGTAGGTGATCTCGATCCCGCAGTCGCGGGCGCGGGCGGCGATCTGTTCCGCGCCGTTCGAGTGGCCGTCGAGGCCGGGCTTGCCGAGGAGGAGGCGAAGCGGGCGGCCGAGTTTGGTGGCGACTTGGGCCACGGCGTCGCGGACGGGTTCCAGGCCTTCGGTGCGGTTCGAGGGGTGCTGGGAGACGCCGGTGGGCGCGCGGTATTCGCCGTAGAGTTGGCGCATCGCCCCGCCCCATTCGCCGGTGGTGACGCCTGCCTTGGCGCACAGGATGGAGGCTGGCATGATGTTTTCGCCGGACTGGGCGGCTTTCCGCAGCGCCGCGAGGGCTTCCTGGACTTTGCCCGGGTCGCGCTGTGCGCGCCATTGGGCGAGGCGGGCGCATTGGTCGGCCTCGGCCTTTGGGTCGGCGGTCATGATCGCGCCTTCGCCGGTGGCGAGGGGGGAGGGTTCTGTGGTGGTGAACCTGTTGACGCCGACGACAGTGGTCGCGCCGGATTCGATCTTTGCCAGGCGTTCGGCGTTGGCCTCAACCAGGCGGCCCTTCATGTAGGCGATGGCGGCAACGGCGCCCCCCATCGCGTCGATATGGGCGAGCTCTTCCAGCGCGCCTTGCTTGAGGGTTTCGACCTTGCGGTCGATGGCGGGGTTGCCGTCGAAAAGGTCGTCGTATTCCAGAAGGTCGGTTTCAAAGGCGAGGATCTGCTGCATCCGCAGCGACCACTGCTGGTCGAAGGGACGGGGCAGGCCGAGCGCCTCGTTCCAGGCGGGGAGTTGCACGGCGCGGGCGCGGGCGTTTTTCGACAGGGTGACGGCCAGCATTTCCAGAAGGATGCGGTAGACGTTGTTTTCCGGCTGCTGTTCGGTGAGGCCAAGCGAGTTGACCTGCACGCCATAGCGGAAGCGACGGAACTTCGGATCGGTGATGCCGTAGCGGGATTCAAGGAGTTCGTCCCACAGCGCGGTGAACGCGCGCATCTTGCAGAGCTCGGTCACGAAGCGGATGCCGGCATTTACAAAAAACGACATTCTGCCCGCCATTGCGGGGAAATCCTCGGGTGAAACTTTCACTTTTAGATCATCAAGGACCGCGCAGGCAGTTGCGAGGGCGAAGGCCAACTCCTGCTCTGGCGTGGCCCCGGCCTCTTGCAGGTGGTAGCTGCAGACGTTCATCGGGTTCCACTTCGGCAGGTGTTTCCCGGTGTAGGCGGCAACGTCGGTGATGAGACGCAAGGAGGGTTGCGGCGGCAGGATGTAGGTGCCGCGCGAGAGGTATTCCTTGATGATGTCGTTCTGGACGGTGCCCTGAAGGGCCCCGATGTCGGCGCCCTGTTCCTCGGCCACGGCGATATAGAGGGCGAGAAGCCAGGGGGCGGTGGCGTTGATCGTCATCGAGGTGTTCATCTGGTCGAGCGGGATGTCCGCGAAGAGGGCGCGCATGTCGCCAAGGTGGGCGATAGGCACGCCGACCTTGCCGACCTCGCCGCGCGAGCGGGGGTCGTCGCTGTCGTAGCCGGTTTGCGTGGGCAGGTCGAAGGCCACGGAGAGGCCGGTCTGACCCTTGGCAAGGTTCGTCCGGTAGAGCGCGTTCGAGGCTGCGGCGGTGGAGTGACCGGCGTAGGTGCGGAAGAGCCAGGGCTTTTCGGTCATCGTGGCCTCGTGAATCGAGCGGGTAATTTTATTGCGTCACGGATGGGATACGGGAAAGATCATGCCAATGTCAATCGCTGCGCTGCGGCGATGCTCCTCATTCGCCTTCGGCTTCTCATCGCTGGGGTCAGCCGGGGAGTGACGAAGTCATCGACGAGGTTTGCGGATTGGGGCAGGGTGGGACCATGTTCGGCACGGTGGCGGTTCCGGTCTGGTTGCTTGTCCTGATCCTCGGCTTTGCGGCGATCAGCTTTGCCACGCATTTCCTGTTCCCCTCCGTCCGCTGGTTCTTCCGGCGCCGGGCCGAGCGCGCCCTGTCGCGGCTGAACGCCCGGCTGGACCGGAAGATCGACCTGTTCAAGCTGGCGCAGCGATCCGACATGGTGGCGCGGCTGGCCTATGACCAGAAGGTGGTCGAGGCGGCCATGGCGCATGCGGCCGAGACCGGGGTGCCGGGGGAGGTCGCCTTCGAGGAGGCCCGACGCTATGCCCGCGAGATCGTGCCGGGCTTTTCGGCTACGGTCTATTTCGGCTTTGGGACACGTGCGGCGAAGTGGCTGTCGCGGCTTCTCTATCGGGTGCGGGTCGGGAAGGTGGACAAGGAACTGGGGCATCTGGACCCGAGGGCCACGGTGATCTTCGTGATGAACCACCGATCAAACGTGGATTATGTGCTTGTGACCTGGCTGGTGTCGGACCGGTCTGCGATCAGTTATGCGGTGGGTGAATGGGCGCGAATCTGGCCGCTGTCGGCGCTGATCCGGTCGATGGGGGCCTATTTCATCCGGCGCGGCGAGCGAAACGCGCTCTACCGGAAGGTGCTAGCGCGCTATGTGCAGCTGGCGACCGAGGAGGGAACGACTCAGGCGATCTTCCCCGAGGGCGGGTTGAGCCTGGATGGGCGGGTCGGACCGGCGAAGCTGGGGCTCTTGAGCTATATCGTCGAGGGCTGGGAGCCGGACGAGCGCGACGTGGTCTTCGTGCCGGTGGGGCTGGCCTATGACCGGGTACTGGAGGACCGGGTGCTGGTCGAGGCGGCGGCGGCGGGGACGCGACGGTTTCGTAATCGACCGGTTCGTGTGGCCTGGCATGCCGCGCGGTTCCTGTGGGCGCGGTTCCGAGGCCGGACGAAGGGTTTTGGGACGGCGGCGGCAGGGTTTGGCGCCCCTCTCAGTCTGCGGGCTCATCTGGCGGCGGGCGGGACGGTCGAGGCGCTGGGTGAGCGGTTGATGGCGGCGATTGCGGCGGTGGTGCCGGTCCTGCCGGTGCCGCTGGTGGCGAAGGCGCTGGGCGAGGGCGTGGCCAGCCGGGAGGAGTTGACGACGCGGGTGGAGGCGCTGATCGGGCGGTTGCAGGCGGCGGGGGCGGTCCTGAAGCTGCCACCGCAGGGGCTGGCGGTCACGGTTGAGGAAGGGCTGACGCCGTTGATCCGGCGCGGGCTGGTGCGCGAGGACCTGCAGCCGTTGGCGTCTGGACGGGCCCTGCTTGCATTCTATGCGGCCTCGGTGCCCGAGGTCTAGGCGTCGCTGCAACGCCGCAGACATAAAATTTCAAGAATAGCCGATCATACTATTGCAAAGTTGCGCGCAAGAATATTATCTGCCTCTCAACGGCGCGGCGATTCTGCGGCGCGGCATCTGGTTGGAGGCTAAGTTGGCTTTGGATACGCAAAACGCCCAAGTAATCTACGACGCGCCGAAGAAGGACCTGTACGAGTTGGGCGAGATGCCGCCCCTGGGTCATGTGCCGGCCAAGATGTACGCCTGGGCAATCCGGCGCGAGCGGCATGGCGCGCCGGAACAGGCCATGGTGCAGGAGGTGGTGGACACCTGGACCATCGACAGCAACGAAGTGCTGGTCCTGGTGATGGCCGCAGGCGTCAACTACAACGGCGTCTGGGCGGGCCTTGGCCAGCCGATCAGCCCGTTTGATGGGCACACGGCTGCCTATCATATCGCAGGATCGGATGCGTCGGGCATCGTCTGGGCGGTGGGTGACAAGGTCAAGCGCTGGAAGGTCGGCGACGAGGTGGTGATCCACTGCAACCAGGATGACGGCGACGACGAGGAGTGCAACGGCGGCGATCCGATGTTTTCGCCCAGCCAGCGGATCTGGGGCTATGAGACGCCGGACGGGTCGTTTGCCCAGTTCACCAAGGTGCAGGCGCAGCAGTTGATGCCGCGGCCCAAGCACCTGACCTGGGAGGAGTCGGCCTGTTACACGCTGACGCTGGCGACGGCCTACCGGATGCTGTTCGGGCACGAGCCGCATGACCTGAAGCCGGGGCAGAACGTGCTGGTCTGGGGCGCGTCGGGCGGCCTTGGGTCCTATGCGATCCAGCTGATCAACACGGCGGGGGCCAATGCAATTGGCGTCATCAGCGACGAATCGAAGCGCGACTTCGTGATGTCGCTGGGGGCCAAAGGGGTCATAAACCGCAACGAGTTCAAGTGCTGGGGCCAGCTGCCGAAGGTGAACTCGGAGGAATACAACACCTGGCTGAAAGAGGCGCGGCGCTTTGGCAAGGCGATCTGGGACATCACCGGCAAGGGTGTGAACGTCGACATGGTGTTCGAGCATCCGGGTGAGGCGACCTTCCCAGTCTCGTCGCTGGTTTGCAAGAAGGGCGGCATGGTGGTGATCTGCGCCGGGACCTCTGGCTTCAACTGCACCTTCGACGTGCGGTATATGTGGATGCACCAGAAACGCCTGCAGGGCAGCCATTTCGCGCATCTGAAGCAGGCTTCGGCGGCCAACAAGCTGATGTGCGAGAGGCGGCTTGATCCCTGCATGTCCGAGGTCTTTCCCTGGGCCGAGATCCCGCGTGCGCATACGCTGATGTGGAAGAACCAGCACAAGCCGGGCAACATGGCCGTGCTGGTGCAGGCGCCGCGCACGGGCCTGCGGACCTTTGAGGACACGCTGGAGGCGAGTCGGCTGATGTAATATCAACCGAAGCCAACGAATTCACCCTTTGCCTGCATATCTGTGCTTTAGTGGCGCAGCCAGTGAGAGGTGGCCCCTGGTTGGGTCCGCGTCTCTGGCAGCACTGTTGCGGGCCGAGGGAGTCATGAGCCACGACTGGGTTTTCGACGTCTTGTCGGATCTATTAGCCTACGCAAATCAGAACGATCTGCCTCGTCTGGCCGTGCGGGTTGCAGAGGCGATCTCGGAGGCGCGGCAGGAACTGGCGCTGCTGGACGGGCCGGACGAGCCGCCGCAGTCGCCTCCGCCATCGGGCCGCCACATGCATTAGGCCGGACTTACGCTTGCCATGCATCCCGATTATGGTCGGGCCCATGCAGGCCCCCGCGCTGACCTTTTCCGACGACCAGGCCGAGGCCTTTGACCGGCTGGCAGCCGCCTTCATCGGGGCCGGGATCGACCTGGCCGAGGGTGAGCTGTCCCCGATGGCCGAGGGGCGGACGTCGGTTCTGGCGGTTGTGGGCAAGGCGGGCTCGGGCAAGACCATGCTTCTGGCCGAGCTTTACAGGGGCCTGAAGGCGGCCGGGGTCGAGGTGATCTCGGGCGACTATGAGGGGCGCAAGCGCAAGGACCGGCGGACTTTGGCGATCCTGGCGCCGACGAACAAGGCGGCGAGCGTGTTGCGGTTGCGGGGCGTGCCGGCGACGACAATCCACCGGATCCTGTACACGCCGGTCTATGACCCGGAGTACGAGAAGATCGCGGAGTGGCTGGCGGGGACAGGGTCGCGGCCGGTGATCGACAGCCTCGCGATTGCTGGGCTGACGGATGTCGCGCTGGACCGGGCGCATGCGTTCTACAGCCAGGTTGCGTCAATCCCGGGTGCGCTGGCGTCGGCGGGGCTGAAAGGTTCCGATTTCATCAAGGGCTGGAAGCGGCGCGAGGAGCCGCTGGATGTGGGTTTTGTCGATGAGTCGTCGATGTTGGACGAACGCCAGTTCGACGACTTGCGCGAGATATTCCCGACGCTCGTCCTGTTCGGCGATCCCGCTCAGCTTGCGCCGGTGGGGCAGTCGGGCGAGATGGTGTTCGACAAGCTGTCCGAAGGGCGGAAGCTGATCCTGCATCGCATCCACCGGCAGACCGAGGACAACCCGATCCTGGACCTGGCTCATGCTCTGGGCGACGACCGGCTGGGGTTCGACGATTTCGAGGCTCTGGTGCAGGAAAAGGCGCGGGCCGATGATCGGGTGGTCTGGGCGGAACGGGTCGAGGCGGGGCTGATGGCGCGGTCTCCGGTGCTGGTCTGGCGCAATGCGACGCGGGTGCGGCTGATCCAGGCCTTCCGCAACGCCTATGGCGCACCGGAGGATGCGCTATTGCCGGGAGAGCCGCTGATCTGCGACGGGATCGAATTGCCGTTGAAGCATCGGAAAAAGCGGATCGACCTGGAGGCGCGGGGGCTGATCAAGGGCGCGCAGGTCATTTATCTGGGCGAGGGCAACCGCGAGGGGTTTGCGCGGCTGCATGTGGTGGGGGCGGAGGAGCCTCAGGTCAGCGCGGCGAGCATCATCAAGATCGAGAAGCCGGACGAGGAGGAACCCTTCATCCCGCACGCTGCGCGAATGGGGGCGGCCTTCCTGCACGGGGCAGCGGTGACGATCCACAAGGCCCAAGGCAGCCAGTGGGACGAAGTGCAGGTTTTTGCGCCCGACCTTTATGCGGCCGCGCAGTCGGGGCGGTCCGAGGCCGGGGTGCCATTGTGGAAGCGGCTGGCCTATGTGGCGATCACCCGGGCGCAGACGCGGCTGTACTGGGTGGTGCGGAACCGGCTGGCGCGGCCTGCGGGGCCGTTGACCGTGGACGATCTGCGGCGGGAGCCTGCCCCACTGGCTTTGGGCGAGGCGGAGTGAGGCTTTTCCTTGCGGGTCGGGCGGGCTAGAGTTGTAAGCAAGAATGGAGGCCCCGATGGCTTTGGTTTTCGTCCAGTTCCGCTGCACCCCAGGCCAGACCTATGAGGTCGCCAACGCGATCTGGGACCGCGAGGTGGTGAGCGAGCTGTATTCCACCAGCGGCGATTATGACCTGATCGCCAAGGTCTATATCCCGGACGACCAGGACGTGGGCCATTATCTGTCGTCCAGGCTGTTCGACATCCCCGGCATACAGCGGACGCTGACGACGATGACGTTCAAGGCGTTCTGACCGTCGCCGCGACCGGGTACCCAAATTCCTTGAGAAAGGAACTTGTCAAAATTCTTGCTAAAGAATTTTGGTCACAGCCAGGCGCTGCGTCCGGTGCCCACGGCAAGCGAGACACTGGCATAGCCGTCGCGGGCCAGCAGTGCGTCAAGCCCGGTGGCGACCTTTGGGACCATCGAAATCCCCTGATAGACCATGGCTGTATAAAGCTGGACGGCCGTGGCGCCGGCGCGGATCTTTTCATAGGCCTGCTCGGCCGATCCGACACCGCCGACCCCGATCAGCGGCAGAAGGCCGTGGGTGAGCTGCGACAGCCGGGCCAGCACCCTTGTAGACTTTTCGAACAAAGGCGCCCCTGAAAGTCCTCCAGTTTCCCCTTGGTTTGCAGATTTCAAACCTTCGCGGGACAGCGTGGTGTTGGTCGCAATGATCCCCGCGACTTTTGCGGCCAGGGCAACTTCGACGATGTCTTCCAACTCGCCCGGCGACAGGTCGGGGGCGATCTTCAGGAAAACCGGAAGCGGGCGCGCGAGTTTCAGCCGCGCCTCCATGACCTGCGTCAGAAGCCCGGCCAGCATCGTCCGGCCCTGAAGGTTGCGCAGGCCCTCGGTATTGGGAGAGCTGACGTTCACCGTGGCGAAATCGGCATGCGGGCCGCAATGCGCAAGGACCTTGGCGAAATCGCCGGCGCGGTTTTCCGAGGTCTTGTTCGCGCCAAGGTTCAGGCCCACCGGCACCGGGCCTCGGCTGCGTGCGGCCAGCTGGGCGCCAATGGCCTGCATGCCCTTGTTGTTGAAGCCGAAGCGGTTGATCGCGGCGCGGTCTTCGGTCAGCCGGAACAGACGCGGGCGGTCATTGCCGGGCTGCGGCAGCGGCGTGGCCGCACCGACCTCAAGAAAACCGAAACCCGCGCGCGAGAGGGGAGTAATGGCTTCGGCGTTCTTGTCGTAGCCGGCAGCGAGGCCGACCGGGTTGAGCAGAGGCATGCCCGCAAGCGTGACGTGCAGGCGGGGCAGGTCGACCGGACCTGGGTGCGGGGCAAGGCCCGCGCGCAGGGCCAGAAGCGACAGGCCATGCGCACGTTCGGGGTCCAGCCGGTGCAGGGCCGCGAGGCCCAGACGCTCAAACCTCTTCACCAGAGCCCCTCGGGGAAGATATGGCCGGTGGCCCCAAGCGGCAGGGACTTGTCCCAGACCACTTCGTCCAGCCGCAGGGCGCGGTAGAGATGCGGAAAAAGCTGGCCGCCGCGGGAAGGCTCCCACTTCAGCGCCGGGCCAAGCCGGTCGGGGTCGAAGGCCACGAGGACCAGGTCGCTTTCGGTGGCGAACCACTTGGCGGCGGTTTCGGCGACCTGGGCGGGGGTAGAGAAGTGGATATAGCCGTCGGCGAGATCGATCGGTGCGCCCAGGGTTTCCCCGGCGTCCTTGAACGCATCCCATTCGGGGCGGCGGAAGATCTTCAGGATCAGCATGCTGGCCGAATACCCAAGGTTAACGGGACTGGCAATGGTTTGCCAAAAATCACCCGTTTGTCACGATTTCGAGCGAAGGTTCTTTGACAGATGCCCCGCGACAGACGCATGCTGGGGCATTCACCGTTCAATCACAAGGAGACTTCCGATGAAACGGATTTCGAGACTCGCCATCATCGCGGCGATTGCCGCAAGTCCTGCCGCAGCGGAGACGGTGAAGCTGACGCTTCTGGGCGTCGGAGACGTCTACAATTTTGAGGAAGAGGATGGCCGTGGCGGCTTTGCGCGTCTTAACGCGGTGGCCAAGGCCGAGCGCGCGGCGAACCCCAACACGCTGTATCTATTCAATGGGGACATGCTGTCGCCCTCGCTGGCCTCGGGGTTCGACAAGGGGCAGAACACGATCGACTTCACCAACCTCGTGCCCTTCGATCTGGCGGTGCCGGGGAACCACGAGTTCGACTTCGGGCCAGAAAACTTCATGGAGAAGATGAAGGCGTCGAAATACCCGTGGGCGGCGATCAACATCACCAATGACGACGGGTCGGCCATCGAGGGCCTGGGCGGCGTCATGGTGAAGGAAGTGGCCGGTCTGAAGATCGCGCTGATCCCGGTGGCGCAGGATACTTCGCCCGAAGTGTCGTCGACCGGCAGCCTGAAGTTCCTGCCTACGGTGGAGACCGGGGTGGCCGCGGCAGAGAAGGCGCGGGAAGAGGGTGCGGATCTCGTGGTGGGCGTGGTGCAGACCAACATGGAGAACGACCGGGCGCTGATGGCGAGCGGGGCCTTCGACGTGATCCTGTCGGGCGACGACCATTCCTATGCCACGGCCTATGACGGGCGGACGGCCTATGTCGAAACCTCGATCGACGGGCAGTTCCTGTCGCCGATCGACCTGACGGTCGAGGTCACCACGACCGATGACGGCAAGCGCGAGATCTCTTGGGTCCCGGCTTTCCGGTTTATCGATACCGCCGCAGTGACCCCGGACCCGGACTCGGTTGCCATGGCGGATGCCTTGCGGGCGACGATGGATGAGAACCTGAATGTCGAGATTGGCACCGTGGAGGCGCCGCTCGACAGCCGCCGCAATGTGGTGCGGGCCGAGGAAGCCACGATGGGCAACCTGATCACCGATGCGCTGCGGGATGCGACGGGGGCGGATATCGCGATCATGAACGGCGGCGGTATTCGCGGTGATACGACCTATGAGGCGGGCCGGAAACTGACCCGGCGGGACATTCTGACCGAGTTACCCTTCGGCAATACCACGGTGGTGACCGAGCTGCCGGGGTCGCAGGTGCTGCTGGCCTTGGAGAATGGGGTGAGCCAGGTCGAGAATGGAGCGGGGCGGTTCGCCCAGGTCTCGGGCGTGACCTTTGCTTTCGACGCTTCGGCCCCGGCTGGGTCGCGGGTCAGTGAGGTAATGGTGGGCGGAGCGCCTCTGGAGGCGGACAAGCTCTACACGGTCGCAGTCAATGATTACATCCTTGGCGGTGGGGATGGCTATGCCAGCCTTGGCGGAGGCCGGATCATCACGGAAGGGCCGACGGGGCAGCTCGTGGCCAATGACGTGATGGCCTATGTCGAGAAGCTGGGCACGGTGAATATCGCCGTTGAGGGGCGGATCAAGAAGCTGGGGCAGTAAGGATCAGGGCCGCACCACGGAGTGCAGGGCGAGGTCGCGGCCTTCATCATCCTTGAAGAAAGCCATCCATTCCTCGGCCCCGTCAGGGTGTTTATGGATCATGTGCGGGGCGCCGGTCATGTTGGCGCCCCGTTCCGCTAGTGCGGCATGGGCTGACGTGATGTCGGGGGTGGAAAGGTAGAGGATGTCCGCCTCGTCCTGCGTGCCGGTTTCGCGTAGCATCAGCCGGGTGCCACCCAGGTCGAAGAAGGCGAGGCCGGGGAAGGCGTAGAGCTCGGGGATTTGCAGGGTGTCGCGCCAGAACGCGCGGGCGCGGTCGAGGTTTTTGACGCGGCGGGACAATTGCGAAAGCGGGGTCATGGGGATCCCTTGGTCTGGTGGCGTCCTCGCGGTGTGCGACAGCATAGCGCGGGAAGGCGCCAATTTCACTCCCCCAGCGGCTTGGCCTGGGCCGGACTTGGGCCTATCTTTGGCCGATGTGCGGGCGTTTCACCATCACCCATCCGAACGAGGCGCTGGCGGCGCTGTTCGATGCCGTACCGGGTAATGACCTGCCGATGACGCCGAACTTCAACGTCTGCCCGACGAATACGGTGGCCGTGGTGACCTCGGACGGCGGGGTCCGGCGGCTGCGGGCGATGCGCTGGGGGTTCATCCCAAGCTGGTACAAGGCGCCGAATGACGGGCCGCTGATCATCAATGCGCGGTCGGATACGGTGGCGACGAAGCCCGCCTTCAAGGCCGCGATCCGTGAGCGGCGGTGCATCGTCCCGGCCAGTGGCTTCTATGAATGGAGCGAGGGCGAGAACAAGGCGCGGCTGCCGTGGTATTTCACCCGGGCGGACGGTCTGCCGATGGCGCTGGCGGGAGTCTGGCAGCGCTGGGGCGACATGGATACGGTCGCCATCGTCTCGACGGAAGCCGGGCCGGGGATGGGGGCGATCCACCACCGCGAGCCGGTGATCCTGGAGCGCGAGGACTGGCCCTTGTGGCTGGGTGAGGCGGGGCATGGGGCAGCGGTCCTAATGAAGGCCACCGCCGAGGGAGTGATGACCAAGCCTTATCGCGTGGGGGTCGAGGTGAACTCCAACCGCGCCTTTGGGGCGCAGTTGATCGAGCCGGTTGCGGCCTGAGCCGGGCGGGGCGCGAGGCCCCAACCCTGATCGGGGAAGGTGCGGTCAGTCGGGGATGACGGCGGTTGCGTCGATCTCGACCAGCCATTCCGGGCGGGCGAGGGCGACGACGGTCAGCCCGGTGCAGACCGGGTGGACGCCCTTGATGTATTCGCCCATCACCCGGTAGACCGGCTCGCGGTGGCGGACGTCGGTCAGGTAGACGACCAGCTTGACCAGATGCTCCATCTTGCCGCCGGCTTCCTCGATCAGTTGCTTGATGTTCTGCATCACCTTGTGCGCCTGTTCCGCCGCGTCGGTGGTCATCAGGCTTTTGGACGTGTCGAGGTCCTGCGGGCAGGCGCCGCGGAACCAGAGGGTCGTGCCGCCCCGGGTCGCGACCAGGTGGCAAAGGTCGTTGTCCAGGTTCTGTTCGGGGTAGGTTACCTTGGTGTTGAACTTGCGATAGCGAGTGTGAGTGGTCATTTTCCGTGCCTCATGTCCTGGACGCGACCTGGGTCGCAATGTGTTCGCCGTCTTTCCAGCAGCCCCAGATAAAACTGGAGCCGCGCCGTGTCAGCCAGGGCAGGCCGACGAAGTAGAAGCCGGGGACGCGCGTTACGCCCCGGGAATGGTCTGGCCGACCTTCGGGGGTCAGCACGGGCAGGTCCAGCCAGCCGTAGTCATAGGTGAAACCGGTGGCCCAGATGATCGTTCCGATGCCTTGCGCCTTCAGGTCCAGCATACGGGTCGGGCGGGTCAGGCAGTCCGGGTCGGGGTAGATGCGGCGGGCCTCGGGGTCCTCGGGCAGGTCGAGGCCCTGTTCTTGGACGTGTGCGTCACATTCGTCGAGGAGGTTGGCCAGGTAGCTGTCGCCGTTCGCGATGTTTCGTTGCAGGTCGTCGGCAATGGACAGGACGCCGTCCTTGCAGGCTTCGGTCCGGCCAAGAAGGTGCAGCCCCTCACCGGCCAGACGGCGGAAGTCGATGTTCAGTCCGCCATAGGCGCCCGAGACGGCGATGGTCACATGCTCGGTTCCCGGGGCGGGGGCTTCGAGGTCCCATTTCCCCAGCGCGCCTAGCCACCAGACGAAATCCTTGCCGCGGTAGCGCCGGGGCGGGCGGTCGTGGGGGCCAAGCGAGAGCCAGGTCTTGCGGCCTGCGCGGTTCAACTCGTCGGCGATCTGGGTGCCGGAGGAGCCGCCGCCGACGACCAGAACGCCACCCGGTGGCAGTTGCGCGGGGTTGCGGTAGTGGGTGGAGTGGATCTGCATCAGGCCAAGGTCGGCGGGGACCAGCGGCGGGATCATCGGTTTCTGGAAGGAGCCGGTGGCGGAGACCACGTTGCGCGCGGTGATCGTTCCGGCGGGGGTGGTGGCGTGGAAGAGGCCGTCGTCGCCTTGGGTCAGATGCGTGACCTCGACCCCTTCGCGGATCGGGGCCTTGTTCGCGCGGGCGAAGGCGCGGAGGTAGTCGGCCACGTCCTCTTTCCCCGGGAAGGCGTCGGGATCGGTGGCGAATTCCATGTCGGGAAAGCGGTCATGCCAGGCGGGGCCATTTGCGACGAGGGAATCCCAGCGTTCGGCCCGCCAGCGGTGGGCGATCTGGTGGCGTTCCAGCACCAGATGCGGCACTCCCTTGCGGCCCAGATGGACCGAGGTCGCGATGCCTGCCTGTCCGGCCCCGATCACCAGGGTATCGACATGTTCGGTGTTCATCGTCTGGGTCCTTTCAGGCGGGAAGGCGTGAGGGGAGGGGGTCTAGGGCTGCGACCTCGCGCCGGAAGGCGGGGGTGTCGCCGCGGTCGTCGGGTATGTCCAGTTCCTCGGCAAAGCGGCGACCGGCGTAGGTGGCCCAGGCGATGGGGCCGGGGGCGGCGGCATCGCCGATCAGCTTGACGGAGCGGATGCCTGAGGCTTCCCACTCGGACTGCCGGGCGCGGAGATCGTGGTAGAGCGCGTCCTGCGGCGTGCGGGAGGTGACCATGACCACGGCGTCGGCGGGGAGGGTTTCGGTGCGACCGGTCCAGGTGCAGGCGAGAATGACCTCTCCCGCGCCGATGGCTTCGGGGGCTTTGTTGACGATGACGTTGACCCCGATGTCCAGCATCCGGCGCATGATGATGCCTTGTTCCAGCGTGTTCTTCGCCCATTCGGCGATCTTTGTCGCGGGGCAAACGAGATCGACGGTGCAGCCCCGCGCGACCAGAAGCTCGGCCAGGACCGAGCCCATGTAGAAATGGTCGTCGTCGTAGAGCGTGACGCGCCCGCCCGTCGGTCCACCGCCTGCCATCAGGTCGTCGGGGGTGAAGACGGGCATTGCGGGGTCGGTCGGGATCGGGTGCAGATACAGCCGCGCCACGGCATCGCGCCGCCAGGTGGCGCCGGTGGCGATGGCCACGTGTTCGGCCCCCATAGCGAGGATGTCGTCGGCGGTCAGGCGGCTGTCTCGGTAGACATCGAGGTTCGTGAGAGGCGCGATCTGGCCGTTGCGGTAGTCGGCCACGCGGCCCCAGGCGGAGAGGCCGGGGAGAAGGCGTTCCTTGGCCACGCGGCCGCCGAGGGTCGTCGTCGCCTCGGCGAGCGTCACCTGATAGCCGCGCCGGGCGGATTGTAGGGCGGCCTCCAGCCCGGTGGGGCCTGCGCCGACGATCAGGACGCTGGTTGAAGGCCCCTTGGGACGCGGGCGTTCGGGGTGCCAGCCCTTGCGCCATTCCTCCATGAATGCGGTGTTCTGGGTGCAGCGGCTGATGCTGCCGGTCATGTCACCGGTGACGCAGATGTTGCAGCCGATGCATTCGCGGATGTCCTCGATCCGGCCTTCCTGAATCTTCTTTGGCAGGAAGGGGTCGGCGATTGAGGGGCGGGCTGCGCCGATGAAATCGAGGATGCCGGACCTGATCTGGCGCACCATGGCATCGGCGCTGGTGAAGCGACCGACGCCGACAACCGGGCGCGAGGTAAGCGCCTTGATGCCGCGCACGAGATCCTCTTGTGCGGCTTCGCCCTTGAAACGCGAGGTACCGCTGCAGGCCTCCCATGTCCCGTGGGCGAGGTCCCAGAGATCGGGGAGGTCGCCGTGCATTTCGACGAAGTCGCGCACCTCGGCGTTGGAAAAGCCGTAGGGGCCGTCTTCGTGCAGGCTCATCCGGTAGGTGATGGCCAGTTCGCCCTTGGTCTCTTCCCGGGCCTCGTCGATCACTTCGCGCAGGAAGCGGCCACGGTTTTCCAGAGACCCGCCGTATTCATCGGTGCGGTGGTTAGTGGCGCGCGACAGGAAGTGCTGGAAGATGCCGAAGCCATGCGCGCCGTAAAGGCAGATCAGGTCGAAGCCCGCGGTCTGGGCGCGGCGGAAGGCGTGGCGGAACCAGCGGCGGAGGTCGCGGATGTCCTCTCGGTCCAGGGTGCGGGCCTGCACCGGGTCGGAGGTGAAGGTCAGGATCGGGCCGCCCGTCACGGCAAGCGGCACATCGCGGGAATAAAGGTTCGGGCCGTTGATGCCGGAATAGGCCAGCTGGATGCCCGCCAGCGCGCCGTGGCTTTTCATCGCCTCTGCCATGCGGGCGAGGGCGGGGATATCCTTGTCCTCCCACAGGTGCTGTTCGATGAAGGGGGTGATCTCGGACGAGGGATGGATTTCGGTCTGTTCGGTGAAGATCACGCCCCAGCCGCCTTCGGCCTTGGTGCGGCGCATCTCGACCACGGCCGAGGGGTCACGGTAGCCGCCACCGTTGCAATGGGGGACCTGGTAGAAGCGGTTCTTCGCCCGTTTTGGCCCGATCTGAACGGGGTCGAACAGGATGTCATAGCGGGGGTCGCGGGTCATGGGTTCAGACTTTCCGGTAATCCTGGGCCTGGGTCGTGATCCGCTGCGGATCGACCGGCGGAATGTCGGCGATCAGGAGGGCGGGATGTTCCCCCGCCTGCGCCAGAACCTCTCCATGCGGGCCGGCGATGAGGCTGCCGCCGACATAGGTCAGATCGCCCTCGGTGCCGCAAAAGTTGGCGTAGGCGATGGCAAGGCCGTGGTTGGCGGCCATCGCGGGGACGGTGTGCCGCACGACATGGGTGAAGGGCATCATGTTGGCGGTGGGGGCTAGGATCGCCTCGACCCCTTCGGCGGCGAGGGCGGCGACATGGGGGGCGAATTCCACGTCGTAGCAGATGAGAAGGGCGAGTTTCCGGCCCGCAAGGGTGAAGGTCACAAAGCGGTCGCCCGGCGTGTAGATCGACTTTTCCCGCGGGCCGTAGAGCTGGATCTTGCGGTAGCGGGCAAAGTCGTGCCCGTCCGGCCCGATGCAGAGGGCGGTGTTCCAGACCAGACCGGCGTCCGCTTCGGCATAGCCTACGACAAGGGCGGTGCCTGCCGTCCGCGCTGCCTGACGCACGCGCTGCAGCGCTGGGGCGTCGTCGGCAAGGGCAAGCCGGGCCACTTCGGGGTGGTTGTAGCCGGGCAGGAAGACCTCGGGCACGACAAGGACGGTCGCGCCCGCGGCGGCGGCGGCGGCAAGGGCCTGCTCGACCGCCACGCAGGCAGCAGAAAGGTCACCCCCGGCAGAGGGGGCTTGGAGGACGGCAAGGCGCATCAGGTCACCATCGGGTGGGGCGCCCTGCCGGATCGTGCGGTCGGGCAAGGCGCACAAGGGTTGGCGTTACTTTTTCAGGTTGGTCCAGATCGCGTCGTACAGCGCCTGGGTTTCGGCATCGCAGGCGATGATGAATTCGCCTTTCTGGTCTGCAGGCGGGTTGTTTTCCGGCGAGTCCTTGATCGCGGCATCCAGGAACTCGGTCGCGCCTTTGACGCCGGGACTGTAGGCGGCGTAGTTGGTGACGGCGGCGGCGTTCTGGGGATCAAGCAGGAAGTTCATGAACTTGATCGCGTTGTCGCGGTTCGGGGCGTCCTTCAGCAGCACCATGTTGTCCATCCACAGGACGTAGCCTTCCTTGGGGAAGGCATATTCGACATTCGCGCCCTCGGCCCGGGCCTTTGCGGAAAAGCCGTTGTAGATCATCCCGGCCGCCGCATCGCCCGAGACCAGAACGTCTTTGGCAATGTCGGACCCGAACGAGGCCCAATTTTCCTTTGCCGCCAGCAGCATGTCGTTCAGCGCCTTCAGCTGTTCGCGGTCGGTGGTGCATTGGGGGATGCCCAGATACAGTGAGCCGAGCGCCAGAACCTCGCCCTGGCTGTCGAGGACGTTGATCTTGCCCTTCAGCTCTTCCGGCGGGTTGAAGATGATGCCGAGGCTGTTGATGTCGCCCTGGTAGACGTCGCGGTTCACCGAGAACGCGGTCGAGCCCCACTGGTAGGGGATCGAGTGCTTGCGGCCCGGGTCGAACGGGACGTCCAGCCATTGCGGTTCGATGTTGGCGAAGTTCGGCATTTCCTCGGGCGCGTATTCACCAAGGATCCCCTCGCCGCGCATGATCTCGACCATGTAGTCGCCGGGGACGGCCACGTCGTACTGGCCGAGTTTCCCGGCTTTCAGCGAGGCCAGCATCGCCTCGTTGCTGTCGTAGGTGTCGATGGTGACGGTGATCCCGGTTTCGGCGGTGAACTTGTCGACCAGTTCCTGCGGGATGTATTCGAACCAGTGATAGACCTTCAGCTCGCCCTCGGCAAAGGCCGGGGTGGCGAGAAGGGTGGTGAGAGCCAGAAGTCGTTTCATGCGGTGTCTCCCTGTGCTTATCGGGCCGGGCGGCCCTTGCGGTTGATCAGATAGCTGAGGCTGACGAAAAGGACGGAAACCCCCAGCATCATGGTCGAGATCGCCATGATGTTGGGTTTGATCCCCTGCTTGACCGACCCGAAGATCGCGGTCGGAAGGGTCTCCATCCCGGCGCCTTTGACGAAGTTGGTGATGATGAAGTCGTCGAGGCTGATGATGAAGGCCAGAAGGAAGCCCGACAGGATGCCGGGGCCCAGAAGGGGCAGCAGGATCAGGCGGAAGGCCTGCCAGGGGCTGGCGTAAAGGTCGCGGGCGGCCTGTTCGTAGTGGCCTTCGATCCCCGACAGCCGGGCGGCGATGGGCAGGTAGGCGAAGGGGATGCAGAAGGTGATGTGGGCGATGAGGATGGTCAGGTAACCCGTGGTCAGCCCGATTGTGGTGAAGAAGATCAGGGTCGCGACGGCGATCACGATTTCGGGCACCAGAAGCGGCAGGTTGATCAGGGCGTAGCTGGCGGTCTTGCCGCGGAACCGGCCACTGCGGATCATCGCCAGTGCCGCCGCCGTGGCGATCACGGTCGAAACTGTCGAGGCGATGATGGCGATGGTCAGCGAGTTCCAGGCGGCTTGGCCAAAGCGCGTGGCCTCCGGCCCGGTGAAGACATCGGCATACCAGCGCAGCGAGAAGCCGCCCCAGGTAGTGATCGAGGTGGAGCCATTGAAGGAATAGGCCGCCACAACGGTCAGCGGCAGGTAGAGGACCAGAAGGCAAAGGAGCGTGACGGCCAGAAAGCCGGGATAATGACGGACGCCCTTCATTGCCCGGCCCTCGCCGCAGCGCGGGCCTGGATCATCAGAACGATCAGCACCAGCGTCATCAGGATGACCGAGACGGCAGCTCCGAAGGGCCAGTTGCCCTGGCTGCCGCGGAACTGTTCGTCAATCAGCGAACCGATCATGAAGGTCTTGGCACCGCCAAGAAGGTCGGGCGCGAGGAAGGCGCCGAGGGCCGGGACGAAGACCAGGATGCAGCCGGCGACGATGCCGGGGCGGACGACCGGCAGGACGACCTCGAACAGCGCGCGCCAGCGGTTGGCGCCAAGGTCGGCAGCGGCTTCGGAGAGGGCAAAGTTGTAGCGCTCGACTGCGGCGTAGATCGGCAGGACCATGAAGGGGAGGTAGCTGTAGAAGAGGCCAAGCTGCACGGCGAGGTTGGTGTTCAGGATCTCAAGCGGTTGGGAGATCACGCCAAGTCCGATCAGTGCGTCGTTCATCGGGCCCTGGTCGCGCAGGATGAAGCGGAGGGAGACGGTGCGGATTAGGAGGTTGACCCAGTAGGGGATGGTTATCAGGAACAGCCAGATGGGGCGCGAGGCCTCAGGCCTGGTGGCGATGAACCAGGCGGTGGGAAAGCCGATCAGCAGGCAGAGGAACGTGGCCAGCCCGGCCTGCCAGATCGATCGCCAGAAGATGGTGATGTAGGTCCATTCGATCTGGGCGGGCTCGTCCCCAAAAAGGCCGCGCGTGACGAAGAACTGGTCATAGGCGGCAAGGGTGAAATCCCATTCGACGCCGCCGCGGAATTCCTTGGTCAGGAAGGAGTAGACGACCATCAGGAGAACGGGCAGCAGCAGGAAGACGCCGATCACCGTCCAGGTTGGCGCCAGAAGGGGTCGGCGCAGGCGCGCATAGGTGGCGTCGCTGCCGCCTGCTTCGGGCGAGGGGGTGGGTGCAGCCCCGGCCATCAGTCGGCCAGAAGGCGGGCCGCGCCTTCCTCCAGTTTAAGCCCGATCCGCGCGCCGGGTTCCGGCAGGGCCACGCGGGAGGCGTTCTGCAAGCGAAGGGAGAACGGTTCACCTCCGTCCAGCCGGGTGATCAGGTGCAGGTCAGTGCCAAGGTAGATCACCCGTTCGACCGTGGCCTGCAGGTCGGGGGCATGGTCGGTGATGGCAACGCGTTCGGGCCGGATCGACAGGGCATGGCGTCCGCTGTTGTTGGAGGCCGCCGCGCAGACCACGGTGTGGCCACCGGGAAGTGTGACGGTGGCCTGGCCGTCGGTTACGGTGTCCACGTCCACCTCGATCAGGTTGGTCTCGCCGATGAAGTCGGCGACGAAGCGGTTGACGGGAGCTTCGTAGATTTCGCGCGGCGTGCCGATCTGCTGGACCTGGCCTGAGGACATCACGGCGATCCGGTCGGACATGGCCAGGGCTTCCTCCTGGTCATGGGTGACGAAGATGAAGGTGATCCCGGTTTCTTCCTGCAGTAACTTCAGTTCCACCCGCATCGCTTGCCGTAGCTTCAGGTCAAGCGCTGACAGGGGTTCGTCCAGAAGCAGGACCTTCGGCTGCGGCGCCAGCGCGCGGGCAAGGGCAACGCGTTGCTGTTGGCCGCCCGAAAGCTGGGAGGGCTTGCGGTCGGCGAAGCCCGAGAGGTGCACAAGCTCCAGCATCTTTCCGGCGCGCGCGTTCCGGTCGGACAAGGGGACGCCCTTCATCTTCAGGCCGAAGGCCACGTTTTCCAGCACGGTCAGGTGTGGAAACAGCGCGTATTGCTGGAAGACCGTGTTGACCGGGCGCTTTTCCGGGGGGAGGGACGCGATCCTTTCGCCGAACAAGTGGATCTCGCCTTCGGTCACATCCTCGAACCCGGCAAGCATCCGCAAAAGCGTGGTCTTGCCGCAGCCCGAGGGGCCGAGGAGCGTGAAGAACTCATTATCGGCGATATCCATCGACACGCCATGCAGGGCGGTGATCGGTCCATAGCGTTTCACGGCCTGGCGGATCGAGATCGCCGTCTGCATGTATGGTATACCCCTTGATTCGGTAAGAAAGGGTATCTTGGGGCGTTTCAGGTTGTATATACCCCCGCAGAGGTATCGATGCGCACAGACCAGAATTCGATAGAAAGCGGTCTTGCCGCTGCCATCCGGGCAACCGGAACGCCCGATTTTCCGGCAGCCCTGTTCGACTATCTTGTCGCGGCGACCGAGGCGGACAATCTGGTCATCCTGGCCTTTCCCAAGGGCAATGCGCCGCAGGTGCTGTTTCACAAGGCATCGGACCCCAGGGTCTTTGCCCAGATCGAGACAACCTATGTCGATGGGGCCTATCTTCTGGACCCCCTCTATGAGCTTCAGTTGTCAGAGGCGCCGCCAGGGGCCTACCGGCTGTTGGAGATCGCCCCGGATGCCTTTCACCGCAGCCGCTATTTCCAGGAATACTACCAGCAGACGACGATCCTGGATGAGGTCGGCTTTCTTCTCTATCCGCGCCCCGGTGTCGGGTTGACCTTGTGCCTGGCGCGTGACGCGAGTTCGGGCCGTGCCTTTTCGGCCCGGGCAATCGAGACCTGTCACCGGATCGCCCCCATCGTCACAGCACTGGCCGAGCGGCACTGGCCCGACATTGCCGCCCCGGCGCAGGCTGGGCCCGATGCCCTGGCCCGCATGAAGAAGGCGCTGGAGCGGGATAGGGGCATCCTCCTGTCGGGTCGGCAAAGCGAGGTAGCGCTTCTGATCCTGCGCGGGCATTCGACCGCGTCGATCGCGCAGCGGCTGGGCCTGTCGCCGCTGACCGTCAAGGTGTTCCGCCGACAAATCTATGAACGCTGCGGGATTTCGTCCCAGGCGGAACTCTTCGCGCTCATGATCCCGCATCTGGATACCGGGCGGACCGGGCCGGACCGCGGCTGACAGCGCATCCGGCCACAACCCAGACGGAGGGGCAAAAGGGCAATGGCCCTGAGGCGCAGGCCGATTGCGGCAGGGCATTTGTTCGGCTAACCCTATTGCCATGCGGTCTTTTCGTTGCGCAATTCTTGTTCTGTGTCTTTCCCTTTCCCCCTTCGCGGCAAGCGCGCAGGAGGTGACTGCTCAACCGCTGGAGATCAGGCCGTCCGGCGAGGCTTATCTGGACTCTCTGGGCTACCGTGGCATCGACACCGACGTCGGCTACTATGATCCAACTGGCGCCTTGCCCCCGCTGGAGACCAGGCAGGACCCGCAGAAGGCGCCGACGGAAAGTGACGGAACGACCGAGATTCATGCGCCGTCGGACCTGGTGATTATCGTGATTGCCGTGGCTATCCTGATCGGGGTGATGCTGATCTTCCTGCAGTTCGGGGGTGGGCTGACGTTTTCGCTGGAGGGCGAGGTGCAGAACCCGGCCCGGTCCCGGCGGCTGCGGGGGCAGCAGTCGCTCGCCGACATCGGCACTCCGGCGGATCTGCAGGCGATCCTTACGACAGCAGACCGCAGGCGCGCGCTGGTGATGCTGGTCCAGGCCGCCCTTGCGCGCACCATCGCGGCGAACGGAGTGATCCTGCAGCCAAGCTGGACGATGCGGGACGCGCTGCGCCATATTCCGAAGGCGCAGGCGCATCTTGACGCTCTGCGCGCCCTGGTGATGGCCGGAGAGAGGGTGCTGTTCGGCAACCGGGATGTGTCCGAAGAGGAATTCCAGTCCCATGTCGCCAAGATCCGTCCCCTGATGACGGGGCCTGCAGCATGACGGACACCAGCACCCAGAGCCCCGCGCCGATTCGGACCGATCTGGTGATCGTGGGTCTGGTGGCCGGGCTGGTGCTGGCCGGACTTCTGTATCTGTTGTCACAAGCGCAGCAGGAACTGCGTCGCTCGCCCGTGGGGTTCGATGGGTTGCAGGTTTGGCTCGCCTCGGAAGGGGGCAGCGCGCAGAACTTTACCGGGGGCTGGCTGCTGGATCCGGCCAGCATCGGCCTTCTGGTCCTGCCGGTTTTCGACACGGTGCCGGGCCGCGATCTTGAGCCTGCGCTGGACAAGCTGCAGCTTCTCTACCAGCAGGATGAATCGGACCTGGACTGGCGTCCGTTGCGGGAAAAGATCGAGACGCTGCCCGGGTTGATCGTCCTGCCGAAATGGCGCAGCGGCATGCGGCTGACGGGGATCGCCCATCCGGCGCTGCTGGTGGAAGAGGCCCGGCTGAATGCCCTTTTGCGCTCGCTTACCGGAGAAAAGACCATCCGTTTGTCGCGCGTCCGTCGGGTGTTCACCAGCTTGCCCTACCGGTCGCAGTCCGGGGTCGGGATGGAGGCCGAACTTTACGCGGCGCAACTGTTCGACGGGTCGGCCTGCGCGCCGATCATCGGGCAGGGGGCCGAGACGCTCTTGGCGTCCTGCCCGGTTGCCGGTTCCAACGGGACGGTCCTGATCCTGTCGGACCCGGACCTTCTGAACAACCACGGCCTGCGGCTGGGCGACAATGCCCAGATCGCGCGGGATTTCCTGTTGTCCGCCGCCGGTGACGGCAGTCTGGTCATCGACTACAGCCGCGACAACTGGCTGGCCTCGACCGAAGAGCCGATCCAGCGGGAACGAACCTGGGCGGACCTGTTGCGGTTCTTCCAGCCGCCGTTCCTGGCGCTTTGGCTGGGCGGCGGTATCACGCTGGCTCTGGTCCTGTGGCGATCCTTCCGGCGGGCCGGGCCGGTTCTTCGCACGAAGGTGGCGGACAGTGGCAAGCTCTTGGCGATCCGGGCGCGGGCGCGGCTGATGCGGCTGACCGGGCAGGATGGTGCGCTTCTGGCAGACTATGCCGCGGCCCGGGTTGCCGCCACCGCCGCGCGGCTGGTCGGGCCCGGTCATGCCCGACAGATCGGCGAGGAGCGGGCATTCCTGCGCTATCTGGCCCGCCGCCGCCCCGACCTCGCCGCGCGGCTGGAGGAGGTTATCGGACGGGTGAAGGCGCTGCCCGCCCGCATTCCCGCGACCGTCGCGATCCAACATGTCGAAGACCTGGAACAGATCCTGGAGTTGATTGCCAATGACCCTTGAAACCCTTCGCGACCGGGCCGATGCGTTGCGCGCCGAGATCGGGCGCACTGTCCTTGGCCAGGAAGAGGCCGTTGACCTGTTGCTGGTCGCGTTGTTCGCGCGGGGGCACATCCTCTTGGAAGGCCCGCCAGGCACGGCCAAGACCCTCTTGGCCCGCAGCTTTGCCGCCGCCCTGGCGCTGGAGTTCGGGCGTGTCCAGTTCACCCCGGACCTGATGCCGGGTGACATCCTTGGCACCTCGATCTTCAACTTCCAGACCAATGCCTTTGTCCTGACCAAGGGGCCGGTGTTCAGTCAGGTGCTGCTGGCCGACGAGATCAACCGCGCCCCGCCGAAGACGCAGGCTGCCCTTCTGCAGGCGATGAACGAACGGATGGTCAGCATCGATGGCACCGATCACACGCTGGGGTCGGACTTCATCGTCATCGCGACGCAGAACCCGATCGAGCAGCAGGGCACCTATCCCCTTCCCGAAGCCCAATTGGACCGCTTCCTGTTCAAGATCGAGATCGATTTCCCGCCCGAGGACGTGGAAATGGCGATCCTGAAGCAGCACGCCGCCAAGCCGATCGAGGCGGGGCTGGAGACGGCCGGGTTCGTGAAGGTGCTTGATGCCGCCACACTGGCAGAAAGCCGGGACCTGATCGACGGGATCATCCTGAAGGATGACATCCTGGCCTATATCCTGCGGCTGATCCGGGCGACGCGGACCAATCCGGAAATTTCGCATGGGGCCTCGACCCGCGCGGCGGATGCGGTGGCCCGTGCGGCCCGGGCGCTGGCGGCGCTGAGCGGGCGCGACTTCGCCATTCCTGACGACGTGAAACGGCTTTTCATTCCCGCGCTGCGCCACCGCATCGTGCTTGGCCCGACGGCCGAGATCGAGGGTCGGGACGCCGAGCAGGTCCTGCAGAACATCTTGAACCAGATCGAGGCCCCGCGCTGATCCGCCCTTCGCCCAGATTGCTGAAGGCAGCCGTGGCTGCGCTGCTGGCCTCGGTCGCGGCCGGGCTCTGGGGCGGGGCGCTGCGCGAGTTTGCGCTGGGGCCCTGGCTGGTGCTGATGGCGGTGGCCTTTGCCGATATCCTTCTGTCGCTGTCGCGCGGGAAGTCGGTCACCGCCAGCCTTGCGCCGGAAATCTTCCTTGGCGAAAGCGCCGACCTGACCCTGTCGGTCACTCCCGCGCCTGCCGGTCTGACGGTGCGGTTCGACTGGCCCGAAGGGCTGAGCGGTCCAGCCGACTGCCAGTTTGCGGGCGATGCGGTCAGGGTCACCTGTCTGGCGGTCCGGCGCGGGGTGTGGCGGTTGACGCGGCTCTGGCTCTCATGGCCATCGCGGCTGGGTTTATTCGAGTTCACGCCGCGTCTCGCCGTCGCGGTGGAGAGCCGTGTGGTGCCGAACATCCGGCCGGTCCAGTCCGGCGAGATCACCACCAGGGTGATGTCGAGCCTCTATGGCATGAAGGAAAACCGGGCGATCGGCGAGGGGTCCGAGTTTCACCAGCTGCGCGACTTTGTCCGCGGGATGGACGTGAAAAGCATCGACTGGAAGCGGTCGGCCCGGCGCCGGTCGCTGGTCGCGCGCGAACTTCAGGCCGAGCGCAACCACCATGTCATCCTGGCCTTTGACACCGGCTACCTGATGCAGGAAGAGGTGATGGGTCTGCCGAAGATCGACCATGCCACCACGGCGGCGCTGGCCACGGCATGGGCGGCGGCGGTCGGGGGCGATCTGGTGGGCTATTTCGCCTATGATGCGCGCCCCACGACCTTCATCGCGCCGCGTCCGGGTCGTCAGGCCTTTGCCCGCCTGCGCAGCTGGACCGCCGATCTGGCCCCCGTGGGACGCGAGACGAACCACACGCTGGCGCTGACCGACCTGAACGCCCGAACGCCCAAGCGCAGCCTGATCATCATCTTCACCGACTTCATCGACACCACTTCGGCCGAGCTGATGATCGAGAACATCGGCATCCTGTCGCGCCGCCATCTGGTGGTCTTCGTCACCATCCGCGACCCCGAGCTTGAGGCGGTGGTGGAGCAGGCCCCCGACGATCTGGACGGCGTGGTGACTCTGGTCGCGGCGAACCAGTGGGTCCAGGACCGCCGCCGCGTGCTGGAGCGGCTGGTGCGGCTTGGGGTGACCATCGTCGATGCCAAGCCGAACACGGTGACGGCCCGGCTGGTGTCCACCTATCTCGACATCAAGGCGCGGGACCTGATCTGATGGCAGAGACGCTTACCCTCCGCTCTGCCCGGTTCCGCGCCGAACGCGAGGCTGACTGGCGGCTTCTGGAATCGCTCGTCACCCAGGCCGAGCGTCGCGGGCTGCACCGGATGGACTTTGCCGCCGCGCGCGACCTTGCGGCAAGCTATCGGCGGGCTACGACATCCCTGGCCATCGCGCGGGAAATCTCGCTGGACCGGGCGCTGTTGGACTACCTGGAGGCGCTGACCGCGCGGGCCTATCTTTGCGTCTATGCCCCGCAGGAACGGCTTGGTGGATTGGTGCGCCGGTTCTTCACCGCATCCGCCCCGCAGGCGTTGCGCCGGTCTTGGGCGTTTATCCTGGTGGGTTTCCTCTGCATGGCGCTGGGGGGGCTGACGGGATTTCTTCTGTATCTGGAAAACCCGTCCTGGTACTTTGTCTTTCTTCCGCCCGAGCTTGCCGGCGGCCGCAGCCCGGATGCGACGACCTCGTATCTGCGATCGGTCATCTATTCGAATGATCCGGACACCACCGGGCTTGGGGCCTTTGCGACCTTCCTGTTCTCGCACAACACCCGCATCGCGATCTTTGTCTTCGGGCTGGGGGTGTTTGTCTGCCTGCCAGCGATTGCCCTGACCTTCTACAACGGGCTTGGGCTTGGGGCGATGCTGGCGTTGCATGTCGACCGGGGCTTGGGCTGGGACATGGGGGGGTGGCTGTCGATCCATGGCGTGACCGAGCTGTCGGCGATCTGCATCGCTTGCGGCGGGGGCATCCAGATGGGGGCGGCGATCCTGTTTCCCGGCGATCTGACCCGGCGCGAGGCCCTGCAGCGTGCCGGGCGCGACGCGGTGAAGCTGGCGCTGGTCGCTGCGGTGATGCTGGTTGTTGCGGCGATCCTGGAGGGCTTCTTCCGCCAGACGGTGCAGGATATGACCACCCGCTATGCCATCGGCTGGGGGATCGGTCTGCTCTGGCTGGCCTGGGCCATGCTGGCGGGACGAGGTCGGGCATGAGGATCTTTCGCCGCAAGAAACCGCGTCCGTCGCCCGACACGATCCTGTCGCCGGAGGGCGTGCCCCTGACGCTGAAGGTGGCGGGGGTTGGCGTCCGGGTCGCGGCGCAACTTGCCGACGTCTTGCTGACCATGGCCGGGGCAGGGGCGATCCTTCTGCTTCTTGACCTTATGCAGCTGACCCAGCCGCACACGCTGTTCGCCATCGCCATGATGCTGTTTTTCCTGACGCGCGTGCCCTATTACGTTATCACCGAGCTGATCTGGAACGGCCAGACGCTGGGCAAGCGGCTGATGAAGATCAAGGTCGTCAGCCACGACGGTGGCACGCTGGGCACCCACGCCATTGTCCTGCGCAACCTGTTGAAAGAGGCGGAGATTTTTCTGCCCGGCACGCTGCTGCTTGCCCTCGATGCCGCCTCGCCCACGCTGTCGCTGATCGCCTTTGCCTGGGTCGTCATGGCCTTCCTGATCCCTCTGCTGAACCCGTACCGGCAACGCCTGGGCGATCTTCTGGCCGGGACGCATGTGATCCACCTGCCGCAGCCGGTGCTGCTGAAGGACTTGGCGCAAGAGGCCATTCCGGTCGAGACCGATGGCACGCGGATCGTCTTCCTGTCCCACCAGTTGGACCATTATGGCGCGTTCGAATTGCAGACGCTGGAAGGCCTGTTGCGCGCCGACACCGGGCGGATGTCGCCCACGGCCTATGGCAACCACCGCAAGACCCTTGCCACGATCATCGAGAAGATCCGCCGCAAGATCGGCTATGCCGACCCGGTCGCCCCGGCTGACCATGCAGCCTTCCTGCAGGCCTTCTACACCGCCCAGCGCGCGCATCTGGAACAGCGCCAGCTGTTCGGGGATCGCCGCGCCGACAAGCATCACGCCGAGGCCGATACCCAGGCGTGAACAATTTGCCACAATTGCAAGGCACGGTTGCAGGACGGCTTGCTGGAATCCGCGGGATCGGGTCCTATCCTCACGCAGCCGTGAACATCGGCAGCACCGTATTCGAACGAAAGGCCTTTCTGGCTGAAGTCACATCGGAAGGAGTTCTCATGAGTTCTGCAACCACCAATCCGCCAGTAGCCGCGCTTGGCGTCGGCTCGATCATCAGCGAAAGCTTTTCCATCCTGTTCCGGCATCTCGGTCCGGTGCTGGTCCTGAGCCTTGGGCCGACGCTGCTTGGCATCGTGATCTCGGGTCTACTGAACGGCTGGAACGAAGCCCTGGGGGTGGCTGAGCCAACGGCGCCGGATGGCGGATACTTTGTCCGGGCAGGCATAGATACCATTGTCCAGCTGGTCCTGAGCGGCGTCACGACAGCGCTGATGGTGCAGATGGCCTATGATGCCAAGCTGCAGCGGCCGCTGCGGCTGGGCGCATATTTCGGCCCCGCCCTGTCGGCTGCGGTCCCGATTGCGATCCTGGGGCTTGCCGGGGGCATCCTGACGGTCCTTGGAATGATCGCGCTGATTATCCCGGGGCTGTGGATCTATGCGGTCTTCTCGATGATGCCGGCTGCGGTGGTGATCGAGAAGGTCGGGTTCGGAGGTCTGAGCCGCAGCGCCAACCTGACCAAGGACTATCGCTGGCCGATCGTCGGCGCGATCATCCTTCTGGTCATCATCGCGGCGGTCATCGGCTTTGTCGCGATGTTCCTGGTCGGGATATTCCTGGGTACGACCGGCTTTTCCGGCGTGGGTCTGGTCGTCGGCATCCTGGTCCTGGGACTGGTCTCGGCCATTGGCGCGGCGCTGGGGTCGATCTCGGTCGCGCTGATCTACGCCCGGCTGCGCGAGATCAAGGAAGGCGCCAGCGTGCAGGACATCGCGGCGGTCTTCGACTGAGACAAAGGGCGTCCCGGCAGCGCGATTGCGTTGCCGGGACGCCGGTTTATCAGGCCGCGGCGCGGCGCTGGGTCAGGACACGGGCCATGGTTTCGCCCATCGCCGAAGGGTTCGGCGCAACGGTGATCCCTGCGGCGGTCAGGATTTCCACCTTCTCCTGCGCGCTTTCGCCGAAGGCCGAGATGATCGCCCCGGCATGGCCCATCTTGCGGCCCTTGGGCGCCGACAGCCCGGCGATGTAGGCCACGATGGGCTTCGTCATGTGCTTGGCGGCCCAGGCGGCGGCTTCGGCCTCTTGCGGGCCGCCGATTTCGCCGATCATCATCACGGCATCGGTTTCCGGGTCCTGCTGGAAGAGCTCCAGGATGTCGCGGAAGGACGAGCCGTTGATCGGGTCGCCGCCGATGCCGACGCTGGTCGAGACGCCGATGCCAAGCGCCTTCATCTGCGAGGCTGCCTCGTACCCGAGCGTGCCCGACCGGCCGATGATGCCCACGCGGCCTGGCATGTAGATGTGCGGTGGCATGATGCCCATGAAGCCCTTGCCGGGCGAGATGATGCCGGCGCAGTTCGGCCCGATCAGACGCAGCTTGCGGCTTTCGGGATAGCGGCGGAGATAGCGCTTGACCCGCATCATGTCCTGCGCCGGGATGCCGTCGGTCACGCAGACGGCGGTCCGGATGCCGGCATCCGCGGCCTCCATGATCGCGTCGGCGGCGAAGGGCGGCGGCACGAACAAAAGCGAGGCCTCGGCGCCGGTGGCGTCCACGGCCTCGCGGACCGTATTGAAAAGCGGGCGGTCCAGCAGCGTTTCGCCGCCCTTGCCGGGGGTCACGCCGCTCACGACATTGGTGCCGTGCTTGATCATGTCGGCAGCGTGGAACTGGCCGATACGGCCCGACATGCCCTGGACGATGACGCGAGTGTTTTCGGTGATCAGGATGGCCATGGTGTCCTCCTTATGCAGCCAGTTTCGGACGGACGGCCACGGCCTTTGCGGCGGCCTCGGCCAGGGTGTCGGCGGTGATGAGCGGCAGGCCAGACTCCTGCAGGATCGCCTTGCCTTCCTCGACGTTCGTGCCCGCCAGACGGACGACGACGGGGATGGTCATGCCGACCTCACGGTAGGCCTTGACCACGCCCTCGGCCACCCAGTCACAGCGGTTGATGCCGGCGAAGATGTTCACGAGGATCACGCTGACGATCGGGTCGGCCAGCACGGTGCGGAAGGCGCGGACCACACGTTCAGGGCTGGCCCCGCCGCCGATGTCGAGGAAGTTCGCAGGTTCGCCGCCTGCCAGCTTGATCATGTCCATCGTCGCCATCGCCAGGCCCGCGCCGTTGATGATGCAGCCGATGTCCCCGGTCAGGCCGACGTAGGCAAGGCCGTGGTCCCCGGCGGTCGATTCCCGCGGGTCTTCCTGGCTGCGGTCGCGCAGTTCGGCGATCTCCGGGCGGCGGAAGAGGGCGTTGGTGTCGAAGCTCATCTTGGCATCGACCGCCAGAAGGTCGCCCGAGCCGGTGATGACCAGCGGGTTGATCTCGACCATCATCGCGTCAAGGTCGCGGTAAGCGCGATAGCAGGCCTGCAGGACGGTCACCATCTGGTTCACCTGCTTGCCCGCCAGCCCGAGCCCGAAGGCAAGCTCGCGGGCCTGGAACTCGACCAGCCCGGCGGCGGGGTCGATGGTCATTCGGCGCAGGCTTTGCGGGTCGGTTTCGGCCAAGTCCTCGATCTCCATCCCGCCATGGGCAGAGGCGACGATCATGATCCGCTCGGTCTTCCGGTCGAGGACGAAGCCGAGGTAAAGTTCCTTGGCAATGTCGCAGGCGGGTTCGACCCAAAGGCGGTAGACGCCCTTGCCAGCCTGATCGGTCTGCTTGGTCACTAACTGGCGGCCAAACAGGCTGGAGGCATAGTTCTGCACCTCGTCCACCGAGCAGCACAGTTTGACCCCGCCCGCAGCACCCCGGCCCCCGGCGTGGACCTGAGCCTTCACGACCCAGGCGTTGCCGCCCAGCTCGCGCGCCCGGTAGGCCGCCTGTTCGGGGCTGTAGGCAAGCCCGCCCTTCGGCACCGGGACGCCGAAGCGACCGAGGATTTCCTTCGCCTGGTATTCATGGATATCCATGTCCGTCCTCCTTGGGCATGACCGGATCGGTCACAGTCTGCCCGTGTTGCAGGTCTTGCGGGTGGTGGATGTGGGCCAGGAAGGCCCACCGATGTTACTTCGCGCTGATCGCGTCAGCGACGACCAACACGTTCCGGGCCATCTTCTCGCTGGCGGCGTCGATCATCTTGCCGTCCAGGCTGGCCGCGCCCTTGCCCTGCGCCTCGGCGGCGCGCAGTTCTTCGATGATGCGGCGGGCCTTGGTCACCTCGGCCTCGGTGGGCGAGAAGACCTCGTTCGCGAAGGTCACCTGTGACAGGTGGATCGCCCATTTGCCTTCGCATCCCAAGGCCGCCGCGCGGCGGGCACCGGCCTTGTAGCCCTCGGGGTCCGAGAAATCGCCGAACGGGCCGTCGATTGGACGCAGGCCATAGGCGCGGCAGGCGGTGACCATGCGGGCGATGGCGGCATGCCACTGGTCGCCCGGATAGTCGGGGTTCAGCCCGCCGATGTTGACGGTGCGCGCCCGCATCGAGGCGGCAAAGTCGGCCACGCCGAAGTGCAGCGCCTCAAGCCGCCCGCCGAACTGGGCGATGGCTTCGACATTGGCCATGCCAAGCGCGGTTTCGATCAGTGCCTCCAGCCCGACGCGGGTGGAGAAGCCCTTGGCCATCTCGATCTGGTTGACCATGGCGTCGACCATGTAGAGGTCGCCCGGCACGCCGACCTTGGGCACCAGGAGGGTGTGGACGCGGTCGCCCGCCTGTTCCATAACGTCGACCACGTCGCGGTACATGTAGTGGGTGTCGAGGCCGTTGATGCGGACCGACACGGTCTTGCCCTTGGCGGCCCAGTCGATGTCGTTCAGCGCCTGGATCGCGTTCTTGCGGGCCTGTTCCTTCTCCGGCGGCGCGACGGCGTCTTCGAGGTCGAGGAAGACGTAGTCGGCGGGGCCGTTTGCGGCCTTGTCGATCATCGTCGGGTTGCTGGCGGGAACCGCGAGTTCCGACCGCTGCAGGCGCTGTTTCTTCAGGGGGTAGAGGGTATGGCTCATCGTCTCACTCCGCGGCCAGGGCGACGACCCGGGCATCCTGTTCATAGACTTCCTGCGCCGCAGCGACGCCTGCACCCAGGGGCACCTTCGCCCCGGCGGCGCGCAGCGACAGTTCGGCCACGGCCAGCGCGGTAAGGCACATGCCTTCGTTCAGATCGCCCAGGTGGCCAATGCGGAAGACCTTTCCCGCCAGTTGCGCCAGGCCCGACCCGAACGAGGTGTTGTAGCGGGTCAGGCCGATCCGGATCACCTCGCGCGCGTCGACGCCTGCGGGGGTGCGGATCGCGGTGACTGTGTTCGAGGCAATCGAGGGGTGCTCGGCGCAGGTGTCGAGGCCCCAGGCCTGCACCCCGGCGCGGACGCCAGCGGCGAGGCGGGCGTGGCGGGCAAAGACCATGTCCAGGCCTTCGCGGTTGATACGGTTCAGCGCCTCACGCAACCCTTGCAGGACTGGGGTCGGCGGGGTGTGGGGGAAGTAGCCGGTTTCGGTCTGCAGCGCGTAATCGTCGAACTTCAGGAAGCTGCGGGCGATGCCGTTTGCCTTTGACGCCGCCATGGCCTTGTCGCTGACGCCCAGGATGCCAAGGCCCGCCGGGGACATCAGGCCTTTCTGGCTGCCGGTCACCGCAAGGTCGACGCCCCAGTCGTCCATCAGGAACGGGATGGAGCCGATGGAGGAGACCCCGTCGACGAACAGGAGCGCGTCGTGGAATGAGCTGTCCAGCGCCTGGCGGACCCCCGCGACATCCGAGGTGACGCCGGTCGCGGTTTCATTGTGGGTGACGAAGACCGCCTTGATCTTGCCTTCGCGGTCGGCGCCCAGGCGGCGGGCAAATTCGTTGACTGGGGTGGCGGCGCCCCAGGCGAGGTCGACAAGTTCGACATCAAGTCCCAGGTCCACCGCCATCTTGGCCCAGAGGGTCGAGAACTGGCCATGCCGCGCCATCAGCACGCGGTCGCCGGGGGACAGGGTGTTGACGATCGCCGCCTCCCAAGCGGAGGTGCCAGAGCCCGGAAACAGCATCACGCGGCCCTGGGTGGTGCCGAAGATCGGCTTCAGGTCAGAGAGGATCGACAGGACGAAAGCGCCGAACTCGGGCCCGCGCTGGTCCTGCTGCGGAACGTTCATCGCCATGCGGACGGTGTCGGGAACGTTGGTCGGCCCCGGGATGTACAGGTGGTTCAGGCCGGGGCGGAAGGTCATGGCGGGTCCTATGAATGCGGCGGTTGTCAGCGAACATGCTTCGCGCCCGATAATTCGGCAAATGCTGACGGGTTCTGCTGTGAATGCAGCAATTTACAAATGTGAGGTTTTGTAATATTGTAAATTCTACAACAGGAAATTTGTGTGCGACGGTATGCAGAAAACCTTCATTGGCCCCCAGTTGCGCCGCCTGCGGCAGGAGCGGCGCGAGACCCAAGGCGCTATGGCCCGGACGCTTGGCATCTCGGCATCTTACGTCAACCTGCTGGAAAACAACGAAAGATCGGTGTCGGTGCAGGTTCTTCTGCGGCTGATGGAGGAATACGGCGTCGACTGGCGCGATCTGGCAGACGACCAGACCGGCTCGATGTTGGCCGACCTGCGGGCCTGTCTGCAGGACCCGATCTTCGCCGGCAGTCAGCCGGACCTTGCCCAGTTGCGCGCCTCGATCGTCCATGCGCCGGACCTGGCGGCGGCGTTGCTGCGGTTGCATCGTGCCTACGGCTCGGCCATCGACCGGCTTTCCGCGCTGTCACAGACCGCGACGGATCCGGCGGGCAGCCCAGAGGCCTCTGTTCACGCGATCTTCCGTCGCAACCGCAACCATTTCCGGGAGCTGGAGCTGGCGGCGGAGGGATTCTGGGAAGGCGGCCGTCCGGACCGGGATGACGTGTATGCCAGCCTGAAGGCCCGGCTGCGTGACCGCATGGGAGTGACCGTGCGGCTGGCGCGGGTCGAGGACATGCCGGGTGCCTTGCGCACCTATGACGAAGCCCGGCGCGAGATCCTGTTGTCCGAGGCGCTGGACCACCCGAACCGCAGTTTCCAGCTGGTCCACATGTGCGCGCTTCTGGAGCGCAGGGGCCTTCTGGACAGCCTGATCGAGCGTGCGGGTCTGGCGGATCCCACGGCAGACAGCCGGTTGCGGGTAGAACTGGCGAACTATTTCGCGGCAGCGGTCCTGATGCCCTATGCTGCCTTCCTGGCCGAGGCGCGGGCCACCAAATACGACTTCGACCTGATGGCGACCCGGTTTGGCGTCAGCTTTGAACAGGCCTGCCACCGCGCGACAACTCTCCAGCGGGAAGGGGCGATGGGTGTGCCGTTCTTCTTCCTGCGGATCGACAAGGGCGGCAACGTGACCAAGCGTTTCAACGCGACCGAGTTTCCCCTGGCCGAATATGGCGGGGCCTGCCCGCGGCTGGACGTGCACACGTCGTTCCGGACGCCGGGGCGGATCGTGCCGCAGTTTGTGGAGATGCCGGACGGCAGCCGGTTCTTCGTGGTGTCGCGCACCGTCGACCGGCCGACCTGGTTCCGCCACGCGCAGGACAACCGGCTGGCCGTTGCCATGGGTTGCGCCATCGAACATGCGGCGCAGATCGGCTACGCCGAGGGACTGTCGGTGACAACCGCACGGATGACGCCCATCGGCATCAACTGCCGCATCTGCCCGCGCACCGGCTGCGACCAGCGGGCGCATCAGGCGGTGATCGACACAAGGCCGGTGGACGAACGGCGGCGCGGGGCCACACGGTTCGACGGCTGAGGCGGAACCCGCTGGAATGGTGGTGGCCGTTCGCCCGTCAATTCCCGGCTGGCGTTACCCCGGCATCTGATCGCGAGGTGATCGAAACACCGTCGGCAACCAGGTTGTTCGGATGCAGGATGACCTTGTCCCCCGGCGCAACGCCGTCCAGCACCTGCGCCAGGGTTTCATTGCGTTCGCCAAGTGTCAGCGATTGCAGCCGCGCCCGCCCGTCGCGCAGGACATAGGTTGCCCAGTTGCCCTGATCCCGGAACAGCGCGCCGACCGGGATGGTCAGCACATCGTCCTGGTGCCAGAGCGTGATCCGGCTGATAACCCGGAAGCCGTGGCCAAGCTGGCTGAAACTCTCTGCCGGGCCGGTCAGCGCCAGGATCACCCTGACCCGCTGCTCGTCGATGCCGAGGGCCGAGACCTTGGTCACCGCAAAGGGTTCCACCCGCGTGACCACCGCCGGGATCGGCGCGCCGCCCCAGCCACTTACGACCGCAGTGGCACCTTCCTGGACACGCACGGCGTCGCGGGACAGAAGTTCGACCTGGACCTCCATTTCCGAGGGATCGCCGATTTCCAGCAGCGGCGTGCCGGGTTGGACCACCTGCTCGCTTTCGGTCATGACCCGCAGCACGCGCCCGGACGCGGGGGCCAGCAGCTCGACACAGCATCTTGTACCGTCGCCCGTCCCGTCGGGCCGCAGGACCGCAAGCGCGCTTTCAAGCTCTTTCTCGCGGACTGCCAGATTGGCCAGCGCGCTGCTGACGGCGGCCTTTGCGGTCTTCTCCTCGCGGATCGCGTTGTCATGCGCACGCTGCGAGATGGCGCCCTTCTGATACAGCGCGATGGCGCGATTGGCTTCGCTTGCGGTGAACTCATGCGTGGCTTCGGCCTGGTCCAGCTGCGCGCGGGCGAGATCCATCGCGGCCTGTGCGGCGGCGGCCGACGCCTCGGCCACGGCGCGGGACCTGCTGTCCAGCAGGACAGGCGCCGCCGGGCCGATGACCGCGACGACCGTCTCACCCGCTGTCACACTGTCGCCGGCATGCAGGCTGACGCGCTGCAGCTTGCCTGCGATGGTCGCCGACACGGTGAAGACCTCGCGGATCCGGGCCTCGCCCTCTTCCTCGACCACAATTTCAAGCGGGCGCAGCGCGACTTCGGCGGCGTCCACCTCGACCGGGCGGGGCAGGAAGGCCCAGACCAGAAGGCCGGCGACAACAAGAAAGGCGGCAACGGGGATCAGGCGGCGCATCGGTCACTCCCGTGTCTTGAGGACTTCGATCATGTCGAGATTGTTGATCCGCCCCCGGATCGCCAGGGCCGAGACCAGGGCGGCGGCGAGGACGACAAGGCTGGCAATGGCATAGACCTCGCGTTCGATGACGAAGGGCACGCGATAGAGGTCCGAGGAGAAGGCCGCGACCATGGCGAGACCGATGCCGTAGCCGATCAGCCATCCCAGCGGCTGGGCAAGCAGGACAATGGTTGCCAGTTCGCCGAAGAGAACGCCCGAAACTTCCCGGTTGGTGAAACCAAGGACGCGCAGGCTGGCAAGCTCGCGTCCCTGTTCAGACAGCGCGATGCGCGAGAAGTTGTAGACCACCCCGACCGCGATGATCGCTGCCAGGACAACGTAGACCGTGATCATCACGGTGATGTTTTCCGCCAGGGTCTGCTGAAACCGTTCCAGCATCAGGGCGGTGACAGTGATCGTCTCGGTCTTCGGGGCGGCCTTGGCAGCGGCGTAGAAGGCTGCGTCCTGACTTCCGTCGATCATCAGGTTCACGCCCGAGATCAATGGGCCTTCGTCCATCAGCCGGTTCAGCGCCCCGATGTCCATTGCCGCACCCAGCCCGACATAGCCGAGCGAGATGCCGCTGACCGGCAGGGTCAGGATCGGGCGCCGACCCTCCAGCATCTCGACTGTCACCAGGTCGCCCGGCCGCACCTGCAGCGCATCGGCCAGGGCTTCGGACAGGATCAGTCCGCTGTCCGGCAAGTCCATCGGCCGCAGGGCTGTATCCAGCACCCGCGACAGCCCGGCCCCGGCCGGATGGCCGGTGATCGCCAGCTTTTTCGACAGGTTCCGGTGGCTGATCCGCGCGGCGACCTGACGGAAGGGTTCGGCCACCACCACGCCGGGCATCTGGCGCACGGCAAAGAGGGCGCGCTGCGGTTCCGGCACGCCGAAGACGATCTGTGCATCGTGGCGTTCGGTGCGGAAGAAGGTGACGTCGATCATGAAATTGATCGACCCGAAGGACCAGAGCGAGGCGACGAGGATCGCCACGGACATGGCGACCCCCAGTGTGCTGGAGGCGGTTCGCAACGGCCAGCGGAAAAGGTGCCGGGCCACCATGACCCCGGTCTGGCGCAACTGCACCAGCCGCCTGACCCAGCCGATTCGCTGCCGATAGCTTGCCGGGGCAGGGGGCGCCATTGCGACCGCAGGGGGCAGTCGCACCACCGTGCGAACCGCCTGGATCGCCCCCCCGACAGCTGCGCCCACGGTGATGACGGCGGCAAGACCGTAGATCTGGGGGTCACGCAGGAAGACGAGGTAGGGAAAGGAGAAGAACCGGGCGTACATTTGCGCCAGGCCCGCGCCCAGCCAGGTTCCGGCCGCCATCCCGATCAGGATGCCGATGGTGGCGATCAGCAGGACGAACTCGATATAGTGCTGCGCCACGGCTCGGGAGGAATAGCCGATGGCCTTCAGAAGACCGATCTGCTCGCGTTCCAGCGTGATCAGGCGCGACAGGGTCATGTTGACCAGCATGGCCGCGACCAGCAGGAAGATCGGTGGCAGCACCTTCACCATGGCGGACAGCTGTTTCAGTTCGGCGTCCAGAAAGGCATGCGAGATCTGGTCCTTGCGCGGCGCGGCACCCGTTCCGCCATAGGGGGCAGTCAGGCGATCCAGGGCCTCGATCACCAGGTCGGGATCGGTGCCAGGGGCAAGCTTCAGCACTAGGTTCGAGAACGCGCCCTCCAGATCGAACGCCGCTTCCAAGGCCGCGCGCGGGGCCCAGACCACGCCAAAGCGCCGCGGGTCGGGCATCATCTGGCCGGGGCCCAGCGCATAGATGAACTCGGGCGACAGGGCGACGCCGGTGACCAGAAGCTGGCGCTGCCTTCCGTTCATCACGACAGGCAGCGTGTCGCCGGGTCCAAGCCCGTGCGCTGTGGTGAAGCCGTCGGAGATCACGATTTCCCGTGCCGATTGCGGGTCGGGAAGTCGGCCTTCCATCAGGAAAAGCTGGTTCAGTCCCGTCTCGTCCCCCGGCAGCGACACGAACAGGACCGAGCCCGGTTCCTTCATCCCTTCGATGTCCAGAAGCCCCAGCCGGACGATCCGCGCTTCCGCCTCAAGCACGCCCTTGATGTCGCGGACCTCGCCCAGCAAGGCGCGGGGCGCGCGCGTCACATCGGCGAAGATATCGGCAAAGCGGTTCTCCTCATAATAGCGTGCCCGGGTTTCGTGCAGCGAGGCATAGGCGCCATTGCCAAGGATCAGCGTCGCGACCCCGGCGGCCAGCACCAGCGCAATCGCCAGCACCTGCGCCCACAGGCGGCGCAGGTCCCGCAAGACCTTGCGGCGGAGCGGCGGGATCACCACGACACCTCTGACGGTGCCTTTCTGGTGGCATTCACGATTTCCTCGACAATCCGGCCATCGGCAAAGCGGATCACCCGGTCGGCAATGTCCCGGATCGCGGCGTTGTGGGTGATGACCAGCGTTGTCGCCCCGACCGCCCGATTTACCTGGGTCAGCGCCTCCAGCACCTTGATCCCGGTGGCGCTGTCCAGGGCGCCGGTCGGCTCGTCGCACAGAAGGACCTGTGGATTCTTGGCGATGGCGCGGGCAATGGCGACGCGTTGCTGCTCACCCCCCGATAGCTGCGCCGGGAAATGGTCGGCCCGGTCCGACAGGCCGACCAATGCCAAGGCCTCGTCAGCCGGCATCGGGTGACGGGCGATTTCGGTGACCAGTTGAACATTTTCGCGTGCGGTCAGGCTGGGGACCAGATTGTAGAACTGGAAGACGAACCCGACGTGATCGCGACGGTACTGGGTCAGCCCGCGTTCCGTCAGCGCGGTCAACTGGTGTTCTTCGAACCAGGCCTCGCCCGAAGTTGCACGGTCCAGCCCGCCGACGATGTTGAGGAATGTCGACTTACCCGACCCGGACGGGCCGAGGATCACGATGAACTCGCCGGTCCGGGCCTGAAAGTCGATGCCGCGCAAGGCATGCACTTCGAGTGCCCCGTTGCGGTAGACCTTGGTCAGCCCCGACGCGCGAAAGACGATGTCGGCAGGTCCCTCCATATCGCTTCCGGCTCCTCTGGACGGCGCGCCCTGTGCACAGGCTGGGCCATGCTGCGGCACAAGGTGCCGGCGTGGCAAGCGTCCCGGCTAGTGGGCTGCCCGCTGTTCGGTCACATGCAACAGGGCCTCAAGCAGTGCCAAGTCCACGCTGCGCCCCGTTCCCATCCCGATCACGTCGACCTCGTCGCTGCCCCGCGTCTCACGCAGGGAGCAGCGCCAGTGCCCGTCCGGCTCTTGCGCCTTGCCGGTCAGCTGGATCGTCCAGCCGGGCAGGCAGATGTCGATCATGTGCAGAAGCTGCCCGACGATATCGGCCTTTCCAGCCACCTCGGGCGTCTTGGGAAAGACCCGCCGCACCAGGACCGCCGCCTCGTCCAGCAGGGCGGCGGTCACCGTGGGCTCGCTCTTGATCCTGCCGATCAGGCTGATGATCTCACTCTTGCTCATCTTGGGTCTCCCTTGGTTGGGTCGGTTCCAGATAGACCCGCCCCGCTGGTCCGCGCCTTGATCCGCATCAACGCCCCGCGTGAAAAGTACGCGCATGTTTCCGTTCGAAGCGGAAACCCGCGGCAGGAGGCCTGCGATGCCGAAGAAATCCCCAAATGTCCTCTGGTTCGAACACCTGTCGCGCGGCGATGTCGCGCTTGTGGGCGGCAAGAACAGCTCTTTGGGAGAGATGGTCCGCCAACTGGGCCGAAAGGGCATCAAGGTCCCCGGCGGCTTTGCGACCACAGCCGACGCCTACCGCGCCTATCTTGCCGCCAACAATCTGACCGACCGTATCGCAGATACCCTTCGGCGCTGGCAGGACAACCGGATCAGCCTGCATGAGGCAGGTTCGCAAGTCCGAGCGATGATCCTGGACGGCACCTGGCCCAGGGACATCGAAGCCGACATCGTGAAATCCTACCGCGAGCTTTCGCGCCGCGCCAAGACCACCGACCTGCCCGTCGCCGTCCGATCTTCGGCCACCGCCGAAGACCTGCCGGACGCAAGCTTCGCCGGCCAGCAGGAGACGTTCCTGAACGTGCGCGGCGAGGCCGCCCTCCTTGTCGCCTGTCGCCGCTGCTATGCTTCGCTGTTCACCGACCGCGCCATCACCTACCGCACGCTGAAGGGGTTCGACCATTCCAAGGTCGCGCTGTCCATTGGCGTCCAGCGCATGGTCCGGTCGGACACCGGCGGGTCGGGTGTCATGTTCTCGATCGACACCGAAAGCGGCTTTGACAAGGTCGCCCTCATCACCGCGGCCTGGGGGCTGGGGGAAAACGTCGTCCAGGGTGCCGTGAACCCCGACGAGTATGAAGTCTACAAACCCTTCCTTGCGAAGAAATCCCTCACCCCCATCGTCAAGAAGTCGCTTGGCGCGAAAGAGATCAAGATGATCTACGGGGGTGCTGAGGGCGGCACGACGAAGAACGTCCCCACCTCCAGGGCGGAACGCGCCGCCTTCGTGCTGAGCGACCGCGAAATCCTTTCGCTCGCCCGCATGGCCGTCACCATCGAGGCGCACTATGGCGGGCCGATGGACATGGAATGGGCCCGCGACGGCGACACGGGCGAGTTGTTCATCGTTCAGGCCCGGCCCGAAACCGTGCAATCCCGCGCCAAGGCGGGGCTGATCCGCTCCTACACGGTGAAGAAGGCCGGGAAGGTCCTCCTGAAGGGCCTTTCCGTCGGGTCTGCCGTCGCCACCGGCCGCGTCTCGATCCTGGAAAGCGCGAAGGATATCGACCGGTTTGTCGACGGCTCGATCCTTGTGACCTCCACGACCGACCCAGACTGGGTCCCGATCATGAAGCGGGCCTCGGCCATCGTGACCGACCACGGGGGACGGACCAGCCACGCCGCCATCGTCAGCCGCGAGCTTGGCCTGCCCGCCATTGCTGGCTGTGGCAACGCCACCCATATCCTGCACGACGAGCAGGAGGTCACCGTCAACTGCTCTGGCGGGGACGAGGGCGTGATCCACGAAGGTATTGCCGACTTCATCAGCGAGGACCTCCGCCTCGACGACCTGCCGAAGACGAAGACCAAGGTCATGCTCAACATGGCCAATCCCTCTGCCGCCTTCCGCTGGTGGCGCCTGCCCTCGGACGGCGTCGGCCTTGCCCGGATGGAGTTCGTCATCAACAATGCGCTGAAGGTCCACCCGATGGCGCTGGTCCATTTCGACCAACTTGTGGACGAGGACGCCAAGGCCCGCATCGCTGACCTGACCCGCGCCTATCCCGACAAGACCGATTACTTCGTCGATGGCCTTGCCCGCGGCCTGTCGCAGATCGCCGCCGTGGCCTACCCGAACCCCGTCATCGTCCGGATGTCCGACTTCAAGACCAACGAATACGCCGAACTTCTGGGTGGGCGGGCGTTCGAGCCGCATGAGGAAAACCCGATGATCGGCTTCCGTGGCGCGTCCCGCTACTACTCGCCCCGCTACGAGGCCGGGTTCGCGCTGGAATGCCGCGCCATCCTGCGCCTGCGCCGCGACATGGGTTTTGACAATGTCATCGTCATGATCCCCTTCTGCCGCAGTCCGGCCGAGGCCGACCGCGTTCTGGCCACCATGGCAAAGGACGGGCTCAAGCGCGGCAAGGACGGGTTGCAGGTCTATGTGATGGGCGAAATCCCGGCCAATGTGATCCTGGCCGAAGCCTTCGCCCAGCGGTTCGACGGCTTCTCCATCGGCTCGAACGACCTGACCCAACTGACCCTGGGGGTCGACCGCGATGCCGAGGATCTGGCCCAGCTGTTCGACGAATCCGATCCCGCCGTCCTCTGGATGATCGAGAGCCTGATTTCCCGCGCCCACAAGGCCGGGGCAAAGGTCGGTCTTTGCGGTCAGGCCCCCTCGAACGACCCGACCTTCGCCCGGCTTCTGGTCAAGGCCGGGATCGACTCGATCTCTGTCACGCCGGACAGCTTTGTCGCCGTCAAGCGCAACGTGGCCGCGGCAGAAGCATCCGGGGCATCGCGAAAATCACGGTAGCGCTGCCGCAGTGACTTCGACTTCAACCAGGAATTCGGGGCGGGTGAAGCCCGAGACGATCACAAGCGTCGAGGCGGGAAGTCGCGTCACGCCCGCAAGCCATTCGTCGCGCGCCCGCATGTAGCCTGCCATGTGCGCCCGGTCTGTCACGAATGCGTTGATCCGGACAACATCCGCCGGGCCCATCCCGGCCTCAGCCAGGATCGCCGCGCAGTTCTTCAGGCACTGGACCGCCTGCGCATAGGCGCCTTCGGGCAGTTCTTCCGCCTTGGTCAAGCCAAGCTGTCCAGATGTGCAAACCCACCGCAATCCTGCGGGCACCTCTACCCCATGCGAATAGGCGGCAAAGGGTGGGCGGATGTCAGGCGGGCCGAGGCTGCGCATCGAGAGTCTCCCAAAAGTGCCCGCCCATCCTGCTCTGTAAGGGTCGTGCATGGCAAATGCGCTGGTCAGAACGGCTTGAGATGCTTGAAAATCGTGCAGATGGTCCGCCACGGCCTGTCTTCGCGACATTTTCGGGCATCGGAAGCCGGTGAACCCATGAGAATCGCTGTCTGCCGCGCTGGCGCTTTGCAAAGATCGGACTACCGTCAATCGGCCGCCAACAGAACGAGCCGCGACCATGCCAACAGGAGAGTCTTCCATGCACTTGATGTCGAAAGCCTTGCTTGCCACGACACTCGCGGCGCTGTCCGCCGTGCCTGCAGTCGCCCAGAACGTCCCTGTCACCTTCGGAACCAACTGGGTCGCGCAAGCCGAACACGGCGGGTATTATCAGGCCGTTGCCGACGGGACCTATGCCGCCTGCGGCCTGGATGTGAAGGTCCTTCCCGGCGGCCCGCAGGTGAACAACCGCGCGCTGATGCTGGCGGGGCAGGTCGACTTCAATATGGGGGGCTCGACGCTCGACACGATCAACGCGGTGGTCGAAGGCCTGCCCATCGTCACCGTGGCCGCCAGCTTCCAGAAGGACCCGCAGGTCATCCTGACCCACCCGGGCGTGGCTGCGTCCTTTGCGGACCTCGCCAAGCTGGACAAGGTCCTGATTTCGGACGGGGGCGTCACCACGTTCTGGGCTTGGATGATCAGCGCCTACGGCTTCAAGCCCGAACAGCGCGAGGTCTACACCTTCAACGCGGCCCCCCTGATCGCCAACAAGACCTGGGGGATGCAGGGTTACCTTACCTCCGAGCCCTTCTTCGTCGAGAAGGAAGCAGGCTTCAAACCCGACGCCTGGCTGATCGCCGACGCGGGCTACAACGCCTATTCCACGATCATCGAGACGATGGCCGACACCGTGGCGAACCGGCCCGAGGTGGTGCAGTGCTTTGTCGATGGGTCCGCCATCGGCTGGTACAACTTCCTTTACGGCGACAACGCCAAGGCGATCGAACTGATCAAGGCTGACAACCCCGACATGTCGGACGAAGCCATCGCCTATTCCATCGCTGCGCTGAAGGAGCACGGGATCGTCGACAGCGGCGATGCCGAAACCATGGGAATCGGCGCGATGACCGATGCGCATATGGACGAGTTCTACGCCTCAATGGTCAAGGCGGGGGTGTTGCCGGATGGGGTGGACATCCGCAAAGGCTACACGCTCCAGTTCGTGAACAAGAAGACGGGCATGGACTTGAAGCCGGCCAACTGATGCAATCCGGGTGGGGCGGGGGCCGTCGGCCTTCGCCAGCGCTTTGGGGACCGCCATGACCGAACTGGCCCACCGCTCGATCCGCCCCCTGGGCAGCCGCCGCAAGCTTCTGGAAATGCAGGGGATTGCCAAGGTCTTCAACGGGACCGTGACCGCCCTGCAAGGGATGAACCTTGACCTGAACGAGGGCGATTTCCTGTCGCTCCTCGGCCCGTCGGGCTGCGGCAAGTCTACGGCGCTGCGGCTGATCGCGGGGCTGATGCAACCGACGCAGGGCCGCATCCTGTGGTCGGGCGGTCAGCAGAAGGGCGACCTTGGGGTGGTCTTCCAGGAGCCCACGCTGATGCCCTGGGCGACGGTGGCGCAGAACGTCTACCTTCCGTTCCGCCTGCGAGGGCAGGGGTATGACGCGGTCCGGTCGCGGGTGGCCGAGGCGCTGGACCTGGTGGGCCTCGCGAACTTCCACGATGCCTACCCGCGTGAGCTTTCCGGCGGCATTAAGATGCGCGTCTCCATTGCCCGGGCACTTGTCACAGGGCCGCGGCTGATCCTGATGGACGAACCTTTTGCGGCGCTGGACGAGATCACGCGGCAGAAGCTGAACAACGACCTTCTCGCCATGCGCGAGAAGATCGGCTGCACGGTGATCTTCGTCACGCACTCTGTCTTCGAAAGCGTGTTCCTGTCGGACCGGATCGTCGTCATGGCCCCGCGCCCCGGTCGGGTGGTGCAGGAAATCCAGGTCGACGCGCCCTATCCCCGGACGATGGAGTCCCGCACCTCGGCCGCTTATGCCGCCCATGCGCAGGTGGTGTCCGATGCGCTTGCCCAGGCGATGGGAGAGCCCGCATGACCCTTGCCGACGACCGTGCAGCCGTCTGGGACGCCGAGGAACGCGCCCGCGCCCGCGCCGCGCGGGTTGAGGCGGTGGCGCGCTGGCTGGTCCCCATCGCCGTTGTCTTCGCAACGCTCGGTCTCTGGCAGTGGTTCGTGATCGCCAACGAGGTGCCGCACTACATCCTGCCCTCACCCGTGCGTGTCTGGCAGCAACTTGTCGAGGACCGGGCGATCCTGGGCGATGCGCTTCTCGTCACCCTGCGCATCACCCTGATGGCGCTGGCCGTCGCGGTGATCGGCGGGGTCCTATTGGCAATCATTTTCGATCAAAGCCGCTTTGCCGAGTTGGTCTTCTACCCCTATGCCGTGATCCTGCAGGTGACGCCCATCGTCTCCATCGCACCGCTGATCTTCATCTATGTGAAGGAACCCACCGCGCGGGTCCTGATCTGCGCCTGGATCGTGGCCTTCTTTCCGATCCTGTCGAACACGACGCTGGGCCTCAAATCCACTGACCACAACCTGCGCGACCTGTTCTCGATCTACGGGGCCAGCCGGGTGCAGCGGCTGCTGTTCCTGCAACTGCCCTCCGCCATGCCCTATTTCCTGGGCGGCCTGCGCATCGCCGGGGGACTGGCGCTGATCGGGGCCATCGTGGCCGAATATGTCGTGGGCACCGGCGGCGCGGGGTCGGGGTTGGCCTTCCGCATCCTTGAGGCGTCGTATCGCCTGAACATCCCCCGCATGTTCGCGGCGCTGGCGCTGATCGCCGTGGTGGGCGTCGCGATCTTCGTGCTGACCAGCTTTGTCTCCTGGCTCATGCTGCGCAAATGGCACGAAAGCGCGATGCGGGGCGGGCAATGAGCCTGGTACTGCCAGATGGTCCGGTGTCGTTGCGCAACGCGACCGTGCCCGCCTGCCTGATCGGCGGGGCAGGGGACCTTGTGCGGCTGGACCTCGCCCTTGCGGGCGGCAAGCTTGTCGCGCCGGCTCCCGGCATGGCGGAGGTCGACCTGAAAGGCGCGATGGTCCTGCCGGCCTTCGTCGACATGCACACGCATCTCGACAAGGGCCAGATCTGGGGCCGGAGCCCCAACCCCGACGGCAGTTTCATGGGCGCGCTGGGCGCGGCGGGGGCGGACCGGGAAATGTACTGGTCAGCCGAGGACGTTCGCCGCCGCATGGACTTTGCGCTGCGCGGGGCCTACGCCCACGGGACTTGCGCGATCCGCACGCATCTGGACAGCATCCCGCCGCAGGACGCGATCTCCTGGCCGTTGTTTGCCGAAATCCGCGCAGAATGGGCGGGCCGCATCGACCTCCAAGCCGCCTCGCTTGCGGGCTGCGACATGGTGCTGGACCCGGCCTTCGACGTGCTGGCCGACCGGGTGGCGGCCCACAACGGTACCCTTGGCCTTTTCACCTTCCCGATGCCCGACATGCCCGCCCGCCTGCGCCGGTTCTTCCAGCTGGCCGCCGACCGGGGCCTTCAAACCGATTTCCACGCCGACGAGACGATGGACCCCGCAGTCAACACCCTGGCCCAGATCGCCGAGGCGGCGCTGGAGACCGGCTTCCAGGGTCGCGTCGTCGCCGGGCATTGCTGTTCGCTGTCCACCATGCCCGAGGTGGAGGCGCTGCGCACTCTCGACCTCTGCGCCAAGGCTGGGATCGGCATCGTCAGCCTGCCGATGTGCAACCTTTACCTGCAGGACCGCCACCCTGCCCGGACCCCCCGCAACCGGGGCATCACCCTGGTGCATGAAGCCCGCGCGCGTGGCATCCCGGTGGCTTTCGCCTCCGACAACAGTCGCGACCCGTTCTATGCCTACGGTGATCTGGACATGGTCGAGGTGTTGCGTGAGGCGACACGGATCGCGCACCTTGACCATTCCGCGACGGACTGGGTGCAGTCCGTGCTGACCACCCCGGCTATGCTGTGCGGCTTCCCCGCGCCGTCGCTTACCCCCGGCGCCCCTGCCGACCTGGTGATCTTTCGCGCCCGGTCCTGGACCGAGTTCTTCTCCCGCCCCCAAGCCGACCGGACTGTCCTGCGTGCGGGCCGGCCCATCGACACCGCGCTTCCCGACTATGCCGAGCTTGACGACCTGATGAGGACCGCATGACGACCGAAGCCCTGAAAGCTGCCCTCAGCCATCTGGAGATTGACGAGAACCCCATCTCCGTCCGCGCCAAGTCCCGCGATTTCTTCTGGTATTCCCCGGTCCTCAAGGCCCGCATGGACCACCTGACTGCCGATTTCGTCGTCTCCCCCCGATCCGAAGCCGAAGTGATCGAGGTCCTGGCCGCCGCCCATGCCCACGACGTCCCCGTCACCGTGCGCGGGGCAGGGACCGGGAACTACGGCCAGGCGATCCCCCTGAAGGGCGGGATCATCCTGCACATGAAAAACATGACGGCGGTGAAGGCGATCCATCCGGGCCGGGTGATCGTCGAACCCGGCTGCCTGATAAGGGACCTCGACGCCGCAACCCGCGCCCATTCAGGGCAGGAACTGCGGATGCACCCCTCCACTTGGTCGACGGCCACTATCGGCGGCTTTATTGGCGGGGGATCGGGCGGTGTCGGGTCCTGCACCTGGGGTGTCCTGCGCGATCTTGGCAACATCCTGCGCCTGCGGGTCGTGACGGCGGAGGCGACGCCGCAGGTCCACGACTTCACGGGGGAAGAGCTGCACCGCGTCAGCCACGCCTATGGCACGAACGGCATCATCACTGAGGTGGAGATGCCCCTCGCGCCCGCCTATGACTGGGTCGAAATCTTCGTCACCCACCGCGACTTTGCCACCGCCGTGCAGCTGGCCGGAGACCTCGGCCATCAGGACGGCATCCTGAAAAAGCTGATCTCGGTCTACGAGGCCCCGACAGCCAGCGCCTATTTCCAGCGCGTCGCCCCGCATGTGACGCCAGAGGACAACCTCCTTGGCCTGATGATCGCGCCGCAGTCGATGGACGGGTTCCTGACCTTTCTCGCCCGGTATCCCGGCGCGGAACTGATCTACCGCAGCGACCAGACGAAATGGGACCGCGAGCCCGGCCCGGTTTTCGAATACGGCTGGAACCACACCACCCTGCGGGCGCTGAAGATCGACCCCTCGATCACCTACCTTCAGGTCGGCTATGCACCCGGCGTCTATGAGGAGAAGACCGCCGCCATCCGCGCGGCCTTTCCCGGCGAACTGATCCAGCACCTCGAAGCCATGCGGATGGGCGGGCAGCTGGGCTTTGCGGGCCTGACGCTCGTCAAGTTCACCACCGAGGCGCGGCTTGATGAGATTGTCGCCCAGCACGAGGCGATGGGGGCCCATGTCTTCAACCCCCACCGCTACACGTTGGAGGAAGGCGGGCGGCAGTCCGCGGACGCGACGCAACTGGATTTCAAGCGCCAGGCGGACCCCAAGGGCATCCTGAACCCCGGCAAGATGATCGCCTGGGACGCACCCGACTGGAACTATTCCCGCATGTACGCCTACCCGGGGATGAGAGAGGCCGGATGACCACCCGCGCGCTGGTCCTTTACGCCCACCCTTGCGGCGAGAGTTTCGCAGCAGCCTTGCGAGACACTGTGACTGGCACGCTGAGGGAACGCGGTTGGGAAGTCGACCTCTGCGACCTTTATGCCGAAGGCTTCGACCCGGTGATGGGTGCCGAGGAACGCCGGGGCTATCACGACACCGCGACGAACACCGCGCCCGTGCAATCCCACGTCGACCGCCTGCGCGCCGCCCAGGCGCTGGTCTTCGTCCACCCGGTCTGGAACTTCGGCTTCCCGGCGATCCTGAAGGGCTATACCGACCGCGTCTTCCTGCCCGGGATCACGTTCAGTCTGCAGGATGGCCGGGTGAAACCCGCGATGACCCATATCCGCAAGCTCGCCGCCGTCACTACCTACGGTGCCGACCGGATGCGCGCCTTCTTCGCCGGCGATCCGCCCCGCAAGATCATGTCGCGGGCCTTTCGCCATGCCTGTCGACCGGATAGCTTTCTCTACATGGCGCTCCACGACATGAACCGAGCCGACCAGCGCCAGCGCGCGGACTATCTTGCCCGCGTGCAACGGAAGATGAGGCAGTTCTGAATGCGCGCCCTTGTCGTCTATTGCCACCCCTCACCGAAAAGCTTCACCGCCGCGGTCCGTGACCTGGTCATGGCGAAACTCCAGACCGCCGGGGCTGAAGTACGGCTCCATGACCTTTATGCCAGCGGGTTTTCCCCTGTCCTGACCCGCGAGGAATGGGAGGGCTATCTGACCTGCCCGACCAACTGCGCCCCGGTCAGCCGCGAGGTCGAGGACATCCGCTGGTGCGATACTCTGATCTTCGTCTACCCGACCTGGTGGTACGGGCTGCCCGCCATGCTGAAGGGCTGGCTTGACCGGGTGCTTCTGCCCGACGTGGCGTTCCTCATGCCTGATGGAGCGAACAAGACCATCCGCCCGGGCCTGCGCCACATTACCCGCCTTGGCGTCTTCACCACCTGCGGGGCCAGCCGCTGGCTGACCTTTGTCGTGGGTGCGCCTGGGCGGCGAACCCTGCGCCGGGGGGTCGGGTTCCTTCTGACACCGCGCCACCGCCGGGCCTTTGCGGCGCATTATCTGATGGACAGCTCTACCCCCGAAAGCCGCCGGGCCCACCTTGCCCGCGTTGCCGCCAAGATGGACCGGCTGATCGGCCGCCCGGTCCCCGTGCCGCTGCCCGAACCACCCTCTTTGCGCCCCGAGGCCGCCGAATGACCGCACGCGATTGGGCCAACTTCCGCGCCCCCGATTTCACCGCCATCGACCCGATGCGCACCATCGCGATCCTGCCCACGGCAGCGGTGGAACAGCACGGCCCGCACTTGCCCGTCGGCACCGACACGATCATCAACACTCACCTCTGCCGCTTGCTCGCCGACCGCGCGCCCGAAGACCTCGACCTGCGCATCCTGCCCGTCATGGCCGTAGGCAAGTCGAACGAACACCTCTGGGCCCCTGGCACCCTGACCCTGTCCGCCGCCACTGCCCTTGCCGCCTGGACCGAGATTGGCCTCTCCGTCGCCCGCGCGGGCGTCCGGAAGATCGTCATCCTGAACAGCCACGGCGGCAATGCCGACCTGATCTCGATCGTCGCGCGTGAGTTGCGGGTGCAGGCCGGGATGCTGGCCGTGCGCCTTGGCTGGGGGGCAATGGGCATGCCGCCAGGGCTCTATTCGGATCAGGAAACCCGCTTCGGCATCCATGGCGGCGACATGGAGACCTCGCTTCTCCTCCACTTCCGCCCCGACACCGTGGACATGACCGCCGCCCGCGACTTCCGCTCCACCGCCGAGACCGCCCCGATCCCCCCCATAGGCCCGGTGGCGCAGGCCTGGATCTCGTCGGACCTCAACCCCGCCGGAGTGGTGGGCGAGGCGCATCTTGCCACTGCCGATAAGGGTCGGCTTACGGCTGAGCATCTCGTCGCCGACGTGATCGGCCTGTTGCGCAAGATTGCGGCGGAGCCGTTGCCGGGGCGGTAGAGGCCACGGCCTTGTTGGTCGGTTGAAGAAAGCTCTGCCAACCGGTTAGTGGCGGCCGAGTGTCCTAGGGTCAGGGCACATTGATCATGCGTCTTTGGCCTGACTCAAGCTCCGCAAGGAGACTGGATCATGAGCAGCCTTTTCTGGCTGACGGACGCGCAGATAACGCGTTTGCAGCCCTTCTTTCCCAAGAGCCACGGGAAGCCGCGCGTTGATGACCGGCGGGTGATGAGCGGCATGAACACCAAGTTGCATGCCGTCACCGACGCCGAGGGCCGCCCTCTCCGCTTCTTCATGACCGCGGGCCAGGCAAGCGTTGAAATACAAGGGGGATAAAGCCCTGCATTCCCGGAAGGACGTCGCGCGGCAAACCCATCAAGCGTGACAAGTGCCGTTACAAACGCCGCAACCGGATCGAGATCCTGTTCGGGCGGCTGAAGGACTGGCGGCGGGTCGCTGCACGCTACGACAGATGCCCGAAGGTCTTCCTCGATGCCGTTGCCCTCGCCGCAACCGTCACGTTCTGGCTATGACGCGAGAACGAGTCCTGACCATAGCACGACGAAGGTCAGCGGCAGCATTGAGAAAGATTGGCGAGTGGCTACCGTAAGCCCCTTGGGCTGGAGCGGCCGGGCCTCGTGTCGAACCCAATCCACGACTGTGGGATTCAAGACGGGTGGGGCACGCAGCCGTTCGCTCTATCGTTCCGTATTGCCCCTCGCCCTTACCTTGGCGTCCATGCGACAATTTCCTGCAACAATCCATGCAAAGCACGGTCAAAGGCGGAGACCAAGACCTGCGTGTCGTCGGATGCGGTGGTCTCGGATGTAGAAAAGCGGCGGGAGGCGACAACGCGGCGGTCGGACTCGCGAATGAGAGTCATCATCATGGTGATCCGGACGACAAACTGATCCGGTGCCGACGGCTCGACCTGAAAGTCCATTAGCTCGGTCATCAGGGTGTAGTCGGGATTGAGACCGTTTGCCGTCCGCCCGACAAGCTCGAACCCTCCCAGGTTCTGGAAGGATGCGACCAGAAGCGTTTGCAAGAGGGCCGGCGCGGGTTCGATCCAGCGGCCGCCCGGCAGGTATTGCGCCTGATACGGGACCGGCTTGATCAGGATGCGGTCGGTCGCCAGCGCACCTGCCGAGCTTGGCAGTTCCACGATCAGGTGCCCGCGGCCTCGCGCTGGGGTGCCGGATCCGCTGGCGGGCGACAGAGTGTAGGCGTCCAGCTCTGCGCCTGCTTTCGAGAGCGACGAGATAGCCCCGCAGCCAGAAAGAGAAGACGTGGCGATAATCAAAGCGACAAAGATCCAGCGCATGATTCAGTTCCTGTATTCGGGGGTCTGCGTGCCAAGGATAAAGCGCCCCGGGTCACGCCCAATGCGGTCAGCCACCGCGCCGATGGCGGCAATCACCCGGCTCGCTTCGGTCGCCAGGTCGCGGTATTGCGGCAGGGCAGTGCGGGCAAAGGTCTTAAGTTCGGACGCGGTGTCACCGATGTCAGCTACGGTGACCTTCAGCCCGTCGATCAGACCGGGGATATCGTCCTTCATCACCGCATTCGCACTTTCGAACGCAGCCTCGGCTTTGCCCAAGGCGGCATCAGCGCGGGCCAGGGTTCCTTCGGCGGCAGTGGCCAGGGTTTCTGCGCGCGCTGCAATCGCATCGACCCGGGCGGTGACCTTCTCGACGTTTTGCAAGATGCTGGTGACCGCCTCGCGGTTTTCGGGCGTGGTGAACCGGCGGACATCCTCGATCAGCGCGATCGATTGCTTGAGAAGGTCGGGGGCGGCATCCGTCAGTTCCTGGACGACGGAAGGCTGCGACGCGATCAGCGGAACCGGCGCTGGGGGTATGGCGACGAGAGCTTCGGACGTCGGACTGCCGCCCGCGAGTGCCACGAACGAGACTCCGGTCACCCCCTGAGAGGACAGGGTCGCAACGGTATCCTTCCGCACCGGGGTGGCGGCGCGGATTTCGATGCGGACGCGCACGAACTGCGGGTTCTCGCGGTCCAGGTCAATGGACAGGACCTTGCCGACATCGACCCCGTTGTAGCGCACGACGCTGTCCTGGCTTAGGCCCGAGACGGTGTCGAAGACGATGTCATACTGCGCGTAGGCCCGCGTGATCTCGACCTGGGCGAGCCACAAAAGGAAGCCAAGAAGGGCGGCCATTGCGCCCAGGGTGAAGGCCCCGACCAGGATGTAGCGGGCTTTCGTTTCCATCAGGCGGCCCCTTGCAGCTGGGCGGCGTGCGCACGGGGGCCATGGAAGTAGGACCGGACCCAGGGGTCGTCGACCTCCATCATCTCGTCCATGGTGCCGGTCACCAGCACCTTCTTCTGCGCCAGAACGGCGATCCGGTCGCAGGTGGCGTGCAAGGTGTCGAGGTCGTGGGTGACAAGGAACACCGTCAGCCCGAGGGCCTTTTGCAGCGAGAGGATCAGATTGTCGAACTCGGATGCGCTGATCGGGTCAAGACCGGCGGTCGGCTCATCCAGGAACAGGATCTGCGGATCCAACGCCAAGGCACGCGCCAGCCCCGCGCGCTTGCGCATCCCGCCCGAAAGCTCGGACGGAAAAAGATCGCCTGCGGTCGCGGGCAGGCCCACCATCGCGATGCGAAGGTCGGCCAGGGCCGAGCGGGTCTGCGCATCAAGGGCCAGTTTTTCGCGCATCGGCGCCTCGACGTTCTCGCGGACAGTCAGGGACGAAAACAGCGCGCCATCCTGGAACATCACGCCCCACTTGTTCTGCACGGCGTCAGGTTTGCCTACCGTGGAGTCCGCCTCGGTAGGGGGATCGGTCAGGACTTCGGTGCCGAGAACCGTAATCGTCCCGGCAGAAGGGCGCTGCAGGCCGACGATGCTGCGCAGAAGGACGGACTTTCCGCTTCCCGATGCGCCGACGACGCCAAGCACCTCGCCCCGTCGAACATCGAGGTCGAGGTTCTGGTGGACGGTGGTCTTGCCGAACCGGTTCGTCAGATTCCGGACGCTGATGACTGTGTTCTCCATCAGACGCCCCAGATCGAGAAGAAGATCGATGCTATGGCATCGACGACAATGACCAGGAAGATCGCCACGACCACCGAACGGGATGTGCGGCTGCCAAGCGAGTCGGTGTTGCCTTCGACCTGCAGCCCCTGGTAGCAACCGACCAGCGCGATGATCATCGCGAAGATCGGCGCCTTGGACAGCCCGACCAGGGCGTGGGTGACCGACGTATTGGCCGCCAGTTGCGTCCGGAACATCGCGGGTGAAATCCCGAGGTCGATCCACGCCATCAGCGCGCCGCCCACAAGGCCGGTCATGTTGGCCACGAACCCAAGGATCGGCAGCATGACCAACAGAGCCAGCATGCGCGGCAGGACCAGAAGCTCGATCGGATCAAGGCCGAGCACCCGCATCGCGTCGATCTCTTCGCGCATCTTCATCGAGCCTATGGCTGCGGTGAACGAAGACGCGGACCGCCCGGCAACGATGATCGCGGTCAGAAGGATGCCAAGTTCGCGCAACATCGAAATCGAGATCAGATCGACGACGTAGATTTCGGCCCCGAACTGCTCAAGCTGCGACGCCCCCTGGAACGCAAGCACGATCCCGATCAGGAACCCCATAAGACCGACGATGGGCACGGCGTTCAGACCTGCCTGCTGCATGTGATGGGTGAGGGCCGTAAGCCGCAGGCGCGACGGATGCAGGGCGGTTGTTGCCAGCCGGGTCAGCACAAGACCGAAGAAGCCGATGGTCTGGCCCAGTCCGACCACAAAGCTGGAGACGGATTTGCCAACTTCGAATAGCACGTCGCCCGCTTCGTGATGCGGCAAGCGGCGGCGACGCTTTCGGGGCGAGGGCATCGCTTCCACGACGGTCCGAAGAAGAAGGGCCTGCGCCTCGGTCGCATTGTCGATAGTGACCTCGCGCCCCTTTGAATTTTGAGCGGCCTGGAAGGAGGCGATGGCCCAGGCTCCGGCAGTGTCAAGTTGAGTGACCTCGGACAGATCGAGACAGGTCGCCCCGGCCTGTCCATCAAGAAAGCTTCGCTGCCGATCCAGCGTGGTCAAGGTAACGGCCCCGACCATCTTGGCACGGGAGGTGCTGCCAAGTTCACCGGTTGCGGTGGACATCTGTCGCTCTTGAACAGGCCGACCGCGGGCACGGACACCCGCGCCCCACGACAGAGGCGTCATGCTTGGAGCTTCTTCTGCTCACGTTGGACCTTCCCACGCAAATCCTGGCAATCCTGCGCGCGCTGAGGGCGGTGAAAACGCAAGGCCGAGTGGGAAACGAAACGAAAGCGGAATCGGTTCCCTGTGCCGCGCAAGACGCTTTGTTGGGCAGAAGACGACTGCCTTGTCACCACCCAAACCCCGTTCCCGTCAGCCGGGGCCGTTCTGGTCTTCATGACCAACCAGCAGCAACCTGCGCGAATGTGTCCAGCGGTTCCGTCTGCTTCCCGCCTTACCGCTGATCTGCATCAGCACAAGGTGTCTCGACCTGCGGCAAGATCGTAACCGGCCATCACGCTGCTCCGGATTGATGGCGACTGAACAAAGGGGAACACCATGACACTTAATTTGCCTGCATCCCGTTTCAACACCGGGGTTCTTTCGGCGGAAAGGGAAATCGAGATGCCCACGACAGTGCATCGGGACGAGATCTTCACCCATGCCCAGCCGTTGCGCGCCCATGCCTTTCTGCTGGTTGGCGACCGGGCGATGGCCGATGACCTTGCCGAAGAAACGCTTCGGACCGCCTGGCGCGATTTCGCCAGCTTTCCGCCCAGCGACAATCTTCGCGGCTGGCTGTTCACGATCCTGGGCACCGTCCTCGGCTCATCGCCTATCGCTGAGTTATCTGGTCCTGCAACGATCGAAGAGACGGGAGCAGGCGACCTTCTGGTCCGCCCGATCGGCCTTCAGGATCTGGCGGAGTTCCGACGAGCACTTGCGGCACTGCCGGTGATCGAGCGGGAGGCTTTGCTTTTGACCGTGGCGGCAGGGTTTTCAAATGAGGACGCGGCGAGCATCTGCGGATGCAGCGTTGAGGCAATCCTGGATCGAGCCGATCGGGGACGGCAATCGCTGGCCGACAGGCTTGCGCCCCACTGAAATCCCCAGAGCCGACGCGGCGAACGATTACCGACGGCAAGCAAGGCCTATGCCGCGCGGGCAGACGACGGGAAAATCAGGGGTTCACCATCGGGCCGCACGGTCAGCATCTTTGTCAACTCGGTGTCGGAGAGTGTCGGGTCAACCTCGTCCGTCCAGACCCGGAAGTATCGCAGCTGGTAACCCCCGAACGAGGTGATCATGGCGACGTCCGACGCATCCGCCCCGCGCACCATCAGCACACGGCCGATCCTCGGGACGTTGTAGCGCGCGTCCAGAGTATGCCACTTGCCGCCAAGGAACACTTCGAACCAGGCGCAGAAATCGCCCGGGCCTGAATAAGGAACACCGATGTCGCCAAGATAGCCGCTGGCATAGCGGGCGGGGATGTTCATCGCCCGGCAAAGCGAGATTGCCAGATGGGCAAAGTCGCGGCAGACGCCGGTCTTTTCCCGAAAGACCTCAGACGCGGTCTTGGTGGCACGACCGAACTGGTAGCCGAACGTGACATGCTGGTGGACGAAAGCGGTGATGGCCTTTGCGCGTCCCCAGCCTTCCGGGGTCGAGGCAAATAGCCGCCAGGCCTCTTGGGTCAGGTTGTCGCTGTCACAGTAGCGGCTGGGGATAAGGTACTGCAGGACGTCGTCCGGCAGGTCCTGAATGGCGTGCTGGGCGGCATCGGGCGCATCTGTATCTGGCAACCCGTCCACTTCGACGACGCAGTCGCTGAACATCCTGGTCCGGCCCGAGGGGGCGACAAGCCGGGTGATCCAGTTGCCGAAGCGATCCTTGTAGCGATGGGTCTCGACGTTCGGCTCCACATGGACCAGATCGTCGCCGATCATCCGGCCCGCAGTCTCGCTGTGCGTGGAAAGCGCAAGCAGCATGGGAACCGGCGCTGTGCTATCAAGTTCAATCTCGAAGCCGATCCGAATGAGCATGGTGAAGCCTGTCTTGGGAATGCCGTTGGGTAGCCCCGTTTCGCAAGGTCTACCTGACTTCCAACGCTACGCGACCGGAAAGGTTCCAATGGCCAGCATCATCCGCATTCTGCACACGACCGAGTATCTTTATGATCAGCCGGTGATGCTGAACCCGCACCGGCTGATGTTGCGGCCAAGGGACGGCCATGACCTGTGGGTCGACGACGCCTATCTGACGATCTCTCCTCGGGCATCGCTTCGGTGGTTCTTCGATACCTTCGGCAATTCCATCGCAGAGGCGAGGTTCGACACCCTTACCAAGCGACTTCTCATCGAAAGCGAGCTTCTTTTGCGGCGCTACACGTCGGATCTGAGCGGCGAGAAAGCGGGAACACACAGCTGTCCGTTCCCGTTTAGATATACGAAAGATGAAGCGTTGGACCTCGCTCCGTTTCTGGCGCTGCAGAACCCGGGGGATGAAGCCCCCTTGCGCACCTGGCTGGCGGCGACCTTCGATGCGCCCGGTGCTGATGCGCTGACAGTGCTGCGCAGCCTGAGCGACTGCCTGCACCTCAACCTGCACTATTCGGCACGGGAAGAGATGGGCACGCAATCGGCGGCCGAGACATTGGAGCTTGGAGTCGGCACCTGCCGGGACTTCGCCTTTCTGTTCATGGAGGCCGCACGCTGTCTTGGGTTCGCCGCCCGCTTTGTCACCGGCTACCTGAACGACCGACCAAGGGGGCTGGGTTTGCAGGGCGGTGGATCAACCCACGCCTGGGCGGATGTCTACGTTCCGGGCGAGGGCTGGATCGAATTCGATCCGACCAACCGGATCACGGCGGGAAGTGACCTGATTCGGGTGGCCACCACCCGCACACCCGAGCAGGCCTCCCCGATCTCGGGCAGCTTTCAGGGAAACGGCGCCGTGTGTCTGGGTCTGCACGTCAGCGTCGACGTCGGAGAGGTGGAGGCCGCCTCACCTGCCGGACCGGGCGACCCTGCGTAAGGCGTGGCCCCAGCGGAACTGAATCGGACGCTGCTGGGTTCTTCTGGCGAACGGACAATATCTGGATCGCGAGGAGAGCGCCATGTTGACCCCCCAAATCGCTGCCGCCATGCTGGACTCATCATCAACAGACCCGAACGCCAGCGCAGAAGCGGGCAAGGACGCGCTTGTCACCTTGCACGAACGGACCGTCGATGCGCTGAAGGGCTATGTGAAGATGGTCGACAAGGCCGAGCCAGAGTTTCTTCCCGTTGCCCAACGGTTCCACGACCTTCACGCACGGCACGCAGCTACCCTGGCCGGGAAGCTTTCTTCCATGGGTGTCGCCGTCGATCCGGACGGGACCCTGATGGGCACGATCAATGAAACCGTCGTCGGCCTGCGCGCCTTCTTTGACCAGATCGACGAGGATGTGATGAGCAGCATCCGCAACGGCGAAAACCATGTCCTTGAAGCGTTCGACGACGCATTGGATCTTCCGCTTTCGCCTGAGGATGCCGCCGACATCTCGGCCATGCGTGACGAACTTGTCGGGCTCTTGGAAGACACGCGCGACCTTGATTGAAGCAAGCGTTGGCACCGCCGTAGCGACCCCGATGCTGGGTCGATACGGTGGCGCACCAGATTTTTCAGCCGAGCCTCGGCTTGCCCGACGCAGGCGCTTTGGCGCCAGCCGATGCAAGACAGGTCCTTGTGCTTTCCCGGCACAACATCCATATACCATCCATGGAGATGGTAGACATGGAAAACGTAACACCACTGCGCGCACCGCAGCCTGACAGCGAAAAGCTGACGATCAACCTTGGTTATGTCGACCTGGGGCGGATCGAGCTCCTGGTTCAGGAGGGTTTCTACGCCAACCGGAGTGACTTCATCCGGACGGCGATCCGAAAGCAACTGGATCAGCATGGCGATGTCGTCAGTGGCACCATCGAACGCCAGACGCTGGCGTTGGGCCTGCGCGACTATACCCGCGATGAACTTGAGACGCTGCGCGCTGCAGGCGAGATGGTGCATGTCAGGATGGTCGGACTGGTGCGTATTGCCAGCGACGTCTCCCCCGAACTGGCGCGCGCGACGATCGCATCGGTAAATGTCCTAGGCGGGCTGCAAGCCTCGGCCGAGGTGAAGAAAATCCTGGCCGATCGCATTCGGTAGAATCCAAAGGAAGACATGATGAAGACGTTGATTCCACGTGCATTCGGCACGGCGGCAAACCTCGCGCGCGCCGGTTCGGCAGCAGAGTATGCGAACGACCTTGTGCGGCGGACCCTGGCCCAGCACGGCCTTGCCCCGCAGACAAAGGACACGGTCCTTGCGCCAAGAAGTGCAGGGCCGACAAATCCAAGGTCGGCAAAGATGGCCAAGGGGGCAAAGCCAACCTCGGCCACAGGGATGCCGGACGGGGCCTCCTTCACGGCCAGCAATTTCTCCTGCACCGAGGGCGAGCGGCGCTATTTGACCTACCTTCCCGCCAGCGTATCAGATGGGCTTCAGGGCCTTGTCGTCATGCTCCACGGCTGCACGCAGACGCCCGAGGACTTTGCCGCCGGCAGCCGGATGAACGCGCTTGCCGAACAGCACCGCCTGCTCATCGTCTATCCCCATCAGTCGCGCGGGGAAAATGCGCAGTCCTGCTGGAACTGGTTCCGCCGTGGTGACCAGATGCGCGACCGGGGTGAGCCCGCCATCCTCGCCGGTTTGGCAGAACAGATTGCCGCGCGGCACGATGTTCCGTCGGACAAGGTCTTTGCGGCCGGACTGTCGGCTGGTGGGGCGATGGCGGCGATCCTGGGTGAAACCTATCCCGAGGTCTTTTCCGCCATCGGTGTGCATTCCGGACTGCCGGTCGGGTCGGCCAAGGATGTGCCCTCGGCCTTTGCCGCGATGTCGGGCAATCCGATGCCGCGCGCGTCGACCCAGCGCGCGCCTGCAGCGCGGGCCATAGTGTTGCACGGAACGGCGGACAGCACGGTTCATCCGCGCAATGGCCACGAGATCGTCGCCCAGGCGCTAGAGGCCGGACCGGTCCAGACACTTCAGACCGAAGATCGGGGCCAGGCCGCAGGTCGCAGCTACACCCGAAATGTGACCGTCGATGGTGCCGGGATTGCCCTGGTCGAACATTGGGAGATTGACGGTCTGGGGCATGCCTGGTCCGGTGGGTCACCCGATGGCAGCTACACGGACAGTAAAGGCCCCGACGCCAGCGCCGAGATCATCCGGTTCTTCCTGGTATAGTACCACCGGACCTTTGGCCAGGGCGTGCAGCGTCACGTTTCCTGGTCATGGGTCAGCCGCCGGAAGCAGACGGGCTGCCCTATCCGGGCAGCCCAGTTTCCGCGCGCTTGGGCAACGGCCGGTCAATCAGACCGGCAGTTTGACCTTCTTCTCGCGACTCCATTCCCGTGACGACAGCAGGGCCACCAGACTTTTGACTCCATCCGGCAAGGCGATGACGGACTTGTCCGCTGTCACTCCGGCCTTCTCCAGAAGCGCCTGAGCTCCGGGGGAATGGCCGATCGCCTTGCAATGCGCGTAGGCGTCGGACACGAAGTCCAGGGCGGCTTTCTCACCCTGCAACATCTGCGCCCCTGCGTCCGACAGCACCAGCGCCACCGCGTCAAAAAGAACGGAGGGCGCGCCGTCGATCTTTTCGTCGGCAGGCAGATGCTTTCCGCCTTTTAGCGTCACTCCGCCGACCTTCGGCGCGATGATCTTTACGGATGCGCCTGCCTCTGTCGCCGCGCTTTTCAAAGCGGCGACAACTTCACCCTCCGCGCCGTCGGTGACCAGGATACCCAGACACCGGCCGGTCAACGGCGCTGTCTTCTTCAGGATCGACAAGGCGGACGACACCGGCAAATCAAGGACTGGCTTGGCCGGGGGCATTGCGGGCGGCAGCGCTACCCCCAGCCCGTCGGCAACCCGTGCGGCCAGATCCTCCCCGACGTTGCGCAACTGTGCCAGCGCCCGTTCGCGGACATGCGGCAGCTGCACCTTGGACAGCTCGAACACCAGTGCGGCGACGATATGCCCCTGCTCGACCTCGGTCTGCGAGGCGAAGAACATCCGCGCCTGGCTGAAGTGGTCGGCAAAGCTTTCCGAACGGACCCGGCGCTTTTCGGCTGCGGGCTCTTCAAACCGGGCAACGGATACAAAGCCCTGGTCCGACGCCCTCGGCCCGCCGTCCTCACCCGCCTCACTCAGGCTGTTGGGCTCATAGTTCGCCCGACCCTGCGGGACCATCGTCTGCATCATGCCGTCGCGCTGGAAATTGTGCATCGGGCACTTGGGCGCGTTGACCGGGATCTGATGAAAGTTCGTCGTGCCCAGCCGGGACTTCTGGGTGTCGAGATAGGAAAACAGCCGCCCCTGCAACAGCGGGTCGTTGGAGAAATCAATCCCCGGCACGATGTTCGTGGGCAGGAAGGCCACCTGCTCGGTCTCGGCAAAGAAATTGTCCGGCCAGCGGTCCAGCACCATCCGCCCGATGATGCGCAGCGGCACGTCCTCTTCGGGGATCAGCTTGGTGGCATCCAGCACGTCATAGGGTTGCGCATCGGCGAAGGCCTCGTCGAACACCTGGATGCCAAGATCCCATTCCGGGAAATCGCCAGCCTTGATCGCGTCGAAGAGGTCGCGGCGGTGATAGTCGGGATCGGCACCGGAAATCTTCACGGCCTCGTCCCACAGGGTCGACTGCACACCCAGGCGGGGACGCCAGTGGAACTTGACAAACGTCGCCTCGCCCTCGGCATTGACCAAGCGGAAGGTGTGGACGCCAAAGCCTTCCATCATTCGCAAACTGCGCGGCAAGGCACGGTCCGACATCGCCCACATGATCATGTGCATCGATTCCGGCATCAGCGAGATGAAATCCCAGAACGTGTCATGCGCCGAGGCCGCTTGCGGAAAGCCGCGATCGGCCTCCGGCTTGACCGCGTGCACAAGGTCCGGAAACTTGATCGCATCCTGGATGAAGAAGACCGGGATGTTGTTGCCGACCAGATCCCAGTTGCCTTCTTGGGTGTAGAACTTGACCGCGAACCCGCGCACGTCGCGTGGCGTATCCTTCGACCCTTTCGAACCGGCGACGGTCGAGAACCGCACAAAAACCGGAACCTTCGCGCCCTTTTTCTGGAACAGCGAGGAGCGGCTCAGCTCTGGGATTGCTTCGGTGCATTCAAAGGTGCCATGCGCGCCAGTTCCCCGGGCATGGACGATGCGTTCGGGAATCCGTTCATGGTCAAAGTGGAAGATCTTCTCGCGGAGCACGAAATCTTCCAACAGCGTCGGCCCGCGCGGCCCCGCCTTCAGCGAGTTCTGATTGTCTGATACCGGAACACCGTGATTTGTGGTCAGGATGTCGCCCCCGCGCTGTTGCGTTTCTCCGCCTGTCCCTTTGGGAATGTCAGGAGCCGTCTCTTGATTGCTCGCCATGGTTTCATCCTTTTGTTCGAGGGCTGTTGTCGGGCGGTTGACGGACGGATCAGGACCTGCGGGACGATAGGCCGCCCGATGGGATCCCTCTTGAAATCGGAGCTCCAACTTCAGCCGTTCTCGTAGGTTGCGTGTCGAAAACCGCGAAGAGCCCTACGGTGTTTTCCACTCACATTTGTCTTTGTGGCAACGCAGGATGGGGCCAATGGTTCCTGCACCGGCGCAAGGTCTGCCACAAATGCACCCGCTTTTGCTGACACAGCCGACCCGAGCGCCACACCCCCTTTTCCCGCCTGACGCATGCTTTGAGCCCAGTTCGGAATGTCCAGCTTCACCCCCCGCGCCTTGGCCACCGCCATCGCCTACTTGGTGCTTTGCTAGATCGCCTTGCGCCCGTCCAGAGCCACCAGCACCATGATTCTCAAGGTCAAGTCGGGCTGTCAGAAGAATGCGAAGTAGTCTCCGTTACCCCAGCCTCAGCTAATGATCAGGTAGTGAGAAGGCTGGGCCACTCTGCAAGAGCCGCGGCGTCGGTCTGCTTGTAGATTTCGCGGTTCTGGAGGTGACTCTCCGTTCGAAAGTGGGTGTGGACTGAGGCATTGACTGAGGAATACTTCTGCAACGTTCGCGTGCGCCGGTACCGCAACATCTCCCATTCTCGTCGTCAGAAGGGCAGGTGCGAGTACTCGGCGCGATTGTTGAGCCAGCGCCCCATCTAGCGGTCATCACTGCGGCCCAGGTCCTCTAGAACAGCACCGCACGATCTTGACCGATCCGTCGCCGAGGAATTTCAGGCTGCCTTGCAACCTCTGTTCTTGGTGACGCTGCTTTTCCGCACTTCACCTTCGTGATCAACCGCCCGCCAGAGGTAGCGTGTCAACCGTTGATTTTCATGTAGACCTCGTCCAACTGCCACTGCCAGTGGCGATGGGCGCGCATCGCTTCGACCCGCTTGTCCCTGATCTCGGCGGTGAACATCGGGCCAAACCTGTTCCACCAATTGCGCACGGTCTCGTGGCTAACCTCGATACCGCGCTCATGCAGGAGACCCGCGACGTTACGGAGCGACAGTGGGAAGCGGACGAAGAGCATCACCGCCAGACGGATTCTCTCGGCTCGTCTTTAAGTACTGGAAAGGGGAGCGTTTGTTCATCCAGCGACGCTAGCGGGCCAGCGTACCAAGCCGCGGCCAAGTTCCTTTGACAACGCCTCCTTGCGAGCGACTACCATCGGCGTAAAGCCAAGTGCTTCGACGACACCTAGGCCAACATTTTGCGGGTTGAGCCGTCCATCCATAATGTGCGGATTGTCGGGTAGTTGGGCACGGTAACCTCGCGGGATTCACCGTTGATGGGCTGATGGAATCTGATTGTTTTCTCGCTGGCCGCATCGCTGTTGGCCGGTATTGTCTCCAGCAAGGCGGCGCGGGTCGCAAGGCGATACCGCTTGGGAGGACCCTTCGGCAATGCCGGAGCTTTACGGTAGAGAGGTGGATGCGGCGGCGCTGTCGGCGCGGGCAGGCAGCCTGACGCAGTTCGGCGGCGTGCGGCTGGTCACGGCGGGCGATGGGGTGGAGCGGGGACTGCGGCTGCTCGAGTTCCGCACCGGGTCGGGCCTGTGCTTTACCGTGCTTGTCGACCGGGCGATGGACATCGGCGAGGTGTCGCATGCAGGCCGCGCTATCGGCTGGCATTCCCCCACCGGCTTCCGTCATCCGGGCCTGCACGAACCCGAGGGCGAGGATGGACTGGGCTGGGTGCGGTCCTTCTCGGGCTTTCTGGCGACGGGCGGGCTGGACCATATCCTTGGCCCGGAAGAGGTGGATGCCGCCGAGTATGATTACCCCCGTCGTGCCACGGTGCGGCACGGGCTGCACGGACGGATCGGCGGCGCACCGGCGCGGCTGACCGGCTATGGCGAAAGGTGGGAGGGCGACCGCTGCGTCCTCTGGGCCGAAGCGGTGGTGCGGCAGGCCGCCGTCTTTGCCGAGGTGCTGGAGCTGCACCGCCGGATCGAGGCCGATCTGGGCGGCAACGAGATCCGCGTGACCGACCGGGTGGTGAACGCGGGCTTTGCGTGCACGCCGCACATGATGCTGTACCACGTCAACGTCGGCTATCCCGTTCTGGACGAGGGCGCGCGCTATCTGGCCCCGATCCGCGAGGTGGTTTGGGTCTCACACGGTGACGGGCTGGAGGCGCAGGGCGTGGGTTACGGCCGGTGCCCCGCGCCGCAACCGGGCTTCCGCGAACAGGTGTGGCAGCATGACATGGCCTCCGACGCGGCGGGTCTTGTGCCCGTGGCGCTGGTGAACGACCGGATCGGGCTGGGCATCCTGGTCGAGACACGCAAGGATCAGCTGCCCTGCGCGCTGCAGTGGCAAAACTTTCGCAGCGGCAATTATGTGATGGGGATCGAGCCGGTCAGCCACCATGTCCTGGGCAATCGCTTTGCACGCGACCGGGGAGAGATGATCTGGCTGAACCATGGCGAGGAGCGCCGTTATGACGTTCGCTTTGCCGTGCTGGACGGGGCAGGGGCCATTGCCGAGACTGAGGTTCGGATCGCCAGTCTGTGCCGCCAGCCCGATACCGATTACCCGCAACCGACCGGACAGTTCGCCCGGTTGAACCAGGACGGAAAGGCCCCGTCATGACGATGACCGACACGCCCTTTGTGCCCCGCGACTATTCGCTGACTGGCCCCGAAAACGCCCGAGCCGTGGCGGCAGGGCTTGCTTCGGCTGAGTGGTATCACTCCGACGTGCCGCGCAAGGTGATGAAGGACCTGATGCAACGGACCGATGGCCCGGCGATCCGCGATACGATCCTATGGCTGGGTCTACTGGTCGTCAGTGGCGCAGGCGGCGTGCTGACCTGGGGCACCTGGTGGGCGGTGCCGTTCTTCCTGGTTTACGGCGTGCTTTACGGCTCAGCCTGCGACAGCCGCTGGCACGAATGCGGGCACGGCACGGCTTTCCGCACGCCTTGGATGAACGATGTGGTCTACCTGATTGCCAGCTTTATGGTGATGCGCAATCCGGTCAGCTGGCGGTGGAGCCATGCACGCCACCACACTGACACGATCATCGTCGGGCGCGACCCCGAGATCGGGCATATGCGCCCGCCAAGCCTGGGAATGAAGGCGCTGGCTTTCGTCGGCATCCCCGACATCTGGCTGCACTTCCGCATCCTGTTGCGCAACGCGGCGGGGATCATCACCCCCGACGAGGCGGATTATCTGCCGGAAAGCGAACGCGGCAAGGCGATCTTCTGGGCGCGGGTCTTCGTCGCGATCCATTTGGCCGCCGTGGTCTGGGCGCTGGTCAGTTGGTCGATCCTGCCGCTGATGCTGATCGGGGGGCCGCGCATCTATGGCACCTGGCACATGGTGATGACGGGCCTTTTGCAGCATGGCGGGCTGGCCGAGGATGTGCTGGACCACCGGCTGAACAGCCGCACTGTCTACATGAACCCGATCAGCCGCTGGATCTACTGGAACATGAACTACCACGTCGAACACCACATGTTTCCCATGGTGCCCTATCACGCGTTGCCCCGGTTGCATGCGATCATCAAGAACGACCTGCCGGTGCCGGACCCTTCGATCCCCGTGGCCTATGCCTGGATGATCCGCGCCCTGTGGCGGCAGCGGCATGAGCCGGGCTATACGATGACGCCGGTTCTGCCACCGACCGCGCGGCCTTTCCGGGCCGAGTTGCACGACCATGTTCCAGCGCGGGAGGGTGTGGCATGACCTGGGTTTCGGTGTGCCCGGAGGGCGAGATTGACCCCGAGGACGTGATCCGCTTTGACCATGGAGGGCGGACCTATGCGGTGTACCGGTCTGCCGCGGGGGAGCCATTTGCGACGGACGGCCTGTGCACGCATGAAAAGGTGCATCTGTCGGACGGTTTGGTCATGGATGACACCATCGAGTGCCCCAAGCACAACGGGCGGTTCAATTATCGCACCGGGGCGCCGCTACGCGCGCCGGTCTGCGTGGCGCTGGCGACCTACCCGGCGCGAATCAACGATGGGCAGATCGAGGTGGACCTATGACCCGGCGGCTTCCCACGGTAGCTGACCTGCTCGCCGACAAGGGCAAGGGTCAGAAGACGATGCTGCGCTACTTCTCGCTGGACGAGGCGGCTGCGGCCGAGGCGGCGGGGATCGACATCGCCTCGGTCCCGCCGGAATTGTTGGCGCATCCGCAGTATCGGCAGCGGGCACCGGCGGTGTTCAGCATGACGGGCAAGGCCCATCCCGAGGCGGGGACGGCGGATGATTACCTGCGGTTCTGTGGCACGATGCTGCAGGCGGGGGCGGATGCGTTGTATTGCTCGGGCAGTTTCCAGACGGTGGAATATCTGGCGCGGGAATATGTGCCAGTTGTGGGGCATGTGGGGCTGGTGCCGTCGCGGGCGACGTTCACCGGCGGGTTCCGGGCGGTGGGCAAGACCGCCGAAGGGGCGATTGCCCTGTATCACGAGTGTCGCCGCTATCACGAGGCGGGGGCCTTCGCCGTGGAGATCGAGGTGGTGCCGGTCGAGGTTGCCTCGGCGATCAGCGCGCGTTTGCCGATCCTGTTGTGGTCGATGGGGTCAGGGCCGGGCTGCGATGCGCAGTATCTGTTTGCCGAGGATATCCTGGGCGAAAACCAGGGGCATATGCCGCGCCATGCCAAGGTCTACCGCAACTTTGCGGCGGAGCTGGACCGGCTGCAGGCGGAACGGATTGCGGCCTTCAACGAGTTCCGGGCGGATGTGGCCAGCGGGGCCTATCCAGAGGCGAAGCATGTCGTGGCGATGGACCCGCGTGAGCATGAGGCGTTTCTGAACGGGATCGGCGGATGAAATTCGGCCTTTCGGACAAGGCTGTCATCGTCACCGGGGCGGCCAGCGGCATCGGGGCAGCGATTGCCCGGATGCTGGCAGGCGAGGGGGCGGACAGCCTGATCCTGACCGACCGTGACGGGCCGGGGCTGGCGCAGATCGCGGCGGAGCTGTCGGCGGTTTCGGTCGAGGCGGACCTGATGGACTCGGGCGCTCCTGCCGTCATCGCAGGGGCTGCGCTGGATCGGTTCGGGCGGATCGACGGGCTGGTGAACGCGGCGGGGCTGACGACGCGCGGGTCTTTCGAGACGGGAACGGTCGAAACCTGGGAGGCCCTGTTTACCGTCAACGCCCGTGCGGGGTTCTTCCTGATGCAGGCGGCGATTGCCGACATGCGGCGGCGGGGGGCGGCGGGGGCCATCGTCAACATCCTGTCGATGAACGCCTATTGCGGGATCCCGGAACTGGCGGTCTACTCGGCCACCAAGGGGGCGATGGTGACGCTGACGAAGAACGCCGCCCACGCCCATATGGCCGATCGGATCCGGGTGAACGGGATCAACCTGGGCTGGGTCGCGACCGAGGCGGAGCAGGCGTTGCAGGCCGCGCGGCACGGGCCGGGCTGGCTGGAGGCGCAGGCGGCCGCGCAGCCCTTGGGGCGGCTGGTGACGGCAGAGGAGTGTGCGCGGCTGGCGGTGTTCCTGCTGTCAGAGGCGTCGGTCCCGATGAGCGGGGCGGTGATCGATCTGGAGCAGAAGGTGGCGGGGGCGATCTGACGATGGACGAGACGAACCGGGCGGCCCCGCGCGATTTCGAGGACCTGCGCCGGGCGCTGGTGGACCGGTCGGGAACGCTGAGCAAGCGGCTGGCGCAGGTGGCGCAGTTCTTCCTGAACCATCCCGAGGAGGTGGCGGTGTCCACGCTTGTCCGGCTGGCGCAACTGGCCAACGTGCCGCCCGCGACGATCACCCGGTTCGCCAAAGAGCTGGGGTTCCAGGGCTTTGCCGAGTTGCAACTGGTGTTCCGCGAGCGTCTGCTTGGCCCGCGCCTGCCCTATGCCGACCGCTTGTCGGGCATGGCGGACGGCGATCTGGACCGGCCGGGGAATGTCTTTGGCAGTTTTGTCGAGGCGGCGGTGCAATCGCTGCTGCGGATCGAAGAGGCGCTGGACCGCACGCAACTGGACGCCTGTGTCGAAGTGCTGGCCACAAGTGAGGTGGTGCATGTCGCGGCCGCGCGGGGGGCGTTCGGGCTGGGGGCCTATACCGTCTATGGGTTGGGAAGCATCGGGCGGCGGGCTCAACTGGTGGACAACCTGGGGTCGATGCGGGCAATGCAGGTCGCGGCGATGGGGCCGGGGGATACCCTGCTGGCGATGACCTTCGACGACTACACGCCCGAGACGGTGGAGGTGGCACGGTTGGCCGCGCAGCGCGGTCACCGGGTGCTGGCGATCACCGACAACGCGTTGAGCCCGGTCGCGGGTCTGGCGACTCATGTGCTCTATGTGAACGAGGCGCGGCTGGGCCATTTCCGTAGCCAAGTGCCGGCGATGGTCGTGGCGCAGGCGATGATCGTGGGCCTGGGCCGGCGGCTGAGTTTGGGTGAAAATTTTCAATCTATGAAAAATGAAAATCCTGTTGCATCGACTCGAGTGCTGGCCAAGGATGGCGGCGGGAGGACTGCGGGATGAAGCACAGCCGGTTCGAGTTCGACGGGGCGGAGGTTCTGGTCGTTGGCGCAAGCCGGGCGGGAATCGGGGCGGCGATTGCGCGGGCGTTCCAGGATGCCGGCGCGCGTGTCGCGATCACTGGAGCCGAACCGGAAGCCGCACCCGAGGACAGGACGCGGTTTGCCTATACCCAGCTGGACGTGACCGACGGGGAAACTGTGCGCGACTTTGCGGCGCGGCGGGAAAGGCTGGACGTGCTGGTGAACTGCGCCGCGATCACCGCGCGGGGCGAGGAGATGGCGCCGGACTTCTTTGCCCATGTGGTGAACGTGAATCTGCATGGCACCTTTCGGATGGCCGAGGCGTTTCATGCTCAGTTGAAAGCGGCCAAGGGGGTGCTGGTCAACATCGCCTCGATGTATGCGACCTTCGGCAGCCCGAAGAATCCGGCCTATGGCGCGTCGAAGGCGGCGGTGGTGCAGCTGACGAAATCGCTGGCGATTGCCTGGGCGGGGGATGGCATCCGGGTGAACGCGGTGGCCCCAGGATTTGTCGTCACGCAGCAATCGGCGCGGTCGCGCACGGACCCGGCGCATGTGGCGGCGGTCAATCTGCGGACACCGATGGGCCGCTGGGGCCAGCCGGAGGATATTGCCGGGCCAGTGCTGTTCCTTGCCTCGGACGCGGCGGCGTTCATGACCGGCACCTGCCTTGCCATTGACGGAGGATATTCGGTTGGCTGACCTTTCCCACATCGGCGCGGCGGTCATCGGGACCGGCTTTATCGGCGCGGTGCATTTGTCCACCTTGCGGCGGCTGGGGATTCCGGTCGTGGGCGTGCTGGGGTCCAGCGCGGCTCGGGGTGGGGAACGGGCGAAGGCGCTGGGGGTGGCGAAGGCCTATGGGTCGCTCGATGAGCTTTTGGCCGATCCGGCTGCGCAGGTGGTGCATGTCACCTCGCCCAACGTGGCGCATTATCCGCAGGTCAAGGCGATCCTGGCGGCGGGCAAGCATGTGATCTGCGAAAAGCCCTTGGCGATGACGGCCGCGCAATCGGCCGAGATGGTGGCGATGGCGCTGGCCAGCGGCAAGGTCGCGGCAGTGTGCTACAACACGCGGTTCTATCCGCTGAACCAGCATGCCCACGGCATGATGAAGGCTGGCGCGCTGGGCGATCTGCGGTTGATCACCGGGCATTTTCATCAGGACTGGCTGGCCAAGGAGACAGACTGGAACTGGCGGCTGGAGGCCGAAGAGGGCGGGCCGCTGCGGTCGGTCAGCGATATCGGGACGCATTGGGTGGACCTGACGAACTTCATCACCGGGCAGAAGCCGATTGCAGTGATGGCGGAGCTGGCGACCTTCATCCCAGAACGGCAGAAACCGCTGGGGCCGGTCGAGACGTTCACTGCCACCAAGGGCCCGACCGAGACCCGGAAGATCGAGACGGACGACGCGGCGACGATCCTTCTGCGTTATGGCAACGGCGGGCGGGGAATGATGTCGACCAGCCAGGTCAGCCACGGGCGGCGCGGGCTTTTGTGCTGGGACTTGTCCGGCTCCAAGGCTTCGGCGGCGTGGTCGGCCGAACATCCGGAGGATCTGTGGATCGGCCATCGCGAGGCGCCGAACCAGGTGCTGCTGCGCGATCCGTCGTTGATGAATGCAACGGGCGCGGCGGCGGCGTTCATGCCGGGCGGGCACCCGGAAGGCTTTGGCGACACTTGGGCCGCGTTCTTTACTCAGGTCTATCGCGATGTCGGGCGAGGGGGCAGGGGGGAGCAGTCGACCTGGGCCACCTTTGACGATGGGCATTACGAGATGCTGTTTTGCGATGCCGTTCTGGCCAGTGCGGCAAGCGGCAGCTGGGTCAGCGTCGGGTAGAGGGAGAGACACATGCATCTTGGCATCCTGACGGCACCCTTTGCGGAGATGTCCTTGGAGAAGGTCGCCGATTACGCCGCGGGGGCGGGGTTCGAGGCGCTGGAGATCGCCTGCTGGCCGCAGGCAGGGGGCGAGAAGCGGCGCTATGCCGGGACGGCGCATCTTCCGGTCGAAGACATGACGGCGGCGCGGGCCTCCGAGATCATGGGGATGATCGCGGGGAAGGGGTTGTCGGTGTCGGGTCTGGGCTATTATCCGAACCCGTTGCATGCGGAAGCGGGGCACCGCGAGGCGGTGACCTCTCATCTGAAGAGGGTCATCTCGGCGGCCGGGCTGATGGGGGTGAAGGTGGTCAACACCTTTGTCGGGGGCGACCGTTCACTGACCGTCGATCAGAACTGGGAACGGGCAACCGGGATTTTCGCCCCCATCGTGGCCCATGCGCGGGACAAGGGCGTGACGCTGGCCTTCGAGAACTGCCCGATGATCTTCAGCCACGACGAATGGCCGGGCGGGCACAACATCGCCTATGCGCCGAAGATCTGGCGGCGGATCTTCGAGACCTGGGGCGACGCCGTGGGCATGAATTACGACCCCAGCCACCTGGTTTGGCAGATGATCGACGCGAACCGCTTTGTCCGCGAATTCGGCCCTCGGATGGTCCATGTTCACGCCAAGGACCTGATGATCGACCGCGACGGGCTTTACGACCATGGCATCCTGTCCGCCGGGATGGGCTGGCAGATCCCCCGGATGCCGGGGCTGGGAGAGGTTGACTGGCAAGATTTCTTCGCCACCCTCTATCGCGCGGGCTACGATGGCCCCATCATCATCGAACACGAGGACCGCGACTTCGAAGGCTCGGACGAAAAAATCAAACGCGGCTTCGCCTTGGCGCGGGATGTGCTGCGCCCTTACGTCAAGTAGAACGACAACCAACGATCTGGGAGGATCACCATGAAACGACTGCTTTTTGGAACCGCGATGGCCCTGGGCCTGACCGGGATGGCCGCCGCCGAGGGCTACAAGATCGGCATCTCGAACACCGTGCAGGGGAACGGCTGGCGCGAGCAGATGGTCTGCGCGATGAAGGCCGAAGCGCTCGCCTCGGGCAAGGTCGAAAGCCTGAACATCGCCCACCGCAACACCGATGCTGCGGGCCAGTTGGAAGACATCCGCAACCTGATCCAGGCGGGCGTCAACGCCATCGTGGTCAACCCGTCGAACAGCGAAGGGATCAACGCCGCGATCAAGGAAGCGACCGATGCCGGGATCGTCGTCGTCGCCGTCGACCAGGCGGTGACCGAGCCGTCCGCCTATATCCTGTCGAACAACCAGACCGAATACGCCTACTTGGGTGCGAAGTGGCTGTTTGAACAGATGGGCGGCAAAGGTGCCGTGGTCTACATGCGCGGCGCTGCAGGTGCGGGTGCCGACAATGACCGTGACGTGGGCTTCAAGAAGGCGATGGCCGAGTTCCCGGAGATCACCGTCGCGCAGGAGGTCTTCACCGGCTGGCAGCAGGACCAGGGCAAGCAACAGATCAACGACATCATCGCCGCGGGCGTGCCGTTCCAGGGGATCTGGACCTCTGGCATCGACAACGTGATCGTCGACGCGCTGGTCGAAAGCGGCGCACCGATGGTTCCGGTCGTCGGCGCGGACAACGCGGGCTTCGTCGGCCAGCTTTCGTCGGTCGAGGGCCTGCAGGGTGCCGCCGTCACCAACCCCGGTTCCGTCGGTGGTGCGGGTGTCGCACTTGCGATCCAGATCCTGGACGGGAAGATGCCGGCCGAGAAGACCGTTCTGGTGAACCCGGCCTTGTGGGAAAACGTGACCGACGAGGGCAAGGCCAAGCTTGCAGCTGCCGCGAACCCGAACCTGTCGCCGGAATGGCCGGTGTCGGTGTCGATCGACGGCTGGACCAGCTACACGATGGACCAGATCATTGCCTGCAAGGGCCCGGGCGAGTAAGTCCGTCCGTCTGATCCATTGCGGCCCCCGGACAGCTTCCGGGGGTCGCTTTCCCTCACCCGAAAGCCTGCCATGCCGGATGTCCCCTCCGACGCCGTTCTCGACGCCACAGGAGTTGCCAAGCGCTTCGGAGCGGTCCAAGCTCTGAAGAACGCCTCGCTGCAAGTGAAGGCCGGGCAGGTCGTGGCGCTGATGGGGGCGAACGGGGCGGGCAAATCCACTTTCGTCAAGATCCTGACCGGCGTCCTGAAGCCTGACTCGGGGCATGTGAAGATCAAGGGCCGGGACAGCACTGTCGCCAACCCCGCAGGCGCCCGGCGCTGGGGACTGGTTCCGGTCTACCAGGAACCCTCGCTGATCCCCGACCTTTCGGTTCTGGACAACCTTCGGCTGGGTGACACACCGGTCGACCCCTTCCGCCACTGGGTATCGGAACTCGGTCTTCCCGACATCGATCCTGAGGCGCTGATCCGGTCGCTCCCCCTCGCCTCCCTCCGCATTGTCGACCTTGCCCGCGCGCTGGCCATCGAGCCTGACGTCCTCCTTCTTGACGAACTGACCGCCGCGCTGCCCACCGATCTTGTCGACCGCGTGCTGAAAACCGTCCGCGCCCAGGCCGACGCGGGCCGCTCGGTCATCTATGTCTCGCACCGTTTCAACGAGATCGCCGCGATCTGCGACCGCGCGACCGTGCTCCGCGATGGCCTGACCGTTGGCGACGTCGCCATCGAGCCCGGCATCGAGGAACGCATCGTCGAGATGATGCTCGGTGGGGCCGTTGCGGCCGCCGTCTCTGAGGACCGCCCGGCGAAGACCGTCCCCACCACGACACCGCGCCTGCGGGTCAAGGGTCTCAAGACCGGCACACGCCTCACCGACGTCTCCTTCGACCTGCACAAGGGCGAAGTGCTGGGCGTCGTCGCGCTGGAGGGCCAAGGCCAGGACGAGCTTTTCGACGTCCTCGCCGGCAACCGCAAGGCCAGCGCCGGCACCGTAGAGGTCGACGGCACCCCGAAGACCTTCCATCACCCCGCTGACGCCATCGCCGCAGGCCTCACGCTCGTCCCCGGCGACCGCGCCCACGCACTTCTCATGTCCCGCTCGGTCCGCGAGAACATCGCCGTGCCGCTGCTGGCCCGCATCAAGAACTGGGGCGCGATCCGGATGGGCGAGGAAGCGGCAAAGGTCGGCCAAGCCATCGAAACCCTGCAGATCGACACCCGCGCGCAAGGCGAGGTCCGCAGGCTCTCGGGTGGCAACCAGCAGAAGGTCACCATCGCCCGCTGGATCGCCAAGGGGGTGCAGACGCTCCTCCTCTTCGACCCCACACGCGGCATCGACATTCGCACCAAGCGGCAGATCTACGGGCTGGTCCGCGACCTTGCCGACGAGGGCGCGGCGGTTCTGTTCTATACCTCCGAGCTCGCCGAAATCCGCCTCGCCTGCGACCGCGCCGTGGTGATCTTCAACGGCCGCGTGGTCGACGTGATCGACGCGAAGGACGCCGACGAATCCACCCTGATGCGCGCCGCCTACGGGCTGACCGAAAGGGCCCCGGCATGACGCGCTGGATCGAAGCCAACAGCTGGACCCTGGGCCTCGCCGTCCTCCTCGCGGCTCTCCTGCTGATGACAAAGCTCATCCAGCCCGATTTCGGTGCCTCTGGTCTCGAAAGCCTCGCCCGCGCCGCGTTGCCGTTTGCCTTGGCCACAGTCGGTATGGCCATCGTCGTCATCGCGGGTGGCATAGACCTGTCGATCGCCGCGATGATGGCCGTCGCCAGCGTCACCGGAGCCGTCCTGATGGATGGTGCAACCGACGCTCAGTCGATCCCTATCGTGATCGGGGTCCTGCTCCTTGGACTTGCCATGGGCGCAATCAATGGCACTCTGATCGTCGTAACGCGCGTCCCTGACATCGTCGTCACCCTTGCCATGCTGTTCGTATGGCAGGGCGTCGCGCTCCTCATCCTCAACGCGCCGGGCGGTGGCATCGCCCCCTGGCTGCGCGGCCTCATCACCGGAAGCTTCGGTCCCGACTGGCTGCCCCGCGCCATTGTTTTCCTTGCCGTAGTCACCGCCGTCATCTGGCTCCCCATCCGCCGCTCCAAACTGGGCCTCCGCCTCTACGCCATCGGCTCAGACCCCCTCGCCGCCTTCCGCTCCGGCGTGCCCGTCGGCCAGACCCGCATCGTCGCCTACGCCCTCTGCGGCCTTTTCGCCGCACTCGGCGGTCTGAGCGTAAGCATGGGCACCGGCATCGGCGAGCCGATCCCCGGCCCTTACCTCCTCGCCTCGGTCGCCGCTGTCGTCCTCGGCGGTGTCGTCCTTGGTGGAGGACGCGGGGGCCTCCTTGGCCCGATCCTCGCCGTCCTGATCCTGCGCACCGTGCGGATGGACCTGACACTTCTCTCGGTCGACCCTAACGTCGCCGCGATCATCGAGGGCTCGATCATGGTCGCCGTCGTGATGTTCGGCGCGGTTCTCGCCACACGGGGGAGGCACGCATGACCCTGACCGACACCCCCACTGCAATGAGCCGCCTTGGCCGCCTGGTGGTCGACCGCCCGTTGCTGCCGCTGATCGGCCTGTTGATCCTGCTGGTGGCACTCCTCGCGATCCTGAACCCCGGCGTCCTCAGCATGTTCTGGGTCTCGAACACGCTGAAGATCGCGATCCCTCTAGCGATGCTTGCCGCATGCCAGACGCTGACGATGCTGACCGGAGGCATCGACCTTTCCGTTGGTACCGCCGCCACCATCGCCGCCTACCTGACCGCAACCCTCGCGCCGCTGATCGGTGTACCCCCGGCCATCGCGGTAGCCATCGCTTCTGCCCTGGTCATCGGCCTCGTCAACGGCTTCGGCATCGCCATTTGCCGGGTACATCCCCTCATCATGACCCTCGGCACCGCGCTGATCGCCACCGGCTGCCTTCTCGTCTACCAGCGCTATGTCATCGCCACCGGGGTCCTTATCCCAGACTTCCTCCTCTGGCTCGGCACCGGGCGGACCTGGGGCCTGCCGAACAGCCTTGCGCTCTTCATCCCCTTTGCGATCCTCGTCATCTGGGCCCAACGCCGCAGCGGCTTTGGTCGCCTGCTCTACGCCATCGGCGCGAACGAGGCCGCCGCGCGCCTGTCGGGCGTCCGGGTCTGGCAGGTGCACCTGACGCTCTACACCCTCTCCAGCCTGATCGCCGGGGTGACGGGCCTTCTCTACCTCGGCCAGATCAAGACCGCCTCGCTTTCGCTGGCGCTGCCGCTTGACCTGCCCTCCGTCGCCGCTGCCGTGATCGGCGGCACCTCGATCTTCGGCGGGCGCGGGGGATACGGCGGCACCATCGTGGGCGCGCTGATCCTGACGGTCCTCACCTCCATGCTCACCCTGATGCAGATCCCCGAGGGCGGCCGCCGCATCCTCTTCGGCCTCATCATCCTCGCCGTCACAGCCCTCTTCATCCGCCTCACCGAACGCAGCTGAAAGGACCCACCCATGGCAAAGTTCCGCATCGTCGGCATCAGTTTCGACCACATGCACATGGGCGACCTCTTGCGCTGCGTGCATGACCACCCGGAGGCGGAGATCGCCGGCATCTTCGACCCCGACCGCGGCACGATGCAGCGCGCCATCGACACCTTCGGTCTCCCCGAGGACAGGGTCTTCACCGACTTCGACACCTGCATGAAGACGGCGAAACCCGACCTTGCCATCCTCTGCGCCGCGACGGCCAACCACGCCGACTACACCATTCGCCTCGCCGCCTACGGCGTCCATGTCTTCGTCGAGAAACCCTTCGCTGCCTCAGTCGCCGATGCCCGCGCGATGATCGCCGCCATGCCGCCGGGCAAGACCCTCGCAATCAACTGGCCGCTGCGCTGGGTGGAAAGCCACGTCACCGCCAAGCGGCTGGTGGACGAAGGGATGATCGGTGAGGTGATCGAGATCCACTCCTACGGCGGCAACCGCGGCCCGCTTTACCACCTCGCCGACAAGATCGAGGTCAGCCGCGAGGAGGTCGAACGCCAGAAGCCCACCTCCTGGTGGTACAAGCGCTCCAGCGGCGGCGGCAGCCTTCTCGACTACCTCGGCTACGGTGCAACCCTTGGCACCTGGTACCGGAACGGCGAGGCCCCCCTGGAAGTGACCTGCGTTACGGATGAGACGCCGGGGATCGAGGTTGACCAGCACTCGGTCACCATCTGCCGCTATGCCAAGGGCCTGTCGAAGATGGAGACCCGCTGGGGCACCTTCACCGACCCTTGGGTGATCCAGCCGCAGCCAAAATGCGGGTTCATCCTGGTCGGGACCGAGGGCACCATTGCCTCGTGGGACTACGACTACCACGTCACCGTGCAAACCCGCGCCAACCCCGAGCCGCATCCGATCCCCGCCGACCCGTTGCCACTGGGGGGGCGAAACGCGATCGAGTACGTCCTTGGCTGCATCTCGCGCGGGGAACCCCTGGCTGGCCCTCTCGACCCCGCCGTCAGCCTTATCGGCCAGCGCATCGTCGACACCGCAGCCGAATCCGCCCGCCAGAAACGCACGCTGCCTCTGATCCCATGAGCGAACCAGACGCCGACAGCTATGCGCTGAAGTCCGCCGCACTGGCCGAAATTCCCGCGCCGGACCTGCCCTACCAGCCGCAAACCCCCCGCACTTACCGCCCTCGGATCGGGGTGATCGGGGCGGGGGGTATCGTGTCGGCCCATCTGGACGCCTATCGGAGCGCAGGCTGGGAGGTAGCGGCGATCTGCAACCGGACCCTGGCCAAGGCCGAGGCGAAGGCGGCGGAATTTGCTCCCAAGGCCCGGGTAACCGACCGCTGGCAGGATGTGCTGGACGACCCGTCCATCGACGTGGTCGACATCACCCCGCATCCGGCGGACCGGATGCCGATCCTTGAGGCGGCGTTGCAGGCGGGCAAGCATGTGCTGTCGCAAAAGCCTTTCGTGCTGGACCTGGACGAAGGCGCGCGGCTGGTGGCCTTGGCACGGACGCAGGGCGTGAAGCTGGCGGTCAACCAGAACGGTCGCTGGTCACCGCACATGGCCTGGATGCGGGCGGCGGTGCGGCAGGGGCTGGTGGGTGAAGTGACAGGCCTGCACTGCACGCTGCACTGGAACCACGGCTGGATTGCTGGGACGCTGTTTGAGGGGATTGAGGACTTGATCCTTTACGACTTCGGCATCCACTGGTTCGACTTTGCGCACAGCATTCTCGGCGACCGGGCGCGGAGTGTCTTTGCCATGGCAGGCCTTGCGCCCGGGCAGGCAGCGAAGGCCCCGCTGACGGCGCAGGCGCTAATCCGGCTGGACCGGGGGCAGGCTTCATTGGTGTTCGACGGCGCAACGCCCTTTGGCCCGCGCGATGCGACGGTGATTACGGGCACGAAAGGCACGCTGACCAGCGATGGCCCCGATCTGGGCCAGCAGGCGGTGACCTTGACCACGGCCGAAGGTCGGGCGCGGCCCGCCTTGCGTGGGACTTGGTTCAACGACGGCTTTCGCGGCGCAATGGGAGAGATGCTGGTCGCCATCGAAGAGGATCGAGAGCCCGCGAATGGCGCGGAGGAGAACCTTGGAAGCCTGGCGCTGGCCTTCGCGGCGATCCGGTCGCGGCGAACGGGGCAGGAGGTCGCCGTTGGAGCGGTGCGGCGGCTGGAACTATAGTCAGCGCACCGGGATGTTCTCGCGCAGGATGATGCGCGGCTCGATGTATTTGAGTGTCAGAAACGGCGCGGTCGAGGCTATGGAGCCAAGAAGCCGGATCACCGACTGCTCGCCGGTCAGTCTTGCGTTCTGGTCGATCACCACATCAATCACATCCTCTGCCAAAAGATCTCGGGTCAGGTTCGTCAGGTCGTGGAAGACGACGAAGGGCCGCCTGCCGCCAAGTTCGGCGACCGCGCGCGCAATGCCAGTTCTGCCTGCCCCGACACAGTAGATCCCGACGATCCGGTCCGACCCCCCCAGAAGCCGTGAGGCGGCGGCGTAGGATGTGCCGCTGTCCTCGTCCATCTCGATGGCGGGCAGGATGGTCAGGCCGGGGAACTGTTCGGCGATCACCGCGCGGAACCCTTCGGCGCGTTCCTCGTGTCCGTGATAGGCGCGCGAGCCGAGGAAAAGCGCCACGCTACCCTGCGTCTGCCGTGCCATGCGCCCCAGCACCAGCCCTGCCGTTCGCCCCGCCACGCGGTTGTCGACGCCGACGTAGGCCGAGCGGGGTGTTTGCAGCACGTCAGACGCGATGGTGACGACGCGAAGTCCCGCCTCGCAGAGCTGTCGGATCGCGTTGCGGCAGATCGGGTGGTCGACCGTGATCACGCCAACACCGTCGGTCTGCAGTGCAGTCCGTTCCATCGCCTTCACCAAAGCACTTGGCGCCAGCCCGTCGATGGCGTGAATTCGGCAGGATGCGACCAAGGGCAGGCTGGCAGCGAAATCGCGGATCGTCGCAGCGAGGTTGTGCATGAACTCGCTGCGGCCAAGCGGCAGGAAGAACTCCAGATGTGCCGGGCGCGAGGGCAGGATGACCTTATCCTCGGACGGCAAATACCCGAGCGCCTTGGCCGCAATGTTCACACGCTGCCGGTTCGCCGCCGAGACACCGGGACGGCCATTTAACACGCGGTCGACCGTCGCGGTCGAAACCTCGGCCATAGCGGCAATGTCGGTGATGGTGGCGCGGCGCATGGCGGACTGTCCAGGTTCAGGGGGTAGGCCAGTGTGGTTGGGATCACCCCCTCAACTCAGACCACAAGCGCCAATGGGCTTGCAAGAACCGTGCCGATTCAAGGGTCCGAGAATTGCGCCACGATTGATGTGATCCGATGCGACTTCGGTTCGCGCAGCCAGAGCGCGGCTGTCCCCTTCTTCGTGGCATGCCTTCGCGTGTCAGGGTTTCGCCGAAAGGCACCATCGCCTCAGCCTTCTTCACCCGTCGGTGTGGCGCTGACTGGCATCGACCGCATCATTGCAACCGTCTCGGGTTCTGCCCTGCGACATGCGACGGGGGGCAGGCGGCGGGCGATGAGGTCCATGTCTTCCAGCACCCGCGTACCGATCTCGCGAAGCGCAAAAGTCAATGCCCCGGCCCGGTGCGGCGAGAAGAGCATGTTCGGCACCCGGCGGATCGGATCGTCCTTCGGGATTGGTTCCACCGGAAATACATCTGTCGCAACCCGGATGCGTCCGGAGGCTGCTGCGGCGGTGAGTGCCTGAAAATCCGCCGCCGCCGCCCGGGACATGAGAAGCAGCATTGCCCCCGGCTGCATCAGGTCCAGGGCGCGGGCGTCAATCATTCCGGCGTTGTTGGTGGTTATCGTGGCCATGACGAAGACGAAGCGGTTGCCCGCCATAAGGGTGTCGAACTCAACCGGTTCGACCCCCAGCCGCTTCAGATGGCCGGGCGGCAGCCAAGGGTCGTAGACCTGAACCCGGCAGTTAAAGGGGGCAAGCAGGCGAAAAAGCGACCGGCCCAGATCACCGAACCCAATAATCCCGACTGTGGACCCTGCCAGAAGCTCGGACTGCTTGTTTCCTTCGAACAGCCACTTCTCTTGGCCCTGCAGGAACGCTGCGTGTTCGCCGTGGATGTTCCGAGCCAAGGACAGCGCCATGCCAAGCGCCATCTCGGCCACCGGGGCGGCAAAGACAGCGCCGGGGGCAAGGACGTGAACACCACGCCGGAAGCACTCGGCATAGTCCACGTTTGGCAGGAAGTTGGTCTCGACGTTGAAGATCGCCCGCAGGTTTGGCGCTTTTGCCAGCCGGTCGGCCCCCATCGCCTGCTGCGAGATCAGGATGTCGGTCTGCGGCAGGTGCTGCGCATAGAACGTGTCGCGAGCCTGTCCCTGCCATTCGGTCACCTCGTAGCGCGACCGCAATTCGGCCAGATCAACGGGCGAAAAGATTTCGTCTGTCGCTCGCGGTTCTGGATCATAAAGCACGCGCATTCCTGGTCCCTTCATCGGGTTGTCCGGCCCTTGATCTGGGTCGGACAGCCGTTCGTCAATCCGGGCCTAGACGGTGATGTGGTCGCCGGTGATCACATCCTCGACGTCCTGGATCGAGGATGTCTTCGGGCTAAGGTCGTCGGCCACCACCGTCCCGCGACGCATCACCACCATGCGATCCACCACCTGGAAGACGTGGTGAATGTTGTGGGCGATGAAGATGCAGGAATGTCCGGTGTCGCGCGCTTCGCGGACAAAGCGCAGAACGCCTTGCGTCTCGGCCACTCCCAGGTTGTTCGTCGGTTCGTCCAGGACGATCAGGTCGCTGTCGAAGTACATCGCGCGGGCAATGGCGACGGCCTGACGTTCGCCCCCCGACAAAGACCCGATGGGTGTCGTCGGCGGGATGTTCTTGGAGATGCCGACCCGCTTCAACAGATCGGCCGCGACCTGGTTCATCCGGTCCAGGTCCATTCGGCCCAGACTTCCCTTGGTCAGCTCGCGCCCGAGGAACAGATTTCGCGCGATGGAGAGCTGCGGGACCAGGGCAGAGTCTTGATAGATCGTCTCGATCCCGGCCGCGATTGCGTCATTCGTGGACGTCATTTTGACTGGCTTCCCCTTGATCCGGATCTCGCCCGAGGTATACGGAACCGCCCCCGACAGCACCTTGATCAGGGTAGATTTTCCTGCGCCGTTGTCGCCCAGAAGGCCGACGATCTCGCCGCGCCTGATCGAGAGGTTCACGTCGCGCAGGGCATGTACCCGGCCATAGGACTTTTCGATATGCCGCATCTCGACAAGTGGTTGGTCGGTCATGCTTCAGGTTCCTGCGTTGTGCCGGCGTTCCAGCGCGGCGTGCAGCGCCATCATTCCAAGGATGATCGCACCGATGAAGATGTTGTAGGCCAGTCCCGGCACCCCGATCAGGACGATGCCATTGCGCATCAGCCGCAGGATCAGGACGCCCAGCACCGTGCCGATGATCGTGCCGCGTCCGCCGGTCAGAACCGTTCCGCCGATCACCACCATCGCGATGACTTCAAGCTCATAGCCAGCGCCGGAGTTCGGGTTCGCTGCCGACACCCGGATCGACGAGATGATCCCGGCAAATGCCGCCATCGCCGCCGACAGCATGAAGAGGATCACCTTGACCCGATGGATCGGAACGCCCCGGTTTCGCGCTGCCCCGGGATTGCCGCCTGTGGCCTGGATCCAGTTGCCAAAGCGAGTGGACGTCAGAAGAAGATGTAAGATTATCGCCAGAACGATGAACCAGATCAGGCTCATGTAGATGCGCAAACCGCCAATGTAGAAGTCCCCGACCAAGAGCGTCGCGATCCACTGATCGCCCGCGTCCCAGGTCCGCTGCGGAAAGCCTGATGTCAGCCAGAGCGCCGCCCCACGCACGACAAGCAGCATGCCCAGGGTGACCAGGAAGGACGGAATGCCCAACCGCGTCACGAACAGCCCAGAGAAAAGCCCGATCCCCACGGCCAGAACCATTGCCACCACGAAGGCAGCCGGCAGCGGCATCAGGCCCGCGTTGAACAGGGCCCACATTACCACCGGCGAAAAGCCGAAGACCGACCCGACGGACAGGTCGAACTCTCCCGCCGTCATCAGAAGCGTCATCGCCAACGCAATCAGCCCAAGTTCGACCGTGAAGGTCAGCGCATTGCCGATGTTGTTCAGCGACAGGAAGGCCGGATTGATGGAGGTGAAGACGACAAGCATCGTCAGCAGAAGGATAAGCGGGCCAAACTCCGGCTTGGCAACAAAGCGCTTCAGGGCCCCTTGCTGTGCGGGATAGGCGGCCGAAACCGTGGAGGGTGTGGACATTCTGGTTCCTCGGGGAAGGGGAGACCGTTCCGCCCGCAACGGGTGCGGGCGGCTTCGGTCAGGGTCATCAACAGACGCGGCAGTAAGCCCGCGTCACTTGCCGCCCATGATGGTGTGGTAAACCATCGCCGTGTCTTTCTCGTAGAGCGCGCCGGTGGTGATGTTGAAGCCCAGCGGAATGCCGTCACCCTCCATCAGCAGCGACGACAAGCATAGGTAAGACGTTGCCTGCGGGTCCTGCCACATACCTGCGTTCACGTAGCCGTCCATCACCCCTTGTGTGGTGTCCAGCGAGTTGCCCCAGCCCACGACGGGGATTTCGCCCGGCTGCACGCCAGCTTGGTCCCAGACCCGCTTGACCGATCCCGTCACCATGTCGCCCAGACCGATCATGGCCTTGATCTTGTCGCGGTTCGCGGTGACGTAGTCGGTCATTCGGGTGATGACTTCGGCTTGGTCCAGCGTGGCATCGGTGACTTCCCAGGTGATCCCCAAGGGCTCGAACACTTCCTTGATGCCCTTCTCTTCTTCGACACCGTAGGAGGCACCGGGCACCTCAACTGGCATCCAGACGAAATCGCCGGATTTCACCAAACCCTTGTCGACGAGATACTGCGCCCAGGCCTTGCCGACGGCCTTCAGGTCGCCGCCGACATAGGCGTTCCAGTTCGGCGCAGAGTCAGAAGTGTTGAAATTGATGATCGGGATGTTGGCAGCGCGAGCCTCGGCCACGACATCGACCATCGAACCGGGATCGGGACTGGTCGAGCAGATTCCGTCAGCCCCCGCCGCGATGGCCGCACGCACGGCTTCCTGCTGGCTCGGCACGTCGCCCGAATGGAATGAGGTGTTGACCGTGTTGCCGGTCGTTGCGGCAAAGGCTTCGGCCCCCTGCAGGAAATAGGTCCAGACAGGATCGGCTGGACCGCCGTGCGATACCCAGTAGAAGGTCTTGCCCTCGGCGGTCGCAAGTCCGGCGGTCAGGGCGAGTGCCGCAGCGGCACCAAGCAACTTCTTGAACATTTGGGTTTCCTCCTTGATAACCCTTGGGTCTTGTGTGACCCGATTGACGGCCGGAGCCGGTCGTTTCCTGCAGGCAGCAGGACTGACCTGCGACGCTGATCACTCCAGCCCCGTCGTCGAACGCAATGCGACAAGGGTCTGCATCCCCTAAGCTTCACATTATCCTCGGGGGCCGGGTGCGTTCCGACTTTGCAGGCCCTCCTCCCATCGTGGGCCGTCGTAGGGGCAGCGCTTGATAGGTGCAGCTTGCGGGATGAGACAAATTGCCACAACGCAAGATCACATCAGATTACATCATCGCATCGATTGCTGGAGCGATGTCGAGTTAAGAGGCAGCCAAGCTTGAGAAAAGGTGACGACCATCATTGTCGCAACGAAGACGCAAGTGTCTCGAGTGCGTTAGTCGAAAGTGGGTCGATACCGTTGCGCTTTGACACCGCTGCTCCTGTCTTTTCTGACAAGCGCAATGGCCGCAGAACATGCTTGACCTGTTTGCCTCCCGACCAAAGGGTCCCTTGCTTGTATAGGGAGATCGTACGCCGATCAGGCTCGACAACGGCGGCTTCTTTGCATTTCGAATGGCTTACGATAGCAGCCATTAACGCCAGATGGTCACTCTCGGCCCATAGCGGACATTCATGTGTGTGTCGGATACCGGCAGCTCTCCAGACAACCGCCCTTCTGCGCGAGGTCGGTCACTGTGTCCAACACAGGTTTGCCCGGGTATGACCTCTCCTTTGCGGTCCTGTAGGCCTCGGAGGAAAGTCACTCGTTGCCTGGAACCTTGGAAGTGTGCCGGGCACTGAGGTCCGTGAGATTGTAGCCCCGGTGATCGCCGTCCCATGCGTGACGTTCTCAGCTAGGGATATCTGTCAGAAACGCCTCCCAAAACGATGAACGTTCAGTCTTACTGGTTCCGTTTGCGTCCTACGCATGCCGATTTCACTCAGGAAAAATGTGATTGACATTAATGATGATTATCATCATATAGCGGATAGATGATGATAATCATCAAAAGTGAACTCTGACCAGAAGCCCCAAAGGGATGGGCGGCCGACAGACGAGGGCGAAGAGGTAAACGCGATGGCGACCGTTGCAGCGAATGGGAATGAAACGGCTTTTGTTACCGGTGCATCTAGCGGGATTGGCAAAGCCACCGCACTTGCGCTGTTGAGGGCGGGGTATCGGGTGATCGGCACCAGCCGCAAGGCGACCCCGGGCGAAGTGCGGGACGGCATTCGGATGATCGCATGCGATGTGACGGATGATCAATCAGTCGCAGAAGCAGTGGCGCTGGCCCTATCCGAACTTGGCCGGATCGACCTGTTGGTCAACAATGCGGGTTACGCCGTGTCCGGGGCGGCCGAGGAAAGCTCGGTCGCGCAGGTCCGCGCGCTTTTCGATACCAACTTCCTGGGCGTCGTGCGGGTGACCAATGCGGTTCTGCCTTTCATGCGGGCGCAAGGACATGGCCGCATCCTGAACATCGGCTCTGTCTTGGGTCTGATCCCGGGTCCGTTCGGCGCATACTACGCCGCCAGCAAGCACGCGATCGAAGGCTATTCAGAATCGCTCGACCATGAGGTGCGCACCTTTGGCATTCGCGTCGCGGTGATCGAACCTTGGGCTACCAAGACCTCGATCGAGGCAAATTCACCGCAGGGTGACCGGCCGGTGGCGGCATACGGTCAGACGTTGGCCCGATATCGGGCGGCGTTTGATCTGGCGATGGCCGATGGAGACACCGCTGAGGACGTTGCGGCAACCATCGTGGCGGCGGCGCAGGACAAGACCCCTCGGCTCCGCTACCCCTCGGGCAAGGCCGCGCGGAAGACATCTCTTGCCCGGCGCTTCCTGCCACGCGCGTTGTTCGACCGCACGTTGCGCAAGCAATTCAACATCGCCTGAAGGCCCATCATGACAAACTCTTCCGGTTCGACGAGTCGCTATATCGACGCGGCAAACCAATTCATCTCGGTGGGCGGCACCCAACTGGCTTACCGTGAGCTTGGCCCGCGCGGTGGCGTGCCGCTGGTGCTGCTGAACCATTGGGGCGCGACCTTGGACAACTTCGACCCGCCGGTCGTTGATGGCCTTGCGGGCACGCATCACGTCATTGCGCTGAGCTATCGGGGGATCGGCCTGTCTGGTGGGACGGCCCCGGTCACGATTGACGGGATGGCGCGGGATGCGATCGCCGCGATCCGCGCCCTTGGCTTCGGCCAGATCGATCTGATGGGCTTTTCGCTTGGAGGATTCGTGGCGCAGGATGTCACGCTGAAAGAGCCCGGTCTGGTCCGCAAGCTGATCCTGACCGGAACCGGGCCGGCGGGGGGTGAGGGAATTGCCAGGGTTGGAGCAGTGTCCTGGCCGCTGATCTTGAAAGGCCTTGTGACGAGGCGCGACCCGAAGACCTATCTGTTCTTCACCCGAACCACCAATGGTCGCCGCGCGGCCAAGGACTTTCTGACCCGGCTGAAGGAGCGCAAGGCGGATCGCGACAAGGGCCCGTCGCCCCGCGCCTTCCTGCGCCAACTGTCGGCCATCCAAGCCTGGGGCCGTCAGACGCCGCAGGATCTCGGGCGCATCCGGATTCCGGTGCTGGTAGCCAATGGGGACGATGACATCATGGTGCCCACTCAAAATAGCCGCCACCTGGCCCGACGCATCCCAGGCGCACAACTGGTGATCTATCCCGATGCAGGCCACGGCGGCATCTTCCAATACCATGCAGACTTCGTGCCGAAGGCCCTGGCCTTCCTCGCCGCTTGATCCGCCATTCCAAACCGGAGAACACCCGTGAAAGCTTTTGTCGTCGACAAGTACAAGAAGAAGGGCGCGCTGCGTCTGGCTGATATGCCGGACCCGCAGGTCGGCGAGAATGACGTTCTGGTGCGCATCCAAGCCACCGCGATCAACCTTCTGGACAGCAAGATCCGGGATGGCGAGTTCAAGCTGTTCCTGCCCTATCGCCCGCCGTTCATTTTGGGCCACGACCTGGCGGGAACCATTGAGAAGATCGGTGCGAATGTTCGGGGCTTCAAGGTGGGAGACGAGGTCTACGCCCGCCCACGCGACCATCGTTCCGGCACCTTTGCCGAGTTCATCGCCGTCGATCAGGCCGACGTGGCGCTGAAGCCCGCAAGCCTGACGATGGAAGAAGCTGCCTCGATCCCGCTTGTCGGGCTGACCGCATGGCAGGCACTGGTCGAGGTGGGCAAGGTCAAGCCCGGCCAGAAGGTGTTCATTCAGGCAGGCTCTGGCGGGGTTGGCACCATTGCGATCCAGTTGGCCAAGCACTTGGGTGCTGTTGTGGCCACCACGACCAGCGCCGCGAACATCGAGCTGGTCAAAAGCCTCGGGGCCGATGTGGTCATCGACTACAAGACACAGGATTTCGAACAACTGCTGTCGGGCTATGACCTGGTACTGAACAGTCAGGATGCGGGCACGCTGGCAAAGTCGCTGAAGATCCTGAAGCCGGGCGGCCTAGTCGTCTCGATCTCGGGCCCGCCGAGCCCGGCCTTTGCCCGGGACCTGAAGCTGAATCTGTTCCTGCGTTTCGTGATCCGCATGCTCAGTCGGGGGGTACGCAAACAGGCCAGGCTACTTCGCGTCGGCTACGCCTTCCTGTTCATGCGCGCAGAAGGGGCGCAACTGGCCCAGATCGCCAAGCTGATCGACGCTGGCGTGATCCGCCCCGTGGTGGACAAGGTATTCCCCTTTGCCCAGACCGCCGAGGCGCTGGCCTATGTCGAAACCGGTCGTGCCAAGGGTAAGGTAGTGATCACCGTGGCCGGTTAGGCCGCTCACCGACCAGGTGGAACCAGGGGCCGCATACTGCGGCCCCTTCGCTATTGGACCTGCCGTTCCAACGTGCTGTGGCAATCGGCCCGACAGGTGTCCAGAATCTCATCCACCAAGGCCGAACTGTCCGGGCAGGCCCGCGACAGAACGACCGCGCCGACGGCCTGCGCAAGAAGGCTGATCGCCTGCGCCCGAGCATTGGGGTGACCCGCAAGACTGCCCTCCAGCGCCGCCACAAGACCCGCAATCCCTTCGCCGAACACAGCGCGAGTGTCTTCCGGCAACCGCGCCGCCTCACCACTCAAGGCCGCTGCTGGGCAACCCTGACCGCGCGTGTCACGATGCACGCGCGAGATATAGGCGTCGATCACATCGCCCACAGCATACCCGGCATAGCGCTCCGAGGTCTGGGCAAATCCCTTGGCCGATGCCTCGGCAATCAATGCCTCTTTCGAGGCGAAGTGATTGTAAAATCCGCCATGGGTCAGCCCGGCTTTCTCCATAAGATCTGCCACGCCCACACCATCGAAGCCCCGGTCGCGGAACATCTCTGACGCGACATCTACGATCCTGTCGTGGTTCGCCTGCTTCTTTTCCTTGGTGATCCGCATGTTGAACCCCTTTCTACAGCACCATATTTGCGGGATGCCGAATAATGCTGATGTATATCATTATTGCTTGATCAAGGGCAAGGATCACATCGTGCGGACTTCGCAGCGTCGCGCAATTCAGCCACGTGCCCCGTCAGCCGCGCGGAGAAAACAGTCGGTCCCGTGACTCTTGCAGGTGTCTATGCATCAGGTCACGCGCAAGGTCAGCGTTTGATGACTTGATTGCATCCAGAATTGCAGTGTGTTCAGCAAGTACCCGCTTGAGGCCATCTGCAGTACTACGGAGCGACAGACCGTGAAGACGCATGCCGACCGCGATGTGCTCTTCTAGCGCCTGCATCGCTGTCACAAAGTATGGATTGACCGAAGCTTGTGCGATGCTGAGATGAAACATGAAGTCAGCATCCGCACGGTGAGCCTGCCGCTTCGTCGCGTCACGCAAGAGGCTTAAGGCCTGCTTCATCTTTTCAAGCGCATCGGGGGAGTGACGCTTGGCCGCCATCGCGGCGGCTTCTGGCTCGATCGTAAGACGGAAATCGTAACAATGCTGGAGATCGGCGAGGTTCTCCATCTGACCAAAGCCGAGGGGTTCGCGCACCCCTTGCTCAAGGACAAAGCTTCCAGCACCGCGGCGGGAATAGATGAAACCTTGTTCACGCAAACGCTGAAGCGCATCGCGAATAACGGGACGCGAAACCTGGAACTCGGTCGCCAAAGCATGCTCGGTGGGCAAGCGCTCGTCGACGGCATAGGCACCAGACTTGATTGAGCGCTGAATGCGTTCAAACACCGTATCGGAAAGACTACGTCGGCCGACAATACTATTCGTCATTGGAGTGCAGAAGCTTCATTTCACACAGGTCCGGGTCGAACAGGCGGGATAGACTGTCCGGTCCGCCAAAGCCGCCCGATTTCGTCACTACAGTCAAGCCGCCACCGAGTGCGATCGGAAGCCCGGGTTGAATTTCCCCCAATACTTCCAGCGTTTCGATACCCAGCACTTGCAGGATGGTTTGCGCCGTCGCCCCTCCGGAAATGACCAGAAGAGACCCTGACGGCGGCGACAGGCGCAGCAATGATGCGCCCAGTTCTGCGGCGACGGACTGTCCGGTCACCCGCGCATCGCCAGGGACCGCCTGGATCAGCACAATTTCCGAGGTTTTGGCAAGAACCGGGGCGACGCCGTTGCGTGCCTTTATGTCGGTCAGGTGAGGGATGGTGCGGCGCATGTGGTCAAGCTGGGCCAGCGTGATCGGATCGGTGGAACCTACAATGCAATAGGTCGCCGACGGTGCAATCGATAGGCCGGGGGCCGACAGGCCCGGTTGCATTTTCCGTGCTATCGCCTCGGCAAGACCACGCGCTCCAACGTCAAGGTCATGTGGTTCCAACAGCGCTCGATCCATGTCTGCCGGGACCTCAATATCCGGAATGTATGCAGTTGCCGCATGGATCCCGAGTCTCGCCCTCACATCGACCGGTTCTGACAAACCGAAGCCACTGATTTGACGATTGCGAGTGATCCGCCCGAACTCTGGTATGGCAGGTGCCACCAGACTGCGCCTGTGCTCGATTGCGTCAAGCTCGGCCGCGACATTGCCCTTCAGACGTGAGTCCACCTTCTTGAACAGGGCAGTGCCGGGCGGAAGCAGGCTGATTGCCAGACGAACAGCCTTTGTTGCGGCATCAGGAGCGATCTCGCGACTGTCCGTTGAAACGCCGATCACCCGCGCGCCGGTGGCAAGCGCCTTTGGCAGCGCAGACGGGAACAAGGCCACCACGGTCGGGATGCCGCGCGCGGCAAAAGGCGCTGCAGCGTCCAGCGCCCCGGTCAGGTCATCAGCGATGATGGCCAGGTCAACCATCGCTGGCGCGCAGCCGCCTTTGTGCCTGCACGTCGGGATCGGGGTCCAGGTTGGCGGCCAGCAGTTTCTGCGTGTAGGGGTGTTGGGATGCCGAGAATATCTGCCCCGTAGGCCCGCTCTCGACGATCTGTCCCGCCTTCATCACCAGCACGGTATCGGCGAAGTCCCGCACGACCCCAAGATCATGCGCAATAAACAGGAAAGAGATGCCCAGGCGCTGCCGTAGCCCGTCCAACAGCGCGATCACCTGCGCCTGAATTGACACGTCCAGCGCTGAGACCGCCTCGTCACAAATGATCAGTTCCGGCTCCAGCGCCAGCGCGCGGGCAATGGCGATGCGCTGACGCTGGCCGCCGGAAAACTGGTGCGGGTAGCGTCGGGCATGTTCGGGGGCTAGGCCGACCTGCTCCAGCAGCTCGGCCACCTTGGCTTGTCTGGCGGTCCGATCAGGCATCAGGCCGTGAATGTCCCAGCCTTCAGAGATGATCTGATAGACCGACATGCGCGGGTTCAGCGACTGGGTTGGGTCCTGAAACACCATCTGGATTTCGCGGCGCATGCCCAGCACGTCGCGGGCCGTCATGCCGATCAGATCGCGCCCCTTCCAGACCGCCTGTCCGCTGTCGACCCCTTCCAGACGCAGGATGGCGCGCGCGAGTGTGGACTTGCCTGACCCGCTTTCGCCAACCACCGCAAGGCTTTGGCCACGATGCAGGGTCAGCGATACATCGTTCAAGGCCGTGAACGCGCCGTAGGTTTTGCACAGGCTCTTGACCTCCAGCAGAACCGGCGAAGCGATGTCCAGAATGTTGATTTCCCCTTTGCCGTGGGCCGCGCCGATCAACTGCCGCGTATAGGGATGCTTGGCCGCATGATAGACCTCGCGCGGGGTGCCTTGCTCGACGATTTCGCCCTTGCTCATCACCACGACGCGGTCAGCGATTTCGGCCACTACGCCCAGATCATGCGTGATCAGCACCAGACCCATGCCGGTTTCGCGCTGCAACTCTTTCAGCAGTGCCAGAACCTCGGCCTGGATCGTCACGTCAAGCGCGGTGGTCGGCTCGTCCGCGATAAGGATGTCGGGCTTCAGCATTAGGGCCATTGCGATCATCAAACGCTGCCGCTGGCCCCCGGAAAACTGGTGCGGATACTTGTGCAGCGCCGCTTCGGGGTCGGGAATGCCGACCCGCGCGATCAATTCCAGCGCCCGTGCCCGCGCCTGATCCGCGGGTCGGCCATGGGCGGTCATGGTCTCGATGATCTGCCAACCAACGCTGTAAACCGGGTTGAAATGGCTTAGCGGGTCCTGGAAGATCATAGCGATGCGCTTGCCGTTCAAAGCGCGATGCTCTTCGTAGCTGACCTTCAGCAGGTCCTGGCCCCCAAACAGGATTTCACCCTCGACGATATGGGCTGGCGGCATGTCGAGCAGGTTCATCACCGCCGACGCCGACACCGATTTGCCCGATCCGCTTTCCCCCAGGATCGCCAGGGTTTCGCCGCGCCCGACGCTCCACGATATTTGCTTTACCGCATGGACGGTTCCGCGCGCGGTGTGAAAGTCGACGGACAGGTTTCGAACTTCAAGCAAGGCGTCATTCATCGGTTGTGCTCCGGGCTTCCAGACGCCAACGCTGGGCAGGGTCGAGGGCAACGCGCATCCAGTTTGACAGCAGGTTCAACGCCAGCGTGGTGATGACGATGCACAGCCCCGGCCAGAAGGCGAGCCACCAGGCATTGCCAAGATAGGGTCGGCCCTGACTGACCATCAGACCCCAGGTCACATCCGGCGGCTGTATGCCGATGCCCAGGAACGACAGAGAGGACTCAGCCAGCATGACAAAGGCAAAATCGAGCGTGGCAATAGTGATCAAGGTCGGCGCGACCTGCGGCAGGATATGGCGGCCGATGATGCGCCAGTGCGAGGCTCCCATGACGATGGCCGCCTGCACGAACATCCGCTCACGCACTTCCAGCACTTCGGCCCGGGTGGTCCGCAGGTAGATCGGGATACGGGTGATGGCGAGCACCAGGATCATGTTCAGGATCGACGGTCCAAGGACGTAAAGAACCACCACCGCGATAAGCAGCGACGGGAAAGACATGATAACGTCGGCCAGTCGCATGATGACCTGCGACACGGTCTTTCCCATGTATCCGGCGACAAGGCCGAACAGGGCGCCGACGATAAGCGAGGCGATGACAGCTCCGGCGGCCACCAGCATCGTGCTGCGCGCCGCGTAGATCAGCCGGGCGAGCATGGGCCGACCCAGCGCGTCGCCGCCCAGCACGAAGGCCCAGCCGCGGGACAGGTCGAAGGGCGGGCTGTTGCGGCCACGCAGGTTCTGGTCGGTTGCGAGATCACCCAGCAAGGCGGGCCCCAAAAGAGCGCAGAGGAAGACGAACAACAGGACAATGACCGAGACAAAGGCCAGCTTGTCGCGCCAAAGCATCGACAGAACAGTCGCGGCGGCTGACTTTTCGGCGGAACGGGGCGGCTTGGCCAGGGATGCTTGGGACATGATGTGCTTCTATTGCCGGATCCGCGGATCAAGCAGGCCATAGGCGATGTCGATCAGGATGTTCATCAAGAAGATGGCGACGGCCGTAACCAAGATGGCGGCAAGAACCACGTTGAAATCGCGCTGCAGGATTGAATCGATCATCAGCTTGCCGACGCCTGGAAAGCCGAAGATCGTTTCGACGATGACCGCACCGTTCAGCATGGCGGCGGCCTGATCACCGATCACCGTGATGACCGGAAGCATTCCGTTGCGCAGCGTGTGAATAAAGATCAGCCTTAGGTTCTTGACCCCTTTGGCCCGGGCGGTTTTCACATAGGCAGATGACTGGGCCGACAGCATCGAGCTGCGCACCACCTGAACGATCAGCCCAAAGGGCCGAATGAAAAGTACAGCCATCGGCAGGATCCAGTGTGCAACGGAACCGACGCCAGAGGTTGGCAGCCAGCCCAAGCTAAGCGAAAACACCATGATGGCGACGATGGCGATCCAGAAGTCCGGCGCGGATGCCCCCACCAGAGACACGATCGACACCAGCCGATCAAAGAAGCCGCCGACCTTGAAAGCGGCCAGCGAGCCCAGGATGATCGCCGCAGTGATGACAAAGGTCATCGTGAGCAGCGCCAGCGGCAGTGTCCAGGCATAGGCTTCAAGCACAAGGTCAAGCGCGGGTCGCGCTTTGCGCAGACTGTCACCGAAATCGAACTGAAGAAGGTCCAGCACATACTGGTTGAACTGTTCCAGCAGCGGGCGATCAAGCCCGTGCAGCACTCGGAACTGTTCCTTCATCTCTTCCGTGGCGTCGATCGGAAGGAACAGGACCGCAGGATCCCCGGTAAGACGCGACAGGAAGAAGACTAGAACCATCAGCACGAGGAGCGACAGAAGGCTTGCCACCGCGCGCTGTCCGATCAGTTTGGTCATGGGACGGCTCCTTGGGGCAAGAACGGGCGATGCCGACTGGATCCGGCATCGCCCTGCTTGTCAGGTCTGCTTATTTGAAGTTGATCTCGCTCAACTGCAATTGGGCATTCGTCGCGATGGTGGGCGTGAAGTCCAGCCGTTCGCTGACGCGGCTGAGACCGACCATATGGAACAGCAGGACATCCGCGACGATGGTGTCATGGACATAGGCAAAGGTCTCTGACCAGAGGGCGGCACGTTCGTCCCCGGTCGCGGCCGAGGCCTTGGCGATCATCTCGTCAAGAGCCGGGTCAGCCACACCCGACTGGGTTCCGTCGCTGGCGTACTTGAAGAACATGGAGAACACCGGATCGCCGCGGCTGTTGTCGTGCTGCGCAACCACCAGGCGGGTGCCTTCAAATTCCGGGTAGGGCTTGGAATAGAACTGCTCGTGTTCAGCGACTTCCACCATCCGCAGGCTGGCGTTGAAGCCGACATCGGTCAGCATCTGGGTCAGCGCCTCGGCGACTTCGGTAACATTGGGGAAGTTCTCGGTCCGGGCGATGATCTCGATCGGCAGGCTGGTGTCGACGCCATCGGCTTTCGCTTCGGCGATCAGCTGCTTTGCAAGTTCCGGGTCAAAGGCTGGCGGCTTCAGGTTCGGGTTCCAGCCAAGCGTTGTGGGCGGAACCATCGCGACCGCCAGTTCCGTGCCTGCAGGCAGTAGCGTGCCGATGAAGGCTTCACGGTCGATGGCAGCGTTCAGCGCCTTGCGGATGCGGATGTCGCTGGTCGGGGCATCAAGGTTCTCGAGGCGCAGATAAACGGTTTCAGAGTTGGGATACGCGAAGTCGGTTGCCGGATTGTCCGCCGCTTCTGCCGTGATCTGCGGGGCAATGTCCGCTTCGCCTGCGGCGACCATACCAGCGCGAACGGCCGGTTCGGACCGGAATACATATGTGGCCTTGGTGACAGCTGGCTGCGCGCCCCAATAGCCGTCGCGACGATCAAGGACGATCTGCTGACCAGCAGTCCATTCGGTCATCACATAGGGGCCGGTGCCGATCGGATCGCGCACGAATTCCATCGGGGTCTCGGACGGCACGATGGTCACCAGCGACATCAAAAGCGGCAGGATCGGTTGGGCCGGTTCTGCCTTGACGTTGATGGTGGTGTCGTCCACCACATCGAAGGTCAGCTTCGTGTCAGCGAAGTAGCGCTTGCTTTCACAGGTGATGGCTTCGGAAAACACCCGGTCGAACGAATGCTTGACGTCGCCCGCGTCGAACGCCGACCCGTCCGAGAACGTGACGCCCTGGCGCAACTTGAACTGCCAGGTCCCGTTGCCCTTGTCCTCCCAGCTCTCGGCCAGGCGCGGCATCAGACCGGCGTCGCCGCGCACGTCCAGTTCTGTCAGCGTTTCGCTGATGTTCTGCATGATGACGCGACCAATGTTGGACCGCGTCGCCATGCAGGGCTCTACCAGGTCCAGCTCTTCGCTCAGCACCACGGTGATGTCGGTACCTGTCTGCGCAAGGGCAGATGTAACCGATGTTGACGCCAGAAGTGCGCCAACCAAAAGGGGCTTCATATACACAGTATCCTCCCATCGCAGCTTATCAGAAGCACGAGCAACGCTGCAGGTTACGCTCATGCCGCATGCGCAGGGTGTGCCAGCCGCACGCCATGGCTTAGCAATATTTCCCTTTGAGGCAATGTTGTCAAATCAAAAAAGATGAGTTGGTTCGTGGTCATGGCTACTCAGATTTAAATATATGATATATAATTCAAATTTGCCAATCATTGTGCGATACTAGGTGTGATTCTAGATTTTCTAACTTGACAACTTGTTGGCATCGGTGAAGTTTGAGGCAAGTTCTAACAGGAAGATTCATGTCACCGGAAGAGATCGCAGCGCGGATGGATGGGGTGCTGAGGCATCAGCCCGATGGTCGGGTCGAGGCCTTGATTCCCTCGCCAATGGTGCAAAACCATGCCGCATTCATCGAGCGCCTTGAGGGCGATGCGCTGGCCTGCCTGTGGTTTGGCGGCACGCTTGAAGGCAAGTCGGACATATCGATCTACGGCTCTGTTCTGACTCCAGACGCCAACGGCTGGAGCGTCAGCACGCGCCTGAGCGACGACCCGGACCGGTCAGAGCAGAACCCTGTGCTATGGCGCAACGGCGCAGGCAGCTGGCAGCTTTTCCACACCGCTCAGCCGTCCGGCAACCAGGACGAGTGCGTGATTCGTGCCCGTCCGATCACGTTTGACGGCACGCTTGTTGTCGGCTCTCCGCGTGAAATCGCGCTGCCCAAGGGCAGCTTCATCCGTGGGCGGTTCGTCAGGCGGCAAGACGGCGCATGGATGATGCCGGTGTTTCGCTGCATCTCGCGTCCGGGGCAGCGCTGGAACGGCAGTCACGACACTGCCGCTGTCGCGGTCAGCCAGGACGATGGACAAACCTGGGATCTGAACGAAGTCCCGGGATCGATCGGGTCGGTTCACATGACGATCGTTCCCTTGGACGGGGACCACATGGTCGCATTCTATCGGCGGCGTCAGTCCGATTTTGTCCACCGCTCGGAAAGCGCGGACGGCGGGTTCACCTGGTCTTCCCCGGTGCCGACGGATGTGCCGAACAACAACTCGTCGATCAACGTTGTCCGCCTTAGGGATGGCAGGCTTGCGATGGTCTGCAACCCGGTTTCCGCCGCGACCTCGACCGACCGGCGCGTGTCGCTGTATGACGAGATCGAGGAAGGCGACGACCGGCCGGATGCAACGGGCGGCTGTGCCCCGATCTGGGGGGTTCCGCGCGCCCCGCTGACGCTGTGTGTCTCTTCCGATGGCGGAAAAACCTGGCCGCTGCGCTCCATCATCGACGACAGTTCCGGAAGCTGCCTTTCGAACAATTCGGTTGATGGACGCAACAAGGAACTGTCCTACCCCTATCTGCTGGAAGGTCGGGACCGCGCGCTTCATGTCGCCTACACCTACTTCCGGCGCGCCATCAAATACGTCCGGCTGCCGGCAGGATGGATCGACAGAGGTCAGGCATGAGCAAGATCATCGGCATCACCATGGGCGACCCAACGGGAGTCGGGCCCGAGATCGCCATCAAGGCGGTTGCGGAAATGAGCACCGAAGATCGTGCCCACACCCGCATCTACGGCAACCTCGCCACGCTTGAACTGGCGCGCAAGGCCGTCGGACTGGATGTCGACCTTGACGGGCTTGTCGTCGATCTGCCGATCGAAGGGGGCCCGCTGCCCTGGGGCAAGCTGGATCCGCGCGGCGGCGACGCTGCATTCCGCTGCATCGAAAAGGCCGTGCGCGATGCAGAGGCCGGGACCATCGGCTGCATCGTCACGGCGCCGATCAACAAAGAGGCGCTGAATCTGGCAGGCCATCACTACGATGGCCATACCGGCATGCTGGCCGCGCTGACCGGTCAGAAATCCGCCTTCATGCTGCTGGCGTCGGATCGGCTGAAGATCATCCACGTCTCGACCCATGTGTCGCTCAAGACGGCCATTGATCGCGCAACGCCCGAACGCATCCTTGCGACGATCCGCGCCGGTCATCAGCATCTCAAGCGGATCGGCTATGACGCCCCGCGCATCGCGGTCGCAGGCATCAACCCGCATTGCGGCGAAGGTGGCCTCTTCGGCAGCGAAGACGATCTGCAGGTGGTGCCCGCCGTGGCCATGGCGCGTGCCGAAGGGATTGATGCGGTCGGGCCGATTTCGGCAGATACGGTCTATTACCGCGCCTATAGCGGCGTCTTCGACCTTGTCGTGGCCCAGTACCATGACCAGGGCCATATCCCGATCAAGCTTGTGGCCTTCGACACGGCCGTCAACGTGTCGTTGGGCCTGTCAATCGACCGGACCTCCGTCGACCATGGGACCGCATTCGACATCGCCGGCACTGGCAAGGCCAACCACGTAAACATGATCTCTGCTATCGCCTATGCCCGGCGGCTGGTTGCGGGGGCCAAGTCATGAATCCTGCGTCCAGACTGCCGGTCTCAGGAGTGTTCTGCGCCTCGGCGACGCCCGTTCTTGCCGATGGCTCGCCGGATCTTGCGGCCTTCGCCGCACATTGCCACGCGCTGATCGGTGAAGGCTGCGACGGAATTGCGTTACTTGGCACCACAGGCGAGGCCAATTCCTTCGGCATCGCACAGCGACAGGCTCTGCTGGATCATGTCATCGGCTCGGGCCTCAATCCACTGCGCCTTTTGCCGGGTACGTCGCAGACCAACGTGCCAGACAGCATAACCCTGGTCAGGCACGCCGTGGACGCGGGCGTGAAGGCCTGCGTCGTGTTGCCGCCATTCTACTACAAGGGTGTCAGCGATGAGGGCCTGTTCCGCTTTTATGCCGAAGTGATCGAGGGCGTTGGTCGCGACACGTTGCGGGTCATCCTGTACCACATCCCACCCATCGCACAGATCGGCATCTCGCTTGACCTGACTCACCGCCTGCGCGAGGCGTTTCCCGGCGTCGTCGTCGGGGTCAAGGACAGCTCAGGCAAGATCGAAAGCATGAAGGCCTTCGCCAGCGCATTCGAAGATTTCTCTGTCTTCGCCGGTGCGGATCCGTTCATGTTGCCGCTGCTGCAGGCAGGGGGGGCGGGATGCATCACCTCCAGTTCCAACCTGATCGGCCGCCACCTGCGCGTGGTCTTCGACAACTGGTTCGATGCAACCCAGTCCAATCGTGTGACGGCGGCCCAGGGCCGCATCAATGCCTGGCGGGATCTGTCAAACGCTTATGTTCAGTTACCGACGATCAAGGCGATGCTGGCCCGCCGTCGCAACCATCCAGGCTGGACGCGCGTTCGACCGCCGCTGGTCGAGTTGGGCGCCGAAGAGATCAGTTCGGTCTGGGCTGAAATGGACAAGTTGGAGGCGGCCGACAATGACTGAGAACCTTCATTCGATTGCGCGGACCATCACGCTGCTTCAGCCGACACGAATTGAAATCGGCGCAGGCGCAATCACCCGTCTGGGTGAGTGGGCCAAAGAGTTCAAGCGGATCTTCGTTGTCGCCATGCCATCGACGGCCGGCTTCGTTGATCGGGCTTGTCTGGTCGGCGACGTCGTGACCTATGTCGACATTCCACCCGAGCCCGACCTGCCGGCCGTTGACGCTGTATTGGCAGCGGCACGGGCCTTTCGACCCGACCTTGTGATTGGTCTTGGCGGTGGCTCCGTCATGGATGTTGCCAAGCTTGTGGCGGTCTTGTGGGATGCCGAGCAATCTGTCCTGGACGTTGTTGGCGTGGGCAAAGTCAACGGCCGCCGCACCGCTTTGGCGCAAGTGCCGACCACATCCGGCACAGGGTCCGAGGCGGGCATCCGTTCGCTTGTCACGGCACCGGATACGCTGGCCAAAATGGCGGTCGAAAGCGCGTTCATGCTGGCCGATCTAGCCGTACTTGATCCGGAATTGACGTACACCGTTCCGGCCGCCGTAACGGCTGCAACCGGGGTAGATGCGCTTGCCCATTGTGTGGAGGCCTTCACAAACATCAAGGCGCATCCGGTGATCGACGGTTACGCCACGCTAGGCATCACGCTTGTCGGTCGCTTCCTGGCCCGCGCCGTGGCTGATGGCACGGATACCGAAGCACGGACCGGGATGATGATGGCGTCCTACTTTGGCGGTCTCTGCCTTGGCCCAGTGAACACCGCAGGCGGTCATGCCTTGGCCTATCCCCTTGGCACACGTCTCAAGCTGCCGCACGGGCTGGCGAACGCGATTATCTTTCCGCATGTCCTGGCCTTCAACGCGTCTGCACGGCCGGAAAAGTCCGAGATCATCGCGCGACTTCTTGGCCTCCCAGGATCAGCCAAGGCAGACACCTTGTTCGGTGAAGGGTTTGCCTTTTGCGAGGTCTTAGGGCTTGATCTGCACTTGGCGCACTATGGCGCGCGGGAGCAGGATTTGCGGGGTTGGGCTGAAGAGGCGTTTGCAATCAAACGCCTGATCGACAACAACCCGCGCCCGCTGGCAGTGACCGACATTCTGTCGATTTATCAGAACGCGCTTTGACGGGTAGCGCCGTCTAGATGGAAATGCCTCGCGCCGTGGTGCAAGCCGCTGGGATGCCCTCTTCAACGCATTTTGCACTGCTAACTGAAGAGCCAAGTGGCAGCGGCGTGTAACGACGGATGCTCATCTGGGGCCCTTCGTTTCAGAACGGGGTCCGACTTCAGGACAGAGTCTTCCCATCGAAATGTGACTTGGGCCACGGCACGACTAAACTTTGCCGCCGAGCAGTCGTCACTTCAGTTCACAGCGAACGTCCGCTTTCCGCCCAACGCTCCCTCCCTTGGGCAAGAAGGTGGTATCCTGTATGGGTCGGCATTACCGAAGAAGGTGGGTCCGGTGGACAAGAGGTAATACCATGTCCATCGATCTTCTTCCCGCCCTACATCCTGCTCGAATCCCTTGAAACAAGGGCCGCATTATCGGCCAGGAGCGCCCACTGCTGCCACGCCACGTCTAGTCCATCCGCGTCCGCCTCGAAATGGCGGGAAACACACGCGGCCTGGCGCAGTTCAACATGGCTGTCAATAGCAAGCTTCGCGGTTGCGATTTCGTCGGCCTCAGGGTGCGCGATGTCTTCGCCGCTGGGCGGGTCAAGGAACGCGCCTCAATGATCCAGAGCAAGACGGGTAAACCGGTCGTTTTCGAGATCTCTGAGACCACCCGCCTGTCTCTTGAGAGGTGGATCAGCGACCCCGAGATGGTGGGCCTTGAGTTCCTGTGGCCCAGCCGAATCCATGGCAGCACACATCGCTCGACAAGGCAGTACGCACGAATCGTCAGTGGCTGGGTTGCTTCGCTCAGACTGGGGCCGAGCGCCCACGGAACGCATTTTATGCGCTAGGCCAAGGTAGCACAGATCTACAAAAAGACCGGCAACCTCCGTGCTGTTTATCTGCTGCTCGGCCACACGAAGATGGACAGCACAGTCCGCTACCTCGGGGTCGACATCGAGGATGCCCTGGCACTCTCGGAGCGGATCGACCCTTGATCAACCTCCCCGACCGGCGCACCATGCTCCGGTCGGCCTAAAGCGGCCATTCTAAGGTGCCCTTGCGAACGGCAGCTTTCCAAACCTCCTCTGACCCACTCGGCAGCAGAGTCACGGCGTGAATGGCTGGTGGGGAGCGGACTGCAGTCGAACCTTCTCCAATTCCGGTTTGGTCCCGAGGCTTATCCAAAGGGGCGACAAGCTCAAACCGAGGCGCCCATCTGCGGCGCCGATGCAAAGCTAGGAGTGATCGGACGCATAAACGTTGGCCGGTCGAACCTGCTCTATCAGAAATGGGCGGTTGAGGCCTCTATGGATGCCGCCGTGATCGTGAAGATTGATGCGACATCGACGACTGTAGATAGGTCTGGATTGCCTCTCAATTAATTCAAAAAAACGGTTCACGCTCCATCGCTATCGAAACTGTCGTCTGGCCCGCCGAGCAAACCGCTCACGGCCGCGCGCGGACTTGCACCGAATGCTTTGCGAAAACAGCGCTGGAAGTAGCTGAGATCGGAGAACCCGGCCTCATATGCAATGGTCGAAATCAGGTCATTGCGGCGTCCTGCCTGACGGTCGGCAAGCGCGCGCCGGACATGCTCCAACCGTTTGGTCAGCAGATACCGGGTCGGCGTCGAGTTGATCGCCGCAAACCCCCGCTGCAGCTGCCGTGTCGAGATGCCCAGATCGTCGGCCATTTCCTGGATCGACAGGTCATGATTGCGGTAATGCGCATCAATGTAGGCTTGGCCCTGCGCCAGGGCCTGCGCGCCGGAGATATCGCTGTCGATGCCGGAGAACCCGCTTGTTCCCGACCGTTCGTGCAGCATGGCACCGATCAGACCGAACAGGGCCTCGCGCATATAGGCTTCGCTGGTGGCGTTCTCGATCCCCTTCACGACTTTGCCAAGCACTGCACAAAGCGCCATGCTCGTCGGATCAAAGCGCGGCACGCTGATCCCGCCCCGGATCAGGTCGTAGCCGAATCGGGCATGCATCTCGGCGCGGGGAAGGTGCAGGGATATCTGGCGACTGTAGGATCCGAAGAACGTGAACTCGGACGGGCAAGCACTGTCGATCAGTACCATGTCGCCCGGCTCCAGGAGGCAGGCCGCATCGTTCTGCGACATCAGCGCACGGCCTTCTTCCTGCAGGATCAGGAAGTAGTTCTCGGAGTTGTCGCGTCTGATTTCCTTCTTGGTCCTGACCAGTTGCTGTAGGTCCGCGGCGACATGCGCGACCTCGATGCCTGCGGCGTGCTCCAGATTGATACCGCCACGAAGCTTTGCCGAACTTGACGCTGTGCGCATGTCAAAGCTGCCGCAGATCGAGAGCAGATCGGCGTGAAACTGGTCGGCAGGGACCTCGGACGTGCGGAAACGCATCAGCATCGGACAAATCTGTGTCGATGAAACTCAGGTTGCAAGTGAAACCAGTCCGGATTCCTGTGACAGCTGGTCTGCGTCGCATGAGTCCGCTTTTTTCGTCGCGACAGTCCAAGAATCCTCCCGCCTTTTGCCGGAACGTGACGGCAGGGAATACAGGGAGGAGAGAATGCTGGACTACAGCATGATCATCGGCGGCCATTCGGTCGCCGGTCAGGAAAGTTTTGCCGTGCACAATCCGGCGACGGGCGAACTGGTCGGTCGCGCGCCGAATGCCAGCCTGGCGGATCTGGACGATGCCGTCGCCGCAGCGCGCGGGGCGTTTCACGCCTGGGCCGCCCAGCCTGACGAAGCGCGCGCCGCCATCTGCGGCGCGATTGCGGGCAAGCTTGGGGAACACGCCGAGGACATCGCCCGGCTGCTGACGCTGGAGCAGGGCAAGCCGCTGGGTGGTCTGGGATCGCGCTTTGAGCTTGGGGGCGCGCAGGCCTGGGCCGGGTTCACCGGAACGCTGGGGCTGCCGGTCAAGGTGGTCCAGGACGACAACACGGGTCGGGTGGAACTGCACCGCAAGCCCATTGGCGTTGTCGGGTCGATCACCCCGTGGAACTGGCCAGTGATGATTGCCATCTGGCACATCCTGCCGGCCTTGCGGGCGGGCAATACCGTGGTCATCAAGCCCTCGCCCTTCACGCCGCTTTCGACGCTGCGGACCGTGGAAATCCTGAACACTATCCTGCCGAAGGGCGTACTGAACGTCGTCACCAGCGACGACCGGTCCACCAACATCGGCGCGGCGATGAGCGCGCATCCGGGCATAGCCAAGATCGTCTTCACCGGGTCCTGTGCCACAGGCGAGAAGATCATGCAGTCGGCGGCCCGCACGATGAAGCGGCTGACGCTGGAACTGGGTGGCAACGACGCAGGCATCGTCTTGCCCGACTGCGACCCGGCGGCGATTGCCGAAGGGCTGTTCTGGGGCGCCTTCATCAACAACGGCCAGACCTGCGCCGCGATGAAACGGCTTTACGTCCATGACAGTATCCACGACGCGGTCTGCGACGCGCTGGTTGCCTATGCCCGCAACGTGCCGATGGGCAACGGCTTGACCGACGGCGTGGCGCTGGGTCCGATCAACAACCGGATGCAGCATGACAAGGTCAGCCGCTTGGTCGCCGATGCCGCGTGCTCGGGCCGCGTGCTTCTGGGCGGGGCGCCGGACGAAGGGCTGTTCTTCCCGGTCACGCTGGTCGCGGACCTGCCGGACGACGCGCCCCTGATCGTTGAGGAACAGTTCGGCCCGGCGCTGCCGATCATCCGGTTCACCGACACCGACGAAGCAATCGCCGCCGCCAATGCCAGCGACAATGGCCTGGGCGGCTCGGTCTGGTCCAAGGACATCGGCAAAGCCAAGTCCATCGCCCTGCAGATGGAGTGCGGGTCGGTCTGGATCAACAAGCACGGCGCGATCCAGCCCAATGCCCCCTTCGGTGGGGTAAAGCGGTCGGGCTTTGGCCGCGAATTCGGCGAGGAAGGTCTGTTCGAGATGACCGACCTTCAGACCCTGTTCTGCTGAGGAGGCGGCCATGTCCAGTTTCGACTATATCGTCGTCGGCGGAGGGTCGTCCGGCTGTGTCCTGGCCTCGCGGTTGTCGGAAGACCCGGGTTCTCGGGTTCTGCTGATCGAAAGCGGGCGGCGCGACACGCATCCCTGGATTCACATCCCTTCGACCTTCTTCAAGGTCATCGCCAAGGGCCGCGACATCGTCGCCTATGTCGGCGAGAAAAGCGAAGGCGTGAACAATCGCGACAGCATCGTGTTGCAGGGCCATGTGATCGGCGGCGGGTCCTCGGTCAATGCCATGCTTTACGTCCGCGGGCATGCCAATGACTACAACCACTGGGCCCAGCTTGGGAACCGGGGCTGGAGCTATGAGGACGTGCTGCCGGTCTTTCGCGATCTGGAAGACAACATGGTGCATTCGGATGCCTTCCACGGCACCGAGGGCGAGCTGCATGTTTCTGAGCCTCGTTTCAAGCATCCGCTCAGCCGTGCCTTCATCCGCGCCGCGCAAGAGGCGGGGCTGCCCTACAACCCCGACTTCAATGGGGCCGAACAGGAGGGCGTCGGCTTCTACCAGTCCACCACCCATGAAGGGCGGCGCTGGTCCTCGGCCCAGGCCTTTCTGCGCAAGGCCGAGGGCAGGAAGAACCTGGAGATCCGGACGCAGACCCGCGTGGCCAAGGTGCTGTTCGACGGCAACCGCGCCTGCGGCGTTCAGTTGGAGGACGGCAGCCAGATCAAGGCGAACCGCGAGGTCATCCTGTGCGCCGGGGCAATCGAGACGCCACGGCTTCTGCAGCTGTCTGGCATCGGGCCGGGGGCGCATCTGCAGTCGCAGGGGATTGCGGTTGTCGCCGACCTGCCCGGTGTGGGCGAGAACTATCAGGACCATCTGGAAAGCACGGTCCAGGGCGAGACGCATGAACCGATCAGTTTCTATGGCGAAGACAAGGGTCTGCGTGCGGTCAGACACTTCCTGCAATACATGACGACGAAGACCGGCCTGATGACTTCCAACGTGGTCGAAAGCGGCGGCTTTGCCGATGTGTCGGGGATGGGTCAGCCGGATGTGCAGTTCCATGTCCTGCCCTTCATGGTCGGCTGGGCCGACCGGGCACCGGTCGAAAGGCACGGGATCGCCATCGGCCCCTGCTTCCTGCGGCCGAAGTCGCGCGGGACCGTGCGGCTGCGGTCGTCGAACCCCAAGGACCGGGCGCTTTTCGATGCGGGCAGCTTTAGCGACCCCGATGATCTGGAGGTTCTGGTGCGTGGTGTGCTGCTGGGAATCAAGATCCTGGAGCAACCCTCGCTGGCAAAGCTGATCAAGCGCCGCCACTTGCCCGAACCGGGAATCGAGAACGACCCGGCCGCCCTGCGCAGCTATGTGCGCCAGACCGCAAAGACGGTGTTCCATCCGGTCGGCACGGCCAAGATGGGCCCCGACACCGACCCCATGGCCGTGGTCGACGACCAGCTTCGGGTGCGCGGCGTGACCGGGCTTCGCGTCGCCGATGCCTCGATCATGCCGACCCTGATATCGGGCAACACCAATGCTCCAACAATGATGATCGCCGAAAAGGCGGCACGATTCATAACCGGCAAGAAGCTTGTCGCGGCGGCCTGACCGCCAGGAATTCCATCTCTCTGGGAGGAGAAAACATGAAGAGAACCACCCTGCTTTCAGCGGGCACATTGCTTGCATCCATGATGGCCAGTGGCGCTTTTGCCGACACGATCTGTGGGGCAAACACCGGCGAAGCCGCGACCGGCGCGCCTATCAAGGTCGGCGGTATCCACGGCAACGCAGCACCTGGCGACTTCTCGTCGTCGACCACGGCCGCGAATGCCTATTTCGACTGCGTGAACGCCAACGGCGGGATCAACGGTCGGCCAATCCAGTACCTGGTCGAGAATGATCAGTGGAACCCGGAACTGGCGGCCCAGGCGGCAGCCAAGCTTCTGAAGGACGAGAACGTCGTCGCCATCGTCGGCAACGGGTCCTTTGTCGAGATGGCGGTCAATGCGCCGACCTACAAGGAACAGAACATCATGGCGATGGCTTCGGCCTGCGCTGTGTCGGAATGCTTTGAAAGCTCCAACATCGTCTCTACCAACCAGGGGCCGCTGTCGTCGACGGTCGGGGCAGCGCAATACATGGTCGAAGAGCTGGCCGCGCAGTCCATCGTCTGCATCGGTCTGGCCATTCCCAACGTAGGCAACTGGTCCTGCGGCGCGATGGAGGAATACATGACCTCCAAGGGTCTGACTGGAGCTTCCGTCCTTCTGAACCCGGCCAGCCCCGACGTGAACTCCAGCCTACTGGAAGCTGTGGCATCGGGATCCGACACGATCCTGGTCAACCTGCCTGCCGGACTGGCCATCGCCTTCATGAAGGCCGCCGAAGAGCAGGGCATGGTCGACAGCTACAAATGGGCGTCTTCGACCCCGCTTTACGACCAGTCGGTCCCGTCGGCTGTCGGCAGTGCCTGGGATGGCAAGATGTACATCAACGCCGAACTGACCCCGTGGGACAAGGGTGGGCCGGACGCGACGAACTGGCTTGCGGTGCTGGACGCCCATGCGCCGGATGCGCCCCGCGACACCTTCAGCCAGTCGGGCTTCCTGTCGGCCAAGTTCTTCGTCGACACGCTGCTGAAGATGGACCCGGCCCAGCTGGACGACCGCGCTGCGGTGACCACCGCAATCAAGGCGATCAGCGGCTATACCTCGGATCTGATGTGCGGACCCTACTATGTCGGCGAGGCGGATCGGCACATGCCGAACCACGCCGGGACCATGGTCGTGGTGAAGAACGGCGGCTTCGAGACGGTGCGCGATTGCTACGAATACGACAGCCCGTATTTCGCGCCGATTTTCGAGAACGAAAAAGCGCTGGGACTGCGCTGAGACACCTGACAAGGGGGCGCGCAGCAATGTCGCGCCCCTGTCTTTCCGGAGGAACTGCCATGCGTGCCGTCCTGATATCAATCGGGATCTGGGGAGCCTTGTGCCTGGCCCTGGCCCTGCTTGTGGCTTGGGGAAAGCCTGCGCCCGTGATCGGAATGTTCGTCGTATCGGGCATGGCCGTGGGGTCGCTATACGCCCTGGGCGGGATTGGGCTGGTGGTGCTTTACCGCGCGACGGGCGTTCTCAACCTTGCGTCGGGTGCTGTCGGCATGGCCAGCGCGATGGTGGCCTGGCAACTGGTGCAATGGGGTATCTTCGCTCTGGTCTCATGGATCCTTGGCCTTGCGCTTGGAGTCCTGCTGGCGGTCGCCTATTGCCGCGTGATCACGCCCTACATGGCCTGGCGCGAGCCGGTGGTGAAGGCAGTGGCAAGCCTTGGGTTCGCGCTGGTCATCCTGGGGACCGTCAGCTTCCTTTGGCCCGATGATCCCCGGCGGTTTGAACTGCCGACCGACAAGGCCTTTGTCACGATCCTTGGCCTGCGCGTCACGGCGACGCGGTTGATGGTTGTCGCGGTCTCGATCCTCGCGGTCATCGTGATTTCCGTTGTTCTGGTGCGGACCCGGATCGGGTTGCATATGCGCGCATTGGCCAATGACCGCCGGATCGCCTCGCTGATCGGGATTCCGGTGGTCCGGGTCGAAACCATGGCGTGGGCAATGGCCGGTCTGTTGTCCGCCTTCACCGGGCTGATGTTCGCCAATCTGGTCCGGCTTGAGCCGGTCGTCATCACCTTCCTGATCATCCCCTGCATCGCGGCGGCCATCGCCGGGCGGCTGCAGTCGCTGCCCGATGTCCTGATTGGCGGCATCGCCATGGGCGTGATCGAAAGCCTGCTGACGCTCAGCGACCCGCTCAAGTCCATCCGACCGGTGGCCCCGTTCGTCATCGCGTCGGTCGTGCTTCTGGTCACCAACCGTGGCCGCCGCCTGACTTTCGCGGGAGAAGACTGATGAAAGTCACCGGTTTGCTTGCAGCCTTTGCCGTGATCGCCGTGATCGGGCTACTGCCGACGATCCTGGGCGGTCAGTGGATCGGCATCTTTATCTCGACCACCTGCTTCGCCTTCGCCGCGATGGGGGCGGGGTTCATGTATTCGCGGCTTGGTATGGTCAGCCTAGCGCAGGTCGCCCTGATGGGTCTGGGCGGCTGGGTCACGCTGCGGCTGAACCACGCCACCGACCTGCCGTTCGAAGTCAATCTGCTCGGTGGGGCGGTCGCAACCGCGGTCCTGGGAATGCTGCTGGCGCTGCCTGCCCTTCGGATGCGTGGGCTATACCTTGCGCTGGTCACGCTGATGGTTGCGGGCGGGCTGGAGGTCGTGTTCACCGCCTTTCAGTTTCCCAACGGTGGCGCGGGGTTCTGGGGGGTGGGAACTTCATTCTCGGCCCCGATGCGGCGACCGACCATCGCGCCCGATGATGCCAACTACCTGCGCTATTGCCTGGCGGTTCTGGTGCTGGGCTTCCTGCTGATCGAGGCACACCGCCGCAGCGCGCCAGGCCGGGCCTGGGCTTTGATCCGGCGCAGCGAGGCGGCGGCGCTGGCCTCGGGCGTGAACGTCACGTTCTACAAGACCTGGGCCTTTGGCCTGTCGGGCCTTCTGGCCGGAGCGGGGGGCGGGCTTCTTGCCGCCAGTCTTGGTCTACTGGACGCCGCGACCTTCCGCGCCAGCGAAAGCGTTCTGCTGTTCGCGCTGGTGATCGTTGGGGGCGCCCGGTTTTGGTACGGCGCGATCCTCACCGCATTTCTGTACCGCGTCGCCCCGGGCTTGCTGAACACCTGGGGAGTCGATGCAGACCTGGCGCTGGTCTTCTTTGGTGCGGCCCTACTGCATGCCGTGATGACCGCGCCGGACGGGATTGCGGGACAGATCAACGACCTCCTTGGCAAGGTCAGGAAGGAGCAAACCCGTGATCGTGCTTGACAAGATCACGATCCGGTTCGGAGGGCTTGTTGCCCTGGATGCAGTCTCGGCCGAGTTCACGGCGGCTGTCTCGGGCATCATCGGACCGAACGGGGCGGGCAAGACCACGACGATGAACCTGATCTCAGGGTTCATCACACCCACATCGGGCAAGGTGCTGGTCGATGGCGACGACATCCTTCGCATGCCACCGCACCAGCGCACCCGCTGGGGTCTGCGGCGTAGCTTTCAGCGCGAACAGATCGCCGACGACCTTTCGGTCTGGGAAAACGTGCTGGCCATCACCGACAATCTGCCCGGAAGCCGATCCGACCGCCGGACCGAGGCTGAGCAGGCGATAGACTTTGCAGGCGTCGGCAAGCTTCGCCACAGGCTGGGGGCCAGCCTGAATACATACGAACGCCGCCTGACCGACCTGGCGCGCTGCTTTGCCGGTCGTCCCCGCCTGATCATGCTGGACGAACCGGCAGGAGGTCTTTCACCGGAAGAGACCGATCATCTGGGGGCGCTTGTTGTTCGTATGGCACGGCTGTCTGACGCAAAGGTTCTGGTTATCGACCATGATGTCGACCTGATCCAGCGGATTTGCAGCGAAACTCTGGTCCTGGACTTCGGTCGCCGCATCGCCTTTGGACCCACGCGGGAGGTCCTGAATGACCCGGCGGTCAAGGCCGCCTATCTGGGGGTGGAACATGCTTGAACTCTCGGGCCTTTCAGTGACCAGACAGGGGCGGGTCGTCGTCGACGATGTCAGCCTGACGGTCGAACCCGGCAAGGTCACCGCCCTTCTGGGCGCGAACGGGGCTGGCAAGTCCGAACTGGTTCTGGGAATTGCGGGCCTTCTGCCTGTCACCGGCGGCAAGGTCCTGGCGAACGGTGCCGATCTGACCGCGGCGTCACCCAACATGGTCCGTGCCGCTGGAGTGGCCGCTGTGCCCGAGGGTCATCAGATCCTGACTCAGCTTAGCGTTGAGGACAACCTCCGCGCCGCTGCCGCGCTGCTGCCACCTTCTGGCGAAGCCGAGACGCTGGACTTTGTCTGGTCGCTTTTTCCCGAGCTTGCCGAACGCAAGCCGCAACGCGCGGGAACCATGTCTGGCGGACAGCAGCAGATGCTGGCCATTGGCCAAGCGCTGATGTGCAAGCCGAAGTATATCCTGATCGACGAGATGTCGCTGGGCCTTGCACCCCTGATCGTCAAGCGGCTGACCAAAGTCGTCGGCGATCTGACCGGGCGGGGTATCGGGGTGCTTTTGGTCGAACAGTTTGTGGAAGTTGCCTTGCAACTTGCGTCGCATGTCGTGGTCTTGCGCAAGGGCAAGGTGCGCCTTTCGGTGCATCCGGATGAAGTGAGGGCCGACCGCACGATACTTTCTAACGCTTACCTGTGACAGGAGCCAGTTGTGCAACTCCTGTGAGATTGCTGTCAGACAAATGCGTCGCAGTCTTCGTTACCCCTACCCCACCTTCTGCTCAGGCAGCGAGAAGGCAGCGCCGCGCCTCCCGTTCTTTGTCTCGAGGTCCGAGCAAAGCCGAGGAGGCCGCCGTTCAGGCGGGATGCAGCGAATGACCGCTATCCGCCCTTCGTGCACTACCGGTCGCTCTCGGCGGCATTGTCAGAGACATCGCCGTACTGACTGTTTGACGTCCCCTGGATTGGATCAGGGGGGATAAGTCACTGTCTTCCAAGGCATGCGCCGTGAAACAGAGCCGTGCACTTCAACGGCCGAGCAACCATATGCCTAGCAGACTGGTCTCCTCTGAAAATACCTCGCCGCGTCATAGCCCGTGCCCGGTGTCCGAGGCGCTGTATCCGCGCATGTGTGGTACGATCACGAAGCGGTCGGTGGCCAAGAGTGGCGCGAGCTTGCGCCGGGTGTGCAAGCTGCAAAGCCAGCCGTGCATAGCACCACCGCCGGATTGGCCGGGTCGCCCCAGGTCTGGACGTTGTAAGTGATCCCGTTGGTCGGAACGGGTCCGGAGTCCTGCGCTAAAGAGAGGCTCGGAACGGCGTTCAGGGCCGCACCGGCAAGGACCCGGGCAAGGGTCCTGGCGGAGGTCCCTTCAGTTGGTGAGGCGGTCGAAGTCACGGTCCAGCGTCGCCTGGTCAAAGGCGGTCAGCCGTCCCATGCCGCCCGCCGCAAAGCGGGCACGGAAGGTACGGACCTGCGCCTCGGTCGAGGCGACGAACGGTCCGGCAGGGATGACGGCGTGGCGCAGCGGCGGGCCGCCGAAGACTGTCAGGCGGGCATCGTTCCGCGCGGTGAGACGAAGGTCTGCGCCATTCAAGAAGACGGCGGTGCCGGGACCGGCGCGACCGCCATCCGTCTCTACCTCGCCTGCGCGGATGACGGCAAAGGCGGTCTCGCCTGCCGGGACGGTCTCCTCCACCACCGCGCCTGCGTGCAGATCGATATCCACGATCCGCGCCGACAGAGGGGCGGAAATGGGCGAAGTCAGCCCGCCAGACGTGCCCAGAAGCACACGGCGCGTCACGCCATCGGCAGTCGTGGTCGGCACGTCGGCAGCCGCCAGATGCAGGGCGGCGGGCGCGACCTCGCGGTCGGCATCGGCATGGTCGATCCAGATCTGCAGGCCAAGGGCCGTGCGCCCACTGCGCGTGACGGTTTCCTCATGCATCACGCCCGCGCCTGCGACTGTAAGGTGCAGCGACCCTGGCCGGATCAGGTTGCTGTTGCCCAGCGTGTCCTGGTTCCAGAAGCCGATCTCGCTTTCGGGAAAGATGTAGGTCGCCACCGAAAAGCCCGCGTGCGGGTGCGGCGGGAACAGCGGCCCCCGCATCTCGAACAGCGAGATGACAAGGAAAGGGTCGATCCGGTCGCCCAGGCTCGCGGCCATCAGGTCAAGGGTGCTCAACTCCGGGCGGTCGATGCCGGTGGGCATGAGAAACAGGGATGCGGCCATGACTATGTCCTCTCTAGGCGTGCAAGAGAACTATGCAGTCCGGCTGATCGGCTGGTAGAATACGAAATCGAATACTCTATCCGAAAATCCGCATGATCTATCGCAACCTCAACCATCTCGCGACCTTTGCCGCCTTGGCCGAGACCGGCAGCTTCGCTCGGGCGGCACGACGGCTGCAGTTGCCGACCTCGACTGTCAGCGAGCATGTCGCGGCGCTTGAGAAGAACCTTGGCCTGCAGCTGGTGATCCGAACCACGCGCTCGAACCGACTGACCGAGGCCGGGCAAATCCTAGCGCAGGGTGCTGCGCGGATGATGGTGGGCGTGGCCGAAACGCTGGCTGGCGTCGAGGTGCTGGTGGACCGGCCCACCGGCACCTTGCGCCTGAGCCTGCCCTTCGCCTTTGCAGCCGACATAGTTGGCCCCGCTGTTGCACGATTTGCAGCACTCTATCCAGGCATCCGGCTGGACATTGTCGTGTCCAATGAGGTGGAAGACCTGATTGCCGGTGGCTTCGACCTTGCCGTGCGGATCGGGCCGTTGGAAGACAGCAGCCTGACCCGCCGCGGCCTGGGGACCATGCCGATGGATCTGGTGGCAAACCCCGCCTACCTCGCGGCCCGCGGTCGACCGGGCAGGCTGACTGACCTTGCCGGGCATTGTCTCGTCGGGATCCGACCGACTCTGTCCTTGTCCGCGACCGGCCCTGGCGGCCCCGAGACCGTACCACTGGACGCGCAAGTTGCGGTCAACGATCCAAAGACGATGGTGTCCATTCTGCGCGGGAGAGGCGGGATCGGCGTCGTCCCGCGCTTCCTCGCGCAGGCCGGACTGGACGACGGCAGCCTTGAGATCCTGCTGCCTGAGTATCGTTTGCCGTCAGCCGAGATGTCAGTCGTCTACTACGGTTCCGGAACGGCAAATCCACGGGCGGATCTGTTCGCGTCATTCCTACAGTCCGAAATGCGTGATCGCGCGACAAACTTGCGGCGCTAAGAATCTCAAGACCGTCCGCTTTCCGCCCTTTGCTGCCCTTTGAAGTTTGTCCTCACGACAGGCCGCACTCGCATGATTCTCCGTTGCGCCTTGACGAACTGTTCACGCCCGAATACCTACCGAGAGCAGCGCGGGCGTTGTGTAATGGTAAGACCTCTGCCTTCCAAGCAGAAGACGCGGGTTCGATTCCCGCCGCCCGCTCCAAGAATCATTTTCCGACAGTATGCCGACAAATCCTCACATGGAGGATGCATAACATTTTGAAAAGGTGAGGTTTTCACAGCGCTGCGCATTGGCCTTCCAAGCAGAAGACGCGGGTTCGATTCCCGCCGCCCGCTCCAGCCTCTTCCAGCAGAAAACCGAACTGTGTCCGCGCTGGGCAGGCCTGACGTTTGCTGCAATTCCAATACCTTGCTCGTGGACGCTTACGAAGCGGTAACCCTTTTCACGGCCCTTGGCCGGGCGGGACTGCAGGTCGCGACGGAATGACATCGTCGCAGCGTATCAGGTGGCATCAGGCAACGGAGCATCGCACATGACCGATCACGACGACCACGGGCCAGAGGGGCTGGCGGCCGACCTTCCGCATCTGACACGGCGTCGGCTGATGCTGACGGGGCTGGCCATGGGCGGAGCCGCGCTGAGCCTTTGGGGAGTGCGCGGTGGGGCCGAGACACTGACCGGCACGGCCGCCGACGGATCGGTCTGCGTGGCTCTGCCTGCCGAGACGGAGGGCCCGTTTCCGGCGGATGGCACCAATGTCCGGGAAGGCCAGACGGTCAACATACTGACCGAGACCGGTGTGATCCGCGAGGACATCCGCACCTCGATCGGCGGGCTGACCCCGGTTGCTGAAGGCGTCCCGCTGGCGCTGGAGATCACGCTGGTCGATGTCCGCAACGCCTGCGCCCCCCTGCGGGGAATGGCGGTCTATGCCTGGCAATGCGACGCCGAAGGGGTCTATTCGATCTATGGTGCGGCAGACCGGAACTATCTGCGGGGTGTCGGTATCAGCGACGCCGAGGGCAAGGTCCGGTTCACCAGCGTTTTCCCGGCCTGCTATCCGGGCCGCTGGCCGCATATCCATTTCGAGGTCTTCTCCAGCGCCGAAATGGCGGTGTCGGGGAAGGCTGCACTCCTCACCTCGCAGTTTGCCTTGCCGGAGTCGGACTGCCGCGCGGTATACGGCGCAAATCCGCTTTATGCCCCGAGCGTGCAGAGCCTTGACGGAGTCACTCTGACGCGAGACGGCATTTTCCGCGATAGTTCCCCGGCCGAGCTTGCGGCGCAGACTTTGACGCTAAGTGGTGATCCGGCGACTGGATACCGGGCAACCGGGCGGGTCGGGCTGGTGCTGTGACGGGAGAGTCGGTCTGAAGACCGATCTACGGGGGTGCGCTGTCGGTTGGCGCGTCTGCAGGAAAGGTCACCAGACCCGTCGTGCAGTGCAGCGACCGGCCCGGGAAGATGCGGGCGTACTTGGCGACAAACCGGTCGCGGCAATTGAGGAAGCTTTGGCCCTTGCTGCCTCGCCCGTGATGACGCAGGTGGAAATCGATGGCCCAGGCGCTGCCGCCCGCGAGTTCCGCCTGCAGGCACAGGTCGGGGCCGTAGTAATGAAAGCCTGACAGATCGGTCGAAGGCAGGACCGGCCGCACCCGGCGCATCAGGATGAAACATTCGTCCAGCGTCTCGACCCGTGCTGGCATCGCACCACGCCTGCGGTCCTGACCGTAGATGTCGCTGATATGGAAGGTCAGCATAAGGCGCGAATGACTGTCGGGGCGGAACCGGCCCCCGGCGATACCGGCCAGCAGCCACGTTGGGTCGCGCCCGGTCAGATCGTCCAGCAGAGCCAGGAGATCGTCATGGCCCTGCTCGATCAGTTCGATGTCGTCATGGCAGAAGATGACATAGCGACCCCGGGCTTCCGCCAGCAGCGGGCCTTGCCAGGAATAGCCGTCGAAACGGTTGCCTGCGCGGTTGTCCGCGGCCAGAAACTCTGCCCGGTCCGGTGTGAAGCCCAGCCGGACAAACGAGGCGATCAGCCGGTCGAACCGGTCCTGCGACTGGACCAGTGCGCAGACCGAGAAGGTCGGTCCGGATTCAGTCTCCGCCGGATAGTAGGCGGGCCGCGGATCGGTCAAAGGTTGTCGGCCTGCGGCATGCCAAGGACGTGGTAGCCGCCATCGACGTGGATGATCTCACCCGAGGTGCAGGCGCCATAGTCCGAGCAGAGCCAGACGGCGGTGCCGCCGATCGCCTCAAGCGTCGCGTTTGACCGCAGGGGGGTGTTCGCCTCAGTGTGGCGGTAGGTCGCGCGCGCCCCGCCGATGGCCGCCCCGGCAAGCGTCTTCATCGGGCCGGGCGAGATCGCGTTGACCCGGATGCCCTGCGGCCCAAGGTCGTTGGCCAGATAACGGGTGGCGGACTCCAGCGCGGCCTTGGCCACGCCCATCACGTTGTAGTTCGGAACCACCTTGTTCGACCCTTGGAAAGTCAGGGTGATTAGCGTCCCGCCATTCGTCATCAGCGGTTCGGCGCGGCGGGCGACGTCGATGAAGCTGAAGCAGGAAATGTTCAGCGAATTCAGGAAATTGCCCTTGGTCGTGTTGATGAAGCGGCCCGTGAGCTCGTTCTTGTCGGAGAATGCGATGGCGTGGATGACGAAGTCGAGGCTGCCCCAGCGGCGGCCGATTTCACCGAAACAGGCGTCAAGGCTGTCTTCGTTGGTCACGTCGACGTCGATCAGGAAATCCGATCCGACGCTGGCAGCCAATGGTTCGACCCGCTTGCCGAACGCCTCGCCCTGGTAGCTGAAGGCCAGTTCCGCGCCCTCGGCCGCAAGTGCCGAGGCGATGCCCCAGGCGATGGACCGTTCGTTCGCCACGCCCATGACAAGCCCGCGCTTGCCCTTCATCAGATCGGCCATGATGCGTTACCCGAGGTATTTGGACATGACGAGGGTGGCGTTGGTGCCGCCGAATCCGAAGCTGTTCGACAGCACAGAGTCGAGCTGGACGTTGTCGCGCATCGTGGTCACGATCTCGGACGGGTCGAGTGCGGGGTCCAGCGTCTCGACATTGGCCGAGGCCGCGATGAAATTGCCGTTCATCATGATCAGCGAATAGATTGCCTCCCAGACGCCCGCGCCGCCAAGGCAGTGGCCGGTCAGGGATTTCGTCGATGCGATGGGGGGCGTGGTGCCTTTGCCGAAGACACGGCGGATTGCCTCGACCTCGGTCACGTCGCCGACCATGGTCGAGGTGCCGTGGCTGTTGATGTAGTCGATCCTGCGGCCCTTGGGCAGGGTGGACAGCGCCAGCCGCATCGCCCGTTCGCCGCCTTCGCCCGACGGGGCGACCATGTCGTAGCCGTCAGAGGTCGCGCCGTAGCCGGTAACCTCGGCATAGATCTTGGCACCGCGCGCCAGGGCGTGTTCCAGTTCTTCCAGCACCACGACCCCGCCGCCGCCCGCGATGACAAAGCCGTCGCGGTTGGCGTCATAGGTGCGCGAGGCGCGGTCCGGGGTGTCGTTGTACTTGGATGACATCGCGCCCATGGCATCGAAAAGGCAGGAGAGCGTCCAGTCCAGTTCCTCGCCGCCGCCGGCAAAGACGATGTCCTGCTTGCCCATCTGGATCAGTTCGGTGCCGTTGCCGATGCAATGCGCCGAGGTCGAGCAGGCCGAGGTGATGGAGTAGTTGACGCCCCTGATCTTGAAGGGGGTGGCAAGGCAGGCGGAGACCGTCGATGACATGCCCTTGGTCACGCTGAACGGCCCGATCCGCTTTGGTGCGCCGGTTTCGCGGACGATGTTGTGCGCCTTGAAGAAGGCCTTGGTCGACGGCCCGCCGGAGCCGACGATGATGCCGGTGCGGTCGTTCGAGATGTCCTCGGGGGCGAGCCCTGAGTCCTTCACCGCCTGGTCCATCGCGATGAAGGTATAGGCCGCGCCATCGCCCATGAAGCGCAGGTCACGTTTGTCGATGTGGTCCTCCAGCACGATGTTCGGCTGGCCGTGAACCCGGCAGCGGAAACCGTGCTCGGCGTAATCGGGGGCGAAGACGATGCCGGATTTCCCGGCGCGCAGGGATGCCTCGACCTCGGCGGCAGTGTTGCCGATGGACGAGACGATCCCGATCCCGGTGATGACGACGCGGCGCATGGGGCCTCCCTTGATGGCTTGACGCCTGTTTAGGGCAGTGGGGGGGAGGGGGCAAGGGTGGGTGCTACCTCAACACCCATTCCAAGGGCTCACTTGTCAGATTTGCGGGAAGCAGTCGCGAGCCAACTTGGACGCCACCGCTTCTTGGTGACCGCGCCGCGTGCTCGATCTGCCGTTGCGGTCCACTGTTCGTTGGTCAAGGTTGCCCTCCGCCAAATGCGCCCTGTCCGATGCAAATCTGTCAACTAATCTACAGTGATTGCTTCAAGAAGTCGCCCTTGACTGCTGACCCAAAGAACTGATGTGATGTGACGGGTGGGTTTCTGACAATCCCCAAGGGTCATTGGTCCTTTGTGAACATCGGAGGCATTGAGATATACGCATGACCATAGACACCTTTGCTGTGCACTCTGCGTGCATATCGCTGGCAATACTTCTGTTCTTTGCTGTGAACTGGATTGGCCGACATGCGGTGAGCTTTGGATACTCCAGCACGACCCTTTTCGAGCACCCTAACGAATCTATTGCTTTGAACTTCGTTTTTCGAACCCTGCCGCCAATGGTGCTGATGGTGCTTTTGTCAGCAGTTGCCGTTGCCTCCGGAAACGATGAACTTCGCCTTCAAAGTTATTGGATCGCCGTCTACTACTTTCTCATACGTGCAGTCTATTTTCCAGTTTTTGGCCTTCATCAATTGATCGATTGGCGTCGCTTTTCGCTGCACGCTGGAATGGGACTGGCAGCAGCTTGGGCTGCTTACCGTTTCTTAATTCTGCCGAAGAAGTCACTTCTTCCAGATCTGGAAACCGCTGGCAACGAGCTATGGCTGGCCATGATTTTCTTCATGTATGCACTTGCAAACAGCATAACCGTTGTCGACTCACGCAGTGCTGGTAGGCGCAACTCTTTTGTTGCAAAGAGATATCTCTCCGCGAGATACCGCTACGGCGCGTTGATAGATGAGAGCACTACTGAAGACCTTCTAAAGCTAATAGTCTATTCTGTGATTGTATTTGAGGACTACTGCCGCCCCCCAATTGTGCGCTTTGTTGAGCGAACTCTGTTTTGGAGGGCGGGTAGAACGACTGGCGTGATGCAGGTGTCATCAGAATGCCGTCTAGATGACATGGAAAGTGTGAAGCTGGGCACGGCAAAGCTCAAGGAATCTTGGGTCGATCATAAGGAAGAGAGCTTTTGGGAAAGAGTTCGATCTGTAGTCGCTGACTATAATCGAGATGACGACTACGTTTACAAAGTTCTGGAAGTAATGGAAATTATTGCGAAGCGTGTTGAACCGAATTTTGCGATCGCCTACGAAAGTGCAAGCTCTTACCAGCCGATTCAGCGGCAGCGTAACATTAGCGGTCGAAGTTCGCGCGTTCGGCGCGCAAGATATTCTCAGATTGATTCTCCCAGACGACGCAAAACGCGATTGCGTGGGCAGAAATAGAGCCTTCGAAGATCGGATTCTCTTAGATCGGAATCCTTCCATCCCGCACCTTTCACACGGCTCGTGCAGTTTTCTTCTGCCGCCCCCCGCTTGCATTTCAGTTCATCTTGAGATTTAGCGCGTGAGGGTCGAAACCCCGATCCTCGCCAAATGGGGCCGCGACCGCGCGTCACTGGACCATCCGGACTATGACTTCTGGTGGCATGCCTGGGAGGCAGAGGGCTGGGTGAGCCTCGGAAGATCGCGCAACTTCGACTGGATGCATGTGCAGGCGGCACGGTTGTAAGGGCAAATGTTCGGCTCAGCCGGCCAAAAGCTCCGAACCGGATTTCAACACGCGGTCGCCGTCTTCCTGTTTGACGAGGTAGGCCGGATCGTCGCTAGTGGCATTGCGCGTGATCGATTTTCCCTTGATCTTGCGGGTGACCTTTGCCGTGAACACTTCGGTCACAACGCCCGTTGCCATTCCGCTGCCCCAGTGCCAGGTCACTGGCTCGCCCTTTTTGAAGGTCATCGTGTGCGCTCCGTTGCCATGCGACGGGCAACGCAGGACCCCGCGCACTGTTCCACGGACCGGCAGGCTGGCACTCACGCTTCGGAGAGCGCGACCTTCATATCCTTGACGAGGTAGATCGTCTCGCCATCCGCCTCCACGCGCCCATCCGCCACGCCCATCGTCAGGCGGCGGGTCTGCAGGGCTTTGGTAAAATCGACGTAGTAGGTCAGCTTCTTGCGGTCGGGGCGGACCATGCCGGTCAGCTTGACCTCTCCCACGCCAAGCGCATAGCCGCGCCCCTGCCAGCCACGCCAGCCGAGGTTGAAGCCGGTCAGCTGCCAAAGCCCGTCAAGGCCAAGGCAGCCCGGCATGATCGGGTTGCCGGGGAAGTGGCAGTCGAAGAACCAGAGGTCCGGGGTGATGTCGAACTCGGCCACCACATGGCCCTTGCCATGTTCGCCCCGATCCTCCGAGATGTCGGTGATCCGGTCCATCATCAGCATGGGCGGGGCGGGAAGCTGGGCGTTGCCGGGGCCGAAAAGTTCGCCCCGCGAACAGGCCAGAAGCGCTTCCTTGTCGAAGTAGGTCGGATACGACGCCATCCCTTGTGGTCCCCCATTTGCCCCTTCACCCTCCCTAGCATTCGGGGGCGAAGACTGGCAAGTCTGGCGGGATTTCTCGGAGGGGCCGACATGACGGCGTTGCAGCGGTTCATCACGGCCAGCGGGATGACGAACCTGGCTGACGGGATCGCGGTGGTGGCCTAGGGCTGGATCGCCTCGCTGCTGACCCGCGATGCCTTGCTGGTCGCGCTGGTGCCGGTGGCACTGCGCCTGCCCTGGGCCTTGCTGGCCCTGCCGGCGGGGCTGGTGACCGACCGGGTGGACCGGCGGCGGCTGATCCTGGGCATGGACGCGCTGCGGGCGCTGGCCTTCCTTTTTGCCGCGCTGTCGCTCTGGGCTGCCCTGCCATTGGGCGCAGCACCGGCCGAGGGCGTGTCTTCCCCCGGGCTTTATCTGGCGCTGTTGATCGCGGCGCTGGTCGTGGGCGGGGCCGAGGTCTTCCGGGACAACGCTGCGCAGACGATGCTGCCTGCGCTGGTCCCGTCCGAGCGGCTGGAGCGGGCGAATGGCCAGTTGTGGAGCGCGGAGTTGTTGACCAACGCGCTGATCGGTCCGGCGCTTGGGGCCTTCCTGATCGGGCTTTGGTTGCCCCTGGCCTTCGGGCTGAACGCGCTGGCCTACGGGATGGCGCTGCTGCTGGTCGCCGGGCTGGCGGGGCAGTTCAAGGCCGAGCGGACGAACCGGCGCGGCTGGAAGGCCGAGATCGGCGAGGGCTTCGCCTTCCTGCGTGGCGTGCCTCTGTTGCAGACCCTCGCCTGGACCACGGGGTTCTGGAACCTGTTCCACCAGATGATTGTGATTGGCGTGGTCCTGCACGCGCAGGAGAACCTGGGGCTTTCGGCGCAGGCCTATGGCCTGACCCTCGCAGGCGGCGCAGTGGGCGGGATCGCGGGCAGCCTCATGGGCGCGCGGATCGGGTCCGCGCTGGGTCCGACGCGGACGATGCAGTGGATGCTTGCGGCCTCGGGTCCCTGCTTCATCGGGATGGCACTGGCGCCGGGGGCCTGGACGCTGGGGCTTTGTTTTGCCGCGATGGAGTTCACGGGCTTTGTCTGGAACGTCGTTTCGGTCAGCACGCGACAGCGGATGATCCCGGATGCGCTTTTGGGTCGGGTGAACAGCCTGTACCGCCTATTGGCCTGGGGAATGATGCCGCTGGGGCTGGTCCTGTCGGGGCTGGTGGTGTCGCTGGGCGAAGGGCTGCTGCCGCGCGGGACGGCGTTGGTCTTGCCGTTCTGGGTGGCCGGGGCAGGGTCGCTGGTGGTGGCCGCGCTGGTCTGGGGCCGGATTCGGCAAGGTTTTGCGGGGATTTCCCACTAATCGCCACGATTCCGCATTGAAATAGTCGGGTTTGCGGCCCTATATCGACTGTAGCAACGTCAGGGACTGGCATTTGACCGGCACGGAACGCAGCGCGGACTGGTTGAAGGCGGGGGGCCTGCGCCCCACGCGGCAGCGGCTTGCGCTGGCGGAACTTCTGGTCGGTGACGGGATGAACCGGCATGTGACGGCGGAAAGCCTCTATGCGCTGTCGTCCGACGCGGGCGAGAAGGTCAGCCTGGCCACTGTCTACAACACGCTGCGCGCCTTCTGCGATGCGGGCCTGATGAACGAGGTCGTGGTCGACGGATCGAAGTCCTACTTCGACACCCGCACCGACGATCACCCGCATTTCTACTGGGAAGACAGCCACACCCTGACCGACGCCCCGGCCGAAGAGCTGGAGATCGCGTCCCTGCCGCAGGTGCCCGAGGGCATGACGGTCTCACGGGTCGATGTGGTGATCCGCCTGCGCAAGGCCTGAAACGGCTACAGCCCGTCCAGCATGGCGTGCAGCTCGTGCCGTGAGATCCCGATGTCGTCGAGGATATGGTCGCTGGCTTCAAGAAGCGTGGCCAGCGCCGCCCGTTCTGCGCGGCGGACACGCCAGCTGCGCAAGCGGGAAAGAGCCATCCGCAGCGACACACCGGGCTTTGCCTTCGTGGGGAAGACGTCGGCAGCCCGGCGTGTCTGCGGCGCGGGGATGCGCCCTGCGGTGGTCATGGAAAATGTCTGGATCTGTGACATGGGTTCAACGCTTTGATAAAAAAGAATTTAGTAGGCCGCGTCTAAAATTGACGCTGGGTCAGTTATTGCCATGAGCGGGCGGCGGCTTCCAGTTGCAACGCAATGAGACGGGTTGCTTTGGCAGGCGCGGTGTTGCATCTCGTTGCACGGGAGGCATGCGATGGACATTCCCGAGGATTTTGCCGGACGGCTGAAGCTGGCGCTGAAGCAGGCCAATCTGTCACCCGCCGCGCTTGGGGCGGCGGTGGGGGTGGACAAGTCCGTCGTCTCGCGCTGGATCGCCGGGCGGGTCCGGCCGACGCAGCACAATCTGGCGCGGATCGCTGGGGTTCTGGCGCAAAACCTGCCGGGTTTTACGGTCCTGGCCTTCGAGGCCACGGCTCCGGCGTTCCGGGCGTTGGTGCAGACGAACCTGCCCGAAAGCGGGCCTGAAGGGCAAAGCCTGCCGATCCCCTTCGGCCTGCTGGATGCCGCCCGGAGCGAGACGGGACGGCGGGGAATGGAGTATTTCGGGTCGTACTTCATGTACTACCGCGCCTTCAGCCAGCCCGGGCGGATTGCCCGCATGGCGATGATGCTGCGTCCCGTCGACGGATTGATCGAGGCGCGCTATGGGGCCGAAGGCTTTGCCTTTCAGGGCTGGGCGCTTCTGATGCTGAACCGGATGTATGTGGTTCTGGCCGAAGAGCGGTTCGAGGCCATGGCCTTCCTGGTCCTGAATGCTGGGCAGCAGCCGAAAGCGCGGTTCATCACCGGAATTCTCACAGGCCCGGCAGAGGGGCTTCTGATGCCGACAGCTTCGCCCGTGGTGCTTGTCCGCGAGCGCGACCTGTCCGGTGAGGCCGAGACCGATCTTGCTGCGCATCTGCAGGATTGTCGGCTTGGGCCGATTCTGGAGCCGGAAGCCGCGCCCCCGGCGGTGCAGCGCGTGCTGGAGGGCCGGACGCTGCCCCCGGGAGCGCTGCTGCAGGTGCCCTTCGCGACCGGCCAGGAGCCATGAAAAAGGGCGGGGTTTCCCCCGCCCGCACTTGTCACAACTGCCGGGATCTCACTTCGGAACCATCACCGTGTCGATGACATGGATCACGCCGTTCGACTGGTCGACATCGCCGATGGTGATCGTGCCGATGTTGCGCGACTCCGAGTAGATCATCGCCTTGTCGCCCCGGAACTTCACCGACAGCGCGTCGCCGGACAGGGTTTTCAGGTTGGCGAAACCGTCCTTGCCCACCTTGGCGCGCAGATCGGCCAGCTTCAGGTCGCCCGCCACGACGTGGGCGGTCAGGACCTTGGTCAGCATATCCTTGTTTTCGGGCTGAAGCAGCGTGTCGACAGTCCCGGCGGGCAGAGCGGCGAAGGCGTCGTTCACCGGGGCGAAGACGGTGAAGGGACCCGGGCCCATCAGCGCATCCACCAGGCCCGCGGCCGTCACGGCGGCGACCAGCGTGGTGTGGTCCTTCGAGTTCACGGCGTTTTCGACGATGTTCTTCGTCTCGAACATCGGCGCGCCGCCGACATCAGGGTTGGCGGCAAAGACCGAGGTGGCAAGGGCAGACAGCGCGACGGCGCCAAGGATGGATTTCAGCGACATGGGACACTCCGTTCCAGGACCAGCCAGACCATCCGGCTGTCACATTCAAGGGAACGGAGGCGTCAGAGCAGAAGTTTCGGCGGACCGATCACGGCTGCGTGAAGGGTCAGAACCATTGGCCCGGCTCCATCAGCCCAAGGTCCATCAGCTGCTGGCCGCGCCAGTCGAACTTGACGGAATTGGGCCAGCGGAAGCCGTGGATCGCGTGGCGCGACCCGGGGTTGGTGCGCAGCGCCTTGGCTGTACGGAAGGAACAGACGGCCGCCGTCAGGTTGTTGTGCCAGCGGCAGGAATAGGTGTTCATTTCTTCGTCGGACATGGTGAAGTCGGGCAGCAGCTTCAGACCGGGCTTGGCACGGAACAGCGAGATGCGGTCGATCCGGCGGCGGGCATAGGGGATATGCTCCTCGAACCGCCAGCGCAGTCCGCCGTAGAAATCCAGCTGCCGGTCTTTTGGTTGCCATTCGTTGGCCGGGTCCTTGCGGGCCAGCGCGTAATAGCCGGACCGGTCGAGCCAGGCATCCTCAACCGACACGGCGTCGGGATGCGCGGCAAGGTCTCCGGCATAGAGATCAATGACATAGGTCAGCATCGCCTGCCGCCGTTCCTCGGCATGGAAGGCCAGCATCTCGCCCACGCTGCGCGTTTCGCAGAACGGGTAGAACAGGTATTCGGCGTTGTGACAGTAATGAATCCAGGTGCCGGGAAAGCGCCCGATCGCTGCATTCACCGCCGCAACCAAGGCGCCCTCGGCATGGACGTCATGCTCGACGACATGGACCCGGGCTTCCTGTTCCGGCGGAATCTGGACGCCCTTCGGCGCCAGCAGGATGATGTCGCGAAAGCCGTGCCGGATGTGATGGGCCAGGGTTGAAGTGATCTCGACCTCGTCCTCGGCCAGGATCAGCGACAGGGGACCCTTGCCGAAACCGGGGGTCGTCCGTTCCAGAAGGGCAGGCAGGTTTGGGTAACGCATGGTCGGTCCGGGTGGGTCGCGGCGCAGACTCTGCGATCCTTCTTCCCGACGCAAGAGAGCATCCGGCACGCATGTCGCAGCGGTTGAGGCGGGGCCACGCTTACGCTAGAAGCCCGGCAGTTCCCAAGAGGCCCGCCGATGACCGAAGCCAAGAAGCTTTTCGTCAAGACCTATGGCTGTCAGATGAACGTCTATGACAGCGAGCGCATGGCGGAAGCTTTGGGCGCGAAGGGCTATGTCACGACCGAGGCGGTCGAGGATGCGGACATGGTGCTGCTGAACACCTGCCACATCCGCGAAAAGGCGTCGGAAAAGTTGTACTCCGACCTTGGCCGGTTGCGCGCGCTGAAGGTGGCGAAGCCGGGCCTGAAGGTCGGGGTCGCGGGCTGTGTCGCGCAGGCCGAAGGCGAGGAGATCCTGCGCCGGTCACCGGTCGTAGATCTGGTTGTCGGCCCACAGGCCTACCACCGGCTGCCCGAGATGGTCGAGGCCGAAGGGCGCGTCGTGGACACGGATTTCCCGGTCGAAGACAAGTTTTCGCTTCTGCCCGAACGCAAGTCCCTGCGCGGCCCGACGGCGTTCCTGACGGTGCAGGAAGGTTGCGACAAGTTCTGCGCCTTCTGCGTGGTGCCCTACACCCGTGGCGCCGAGGTCAGCCGTCCGGTCGCGCGCCTGATGGACGAAGCGCGTGGGCTGGTGCCGCAAGGGGTGCGCGAGATCACGCTGCTGGGCCAGAACGTCAACGCTTATCACGGCGCGGGGCCGGAGGGCGTCTGGGGTCTGGCGCGGCTTCTGCGTGCCCTGGCGGGGATCGAGGGGCTGGAGCGGCTGCGCTACACCACCAGCCACCCCAACGACATGGACGACGACCTGATCGCCGCGCATGGTGATTTGCCCGAGCTGATGCCCTACCTGCATCTGCCGGTGCAGTCGGGCTCGGACCGGATCCTGAAGGCGATGAACCGCAAGCACACGGCGGACGCCTATCTGCGGCTGGTCGAGAGGATCCGGGCGGCGCGGCCCGATATCCTGTTGTCCTCGGATTTCATCGTGGGCTTCCCCGGCGAGACGGATGCGGACTTCCAGGCGACAATGGACCTGATCCGCGCGGTGGGCTTCGGGGCCGCGTTCAGCTTCAAGTATTCTGCTCGTCCCGGCACCCCGGCCGCCGAAAAGCCGCCGGTGGCCGCAGAGGTCGCCGATGCGCGGCTGCAGGAGTTGCAGGCATTGGTCACTGCGCAGCAACAGTCGGCGCAGAAGGCCATGGTCGGCCGCGAGGTCGAGGTCCTGTACGAAAAACCCGGCCGCTTGCCCGGTCAGATGGTGGGAAAGTCCGGCCATCTGCACGCTGTGCATATCGCGGACCCTGTCGGCCGAATCGGTGAAATGGTTCGCGCCCGCGTTTCAGCTTCGTCGACCAACTCATTGGCGGCAGACCTGATTTCCCGCAGTGCTTGACCTTATCGGACGCAACTGCGATGGCAATAAAGCCGCAGTTCAGAGCCATTGGACGGCGATTTTCCGGTTCTGCCCGACGATTTCCTTCTCTATGACAGGTTTAGGCGGCAATATCGCCCGGAACGCGCAAAATGACTCGGCCGGGTCAGTTACGAGGAGTGGGGCAGTTATGAAACGGGAAAGCATGCTTCGGCAGGCGCTTTCGGTTGCGGTCGCGGGCCTGTGCCTGATGTCCGCACCCATGGCCATGGCTCAGGACGAGGCCGTGACTGGCAAGATCGAATGGGGCGTCTGGATCGACCGGGATGGCTGCCAGCACTGGTGGGCCGATGGCGGGACCGAAGGCTACATGGTGCCCCGGCGCGACCCCAAGACCGGCAAGCCGGTGTGCCTGAAGCAGGTCAGCTGCCTGACCGAAAGCACGGATGCCTATTTCGCCACGGCCAGCGCCACGCTGACGGCGGCAGGGCGGTCGAAGCTTGAGACCTATTTCCGCCAGACCGGTGCCTTTTCGTACTCGATCGGCGGACATACCGACAGCCGCGGGTCGGACGAATACAACCAGGGCCTCTCCGAGGCGCGGGCAGCTTCGGTGGCCGCCGTGGCGCAGTCGGTGGGCGCCGTGGTTGACAGCGTGACGGGCTATGGTGAAAGCCAGCCAGCCGCGTCCAACGCGACGGCCAAGGGCATGGCAAAGAACCGCCGTGTCGAAATTCTCTGCAAGAAGGGCTGAAGATCATGACGCTTGCAGGAAAGCTGGAATTGGTGCGTTTCGGCGCGGTGACACGGGCGGGCCTTGTGCTTGGTCTGGGGACTCTGCTGTCGGGCTGCGGCGGGTTCTTCGAAGGGGTCGAAGGGACCCAGCCCTACTCGGGGCCGGATTCGGTGATCGCCACGGCGGAAGACTACGGCCGCGATGCGGTGGCGCTGAAGGACGGCGAGGCGGCGATTGCCTATGACCCGGACGGCTGTCAGGTCTGGATCATCGACGACGGCGTCGAGGGCTATTCCAGCCCGCGCTTCGACCCGAAGACCGGCCTGCCGATCTGCGACGGCAAGTATCCGCCGGGCACCGTGATCGGCGTCTACGAGACAAGCGATGCGGGCATCCCCGACCGTGTGTCGGGTCCGGCCAGCGGCCATATCCGCCAGTAACCGGCCGCAAAGAGACCGTTTCACAAGGCCCCGGCACTGCCGGGGCCTTTTTCTTGGGCCGCAAGGGAACCGTTGTCATGAATTCGGCATGTTTTCCCACAACAGTTTGTGTCGGCATCGAGTTTCACTTGCCAGATGCCGTGTCCGGTAGCAGACTTTCCTTGTGGCCCCACATGAAGGAGACCCCGTTGGGCATCAGCGCGCTGACCCCCCCGTCCGCCGAGGATATCGTGGAAACTGTCCTCGAATTCCCTGACAACCGATTGCTGATCGACCTTTGCGGCGAATTCGACCGCAACCTCGCGCAGATCGAGCACCAGATGGGGGTCCACATCCTGCGGCGCGGCAACCGGCTGGCGGTGGTGGGCGACAAGGGGGCGCGGGAACAGGCGGCGGCAGTCCTTCGCTCGCTTTATGCGCGTCTGGAAGCGGGACGCAGCGTGGCGGCGGGTGACATCGACGGTGCCATGCGGATGGGTCGCCCTGCCGACGCGGAGAGCGCGGAACAGATCGAGCTCTTTTCGACCGGCATGGAGTTGCGAACCCGGAAGAAGCCGATCGAACCCCGGACCGAGGCGCAGAAGGCCTATGTCGCGAACCTGTTCCAGCACGAGCTTGGCTTCGGCATCGGGCCGGCGGGGACAGGCAAGACCTATCTCGCGGTCGCCGTCGGGGTGACCATGTTCATCTCGGGCGCAGTAGAGAAGATCATCCTGTCGCGCCCGGCGGTGGAAGCGGGCGAGCGGCTGGGCTTTCTGCCGGGGGATGCCAAGGAAAAGGTCGACCCCTACATGCAGCCGCTTTATGACGCGCTGAACGACTTCCTGCCCGCAAAGCAGGTGGAAAAGCTGATGCAGGAAAAGCGGATCGAGATCGCGCCCCTGGCCTTCATGCGTGGCCGGACGCTGTCGAACGCCTTCATCGTCCTGGACGAGGCGCAGAACGCCACCTCGATGCAGATGAAGATGTTCCTGACCCGCCTTGGCGAAGGCAGCCGGATGGTGATTACCGGCGACCGCACCCAGGTCGACCTGCCGCGCGGCACGGCCTCGGGGCTGGCCGAGGCGGAGCGGATCCTCAAGGGCGTTCGCGGGGTCAGCTTCAACTACTTCACCTCGAAGGACGTGGTGCGTCACCCGCTGGTCGGCCGGATCATCGAGGCCTACGAGGCCGACGAAGCCCAGGGGTGAGGGGCGACTTTCAAAAGGAGCGCTGGCGCGCGAGTTTCTTGTCTCGTCGTCGGCCTTCGCCTCCTCCTCGGTGATGGGGGTTCACCCCCAAACCCCCGAGAGTACTTGATGACGTGAGCAAATGGCATTTGCCCATGTCCGAAATACTCCCGCCGGAGGCAACCCGAGGAGGAGGCGAAGGCCGACGACGAGACAAAAGGTCTTCGCGCGTCAGCGCTCAATTTGACGAGCGGGCGTCTTCACGCTAGGGCGCTGGCATGGATCTGGTTGACACAGTGATCGAGGATGCGCGGTGGGAGGCGTTCGGGCTATCGTCCCTCGCCGAGCGCGCGGCAACCGCCGCGCTGGCCGGGGTCGATCTTGCGGCGGAGGGCTTCTCGGTCTCTGTCATGGGCTGTGACGATGCCCGGATCGCGGCCTTGAACGCCGATTTCCGTGGTAAACCGCAGCCGACCAACGTCCTGAGCTGGCCGTCGGAGGAGCGAGGGGCTGAGTTAGTGGGCGATGCGCCGGACTTGCCCGAACCGGGCGATCCCGAGGACCCTGAGTCGCTGGGGGACATCGCCATCGCCTGGGAGACCTGCGCCCGCGAGGCCGAGGAGCAGGGCAAGCCGATGGGGGACCATGTGACCCATCTTCTGGTGCACGGCGTGCTGCATCTTCTGGGCTACGACCATGTCGAGGACGAAGATGCGGCGTTGATGGAGGCGCTGGAAGTGCGGATACTTGCAACGCTTGGGGTTTCTGACCCATATTGAGCGTCGCACCCGCAGGACAGGTGTCATTTGGACAAAGGACCGATGGGCAGTAGCACCGACGGGTCTCCCGCAGCGCAGGGCGCGCTGACCGAGACCGATGATCCCGCCTCAGACCAAGGCCAGCGCGGCTTTCTGGGTCGACTTTTTTCCGCCTTCAGCCCTTCTGCCGAACCAGCAGCCCCCGAGGCCGCGCCCGGTGTGACGGCCATGTCGCAGGGCCTCCACGCGCTTCGCCGCATGCGGGTCGACGACGTGGCAATCCCGAAGGCCGAGATCGTGGCCGTGCCCCTGGACATCGGCAAGGACGAGCTGGTCGAGGCCTTCCGCGAACATGGCTTCAGCCGGTTGCCGGTCTACAAGGGCACGCTGGACCACCCTCAGGGACTCGTCCTGTTGAAGGACCTGGCCCTGCAGCACGGCTTTGGCGCCTCGGGGCGGTTCAGCCTCAAGCGGCTGCTGCGCCCGATCCTTTATGCTCCACCGTCGATGCCGACCGGGGTCCTGTTGCAGAAGATGCAGAAGGACCGCGTCCACATGGCGCTGGTCATCGACGAATACGGCGGGGTCGACGGGCTGGTAACGATCGAGGACCTGATCGAGACGGTGATCGGCGAGATCGAGGACGAGCATGACGAGGACGAAGGCGCGCTGTGGAAGGAAGAAAAGCCCGGCGTGATTCTGGCGCAGTCCACGGCGCCTCTGGAAGAGATCGAAGGGGCGCTTGGCCTGGCCCTGCGGACGGGCGAGGACGACGAGGAGATCGACACGCTGGGGGGGCTGGTGTTCCTGCGCTCCGGCCGCGTGCCCGCGCGGGGCGAGGTGATCGAGCATGAAAGCGGCGTCCAGTTCGAGATCGTCGATGCCGATCCGCGCCGCATCAAGCGTCTGCGGGTGCGGATGCCTGCGACAGCCGCGGAGTGACGGGTGACTGACGCCTGGCTGGCCGGAAGGCGCCGCCTTGCGCTGGCCTTCGCCCTGGGCGCGCTTGCGGCCCTGGGACAGGCGCCGCTCGGGTTCTGGTGGGCGACGCTTCTGGCGCTGGCCGGACTGATCTGGCTTTTGCGCCCGGTGACCGATGGACGGGGGGCGTTTCTCGTCGGCCTCTTTGCCGGTGCCGGGCATTTCGGCCTGGCGCTGAACTGGATCGTCGAGCCTTTCCTGATCGATATCGCCCGCCACGGCTGGATGGCGCCCTTTGCGGTGCTGCTACTGTCCTTCGGCCTTGGCCTCTTCTGGGCCGGGGCGGCGGTTGCCGCGCGGTTGTTTGCCAACCCGGTGTTGGGCTTTGTGGCGTCCCTCACGGCGCTTGAGGCCTTGCGCGGGGTGATCTTCACCGGCTTTCCCTGGGCCATGCTGGGCCATGTCTGGATCGGCACGCCGCTGGACCAGCTGGCCGCCCTGGGCGGGGCCTCGCTGTTGACGTTAGTGACGCTGCTGGCCGCCGCCTTGCCGGTTCTCTGGCGCTGGACAGGGGCGGCGGGGTCGCTTGCCTTCCTTGCCGCCGCGCTGGGCTTCGGCCTCTGGCGGCTGGCGCAACCCTTGCCCGAACCGGGCGCGCTGACCCTCCGCCTGGTGCAGCCCAACGCCGAACAGTCGGCGAAATGGGAGGCCGCCCGGGCGCGGGAGTTTCTGGACCGGCTGCTGGCGCTCACCGCCAAGGACACCCCGGCGGATCTGACGATCTGGCCGGAAACCGCCGTACCCTACATGCTGGAGTATGCCCCGGAAGTGGCCGGGATGGTTGTTGCGGCCTCGGAGGGGAAGCCCGTCGCCCTGGGCATCCAGCGTGAGGAGGGCGAGCGGTTCTACAACTCGCTTCGCGTGCTGGAGGGCGAGGGCGAGGAGACCGCGCGCTATGACAAGGCGCATCTGGTGCCGTTCGGCGAATACATCCCCTTCGGCGACCTGGCCTACCGATGGTTCGGCCTGCGGGCCTTTGCGGCGCAGGCGGGCAACACCTATTCGGCCGGGCCGGGACCGCAGGTTCTGGACCTCGGCCGCTTTGGCAAGGTGCTGCCGCTGATCTGCTACGAGGCGATCTTTCCGGGCGACGTGAATGCGGCCCCCGAACGGGCCGACTGGATGCTGCAGATCACCAACGACGCCTGGTTCGGGACGCTGACCGGACCCTTCCAGCATTTCGCTCAGGCCCGTCTGCGCGCGGTGGAACAGGGGCTGCCGCTGATCCGGGTGGCGAATACCGGGGTTACGGCGGTCGTCGACGCGCATGGGCGGCTGGTGGACCAGCTGCCCTTCGGCAGCATGGCCGCCCTCGACACCACGATCCCGGGCGCCCTGCCGCCCACGCCCTACAGCCGCTGGGGCGATCTTCCGGTCCTGTTGTTGCTGGCGGGCCTCGCCCTTGGCGCAATGGCGCGGCGGCGGATCGCGGCCCATTGACGGGCTGGCCCCGCCCGTCTAGTCAGGCGCATCTTGAACCCCCTCCACAACGGCTTCCTGGCGTGGCGGGGTGAACCCAACGGAGCACTTCCCATGAGCCGCCAAGACTACGTTTTCACCTCGGAATCCGTTTCCGAGGGTCACCCCGACAAGGTCTGCGACCGCATCTCGGATGCCGTCCTCGATGCCTTCCTGAAGGAAGAACCGAACGCCCGCGTCGCCTGCGAGACCTTTGCCACCACCAACCGCGTCGTGGTCGGAGGCGAGGTCGGCCTGTCCTCGAAAGAGGCAACCAAGGCGATGATGGGTCGGATCGACGGCATCGTCCGCGATTGCGTCCGCGACATCGGCTATGAGCAGAAGAAGTTCCACTGGGACAAGATCAAGGTCCACAACTACATCCACGAACAGTCCGCCCATATCGCGCAGGGCGTCGACAAGGATGGCGCGGGCGACCAGGGGATAATGTTCGGCTATGCCACGCTGGAGACGCCGGAATACATGCCGGCCCCCATCCAGTACGCCCACGCGATCCTGCGCCGTCTGGCCGAAGTGCGGAAATCGGGCGCCGAGCCGACGCTGGGCCCGGACGCGAAAAGCCAGCTGACGTTGCGCTATGCCAACGGCAAGCCTGTCGAGGTGACCTCGATCGTGCTGTCCACCCAGCACACCTCCAAGCGCCAGACCTCCAAGGTTATCCGCAAGATCGTGGAGCCCTATATCCGCGAAGTCCTGCCAGAGGGCTGGATCACCCGGAAAACCGAATGGCACGTCAACCCCACCGGGACCTTCGTCATCGGCGGGCCGGATGGCGACGCTGGCCTCACGGGCCGCAAGATCATCGTTGACACCTATGGCGGTGCTGCCCCGCATGGCGGCGGCGCGTTTTCCGGCAAGGACCCGACCAAGGTTGACCGCTCGGCCGCCTATGCCGCGCGCTATCTGGCGAAGAACGTCGTGGCGGCGGGCCTCGCCGAACGCTGCACGCTGCAGGTGAGCTACGCCATCGGTGTGGCGAAGCCGCTGTCGATCTATGTCGACACCCACGGCACCGGACAGGTCGAAGCGTCGCGCATTGAAAAGGCCGTGGCCGAAGTTATGGACCTGACCCCGCGTGGCATCCGCACCCATCTGGACCTGAACCGCGCAATCTATGCCCGCACCAGCGCCTACGGCCATTTCGGCCGCGCGCCGGAAGCCGACGGTGGGTTCAGCTGGGAACGCACCGATCTGGTCGAGGCGCTGAAGAAGGCGGTTTGATCCAAAGCTGCGCCGCCCTCACCCGGGCGGCGCAAGTCTTTCAGGCGGGCGCGGAATATTTCTGCGCGATCTCTCCAGCCCGCTTCTGCGCGGCCGTGAATTCGGCTGAGCTGAAGGCCTGCACGGTCTTCAACCCCGACACCGCGCCCGAGGCCCCGGCCACGATCAGCGCGGCAAGCATGTCCTGCAGATTGTCGGTTTCAGTGACCATCAGAAAATCATTGTCCCCGGTGGTCATGTAGAAGGACTGCAGCTTTCCGCCCGACGCTGCGACAAGCGCCGAAGTCGCTGCTTCCCTGTCCGATGGCTTGGCCAGAAGACCTTTCATTGCGGCGGCAGTATAGCTTCCAGTGATGATATAGCGTGCCATCCTCTGTCTCCCCAGGCACCGCCCGTCGGCCCATTGCCCGCGGGTCAAGTGCCAAGCCGGGACAGTAGCACGCTTGGGGCTGAAAGTATTGTTGGATCTGAATGCGTGGGGGTCGGGACGGTCCTGCGTCCGATGTGGCGGCACTTTGACCCAGTCGTCTCCTGTGGCTGACGGCTTGCGGGCGCGGGTCTGGCTTGACCATCCTGGCACCCGGTTCTAAAGCGCGCCATGTCCGACGCACCCGCCCCCCGCCGCAACTTCTATGGCCGCATCAAGGGCAAGACCCTGCGAGCCAGCCAGAAGGACTATCTGGCCGAGGACCTCGGTCCACTGACCCTGCGCGGCGTCACGCGGGACGACAACCCTGATCGCAAGGTGCTGGATCTGGGCTTCGTGCGCGGGCCGCTTTGGCTGGAAGTCGGCTTCGGCGGGGGTGAGCACCTCGTCCACATGGCCGCCCGCAACCCGGGCGTGACGATCATCGGGGCCGAGCCCTTCGTGAACGGCATCGCGATGCTTCTGGGCAAGATCCGGGGGGCGGGGGTCACGAACCTCTGGCTGCATCCGGGCGATGTGCGCGATCTGTTCGACGTCCTTCCGGATGCCTGCCTGTCAAAGGTCTTCCTGAACTACCCCGACCCCTGGCCCAAGGCCCGTCATCACCGCCGCCGCTTTGTGACGCCGGAATACCTGAACGCCCTGGCGCGGGTGACGGCCCCGGGGACCGAGTTCCGGGTGGCGACTGACATCCCGGATTATGTCCGCCAGACGCTGGAAGAGGTGCCGCCGGCCGGGTTCGATCTGGTTCATGAGGCGGGGCAGGGCGGGGCCTGGGACGACTGGCTGTCTACCCGCTACGAACAGAAGGCCCTGCGCGAGGGCCGTAGCCCGCACTACCTGACCTTCCGGCGGCGCTAAGGCCCGCTTTCCACGGCTCCCACCCGCCCACCCCGCCACGAAAAGCGGGCCGTGGACCCCGGCATCCGCTTGCGCTATCAGGCTTTCCGGAATGACAGGGGAGACGATGATGTCCGGCCATGGCGACGCGCAACCGATGAAATCCCGGAAGTCCGGGCCGTTGAAGGGCGTGGCAGCGGTGCCGGGCGACAAGTCGATCTCGCACCGGTCGCTGATCTTCGGCGCGATGGCGGTGGGGGAGACCAAGATCTCCGGGTTGCTGGAGGGCCAGGACGTGCTGGACACCGCCAAGGCGATGCGGGCATTCGGCGCGACCGTCACGCGGCATGGTGAGGGGGCCTGGACCGTGAACGGCGTGGGGGTCGGAGGGTTCCAGGAGCCGGCGGATGTGCTGGACGTCGGCAACTCCGGCACCGGCGCGCGGCTGATCATGGGGACCATGGCGACGACGCCGATCACCGCGACCTTCACTGGCGATGCCAGCTTGCGCAAGCGCCCGATGGGGCGGGTCACCGACCCGTTGTCCCTGTTCGGGGCGAGGGCCTACGGCCGCAAGGGTGGCCGCCTGCCGATGACCATCGTCGGCGCGGCGAACCCGGTGCCCATCCGCTATGCGCTGCCCGTCGCTTCGGCGCAGGTGAAGTCGGCGGTCCTGCTGGCGGGGCTGAATGCTCCGGGTGAGACGGTGGTGATCGAGAAGGAGCCGACGCGGGACCATTCCGAGCGGATGCTGGTGGGTTTCGGCGCTCAGCTGTCGGTCGAAAAGACCGGCGAGGGCCATGTCATCACCCTGACAGGCCAGCCCGAACTGCGCCCGCAGACGGTCGCTGTGCCGCGTGACCCGTCCTCCGCCGCTTTCCCGGTCTGTGCCGCGTTGATCGTCGAGGGGTCGGACATTCTGGTGCCGGGAGTTTCCCAGAACCTGACCCGCAACGGGCTTTATCTGACCCTGGTCGAGATGGGGGCGGAGATCGAGTTCCAGAACCCCCGCGAAGAGGGCGGCGAGCCGGTGGCCGACCTGCGCGTGCGGTTCTCGGGCAACATGAAGGGGATCGACGTCCCGCCGGAACGGGCGCCGTCGATGATCGACGAGTACCCGGTCCTGTCGGTCGTTGCGGCCTTCTCCACCGGCAAGACGGTGATGCGCGGCGTCAAGGAGCTGCGGGTCAAGGAGAGCGACCGGATCGACGCGATGGCGCGGGGCCTGGAGGCTTGCGGGGTGAAGATCGAGGAAGACGAGGATACCCTGATCGTCCACGGCATGGGGCCGGGCGGGGTGCCGGGCGGGGCCACCTGTGCGACCCATATCGACCATCGGATCGCGATGTCGTTCTTGGTCTGCGGGCTGGCCTCGAAGGCGCCGGTCGCGGTGGATGACGGGTCACCGATCCAGACCTCGTTCCCGGTTTTCGAGGGGCTGATGCGGGGCCTGGGGGCGGAAATCGAGCGGGGCTGAGGCCTGACATCGCCCAAAGTGTCCACGGTGGACAAACCAGGGAAACCGCGAGGTTTCAAGGGCTTGGGTTTTTCTGTTAGGCTTCTGTCAAGGTTTGTCCCCCCAGGCCGCAAGGGTTGACGGCCCGGGGGGCCTGGTCGTCAGAATACATCGACCAGGTAGAGAATGATGATGATGGGGATCGGGATGCCGATCAGCCAGGCCAGGACGCCTTTCATGGGTAAACTCCGTTTGGTTCGCTGAGCCGGTAACGCGTCCGGTTGGCCTTGGGTTCCCATTGCTGGCCTTCCCAATCCCGCTCCGCGCGACGCCGATTGCCCCGGCGGCCCACGTCGGGTGCTTGCAGTGCCGACCTCGCGGCGGCAATGATCGACCAAAGCGGAGGGCGGCCTTGGACCTGAACTGGCTGGAGGATTTCCTGGCACTGGCCGAGGCCCGCAGCTTTTCGCGTGCGGCCGAGGCGCGGGGCGTCACGCAAAGCGCCTTCAGCCGTCGGATCCGCGCGCTGGAGGATTGGCTGGGCGTGGGCCTGGTCAGCCGCGACAGCCATCCGGTCGCCCTCACCGACGAGGGCCGCCAGTTCCGCGAGACGGCGGAGGAGGTGCTGCGGATGCTGACCGCCAGCCGCGATGCCTTCCGCCACCGCGCCCATGTCGGCGTGCCGCAGATCGCGCTGACCTCGCTGCATTCGCTGGCGGTGACGTTTCTTCCGGTCTGGCTGATGCAGGTGCAGGACCGCATCGGCCCGGTCGCCAGCCGGGTCATGCCCGACAACTTTGACCGCTGCATCACCGCGCTGACCGAGGGCGGCTATGACTTCTTCCTGACCTATCACCATCCGGGCGTCGAGGTGCCGCTGGGGCGGGGCTTCCCCTTCGTCGTCGTGGGAAAGGACAGCCTTGCCGCCGTCGCGCGCCCCGGCTGGCCCCGTGCCTGGGCGACCGAGGGGATGCCTCTGGTGCAATATTCGCGCGGGTCCTTTCTGGGCAAGCTGGCGCAGATCGCCCAGACTCAGGAGGGCGCGCCCAAGGCCTATGTCGCGCATGTGAATGAGGCCTCGATGGCCGAGGCGATGAAGTCGATGGCGCTGCAAGGCCATGGCGTCGTGTGGCTGCCGCGTCGGTTGGTGGCCGAGGACCTGGCCTCTTCCCGGCTGGAGGTCGTGGCGCCGGAGCTGCCGATGGAGATACGCCTTTATCGCAACGCCGCACGGGGCCGCGCCCTGTCGTCCCGCGTCTGGGCTGCCGCCGAGGCACTGGCGCAGGATTATGCAGAAACGGAATAGGTCTGCATAACTTGGCATTGGCCCTGCCGAAAAAACAGGCGTAAATCGGGGCCATTGCGGCAGTCAGGCCGCATGACCCTCTGAAACCCAGACCGGACGCGCATGACACCCTGTTTGCACGGGGCGGTCGGCCTTTGCCCATGGACCCGATGATGACCCATATTCCCGCCCCGATGACCCGCCGCGAACATGACCTGCTCGGCGACCGCGACCTGCCCGCCGAGGTCTACTGGGGCGTCCACACCCTGCGCGCCATCGAGAATTTCCCGATCTCGGGCACCCGGATCGGCGAGGTTCCGGACCTGATCATCGCCCTGGCCGCGATCAAGGAAGCCGCCGCCTGCGCCAATGCCGGGCTCGGCCTGCTGGACCTGCCCCGCCGCGACGCCATCGTGGCCGCCTGCCAGGAAATCCGCGCAGGCCGCTGGCACGACCAGTTCGTCGTGGACCAGATCCAGGGGGGCGCGGGGACCTCGACCAACATGAACGCGAACGAGGTGATCGCCAACCGCGCGCTGGAGATCATGGGGCAGCCCCTTGGCCGCTATGACCTTTTGCACCCGAACGAACACGTCAACCTCAGCCAGAGCACCAACGACGTCTATCCCACCGCCCTGAAGCTTGCAGCCTTTGCCGGGATCGTGCGGCTGATCGCGGCGATGGCCTCCTTGCGCGGGGCTTTTGCCGAGAAGGCGGTCGAGTTCGCCGATGTGCTGAAGATGGGCCGAACCCAGCTGCAGGACGCGGTGCCGATGACGCTGGGCCAAGAGTTCAACACCTTCGCCATCATGCTGGGCGAGGACGAGGCCCGGCTGACCGAGGCGCTGCAGTTGATCCTGGAGATCAACCTTGGCGGCACGGCGATCGGCACCGGCATCACCACCGATCCCGCCTATGCGGCGCGGGTCTGTGCAGAGCTGGCGCGGATCACCGGCCTGCCGGTCGTCCCGGCCTTCGACCTGATCGAGGCGACCCAGGACTGCGGCGCTTTCGTCCAGCTGTCGGGCGTGTTGAAGCGGGTCGCGGTCAAGCTGTCGAAGACCTGCAACGACCTGCGGCTGCTGTCCTCGGGTCCCCGCGCGGGTCTGGGCGAAATCAACCTGCCCGCGATGCAGGCGGGGTCCTCGATCATGCCGGGCAAGGTTAACCCGGTGATCCCGGAAGTCGTCAACCAGGTGGCGTTCGAGGTGATCGGCAACGACGTGACGATCAGTTTCGCCGCCGAAGCGGGGCAGCTGCAGTTGAACGCCTTCGAGCCGATGATCGCCTACAGCCTGTTCCGGTCGGTGCGCCATCTGGAAGCCGCCTGCCGCACGCTGGAGACCCGCTGCATCCGGGGCATCACCGCGAACCGCGATGCCTTGCGGGCGTCGGTGGAGAATTCCATCGGGTTGGTGACCGCGCTGAACCCGATCCTTGGGTATGAGGCCGCGACCCGGCTGGCGCTGGAGGCGCACCACAGCGGGCTGTCGATCCCGGACCTCGCGCGGCGGCAGGGGCTGTTGACCGAAGCGCAGCTGGCCGCCGTGCTGAACCCCGAGGTGCTGACACGGCCCCAGCGGCAGGCTGCGGCAAAGCCTGTCGGGGCGGGGCGGGTCAGAAGGGACAATGGCCTTGGGCAAAGGCGGTGATAGTGTCGGTGATCCGCTGAAAGCTTGCGGTGGCGCGGGGGACTGAGTGTCGGGCGCGCAGGTAGCCGTGGACGAGGCCAGGTTCGGTGATTGACTGGGCGCGGCCTCCGGCTTTCCGGATTTCCCCGGCATAGGCGGGGGCGTCATCTGCGAGGGGGTCGCATTCGGCGGCAATGGCAAGGGTCGGGGGCAGGCCGGTGAAGTCGGTGTCCTGCAATGGGCTGACGGTGGGGTCTGCGTCCGGCGCGGGGCCATCGTGGCGGATGTCCTTGTAGAAAAGGACGTCGTCGCGGGTAAGCATGGGGGCATGGGCGTAGGTGAGGTAGCTGCCTTGGGTGAGGTCTCCGCCGAGGCCGGGGTAGATCAGGATCTGGCCCTTGATCTGCGGGTTTCCCCGGAGGGCGTGGCAGGCGGCAGCGGCGAGGTTGGCCCCGGCGCTGTCGCCGACCAGGATCAGGGGGCCTTTGGCGGCGAGGGCGCGGGCCACGGCGCAGGCGTCGTCGAAGGCGGCGGGGTGTTTGTGTTCGGGGGAGAGGCGATAGTCGGCGGAGACGACGGTCAAGCCGGTCGCCCCCCGGATGTCGGCGCAGACCCCGTCGTGGGAATGGAGGCCGCCGACCACGAAGCCGCCGCCGTGGAGGTAGAGGACAGTGGGTTGCGCGCCCGGATAGATGCGGCAGGGGACGCCGGCGATGGGTTGGTCGTGGGAGGTCACTCCGGCCGGGTAGGGGCTGTCGAAGGCCGCGCACATCCGGTCGTAGATCGCCCGCTGGTCAGCGATGGAGAGGGTCGCGGTGTTCTCGGGGTAGGAGTCGTTGGTCTTCTGGATGAAGGCCCAGGTGGGGGCGTCGATGAGGGTCTGGTAGTCGGTCATGGCGGGCCTCCGTTCAGCGGGGAGTGTAGGGGCCGCAAGGGGGGCTTGTCCACGCAGGACGGGGGTGGGGGAGGCAGGGATATCAAGGAGTTGGGTGTGGGCGTTAGGGGGGTGTTAAGGATAGGGGTCGGGGAGTGACGCTGTAGCAGAGAAAGATTAGTATGGAATCTGGGTGGCGAAGGCGGATGTTGCGTGAAATCACGCACCCTACGGCTCGCTAAACTACTAGAATTCTAGTATTCGACACCAGTCGCTGCGGGGCGCTTACCTTCAAAACGAGCCAAAATTATATCCATTGCGTCTCGAATTGCCGGGGAGGTCGAAAAAGGAATTGATAGTTTCGAGTACGCGCGCGCAATTTCTTTGTTCTGTCCCCCGCTACAGCCATGAAACCAAGAAAAGCAAACTGCGATATGATAGTCAATCAACCCCTGTACCATGGAAAAGTACCGAGACTTCTCAGCATCGTTGCCGTGAAAATTCTCAACTAAATCTACCAAAGATGAAAGCAAATTTACTAAGTTGAAGGACTGATCCGCCAACAGATCAAGTTCCAATTTCTTCGCTGGATCAAACTGCGATTCAATAGCAAAGTTAAGCAAGAGATCATTGACGGCACCACTGATCCTTTGAATTTCAGGTAGCTGGATTCTTGCGCGCGGATTGTCTTTCAGAAGGCGAGCCTTTTCCTGATTTATCAAAGAAAGCAGTGAGTAAAATGATTGTTCGAACACTTGTTTGTCGAGCGCGTTCTTCTGTGCGCCGAACAGTTTCTGTTGCTCAGACACTAATTTGCGGTTCTCGTTGCGCTCTTCTCGCATGATGCTTAACTCCTCGCGCTGAGAAAAAAGGCAAGCACAAGAAAATACAAAGCTGATCCAGAGAATAGTGCGTTCACTGCGCCGAAGGTATCTCCAAACGTGCCACCTTCTTTGCCCTTCGACACCGCATAAATGAAATTAAGACCATAAAGAAAAGCGAGAAAAAGACCTGCAATAACAACAATTTTTGCACTTACCCTCATTAGTGATTACCTCAATTTATGACGCTGGAGAATTTGAAATATAGTAGTCAATCTCGTGGCAAAAGGCAAGATGAACTGGCGCCGGATCTCTTTTCAAAAATCCCGCCTGAACTAACATTCCGGATCGGCAGGTGATATCGTACAATCACTGAGTTGCGTGAATATTAGCGCATGCAAGGTTGTGAGGATAGCTGGCTTGGGTTCAGCAAAGCGGGACTAGATACCCCCCGCCCGGCTTGGAATCAAGGTCGTAAGCCCGCCGGGACGCGCCCTCCCCACTGCCTGGCCACGGGCCGGGCGTTCTTCGCGGAAATCCTACACTGGAGGATTTCTGATCGCCCATCATCCCCCCGGGAGGGCGCTTTGAGGCGGCGGTCACTTGAACTGCGGTGGGAGGGGTTGAGGGATAAAGTGCTTCGATCTGCCGTTGGGGTGCCCGCCCGAGGGAGGGCGCCGCCCTTTGTTGGGCGGGGTGGTGGGCAGGGTGCCCACCCTACTCTCGGTGCAGGCGGAGACGGTGGGTTTGGATGGTTGGGGTTGTGCCCCCCACCCCTACCCCTCCCCACGAGGGGGAGGGAGGTCCGGTGGTGGGCGTTTCGCAGGGTGGTGCGCTGTAACGCACCCTACGGGTGGGTGTCTCAGCCCCTCGGAGCTGGGTGGTTGGTTGGGCGGCTGCGGCTCCCTGCTTTCGCGGGGATGAAAGGTGGGAAAAGGAGTCGGGCTGAAGCCCGACCTACGGGTTGCGCGCAAAGGGTCGACGCAGGCATCGACCTGCCAGGCAGGCCGTCGTCCGCCACCTACCCGCAAGGCGTGGTGTTCGTGCCCTGCAGGATGCGCTCCACTCGGTCCATCAGGTCGGCGCGGGAGAGGAGCGGCATGTGGCCGTCCTGGGGCAGGACGCAGACCGGCGCGTTCAGGCGCTCGCCAAGGCGGCGCACTCCGGGGAGCGGGAAGATCGGGTCGTTCTCGCCGTGGAAGAAGGTGATCCGGGCCTTCGACGCCTGCGCCTCGGGCGAGAGAGACCAGAGGAGGAGGCTGGCGGATTGCGAGCGGCCCCGGCCCTCGCCGGGCGTGTTGATCTGGTCCTTGAAGGCCTCACGCAGGCGGTCGGCCATCGCGCGCTTTTCGGGGGACACGCGCCAGCCGGAGCCGAGGTAGAGGGTGATGAAATACTCGTCCCAGACGGTCTTGGCGGAGAAGCTGCCGGTGGCAAGCGCCGAACCGGCCACGCCAAGCCCGCCCCGGACAAAGGCCAAAGCCGCGCCGGGGAAGGGGGTGGGGCTGGAGATGGCGATGACCTGCACCCTCTCGGCCCGGTCGATCCGGCCTGTGGCCTCGATGGCGATGGCGGCGCCGGTCGAATAGCCGAGGAGGTTGATCCGCGCGTCAGGGTAGCGGTTGGCGTAGTCGGCGATCCAGCGGGCGGACCGGTCAAGGTCGAGGGGCGGGTTCAGCGGCTCGCCCCGCATGCCGGGAAGCCGGTATTCCACGACGCGGTGGCGGGGGCTGTCCCAGCCGTTCGCGGGGCCGAAGATGCGCGTAGTGGTCAGCGCGCCGGGCAAAAGGAAGGTGATCTGTTCAGGGCTGGCGGCGGTGTTGGTGGTGTAGAGCGGCGGCTTTGCAGCCACGGGCGGCTTGGCGCAGGCGGTAAGCGCGAGGCCTACCACCAGTGCCAGCCAGCCCCATCTCACCGGGCAAACCGCTTGTACTTCACCCGCTTCGGCTCCAGCGCATCCGGTCCCAACCGGCGGACCTTGTCTTCCTCGTAGGCCTGGAAGTTGCCCTCGAACCATTCCACATGGGCGTCGCCTTCGAAGGCGAGGATGTGGGTGCAGAGACGGTCGAGGAAGAAGCGGTCGTGGCTGATGATGATCGCGCAGCCGGCGAAGTCTTCGATGGCGGCTTCGAGGGCCTGCAAGGTTTCGACGTCAAGGTCGTTGGTCGGTTCGTCAAGCAGCAGCACGTTGCCGCCCGACTTCAACAGCTTGGCCATGTGGACGCGGTTCCGCTCCCCGCCCGACAGGAGGCCGACCTTCTTCTGCTGGTCGGTGCCCTTGAAGTTGAAGGCCCCCGTATAGACGCGGGAGTTCATCGCCATGTCGCCCAGGTGGATAACCTCGGCCCCGCCGGAAATTTCCTCCCACACGTTTTTGTTCGGGTCGAGCGCGTCGCGCGACTGGTCGACATAAGCCAGTTTCACCGTGTCACCCAGCTTGATCGTGCCGGCGTCGGGCTTTTCCTGACCGGTGATCATGCGGAACAGGGTCGACTTGCCCGCGCCGTTCGGGCCGATGACGCCGACGATGGCGCCGGGGGGGACGGTGAAGGACAGGTCCTCGATCAGAAGCTTGTCGCCCATCGCTTTCTTCAGGCCCTCGACCTCGATCACCTTGTTCCCCAGGCGTTCGCCGTTCGGGATGATGATCTGCGCGGTGGTGGCGCGTTCGGTGACGGTCTGGCTTGCCATCTCGTTATAGCGGTTGAGGCGAGCCTTGCCCTTGGCCTGCCGCGCCTTGGCGCCGGAGCGGATCCACTCCAGTTCCTTTTCCAGGGCCTTCTGCTTGGTCTTGTCCTCACGGGCCTCTTGCGCCATCCGCTTGGCCTTCTGGTCCAGCCAGGCGGAGTAGTTGCCTTCGTAGGGGATGCCCCGGCCGCGGTCGAGTTCCAGGATCCAGCCGGTGATGTCGTCGAGGAAGTAGCGGTCGTGGGTGACGATCAGGATCGTGCCCTTGTAGTCGATCAGGTGTTTTTGCAGCCAGGCGATGGATTCGGCGTCGAGGTGGTTGGTTGGTTCGTCCAAGAGGAGCATGTCGGGCTTTTCGAGCAAAAGCTTGCAGAGCGCGACGCGGCGGCGTTCCCCGCCGGAAAGCGTGGTGACATCGGCATCGTCCGGCGGGCAGCGGAGCGCGTCCATCGCGACGCCGACGGTCGCCTCCAGCTCCCACAGGTTCTGGGCGTCGATCTGGTCCTGGAGGGCGGCCATCTCGTCCGCGGTTTCGTCCGAGTAGTTCATGGCGAGTTCATTGTAGCGGTCGAGGATCGCCTGCTGGGCCGCGACGCCGAGCATGACGTTTTCCTTCGCGGTGAGCGCGGGGTCGAGGTAGGGCTCCTGCGCGAGGTAGCCGACCTTGGCGCCCTTGGCGGCCCAGGCCTCGCCTTTGAAGTCCTTGTCCATCCCGGCCATGATCTTCAGAAGGGTCGACTTGCCCGCGCCGTTGACGCCGACGACGCCGATCTTCACCCCGGGCAGGAAGTTCAGGTGGATGTTCTCAAAGCAGGTCTTGCCGCCCGGGTAGGTCTTTGAGACGTTCTCCATGTGGTAGACATATTGATAGCTGGCCATGACGTGCTCCGGGGATCCTTGGGGTTGGCGCGTATGTAGCGATGAAGGGGCGGCGCTGCAACGGGAAGGGTGCGGGGATCCAGACTTGGCATTCGCCTGCGGAAACGGCCTTTGGGCTGCAGTGAAACTGGAGGTGCAGGATGCAGGCAAGATTGTCTTTGGCGTTGACGCTATTGACGGCAGGCGGAGCCGCGGCCCAGGTGACGAATAACGAGGCGCCGGGAAACCTTGCACCGACTGTCGATCCGGGCTGCGTGACGATGACCACGGCCGATCCACGTCTGTCGCCCCCGGATCTGGCATTGGGCGTGCTGGCCTGTGGCCGTGACGGCAACTGGGATGCTGCTGCGGAGCTCTATGTCCTGATGCTGATGCGATCGTCTTTCGACGTCAGGCGGGTCGCCGATCCCACCGCGCATCAGGCTGGCGAGGTGCTGACGATGCAGCTGAACGACGCCCAGTCCGAGGCGGAAAGGGCCAGCCTTGGCGAGGCCATCCAACGTTACGCCGACCCTGGCATGACCCAGCGCGACATCCTGTGTAACGCGCTCAGGACCTCGGGTGTGCCGCAGCATGATCCGTCCTGGATGATCCAGCACGGGATGGCCGCCTTCACGGGTCAGCAGGGCGACGGACTGGTTCCGGGCGCCGATCCGACCGTTCTGTGGGAACAGGTCATGCAGGAGGATGTGGCCTGCGGATGAAAAGCAACGCGTGAAGATGCGTCTCTGAACCGGCAGGCCATTGTAAAGACGCGCCTCCTGCGGTCAATTGATCGCAGGGACTGGCAGCGGGGGGCCATGCGGCAGGGGTTTCCGATTGCGACCAGGGGAATGGTCATTGGCCTTCTGGGCGGGTCCTTCGACCCGGCCCACGACGGCCATGTGCACATCACGCGTGAGGCGCTGAAGCGGATGGGGCTGGACCAGGTCTGGTGGCTGGTGACGCCCGCGAACCCGCTCAAGGCGCGGCAACCGGCGCCTTTGGCGGATCGGATCGCGCGGGCGAAGGCGGTGATGCGGGACCCGCGGGTGAAGATCACGGCGCTGGAAGAGCGGCTGGGGACGCGGGCGACGGCGGATACGATTGACCGGCTGAAGGCGATCTATCCCGGCGTGACCTTCGTCTGGCTGATGGGGGCGGACAACCTGGTGCAGTTCCACCGGTGGGGCCGCTGGCGCGACATCCTGCGCAGCGTGGCCGTGGGGGTGCTCGCGCGGCCGGGGGCGGGCGTGCAAGCGCGGTTGTCGGTCGCGGCGCGGGCGTTCCGGGTGCATCAGGTCGACCGGGGCGAGAATTTGCGCGGACGAAAGGCTCCGGTCTGGGCCTTCGTGAATTTGCCGATGAACGATGCGTCGTCGACCGAGATCCGGGCCAGGGGCGGGTGGAAGTCGGGGCGGTAGGGAAAGCTCCTCGACGACTTGGTCACTCGTCGCGGCGGCGCTCTGACGAGGAGACGCAGTCGAACGAGGAGGCGTCGGTCAGAGCGGCTTTTCCATCCAGACATCGGCCGGTGCCCCGGTGTAGGGCGCGATGTCGGTCCAGCCTGTCGCACGGTAGAGCGCAATCGCCTCGGACAGGGCGGAATTCGTGTCGAGCCTGAGCCACTGGTAGCCAAGCTGGCGCGCCTCGTTCTCGATCGCTGACATCATGCGGCGGGCAAGGCCCTGGCCGCGGGCGGAGGCATCGACCCAGAGGCGTTTCACCTCGGCTGTCGGGCCGTCGAGCGGGCGGAGCGCGACGCAGGCCACCGGCAGATCGTCGGACCAGGCGACGAGGCAGGCGCCACGGGGTGCGCGGTAGCTGGCTGCGCCGGGGTCGGGCAGCGCAAACATGTCGGGCCTGGCGGCGGGGACGCGGGCGACAAGCTCGTCGAAATAGGCCTGCCAGCAGGCCGTGACCTCCAGGCTGTCGGGATCGGCAGGGCGGATCTCCAACTGGTCGCGGTTGAGAAGTGTGGCGATCAAGTCCATTGCGGCTACGAGTTCGTTGGCCCGAGTCCCGGCCCGGGCGATCAGTCGTGCCGCCCGGGCATGGCCGATGGCATCATAGGCTGCAACCTCTGCCTCGCCCGCCGGGGTCAGGCGCGCGATCCGGCGGCGTCGGTCGGCGGGGTCGGTCGCGGTTTCGATCAGGCCTTCGCGTTCCAGGCTGCGCAGGAAGCGGCTCATCAAGCCCGAGTCCAGCCCCAGCCGATCCCGGATCAGCGCGACATCGGTCCCCTCGGGTCGCACCATGACCAGCACGCGAACCGCGCCGAGGGGTCGCCCGCGACCGAGGAACGAGGTGTCGAGCGCCCCCGCTTCGCGGGTAACGGCACGGTTGAAGCGGCGGAGGCGGGCGACGGCGTCAAGCATGATGGCGGACCCCAGTCAGGTGTTTTTCCTGACTATAGTCAGATATATGGCTCACGCAAGCGCGAATGCGGGACGGCAACGCAGGCTGGCGGAATCGGCGGGGTTGCGGTTATGACGGGGTGACGCTGGTGTGGGCGTGGAGGTGGCATGGTGATTTCGCGGCGGATGATGCTGGCCGGGCTTCTGGCCGGGGTTGCCAGTTCTGCGCTGGGCGAGGCGATGGACAGCTCTCCCCGTCCGGTGGCGCGCGGCGGCAAGGCGGCCGCACCTGCCCCGGTTGCGTCGCGCGGTCCCGTCGATGCCGAGGCGCTGATTGCGCAGGCCAAGCTGGGCGGGGCGGTCGGTTTCGTGCTGATGGACGCGAAGACCGGCGAGGTCCTGGAAAGCCGCGAGCCGGACCTGATGCTGCCCCCTGCGAGCGTGGCGAAGGCGGTGACCTCGCTTTACGCGCTGGACCGGCTTGGGCCGGGCTACCGCTATGCGACCCGGGTTCTGGCGACGGGGCCGGTGCAGGGCGGGATGGTGCAGGGCGATCTGGTGCTCGCGGGCGGGGGCGATCCGACGCTGCAGACCGACCAGTTGGGCGATCTGGTGGGGCGGCTGGCGCAGGCCGGGTTGAAGGGCGCGACGGGCCGGTTCCTGTATTGGGACGGCGCGCTGCCCGTCCTGCGCGGCATTGCCGGGGACCAGCCCGACCATGTCGGCTACAACGCTGCCGTGTCGGGGCTGAACCTGAACTTCAACCGCGCCTATTTCGAGTGGAAGAAGGTCGATGGCAGCTGGCGCACTTCGGTTGACGCGCGGGGCGAACGTTTCCTGCCCGCGGTCAGCATGGTGCGGGTCGATGTGGCGCAGCGCGAGGCGCCCTTGTTCACCTACGCGCCGGGACGGGTCGAGGAATGGACCGTTGCCTCGGCCGCGCTGGGCAAGGGGGGCAGCCGCTGGTTGCCGGTCCGCGACCCGGGCGCCTATGTGGCCGAGGTGTTCCGCACGTTGGCCCGTGCGCAGGGAATCCGGCTGGAGCCGGGCGAACGGGTCGGCGCTGTGCCCTCGGGCACGGAGCTGGGCCGGGTGGAAAGCGAACCCCTGACCGAAGTCCTGCGCGACATGCTGAGGTTCTCGACCAACCTGACGGCGGAATGTTGCGGGCTGACGGCCTCGCGGCTGACGACGCTTGAGGCTTCGGGGCGGGCCATGTCGGACTGGGTGGCGGCGGCCTTCGGGGTGCGGCTGGACCTGCATGACCATTCCGGCCTCGGCGGGCAGTCGCGGGTGACCGCGCGGGGGATGGCGACGGTCCTGCAGCGCGCCGAGGCCGGCGGGCGCGGGCTTCGGGCGATCCTGCGCGATGTGGGCATGAAGGACGACGCCGGGAAAGAGATCAAGGGCCACCCGGTGAAGGTTCTGGCCAAGTCGGGGACGCTGAACTTCGTCTCGGGCCTGGCCGGTCATGTGTTGCCGCCCGCGCCGGGGCGGGAGCTGGTGTTCGCCATCTTCTCGGGCGATCCCGAACGGCGCGATGCCGTGCCGGTTGCCCTGCGTGAGGATGCCGAAGGGGCCAGTGCCTGGACCAAGCGGGCGCGGCGGCTGCAGGGGCAGCTGATCAGCCGGTGGGCCGGGGCTTACGGCTGATCCCGTAGGCCCCGGCGGCCGAGATCAGGACGCCGCCCGGGCGCGGCTGGCGGGGGCCGGATACTGCGGCAGCCATTGGGCCTGCGCCTCCAGCATCTCGTCGACCATCGACCAGACCTCGGCGGGCGTGCAGACCGCGCCGACCAGCGGGTCGTGCAGGACGGCGAGTTTCAGAAGATCCACGTCGCCGGTTATGGCCGCCTGCACGGACATCCGCTGCACGTTGACCGAAGCCTGGCAGGTCGCGGCGCAAGCGAGCGGGAGGGTGACGCCTTCCACCATGTTGATGCCAAAGCGGTCCACCCAGCCGGGGCTTTCGATGATGCAGTCGTCGGGCAGGTTGGTGATCACACCGCGGTTCTTCACGTTGAAATGTCCGCGGTAGGGGCGCCCCGTCTCCAGCGCCTCGATGATGTGGGAGGCGTGTTCGTCGGTGCGCTTCCACTGCGACAGGGGCTTTTCGGCGTCTTTCAGCATCGTCGGATATTCGGTCTCGAACCAGTTCCGCGTCTCGCGCGTGTGGCGCAGATAGCCGCCGGTTTCGCCGTGGATCCAGTCGTCGGTGCTGATCCAGTTCGGGATGTCCTCGCGGCGTTTCCGGTACCAGGGCAGGTATTCCGAGAGGTGGCCGTTGGATTCGGTCGAGTAGAAGCCGAAGCGTTTAAGAACGTCGATCCGCACCTTTTCCTGGCGGCTGAAAACGGGATGCGCCTCGAAGGCGGCGATGAGTTCGTCCTTCTCGATCTTCCGGCCCTTGTGGCGGATGTCGAGGTACCAGGTCTGGTGGTTGATGCCCGAGCAGATGATGTCGACCTCGCCCATCGGCACGCCAAGGGCGGCGGCGATCTGGCGGTGGCCGTTCTGGACGCCGTGGCAGAGGCCGACGGTGTTGACCCCGCCGTGGTCGATCGCAGCCCAGGTCATCATCGCCATCGGGTTCGCGTAGTTGAGGAGGAGGTGGTCGGACGGGCAGACCTCACGGATGTCCTTGCAGAAGTCAAGCATCGCGGCGATGCCGCGCTGACCGTAAAGGATGCCGCCCGCGCAGATCGTGTCGCCGACGCATTGGTCGACGCCGTATTTCAGCGGGATCGAGATGTCGGTGGCGAAGGCTTCGACACCTCCGATCCGCACCGTGTTCATCACGTATTTCGCGCCCTCAAGAGCCTTGCGGCGGTCGGTGGTGGCGGTGACTTTCGTCTTGAGGCCCGAGACCTCGATCATCTTGCGCAGGATCTGGGCGATCATGTCGAGGTTCTGCTGACTGATGTCGGTCAGCGCGATCTCGATTCCCTCGAACTCGGGCACCGACAGGATGTCCGAGCAGAGCTTGCGGGTGAAACCGACGCTGCCCGCGCCGATGATGCAGAGTTTGAACGGCATGGTTGAGCCCTCCCTTTGGGGAAAAGGCTAGGCTTCACCAAGTCGGGCGTGTAGAGAAATCTTGTGCCAATTAGGGTAATTTCATGCTGTCCGCGCTTCTATCCCACGGCCACGACATCCGCGTCCTTTCCCCTCGGGGGGCGGTGCCGTCGCTGGGGGTCCTGGCCGAGGCGGTGGGCTATGAGCAGCGCCGGAATGAGCTGTATAGCTGGGACGGGATGAAACGGGGGAGCGAGCCGTTCCTGGTGATCCAGCATACCATCCTGGGCGAAGGGCGGCTGGACTTCGGCGGAGCGCGCTATCGGCTGGGGGCGGGTCAAACCATGCTGGTGACGATGCCGCACGCGCACCGCTATTGGCTGGAGCGTGGGGGGCATTGGGAATACTTCTGGTTCATCCTGTCGGGCCGCGAGGCCTTGCGTCTGGCGCGCGAGGTCTTGGCCGTGGCGGGGCCAGTGTTGCAGCCGGGGGCCGAAGGGGAAATGCGGCTGGCGGGAGCGTGTCATGGGCTGCTGACCCGCGCGCTGACGCCCGCTCAGGCTTCGGTCCTGGGGTATGAGGCACTGGCCGTGCTCCACGATGCGGCCTTTGCTGGGGCGAAGCCGCCCGTGGCTTTGGCGCCCGAGATGGCGCGGGTTTTGTCTCATATCGAGGCAAACCTTGGCGGCGATCTGCGGGTCGATACGCTGGCGCAGGTCGCGGGCCTCAGTCGGGCGCATTTCGTGCGGCGCTTTGCCGAGGAGGTCGGGGTGCCGCCGTCCGATCTTGTCTTTGCAAGCCGGATGGATCGGGTGGAGCGGCTGCTCACCGCGTCGGAGATGAAGATCGGCGACATTGCCCGGGCGACGGGATTTGCGGATGGGAACTACCTCGCCAAGGCGTTTCGTCGCCATCGGGGCCTGTCGCCGATGGAGTTCCGGGCGATGCGGGATGAGGCTTTGTGACTGACGCCTCCTCGTGCGCCTTCGGCTTCTCGTCGGTCAGCGAGGAGAAACGAAGTGCACGACGAGCGGGTCAGGCGGGTTCGTGCAAGCCTCGCAGGAAGGCGCGGTGGGGTAGGGCTTTGCTGGCCGCCATGCGATACTCGCGGGTCAGTGATTGGGCTGACTGCCGGGCTCTTGCGCGAAGTTCTGGACGAGCCGCCAGCCAGCCCTTCGCGGCCTTGGGGTTCAGAAGGCCCAACCCGTCCAGCACCGGGACATGCAGGTGGTGGTCGGTGTGGGGCAGGGACATCGGGAAGGGCTGGAAGTCCTCCGGCCCCGGGACCTTGGTCTGCCAGAGGGCGAGGCGGTCAGCCAGTCGGTCGGGGAGCGACCCCGCGACGTCCTGCCAGAACGGCGTATCGCGGCGTTCGGAGACATAGTGCAGGCGGATGAAGTCGCGGAAGTCGTCCACCTGACGCGCGGCGGCGGCGTTGAAGGCGGCGCGAGCGCGGTCGTCGGGGTTGGGCAGGACCGAGGACAGGAGCATCAACTGCACCACCGTGCCGTGGATCGAGGTCGCCTCCAGCGGTTCAAGGAAACTGGAGGAGAGGCCGAGGGCGATGCAGTTGTGGGACCACTGCTGGTCAAGGCGTCCGGCGTCGATCTTGATGTCGTTGCGGACCTCGATGGGGTGGCCGAGGGTGGCTTCGATTTCCGCCTTCGCTTGGTCCGGGGTGACGTGGGCGTCGGAGAAGACATAGCCGCAGCCGTAGCGGCCCTGGGTCGGGATCTTCCACATCCAGCCGGACCCTTGCGCCCACGCCAGCGTGCAGGGTTCGATCTCTTCGCCGTCCGGGATGTCCAGCCAGAAGGGGATCGCCCGGTTCACCGGCAGGGTCCCCCGGTAGCTGACCCACTCGCCCCCCATCGGGCCGATCAGCGCGCGGCGGAAGCCGGTGCAGTCGATGTAGAGGTCGGCCTCGACCCTTGTGCCGCCTTCAAGCTGCAGGGCGGTGATGTCGCCGGTCTCCGGGTGGCACTCGACGGATTGGACCTGATCGTCGATGGTGGTGATGGCTTTTGCCTTTGATCGCAACCACTTGCCCGCCAGCGCCTGATCGAAGTGGTAGGCATGGTGATAGGGGCCGACGGGGACGCGGCGGCCTTGAACCATCGCAAAGGGGCTGCGGTTGGCGTTCAGGAGGTGCTGGAAAAGGTGCGTCTGGCCCACGCTTTCGCCCTGCGCCACCTGGTAGACGTCCAGCGCGTTTACGTCGAACCCGGCCACCCGGTGCGGGTCGTCGATGGGGCCGTCGTAGGAGTGGCCCACCCGCCGCCAGTCGCGGTGGCGGATGCCGAATTTGATCGTGGCCCCGGTGGCGGCGAGGAATTCGGCCTCATCAAGGCCGAAGTGCTGGAGCATCTGGCGGAAGACGGCGGTGGTGCCTTCGCCGACGCCGATGGTCCCGATCTTCGAGCTCTCGATAACCGTGACCTCGCAAGCATGGCCGCCGCGACGCGCCGAGTCACCCAGCATCATCGCGGCAAGCCAGCCTGCAGTTCCGCCCCCCACCACACAGATGCGCCGGGGCCACATCGCCTTAGCCCGCCTTGCGCACGGGAACCCGCGCCCATTCCGGCAGCCAGTCGCCGTGCGCGGCCAGAAGGTCATGGGTCATCGCCCAGATCTGGTCGAGGTCAAGCTCGGCCCCCGTATGCGGGTCCAGCATGGCGGCGTGGTAGATGTGGTCCGGGTTTTCGGTCAGGAGCGCCTGCACCGTCAGGTCCTGCACGTTGATGTTAGTGCGCATCAGCGCGATCAGCTGCGGCGGGATGTCGTGGACGATGGTGGGCTGCAGGCCGCTTGCGTCGACCAGAACCGGCACCTCGACGGCGCAGCCATCGGGCAGTTGCGGGATGTAGCCGCGGTTGCCGATGTTGCCGTAGATCACTGAAGGCTCACCCGTCACGACCGAGTTCACGATCTGCGACGCGTATTCGTGGCTTTCCTTCACCTCGACGGTGTTGGCGGACTTCAGCGCCTCGGCCTCGCGCTTCCAGCGGGCGATCTGTTCGACGCAGCGCTTGGGGTATTCGTCCAAGGGGATGCCGAATTTCTCGATCAGGTCCGGGCGGTCGCGCTTGATGAACCAGGGGGTGTATTCCGCGAAGTGTTCGCTGCTTTCGGTGACGAAGTAGCCCAGCCGGGTCAGCATTTCGTAGCGGACCTTGTTCGGGCAGCGCGGGTTCCAGTGGGAGGGCTTGGGGAAGCGGCCCTCGTGGTAGCCTTTCAGGAGGTCGGGGTAGAGATTCTTGTAGGTCCCGTCCGCCTGCCGGTGTTCGAAGGTCAGGTAGAAGGCCATGTGGTTGATGCCGCCTGCGCGGTAGCGGATCTCCTCGACGGGCAGGTCGAGGTCGCGGGCCAGTTCCCAGGCCGTTCCTTGGACCGAATGGCAAAGGCCGACTTGGCGGATCGTCGGGTATTTCGCCGCGATGGCCCAGGTGTTGATCGCCATCGGGTTGACGTATTGCAGCATGATGGCGTTCGGCGCGACCTGCAGCAGGTCGTCGCAGATCGACCAGAGGTGCGGTACAGTGCGCAGACCGCGCATGATGCCGCCGATGCCGAGGGTGTCGGCGATGGTCTGGCGGAGGCCGAAGGCCTTGGGGACCTCGAAGTCGGTGATCGTGCAGGGGTCATAGCCGCCGATCTGGAAGCAGACGACGACGAAATCCGCGCCGGTCAGGGCGCGCTTCTGGTCGGTGTAGGTCTTGACGCTGGCCTTGCCGCCCAGGGTCTGCGCCATTTTGCCGACGATGATTTCGGATTCGGCCAGCCGCTCGGGGTTGATGTCCATCAGCCGGATTTCGGCTGCGGCAAGTGCCGGGCGGGACAGGATGTCGCCGGCGATGTTCTTGGTGAACACGGTCGATCCGGCGCCGATGAAAGTGATGACGGGGGTAGGCATGATGTTCCTCTAGGCTGCGATTTCGAAGGCCGCTTTGACAAGGCGGCGGGTGTAGTCGGTTTCGGGGCGTTCCAGGACGGCGTCGACAGGACCCTGTTCGACGATCCGCCCGTTCTGCATGACGATGACGCGGTGACAGAGCGCGCGGACGACCTTCAGGTCGTGGCTGATGAAGAGATAGCTCAGGCCCTTTTCGCGCTGCAAGCCGCGCAAGAGTTCGATGATTTGCGCCTGAACGGAGAGGTCTAAGGCAGACGTGGGTTCGTCCAAGAGGATGAACTCGGGTTCCAGCGCGATGGCGCGGGCGATGGCAAGGCGCTGGCGCTGGCCACCGGAGAATTCGTGCGGGAAGCGGGAGAGGATGGTGTCGGGCAGACCGGCATCGCGGAGGGCCTGTTTGACGCGGATTTCGCGGTCGGCGCGGGTGCGGCCAAGGCGGTTGACGATCAGGCCTTCCTCGATCAGCTGGCGCACCGACATCCGGGGGTTCAGGCTGGAGAACGGATCCTGAAAGACGATCTGCATCCGCTGGCGGTAGGGGTTCATGCCCTTGCGGTCCAGCCCGTCGATGCGGTGGCCGAGGAAATCCACCTCGCCTTCGGTGAGGTTGTTGAGGCGGAGGAGCGCCTGGCCGAAAGTGGTCTTGCCCGAGCCTGACTCGCCCACAAGGCCTAGCGTCTCGCCGCGCTTCAGGGACAGGGTCAGCCCGTCGACGGCCTGCAGCTTGGACCAGGTGCCACGGAAGGCTCCGCCCTTGCGCAGGTTGTAGGTCACGCGGATGTTGCGGCCTTCCAGCACGGTTTCCGTCCCCACCTGCGCGGGGTCGGCGCGGCCCTTGGGTTCGGAGCCGAGGAGGCGTTTGGTATAGGGGTGCTTCGGCGCGGTGAAGACAGTTTCGGTTGGCCCTTCCTCGCGCACCTCGCCGTGCTGCATGACATAGACGTGGTCGGCGAACTGGCGGACGACGGTCAGGTCGTGGGTGATGAGGATCACGGCAAGGCCGGTCCTTTCCTTCAACGCTTTGATGAGGTTCAGGATTTCCGCCTGCACCGTCACATCAAGTGCCGTCGTCGGCTCATCAGCGATTAGCACGTCGGGGTTGTTGGCCAAGGCCATCGCGATCATCACCCGCTGGCGCTGGCCGCCGGAGAGCTGGTGGGGATACTGGTTCAGCCGGGCCTCGGGTTCGGGGATCTGCACGTCTTTCAGGAGCGCCAGCGCCTTGGCCTTTGCCTCGGCCTTCGACATCCGGTTGTGGATACGCAGCACCTCGGCGATCTGGTTGCCGATGGTGTAGACCGGGTTCAGCGAGGACATCGGTTCCTGAAAGATCATCGACAGCCGGTTGCCACGCAGGCCCCGCATTTCCCTTGGGGAAAGCTGCGCCATGTTGCGCCCAGCATAGAGGATTTCGGTCTGCGGGCTGACGGTGGCGCGCTTGGACAGAAGCCGCATGATCGCGCGGGCGGTGACGGATTTGCCGCTGCCCGACTCTCCGACAAGGGCGATGGTCTGGCCCTTGGCAAGCGTGAAGGAGACGTCCTTCACGGCCTCGATGGTGCCGCCGTCGACCTTGAAGGTGACGCCGATCTTGCGGGCTTCGATGACGGTGTTGGTCATGGGCGGCCTCAATATGGGTCGATGGCATCGCGGAGGCCATCCCCAAGGGCGTTGAAGGCGAAGACGGCGAGAAGGATGAAGCCCACCGGCGACAGGATCCAGGGGTAGGAGCCGATGACCGAGAAAGTTGAGGCGTCCTGCAGCATCAGGCCCCAGGAGATCAAGGGCGGTTTCACGGCAAAGCCGAGATAGCCGAGGAACGACTCCAGAAGCACGATGGCCGGGATGCCAAGGGTGATCGAGACGATCACATGGCTCATCACGTTGGGCAGGATGTGACGGGTGATGATGCGCCCGTCACTTGCGCCCACGGCCTGTGCGGCGCGGACATAGTCGACCTTGGCCATGGCCATGGTCTTTGACCGGACCTCGCGGGAAAGCTGCGCCCAGCCGAGGCCCGCGATGACGAGGATCACGAAGGCGATGAAGACGGGCGAGGGCGCGGTGACCGGGATCAGGGTAGTCAGCGTCAGGTACAAGGGCAGCTGCGGGAAGGCGAGCACGATTTCCACGAACCGCTGGAACCACAGGTCGAAGCGGCCCCCGATATAGCCCGAGGTGATGCCCAGAAGCGTGCCCGCGATGGTGATGAGGGTGATCGAGGTCAGCGCGATGGTCAGGCTGATCCGGCTGCCCATGATCCCGCGGCTCAGGACATCACGGCCCAGCTTGTCGGTGCCAAGAAGCCGCAGGGGCGTCCCGTCCGCAAGGCCGATGAAATGGGTGTCCATCGGGATCAGGCCGAAGAGATTGTAGCTCCACCCCTCGACAAAGAAGGCGAGCGGGCGCGGGTTGTCGAGGTCGGGGCCCATGAGCGGCTGGAAGGTGATCGGGTCCAGCTCCTCGCTTTCCGTGATGGCATAGACCACGGGCCAGAGGGTGAAGCCCTCCTTGGTGGTGAAGCTGATCTGATCCGGCGGCGCGAAGGAGGCGCCGTTGGCGTTGGGGTTCTGCGGTGCGAAGAACTCGGCGAAGATCGCGATCAGGAACAGAAGCGAGACGAGGATCAGGCCCAGCATCCCGGGGATGGACTTGCGAAACCGCCGCCAGACCAGCGCCAGATAGCTTTGCGATGTGGTCGAGACGGTCGAGACGCGGGCATCGGCGGCTTCGCCTTCGTGGATCGTGGCCATCAGTTGCCCCCCACCCGGATGCGCGGGTCAAGCACGGCCAAGAGGAGGTCGGCAATGATGTTGCCGATGATGAGGGTTGCGCCAAGGACGAGGAGCAGCGTCGCGGTGACATAGACATCGCCGATGGCCATGGAGCCGACGATGGCCGGGCCGATGGTGGCCAGGCCGAAGACGATGGCCACCTCGATCTCACCCGTCAGCATGTAGGGCAGCACGACGCCCTGATAGGCGACCAGGGGGTGCAGCGCGTTGGGGACCGCGTGGCGCATGATGACCGCGCCTTCGCCAAGGCCCTTGGCCCGCGCAGTCTCAATGTACTGGGCGTTCAGCGTGTCCAGCAGGTTCGCCCGCATCACCCGCATGTTGTAGGCCAGCCCCCCGAAGGCCGCGACGGCGATGACGGGCCAGACATGCTGGATCAGGTTCCAGAACTTGCCCCAGTTGAAGTCGAGGAAGCCCTCCCAATAGGGCTGCCCACCATAGCGGCTGGAGTAGAACGACCCGATCTCCTGCACGTTCAGCTTGAACACCAGGATGTAGAGGATGATGAGCGCGAGGAGGAAGCGCGGGATCGTCATGCCCATGAAGCTGACGAAGCTAAGGACGGTATCGACCCAGGTGTATTGCCGGGTGGCGGCAAGGATGCCGAAGCCGATGCCGATCACGGTCGCCAGAAGGTGGCAGGTCAGCGCGATGGCGATGGTGGGCGGCAGGCGCTGGGCAAGGATCTCGGATACCGGCTTGTTGTAGGCGTAGGACTGGCCGAAGTCGCCTTCGCTGACGATGCCCCAGATCCAGTAGAAATACTGCAGGATCAGCGGATCGTTCAGGCCGTGCGTTTCGCGATACTGGTTGGCGGCTGCGGTTGCCGCCTCGGGCGAGGCCCCGCCCTGCACGATCATGTTGGTCCGGATGAAGTCGCCGTAGTCGCCTGGAGGGGCCTGGATGATCATGAAGGTGATGAAGCTCATCACGATCAGGACCGGCACCGATTGCATCAGGCGGACGCCAAGAAAGCCCAGCATCGCGGTTACCTGCCTAGGAAAAGGGGAAAGGACGGGGTGAAGCCTTGGGTGTCCGGGGGCGACGGTCGTCTGCCGCCCCCGAACTTCGGGAGGAAACCCTTAATTCGCGCTCACCGGCCCGGCCGAGCCCGGAGCACCGGGCAGGGTCTGCGGATGCAGTTCGGCGCCAAGCTGCTTGTCGGCCGGTACGAAGACACGTTCACGGATGATGTTGTCCTCTGCCCAGTTGTACATGAAGATCGGAGCCCCCGCCGGGATGTTGGCGAAACGCTTGTTGATGATCAGCGCACCGGGATAGGAGGTCAGGCCGACGGCCGTCACGTTTTCGGTGAACACCTTCTGGTAGGTCTTCATCGCCTCGATCTTGGCGGCGGCGTCGCGCGTGCCGGTGAAGGCCTTGATCGCCTCGACCAGCTGCTCTTCATAGGGCAGAAGGTCCATCTCGCCTGCCCCGTTCGCACGGTGCCAGACCGCCGTCATCGGACCGATCGGAGCAAGCCGGTCGGTGCCCTGGACGACCGAGACGAACTCCTGGTCGTTGCGACGTACCAGCCAGTCCCAGGCGCCAGAATCGCGGGCGTTGTCATAGTCCTTGCCGGTCAGGCTGTTCAGCGTGACCTTGACGCCCACATCCGCCATCATCGCGATCACGCCTTCGGCGAGGTTCTTGTCGGTGGCATAGTCGGCATTGGCCAGAAGCGTGACCGTCAGGTCACCGCCGCCGGGTGCGTCGACAAAGCCGTTGCCGTCGCCATCGGTCAGCCCGGCCGCCGCCAGCGCCTCTTTCGCCGAGGCCTGGTCGAACGGATAGAACACCGTCGAACCCGCATCGTAGAACGAGGTCGAGGTCAGGAGACCCCCGGCATAAGGCGCAGTGAACGGGCCTTTCACCAGACTGTCGCCCAGCCGCTGCCGGTCCATCGCGTAGGTCACGGCCTTGCGGAAATCGAGGTTCCGGTTCAGCTCGCGCACGCCCTGCGCCCGGGCATCGGGCTCGCCCCAGCCGTTGGCCGAGGTGTTGAAGAACATCTGGTAGCCGATGGACCGCGGACCAAAGGCCAGACGCGCCGGGCTGGCCGGATCGGCGGCCTTCTTCAGGCTTTCCACATAGTTTTCCGGCTGTTCCAGGTTCGAGAAGTCGCCCGTCCCGGCCACGGCCTGCACGTCGCGGTCACCCCAGGTGGACAGACGGAAGTGCATCTCGTCCAGATAGGGCAGCTGCTGGCCGGTCTCGTCGACCTTCCAGTAATAGGGGTTGCGGCGTTTCACCACGATGTCATCGGGGCGGTGTTCGACCACGACCCAGGCGCCCATCGTCGGGAAGTTCATGTAGTCCGACGGGAAGGCGTTCAGGAAGGCCTCATAGCTTTCGCCGCCGTATTTCGGATGCTTCGGCTTCAGGACATGCGCCGGGCCGGGGCAGAAATTGCCGTAGGCCATCGCGTAGAGGACCTGTTCCGGGAAAGCTTCCTGGAAGGTCAGGGTGAAGGTGTAGTCGTCCACCTTGGCGAAGGTCGCGTTGTTGTAGGTGGCGGGGCTTGCGCCCATCAGCGGGGTGACCTGCTCGTCCATGATGACATCGTTCCAGTAGAACTCGATGTCCTCGACGTCGAAGGGGTCGCCGTCCGACCACTTGGCGCCCTCGATCAGCTTGATGGTCAGGACCTTGCCGTCCTCGGACCATTCCCAGCTTTTCGCCAGGTTCGGCATCGGCTGCAGGTCTTCGGAGTTCACGGTGAACAGCGGGCCTGTCCGCGTCAGACATTCGACCAGGCCGATGTCGATCCCGCCCCAGCCGTAGGATTGCCCGGCCCAGAAGTTCCACCCCTCGGGCCGGCCGCCGATCACATGGCGCATCACGTCGCCATAGACGCCGGGGCCGTCGGGCATGTTCGCGGCCTTGTACACCAGCGGTTCCTTCGGCAGGCGTTCGGCCACCGGCGGCAGCTTGCCCGCATCCACGAAGGCCGTGACCCAGGCCGGTTCGGAATAGGCGGGCAGGGCCTTGAACTCGAAGATGTCCGAGCGGTTGACATAGACCGGTTCGGTCTGCGCCTCGAACTTGGGGGCCTCTGGCGGGGCAGTCGGCGCGGCCATCTCGGCCATCACCGCCCCGGTAGACACCCCCAGAAGCAACGTCGCCAAAGCGACGCGCTGGATACGGATCGTCATAGTACCTCCCTTGACCTGTGGTTGTTCCAGGTCGTTCGACGTTGACTGGGCCGCCGGTCGAAGAATTCCTCCTCCCCCGTCCGACAGTCAAAGCTTGCGGAAGTCGGGCGCTTCCAACAATATCACTTTGTCAGATAGTTTTCCGGTTTTCTAAGATCGGCGGGGAAGGGTGGGGATGGACGGCGGTCGCAGCACGGCGCAAAGGCGGCGCAACCCGATGCCGGTGCCGAACCACGACCGGCATTTCTATTCGCGCAACCGCGCCTTCGGCCGCTTCGGCATCCGCATCTTTGAACCCGAACTGATGGCGCTGCCGCACTGGCACGGCCATGTCGAGCTGAACTTCGCGATGAACTTCCGGATGGACTACGACTTTGACGGCACCAGCCTGACGGTGCCCGAGGGGCGGCTGGTGCTGTTCTGGGCCGGGGTGCCGCATCAGCTGACCGGAATCGACCCGGTCGGCGAGGGGGCACAGCGGCTGGCCAACATCTACCTGCCCTTGGACAGTTTCCTGCAGATGCGTCACATCATGCCGCTGCAGGCCGCACTGATCGGACGCGGCATGGCGGTGCTGCCCCCCTCGCTCTGCGACAGCGACCTCGTGCAGCGCTGGTATATGGACTACCGGTCGGGCGATTTCGAACGGGCCGAGATCGTCAAGATGGAGCTGAACGCGCTGTTCCGCCGCGCGGCGATCACCGGGGTCGATTTCCTGCGCCCGCCCCAGCACGAGATCGGGACGGACCGTTCGCTCAGCTCCGCCCATGTGCGCCACATCATCGCGATGGTGCGCTATGTGCTTGAAAATCTGGACAAACCGCTGCTGAACGCGCAGGTGACGGCGGTCACCGGGCTGCATGAAAACTATGCTCTGTCGCTGTTTTCAAAGACCATGCAGGTGCCGTTGAAACAGTTCATCAACCGGATGCGGCTGATGCGGGCGCGGGCGCTGTTGGTGGAAAGTTCGACGGCGATCTCGGCGGTGGCCGAGCAGAGCGGGTTCAGCTCGATCACCCAGTTCTACGCCCAGTTTCGCGCGGGATATGGCATCTCGCCTGCAGCGCTGCGTCAGCACTACATCCAGATGGATCTGCGCTAGGGTTGCGCCGCGACGGACGCAGATGAGCGCATCCGGCAGGGGACGGTTCCCCCTGCCGGACGCGCGGTCCGGTATCAGAACGACTGAGCCTGCTCGATGTTCTTGACCTGAACGCGGGCCATGCCCAGGTTCGCGGCCTTGCGGTCCAGGGCGACGTACATGAAGACTGCCGGGTTCTTTTCCATCGGGCGGATCAGGTGATACTGCTTGCCCAGCGAGATCAGGATGTCTTCGATGTGATCGCTCAGCTTCAGCATCTTCATCGCGGCGCGCTTGGCTTTCACCACTTCGGTGTTCGCTGCGGCTGCACCCTCGATGTCGAACGAGCCGCTGCCCTCGGCAGCCATCATCAGGCCGGTGTCGCTGTCCACCAGGCAGCCCGCGATGAAGCCCGAAATCTCGTTCAGTCCCTTGAGATCAATTGCCATTTCTTTTTCCTTCTTGAGGGCCAGCCCCTCGGTTTCGGTTCCAGCGGCGGTTGCTTCAACCGCGCTCTCTTTGGTTGGCTTGCGGACGGAGGTCACACCAAGGGCCGTCAGCAAAGTCTTGAACTTCATGCTCTACCTGCTTCAAGAACTTCTCAACGCTCATTGCACCAATCGCACTTCCGGTCAAAGCCCGGACAAGAACGTCCCGATGCTCGACAGTGACTGGTTTTTCGGTTAACTTTTGGTTAAGAAGATGGCGGATTATGTCCAATCCTTGCTCATTTGGTGGGAAGTTTTTGACAACTTCCAGTAGTGAATCAATTCCCCAGATCCGCTTCTGAGAAGCCTTCGGCGCGGCCTTGGCGGAGGGCGTCTTTTTCTTCGAAATCACGCTTTCTGACCGCTCCCGCATATCAGCGGTCAGCGGCAGGATTTTTAGCGCAACCGGCTCATCAACCAGTGTGTGGGCAGCGCAAAGTCTTTCGGCTTCGGCGACCGATTGGTCAAGCTTCAGGCAAAACTCTGCAATCCCGCTTGCCCGCATCAGGTCTGCTCGGTCCTAATCGCTGGAAGCGGCCTTGGCCTTGGCTGCCAAGGGGGCGGCAACGGGCAGAACGGCCGAAAAACTGCCGTCGGATTCCGCCGTGCAGCGCCGGATCACCTTGTCGGTGTCCCTAGTGCTGGCGATCAGGTCGGCCCGGGTCAGCGCCAGGATACTGGCGAGTTTGATCCTGTCGGGCAGGGCCTTCCAGAACGCTCGCTCCGTCTGCCGCCAGGCTTGCGTCATCGGCGAACACCAGACCACGAAATCGACGTTCCGCGCCACTTCCTCGACGATGTCCGTCGTCATGCGCGGGTCGGAAATGCCTGGAGTATCAATGATATCGACACGTTCCAGGATCTTCGCATCGATCTCGATCCGGATGCAGAGAAACCGCATCGCCTGGCCTTCGGTCAGTTCGGCCATCGTCAGTTCGACGAGGTGGCCGTCGAAGCCAAGCCCGGTCACCCGCTCCGTCGCGCCATGGCTGATCCAGATCGCCGGCATGTCGGTTGCAGTTACCCGGGTGGGCAGCAGCCGGCGGTCGAGGAGGCAGTTCAAGAGGGCCGACTTGCCCGAGCTGAATTCCCCCATCAAGGCAAGCGTCGGCCGTCGCGAGTGCCAGGCCGCAAGATAGGCCCGCGCCCGCTGCGATATGATGTCCGTCATTTGCGCTTCAACCGAAAGTCCGCAACGACAGCTTCGGTCTGGGCCTGCAATTCCGACAGGAGACCTTTCAGTGAAACAAGCCGCTTCCGTACCTCAATTTCAGTTCCCAGTTTTTGCCGCGCCTGATTGCCACGGGCGGCCCCATCGACAGACGCCAGCTTTTGCAAGGTTTCCAGATGTTCGACAAGAAACGCATGCAGGGTCTGGCGGGCAGCGTGAACAAAGTCCGAGACATGTTCATTGCGCAGTTCGTCGAGAAAATTCACCATCTCGGAGGTAACAAGATCATTCAGCCGTTTTATCATCGTGGCTGGTCCGGTGGCTTTTGCCAGCCAGCTGCCGATCCAGGATGTCTTGACGTCGAAGCTCATCGTCCGCATCAGGGTCGGCGGTGTCTTCGGCTCGGACAATTGCGGGGCCTGCACCGAAAACAGCTGGCTTTGGCCGTCAAGGATTTCAGCATAGATCGCGCTGATGGAATTGGCGGTCCGTTCATAGATCGCGCCGATGTCTTCGCTCATCTCGGTCGCGAAGGCGTGGTAGGCGTTGTTCAGCTCGGTGCGCAGATGGTCGGTGTCGGGCGACCAAGTGGTCATCCGGTTCCCGTCAAGCGCCATGTCGCGCAGCCGCGCGCTTTCGTGGTCGATGAACTCGCGGAAGGCGGTCGACATCTTGATCAGCATGCGTTCGGTGATCGTGGTGGCCAGTTGCGGAAAGTCGACCTCCAGCCCGTGCAGAAGCCGCTGCATCCGCGCGATCATCGCGTTCATGTCGAGGTTCGGCCTGATCTTCAGTTCGCCGTCGAGAGTGTCCGACAACAGGATGATCGACTGCTGCGCCACGTCGGTTGCCCGCACCAGGACATCAGCGGCGAAGGGCGCGCCGACATTCATCACCGACTTGTGGGTAATGAGGTTCTTCAGCTCGCTGATGCCCGACAGGTCGCGGATCTTGTCGGTGCTGTAGGGCGGCTGTCCCAGGTGCAACTTGTCACCCGTCCCGGTCTTTCCGGCGCGAACCACGCGGGCGTCGGCCAGAAGCATCAGCCGCTGCAGTGCGGCGCGGGGGATCGTGGACTGTTCGCCGCGCATGGCCAGTTCGGCCCAGACCGCGCTGCCGTAGATGATCGGAACCCGCGTTCGGATCCCCTTCGACTGCAGGACCCCGCGGATGAAGGCGTCGATCTCGGGGATCTGCACATCGGGGTTTTCCAGCTCGTCCACCCGGTTGACGAACAGGATGATCTGCTCGGCCTTCATCGCCATCAGGACGCGCATCAGTGCAAGGTCGACGGTGCTGAAGGCCTGGTTCGCGGACAGGACGATGACGCAGACGTCGGTCTTGCCCAGCGTGGCCCGTTCGCGGGCAAGGAATGGATCATTCACCCCGGGTGTGCCGCTGATCGTGGTCGGCAGGATGTAGTCGGCCGAATCGATGTACAGGTCCGCCGCCTTGGTCACGTCGGCATAGCGGCCGCTGGCCTGAGTTACCTCGCCGTCTTCCCCCAGACAGACGTATTTTTCCAGCAGGTCCGGCCCGAAGCCGCGGAACTGGTGCTGCTATCCCAGGAGGAAGCTGAAGTTCGCGCCCAGCCGCGCTTCGGTCTTGGCCCGCATCGCGCTGATCTGCGCACGCATCTCGTCCTGTTCGGCCTCGAAGTTCGCGCGCTGCGCCAACTTGCCAAGATGGTCGCCGTCTTCGGTCAGCTCGGCCCAGTCCTTTTCCGTGTAGAAGGTGAAGACCGCATCCGACCCGCGCGGCTTGGGCGTGTTGACATGGATCGAGGTCACGACCGAGGTCCAGGGGTTGACGTCCGAGGGCAGCATTTCCGGCATGCCGGTCAGGGCATTGGTCAGCTTGGTCTTGCCGGCCTTGACCTGCCCGATCAACGAGACCTTGGCGCTGAAGGCACCCATGTCCCGGACCAGTCTTGAAGCCACGCCTAGGCGTTCGGGCACGACAAGATCTTCCAGCCGGTCAAGCAGCGACCTGATCGAGGCAAGATGCGCCGACAGGCGGTGGGCGGCGACAGAGTGATCTTCATGCGCGTTTCCATCATTTCACAACTCCCGGCGGCGTGAGGCGAACTGCCCAACTGCCTGCATCATTCGTTACGCTTGCAATCATGCGCGACCCGGCGCCCAGCACCTGCAACCGGCAGTCAGGGCCAGGATCAAGCGGGCCCAGGGCCTCGACCAGTGTCATGGCCAGCCGCACCTCGGCAAGGCTGGCCGACCCCGGCAGGGCGGTTGGCCAGCAATCGCCTCCAATGCGGATATCGGTGCCCGAAAGGTCATCCGCCAGCAGCGCCGCGACGGGCTGGGTCGGTCCCCAGCCGGTGTCCGGCGCCTCGGCCAGGCTGTAGCGGATGGCGCGTCCCTTCTTCGCGGCCGCCGAGACGGCCGATCTGACTGTGTCGGGCGTCATCTCCGGGGGCAGGGCAAAGCCGTCGCGGCGGACGAGGATCGGCAGGCGGTCACCTGCGTCGAGAAGATAGACCCGCTCGGCCTCGACCAGGGACATGCGGCTCGCCAGGGCCCAGAGCACCTGGTAGAGGTCACCGGCGGGCAGAAAATCCGGCAAGGGCCCTGCCTCAACTTCGGCAATCTCGCCCCTCAGGGTCGGCATCAGAAAGCCGATGTTCAACCCCTTCTGTCCGTCGATCAGCAGGCTTCCGGCCGCGACACAGCAGCGGTCGAGATGGTGCAGGACCATGATGCGCGCGGCGTCGATCCGCCGGACCAAACCCCAGATCCGGGCGACCTCGGCCTCGATGCCGCCAGTTCCGGCCGCTGCGTTCGGGCCTGCGTCTTCCAGCCGGTATGTGCCTCTAAAGGCAGCATATTCCACCGACGGTATTTCTACCGCGTGCACGTCGATCCGCCCCCCAGGCAGCGTTGTTCCCTCGGCGGAGGTAAAAGTCGATTGAGGCAAAGTTTGGATGAATCTATGAAATAGTCATATTATACTCGGCGACCCGAACCCTGCCCTGCGACCGTCGCATCGGTTGGCCGGGTCGGCCCTGCTTCGGACGCCGCCCTGACCGAAATGAGACGCCCGCATGACGCGTCATGCGCGGAGTTGGTGCGGTTTGGGGGAGAGGTGGTGCCCAGAGCCAGCATTGAATACGTCTATATGCAGAGCTCGTCGATCATCAGGCGGTCTTATTGATACCTAGTGATCGTCAGAGTGCCTGATTTTGTTGGTTCAAGCTATCTCCCCGCCTATCTTTTCGGATCAGTCAATCCTACATCTAGGGGGGGATACAAAGGGGGATAGAATAATGCGCCTTCTGAACAGGCTCAGTGCAGCAAAGGTTCGTTCCTGCCAGACAGGCAAGTATGCAGACGGCGGCGGGCTCTGGCTGTACAAGCGAGAGGACGGCGGAGCGCAATGGGTTCTCCGCGTAACGATCCACGGGCGACGGCGCGAGATGGGACTGGGAGCCTTGACTGACGTCTCGCTTAAAGAGGCCCGCGAAGCTGCAGACAAGTGGCGGGCAACGGTACGGGAAAACAAAGACCCGATAAAAGAGCGAGAACGTTTGCGCCGAGAAGCGGCTCGCAATATGCATTTGCTTAAGGACATCGCCGTCGACGCCTTTGAAAGCCGAAAGGCCGAACTTAAGGGTGACGGTGCGAACGGCAGGTGGTTCAGCCCCCTCGAACTGCACGTGCTTCCAAAGCTGGGCAAGATCCCGGTCGCGGAGATCGACCAGAATGACATCCGCGACGTGCTGGCGCCAATTTGGCACACCAAGGCGGAAACCGCCCGCAAAGCGATTAATCGGCTTGGCATTTGCCTGAAGCACGGCGCGGCCTTAGGCTTGGACGTCGACCTTCAAGCGATAGCAAAAGCAGTAGCTTTGTTGGGCAGGCAGCGTCACAAACCGGAGAACATCCCTGCTCTGCATTGGCGAGAGGTTCCGGAGTTCTATGGAACTCTTTCAGATGGCACTCCTGCGCACCTTGCATTGCGCTTGGTAATCCTGACAGGCATGCGGCCTGGCCCCGTACGTAATATGCACCTAGCTCAGATTGAGGATGATGTGTGGACGGTAGCCGGAGAGGGCATGAAAGGACGTCGGGATTCGACCCCGGATTTTCGTGTGCCGCTATCGACTGAAGCTTTGTCGGTCATAGATCAAGCCAAACGACTAGCCCGAGATGGCGTGATGTTTCCCAGCGTCCGCAACGGAGTACTATCCGATGCAACGATGGCTCGCTTGATGGAGCGGCGGGGAATGAAAGCCCGGCCGCATGGGTTCCGTTCGAGTCTTCGGACTTGGCTTGCAGAAGCGACGGACGTTCCGCGCGACATCGCAGAAACCTGTCTGGGACATACGGTCGGCAGTGCCGTAGAGCGCGCTTACCGGCGAACTGACTTTCTGGAGCAACGGCGCATCATTATGGAGCGATGGGCATTACATGTCACCGGTCACAACGGCGCGGTAGTGAAAATGGCTATGGCTTCTAAATGATGCCGTTCCGGGGCCAGGGACTACACGATGATCATCGATGCCTTCGGCAAGATGCAAAGTGCATGGAAAATGTATTCCTAAAATCAATAGTTTAAGGAAAGTACTGTTAGCGTTCGCCACAGCTTGGCCATGCGTTTGGCCGTCTGGTGGACTTCCTTAGCTCAATGACGCGCAACTAGACTCACCTCATGGCAACGCGACTTGAGGCAAACCTATGGGAATTGTAGATCCACTCCTGACAGTGCGTGAAAGCGCGCGAATTCTTCAGATCAGCGTACCGACCTTCTGGCGTCGCGTCGCAGACGGGACTGTCCCCAAACCGGTGAAGCTCGGCGGTCTCTCTAGGTGGCCAGAATCGGAAATCTTGGCTGTGATCGAACAGGCCAAGGCGGCAAGGATCAAATGATCCGGCCGCACCACTCCAACCGGTTGCGTAGCCCGGCTCGCCAGTCCCCTGGGGACAAACATCCCGAAACACAAGCAGTTGATCGGTCAATCCTACACAACACTTGCGACGAGGAGGGTCTATCCCCGTCGCGGTCAAACTCCCGAGACACCAAGATCCCTCGTCACGTCGACGCTAATGCCCATTTTGAGGAGATCGTCGGCGACCCGCGGGCGCGAATAGTCCCCCCAAGTGTGACAGAACTGGCGACGGTCGATGCAAGCAGAAACGCTGAAAACCTCTGTAGTTCGCTCAATAGCGCGGAATCTGCTGCGAGCCTTCCTATAGTAAGTGGAGAAGTAAGCAGAGAATGCGTCGCAGAGCACACTGGCATTGCGGCTTCCCGATTGCCCGCATCGGCTGGACCTCTGCAGCAACGAATGGACGCGGTCGCAAAAGGTCGCTCCCCAAGGTACGAGAGGCGGGATGCGAAGAGGCGGTACCAGCAAGCAGTAAGCGCGGTCGAGTTCGCCTACAGGATGGACTGGCCGCTCAACTGCCATCTCACCATAACGTGGCACGCCCTGATCGTTGCCGCAGACGTCAAAGAGGGTCACTGCCTATGGCGCCCGCCTGGACGTCGTGAAGTTTACGTGCGTACTGAGTTGGCACGACGTTTACGGGCCATCGGACTGCCGTTTGCAGCAATCTGGGCACGGGATGTTGGCAAACGGCTTGGATCCCACATGCATATCTTGATATATTGGCCGACCTATTTCGTTGAGCAGTTTCTGCGCCTGGTTGAGCGCCTGACAGGCAGCCCAAGGGCTCATGCGACTGCCACCAGGACCCGTCGATGCCTTGCTCGGTCCGAGTGTGGAGGTTGGATGATCACTGTGGTCGATCAACGCTGGGTAAAGGCGGGAGCGCTAAATGTCGCGACCTACATAGCGAGCCAGCGTGAAAAACATCCTGTGTTCTTATTCACTGGAAAGGCGTTCGGCGTGTCACAGTCGTTGGGGCCGGCGGCGCGTCGACGGCACGACTTACAATAAATGTCGAGACAGCGGTCGCCTTCGCACAGGGCGGAAAGCTGACCTTCGCTGCCACTGCTGCTTTCGATTCTGTGCAAGAGCCGGGCTATCGGAAGCGACCATGGAGGCGATGAACGATACAAACTGATTCCCACGCCCAAGATGATTGACAGCACGGTGGCTTGCGTCCGATGCGCCTCTGGCTCCGCCACTCGTCAACGGGACACAAAGTCGCTTAACGTCAGCGCGCCTGACCGCCTCTGACAGCGACGATCGAGATTGCCACCCAAGTGGCAAGGCGAAGCCCCATGGCACCCATGGTCCGCGCTTCGTATGGTGTCCCGCTCCAGACCTTCCAGAGGAAGGTGGCGAAGACGGCTGCGGTTGCCAATGCGATGACGATCGAAAGGCTGGTCGCCCAGCTTGTGCGATACCAAAGGCCAAGACCCGCGACGACATAGGCGAACCCGGCGAGGAAGTTGAACCACAGCACTAAGGGCACAACAGCACCCATGTCGGCCCCCGCAAAGAGGGCGCGCCCGCCGGAGAAGATCGTCAAAAGCCCGAAAATGACGGCAACTATGGCGGCAGCAGTGACAGAACGGGTGCGGGGTGACATGGCCTTCTCCTTTGTTCAGCTGTCCACGAGGCGACCATCGCGCAGGTGGATCAGGCGGTCGAAGCGGTCGAAGATCTTTTCGTCATGGGTGACGGCGATAATGCAGGCTTCCTGTTCGGTCGCGAGCTTGCGCAACAGGTCCATAACAAGCTGCGCGCGCCCGCTGTCCAGGGCAGCGGTCGGCTCATCTGCAAGGATGATCCGTGGTCGGTTGGCCAGGGCGCGTGCTATGGCCACACGCTGCGCTTCTCCTCCCGACAGAAGTGCTGGCTTCACCGATGCGCGATGTCCGACTTCGAGGTAGTCAAGCAACTCACGCGCACGGGCGCGGCCCTTGGCGGCAGGCCAGCCCGCAAGGTCGAGCACGACGGAGACATTTTCTTCGGCGGTCAGGAAGGGCAGGAGGTTGTGCGCCTGAAAGATGAAGCCGATCTTGTCCAGTCGCAGCCGCCGCAGGTCGCTGCGCAGCCATTTGCCGTCAAACACCGGGTCACCGTCCAGTTCCACCCGGCCCGCTGACGGGGCAAGGATGCAGCCGATGATGTTGAGAAGCGTGGTTTTGCCCGAGCCGGAAGGGCCCAGAAGTGCTATCACCTCGCCCGCGCGGACTTGCAGGTCGACGGCGCGCAGGGCGTCGACGCGGGTTTCGCCCGAGCCGTAGTGCTTTGCCACGCCCTGCACCGTTACCAGAACATCGCCCCGGGTCATGGCCTTAGCCTCCCAGAGCGGTGGCAGGGTCGACCTTCATCGCCGCGCGCACGCCAAGGCCCGATGCAACGATGCAGACCACAAGGATGATTCCGGTCAGCACCAGCGCGTTGAATGGCTCCAGCACCACGCGGCGGGGGAAGTTGTCCTTGACCAGCAGGATCAGCGCCAGCCCGATGCCAAGGCCAGATGCGCCAAGGATCAGGGCCTGCTGCACGATCAGCCCGATGATGGTGCGGTCCGGCGCGCCGATCAGCTTGAGCGTGGCGATCTGTTTCAGCTTCTCCATTGTCATCGTGTAGATGATGAGGGCGATCACCACCGCGCTGACTGACAGCAGGATCGCAAGGAACAGGCCGATCTGGCGCCGTGCCCTGTCCACGACCGAAGCAAGCAGCAGATTCTCTTGTTCGGCCTGGCTGAGGGCGGAAAGGTGCTTCCATTGCCGCACAGTCGCGGTCAGCAATGCGACATCCGCGCCCGGTTCCAGCACCGCGATCACGGCGGCCACGGTGGGCAGGCGGGCACCACCCGCGCCCCGTGCGGCCTGCACACGCGCGGCGGCAGGGTCCAGTGCGGTCTGCAACGCAATGGCGTCGGCAAGGGTCACATAGACCGCCGGGTCCCCGCCCGAGTTCATCGCATTTTCCACCAGACCCACGACAGTAAACCGGTCGCGGCCAAGGCGGATCCGGTCACCGATCACCAGCCCGGTCTTGCGGTCGGCGATCAATTCGAAATGGCTGCTACCAAATCCGCGCCCTTCGGCAATGCGCTGCGGTCCACCGGGACGGCCGGGTTCAAAGCCGATGACGTAAAGCCGCAAGGTCCGGCCCGCATGGGCGGCCTCGATGGTCTGGAAGGTGATGGCACCCGCCTCGGCCACGCCGGGCATGCGGGCGACGGCGTCCCGCGTATCCGCAGGGATGCTTGAGGCCTCGGCAAACGGGCCCTGCGTGCCCGCCTCGACGACCCAGACATCGGCCGCGGGGGCCTTCACCACGGCAAGCGCATCGGCCACCAGCCCGTTGTAGATGCCGATCATCGCCAGCACGACCGTCATCAGAAGCCCAAGACCAAAGCAGGTCAGGACAAAGCGGAACAGACCGTGCCGGATGTCGCGGATGGCAAGGTTCATGGCGTATCCCCGATCCGGGCCAGCCGTCCCTCGTCCGCGCCCTGCGGCGGGTTCGCCACGATCTGCGCGCCTTCGGGCAGGCCGCCCGTCACCTCGATCCGGCCACGGTCATCGCGTGCGCCGAACGTCAACTGCGCGCGCACCAGCCGCCCGTCCTGCACCGTCCAGACTTGGCCCTGAAAACCATCAAAACCGGAAATCGCCTCTTCGGGCACCATCAAGGCGCTGGCCCGTGTGCCAGTCAGAATGCGCACCTCGGCCTGTTCACCCAGAAACATTTCGGCCGGGCAATCGGTGCAGGTCAGCCAGACCCGGCGTTCTTCGTTCACCCGGTCGCTTTCAAGACCGATGCGGGCAATGGTGCCGTGAAATTCGCCAGCGGGCTGCGACCGCAGGCGAATGGTGCCGGGCTGGCCCAGGGCAAGCTGACCTGCGCGCTCTTCGTCGATGTAGGCCTGTATCCAGATGGTGGCGGGATCGATGAGGGTAAAGATCGGATCGCCCGCCCGGACCACGGCCCCCGTTTCAGCGTGGCGGGCAACGATGACTGCGTCAAAAGGCGCAAACAGCCGGTGATGCGCCAGCAGTGTCTCTTCAAGTTGAAGGGCGGCGGCGGCGTCCGCTGCCTGTGCGCGGATCACGTCGCGCTCGGCCTCGGCCACGGCCACGTCGGCCCGGGCCACATCCTCGTCTCGCTGGGCCTCTTCGGCGCGCTGAAGACTTGCGGCTTCCTGACGGCTCAGTTCCAGCAGACGCAGATTTGCTGTCTCACGCTGCGCCAGAATGGCCCTTGCGCGGACAACGGAAGCCTCTGCCTTGGCTTGGTTGGCATGGCTGGCCGCAACAGCGGCGTGGGCGCGGGCAACGCGCGCTTCCTGTTCGCCCTGATGCAATGCGCCGAGGACTTGCCCCTTCGCAACGCGGTCGCCCGCGTCGGCCGAGAGGGAGAGAAGCGTGGCGCTGACTTCAAAGCCAACCCGCGTCAGCACCCGCGCCTCAACGGTGCCAAGGCCGTAGATGCGCAGGGCCACGTCAGGTTCAGGTTCCACGACCGTCACGGTCAGCGGCCGCTCTGTCATGAACAGAACGCCTGCCCCGATGGCCAACACTGCCACAGCCCCGATGAACCATGCTTTTTGCATCACTCAGCCCCCTCTCACTCCTAGCAGCCGAAGTTGGACGGCCAGAAGCCGCAGTCCTTCGTCGCGCAGGACGAAATCCCGCGCGCCCAGCGACCAACGGATCGCCAATCCCTGAATGAGGGACGTCAGAAGTACGGCCACATCCCCGGCAGCAACATCCTTGAGCAGAGCGTTGTCCCGTTGGCCTGCGATGACTTCTTGCATCAACAGGCCGTGCAGCGCAGCCAGACGATCCCGGAACGCTGCACGCAAGGCGGCGTTTTCGACGTTCAGTTCGCGCGAGAACAAGAGCATGGGCAACGCGGGGTGTGCCGTGATCTGGTCCAGTTGCGCACCAACCAACGCCTTCAAGCGGTCGACCGGCGGGTTGGCTTCTTTCAGTGCTTCGGCCCAGGCTGCCGTGAGCAGGCCCGCAATATGATCGGCAACAGCCACCCACATCTCGGCCTTGGTCGGAAAATGCCGGAAGATGGCAGCCTGTGTTACCCCGACTTCTGCCGCGACGGCACCTGTCGTCACCCGGTCCGGTCCGATCCGGTCGGCAAGATCAAGGATCACCGCGACGATCTGGGCCTTGCGAAGGTCTGCCGATTTGCGCATGGGGTTTCCAGAATTAGTAAGTGAGTGAATACTAACTAAAGTGCGCGCAAGAGTCAATCCGACTGTGGCAAAGCTTGCAGAGATCCGCGGACCAAACTTAGGCCGAAGCGCGAGGGGTTGACCGCACGGGAAAACGCGACGTGGAAAGGATCGCGCCAGCCGCATCAAGGGTGAACCTGCAGGCCCGGCCAGCATGACGAAACGTCAGCCGCCAGCGCCCCGCATCTTCGCCCTCCCCCGCTTCGCAAAGTGAGGTGAGAGTGCCCTCGCGCATGGCAAGGCGCACATCGTCCTCGGTCATCCTGAAGGCTTCAGCCAGGAGGACAGCCGGAATGACGAAGCCCTCACCATCGCGTTCGATCCGGTTCATGGCTGACCCACCAAGCCAAGGGGACTTTGCGGTGCCAGCGCGATATCGGCCAGGGTCGACCGGTTCAGATCGTTCAGAAATGCCACTTCCGCCGACCTGAGACGGGCCTTCAGGCCGCATCGCCCGTCGATCGAACAGGTTCCTGTCCCGGCCCCAAAGCACTCGACTAGCGGCTGACCTTCCTCAAGCAGGCGCACGATGTCGCCCAGACGGATATCTGCCGCCGGTCGCGCAAGTACGGCACCACCACCGCCACCACGCCGGGTGTCGATGAACCCGGCGCGAGACATATGCTGCATGATCTTGGCCAGATGGTTGCGTGACAGCCCCAGATCCTCGGCCAGCTCAGAGGTGGAAAACGCCCGTGCGGGATCGCCCGCCATGCGCATCAGCATCCGAAGGCCGAAGTCGGTGAACGAAGTCAGGCGCATGCCGGTGAGTATCCTTGAATTGGTATTTACAATACCTATTAGCAGGTCTATGCCAAACCGCAAGACGGAGACTCAGATGGAAACGGTCGCTCCACTAGAAAATCCCACTTCAGCACGCCCGGGGATGACGGCCGCGCTGATGGCGGAAACCGGGCTGGATGAGGCGGTGCTGTGCAAACTTGTGCACCGCTTTTACAGCAAGGTCCGCGCCGATCAGATGCTGGGACCGATCTTTGCCACAAGGATCACCGACTGGACCCCGCATCTGGAACGTATGGTCGCATTCTGGTCATCGGTCGCCCTGATGACGGGGCAATATCACGGCAGGCCGGTGCCAGCGCACACTCCCCTGCCCATCGACGCCGCACATTTCGACCGCTGGCTTGCCCTGTTTCGCGCCACGGCAGAGGAAACCTGCACACCCGCAGGCGCGGCCCATGTGATCGAACGCGCCGAACGGATCGCCCATTCCCTGCACATCGCAGTTGTTTCGGCCCAGGCCCGCCCGGACGCACCCCCCAAGCTGTTCTGATGACAGGAGGACCAGGATGACACCCCTTGCGACCAATGACCCCGCGGCCCTGACCCATCATATCGAGACGCGCTATCACGCGCGCCACCGTGAACAGTTGCCGATGCTCGCCAGCCTGGCCGAACGGGTCGAGGACGTGCATTTCGGCGGTGACAAGGTGCCCGACGGCTTGTCCATCCTATTGCGCCAGATGATCGGCGAGATGGAAGTCCACATGAAAAAAGAGGAGCTGATCCTCTTTCCAGCCATCCGCCGCGGCGGGATGCCAGGGATCGAGGCACCGATTGCGGTGATGCGGGCGGATCACGCCGGGCATGATCGCGATCTGGCCGAAATCAGGCGCCTGACCGGCAACCTGACCCTGCCTGATGGGGCCTGCGGCACCTGGACCCGGATGTACGAAGGTCTGACTGAGTTCGTCGCGGATCTGACCGAACATATGCGGCTGGAAAACGAGGTGCTGTTTCCGCAGTTCGAGCCGGTTGGTCGTGCCGATGCCTGATCCGGTCCGCTATGCCTCGCCACCCTGTCTGGCTGCCGAGATCGCGCCCGATTACTTTGACCCGCTGGCAACAGACCCCGAACAGGCCCGCGACGTGGCGCGCTGGCGACGGGCCGAACGAATCCGCCTTCGGGCCGAGCGGGATGCGCTTTCGGTGGCCGACCGCCAGAACATCGGCACGACGCTGGCCGGACATCTGCGGCAGTTTCTTGCGTCAAGGTTCGATGGCGCGGCGGGGATGGTCCTGTCTGCCTACTGGCCGATCAAGGGTGAACCCGATCTGCGCGGACTGATGGCCGAACTGCACGAGGCAGGCGTCATCATCGCGCTGCCGGTGGTGGAAGTGCGGGCCAGCCCGCTGGTCTTTCGTCGCTGGCATCCCGGGTTGCACATGATCCGGGGGGACTGGAACATACCCGTGCCCCCACCCGAGGCTGACCGACTTGCACCCGATGTGGCGCTGGCACCCGTCGTCGGGTGGGACAGCGCCGGGTTCCGGCTGGGCTATGGCGGCGGGTATTTCGACCGCACTCTGGCCACGCTGGCGCCACGACCATTTACCATCGGGATCGGATTGCAGGCGGCGCAGCTGTCCACCATCTTTCCCCAGCCTCACGACATTCCGCTGGATGTCATCCTGACCGAAGCGAGCGTCCAGTTTCAGCGCGAGGACCCATGACCAGCTCTGCCGAACAGATGCGCGCCTGGCGTGGGCCGGCCCTCCTGACCTACGGGTTTCGCCCCTTCTTTTTCGGCGCTGGCGTCTGGGCCGCCCTGGCGATGACCCTGTGGGTGCCGATGCTGTCGGGGCATCTGACCCTGCCGACCGCCTTTGACCCGGTGTCCTGGCATGCGCACGAATTTCTGTTCGGTTATGTGGCTGCCGTCATCGCGGGGTTCTTGCTGACAGCGGTTCCGAACTGGACCGGCAGGTTGCCGATAGTCGGCTGGCCGCTCGGTGCCCTGTTCGCGCTGTGGCTGATCGGGCGGTTGGCGGTTGCGGCATCGCTTTACCTGCCGCCCATTGCCGTGGCGCTGGCCGACCTTGCGATGCCGGTCGCGCTTGCCGCCGTGATCGGGCGCGAGATCGTGGCGGGCAGGAACTGGCGCAACCTGATCGTGCTGGCAATGCTGGGCGTGCTGACCCTTGGCAACGGCATCTTCCATCTCGAGGCCGCGCGTGGAGACTATGCCGCGCAAGGCTACGGTCTGAAGATCGGGCTTGGCGCGATGGTCATGATGATTGCGGTGATCGGGGGGCGGATCGTTCCGTCCTTCACGCGCAACTGGCTGGTCAAGCGCGGGCCGGGGCGGTTGCCCGTGCCGCCGATGCAGCGGTTCGACAAGGCAGCACTTCTGACCCTGCTGACCGCTCTTCTGGCCTGGGTCGTCTTGCCAGATCACCTGGTGACCGGCGCGCTGCTGCTGACGGCGGGGACGCTGCACGCCGTCCGGTTGGCGCGCTGGGCTGGGGACCGGACGCTGGCCGAACCCTTGGTCGCGGTCTTGCACCTTGGCTATGCTTTCTTGCCGATTGGTGCCCTGGCACTGGGTGCAGAGATCCTTGCCCCCGGCCTGATTGGCATGGCGGCAGCGCAGCACCTTTGGATGGGCGGTGCGGCTGGACTGATGACGCTGGCCGTGATGACCCGGGCCACGCTTGGCCACACCGGACAGACCCTGACCGCCGGGCCCGGTACGGTCCTTGTCTATGCGGCGCTGGTCGTGGCGGTGCTGGCCCGGTTTGCCGCAGGGATCTGGCCGAACCAAGCGTCGGTCCTGCACATGGTTGCTGGCACGGCGTGGATCCTGTCCTTTGCGGGATTTGCGGTGCTCTATGGCCGTCTGCTGCTGCGCCTGCCTGCTGCAAAGCGCATCTGAGGAACGCCATGGACTGGCTGGAATTCACGGCGGCGTTTGCGGCGTTCTTCCTGACCCACTCGCTACCGCTGCGACCGGCCATGCGCCCGCACCTTCAGCGGGCTCTCGGCCGACGCGGTTTCACGCTGGCCTATTCGGCACTGTCGCTTGCCGTCCTAGGCTGGTTGATCGCGGCCGCGGGCAGGGCGCCCTATGTGCCGCTGTGGACCTGGGCCCCCTGGCAATATCTTGTCCCCCTTGTCATCATGCTGCCGGTCTGCGTGATCCTGTCACTGGCCATCGCGCGACCCAATCCGTTTTCCTTTGGCGGAGCCCGGAACGAGACGTTCGATCCGGACCGTCCGGGGATCGTGCGCCTGAACCGCCATCCGCTGCTTCTCGCGCTGGGGGGGGGGGGACGGCCCATGTCGTGCCGAACGGTGACCTTGCGCATGTGATCCTGTTCGGCACTTTCACCGGTTTCGCACTTCTTGGGCGACGCCTGATCGACCGTCGGAAACGGCGCGAGATGGGCAAGGATTGGGACGCTTTGGCCGCAAAGGTCAAAGGCGCGGCACCCCTGCCGTTGCCGCTGCTGCGCCTTGTGACGGGTTTGGCCCTTTATCTGCTGCTGATCGCCGCGCACCCGTTGCTCTTCGGGGTCAGCCCCTTGCCGTGACCATCAGGTCGAATGGTCGTCGATCAAGGGATTGGGTCTTGCGAACCTCTCCAGATCGGCCTGATCGGCAATCGCAATGCGCGTGCCCTCGACCGTGACGCCGTACGGTTGCAACCCCTTGAAGGCGCGGCTCAGATTCTCGGGCGTCATGCCCAGCACGGAAGCCAGCCGCCGCTTTTCGAAATCCAGATCGAACGCGGCAGCCCCACCAGCGCGCTTTTGATAGCGCAGCAAATAGTTTGCCAGCCGTTCCAGCGAGGTCCGAAGCTTCAAGTCCTTCTGAGCCTTGATGACCGACCGATAGCACTGCGCCAGCTCTGTCACGATCGCGCGGGCAAAACTGCCGTCGACATCGAAGATCGCGCGCACGTCCTGGCTGGGGATCAGGACGATCCGGCTTTTCTCCAGTGTTCTGGCAGACATTAGGTAAGGCGCATTCTTGACTGTCGCTGCAAGAATGAAGGTCGAGATCGGCCGAACCGTCGCAAGACTGGTGTCGCGGCCGTTCCAGGTCGAGAACAGATCGACCGAGCCGGACAGAACGACGTGCAGGAAGTCGCTGGGTTCGCCCTCGCTGATCAGTTCGATATGCGGGGGAAAGTTCTGCACATAGGCGCCGCGCATCAGCGACAGGAAATTCGCCTCTGCCATTTCCGCAAACAGACCAAGCGCTCGAATCTCGGGGTACTGGGCCTCGGGCATGCCATGCGCTCCGCATCAGATGCGACAAGGTCGCCGGATCGCTTGATATTTGTCAAGCCGCCATTTGATTGCCGCCGCGACGGGCTTGATATCGCGACACACCCAAGGCAACATTTTTCGCCAAGCCATTTATTTCGTTCAGATAATTTTTCGGCGTGATCTAGATCAAGTCTTTCGGCCTATTCTGGCGGCAGGTCTGCTTGCGACCCCTTTCCCGGGTGACCAAGCCATTCTTGCCGGAGGCCCCTGCCATGCAGACCGAAGCCATCGCCTCACGCGCGGACCAGACGCGCGCCCTTGGCCTTAGCACCATCGCCTTCACCGCCTGTTTCGCGGTCTGGACGATCTTTTCCATCATCGGCGTCGCCATCAAGGGCGAGCTGGGTCTGAACGATACCCAGTTCGGCCTTCTGGTCGCCACCCCGATCCTGACGGGATCACTGACCCGGATCTTCCTTGGCGTCTGGACCGAGAAATACGGCGGACGGCTGGTGTTTTCGGCGCAGATGATCCTTGCGGCTTTGGCCACCTGGGCGCTGACCTTCGCCGACAGCTACGTCATGTATCTGGTCGCAGCGCTGGGCGTGGGTCTTGCCGGCGGGTCCTTCATCATCGGCGTGGCCTATGTCAGCCGCTGGTATGACGCGGGCCATCAGGGCACGGCCCTGGGCATCTTCGGCGCGGGCAATATCGGCGCGGCGGTAACCAAGTTCGTCGCCCCCTTCGTGATGGTCGCCTATGGCTGGCAGGGTGTGGCCAACACCTGGGCCGCAGCCCTTGCCCTGATGGGCGTGATTTTCTTCGTCTTCGCCAAGGACGACCCCGCGCTGGTGGAGCGTCGCAAATCCGGCGCCAAGGCTCCTGGATTTGCCCAACAGTTCGCGCCGCTGAAGAACCTGCAGGTGTGGCGTTTCTCGCTGTACTACTTCTTCGTCTTCGGTGCCTTCGTGGCGCTGGCGTTGTGGCTGCCGCACTATCTGATCGACGTCTACGGCGTCGACGTGCGCACGGCGGGTATGGCGGCCGCGTCCTTCAGCCTGTCGGCCAGCCTGTTCCGCGCCTACGGCGGGCACCTCTCGGACAAGTTCGGCGCGCGGTCGGTCATGTACTGGACCTTCGGCTTTTCCATGCTGTTCCTGTTCATGCTCTCCTATCCGCCAACGGATTACATCATCCAGGGCAAGGACGGCCCGATCGCCTTTTCGACCAGCATGGGCCTGTGGCCCTTCATCGCCACCCTGTTCGCGCTTGGCTTTTTCATGAGCCTCGGCAAGGCGGCGGTCTTCAAGCACATCCCGGTCTACTACCCCAACCATGTCGGCGCAGTCGGGGGTCTTGTCGGCATGATCGGCGGGCTTGGCGGCTTTGTTCTGCCCATCGCCTTCGGCGCGCTTCTGGACCTGACCGGCATCTACACCTCGTGCTTTGCGCTGCTGTTCGTGCTGGTCGCCCTGGCCCTGACCTGGATGCACCTGTCGGTCCGCGCGATGGAACGTGCCGCCCATGGCGAGGCCTTGGACAGCCTGCCGCAACTGCCGGAAATGCAGGCCATCCACCACCCGGACCGCACCACCATGCCCCGCGTGCTGGAGGATTGGCGTCCCGAGGAACCCGCGTTCTGGGCCGATAAGGGCCGCAGCATTGCCCGTCGCAACCTCTGGATCTCGATCCCGGCGCTGCTGCTGGCCTTCTCGGTCTGGATGGTGTGGTCGATGGTCGTAGCCAAGCTGCCGCTGATCGGCTTTGCCTTCACGCCCGAGCAACTGTTCTGGCTGGCGGCCCTGCCCGCCCTGTCAGGCGCGACCCTGCGGATCTTCTACGGCTTCATGGTGCCGATCTTTGGCGGCAGGCTTTGGACGACGCTGTCCACCGCCTCACTGATGCTGCCTGCCATCGGGATCGGCTATGCGGTGCAGAACCCGGAGACCCCCTACTTCATCTTCCTGGTGCTGGCGCTGCTGTGCGGGCTTGGCGGGGCCAACTTTGCCTCCTCCATGGCCAACATCGGCTACTTCTTCCCCAAGGCCGAAAAGGGCAACGCCTTGGCCCTGAATGCAGGTCTTGGCAACCTGGGCGTCAGCGTCATGCAGTTCCTGGTGCCGCTGGTCATTACCGTGGGCGTCTTCGGCGCGATGGGAGGGGCACCGCAAGCCCTGACCGACGGTGGCGAGCTCTGGATGCAGAATGCAGGCTTCATCTGGGTTCCGTTCATCCTGATTTCGACCATCGCGGCATGGGTCGGGATGAACGACATCGCCGATGCCAAGGCCAGCTTTGCCCAGCAATCGGTAATCTTTGGCCGCACCCACAACTGGCTGATGTGCGTCCTCTATATCGGCACCTTCGGCAGCTTCATCGGTTATTCAGCAGGCTTTCCGCTGCTGAGCCGGATCGCCTTTCCGGACATCAACGCCCTGCAATACGTCTTCCTCGGTCCCCTGGTCGGTGCGCTGTCCCGCGCGGGTACGGGCTGGGTGTCTGACAAGTTCGGCGGCGGACGGGTCACCTTCTGGGTCTTCGTCGGCATGACCGCCTCGGTCCTTGGTGTGATCCTGTCGCTGCAGGCAGGCAGCTTTGCCGGGTTCTTCGCCGGGTTCATGGCGCTGTTCTTCTTCACCGGGGTCGGCAATGCGTCGACCTTCCAGATGATCCCGGTGATCATGGGCCGCGAAGTGCCGCGCCTGATGCCGCACCTGACCGGGGCAGACCGCGCCCGCCAGATCGCGATGGAATCGGGCGGCATCGTCGCCTTCACCAGCGCCATCGGGGCCTATGGCGGGTTCTTCATCCCCAAGGCCTATGGCTCGTCCATCGCCATGACCGGCAGCCCGATCGGCGCGCTGTGGCTGTTCCTGGCCTTCTACGTCGTCTGCCTTGCCATCACCTGGGTCGTCTACACGCGCCCCGGCGGGCTTCTCCACGATATCGAGCGCGGCCGTGCCTCTTCGGGCGCCGCTGCCCATCCCGCAGAATAACGAAAGGACGCCAAGATGAGCCACCTTCTCGACAGACTGAACTTCTTCCAGAGCAAGGAGTTGGAACAATTCTCGGATGGCTGGGGTCAAACCACGCGGGAAAACCGCGACTGGGAAGACACCTACAGAAACCGCTGGCGGCACGACAAGATCGTGCGGTCAACCCACGGGGTGAACTGCACCGGGTCCTGTTCGTGGAAGATCTACGTCAAGTCGGGGATCGTCACCTGGGAGACGCAGCAGACGGATTACCCCCGCACCCGGGCGGGCCTGCCGAACCATGAACCGCGCGGCTGTGCACGGGGGGCGTCCTACAGCTGGTATCTCTATTCCGCCAACCGGGTGAAGAACCCGCTGATCCGGGGCGCGCTGATGCGGGCTTGGCGCAAGATGCGGCCCACCATGGCTCCGGTGGCTGCCTGGGCCGCGATCCAGAACGATCCCAAATTGCGCGCCAGCTATACCAAGACGCGCGGCAAGGGCGGCTTCGTGCGCGCCACCTGGGACGAGGCGACCGAGATCATCGCCGCAGCCAATGCCTATACCGCCAAGACCCATGGCCCGGATCGGGTGTTCGGCTTCTCGCCGATCCCCGCGATGTCGATGGTCAGCTATGCCGCCGGTTCGCGGTATCTGTCACTTCTCGGCGGCACCTGCATGTCGTTCTACGACTGGTATTGCGACTTGCCGCCCGCCAGCCCGCAGACCTGGGGCGAACAGACCGACGTGCCGGAATCGGCCGACTGGTACAACGCCGGGTTCCTGATGCTCTGGGGCTCGAACGTCCCGCAGACCCGTACGCCTGACGCGCACTTCTACACCGAGGTCCGCTATCGCGGCACCAAGTCCGCCGTGGTCAGCCCTGACTATTCCGAAGCGGCCAAGTTCGGCGACATCTGGCTGAACCCGCAGGCGGGCACCGATGCGGCGATGGCGATGGCGATGGGCCATGTGATCCTGCGCGAATATCACCTGGATCGGCAGGCCGAGTATTTCGAGGACTACGCCCGCAAATACACCGACATGCCGATGCTGGTCCGGCTGGAAGACCGCGACGGCCACCTTGTCCCCGGCCGCATGCTGCGGGCCGAGGATTTCGCGGGTCAGTTGGGCGAAACCAACAACCCCGACTGGAAGACGGTCGCTTATGACGAGGCTTCGGGCCAGATCGTCGCCCCCAACGGCTCCATCGGTTTCCGCTGGGGCGAAGAGGGCAAGTGGAACCTGGAACAACGTGCCAAGGGGGCCGAGGCGAACCTGCGGCTCAGCCAGATCCTGGACGAGCATCATGACGAGGTTGTCGGCGTCGACTTCCCCTATTTCGGCGGCGTCGCAACCGGCGATTTCGTGAAATGCGACCACCCCGAGGTGTTGACCCGCAATATCCCAGCCCGCCGCGTGACCCTCGCTGACGGGTCGCAGGCACTGGTCGCCACGGTGTTCGACCTCTTCTGCGCCAACTATGGCCTTGACCGGGGTCTTGGCGGCAAATGGGTGTCCAAGGACTTCAACGACGACAGCCCCTATACCCCGGCGTGGGCCGAAAAGATCACCGGCGTCGCGCGCGAGAAGATCATCGCCGTCGCGCGGGAATTCGCGGGCAATGCCGAAAAAACCCATGGCAAAAGCATGGTCATCCTCGGGGCCGGTTTGAACCACTGGTACCACATGGACATGAACTACCGCGGCATCATCAACATGCTGGTGATGTGCGGTTGCATCGGTCAGGAAGGCGGCGGCTGGTCGCATTATGTGGGGCAGGAGAAGCTGCGCCCGCAGACCGGCTGGGCACCTCTGGCCTTCGCGCTGGACTGGAACCGCCCGCCGCGGCACATGAACTCAACCTCTGCCTGGTATGCCCATACCGACCAGTGGCGCTATGAGACGCTCCGCGCGGGCGAGATCCTGTCGCCGACCGCACCCAAGGGCGACTGGGATATCTCCCTGATCGACTACAACATCCGCGCCGAACGGATGGGCTGGCTGCCTTCGGCCCCGCAGCTGAAGACCAACCCGCTGGAGGTGTCGAAAGCGGCCAAGGCCGCAGGCAAGGCCATTCCGGCCTATGTGGCCGAGGAGTTGAAGGCAGGCCGTCTGCAGATGTCCTGCGAAGACCCGGACGCCCCGGAGAACTGGCCGCGCAACCTGTTTGTCTGGCGCTCGAACCTGCTGGGGTCGTCGGGCAAGGGGCATGAATACTTCCTCAAGCACCTGCTGGGCACCGATCACGGCGTGATGGGCAAGGATCTGGGCGAGGAAGGTCACGCCAAGCCGGTCGAGGCCGTCTGGCATGACGAGGCGCCGAAGGGAAAACTTGACCTGCTGGTGACCATCGACTTCCGGATGTCCACCACCTGCGTCTATTCCGACATCGTGCTGCCGACGGCCAGCTGGTACGAAAAGGACGACCTGAACACGTCCGACATGCACCCCTTCATCCACCCGCTGCAGGCGGCGGTGGACCCGGCCTACGAGTCGAAATCCGACTGGGAAATCTTCAAGTCCATCGCGAAGAAGTTCAGCGAAGTCGCCCCGGAAGTGCTGGGGGTTGAGACCGACATCGTCCAGCTTCCCCTGCTGCACGACACCCCCGGCGAGTTGGCGCAGGCGCATGTCCGCGACTGGAAGAAGGGCGAATGTGACCTGATCCCCGGCAAGACCGCGCCGAACTATATCGCGGTCGAGCGGGATTATCCGAACCTCTACAAGAAGTTCACCTCGGTCGGCCCGCTGCTGGAAAAACTCGGCAACGGCGGCAAGGGGATCAACTGGGATACCAAGGTCGAGGTTGGCCTGCTGCGCGATCTGAACGGCGTGGTGCACGATGAGGGCGTGTCGCATGGTCTCGCCAAGCTGGATACCGCTATTCAGGCGGCGGAAATGATCCTGATGCTGGCCCCCGAAACCAACGGCGAAGTGGCCGTCAAGGCGTGGGAAGAGCTGGAAAAACCCACCGGCCGCCACCATGCCCACCTTGCCGAAGGCGCGCATCACACCAAGATCCGCTTCCGCGACATCGCGGCGCAACCGCGCAAGATCATCTCCAGTCCCACCTGGTCGGGGATTGAATCGGAAACGGTCTGCTACAACGCGGGCTATACCAACGTGCACGAGCTGATCCCGTGGCGCACCCTGACCGGCCGCCAGCAGCTGTATCAGGATCACCTCTGGATGCGGGCCTTCGGCGAAGGTTTCGTCAGCTATCGCCCGCCGGTGGACCTGAAGACCATCACCAAGGCCGTCAACAACGACGCAGCCGAGGGCAACCCGCATGTCGTGCTGAACTTCATCACGCCGCACCAGAAATGGGGCATCCATTCCACCTATACAGACAACCTTCTGATGCTGACGCTGAACCGCGGCGGGCCGGTGGTCTGGATGTCCGAGGTCGATGCCAAGAAGGCCGGGCTGGTCGATAACGACTGGGTCGAGGCCTACAACAGCAACGGCGCGCTGACCGCGCGGGTGGTGGTGTCCCAGCGCATCAAGCAGGGCACGCTCTTCATGTACCACGCGCAGGAAAAGATCGTGAACACGCCCGGATCGGAAAAGACTGGCAATCGCGGCGGCATCCACAACTCGGTCACCCGCACAACGCTGAAGCCCACCCACATGATCGGCGGCTATGCGCAATTGTCCTACGGGTTCAACTACTACGGCACCGTCGGCAGCAACCGCGACGAGTTCGTGATCGTGCGGAAAATGAAGAAAGTTGACTGGCTGGATACGCCCGCAACCCGCAATGTGGAGGCAGCGGAATGAAAGTTCGCGCGCAAATCGGCAAAGTTCTGAACCTGGACAAGTGCATCGGCTGTCACACCTGTTCCGTCACCTGCAAGAACGTCTGGACCAGCCGCGAAGGCGTCGAGTACGCTTGGTTCAACAACGTCGAAACTAAGCCCGGTACCGGCTATCCGACCGACTGGGAAAACCAGAAGCGCTGGAATGGCGGCTGGTCGCGATCGAAATCGGGCAAGCTGCACCCCAAGCAGGGGTCGAAATGGCGGATTCTGGCGAACATCTTCGCCAACCCCTCGATGCCGGAAATCGACGACTACTATGAGCCGTTCGATTTCGACTATGACCACCTGAAATCCGCGCCCGACATGAACGCCTTCCCCACCGCGCGCCCCCGCTCCAAGATCACGGGCGAAAGGATGGAGAAGATCGAAAAGGGCCCGAACTGGGAGGAAATCCTGGGCGGCGAATTCTCGAAACGGTCCAAGGACTACAACTTCGAGAACATCCAGAAGCAGATCTACGGAGAGTATGAGAATACCTTCATGATGTATCTGCCGCGCCTGTGCGAACACTGCCTGAACCCGACCTGCGCCGCCTCCTGCCCCTCGGGCGCGATCTACAAGCGCGAGGAAGACGGCATCGTGCTGATCGACCAGGAAAAGTGCCGCGGCTGGCGGATGTGCATCACCGGCTGCCCGTACAAGAAGGTCTATTACAACTGGGAATCCGGCAAATCCGAGAAATGCACCTTCTGCTATCCGCGGATTGAGTCCGGCCAGCCCACCGTCTGTTCGGAAACCTGCGTCGGGCGCATCCGCTATCTGGGGGTGATCCTCTACGACGCCGACAAGATCGAGGCCGCCGCCAGCGCGGAACGCGAGACCGACCTCTACGGCGCGCAGCTGGATGTGTTCCTTGACCCTAACGACCCCGAAGTGATCGCCGCCGCCCGCCGTGATGGCGTGCCGGAGGACTGGATCGAATCCGCCAAGGTCAGCCCGATCTGGAAAATGGCGATGGAATGGAAGGTCGCCTTCCCGCTGCATCCCGAATACCGCACCCTGCCGATGGTCTGGTACATCCCGCCGCTGTCGCCGATCCAGAACGCGGCCCAGGCCGGTCAGATCGCGATGAGCGACCAGATGCCCGATGTGCGCAGCTTGCGCATCCCGGTGCAGTACCTCGCCAACATGCTGACGGCAGGCGACGAAGAACCCATCGTCCACGCGTTGGAGCGCATGTCCGCCATGCGCCTTTACATGCGGGCGCTGACCGTTGACGGCGTCCGCGACGAAGGCATCGCGGCCCGCGTCGGCATGTCGGGCCGGATGATCGAGGACATGTACAAGATCATGGCCATCGCCGACTACGAAGACCGCTTCGCCATCCCCACCGCGCACCGCGAACAGAACGAAGCCGGCGCGGATATCCGGGGCGGCTGCGGGTTCACCGACGGCAACGGCTGTTCCTCGGGCGAAACTGGCAAGACCAGCCTGTTCGGCGGCAAGAAGAAGTCCTTCGCCCTTCCGCTGGAGTCATTCTGATGGACCGCACACTCAAGGCACTGTCACTGATCCTCAGCTATCCGACGGCGGAACTGCAGGAGGCCATGCCCGAGATTGGGTCTGTACTGGCCGCCGATCCCCGGTTGAAGCCCGCAACCCGTGCGGCGTTGCAACGGCTGACCAGCAACCTCGGACAGGGTGACCTGTTCGACGTGCAGGAAAGCTATGTCATGCTGTTCGACCGCTCACGCACGCTGTCATTGAACCTCTTCGAACATGTCCACGGCGAAAGCCGGGACCGGGGCGGTGCGATGGTCAGCCTGATCGAAACCTACCGGGCGGCGGGTTTTGAGCCTGCCACCACGGAACTGCCCGACCACCTGCCGGTGCTGCTGGAATTCCTGTCGACGCGTCCCTTTGCCGAAGCGCAGGAAACCTTGGCGGACGCGGCGCATATCCTTGACGCTCTCGCAACCCGTCTGGTCCGGCGCGAAAGCGGATATGACGCCGCGTTCGCCGCTCTTTCCCAGCTGGCAGGCGGACAGGCCGATGTCGAAGCCGTGGCGGGAATGCTGGCGCAGGCCGACGACGATCCGACCGATCTCACCGCGCTGGATGCGGTGTGGGAGGAAACCGAAGTGACCTTCGGGCCCGACCCAAACGCTGGCTGCCCGCAGGTCCGCGACATGCTGGCCACCATGGACAAGCCAGCCCCCAACCCCCTGAACAGGAGCGCATGACATGTTCGGCGATTTCGACATCAACTTCGTCATCTTCGGGGTCATGCCCTATGTCGCGCTGACCGTGTTCCTTGTCGGCTCCATCGCGCGCTATGAACGCGACCCCTTCACCTGGAAAAGCTCCTCCAGCCAGCTTTTGCGCAAGAAGCAACTGATCTGGGGATCAATCCTGTTCCATGTCGGCATCCTGACGGTGTTCTTTGGCCACCTTGTCGGCCTTTTCACCCCGGTCTGGGTGCTGGATGCGCTTGGCGTGCCCTACGGGCTGAAGCAATGGCTGGCCGTGCTGATCGGCGGTCCGGCGGGCCTTGCCGCGCTGATCGGCGGCACGATGCTGATCCACCGCCGCCTGACCGACCCCCGCATCCGCGCCACCTCGACAACGTTGGACATCCTGATCCTGCTGCTGATCTGGCTGCAGCTTGCCATCGGCCTGCTGACGATCACCCAGTCGCTGCAACACATGGACGGGGCCGAAATGATCCGCTTCATGGAATGGTCGCAAAGCGTGGTCACCTGGAACGTGAACGCCTGGGTCACCGTGGTGGATGTGCACTGGCTGTTCAAGCTGCACATCTTCCTTGGCCTGATCATCACCATGCTGTTCCCCTTCACCCGGCTGGTGCACATCTGGTCCGGCTTTGCCGCGCCCTTCCGCTATCTCCTGACCCGGCCCGGCTACCAGATCGTGCGCTCACGCCGCCGTCGCCCGCTGGATGAACGCCGCCGCGACTATGACGCCCGGCAAGGCAAATCCGGCCCCAAAGCCACCACACCGGCGGAGTGATCGCGATGAACATGGCCCTTTTCCCCGAAGTCGTCGTGAACGGCGAAACCATCCCCTCGGCGGCGATTGCTGCCGAGGCCCAGAACCACAGCGCGCCCAAGGACAAGCCCGGCATTGCCTGGCGCAAGGCGGCGCAGGCACTGGCGATCCGAACCCTTCTCTTGCAAGAGGCTCGGGCGCGCGGACTGCAGCCGGACCCGGAAGAGCTGTCCCCCGGCCGGGTCGAGACCGAAGATGAGGCATTGATCCGCGCGCTTCTGGACGACGCGCTGTCCATCGCTCCGGTGACGGATGCCGATGTGCAGGCCGAATGGGCCAAGGACCCTGAACGGTTCCGGTCAGCCCCCTTGTGGGACGTGTCGCACATCCTGTGCGCCTGCGACCCGCGCGACGATGCGGAAACCGCCGTGGCCGAGACCCGCGCCAAGGCCGTGCTGGTCCGGCTGGACGGCGATGCCAAAGGCTTTGCCAATGCCGCCCGCGAAAGCGATTGCGGGTCAAAGGCGCAAGGCGGCCATCTGGGCCAGCTTGGCCCCGGCGACACCGTGCCCGAGTTCGAGGCCGCCCTGCGCAACCTGGCCGAGGGCACCATGACGCCCGCGCCGGTTCTGTCGCGCCATGGTTGGCACATCATCCGTCTGAACGCGATTGCGCCGGGTCAGGTGCTGCCCTTTGACACGGTGCGCCCGAAGATTGCTCAGGCGCTGGAAAAGGCGGCCTGGGCGCGTGCGTCGCGGGACTACATCGCAGGTTTGGCCAAAGGCGCGCAGATCACCGGCGCAAGCCTGGAACCGATCTGAAAAGCACGAGGGGTAGGCATGAAGGGCCAGAATTCCTCGCAGACGCAGATCGCACGGCGCGGCGACGGACTGTCGCCGACCGACCTCTCGCTGCTTGCGACCCCTTTGGACTTTCTCTGCGCTGATCATCTGCGCGAGCGTCAGGTGTGTTCCGTGATCGACTGGCTGGCCCTGTCCGCGTCCTTTGATCCCTCTGCCGCGCGAACCGTCCTGCGCTTTGTGAACGAAGAGCTGAACATCCACATGCGGGATGAGGCCGAGGACCTTTTTCCTCTGCTTGCCCGCCGCTGCCCCGCAGAAGACGGCATCGCCCGCGCGATCTCCCGGATCCGCACTGATCTGGACGAAGCAACAGGCCTCTTGCCCGGACTTCGGTCGGCCCTTGCCCGCTGCCTGGATACCGGGTCCGGGCTGACTCCCGAAGATCGCCAGTTGCTGACACGGTTTGCGGGTCATGTGCGCCGTCACCTTGCCGCCGAAAACGCCATCCTGCTGCCCATCGCCCGCGCCCGGCTGACGCGACGCGATCTGCAAAAACTGTCCCGCCAGATGCGGGCGCGCCGGGGCCTGTCCCCCTATGCGGAGACACCTGATGCTGAATGACCTGATGGCACGCAACCGAATCTGGTCGGCAAACCGGCAGGCCCAGGAGCCCGACTACTTCACCCGGCTTGCCGCCCTGCAGGCGCCTGAATATTTCTGGATCGGCTGTTCCGACAGCCGGGTGCCCGCCAACGTGGTCGCGGGTCTGGATCCGGGCGAGGTCTTCGTCCACCGCAACGTCGCAAACATCATCCACTCGTCCGACATGAACCTGCTTTCGTCGCTGGAATTCGCGGTCGAGGCGCTGAAGGTGCGGGAAATCATCGTCTGCGGCCATTACGGCTGCGGCGGGATCAAGGCCGCGACCGAGGACCTGCCGCATGGTCTGGTGGACCACTGGCTTGAACCGATCCGACGTCTGGCGCGGGCCTATGCCGTTGATCTGGGTCGCGAACCGGACATGGAAGGCCGGCGCGACCGTCTGGCCGAATTCAACGTGGTCGAAGGTGTGCGCCGCGTCTGCGAGACGCCGATCCTGCAGCGGGCGTGGCGGCGCGGCGCGAATGTTCGCGTCCACGGTCTGATCTACGGCCTGAAAGATGGCCGCCTGCGCGATCTGGACTGCACCATCGGGCCGGGCCATTTCAAAGAGGAGGCAGCGGAATGACGATCCTGCACCCCATCGGCACGTCAGGCTGTGGCTGCGACCGGCGCGACACGGCCAAAGCCCTCCTCAGCGTCGATGACGCCCTGGCACTGATCCGCGACCGGACGACTGCGGTCACGGGAACCGAGCTTCTTGCGACCGATAACGCCCTTGGCCGCATCCTTGCCGACCCGGTCACAGCGCTTCTACCCACACCGCCTTTCGACAATTCCGCGATGGATGGTTATGCAGTCGCAACGTCTGCCTTGACCGGTCAGGGTCCGTGGGACGTGCCCGTCGCCGCGCGTATTCCCGCCGGGCAGACAGCCGCGCCGCTGTCAGGTCTGCAAGCCAGCCGCATCTTCACCGGCGCCCCGATCCCGGTCGGCGCGGATGCCGTCGTGATGCAGGAAGACGTCCAGCGGACCGGCTGCACCATCCGCATCGACCACCGCCCGAATCCCGGCCTGAACATCCGCCGCGCAGGCAGCGAGATGGCTGCGGGCGCACTCGTCCTGCAAAAGGGGAGACGCCTCGGCACCCGCGAAATCGCGGTCTGCGCCGCAGCCGGGGCGGCACAGGTGCGCGTCCGCAGACCCCTGCGCGTGGCGCTTCTGGTGACCGGCGATGAAATCCGGCAGGCGGGCGCAGACCGGTCAGCGGCGCAGATCTGGGACGTGAACACGCCAATGCTGCGCGCGGCCTTGATGCGACCGAACATCGATCTGGTCGCCATTGAAACGGGTCTCGACAGCCGGGATGGGTTGTTCCTGCAGATCGCCGAACTGGCGGAAATCGCTGACCTGTTGATCACCACGGGCGGGATTTCAGTTGGCGAAGAGGATCATGTGAAGCCTGCCCTCACCGCCAAGGGGGCCGATATCATCTTCAGCGGCGTCGCAATCAAACCGGGCAAGCCGATATCGTTCGGGCAGGTCCGGGGGGCCCTGTGGCTTGGCCTTCCCGGCAACCCGCTGTCTGCCTTCATCACCTGGCATCTGTTCGGCGAGGCGCTGGTCAAGCGCCTGACAGGCGAAATTGGCCACGGCGTCGCACGCAGGCATGTCGTCATCTCACAGGACATCACCCGCAATCCAGGGCGTTGCGAGGTTCGCCCCGCGTATTGCACCGGTTTTGATCCGCACGGACGGGAAGTCGTAAGCTTTGAGCCCGAGACGCATTCCTCTCGGGTGGCGGGCCTCTCCATGGCGTCTGGCCTGATCTACCTACCCGCCGATGCTGACATTCTTCCCGCTGGGGCATTGGTTGAATTCCAGCCCTTTTGCCCAAACTGAGGACTACCAAGATGAACCTTGCCTACACGATGGCGCCCGGTCGGGGTGATACCGACCTCATTCTCCACAAACTCGCCGCCGATCTTGGCGCGTGTGGTCTCAGATGTTGCGGCACCGTACAGATTAATTCCGAGCGAGCAGACTCCGGCCCCTGCGACATGGATGTGCAGGTTCTGCCAGATGGCCCGGTCCTGCGTATCAGTCAGGACCTCGGCCCGTCTGCACGCGGTTGCAGGCTTGACCCCGCCGCATTGGAAACAGCTGTCGGGTTGGTTGCAGCCAGCCTCGCGGGTGGCGCAGATGTTCTGATAGTCAACAAATTCGGCAAACATGAAGCCGAAGGCCGCGGCTTTCGCGGGGTGATCGCCGAGGCACTGGCGTTGGGGATACCTGTGATCGTCGGAGTGAATGGCTTGAACCTGGCTGGCTTTGAGGAATTTGCCGGAGGACTGGCCAGCCGTCTGCCACCAGACTGCGAAGCGCTGGCAGCTTGGGCTTCCCGGGCAATCGCGCCTGCGATCGAAGCTGCGTGATAAGCGGTGCCTGCAGCTAACGCGCCGGACGCAAGTGAGCACAAGGGAACGGCAGGACTAGCGACGTGTGAGGGCGGCCTGACTTTCAACAGCATCGCTTTCCCAGGCGGGCATCGCCTGCACAAGAGCGATGGGGCCAGACAGCCTGGGGCGAGGTCGAACGGCGGCTAAGGGCCGAGTGCGACCTCACAGACGCCGTGGCGGGAGGCGCCAATTTCGTGCTTCCAATGCGGTGTGCAGTTCCTTTCAATTGGGTTTGCCATCGCTTGGGTATCGAAACCCATCCCTTGGGGCCACTGCGGCCCTTGGGATTGCGCTGGCTGGAACGTCGTCAAGTCTGCATGGTCGCTAGCAGCGCCTCAGCTTAGAGCTACACCCCGCGCACCGCAGCGTCCTCCAGATCAGGTGGATAGCCATACTTCCGGAGAATCCGCTTGACCAGCACGCGCAGCCGAGCCCTCGCGCTGTCTCGATGCGCCCAATCAATGCTGAAATTCGCTTTAAGTCCCTTGAGCAATGCATGTGCGATAATCTTCAACTGGTCATTGCCCAGCGTGTCGACGGCGCTCTGGCTATCCGCCAGCGCGTCATAGAAAGCGATTTCCTCCGACGTTAGTCCGGTTTCCCGACGTGCTTGTAGTCCGAAGGCTCCATGTTGCCGCGAAGCTTGTCGGCGGTCTTGAAGAGGCTGGCCTCAATGCCAAGGTCGGAGCCGTTGTCGATCGATGCCGTACTTGAGAAGATCCTTGAAGTTCGGTCGCCGGAGGTTAGCCGAGACGCAGACCAAAATCCACATAGTGGCAAGCTTGCGGCGAGCACATTTCAGCCTCGTTCGATGTGATTGCAAACGGCGATTACCTTAGGGACTATTTCGGTGGGTGCTGACGACCCGACAGAGAGCGCCGAGTGCGCAGAGCGAGAATACTCTGCCGGCGCCTCTCCTGACTGAAACGACGTTTCTGCGTCCGGGTGCATAGACCCGCTAGGTACCTGGTGAGAGTGGTGCCTGCCGTTCGAAATGGAAATGCAACATGCCGTCAAGCTGCAACCCGTCAAATTGCAACCTGTCAGATTGCCGTGATACGCGCCGTAGATCCTATCAGCATGAAGGCTGCGAAGATCAGGTGGCTGCAATTTGACGTGATGTCTTCCTGGGAGCGAGCACTGCCAGGGTTGTCGCCGCCTCGCCGATGGGTGGGACGCGCGGCCCAATTCCAAACATTGGCGGAAACCTCATTTCAGGAAGTGGCTATCGGGTCACTCTCGTGCCAGACGAAGTGTATGCCTAAGCTGTCTGCCCGATGTCCCTCCGTCGAAACATCTCCGAGACGCAGCATTCACTGTGCCCAAGAGAAGATCGCAGTGCGCCACGAAAGGTGGATGCCAAGGGGGATCAAAAACACAAATGATAGTCTATGCTGTTGATTTTAAATAGTTACAAGAAGATTTATGGTGCCCAGAGCCGGAATCGAACCAGCGACACGCGGATTTTCAATCCGCTGCTCTACCAACTGAGCTATCTGGGCACCGAGGCCATGGGGCGCTGCCCCTTTGGTGGGCGGGTGATACTCAAGGGGCGGGGGGCTGTCCAGAGGGAAAACGACCCTCAATGCGCCTTTGGCGGGGTCTCGTCGGCGGGCCCATCCTCGGCTTCGTCCTCGCTCTCGGCCGGGATGCGGTAGCTCTCGTTCAGCCAGCGGCCCAGGTCCACATCGGCGCAGCGGCGTGAGCAGAAGGGGTGGTAGGCAACCACCACGGGTTTGCCGCAGATCGGGCAGCTCATGCCTGCCCCCGGGGCACCAGCTGGCCCAGCGGCAGCCGGTCGCGTTTCCGGGTCAGCTCGTAAAGGCCCAGCGTGGTCCAGCCTGCCAGGTTCGCCTCGCCGTCGGACTTGAACGCGGCCTTCAGCACCTGATCCAGGATATGCCGCTCGCGCTTGGGCATCGGCGCGAAGTCCACCACCACCTGCCCGCCAAGCCCGCGCAGCCGGAGCTGCCGCGGCAGGTCGCGCGCCGCCGCGACATTCGCCTTCAGCGCCGCCGCAGGCGACGTATCCGGCCCGGTGTTCACATCCACTGCCACCAGCGCCCGGGTCGGCTCGATCACCATGCTTGCCCCGGCCTCCAGATCGACGCGGGCGGCAAGCAGCGCTTCCACCGCCTCATGCACCCCGTGGCGTTCAAAGCTCTCCGGCTCGGTATCCGCATCGTCCACCGCCGGGTCCAGCCAGTCGCGGAACGCCAGGTCATGCGCCGAAGGGCCATCGACCAGAAGCTCCGGCCCGCCCGACAGATCGGCCAGCACCGCCTCGGCAAGGCCCCGCATCGCGGCGATGTCCTCGGCCACGGCTTGATCCTCGGCCTCCATGCAACCCGACCGCAGGATCAGCCCAAGCCGCCCGTCCGCGCCGGCCATTCCGGCCTCGGCCATGGCCGACAGCTCGGCTCGCCGCTCCTCGTCCTTGATCCGGCGGCTGATGTTCAGGCCCGGCGCATCCGGGGTCACGATCGCAAAGCGCGACTTGAACAGCAGCCGTGTCGTCACCGGCAGCGCCTTGCCGGGCTCGGCCGGGCCGGTAACCTGCACCAGCAGCCGCTGACCGGGCGCCACCCCGGAAATCTGCCGCAGGAAGCCCGAGCCACCCGGAAGCTTGACGAAGATTCCGCCCTGGCCCTTCACCGGCCGGTCCGCCACGGCCCGGTAGATCGCGCCGGGGATCGCCATATCATCGGCCGGGTCGATGGCCAGTTCCTCCAGCCGCCCGTCGACCATCAGCGCGGCAGCCTGCCGCCCGTCGATCTCGTCCAGAACCAGAAGCCGTCCCTTCATGCCTGCCTCCAGACCGGATAGCCGATGGAGGTCAACAGCGCCGCCGTCTCGGCCACCGGCAAGCCCATGATGCCGGTGAAGGACCCGGAAATCCACGGGATCAACGCCCCCGCCAATCCCTGGATGCCATAGCCCCCGGCCTTGCCCTGCCATTCGCCGCTGGCGAGATAGGCGTTCAACTCGTCATCCGAAAGCCGCTTCATCCGCACCACGCTGACACTGTCACGCGACAGCATCCGGTCGCCCCGGCGCACCGCGATCCCGGTGATCACCTGGTGCCGCCGCCCGGCGAGGGCTGTCAGGAAGGCTGCAGCCTCTCCCGCGTCCTCGGGCTTGCCCAGGATGCGCCGCCCCAGGGCAACGGTGGTATCGGCACACAGCACGACGTCCTCGGGGCCTGCTGGCACCGCCAGCGCCTTCTCCCGCGCCAGCCGCAGCGCATAGGGGCGCGGCAATTCGCCCTTCTGCGGGGTCTCATCGATGTCGGGGGGCAGGATCAGGTCGGGCATGATGCCAAGCCCCGCCAGCAATTCCTTGCGACGCGGGCTGCCGGATCCCAGGATAAGCCGCAAGATCAGTTACTTGAAGCGATAGTTGATGCGACCCTTCGACAGGTCGTAGGGGGTCATCTCGACCTGCACCTTGTCGCCGGCCAGAACCCGGATGCGGTTCTTGCGCATCTTGCCTGCCATCGTCGCGATAAGTTCATGGCCGTTCTCGAGTTCGACCCTGAATGTCGCGTTCGGCAGGAGTTCCTTCACGACACCGGGGAATTCGAGAATGTCTTCCTTGGCCATGGTCTCTCCATTGCAGATGGGCCCGCGAGGTGTTTCCCGCAGGCGCCCGGGCCGCCGTATGCCCCCGAAAGGCCCGGTTTTCAAGCGAATTCGTGTGGGAGGGAGCGCGGGCAGAGGCGCGCGCGGTGCGATGGCCGCAAGGCATCCGCGTCAGGGCGCAGGCGTTCTGGTACGCTTGCAGGCTGCCGGAGGAGGGGCTGAGAGCGGAATCGTTGCAAAAACGGGGAAAAAGGCGCAGTGTAAAAGCATATTGATTACGGAATTTTTACGGAGCATTCACCATGCCACTGCGCATTGCCGTCGCATTTCTTCTGGTTTTGCTGGGCTGCGCCCCTTTGGTGCAGCGTGACCTTCGTCTGGAGTATTTCGCGCAGACCCGGGCCATCGGCATGACACCGGTCTATCCGCCGCGTGGCGAGGTGCAGGTTGGCGATGTCTATCTGATCTACACCCCTGCCTCAGGAGGGGTGGACGAGGCAACATCGCTGTACATGGGGCGGATGGGCAGCATGCGGCAGCAGGCGCTTGCTTACCTGTCCAGCCGCGACAACATCGGCGCGCTGATGCCGTCAGGAACCTCGACCGGCGACCTGACCGGCATGAAAGAGCTTCCTGCGGTCAACTTCCCGACAATCACCGGCAGTGCCGCCTCTTCCGCCTCGCTCGGGGCCATCGCGCCGGTCTTCTCCGGGGTGTTTTCGGTCGGCTCGCTGGACACCGTCAGCATGAAGTTCGTCGATGTCCGCGCCTTCGGGGTGCCGTTCCTGTCGGCCCTGATCGACAGTCACGACTTCCATCAGACGGTCTGTCCGGTGCTGCTGGACCGCAAGTCCAAGCTTTATCGCCAGCTGGGCTATACCAAGGTGCCCGAGGATATGACGGCGCCCTGTGCCGATACCGATGCCATGGCCAAGGGCCAGCGCTGCGACGTGCATATCGTGACGCGCACCTATCTGACGCGGCAGATCCAGTTCACCTACAACCAGAAGCGTCGTCTGGGGGCCAGCGGCTCGGCCGCCAGGCCCTTGCCCGCCGCCGCGCCGGTCGCACCAGTTCCGTCGGTCTCGGTGAACATCGATGCAAACACTCCGCCCAACACCGCGACGGCGGTGATCGACGCTTTGAAGGCACCGACCAATACCTCGACCAGCAGCGTTGGCGCTGCCGTGGTGTCGGAAACCAGTCAGGGGCTCGCCTTCGACCAAAGCTTCAAGGACCCGCTGGCCGTCGCCTACGAGTCGGTGACCGTGCCCATCCTCGACGCGGCCCGGCTGTGCTCGTCATTGTTGAAGTGATCGTCCTGAAACGGGAAAGGGGTTCGGCATGGCCGGAAAACAGGTGAAGCTGCGCGGCGATCTGGCCGACGTGGTGGTCGAAATGAGCGCAGGCCGCAAGATCACGCGGGTGGTCAAGAACGGCAAGGTGATGGAGTGCGAGACGACCCCGTTCGGAACCTTCTGCAAGGTGGTGGACGATGCGGTGCCGTCACCGGGACATGGGCCGGTGCTGCAGCTTCGGGTCACGAAGAAAAGCCTCTTCGCCAAGGAGATTCCGGGCGGCGGTCCGGTCATCGAAGGGGCGGAACAGACCGGCTTCCAGCGCCATCGGGCCTGATCCGCCGTGGTCGGGACCCGGCGGGGCGACACTGTTAAGAAATCCCTAACGTCGCGAGCAAGTCTCGGAAAAGACGGGTGGATCAGGATTTGTCCACCGTGGACACGTCCTCGGATCACAGCTCCCGCATCCAGAACTGCAGCGGTTTCTCGGTCTCGCCGGTGTCGCCCACATCCTTCCAGCTGAACCGGGCGACCACGCCGGGCAGGGGATCATAGCCCCGGCCCATCCAGAAGCTGTCGTTTTTCCGGTAGATCGCTGGCCGGGCAGGGTGATCGTCGGGCCGGATGACCGAGCAGAAGGCCACATGGGTCCGCCCCAGCGCGCGGGCGTGGTCCTCGCGCAGGTCGATGAAACGGTGACCCAGTCCGATGCCCCGGTAGGGCCGCAGCAGAACCGACTCCGCCCCGTAGAGGATGTTTTCCGGCGGGATCCCGAGGTCACGGAACGGCGCCGAGAACTCCGGCGCGTGGTCCTCCATCGGGGTGGAGGTCGAGGCGCCGATCAGCTGCCCGTCATGGAAGGCCCCGACCAGCAGCGCCCCCGGATTGTCGCGGTAGGTGGAGAGGTATTCGCGTTCGTAGTCCAGCGACCCGTCATAAAGATAGGGCCACTCCCGGAACACGGTGATCCGCAGTTGGGCGACACCATCGAGGGCGGCTTCCAGGTCGGGGCCGCGCAGGACCCGGACGTCGATCTCGTCGATGTTCATCGGCTGACCTGCGCGATCCAGTCGTTCAGGTTGTAGAAGGTGGTGATGCGGGAGATGAGACCGTCGCGGACCTCGAAGAACCCCCCGGCGGGGAGGATGTAGGTCTGGCCCTTCGCCTCCGGCAGTCCGGGGTCGGTCTTCAGATACTCCCCGTGGACCATGAATTCGGCTGCGCCTCGGGAGCCATCGTCGGTCGCGAAGATGGTGAGGTCGTGCAGTTGCTCCCGGTAGCTGACCCCCATGTGGCCGCAGAACTCCCGGAACTTCGCCTTGCCGATCCGGTGCCCGCCCTCGTTCACCCGATGCTCGACGTCGTCGGTCAGGCAGGCGAGCATCCCCTCGGGGTCGCCCGCATTAAAGGCGTCGTAGTAGCGGCGGATCAGGGAGAGGGTCGTCTCGCAGGGCATGGGGGTCTCCTTTGGGGGCGGAGAGTAGCGGGCCGGGGGAGGGTTTCCAAGCCGGAGGGGACGGGTTGGGGGCGGAAAGCGACCTTGGGGGGAGGTGTGTCCACGGTGGACAAAACGGAGTTTAGTGGGAATTTCAGGGGGTTGGGATTTTGCGTTAGGGTGGTGTTAACTTTTGAATGAAGGCATCCTTCCTGCTGTCATCCCCGCGAAAGCGGGGAGCCAGTCGACGCAAGGTGGGCTTCCGCTTTCGCGGGAATGACAGTTGGGCGTTTGTCAGAAGGTCGGAAGAGTGACTGTCCAGTGGACAGTCACTCGACGCGATTGCCTGGAGGCGAGAGCCGGAAAGAGAGGCGATGTCAGCATTACAGGAAAATTGGAAGCAGGGGCGAGACAGCCTGCGCGGGCGCAGGATTACGTCAGGTCAGCACCCACGGCCTTGCGCTTCTTGGAACGCGGAGAAATTTGTACTTTGGCGCGACCGATGGAGACGCGGGAGTGGGATGGAGAGGAGAATGGGGCGGCAGGAGTAATTTGTACAGTCGATTGGAAAATATGCTATAATTTTTTGCGAATCAATGCAAGGAACGTTAGCACAGAAAGGATCAAGAATGACTAATCACTTTGGTTTAATTCTCTTGGGGTCACTATTCTGCTCATCAGCAAACGCAGATCTATTCGATATTGATATCATTCGAAAGCTACAGGAAGCGCAACCAATTGTCCAAAACATTGGCGAAATTGAGTTGAACGCGGCAACAGCAATCATTGCAAACATTGAAAATGCGGACGCGTCCCTGGCAATTTCAACCTTGCAGGCCGGTGTTCATCTTGACCCTCGGATAGTTGGCGGTGTACCAACAACTATCGAGCAAAATCCGTGGCAAGTTGCATTGATCCACGGAGGTACGCCAGATGTTGTCCGACAGCAGTTTTGCGGCGGTTCACTAATATCCCAGTCCGTCGTATTGACGGCAGCACACTGCGTCGACTGGATCACTGGTCCTGCCGCTGTTGAGGTAATTGCAGGAACATCTTACTATCGACATGGTGGCGAGCGGATCAAGGTGAATCAATTAGTTGTACACCCGGAATGGAACTCTGCAACTCAATCCAATGATCTGGCGATCTTGGTTCTTGAAAGATCAAGTGCCTTGGGAGCCTCAATAGAGACAGCAAATGACCCTGCGGCAGTGTTTGCGAACGAAACGCTCATAGTGTCTGGATGGGGCGCACTGTCGCAAGGCGGAATTGGGTCGGATATTCTAATGCATGCTGCAGTTCCACCAGTTAACCTAGAAGAGTGTAACAAGCCCGAATCTTACAATGGGGCCGTCGACCAAACGATGTTCTGTGCAGGACTTCGGGACGGAGGTGTCGACTCCTGTCAGGGAGATAGTGGTGGACCAATTTATGGAGTCGTGAATGGAAAACCAATGCTTTTCGGCGTAGTTAGTTGGGGAGCAGGGTGCGCTCAAAGGTTGAAGTATGGCGTTTACTCCAACCTTGCCCAAAGTAAGGAATGGATTCTGGGCCACCTTAGCAAACCCTAAGTCGGCTTTCTCCTCACCCCTGCAACGTCCTAACCCCATACCCCTCGCCCCGGGCCTTCATCGCCGCCACAGCCGCAACCGACGCCGCAGCGGTGGTGAAATACGGGATCTTGTCCATGAGTGCGACCCTCCGGATATCCCGGCTGTCGGACACAGCCTGCGTGCCCTCGGTCGTGTTCATCACCAGGGCGATGTCGTTGTTCTTCAGCCGGTCGACGATGTTCGGGCGGCCTTCGTAGACCTTGGCGACGGCCTCGGACGGCACGCTCTGCTCGGCCAACCATTTCGCGGTGCCCTTGGTGGCGACGATCACGAAGCCCATCGCCACAAGGTCGCGGGCGGCATCAGCCAGCGCGGGGGTCTTGTCCATGTCCTTGACCGACAGGAAGACGCGGCCCTCGGTCGGCAGGATCGTCCCGGCGCCCATCTGGGCCTTGAGGAAGGCCAGGGCGAAGGTGCGGTCCCAGCCCATCACCTCGCCGGTCGATCGCATTTCCGGGCCGAGGACCGGATCGACGCCGGGGAAGCGGGCGAAGGGGAGGACGGCCTCTTTGACGCTGAACCACGGGGTGTTCGGGTCTGCGAGGGTGAGCGGGTCGGCGAGGGGCAGCGGGCTGTCGGGGCCGACGCCGGCGGGGTAGGGGGCGCGCATCGGGAAGTTCGACAGGGGCTCACCGGCCATCAGGCGGGCGGCGATGGAGGCGATGGCAGAGTCGGTGGCCTTGGCGACGAAGGGCACGGTGCGGCTGGCGCGGGGGTTCACTTCCAGGACGTAGATCACGCCGTCCTTGATCGCGAACTGCACGTTCATCAGGCCGACGACGTTGAGGGCGAGGGCCATGACGACGGTCTGGCGTTTCAGCTCCTCGACCGTTTCCGCAGACAGCTGGTGCGGCGGCAGGCAGCAGGCCGAGTCGCCGGAGTGGACGCCGGCTTCCTCGATATGCTCCATGATTCCAGCGACATGCACGGCTTTACCGTCGCTTAACGCATCGACGTCAACCTCGACGGCACCAGAGAGATAGGAGTCGAGGAGGACGGGGGAGTCGCCGGAAACCTGCACGGCGGTGGTGATGTAGCGTTCCAGCTGGGCGTCGTCGCGGATGATCTCCATCGCGCGGCCGCCGAGGACGAAGGAGGGGCGGATGACGAGGGGGTAGCCGACGTCTTGGGCGACCTTGAAGGCTTCGTCGCGGGAGCGGGCGGTGCCGTTGTGCGGCTGCTTGAGGCCGAGCTTGTGGAGGAGCTGCTGGAACCGCTCACGGTCCTCGGCGAGGTCAATGGCGTCGGGCGTGGTGCCGAGGATCGGGATGCCTTCGGCGTGCAGCGCGTTGGCGAGTTTCAGGGGGGTCTGGCCGCCGAACTGGACGATCACGCCGTGAAGGGTGCCGTTTTCCTGCTCGACCCGCAGGATTTCGAGGACGTGTTCCAGGGTCAGCGGCTCGAAATAGAGGCGGTCGGAGGTGTCGTAGTCGGTCGAGACGGTCTCGGGGTTGCAGTTGACCATGATGGTCTCATAGCCCGCGGCGGTGAGCGCAAAGCAGGCGTGGCAGCAGCAGTAGTCGAACTCGATCCCCTGGCCGATCCGGTTCGGGCCGCCGCCGAGGATGACGACTTTCTTGGCCTTGGTCGGGCGGGATTCGCACTCCACGTCGCCCATCGCGGGGGCTTCGTAGGTGGAATACATGTAGGGGGTCTGGGCCTCGAACTCGGCGGCGCAGGTGTCGATGCGCTTGAAGACGGCGGTGACGCCGAGGCGGGTTCTTGCGCGGCGGACTTGCGCCTCGTCCCGGCCGGTGAGTTTGGCAAGGCGGGCGTCGGTGAAGCCCATCATCTTGAGCTGGCGGAGCGCCTCGGCGTTGGTGGGGAGGCCGTTCTTGCGGATGCTGGCCTCGGTGTCGATGATCTCGCGGATGCGGGCGAGGAACCAGGGGTCGAAGGCGGTGACGTCCTGGATTTCGTCGTTGGTCAGGCCGTGGCGCATGGCCTGTGCGATGACGCGGAGACGGTCGGGGGTGGCCTGGCCGAGCGCCTTGACGATGGAGGCCTTGTCGGGTGCGCCGGGGATCGCGATTTCGTCGAAGCCGGTGAGGCCGGTTTCGAGGCTCGCCAGCGCCTTCTGCATCGACTCGTGGATGGTGCGGCCGATGGCCATGGCTTCGCCCACCGACTTCATCGCGGTGGTGAGGTTCGGCTGGCTGCCGGGGAATTTCTCGAAGGCGAAGCGGGGGATCTTGGTGACGACGTAGTCGATTGAGGGCTCGAAGGAGGCGGGCGTGACCTTGGTGATGTCGTTGTCAAGCTCGTCCAGGGTGTAGCCGATGGCGAGTTTGGCGGCGATCTTGGCGATGGGGAAGCCAGTGGCTTTGGAAGCGAGGGCGGACGACCGCGACACGCGGGGGTTCATCTCGATCACGACCATGCGGCCATCGGCGGGGTTGATCGCCCATTGCACGTTGGAGCCGCCGGTCTCGACCCCGATCTCGCGCAGGACGGCGATGCTGCCGTTGCGCATGATCTGGTATTCCTTGTCGGTCAGCGTCAGCGCCGGGGCGACGGTGATGGAATCGCCGGTGTGGACGCCCATCGGGTCGACGTTCTCGATCGAACAGACGATGATGGCGTTGTCGGCTTTGTCGCGCACGACCTCCATCTCGTATTCCTTCCAGCCGAGCAGCGACTGGTCGACCAGAACCTGAGCGACTGGGGAGGCCTCGAGCCCCGATTTCACGATGGCCTCGTAGTCGTCGCGGTTGTAGGCCACGCCGCCGCCGGTGCCGCCGAGCGTGAAGGCGGGGCGGATGATGGCGGGGAGGCCAACGTATTCGATGGCCTCGATGGCCTCGCGCACTCCGGCGGCGATGTCGTATTTGCCGTTCACCTTGGGGGCGGCGATGATGGTGGCCTTGGGGTTTTCCAGGCCGATCCGGTCCATTGCCTCACGGAAAAGTTTCCGGTCCTCGGCCATTTCGATGGCTTCGCGCTTGGCGCCGATCAGTTCCACCCCGAACTGGTCCAGCACGCCCATGTCGGCCAGCGCCAGCGCGGTGTTCAACCCGGTCTGCCCGCCCATCGTCGGCAGAAGCGCGTCGGGGCGTTCCTTTTCGATGATCTTGGCGACGACTTCGGGGGTGATCGGCTCGATGTAGGTGGCATCCGCCAGACCGGGGTCGGTCATGATCGTCGCGGGGTTCGAGTTCACCAGGATGACCCGGTAGCCTTCCTCGCGGAGCGCCTTGCAGGCCTGGGCGCCGGAGTAGTCGAACTCGCAGGCCTGGCCGATGACGATGGGGCCCGCGCCGATGATCATGATCGACTTGATATCGGTCCGCTTCGGCATCTGAGCCCCCACCTATTGCGCAAAATTGTGCGGGTTATAGAGAGAAGCCGGACCGGCGCAAGGGGCAAACGGTGCCCGGGAAGGGCCAAAATCCTTCGAAGGATTTTGCAAATTTCTTCGAAGAAATTTGGTCCCGGCCCCGCCCGCAACGAAAAGGGCCGGAGGTTTACCCCCGGCCCCGATGTCGCATGGACCGACGTTCAGCCCGTCTCGCCCACTGCGGCCTCGGCGGCCTTTATGGCTGCCTGGCGCTGGGCGATGCGCTCGCCCGTCGGCGGACCTTCGAAGCGGCGGTTCTCGACGGCGAACCACAGCACCAGCGCAATCGCGATGAAGCCCGCGACGACATACAGCACCCGCTCGTTCGGCGGCGCGACAGCGATGAAGAGGATGATCCCCATGCCTGCCACCGACAGCACGGTCACCAGCTTGTAGACGCCTGCCGACATGGCCCAGGGGCCGGGCTTCGGCCACTTCGGCCCGCCGAAGTTCAGCATCGCCGCGACCAGCGGGATGGTGAAAGACAGGAACAGGAAGACGAGCGTCGAGTTCACCACGATCACGTAGATCGAGGTGCCTTCCACCTTGATCGACAGCGCCAGCACCACATAGAGGATGCACAGCGCGGTCGCCGTCCAGATCGCGTTGACCGGCGTGCGGTACTTCGGCGACACGGTCGCCAGCGCCTTGGAGAAGCCCGGAACGCCGTCATCGCGCGAGAAGGCGAAAAGCATTCGGCTGGCCGAAGTCACGGTCGCCAAGCCACACAGCAGCTGGGCGATGAAGATGCCAAGATACAGAACCGTGGCCAGGCCCGCAGGCATGATCGCGTTGATCGTGCCGAAGAAGGCACCCCAGCCCTGGGCCGCCGCCGCGTTCATGTCCGGGATCGCAAGCATGATCGCGCACAGCATGAGCCAGCCGACCAGCGAGGACCACAGCACCGCCGAGACGATCCCCTTGGGCACCGAGACCGCCGCGTTCTTCGTCTCTTCCGAAGTATGGGCCGACGCGTCGTAGCCGGTGATCGTGTAGACCGGCAACAGAAGGCACAGGAGGAACAGGTAGAACATGTTGTCGGATTGCGGGAAGACGTTGCCGCCGGCCTCGCCCGAGTAGTTGCTGAAGGTCCACAGCCGCGAGATTTCGATCGCGGGGGCGAAGTAGAGGCATGACACCACAAGGACTGCAGTCGTTGCGAAGATGATGTAGCCGGAGATATCGGTCAGGAAGGTCGTGGCCTTGATGCCGATGTGGTTGAAGATCGCCTGAATGATGGTAATCACCGCGACGAAGCCGACAACCTGCCAGTCCGTGCCGGTGAAGCCGAACGAAGGCCCGAAGGTCCCGGCAAAGAAGTAGGCCGTACCGATGTTGATGGCCCCCAGAACAGTGATCAGGCCCAGCAGGTTCAGCCAGGCCGTCAGCCAGCCCCAGAAGCGCGAGCCCAGAATCGAGGCCCAGTGATAAAGCCCGCCCGCTGTCGGGAAAGCCGAAGCGATCTGCGCCATGGACAGCGCGAACATGCCCGAAATGAGGCAGCCGGTGATCCAGCCGATGCCGGCGCCCGCGCCGCCCACGGAGGAGATGGCCTGGGCGAAGGAGTTGATGCCGCCGGAGAGGATGCAGATGATCGAGAAGGAGATGGCGAAGTTCGAGAACTTCGACATGGAGCGCGAGAGTTCCTGCGCATAACCCATGCCGTGGAGGACTTTCATGTCCTCGTGCTTGGCATGGTCCGTGTAGTTGTCGGAAGCCATTTTCGGTGTCCCTTCGTACCGGAGTTGGACGATTCTTGTTATTTGTATTGACCCGACCACATCATGTGGTGGTCTGGTGCTGCGCAGGGAACGCCTAATTTGATCAACTGACAAGCTTTGAATGAGTCTGCTGGTCGGGCGATCATGCTTTTCGCGCTGCAGCGTCGGTTTTGGCTGCAGCTGCGGCGTGGAATGGTCTGGCGAGAGTCGCGGCTTGGGCCTATCTCGGGATGACGAGGGAACGGGGGCCGACGGGTGATCCTTATCGAACATGGACCGAGGGGCGAGCCGTCGCTCTTCGATCTGCCGCGCGAGATCATCCTGGCCTGGCGCCCGGGCGAAGTGCGCGCGGCGCTTGACCGGGCCGAGGCGGCGCGGGCAAAGGGCAGCTGGCTTGCGGGCTATGTCGCCTACGAGACGGGCTATGCGCTGGAGCCGAAGCTTTCCCGCCTGATGCCGCGCAGGCGCCCCGGGCCGCTGGTCGCGCTTGGGGTCTTTGAGGCCCCGCTTCCGGCAGATCAGGCGCTGGAGCAGGCGGCCGAGGAGGGCCGGTCGACCCGGATGACCGCACCCAGGCCGCTGATCGGGCGGCGGGCCTATGGCACTGCAGCGCGCAAGGTGTTCGACTATATCGCTGCGGGGGACTGCTATCAGGTCAACCTGACCTTCCCGATGGCCGCATCCCTGGTCTCGGGCACGGCGCTGGGCCTATACGGCGCGTTCCGGCGGACGGGGGCGGTGGGACATGGCGCTTATGTCGATCTGGGGGTGGGGCCGGTGGTGGTGTCGCGCTCGCCCGAGCTGTTCTTCAAGGTGGAGGGTGGGAGGATCGTCACCCGCCCGATGAAGGGGACGCGGCCAAGGGGCAAGGATGCGGCCGAGGATGCGGCGATCATCGCCGACCTGAAGGCCGATGAGAAGGACCGGGCCGAAAACCTGATGATCGTCGACCTTTTGCGCAACGACATCAGCCGGTTGTCGAAGGTGGGCACGGTGAAGGTCCCGGCGCTGTTCGCGATCGAAAGCTACTCGACGGTGCACCAGATGACCTCGACCGTCGAAGGTGTGCTGGAGGGGGCTGCGACCCTGCCCGGTCTGATGGCGGCGCTGTTCCCGTGTGGCAGCGTAACCGGTGCGCCGAAGATCCGCGCGATGGAGATCATCCGCGAGGTAGAGCCCTTTGCCCGCGGGGTCTATTGCGGGGCGGTGGGCTGGATGTCGCCAGAGGGGGATGCGGATTTCAGCGTGGCGATCCGGACCCTGTCGGTTTCGGGCGAGCAGATCGTTATGAACGTGGGCGGCGGGCTGACGCATGGGTCCACCGTGTACGGCGAATGGGAGGAGGCGTTGTGGAAAGCGCGCTTCGTGAAGGCGGCGGTGAGCCGGGCCTGAGGCTGATCGAGACGCTGCTGTGGGACGGGGCAGGGGCCCCGCGTTGGCCGTTGCATCTTGCGCGGCTCCGGCGGTCGGCGGATCTCCTCGGCTGGTCCTGTCCGGAGGTCGCGCCGTCTGGTCCCGATCACCCAGCGCGGCTGCGCCTGACGCTGGACCGGGACGGCGGGGTGGAGTGGACCGTGGCCCCGCTGCCCCCGGCAAAGGCAGAGTGGCGGGTGGGTCTGGCGGCGGCGCGCTTGCAGTCGGACGATCCCTGGCTGCGGGTGAAGTCGACGAAACGGGCGGCCTATGACCAGGCGCGGGCCGCCCTGCCGGAAGGCTTGGACGAGGTGATCTTCCTGAACGAACGCGGCGAGGTCTGTGACGGGTCGATCACCACGGTCTTCTTCGACCGGGGGCAGGGGATGCGGACGCCGCCTTTGTCCTGCGGGTTGTTGCCGGGCGTGCTGCGGACGGAACTGGGGTACGCCGAGGACGTGTTGAGTGCAGAGGACCTGCCCAAGGTCCGGCTCTGGGTCGGGAATGCGCTGCGCGGGCTGATCCCGGCGCGATTCTGTTCGTAAGGTGGGCAGGATTGCCCACCCTACCGGGGCAAGCGGGCTTGACTTCGGGCAGGGGGCAAGGTGTATCGGCGCGATGGAATTGAGGCCCTGGAAAGGGGAACGCAGATGCACGCCTATCGCAGCCATACCTGTGCCGCGCTGAACAAGTCCCATGTGGGCGAAACCGTCCGGCTGTCGGGCTGGGTCCACCGGGTGCGCGACCATGGCGGCGTGCTCTTCATCGACCTGCGCGACCACTACGGGATCACCCAGGTGCTGTGCGACGGCGACTCGGCCGCGTTCAAGGCGCTGGAACAGGTGCGGTCGGAATGGGTGATCCGGGTGGACGGCCGGGTGAAGGCGCGCGACGCCTCGCTGGTCAACGCCAAGATCCCGACGGGCGAGATCGAGGTCTATGTGACCGACCTGGAAGTCCTGGGCGCCTCCGAGGAACTGCCGCTGCCGGTCTTCGGCGACACCGAATACCCTGAAGAAACCCGGCTGACCTACCGCTTCCTCGACCTGCGTCGCGACACGATGCACCAGAACATGATGCTGCGCTCTAACGTCGTCCGCTGGCTGCGGAACGCCATGTGGGACCAGGGCTTCACGGAATTCCAGACGCCGATCATCACGGCGTCTTCGCCGGAGGGCGCGCGCGACTTCCTCGTGCCCTCGCGCCTGCATCCGGGCAAGTTCTATGCCCTGCCGCAGGCCCCGCAGCAGTTCAAGCAGCTGATCCAGGTTGCGGGTTTCGACCGCTATTTCCAGATCGCCCCCTGCTTCCGCGACGAAGACCCTCGGGCGGACCGCAGCCCGACCGACTTTTACCAGCTGGACATCGAGATGTCCTTCGTGACGCAAGACGACGTCTTTGCCGCCGTCCAGCCGGTGCTGCAGGGGCTGTTCGAAGCGTTCGGGAAAGGCCGGAAGGTCTATTCCGACTGGCCGCGCATCGCCTATCGGGACTCTTTGAAGTGGTACGGGTCGGACAAGCCGGACCTGCGCAATCCGATCCGGATGCAGGATGTATCCGAACACTTCCGGGGTTCCGGCTTTGCGATCTTCGCCAAGCTTCTGGAGCAGGAGGGCAACGAGGTCCGCGCCATTCCCGCGCCCAAGGGCCCGTCGGGCGAACCCGTTGGCCGCAAGTTCTGCGACCGGATGAATGCCTTTGCGCAACAGCAGGGTTTGCCGGGAATGGGCTACATCTTCTGGCGCGACGCCGAGGATGGGTCGGGGATGGAGGCCGCAGGGCCCCTGGCCAAGAACATCGGGCCAGAGCGGACCGAGGCGATCCGCCAACAACTTGGTCTTGAGAAGGGCGATGCGGCCTTCTTCCTCGGCGGCAAGCCCGAGGCCTTCGAAGGCATCGCCGGCAAGGCGCGGAACGTGATTGGCGAGGAACTGGGGCTGACCGACAAGGACAGCTTCCGCTTTGCCTGGATCGTCGACTTCCCGATGTACGAGAAGACCGACGAGGGGAAGATCGACTTCTCCCACAACCCGTTCTCGATGCCGCAGGGCGGGCTTGAGGCGCTGAACGGCGACCCTCTGAAGGTCTATGCCTACCAGTATGATCTCGCCTGCAACGGCTATGAGGTGATCTCGGGCGGCATCCGCAACCACAAACCCGAGATCATGTACAAGGCCTTCGAACTGGCCGGGTATCCGAACTCCGAAGTCGACAAGCGCTTCGGCGGCATGGTCAAGGCGTTCAAGTACGGCGCGCCGCCCCACGGCGGTTGTGCGGCGGGAATCGACCGGCTGGTGATGCTTCTGGCCGACACCCAGAACATCCGCGAAGTCATCATGTTCCCGATGAACCAGCGGGCCGAGGACCTGCTGATGAACGCGCCCAGCGAGCCGACCCTGCAGCAGCTGCGCGAGTTGAACCTCCGCGTCGTGCCGAAGGACAGCTGATGTACCAGGCCTCGGTCCCCGTCTTCCGCCACTACCTGTCGCGCGTCAGCGACATCGTGGCGGTCGCGGGGCCGGATGCGCTGGACGCCCGTATTGCCGACAGCTTTCCCGCCCGCCAGCAGTTCGCCACTGCGGCGGGCTTTGCCTTGCGGATCGCCTGCCCCCTGGCGGGCCGCGAGGTGCCGGACCTGCCGCAGGGCCTTGGGCCGCGTCTCGCGGTGGCGCGCGCGCTTTTGGGGTCGATGAGCCCGGCTGATTTCGAGGGGGCCGAGACGCGGGTGATCCGCCACCGCGCGGGCTTTGCCGATCTGGAGCAGAGCGGAGCCGACTTCCTCTATCTCTATGGCCTGCCGAATTTCTTCTTTCATCTGACCATGGGCTATGCCGCCCTGCGCGCTGCCGGAGTGCCTTTGGGCAAGGCGGATTTCGACGGGTTCCACGCCTATCCGGCGGATTTCCACTTCTGACCGGGCGGCTCTTCGCGGGCGCTTCGCTGGCTCATCGCCGGGCTGCGACGGAGCGTCGCGCGTTGCGCGTATGATCCTGCACAAACAGGGAGGCGCGTATGGACGGCGAAAGCTTTGCGATCCGCTTCGGCTATGGTCTGCCCGCAGGCGGGTCGGGCCTTGGCGCGGATGATCTGGCGGCGCGGACCTGGCCGGGGGTGCGACTGGCCGAACTTGCCCCAGTGGCCCTGGCCTACCGGGCAGCGAAGAAGGCCGAGGACGATGCGGCAGTGAGAGAGGCTCAGCGTGCGGTCGATGCGCTGGCCCTGCGGGGGGCGAAGGCGATCTTTGCCCGCGCCCTGGGGTCTGACGACCCGTATCGTGAGCGTCTGGTGGCTTTCTGGGCCGACCATTTCACCGTGGCCCCGCGTAACCGGACCGAACGCGCCTTGCCAGGGGCCCTGGTGGACGAGGCGATAAGGCCGCATGTCACAGGGCGCTTCGCCGACATGCTGAAGGCCGTCACGACGCACCCCGCGATGCTGATCTACCTGAACCAGGAGGCGTCCTTCGGCCCGTCCTCGCCCAAGGGCAAGCGGCAGAAGAAAGGTCTGAACGAGAACCTCGCGCGCGAGTTGATCGAGCTGCACACCCTGGGCGTGGGGGCGGGTTATACGCAAGCCGATGTTCGAGAACTGGCAGAATTGCTCACGGGTTTGACGGTTTCGCCGCAAGAAGGGTTCGTTTTTGACAAGAATCGCGCCGAACCGGGGGCCGAGATGGTGCTGGGCGTGACCTATTCCGGCAACGGCGCGGCACCGATCCTGCAGGCGCTGGACGACCTTGCCGCCCGACCCGAGACGGCGGCGCATCTGGCGCAGAAGCTGGCGGTGCATTTCGTGGCCGATGACCCGGACGAAGGCCTGGTGGCCGACCTTGCCGCGCGGTTCCGCGACACGGATGGCGATCTGGCAGAGGTCGCGCAGGCGCTCGTCGCGCATCCGCTGGCCGGGACCGGGACCAAGGCACGGCAACCCTTGGATTTCCTGGTGGCCAGCCTTCGCGCGCTGGGCGTCGGGCCCGAGTTCATCCTGGGGCTGGAGCCGCGTCCCTTCCGACGGCTCATCCTCGACCCGTTGGAGGCGATGGGTCAGCCGTTCCAGCAGGCGCCGGGCCCGGACGGCTGGCCCGAACGCGAGGCGGACTGGATCACCCCGCAGGGTCTGGCCGCGCGGATCGACTGGGCCATGCAGGCGCCCGAGCGGCTGGTGCGGCCCCTTCCGGACCCGCGTGCCCTTCTGTCCACGGCGCTGGGCGCAAGGGCGGGCGAAAAGCTTGCATGGGCCGTGGGGGCCGCGGAATCGGCGCGCGACGGGGTGGGGCTGGTCCTCGCCTCGCCCGAATTCAACAGGAGGTAGCACGATGGATCGGCGGATTTTCCTGAAGGGGCTGGGAGCCGTGGGCTGCTCGGCGGCGGCGCATCCCCTGATGACGACACTGACGCTGGCGGCCGCGCCGGGCGAGAACCGGCTGGCGGTCATCATCCTGCGCGGGGCGATGGACGGGCTGGACGTGGTGCAGCCGCGGGGCGACCGGGACCTTGCGGCGGCGCGGCCGGGGGTGCTGGCAAAGGCGCAGGACCTGGACGGGTTCTTTGCCCTGCATGAGGGGCTGTCGGGTCTGATGCCCTTGTGGCAGGCGGGGGAACTGGCCTTTGTCCACGCGACCTCGACCCCCTACCGCGACAAGCGCAGCCATTTCGACGGGCAGGACCTGTTGGAAGCCGGGACGGGCACCGACCTTGCGCCCGCCGCGCAGCGGGATGGCTGGCTGAACCGGCTTCTTGGCGTCCTGCCGGGGGCGACCTCGGAAACCGCCTGGGCCGTGGGACGCGAGGCGATGCCGATCCTTACGGGTGCCGCCCCCGCAGAAAGCTGGGCGCCGGATCAGGACCTTGCGGTTTCCGCCCCGGCGCGGGCGCTGCTGGAACAGGTCTATGCCGAGGACGCGCTGTTCCATCAGGCCTCGGCCACCGCGTTCGGGCTGGCGGGGATGGAGGAGGGCGAGGGGCAGGACACCGACATGATCGTCGATTTCGTCGCTGAACGCCTGCGCGGCCCGGCCCGGATCGCGGCGTTTTCGCTGACGGGCTGGGACACGCACAAGGGGCAGGAGCGGGCGATACGGAAACCGCTTGACCGGCTGCAGCGCGCGGTCCTGCGGTTGAAGGATGGCGCGAGGCCAGAGGTCTGGGGCAAGACCGTGGTGCTGGCGATGACGGAGTTTGGGCGGACTGTGCGGCAGAACGGCTCGGGCGGGACGGATCACGGCACGGGCGGCGCGATGCTGGTGGCTGGAGGTGCGGTGCGGGGCGGGAAGGTGCTAGGCCGCTGGCCGGGTCTGGCCGAGGCTGACCTTTACGATCGCCGCGATCTGATGCCGACCTCGGATGTGCGCGACTGGGCGGCGCAGGCAATGGCCGGGCTGTTCGGGCTGGACCGCTCGGTGCTGGAAGGCACGGTCTTTCCGAAGCTTGCGATGACGACCAGCGACAAGCTGATCCGGTGATGTTGCGGCCATCCGTCGCCCGGCCTAGCCTTCGCAGGAGGGACGGGGAGGTTGCGAGATGGATTCGAAAGCGCTGGGCAGCGAAGTGACGGGCTGGCAGCCGCCGCCGCGACCGGGTCATGACGCGATGGACGGGCGGTTCGTCCGGCTCGAGCCCCTGGACGCCGACCGCCACGCTTTCGAGCTGCAGGAGGCGTTTCAGGGCCACGACGCCCTGTGGGACTACATGCCTTACGGCCCCTTCGCCTCGGGTTCGGCCTATCACCGCTGGGCGCGCGAGCGTGAGGCGGGCGAGGACCCGCGATTTTTCGTGATGCGCGATGCGGGAAGCGGGAAATGCGGCGGGATCGCCAGTTACTTGCGGATCGCGCCCGAGGCCGGGTCGATCGAGGTCGGGCACATCTGCATCTCGCCCTCGATGCAGCGGGGAGCGGCGGCGACCGAGGCGATGTTCTTGATGATGGACTGGGCGTTCCGCGCGGGCTACCGGCGCTATGAATGGAAGTGCAACGCGCTGAACCTGGCTTCGCGCCGGGCGGCACAGCGGCTGGGGTTCAGCTTCGAAGGCGTGTTCCGGCAACACCTGATCGTCAAGGGACGAAACCGGGACACGGCCTGGTTTTCGGTGATCGACAAGGAATGGCCCGCGCTGTCCGAGGCCTTTGCGCTGTGGCTGTCACCGTCGAATTTCGACGCCAAGGGCCGCCAGCGCGAGCGACTGTCGGACCTGACCCGCCTGGTCCGGTCAGGCAGCGACCCGGCGCTGTAGGGCTGACAGGAGATTTCAGGCAGGCGACTGCAGCGCGGCCAGCCGGTTCTCGATCAGCTGGACCAGTTTGGCGCGGTCAAAGGGCGTGCTGCTGTGGCGCACGGCCTGTTCCAGCGCCAGATCGCCCGAGGCGCGGGCGAGGCTTTGCAGGAAGGCGCGCGCATAGGTCGGATCGCCCGGGGCCGTGATCAGCGTGGCCGCGCGGGCCAGATCGTCGCGCAAAGCCATCGGATCGCCGGATGGGGCGGGCATGTCCTCGCCCTTCTCGATCGGGCCGACGCCTGTGGTCAACTGCCGAATCAGCCGCACCAGACCCGCGACTGACCCGATCGGCTTTTCCAGGAATCCCGCCGCTCCGGCATCCAGCGCCAGGTCGCGCCCGTCCGGATCGCCCGACAGGCCCAGCACCGGAAAGCCCTGCGCCGACAGTTCGGCAATCAGGTCCTCCCCCCTTCCGTCGGGCAGGCCAAGATCGACGATGGCCAGGTCGGGACGGTAGCAGTTCAAGTGAAGTCGCGCGATTTCAAGACTTTCCGCCCGCCGCAGCTTTGCCCCGGCGCGGCTAAGGATCAGCCGCAGCGCATCGCAAGTAAAGCGGCTGTCATCCACGATCATCAGCGTCTGCCCCTGCAAGGGCAGGTCGCTGGCGCCCGGTGGAACGGTTGGCAGGACAGGATAGGGACGATGCGGCATGGCAGACCTCGTTCGGAACGGGTGCGAGTGTCGCCACGGTCCGTTAAGCTGCGGTTAATGGGCCTGCGACCTTCGCGCCGCTTGCAGGCCCCGGCCGCTGAACGCATAACCCGTCGCACAGTCTTGCGAGGTACCCATGATCGGACGCCTGAACCATGTCGCCATCGCCGTCCCCGATCTGCAGGCGGCGGCGGACCAATATCGCCAGACCCTCGGCGCAAAGGTGGGCGCCCCGCAGGCCGAGCCGGACCACGGGGTGACGGTGGTCTTCATCGAACTGCCGAACACCAAGATCGAGCTCTTGCATCCGCTGGGCGAGGGCTCGCCCATCCTGGGGTTCCTGGAAAAGAACCCCGCGGGCGGCATCCACCATATCTGCTATGAGGTCGACGATATCCTCGCCGCGCGGGACCACCTGAAGGCGTCGGGCGCGCGGGTGCTGGGGAACGGGGAGCCGAAGATCGGCGCGCATGGCAAGCCGGTGCTGTTCCTGCACCCGAAGGACTTCAACGGCTGTCTGGTGGAGCTTGAACAGGCATGAGCATCACCGGCGCCATCGTTCTGTACTCGATCACCTGGTTCATGACCCTGTTCTGCGTGCTGCCCTATCGCACGCAGTCGCAGGATGAGGCCAACCACGTCGTACCGGGCACGCCCCCGGGCGCGCCTGCAGGCGAGGTGATGAAACGCAAGGCCTGGGTCACGACGCTGATCGCGACGCCGATCTTCGCGGTGATCGCGGCGATCATTCTTTCGGGCTGGATCACCGTGGAAGACCTGGACTGGTTTGGCCGGTTGAAGGACTGACCCAAAATCCTTGAGTAAGGATTTTGACAAATTTCTTGCTTAAGAAATTTGGCCCCCGCCTCTACCGCCCCGCGCTGGCCAGTCGGTGGTAGAGATGGGTGAAGGTCGCCACCCCCAGCGTCGGCACCACCAGGTTCAGCAATGGCACCGACAGGGGCGCGGCCATCAGCGTGCCCGCCGCCCAGAGCGTCCAGCGATTGCGGCGGCGCATGGCCTTGACCTCGCCCGGAGGCAGGCGGCGTAGCGCGACGAGGCTGAAGTATTCCCGGCCCAGGAGGAACCCGTTGATCGCCCAGAAGACCAGCGGAATGCCGGGGCCGACGAAGGGGTAAAGGAACAGCGCGCCCAGGTTCACCGCGATCACCAGGCCCAGGAAGTTCACCGACTGGCGCAGGCTTTCGCCCAGCGTCAGCGGCGTCGCGGGGGGCAGGCCCGGGTAGTGCCGGTCCTCGACCGCGTCGGCCACGTCCTCCAGGAAGAACCCGGTGAAGGCCGAGGCGACGGGCACCATCAGGAAGACCGACAACCCGATCATCAGGAACAGCGAGGCCCAGCCGAGGAAGGTCTCGATCCCCGAGACCGGGCCGATCACCGGCAGGTCGACTGTCTCGGGCGAGAGCCACCAGATCAGCTGGATGAACAGGATGTAGGCGGCAAAGAGGAGCGCGAGCGCCAGAAGGACGCCCAGGAACACCACGCGGCGAAAGCGGCGGTCGCCCAGCTGGCCAAGCGCCTGGAAGAAGGCGGCGAAGATCATGCGTCGACCCAGGTCACCAGCCGCGACAGGTCGGGGCGCGGCCGGTCGGGGCCGTCAGCGGGCGGTGTGGCGATATGGACGATGCCGGCAACCGTTTCGCCGTCCATGCAGCCAAAGGCGCGGGCGGCGAAGGTCGCGTCGTGCGCGGGCCAGCCGGTCAGCCAGCAGGCGCCCCAACCCGCCGCTTCGGCCGCGTTGACGATGCCGAAGCAGAGCGCGGCGGCCGAGGCCACCTGTTCGGCCAGCGGGATCTTCGGCGCGGATTTGGGTGAGGAAATTACCACCACGGCCAGCTTGCCCAGATCATATTGCCCGCGCCCCTTGGCGGCCATCTCGGCATCCCCGCCCAGTTCCAAGGCCCGCGCTTCGGCCAGATCGGCGAGCCGCGCGAAGGCCGCGCCTTCGATGACCTGAAGCCGCCAGGGTTCGAGCTTGCCGTGATCGGGCACGCGGGTCGCGGCGGTCAGGATTTCGGTCAGCTCGTCGCGGGACGGGACGGGATAGGTGAACAGCTTCGCCTGGCGCGAGCGGCGGGTTTTCAGGAAGGCGAGGGCAGCGTCGTTGCGAGCGGGCATGGGAATCCTTCGGGTAGGGGCAGACGATTGGCAGGGAAAGCCGGGAACCGATCCAGACCCGAGGAACTTTCGACGAAAATTCCTCGGGTCTCGGGGCGTTACAGGCCTAGGCTTCGGGCCGCCTCCTCGATCCAGGCGCGGGCGAAGGCGTCGAAACGGGCATCGGGCTGGCGTTTGGCCAAGGTGGCGGCAAGGGGGTCGGGGGCGCTGATGTCCGAGCCGCTGAGTTCCTCCAGCACCGCATGGCCGCAGAAGGGGACGTAGACCTCGGAGTAGCCGCCCTCGTGGACGAGCAAGAGCTTGCCGCCGCATAGGCTATCGGCGGCCTGCATCATCTGGCGGGTCATAGCGCGGAAGGTTTCGGCGGTGCAGAGCATCCGGCCCAGCGGGTCCACGGCGGCGGCGTCAAAGCCGCAGGCCACGATGATGACGTCTGGCTTGAAGCGGGTCAGGGCGGGCAGGACGACACGTTCCATCGCGTGAAGATAGGTCGTGTGGCCACAGCCGGGGGGCAGGGGCAGGTTCAGGTTGGACCCTGGCGCGTCCGGTCCGCCCCGCGCATCGAGATCGCCGGTGTCCAGCGGGTAGTTCCTCTCTTGATGCAGGCTGATCGTCAGGACATCGGGGTCATCCCAGAAGATCGCCTCGGTCCCGTTGCCGTGGTGGACGTCCCAGTCGACAACGGCCACGCGCCGGACCAGACCATCGGCCTGCGCTGCCCGAATGGCCACGGCGATGTTGTTCAGAAGACAGAAGCCGTTCGGGAAATCGGCGGTGCAATGGTGCCCCGGCGGGCGCGACAGGGAATAGGCATTCCGCACCTCGCCCGTCAGCACCGCGCGCAGGGCGGCTGTCGCAAGGCCCGCCGACAGCGCCGCGATCTCAAACCCGCCCGCGCCGAAGGGGGTGCGCAGGCCAAGTTCGCCCCCGCCCGCGTCGGACGCGGCCTTGAAGGCCGTCAGATAGCTGTCCGGATGGACGCGCAACAGGTCGTCGCGGCTGGCAGGTTCGGCCCCCCGCGTCGACAGGTGGCGCGTCAGGCCCGTCACCTCGATCAGGTTTCTCAGCCGCCGCTTGGTCTCAGGGTTCTCGGGCAATCCGCCAGGGGTGGGCTGCACCAGCCCCGCGACTGGCAGGGTGAAGGCGTAGTTGCCCCCGCCATGCCAGAAACAGCGTTCGTCGGAATAGAAGGCAGTGGTCATGGCGCGGTCCCCTTTCGACGAAGCCTAATCAGACGGCGCGCGATTGGCCAGCGGCGGGCGACAATACCGGGGCGCACGGGCCTCTCACGATCATTTGTGTCAAGTCGCCTTTTGCCATTTGTGCCCGGCGGGATACTTCGCTTTACTGGCGGGGACAGGACCCTGAAGGGAGCATGAGGCATGGCCGACACCAAGGCGCTGGTCGCGGAAATCGAAGCACTGGGCGCGACGCTTGGTCAGGCGAAGGCCTCGATCAACCGCCGCTTCATCGGGCAGGAGAAGGTGGTAGAGCTGGTGCTGGCCTCCATGCTGTGCGGCGGGCACGCGCTGCTGGTGGGTCTGCCGGGCTTGGGCAAGACCCGGCTGGTCGATACGCTGGGCACGGTGATGGGCCTGAAGGCTAACCGCATCCAGTTCACGCCGGACCTGATGCCCGCCGATATTCTTGGCTCCGAAGTGCTGGACACCGGCACTGACGGCAACCGGGCCTTCCGTTTTGTCGAAGGCCCGATCTTCTGCCAGCTGCTGATGGCGGACGAGATCAACCGCGCCTCGCCCCGGACGCAGTCCGCGCTTCTGCAGGCGATGCAGGAGAAGGAAGTCACCATCGCTGGCCAGCATCGGCCTTTGGGCAAGCCCTTCCACGTTCTTGCGACCCAGAACCCGATCGAGCAGGAAGGCACCTATCCGCTGCCCGAAGCCCAGCTTGACCGCTTCCTCGTGCAGGTCGACGTCGAGTATCCCACCCGCCAGACCGAGCGTGACATCCTGATCGCCACCACCGGCGCCGAAGAGGCCGAGGCGCATCAGGTCTTCACCGCCCAAGGCCTGATCGACGCACAGGGCGTGATCCGCCGGATGCCCGTGGGCGATCAGGTGGTCGAGGCGATCCTGGACCTCGTCCGCGCCTGTCGGCCGGGCGAGGCCGAGGGCCGCGATCTGGCGGATTCGCTCAGCTGGGGTCCCGGCCCCCGCGCGGCGCAGGCGCTGATGCTGATGGTCCGGGCGCGGGCGCTGCTGGATGGCCGGCTTGCGCCGTCGGTCGCGGATGTGGCCGATCTTGCGCAATCGGTGCTGATCCACCGGATGGCCCTTTCCTTCGCCGCCCGTGCAAGGGGCGAGACGCTGGCCGGGATCATTTCCCGCGTCACCGCCAAGACCCTGCGGCTTGAGGCGGCGGCGTGACCATAAGCCCCGATCTGCGGTCCCGCGCCGAGGCGCTGGGGCAGACCCTGCCGCCCCTCTTGGCCGAGGCCGAAATGCTGGCCTCGACCGTGATGATGGGCGAGCATGGTCGTCGCAGGGCGGGGCTGGGGGATGAATTCTGGCAGTACCGCCCGGCGCATCAGGGGGATTCAGCGCGGGTGATCGACTGGCGGCGGTCGGCTCGGTCGGATGCGCATTTCGTGCGCGAACGCGAATGGCAGGCGGCGCAGTCGGTGACGATCTGGGTCGATCCGGCGAAGTCGATGACCTTCACCGGCGACAAGTCCCGCGCGCCCAAGGCCGATCGCGCCAAGCTTCTGGGCCTGGCGCTGGCGGTCCTTCTGTTGCGCGGCGGGGAACGGGTGGGGTTGGCGGGTCTTGCCTCGCCGCGTGCCGGTCGGGCGCAGCTTCTTCGGCTTGCGGCGCGACTGTCGGGTGAGGAAGCGGGCGAGGATTACGGCGCCCCGGAAACCGAAGGCATGGTGAGCCATGGCCGGGGCGTCTTCTTGTCGGATTTCCTGGGCGATCTGTCCGGGATCGAAACGGGGTTGGCGCGTGCGGCGGACCGGGGGGTGAAGGGCGTGCTGATCCAGGTCCTTGATCCGGCCGAGGAAGAGTTTCCCTTCGACGGCCGAACGATCTTTGAATCGATGGGCGGCACCATGCGGCATGAAACCCAGCAGGCGGGTGAACTCCGCACCCGCTATCTGGCGCGGCTGGCGGAGCGCAAGGACCGGCTGGCACAGTTGGCCCGGGCCGTGGGCTGGCATTTCACCACGCATCACACCGGTGCGCCTGCGCAGTCGGCGCTCCTTTGGGCCTACCTGGCGCTGCAGGGGGGGCGGTAGATGTTCACCCTCGGCCCCCTTGGCTTTGCCGCGCCCTGGCTGCTTGTGGCGCTGGTCGCACTTCCGATCCTGTGGCTCCTCCTCCGCGCCGTGCCGCCCGCGCCGATCCGGCGGCGGTTTCCCGGCGTGGCGCTGCTTCTGGGCCTGAAGGATGAGGAAGCCGAAACAGACAAGACGCCGTGGTGGCTGCTCCTGCTGCGCACCATCGCGGTCGGCGCGCTGATCCTTGGTTTTGCCGGGCCGGTTCTGAACCCGCAAGATCGGATCGCGGGCAGCGGGCCGTTGCTGATCGCCGTGGATGGTGGCTGGGCCGATGCGCGCGACTGGCCAGAGCGGCAGCAGAAGATCGAGGCGCTGGTCGAGGAGGCCGGAGCGATGGGTCGCACCGTGGCGCTGGCCCGGCTCAGCGATCTGCCCGACCGGGTCGAGTTCCAGACGGCCGAGGCCTGGGCGGGTCGCGCTGCCGGTCTGCAACCGCAGGCCTGGGCGCCCGGAGAATTTGCCGGTTGGGCCGATGCCCTGCCGGATGGTGAGTTCGAGACGGTGTGGCTGTCGGACGGCCTCGCCCATGCCGGGCGCGATGCGCTTCTGTCCGTCCTGCAGGCGCGGGGCGACGTGCGGGTGGTGGAAAATATCCGCCCGGTCCTGGCTCTGCATCCTGCGGGCTATGCCGAAGGTCAGGTCACGGTCGCGGCCAGTCGCGTTCCGGCTGGTGCGGCGGTTACGGTCGACGTGATCGCACAGGGGCCGGACCCTTCGGGGGTGGAACGCGACCTCGGCCGGGTGACGCTGACCTTTGACGCGGGTGCCGACCGGGCCGAGGCGGCCATCGACCTGCCCCCCGAGCTGCGCAACCGGATCACCCGTTTCGTGCTGGAAGGCGCGCGGACGGCCGGGGCGGTCAGTCTGGCCGACGACAGCCTGAAACGCCGAAAGATCGCGCTGATCCGCATGGGGGCCGATCAGGAAACCCTGCAGCTTCTGTCGCCGCTGCACTACCTGCGGCAGGCGTTGGCCCCCACGGCAGACATCATCGAGGGCAACCTGACGGATTCACTGTTGGCCAATCCCGACGTGGTGATCCTGGCGGATGTGGCCGATGTCTCTGCCTCGGAACGCGCCGAGCTGACGGAATGGCTGGAAAAGGGGGGGCTTCTCCTCCGCTTTGCCGGGCCGGTGCTTGCGGCGAGCGACATCAGCCGGGTCGACGAGGACCCGCTGATGCCGGTGCGCCTGCGCGAGGGTGGACGCACCGTGGGCGGCGCGATGAGCTGGGGGGAGCCGAAGGCCCTGGCACCGTTCCCCGAAGGCTCGCCCTTCTTCGGCCTTGTCGCCCCCGCCGACGTGGTGGTGCGCGAGCAGGTTCTGGCCCAGCCCGATCCCGATCTGGCCGAACGCACCATCGCCGCGCTGGATGACGGCACCCCCCTGATGACCCGCAAGGTGGTGGGGGCGGGGCAGGTGGTGCTGGTCCATGTGACGGCGAACGCCGAATGGTCCTCGCTGCCTCTGTCCGGCCTTTTTGTCCAGATGCTGGAACGGCTTGCCGTGTCGACCAAGCCGGCGACGCCCGAGGCGACGGACCTTGCGGGCCAGACCTGGGTGCCGGAAGTGGTGCTGGACGCCTACGGCCAGACCTCCGACGCAGGCGAGCTGCCGGGGGTCGAGGGCGAGGCCTTGGCCAAGACCATCGCCGAAGGTCCGACCGCCGCGACCCCGCCCGGGCTTTACGCCGGGGCAGAGCGTCGTGTCGCGCTGAACGTGATCGGGGCCGAGACCGTGCTGGAGCCCGCCGTCTGGCCCGCAAGCGTGCCGGTCGACCGGCTGGAGACGAACGCGGCGCGTCCCTTGAAGGGCGAATTCCTGACGCTGGCGACAGGGCTTCTGCTGCTGGATGTCCTCGCCGCGCTGTGGCTGGCCGGACGCCTGCGCGGGCTGGTCCGGGGGGCCTCGGCAGTGGTCCTGCTGGTGGCCGTTGCGGCAGTGCCGCGCGGCGCGCAGGCGCAGGAGGCGACCAACGCGGACGATTTCGCGTTGCAGGCAACAAGCTCGGTCGTCCTGGCCTATGTGCTGACCGGCGACCGCCAAGTGGACGAAATGGCGCGGGCCGGGCTTCTGGGCCTGTCCGACAAGCTGTGGCAGCGCACCTCGATCGAGCCGATGATGCCGATGGGCGTCGATATCGAGAAGGACGAACTCGCCTTTTTCCCCTTCCTCTACTGGCCCGTGGTGGCCGGGGCCGCGCAGCCCTCTGACGCCGCCTATGCCAAGCTGAACCAGTATCTGCGCACCGGGGGCATGATCCTGTTCGACACCCGCGACGCCGATTTGACCGGCTTTGGCGGCGGGACCACACCGGAAGGCCAGGCCCTGCAGGTCATCGCCGGCGGGCTGGACATACCGCCGCTGGAGCCGATGCCGGGCGACCACGTCCTGACCCGGACCTTCTACCTTCTCCAGGACTTCCCCGGCCGCCACCAAGGGGGGCAGGTCTGGGTCGAAGCCTCACCCGATGCGGCTGCCGAGGCGGCGGAGGGGATGCCGTTCCGCAACCTCAACGACGGGGTGACGCCGGTGGTGATCGGTGGCAACGACTGGGCCTCGGCCTGGGCGACGGATGAAAGCGGCGTGCCGCTGGTGCAGGTCGGTCGAGGCTATGCCGGCGAACAGCAGCGCGAGATTTCCTACCGGTTCGGCATCAACCTCATCATGCATGTGCTGACCGGCAACTACAAATCCGACCAGGTCCATGTGCCGGCCCTTCTGGAAAGGCTTGGGCAATGAGCGCAACCGTCGTCTTCGCGCCGCTGGTGGCCTGGGTCCTGATCTATGCCCTGGCCGGTCTTGCTGCCGCCATGGTCGCCTTTGCGCTGTGGCGCGGGCTGTCGGGCTGGTGGCTGCGCGGCCTCGCGCTTGGGGCGCTGGTGCTGGCGCTGGCCAACCCCGCCCTGCAGGAAGAAGAACGCCAGAACCTGTCGGACATCGTCATCCTTGTCGTCGACGAAAGCGCCAGCCAGGGTCTCGCGGACCGCCGCGCCCAGACCGAGGCTGCCGTCGCCTCGGTTCAGGCCGAAGTGGCAGCGATGCCCAACACCGAACTGCGCATCCACCGGGTCGGCGACGGGGCCGAGGACAGCGGCAGTCTGGTGATGACCGCCTTGTCCGAGGCCCTGGCCGAAGAACCCCGCGCCCGGGTGGCCGGGGCGATCCTGATCACCGACGGTCGGGTGCATGACGCGGGCGTGGTCCCGAACCTGCCCGCGCCGCTGCAGGTGCTTCTGACCGGGCGACAGGCCGACTGGGACCGCCGGATCGTCGTCAAGAACGCCCCCGCCTTCGCCATTATCGGCGAGGAGTTCCAGCTGGAGCTGCGGGTCGAGGATATCGGCGCCCCGCCCGACCTTGGGTCCGAGGTCGAACTGACCATCGCGGTCGATACCGAGGAGCCGGTCACCTACTCCGTCCCCCTGAACGAGGACCTGGAACTGCCGGTCACCCTGCCGCACGGCGGCGCGAACGTGCTGCAGTTCAGCGTGGCCCCGGTCGAGGGCGAGATCACCGACCGCAACAATGCCTCGGCCGTGCAGATCAACGGCGTGCGCGACCGGCTGCGGGTGTTGCTCATTTCCGGTGAGCCGCACGCGGGCGAACGGGTCTGGCGCAACCTCCTCAAGTCCGACGCGGCGGTGGATCTTGTCCATTTCACCATCCTGCGCCCGCCGGAAAAGCAGGACGGGGTGCCGGTCGATGAACTTTCGCTGATCGCCTTCCCCACGCGCGAGCTGTTCGTCGAGAAGATCGAGGAATTCGACCTCATCATCTTCGACCGCTACCGGATGCGGGGCATCCTGCCGATGGACTACATCGAGAACATGGTGACCTATGTTCGTAACGGCGGCACCGTCCTTGTGGCGGCGGGACCGGAATTCGGCGCGGTCGACAGCCTTTACCGTTCGCCCCTCGCCGAGATTCTGCCGGTCGCGCCCACGGCGCAGGTGATCGAGGAAGGTTTCCGCCCCAAGATCACCGAGCTTGGCAGCCGTCACCCGGTGACCGAGGGGCTGGAGGACGAGGCGCCCGAAGGTGGCTGGGGCCGCTGGTTCCGGCTGATCGAGGTGCAGCAGACCGCAGGCCAGGTGCTGATGTCCGGCCCCCGCGACCTGCCGCTTCTGGTCCTGAACCGGGTCGATCAGGGCCGGGTCGCGGTGCTGGCCTCGGATCAGGCCTGGCTCTGGGGCCGGGGCTATGAGGGCGGCGGGCCGCAACTGGAACTGCTGCGCCGCCTCGCGCACTGGATGCTGAAAGAGCCCGAGCTGGAAGAGGAAACCCTGACCGCCGAGGTCCGGGGCGAAGCACTGACCATCACCCGCCGCTCGCTTGCCGAAGAGGAACCCGGGCCGGTCACCATCACCGGGCCGGATGGCGCAACGGTGGAACTGGCGATGCCGCTGGTTGCGCCGGGGCGGTACGAGACCGCCTGGCAGGCCCCGGCGCTGGGGCTTTACCGGCTGGAACAGGGCGATCTGACCCGGGTGATCGCCGTCGGCCCCGCCACTCCGCGCGAATTCACCGAGACCATCGCCTCGGGCGCAGACCTGCAGCCCTTGGCCGAGGGAACGCGCGGTGGCGCAACCCGGCTGGAACCCGGCAATCCGGACATCCGGACAGTCGCCGAGGGCCGCGTCGCGGTCGGGCGCGGCTGGATCGGGATCACCCCGCGCGAGGCCTATCTGACGACCGAGGTCAACGTGGTGCCCGTCCTGCCCGCCTGGGCCTGGCTGCTGATCGCGGCGGGGCTTGCCGTCGTCGCCTGGCTGATCGAGGGCCGCAAGGGCGCCAAGGCGGCCTGAGGGTGGCTCGTCCCTCCCTTGCGGTCGCTCCTCGCAGACGCCAGCGAAGAGCGACCGAAGGAAGCGATGAGCGGTCCCGGAACCACCCGGCCCTTGGCGCGAATCGGTTGGCAGTTGCATCCTGTCCGCAAGTCAGGTGGGAGGGTCTCGGGATGACCGATGTCGATGTGGTTGTCGTCGGTGCAGGCTGCGCCGGCCTTGCGGCGGCCAAGCGGTTGCGGGCGGCAGGGCTGACCTTCCGCGTGGTCGAGGCGATGGACAGGATCGGCGGGCGGGCCTGGACCACGACGACCGACTTCGGCATCCCCTTCGACATCGGCTGCGCCTGGCTGCATGCCGCCGACCGCAACCCCTTCTTCCGCGAGGCCCAGGCTGCGGGCTGGACGCTGCAGCATCACGACATGGGACTTGACCATCTGTGGTTCGGTCGCCGCAAGGCCACCGAGGCCGAGATGGAAGCCGAGAGGCGCGCCGAGGCCGAACTTCACGCCTGCATCGAACGCCACCGGGGTGAAAGCGACCGCCTGTCGACCCTCGTCGAGGTCTGCCACAGCCTGCGGGTCAGCGCGACCTTTGCAGGGCCGATGGATTTCGGTGCCGACGATGACGAGATCAGCGTGACCGACTACCGCGCGGCGGCGGACCTTGATCCGAACTATTTCACCAAGGAAGGCTTCGGCGCCCTGATCCACCGCTGGGGTGCCGACGTGCCGGTGACGCTGTCCACCCCGGTCCGCCGCATCCGCTGGGACGGGCCGGGGGTCCAGGTCGAGACCGACCGCGGCACCATCCGGGCGCGGGCGGTCATCGTTACCGTGTCCACCGGCGTCCTCGCCTTCGAAGACATCGCCTTTACCCCCGACCTGCCGGAAAGCCATCAGGAAGCGATCTTCGACCTGCCGATGGGGCTTCTGACCAAGATACCCGTCCGCATCGAGGGCACCCGGCTAGGCCTGAAGCCCTTCGACGATCTCCTGATCGAACGCCACGCGCGGCACGATCTCTATTTCCTCGCCTTCCCCTTCGACCTGGACCTGATGGTCGGCTTCGTCGGCGGCGATTTTGCGTGGGAGATGGAAGCCGCGGGCCGCGCGGCGGCGGTGGATTTCGTGACCGACCGGCTGGTGGACACCTTCGGCTCCGACGTCCGGAAGGCCATCACCCATGGCACCATGACCAACTGGTCGGCCGAGCGCCACGTCCGGGGCGGTTACGCCGCCGCGCGACCCGGCAAGGCCCATGCCCGCGAGGTGCTGAAGGACCCGGTTGGCGAGCGCATCTGGTTCGCAGGCGAGGCGTTGGCCGGGGGCCTGAAACAGACCGCCGCCGGGGCGCGGCTCTCCGGCGAGGCGGCGGCGGGGCAGGTGGCGCTGGAACTTGTCGGATCCTGACAGAGCATCGGTTCAGCGCCAGATTCGCTGTGGTCGCCTGTCTTCCGACCGAACCGGACGCCACGTCTGTCGGACAGGCTCTAGGGCTCGCGGGCGAGGATCACCTTGCGTGAATGGCTTGCGAATTCCCGTCTCAGCAGGATGCCGGTGGCCAACACCGTCCCGGCCAGAAGCCCCCAGGGACCCAGAAGCCAGCCAAGCGCTGCCAGCGCGTAGTAGATCGACTTCAGACCGCGGTTGAAGCTGCGCGCTGCGGTGATGTTGATGTCCGCCGCCTGGCCGGCGCGGTGGAAGGCAATCGGGTCCTGTGGGTCGTTCGGGACGGCGGCCATCAGGATCGAGCAGTAACCGAAAAGCCGATGCGCCCAGACAAATTTCAACAGCGCATTGGCCAGAAAGCCGATCACCGGCAGCATCTTCAGGGCGACGTCCGGGCCTGACCCGATGGGCAGCTCATCGGTCAGCCGCTGGACCGCAGCCGCATTGCCGATCAGCGCGACGCCGCCCCCGATGGCGATCATGCAGGCCGAGGCGAAGAAGGCCGTCCCTTGCCGCAAGCTGTCGATCAGGGTCGCGTCAAAGATTCTTGGCTGGCGGGTGACAAACGTGCGCATCCAGTCGCGTCGGTAGTCCTCCATCAGGATCGACACCGAGGGTAGGCTTTGCGGCGGATGCTCGCTGAGCCAGCCCGAGACGAGCCAGCAAAGAATCAACCCCGCCAGAAGAACGAGGTCGAGTGTGGGGAGGCTGCCAAGGTCCATCGTCATGCGTGAACACTAGGTCTGGGGTTTTCGCTTGTCAGCCAGCGAAATTGGTTATATTTTCTTACCAGTCAGCGGAGGACAGATCATGGACATGCCAGCGCCCGACCCAAGCGTGATCGCCCGCAAGGCCCGGATCATCTCGCGCCTGCGCGCCGTCCTGCCCGCCGACGCTGTGATCGACGCGCCCGAGGAACTCCGCGCCTACGAATGCGATGCCCTGACCGCTTACCGCTGCCCGCCCCTCGCCGCCGTCCTGCCTCGGACGACCGAGGAGGTCAGCGCCGTCCTTCGGGTCTGCTGGGAGGAGGGGGTGCCCGTTGTACCGCGTGGGTCGGGGACCTCGCTTGCCGGGGGTGCCATGCCGACGGCGGATTCGGTGATCCTGGGCGTCGCGCGGATGAACGCAGTCCTGGAGACGGATTACGAGAACCGCTTCATCCGCGTCCAGTCGGGGCGGACGAACCTGAGCGTCAGCGGCGCAGTGGAGGCCGAGCGGTTCTTCTACGCCCCCGACCCCTCCAGCCAGCTGGCCTGCGCCATCGCGGGGAACATCGCGATGAACTCGGGTGGGGCGCATTGCCTGAAGTATGGGGTGACGACGAACAACCTTCTGGGCGTGACGCTGGTCAAGATGGACGGGACGGTGGTGACGCTGGGCGGGCCGTGGGGGGAACCTGCGGGGCTGGATCTTCTGGGCGTCGTCTGCGGGTCGGAAGGACAGTTGGGCGTGGTGACAGAGGCCTGGCTCCGTATCCTGCCAAAGCCCGAAGGCGCGCGGCCGGTGCTGGTGGGCTTCAACTCGAACGAGGTCGCGGGGGCTTGCGTCAGCGACATCATCAAGGCGGGCATCCTGCCCGTCGCCATCGAGTTCATGGATCGCCCCTGCATCCGCGCCACGGAAGCCTTCGCCAAGGCGGGCTACCCGGATTGCGAGGCGCTCCTCATCATCGAGGTCGAGGGGTCGGAGGCGGAGATCAGCGAACAGCTGGGCCGGATCAAGCAGATCGCCCGGGCGCATGACCCGGTCGAGTTCCGCGAAGCTGCCGATGAGGATCAGGCCAAGCGCATCTGGCTGGGCCGCAAGTCGGCCTTCGGGGCGATGGGCCAGATCAACGATTACATGTGCCTGGACGGGACCATCCCGGTGTCGTCGCTGCCCTTCGTGCTGAAGCGGATCGGCGAAATGAGCCGCGACTTCGGCCTTGACGTCGGCAACGTCTTCCACGCGGGCGACGGCAACATGCACCCCCTCATCCTGTTCAACGCCAACAAACCCGGCGATCTGGAGAAATGCGAGGCTTTCGGCGCGGAAATCCTGAAACTCTGCGTCGAGGTTGGGGGTTGCCTTACTGGCGAACACGGGGTGGGGATCGAGAAGCGCGACCTGATGGCGGTGCAGTTTGCGCCTGCCGACATGGAGGCGCAGATGCGGGTCAAGGATGTGTTCGATCCGAAATGGCTGCTGAACCCGGCCAAGGTGTTTCCCCTTGCCACAACAGCAACCCGGCGCGCCGGATGACGCGGCCAAAAATTTTCGGCGAAAATTTTTGGCCCGAGGGAGGAGATGATGCGACCGACAACTGAAGCGGAACTGGCAGAAGCCGTGGCCGGGGCCACCGGACCGCTTCTTGTGCGCGGTGGCGGAACGCGGACCCTTGGTCATGCCGTGGGCGAGGTGCTTGAGACGGGCGGCCTGTCGGGGGTGGAGGTGTACGAACCCGGAGCGCTGACCCTTGTCGTGCGCGCGGGGACGCCGGTGGCCGAGGTGGACCGGGCTTTGGCATGCGAGCGCCAGCGGCTGGCCTTCGAGGTGCCCGACCTGCGCGGGCTTCTGGGGCGCGAGGGCGTGTCGACCATCGGCGGCGTCGTGGCCACCAATGCTTCGGGTCCGCGCCGCGTGCAGGTGGGGGCCTGCCGCGATGCCTGCCTTGGCGTGCGCTTCGTGGATGGGACAGGGACGGTGGTCAAGAATGGCGGCCGGGTGATGAAGAACGTGACCGGCTATGATCTGGTCAAGCTGATGGCAGGCAGCCGCGGCACACTGGGTGTGTTGAGCGAGGTCAGCTTCAAGGTCCAGGCCCTGCCTGAGGCCGAAGCGACGCTGGTCGTCGAAGGTCTGGGGGACGAGGCGGGTCTTGCGGCGCTTCGGGTGGCGTTGGGCTCGCCCTTCGATGTCTCGGGGGCCGCGCGCCATTCCGGGCGCAGTCTGATCCGGGTCGAGGGGATGGCGGGTTCGGTGGCCTATCGCGTCGGACAATTGCGCGCCCGCGTCGGGGGCGAGGTGACGGTGGTCGAAGCCGAAACCTCGGCGGCCCTCTGGCGCGAGGTGCGGGACGTGGTCCCGCTTATGGGCAAGCCGGGCGAGGTCTGGCGCATCGCGACCTTGCCGACGGCGGCAGCGGGGATCGTGGCGCAGCTGGAGGCAGAGGCCCTGTGGGACTGGGGCGGTGGTCTGATCTGGGCGCTGCTTGATCCCGGGCACGGGGCCGAGGTGGCGGCGGCGGTCGCCGGCCGCGGCCATGCCACGCTGGTCAAGGGCGAGGGCGGGCCGGTCTTCCCGCCCGAAGCGCCCGAGGTGGCCGCACTGGTCGCCGGGGTTAAGGCGAAGTTCGATCCCCGGGGGATCCTCAACCGCGGGATGATGGGCTGATGCAGACGACCTTTACCCCCGAACAGCTCACGGATCCCGGCATCGCGCGGGCGAACCAGATCCTTCGGTCCTGCGTGCATTGCGGCTTCTGCACCGCGACCTGCCCGACCTATCAGGTGCTGGGCGATGAACTCGACAGCCCCCGCGGCCGCATCTACCTGATCAAGGACATGCTGGAGCAGGGGCGCCCGGCGGACGAGAAGACCGTCAAGCATATCGACCGCTGCCTGTCCTGCCTCGCCTGCATGACGACCTGCCCCTCGGGCGTGCATTACATGCATCTGGTCGACCACGCCCGCGCGCATATCGAGAAGACCTACCGGCGGCCCTTCATGGACCGGATGCTGCGGGCGGTGCTGGCCCGCGTGATCCCTTATCCGGGGCGGTTCCGGCTGGCCTTGCTGGCGGCGAAGTTTGGCAGGCCCTTCGCCTGGCTGATCCCCGATGCCCGGTTGAAGGCGATGCTTGCGATGGCACCGAAGACCATCCCTCCGGTCAGCCGCAACGACGACCCGCAGGTGTTCCCCGCGCAAGGCGAGCGGAAGCTGCGCGTCGCCCTGATGACCGGCTGCGCGCAGAAGGCGCTGAACACCGACATCAACGACGCGACGATTCGACTTTTGCGTCGACTGGGCTGTGAGGTCGTTATCGCCAAGGGCCAGGGCTGCTGCGGGGCACTGACGCATCACATGGGGAAGGAGGACCTCTCCCATGCCCACGCCGCCGCCACGATCCGCGCCTTCATGGCGGAACAGCGGGCCGGGGGGCTGGATGCCATCGTCATCAACACCTCGGGCTGCGGCACGACGGTCAAGGACTACGGTCACATGTTCCGCACCGATCCGGCCCTGGCCGAGGATGCGGCCACGGTTGCCGGGCTGGCGAAAGACGTCTCGGAACTGCTTGCGAAGATCGGCCTGCCCGAAGGCGCGCCCAAGGGCCTTCGCGTCGCCTATCACGCCGCCTGCAGCCTGCAGCACGGCCAGCAGATCAAGTCCGCCCCGAAGGACCTGCTGAAGCGCGCAGGGTTCGAGGTGGTGGAACCCGCCGACAGCCACCTGTGCTGCGGCTCGGCGGGGACCTACAACCTGCTGCAGCCGGAAATCAGCGCCGATCTCAAGCGCCGCAAGGTCGCGACGCTGGAAGAGAAATCCCCCCAGGTCATCGCCGCCGGGAACATCGGCTGCATGATGCAGATCGGCTCGGGCACCGCGATTCCGGTGGTCCATACCGTCGAGCTTCTGGACTGGGCGACCGGCGGGCCACAGCCGCGCAGCCTTCAGGGGTAGGGGCGACGGCCGCACTTGCGCAAAGGGCCGCAAATCCGCCAAACTCACCCCATAGGCTGAAGGCCGCGCGGATGGGGAGGGGTTCCATGCGTCACCTGATCCCCGGTCTTCTGACCCTGGGGGCGATCCTGCTGGGACTGTCTCTCGGGCCGTCACCGGCCCGGGCGCAGGAGGCCGGCATGGTCCGGCTGCAGACCGCCGACGATTCGCGTGGCTGGGATGCTGTCGGCAAGCTCATCATCGGCAAGAAGGGGTTCTGCACCGGGGCGCTCATCGGCCCGCAACTGGTGCTGACCGCGGCACATTGCCTGTATGACAAGACCACCGGCGTGCAGATCCACCCCGAAGAGATCGAGTTCATGGCAGGCTTCCGCAATGGCCGGGCGGTGGCCTATCGCCGGGTCAGCCGCGCCGTGGCCCATCCCGACTACCGCTATGCGGCCGTGGACAAGCTGGACCGCGTCACCGACGACCTGGCGCTTCTCGAACTCAGTCAGCCGATCCGGCTGCCCTCGCTCTTGCCGTTCGAGACCGGCACCACCCCGGTCGAGGGCGATGCCGTCGATGTGGTGTCCTACGCGCAATACCGCGAGGAGGCCCCCTCGATTCAGGAAGCCTGCGAAGTGCTGGCCGACAGCCGCGAGACGCTGATCCTGACCTGCAGCGTCGATTTCGGATCGTCGGGCGCTCCGGTGTTTTCCATCCGCGACGGTGTGGCCCAGGTCGTCTCGGTCATCTCTGCCAAGGCCGAGATCGACGGCCAGAAGGTCGCGCTGGCCGTACCGCTGGCCGAACCGCTTGCCGCCCTGATGGCGGCGCTTGAAACCAGCAAGACGGATTCGGGCGTCAAGTCCGGCGGGGTGCGGGTCCTGTCCGGCGGCAACGGCAACGGCGCGAAATTCGTCAAGCCATGAGGGCGCTGTCCGCTCTCCTCCTGCTCTGCGCCGGGATGGCTTCGGCGCAGGAAAACTCGGGCCTGGACGAACTCACCACGCGCGAGGACCTGCGCGGCTGGGAACCGGTGGGGCGCGTCGACTTCAAGGATGGCGGGTTTTGTACCGGCGCGCTGATCGCCACGGACCTGGTGCTGACGGCGGCGCATTGCGTGATCAACCGGGACGGAACGCCGGTCGATGCGGCTGACCTGACCTTCCGGGCCGGGTTTTCCTACGGCCAGTCCATCGCCGAATCCGACGTTCTGCGCACCGTGGTCGATCCCGACTATCGCTTCCTTGATCCCGCCCCGCATGAGATGGTCCGGATCGACGTGGCGCTTCTGGAACTGGCGACCCCGATCCCAAGCGCGGTGATCTCACCCTTTGCCATCGGCATCCCGGGCACGGGCGACGAGGTCAGCGTCGTCTCCTATGCCGAGGGACGCGAGGAGGCGCTGTCCTGGCAGCGGGTCTGCGGGATCGTCGCCCGGCAGGACGTGCTGATCGGCGTCGACTGCGATGTCTCTTTCGGGTCGTCCGGCGCGCCGGTCCTGGACCGGTCGGGCTACCGCGCAAGGATCGTGTCGCTCATCTCTGGCGGGTATGAGGAAGACGGCAAGTGGATCTCGGTCGGGATGCAGCTGCCGAAGCTTGTGGATGAACTGAAGGCAGCGCTTCGGCGTGGCGATGCGACCAGCGTGGCCGACCTGCCAGAGGACGCGACCATCGGGACCCCCGGCACGGGAATGCCCGGAAAGCCCGGCAAACGCATCATCCTGCAGGGCGGCGCAGGGTCGACAGACGGATCGGACGGCGGCGCACGCTTCGTCTCGCCCTGATCTTCGCAGCTGCTTTCCGGCCTCTTGAAAGGCCAATTCCCGTTTCCTACTTCACTGGCATCCGGGTGCCATGACGGGCCCGGGTTTACCCGCCTTGCCCCGGAAGGGGAGGGCCCCTGACATCGCTTCCAGGAGGATGACAATGCGTAACCTCGATTTCGCACCGCTGTACCGTGCTACCGTCGGCTTCGACCGGATCGCCGACCTGATGGACCGGGTGCTGTCCACCGACGTCGCCCAGCCGACCTATCCGCCCTACAACATCGAAAAGACCGCCGAGGATGCCTACCGCATCTCGATCGCCGTCGCCGGGTTCACTCCCGATGAGCTGTCGGTCGAAGTGAAGGACGGCTCGCTCTTCGTGACCGCCCGCAAGGCCGCCGAGGAAACCGAGCGCACCTACCTGCACCGCGGCATCGCCACCCGCGCGTTCGAGCGCCGCTTCGCCCTTGCCGACCATGTCCGTGTCGCGGGCGCGGTGCATGAACACGGGATGCTTCACATCGACCTCGTCCGCGAAGTGCCCGAGGCGATGAAGCCCCGCCGCATCGAGATCTCGCGCAGCGCCGCGACCCCGGTGCTTGAGGCGAAGGCCGAAACTGTCAACTGACGTGGCAAAGGCCGGAACCGTCAACTGACGTAGCGAAGGCCGAAACCGCAGGTCCACTTGCAGAGCCCGGGTTCATTCCCGGGCTCTTTGCATCTTGAACCCCCAGCACGGGCGGCGGATGAAGGGCCAAAGGAAAGGCCCGCCCATGTCTGCCAAGCTGCCCCCCGCCCAGATGCACCCCGCCACCCGGGCGCTCGATGCAGGTCTTGTCCCAGACCCGGTGACCGGGGCCATCGCGCCGACGCTCGTCGCCTCGGTGAACAACACCTTCACACCCGGCTCCGCAGGCTTCTCGGCCGAGGGCGCGGACCTGACCGAACAGCCCTTCCTCTATGCCCGCTGGACCAACCCCACCGTCCGCGCGCTGGAGGAACGTCTCGCCGGGCTGGAAGGCGCCGAAGACGCGCTGGCGACCGCAACGGGCGTCGCCGCTGCCGCTGCGGTGTTTCTGACCCTCCTCAAGGCCGGTGACCACCTGATCGTGTCAGAGGTGTGCTACGCCGGCGTCTACGAACTCGCCACCCGCATCCTTCCCGACCTCGGCATCGCGGTCACCCCCTGCGACCTGACCGACCCGGCCGCCGTCCGCGCCGCCCTGCGCCCCACGACCCGCCTGATCCACGCCGAGACGCCCTGCAACCCGATCCTGCGCCTCACCGACCTCGCCGCCTTGTCGCACATCGCCCGTGAGGCCGGAGTGCTCTTGTCGGTGGACAGCACGCTTGCCACCCCCGTCATCACGCGCCCGCTCGACCATGGCGTCGATCTCGTGATCCATTCCCTGACCAAGTTCATGAACGGCCACGGCGATGCCCTGGGCGGGGCCGTCATCGGCCGCAAGGACCTCATCTCCCGTCTCCGCTCCCGCGCAGGGGTCTATCTGGGGGCGACGCTCTCGGCCCAGAACGCCTGGCTGATCCTCCGCGGCCTCGACACGCTGTTTCCGCGCCTTCGCACCGCCTCGGACACGGCGGGCCAGTTGGCCAACTGGCTGAAGTCTCACCCCGCCGTGACCCGCGTCACCTGGCCCGGGGCCGAGGACCACCCGCAACGCGACCTCGCGCAGCGCCAGATGGCGCTTGGCGGCGCGATGATCGCCTTCCAGACCCGCGAAGCCCCCGCCACGGTCGCCGCCCGCATGGCCGCCCGCTTCCGGGTGATCCACTATGCCTTTTCGCTCGGCCACCAGCGGTCGATCTGCGTCCATATCGGGACCGAGGAAATCCAGCGCAGCACCTTCCGGATGGAGGGCGCTGCGCTGCAACGTTGGACGGATTGGGCGGGGGAGGGGGTCTTCCGGCTGTCCGTCGGCCTTGAAGACCCCGCCGACCTGATCGCCGACCTCTCCTGCGCGCTGGAGTGACCACGCTCCCCGGCCGGGCGCCAAAATATTTCGTCGAGAAATTTTGGCCCGCCGAACAGCGGTTGGCCCTGCGTGGTTCAGTTCGCCGACAGGCTCTCGGCCAGCCGCATCAGGTTCACCGCCTCGATCCGGTAGCCGAAGGCATCCTCGCCCCGGTTCGCGACGGCCAGTTCGATGGCCTGATCCCAGCCCCAGTCGCCCAGATAGACCGACCTCTGCAACAGCTGGCCGAACCCCGCAATGGCGGCGGCGAACCGAGTCTCGTCGCTCGCGCCCTCCGTCCCGGTGATCGGCGTCTCGACCAGCGTCGACTGATCCTCTCCCGGCGCCTTCCAGCGCAGCCGCAGGAAGCCCAGCTCGCCGGTCGCATCCCCGGTCGTCGCCGTCCCATAGCGCAGCGGGTCGTTCAGCAACGCCTCCGACCCCGGAGCCGTCACCTCGTAGATCGCCGTAACCTGGCGACCCGCCCCGATCTCGCCCGCATCTACCGCGTCGTTGTTGAAATCCTCACGCCGCAGCGCGCGGGTCTCGTAGCCGATCAGCCGGTACTCCGCGACCGTGGCCGGGTTCCATTCCACCTGGATCTTCACGTCATCCGCGATAGGGAACAGGGCCCCCGTCAGCTGGTCGACCAGCACCTTCCGCGCCTCGGACAGGGTGTCGATATAGGCCGCTGTCCCGTTCCCGTTCTGCGCCAGCGCCTGCATCACCGCGTCGTCCAGGTTCCCCCGACCGAATCCCAGCACCGAAAGGTACGTCCCCGTCTCGCGCTTCTTCGCGACGTAAGCCTCCAGACCCTCGGGGTCTGAGACGCCCACGTTGAAGTCCCCATCCGTCGCAAGCAGGATGCGGCTGACCTCTCCCTCCGCTTTCATCCCCTCGGCCACCTGATAGGCCAGTTCCAGCCCCTCGGCCCCCGCCGTGGATCCGCCCGCCGCGAGATTGTCCAGCGAGGCGAGGATCGTCGCCCGCTCTCCCGCCGCCGTAGGCTCCAGCACCAGCCCTGCCGAACCCGCATAGGTGACGATGGCCACCTGATCCTCGGGCCGAAGCTCCGCCAGCATCAGGGACAGGGACTGCTTCAACAGCGGCAGCTTGTTCGCATCCTCCATCGACCCGGACGTGTCGATCAGGAACACCAGGTTCAAGGGGGGGCGAGCAGCCACTTCGGGCAAAGCCCCCTGGATGCCGATGGTCACCAGCCGCGTGCCGGGGTTCCAGGGCGTCGGCATCACAGAGATGGTCGAGGCAAAGGCCTGATCCCCCTCGGGCGCCGCATAGGCATAGGGGAAATAGTTCACCATTTCCTCGATCCGCACCTGGTCGGGCGTCGGCAGATAGCCCCCGGTCAGCGACGACCGCACCACCGCATAGGACGCGGTATCCACGTCGATCGAGAAGGTCGAGACGGGCTCTTCCGCCGTCACCTTCACCGGGTGCGGAGCTTCGTTCGAATAGGCCTCGGTGTTCTCGACCGGGGCGGGCAGGGCGTCCGATACAGACACCGCCGGAGCCTCAAGGTAGCCGACCAAGCCATCCGCTTCTGCAGGAGCCTCGGCCCGCAGGCGCATTTCGGAATCGTCGAACATCTTCTTGGATTCAGTCGCCGACGGTACCGCCTCCTCCGCCATCGTCATCGGGGACGCGGCCAGCGGCTCGGACGCAGGCTCGGCCTCCACGGCAGAGGACGCCATGCCTTCGTCAGTCCGGGCCAGCGCATCCGCCGCAACCTCGGGCTCTGGCTTCGGCACAGCAACCGCCTCGGGCACCGTGGGGGCGGCTTCGGTCACCACAACGGCCTCGCCACCACCGGGGGCAAGGTCCGCTGTCGGGGCTGCCTCGGGCGCGGCATCGGCAACCGGCTCGGACATCTTGGGCAGAGCGGTCTCTTTCGTCTCGACGACAACCGTCGGCTTGCCAAGCCGCAGGTCGGCCACCGGCAGGATCACCGCGACCCCGATCAGAAGGGCGGCCGCCGAGGTGGTCATGGCAAGGGCAGGACGGGAGGTCAGGTAGTTCAGCATGCGACGTACTCCGTTCAGGTGGGCCGCTCCTTGGCGGTCCTCACTGGAACGGACGGGATCGGTCGATCCTTGGAGCCGGTCGAAATTTTCCATCGCCAGGGCCATCGCCCGCGCTTTCGCATCCCCATCCGGGGCGGGCGCGGCCTTCAGCGCAGACCGGAGGTCGTCGAGATCGTCACTCACTTCGCGTCCTCCCTGGCCATGGCCCGCAGGCGTTTCTTCACTTCGCTCATCCGCCAGGCGATTGTCCCCTCGCTGACGCCCAGCACAACCCCCGCCTCGGCCTGGGTCATCTCCTCGCCCAGAACAAGCGCCACCGTATCGCGCAGTTCCGGGCTAAGCTCGGTCATCGACTGCGCCAGCCAGTCCCGGGCTTCGGCCTCGGCGCTGATCTCGTCCTGCCGCGCGATCTCCCAGTCGCCCCAGCCCTGCGCGGCCTTTGCGCGCGTCGCCTGCCGCCGCCGCAGGTCATGCGCGGCGTTCACTACCACGCGGTAAAGCCAGGTGGTGAACTTCGCCTCGCCCCGCCAGTTCCGCAGCTTGGCAGGCAGCGCCGCGCAGATGTCCTGCGTCAGGTCCTCGGCCTGATCCTTCGCCCCGGTCAGCCGCCAGGCAAGCCCGTGGATGCGGTCATAGTGCCGCCCGACCAGCGTGGCAAAGGCCGCGCGGTCTCCTCCAACCGCGGCAGTAGCCAGCATCTCGTCGGGCGTATCCATCAGCATCACGTTACCTGTGACGCGACCCAAGGGGCAATCCTTGGAACCCTCGGCAAGAAATCTGGCACGGAAATCCTTACCCCGAACGAAAAGACCCCCGGTCCGGGCGTCGCCCAGGCCGGGGGTCGGATCAGAGGCCGGACCCTTGGTCACGACTGCCAGATCAGTAGATCATGCCGTCATAGGCGCCATAGGCTTTGGCCGTGGTCGACAGCGAGATGCCTTCGTCACGGGCATAGGCCGTGATCGCGTTGTAGGTGCCCGGGCCGAAGGACCCGTCGATCCCGCCGCGATAGTAGCCCCAGGCGCGCAGGTTGCGCTGGATCGCCTTGCGTTCGGACAGCGAATAGCTCTGGAAGGCGCGGGCCGCCGGGGTCGAATAGATCGAGGTGGTGTGGCGCGGCTCGACATAGACCGTGCGGGGCTCGACGTAGGTCGGGCCAGCGGTATAGCCGCGGTCATACAACCGGGCCTTGCGGTTGTTCTTCAACAGCTCGTCGACGATCACCGCAGTGGCGACACCGGCGAGAAAGCCTTGCTCCTTCTCGCCCCAGGCCAGCGCCGGGGTGGCGGGCACGGCGGCGATGGAAAGTGCGGTCAGACCGGCGATCAGGGTGGTCTTGGCGTTCATGACAGAGAGCAGCATGTCGTGTCCTTTCGTGTGGTCCCGGGCAGTCCGGGGTTCGATGCCACTGGTTATGGGCATCGGGGCCACGCTAGGCAAAATCAGTGCCACGCTAGGGGAAAACACCCCCGTGCTATCGGATAACGCCTTTTATGTCAGTGACTTGCGCAGTCAGGCCAGGTCGCGCAGCGCCGCCGAAAGCCGCTCTAAACCTTCGTTGAGCCGCGCTTCAGGCCCGCCCCCCGCCCCGATCCGGATGTGATGCGGCAGGCCATAGGCCGATCCGGGCAAGAGGAAGGTGCGATAGGGCGGCTTAAGGAGCGCCCGCGCCAGGGATTCTCCGTCCACGCCCTCGACCCGTGCCAACCCGATCAGCCCCGCTTCGGGCCGGTGCCACGACAGGCGGGCTTCATCGGACACGAAGCGGTCCAGCAGGTCCAGCGTCGCGCGCCCGTCCTCCCGCGCCCGCCCCAGTGCCGCCGCCAGCCGCTCCGGCCGCAGGGCGACCTCCGCGATGTGCTCGCCCAGAACATTCATGATCTCCGACCCGTTCTCGCGCAGGATCATCGTATCGCGGATCACGTCCGGCGACTGGCAGATCATCCACCCGGTCCGCAGCCCCTGCAGCCCCAGCGCCTTTGACACCGACCCAGTGGTGATGCCAAAGCGCGTCATTCCGGCGATGGAAGGCGACCGGGCACCCACCCATTCCAGCCCCGCATAGACCTCGTCCACCACGAGCCAGATCCCGTGCCGTTCCGCCAAGTCGGCCAGAGCGCGGAGATCGGCTTCCGGGACCAACCGCCCCGTCGGGTTGTTCGGATTGGTCAGGAAGATCATCCGCGTCCGGGGCGTGATCGCCCGCGCCACCGCCTCGGGGTCCAGTCCCCAGCCCCGCGCCTCATCCCGCGCCACCTCTACCAGCTTCGCGCCAATGGCCTTGGCCATCACCCCCGCCTGCGGCCAGCCGGGGGATTCGGTGATGATCTCGTCGCCGGCCTGCACCAGCTGCCGGAACAGAAGGTAGTTCGCCTCTGCCGCCCCTGCCGTGATGAGGACCGAGTCCAGCGGCAGGTCCAGCCCCGCCTGATCCAGCACCCGTTGCCGCAGGGCTGGCAGACCCAGAAAGCTCTTCCCGTTCCAGTCCAACGACAGCTCGGGGTCAAGGTCGGTCAGGAAATCCTTCAGCCGGGGCGAACGGGCCAGCGAAAACCCGATGAAGCACTCCGGCGGCTCGGCGGACGTGGTCTCCAGCAGGTAATCGAACAGCTTGTGAATGGTGACCTTCATCCGCCCCCTCGCGCGCAAAAGTTTTCGAAGACTTTTGCAAAATCCTTCGAAGGATTTTGGCCCCTCACCTGACGTCGCGCCCCTGATTGAGGACGATCACGTTCCCCGACGACACATCCCCGGCGGGCGAGATCAGGAACCCCACCCAGTTGGCAATCTCCTCCGGCTGCATCGCCCGCCCATGCGGCATCGCGCTGATCGCTTTCGCCAGCACCTCCTCGGTCAGCACGTTGAACAAGGGCGTCTCGGTCATCGCCGGTGCTATCGAGTTCACCGCGATCTTCTCCTTCGCGTAGCGCCGCGCCAGGTCTTTTGTCAGCGTATCCATCGCCGCTTTCGAAGCCCGGTAATGCGGCGGGTCGAAGACATCGAAGTTGTAGGCGCCATTGGACGAGATGTTGACGATCTTCCGCACCCCCGGCCGCCCAGCCATCGCCTTCACCGCCCCCTGGCAGCAATGGAAGGCCGAGGAGAAATTGATCGCCATCTGCCGATCCAACTCGCTGGCCGGGATGTCCGGGAAGTCCGACATGAAACAGGTCCCGGCGTTGTTCACCAGCGCGTCCACTCCCCCGAACCGCGCGGTCAGCCGGTCGAACAGGTCGGCAATCGCCTCCGCATCCGTCAGGTCGACGGCTTCGGCCACAAACCCCTCCCGGTCCGCCGCCATCGCCAGCAGCGCGGGGCCGTCGATGTCTACCCCTACCACGGTCAGCCCATCGGCCAGCAAACGGTCGACAAAGGCCCTCCCCAACCCCCCGGCGGCTCCGGTCACGACAGCGATGCGATTGGTCATGGCTCCCCCCCAGACATGGAAAAGCCAGCCTAGGCCAAGGCCCGGGCTGGCTCAATCCGTCCTGTAGAGAAGTCAGGGCGCTTTTGGCAGCGCGTCGAAATCAGCTGCCGAGTGGCGCTCGGGCAGCTTCTCCCAATCCTCGCCCCAGGACCGGTTCACCTTCCGCCCCCGGATCACCCCCGGCCGCGCGTCGATGCGCTTGGCCCAGGCCATGACGTTCTTGTAGCTCTCCACATCCAGGAACTCGGCAGCATTGTAAGCGCGGCCCAGCACCAGATTGCCGTACCAGGCATAGATCGCCATGTCGGCCAGCGAGTATTCCCCCGCCATCCACTCGTTCGTCGCCAAGTGCTGGTCCAACACGTCCAACTGCCGCTTCGTTTCCATCGCGTAGCGGTTGATCGCATATTCGATTTTCACGGGCGCATAGGCGTAGAAATGCCCGAACCCGCCGCCGACAAAGGGCGCGCTGCCCATCTGCCAGAACAGCCACGAGAACATCTCGGTCCGCTTGGACGCATCCTTCGGGATGAACGCCCCGCCGAACTTTTCCGCCAGATACAGCATGATCGAGGCACTCTCGAACACCCGCTGCCCGTTGCCGTGATCCATCAGCGCCGGGATCTTGGAGTTCGGGTTCACCTCGACAAACCCCGACCCGAACTGGTCGCCCTTGCCGATGTCGATCAGCCAGGCGTCGTATTCCGCGTCATGGCCCGCTTCCAGAAGCTCTTCCAGCAGGATCGTCACCTTGATCCCGTTCGGCGTGGCCAGGGAATAGAGCTGCAGCGGGTGCTTGCCGACCGGCAACTCCTTGTCATGCGTGGCGCCCGCAACCGGGCGGTTGATGTTGGCGAAAGTACCGCCCGAGGGCTGCTCCCATTTCCAGACCTTCGGCGGGGTATAATCGTTCGGCATCGGTAAACCCTTGAATGGCTGCTCGAACAGAAAAGCTAGTGCATCGCCTCCGCACCTGCCAGAGGTCCAAAACGGCGGGAGGACCCTGCCCAAATGCACAGCCGAAACGATTGGGGCGGCCCGAAGACCGCCCCCTTTGCCGCCGTCCCGGTACCCGTCAGACCGACAGGCAGACGTATTTCAGTTCCATGTAGTCATCCAGGCCATGGCGTGAGCCTTCGCGGCCCAGACCCGACTGTTTCACGCCACCGAAGGGTGCCATCTCGTTGGAAATCAGGCCGGTGTTCACCCCCACCATCCCGTATTCCAGCGCTTCCTGGACCCGGGTGATCCGGCCGATGTCGCGGGCGTAAAAGTACGAGGCCAAGCCGAAGATCGTGTTGTTGGCCAGCTCGATCACCTCTTCCTCGGTCTCGAACTTGAACAAGGGCGCCAGTGGCCCGAACGTCTCTTCCTGTGCCACCTTCATGTCCGGCTTGACCCCGGTCACCACGGTTGGCTGGAAGAAGGTCCCGCCCAGCTCATGCCGCTTGCCGCCGGTGACGATCTTGCCGCCGCCCGCCAGCACATCGGCGATATGCTCCTCGACCTTGTCCACGGCCGCCGCGTTGATCAGCGGGCCGGTGGTGACCCCGGATTTCAGACCGTCGCCAATGGCCAGCTTCTCGACCGCCACTGCCAGCTTCTTGGCAAAGGCGTCATAGACCCCGGCCTGCACATAGATCCGGTTCGCGCAGACGCAGGTCTGGCCGTTGTTGCGGAACTTGGAAATCATCGCGCCTTCCACCGCCGCATCCAGATCGGCGTCGTCGAAGACGATGAAGGGCGCGTTGCCGCCCAGCTCCATCGAGCATTTCAGGATCTGGTCCGCCGCCTGTTTCAACAGGATGCGTCCCACTTCCGTGGACCCGGTGAAGGTCAGCTTGCGGATCAAGGGGTTCTCGCAGAACTCCTTGCCGATGTCCGACGACCGCTTCGAGGTGATGACCGAAAACAGCCCCGCCGGAACGCCAGCGCGTTCCGCCAGCACAGCCAGCGCCAGCGCCGACAGCGGCGTTTCCGCCGCCGGGCGCGCCACAAAGCCGCAGCCCGCCGCCAAAGCAGGGGCCACCTTCCGCGCGATCATCGCGTTGGGGAAGTTCCACGGCGTGATCGAGGCGGCCACGCCAATCGGCTGCTTCAGCACATGGATGCGCTTGTCGCGCTGATGCCCGGGGATGATGTCGCCATAGGTGCGCTTGGCTTCTTCCCCGTAGAATTCGATGTAGCTGGAGCCATAGGCGATTTCGCCCTTGGCCTCGGCCAGAGGCTTGCCCATCTCGGCGGTCAGGATCGTGGCCAGGTCGTCCTGGTTCGCCATGCACAGGTCGAACCACTTGCGCAGGACCTGGGCGCGCTCTTTCCCAGTGCGCTTGGCCCATTCGCGGTGCGCGGCATGGGCGGCCTTGATCGCGCGGGCGGCTTCGGCCCGGCCAAGGTTCGGCAGATGGCAGATCACATCGCCCCGGGCGGGGTTCGTCACCGGAAAGGTGGAACCGTCGTCTGCCGCAATCCACTCACCGGCGACGTAGGACTTGGTCACCAGAAGCGAGGGGTCTTTCAGAAGCGACGCAAGATCGGTCACGGAATCGAGCATGGGTGGGCCCTCCTTATGCTTTCCCGACAGGTGCCACGCAGGGCGGCTCATGTCCAGTTGCAAGGCCGGGTTCAGGCCATGGTTTGATCAAATCCCCGGCAAGCTGGACTTGTTCCGCCGGGAGCCACAAATCTTTTCGAGAAGATTTGCAAATTCCTTCGAAGGAATTTGTCCCCGATCACCCGTTCGCGTGCATCCGCTCGATGTAGCTGCGCATCTCCTCGGCCTCGTGCCGGGCGTCGCGCAGGCCTTCCATCGCGGCCTTCAGCTCGGCCTCGGTCTGGCTGATGTGGTTCATCAACTCGGCCTCGCGCTGCTCCAGATAGGCCAGCGCCTGATCCCGCAGTTCCTCGGCCTCGTGCAGCGATTGCGCCAGCTTGTCCATCTCGGCCATGTCGCCGCCCTTGACGCGGGTGAAGCGGTGCAGAAGCCAATGCGTGAACCACCCCAACGCGAAGGCGACCATAAGGATGATGGCAGTGGCGATGACGAATTCGGTGCGGTTCATTGATCTTCCTCGGCCGTCAGGCCTTCGGGGCGGGGCTTCGGAGCAATGGTCTTTTCGGTCGGCGCGACCGAGGGGCTGGTGTCCGAAGAAAAGTCGGGTCCCGGTGCAGTCGGCGCAGCTGCGCCGCCTTCGGCAGCCGGGGCCTCGGTCGCAGTCTCTCCGGGGGCTGCCTCCGGTGCGGCTGCAGGATCGGTCTCCCCAGCCCCTTCCGCCGCCGCCCCATGCGCGCCTTTCAGGACGAACTCGATCCGCCGGTTCGCCTCGCGGCCTTCCTCGCTGCCGTTGTCGGCAATCGGCTGCGCTTCGCCATAGCCAAGCGCAGTCATCCCCGACACATCGACCCGCCGGCCCTGCAGCGCCAGCAGCACCGCCTCGGCCCGCGCCTGGCTCAGGGACAGGTTGCCCCCTTCCGAGCCCTGGCTGTCGGTATGTCCGCCGATTTCCATCTGCATCGCCGGGCAGTTGGTCAGGATACCCGCCAACTCGTCCAGCACCGGCCGCGCTGTCGTCGCGATTTCGGCCGAGGCCGGGGTGAAGGTGATCTTGGTCCGCGCGATGACCGCGTTCACATCGGCCACACATTCCTCGGGCGTCGGCAAGGCCGCCAGCGGGTCCAGCGCCTCGTCATAGCGGACATTCACCCGAAAGGTCTCGCCCTGGCCCAGTTCCTCGGACAGGATCTGCGTGATCCGGCCCCGCGCCGTCGTGGACCCCGTGACCCCGGTCACCTCGACCAGATCGGCCCGGACGAGGAGCTTGCCATTGTCCACCTCGGCCAGAGCTTTCAGCCCGGCCAGCACCCGGATCGCCCAGCCGTCCGGCAGGCCCGCGTCCACCCGCGTCGCGGTCAAGACATCGGCCCCGGCAAAGGCCGACTTCGCGAAGGCGTCGACCGCCTGCCGCTGCATCTCGTCAGTGACCCGGCCGCGTAGTTCGACCTTGCCATTCTCGCCCAGAACCGCGGTGAACTCCGCCGGCCCCTGGGTCGCCGCTTCCTTCTTCTCCAGCGTCGAGGTCAGCGAGAAGACATCCGGCAACCCGGTCTCCAGCTCGCCCACCACCTTGTCGAACGTCGCCTGCGGCACATCCGCGCTGGCCAGAAGCGTCACGTCCGCATCCGAAAAGGTGATCGACGCCGCCCCCAGTTCCGTCACCGCCCGCATCGCAAGGCTCACCGCGTCTGCCCAGCGGGGTGTCGGCGTACCCAGGCCCACTTGGCAGACCGGCGCGCCCTGCACCCCCGCTGCCGTCGCCGCCCGCAGGATCTGCGTCCGCGCGCGTTCCGTGTCGGCCGAGCAGCTGTCGAACCGCGGCCCCTCGGCATCGACGACAAAGCGCAGGGTAAAGGGCGTGATCACCGGCCGCGGGGCCGAGATGTCCAGCACCAGCTGCACCCCTTCAGGCGCGGCGGCCCGCAACTCGCGCTCCAGCTCGCGCTTTTCCTCCTCGCTGTCGGAAATCGCCGTCACCTCGACCACATCCGCCGCGACCGAGATTTTCGAGCGTTCCAGCTTGCGCAGCGCCTCCAGCCCGAAGGCCAGCGCCGCATTCCAGGTCTCGGTCGCGGGGTAACCCGCCGTCTCCAGCATGTCGGGCAGTTCGGTCCCAGGCGCCAGCGCCGCCGCGGCCTCGGTCAGCTGCGTCTCGCCCATCCCGCCTTCACCCGGTTCCTCCGGGATCAGACCGATCAGCTGGATGCCGTCTTCCGTCCGCAGCATCTGCACACTGAATTTCGGTGCCTCGATCGCCGTCGTCGGCGCCACGTCCAGCCCGTCGCGGATGCGGCTCGCGTCGATCAGCGACCCCACCATGTTCACCGCGCGGAACCGCATGTCCTCACGCGGGGCGGTCCCGGTCAGGCGCACTTGCAACCCGTCCGTCGTCACGGTGATCCAGTCGATTCCCGCCTCGGTCAGCTTGGACGTCACCACCTTCAGCGTCCGCGATTCGATGACCTTCGCCGCCCCGAAGGCCACCGAAAACATCAGTGCCGCCGCAAGGATGAACGCAAGAAGCGCGAGGGTGGTCGAGGACAGCTTGGCGATACGGGGCAGCAACTGGATGACTTCCGGAAGACTCAGGGCGCTCAGCGCGCGCCCCCTGCTTCCTAGGGGTTCAGGGCTGAAGGTTCAACCAAGCCATGCGGCAGCGGCAAGAAACGGCAAGGGGATCAACCCCGCATCCCGGTTGGCGCGAAAGATCTTCAGGCAGGACGCCGGGTCGTCCAGGTCCAGCTGCCGCATCTGCCACCCAAGATGCAGCCCCATCGCCCAGACCCCGGCCAGCGCCACGACAAACCCCAGCGGGCGACCCTGTCCGGCATGGGCGAGAACCACCGCCGCCGCGAACAGCAGCAGGGTCGCCGCGAAGAAGCCCCAGAGCCAGGTCCGGCTGTTGTCTCCGAACAGCCGCGCCGTGGATTTCACGCCGATCAGCGCATCGTCCTCGCGGTCCTGATGCGCATAGATCGTGTCGTAGTACAGCGTCCAGGCAATCCCGCCTGCGTAAAGCGCGATGGAGGCCGGGGGGACCTCGCCCGCATGCGCCGCCCAGGCCAGAAGCGCCCCCCAGTTGAACGCGAGGCCCAGGAAAACCTGCGGCCACCAGGTGAACCGCTTGGCAAAGGGGTAGATCGCGACCAGCGCAAGACTTGCGACCCCCAGCCCGACGGCCAGCCAGTTGTAGGTGAACAGGATGCAGGCGGCCAAAAGCGCCTGCACCACCATCCAGACCAACGCGCCCTTCAAAGTCACCTGGCCACTGGGCAAGGGCCGCGACCGCGTCCGCGCCACCTGCGCATCAATGTCCCGGTCGGTGATGTCGTTCCAGGTGCAGCCCGCACCCCGCATCAGGAACGCGCCGACGCCGCAGGACACCGCCAGCCACAGATCCCAGGGCCGGAACCCCCCGGCCCCCCCCGCCAGCGCCAGCGCCCAAAGGCAGGGCACGAGCAAAAGCCAGGTCCCGATCGGCCGGTCCGCGCGCGACAGCCGCAGATAGGGCCGCGCCGCCGCCGGGGCATAGATGTCCACCCAGTTCGCCTTCGGCGCGTCGGCCACCTGTCCGGCGACACCCTGGGCCAGGCGGTCGCTACCGGCCTCCGCCTCTGGCAATTCGGGCGCTTGGGACATAGGTTCACGCTCATGGATGCGAAGATCAGGCTCTATGTAGATCAGCCCCTTGCTCCGGGGCAAGCCGTGCGGCTGTCGCAGGATCAGGCGCATTACCTCGTTGGCGTGATGCGCCTGGCGGCAGGCGCCGCTGTCCTTCTGTTCAACGGGCGCGACGGGGAATGGCGCGCAACACTGGCCGAAGCCGGCAAGCGCGGGGCGATTGCCATCTGTGAAACCCAAACCAAACCCCTGCACCTGCCGCCCGACCTCTGGCTTCTCTTCGCGCCGATCAAGAAGGCCCGCACCGACTTCATTGTCGAAAAGGCCGTCGAACTCGGCGCGTCCCGCATCCTGCCCGTCCAGACCCGGCACACCAATTCCGAGCGTATCCGGCAAGACCGCCTCCAGGCCCATGCCGTTGAGGCCGCCGAACAATGCGGCGCGACCTTCGTGCCCGAGGTGACGGACCTCCAGCACCTCGACAAGCTCCTGTCGAAATGGCCCGAGGACCGCCGCCTCTACTGGTGCGACGAAACCGCCATCGGCCAGCCCGCGACCCTTTCGCCCGCGGAAGGCCCCGCCGCCATCCTGATCGGCCCCGAAGGTGGCTTCTCTGCCGACGAGGCCGCAAAACTCCGCGCGCGCCCCAACGTTACTCCCCTAAGCCTCGGCCCCCGCATCCTCCGCGCCGACACCGCCGCTGTCGCCGCCCTGACCCTCTGGCAAGCCGCCTGCGGGGACTGGCAATGATCCGCGAGGCCGGGCCGGATGACCGCGCAGCCGTCGAGGCGCTGCTGACCACCCGCATTGATGCCGCGATGTTCCCGCTGACGAACCTCCGCGCGCATGGGCTGGGGAGGGGCGGCTTCGCCTCCGACCACCCGCATGCCACGCGCTACTGGCTCGTTGCCGACCACGGCCTCGTTGCCCTGACGCAAGAGGGGATGCTGATGGCCCTCCTTCACGGCACCCCCGACCTCGCACCCTTGCGCGCCTTGCTGCAGGGCCTCGTCGTCAGCGGGGCCGTCGGCCCCGCCGTCTCGATCCGCCCCGTCCTCGCGGCACTCGGCCTCGCCCGGCTGCCCGCCACGACCGACCGGGATGAGCCCGGTTTCACCCTGGACCTCGATACCCTGATCCTTCCCGACCTGCCCGGCACCAGCCTCCGTCCGCTGACATCGTCCGACCTGTCCCGCGTCACTGCATGGCGCGAAACCTACATCGGCGAGGTCATGGGCGTGACCGGGCCCCCGGCCCGCGCCAAGGCGGCAGCCGACATCGACAGCTACCTCACCCGCGACAGCCACCGCATCCTCCTCCACGACGACCAGCCCGTCGCCCTGACCGGCTTCAACGCCGTCCTGCCCGAGATCTTGCAGGTCGGGGGCGTCTACACGCCCGCAGCCCTGCGCGGCCGTGGATACGCCCGCCGCGCCGTCGCCCTGCACCTTGCCGAAGCCCGCGCCACGGGCATCCGACGCGCCGTCCTCTTCGCCGCCTCGGATGCCGCCGCCCGCGCCTACCTTGCCATCGGTTTCCAACCTGCCGAAACCTTCACCCTCTTCCTTCTCGCCACCCCCGCCCGGATCGCCGCATGAGCTTCATCCGCCCCGAACTTCTCGCATCCGCCCGCCGCTGGCACGAGGTTATCCTGGGCGCGATCCTCGCTACCTTCGGCCTCTGGACCGCTACGCGCGGCGGCTATTTCCTCACTCCAATCGGCCTTGCTCTCCTGGCCCTCGGGCTTGGCTGGGCGCTGACCGCCTTCCGCCGCCTGCGCTTCCAGCAGGAGGGCGAGGCCCCGGGGATCGTCCGCGTGACCGAAGCGCAGATCGCCTATTACGGCCCCCGCACGGGCGGCTTCGTCGGCCTGCCCGACCTTGCCGAAATCCGCCTTCTGACGCTGCGCGGCCGTCGCATCTGGAAGCTGAAACAGGGCGACGGCCAGCTTCTGCACATCCCGGTGGAATCCGATGGGGCCGAGACGCTGTTCGACGCCTTTGCCACGCTGCCCGGCATCGACATGGCCGCTGTCGTGGCCGCCCTTGGCAGCGATGCCCCGCCATCGGACAGCCGCGTCATCGCGCTGAACGAGGTCGACCGCCTGCTCTGGACTCGCAAAGGCGCAGGGATCGTGGCCGTGTAAAAATTTTCGCCGAAAATTCTTGGACCCGCCCGGCATTGCGCTGACCGGACATTTCCTCTGTGCAAATGCTAACAAATCTATAACGTCCGCGACCAACCCACTGTTTTCATTGCGGTCCCGGCATTTGTCCACCGTGGACACGATCGCCGCCTCCCGCGACCCCCCTTGACTTGCCCCGTGCCGCGCGACACCTCTTGGCGTCCCCGCACCCCAGCCGGGATCGCCGAAGCAGCCAAGACCCGGAGTCCGTCTACCCATGTCCATCCCTCAGTCCGGCGGCGGCCTCATCGAAAGCTTCGACCAGCTCGCCGCCTACATGGAAGCCGGGAACAAACCGAAGGACCAGTGGCGCATCGGGGCCGAGCATGAGAAGTTCGGCTGGCTCACTGACACCCGGCAACCGCTGCCCTATTCCGGTGACCGATCCATCTCTGCCATCTTCGCCGCGCTGGAGTCCCGCTTCGGCTGGACCCCGGTCCGCGAGGGAGAGAACGTGATCGGCCTGACCCGGAACGGCGCCAACATCAGCCTTGAACCCGGCGGCCAGTTCGAATTGTCGGGCGCGCCGCTGATCTCGACAGTCGAGGTCGGGGCGGAACTGCAGACCCACCTGGACGAGGTCCGCTCCATTGCCGACCCGATGGGCGTCCGCTTCATGGGGATCGGGGCGGCTCCGGAATGGACGCATGACCAGATGCCGGTGATGCCCAAGGGCCGCTACCGGCTGATGACCGATTACATGGGTCGCGTCGGCACCCACGGCACGCAGATGATGTACCGGACCTGCACCGTGCAGGTGAACCTCGACTACGCCTCCGAGGCCGACTTCGTGAAGAAGATGCGGGTGGCCCTTGCCCTGCAGCCCGTCGCCACCGCCCTTTTCGCCTCCTCCCCCTTCTTCGTGGGCAAGCCCAACAACCACCGCAGCTGGCGCAGCCGCATCTGGCGCGGCCTTGACGACAGCCGGACGGGCATGCTGCCCTTCGCTTTCGAGGACGGGATGGGCTTCCAGCGCTATGTCGATTGGGTCCTCGACGTGCCGATGTACTTCGTCTACCGCGACGGGAAATACATCAACGCGCTCGGCCAGTCGTTCCGCGATTTCCTGAAGGGCCAGCTTCCCGCGCTGCCCGGCGAGAAGCCGACGCTGTCGGACTGGGCCGACCACATGACCACTGTCTTCCCCGAGGCGCGGGCGAAGAAGTTCATCGAGATGCGCGGGGCCGATTGCGGCGACCAGGCGCATATCGCAGCACTTCCGGCCTTCTGGGTAGGCCTGATGTACGACCAGACCGCCCTCGATGCCGCCTGGGACCTGGTGAAGGGCCTCGATGCGGAAACCCGCGAAGGCCTGCGCGTTGCCGCGTCCGTTTCGGCCCTGCAGGGCGAAGCCGGGGGCGTGAAGCTTCTCGACCTCGCCCGCGCGGCGGTGGGACTGTCCCATGCCGGTCTTGTGGCCCGTGGCCATGGCGAAGAAGTCCAGCTTCTCCCCCTCGTCGAAAGCCTGAAGACGGGCCGGGTGCAGGCGGACAAGTGGCTCGACCTCTACAACGGACCCTGGGGCCACGACCTCACACCGCTTTACGAGGCCGCTTCCCTGTAAGGAGCCACCATGCGCACCGACTTCGACACCGAGCTGGAAGAGCGCCTCATCCGCTATTGCGCCATCGACAGTCAGAGCGACGAGGACAGCAAAAGCCAGCCCAGCACTGCCCGGCAGTTCGACATCCTGAACCTGCTGGTCGAGGAACTGCGCGGGATCGGCGCGGCAGACGTGACGCTGACCGACTACGGCACCGTCCTTGCCACCATCCCGGCGACTGCCGAAGGCCCGACGATTGGCTTGCTCGCCCATATCGACACCGCCCCCGCCTTTAACGCCACCGGCGTCAAGCCCCGCGTGATCCGGGGCTACAACGGCGGGTCCATCCGCTTTCCCGATGCGCCGGACCTGGAACTGTCGCCCGAGGTCTCGCCCTACCTTGGCACGCGCCTCGGTCATGACATCGTCACCGCCTCAGGCACCACGCTGCTCGGCGCGGATGACAAGTCCGGGGTGGCTGTCATCATGACTGCCGCGCGCCACCTGATCGCCAACCCCGACATCCCGCACGGGCCAATCCGCATCGCCTTTACCCCGGACGAAGAGATCGGACGTGGCGTCGATCCGCGGCTGTCCAAGGACCTGAAGGCCGACTTCGCCTATACGCTGGACGGCGGGGCGGAGGGCGAGATCGAGTATGAAAGCTTCTCGGCCGACGGGGCCGTGGTGAAGATCGAAGGCGTCTCGGTCCACCCTGGCACGGCCAAGGACAAGCTGGTGAACGCCCTGCATCTGGGCGCCAAGATCATCGCCACCCTGCCGCAGGCCCGCATGACGCCCGAGACGACCTCGGACCGCGAAGGCTTCCTGATGATCTACGAGATGCGCGGCACGGCAGCAGAGTGCGAGTTGCGCTTCATCCTGCGCGACTTTGAACTGGACGGGCTGGAGGCCAAGGGCACACTGCTGCGGCAGGTCTGCGAGACGGTGGCCGCGACCGAGCCCCGGGCGAAGATCACCTGCGAAATCCGCCCGCAGTATCGCAACATGCGCTACTGGCTGGAAAAGGACATGTCCCCGGTGGACCTTGCGCAAGGCGCCTGCCGCGACCTCGGGGTAGAGCCGAAGTCGGTCCCGATCCGCGGCGGCAGCGACGGCTCACGCCTGACCGAGATGGGCGTGCCCTGTCCGAACGTGTTCACCGGGATGCAGGAGTTGCACGGGCCGTGTGAGTGGATTTCTGTGCAGGACATGGCGCTGTCGACCCGCGTCGTGTTGCGGCTGGTGGAATGCGCGACCGAAAAGGACTAGCGCCCGACATGGTTTCCGGGCGGTAAACGTCCACGCGCAAGTATTTGATTTCATTTGGGCTGCCAGACTGTCCTGCGTGGACAGTCAGGCCTTCTTCGCCCCGATCTTCGGCTCGGTCCCGGCCTTGATCCGTTTCAGGTTCTCACTGTGGCGGACATAGATCAACACGGTCAGGATCAGGGTCAGCAAGAGGAGGCTCCCGTCCGTCAGGGCCAGCACGAACAGCCCCGAGGCTGCCGCCGCAACCAGCGCCGCGATGGATGAAGTCCGGGTCACGACCACCCCCAACAGCCAGGTCACGCAGACCGCCAACCCCACCAGCCCGTTCAGCGCCAGCAGGACGCCGATGAAGGTCGCCACCCCCTTGCCGCCCTTGAAGCGCAGCCAGACCGGGAAAAGATGCCCCAGGAACGCCGCCAGCCCGGCGACCTGCGCCGCATCCTCACCCACCAGCCAGCGGGCCAGCAGGACGGCGACCGCCCCCTTGCCCCCGTCGAGCAGGAGGGTGGCCAGCGCCGCCCCCTTGTTCCCGGTCCGCAGGACATTGGTCGCCCCGATGTTCCCCGACCCGATCTGCCGCAAGTCGCCCAAACCCATCGCCCGGGTGACCAGCACCCCGAACGGGATCGAGCCCAAGAGGTAGCCCAAGGCGGCGGTCAGCAGGAGCATCCCCTGCGAGGTCACGAATTCAGGCATCTCTCATTCTTCCGCCGCGAAGACCTGCGTCCCGCCGACCCAGGTCGCCAGCACCTTACCTTCCATCCGCGCGCCGTCAAACGGGGTGTTCTTGGATTTGGACAGCAGCTTGAAGCGGTCCATCAGGAAGGGCGCGTCGGGATCGAACAGGATCAGATCGGCGGGCGCGCCAAGGGTCAGGCGGCCCTGCGGCAGGCCCAGCCGGTTGGCCGGGTTCAGCGCCATCGCGCGGAAAAGTGCGGGCAGGTCGATGTGCCCGGCATGGTACAGCCGCATCGCGGCGGGCAGGAAGGTCTGCAGCGCGACGGCCCCGGCGGCGGCCTCTTCGAAAGGAAGGCGCTTGGATTCCTCGTCCGCCGGGGTGTGGAAGGACGAGATCACGTCGATCGTCCCGTCCGCCACGGCGGCGACAATCGCCAGCCGGTCCTGTTCCGACCGCAAGGGCGGGGTGACCTTGAAGAAGGTCCGGTAATCGCCCACGTCGAATTCGTTCAGCGTCAGGTGGTGGATCGAGGTCCCCGCCGTCACGTCCAGCCCCGCTGCCTTGGCGCGGGCCAGCGCGGGCAGGGACTTCGCCGTGGTGATCTGGTCGGCGTGGTAACGCACGCCCGTCATCTCGACCAGCGCAAGGTCCCGTTCCAGCCCCATCCGTTCGGCCATGGGCGAGACGGCCGGGATGCCGCGCAGCGAGGCGAACTTGCCCGAGGTCGCCGAAGCCCCTGCAGACAGCCCTGGATCCTGAGGGTGGCCCACCACCAGCGCCCCCAGCGAGCGGGCATAGGTCATCGCCCGGGTAAGAGCCTTCGCCTCGGTCGAGACCTTGAAGACATCGGTGAACGCAATCGCCCCGGCATCGCGCAGGAAGCCGATCTCGGTCATCTCGCGCCCGTCGCGGCCCTTGGTCAGCGCGGCCATGTGGCGGATGCGGACCGGGGCCTCGGACGCGCGGCGGGTCACGAACTCCAGCACCTCCGGCGTGTCGATGGCGGGGTGGGTGTCGGGTCGGGCGATGATCGTGGTCACGCCCCCCGCGGCCGCAGCCGCCCCGGCCGAGCCGAAGCTTTCGCGGTGCCTCTCACCCGGTTCGCCGATCTTGACGCCCAGGTCGACGATCCCGGGTGCCAGGCACCTGGCTCCGCAGTCCACCACCTTGGCACCTTTCGGGGCCTTCTCGTCGCGGGCCAGGACCACCCCATCCCTCACCGTCAGACTGCCCGGGGCATCCGTCCCCGCCTCGGGGTCGATCAGGCGGGCGTTCGAAAAGTGCAGCGTGGTCATGTCCGGTCCGTCCGAGGGTCCGGCAGGGTATGCGACGGCGCGGGCGGCTTGTCCACTGGAACTCACCCCAGCGCGAGCCACAGCGCAACGCCCGCCACAAGGAACAGGGCAAGCCCGAGGAGGATGAAGGCCGAGGCGGGCCGTTGCGGTGTCCGGTCCGGGGGGAGATCAGGCGTCACATGACCCTGGGCTGTAACGGTGGGCAGGGGCTCGAAATGCACCGGGGGGCGTTCCTCGGCATAGGTTCCCACCAGGGTCAGCCGGGAATCGGGCGTCAGGGTGACCGCGCGACCGTGCAGCGCCTTTGACAGCAGGATAAGGACCGGCCCCTGCAGGGCATCAAGCCGGGCAGGGTCTTGAACCGCGGCGGACGGGACGCCCAGCCCCTCGACCAGATAGCCGGAGAGACCCACGTCGGCGAGGTCGGCAAGATCGAATATCTCCACGAAGGCGGGGTCGAGATCGGGGTCGCCCAGCAGTTCGGTCGCAAGGCGGCCCTTGTCGCGCTGCAGATCCTCGGCGGTCAGCTTGGCGGTGAAGACATGGACGCCGTCGCGGTCATGGGCAGGGATCGTCAGTTTCATCGGCGCGTCGTGATCCGGTTGGCGGTGGCGGTGGGGTCGGCCTGGTACTTGATCAGGTGACGGTCCCCTGAAGTGGTGGTGATCTGGACCGAGCCGAGGAAGGGCTTCGTGGACTGCACCTGCCGCAACGCAATGGCCCTGCCCCCCGGACCCAGGAGCCTGCGGTCGGTCAGCCGCCAAGTCTCGGCCAACGCCTCGGACGCCAGATAGGCCGCCCGCGCCCCGATGGCGAGCAGCGCGCCCATCGGTCCTGCGACCGGGTAGGGGTTGCCCTGCCACATCAGGAAGACCCCCGCCGCCGCGCCAAGGGCAACGGCCATGATCAAGTGGCTGCGCCAATAGGCTGTCCGGTCGGCGCGGAATTCGGCCAGGACCGTCTCGCCCTCCTGCAGGGGCGTGACGGTGCCAAGGATCGGGTCGGGTTCGATCCGGGCCATCAGGCGATCCAGACGAAGACGATGGTGAACAGCGCGATGAAGACGAGGACGGCAGTGGCCACCATGCCGCCCTGGCGCATCTCGGCTTTCGTGGGCTTGCGGTCGGGGTCGGGGGTCATTCGGTCTTGCCTTGCAGATCACGGATTATCAGGAACACCTTTTCAGCCTCGGCGATGTTTTCAAAGCCCGCTTTCGTCGTGCCAAGGTCGCCGTCGGAATCCCTCTCGCGCCGGGAATGCACCCAGACGGTGCCTGCGCGCGAGCCGTACTCCAGTTCCAGGGCGGTCGAGGGCAGGATCGGATAGACCCTTACCACGGGGAACCGCCCCTGCCGGATGACATAGGCCGCGCGGGTCGTCAGCACATAGCGGATGTCGCGGGCTGTGGCGCGGGCCTCGATGATCGGACCCAGGGTCAGAAAGCCTCCGAAGGCGGCGAAGGGCAGGCTGAAGGCCATGGTGACCAGGGCATTGCCGCCGTCCGGGAGGCTTGCCGCCTGCGGATAGAGGAGGAGGCTGTAGAAGAAGAGGGCGACGCCGACGATCAGGAACGGCAGCCCGAAGAGCATCAGGAAGAACGTCAGTCGGCGCTGGTGGAAGCCCGGGACGGGCGCGCCCTCCCAGAGGAGGGTTTCGCCAGGGCGGAGGGGGAGGGGGGCATCGGATGGTGCAGTCATCCCTTGCCGTCCTTTACAGCCTGTTCCACCTTCAGGCTGCTGATCAGACGCAGAATGCTTTCGGCGTCACCGGGTCGCAACGGCCCGAAGGTGATCGGTTTCTCCCCGACACCTGTGAAATGCAGGTGATTGCCCTTGCGCGTGGCGCTGGCGAGAGCAAGGGGCTGCGACCGCACACCCGACAGCGGCCAGCCCGTCGTTACCCGAATCTCCCGGTCCGTAAGGGTGTAGCGTTCATGCGGAAAGCCCATTGCGATCTTGACGATGATGCTGCCCGCCACTGCGGCTATGCCGGCAAGAACAAGGAAGATGGCCTCCATCTTGGAGCGGCTCGGCTTTGTGCAGTCAGCCTCCAGCAGCAACGAAACACACCGACCGGTTGCATGGGCGTACCAGTACAGTAGGGCGAACACGGCAAGGGCCAGGACCAGAATTGCAGCCCAGACCAGCAGTGCGGGCAATGGCGAGGGCGTGCCCTGCCAACGCACTGCATCCGCTTCGCTCACGCCATCATCCCCACGATCTTCCGCCCCCGCTCGGCCCGCAGGTTCCGGGCCAGAAGGTCCATGCAGGCCATGCGCACCGCGACGCCCATCTCCACCTGGTCCTGGATCACCGACCGGTTGATGTCGTCGGCGAGATCTCCGTCGATCTCTACCCCCCGGTTCATCGGGCCGGGGTGCATCACGATGGCCTCGGGCGAGGCGGCGGCCAGTTTCTCGGCGTCCAGCCCGTAGCGGTGGTAGTATTCGCGTTCCGAGGGGATGAAGCCGCCGTCCATCCGCTCCTTTTGCAGCCGCAGCATCATCACCACATCCGCGCCCTTCAGCCCTTCGCGCATGTCGTCGAAAAGTTCGCAGCCGAAGTCCTCGACGCCCGAGGGCATCAGGGTCGGTGGAGCGATGAGGCGGAGGCGGTTTTCCATTTTGCCCAAGAGGATCAGGTTCGACCGGGCCACACGGGAATGGGCGATGTCGCCACAGATCGCGATGGTCAGGCGCTGGATGCGGCCCTTGGCGCGGCGGATAGTGAGGGCATCGAGAAGCGCCTGCGTCGGGTGCTCATGCCGCCCGTCGCCCGCGTTCAGGACCGCGCAATCCACCTTCTGCGCCAGCAGGTTCACTGCGCCCGAGGACCCGTGGCGGACCACCAGAAGATCCGGGTGCATCGCGTTCAGCGTCATCGCGGTGTCGATCAGCGTCTCGCCCTTCTTCACGCTGGAATTCGCCACCGACATGTTCATCACGTCGGCCCCAAGCCGCTTGCCGGCGAGTTCGAAGGAGGACTGCGTGCGGGTCGAGTTCTCAAAGAACAGGTTGATCTGCGTCATCCCCGCCAGCACGTCGGACTGCTTCACCGTGCGGCGGTTCAGGTCGACATAGCGGTCGGCAAGGTCGAGGACGGTAGTGATCTCCAGGGGGGCAAGATGCTCGATCCCCAGAAGATGGCGGGCGCGGAAGGCCATGGTCGTCCCCTTGTCCGGTTTCAATCCTCTATTGCAAAGGCCGGGGGGCGGGGCAAGCATCAGGATGCCGGGCAGGGGCCGCCGGATAGGAGTCGTAGCTGCGGAAGCCGAAGGACCGGTAGGACCAACGGAAATCCCTCTGGCCGCTTTCGGTCATCACCGTCAGCACAAGGTTCGGCCGCCGTCCCAGCGCCTGCGGCAGGGTCAGTAGGCGCAGCTGGTCCGTGGTCGGGGCCTTGCCGTTTGGGGTGCGCAGGCAGCGCGGGGCACCCCGCTGGATGGCCTCGGCCTTGGCGTGTATAAACTTCGGGTAGGCCACCCCACCGGCCAATGTCAGGAAGAGGATGGTGGACAGCGCGATCACCGTCATGCAGCGCGGGCGCTGGGGCAGGCGCATGGCCGCATAAGCCCCGACGGACGCAAGTCCCGCAACGCCCAGATGCAGGGCCAGCCCGCCCGTCAGCCCGCGCAATCCCGCAGCCAGAAGAAGTGTGGCCCCCACGCCCGCGACCAGGCCATACAGCCCGGCGAGGATGCAGTCGGGAACCAGCATGTCCTTGGACAGCGAGGACAAGTCCAGTGGAGCCAGAGCCAGGGTCCAGAAGGCTCGGGCCGCGACCCCGAGCGTGGCGAAGGCAAGAATCCACAGGTCCAGCACGTCCTGCAGCCCGTCGAGTGGCGCCTGGTTCTGGAATGGCGTGATCGGGTGCAGTACCCATGACCAGACCAGCGGTAGTGCTGCCAAGGCCCAGGCACGCAGCCCCCAGTTCGGCGGAAGCAGAAATACGACAAGCGCCAGCAGAACAAAGGGCAAAAAGGTGACCAGCACAGCGGGAACCGTTTACTTCCGCTTCAGATGCTCTTCCAGACGCGGCATGATCTCGACGAAGTTGCAGGGCCGGTGGCGGCTGTCGAGTTGGCGAGCCAGGATCTCGTCCCAGGCATCGCGACACGCGCCGGGGCTGCCGGGAAGCGCGAAAAGGTAGGTGCCCCCCGCCACGCCCCCGGTGGCGCGGCTTTGCACGGCGCTGGTGCCAATCTTCTGCATGCTGACGATGGTGAAGACGGTGCCGAAGGCCTCGATCTCCTTCTCATAGACTTCGCGGTGCGCCTCGACCGTCACGTCGCGGCCGGTCAGCCCGGTGCCGCCGGTGGTCAGGATTACGTCTACGCCTGCGTCGGCGATCCACTGGCGCAGGCGGGCCACGATGGCCGGGCGGTCGTCCGGCACGATGCCCCGGTCGGCCAGCACATGACCCGCACCGGTCAGCCGGTCGACCAAGGTGTCGCCGGACTTGTCCGTCTCGGGCGTCCGGGTATCGCTGACGGTCAGGACGGCTATGCGGACCGGGTGGAAGGGCAGGGTTTCGTCGATGCGGGACATCTCAACTCCTTGGCATGAGCGCGAGCCGCAGGGCCAATGCGCCGAAGATCGTCGCACTGATCCGGGACAGCCATTTTGCAAGGCCGACCGAGCGGGCGACGCGCTGGCCGATGGATCCCGCAAAGATCCCGACAGCGCCGTTCACCACCAGCCCGCCCAGCGAGAAGACGAGCCCCAGCGTCAGGAACTGCGGCAGGATCGCACGAGAGGCGTCGACGAACTGCGGCAGGAAAGCGAGGATGAAGAGGATCACCTTGGGGTTCAACAGGTTGACCATCAGCCCCTGCCAGAAGGCCTTGGTGGCCGAGGTCGACACAACCTGCGCCTCGGCCGCAAAGGGAGAGGACCGCAAGGCGCCGACGGCCAGCCAAAGAAGATAGCCGACGCCCAGCCAGCGGATCGCCTCGAAAGCCGCCGGGTGGGCGGCAAGCAGTGCGCCAAGGCCAAGCGCAGCAAAGAGGGTGTGCACCATCCCACCCAGCGCGATCCCGAAATTCGCCGCCATCGCGGGCCGCCAGCCGGATTTCAGGCCCTGGCCCAGGCAGAACATCATGTCCGCCCCCGGTGTCAGGTTCAGCGCGAGGCCCGCCGGAATGAAGGCAAGAAGGGTCAGGGGCTCGACCGGAAGCATTCAGCGCAGCCTTGCTTGCAGGGACAGAAGATCGGCCCAGGCCTCGCGCTTGGCCGCGGGGGTGCGGAGCAGGTAGGCCGGGTGGGTCATCGGCAAGAGCGGCTTTCCAAGCGCCTGCGACCAACTGCCCCGGGCGCGCAGGATGCCGCGTTTGCCGGTCAGCGCGTCCAGGGGCGTGTTGCCCATCACCACGATGACCGCAGGGTCGACCAGTGCGATGTGGCGTTCGACAAAGGGGCGCATCATCGCGATCTCGGCGGGTTCCGGGTCGCGGTTGCCGGGAGGGCGCCACGGCATCACGTTGGTGATGTAAAGCGCAGCCTCGGCATCAGGAGAGGTGCGCGACAGGCCGATGGCCCCGAACATCCGGTCCAGAAGCTGCCCGGCGCGACCGACGAAGGGACGGCCTTCGCGGTCCTCGTCCGCGCCCGGGGCCTCGCCCAGGATCAGGACGCGGGCCTTCGGGTTTCCATCAGCAAAGACCGTGTTCCGCGCGCCCTTCTTCAATTCGCACAGGTCAAAGGCCGCGATGGCCGCGCGCAGCGCCTCCAGGGTCTGCGCCTGCCCCGCAACCTGGCGGGCCACCGCGACCGGGTCTGCTTCTACCCGGGTTGGCACCTCGGCGGACGGGACCGCGCCTGAGGCCACGGGCCTCGGGGCGGCAGTTGGCATTTCGTAGCGGTTGATAGGGGCATCAACGATTGGCTCGTCCACCCCTGCCTCGACCTGCCAGTCCAGGGCCGCCAGGGCGGCCTCCCAGTCTTCGGCGATTTCGGTGGCGATTCCCATGCGGCGAGACTAGGGCCCGGGGGCAATGCGGACAACCCGCCGCTGCTCGGACTGGCGCTAACCCAGGGTCACGGGGCGGGGCACCCCTTCACCTCCACCACGCCGGTGTCGGCGAGGATGGTCATCGTGACCTGCGAGCGGTCCAGCGCGAAGGGTGCGCCGCTGGGCGGCACGAGTTCGGTCATCGCCACCAACTCGCCGCCCTGCCGTTCGGTGATCGCCTCGGCGACCCAGACTGCGCGGTCGGCGGTCTCGAACGCCACGACCTCGGGCAGGCCGGGGTCGGGAAGGCCAAGGCGCGCGGTGATGCGCAGGCCGTCCTTGATCGGGTCGATACTGCAGGAAACCCTTGTAATTCCAGCCTCTTGCGCGGTGGCGGCGCGCTGCGACAGGGCAGCCTTGATGCTGGCATCGGGGGCGCCCGGCGCCGCGAGGTCAGCGGCCAGATCCAACGTGGCAGGCAGGCAGATCTCGTCGCAGACCCCAAGCTCCATCCCGACCCGCAGGCGGATCGGCTTGCCGGGGTCCTCGGGCGTGATCTCGACCGGCAGGATCAGGCGGTCGTGATAGCCGATGGTCTGCATCCCGTTGGCGTGAAACACCACCGGGGCGGGCCAGTGCAGGCGCACGGCCTTCACGTTCTCGGACCCCGACCAGTCAAAGCTGGGCGGGATCCCCGCATCGCCCGGACTGCGCCAATAGGTCTTCCAGCCGGGGGCCAGCTGCAGTTCCACCGCCGCCATGTGGCCGCCATTTTCCATTTGCCATCCGGGCCTTAGCTGCGCGGACAGGACATCCTCCTGCGTGGTGGCAAGGGCGGGGGCGGCGATCAGGGCAAGGGTGGCGGCGGTCTTGAACATGGGTCGAACATAGGAAATGCCGGGGCTTTGGGAAATCACTTTGCGGCGAAGGGCTGTGATCGTGGCGCTTCGGCCATGGTCCGGGGCTTGTCCCCTGCGGCCCGGGGGTCCATGTTTCCTGAAAGGGGATGGGGGCGCCGATGGACCTTTCCGGACAGATCCTGATTGCAATGCCGGGCATGGCCGACCCGCGGTTTGAGCGCAGCGTGGTGCTTCTTTGTGCCCATTCGGCCGAAGGCGCGATGGGGTTGATCGTCAACAAGCCATTGGAGGAATTGAGTTTTTCCGGCCTTCTGGAGCATATCGGCATCCCCCGCGCACCCATGGGCCGCGACATCCGCGTGCATTTCGGCGGGCCGGTGGAGCGGGGGCGGGGGTTCGTGCTGCACTCCTCTGACTGGGAGCGGGAGGGCGAGGGCACGATGAAGGTGCCCGGCGGCCTGGAGATGACCGCGACGATCAACATCCTGGAGGCCTTGGCCAAGGGCGGGGGTCCGGGTAAGGCCTTGCTGGCGTTGGGTTATTCCGGCTGGGGGCCGGGTCAGTTGGAGGCCGAGATCGCGCGGAACGACTGGCTGACCTGTAACGCTCCGGAGGGGTTGGTGTTCGGCCCGGACGACCGGGTGAAATGGTCGGCGGCGCTGCGGGGGATGGGGATTGATCCTATGACCTTGAGTGCGGCGGCGGGGCGGGCGTAGGGGCCGCAAGGGACTCCGGGTAACGGGTTGGGAACGCTGGGTTAATCGGGGGGATTTCGGGCTGGATGGGGGGCTACAACCCGTATTCATTGCATATGCATTCCATGCATACGCGCGTCCGGGTGGTGGGGCGTTAACCTTGGGGGGCGAATCGCCTTTGATTGGCCGTGGCGGTGCGCTGTAGCGCACTCTAGGCCTGGCCAGAGCCGTAAAGCGCGATCTCTAACGCACGCGCCTCGTCAGGCCGCATTTGAAACTCCATGTCATCAAGTACGAGCAAAGTTGAATGATCACGAGTCCAGAGCCATGAACTGGGACCCAGTACGTGCTTTGGCCCTCCGGGTTTGAGCGTTTTCCTGAAGGATGGGGTGGGCGCCCAGAACCAGATGAAGGGGGCTGTGTCGCTATGGCCAAGTCTGCTGAACCGGCCGGGACTCCTCAAGATCATGTAGCGCTTTGGGACTCCGGATTTTCTCAGAAACGTGAGCAACTCAAGCCGCTCAGATAAGGGTTGCCGCCGGGCTTGCATGCGCCGCAGAAATGGCGGGTAGAGCGTTAATTCAAAAGAAAGCAGCCATTCGTCAACTGGTCGTGCCATTATGAACCGAACGCTCGATGTGCCATTTAGGGTGCGCTACAGCGCACCGTCGGATGGTGCGCTGTAGCGCACCCTACGATGACTTGCGCCGGTTGGCCAAGAACCTGAGGACGCCCTTTCCGGCTTTCAGCCACAACCAATCGAACCACACGACAGAGAGAACGAAGGCGATGTAAATCGCAAAGTCTGTGGTTATGGGGCGGTCTCCAAACCAGACCGTTAGGATTGCACCGACCGTAACAATTAGATTTCCAACAAGGCGTCCGTTCATTTTCACCCGCACTGAGATCGGTAGGCGGCGTAGAGTGCGCTACAGCGCACTGGCGGATGGTGCGCTGTAGCGCACCCTACGATCGGGACGATGGCGGCTCTTTCACTCCCCATACGGCACCCAGACTGTCTTGATCTCGGTCCCCTGGGACAGGAACGTCCGGCCTTCGCCCTCGGGTCCCATCCAGTTCCGCGCTCGGCCGTGGTTGACCCAGGTGCGTTTGAGGTTTCCTGCCGCTTCGCGCTCGATGAGGGCGGAGAGGGGGTGGGAGGAGAAGCTCCAGACCGCGTCGACGTCCATGTGGCCGGCGAGGGATTTGGCGAGGTCTTGCGGGGGGCCGGTGACGATGTTGACGACCCCGGCGGGGACGTCGGAGGTGTCGAGGATCTGGTAGAAGTCGGTGGCGGACAGGGGGTGCTGGCCGGGGACTAGGATCACCGTGTTGCCCATCGCGATGGCGGGGGCCATGAGGGAGATGAGGCCGAGGAGGGGGGCCTCGTCGGGGCAGAGCGCGCCGATGACGCCGGTGGGTTCGTTCATCGCAAGCGCGATGCCGCGGATGGGGACGGATTTGGCGTGCCCGTCGTATTTGTCGGCCCAGGCGGCGTAGGTGAAGAGGCGCTGGATGGAGGCGTCGACCTCGACTGCGCCGGGCTTGCCGGTGAGGTCTTGCAGGCGCTGGGCGAACTCGGGGCCCCTCGCGGAGAGGTTTTCGGCGATGAAGTAGAGGACCTGGGCGCGGTTGTAGGCGGTGGTCTTGGCCCAGGATTTGGCGGCGTGAGCGGCCTCCACCGCGTTGCGGATGTCCTTGCGATTGCCGATGCCGACATGGCCGAGGAGTTTGCCTTTGGGGCTGTAGACGGGTTGCGAGTAGCCGGAGTCGGGGCGGGCCTGTTTGCCGCCGATGTACATCTTGGCGGTGCGGTCGAGGGTGTCGACTTGTGGCTCGGCGGGGGTCGCTGGGGCGGGGGCGGATTTGAGGGCGACGGGTTTTGAGGAGGGTTTGAGGTAGGCCATCAGGCCCTCCCACCCGCCTTCGCGCCCGAAGCCGGATTCGCGGACGCCGCCGAAACCTGCAGCGGCGTCGAAAAGGTTGGTGGCGTTGACCCAGACGACTCCGGCCTTGAGTTTCGGGGCCACGTCGAGGGCGAGGTTGATGTTCTCGGTCCAGAGGGTCGCGGCGAGGCCGTATTTCGTGTTGTTGGCGAGTTGGACGGCTTCCTCGGGTGTGCGGAAGGTCATGGCGACGAGGACGGGGCCGAAGATTTCCTCTTGCATGAGGGGGGAGGCGGTGCCGAGGCCGGTGATGAGGGTGGGGGGGTAGAAGGAGCCGTGGGCGGGCAGGGGGCAGGGGGCCTGGTAGTGGTCGCCCTCGGGGTTGTTGGCGACGAGGTCGGTGATGGTGCGCAACTGGATGGGGTCGACGATGGCGCCGATGTCGATGGCCTTGTCGAGGGGGTCGCCGACCCTGAGGCCGTCCATCCGGTGTTTCAGTTTGGCGTAGAAGCGGGGGGCGATGCCTTCCTGGACGAGGAGGCGGGAGCCCGCACAGCAGACCTGGCCCTGGTTGAACCAGATGGCGTCGACGAGGCCTTCGATGGCGCTGTCGAGGTCGGCGTCGTCGAAGACGATGTAGGGGGATTTGCCGCCGAGTTCGAGGGTGAGGGCCTTTCCGGTGCCGGCGGTCGCCTCGCGGATGCGCTTGCCGACGGAGGTGGAGCCGGTGAAGGCGATCTTGTCTACCGGGCTGTCCACGAGGGCGGCCCCGGTGGAGCCGTCGCCGGTGACGATGTTGAGGACGCCTTTAGGGAGGCCCGCCTCGCGGCTGATTTCGGCGAAGAGGAGGGCGGTGAGGGGGGTGTATTCGGCGGGTTTGAGGACGATGGTGTTCCCGGCGGCCAGCGCGGGGGCGACCTTCCAGGCGAGCATCAGGAGCGGGAAGTTCCAGGGGATGATCGCGCCGCAGACACCCAAGGGTTGGAGGTCGGGGTGTTCGGAGGGGAGGAGCTGGGCGAGGCCCGCGTGGTAGGAGAAATGGCGGGCGACGAGGGGGATGTCGATGTCGCGGGACTCGCGGATCGGTTTGCCGTTGTCGAGGGTTTCAAGGACGGCGAGGAGGCGGGAGTGCTTCTGGGTGAGGCGGGCGAGGGCGTAGAGGTATTCCGCGCGCCGGAAGGCGGGGAGGGCGGCCCATTTCGGCTGAGCGCGGCGGGCGGCTTGCACCGCGCGGGCGACGTCCTCGGCGGTGCCTTGGGTGACCTGGGCGAGGGGTTTGCCGGTGGCGGGGTTGTGGGTGGTGAAGGTGTCACCCGGCGCGGTGAATTGGCCGTCGATGAAGTGGCCGAAGGTGGCACTGTGCTTGGCGATCCAGGCGAGGGCCTCGGTGGCGGATTCCGGGGCGGGGCCGTAGGCCATGCTGTCGAAGATTTCCTTGATGGTCATGGGGTCCCTCGATTGTGCGGGCGGGGCTCGTCGATGACTTCGTCACTCCTCGCGGGCGCACCGATGAGGAGACGAAGTCGAACGAGGAGGGTTTCGGTGACGGGCATTCCTCAGCCCATCGCGTGGCGGAAGCCAGCCGAGTAGTGGCCGGTGAGGTGGTGTTCGAGTTGGCGCTCGATGTCTCCCAGCAGGGAGGACGCGCCGAAGCGGAAGAGGTCGGGTTGCAGCCAGGGGTGGCCGAGTTCGTCCTTCATCAGCGTCAGATAGACCAGCGCGTCCTTGGCCTTGGCGATGCCGCCCGCGGGTTTGTAGCCGACCTTGTAGCCGGTGCGGGCCTCGTAGTCGCGGATGGCGCGGATCATGGTGAGGGAGACGGGGAGGGTGGCGTTGACCGCCTCTTTCCCAGTGGAGGTCTTGATGAAATCGGCGCCGCCCATCATGCAGACGAGGCTCGCGCGGGCGACGTTGCGGAGGGTGCCGAGTTCGCCGGTGGCGAGGATGGCCTTCACATGGGCGTTGCCGCAGGCTTCGCGCATGTCGCGCATTTCGTCGTAGAGGGCCTGCCAGTTCTGGGTCAGGACATGGCGGCGGGAGATGACGATGTCGATCTCTTTAGCCCCGGCGCGGACGCTTTCGCCGATTTCGGCGATGCGGAGTTTGTAGGGGGATAGGCCTGCGGGGAAGCCGGTGGAGACGGCGGCGACGGGGATCGAGGTGCCTTCAAGCGCGCGGACGGCGGTTTCGACCATCTCGTGGTAGACGCAGACTGCTCCGGTGGTGAGGCCGGGCATGCCGAGTTTCTCGAGCATCCAGGGTGCCACCGGCTGGCGGGCCTTGGCGCAGAGGCGCTGGACGCGGCCGGCGGTGTCATCGCCGGAAAGGGTGGTAAGGTCGATGAGGGAGATCGCCTTCAACAGCCAGGCGGCCTGATAGTCCTTCTTGACCGAGCGGCGGCCGGGCAGGGTGGCCGCGCGGCGTTCGATGGCGGAGGTGTTGGCCTGGATGGAGGCGACCCAGTCGAGGTCCAAGGCCATGCCGGGGTTCCGGGCATGGGTGACCTGGGGCAGCAGGCCCGCCTGGGCCGGGGACAGCGTGTTCATGGGATTTCCCCGAAGGTGCCGGATGCGGGCGACGATGCCATGCGGGGGCGGCCCCGCGCAAGGGGCGTGGGGGCAAATTTCTGACCGAATGGTCAAATTCAGGGATCGGGGCGTTCCTGGCCGAGGGTCGCCCAAGGCTTGCCGGTTCCAGTGTCGGGCAGGTTGGGATCAGCCTCGCCCCGCAGGATCAGGGTCTTGGCCATGAACAGCGCCGAGATGGGCGCAGTGAGCAGGAGGAAGAGGGTGATGAGACCCTCTTGCCAGCTGATCTGGCCCTGGCCCAGCATATCGAGCGCCGAGACCAGCAGCGCCGCGCCGACGCCAATGGTGGTGGCCTTGGTCGGCGCATGCAGGCGCTGCATGGGCCGGGGCAGGCGGAGGAGGCCGTAGGAACCGACGAGGGCGAAGATGCCGCCGCCAAAAAGGATCGCGGAGAGGAAGAGTTCGAGGGCAAGGGCGGTGGTCATTCGATGATGCTCCCGCGCAGAAGGTACTTGCAGTAGGCGACGGTGCCGACAAAGCCGGTCAGGGCGAAGAGCACCGCGACTTCGAGGTAAAGCCCGGTGCCCGCCCAGATACCATAGGCGACGACAAGGGCGATGACGTTCACGGTCATCGTGTCGAGGGTCAGGATGCGGTCGGTCACGGTGGGCGCGGTGAACAGACGCCAGAGGTTCAGGATCAGCGCAAGGGCGATGCTGCCGACGAAGAAGCCGAGGGCATAGGACAGGATCATTCGAAAATCCTTTTCAGCCGGGATTCGTAGCGGGCCTTGATGTCGTCGCGCACGGCATCTGGGTCCGGGGCGTGCAGCGAATGGACGAGGAGCGCGCGGCCACAGGCCGACATGTCGGCGGTCAGCGTGCCGGGGGTCATGGTGATGGTTCCGGCGAGGAGGCTGATCGCCTCGGGCGAGTGCAGGTCGAGGGGCACGGTGACCCAGTTCGACTGGATCTTGTCGCGCGGCGTGAAAAGGACGATGCGGGCGACCTGGAAGTTGGCGACGATCACGTCCCACATGACCAGAAGGCTGTAGGCGGCAAGGCTGAAGGGGCGCTTGACGCGCGGGCGGTCGGGCCACCAGGCCGAGGTCAGAAGCGGGATCACCGTGCCGAGGATGATGGCCATCACAAGGCTGCCGACCTTCCACTGGTTGACCAGAAGGAACCACAGGACGATCAGGGTTAGCGTCAGGTAGGGGTGGGGGAAGAGGCGCTTCATTGTCCTGCCCCCAGCTTGTTGGCCGCGATATAGGCTGCCGGATCGGCCAGGCTGTTGGCGGTGTCGGTCAGCCAGCCGGTGATCGGGCCAGCAAGGACCGTCAGGGCGGCAAGCAGGGTCAAGGCCGCGAAGGTCGCCGCAAAGGCCAGGGGTTCGCGGACGGGCTCGTCCGGGTCAGGGTCCAGAGCGCTGGCCTTCCAGAACACCAGCGACCCGGCGCGGGCTAGGCCGAGGATCATCAGGAACGAGGATACGAGGACCACCGACCAGACCAGCGGGGCCTGATCGCGGAAGGCGTCGAGGATCAGAAGCTTGCCGATGAAGCCAGACAACGGCGGCATCCCGGCGATGGCCACGGCCGCAGCCATGTAGAGCGCGGAGATCAGCCCGGACTGGGCGATGGCGGGAGCCGTTTCGGTCAGGCGCAAATGGGCGCGGTGGCGGGTGACAAGATCTGCGACCAGGAACAGGGCCGCGGTCGCCAGGGTGGAGTGCAGGATGTAGTAGAGCGCGGCCGCCGTCGTTTGCGGCGTGAAGGCCGAGATGGCGAGGAAGGCCGTCCCCATCGAGGCGATACCCGCGAAAGCCGCGAGGCGGGGCAGGGTATTGGCGCCAAGGACCCCCACCGCTCCGACAAGGAGGGTGACCAGCGCGGCGGGCTGGATCAGGTCTTGCAGAAGCGGGCCGGTGGCGGGAAGGCTTTCGGGGAAGATCAGCGTGCCCGCGCGCAGGGTGGCATAGGCGCCAATCTTGGTCATCACGGCGAACATCGCGGCGACGACTCCGGGGCTGTTGGCATAGGTCCCGGGCAGCCAGAACTGCAGCGGCACAAGGGCGCCCTTGATGGCGAAGACCAGGATCAGCATGACGGCCGCCACCCTCAGAAGGGCAGTGTCGCCTTCGGGAAGTGTCGGGAGTTTCTGCGCGAGATCAGCCATGTTGAGCGTGCCGGTGACCCCGTAGAGGAGTGCCAGCGCGAAGAGGAACAGCGAGGAGCCGACCAGGTTGAAAGCGACGTACTGGATGCCCGCGCGGGTGCGGGCGGCGCCTCCGCCGTGGATCATCAGGCCGTAGGAGGCGATGAGCAGGACCTCGAAGAAGACGAAGAGGTTGAAGGCGTCGCCGGTCAGGAAGGCTCCGCCGATGCCCATCAGGAGGAACATGAGAAGCGGGTGGAAATGCGCGCCCTTGGCGTCCCAGCTCGAGCCGATGGCGTAGAGTGTGGAGATGAGGGCGAGGAGGGCGAGGAGCGCGACCATGAGCGCCGAGAGGCGGTCGAGGACCAGGACGATGCCGAAGGGGGCGGGCCAGTCGCCGAGGAAATAGGCCTCGGAGCCGTGCAGGGTGGCCGACCAGAGAAGCGCAACGGCGACGGCGTTCAGTGCCAGGATCGTGGCGAGGCTCGCGATGCGTTGCAGGGACAGTTGGCCGCGCAGGCCGATCACCATCAGGGCGGCGACGAGGGCAGGCAGGGCGACGGGGGCGATGATCCAGTGGCTCATTTGGCGTCCCCGTCTTCCGCGGCATCGAGGTCGATCCGGTCGTGCCCTGCGGACAGGTAGCCGCCGATGGCCATGATCATGATGACGGCCGTCATCCCGAACGAGATCACGATGGCGGTCAGGACCAGGGCCTGAGGCAGGGGGTCGGCATAGGGTTCGGGGGTGCCGATGATGGGGGCGGCGTTCAGCGTCAGGCGGCCCGATACAAAGAGGAACAGGTTCACCGCATAGGACAGGAAGGTCAGGCCCAGGATCACCGGGAAGGTCCGCAGGCGCAGTGTCATGTAGATGCCGACGGCGGTCAGGGTGCCGATGGCGATGGCGACGAGGAGTTCCATCAGGTGCCCTCCTCGATGTCATAGGCCCGGGTGTTCGCCCCTTCCCCGGTGCGCAGGGCCAGGCGCGACAGCGAGGCCAACGCCAGCAGGATCGCGCCGAGGACGCAGAGGAAGACGCCTAGGTCGAAGATTGCGGCGGTGGCGACTTCGAATTCCTCCAGCGGCCAGAGATGGACGTATTCGTAGCCCGAGGTCAGGAACGGCAGGCCAAGGAACCAGGGGCCGATCCCGGCCAGCGACGCGATCAGGACGCCCCAGCCGATCAGCGCGTGGTGGTCATAGCGCTGGCGGGCGTGGCTCCAGTCATAGCCCGAGGCCATGTATTGCATCAGGTAGGCGATGGCAAAGACAAGGCCCGCGACGAAGCCGCCGCCCGGCAGGTTGTGGCCGCGCAGGTAGATGTAGACGCCCACCATCATCGCCATTGGCAGCAGGAGACGGGTGGAGACGACCAGCATCATCGGGTGGCGGTCACCGGATTCCGCTTGCCGCGGCTGCGCGGCGAGGCGGCGGTTGACGGTCGCGTCGTGCAACAGGGTGCGCGACAGCGCGAAGATCACCAGCGCGGCGATGCCAAGGACGATGATCTCGCCGAAGGTGTCATAGCCGCGGAAGTCGACGATGATGGTGTTGACGGCATTGGTCCCCCCCGCGCCCGGTTTCGACTGGGCAAGGTGGAAATGCGAGATCGGATCGAAAGCGGGGCCGCGCGTCATCATCGCGTAGGCCAGCCCGCCGATGCCGATCCCGGCGATCCCGGCGATGCCTGCGTCGCGCAGGCGGCGCGGGACGGTGCTTTCGACGGGAGTCTCTTTCGGCAGGAAATGGAGCGCCAGAAGCATCAGGAGGATGGTCACCACTTCGACCGACAGCTGGGTCAGGGCAAGGTCGGGGGCCGAGAACAGCATGAAGAGCGGGGCAATGAGCAGGCCCACGACCCCGGTCAGGATCAGTGCGACCAAGCGGTTGCGGTGCAGGAACGGGGTGACGAGGGCGGCAATCACCATGACCGCCCAGACGATGGCCGTGACGGGGGTGACTGGCAGCGTCGGCCGAGATCCGGCAAGGTGGGACCCGCCGTCGAAGGCCCAGTACGCGGCCCCGGCGATGGCCAGGACGGCCAGCACCAGCGAGCGGGCGAAGCCGCCGTTGTGCAGGCCTTCGGTCACGCTGCGGGACAGGGCGGCCAGCGGTTCGACGATACCGTCGAAGATGCGCTTGGCCTCGGGGCGCGGGGTGGCGTCCCACATCGCCCGGAGGCGTGGATAGGCGCCAAGCATCACCAGCCCGCCGCCGATGGCCGCCAGCGACATCCAGAGCGCGGGGGCGTAAAGCCCGTGCCAGTGCGAGATGTGCACATGGACCGCCTCGCCGGTCACCGCGCTGGCGGCGACATCGACCAGCCAGGCGGCGGTGGCCATGGGAACAAGACCAATGATGACGACGAGTGCAGCCAGCAGGCCGGGCGCGGCCCAGAGACCGAAGCCAGGATCATGCGGCTTGTGGGGATAGTCGTCGCGCACCGGGCCGAGGAAGCCATGAGCCAGGAAGCGGAATGAGTAGGCGACCGAGAACATCGCGCCGATGGTGGCCAGAAGACCCATCGCCCAGGGCGTGATCCAGGTGGTGTGGGCGGCCTCTTCCAGCATCAACTCCTTGGACAGGAACCCGTTCAGGGGCGGGATGCCGGCCATCGAGAGGCTGGCGAGGACCACGATGCCGAAGGTGATCGGCATCAGGGTGCGCAAGCCCCCGAGGCGGCGGAGGTCGCGGGTGTGCGCCTCGTGATCGACGATCCCGGCGGACATGAAGAGCGCGGCCTTGAAGGTGGCGTGGTTGATGATGTGGAAGACGGCGACGGTGGCGGCGGCCTTGGTGCCGAAGCCCAGAAGCATGGTGATCAGGCCAAGGTGGCTGACGGTCGAGAAGGCCAGAAGCGCCTTCAGGTCGTCCTTGAAGAAGGCGATCTTGGCGGCCATGACCATGGTCACGAGGCCAGCGGTCGAGACGATCCAGAACCATTCCGGCGTGCCTGCCAGCACCGGCCACATCCGCGCCATCAGGAACAGGCCCGCCTTCACCATCGTCGCCGAGTGCAGATAGGCCGAAACCGGGGTGGGGGCCGCCATCGCGTGCGGAAGCCAGAAGTGGAACGGGAACTGCGCCGATTTGGTGAAGGCGCCGAGCAGGATCAGGATCAGGGCGGGCAGATACCAGTCGGAGGCCTGGATCAGGTCCTTGTTTTCAAGGATCACGGTCAGGTCGTAGCTGCCGACGATGTTGCCCAGGATCAGCATACCCGCGATCATCGCCAGCCCGCCGCCTCCGGTGACTGCCAGCGCCATCCGCGCGCCCTGGCGGCCTTCGGGCAGGTGTTTCCAGTAGCCGATGAGGAGGAAGGAGCTAAGCGAGGTTAGCTCCCAGAAGATGAGCAAAAGCAAGATGTTGTCGGACAGGACGATCCCCACCATCGCCCCTTGGAACAGGAGGAGGTAGGTGTAGAACTGCCCCATCGGATCCGACTTCGACAGGTAGAAGCGGGCGTAAAGGATGATGAGAAGGCCGATCCCCAGGATCAGGCCCGCGAAGAGAAGGCCAAGCCCGTCGAGGAAGAAGGTGGCGTTGAGGCCGAGCGCGGGCAGCCAGTCGATCCGGGTCTGGACCACCTCGCCGCGCAGGACGGCGGGGGCCTGCAGAGCCAGAAGGAATAGAGCAAGCGCAGTGACCGCACCGGTGGCCGTGGCGCAGGCGGTGCGTCCGGCGCGTATCATCAGGCCGGGCAGAAGCGCACCAAGGAAGGGAAGCGCCGCAATCAGGGCTAGGGACATTCAGGCGGCTTCCTCGTCGTGGCGGCGGGTGCGGTTTCGCGTCGCGGCGGGTTTCGGCCGATTTTGGGCCTTTGGTCAAGGGTTTCAAGCCCCATGCGCCGAGATACCGCAGGTTTTCCTGCCGGAGGCCGTGCCCTGGGGGCGCAAGGCGGAACAGGATATGCGTTCCGCGGCGAGTATCTGGCAAAGGGCCATTGGAAGGAGTGGCGCTGGCTGAGCCTGGGCACCCTGCGCCCAAGGAGCCGGGTGCAAGGCTGGAAAGGGCGGCGGCAACCCCTCCCCGGACTGCCGCCGCGGCGAGGGTCAGACCGGCTCGGTCACGCCCTCGGGAAGTTTTGCGCCGGTCATGAAGGCGACGGCGTCGGACATTGAATAGTCCTTGGGATTGATCACGCACAGCCTGCGGCCCAGCCGGTGGATGTGGATGCGGTCGGCGACCTCGAACACATGCGGCATGTTGTGGCTGATCAGGATGATCGGGATGCCGCGTGCGCGGACATCACGGATCAGTTCCAGCACACGGCGGCTTTCCTTGACCCCCAGCGCGGCGGTCGGTTCGTCGAGGATCACGACCTTGGACCCGAAGGCGGCGGCGCGGGCCACGGCCACCCCTTGCCGCTGGCCGCCCGACAGCGTCTCCACCGCCTGGTTGATGTTCTGGATCGTCATCAGCCCCAGTTCGTTCAGCTTCTCCCGCGCGAACTTCTCCATCTTCGGGCGGTCGAGCTTGCGAAGGAGGCTGCCCATGATCCCGGGCGCGCGCAACTCGCGGCCCATGAACATGTTGTCGGCGATGGAGAGCGCGGGGGACATGGCGAGCGTCTGGTAGACCGTCTCGATCCCGGCAGCGCGGGCCTCGATCGGGGTCTTGAAGCTGACTTCGCGCCCGTCGAGGAAGATCTGGCCTTCGTCCGGGACCACGGCCCCGGAGATCGCCTTGATCAGCGTGGATTTGCCCGCGCCGTTGTCGCCGATCACGGCGAGGATCTCGCCGGGATACAGCTCGAAGTCGCAGTTGTTCAGCGCGGTGACCTTGCCGTAGCGCTTGGTCAGGCCTTTTGCGTTGAGGATCGGTTCCATCAGCCAGACACCTTTCTGATCCATTGGTCCACGGCGACGGCGAAGATGATCAGCACGCCGATGAGGAAGAAGGTCCATTGCGGGTCGGTGCCGACAAGGCGCAGGCCCATCTCGAAGACGCCAACGATCAGGGCGCCGAAGAACATGCCGACGATGCTGCCGCGCCCGCCGAAGAGGCTGATCCCCCCGATCACAACGGCAGTGATCGACTGGATGTTGCCAAGCTGGCCGGTCGAGGCTGTGGGCGAGACGGATCCGAAGCGGCCGATCATCACCCAGCCTGCGATGGCGCAGAAGAGGCCGGCCAGGGCGTAGACCTGGATCAGCACCTTCTTGGTCGGCACACCCGCCAGTTCGGCTGCATCCGGGTCATCGCCCGTGGCATAGACATGCCGCCCCCAGGCGGTGTTGCGCAGGACATAGGCCATGATGGCCACCAGCGCGATCATCAGGAAGACGGCGTAGAGGATCTTGACGCCCCCGGGTTCGATGGCATTGCCCCAGAAGCGCAGCGCCGGGGCCTGTTCCGAGATGTCGGACGAGCGGATCGTCTCGTTCGCGGAATAGATGAAGTTCGAGGCAAGCAGGATCTGCCAGGTCCCGAGCGTGACGATGAACGGCGGCAGGCGCAGTCGCGCGATCAGGAAGCCGTTCAGTGCACCCATCGCAGTGCCAAGTGCCAGGCCGATGGCGATGGCGACCGGGGCCGGGATGCCATAGCGGAAGGACATCTGGCCCATCAGGACCGAGGAGAACACGGCGATGGCGCCGACCGAAAGGTCGATGCCTGCGGTGAGGACGACGATGGTCTGGGCGCAGCCCAGAATGCCGACGATGGCGATCTGCTGCAGGATCGTCGACAGCGTTGCCGCCTTGAAGAAGTTGTCCGCCAAAAAGCCGAAGATGATCAGCGAGACGACCAGGACGATCATCGGCACCGCCGACGGCGTCTGGTGCAGCCAGTGCTGCAGCTTCTTCAGCGGACCCTGGTCTTCGTGAAACTCGGCCACCGTTTCGACGGCACCCTTGAGGCCAGCCTCATAAGTGCCGGAAACCGACTTTGCGTCATTGCTCATGCGTTCCCTCCCGAGGGCCCGCCTGCACTGGACGGGCCGGTTATGCGAAGGGCGGCGCGATGGCCGCCCTTGCACGTCAGCATGGGGTCAAGGCGGGCCGCAAATCAACTGCGGCGTTCGCCCAACGTGTCAGATCAGCCCCAGCAGAGCTCGGTGCCCTTGGTGGTGTCGATCGACTCGACGCCTTCGACCGGCTTGTCGGTGATCAGCGCCACGCCGGTGTCGAAGAAGGCCTTGCCTTCGGTCGGAGCCGGCTTGGTGCCGTCCGCGGCGAACTTGGCGATGGCTTCGATTCCGAGCGACGCCATCAGCAGCGGATACTGCTGCGAAGTTGCGCCGATGACGCCGTCCTTGACGTCTGCGACGCCCGGGCAGCCGCCGTCGACCGAGACGATCAGCACGCCTTCCTTGCCAGCGGCTTTCAGCGCCTCGAAGGCACCGGCGGCCGACGGCTCGTTGATCGTGTAGACGACGTTGATGTCCGGGTCCTTGGCCAGCAGGGCTTCCATCGCCTTCAGGCCGCCTTCTTCATTCCCGGCGGTGACTTCGTTGCCGACGATGCGCGGGTCGGTCTCGTCGCCCCACTTGTTGATGTCGACGGTGTCGATGCCGAAGCCGGTCAGGAAGCCCTGGTCGCGCAGGACGTCGACCGACGGCTGCGAGATGGCAAGGTCAAGCATCGCGATCTTGGCGTTCGCGGCCGCGTCGCCCAGCGTCGCCTTGGCCCACTGGCCGATCAGGAGGCCCGCCTGGAAGTTGTCGGTGGCAAAGGTCGCATCGGCCGCGTCGATCGGATCGAGCGGGGTGTCGAGCGCGATCACCAGAACACCGGCGTCGCGGGCGGCCTTGACCGAATCGACGATGGCCTTGGTGTCCGAGGCGGTGATCAGGATGCCCTTGGCGCCGTCGGCCACACAGGCCTCGACCGCCGCGACCTGGCTTTCGTGGTCGCCGTCGATCTTGCCTGCATAGGACTTGAGGGTCACGCCCAGCTCGGCCGCCTTGGCTTCGGCGCCTTCCTTCATCTTCACGAAGAAGGGGTTGGTGTCGGTCTTGGTGATCAGGCAGGCCGAGACGCCGTCCTGCGCCGAAGCGACGCCAGCCGACAGCGCAAGTGCGCCTGCGCCCAGAAGGGCTTTGGTGATGACTTTCATGGTCTTCCTCCCAAGTGGGGGCATTTTTGCCCCCGTTTCAGAAATTCACGCGCCAGGCTGGAGAGCCTTGCGACGCTGCTCAGAAAAGCCGATTCCATCGCTCACGTCAAGATAATTAAATCACTCTGATTTATTATTGACAGGAGACGGATCGCTCGCCAGTCTGCATCAGATTGTCCGGGGCGTGGCTGCGCCGTGGGGACGAATCCGGCGCACCTGCAAGGAGGGGAGGCCCGCATGCTCATCGGTATACCGCCCTTGCTGGGGCCGGACTTCCTGGCCGTGCTGCGGGCAATGGGGCACGGCGACGAGATCGCCATCGTGGACGGCAACTACCCGGCCGCCGACCACGCGCGGCGCCTGGTCCGGGCCGATGGCCATGGGCTGCTGGCGGTGGCCGAGGCGGTGCTGACGGTGATGCCTCTGGACCGCGCGGTCCCGGCTGCCCTGTTTCGCGCCAGCCTGAACAACGACCCGGTGCAAGCCGCCGGGATTCATCGCCAGATCGATGCGCTTTTCGCGCGCATGGCGCCGGGGATGAAAGTGGTTCCCCTGTCTGGCGAGGCGCTCTATCCGCGCATCCGGGCCGCGCATGCGATCGTGGCAACCAGCGAGACGGCGCTGTTTGCCAATGTCATCCTGCGCAAGGGCGTGATCGGGGCCTGAGGGGGGCAGAGCGGATGCAGGACTCCTCACCCGACCGTAGCCCCGCTGAAGGCTCTGTCCTGCGCGGCACCAACCAGTCCGGCATGCGCGATCACAACGAAAGGCTGGTGTTGTCGCTGGTCCGCCAGAACGGGGCGCTGCCCAAGTCCGACATCGCGCGGATGACGGGGCTTTCGGCGCAGACGGTCAGCGTCATCATGCGCGGGCTGGAGGACGAGGGCCTGCTGGAACGGGGCGAACCCGTGCGGGGCCGTGTCGGCCAGCCCTCGATCCCGATGTCCCTGGCGGCGGAGGGGGCGTTCTTCTTCGGTCTCAAGCTGGGGCGACGCTCGGCCGACCTGGTGCTGACCGACTTCCGCGGACGGCTGCGCGCCGCGCGGCGGAAGGTCTACCGCTATCCGACACCTGATGCGGTGGTGGGGTTTGTCCGTGACGCGGCCCCGGCGCTGGCGGGAGAATTGCCTCCGGCGTTGCGGGGGCGGATCATGGGGATGGGCGTGGCGATGCCGTTCCAGCTGTGGAACTGGGTCTCCGTCCTCGGGGTCCCGCAGGAAGAAATGGATGCCTGGCGGTTCCGCGACCTTGGAGCCGAGCTTGGGGCCATCACCGGCCTGCCGGTCTATGTCCAGAACGACGCGACCTCGGCTTGCGGGGCGGAACTGATCTTCGGAACGGGGGAGCGGCCGAAGGACTTCCTCTACTTCTACTTCGGGACCTTCATCGGCGGGGGGTTGGTGATGAACGGCCAGCTTTACCTCGGCCGGACCGGCAACGCGGCGGCGGTGGGGTCGATCCAGGTGCCTGCGCCGGGCGGCGGGACGCGGCGACTGATCGACCTCGCCTCGATGTCGGTGCTGGCCGAGGCGATGGAGGCGGCGGGCGAGGGGTCCGATCACCTCTGGTCGCAGCATGACCGGTGGGAGGTGTCTTCCGCCGTGCTGGAACCGTGGCTGGATCAGGCCGCGGGGGCGCTGGCCCATGCGACGCTGGCGGCGGCGGCCTTGCTGGAGATCGAGGCGGTGCTGATTGACGGGTGGATGCCGGTCTCGGTGCGGGCCGAGATGGTGCGGCGGACGCAAGGGGCGCTTCTGGGGCTGGACCTGGCCGGGATCGAACCTCCGATGATCCGGGAGGGGACGGTGGGGGCGGATGCCCGGGCCCTGGGGGCTGCAGCGATCCCCTTGTCGCAGCGGTATCTGATCGACCAGAACGTGGCCGTGCGCGAGGGGTAGTGTCCACGGTGGACATTTTCTGATTTCGTTTTGGAATCAGGGGGATGGGCGTGGGCGTTTACCGGGTGTTAACCCGGGGTGAGGGGTGGGCGGGTGTGATGGCTTGGGATGCTGCCGGGCCGCTGGCAAGGAATCGCTTGGAGGCGTAGACTGATCCTGTCCGATCGAAGGGAGGGAGTGTGCCATGCAACTCAGTGCCCAACAGGTGACAGTGATGCTTCCGGTTCGTGATCTTGCCCGCGCGCGTGACTTTTACGAGCGAGCGCTGGCGCTGCCGTCGGGCGAGGAGCGGCCTGACGGAAAGGTGGTCTACCACTGCGGCGGCACCGAAATCGCGCTGTTCCCCAAGCCCGAGGGGACCAAGGCCGAACATACCGCGCTGAGTTTCCGGGTGGATGACATCCGGTCCTCGATTGCCGAGCTGGAGGGCCGGGGCGTGGTCTTCGCGGACTATGACCTGCCGGGGTTCAAGACGGTGGAGCATGTCTGCGTCCTGGGGTCCGAGAAGGCGGCCTGGTTCAATGATCCCGAGGGCAATATCCTGTGTTTGCATGAGGATATTGCTTAGCGGGCGGTCTGGCGGGGAGCCTTGTGGCTGGCGACCGGGGGTTTCACACCCCCGGACCCCTGTGGGATATTCGGGAACAGGTGAATAGGAGCGAGGACCGCGCCTCTCTAGACCCCCGTCTTCCGGGGGTGTACGAATTGTAGAGGCTGTGCAAGCTGGAAGCCCGGCAGTTACTGCATTCCTAGGCAACAGAGTGGGCAGTCTCCGTGAAGTTCAGGGATGCAATCAAACAGGACTGGTGGAAGCTATTGGTCTGCTTTGCCGGCCTAGGCTATGCCATTTACAATGAACGCGGGGTGATTGCGTTCTTTGCCGTGGCCGCGATTGTCGCCTGGCCCTTCTACCGTTTGGGGAAGAAGGGCGACGAACGGGGCAGGTGGTAGTCGCGTCGGTGCGCTGTAGCGCACCCTACGATGGCGGCAACTCTTGATTGCACTGGACCCCGCATTCGCTGGGATGACAGGTGGTCTGCGGGATCAGACCTTGGCGAGATCCTCGAACAACCGCGCCACGCCCTCTGCGCCCGGATCGTTGTGCCCCTTGAGCTTGTCGGCGGCGAGGTAGCTCGCGCGGCCTGCCTTCGCGCGGGTCATCTGGGCGGTGGCATTCGCGCCCTCGCGGGCGGCTTTGGCGGCGGCGGCGACCCCCTGCGGGAGGGCGGCAAGGGCGGGGGCGAGGGCGTCGATCATGGTGCGGTGGCCGGGGGCGGCTCCTCCGACCTGCATCACGCGGTCCAGGCCTGCGGTCAACGCGCCGATCCAGGTTTTGCCGGAGGCGCTCGCGTCGCCTGCGGCGGCGAAGAAGATGGCGAGGAGGACGCCACTGGAGCCGCCCATGGTCTGCGACAGTTCCATGCCGATGGCGCGGTAAAGCTGGGTCGGGTCGGCGAGGGGGAGGCGGTCGAGGGCGGCGTGGAGGGCGCGGGCGGCTCCGGCCAGAGTGCTGCCTGTGTCGCCGTCGCCGGACTTGGCGTCCAACTGGTTCAGGTCGGATTCGATGGCGATGAGGGCCTTGCAGCAGCGCTCGATCAGGGCGCGGCGGGCGGGGTGGGCGCTGGGGACGGGCTGGATTGGGGCGAGGCCGTCGGGGAGCGGTTTTACGGCGACAGCGCCGAAGGGGGAGAGGCCGGGCCAGGCGTGGGGGGCGACGGGGGCGGCGAGGCTGGTCACCTGCGCGTGGTCGACGGGGAGGAGCGAGACGGAAAAACCGTGCATGTCGAGCGAGGTCATCAGCGGGGCCGGGCCGATCATCCATTTGACTTTTGCGCCCAAGGGGGAGCGGGCGAGTTCTTCGGCGAGGACGGACATCTCCAAGGGCGTGGTGGAGCCGAGGTTGTTGAGGAGGGCGACGTGGTCTCCCGGCCCGGTGTGGGGCAGGAGTTTTTCAGCCACCATCTGCATGGCCGACTGCGCGCCGGAGAAGTCGACCTGTTCGATCCCGGCTTCGCCATGGATGCCGAGGCCAAGCTCGGCCTTGCCGGCGCTGATGCGGTCTTCCTTGGGCGAGCCGGGGACGGTGCAGGTGTCCAAGGACATGCCGATGGAGACGGCGCCCTTGATGACGGTGTTGGCGGCGGCGGTGATGGTGTCGAGGTCGGCGCCGGATTCGGCCATGGCTCCGGCGATCTTGTGGACGAAGAGGGTTCCGGCGACGCCCCTTGCTTGCGGCAGGTCGGGAAGGGCGATGTCGTCGTCGACGATGACCATCGAGACCTTGAGGCCGAAGGCGCGGGCCCGTTCGGCGGCGAGGCCGAAGTTCAGGCGGTCGCCGGTGTAGTTCTTGACGATGAGAAGGCAGCCTGCCTTGCCGGTGACGGCGAGGATACCTGCCAGCACGGCATCCACCGAAGGCGAGGCGAAGACGTCGCCGCAGACGGCGGCGGTGAGCATGCCTTGGCCGACGAAACCGGCGTGGCTTGGTTCGTGGCCGGAGCCTCCACCGCTGACGAGGGCGACCTTGGAGCGGTCCCAGTCGGTGCGGATGACGACGCGGATGTGGGGGTAGCCGTCCAGCCTTGCGAGTTTCCCGCCGGAGGTTCTGAGGAGGCCGTCGATGGCTTCGGTGATCAGCGTCTCACGCGAGTTCATGAACTGTTTCATGGGGTTGGCCTTTCAGATGCGATTGCCGGAGGCGTCGAACCAGAGGGGGTTGTGGGGGCGAATATGGAGGGTTTCGCCGGGTTTGAGGGCGGTGTGCGGCTCGGTCAGGGTGATGAGGGCATGGGGGCCGAGGGAAAGATGCAGGCGGGTCTGGTCGCCGAGGTGTTCGACGCGGGTGATGGTGGCGGGTTGGCCATCTCCGACGTGGATATGTTCGGGGCGGAGGCCGATCTGGGCGGCGTTGGCTGGGGCGTTGCTGAAGGCCGAGGCGGGGAGGAGGTTGATGTGCGGCTGGCCGAGGCGGGAGGCGACGTAGGTGGAGACGGGTTCCTCGTAGATCTGGCGGGGGGTGCCGAACTGGACGAGTTTGCCGTGATCCAGCACGCCGACGTGGGTGGCCATCGTCATCGCCTCGATCTGGTCGTGGGTGACGTAGAGGAAGGTGGCGTTGAGGTCATTGTGGATGCGTTTCAGCTCGATCCTGAGGTCGGCGCGGAGTTTCGCGTCGAGGGAGGAGAGAGGTTCGTCCATCAGGTAGATACGGGGGTTGCGGACGAGGGCGCGGCCGATGGAGACGCGCTGCATCTCTCCGCCCGAGAGGGCCGTGGCCTTGTTGTCGAGCTTGTGGGGAATGCGCAGGACCTCGGCGACCTCGGCGACGCGCTTGGTGATCTCGGCTTCGGGCATCGCGATCATGGGCGAGCGGAGGGGGAAGGCCAGGTTTTCGCGGACGGTGAGGTGGGGGTAGAGCGAGTATTGCTGGAAGACCATCGCAACGTCGCGCTGGGCGGGGGTGTCCTGCAGAACGCTAGCCCCGTCGATGCGGACGTCGCCCGCATCGGGTTTGTCGAGGCCGGCGATAAGTCTCAGCGTCGTGGTCTTGCCAGCTCCGGTGGGGCCGAGGAGGACGACGAAGGCGCCGCTGGGGATGGTCATCGTGACGTCCTTGAGGGCCTGGGTGGCGCCGTAGGACTTGGACAGGTGGGAGAGCTGGACCTCAGCCATGGAAGACCCCGGCGTTGGCGGCGGTGCGGATGGCGCGGCCGGTGGTGGCGTCGAAGAGCGAGAGGCGCGGAGTGTTGAGGGTGAGGCCGGTGAGGTCGCCAGGTTTCGCGGGGGTGGTAGAGGGGGTGCGGGCTTTCACGGGGCCGAAGGGGGTGGAGAGGGTGACGATCTGAGTGGTGCCGAGGTATTCGGTGGCTTCGATCCGGCCCTTGAGTGCGCCCGTGTCGGAGAGGGCAACGTGTTCGGGGCGGACGCCGAGGACCAAGGCGCCTGCCGCGGGTTCCTGCAGTTGGGGGAGGGGGATGGGGGTGTCTCCCAGGCTGACCTGTTCCGCGCCTGCGGTGGCGGTGCCTTCAAAGCGGAGGAAGTTCATCGCGGGGCTGCCGATGAAGTCGGCGACAAACAGGGTGGCTGGGTGGTCGTAGATGTCCTGAGGGGTGCCGAACTGCTCCACGACGCCGTGGTTCATCACCACGATCTTGTCGCCCATCTGCATCGCTTCCAGCTGGTCGTGGGTGACGTAGACTGTGGTCGCGTGCATGCGGTCATGAAGGGCGCGAAGCTCTTCGGCCATGATCTCGCGGAACTCGGCGTCGAGGGCACCCAGGGGTTCGTCCATCATGAAAGCCTTGGGGTTGCGCACGATGGCGCGACCAAGGGCGACGCGCTGGCGGTCGCCGCCAGAAAGGCCGCCAACGGGTTTGTCGAGCATGTGGTCGATGCGGAGGATCTTGGCGACCTCGGCCACCTTGCGCTGCACCTCGGCCCTTGGGACGCCTTGGGAAACAAGGGGATAGGCGATGTTCTTGCGAACGTTCATGTGCGGGTAGAGGGCGAACATCTGGAAGACCATGGCGATGTCGCGCTGGCTGGCGGGCTTTTGGCTGACATCTTCGCCGTCGATCAGGATCTCGCCGGAGGTCGGGAGTTCCAGGCCCGCGATCATCCGCAAGGTGGTGGTCTTGCCACAACCCGAAGGGCCGAGGAGCATGAAGAACTCACCGTCCTTGATGGTGAAGCTTGAGCCCTTGACGGCGGTAAACGCGCCGAATTCCTTGCGGAGGTTCTTGATGACGATTTCAGCCAATGGGGGTCTCCTGCCCGGCGCGGATAAGGTTGCCGTTGAGGTCGAGGAGCGCCAGTTCGCGCATGCCCCAGGGCTTGTCGGACGCCCGTTCCAGGCGAGGGATGCCGGTGGATGGAAGGCCGAGCGTCGCCCACTCGGCGTCAAGCGTGTTGATGTCGGACGGGCGCAGATAGGCGCCGTGGTCGCATTTGAAGGGGTCGAGGGTGGCATGGTGGAAGAAGTGAACCTCGGCCCCTTCGCGCTTCATCAGGAGGTAGGTGGCGTCGACGTAGACGGTGTGAAAGCCCAAGCGCTGCCAGAAGGCCTCGGTCTCGGCGATGTCGCGGGCGGGGAGGATGGGGGAGAGCTTTTCCAGCATCGGCTATTCCGGGAAGTGCGACACGATGATGAACATCACCGTGCCGATCAGGGTCACGAGGAAGGACCAGGTGTAGGCCCAGAGTAAGAAGGGTTGCATCAGCATCACCACGCCCAGGGCGATCAGGATGGTGGCGAGCATTTCCCACGGGCCACGGCGAAGGCGGAGGAGTCCGTCAAGAAAGGACATTGCTGCGCTCCGCTGGGGCCGAAAAATTTTCGGCGAAAATTTTTCTGGCGCTGGTCATTTGCGGACGGCTCCGAAGGTGATCCCACGCAAGAGGTGTTTGCGGAGGAGAATGGTGAAGATCATCACCGGCAGCAGGAACAGGGTCGCACCTGCGGCCACAGCGGGCCAGTCCTGGCCGCCGACGCCGATGATCGTGGGGATGAAGGGGGGCGCGGTCTGCGCGTTGCCCGAGGTGAGAAGGACGGCGAAGGCGTATTCGTTCCAGGCGAAGATGAGGCAGAAGATCGCGGTCGAAGCGATGCCAGTTGCGGCCTGCGGCAGGACGACTTTGCGGAAGGCCTGAAAGCGGGTGTAGCCGTCGATCAGCGCCGCCTCTTCGTATTCGCGGGGGATCTCGTCGATGAAGCCCTTCAGGAGCCACACGGCCAGCGAGATGTTCACGGCGGTGTAGAGGAGGATCATGCCGAGATGCGTGTCGCTTAGACCCAGTTCCCGGTACATCAGGTAGATCGGGATCGCGACGGCGATGGGGGGCATCATCCGGGTGGAGAGGATGAAGAACAGAAGATCATCCTTCAGCGGGACTTTGAAGCGGCTGAAGGCATAGGCGGCCAGCGTGCCGAGGAAGATCGACAGCGCGGTCGAGCCGAAGCCGATGATGACCGAGTTCATGAACCTTTCGCCGAAGCGCGAGGGGCCGGTGATGATGGTGCCCTGGCGGCGGGCGATTTCTTCCATCAGGCCGTCGGGCGGGGGGAGGGCTTCGAGTTCCGATACGGCGGGGCGGGTGCGGGTGGTGAAGAGGTTGACGTAGCCTTCGACCGTGGGGTCGAAGAAGACCTTCGGCGGATAGGATATCGAATCCGGCCCGGTCTTGAAGCTGGTGGAGATGATCCAGACGAGCGGCAGAAGGGTGATGATTGTGTAAAGCGTGACCAGGAGGCCTGCGGCCCACTTGGAGGCCTTCGAAGGTTCGGTGACGGAATAGGCGCTCATCTTTCTTTCACCTTGTTCAGGGCCTTCACGTAGATTGACGCAAGGCCGAAGACCGTGACGAACAGGATGATCGCGTAGGCCGAGGAATAGCCGGTGCGCCACTTCTCGAAGGCTTCGCGCTTGAGGTCGATGGAGGTGAGGAGCGTCTCGCTTCCAGGGCCGCCCCCTGTCAGCAAATTGACCATATCGAACATCTTGAAGTTCTCGATGCCCCGGAAAAGCACCGCCAACATGAGAAAAGGCAACACCATGGGCACGGTGATGGTCCAGAACTGCCGCCATTTCGAGGCGCGATCGACTTCGGCTGCCTCATAGATGTAGTCGGGGATGGAGCGGAGGCCCGCGAGGCAGATCAGCATCACAAAGGGCGTCCACATCCAGGTGTCGACGATGACGATCGACCAGGGGGCCAACCCACCGGGGCCGAGCATCGAGAAACTGGCGGCGGGGATGCCGGTGAAGAATTCGACGACGTAGTTCACCACCCCGATCTGCGGCTGGTACAGGAAGGTCCAGAAGTTCCCAACCACGGCAGGGGACAGCATCATCGGCAGGACGATCAGCGTGGTCAGCAGGTCGTTGCCTTTGAACTTTCGGTTGATGAGCCAGGCGAGGGTAAAGCCGATCAGGACCTGGAAGAAGATGGTCCAGATCAGGAAATGCGCCGTGGTGGTCATGTGCGACCAGATGTCTTCATCGGTCAGGATGCGTTCATAGTTGCGCAGACCGACCCATTTCACCTCGGCATTCGGCTTGTTGGCGGCGTAGTTGGTGAAGGACAGGCGGATCGTCCAGATCAGCGGGAAGATGTTGATTGCCAGCAGCAGGAAGATCGTGGGGGCCACGAAGATCCACGCGATGGCCCGGTCCGAAAGGCCGCGCACTTTGCGGGCAATCGTCGGCGGAGTGGCCTGTGCTGCGATGTCGATGGGGTTTGCCATGATCCGGGATCCGTGGGGGGATGCGCGCCCAGCCTACCCTCTTGCGGCGAAGAGGGAAGTTTCTTGAGGGTCACCCCTCTCCCATTTCGGGAGAGGGGCAGGGGTTTGGGGGTCAGAGCTTACCTTCGTCCTCGAAGACTTCGGTCCAGTCGGCGATCAGGCCGTCCAGGGCCTCTTTCGCGGTGCCGTTGCCGGCGACGACATAGTCGTGGAACCGCGCCTGCGACGCCTGGAGGAGCGAGGCATAGGACGGCTCGGCCCAGAAGTCCTTCACGATGGCCATGCTGTCCAGGAAGGTCTGGGCATAGGGCTGGCTGGTGGCGAAGGCCGGATCCTCGACCACGGCGCGGAGGCAGGAGAAGCCGCCCATCGACCACCACTTCTGCTGGACGTCCTGCTGGGCGAACCATTTGATGTAGGCCAGCGCCCCGTCCATGTTGTCGGTGTTGGCGACGACGCTGATGCCCTGACCGCCCAGCTGGGCGAAACGTTCGCCACCCGGACCGGCGGGGTTCACCAGGTAACCCGTCTTGCCGCCGCCGACGTTGGGGTCGACCTCGAAGCCGGGCCAGGTGAAGGCGAAGTTCATCTGCAGTGCAACTTGCCCCGATTTGTAGGCGTCGATGCCTTCGCCCATGTAGGTGTTCGAGGTGCCGGGGGCGACGCAGCAGTCGTAGAGGGACTTGTAGAATTCGAGCCCCGCGACCGAACCTTCGGAGTTGACGAAGCCTTCCATTTCGTAGGGCTTGTCGGGGTTGTCGTACTTGAAGCCGAAGCTGTAGAGCACGTCCATCGCGCCCATGGTGATGCCTTCGGACCCGCGCTCGGTGTAGATCGAGGCGCCGTAGACCGTCTTGCCGTCGATGTCGCGGCCCTGGAAGAACTCGGCGACTTCCTTGAGTTCGGCCATGGTGGCGGGGGGCGTCAGGTCACGGCCGGTCTTTTCCTTGAAGGCGGCCTGGATTTCGGGACGTTCGAACCAGTCCTTGCGGTAGGTCCAACCGACCACGTCACCGAAGGCGGGCAGCGACCAGTAGTTGGGCGTGTTCTTCGGCCATTCCGAATAGCCGGTCACCGTGGCGGGGACGAAGGCATCCATCGAGATGCCCTCTGCGTCGAAGAAGTCGTTCAGCTTGAGATACCAGCCGTTTTCGGCAGCACCACCGATCCACTGGCTGTCGCCGATCATCAGGTCGCACAGCTGGCCGCCGGAGTTGAGTTCGTTCAGCATGCGGTCGGCGAAGTTGGGCCAGGGGACGAACTCGAAGTTCATCTTGGTGCCGGACTGGGCCTCGAAGTCCTTGGACAGTTCGACCAGCGCGTTTGCCGGGTCCCAGGCGGCCCAGCAGAGGGTGAGTTCATTGGCCTGTGCATTGGCCTGAGCGGCCCAGACAAGCCCAAGCGCCGCTGTTGCGACGAGCGTCTTCCGTGACATGCAATCCTCCCGATGATGGTGATGGCGGACCCGTGCGGATGCCGGGCCTTCTTGAATTGCGGTCACGATAGGCACGAGGCGTGGCAGCTGGCAAGCATTTTTGAGGTGCGTACCTCATTTCCGATTGCGGACCTTGCTCAAAGCGATTTGAGGCTGTTGTCAGGCGGCTGTGCTGGTGGCTTCGGTTGCCGAATCGGGGGCGTCGGAGGGGGTGGGCGGCAGGTTTTCCCGCAGGAGAACCTCGATTCGAATCTGCTCCTGCCCCTCGTCCAGTGGCAGGTTGTCGACCTTGGCGCGCAGGACGCGCAGGGTGGAACGGGCCAGATGGCCGGGGTTCTGCGCAATGACTGCGGTGATCTCGCCTGCCTCAAGCGCCTTGCGGGTATGGGGGGTCAGTTCATGGCAGATCACGGTCAGCTTGCCGGAAAGTCCAAGCTCTTGAATGGCTTGCGTCAGGGCGCGGTGACCGTCGCCCATCGCGTAGATGCCGCGGACATCCGGGGCATTGGCCAGCATCTCGGTAACGACCTGGCGCAAGGTGCGCCCCGACCCGTGCGTTTCCAGCGACTGCAGGACCGAGACGCCGGGAAAGTCGCGCAGCATCACCTCGTCAAAGCCGCGCCTGCGTTCGATCATGTCGCGGGCCAGAAGCGAGGAGCCGATGACCATCACCTGACCGGGTCCGCCGCCGAGGAAGCGGCCCATCAGGACGCCCGCCGTGCGCCCGGCCGCGCGGTTGTCGGTGCCGATGAAATGGTCGCGCCCGGTATTCGGCAGGTCAGAGACCAGCGCCACCACCGGCAGACCCCTGGCGCGCAGCGATCGGACGGCATCGCGCAGCACCGGCGTTTCCGGCGCCATCAGGGCGACGCCGGCATACCCCCTTGCGGGCAGGTCCAGCAGCAGCGCCGCCAGCGCATGGGGGTCCTCGGGCGGAAAGCGATGCAGGCTAAGGTCGATGCGGGCGGTAGCGACGAGATGTCCCGCGTCCTGGAACGTGTCGGCAAGTGTTTGAACAAACTGGCTTTCCGTGTCTGGCAGGACCACGGCCATGCGGTAGGTGCGGCTGCGCGCAAGGTTCGCGGCGCTGAGGTCGCGGACGTAGCCGAGCCGAGAGATCGCGTCGTTCACCGCCTTGATGGTCTTTTCCCGCACGCCCGGGCGCGCGTTCAGAACCCGGTCGACGGTGGCAAGGCTGACCCCCGCTTCGCGCGCAATGTCGTTGACGGTTGGCCGCACGGCAGACCCCGAAGATGTGCTCCCAACTATCGACAGACCACTGAGGTACGTCAATCAGTTTGCGCGACCCGGTCAACGACGCGCCGGGCCGGAAGCGTGTCAGTCGACGTTGTTCCCGGCCCCGACGATGCGGGCAAAGTCGGGCTGGCCCAGGATCCCGCGCTTCTTCGAGGCCGCGAGCGTGTCATCGCCGAACCAGGTCGTCAAACCGAGGCTGACGCGGGTGACGTCATGGGCGCCGTGGTCCATGACCGTGTCGTTTGAGTACGAGCCACCGTCGAGCCCCACGCTCCACGCGAAGGGCTCGGCTGCGAACTGACGGGAGTATTTGACCCCCCAAGTTCTGGCGGTCATGTCGTAGCGGTTCAGGATGTTGTCCTGCTTGCCGTCGAAGAAGCCGACCTCGGCCTCGATCACCCGGGCGTCACCCAGCGTGTAGATCCCGGACAGCCGCACGAACTTGCCGTCGTGAAAAGCGTCGGTTTCGTCCGGTTCGGTGTCGTCGAACCGGCCGATCCGTCCAGCGAAAGCGAAATTGCCCGAAGGCGCCGGCGCCTTCCAGCGCGTAGAAGTCGAGGTCTGCGGTGTCGTCACCGCCGGGCCGGGTGCTGCCTTCGCCATACTGCGCGCCGAAGCTGCCGGAGATGTCCACGGATTCCGGGTTGCGGTCGAAGATCGAGTTGGCGTTGCCCTCGGTGTCGCCCTTCCCATACTCGATGCTCAGGTTGCCCCAGGTCAGAGTTTCGGCCGTGGCCGAGGTCGCAAGGGTTACGACCGCGCTGCGTTCTTCATGGCAGGTCTCCTCATGAACCTGAATGTAGGATTATCACAAACTATACGCATTTCATTTGCAGTATCATAGATTTGGGAACTTCTCGTAAAGTGGATGTGACCGGCGTGACATAGCGATCTGGTTGACGAGCACGGCGCGTTGCGGTTCGTTTTGCCCCGAGGATTGGGGAGAGACGCGATGCGCAGCCTGCTGCTTCTTGGCGACAGCAACACTCATGGGACAATGCCCTTGGCCGACCTGGGCATGTCCGACCGTTTTGGCCGCGATGAACGCTGGCCGGGGCGCCTGCGCAAGCTGTTGCCGGACTGGGAGGTGATCGAGGAAGGTCATCCCGGCCGGACGTCTGTGCATGACGACCCGGTGGAGGGTGCGCATCGCAATGGGCTGACAGTCCTTCCGGCGCTGCTGGAAAGCCACCGACCGCTGGATGTGGTGGCGGTGATGCTGGGCACCAACGATTTGAAGGAGCGGTTTTCGGTCAATGCCACGGACATCGCCCTTTCGCTTGAGCGGCTGGTGCGGGTGATCCTGGGCTCGGGCGCAGGGCCGGGGCAGGGCGCGCCTGGGGTACTGCTGATCTGCCCACCGCCGATCATCGAGGTGGGCTGTCTGGCGGGTATGTTCGCGGGCGGGGCGGCCAAGTCGCAGGCGCTTGCCGCCGAGGTGCGGAAGGCGGCCGCGCGAGTCGGCGTGCCGTTCCTCGATGCGGGCGAGGTGGTGACGGTATCGCCGATCGACGGCATCCACTACGATGCCGAGGCGAACCCGGCGCTGGCCGGGGCGGTCGCGGCGGCGATCAGGGCGCATTTCCCCTGAACCTGTCGGATTTCCGCTGGAACGGGGGCCTTTGCGGCCGCAAGATCAGGACAGGAGGCCAGGCCCATGACCCAGCACGATCCCTCGCTTGCCATCGCCGAGTTGCGCGCCAATGTCAGTGTGCCGTTCGAGCGGGCGCGGGCGATGCCGAAGTCGGTCTATACCTCGCCAGAGTTCGCCGAGGCCGAGCAGCGCCACATCTTCGCGCAGGACTGGCTGTGCGCGGGCCGGGCGGATGCGCTGGCGACCCCGGGCGACTACCTGACGATGGAGATCGGAGGCGAGCCGGTCATCATCCTGCGTGACCGGGAAGGGGCCCTGCGGGGGATGTCGAACGTCTGCCGTCACCGGATGAGCACTCTGCTGGAGGGCAGGGGGCATGTCAGGTCGATCGTCTGCCCCTATCACGCCTGGACCTACAACCTTGACGGCTCATTGCGGGGCGCCCCGGCGATGGCCCGCAACGAAGGGTTTTGCAAGGAGGACGTGAAGCTGCCCGCCGTCCGGGTCGAGGACTGGCTGGGCTGGATCATGGTCACGCTGAACCCCGAGGCTCCGCCGGTGGCGGAGCGGCTGGCGGGGGTTGAAAAGCTGGTCGGGCACCTGCCGATGGCCACCTACCGCGAAGTCTTCCGCGAAGATTTCCGCTGGGACACCAACTGGAAGGTCCTGGCCGAGAATTTCATGGAAAGCTACCACTTGCCGGTCTGCCATGCCGGGACCATCGGCGGGGCCAGCGATCTGAACCTGATGGAGTGTCCGCCAGGGGAAGAGGCGTTCAACTACCACTGGATCGTGAAGAACGACTCGGTGCCTTTGGCGCTGGCGCATCCGTCCAACACCGCGTTGCAGGGCGATGACCGGCGGATCACTTGGCTGCTGGCGATCTATCCGTCCCTGCTGATCACGCTGACGCCGGGGTATTTCTGGTATCTGTCGCTGACCCCGGATGGCCCGGGTTCGGTCAAGGTGCTGTTCGGTGGCGGGATGAGTGCGGAATGGATGGCCGACCCCGAAGCCCCGGCGCATCTGGCGGCGGTCAAGGCGCTGCTCGATGACGTGAACGTCGAGGACAAGGGCTGCGTGGAGCGGGTCTGGAAGGGCCTGTGCGCCGGGATGTCGTCGCCCGGTCAGCTCAGCCATCTGGAACGGCCGAACTACGATTTCGCGCGCTATATTGCGGGGCGGATGCCGTAGGCCGGGGTTGACCCCGGCGCGGACCGCGTCAGGTTAGCGCCCATGACGCAGACCGCCCTGATCGTGGCCCATGGCCAGCCGTCGGACCCCCGCCCTGCCGGGGCCGCGCTGGAGGCTTTGGCGCTTTGCGTGCAGGCCCTATTGCCCGACTGGGAGGTCCAAGCGGCAACACTGGCCGAGGACGGCGCGATGGCGCGGGGCGTGGCGGGACGGGCGGGGGGCGTCGTGTTCCCGATGTTCATCGCCGGGGGCTGGTTCACCAAGGTCCAGATCCCGAAAAAGCTGGCAGAAGCCAGGGCCGTAGGCTGGACCGTGCTGGAGCCATTCGGCTGCGACCCGGCCGTGCATGACCTGTGTGTGGCTTTGGCGCGCGAGGCGGGGGCGGACAGGGTGATCCTTGCGGCGCATGGGTCGTTCAAGTCCCCGGTCCCGTCCGACATCGCGTTTCATGTCGCGGGCCGGATCGCAGCAGAGGCGGGGGTTGCCGCCGAGGCCGGTTTCATCGACCAGGACCCGCAGTTGTCCAGCCTGACCGGCGGGGCAGGGGTGTGCCTGCCGTTCTTTGCGGCCGAGGGCGGGCATGTCAGCGACGACATCCCCGCCGCGCTGGATCGGTCCGGATTCACGGGCCGCATCCTGCCCCCCGTGGGGCTGGACCACCGGGTGCCCGGGATCATCGCGGCGGCGATCCTGCGCGGTGTGCCTGTCTGTGCTGGTGCTTGCCGCTGGGCGAAGGGTCAGATGGCCTGAACCGCGGTCAGTCGTGCTGCGGCACCTTGCCCGATGGCGCGCGGTAGGGCCGGGTCACATCGTCCAGCCGCACTTCCAGCGCCTCGACGTCGAGCGCAATCGCGCCGTCGCCGGCAAGGACAAAGGTCAGGCGGCCCGCACCATCCTGACCGGGCGTGAACTCCAGCGACAAGAGCGACAGGATCAGGTCCTTGTCGGCCCGGTCGAAGCCCTGCGTCTGCACCCGCAGCACATCCTCGACCACCATCACCGACCGCACCCGTTCATAGGCGCGGCCGACCTGCTCGGCCTGGGTCCGGTCTTCCCAGCGGAAACGGTTCAGCATCAGGGCAAAGCGGCGGCGCTTGGCGTCGTAGGTCAGTTCCGTCACCGGCAGGACGGCGTCCTGTACCAAGGTCGAGATGACCTTCAGGTCCTCGCCATCCTGGGCGATCAGCCGCAGCGGGCCTTCGCCGCCATCCTGGAACTTGGCGTCGCTCATGCCTGGATACGCTCGATATGCGCGCCGCAGGCCCGGAGCTTTTCCTCGACCCGCTCATAGCCGCGATCAAGGTGGTAAACGCGGGAGACGACGGTTTCGCCTTCCGCCGCAAGCCCGGCAAGGATCAGGCTGACCGAAGCGCGAAGGTCGGTCGCCATCACCGGGGCGCCCTTCAGCTTCTCGACGCCGGTCACCGTGGCCGTGCCGCCCTGCACGTTGATCCTCGCGCCCATGCGGATCAGTTCCGGGGCATGCATGAAGCGGTTCTCGAAGATCTTCTCTTCCAGCACGGAAGTCCCCTCGGCCGTGCAGAGCAGCGCCATCATCTGCGCCTGCAGGTCGGTCGGGAAGCCCGGGAAGGGTTCGGTCGTCACGTCCACGGCGCGCACGCGGCCGTTCTTGCGGGAAACCTTCAGGCCCCGGTTGGTCTGGGTCACCGAAACCCCCGCCGCATCCAGCTTTTCAGCGAAAGCGCCGACCAGATCCAGGGTGCCGCCGATGCATTCCACTTCGCCGCCACAGATCGCGGGAACCAGCATATAGGTGCCAAGCTCGATCCGGTCGGTCACCACCTGGTGCGTCGCCCCGCCCAGCCGGTCGGTGCCCTCGATGGTGATGGTCGATGTCCCCTCGCCCTCGATCTTCGCGCCCATCTTCTTCAGGCAGCGGGCCAGATCGACGATCTCGGGTTCCTTCGCGGCGTTCTTCAGGACCGTGGTGCCCTTGGCCAGCGTGGCCGCCATCAGCGCGTTTTCCGTGGCCCCGACCGAGACGAAGGGAAACTCGACGACTGCGCCCTTCAGCCGGCCGCCGGGGGCCTTGGCGCGGACATAGCCGTCGCGCAGGTCCAGTTCGGCGCCCATCGCCTCCAGTGCCTTCAGGTGCAGGTCGACGGGGCGCGCGCCGATGGCACAGCCGCCGGGCAAGGAGACCTCGGCATGGCCATAGCGTGCCAGCATCGGCCCAAGGACCAGGATCGAGGCGCGCATCTTGCGGACGATGTCGTAGTCGGCCTTGAAGTTGGTGATCGAGTGGCTGGAGAGCGCCAGCACCAGCCCGTCCTGCAGGCTGGCCACTTCCGCGCCCAGCGACTGCAGAAGCTGCGTCATCGTCCGGATGTCCGACAGGCGCGGGGCGTTGGTCAGCGTCAGCGGCTCGTCCGACAGCAGCGTGGCCGGCATCAGCGTGAGACAGGCGTTCTTCGCCCCCGCAATCGGGATCGCCCCCGACAAGGCCCCGTTGCCGCGCACCAGAATCGAATCCATCCGCCCTACTCCTTGTCCTCGGTTTCCCCGGCCGCGTCTTCGGCGGTCCGAGCCTTCGCCTGTGCCTTCCGCCGCGCCATATTGGCCTTAAGCGCCGCCTTCAGCCGGTCTTCCCGGGAAAGCGTTCGCTCAGGTTTCCGGGACTTTTCGCCAGGCGAGGGGTCCGAGGGGCTGCGCATGCGCAAGGCTTCTACCCCAAGGGCGCGGGTGGGTCCAGAGAGGGTCGGGATTCCCGCCAAATCCCCCTTGCGCCCCGTTTCGATTGCGTCTAATGACCCGCCACCAACGGCGCTGCAGTAGCTCAGTGGTAGAGCACTCCCTTGGTAAGGGAGAGGTCGAGAGTTCAATCCTCTCTTGCAGCACCATCCATCCCCTTGATTGATAAGCCTCCCCTGAACGCCATGCCGCGCGGTCCGGGGAGTTCCGACTAAAGCGTGCGGTCCAGCAAGGACAGCCAGTTGCCGTGGGCCAGCTTTTCCAGAAGCGGTCGGTCGTAGCCATGGTCGGACAGCGCCTGCACCAGCTTTGGCAGTCCCGTGACGTCGTCGATGACCTCCGGCGTGGTGCAGCCGTCGTAGTCGGAGCCGAAGCCGAGGTGGTCCTCGCCCAGATGCTCCAGCAGATAGTCCATCTGGCGCAGGATCGGGTCCCAGCCGGTTTCGGCCAGCTGGCGGCCGTCCGGGCGCAGGAAGGACACCGAGAAGTTCAGGCCCACCATTCCGCCGCTGTCACGGATCATCGCCAGTTGCCGGTCGGTCAGGTTTCGCGACGACGGGCAGAGGGCGTGGGCGTTGGAATGGGTGGCCACCAGCGGCGCATCGGAGAGGCGGGCGACGTCGTTGAACCCGGCCTCGTTCATGTGGCTGAGGTCCAGCATGATCCGCAGCCGGTTGCATTCGGAGACCAGCCGCTTGCCCGCATCGGTCAGGCCCGGCCCGGTGTCGGGACTGGAGGGAAAGGCGAAAGGCACACCATGGCCGAAGATCGTCGGACGCGACCAGACCGGGCCAAGCGACCGCAGGCCCATGGCGTGGAAGAGATGAAGCGCATCGAGGCTGTCGTCGATCGCCTCGGCGCCTTCCATGTGCAGGATCGCGGCGATGGTGCCGTTTGCCACGCAGGCCCGGACCTCGGCGGCGGTGCGGCAGACCTTCAGGGCGCCTGCCGAGGCGCGTTCCATCCACAGAAGGTGGCGCGCCGCCGCCAGGGCCGGGGTGATCGCCTCGGCATGAGGAATCGGCTGGGGCAGGGGCAGCGCGTAGGGCGGGTTCTGCATCTGCGCCCGGTAGTCGGGATCGTCATGCGCGATGGGCGAGGGCAGGTAGATCGCGAAGAACCCCCCGGCGAACCCGGAGGCCTGCATGCGCGGCAGGTCGAGATGGCCTTTGCCTTCGCCGGTCAGGAAGATCTCCTCCCGCCGCACCGGATCAAGGAGCAGCCGCAGAAGCAGGTCGTTGTGGCCGTCGAAGACCGGGATCATGGTGCGGGCCTCTCGCTGCCCTCCAGCATCCGGTCGGCGCTGGCGGCGAACAGGCTGCGGGCATAGGGCGTGGTCATCCGTGCCCCGGCAAGATCGTCGCGGGTGATCTCCTCGACCGTACGACCATGCTGCAGGACCATGATCCGGTCGCACATGTGGTCGATCACGGCCAGGTCATGCGACACCATCAGGAAGGTCAGCCCCTGTTCGGCGCGCAGGCGGTTCAAGAGGTTCAGGACCTCGGCCTGGACCGAGGCGTCAAGCGCGCTGGTCGGTTCGTCCAGAAGCAGGATCTTCGGCCGCAGCATCAGCGCGCGGGCGATGGCGACGCGTTGGCGCTGGCCGCCGGACAGCTGGTGCGGATAGCGGAAGCGGAAGGCGGGGGGCAGGCCCACGTCGGTAAGCGCCTGCACGACGCGGGCATCGCGGTCAGGCATCCCGTGGATCGCCAGCGGCTCCGACAGGGTGCGGTCAATGGTGTGGCGGGGATGCAGGCTGGCGTAGGGGTCCTGGAAGACCATCTGCACTTCGGTCGAGAACGCCCGCCCTCGCGGGGTCGGGACGGGCTGGCCACCGATCCGGATCGTGCCGCCGGTCACAGGCGCCATGCCGCAGATCGCGCGCAGGATGGTGGACTTGCCCGACCCACTTTCGCCCACCAGCCCATAGCTTTCGCGCTCGTCCACCGACAGGCTGACGTCCTGCACTGCCTGCACCTCGCGTCCCTTGGCGCGGAAGGTCACGGTCAGGTTCTCGATCTCGATCAGGGCCATCGGTCAGAACCCCGCCCGATCCAGCACCGGCAGCGGCTCACGCGGGCCGCCGATCCGGGGCAGGCAGTTCAGAAGGCCGCGGGTGTAGGGATGCTTCGCCTCCATCAGATGCGCGGCCGCGATCTCTTCGACGACCAGGCCCTTGTGCATCACCAGCACCCGGTCGCAGAACCGGGCGACCAGCCGCAGATCGTGGCTGATGAAGATCAGGCCCATGCCCCGGTCGCGCACGAGGCCGTCCAGGATCGACAGCACCTCGGCCTGCACCGTCACGTCCAGTGCCGAGGTCGGTTCGTCGGCGATCAGCAGTTCCGGTTCCGGGATCAGCATCATCGCGATCATCACCCGCTGGCCCATCCCGCCCGACAGCTCATGCGGGTAGGCCTCCATCACCCGCGCCGGGTCGCGGATCTGCACGGCCTCCAGCGCGGCGATGGCCTTGGCGGTGGCGTCGGCCCGGCCCAAGCCATCGCGCAGGCGCAGGCCTTCGGTCAGCTGGCGGCCCACGGTCATCACCGGGTTCAGGCTGTATTTCGGGTCCTGCATCACCATGCCGATCCGCTTGCCCCGCAGCGCCCGCATCTCGCGTTCCGAGGCGTGCAGGATATCCTGGCCGTCGAAGGTCATCGCATCGGCCTCGATCCGGCCCGGCGGGCGGATCAGGCGCAGGACCGACCGCCCGGTCATCGTCTTGCCCGACCCGGATTCGCCCACGATCCCCAGCCGTTCGTGACCCAGCGAAAACGAAACGCCGCGCACCGCCTCGACTTTTCCGGTCTCGGTATCGAAGGTGACGCGCAGGTTCTTGACCTCCAAAAGGCTCATCGTGAGGCGCTCCGCGGGTCAAGGACATCGCGCAAGCCGTCGCCCAGCAGGTTGAAGCCAAGGCTGACGATGAAGATCGCAAGGCCGGGCATCGTGGCGACCCACCATTGTTCGAACAGGTACTTGCGGCCCGACGAAATCATCAGGCCCCATTCCGGCGTGGGCGGCAGGACGCCGAGGCCGAGGAAGCCAAGGCCCGCCGCGATCAGGATGACACCCGCCATGTCCAGCGTGACCCGGATGATGACCGAGGGCAGGCACATCGGCACGACATGGCCCGCGATAATGCGGGGTGCGCTGGCCCCCTGCAGCCGTATCGCGGCGATGTAGTCGGAGGAGCGGACCGTCAACGTCTCGGCCCGCGCCACACGCGCATAGGGCGGCCAGGCGGTCAGCGCGATGGCAAGGACCGCGTTCTCGATCCCCGGGCCCAGGACGGCCACCAGCGCCAGCGCCAGGATCAGGCGGGGGAAGGCCAGGAAGATGTCGGTCAGGCGCATCAGAACGGCGTCGATCCAGCCGCCGAAGTAACCCGCCACCGTGCCAATGAGCAGGCCCAGGACCGGCGCGGTGACCGCGACCAGCGCGATGATATACAGGGTGATCCGCGCGCCATAGATGATGCGGCTCAGGATATCCCGCCCGAAATCGTCGGTGCCGAGCAGGTTGCCGGGCGTGCCGGGCGGCAAGAGCCGGCGCGACAGGTCCTGGGTCAGCGGATCATGCGGGGCGATCCAGGGCGCAAGGGCCGCGACCATGAGCAGGATGCCGACGATCACCAGCCCCGCCATCGCCAGCCGGTTGCGCCGGATTCGTTGCCAGGCAAGCCAAGCTTGCCCCAGCCGGGCCTGCCGCCGCGAGGCGGGGTTTGGGTCGGAAAGCCAGGCGCGGAGTGTCGTCATGTCCGCGCCCTCGGGTCGACCAGCCGGTAGAGGATGTCGGACGCCATGTTCAGCGTGACAAAGGCCACGCCGACGACCACCGTTCCGCCCAGCACCGCCGGCATGTCGGCCGAGAACAGCGCGTCGGTGATATAGCTGCCCAGGCCCGGCCAGGCGAAGATCGTCTCGGTCAGGACGGACCCTTCCAGGAGGTAGGCGTAGGACAGCGCGATGACGGTAATTAGCGGGACCAGCACGTTCTTCATCGCATGCACCCAGATCACCCGCCATTCTGGCATGCCCTTGACCCGGGCCGTGGTGATGTACTCCTGCCCCAGTTCATTCATCATGAAGCTGCGGGTCATCCGGCTGATGTAGGCCATCGAGACATAGCCCAAGAGGCCCGCGGGCAGGATGATGTGGCTGACGGCATTGCCGAACACGTCCCAGGCCCCGTTCAAGGCCGAGTCGATCAGGATCATCCCGGTGTAGCTGGTCAGGGTGAACTCCATCATCATGTCATAGGTCGGGTCCAGCCGCCCGGGGCCTGCCACCCAGTCAAGCTGGCCGTAAAAGACCAGAAGGCCGATCAGTCCCAGCCAGAACACCGGCATCGAATAGCCCATCAGTCCCACGACGCGGACGATCTGGTCACTGATGCTGCCGGGCCGGGTCGCGGCCAGCACGCCGGCGGGCACGCCGACAAGGGTGCCGAAGATGGTGCCCAGCGTCGCAAGCTCCAGCGTGGCGGGGAAATAGCGCGCGATTTCCGACGCGACGGGGGCGCCAGTCTTGATCGAATTGCCAAGATCGCCGCGCATTGCGTCCCAGACGTAGATCGCGAACTGCTGCCACATCGGCAGGTCCAGCCCCAGCTTTTCGCGGATCGCCGCGATCTGCGCTTCGGTCGCACGTTCGCCGACGATCGACAGCACCGGGTCGGTGGGCACCACGCGGGCGATGATGAAGGTGATGAGGAGCAGGCCCAGCAGCGTGATGGCCAGGGTGCCAAGCCCGAGCAGGATCTGCTTCACCAACGGAAGCAGACGGCTGCGCGACGGCGGAGCGGGAATGGATGTCATGCGGAATTCGGGCCGCCGCCGGATCAGGCGGCGGCCCGGTCGCTTACTTGGTGACGGTCCAGTAGGACGCCGAGTCGGTCGCCCCACCAGCGTAGAAGCCGCTCACATTGGCGCGCATCGCGTCCTGCCGGGCCTGCTGGAACATGAAGACGAAGGCGGAATTGTCCCGCACCTTGGTCTGCAGGTCCTGATACATCGCCTCGCGTTTCGCGGTGTCCTTCTCGACCACGGCGGCATCGGTTGCGGCGTTGATCTCGGCACCCGGATCCCATGCGGTCCGCCAGGCGAGGTAGCCCGTGGCCTTGGCCTCGTCCGAGTTGTCGGGGTTCGAGGCAAAGGTCGAGGCGTTGGTATGCGGGTCGGGATAGTCCGGCCCCCAGGTCTGCAGCGTCATCTCGTGCAGACGGCCGCGATAGACCTCCAGCCCCTGCGCGCCGTCACCGACGTCGAGGACAAGGTTGATGCCGATCTGCGCGAAGGTGTTCTGCAGCGAGGTGGCGATGTCCAGCCGCTCCTGGTTGTTGCGGACGGTGAACTTCACCTCCAGCGGCAGGGTGACCCCCGATTCCGCCATCAGCGCCTTGGCCTTTTCGACGTCCAGGCTGTAGGGCGTTTCGGTCAGCGCGCCGAGGAAGCCCTGCGGCAGGAAGGCCTGGTGCACAACCCACTGGCCTTTGAGGATGCTGTCGGTCATGCCGACATAGTCGACCGCCCACCGCATCGCCTCTTGCACCTTGGGATTGGCCAGTTCGGCCTTCTTCTGGTTCAGAGCGAGATAGTAGATCTGCCCGCCGACGTCGTTCTGCACCTTGATGTCGGCATTGCCCTCGACCCCGGCGATGTCAGTGGGCGTCATCTCGCGGGCCACATCGATGTCGCCCTTTTCCAGCAGGAGGCGCTGGGTCGCGCCTTCCGGGACGTGCTGCATGAACACGTTCTTGATCTTCGCATCGCCGCGCCAGTGGCCGGCACGGGCTTCAAGCACATAGCCTTCGTTCGGCTTGAACGACTTCAGCACATAGGCCCCGGTCCCCGCCGAATTGGCCTTGAGCCAGGCATTGCCCATGTCGCCTTCAACCTCATTCGCCATGACGGTTTTCATGTCGACGATGTTGGCCACGCCCGCCGTCAAGCAGTTGTAGACGAAGGACGGCGCATAGGCCTTGTCGGTCTTCAGCGTGACGGTGTCGCCTTCGAAGGTGATCATCTGATCGACATTTTCCGGCGTCAGGCCGAACTGGGTCAGGATGAAGGCGGGGGTCTTGTTCAGCTTGACCACGCGGCGGAGCGACCCTGCCGCGTCCTCGGCGGTGAGCGGGTTGCCGCTGCTGAAGGTGATGCCCGACTTGATCTTGAACGTATAGGTCATCCCGTCATCCGACACCGACCAGCTTTCGGCCAGCCCAGGGACCAGCTCGCCCGGCTTGGTCGGATCAAGCTCAATCAGGGTGTCGTAGGTGTTGTTGTTCAGGTCCACGCCCGAGAATTCAAAGGCTTCGTGCGGGTCGATCGACACGATGTCGTCGATGGCGTCGGCCAGAACCAGCGTGTCCGCGGGCGTTTCGGCCATCAGTGCCATGGGGGCAGTGCCCGCCAACAGCGCGGCAAGAACCGCCGCACGGCCAAGTCCATGCTTCAGGTGCATCGTCTATCTCCCTGTGTTCCGTCGTTGAGGCGGCGCAGCGCGCCTGATCCTGGGGCGATTGGATGAAAGCGGACCGCCGGAGTCAATGGTTAACCTGCGGACCTTGTGCGGGATCCCGCGGTTCGGTCCTTCAGCTGCCCTCGCCGCAAGCCGGTTGACCTTGGGTCAGTCCAGAAGGCCCTTCTTGCGCATCATGTCGTCGGTGTTCTTCAACAGCACCCGCACCGCCTTGCGTGCCGTGTCGGGGCGCTGCAGGCGGATCGCCTTTTCGATCGCCTCGTGCAGGTCCTGGGCATAGCGCAGGTCGTTCGCCTCGCGCGTGACGAAGGCGAAGAGGTAGTCGAGCGAGGAGTCGATCATCGCACCAAGCGGCATCAGGAGTTCGTTCTTGGTCGCGTTCAGGATCGCCTGGTGGAACCGCCGGTCGGCGCGGGTGCGCTGGGCCAGCGTCGTCGCGGTGCCCATCTCGTGGCAGGCGGCGCTGATCACCGCCATCTCCTCCTCGGTGCGGATCTCGGCTGCCATCGCCGCCGCTTCCGGCTCGACGATGTGGCGCAGCTGCTGGACCGACCGCATCAGCGCGTCGCGTTGCGGCGACTGCGCGACCCAGATCAGCACGTCGCGGTCCAGGTGGTTCCAGTTCTCGCGCGGTTCGACCCGACTGCCGATCTTGGTGCGGGACACCAACAGGTTCTTCGACATCAGCATCTTGATCGCTTCGCGCACGACGGACCGGCTGGTGCCGAACATCGCCGACCATTCCGCCTCGTTCGGCAGGATGGATCCTGGGGGGTAGTCGCCCGACACGATGCGGCGGCCGATTTCCTGGGCGACGGAGTAGTGCGCAAAGGACCCGGCCTGGCGCGGAAGGCCTACGGGCGGGGCGGAGGTTGCAGTTGCGCCCTTGGCGTCGGCTTGCGCCGACTTGTCCTTCCCCCGCTTGATCGTCACGCAACCACCTGCCTGTCCCCTGTGGGTCAACACCTAGTGTGATCGTTCTCCGCTGGCAACCGCTGCCCGTCCCCTTTGGCCCGTCAAACTGTGGCTGTTCGCGCGGCGCGGCGCTGCAAGAGCCAGTTGTCCGCAAGCACGCCGAGAATGATGACCGACCCCATCACCGCGAAGTTGAGCGAGGAGGGGATGCCGAGGAGGTTCACCAGGTTCTGCAGCACCTGCAACAGGACCGTCCCCAGCACCACGCCCAGGATCGACCCCTCGCCGCCACGCAGGGAACAGCCGCCTAGGACGGCGGCGGCGATGGCGTAAAGCTCGTAGAAGTTCCCGTGCGAGGCGGGCGAGATCGAGCGGGTGTACATCGCGAGGTAAATCGCCGCGATGGCGGTCAGGACGGCGCAAAGCGTGTAGGCGGTGATCAGCACGGCTTGCGTGTTCACCCCGGAATAGCGCGCCCCGTCGGGGTTTCGGCCGGTGGCGAGAAGGACGCGGCCAAAGACCGACCGGTGCAGAAGGACGCCGGTCACCCCCGCGATGACCAGCATGGCGACCAGGCTGTTCGGCAGGCCCAGGATGCGGCCCGTCGTCAGCCATTCCAGGGTCGGGAAGCTGGCGCCAAAGGCGAAACCCGCCGTGGCGTCCTCGGTGTAATACCGCGCGACGCCGCGATAGATCAGCAGGCCGCAAAGCGTGACGACAAAGGGCTGCAACCCCACCCGCGCGATCAGCACGCCGTGCAGCACCCCGATCAGCGCCCCCAGCGCCAGGACCAGAAGCGTCGCCGTCGCGGGGGAGAGGACGTTGTTGCCGACGAGGTCGACGAAGATCACACCAAGCAGTGCAATGACCGAGCCCGATGACAGCTCGATCCCGCCCGAGATGATGACGAAGGCCTGCGCGATGGCGAAGATGCCGAAAAGCCCGATCAGGTTCGCGGTGTTCGACAGGTTGACCGGCGACAGGAAGCGCGGGTTCAGGATCGCGACGGCGGCGGACACGACAAGGATCAGGATCAGCAGGCCAAGGTTCTTGCGGTCGATCATGCGTGCCTCGCGTTTTCGGGCTGGCCCACCGCCAGCGACAGGATGGCGTGTTCGGAAAGCTGATCGCGCGTCAGGCTGCCCGCGATGCGGCCCTCGTGCATGACGATGACGCGGTCCGAGACGCCGATCACCTCTTCCATGTCCGAGGAAATCATCAGGACCCCCACGCCCTCATCCGACAGGGCGCGCATCAGGCGGTAGATTTCGGCCTTGGCGCCCACATCGACGCCGCGGGTCGGCTCGTCGAACAGGATGACGCGCGGGGATAGCGCCAGCCAGCGGGCGAGCACCACCTTCTGCTGGTTGCCCCCCGACAGCGCGCTGGCCGGCAGGTCCAGGTTCGACGCCCGCAAATCCAGCGCCGCCTTCTGCCGTTCGGCCAGCACGGTTTCCGCCCGGCGGTCCACCAGCCCCCGGCGCGCAAGCTGGCCAAGGGAGGGCAGCGAGATGTTCTGCGTGATCGGGAAATCCAGGATCAGCCCATGCGCCTTTCGGTCCTCGGGCACCAGGAAGACGCCCTGCGCGATGGCCTGGCGCGGGGTCGTCAGGCGGACCGGGGCGCCGTCCAGCACGACCTCTCCGCCCAAGGCCGGGGTCAGGCCGAAGATCGTCTCGGCCAGTTCCGTCCGCCCCGCGCCGATCAGGCCCGCCAGCCCCAGGATCTCGCCCCGGCGCACGGTCAGGTCGACGGGCCGGTCGGGATAGCGCGGGGTCCGCAGGCCCGTGACCTGCAGGACCGGTGCCCCCGGCGGCGCTACAGGGGGCGTGTAGACCGACTTCAGGTCGCGCCCGATCATGTGGCGGATCATCACCGGGGCGGTCACGTCGTCCCGTTCCAGGTCCGCCACATGCCGCCCGTCGCGCAGCACGGTGACCCGGTCGGCCAGCCATTCGATCTCGCTCAGCCGGTGGGTGATGAAGATGATCGACACGCCGCTGGCGCGCAGGCTGTCGACGACGGTCAACAACCGCTCCGTCTCGGTCGCGGTCAGGCTTGAGGTCGGCTCGTCCATGATGACAAGGCGCGCGTTCAGCGACAGGGCCTTGGCGATCTCGGCCAGTTGCATCTGGGCGAGCGACAGCCGCGACAGGGGCGTATCCCCGGCAAAGGTCGCACCCAGCCGCGTCAGCAGCACATCGGCATCGGCGTTCAGAGCGCGGGTGTCGACCAGCCGCAAGGGGCCGCCGCGCGTCGGCATCCGTCCCAGGAAGATGTTCTCGGCCACCGTCAGGTTGTCGAAGTTCGACAGCTCCTGATGCACGAAGGCGATCCCGGCGGCGATGGCGCGGGGGACGGTTAGTCGGTCAACCTCGACCCCGTCGATCTCGATCCGGCCCTCGCTTGGCGCATGCACCCCGCCGATGATCCGCATCAGCGTCGATTTGCCCGCACCGTTTTCACCGACCAGCCCCAGCACCTCGCCCGGGCCAACCGCCAAATCGACGCCCGACAGGGCCGCGACCGGGCCAAAGCGTTTGTGGATGCCGGAAAGGCGCAGGAAGGCGGTCATGTCACTGTCCCAATGGGGATGCAGGCCGGAAAGGGAGGAAACCAAAACAATCCGGCCTGCACCTTGCCTGAGCCGTCAGCCGCCGATGCGGGCTTTCAGCTCAGCCTCGAAGGCATCGACATTGTCCTTGTCGATGATGGCGGTGGGCACGATCACCAGCTTGTTCTCCGGGATCATGGAGTCGTCACCCTCAAGATGCGCGGCCATCAGCTTCATGCCCTGATAGCCCCATTCGTAAGGCTGCTGGACCACGGTGCCCGCAATGGTGCCTTCCTTGACGCCGCCGAGGGTAATCGGGTCCTCGTCAAAGGCGACGACCGTCACTTCACCCAGCTTGCCCGCCTCTTTCAGCACCTCGTAGATGCGCGGCGGGTTGTAGCTGTAGAAGCCGACCATGCAGTCGATGTCGGGGTTGGCGGCCAGCGCGTCCTCGACATTGCGCTTGGCGCGGGTCATGTCGATGTCGTCGCCGCGCACGTCGATCAGTTCGACGTTCGAGCCTTCCAGCGCCGCCTTCATTCCGTCGATCCGTTCCCGCGCGTTGTCCGCGCCCAGAAGGCCCACGAACCCGATGCACTTGCCGCCGTCGGGCATCGCCTTCTTGGCGATCTCGCCCGCCTGCATCCCGGCATCGGTGTTCGACGACCCGATATAGGCCACGCGGTTGGTGTCGGGCGCATCGCTGTCGGTGGTGAACAGGGGCACCTGCGACCCGATCCGGTTCAAAGCCTCGGTCGAGGATTTGGGATCGACGGCCGAGACCATGATCGCCGACGCACCGGCGGCCACAAGGTCATCCATCAGCCGCTGCTGGATCGCGGCGGCGGCCTGTTCGGGGTATTTGAACTGCAGGTCGTAATTCGGCAGCTCTTCCTGCGCCTTCTTCACGCCGGCCTCGGCCAGCTTCCAGAAATCGGAAGCGCCGTTGACGACGAAGACGAGGGTTTTCTTGTCCTGGGCAAAGCCGCTGGAGGCCGTCAGGGCAACAACCAGCGCAAGCGCAGAAATCCGGGCGTTCATGGGTCTCTCCATTGACAAAGGGATGGGGTCCCGGGCGGAAGGCAGGGTCCCTTCCGCCCGGGCAGGCCGTCAGCCGCCGATGCAGCTGTCGACGTTCTCTTGCGTGCACTCATCGAGGCCCGTGTAGATCACCGGGTCGACGGCCTTGCCGTTCAGGATGTCGATCATGACCGTTGGCGCGCGATAGCCCATCTCGAACGGGCGCTGCCCGACCTGAACGTGGCTGCGACCGGCCTTCAGCGCCTCCATCTGCGGGGGCAGGGTGTCGCCCGCGACGATGACCAGCGACTTGTCCTTCAGCTTGTCCATGACCTGATCGGTGACCTGGGCATAGGCCTGCGGCGCGAACTGAGCCCAGCCGCCGATCAGCATGAAGGCAGTCAGGTCAGGGTTCGCGGTGAAGGTGTCGGCCATCTGCTGGTTCGCCAGATCGGCCTGGTCGTTGGTGAATACCGGGCACCCGGCAATCTCCGTCCAGCCGCCCTGGCCGGTCAGCATCTCGATGCCCTTTTCGCCCGACAGGGTGTCGCGGGTTCCCGCCGCACGGGCGTTGATGTTGGCCGCCGCCACGTTGCCCAGCTGCAGGCAGACCGTGCCACCCTCGGGCTTCAGCGCCTTCAGATGCTCGGCGAACTTGACGCCCATCAGGTAGTTGTCGGTGCCAAGGTAGGTCACCCGCAGATCGGCGTCCTCCTCCAGGAAGTCGGCGTCGATGGTCATGATCGGGATCTTCGGCGCCTGTTCCCGCAGCATCTTGGCCATCAGCGGCGCATTCGAGGGCGAGATGGCGATGGCCGCCACATCCGGGCGCTGCAGCAGGTCCTGCACGATCTGCACTTCGCCAACCTCGTCCGCCGAGGAGGCGGGGCCGGTATAGAAGCAGGAATAGCCCGACCCGGCGTTTTCACCGTTCCACTTCTGGCAGCCCTTGTTGATCTGCTCGAAGAACGGGTTGTCCAGGCCCTTGACCACGATGGCCAGAACCTTGTCTTCCGCCCAGGCAGCGCCCGAGGCAAGGAGAGTGGCCAATGTCGTGGCCATCAGAATTCTGCGGTGCATGTCAGTCCTCCCGTAGGGTTTGTTGTCGTTGTGGCCGGATGGCCCTGGTCAGCCCGGGTACCAGACCCGCCGCGGATCATCCGGCGCGCGGGTAAAGGCCCAGGATTCGGTAACAAGTCGGCGGGTGTCGTAGGCGGGGCGCCAATCCAGTTCGTCCCGTGCACGGGCGTTCGAGAACCAGGTGGACCGGTAGGGCGACCGCAGCGGTACCGAGGGCAACCCCTGCGTCTCGGCCAGGATCGCGGCGACCTCGTCGTAGTCGACGGGCTCGTCCATCGCGATGTTGTAAAGCCGCTGCCGCGCAACCGGAGCGGTCAGGGCGATCAGGATCGCGCTGACTAGGTCACTGACATGGACAAAATTGCGCTTGATCGCGATGCCGTCCTTGTCCTGCAGGATCGGGACCGCCCCGGTCCGGCGGGCGTACTCGGCCATCTTTGGCCCAGCCAGCGCGGCCCAGTCTGGCCCGCCGAACAGGTCCGGCCCGAAGGACAGCGTATGGCGGAAATCGTCCTTCTCCATGATCCAGGGCGCGCGCAGGCAGCACCAGTCGATGCCGTACTGGATGCCGAACTGCGACAGCATCACCTCTTCCAGCACCTTCGACAGCGCATAGCAGCCCGGATAGGCCCGGTGCGGTGTTGCCTCGGTCACCGGGCCGTCGTGGTCATAGAAGAAATGCCCCACCGCCGCGTCGCCCCCGACCAGCAGGAAGCGCTCCGCCACGGGGTTCTCGCGCCAGGCTTCCAGCATCCAGAACAGCCCCTTGACGGTGACATCCATCACGTCGTCCGGGGTTTCCTTGCAGGTCGCCAGATGCACGACATGGGTGCAATCCCGCACCGCCGCCTCGGCCACCGCGCGGTCTGACAGCGAACCCTTCAGCGTCTCAAGCCAGGGCTGCGCGGCCAGGTCGCGGCTGTGCAAAAGCGCCCGCACCATGGCCTGCGGATAGGACTGCCGGACCTGCGCCAACAGCGCCTGTCCCACCTTTCCCGCCGCCCCTGTGACCAGAATCCGCATCGCTCTCCCCACCGTTGCCGAGGTGATAAGCGCGGTCCGAAGATTCGGTCAATCATTTTGTAGGACAAATAGGATAAAACTATTAAGACAGGGTATTGACCTGCCGACCAGCCCTGCGCGATATGGATGCGGAAGGCTGGAACGGGATGATGCGATGTCGGTGTTGCAACTGGATGGCGTGGCCAAGAACTTCGGCGCGATCGAGGCGCTGAAGGGCGTGTCGCTGACCATCGGCAAGGGCGAGGTGATCGGCCTGATGGGCGACAACGGCGCGGGCAAGTCCACGCTGGTCAAGATCATCGCCGGGAACTTCCGCCCGTCCTCGGGCCGGATCTTCCTGCAGGACCGCGAGGTCACCTTTCACGGCCCCCTCGATGCCCGCCGCCACGGGGTCGAGATCGTCTATCAGGACCTCGCCTTGTGCGACAACCTGACGGCGGCGGCCAATGTCTTCCTTGGGCGCGAACTGACCCGCGGCTTCGGCCCAATCCGGATCAACGACTACGCCGCGATGAACCGCCGCGCGGCGGAACTGTTCCAGGAGTTGAAGTCGGAAACCCGGCCAAAGGACCTCGTCCGCCAGATGTCCGGCGGCCAGCGCCAGGCCGTGGCCATCGCCCGCACCCGGCTTTCAAACGCCGACATCGTGCTGATGGACGAACCCACCGCCGCGATCAGCGTGCGGCAAGTGGCCGAGGTGCTGAACCTCATCCGCCACCTGCGCGACCAGGGCGTCGCCGTCGTGCTGATCAGCCACCGGATGCCCGACGTCTTCTCCGTCGCCGACCGGGTCACCGTGCTGCGCCGCGGGACTGTGGTGGCCGACAAACCTGTTGCCAAGACCTCGCCCGAAGAGGTGACCGGCCTGATTACCGGAGCGATCGAACATGCCTGACCAGACAACCGCATCGGTCGAGGGCGACCTGTCAAAGGCGATAGCCGGGCAGACCCAGACCCGGCTTAGCGCCCTGTTCGCGGAACAGGCGACCTGGGTGTTTCTGGCCGCCGTGATCTGCGCGGTGGGCCTGTCGCTCATGACCGACACCTTCGCCACGCCGCAGAACCTGTTCAACGTCACGCGCAATTTCGCCTTCGTGGGCCTTGTCGCGCTGGGCATGACCGTGGTCATCATCTCGGGCGGGATCGACCTGTCTGTGGGGTCCGTCGTCTGCCTGTCCGCGATGGTCGTCGCCATCGTGATGAACGCGGGCTACGGCTTCTGGACCGCGGCCTTCCTGGCGCTCGCCGCCTCGGCCCTGACCGGCTTTGTCAACGGAGCGCTGATCGCCTGGCTGCGGATGCCGTCCTTCGTCGTCACCCTGGGTATGCTGTCGGTCGCCCGCAGCCTTGCAATGGTGCTGTCCGACAACCGGATGATCTTCGAATTCGGCCCGGATGAGGACCTGTTGTTCGATCTTGGCGGCGGCTCCACCTTCGGCATCGCGCATCCGGTGATTGCGCTGGTGCTGCTGGGAATACTCACCTCGTTCCTCCTGAAATGGACCCGCTGGGGCACCCATGTCTTCGCCATCGGCGCGAACGAACGCGCCGCCGTCCTGACCGGGGTCGCGGTCCCTTGGGTCAAGATCAGCGTCTACGTCTTCTCCGCCCTGATGGCCGGGATCACCGGGATACTGGAGGCCGGCTGGCTCGGCGGCGTCACCACCAACCTTGGTCAGTCGATGGAACTGGCGGTGATAGCCGCCGCCGTCATCGGGGGCGCGAACCTTCTGGGCGGGGCAGGGACCATCACCGGCGCCATCGTCGGGGCCGCGCTGATCGAGATCATCCGCAACTCGCTGATCCTTCTGGGAATCTCAACCTTCTGGCAAGGCGCTTTCGTGGGGTCCTTCATCATCCTCGCCGTCGCCTTCGACCGCATCCGGGCTTTGCGTTCGACGAACCTGTAACGCCCGTTGCCCCCGGTAAGGCGCTGGGGGCAACAACCGGCTTCCCTGGCGGTTTTTCGTCAGCTAGCCTCCGGCCATGTCGAAAAACCGCATCTCGACCGGCCCCGCCACACCCCCGCACTTGCGCCGCCCAGTCGCGCCGATGACCCGGGTGACCTTCGTCATCATCCCGCGCTTCAACATGGCGACGCTGATCACGATGATCGAACCCCTGCGCGTCGCCAACTACCTCGCGCCCGAGCCGCTGTATCACTGGGACATCCTGTCGCCCGACGGCACCGATATACCTGCCTCGAACGGCCTGACCATCACCGCGCAAGCCCTGGACGACCGCAATCACCGTGGCGAGACGATCTTCCTCCTCGCCTCCTGGGGGGCCGAGGACTACACGAACCGCGACCTGACCGCCTGGCTCCGCCGCCAGTCCCGCGACGGCGCGCGGCTGTGTGCGGTGGAGCTTGGCTGCTACCTCCTCGCCCGCGCGGGCCTTCTGACCGACCGCCAGCTTGCCACCCACTGGTCCTGGGCCCCGGGGTTCCAGGAACGCTATCCCGACGTGCCCTTGGTCGAACAACTCTACACCCTGGGCGACACCATCCTCACCTGCGCCGGCGGCATGGCCGGGGTCGACCTGATGCTGCGCCTGATCGCCGACCGGCATGGCGAGGGGATGGCGGCCGAGGTCGCCGACCAGATCATCCACCAGCCGATCCGCCCCGCGACCGCCCCGCAACGCCGGACGCCGGGGCAGGGGACCGATCAGTTCTCGCCCATCCTGCGACAGGCGATCCGCCTTATCGAGGACAACATCGCCGAGCCGCTGCCCGTCCCCGCTATCGCCGAGGAGCTTGGCCTGTCACAGCGCCAGCTCGAGCGGGTGTTCCAAAACGGCCTTGGCTGTTCCGTCGTGCAGTTCGGCACCCTTGTCCGCCTGCAGCACGCCCGCGTCCTTCTGATCGCGACCAAGCTTTCGGTGCGCGAAATCGCCACCGCGACCGGGTTCAACTCGCTGTCGCATTTCGCAACCGCGTTTCGCAAATGCTTTTCCCGCCGCCCCAGCGACTACCGGCAAGGTTGGGCCCCGACCGAGGAAACCCCGTCCTGGCCCGGCACGCTCGCCGGTTACCTCGACACCCTTCGCCAACGCACGACCCGCGCCGTCCGGGGCGGGGCCTCCTCGTTCGACTTCGTCTCCTCGTCGGGGGACCCCGGCGAGGAGAAGCCGCAGGCGCAGGACGAGCGGCACGTCACGAGAACGCCGGAATGACCTCCTTGCAGAACAGCTCCAGCGACCGCTTCTGCTCGGCCAGCCCAAGACCAAGCGACGCGTAGTAGATGAACTCGTCCACCCCGATGGCTTCGTACTGCTTCAGCTTGGCGATCACTTCGTCGGGCGTCCCGAACATCAGGTTCCGGCTCAGCATCTCCGGGTCATACTCCGCCCGGTTGCCCAGCTGATCGAAGGGGATCGACTTCGGGAAACCGTTCTCGACATCGCCCATGTTCTTGAACAGGTTCTCGAACTGCGACAGCTGACGCTGCGCTGCCCGGACCGGGACCATCCAGTCCTCCTTCCGGTCATACAGCGCCGTGTGCCGCATCATCGCCATCACGGGCCGCTTCTTGCCGGGATTGTTCGCCAGCGCCTCGGCCATCCGGTCCATGTAAAGCTGCGCCTCACCCATATCCCGCGTCAGCGGCCAGGACTGAATGTTGCAGCCATGCTTGACCGCATAGTCATAGGTGATCGGTGCCCGCGCCGCGACCCAGACCGGGACCTCGGCCTGCACCGGCTTCGGCACCGAGGTGGAGGCCGGGAACGACCAGTGCTCCCCCTCATGCGCGTAGTCGCCCTTCCACAGCTCCCGGATCACCGGCAGCATTTCCTGCATGTAGCGCCAGGCGTCGGTCTGCTTCAGCCCCGGCCGCATCCGGTCGAACTCGCGCTGGTAGGCACCCGAGCCGATGCCGAACTCCAGCCGCCCGCCCGAGATCAGGTCGACGAAAGCCGCCTCCCCCGCCACCTTGATCGGGTGCCAGTAGGGGGCGGCGATCACCGCCGTCCCGAGACGGATGTCATTGGTATGCTCCGCCCACCAGGTCAGGATGGAAAACGGGTTCGGCGCGATGGTCATCTCCAGCGCGTGATGCTCCGCCGCCCAGGCAATGCGGAACCCGCCCGCGTCGGCCATCTGCACCATTTCGAGCGTGTGCTTGGCCACGTCCTTCATGGCAAGCGTATCGTCGATCCGCTCCATGTTGATCGCCAGATGAAATTTCATTTCAGTCTCCCTGGTTCAGCGCATCACGAAGGGGTTGGCGATGGGCTCGGATGAGGTGTTGACCCAGATCGTCTTGGGCCGGCTGTAGTCGTACATGGCCTGGAACCCGCTCTCGCGCCCGTAGCCCGATCCCTTGACGCCGCCAAAGGCCGCAATCGGCGACACCGCGCGGTAGGTGTTGACCCAGACGATCCCGGCCCGGATCGCCTTCGCCACCCTCATCTGGCGCGCGCCGTTCAGCGTGAAGACGCCCGCCGCCAGCCCGTGTACAGAGCGGTTCGCCAAGGCAACGGCCTCAGCCTCGTCCTTGAAGCGCAGCACCGACAGCACCGGCCCGAACAACTCGGTATCCACGATGGTCAGGTCGGGGGAGGGGCAGTCGACAATCGTCGGCTCATAGTAGGTCCCCCCCAGCGCGGGCTGCTTGCCCCCGGTCAGAACCGTCGCCCCTTCCGACACCGCCAGCGCAACCTGCGTCTCGATCAGCCGCACCTGCGCCTCGGTGCAAAGCGGCCCCATCTGCGTCTCCTCCGCCAAGGGATCGCCAATCCGGATCGCCTGCGCCGCCGCCACCAGCCGCGCCAGGAACGCCTCCGCCACGGCCTCGTGCACAATCAGCCGAGACCCCGCCACGCAGCTTTGCCCTGTCGCGCCAAATATCCCCGCCACGCAGCCATTCACCGCGCTTTCCAGGTCAGCATCCTCGAACACCACGAAGGGCGACTTGCCCCCCAGTTCCAGCGACACTTCCGCGAAATTAGCGGCCGAGTTCCGCACGATATGGCGCGCCGTCTCTGGCCCCCCGGTGAACGACACCCGAGCCACCAGCGGATGCGAGGTCAGCACCCGCCCCACCTCGCCATGCCCGCTGACGATGTTCACCACCCCCGCCGGAAACCCCGCCGCTTCGATCAGCCTTCCGAACTCCAGCATGGGAACCGAGGCATGTTCCGACACCTTCAGAACCACCGTATTCCCCGCCGCGAGCGCTGGCCCCAGCTTCACCGCCGACAGGAACAGCTGCGAATTCCACGGCACCACCGCCGCCACCACGCCCAAGGGTTCGCGGTTGGTGAAGACCAGCAGGTCCGGCTTGTCGATCGGCAGCACCTCGCCCGCCAGCTTGTCCGCCGCCCCGGCGTAGAAGTGGAAGAACTCCGCGATGTACTTGGCCTGCCAGCGCGTTTCCTTCAGCATCTTGCCGGTATCTAGCGTCTCCGCCCGCCCCAGTTCCTCCGACGCCTCCGCCAGCAAATCCCCCAGCTTCCGCAAGCACTTGCCCCGGGCCGAGGGTGTCATCGCCCCCCAGGGCCCCGCCAAAGCCCGGTCCGCTGCCCGCACCGCCCGGTCCACGTCCGCCGACGTCGCCTCCGGCACCTCGGCCCAGACAGCGCCATTGACCGGCGAGACCGACGGGAACACCTCCCCATCCGAGGCCCCGACCCATTCCCCGTCGATCAGCATCTGGCAGCGCTTCAACTCGCCCATCCGGTCCTCCGTGGCCTTTCTCCCTTGATGCCGCGCGCAAATGCCGCACGTTTCCGAAAATTCGCCACCGTCTGGCGAAAATTCGCAATCCGTACCCATCCGGGGATGGCACACCGATCCCATGGAGGAGCGCATGAAAGAAATCATCGGCGGCCCACTGGTCATCAATGGACGGCAGCTTTCGCTCTCGAAAGCCGTCCGCGCGGGCGACTTCGTCTTCCTGACCGGCCAAGTCCCGATGGTGGGGGGCGAGGTCCTCACCAGCGGCACCATCGAGGACCAGACCCGCGCCTGCCTTGACCGCATCACCGAGACGTTGGCCCAAGCAGGCTGCACCCGCGAGGATGTCGTCAAAACCATGGTCTGGCTGAAAGACCGCGCCGATTTCCCCGGCTTCAACGCGGTCTACGGCGAGTATTTCCCGACCAATCCCCCGGCCCGCTCCGCCCTCGTCAGCGACTTCCTCGTCGACATCCGCCTCGAGGTCGAGGTCATCGCCTGGAACCCGCAATGATCTTCAACGGCACCACTTACGACCTCACCGGCCTCGAAGACGCCCCTGTGGTCGTCCTGATCCACGGCCTTGGTCTGACCCGCGCCGTCTGGCAGTGGCTGCTGCCGGACCTCAAGAAATTCCGCGTCCTCACCTACGACCTGATCGGCCACGGCGAAACCGCGCCTCCGGCAGGTGACCCCACCCTCAAGAACCTGTCAGACCAGCTCGCCCATCTCCTCGACCACCTCCAGATCGACAAGGCCGCGATCGTCGGCTTCTCTCTCGGCGGGATGATCGCCCGCCGCTTCGCGCAGGACTACCGCGACCGCACCACCGCGCTGGTCGTCCTCCACTCCGCCCACAAGCGGACCGAGAAACAGCAGGGCGCGATCCTCTTCCGGGTCGAACAGGCACGGGAGCACGGTCCCGAAGCCACCGTCGAGCTGGCCCTGCAGCGCTGGTACACCGAGGCCGCGCAGGCCTCTCGCCCCGACCTGATGGACCTGACCCGCGCCTGGGTTCTGGCCAACAAGCGCGAGGTCTACGTCAAACTCTACCGCATCCTCGCGCATGGGGTGGACGAGATCGTCGGCCCGCAGACACCCCTCACTGTCCCAACCCTTGTCCTCACCGGGGATGAGGATACCGGCAACGGCCCAGAGATGAGCATCGCAATCGCCGAGGAGATCCCCCGCGCCCGCCTCGTCATCCTGAAAGGCCTCCGCCACATGGCGCTCGCCGAGGCGCCCCAGGCCGTGAACCGCCCCGTCGTCGATTTCCTGACCGAGGTCCTGCGATGACTGACCCCAAAGCCCTGCGCAACGCCTTCGGCGCCTTTGCCACCGGCGTCACCGTCGTCACCACGCGCCAACCGGACGGCACCCCGCGCGGCTTCACCGCGAACAGCTTCACTTCGGTCTCGCTCGACCCGCCCCTTCTCCTCGTCTGCCTCGCCAAGACCGCCCACTCCGCCAATGTCTTCGCGACCGCCCCCCATTTCGCCGTCAACATCCTGGCCGAGGACCAGAAGGCCGTCTCCGGCCTCTTCGCCTCGCGCACGCCGGACAAGTTCGCCCAATGCACCTGGACCCCCGGTCCCGCCGACATGCCGCTCATCGACGGCTCGCTCGCCCAGTTCACCTGCGCGAACCACCAGATCATCGATGCAGGCGACCACCTGATCCTGATCGGCCGCATCGACCACTTCGTCACGACCGAAGGCCAACCCTTGGGCTACTTCCGGGGCAACTACTTCTCCATCGGCATCGAGAAAGACCTCGCCGAAGCCGCCGCGGCCGCCAAGGGCAGTCGCCTCGGCGCGGTCCTCGCCTGCAACGGCGGTGTGCTCCTGAAGGACGATGGCGCCGCCCTGAGCCTGCCCCTCGCTCCGAAACCCACACTCGACAGCCTGACGGCCAGCCTGACCGCCCAAGGCCTGACCCCGCAGATCGACTTCGTCTACGCCACCTTCGACGACCGGACGACGGGCGGCCACGCGATCTACTACCATGGCAGCGTCTCGGGCATCCTGCCGCAAGGCTACCGCATCCTGCCTCTGGCCGACCTTGCCACCGCCAGCATTGCCAACCCGGCCGAGGCCGCATTGCTGCACCGCTATGCCGAGGACTACCGTAACGGCAGCTTCTCGATCTACCACGGCACCGAAACCACGGGCCAGGTCCGCCAACTCGGCGCCTGAGAAAGGAAACCCCGATGTCGCTCAGCGAAACCCTCCCCGAACTCCGCAAGCTGGTGACCTATGACGAGGACACCGTGACCGACGGCGGCCGCGCCTGCATGCCGCCCCTGCGGATGATCGCCGTCGCCGCAGTGGTCACCAACCCCTGGTATGGCCGCGGTTTCGTTCAGGACCTTTCCCCCGAGATCAGGCGCATGGGCCCCGCCCTGGGGAAACTCCTGACCGACCGCCTGATCCGCCTCGCGGGCGGGGGCGACAAGATCGAGGCCTACGGCAAGGCCGCCCTCTGCGGGACGGCCTGCGAACTGGAACATTGCTCGGCGCTCATCCACACCCTGCGCTTCGGCAACTTCTTCCGCGAGGCGGTGGGGGCCAAGACCTACCTCGGCTTCACCAACACGCGCGGCCCGGCGAACACCCAAATCCAGATCCCCCTGATGGACAAGCACGACGCCGGCCGCCGTTCGCACTATCTGACCGTCCAGTTCTCCGTCCCTGATGCACCCGGCGATGACGAGCTGGTCGTCGCTCTCGGCGCCTCCCTCGGGGGCCGCCCGCACCACCGCATCGGCGACCGCTATCAGGATATCAAGGAGATGGGCGGCGAGATCGACAATCCCGCTGGCGTCTGACCGGGGCAGGGCAGGGCGGGGGGCAACCGGCGCCCCGCCGCCGCCCGTGCCAAACAAAATCGGCAAGCGGGTTGCTTTGTTGCCGGATAAAGCCTATGTGATCCCTGCGAAGCTTCTTCTTTCGACCTTCTGTTTCCTGACGGCTTCAGTTGCGACTCTGACGACACTGAGCCAGGCCATCGCACGACGCGGATGGCATACTAGAACAGGAGACATCACGATGGCCAACGGCACCGTGAAATGGTTCAACGCCACCAAAGGTTTCGGCTTCATCGCTCCGGCAGGCGGCTCGAAGGACGTTTTCGTCCACATCACCGCCCTGGAACGCGCCGGCATCCGCCAGCTGAATGACGGCCAGGCTGTGACCTATGACGTCGAAGCCGACCGCAACGGTCGCGAATCCGCCGTGAACCTCGCTCTGGCGTAAGCCGCGGGGTCCAGCCGGACCAGAATCAAGAAGGCGGAGGGATGCAAATCCCCCCGCCTTTTTCTTTTGGCTTGAGGATCGGGCTTCAGGCCGACTCTGCAACCCTTGCCAAACCCTTGACGGCCACACCCAACCCTTTGAAATCATTCAGCCCGAAAACCTGTCCGGCGTGGACAGGTCAGGCATTGAACAGGAAGTGCAGCACGTCCCCGTCCTTGACCTCGTAGGTCTTGCCCTCGACCCGGAACTTGCCCGCTTCCTTGGCCCCCGCCTCGCCGTTTCCGGCGATGTAGTCGTCGTAGGCCACGGTTTCCGCTCGGATGAAGCCCTTCTCGAAATCCCCGTGGATCACCCCCGCCGCCTGCGGCGCCAGGGTCCCCCTGGTGATAGTCCAGGCCCGCGCCTCCTTTGGCCCGACCGTGAAATAGGTCTGCAAGCCAAGCAGCGCGTAGCCCGCCTTGATCAGGCGATCCAGCCCCGCCTCGTGCAGCCCCATCTCCTCCAGGAACATCGCCGCCTCATCCTCGGGCAGCTGCGCCAGTTCCTCCTCGATCCGGGCCGAGATCACCACCGAGGCCGCGCCCTGTTTCGCCGCCATCTCGGCTACCCGCGCCGATTGGGAGTTGCCCGAGGCCGCCGAGGCCTCCTCGACGTTGCAGACGTACAGGACCGGCTTTGCCGTCAGCAGCTGCAGCATCCGCCATTGCTTCCGGTCATCCGCCGCCACCTGCACCGTCCGGGCGGGACGCCCCTCGTTCAGCACAGCCAGCGCCGCCCGCAGCAGGCGATCCTGGTCCAGCGTGTCCTGATCCCCGCCGCGCAGCTTTTTCGACAATGCGGTCAGGCGGCGTTCGATCGATTCCATGTCGGCCAGCATCAGCTCGGTCTCGATGGTCTCGGCGTCGGCCACCGGGTCGATCCGGCCCTCGACATGAGTGATGTCGCCATCTTCAAAGCAGCGCAGCACATGGGCGATGGCGTCGCATTCGCGGATGTTGGCCAGGAACTGGTTCCCCAAGCCTTCCCCCTTCGACGCCCCGCGCACGAGGCCCGCGATGTCCACGAAGGTCATCCGCGTCGGAATGATCTGTTTCGACCCGGCGATGGCCGCAAGCTTCTCCAACCGCGCATCCGGGACCGACACCTCGCCCACGTTGGGTTCGATGGTGCAGAACGGAAAGTTCGCCGCCTGCGCCGCCGCTGTGCGGGTCAGCGCGTTGAAGAGGGTCGACTTGCCCACGTTCGGCAGCCCGACGATGCCCATCTTGAAACCCATGCGACCCTCCATTGGCGACAGGGGGCCTTCTACGGGGGCGTCGCAACGGGATCAAGGAAGATACCGCAGGTAGAGGGCGGACTTCAGTGCGATCCTTCCCAAAGCATCGCGAACATCGGGATGCTGTTCATCACGACCCGGTCCAGAACCGGCAGGTCCCAGACCTCGACAAGAGACTCTCCGGCCTCGGGTGAAAGCAGCGAAACCCCAAGCCCCGCTTTGCCCCCGACAGCCGGAAAGTCAAGCCATTCCAGCAGGGTCGGATACACGTCCATCATGGTGCCGGGCGTGGCGACCGACACCCCGCTTTCGGCTCCGCCAATCAGGATCAGCGTATTCACCTTGAGAGTGGCATCGTCCGGAAGCAGCTGGCGTGCATGGTTGAGGTGGTCGGACTGGAGAATGATCCGCAGTTCGTTCGGTCGACCTGACTGGCGGTGCATGTCCTGAATGTCGGCAACCAGACGTTCCGTCAGTCTTGTCAGGCAGTGCGCCGCAAGAAACACGTCGTCGGTGGCAACGGCCTGCGCGTCGGCAGTGCACTCCCGCGACAGGTAGTTCGGCACGCCATGCGGGCCGATTGTGGCGATGGTCAGCAGGATCGGCGCGTCCTGGCCCAGAGCATCGCTGAAGACGGTTCTGGCAAGGTCATAGGTCATCTGGTCATCGGCAAACCACGTGACGCTGGCCTTCTGCACCTCGTCGGGCGGAAAGAGCGCCACCATGTCCTTCTGTGCCAATATCGTCTGGTACTGGTGGGTCACATAGAAAGCGGCCGTTCCGGCGAATTTGGCTTCGGCACCCATGATGAAGGTCTGCGAATATCCCCGCCCGGCCAGCAGATCGCCCAGGCAGGTGACCCCCGGCAGAAAGCTCTCGCCGATCGATTCAATGATGTCGTTGTTCAGATTGCCGCGCGGCAACAGCGGCACACCGCATTGCGAGGCGACCATGCCTGCGATGCTCCAGCCCGTTCCGGCGACCTCGCGAATATCGGTGAAGCTCAGACCCTGCGCCTCCAGCCCGCGCAGCATCCCCGCGGTTTCCGGTCCGAGTTCTGGGTCAAAGAAACGGCGGTCCAGGCCTTCGAGATAGACATGCACGATATCGGGCGGCAGCGGGTTTGCCGCGATCACCGGCTCGATCAACCGCGCGGCCAGGTCCATGTCGGGAACCGGCAGAAGCAGACGCTTTGCCTGAAAGACGACAAAAGGATGGAACACGACAAGAGCCACCCCGATCACCAGCGGAAGCCAACGCATCCAGCGGACAGAACTTGCGAGATAGCAGATCAGGAGAATGCCGATGAGGGAAAAGAGCGTCGCCAGAATGTGGTTGAGCAGCATCTCCGGGCGGACGCCGGCTATCCCGGCCTGGGCGTGAAACAGGAAGGACATCATGTCGACCTGGCCGAAGGCCCGGTAGATGACCCCGAATGGCAGCACCGCCGCCGCCGCCAGCGTCAGGAATATTATCGAGCCCGAGGGTCGGCGCCAGGCCTTGCGACCCAGGAGAACGACTGCGGCGATCATGCTTCCAGCAAAGACCGGCTCGGGCCGGGGCAGCATTTTAAATCGAACCTCCTTCATGGGTTCTGGCATAAAGGGTGTCACGAACATCGCGACGACAATGGTGGCGCCCGACATCAGCGCCAGAACAGCAAGAATTTCACGCGCGTGCTGACCGGAAAAATGCATCGGGCCACTCAGCTGATCTATCTACAATGGGCATGACAATACACCGACGATTGACGTGGCTCCAAAGACTTTGTTTGCAGGCCGGGCGTCCGATCGCGCGCCGAGTGGAGACGACCGGACCCGCAACTTGTTGGGCATATACCGCCCGCACCTTGCGGAAATGGCACGATGACCAATTGCATTTCCGTCAGAGCTTGTGCACATCGTGCCCAAGACCCGGATCGCAAGGGAACAGCCATGACACGGATCGACGACACTTTCGCCCGCCTGCGCGCGCAGGGCAAAAAGGCCTTTGTCGCCTACATCATGGGCGGCGATCCCGATGCGGCGACCAGCCTCGCCGTGATGCAGGGTCTGCCCGCCGCAGGCGTCGACGTGATCGAGCTTGGGATGCCCTTCACCGACCCGATGGCCGACGGCCCGACGATCCAGGCGGCTGGCCAGCGCGCGCTGGAAGGCGGGATGACGATGGACAAGGTCCTGAACATGGTCCGCGCCTTCCGCGCCGGGGACAACACCACACCCATCGTCCTCATGGGCTACTACAACCCGATCTATTCCCGCGGCGTCGACCGCTTTCTGAAGGACGCGCAGGATGCCGGGATCGACGGGCTCATCGTCGTGGACCTGCCGCCCGAGGAAGATGACGAGCTGTGCATCCCCGCCCAGAAAGCGGGTCTGAACTTCATCCGCCTTGCCACCCCCACCACCGATGACAAGCGGTTGCCCAAGGTGCTGCAGAACACCTCGGGCTTCGTCTACTACGTCTCGATCACCGGCATCACCGGCGCCGCCGCCGCACAGGCGACGGATGTCGGGCCGGAAGTCGCAAGGATCAAACGGTCTACTGACCTGCCGATCATCGTGGGCTTCGGGATCAACACCCCCGAGCAGGCAAAGTCTATCGCCAGCGTGGCGGACGGTTGCGTCGTGGGTTCGGCGATCGTCAAGGACATCGGCGCGGGCGTCCCGGTTCAGGACGTGCTGGCCAAGGTCAAGGCCCTGTCCGACGGCGCGCATTCGGCCTGAAGCGGTCTGCGGGCGACGTAGGCAAGGCTCAGCCGTCGCGGCGGTCCCGCAGGCGGCTGCCAGCAGTGCAGGTCGGCAAATCCGGCGCGGCGCAGGGCATCACGCATTTCGGCCTCGCGAAAGCGGCGGTGGCGCCAGTTCAGCCAGACAAGATGGCTGCACCAATGCGGGCGGCTGACCATCAGGATCAGACTCCCGCCCGGCTTCAACAGGTGCATCATTCCGGCAAGGGCCGCGTCCGGGTCGGGCAGATGTTCCAGAAGATGCGCGGCGGTGACGATGTCCTGACTGCACGGCGGCATATCAAGGCCCGCCATATCCCCGGCGATCAAGCGGGCACGACCCGGTCCAAGGCGGGCCTCGGCCGCGCGCAACATGGCGGGCGAACGGTCAACGAGGGTCAGCGACAGGCGCGGTCCCAGCTTGTTGGCCAGGGCCTCGGCAAAGGCCCCGTCCCCGCACCCCAGATCGACAGCGGCAACAGGTCCTTCGGGTGGCGGCAATCGGTCCAGCGCCTGGTCCATGATCGCGCGGTAGGCCGCCAGAAAGCCCAGTTTCGCCAGCCGCCGCCCCCAGGACGGAGCAGCGGCCTCGTAGCGCGCAGTCAGGCTGTCTGCCATGGTCCGATCGGCTCGATCCGCGTCACGGTCCCGGCCTCGCGGCCTGTGGGATCGATATAGGTCAGCCGTCCGATGTCATGGGCGATCTTCCAGGCCCCCTCCGGCCCACCCGACCAGGCGACATGATAGCCGTCAGGCAGGGGCTTCCATTCGCCGTTCATCGGCGGCTTGCCGGGCAGCACCATCTGCGCAAGGCCCCCTGCGCCAAAGCTGATCCTCGCATCCGAGCCTTGGCCAATGTCCACATGATGCGTAAAGCCAGGCAGCAGCACGTCCAACACGGATTTCTCAAGTACCGTCATCGCAATATCCTTTCATGGCCCTGCAACGGGGTTGCGGGGCAGCTGGCAATCAACCACAATTGGTCTAGCAACTTGACTATTTCCCGATCTGACGGATATTGTCAAGTCACTTGACTATTATTGCAAAGGGGTGCCCCGTTGGTCCCAGATCACATCGGCTGGACGCTCTGGCGGGCCACGAATGCCTGGCGCAAGGACTTCCTCGCCGGAATGGTCGCGGCGGGCCATGGCTGGTTCGCCCAAGCACGCGGCAACATCATGGTCTACATCGGCCCCGCCGGCATCCGGCAGACTGAACTTGCCGAGAAGGCGGGCCTGACCAAGCAGGCTGTCCAGCAATTCGTGGACGAGCTGGAGACCGACGGCATCGTTCACCGCACCCGGGACGAAAGGGACGCCCGCGCGCGCTGGGTTCGCCTCACCCCGGCGGGCGAAGCCGCGATGCGCGACGCCGACCGCATCAAGGTGCAGATCGAAACGCGCTGGCGGGAAAAGCTGGGGCCCGAAGGCTTCGACAACCTGGACCGGCTCCTCCGCCAGGTGGTTGACCGCTAGGCGTCCCGCATCGCGTCCATCGCCTTGCGCAGGTCTGTCAGCACCGGCAGCACCTCGGCCAGCCGCTCCACCGGAAACTCCGCCGCCACGGCCGCCATGTCTGGCATCAGCCGACCGATCGCCTCCAGCCGGAAGGCACGGCCCGCCTCGGTCAGGAACACGCATTTCGACCGCCCGTCGCGGGCATTCGGGCGCATCTCGATCAGCCCGTGCCGTTCCAGAACCGCCAGGCTGTGGGTCATGCTGGTCTTCGGCACCTGAAAGGCGCGCGCCAGCGCCAGCGGAGTCTGCCCGTCCTTCACCCGCACAAGATGGTTCAGCACGGTGAACTGCGGCAGGTTGAACCCGTCCGGCAGCCGCGCCTCGAACAGGGCGCGGCTCAGTTGGGCAAGGATCCCGACCTCGTTGAAGAAGCCGAAAAGCGTCGCTTCCGGGGTCGGGGCCTGGTCAGCCATTCAGGATCTTCGCCTCCAGCGGCCAGCGCGGGGAAGGGGCCACCTCCGACCCGTACCCGATACGCGCCAACATCTGGACCGTCCCGCCCGTTGGCGCAAGCCTGGCGTGCAGATCGGCGTAAGGCTTAGCCATCTCGGGATATTCCTGCAAGGCCTGGGACAGAGGCTGGAACGCCACCCCCGCCGCCGTCGCCGCCAGGTTCACCCTCAGCCAGTCGGCCCCCGTGGCGATCTGGTCAGGGCGAGAGTTGCCGTCCGTCACCAGCCAGACATGCCCCATCGCCGTATCGGTATTGGCATAGACCGCGTCCAGCCCAGCCTTGTAGGCCTGGGACGAGGGATCCAGCACACTCTCCCGCGTCATCAGCCCTGTCGTGCCTAGTACTTCGAACAACGGGCCGGTGAAGTCGATGCCGTCGGGGTTCGCGTCCACTTCCGCCCGACCGATGCGGAACAGGTCCACCGATTCCTTGTAGGTATTCGGCGTCTCGATCTCGATCCGCAGCGCCTCATGCGTGAAGGCGCGCCAGTCCGCGACCTCCTTCGGGTCGAGCGTTCCGCCGAAGCGGGCGGTTCTGGCGACGGCCAGCCTTTCCAGCGTTCCCCCGGGCAGCGGGCGGGCGGTGTCATAGGGTTCCTTTGTCGACCGCCGCGCCAGGGCCTGCGCGAACAGCGGGTCCGGCGTCACGCCTGCCTCCTCCGTGAACACCGCCCGCGCCACGGGCCGCGCGTCCAGCGCCCGGTCGTCGTAGCCCTGCGGGAAGGGCGTGATCTCCACCCGCTGCCCGTCATGGCTCGCCGCCATCCGCATCAGCTCCAGAAAGCAGCCGAGGCCGATGGTGATCTGACGGTTGTAGGGGTCGGTGTGGGGCAAGAGCTTGGCTGTGTCGACATACAGCACCACCTCGCCCGGCGTCGCCAGGTCCACCAGCCAGGGCTGCCGGTTGTGCGGGTTCGGTGCCAGAAGCGCCCAGGACAACGCCCGGTGGCGCGCATCCTCGCCCAGCCCGGCCTGCCCCCACGGCAGCAGGGCCGTGCGCGGTTGGCGACTTGCAATGGCACCCAGCGAAGCGGAGGCGGCAAGGATCACGCCACCCCCGATCAGGGCAAGCGTTCTGCGGCGGGACAGGGTCATGGTGCTCTCCATTTAATGCGATATCGCACTAAATAGTACGAAACCGCACCAAATGCAACCCCAACGAAGTATTTGCGCCTCGCCCGGCAAATTGGTAACCAAAGATGACCAATCCCGGAGAGTGCCATGCCCGTCATCACCTGCATCGAGGACCTCAAGCGCCTCCACCAGAAGCGCACGCCGAAGATGTTCTGGGATTACTGCGAAAGCGGCAGCTACACCGAACAGACCTTCCACGAGAACACCTCCGACTTCCAGAAACTCCGCTTCCGCCAGCGCGTTGCCCGCGACCTTTCGGAACGCGTGCTGGAAAGCACCATGGCGGGCCAGAAGGTTTCGATGCCCGTGGCCCTTGCCCCCGTCGGCTCCTGCGGGATGCAGCACCCCGATGGCGAGATCCACGCAGCCCGCGCCGCCGCCAAGGCCGGGGTGCCCTTCACCCTCTCCACCATGTCGATCTGCTCGATCGAGGATGTTGCCGCCCACAGCCCCGACCCGTTCTGGTTCCAGCTTTATGTGATGAAGGACGAGGATTTCGTCGACGCCATCATCGAACGCGCCCGGGCTGCGAAATGCTCGGCACTGGTGCTGACCCTGGACCTGCAGATCCTGGGCCAGCGCCACAAGGACCTGAAGAACGGCCTGACCTCGCCGCCGAAGCCCACGATCCCCAACCTCATCAACATCGCCACCAAGCCGCGCTGGGCCTGGAACATGGCGCGCACCCCGCGCCGCCAGTTCCGCAATATCGTCGGCCATGTGAAGAACGTGCAGAAACTGTCGGACCTGACGGCCTGGGCGAACGAACAGTTCGACCCCAAGCTCGACTGGTCCAAGGTCACCCGCATCCGCGACCAGTGGAAGGGCAAGTTCATCTTGAAAGGGGTCCTCGACGCCGAGGATGCCAAGATGGCCGCCGACGCCGGGGCCGATGCGGTCATCGTGTCGAACCACGGCGGGCGGCAGCTCGACGGCGCTTTGTCCTCCATCCGCATGCTGCCGCAGGTTGTCCGCGCCATCGGCGACCGGACCGAAGTCTGGATGGACGGCGGCATCCGCTCGGGCCAGGACGTGCTCAAGGCCCTGTCGCTCGGCGCAAAGGGCACGATGATCGGCCGGGCCTATATCCACGGCCTGGGTGCCATGGGCGAAGCCGGGGTGACTAAGGCGCTGGAGGTGATCCGAAAGGAAATGGACATCACCATGGCCCTGTGTGGTGAGCGTGACATCAAGAACATGGGCCGCCACAATCTGCTGGTGCCCGAGGATTTCGAGGGCCGCTGGGCCTGAGCAGAGGGAACCGCAATGCAGATCACCCCAGGGCGGAACATTGCGATCAAGGTCCCCGCCCACCGCTGGGAAGAGATGTTGGCCTTCTACCGTGACCGCATCGGTCTTGCCGTGCGGCGGGACGGCCCTGAAAACATCGCTTTGGCCTTTGGCGAGATCACCCTCTGGCTTGACCGCGTGCCGCAGCAAAGCCAGGTCGACGTCTGGCTGGAACTGACCTCCGACGATCCCGACGCGGCCCTTGCCCACCTCGGCAGCCCGCAGCGCGACGAGCTGGAGCCGCTGGACGGCGTCTCTGGCCATTGGACCTCCGACCCGGCGGGCGTCGTGCTTCTCCTGCGCAAGGACTGATGCCGCCGCTTGCTTTTTGATCAAATTCTGTCGCATATACCGCCAGACGTTCCACGGGGGCTTCCATGCCAGACGAAACGATTGCCGGTATCCGCCAGGACCGCCTGGCCGCGTTCGCCAAGCGCGAGGCCGAAATCTACGCCAAGGCCCGTCCCAAGGCGCTGAAAGCGCTCTCCAAAAGTGCGGACACCTTCCTCGGCGGCGTGCCGATGCACTGGATGGCCGACTGGCCGATGCCGCACCTGCCCCTGGTCGCCCGCGCCCATGGCGCGCGGATCGAGGATATCGACGGCCTCACGCTCGACGACTTCTGTCTGGGCGACACCGGCTCGATGTTCGGCCATTCCCCCGCGCCAGTCGCCAAGGCGATCCGGAGCCAAGCCCGCCGCGGCCTGACCTACATGCTGCCGACCGAGGCCGCCCTTGAAGCCGGCCGCCTCCTGACCGACCGCTTCGGCCCCTTCCGCTGGCAGATCGCCACCACCGCCACCGACGCCAACCGCTTCGCCCTCCGCGTTGCCCGGGCGATCACTGGCAAGCCCAAGGTCCTGGTCTTCAACGGCTGCTACCACGGCACCGTGGATGACACCTTCGTCTCCCTGCAGAACGGCCGCACCGTGAACTCCCCCGGCCTCCTCGGCCAGGTGAACGACCTGACGCAAACCGCCGTCTGCGCCGAATTCAACGACCTCGCCTCGGTCGAGGCCGCGCTTGCCAAAGGCGACGTCGCCGCAATCCTGACCGAGCCGGTGATGACCAACTCCTGCATGGTCCTGCCCGAGGCCGGGTTCCACGACGGCCTCCGCCAGCTTTCAAGGAAATACAACGCGCTCCTCATCATCGACGAGACGCACACCATCTCTTCCGGCCTCGGCGGCTATACCCGCGTCCATTCGCTCCGCCCCGACATCTTCGTCGTCGGCAAATGCGTTGCAGGCGGCATGCCGACCGCCGTCTGGGGCCTCACCGACGAGACCGCGAAGCGGTACGAAGAGGCGGATGCCAAGCGCGCGCCGGGCCGCACCGGCATGGGCACGACCCTCTCCGCCAACCCGATGCAATTCGCCTGCCTGGTCGCCACCCTTTCGCATGTGATGACCCCGCACAACTACGCCCATATGGAGAAACTGGCCGAACGTCTCTCCCACGGCCTCGCGAAGATCATCGACAAGCACAAAGCCCCTTGGCACGTCGTCCGCGTCGGCGCGCGGGTCGAATTCATCTGCGCCCCCGGCCCCCTTCGCAACGGCACCCAGGCGGGATACGCCCATCAGCCGAAGGTCGAGGCCGCAATCCACACCGGCCTCATCAACCGCGGCACGCTCATCGCGCCGTTCCACAACATGATGCTCATCAGCCCCGCGACGAAAAAGGCCCAGGTCGACCGCCTGCTTGCCAGCTTCGACGCCATCCTTACCGATCTTTTCCAGGCAGCCTGACCATGACCCAAAGCCCCTCCGGTTCCACCGCAGCCGAGGCGCAAGCCTTCCTCGACGCCCATCCCGAGATCGAGGCTTTTGACATTATCCTGCACGACGCAAACGGGATTGGCCGCGGAAAGATCATCCGCCGGCATGAGCTTTTGTCTTTTTACAACAATGGCCGCCATCTGCCGATTTCCATCCTCGGCCTCGACATCTGCGGCGAAGACGTGCACGAAACCGGCCTGATCTGGGACCAGGGCGACGGCGACCTGCGCGCCTGGCCGATCCCGGGCACCTTGAAGGCGCTGCACAACACCCAGCCGCCGCGCGGCGAGGTGTTCATGTCGATGTACATGCTCGACGGCGCGCCGATGACCTCGGACCCCCGCCACGCCCTGCAACGGCAGGTGGACTTGCTGGCCAAGGACGGCCTCCACCCCGCCGGGGCATTTGAACTCGAATTCTTCCTTCTCGACCCCGAACGCGGTCCCGACGGCAAGATGCAGCCCGCCCGCGACGTGCTGGACCGCCGCTCCTCGCGGAAGACCGAGGTCTACTCGGTGGACCATCTGCACGGGATGCTCCCGCTCTTCAGCGACATCTACGCAGGCGCCGAAAAAGCTGGAATCAAGGCCGAGACGCTGATCTCGGAATACGCCCCCGGCCAGTACGAACTGACGCTGCACTACCGCGAGAACGTGATGCAGGCCGCCGACGACCTGATGCGCCTGAAGCGCATCGTCCGGGCGCAAGCCCGCGACCATGGCGTCGTCGCCTGCTTCATGGCCAAGCCGAACGAGAACTACGCGGGCTCGGGCATGCATTTCCACGTCTCGCTCTTGGACGACAACGGCAAGAACGTCTTCATCGAGAAAGACGAAGGCGAATGGAACCCCACCATCCTGCACGCCCTTGGCGGGTTGCAGGCAACGATGGGTGAATCGATGCTGGTCTTCGCCCCCCATGCGAACTCCTGGCGCCGTTTCGCCAACCAGTCCTACGCGCCGGTCTCTCCCACCTGGGGGGTCAACAACCGCTCGGTCGCGCTGCGCATCCCCGCAGGCGACATCAAGGCCCGCCGCATCGAACACCGCCCCGCAGGCGTCGACGCGAACCCCTATCTGGTCGGCGCCACCGTTCTGGCGGGCATCCGCAAGGGGTTGAAGGAGCAGATCGACCCCGGCCCGGAAACGACCGGCAACGGCTATGCCGACGAAGACAACGCGGGCATCCCGACCGACTGGAAATCCGCCATCGACGCCGCCAAGCGTTCCACCTTCCTGCAGGACGCGCTGGGCGCGGACATGCACCGCACCTTCACCGCGATCATGGCCGCCGAATACGCCCGCGTCATGCGAACGGTCAGCGAGGTGGACTTCGACCTCTACCTCCACACGGTCTGACGGCAGGGCAGGGGGGCGACCTCCGGCCTTGAGCCTGCCAGCCCCCCGCGCTATCTGACCCGCGACCAGCCGGAGGCCGCGATGCCCGTTTTCCTCAACACCGCCGACCCAGGCTTTGAAGCCGCCTTCCAGACCCTCCTCGGGCAAAAGCGCGAAGAGGCCGAGGACGTCGACCAGGCTGTGGCCAGCATCATCGCCGACGTCCGCACCCGTGGCGACCAAGCCGTCATCGACCTGACCGCCCGCTTCGACCGCCTTAGCCTCACCCCCGACACCCTTGCCTTCTCCCAGGCCGAGATCCACGCCGAGATCGCCAAGGTCTCGCCTGAGGACCGCGCGGCCCTCGACCTCGCCGCAACCCGCATCCGCGCCTACCACGAACGCCAGAAACCGCAGGACGAAAGTTGGACCGACAGCACCGGGGCCACGCTCGGCTGGCGCTGGACCCCTGTCTCGGCCGCGGGCCTCTACGTCCCCGGCGGCCTCGCCTCCTATCCGTCCTCCGTCCTGATGAACGCGATCCCCGCCAAGGTCGCGGGCGTCGAACGCCTGGTCATCGCCTGCCCGACCCCGGACGGGAAAGTCAACCCGCTGGTGCTGTTGGCCGCCCGCATCGCCGGGGTCGACCACGTCTACCGGATCGGCGGCGCCCAGGCGATTGCCGCGCTGGCCTACGGGACCCAGACCATCCTGCCCGTCGACAAGATCACCGGCCCCGGCAACGCCTTCGTCGCCGCCGCCAAGCGCCGGGTCTTCGGGCGCGTCGGTATCGACATGATCGCCGGCCCCTCGGAAATCCTCGTCATCGCCGATCAGGACAACGACCCCGACTGGATCGCCCTAGACCTCCTCTCCCAGGCCGAACACGACGAAAGCGCGCAGTCGATCCTTGTGACCGACAGCGAGGCCTTTGGAGAAGCCGTGGCAAAAGCCGTCGCCAAGCGCCTGGAAACGCTGGAAAGACGCGCCATCGCCGGGGCCTCCTGGGCGCAGCACGGTGCCGTCATCGTGACCCGCGACCTGACCGAGGCTGCCCAGCTTTCCAACCGCGTTGCCCCCGAACATCTGGAGCTTTGCACCGCCGACCCCGAAGCCCTCAGCCCCAAGATCACCCACGCCGGCGCGATCTTCCTCGGCCAATACACGCCCGAGGCCATCGGCGACTACATCGGCGGCCCGAACCACGTCCTGCCCACAGCCCGCTCGGCCCGGTTCTCCTCGGGCCTCTCCGTCCTCGACTTCATGAAGCGCACTACCATCGCCAAGATGACCCCCGAGGCGCTGAAGGCCATCGGCCCCGCCGCCGAACGCCTGGCCACCAGCGAAAGCCTGCAGGCCCACGGCCTGTCCGTCCGCGCCCGGCTCGACCGGCTGAACGACTGACTTGCACCAAGGGACGCGCTCGGGCATCACGGGCGGAACCACCGGGAACCGCCCATGACCAACCGCATCTGCCAGATCGAGATCGACGAGCGCGGCCTCGCCCGCCCAACGCCCGAGATCGAACAGGAACGCCGCGTCGCGATCTTCGACCTCTTGGAAGAGAACTCCTTCACCCCCGCCCGCCGCCCCGACCGCGAGATGCCGGAGGGCCCCTACCGCGTGCTCCTGGCCATCCGCGAGGGCCGCCTCGTGTTCGACATCGCCACCGAAAGCGGCGAAAAGGCCGCCGAATTTCACCTCTCGCTCGGGCCCTTCCGGCAGGTCGTGAAGGACTACTTCCAGATCTGCGAGTCCTACTTCGACGCGGTGAAACGCCTGCCGCCCAGCCAGATCGAGGCGATCGACATGGCCCGCCGCGGCATCCACAACGAGGGCGCCTCGATCCTGCAGGACCGCCTTGGCGGCAAGGCCGAGGTCGACACCGACACCGCCCGGCGCCTCTTCACCCTGATCTGCGTCCTGCACTGGGGCTGATCTTGGGCGACTTCCCTCAGTCCGTCCTCTTCTGCTGCGACCACAACGCCGTCCGCTCGCCCATGGCAGAGGGGCTGATGAAACAGATGTACGGCCAGCGCGCCTATGTCCAATCCGCGGGCGTCAAGAACGACATGGAGATCGACGGCTTCTCCGTCGCGGTCTGCAAGGAATTGGGGATCGAACTCAGCCGCCACCGCTCGCGGTCCTTCGACGAGATGCAGGATTGGGGCGACGATCTTTCCCAATTCGACCTCATCATCGCCTTAAGCCCCGCCAGCCAGCGCATGGCCCTGGAATTGACCCGGTTCCATCATCTCGAGATCGAATACTGGCCGATCCTTGATCCAACCGGCCTGGGCGAGACGCGCGAGGCCAAGCTTGCGGCCTACCGCCAGGCCCGGGACCAGATCAGGTCCAGGATGCTGGAACGCTTCGGGCCGCCGACGGAGGGCGCTGAATCGTAGGGTGGGCGACACGCCCACCCTACCAATCCTCACTCCGCCGCCATCGCCAGCTTCCCCGCCATGATCCGCGGCAGCGCCCCCTCGATCCAGCCAACCAGCGCCACCACATGCCCCGCGGCCTCCACCCCCAGCGGGGTCAGCTCATAGACGACATGCGGCGGCACCACCGGATGCGCGGTCCGCAACACGAACCCGTCCGCCTCCAGCTCCTTCAGGGTCTGCGACAGCATCCGCTCGCTGACGCCCCCCACCTTCCGCCGCAGTTCCGCAAACCGGTGCGGCCCCGTCGCCAGCGCCACCATCACGAGGACCCCCCAGCGGTTCGTCAGGTGGCTGAGGATTCCGCGCGACGGGCAGTCCGTCGCCAGCACATTCCCCAGCCGCCAGCCGTCCAGCAGCCCCTGTGCATCCCGCTCCATCATGTTGTGCGCCCCTTTGGGATACTTACAATTTTGTGCGTACTTCCTTTTCGTAAGTAATGCCGTATCTCACACCCTGTCAACAACAGGAGAGATCCATGACCATCGCCATCACCGGAGCCACCGGCCAGCTCGGCCGCCTTGCCATCGCCGCCCTGAAAGCCCGCGGCGCAAAGCCCGTCGCCCTGGCCCGCGACCCTTCAAAGGCCGACCTCGGGGTCGAGACCCGGGCCTTCGACTACACCAAATCCGATCCCGCCGCGCTGCAGGGCGTCGACACGTTGGTCCTGATCTCCTCGAACGATTTCAATGACCGGGTGGGGCAGCACCGCAACGTCATTGCCGCCGCCAAGGCCGCGGGCGTCCAGCGGCTGATCTACACCTCGATCCTGAAGGGTGACCGGAACCCGATGATCCTCGCGCAGGACCACATCGCCACCGAAGCCGCGCTGCGTGAATCGGGCCTCGCCGCCACCATCCTGCGCAACGGCTGGTACACCGAGAACTACACCGGCTCCCTGGCCGCCTCGGTCCAGCACGGCGCGATGATCGGCGCGGCGGGCGAAGGCCGGGTGAACTCCGCCGCGCGCAAGGACTATGCCGAGGCCATCGCCGTGACCGCACTCGACAACGCCCATGCGGGCAAGGCCTATGAACTGGCGGGCGACATCGCGCACAGCGGGTCGGACTTCGCCGCCGCAGTCGCCAAGGCTGCGGACAAGCCGGTCGCCTATGTGTCGATGCCGCAGGCCGACTATGCCCAGGCGCTGACCGGCTTCGGCCTGCCCGAAGGCTTTGCCCAGATTCTGGCCGACTGCGATGCCCGCGCCGGCGAAGGCGTCCTGTCCGACGACAGCCGCACGCTCAGCCGCCTGATCGGTCGCCCGACGACCCCGATCGCCGAAACCATCGCGGCCGCCCTCTGACCCGGCAGGGGGCCGCAAAGGCCCCCTTACCCCTGCTTCCGTCGCGCGAGGACCTTGCGGAACCGCGCCCGGTTCGTCTCGATGAACAGATCGAAGGGCGCCCCCAGTCGCCCCGCCCGGCCCAGCAGGTAGACCACCCCGGCCCCAGCCGCCAACGCGGCGCCCACGGCGTCGACCATCAGATCGCCCATCGTGTCCGGCAGCCCCGACTTCATCATGTTGAAGCCGAACAGCGTATCCATCGCATATTCGAAGATTTCCCACAGCGTGCCCACCGCCAGTGCCACGCAAAAGGACAGCACCCCCAGTGCCCAGGGCGGGGCGGCATAGCGATCGCCCTGGAACAGCATGAAGATCAACAGGAACCCCAGGATGCCGAAGCCCATGGCCGACCCGAAATGCAGCACAAGGTCCCACCACCAGAACCGGTTGTAGAAGTCGTAGACCTCGCCCAGATACAGCGTCGCCAGCACGAACAGCGCGATGGCGGCCAGAAAGCTGGGCGGCAGGCGCAGGCCCACGCGGCTAGCCAGCAGCCCGGGCAACAGGGTCAGCGCCAGCGCGGCAAGCGAGATGAAGACGGCCGGAAGGACGCCCCGCCACACGGCGATCAGCGCCTCTGCCAGCAACAGAAGGCGGATGCCGTTCAACAGGATGGCCGAGGTTCCTGGCACTTCCCTCTCCCGATCCGGGGCCCGACCTCTATATTGGGCGCATGAGCCCGGACTTAAAGCCCAGCCTGCGCGTCGCCTCGTGGAACATCCACAAGGCGGTCGGCACCGACCGGCGCCGGGATGCAGATCGGGTCCTGGCCGGAATCGCCGCGTTGCAGGCCGACATCGTGGCCCTGCAAGAGGCCGATCGGCGGCTGGGCGACCGCCCCTCGGCCCTGCCACGCGACCGCATTGCCCTGCTGACCGGCCTTGACCCCCTGCCCATCGGCCGCAATGCCGTCAGCCTCGGCTGGCATGGCAATGCGCTGCTGGCGCGGCCGGGCATCCGGATCTGCGGGCTGGAACGGCTGGACCTTCCGGGCCACGAGCCGCGCGGGGCGGTGATCGTCGATCTCGACACGCCCGCACCCCTGCGCGTTGTGGCCGTACACCTTGGCCTTCTGCGCGCCGCCCGCCGCCGCCAGCTGGACGCGATCAAGGCCGCGCTGCAGCGCCACCCGGTGCGGCCGACGGTGATCCTCGGTGATTTCAACGAACATTCCCGCCGCGTGGGCCTCGGCCGCATCGCCACGCCTTTCGTGATCCTGCCGACCGCGCCCACCTTCCCCTCGCGCCGACCGCTTTTGCCGCTGGACCGGATCGTCCACTCGCCGGACCTTGAACTGACCCCGCTTCGCCACCTGCACGGCAGCGGCCCGCACGCTTCGGACCACCTGCCGCTTCTTGCTGAACTGCGTTGGCTCTAGTCCCCCTTGTCCAGCTTCCGGTCTTGCCTTTGTCCAAATGCTCCACGGGTGCATCCAGTGGTGCGCCGTTGGTTCGAGAACCACTGGAAGCGGGGTGTGTGAGACCCCTGTCACCCGAGCCGCTTTGCGTCACGCAAAGGGGCGAGACAAAAGCCTTGCGCGTCAGCGCTCAATCTGAAAACCGCCCCCACCCGCGCGACGTCTCGGAACCAGACCCGGACCGCGTCACCCGCGTCCCCTATCCCCACCGGGGGAGAGGGTCAGGGTGAGGGGGTAGGCCGCAGGTTAAGACACTCCTAACGGAAAAAGCCAAGTACCTGTGAAGCAATGGAAAATGAAAACTGTCCACCGTGGACAGGTCAGGGCATGATCTCGAACCGGTCCACGTCGACCATGCCCATGTCGGTGATCTTCAGATGCGGGATCACCGGCAGGGCGAGGAAGGCCAGCTGCAGGAACGGCTCCTCCAGCACCACCCCCAGCGAAGTCGCCGCAGCCCGCAGCTTCAGCAGTTCCTCCCGCACCTCCTCGAAGGACCGCAGCGACATCAGCCCCGCCACGGGCAGCGACAGTTCCGCCAGCACCTGCCCCCCCTCGACGACGACGAACCCGCCCTCGATCTCGACCAGCCGGTTCGCCGCCAGGGCCATGTCCCCGTAATCCGCCCCGACGACCGCGATGTTGTGGTGGTCGTGACAGACCGTCGACCCGATCGCCCCCCTCTGCAACCCGAAGCCCTTCACGAACCCAGTCGCCCGGTTCCCGTTCATCCCATGCCGCTCGATCACTGCGATCTTCACCAGGTCGCGGGAGAGGTCCGGCCGCTTGTCCCCATCCTGCGGGGCGATATCGAAATTCAGGTGCTCGGTGATGATCTTGCCCGGCAGGATGCCGATCACCGGCGTGTCCACCCGGTTGCCGCCGGTCCGGAAATGCGCCGCCTCGATCTTCGCCGACTGCACCGAGTTCCGCGCCATCGGCTCGGTCCCAACCCGCGCAGCAAAGGCCGCAGCATCGGCCACGACGCCTCCCGCCAGCACGAGGCTGGCATGGCACCCTTCAAGCGAGTCGATCACCGCAATATCCGCCCGCTTGCCCGGCGCGATCAGCCCGCGGTCCTTCAGCCCGAACGCCTCGGCCGCGCTGAGTGACGCCGCCCGATAGACCGCCAGAGGAGGCGCCCCCAGTTCGATGGCCGTCCGGATCATGTAGTCCAGATGCCCATGCTCGCCGATGTCCAAGGGGTTGCGGTCATCCGTGCAGAGGCAGAGGTAGGGAGAGAAGCGTTCGGTCAGCAGCCCCACCAGCGCATGCAGATCCTTTGACACCGACCCTTCCCGGATCAGCACCCGCATCCCCTTGCGCAACTTCTCAAGCCCTTCGTCGTAACTCGTCGCCTCATGCTCGGTCCGGATCCCCGCCGAGATGTAGCCGTTCAGATCGTTCCCCCGCAGCAGGGGGGAATGCCCGTCGATGTGGCGGCCTTGGAACGCCTCCAGCTTCTCCAGACACTCCGGGTCCTTCATCAACACGCCGGGGTAGTTCATGAACTCGGCCAGACCGATGACCTTCGGATGGTCCATGAATGGCACCAGGTCGGCGGCGACCAGACGGGCGCCCGTCGTCTCCATATGGGTCGAGGGCACGCAGGACGACAGTTGGACCCGCAGGTCCATGACCAGCTGAGACGCGGACTCAAGGAAGTACCGTATCCCCTTCACACCGCAGACATTCGCGATCTCGTGTGGATCGCAGATCGCCGTCGTCACCCCACGGGGCGTCACGCAACGGTCGAACTCGTGCGGGGTGACGAGCGACGATTCCACATGCAGGTGCGTGTCGATGAACCCCGGAACGAGGACACTGCCCGAAACGTCGATCTCCCGCTTGCCGGCGTAATCCCCGAATACCCCTACGATGGTATCACAGCAGATCGCCACATCGGTCTCGACCAGATCGCCGGTGATCAGGTCGAAGACCCGGCCCCCCTTCAGCACCAGATCGGCGGGCTCGATCCCGCGGCCCTGATCAATTCTGTCGGCAAGCGGCGCTTTCGGCATGGTCTTCTCCTTTCCGAACAGGGAAACTCAACCGTGGCCCGGCGTCCATAGCCTTTGGCCCGAAACCGTCTGAACAAAAGCAAGAGTATCGGAATGCGCCCGCTGCGCGGCATTGCCCTCAAACTGGCCTCGGTGATGGTGTTCATCGTCATGGCCAGCCTAATCAAATCGACGGCCCAACATGTCCCCGCCGGTCAGGCGGTGTTCTTCCGGTCCTTCTTCGCGATCCCGGTCATCGTTGCCTGGCTCGCCTGGCGGAAGGAACTCTCCACCGGCCTCAAGACCGTGCAACCCCTCGGCCATGTCTGGCGCGGAGTGGTGGGGACCATGGCGATGGGGCTGGGCTTCGCGGGACTGGGCTACCTGCCGCTGCCCGAAGTTACCGCCATCGGCTATGCCGCACCGCTGCTGACGGTGGTCTTCGCCGCGATGTTCCTGGGCGAGGAGGTTCGCGTCTTCCGCATCTCGGCGGTCATCCTGGGCATGATCGGCGTGTTGATCGTGCTTGCCCCGCGCCTGTCGATTGATCCGGAAACCGCAAGCATCGCCGATGCGCTTGGCGCGATGCTGGTCCTGGGCGGGGCGGTCTTCGCGGCTCTGGCGCAGGTCTTCGTGCGAAAACTGGTAAATACCGAGCAGACCTCGGCCATTGTCTTCTGGTTTTCCGTCACGGCAACGGTGATGTCCCTCATCACTCTGCCCTTCGGCTGGGTCTGGCCCACGCCGGGCGAAGCGATGATTCTGGTGCTGGCGGGCCTTCTCGGGGGCCTTGGCCAGATCCTCCTGACCTCCAGCTACCGCGAGGCGGATGCGTCCCTGGTGGCACCCTTCGACTATGCCTCGATGATCTTTGCGCTTGGGATCGGCTACTTCGTCTTCAGCGAAGTGCCGACCTTGCCGATGCTGGGCGGCGCGGCGCTGATCGTGACGGCGGGCATCCTGATCATCTGGCGCGAGCGGAAACTGGGCCTTGAACGCGCCCGGCAAAGGAAGGCGATGACGCCGCAGGGATAGCCTCCTCGTTCGACGTCGTCTCCTCGTCGGTGGCCCCGGCGAGGAGAAGCCGAAGGCGCACGAGGAGCCTTCCGGTCAGAGCCCCAGCCGGTCCACTACCCAGACGCCCATCGCCTGCACCATATCGTCCCGCCACGACAGCGGCCCGGGCTTGTAGAGCGCCGACCCCAAGGCGCGCTGCTGTTTCTCCAGAATGCCCACGTCTTCTTTGGCAACCCGTTCCCAGCGGTCGTAGTAGGGCTCGGCCCGAGCCTGGAAGTCGGGAAGGGAAAGCCGGTCTTCCGGGAAGCAGCCGCCGACCTCCAGGATCGTGCGGCTTTCGCTGACGGGGACCGTTTTCAGCCACCACAGGCAATCCTGCGCCACGGCGAACTGGACGGTGGGGAAGACGACGGTGAAATAGGTCCCCATCTTCGCGTCCTCGTCGAGGCCGACGATCGGCGGAAACGGCGGCTGGTCGGTGCCCAAAGTGGCGATGGAGCGGCCCGAGATCACCTGGATCGTGATCCAGTTGCCTTTCGTCTTGGGCGACCGCGACTGCTGCGCCCCCACCGTGTCGCGGTGGACGATCCCGGTGTGATAGGTCTCGACCGCGTTTTCCAGGATCAGCTTCCAGTTCGCCTGCACATCCAGCGTCACCGCCCAGGTGCAGCGCATCTGGCCAAGCTTGTGGCTGGCCATCCGGTCGGAGAAGTCGCCCAGATGCTCTCGCAGGGACGGGCCTTCGCGGGTGAAGCGGGCGAAGACAAAGCCCTCCCAACTGTCGAGGTCGAGCGCCACCAGCCCGTTCTCGACCTTGTCGAAGCCCTCCGCATCCTTCATGTCCGGGCAACCATAGAGGCGACCGTCATTCAGGTAGCTCCAGGCGTGGTAGGGGCAGGTGATCCGGCCTCCGACATTGCCCGACCCTTCCAGCAGGATCGACCCCCGGTGGCGGCAATAGTTGGCAAAGCAGCGCAGCTGCCCGTCATTGCCCCGGATCAGCACGATGGGCCCGCCGGGGCTGTCGAAGGCGCGGTAGTCACCGGGGTCGGGCAGTCCTTCGGCCCGGCACAGAAAGAACCAGTGTTTCAGGAACACCCGCTCGTGCTCGGCCTTGAAGATCGCGGGGTCGGTGTAGAACCCCGCAGGCATCGACCGTGCGCGGTTCAGGGGTTGCGTGGCAGCTGCGATCTCGGCGCGTTCTAGGCCCATCGGTGGTCCCTTCCTCCTGTCCCGAAGTCTGCTGCGTCCGGTCCAAGCTGGCAAGTCCCGCGCATTTGGTCCGTGCAATCGCACGACCGGAGGTCTAGGGTCAGGGTCTGGCCATCCAGGCCGGCAGGGGGATGCGGTCATGGCCAAGGGCATGAACAAGCGCAAGGAAGTGAAGAAACCGAAGAAAGAGGCCGCGAAGGCCGCGATCTCGGTCTCCTCGACTAATGCGAGGGTCACGATTTCCCCCGGAAAGCCAAAGGACTAGGGCGACGTCGCGCACTGTCCGTCAGAACACTTCCTTCACCGCCTCCATCGCCACATAGGTCGAGGTCGAGGCGACATGGGGCAGGGCCGAGATCACCTCGCCCAGCACCCGGCGATAACTCTGGATGTCGGCGGTGCGCACTTTGAGGAGGTAGTCGAAGCTGGATGCCATCATGTGGCACTGCTCCACCTCGGGCACCGTCAGCACTGCCCGGTTGAACGCGGTCAGCGCCGCCTCGCGGGTGTCGGAAAGCCGCACTTCGACAAACGCCACATGGGCCTGGCCCATCCTGATCGGGTCCAGGATCGCGCGGTAGCCGGTGATGATCCCGATCTCTTCCAGCCGCTTCATGCGCGCCTGGGTGGGCGATTTCGACAGCCCGATCCGGCGGGCAAGCTCCACCGCGGCGATGCGCCCCTCGGTCTGCAGGACCCGCAGGATCGCAAGGTCGAAACGGTCCAGATCGGCGCGGTCACTTGACATGGGTATTTCCGGGATTGTCGCGATTCCGGCCTGCATATTACATGATCTTCAGGAAAACAGCCTGCAATTTTCGCGTTATGCTGGGCGGAAAGAAAGGTGCCTGCCATGAAATCCGCAACCGCCCCCGCCGCCTGGTCCGTCATCACCACCGGAACGCTGACCGATGAGACCGCGCTGGTGCAGCGGCTGGTGGCCGAGGCGGCCCTCGACCCCTCTGCGCGCGCGGCCATCGTGGGGCAGGGTGCGGACCTCGTGCGCCGCATCCGCGCCAGCTCGCGACCCGGTCTGATGGAGGTTTTCCTCGCCGAATATGGCCTCTCAACAGACGAAGGCATCGCCCTGATGTGTCTGGCCGAGGCGCTGCTCCGCGTGCCCGACGCCGAAACGATGGATGCCCTGATCGAGGACAAGATCGCGCCCTCGGACTGGGGGCGGCATCTTGGGAAGTCGGCCTCCAGCCTCGTCAATGCCTCGACTTGGGCTCTGATGCTGACCGGCAAGGTGCTGGACGACCGTGAGGGCGGCATTGCGGGCGCGCTGCGGGGCGCGGTGCGGCGGCTGGGCGAGCCGGTGATCCGCACCGCCGTCTCCCGCGCGATGAAGGAGATGGGGCGCAACTTCGTCCTGGGCGAAACCATCGACAAGGCGATGGACCGGGCCGAGGAGCTGGAGGCGAAGGGCTACACCTACAGCTACGACATGCTGGGCGAGGCCGCGCGGACCGAAGCCGATGCGCGGCGCTATCACCTGTCCTATTCCCGCGCGATCACCGCCATTGCGCGTGCCGCCAAGGGCAATGACATCCGCACCAACCCCGGCATCTCGGTCAAGCTGTCCGCCCTGCACCCGCGCTATGAGGTCGCAAAGCGCGAACGGGTGATGGAGGAGCTGGTCCCCCGCGTCCGGGCGCTGGCGACTTTGGCCAAGGCGGCGGGGCTTGGCTTCAACATCGACGCCGAGGAAGCCGACCGCCTCGCCCTCTCGCTGGAGGTCATCGAGGCCACGCTGTCCGACCCCGCGCTGAAGGGCTGGGACGGGTTCGGGGTCGTGGTGCAGGCCTATGGCCGCCGGGCGGGTGCGGTGATCGACTGGCTTTACGCCCTGAGCCAACGCCTTGACCGCAAGATCATGGTGCGGCTGGTGAAGGGCGCCTATTGGGATGCCGAGGTGAAGCGGGCGCAGGTCATGGGGCTGGACAGCTTCCCGGTCTTCACCCGCAAGCAATCGACCGATGTCAGCTACATCGCCAACGCCCGCAAGCTTTTGTCGCTGACCGACCGCATCTACCCCCAATTCGCCACCCACAACGCCCATACCGTCGCCGCGATCCTGCATATCGCCGGTCAGCAGGGCCTGACGCCGATGGACTACGAATTCCAGCGCCTGCACGGAATGGGCGAGCGGCTGCACGACATCGTGCTGACGGACAACGCCACCCGCTGCCGGATCTACGCGCCGGTAGGGGCGCACCGGGACCTTCTCGCCTATCTCGTTCGCCGCCTCCTGGAGAACGGCGCGAATTCCAGCTTCGTCAACCAGATCGTCGATGAAGATGTCCCCCCCGAAACCGTCGCCGCCTGCCCGTTGACGATGGTCGAGGGCCTGACCGCCATCCCCAGCCCCGCGCTCAAGACCGGGCCGGGGCTCTTTGGCGCTCGGAAGAACTCGAAAGGCTGGGACCTGACGGATGCCGCCGATCTGGCCGAGATCGAAGCCGCCCGCACGCCCTTCATGGAGACCCGCATCGACGCCGCCCCGCGTCTGGCCGGCAGGGTCGTCGGCGGCCCGCAGCTTGCCGTCCTGAACCCCGCCACCGGCGCGCTGGTCGGCCATGTCACCACGGCAGGGCTGCCGGATGTGGACACCGCCCTGCGGCTTGCCGAACCCTGGACTGCCGCTCCACGGGAACGGGCCACGGTCCTGAACCGCGCCGCCGACCGGATGGAGGCCGACTTTGGCCGCGCCTTCGCGCTGCTGGCACGCGAGGCGGGCAAGACCCTCTCAGACGCCGTGGCCGAACTGCGCGAAGCGGTGGATTTCCTGCGCTACTACGCGACGCAGACTGCCCAACCGCACCCGGCGCGCGGTGTCTTTGCCTGCATCAGCCCCTGGAACTTCCCGCTTGCCATCTTCTGTGGCCAGATCGGCGCGGCCATTGCCGCCGGGAACGCCGTCCTTGCCAAGCCGGCCGAGCAGACCCCCCTGATCGCCTGCCTTGCCGTCGATCACCTGCTCGCCGCAGGGGTGCCCGCAACGGCGCTGCAACTCCTTCCCGGAGACGGTCAGATCGGCGCGGCCCTGACCCGCGACCCGCGCGTGAACGGTGTTGCCTTCACCGGATCGACCGAAACCGCGCAGGCGATCCGGCGCTCGATGGCCGGCCACCTCGACCCCACCGCCCCGCTGATCGCCGAGACCGGAGGCTTGAACGCCATGCTGGTCGATTCGACCGCACTCCCCGAACAGGCGGTGCGCGACATCATCGTCTCCAGCTTCCAGTCGGCGGGCCAGCGGTGTTCGGCGCTGCGCTGCCTCTATCTGCAGGAAGACATCGCCCACACCGTCACCGAAATGCTCTTCGGCGCGATGGAGGATCTGTCGCTTGGCGATCCGTGGAGCCTCGCCACCGACATCGGACCCGTGATCGACGCCGAGGCGCAGGCCGGCATCCGGGCCTATGTCGACGCGGCCCGGGCCGAGGGGCGGGTGCTGAAGGAACTGCCGGCGCCGGGGCAGGGGACCTTCGTCGCGCCCACCGTCCTGAAGGTCAAAGGTATCCAGGACATGCCGCGCGAGATCTTCGGCCCGGTCCTGCACATTGCCACCTTCAAGGCACATGAGATCGACCGGGTGATCTCTGCAATCAACGCCACTGGCTATGGACTGACTTTCGGTCTGCACTCCCGCATCGACGACCGGGTGCAGCACATCGTCGACGGCATGCGGGTCGGCAACACCTACGTCAACCGCAACCAGATCGGCGCGGTCGTGGGGTCGCAACCTTTCGGCGGCGAGGGGCTGTCCGGCACCGGACCCAAGGCAGGCGGGCCACACTACCTGACGCGGTTCACCAAGGCCCCGACGTCGGCCGCCCTGCCGGATGACGCCACCGCGACCGTCTCTGACGTGAACAAGGCCCTTGCGGCCCCCTGGCCTGCCACGGCGCCGATCACCGAGGACATGCCAGGCCCGACCGGCGAATCGAACCGCCTGACCCTCACCCCCCGCGCGCCCCTCCTTTGCCTTGGCCCCGGCCGGGCCGCAGCGCTTGCCCAGGCCGAAGCCATCCGCAAGCTGGGTGGTCACGCGGTCGAAGCCCCCGGCCTTGACCCGCAGGCGCTGACAACCCTGCACGGCTTTTCCGGCGCTGTCTGGTGGGGCGCGGCCGAGGCCGGTCGCCCCTACGCCCAGGCGCTGGCCAGCCGGCAAGGCCCGATCCTGCCCCTGATCGCCGCCCCCGACGCGGGCCACGCGCATCTGGAACGGCACCTCTGCATCGACACCACCGCGTCGGGCGGCAACGCCCAGCTTCTGGCCGATGCCGCCGATGCTTGACGGGCGGCCTTCCTTCGGGAAGGCTGCGCGCCATGTTCCCGATCCGCGACCATAACCCGTCAGGGCGCACGCCCTATGTCACCTTCGCGCTGATCGCGATCAATATCCTGATCTTCCTTGCCTATTTCCCCAGCCTTTCAGACTGGGACCTGCAGGGCTTCTTCATGACCTGGGGCCTGGTCCCCGGACGCTTCATGTCGGGCGACGGGCTGGAGACGATCCTGACCTCGATGTTCCTGCACGGCGGCTGGATGCACCTTGCGGGCAACATGCTGTTCCTGTGGATCTACGGCGACAACCTGGAAGAAGAGATGGGGCATCTCGGCTTCCTGATCTTCTATCTTGCTTGCGGCGCGGCGGCGGGCCTGGCGCAGGTGCTGCCCGACCCGGGCTCGCCCGTGCCGATGGTGGGCGCCTCGGGCGCGATTGCCGGGGTGATGGGGGGCTATCTCCTCTTGTTCCCCAAGGCCAAGGTCGACGTGCTGTTCATCTTCATCATCTTCTTCCGCATCTTTGCCATCCCGGCCTGGATCGTCCTCGGACTCTGGCTCGTGATCCAGATCGGCTCGGGTGTGGCGATCCCGGGAGACGAGGGTGGGGTGGCCTACTGGGCGCATGTCGGCGGTTTCGTGGCCGGGCTGATCCTGACGCTGCCGGTCTGGCTGCGGCGCGGGGCCAGTGGCTATTGGCGTCAGACCGCTGGTCATCCGCCGCATCCGGAAACCCATTTCGAGGCGTCGCGGTCAAACGTTCCCTTGGTGCGTCGCCGCCGCTGATCCCGCGTTTGACGGCGCTGGCAGGTCGGGTGCAGGATCACGCAGGGAACGGGGGATGCAATGCCGCTTGCCAGCCTTCTTCGCGCCAGCCTGTATGCCCTTGGCCTGGTGGCTGCCTGTGTGGCCCCCGCGCTGTCCGACTGCCGTCTGGCTTTAGCCCTTGCGGTCGACATTTCACGGTCGATCGATTCGCAAGATTACATCATCCAGACCGAAGGGCTCGCGCAAGCCCTGGAGGACCCCGAGGTCCGGCGGGCGATCTTCGTGCCCGAGGGTGAGGTCGCCCTGGCGATCTACTACTGGTCCGGCAACGGCTATCAGGACCTGGTCCAGCCCTGGGTCAGCCTCGACAGCCCCGAGGCCCTGGACAGCGTCATCTGGACCGTGCGCCGGACGCCAAGGCCGCTTGCCCGGCTGGCCACCGCGCTGGGCGATGCCTTGCGTTTCGGTCTGGACCTGATGTCCGAGGCACCCCCCTGCGACCGTAGGGTGATCGACGTGGCGGGAGACGGGCAGAACAACGAGGGGATCTCGGTTCACCGGACCTATGAGCGTGAGGATTTCACTGGCATCACGGTGAATGGCCTCGCCGTGGGAGAGCATGAGGCCGGCATCCTCGACTATTACCGGACCCAGGTGATCCGCGGTCCGGGGGCCTTTGTCGAAAGCGCGCCCCGGCAAGAGGACTACCCGAAAGCGATCCGCCGCAAGCTCCTGCGCGAGTTGGAAGGCCCGATGATCGGCGCGCTGTCTCTGCCCGGTTCTGACGAAGGTTGACCCAAACCCGCCACAAATCCGGGATTCCTGACCGGATTTTTGCCGGTTTTTCATTGACTAATGCACAACAGCGGGAATTCTTCTCGCAGATTGGTGAATACATTCGGAGGTTTCTATGCGCCGCCATTTTGCCGCGCTTGCCCTGGTTCTGGCGCTTCTGCCCGGGCAGGCCCTTGCAGACCGGGTCCTCGCCCGTGTCTCGATTTCGTCGCAGACCATGAAGGTCTACCACGAGGGTCGCCTGCTTTACACCTGGCCGGTTTCAACCGCTAAGGCGGGAAAGATCACTCCCACCGGCACCTATGCGCCGGAATTCTTGTCGAAGAACCATCGCTCGCGCCGCTACAACAACGCGCCGATGCCCTTCGCGATCTTCTACGACGGGCACTATGCGATCCACGGCACCGACCAGATCAGCAAGCTTGGCGCGCCGGCAAGCCGCGGTTGCGTGCGCCTGCATCCCGACAACGCCAAGATCCTGTTCAACATGGTCAAGGCCGAGGGGATGGAGAACATGCGCGTGGTGATCGTCCAGTAGGCCTCGCCCCCTTTCTTTCCCGCCCCCGACCCGCTATAGCGCCGGGCTTGAAATGCTGTTGGAGCGGAAGATGCAGGGCTCGGCCAACCTCAACCTGATGATCAAGGCTGCGCGCAAGGCGGGCCGCAGCCTGGTCAAGGACTTCCGCGAGGTGGAGAACCTGCAGGTGTCGACCAAGGGTCCGGGGGACTTCGTGTCCCGGGCCGACCGCGAGGCCGAACGTCTCATCAAGGAAGAGCTCCTCGGTGGCCGCCCGACCTACGGTTGGCTGGGCGAGGAAACCGGTGGCGCCGCGGGTGCCGACCCGACCCGGCGCTGGATCGTCGATCCGCTGGACGGGACCACCAATTTCCTGCACGGGATGCCGCACTGGGCCGTCTCCATCGCGCTGGAGCACAAGGGCGAGATCGTCTCCGCCGTCGTCTACGACCCCGCCAAGGACGAGATGTTCTGGGCCGAAAAGGGCGCGGGTTGCTGGCTGAACGACAACCGCCGCCTCCGCGTCTCGGCCCGCCGGGCGATGCACGAGGCGGTCTTTGCGACTGGCGTGCCCTTCGGCGCAAAGTCCACGCTTCCTGCGATGCTGAAGGACCTAGGCCGCCTGATGCCCGCCTGCGCCGGGGTGCGGCGCTGGGGGGCCGCGTCGCTGGACCTCGCCTACGTCGCCGCCGGCCGGTTCGACGGGTACTGGGAACGTGAATTGTCGGCCTGGGACGTGGCGGCCGGGATCCTGCTGGTCAAGGAAGCCGGGGGGCTGGTCGAAGGTCTGCGCGAAGGCACCGACCCGCTGGACGGCGCGCTGATCGCGGCCAATGACGGGCTGTTCAAACCGATGGCGGACACGATCCGGGCGTAAGGCTCGTCGGGGACTTCGTCCCTCCTCGCGGGCCTTCCGACAATGAGACGCAGTCGAACGAGGAGGCGTCACCCACGCCTGCGGTACCGATTCGTCCCTCATGGTGAACGACACACAGGCCCGCCTGCGTCGGTACGGAAACCCGACACATGCCAGACGGATGCCAGACGCTTAACCTTTCCGAAACACCCCGGATTAACCCAGCGTCCGCAGTGACTTAGTCGGCACGCTGCAGCTTCACCGGCTCCGACCGCGCCAGCCGCAGGAAATGCGCGATATAGGGTTTCGCCGCATCCTCCTCCCGCGTCGCCGCATACATCCGCTTGGTCACCACCTCGGGCCCCAGCGGCCGCGTGATGTAGTCGGCATTGGATTTCACCTCGCGCATCACCCAGTCCGGCAGCACCGCCACCCCCCGGTTCGATCCCACCAGCATCAGGATCACCGCGGTCAGCTCCGCCGTCCGCTGCGCCCGGGGTTCCACCTTTGCGGGCGTCAGGATTTCGGTGAAGACGTCCAGCTTGTCGCGGCTGACCGGATAGGTGATCAGGACCTCGTCCCGGAAATCCTCGGCGGTGATGAAATCCTTTGCCGCCAAAGGGTTCTGCGAGGACGCGACAAAGGTCGGGTGGTAGTCGAACAGGGGGTTGAACACGATCCCGGGCGGCGGCTCACGGTCGGAGGAGATGACCAGATCGACCTCCTCGCGGTTCAGGGCGGGCAGCGCCCCAAAGGCCAGCCCCGCCCGGATGTCCACGTCGATTTCCGGCCAGGCGTGGCGGAACATCTCCAGCACCGGGAACAGCCAGTCGAAGCAGGCATGGCACTCGATGGCGATGTGCAGTCGGCCCGTCCGCCCAGCACGCAGCGCGCGGAACTCTTCTTCCATCGCGTCAATCTCTGGCAGGATCCGTTCCGCCGCCCGCAACATCCTGATGCCGGCCGCCGAAAGCCGCATCGGCTTCGACCGCCGCACGAACAGCTCCATCCCCGCCTGATCTTCCAACCCCTTGACCTGATGGGACAAAGCCGACTGCGTCATGTTCAGCATATCCGCCGCCCGCTGCAGCCCCCCCGCCTGCTGGATGGCCCGGATCGTCCGCAGATGGCGCAGCTCGATGTACATGAACGAACCTCATGAAGATCGTGAGAACTATGAATTGGTCTCACATTTAGAAATCTGCGACAAGAACCCATCGCAGGAGAACACCATGTCCACGCCCCGTATCAGTTTCGAATTCTTCCCGCCGCAGTCGCTCGACGCCTCGTTCCGGCTGTGGGAAACGGTGCAGGCACTGGCGCCCATGAAGCCGTCCTTCGTGTCGGTCACCTACGGCGCGGGCGGGACCACCCGCACCCTGACGCACGAGGCGGTCTCGACCATCCATCGCAACTACGGCCTGCCGGTCGCCGCGCACCTGACCTGCGTCGACGCGACCCAGACCGAGACGCTCGCCATCGCCGAGGCCTATGCCGCTGCCGGCGTCACCGAGATCGTCGCCCTGCGCGGCGACGCCCCCAAAGGTGCGCAGCGCTTCGTCCCGCACCCTCTGGGCTTTGCCAACTCGGTCGAACTGGTTGAGAAGCTTGCGAAAACCGGCAAGTTCAAGATCCGCGTCGGTGCCTATCCCGAACCCCACCCGGACGCCGCCGACAGCACCGCCGACGTCACCTGGCTGAAGCGCAAGACCGATGCTGGGGCCTCCAGCGCGATCACCCAGTTCTTCTTCGATGCCGACACCTTCTTCCGCTTCCGCGATGCCTGCGTGAAGGCGGGGATCACCGCCCCGATCATCCCCGGCATCCTGCCGATCACCAGCTGGGAGGGCGCGAAAAAGTTCGCCCGCCGCTGCGGGACCTCGGTGCCGCAGAAGCTGGACGAGGCCTTCACCACCGCCGCCCGCGACGGGCGCGAGGAGCTTCTGGCGCTCGCCCAATGCACCCAGCTTTGCGACAAGCTGATCCAGGGCGGGGTCGAGGATTTGCATTTCTACACCCTGAACCGCCCGCATCTGACCCGCGAAGTGGTGCGCGCCCTGGGCATCCTGCCCGAACTGGTTCTTGAGAAAGTGGCCTGATTTCAACCCCTTGGGGTGTAATGGTGTCTCCCTGGGCGGCTTTCCGGACTGTCCCCAGCAGGTCCCTGGAAAGCCGCCAATTTTTTGCCCGTTGTCCCGACAGGCATATCGGCTAATCTCGCGCGAACCCTTTGCGCGGACGCCCCATGTCGAAACTCGTCACCCTGCTGAACGGCCCGAACCTGAACCTGCTTGGCCTGCGCCAGCCGGAAATCTATGGGCGGGAAACGCTGGACGACGTGGCGGCCAAGGTGTCGGACCTGGCGGACGACCTCGGCCTCCGGGTCAAGGCGCTGCAGTCAAACCACGAAGGCCAGCTGGTCGACTGGATCCACGCGGCGCGGGGGACGAGTGCGGGGATCATCATCAACCCTGGTGCCTATTCCCACACTTCCATCGCCATCCTGGACGCCCTGAACGCCTATGAAGGTGTGGTAATCGAGGTCCATATCTCGAACATCCACAAGCGCGAGGCGTTCCGCCACCACTCCTACGTCTCGGCCCGCGCCGACGGGGTGATCGCGGGCTGCGGGACGGAAGGCTATCTTCTGGCGCTGCGCCGGATCGCCACGCTTCTGACGGCATGACCGACAGCTTTCGGTGGCATCCCAAGGCCCGGCTGTTCGACAGTTCCGGGACCTTGGTGCCACCTGTGCCGCAAAGCGGTGCGGTGCTGCCCGACACCCCGGCAGGGCTTGCGGCGGCGATCGGACACCCGGCCTTCCGCATCGGCGCGGCGGATCAGCCCGCGCCGGACCCGGAGGGGCGGCCGGTGTTCGAAACGCTGACATCTGGGTCGACCGGGCGGCCACGCCGCATCCGTCGCACCCAAGCCTCCTGGACGGCAAGCTTTGCGGTCAATGCGGGCTTCGGCATCGGCCCGGGGGCGCGGGTTGCCGTTCTGGGGCGGCTGGCCCATTCCCTGTCGCTCTACGGTGCGGTCGAGGGGGTGCATCTGGGGGCGGAGGTCCACCTTCTTGATGCGCTGCGCCCGGACCGTCAGGCTGTTGCGCTTGGACGGCGTGGGGTCACCCATCTGTATGCCACGCCCGCGCAATTGCGGCTGCTGGCTGCGGCGCAGGACCCATGTCCGGACCTGCAGTTCGTCTTCGTCGGCGGGTCAAAGCTTGATGCGACACTGTGCAACGCGCTTGCCGCCTTGGCACCCAACGCGCAGGTGCGCGAGTTTTATGGCGCGGCAGAGACAAGCTTCATCACGCTTGCCGATGCCGAGACTCCCGATGCATCGGTCGGGCGAGCCTATCCGGGTGTCGAGATCACGGTTGATCCCGGCGATGAGGTCTGGGTGCGCAGCACCTACCTGTTTCTTGGCTACGGCGATCAATCGGTCCTCGGCGCCGGACAGGAAGGGCAGGGACCCGGCGGTACAAGGTGGCGGGATGGCTGGTTGTCGGTGGGCGAGATCGGCAGTCTGCAGTCTGGCTACCTTTACCTGAAAGGGCGCGCAGGGCGCATGGTCACGGTGGCCGACCAGAACGTCTTTCCCGAAGAGATCGAGGCGCTCTTGCAGGCGCTGCCCGGCGTGAGCCGCGCTGCGGTGCTGCCGGTCAAGGACGCACTGCGCGGCCATGCGCTGGTGGCGGTCCTGCAGGGCGATGCGGGGCAAGAGGATGCGATCCTTGGCAGCCTGCGGGGAACGCTTGGCCCGACCAAGGCCCCCAAGGCGTTGATCTGGCGGGACGACTGGCCGGTGCTTGCCTCGGGCAAGACCGACCTCAAGGCGCTGGAGGCAAGCCTGTCATGGCCCGGCTGATCGCGGCGCGCCGGACGGCGGTGGTTCCCCGGGGCGGGGCCTTCGCGCGGCTGTCGCTGGAGGAGCTCGCGGCGCCGGTTCTTGCCGCATGCCTTGCCGATGCCGGGATTGCCCCCGGACAGGTTGATGAGGTGATCCTGTCCAACGCCCTTGGCGCGGGGGGAAACCCCGCCCGGCGGGTGGCTCTGGCGGCTGGCCTGCCGCAGATGGTGGCGGGTCTGACCATGGACCGGCAATGCGCGGGGGGCCTCGATGCCATCCTGCTGGCCAAGGCCCTGGTGGATTCCGGCGCGGCCGAGGTTGTGGTCGCGGGTGGCGTCGAAAGCTACTCCCGCCGTCCCTTGCGCCTGCGGACCGATCCGGATGGCGGCCCTGCGGTGCCCTACGACGAGGCGCCTTTCACCCCCTGGCCGGACCGCAACCCGGGCATGGCAGAGGCCGCCGATGCGCTGGCTTTGCGGCTGGGGATTGGCCGGGACCGGCAAGAGGCCTGGGCGACAGCAAGCCACGACAAGGCGCTGGCGGCGGATTTGTCGGCCGAGATCGTGCCGCTGCACGGGGTGATGCAGGATGCGTTCCCCCGGCAACTGTCGCCGCGCCTTCTTGCCCGGGCACCCGTCGTGCACGGCGGCATCACCGCCGCGACGGCTGCCGTCGCTGCCGATGCGGCTGCACTCTGCCTGGTGGTCAGCGACCGGGTTGCGCAAGGCCGTGGGCTGACGCTTCTGGCGGGGAGGACGGTCGGAGGCGACCCGATGGAGCCCGGCCTCGCCCCAGTGGCCGCGATCCGGGCGATCTGGGGCGGCCAGGCGCTTGCCATGGCCGAGATCATGGAGGCCTATGCCGTTCAGGCCATCGCTGTGGTGGAGGGGGCGGGGCTGGACCCCGCCATCGTCAACCCGGGCGGGGGAGGGCTGGCCCGCGGGCACCCGGTCGGGGCCTCGGGCGCGGTGCTTGCGGTCCGGCTGTTCCACGGCTTGCGACAGGGCCGGGGCCTTGCCGCAATCGCCGCAGCCGGGGGAATCGGGACCGCGCTGCTGGTCGAGGCCCCGGATTAGTCTCAGGCGCGGGAGAGGAGCGAGGCCGGCCGCATCCGCGACAGGCTTTGCGTCACGAGACCGGCGATCACCGCCTTGATCGCGTCGCCCGGCAGGAAGGCTGCGGACAGGAAGGCGGCCTCGCCCAGCGTCTTGTCCAGCACCATCGACATGCCGATGATACCGAAGACGTACAGCACTCCGATCCCGCCGATCACCGAGGCCGCCGTTGCCGCGACCATGGGCGAAAGTGTGGTCCGTTCCATGAACCATCCGGTGACGAAGGCCGCGACTGGGAAGCCCACGAGGAAGCCGACGGACGGTCCGGCAAAGACCCCGATCCCGCCGCGCCCGCCGGACAGAAGCGGCAAGCCCGCCGCCACAAGCGCCAGGAACAGCAGCACCGCCAGCGCACCGCGCCGCGCACCCAGCACCGCGCCGCAAAGCATGATGCCCATCGACTGTGCGGTGATCGGCACACCCGAGGCGAGATCGATCTTCGGGATCAGGCCCAGCACTGCGATCAGCGCGGCGAACAGAGCGATATGGGTAAGGTTGCGTTCCACGATGTCCCCGCCAGTTGGTTCGCGCCCACTTATCCCGACCCGCCGCGTGCCCGCAAGGCATCGGCCACGCGGTCCGCGTCGTCCAGCGCCGCCAGCACCGCCGGGACCAGCACCCGCCAGCGCGGCCGGCGCGGGGCGCGGGCGGACCAGGATTGCCGGATCTGGTCCATCCGTTCGACCATCACCGGGATGGAGCGGATCACCAGCGCGAAGGCCAGCGCCAGTCGCCGTGGCGGCAGAACGGGAGACAACGGGCTGGCCAGACGCTCCATGACCGCCAGCATGTCGGACAGCCGCGTGGTCATGGTGACGAAATTCGCCAGCGCCACCGCGCTGAACATGCGCAGCAGCACCACCGCTCCGCCGACAGGGTCCGCAGTCCACAGATGCCAGAGCCCGACCACCAGCACGAAGGGCCAAAGCGGCCACAGAAGCCGCAGCCCCGCCCGCGCAAAGACCCATCCCCCGGACAGATAAAGCGCCAGTGCGGCCAGGGCCGGTCCCGCCAGCGTCCAGGGCGAGGACAGAAGGAACAGTCCGGTCGTGACCCCGGCCACCGCGGCCAGCTTAGGCCCTGCAGGCAGGCGATGCGCCCAGGTCTCAACCGGCGAGGTCAGCGTCAGCATCTTCAGCTCCGATCCTGGTCATTTCGGCGGTGAAGTCCGGGATGACCTCGCCGGGCAAGCCATCGGCTGCGATGCGTCCATTTTCCAGCCAGATCACCCGGTCGCAGTCCTGCACCGTCGCGGGATCATGCGTGATGGTCACCAGCCGCTGCGGCAGGGAGGCGAAGCGGCGGGCCAGACGGGTCTGCGTCGGCAGGTCCAGCCCGGCAAGGGGTTCATCCAGAAGGATCGTGCGGGGCGCCATCAGCAGGATCGACATCAGGCACAGGTAGTGACGCTGTCCCTGGCTGAGGCTCGTCACTGGTGCTTTGGCCCAATGCCCGCGCGTCTCAACCTGCAAGGCCGCATTGGCGCGCGCCAGGGCTTCGGCCTGTGACAGGCCCTTCTGGGCCAGACCGAAGGCCAGTTCTTCCTCGACCGTCGGAAACAGGATCTGGTGATCCGGGTTCTGGAACAGGATGCCGATGGCAGACAGGGCGGCGCGCCGGTCGGTGTAGGGGTCGAACCCTTCGACCCGAACGGTTCCCGCCGCCGCCGGGATCAGCCCCGCGATCAGCCGCAAGAGCGTCGTCTTGCCCGAGCCGTTGCGGCCAAGGATACCGATCCTGCGCTGGGTCAGGCTGAGGGTGAGGCCATCCAGAACCGTGCGATACCCAAGCCGGACACGGGCGTCAGCGATCTCGATGCCGGGAAAAGGATCAGCCATTTCGGGCCCTTTGTGGACTGGCCGCGCTTCTAGCCGCTTCGCCCGCCCGGCGAAAGGGGCGTGCGAAGGTGCTGCAGATCGGACCTGCTGCAAAAGCAAAAACCCTGGCCGGTGACAGCCAGGGTTTTCGAAACAGGCAGGACCGTTTGGGTCCAGCGTCCGCCTTACGCGCAGTCGGCGATAAAGCGGTTGCCATACTGGTCGCGGTAGTAGCATTTGCCCTGCTGCGGCGCCGGGCCGATCAGCTGCGACGCCGCGACGCCGACTATTGCGCCGACGATGGCGCCTTTTTCGCGGTCGCTGTCCGACGAGACTGCCGCGCCAACCGCAGCACCGCCCAGAGCGCCGATCGTCGCGTTCTGTTCAGCGGGGGTGCAGGCCGCCAGAGTGGCGAAGACCAGGGGAAGGGTGAGGATAGAACGCTTCATCATGTGTGCTCCAAGTGATGAGTCTACGGCTGCACTGTAACGCCGCGCCGCGCGGAAGGTTCCACAATCTGTGGTTAGGCTGCCAACTGGGCGGAATTCAACCGACTTCAGTGGTCCGGAAGTTTTCCATTCCCAGCCTTCGGGATCAGAACGCCGGGCTGCCGCCACCGTGCTTTTGCGCAAAGGCCCGGGCGCGTTCATAGGCCGGGCGCAGGTCCGGGTTCAGAAGCGGACGCTGGGCGGCAGCCTGGTAGACGTGGCCGGGGTTGGCGTTGGCTTCGTTCAGGATCGGACCGGCATCGGTCAGGAAGACGTCCCAGCCGATGATGCCATGACCGGGAAAGCTGGCATGGGCTTCGCGGCAAAGCTCCACCGCGCGCGCCCAGTCCGGTATCCGGAAGCCGAGGAAAGGCTGGTCGGGGTCGTTGCCGTGGCGCAGGTCCTCGGTCTGCGGGTCGCGCAGGATGCGGAGCTTCACCACTTCGCCCGAGGTGATGTCGATCAACCCCCAGATCCGATCGTCCTTTGCGTCCCCGTCATGCATCGCCGACCTGGCAGGCAGGCGTATCACCGCGTACCAGGGCTCGATCCCGCGGTCGGTCCAGAGAGTGACGATCCGGACCGATGCCATCGCGGCCCCGACATGTGGACGCAAGCTGGCCTCGCACTGGTAGAAGGGCTGGAAGACATAGCCCTGCCGCCAGTCACGCACGATCTCGGCCGCAAGTCCGTCAATCGGCACGACCTCGCCCGTCAGAAACCGCAGCTTTCCCGGCTCTGCCAGGCCCGAGATCGCCGCCGCCCCCCGGGCAAAGCTGTCGGCGCGCGGTTTGCCGAACACCGGCAGGTTTGCAGGGTCCGAAAAGAAGGCCTGCAGGTCCTCGGCCGAGTGCAAGGGCCGAAGATAGGGCAGGTCAGGCAGCGATGCCCCGTCTGGTGCAAAGGCGGCCAGGGTCTTGCTGACCGGCAGTCCCCGGGCATGAAGCAGCGCCTCGGTCGCAAGCTTGTCGTTCACCAAGTCATGCGCAAGACCCCGGTCCGGCATGTTCAGCGAGGCGTTGAACGCCTTGATCCGGCGGTTGGCGATGAAGTCGCGCAGAAAGGCGCGCCCGCGGTCTTTCCGCCAGAGCGCAAAGGTGAAGTATTCCTCGGGCCGCACCTTGTAGCGACTGAACTGAAGCCGGATCAGGCTGAAGCCCTGACGCAGCGGTCCGGGCCCGCCTTTCGCGGCGAGACGCTCGACCGCCCGTACTACGTCATACTGCCCGGCCTCGGCCGTCGCCGAAAGGTATCCCACCGCATTCAGCCCTGGCGCGCGGCGGCGACCGAGGCTTCGAGGATATCCATCGCTTCCGCGAAGTGCGCGTCGGGAATGGTGATCGGGGCCAGGAAGCGGACAACGTTGCCGTAGACGCCGCAGGTCAGAAGGATCAGCCCGCGCTTCTGCGCCTCCATCCGGACGCGACCAGTGAACCCGGCGTCAGGCTCTTTCGAGCCGGGCTTGCCGAATTCGACAGCGACCATGAAGCCCGGGCCGCGGATGTCCATGATCTCGGGCGAGGTGGCGCGGATCGCCTCCAGCCGCTGCTTCAGCCGGCTGCCAAGCTCATTGGCACGGGCGCAGAGGTCTTCCTCCTCGATCACGTCCAGAACGGCATTTGCCGCGGCGATCCCCAGCGGGTTCCCCGCATAGGTCCCGCCCAGGCCGCCCGGATTGGCCGCGTCCATAAGGTCGGCGCGGCCCGTGACGGCCGCCAGCGGCAACCCACCTGCGAGGCCCTTGGCCATGGTGGTCAGGTCGGCGGCCACGCCATGCATCTCCATCGCGAACAGGTTGCCCGTGCGCGCAAAACCGGTCTGCACCTCGTCGGCGATCATCACGATGCCATGCTGGTCGCACAGCGCGCGGATCGCCTTCACCAGGTCGGTCGGCGCCGGATAGAACCCGCCCTCGCCCTGCACGGGTTCGAAGATCAGCGCGGCCACGCGGGCCGGGTCGAGGTCGGCCTTGAACAGCTTCTCGATCCCCGCCATCGCGTCCTTGGTGGAAATCCCGTGCGGCTCCATCGGGAAGGGGACATGGAACACCCCCGGCATCATCGAGCCGAAGCCCTTCTTGTAGGGCTCAACCTTGCCGGTCAGTGCCATGCCCATGAAGGTCCGGCCATGGAAGCCGCCGCCGAAGGCGATGACGGCATCGCGGCCGGTGGCGATGCGGGCGATCTTGATCGCATTCTCGCAGGCCTCGGCGCCGGTGGTCACGAAGATCGTCTTCTTCTTGAAGTTGCCCGGCACCTTCTCGTTCAGCCGTTCGGCCAGACGGATATAGTTTTCATAGGGCATCACCTGATGGCAGGTGTGGGTGAACTTCGTCATCTGGTTCGCCACGGCTGCCATCACCTTCGGATGGCAATGCCCGGTGTTCACCACCGCGATCCCGGCGGCAAAGTCGATGTAGCGGTTGCCCTCGATGTCCCAGATCTCCGCGTTGAGCGCCCGATCCGCGTAGATCTGGGTCATCATGCCCACCCCACGCGAGATGGCTTCGTCGCGGCGCTTGGCTACTTCGGCGTTCAACATGGTCTTGGCTCCCCAGAAAGCATGACAACCCCGGAGATCAGACTCGGGCCTCGGGGTCTTTGGGTCATTTGATCAAATATCCGCGCCAACTTCAATCCTTGTAACACTGATCCTTACTTGCGTGATTCAGCATTCCTTAACCTTCCCCGACGCAGACTGGACCCTACGAATGCAACGAGGGCACTGATGGCGGATGGTCAGCTTGCGAACCTGTCTTCCGGTCTGACCAGCGACGAACGGCGGGATCGGCTGCGGCTTGTCCGATCCCGGCGGGTGGGGGCGGTCACCTATCATCGGCTGATGGCCGAACACGGCTCGGCCTGCGCGGCGCTGGCGGCTCTTCCAGCGATTGCCGCCGCGGCGGGGGTCGAAAACTACGAATGTTGCCCGGTGGGGGTCGTGCTTGCCGAAGAACGCCAGGGCCTTGCGGCAGGCGCGCGGCTTCTGATCCACGGCGAGGATGAGTATCCCCGCGCCCTCCGGGATATCCCCGACGCGCCGCCCGTGCTGTGGGCAAAGGGCGACCTGTCCCTGTTGAACCGCCCCGCCATCGGCATGGTCGGTGCGCGGAATGCCTCGTCGTTGGGTATGCGCATGGCCCGCAGGCTGGCCCAAGGCCTGTCTGAGGCTGGGATGACCGTGGTCTCCGGTCTCGCGCGTGGCATCGACACCGCCGCCCATGAAGCTGCCCTGGAAGGCGAGGGGCGTACGATCGCAGTGATGGCGGGCGGAATCGACGTGATCTACCCGGCCGAAAACGATGCCTTGGCGCAGGCAATCGACGCCAGAGGCTGTCGCATCAGCGAGCACCCCCTGGGTCTTGAGCCCCAGGCCCGGCATTTCCCCCTGCGCAACCGGATCGTCGCGGGCCTGTCCCGCGCCGTGATCGTGGTCGAGGCCGCGGCCAAGTCGGGCAGCCTGATTACAGCCCGCGCCGCTCTCGACTATGGGCGCGACGTCATGGCCGTCCCCGGCCACCCCTTCGATGCCCGGGCCTCGGGCTGCAACATGCTGATCCGCGACGGGGCGGTGCTGGTCCGTGGCGTTCAGGACGTACTTGAAGCGCTTGGAACCCCGGGTGAGGCGCGGACCGAAACGCATATGACGCTTGCGCCGCTTCCCGGCCCCGAGACGCCCCAGCGCCCCCTGAAGGACGTGGCGCTTCTGCACGCGATGATCCTGTCCAGGCTTGGCCCCAGCCCCCTGGCCGAGGATCAGCTGATGCGGGATCTCAAGGTCACCCCGGCCCAACTTGCGCCCGAACTTCTGAACCTTGAGCTTGAGGGTCGGATTGCCCGCCAGCCGGGCGGCCTGCTTTCCCGGCTGGAATAGGCAGGGGCATCGCGTTTGTTGACCTCGGGACGTCCGCTCCGTCTCGGCCCGTCCGCCGCGGCGAATTCGCCCCCACAGGTTGACAAGCGCGCGGCTTCCCCCACATGTTGCCCCGCCATTTGCCGGCCGCGGGAGCCCCTAGATCATGCCAGTCGTTGTCGTCGAATCCCCCGCCAAGGCCAAGACAATCAATAAGTATCTCGGCCCGGACTTCACGGTCCTTGCCTCTTACGGCCACGTCCGCGATCTGCCTGCAAAGGATGGCTCGGTCGACCCCGAGAACGGATTCGACATGCTTTGGGAAGTCGCGCCCGAGTCGAAAAAGCATATCCGCGCCATTACCGAAGCGCTGAAATCCGACGACACCCTGATCCTTGCGACCGACCCCGATCGTGAGGGCGAAGCGATCAGCTGGCACCTGAAGGAAGCCCTGCAAAGCTCACTGAAGAAAGGCAAAAAGGTCGCCCGCGTGACCTTCAACGCGATCACCAAGGACGCGGTGACCAAGGCGATGAAGGAACCGCGCGAGGTCGACCAGGCATTGGTCGAAGCCTATCTCGCTCGCCGCGCGCTGGACTATCTGGTGGGCTTCACCCTGTCGCCGGTCCTGTGGCGCAAGCTTCCGGGTGCGAAATCGGCAGGACGGGTACAGTCAGTCTGCCTGCGACTGATTGTCGAGCGCGAGATGGAGATCGAGGCCTTCAAGGCCCAGGAATACTGGACGGTGAAGGCCGTCTTCCGCACCCCGCGGGGCCAGGAGTTCGAGGCCGGGATGGTCACCCTTGGCGGCAAGAAGCTGACCAAGTTCGACATTCCCACTGCCACCGCTGCCGAGCTTGCGGTCGAGGCGGCGAAGCACCGCGATTTCAAGGTGATGGCGGTCGAATCGAAACCGGCGACGCGCAACCCCTGGCCGCCCTTCATGACGTCGACGCTTCAGCAGGAGGCCAGCCGCAAATACGGCATGGGCGCAAAGCAGTGCATGAACGCCGCGCAGCGCCTCTACGAGGCGGGTTACATCACCTACATGCGGACCGACGGCATCGACATGGCGCCCGAGGCCGTGATGGCCGCGCGGGACGAGATCAAGCGGCGGTTCGGGGCGGAGTATGTTCCGGACTCTCCCCGCATGTACAAGAACAAGGCCAAGAACGCTCAGGAAGCGCATGAATGCATCCGACCGACGGACATGGCCCTGGGGCCCGAGAAGATCCGGGTCGAGGAGGATCAGCGGAAGCTTTACGACCTGATCTGGAAGCGGACGATTTCTTCGCAAATGGCAGCGGCGCGGCTGGAGCGGACGGCGGTGGACGTGGCCTCGCCCGACGGCGAGGTGGCGTTCCGGGCGAACGGGCAGGTGGTGCTGTTCGACGGCTACCTCAAGGTCTACGATCAGGGCCGCGACGACGAGGACGACGAGGAAGGCCGCCTGCCGCAGGTGATGCAGGGCGAAAAGCTGGACAAGGGCGCGGTCACGCCCGAGCAGCACTTCACTCAGCCCCCACCACGCTATACCGAGGCGACGCTGGTCAAGCGGATGGAGGAGTTGGGGATCGGTCGGCCGTCCACCTATGCCTCGATCCTGACCACGATCGTCGACCGGGAGTATGTGAGGAAGGACAAGAATCGCCTGTTCCCCGAAGACAAGGGGCGGCTGGTGACGGCGTTCCTCGCGAACTTCTTCAAGCGGTATGTGGAGTATGACTTCACCGCTGACCTTGAGGCGGAGCTTGACGATGTCTCGGCTGGCGACCGCGACTACAAGGACGTGCTGGCGCGGTTCTGGCGGGATTTCAGCGCGGCGATTGCCGAGACGGCGGACCTGCGCATCGGCGAGGTGCTGGAGAAGCTGGACGATTTCCTCGCCCCGCACCTGTACCCGGCACGGGCGGATGGGGGCGATCCCCGGGTCTGCCCGACCTGCGGGACGGGTCGTCTGCACCTGAAGACCGCGCGGTCGGGGGGGGCCTTCATCGGCTGCGGCAACTATCCGGAGTGTCGGTATACCCGTCCCTTGGCGGGGGATGCGGAGTCGGTCGCTTCGGACGGACGGGTGCTGGGGCAGGACGAGAACGGGGTGGAGATTTCGCTCCGGGCCGGTCGGTTCGGGCCCTACGTCCAGCGGGGGGAGGCTTCCGAGGCAAACCCGAAGCCCGACCGGGCGAGCCTGCCGAAAGGATGGACTCCGGACGGGTTGACCTTGGAGCGGGCATTGCAACTGCTGTCGCTGCCCCGGGAAGTCGGCAAGCATCCGGAGGACGGGGTGCTGGTCGAAGCGGGGATCGGCCGGTTCGGGCCCTATGTGAAGCACGGGGCGGTCTACGCGAACATTCCGGAGGTGGAGGAGGTCTTCACCATCGGGATGAACCGGGCGGTGGAGGTGCTGGCCCAGAAGCTGGCCGGGCGGCGCGGAGGGGCGGCGAAGGCGGGGCCGTTGAAGGTTCTGGGGGCGCACCCGGATGGGGGTGAGGTCCAGGTCATGCCGGGCAAGTACGGTCCCTATGTGAAGTGGGAGAAGGTCAACGCTACGCTGCCCAAGGGGGTGGAGCCGGAGGCGGTCACGCTGGAGGAGGCGCTGGTCCTGATCGCCGAGAAGGTGGGGAAATCGGGGACGAAGAAGAAGGCCGCGCCGAAGAAGGCGGCGGCTGGGGCGAAGAAGGCGGCCCCGAAGAAGGCGACGGCGAAGAAGGCCGCGCCCAAGAAGACGGCGGCGGCGGAGTGAGTGTCCACGGTGGACACTTTCGATTGTTCCCGTGAAATCAATGGCTTGGTCGCGGACGTTAGGGGAAACTTAACTTTTGCCCGCTGCGCCTGCGACAGGGGGAGCAAAATTCCTTACTCAAGGAATTCGCCAAGAATTTTACTTAAAATTCTTGGACTTAGCCCCGTGGATTGATCAGCTTTGCCATCAGCCCGGCGGTGCGGATCATGCCAAGGTTGCGACCGTTTTCCGTTACCACCAGCTCGGCCACGCCCTGGGACATCAGGTCCATGATGTGCTTGACCGGGGTTTCGGCGGGAAGCTGATGCGCGACGGCTGAGGCTTCGCCCGGCTCCATCACGTCGCGGGCGGTCAGGACGCCGAGCGGGTTCATGTGGGCGACGAAATCGGCGACATATTCGCTGACCGGGTTGGCGATGATCTCGCGCGCGGTGCCGCATTGCACGATCCGGCCGCCCTCCATCAGCGCGATGCGGTTGCCGATCTTGAAGGCTTCGTCCAGGTCGTGGCTGACGAAGACGATGGTGCGCTTCAGCTTGGCCTGCAGGTCCAGAAGTTCATCCTGCAGCTTGGACCGGATCAGGGGGTCCAGGGCCGAGAAGGGTTCGTCCATCAGAAGGATCGGCGCGTCGGTGACGAAGGCGCGGGCAAGACCCACCCGCTGCTGCATGCCGCCCGAAAGGTCGCCGACCTTGCGATCCGCCCATTGCGACAGGTTCACCAGTTCAAGCTGGGCATCGACCTTGGGCTTGCGCGCCTCCGGCGACATGCCGGCCAGTTCCAGCCCTAACCCAACATTTTCGCGCACGGTGCGCCAGGGCAGAAGGCCGAACTGCTGGAAGACCATCGCGATCCGCGTCGCGCGCAGGCGACGGAGCGTTTCGGGGTCGGCCTTGGTGACCGAGACCATCTTGTCGTTCTCAAGCACCCGCACTTCACCCCGGACGACGGGGTTCAGCGCGTTCACGCCGCGCAGAAGGGTGGACTTGCCAGAGCCGGAAAGTCCCATCAGGACAAGGATTTCGCCTTCGGCCACGGTCAGCGAACAGTCGTGCACGCCCAGCACCTGACCGCAGGCCTGCTGCACCTCCGCCCGGGTCTTGCCCTGGTCCATCAGGGGCAGGGCGCGCTCCGGGTTGTCGCCGAAGACGATGGAGACGCGGTCGAATTCAACGGCAGGGCGGGTCATCGTGTCACCCTCAGCATACGGTCAAGGAGGATCGCCACCACGACGATGATGAAGCCCGATTCGAAGCCTAGCGCGGTGTTGACCGAGTTCAGCGCGCGGACGACGGGGACGCCCAGGCCGTTCGCGCCCACAAGTGCGGCGATGACGACCATGGACAGGGACAGCATGATGGTCTGGTTCAGCCCCGCCATGATCTGCGGCATGGCCCAGGGCAGTTCTACCTTCCAGAGCCTTTGGCGCGGGGTCGCGCCGAACGCCGTTGCGGCCTCCAGCAGCGCGTTCGGCGTGGAGGAGACTCCAAGGTGGGTCAGTCGGATCGGTGCGGGCAGGACGAAGATCACCGTGGCGATCAGGCCCGGGACCATGCCAAGGCCGAAGAAGACGATGGCCGGGATCAGGTAGACGAAGGTCGGCAGGGTCTGCATCAGGTCTAGGATCGGCGCAAGCGCGGTGTAAAGCCGGGGCCGGTGCGCGGCGGCGATGCCGATGGGCACGCCAAGCCCCATGCAGACCACGCAGGCCGACAGGATCAGGGTCAGGCTTTCCGTCGTCTCTTCCCAGTAGCCCTGGTTCAGGATGAAGAGAAAACCCAGGAAGACGCCGAGGCAGACTTTCCAGCTGCGCTGCAAATACCAGGTCAGCGCGATGAAAATGGCAATGATAACAAAGGGGTGAGGCGTCTGCAAAAGCCACAGGATGCCCTCGATCATCGCTTCCATGACGGCCGAGATCGCGTCGAACAGCGGCGAGAGGTTGTCCTTCATCCAGTCGAAGATGGACTTCGCCACCTTGCCGACCGGGATCTTGTAATCCGTCAGCCAGTCCATTCCCAGTCCCCCTGGTCGGAACGAAAGCGGCCCCGGGTTGGTCCCCGGGGCCTTGTCTGATTACTGGAGCGCAGCCTCCACGGCCGCCACGGCATCGCTGCCGTCCTTTGCGGTCACGCCGTCAAGCCAGGCCTTCCAGGCATCGGGGTTGGCGGCAAGCCAGGCCTTTGCCGCATCGCGCGGGTCCTCGCCGTCGTTCAGGATCTTGCCCATGATCTCGTTTTCCATGGCCAGCGAGAACGACAGGTTCTGCAACAGTTTGCCCTGGTTCGGGCATTCCGCGACATAGCCCGCGCGGACGTTGGTATCGACCACGGCGCCGCCGAAGTTCGGGCCGAAATAGTCGTCACCGCCGGTCAGGTAGGTCATCTTGAAGTTGGCGTTCATCGGGTGAGGTTCCCAGCCGAGGAAGATGATCGGCTCACCGGCGTCGGACTTTTTGGCGACTTCGGCCAGCATGCCCTGTTCCGAGGATTCGACGACTTCAAAGCCGTCCAGCCCGAAGGGACCCGAGGCGATCATGTCGAGGATCAGGCGGTTGCCGTCGTTGCCGGGTTCGATCCCGTAGATCTGGCCTTCCAGCGCGTCCTTGTGGGCGGCGATGTCCTTGAAGTCGGCGATGCCGAGGGCGGCGCCGGCCTCGTTCGTGGCAAGGGTGTACTTGGCGCCTTCAAGGTTGGTGCGGACCGTTTCGACTTTCCCTGCGTCACGGTGCGGGGCGAGGTCGGCCTCCATCGTCGGCATCCAGTTGCCAAGGAATACATCGACGTCGCCTTCGGCAAGGCCGGTATAGGTGACGGGGACCGAGAGAACCTTGGTTTCGGTCTCATAGCCAAGCGCTTCGAGGACGAGCGTCGTGGCGGCGGTCGTCGCCGTGATGTCGGTCCAGCCGACGTCCGAGAAGACGATCTTGTCGCAACCTTCGGCGAAGGCGGACCCGGCAAGGGCGAAGGTGACGGCGGTGGTCAGGAGGGTGGAACGGATGGTCATGCAGGCTCCCCGTGTTTTTTGTTGATTGACGAGTCAATAAACTTCGCCCTACTTCGGTTTGGCAAGACATTTTTGGGGCCGCACCGATGCCAAAGCTTGGGATGGAGCCTATCCGCAAGGAAGCGCTGGTAAAAGCCACGATTGTCGAGATCGGCAGGGTGGGGTCGCTGGACGTGACGGTGAGCCAGATCGCCAAGCGGGCAGGGATGTCGAGTGCGCTGGCGCACCACTACTTCGGGTCGAAGGAAGAGATGTTCCTGGCCGCGATGCGCCACATCATGACGCTGTATGGCGCGGAAGTTCGGGGCGCGCTGGCGGCGGCAGAGGGGCCGGAGGGGCGGATTCGCGGGATTTTGCGGGCATCGTTCAGCCCCGGCAACTTCCGGCGCGAGGCGGTGGGGGCCTGGCTGAACTTCTGGGTTCTCGCGCAGACGGCTCCTCCTGCCAAGCGACTGCTGGCGATCTATCAGGGGCGGCTGCGGTCAAATCTGGTGTCCGCCCTGCGCCCTCTGGCGGGTGACCGGGCCGAGGGAATCGCCGAATCGCTGGGGGCAATGATCGACGGTCTGTATCTGCGCGAGGTGCTGAAATCGGGCCCGCCTGACGGGGCGGAGGCAGTGGCGTTGGCGTTGCGACATCTGGAAGTGGAATTGGCGCGGGGGGCGGTCTGATGCATGCGGACTATGTGATCGTGGGCGCGGGTTCGGCGGGCTGCGCGATGGCCTACCGGCTGGCCGAGGCGGGCAAGCGGGTGACAGTGATCGAGCATGGCGGGTCGGATGCCGGTCCGTTCATCCAGATGCCGGGCGCCTTGTCCTATCCGATGAACATGGGGATCTACGACTGGGGCTTTGCCACCGAGCCGGAGCCTCACCTGGGCGGCCGGGTGCTGGCGACGCCGCGGGGGAAGGTGATCGGGGGGTCCTCCAGCATCAACGGGATGGTCTATGTCCGGGGCCATGCGAAGGACTTCGACACCTGGGCCGAGATGGGGGCGGATTGCTGGGGATATGCCGATGTTCTCCCGTATTTCAAGCGGATGGAAGCCTCGCACGGCGGGTCAGGGCCAGAGTTCCGGGGTACCGACGGCCCGCTGCATGTCAATCGCGGAAGGCGGGAGAACCCGCTGTTCGACGCCTTCATCGAGGCGGGGCGGCAGGCGGGCTATCCGGTGACGGCGGATTACAACGGCCAGCAGCAGGAGGGATTCGGGCCCTTCGAGGCGACGATCCACAAGGGTCGGCGCTGGTCGGCGGCGAATGCCTACCTCAAGCCCGCGATGGCCGGGGGGAACGTGCAGATCGTGCGCGGCTTTGCCCGGCGCGTGGTGATGGAAGGCAAGCGCGCAGTGGGCGTCGAGATCGACACCCGCGCGGGTCGGCAGGTCATCAAGGCGGGGCGGGAGGTCATCATCGCGGCCTCGTCGATCAACTCGCCCAAGCTGTTGATGCTGTCGGGGATCGGGCCCGCCGCGCATCTGCGCGAGCATGGGGTGGAGGTCGTCGCGGACCGGCCCGGGGTGGGCGCGAATCTGCAGGACCATCTGGAAATCTACATGCAGTTTGCGGCAAGCCAGCCGATAACCCTTTACAAATACTGGAATCTCTGGGGCAAGGCCTGGGTTGGAGCGCAATGGTTGTTTAGCCGCAAGGGGCCGGGCGCGTCGAACCAGTTCGAAGCCTGCGCCTTCATCCGGTCGAAGGCCGGGGTCGAATACCCCGACATCCAGTACCACTTCCTGCCCATTGCGGTCCGCTATGACGGCAAGGCGGTGGCGGAAGGCCACGGGTTTCAGGCCCATGTCGGCCCGATGCGGTCGAAGTCGCGCGGCTCGATCACGCTGCGGTCGGGCAACCCGACGGACGCGCCGGTCATCCGGTTCAACTACATGTCCGACCCGTCGGACTGGGAGGACTTCCGCACCTGCATCCGACTGACCCGCGAAATCTTCGGGCAAGAGGCGTTCAAGCCCTATCTGAAGGGCGAACTGCAGCCGGGTCCCAAGGTGCAAAGCGACATCCAGTTGGACGATTTCCTGCGCGAGCATGTCGAAAGCGCCTATCACCCTTGCGGGACCTGTCGGATGGGGCGGGCCAGCGATCCGATGGCGGTCGTCGATCCGGAATGCCGGGTGATCGGGGTGGAGGGGCTGCGGGTCGCTGACAGCTCGATCTTCCCCCAGGTGACGAACGGCAACCTGAACGCGCCGTCGATCATGACCGGCGAGAAGGCGGCGGATCATATCCTGGGGCGGACGCCCCTGCCGGCCTCGAACCTGGAACCCTGGATCAACCCGAACTGGCGGGTTTCACAGCGGTAGGTTGATCCGGGTCAAGGTGCCGCGGGGCTGGACCCTCTAGACTGGTAGGGACAGTCAAGAAGGAGATAGGCATGTCGAACACCCCGCACACGCTGCACGAGGAATTTCCGGCGGACGCGCAGAAAATCAGTGCCTTGAAGGCGTCTGACGCGCATTTCGCGAAGCTGCTGACGGACTACGATGCAGTCAACGACAAGGTGCACCGGGCGGAGACGCGGCTGGACCTCGTGACCGAGGCCGAGGAGGAAGGACTGCGGAAAACGCGGTCGCGGCTGAAGGACCAGATCGCGGCGGCGTTGCGCAAGTAGGCCGCTCGTCGAAGGCTTCGCCACTCCTCGCTGACCGCCCCGAGGAGGACACGAAGCGAACGACGAGGTTCAGCCGATCTCGTAGGGCAGGACGTCGCGGGCGTTGGGATTGATCTTCAAACGCCCTTCCAGCGGCGGAACCGACCGCTGGTGGCAGTCCACCCGCTCGCAGATTCGGCAGGAGATGCCGATGGGCTCGAACCGGCCTTTCAGGTCGAGCCCATCGGAGTAAACGAGGTGTTGGGCGTGCTGCACCTCGCACCCCAGACCGATGGCATAGCGGCGAACCGGGGCGAGGAAGGCCCCGGCGGGTTTTGACACGTCGCGGGCCAGGCAGAGGTAGCGGACCCCGTCGGGCGTTTCGGCCAGTTGGCGCAGGAATTGCCCAGGGGTTTCAAAGGCCTGGTGGACGTTCCACAAGGGACAGGCCCCACCGAAGCGGGCGAATTGCAACCGGGTGGAGGAGTGGCGCTTGGTGATCGTGCCCGCCTGATCGACACGGACGAAGAAGAAGGGGATACCCTTGGCGCCGGGGCGCTGCATCGTGGAAAGGCGGTGACCGACTTGCTCGATGCTGGCACCGAAGATGTCGGCGAGGCGTTCGAGGTCGTGGCGGACCTCTTGTGCCGCGGTCAGGAAGGCGCGGTAGGGCAGGAGGGCGGCCCCGGCGAAGTAGTTCGCAAGGCCGATCTTGGCGATGTCGCGGGCTTCGGGCGTGGAAAACCTTGCCAGGTCGAGGGTTGCTTCAAGCAGTTCATTCTGCGTGAGAAGGGCAACCTGGTGGAGAAGCTGGAAGCGTTGCGACGGGCCAGAGGCGCGGGCGGAGATGTCGAGGCGCCTGGCCTGCGGGTCGTAGTGCCGCAAGGGCGCGGTATTCGAATAGTGCAGACTGATTCCTGCGCGTTTCAGCAGGTCCTGCGCGAGAGTTTCGATGGGTTTTCCGCTGGTTGCCGAGGTCGCGAAATATTCTGCCGCGCGGTCGATGGCATCCAAGTAATTGTCGCAATAGTGAAAGAAGTCGCGGACCTCCTCCCATGCCGAGGGGCGGAGATCGGCGTCTTCACGACCCAAAGCCTCATCCAGCGAGGCGAGGCGTTCATGGGTCTGGCGGTAGGCGCGGTGGAGGTCGAGGAAGGCGCGTGCGAGTGCCGGAGCGTTCGAGGCGGCAAGGCGGAGATCGGCCAGCGGGGGCGTGGCGGTGGTGAAGACCGGGTCTGCCAAGGCCTCGCGCATGTCGGTCACCAGGCGTTCGCTTTCGCCCACGGTCAGTTCGGTGACGTCGAGGCCGAATTCCTGGGCCAAGGCGAGGACCACGGCGGCGGAGACGGGCCGGTGGTTGTTCTCCATCTGGTTCAGATAAGGCAGCGAGACGTTCAGCTTGTCGGCGAAGGCCTTCTGGGTCAGCGACAGCCGCCCGCGAATCTCGCGCAGTTTGACGCCGGCATAGAGTTTCTGGGTGGCCATCGGAACCTCTTTGCAAAGCTATGCGGCGCTTTGCAAAGCCTCGTCAAGAGTCAGGCGGCGTCGATCTGCCGGGCGCGGCGGATAACGAAGAGGATGGCGATCACCGAGGCGATGGAGGAGGCGAGCATCAGGAGGATGAGCGGCATTTCCGAAGAGCCGGGTCCGAGGAGGACACCGGCGAAGGCGGCAAGGGCCGCGCCGCCGCCGATCAGGATTGCTCCGCCAAGGCCGGAGGCGGTGCCGGCAAGGTCGGGGCGGACCGAGAGCATTCCGGCGTTGGCGTTGGGCAGGCAGATGCCGTTGCCGAGGCCCATGAAGATGGTGAGACCGAAGAAGACGGTGGGGCCGGAGAGGCCAGCGAGGGTGAGGAGGGCCAGAAGCGCAAGCCCGGCAGAAGTGACGATGCAACCCAGCAGGATCATCCGGTTCATGCCGATGCGGACGGAGTAGCGGCCTGCGAAGAAGTTTCCCAGGGCGTAACCGATTGCTGTCAAAGCGAACAGGGCGCCGACATGAGTGGAGGACAGGCCAAAGATCTTGTCGCCGACATAGGGCGCTCCGCCGAGGTAGGCGAAAAAGCAGCCCGAGGCGAAGGCGGCAGCAAGGGTGTAGCCCCAGAACCGGCGCGACGCGAGGAGGGTGGGGTAGGTGCGGATCTGGTCCATCAGGCTGACGCGGCGCAGGGTGGCGGTTTCGCCGAGGTCAGCCCAGACGAGGGCGAGAGTGCCGAGGCCGAGGATCAGGAGGAGCGCGAAGTTAGCCTTCCAGCCGTAAAGGTCGTCCAGGACACCGCCGATGACCGGGCCGATCATGGGCACCAGGCTCATCCCCATGGTGACATAGCCGATCATGCTGGCGGCGCGTTCGTCGGCGACCATGTCGCGGACGACGGCTCGGGACAGGACCATGCCCGAGGCGATGACGGCCTGGGCCATGCGGAAGATCAGGAACCAGGTCGCGGTGGGCGCAAGGAGAGTGCCCACGGTGGCCAGAAGAAACAGGATCAGAGAGCAGAGCAGCACGGCGCGGCGGCCGTAGCGGTCGGAGATCGGGCCGATGATGATCTGGAGAAGGGCGGAGAGGAGGAGATACAGCGCGACGGACTGCTGCATCACGCCGTAGGGCACGCCGAAGTAAGTCGCCATGCCGGGGAGGGATGGCAGGAAGATGTTCATCGTCAGGGCCGACAGTCCGGCCATAAGGATCAGCGTGACGATCTTCGGCGGGGTCGTCCGATCAAGAAAGCGGGGGTCTTGGAGGGAGGTCATCCCTTTTCCTACGCCCCGGGTCAGGCGAAGTCCACCTCCGGGCGGGGTGGGTTTTGCCTACCGGAAGTGCGCTTTCTCGACCAACTGAAGATCGGAGATCATTCGCAAACGCTGCCAGTGTGCGCTAAGGGCCGGGCAGTTGTCGGCAAGCCAGGCTGTATCCATCCAGAAGCAGAGCATCCAGAGATAGATGTCGAGCACGCAAGGCGTGTCGCCGCAGGTGAAGGCGCGTCTAGAGTGCCGGGCCAGCTCGGCCTCGAAGATCAGGAAATGGCGGCGGACATAGGCGGTTGCGGCCGTCGCGACGGCTGGGGTGCAGGCGGGGTCGGCGGTATACCGGTCGGGGAAAAGCTCACGCAGCATGCCTTCGTAGACGTTGGCCTGGAAGAAGGCGAGCCAGCGGTCATGCCAGGCGCGGAGGGACGTTCCGGGTGCGGGGGCAAGACCCGCGGCAGGGAAGGAATCGGCGAGGTGCAGCAGGATCGCGGGGCCTTCGGTGATGATTGTGCCGTCGGGGTGGATAAGAATTGGCACCTGGCCGCGCGGGTTGATCTGGTGGAGGGCGGCAAGCTCGGCCTCGGTCCTGGGGCGGGGCGTGTCGATCGGCTCCCACTGCGCGTCGCAAAGCCTGAGGGCCGCCTCAATGGCCATCGAGCCGGTCTGGCGTCGTCCGAACAGTCTGTAGCCCATGCCGTCCTCCCGCCAATCCAATAGGAGATTACGTTAGGGCAAGCGCCTGCGTCACGCCCATTTGTGGAAGATGAAGAAGGCCCCGATAGCGATGAAACCAAAGCCGACGAGGTGGTTCCAGTGCAGTGGTTCCTTCAGGTAAAGGACGGAGAAGACGGCAAAGACCGACAGGGTGATGACCTCCTGGATCGTCTTCAGCTCGGCTGCCGAGAAATAGCCGTGGCCGATGCGGTTCGCCGGAACCTGCAGGACGTATTCGAAGAAGGCGATCCCCCAGGAGACGAAGATCACGGTGAAGAGCGCGCTTTCCTTGAACTTGAGGTGCCCATACCAGGCGAAGGTCATGAAGATGTTCGAGGCCAGCAGAAGGCCGATAGTGACGACGGGGATGGGCAGGGTCATGGTGTCCTCGGGTTTGCGGTCCGCGACGGCTTAGCCTGACCAACGGCCAAGGCAAGGCTTTGCGGATTTGCGATTTGATGGCGCGTCTTTCAAAGGTATTTGCAAATTCGCCGTTTCGTGCTTCTCGCATCCGCAGCGTTCCCTTAGATTGCCCACGACATCAGCCGGGGGAGGGCGCGATGAAGGACATTCTCGAAGAGCTTGAGGGTCGTCGTACCGCCGCGCGGGCCGGGGGTGGCGAGCGTCGGGTGCAGGCGCAGCACGCCAAGGGCAAGCTGACCGCACGGGAGAGGATCGAGCTTCTGCTGGACGAAGGGTCGTTCGAAGAGTTCGACATGTTCGTCGCCCACCGCTGCACCGACTTTGGGATGGAGAAGGATCGGCCCGCGGGCGACGGGGTCGTGACCGGCTGGGGCACGATCAACGGGCGGCAGGTCTATGTCTTTTCCCAGGACTTCACCGTTATGGGTGGCTCGGTCAGCGAGACGCATGGCGCGAAGATCTGCAAGATCATGGACATGGCGATGCAGAACGGCGCGCCGGTGATCGGGATCAATGACTCGGGCGGCGCACGGATTCAGGAGGGCGTCGCCTCGCTGGCAGCCTATGGCGAGGTGTTCCAGCGGAACATCGAAGCCTCGGGTGTGGTGCCGCAGATATCCCTCATCATGGGCCCCTGTGCGGGCGGGGCGGTCTATTCCCCGGCGATGACCGACTTCATCTTCATGGTGAAGGACTCGTCCTACATGTTCGTCACCGGCCCCGACGTGGTGAAGACCGTGACGAACGAAGTGGTGACGGCAGAGGAGTTGGGCGGGGCCTCGACCCACACCCGCAAGTCGTCGGTGGCCGACGGTGCTTTCGAGAACGATGTCGAGGCGCTGGCGGAAATCCGCAGGCTTTTCGACTTTCTGCCGCTGAACAACCGGCAGAAGGCGCCGGTGCGGCCGTTCTTCGACGATCCGGCGCGGATCGAGAGCAGTCTGGACACGCTGGTCCCTGACAACCCGAACCAGCCCTACGACATGAAGGAGCTGATCACGAAGATCGCAGACGAGGGTGATTTCTTCGAGGTGCAGAAGGATTACGCCGCCAACATCATCATCGGTTTCATCCGGCTGGAGGGGCAGACGGTCGGTGTGGTGGCGAACCAGCCGATGGTGCTGGCGGGGTGCCTCGACATCGACGCCAGCCGCAAGGCCGCCCGGTTTGTCCGGTTCTGTGATGCCTTCGAGATCCCGATCCTGACCTTCGTCGACGTGCCGGGCTTCCTGCCGGGGACGGGACAGGAGTACGGTGGCGTCATCAAGCACGGCGCGAAGCTGTTGTTCGCCTATGGCGAGGCGACGGTCCCGAAGGTCACGGTCCTGACCCGCAAGACCTATGGCGGGGCTTATGTGGTGATGGCGTCCAAGCACCTGAAGGCCGATTTCAACTATGCCTGGCCCACGGCCGAGGTTGCGGTGATGGGCGCGAAGGGTGCGGTCGAGATCCTCTATCGCTCGGAGCTGGGCGAGCCGGAAAAGATCGCGGCCCGGGTGAAGGACTATGAAGACCGCTTTGCCAACCCCTTCGTGGCGGCCGAGAAGGGGTTCATCGACGAGGTCATCATGCCCCATTCCACCCGCCGCCGGGTGGCACGGGCCTTTGCGGCGCTGCGCGGCAAGAAGGCCGCGATGCCCTGGAAAAAGCACGACAACATCCCGCTGTGATGATGAAACCGCGCGCGCTCCTTCGTCGCCCCGTTCTGCTGGCCGCCCTTGTGCTGCTGTCGGCCTGTCAGGACGACGCGCCAGCGGGCGAGGCTGTCGAGGTGCCTTCGGGGCGCGCGCTGTCCTTGATCGAGATCGTGACCAATGCCCGAGGTCCCGAAGGGGCGACGGCGCGGTTCCGGTTTCTGGCCCCGGACCTTGTGCCCGAAGATGCCGAGGCGGCCTTTGACGACATGCAGGCGGTCTGCGACAGCTTTGCCATCCAGCGCATCGACGGGATGGTCCCGGCGCCCCGACAGATCGTGATCTCATTCGCAAGCGAAGTGGTTCCATTCGGCGAACCCGCGCCGGATGTCGTCCAGTTCTTCGAGGCCTACCGCCCCGAAAACGGCGCCTGCGTCTGGGAGGTCTTTTGATGCAGACGCGAAATCTTGTTTTTCCGGCTGGCCACGCACTATCGGCTGATGTAGGAACGCCACAGGTCGGGAACTTGGTCCAGCCGACATACCAATCCGGAAATCTTTCGGATAAAGTGGCGACGGGCCGGGCCAAATCGGCCTTAAACAGCGAACAGGTGCCGGTAGTCCGCGAGGCTTCCGAAGCACCCCTAGAAGGATGGAGTAGAGGATGTCGAAGAGCGCACGTCTCGTTCTGGTTCTGGCTGCGGTTGCAGCTCTGGCTGCTTGCGCCAAGAAGGAAGAGCCGATGCCCGAGCCGGTCACCCCGGAAGTCGTGGACACCGGCAAGTACAAGTAATGTACCGGAGCGGGCCTGCCGGCATCAGCCGGGCGGGCCCGCACCAATCCCTTGCCTCCTGCGCGCAGACGCGGTCGAGGCAGCTTTCTCAATAATAATCCGAGCGATTTTGCTGTCTTCCCTCTGGGCGGGCGTGGTGCTTTGGCCTATCGGTCCCGTCTGCTGCCATGACAGAGGACAGGACAGATGCTGAAGCACCGTGGCTTCCCGGGCCGGATGCCGGGGACCGATTTCCAGTTCACAATCCGCCGCGCCAACGTGAAAGAGGGCGCGACCAAACTGATCAAGCGCGAGCGGTTCAAGGACCGCAAGCACGTCGACCGCATGGCCGATCAGGCCTTCATGGCGGCGCTTTGGCAGTATTTCGGGGAAGAACCGTTCGAGCGCGGCAATCTGGATGCCGGGCGGCTGTCCTGGCTGTTCGGCCGCGAGGTCGTGGCGGCAGAGGACCCGTTCGATCCCTGTTCCTACGAGGCGCTGTTACGGATCGACGTCAAGCGCGCCGAGGCGGCATTTCCGCAGGTCTTTGCCCCCGATGCCCCCGATGCGCTGGCCGACGATTGGGATGAGGACGAGGATTAGGCATGATTTCGCCGACCCATCAGGCCATTTGGCACAGTTTTGCTCACGCTGGGGCGGATGTTTTCAATGGATTTGCAATGGCCGGATCGTGGGGCCATTGTTTCCTGGCGGGTCTTTGGCAGTCCGGCCACGACCTGCGCAGTCTACGTTGTTACCCTTCCCCTTCTTTTCGGTCCGGCCCGTCCCAGGCCGGACCGATCCTTGTCGGGCGGCAGGGTGGTGCCGACGGCGCAGGCGGTGCGAGATATTGCTTCCAAATCCGTGATCTTTCGGTAGAATCCGGCGCAATAACAACAAACCTACGAGGCAGTATCACATGCAGAAGTCGCTTATCGTCTTCGCTCTTCTTTCCACCTCTCTGGCCGGCTGCATGCAGGACCCTGCGTCCCGCGGCATGGCAGGTGCGGCGGCCGGCGCGCTGGTCGCCGACGCGCTGGACGAAAACATGCTGGCCGGGGCTGCGCTGGGCGGTCTTGCCGGTGTCGCAACTTGCGGCATCGAACTGGGCCTGCCGCCCTGCAACTCGGGCTACTGAACGACTGACTGAACGGGCCGCCTTCGGGCGGATCATACCGACCACAAGGACCATCCGGGCCGACCGCCCGGGTGGTCCTTTTGCATTTCCGCTGGGGGGAGCCGATGTTTGACAAGATCCTGATCGCCAACCGGGGCGAGATCGCCTGCCGCGTCATCAAGACCGCGCGCAAGATGGGGATCAAGACGGTGGCGGTCTATTCCGACGCCGACCGCAATGCGCTGCATGTGCAGATGGCGGACGAGGCGGTGCATATCGGGCCGCCCCCCGCCGCGCAGTCCTACATCGTGATCGACAAGATCATGGCCGCGATCAAGGCGACGGGCGCGCAAGCGGTGCATCCGGGCTATGGCTTCCTGTCCGAGAACCGCAACTTCGCCGCGGCGCTGGAGGCGGCGGGGGTGGTGTTCATCGGTCCGCCTTCGCCTGCGATCGAGGCGATGGGGGACAAGATCACCTCGAAGAAGATCGCGCAGGAGGCGGGTGTCAGCACGGTCCCCGGCTACATGGGTCTGATCGCCGATGCCGACGAGGCGGTGAAGATCAGCGCCCAGATCGGCTATCCGGTAATGATCAAGGCCAGCGCGGGCGGCGGCGGCAAAGGGATGCGTATCGCCTGGAACGACGCCGAGGCGCGGGAGGGCTTTCAGTCGTCGAAGAACGAGGCGGCGGCTTCGTTTGGCGATGACCGGATCTTCATCGAGAAGTTCGTGACCCAGCCGCGCCACATCGAAATTCAGGTGCTGGCCGACAAGCATGGCAACTGCGTCTACCTGCAAGAACGCGAGTGTTCGATCCAGCGCCGGAACCAGAAGGTCATTGAGGAGGCGCCGTCGCCCTTTCTGGACGAGGCGACGCGGAAGGCGATGGGCGAGCAGGCCTGCGCTTTGGCGAAGGCCGTGGGTTATACCAGTGCCGGGACGGTGGAGTTCATCGTCGATGGCAACCGCAACTTCTATTTCCTTGAAATGAATACGCGTTTGCAGGTCGAGCATCCGGTGACGGAGCTGATTACCGGGGTCGATCTGGTGGAGCAGATGATCCGCGTGGCCGATGGTCAGCCGCTGCCGTTCAAGCAGTCTGACCTGAAAATCAACGGCTGGGCCATGGAAAGCCGGCTTTATGCCGAGGACCCGTACCGGAACTTCCTCCCCTCCATCGGGCGGCTGACTCGCTACCGGCCCCCGGTCGAGGGCAAGACTGAACGCGGTGGGGTCGTGCGCAACGATACCGGCGTTTACGAGGGCGGCGAGATCAGCATGTTCTACGACCCGATGATCGCCAAGCTGTGCACCTGGGGGCCGACCCGCGCCGATGCCATCGAGGAAATGCGGCTGGCGCTGGACACGTTCGAGGTGGAGGGGATCGGGCACAACCTGCCGTTCTGTTCCGCCGTGATGGACCATCCGCGCTTTGCCAGCGGGAACATCACGACGGCCTTCATCGCCGAGGAATATGAGGGCGGGTTTGCCGGCGCGAAGTTGGACTCCAGCCTTCTGCGCCGGGTGGCGGCGGCGGCGGCGGCAATGAACCGGGTCGCCGAAATCCGGCGGACGCGGATTTCCGGGACGATGGACAACCATACCCGTCGGGTCGGCGATGACTGGGTGGTGACGCTGCAAGGGGAAAGCTGGCCGGTGACCATCAAGGCCGACCATCACGGCTCTACCGTTGTCTTTGAGGATGGCACTGACCTGCGGGTGGAAAGCGATTGGACCCCTGGCCAGCCGCTCGCTCGCCTGTCCGTGGGCGGTGAGCCCTTGGTCATCAAGACCGCGAAGATCCCGATGGGCTTCCGGATGCGGCTACGCGGGGCGGATCTGAAGGTCCATGTGCAAAGCCCACGCCAGAAGGCGCTGGCCGGATTGATGCTGGAGAAGGCCCCGCCGGATACGTCGAAATACCTTCTGTGCCCGATGCCGGGCCTGGTGGTGAAGATCGCTGTCTCAGAGGGTGACGAGGTGCAGGAGGGTCAGGCTCTGGCGACCGTCGAGGCTATGAAGATGGAGAACATCCTCAAGGCCGAGCGGAAGGGCGTGGTCAAGAAGATCAAGGCCAGCGCGGGGTCGAGCCTGAAGGTCGACGACGTTATCATGGAGTTCGAATGATGGCGCAAAGGTCGGGCCGGGATCGATTTCTTCAAAGAAATCGTGTCGGAGCCGTTGAAGGCTCCGGTCCGGAGTTTTCAAAAACTCCGGGTTACCGCCCGGCCGGATTCCGCTCCAACGCCTCGGTGCGCGCGATCGGCATCTTGTCGATGGAATTGATGATCTCGCGCCCCTCCCAGGGCAGGGGCTTGCGGATCATAGGCTTCCAGTCCTTGTCCATCAGCACCAGTGAAAAGCCCCGGGGCCGCAGTTTCTTGCGCAAGGCACTGGGGTTCGCGGGGTCGGTGTCCGTGATGAGGATCACGTCGCGGGTTTCGAACTGGGGGTAGTAGCGGGTCAGAAGCTCCATCTGGCGGACGAAGGCGGGGTCGGCGGGAGAGTCGGCGAAGACGATGACCGGGCGGCGGAGGAAGAGGAGATCGGCCTCGACCACCTCTGACGCCGGGACGGGAGCAAAAGCGACAACGGCTTCGGGGGCCTCATCGGCCCACGCGGTCAAGGACAGCGCCGGGATGGCAAGGGCCATGACGGCAAGGAACGGACGACGGGCGACGGCTTTCATGGTCCTGATATAGGGGCCAATTGTCAAAAGCCCAAGCGTCAGAACGGCGCGGATTGGAGAGCGTGATGGCGGACCTGAAGCAGTGGGAGGCGTTGGCCTCGAAAGAGTTGAAGGGTAGGGACCCTTCGAGCCTGAATTGGCAGACGCTGGAAGGGATCACGGTCAAGCCGCTGTATACGGCGGTGGACGTGGAGGGCCTGCCGCAGATGGGCGAATTGCCCGGGGTGGCTCCGTTCACGCGGGGGGTCAGGGCGACGATGTATGCCGGGCGGCCCTGGACGATCCGGCAGTATGCAGGGTTCTCGACGGCCGAGGAGTCGAATGCGTTCTATCGCAAGGCCCTGGCGGGCGGGCAGCAGGGCGTGTCGGTCGCCTTCGACCTGGCGACGCACCGGGGGTACGACTCGGATCACCCACGCGTGGTGGGGGATGTGGGCAAGGCAGGGGTGGCGATTGATTCCGTCGAGGACATGAAGGTGCTCTTCGACGGCATCCCCCTGGAAAAGATCAGCGTTTCCATGACGATGAACGGGGCGGTGATCCCGATCCTGGCGAACTTCATCGTGGCGGGGGAAGAGCAGGGCGTGTCGCGGGCGGACCTGTCGGGGACGATCCAGAACGACATCCTGAAGGAATTCATGGTGCGGAACACCTACATCTATCCGCCCGAACCTTCGATGCGGATCATCGCGGACATCATCGAATACACGTCCGCCGAGATGCCGAAGTTCAATTCGATCTCGATTTCCGGCTACCACATGCAGGAGGCGGGCGCGAACCTGGTGCAGGAGCTGGCGTTCACGCTGGCCGACGGCAAGGAGTACGTTCAGGCCGCGATGGCGCGCGGGATGGACGTGGATGACTTCGCCGGGCGGTTGTCGTTCTTCTTTGCGATCGGGATGAACTTCTTCATGGAGGTCGCGAAGCTCCGCGCCGCGCGGATGCTCTGGCACCGGATCATGGATGGGTTCGGGGCGAAGAAGGCGTCGTCGCTGATGCTGCGGACGCATTGCCAGACGTCTGGGGTCAGCCTGCAGGAGCAGGACCCTTACAATAACGTGATCCGCACGGCTTATGAGGCGATGGCGGCGGTGTTGGGCGGCACACAGTCCTTGCACACCAACGCGCTGGACGAGGCGATTGCCCTGCCGACCGAGTTCGCGGCGCGGATTGCCCGGAATACTCAGCTGGTCTTGCAGGAGGAGACGGGGATCACGCATGTCGTCGATCCCCTCGCCGGGTCCTACTATGTCGAGAGCCTGACGAACCAGCTGGCCGAGGAGGCCTGGAAGCTGATCGAGGAAGTCGAGGCGATGGGGGGCATGACCAAGGCTGTGGCCAGTGGCATGCCGAAGCTGCGGATTGAGGAGTCGGCGGCGCGGCGGCAGGCGATGATCGACCGGGGCGACGAGGTGATCGTCGGGGTCAACAAGTACCGCAAGGACAAGGAAGACCCGATCGACATCCGCGACATCGACAACGGGGCGGTGCGGGAAGCGCAGGTCGCGCGGTTGGCTTCGGTGCGGGCTGGCCGCGATGAGGTGCGGTGCCAGGCGGCGCTGGCGGAACTGACGCGGCGGGCTGGGGAAGGTGGCAACCTTCTGGAAGCGGCGGTGGAGGCGGCTCGGGCTCGGGCCTCGGTCGGGGAGATTTCGGACGCCATGGAAAAGGTATTCGGGCGGCATCGGGCCGAGGTGAAGACCCTCGCGGGGGTTTACGGCGCGGCCTATGAGGGCGACGCGGGGTTCGAGGCGATCCAGAGGGACGTGGAGGCTTTTGCCGAGGCTGAGGGTCGCAGGCCGCGGATGCTGGTGGTGAAGATGGGGCAGGACGGGCATGACCGGGGGGCGAAGGTGATCGCCACGGCCTTCGCCGACATCGGGTTCGATGTGGATGTGGGGCCGCTGTTCCAGACCCCGGAAGAGGCGGCGCAGGATGCGATCGACAATGATGTGCATGTGATCGGGATTTCGTCGCAGGCGGCGGGGCACAAGACGCTGGCTCCGAAGCTGATCGAGGTGCTGAAAGCGCGCGGGGCGGGGGATATTCTGGTCATCTGCGGGGGGGTCATTCCGCAGCAGGACTATGATTTCCTGAAAGGGGCCGGGGTGAAGGCGATCTTCGGGCCGGGGACCAATATTCCGGCGGCGGCGAAGGAGATCCTGGATCTGATCCGCGCGGCGCGGGGGTAGGCTGTCCACGCAGGACAGGTTGCGGGCCGGAAGCAATTTCAAGAGGTTGGCTGTGGGTGTTTACGGTTTGGTAACTTGACGTCCGCGCCCCGTTGCGGATCGTCGATGACTTCGTCACTCCTCGCCGGTTTGGCGACGAGGAGACGAAGTCGAACGAGGAGCGGGCGGAGAAGGTGCCTCTGGCGGAGGTAATTGGGCAGAGTGCAGGACCTGACGCGGTCAGGCGATCAGAGGTCGATCTCGCCGTTCGGGCCGGGCTGGGGGTCGGCTTGCGGGGCCATCTTCGGCACGAGCGGCGCGTTGCGGCGGATCAGGATGTCGCCGTTCGGCAGCATGACCGGCGCGTCGTAGTTCTTGATGTCGTCGATCAGCGCGATCAGCTGACGCAGCTTGGGACCGAGTTCTGCGCCGAGGCCTTCGAGGGCGGGGCCCGCCTCTTCCAGCGCCTTGCCCATCTCGTCAAGCGCGGGCTGCATTTCCTGCATCATCCCGCGCATAACCAGCTTCATGCCTTCTTCCATCAGGCTGAAGCCTTCGTCATCGGCTTTCGGCGTGACCGGCTGGTCTTCGGCGAATGCCGGAGCGGCAAGGAGGCAGAGGGCGAGGGCGAGTCTCATGACGGGAATATGGGGACGCGGACGGCGGTTTTCAAATCACATCTGGCAGGTCAATGGTAACCGGGAAATGGTCGGAGGCCTGCAGCAGCGCCTCGCGCAGTTCGGGGATGTCCATGATCCGGGGGTCGTTGAACGGATGCCAGATGCGCCAGTCGGGTCCACTGGCGGCAAGATCGGGCGAGACCATGATGAAATCGAGGAGCGCCTCGAAGTAGCGCTTTTTCGGGGCGAGGTAGAACCGGGCCGAGGTGGGGGCTAGGCTGACGAGCGATTGCAGCGCCATGGTGGCGTGGGGGTCGGTCAGGCGGGTGGCGGGGTCCACGTCGGTGCCAAGCACGATCTCGACCCCGGAATGGCCGAAGAGTTTCTCGAACTCGTCGATGCCGGGGCCGTCGTTGAAATCGCCCATCACCAGAAGGCTGTCCTTTGCCACAAGGTGGGAGTCAACGCGCTGCCTGATCCAGAGGCATTGGGCCAGCTGCTTGCGGCGGTTTTCGATGGAGAGGCGGATCTGCGCCTCGCGGCCGATGGCGCCGTGCGGATTCTTCGATTTGGCGTGGACCCCGATGAGGCGGAGCTTCGTGCCGCCCGAGGTGGTCAGCGCCAGTTCGAGAGGTGGTTTCGAGAAGCGGATGGATTCCGAGATGTTGTCGGCGTCGAGGTCGTAGCGGAAGGTGGTGTCGAAGCGCGGGGCGTCGTGGGAGCCGTGGCTGGTGGCCGGATGGCCTTTCGGGTCGTGGCGCGCGGTCAGTCGGTCGGGGTCGTAGAGGAAGGCGATTTCCTGTTCGGTTTCCGAAGAATAGCCGATGATCGCCTTTCGGGCACGCAGGCCTGCCGCCCGGGCGAAGGTTTCCAGCGCTTTCACTGTCGAGCGGCGGCCGTTGGTGTCGGGGGCTTCGATGATGGTGATGCCGTCGGCATCGAGCGCGGTGAAGACGATGGCGAGGGCGGCAAGCTGTTCGCCGCGTGTGATCTTGTAGCGGGTCGAGGATTCATGGTCTTCAAGCATCCTTCCCGCGTCATCGAACAGCGCGTTGAACCATTCGACATTGTAGGTGGCGAGGCGGAGGCCCTTGCGGCTTTCGCTCATGCGGCTTCCTTGGCGCTGATTTCGCGCCAGGCTTCGTTGATGAGCTGCAGGCGACGTTCGGCAAGCTTCATCGCCTCGGGCGGGACGCCGCGGGACTGGAGGACGTCGGGGTGGGTGTCGCGGACCAGGTCCTTCCACGCCTTGCGGGCAGCGTCCTTCGTGGCGTCGCGCGGCAGGCCGAGGACATCATAGGGGTCGCGGGGCGCGCCCTCGACAAGGCGGGAGCGGACGATGGTGAAACAACGGTCGTCGAGGCCGAATTCCTGCGCGACATGGGTCAGGAAGGCGTCTTCGCCGGGGTGGTAGGTGCCGTCGGCGATGGCGATCTGGAACAGCGCCTCAAGAATGTCGACCAGGACATGGTGGTCGTCGGCACAGATCTTGTGGCCGTCGGGGTTGAACAGGCGGGCGATCTTGCGGGCGTAGGCGTCGAAGCCCGCGACGTCCTGGCGGGCGAGGTTGTAGACGCGGGCGGCGTGTTCTTCCTCGCCGGGCGGAAAGGTGAAGATGCGGCGGAAGGCGGTGACTTCGTCGCGAGTCACGGTGCCATCGGCCTTGGCCATCTTGGCGCCAAGGGCAAGGACGGCGATGGTGAAGCCGATGGATTGTTCGGGCGCGGGGTCAGCGCGCAGGCGATCGAAGACCACCGAAAGGGGCTCGCCCTGAACAAGGGCGGCGAGGGCCTCGGTTATGCGGGTCCAGATTGACATGGGGGGAGAATAGCGGGGGCGGCGGCGGATGTCAGAGGAACTTCTGCATCAGCACAAGGTCGATGAAGCGCCCGAACTTGTAGCCCGCCTGCGGGACGGTGGCGATGTGGGCATAACCCATGCGGGCATGGAAGGCCTGGCCATCGGGGTTTTCCCCCGAGACGCCGGCGATCATCTGGTGGGCACCTGTGGCGCGGGCGTGGTCCTCGACAGCGGTAAGGAGGGCGCGTCCGAGGCCGCGGCTGGGCGTGCCGGGGAGAAGGGAGATCGAGTGTTCCATGCAGGTCCTGTACCCTGCGCCGCCGCGGAACTGGCCATAGCTGGCCTGGCCGATCACGGTGCCTGCGTCCTCGGCCACCAGGAAGGCGTGCTCGGCAGCGTCCTTGTCGGCGATCATGGCAAGGATGTCGGCCGTGGTCTTCGGGACTGGGTTGAAGGTGACGGCGGTGTGCAGGATCCAGTGGTTCAGCAGCGCCGCGAGGGCGGGGGCGTCGGCGGCGCGGGCGGGGCGGATCATGTCAGGACGCGGGGGCCGTGCGGGGTGTCGAATGTGGCGCGGAAGCCGCGGTAGGGGCCAAGCTGGATTTGGACGCGGGGATCGGTCAGGCCCTTGAGCGCGGAGCGCAGGGTTGGGGCTTCGGGGTGGGTGATCTCCAGCCGGGTCAGGCGGATGCCGTGGTCGCGGAGCGATTTCGCGGGGTGAAGCTCGCCCTGCCACTGGATGAGGGCGGGGTGGCAGTCGTCGAAGGGGAGGCAGCCCGAGGCGGGCACGGCGAAGCGCCAGCGGTAGTCGCCGCGCGAGAGGTCGGTCGCGGTGCCGGTGCCGGGGGGCGCGGCGGCGAGGGCGGCGTCGAGGTCATCTGTGCGGCAGATCCAGTTCGTCAGGCGCGGGGGGCCGCGGAAATGGTCGAGGTCGAACCAGCGAGGATGGGCGGGCTTTGGGGCGGCGGGGTCGATGGCGATGACTTCAAGGTAGAGGTCACCAAGGCTGAGCAGCCGGTTGTGGGTGCCCATGTGCGGGTGCTTGCCGCCGCCTGCGAGGGGCACGCCAAGGGCGGTTTCGACCCAATTCGCGCCGTCCTCGAGCGTGGCGGCGGATATGGCGAGGTGATCCAGGTGCAGCATCACTCTTCCGCCTTCAGCGTGACCTTGGTCTGGGCTTTCAGGGCGAGAGCCAGAGCGGCAAAGCGGGCCTGGGCGACCTCGCCAAAGAGACCGACACCGTCGTCGGTGAGGGAGAGGGTCAGCTGGCGCTTTTTCGGGTTCCAGCGCAGCTCGCCCGCCTTGGACGGGTCGCCGATCGAGAACATGGCGCCGAAGCGCATGGCCTTGCCCAGGGCTTCGGCCTCCTGGATGTCCGTCTCGGAGAGGAGGCGGAACAGCGGTTCCATCCGGCTGCCGGCGCGGCTGTTCTTGTAGCGGTGGAGAAGGGCGAGGCCGAGGAAGACCCGGCCGGGGTGGTCGAGGCCGCCGAGGTTCGCGCGGGTGGCGTTGTCGAAGCAGGCCTCGGCCCGGTAGTCGGGGTGGGCGCGCCAGGTTGTGTCGTGGAGAAGACAGGCGGCCTTGATGAGGCGCAGGCGTTCCTCGGTCGCGCCCTTGAACAGGGGTTCGAGGAAGGTGAAGAGCTTCTTGCCGAAGCCGGGGATGCGGGCCTGGGTCAGTTCGGTCATCCGTGCGGCCTCGATCAGCGGGTCGCGGGCGCGGAGTTTCTCGGGCATCTGTTCGTAGAGAAGGCCCTCGCGGATGCCATAGGCGGAGATGTCGATCTCAGACGGTTTCAGGACACGGATGATCTCACGCAGGACCTCGCAGGCGAGGGGGACCAGCTCCATCCGTTCGGCGCTGGTGCCGGTGCGCCCGCGGAGCGCGGGGAGGTCGGTGGTGGCCAGCCAGTCGAGCGTGGCGTTGAGGTTGTCGGGCGTCATGCGGTATTCGTGCAGGACGGTCAGCGGGTAGTTGCGCCGTTCCATGTCCAGACGCGCGATGACGCGCCAGGAGCCGCCGACAAGGTAGATGCGGTCACTGTCGGGTTTGATCTCTTTCGCGGCGGCTTCGAGGATGGCGTCGATGTGCGCTTTCCGCTTTTTCGGGTCGGACGAAACCTGTTGCAGGCGGAAGGGGCCGAGCGGGGTCGAGACGCGCTTGCCGACGCGGCCGTCGCCGATGCGCGCGAGTTCCATCGAGTTGCCGCCGATGTCGCAGACGATGCCCTTGGCCTCGGGCCAACCCAGAAGCACGCCCTGCGCGGAAAGCCGGGCTTCTTCCGAGCCGTCGATGACGTGCAGCCTGAGGCCGGTTTCGCGCAGGACCTGGGCCTGGAACTCGGGCCCGTCGGCGGCCTCGCGCGTAGCGGCGGTCGCGACGACGGTGAAGGGGTTGATGTCCATGCCCTTGGCCAGGAGCGAGAAGCGCTTCAGCGCGGCCAACGCGCGGAGCTTGCCTTCGGGGTTCAGTCGGCCGGTTTCGGCCAGGCCCTTGCCAAGGCCGCACATGATCTTTTCGTTGTAGAAATAGGCCGGGCTGCGGGCCGCCCCATCGAAGACCACCATCCGGACCGAGTTCGAGCCGACATCGACCACGCCGACCCGGGAAAGCGCGCGGGCGGAAGGGTCGTCGAACAGGGGTTTGCCGAAGGGACCCCAGTCGCCTGCGTCGTCGTCGTCGTCGGGCTGGGGGGCAGGTCCGTCTGCGGCCATGGAAGAATCCTCCGGGGTCGTGCGGCGGTATCGTGACGGTGCGGGGGGATGCGGTCAACCGGCTGGGCGGGCCAAATTCCTTCGAAGGAATTTGCAGATCTCTTCGAAAAATTCTGTCCGCCCTGCGTCCGGCGTCAGCGCTTCTTCGGCTTGGGCGAGGGCCGGTCGCCCATCACCCGCGCGGCTTCGGCGGCGGCGCGCAGTTCCTCGGCGATTTCTTCGGCTTCTTCGGGGTCGAAATCCAGCGGCAGTTCGATCCCGCCTTCGGCTTCGATGTAGATGCGAACCATGCCAGTGTCGGTCGGCCCGATCTGGATGTTTGCGGCGATGTCGCTGGGGGAATTGATGCCCATGGGGATGCTCCGGCTTTGCTGATCGGGTATCGGCAGGCGCGGGGCGGTGCAAGAAAAAACCGTCGGTCGGGCCGCGCTGGAACGGGTGAAGGTGCTTGCATTCCGGGGGGAGCGGGGCTAAATCGCGCCTCAAGTGCAGCTTTAGCTCAGTTGGTTAGAGCACCAGATTGTGGATCTGGGGGTCCCCCGTTCGAGCCGGGGAAGCTGTACCATCCAAATCAGATAGTTGATTTGCAGGGCCGGTCAGCCAGAGGCGACCGGCGCTTTGCTGTTTGCTGTCAGCTTGCACAGGGCTGACCGACCGTGCAGCCAACCGGATTCGGTAAGGCTGGAAGAGAGTTGCCCTTCGGACAGGCGTGCGAAAGCGGTCGCGGCGCGCTTCGCCGTATCGTCGGCCCCCTGATTGGGCACGACCGGATGCAAGGAAAGGTTGCCGAGAAGCCAATCTTGAAGGCCATCGAGGACCTTGCAAGATTGCATTTGTCGGATGGGCAATACCTGCCTAACTGTGATCCGACATCATTTGAGGCTGAGGTGCCCGTTTGTCGGAAGGCGACCGCAAATCAAGGAAGGGTGGGCCTTCGGTCGGTTTGGGGGTGTGGATGTTCCAGCGGGTCAGCGTCGGTGGGCTGGCTGCGGGCGCGGTTCTGGCCTGCCTGTCATTGACGCCCTCGATGGTGCCGCGCCAGCCGGAACTTCAGGGCGTTCTGTCCGGCGTCGTGTTCGCCTTCGGCTATGGGGTCTGGTCCCTTTTGCGCGGGATGCTCGACTGGCTGTGGGACGGACGTCCCGCCTGGCCGGTATCCCCTTGGATCCCCCGTGCGGCCCTTGCGGCCAGCGTCATCGGTTCGATTTGGTGCCTCTGGCGCAGTGTTGTCTGGCAGAACTCGATCCGCAGCGTGTGGAACCTTCCGGATGTCGACTCGGTCGCTCCGTTCACGGTGGCGGGCATTGCGGCGGCAGTCTTTCTGATCCTTCTGATGGTGGCGCGGGTGTTTGCTGGCTTGTCCCGGCGCTGGAGCCGGAAGAGCACGCGCTATCTGCCGCCGAGGCTGGCCAATCTTGTCGGGCTGGCAATCGCGTTTGCGCTTCTTGCCGCTTTGGTCGACGGGGTCCTGTTCCGGTCGGTGCTGCGCGGTGCCGACCGTTCGGCGCAGATTGCGGATTCACTCATTCCGCCGGATGTCATGCCGCCCGAGGACCCGAGCAAGACGGGCAGCGCGGCCTCGCTTGTGTCGTGGGAGGATCTGGGACGCTGGGGGCGCAACTTTGTCACCTCTGGCCCCGGTGAGGCGGAGATTGCCGCGTTCTGGAACGCACCCGCAAGGCCGCCGATCCGGGTCTATGTCGGCCTGAATGCGGCCCCCACGGCAGAGGACCGTGCCGCATTGGCACTGGCTGAACTGGAGCGTGTCGGGGGCTTCGATCGCGAGGTGCTGGTGGTTGCGATGCCCACCGGGTCTGGCTGGCTGGACCCCGGCGCGATGGACACGCTGGACTATATCACGCGGGGCGATGTCGCCACGGTGGCGGTCCAGTACAGTTACCTGCCAAGCCCGGTATCCGTTGCGGTTGATCCGACGCATGGCATCGCCGAGGCACAGGCACTGTTCGATCTGGTCTACCGGCGCTGGACGGCCATGCCAAAGGACAGGCGGCCCCGGCTTTATCTGCATGGGCTGAGCCTTGGGGCCTTCCTGTCGCAGGAAACCATGCCCTTGCTGGATGTGCTGGGCGACATGCCGAACGGAGCCTTGTGGGCCGGTTCGCCGTTTCTGAGCGATTTCTGGCGCATGGTGGTGGATCGCAGGCAAAGCGGCAGTCCGGCGTGGCGGCCGGAGTTCGGCAATGGGTCGCTCATCCGGGCTGACAATCAGGCTGCAAGCTTTGCGACAGCGGCGGCCGACTGGGGGCCGATGCGGCTGGTGTTCCTGCAATATGGCAGTGATCCGATCGTGTTCTTCGATTGGTCATTGGCCTGGCGGCGGCCGGACTGGCTTGGCGCGTCCCGCGCCCCGGACGTGTCGCCGATGATGCAATGGGTGCCTGTCGTCACGATGCTTCAGGTGGGCGTCGACATGGCGGTCGCCGTCGGCACTCTGGGATACGGGCACGACTATGCCGCGCGGCATTACATCCCCGCCTGGGCCGCCACGCTGGCCCCGGAGGGTTGGGACGCCGAGACAGAGAAGCGCCTGATCGAGCATCTGAGCGATCTTCAGCCGCGCTAGGTGCGTAAGGGGCAGGCTTTCTGCGCCCTGCCACTCGGCAAGCCGGGAATTGACAGGGGCTCATCCCGGGCGCAGAAGCGGAGATGTCGCATTTGTCTGCCTTGCCAGCAAAGGACACCTGCCGGTGAGCCGTCCCTCTGATGACAAAGCCTTTGTCCGGGCCAGCGCGGTGATCCCGCGCGGGGTGGCGCATGTGCGGCTTGATGGGCCCGTGGTCACGCGGGACTTCGCCTTTCTGGTCCTGCCGCGGTTCACCCTGCTGGCGTTCAGTTCGGCCATCGAGCCCCTGCGCATCGCCAACCAGCTGACGCAACAGCCGCTGTACAACTATCGGCTGGTCAGCATGGACGGGCAGCCGGTGGAAAGTTCGGCCGGGGTGCGGATCGAGGTCGACCAGGGCCTGGAGCCGTTGAGCCGGGAGACCACGGCGATTGTCTGTTCCGGCACCGATGCCAGCCTGGCAGCGGACAAGAAGGTGCTGGCCTGGCTGCGCGACCATGCCCGGCGCGGAGGGGGCTTGGGGGCGATCTGCACCGGAGCCTATACCCTGGCCCGTGCGGGGCTTCTGGGGGACGACGCCCCTGCCGTGCATTGGGAAAACCGGCCGGCCTACCGGGAGCTGTTCGACGTTGAGCCGCTGCAGCAGATCTATGTGATTGGCCGCAAGCACTTTTCCTGCGCGGGGGGCGAGGCCGGGGTGGACCTGATGCTGGCGCTGATCACCCGGGACCATGGGCCGAAACTGGCGGATGCGGTGGCCGAGATGTGCCTGCATTCGCGGCGGCGTGAGGCGAGTGCCACGCAGAAGAAGGTCTACCCGGCGCCGATGCTGGCCCGAAATCCGGCGGTAGCGCGGGTGATAGCGGCGATGCAGGCGAATATTGCGACTCCGTTGGATCGCGAGGCGTTGGCCGAGGTCTTCGGCCGGTCGCCCCGGCATCTGGAGCGAATCTTCCAGTCGGTCGTGCAGGAGACGCCCAAGGGCTATTACCTGGGGCTGCGGCTGGAAGAGGCGCGGGATCTGTTGTCGGACACCACGCTGTCGATCCTGGAGGTGGCGGTGGCGACCGGGTTCAACTCGCGGTCAAGTTTCTCCAAGGCTTACAAGAAGCGGTTTGGCCAGAGCCCGGCGCGGACGCGCTGAGGGGGCGGGCAGGCTTCACCCTGCGGGGAGGCGCGGCTAAGGTGCCCACCCCTGCCTTTGAGGATTCGCATGAGCCTGACCCAAATCCCTCGCCTGATCGCCACGGAAATCGCTGCCACGCCCGCACAAGTGAGCGCTGCGATTGAGTTGCTGGACGGGGGGGCCACGGTGCCCTTCATCGCGCGCTATCGGAAGGAAGTGACGGGGGGGCTGGACGACACGCAGCTGCGCAAGCTGGAGGAACGGCTGGGCTATCTGCGCGAGCTCGAGGCGCGGCGGGGGGCGATTGTCGGGTCGATCACCGAACAGGGGAAGATGACCGATGAGCTTGCCCGGGCGATTGCCGGGGCGGTGACGAAGGCCGAGCTTGAGGACATCTACCTGCCCTACAAGCCCAAGCGCCGCACCAAGGCGATGATCGCCCGCGAGGCGGGGTTGCAGGGGCTGTATGATGCGATCCTGGCCAACCGGGCGGCGGACCCGGTGGCGCTGGCGGGCGGGTTCCTGTCGGAAGGGTTTCCCGATGCCAAGGCTGCGCTGGAAGGCGCGCGGGACATTCTGGCCGAGGGCTTGAGCGAGGATGCGAGCCTTCTGGGCCGGTTGCGCGATCATATGCGCAAGGCCGGGAAGCTGGCGGCGAAGGTGGTGCCGGGGAAAGAGGCCGCCGGGGCGAAATTCTCGGACTACTTCGCGCATACCGAGGACTTTGCCCGCGTGCCGTCGCACCGGGCGCTGGCGATGTTCCGGGGGCGGAACGAAGAGGTGCTGGTGCTGGACCTTGAGGTCGATGCCGAGGCCCCGCGCGGCGAAAGCCCGGCGGAACGGGCCTGCGGGGCGGCGGTCGGCGCTGCGGGGCAGGGTGCGGGGGACAAGTGGCTGCGTGAAGCGGCGGCATGGGCCTGGCGGGTGAAGCTGAAGACCAGCCTGACGCTGGACCTGATGGCCGAACTGCGCGAGGCGGCAGAGGCCGAAGCGATCCGGGTTTTCGCGCGGAACCTGAAGGACTTGCTGCTGGCGGCCCCGGCAGGGGGGAAGGCCACGATGGGGCTGGACCCGGGCATCCGGACCGGGGTCAAGGTCGCGGTTGTCGATGCGACGGGAAAGGTCGTGGCGACGGATACGGTCTATCCCTTCCAGCCGAAGCTGGACCTGAAGGGCGCGCAGGTCGCGATTGCCCGTCTGATCGGCCAGCACGGCGTCAAGCTGATCGCTATCGGCAACGGGACCGCCAGCCGGGAGACGGAGAAGCTGGTCGCCGACCTGCTGGCGCTGCTGCCTGCGGGCGCAGAGAAACCGACGAAGGTGATCGTGTCCGAAGCGGGTGCCTCGGTCTATTCCGCGTCCGAACTGGCGGCCAGGGAGTTTCCAGATCTGGACGTGTCTCTGCGCGGGGCAGTGTCGATCGCTCGCCGATTGCAGGACCCGCTGGCGGAACTGGTGAAGATCGAGCCGAAGGCGATTGGGGTCGGCCAGTATCAGCACGACGTGGACCAGCACCGGCTGGCGAAATCGCTGGATGCGGTTGTCGAGGACGCGGTGAACGGGGTGGGGGTGGACCTGAACACTGCCTCGGCCCCCTTGCTGGCGCGGGTCTCGGGCGTGGGGCCGGGGCTGGCCGAGGCCATCGTCGCGCATCGCGACCAGAACGGGCCGTTTGCCACGCGGAAGGACCTTCTGAAGGTCGCACGGCTGGGTCCGAAGGCGTTCGAACAGGCGGCAGGGTTCCTGCGGATTTCGGGCGGGAAAGAGCCGCTGGATGCCTCATCCGTCCACCCGGAGGCCTATGACGTGGCGCGCAAGATCGTCGCGGCCTGCGGGCGGGACATCCGCAGCCTGATGGGTGACGGGGCGGCGCTGAAGCAGCTGAACCCGGCCAGTTTCGTGGACGAGCGGTTCGGGTTGCCGACGGTGAAGGACATCCTGGCAGAACTGGAGAAGCCGGGCCGCGACCCCCGGCCCTCGTTCAAGACGGCGACCTTTGCGGATGGGGTGGACGAGATCGGCGACCTGCGGCCGGGGATGGTGCTGGAGGGCACGGTGACCAACGTCGCGGCCTTTGGCGCTTTCGTGGACATCGGCGTGCATCAGGACGGGCTGGTGCATGTCAGCCAACTGTCCGACAGCTTCGTCAAGGACCCGCATGCGGTGGTGAAGGCGGGTGATGTGGTCAAGGTCCGGGTGGTCGAGGTCGACGTGCCCCGCAAGCGGATCGGGCTGACGATGAAGTCGGACGGAGGAGCCAGCGCTAAGGATCAGGCGCGCGAGCGGGGGCCGGGGCCGCAAAAGCCCGTGCGGGGGCCGATGCAGAGCGGGCCGCAGTCGGGTCCGCAGGGCGGCGGCAACGCTTTTGCCGATGCGCTAAAGGGCAAGTTCGGGCGGTAGCGGCGGCTGGGTGGCGGACAACCGCCGGTCAGCGTGGCACGTCCCGGTTTGCCCGGAACGACTGACGTGCAACGGCGTTTTCCCTGCATCGCGGCGTTTGGCCGCCATAGCAGGAGATCCACGATGGCTACGACGAAACCGAAAGACCCGATGGAGCTTGAAGCGCTGTTCGAACATGCGCTGAAGGACATGTATTACGCGGAGAAGAAGATCTACCGCTCGCTGCCGAAGATGATCAAGGCGGCCAATGATCCGATGCTGAAAGAGGCGCTGTCCGCCCACCGCGACGAGACGCAGGGCCAGATTGAAGCTCTGGAACAGGTGTTCGAGCTGATCGGCAAGCGCCCGAAGGCCGAGAAATGCGACGCGATGGACGGCATCCTGGAAGAGGCGACGAGCCTTCTGGAAGATTTCACCGGCGGGGCGGCGAACGACTCGGCGATCATCTTCTCGGCCCAGGCGGTCGAGCATTACGAGATCAGCCGGTATGGCTCGATGCATGCCTATGCGGTGCAATTGAAGATGAAAGAGGCAGCTGGCCTGCTGAAGGGCATCCTTGACCAGGAATACGCGGCCGACAAGTCGCTGTCGGCGCTGGCCGAGGGGCAGCTGAACGCGAAGGCGGCCTGACGCCGGAGAAGCATCAGGCGTGCCGGTTCGGTGCGCCTGATGGTCAAAGGGTGGCTGGTGCGGCCAGTGCGCGTCGGACCCGCCAGGAGCCAAATTTCTTGAGGAATAATTTGTCAAATTCCTTGCTTAAGGAATTTGGGTCCTCCCGTCACTTCGGCATCTTCTCGAAGTCGCTGATCGCGGCGGCGCGGAAGGCGGGGAGTGTTTCACAATGCTGTGCCAGCGCGATCAGCGGGGCATGGGCGGAGGGGGACAGGACTTCGTCCATCCGGTCCTGCATGTACCAGATCAGCGTTGTGATCATCACGTCGGCATGGCTGAGCGCGGCCCCGCAGGCGTAGGGGCGGTCCAGACGGCGGGTCAGTTCGTCCAGCCCCGCGCGGGCTTGTCCGAGGCAGCGGGACAGCCATTCGGCGCTCTGGTTTGCAGCGTGGTGGAAGTGGCGCTCGTAGACCACGGCGGCGGCCTTTTCCAGCGTGCCTTGCGCCAGTGCGGTCATCTGCAGGACCTGGCGGCGGGATGGGCCGGATACAGGGCAAAGTGCCCGGTCCCCCGACAGTTCGTCCAGGTAATCAAGGATCGCGGCGCTGTCGATCAGGACCTCGCCATCGTCCAGCACCAGCGCGGGGATGCGGGTCAGGGGGCTGATCTTGCCCACCGCTTCAGCCTCGCCGAAGATTGACCGGGTGTCGCGGGTGAAGGGCCTGCCGTAGTGATGCAATGCCACGGCGACGCGGCGGGTGACGGGGCTGTCGTATTGGCCGACGAGGATCATCTGGGGCTGCTCCGGTTGAGGTCGGAGGTGAGGCTAGCCGATGCGGGCAAAATCCTTCGAAGGATTTTGACAAAACTTTTCGAAAGGTTTTGGCCCCCGTCAGGCTGCTGCGCCGCCGACGGTCAGCCCGCCGATCATCAGGGTCGGCTGGCCGACGCCGACCGGGACCCATTGACCGGCCTTGCCGCAGTTGCCGATGCCGGGGTCCAAAGCGAGGTCATTGCCGATGGCGCGGATGCCTGTCAGCGCCGTCGCTCCGTCGCCGATCAGGGTTGCACCCTTCACGGCTTCACCGATGACGCCGTTCCGGACCCGGTAGGCCTCGGTGCAGCTGAAGACGAACTTGCCGCTGGTGATGTCCACCTGGCCACCGCCGAAGCCCACGGCGTAAATGCCGTCCTTGAGGCTGGCCACGATGCCCTTGGGGTCGTCGGGGCCGGAGAGCATGTAGGTATTGGTCATCCGCGGCATCGGGATATGGGCAAAGCTTTCGCGGCGGCCGTTCCCGGTGGGGGCGACACCCATGAGGCGCGCGTTCTGGCGGTCCTGCATGTAGCCCACCAGCACGCCATCCTCGATCAACACGTTCTTGCCCGAGGGCGTGCCTTCGTCGTCAATGGAAATGCTGCCGCGACGGTCGGGGATTGTGCCGTCATCAAGGACAGTCACGCCCTTGGATGCGATCTGTTTCCCCATCAACCCGGCAAAGGCCGAGGTTTCCTTGCGGTTGAAGTCGCCCTCCAGCCCGTGGCCGATGGCTTCGTGCAGAAGGATGCCGGGCCAGCCGGGGCCGAGGACGACGTCCATCACGCCTGCCGGGGCCTCGACGGCGCCAAGGTTGACCTGGGCGATGCGCAGCGCCTCGGCGATCATCGGTTTCCAGGTGTCGGGGGACATGAGCGTCGCCAGGCCATGGCGGCCGCCCTTGCCCATGCCGCCCTGTTCGCGGCGGCCGTTCTCCTCCAGCATCACGCTGACGTTGATGCGCGCCATCGGGCGGATGTCGGCCAGGCGGCTGCCTTCGGGGCGGAGGATCTCGACCTCTTGCAGGCTGGCCGAGAGGGTGGCCGAAACCTGCACCACACGGGGATCAAGCGCGCGGGCATAGGCGTCGATTTCGCGCAGAAGCTCGATCTTCACCGGGAAGGCAGCCTCGGCCATCGGGTCATCAGCCCGGTAGAGCCGGGTGTTGGTGCCGCGTGGCGGCGGGGCGAGGGTCCCGCCACCTTGTCCCACGGCAAGGCGGGCGGTCTCGGAGGCGCGGCGAAGCGACGTTTCGGTGATTTCGGTCGAATGGGCATAGCCTGCGACCTCTCCCCTGACCGCGCGAAGGCCGAAGCCCTGGGACGCGTCATAGGTCGCCTGCCGGATGCGTCCGTCGTCAAGGACGATGCTTTCGGCCCGGCGGCGTTCCAGGAACAACTCGCCATCGTCTGCCCCCGCCGTCGCCTCGCGCAGGGTGGCCAGCGCGGCGGCTTCGTCAAGGTGGGTCTCGAACGGGCGGAAGGGGGCGTCGGTCATTTGGGCCTCATCAGGTCAGGCATCACAGATGGGCCGCAGCGCGGGAAGGGTCAAGGACCGACCGTCCGGTCGATGAAGTCCGCGCCCCTGGCCCAGGTGTTGGGAGAGAACAGTGCCTCGTGCCCGACGGGGCCCAGCGACAGGAAGGTCTTCGGATCGCGGGCGGCATCGAACAGGCGTTTGCCGAAGCCCTGAGGGATGACGCGGTCGTCGTCGCCGTGCAGGATGAGGAGGGGCGCGTTGATGCGGTCGATCTGGTCGCGCGAGCGGAACTGGTCCTTCATCAGCAGGCCCACGGGCGCCCAAGGGTAGGCCTGGCGGGCAATGTCGACAGCGGCGGAATAGGGGGCCTCCAGCACCACGGCGGCGACGGGGTTTGCGGCGGCGGTAAGGACGGCGGGGCCGGTGCCAAGGCTTTCGCCGACCAGGACGATGCGGTCGGCGGGGATGCCTTGGGCGCGCAGATGGTCATAGGCAGTCTTGGCGTCGATCAGAAGCCCGCGTTCCGAGGGGGTCCCGGTCGAGCCGCCATAGCCGCGATAGCTGAGGAAGAGGGTGCCTAAGCCCTGCGACTGGTAGAAGGCGAGGCGGTCGGCGCGGTCGGCGATCTCGCCCGCGTTGCCCTGCAGGAACAGGATCACCGGCCGGTCGCCCCGGGGCGGGCTTTCCCACAGGACAAGGGTTTCGCCGTCCGGCGTGGGCAGCGTGATCCGGGTTACCCCGGTCAGCCCGACTGCCATCGGCGTGGGGTCGCGGCGGGTCGGGAAATATTGCAGATCGCGCTGGAAGGCGTACATCCCGGACAGGGCGACGGCATAGACCAGGCCGAAAGTGACGAGGGTCAGCTTGACGAAGGTCACGAGGGGCAATCCTTGTGCCGGGGGCGGGGTGCAAAGCGCCGATTTGTCGCGACGGTTTTGCTTGTCGTGGCCAAGCTAATATGGTTTGAGGGCCGTGGGAAACGGCGGGATTCTGACCTTTGGGCCGGGGTTCCGTGAAAGCGGCGCCAAGCCGCGATGTGCACGGGAACAAAAGCATGCGTCTTTCGACAGTGATCGGCGGAATCGCCGCAGCAGGGATGACCACGCTCGTTGCAGGGCAGGTCCTTGCGCAGCAGGCCCTGGAAATCATCGGGCAGCCCGAGCAGGGTGGCATGGGGTTCCAGCCGTCGGCGACCGAGCTGAAGCATGACATCGTCTGGCTGGACACGATGATCAACTACATCATCGGTGCCATCGTCGTCTTCGTGACCGCGCTGTTGATCTACACCATCGTCCGCTTCAACCGCCGCGCCAACCCGACGCCGGCCCGGTTCACCCACAACACGCCGCTGGAAGTGGCATGGACCCTGATCCCGATCGTGATCCTCGTGTTCATCGGGGCCTTCTCGCTGCCGATCCTGTTCAAGCAGCAGGAAATTCCGGTGGGGGACGTGACGATCAAGGCTACCGGCTACCAGTGGTACTGGGGCTATGAATATGTCGACGAGGGCATCGCCTTCGACAGCTACATGATCGGCTCGCCTGCGACCGGCGGCACCAACATGCTGACCCCCGAGGTCGAGGCGCAGCTGACTGCGGCGGGCTATTCGAAGGAGCAGTTCCTTCTGGCCACCGATACCGCAGTGGTCGTCCCGGTGGGCAAGACCGTTGTGGTGCAGGTCACGGCGGCAGACGTGATCCATTCGTGGAAGATCCCCGCTTTCGGCGTGATGCAGGACGCCGTTCCGGGCCGGACCGCTGCGCTGTGGTTCACGGCGGAGCAGGAAGGCATCTACTTCGGCCAGTGCTCGGAGCTGTGCGGGCAAATGCATGCCTACATGCCGATCACCGTCAAGGTCGTGTCGGAAGCCGCCTATGCCGAGTGGCTGGCCAAGGCGAAGGCGGGCGACGTGCAGCTGTCCTCGGTTGCCACGCCGGCCGACGTGCAGGTTGCGTCGAACGACTGACGCACCAGGATTGCGACCATGTGACGGGGCTTGGCCGGGGGTCAGGCCCCGGTTCGCCAAAGAAGGGCCGGGATGAGCGAGACCTCAGCATATCAGGGCGTGACTGCCTCTGCCCATGAGCCGGGGTTCGGCGATTATGTGCAGCTTCTGAAGCCACGCGTCATGTCGCTGGTGGTGTTCACCGCGCTGGTGGGGCTTCTGGTTGCGCCAGTGGGCCTGCATCCGGTCGAGGCGTTTTCCGCGATCCTGTTCATTGCGCTTGGGGCAGGTGCCAGTGGCGCCTTGAACATGTGGTGGGACGCCGACATCGACGCGGTGATGAAGCGCACGGCGCGGCGGCCGGTTCCGGCGGGCAAGGTGCAGGCGGGCGAGGCGCTGGCCGTGGGTCTGGCGCTGTCGGGGATCAGCGTCGTGATGCTGGGCCTGGCGACAAACCTGATGGCCGCCGCTTTGCTGGCTTTCACCATCTTCTTTTACGCCGTCGTCTATTCGATGTGGCTGAAACGGACGACCCCGCAGAACATCGTCATCGGGGGCGCGGCCGGGGCCTTCCCGCCGATGATCGGCTGGGTCTGCGCGACGGGTTCGGTCTCGGTCGAGGCGGTGCTGATGTTCGCGCTGATCTTCATGTGGACGCCGCCGCATTTCTGGGCGCTGGCGCTGTTCATGAAGGAAGACTACCACACCGCCGGCGTGCCGATGCTGACGGTGACGCATGGCCGCAAGTCGACGCGGGTGCATATCCTGGTCTACACACTTCTTCTGGTCCCGGTAGCCGTCGGCGCGGCGCTGACATCGATTGGCGGGCCGCTGACGCTGGCCGTGGCCGTGGCGCTGAACGCCTGGTTCGTGATTGGGGCTTTCCGCATCTGGAAACGCGACGAGGCGATGGCCGAGGCCGACAAATATGCGGTCGAGAAGGCGTTCTTCCGGTTCTCGCTCCTCTACCTCTTCCTGCATTTCGCGGCCTTCCTGGCGGAAGCGGCGCTGAAATCGGCCGGGATCGGGGGCTGGTGAGATGACCTTCCGCCCGGAACACGAGCTGCACAAGCGCCGGTTCAGCCGCAACCTGGGGCTGGGCCTGACGCTGGCGGCCTTTGTGGCGCTGGTCTTTGCGCTGACCGTGGTCAAGGTCAAGCGCGGCGATCCGATGCAGGGCTTTGACCACAGCTATTCCCCCGCCATGCTGCCGAAGGAGGAGGCCCAGCCATGATCTTCCCGAAGCTGCAGGGCAAGAACCGGACCGCGGCGCAACTGGTGGCCGTGGTGGTGACCATGGGTTCGCTGTCCTTTGCGGCGGTGCCGTTCTACGACTGGTTCTGTCGCGTGACCGGCTATGGCGGCACGCCCCAGGTGGCCGAGACCGCTTCCGACACGATCCTGGACCAGACGGTGAAGGTCCGCTTCGACGCGTCGGTCGAGGCCGGAATGCCCTGGAGCTTCAAGCCGGTGGTCCGGTCGATGGAACTGCGGATCGGCGAGACGGGCCTTGCCTTTTACGAGGCGCACAACCCGACCGATCGGCCGATCGCGGGGACGGCCAGCTTCAACGTCTTCCCGGACACGGCAGGCGGCTATTTCACCAAGATCGAGTGTTTCTGCTTTACCGAACAGGTGCTGCAGCCGGGCGAGACGGTGCAGATGCCGGTGACGTTCTTCGTCGATCCGTCGGTCGTGGACGACCCGGATGCGGCATTTGTGCGTGAGATCACGCTCAGCTATACCTTCCACGAAACGCCGCTGCCGGAGGATCAGGCAGCACTGCAACCATCCGCCGCAGACGACGCAGCTGCGGTGAACTGAAGAGAAGAAACGAGGGGAAACCGGCCATGGCCCACGCGAAGAACCACGATTACCACGTTCTGCCACCGTCGATCTGGCCGCTTCTGGGCGCGGTAGCGGGCTTTGTGATGCTGTTCGGCTCGGTGCTGTGGATGCACGGCTCGGGCCCGTGGATGGGTCTGATCGGCCTCGCTGGGGTGCTGTATGTGATGTACGCCTGGTGGGCGGAAGTGGTGCATGAAAGCCAGGTCGGCGATCATACCCCGGTCGTGCGGCTGGGCCTGCGCTATGGCTTCATCCTTTTCATCATGTCGGAAGTGATGTTCTTCTCGGCCTGGTTCTGGACCTTCTTCAAGCACCGCATGTACCCGATGGGGCCGGACAGCCCGGCCATCGACGGCGTCTGGCCGCCGGCCGGGATCGAGACCTTCGACCCGTGGCATCTGCCCTTCATCAACACGCTGATCCTGCTTCTGTCGGGCTGCGCCGCCACCTGGGCGCACCATGCGCTGGTGCATGAGAACAACCGCAAGGACCTGAAGAATGGCCTGATCCTTGCCATCGCGCTGGGCGTCGTGTTCACGATCATGCAGGCTTACGAATATAGCCACGCGGCCTTCGGCTTTGCCGGCAACATCTACGGCGCCTCGTTCTTCATGGCGACGGGCTTCCACGGGTTCCACGTCATCATCGGGACGATCTTCCTGACCGTCTGCCTGATCCGCGTCTACAAGGGGCATTTCACCCCCGAAAAGCACGTCGGCTTCGAAGCCGCCGCCTGGTACTGGCACTTCGTCGACGTGGTCTGGCTGTTCCTGTTCGCCGCCGTCTACGTCTGGGGTCAGGGCTGATCCTTCGCCTTTGACAGGACAGCAGCGCGGGCCTTCGGGCCTGCGCTTTTCATTCCGGGGTATCCGATGCGCCGTTACGTCTTTCCGGTCCTGATGGGCATCGTCGGGGTCGCGATCCTGATGAGCCTTGGCTTCTGGCAGCTAAGACGGATGGAGGAGAAGCGGGTCTACCTCGACGAGATCGAGGCGAGGATCTCCAATGCGCCGATCCCGTTGCCCGCGGTGCCCGATGAGGGCCGCGACAAGTTCCAGGCAGTCGTTGCCGAGGGGACCTTCACCGGGGAATACCTGGAGGTGCTGGCGGGCCAGAAGGGTGCCAGCCCTGGCGTGATGGTGATCGAGGCCTTTGCCCTGCCGGACGGCCGACGGATCATGGTCCAGCGCGGCTTTGTCGAAGAGGAGGCGCGGTCTGTGCCGCGGCCGCCGCATGAGGCGAAGGTCGAGGGCAACTTGCATTGGCCGGACGACACAAGCAGCTCCACACCGCCGCCAGACGAGAAGACCGGCCTTTGGTTCGCCCGGGATGTTCCGGCGATGGCGGCAAAGCTGAAGACGGAACCGACACTGATCGTCGCCAGCGCACCGACCGGCGACGGGATCGCGCCGATGCCGGTGGACACGTCGGGAATACCCAACGACCATTGGGGCTATGCCATCCAGTGGTTTCTGCTGGCAGCGACCTGGGCGGGGATGACACTGTTCCTGCTCTGGCGTATCAGGGGCCGGAAGATCTGAAGGCGATACCGATGCAGTATATCTCGACCCGTGGTGCGGCGCCCGTCCTTGGCTTCGGCGAGGCGATGATGACCGGCCTTGCCCGAGACGGCGGGCTTTATGTGCCGGAAACGGTGCCGGTCCTGTCCAAGGCGGAATTCGCGGCGCTGGCGGGCGCGCCTTATGAGGAGGTCGCGTTCAAGGTGATGCGGCCCTATCTGGGCGGCTTCTTCACCGATGACGAGTTCCGTGGCCTGATCGCCAAGGCCTATCAGGGCTTCCACCACGCCGCCCGCGCGCCGATGGTGCAACTGGGGGCGAACCACTTCCTCTTGGAGCTGTTCCACGGGCCCACTTTGGCCTTCAAGGACTTCGCCATGCAGTTGATCGGCCAGATGATGCAGGCGGCGCTGGCCAAGACCGGGGAGCGGATCACCATCGTCGGCGCGACCTCAGGCGATACCGGGTCGGCGGCGATGGAGGCGTTCAGGGGGCTGGCGAATGTGGATGTGTTCATCCTGTTCCCGCACGGGCGTGTCAGCGATGTGCAGCGGCGGCAGATGACCACTCCGTCCGAGGCGAACGTCCATGCGCTGGCGATGGACGGCGACTTCGACGACTGCCAGGCGCAGGTCAAGGCGATGTTCAACGACTTTGCCTTCCGCGACGGGGTGCGGCTGGCGGGGGTGAACTCGATCAACTGGGCGCGGGTGCTGGCGCAGGTGGTCTATTATTTCTACGCCGGGACGGCGCTGGGTGCGCCGCACCGCGAGGTCAGCTTTACGGTCCCGACGGGCAATTTCGGCGACATCTTCGCGGGCTATATCGCGAAACGCATGGGTCTGCCGATCGACAAGCTGGTGATCGCGACGAACCAGAACGATATCTTGGACCGCGCCTTGCGGTCGGGAGACTATCGGACGAACGGGGTCAGGCCCTCGATCAGCCCGTCGATGGACATTCAGGTCTCCTCGAACTTTGAACGTGCGCTGTTTGACGCCTATGGCCGCGATGGCGCGGCGGTGGCGCAGTTGATGGGCGAACTGAAGGCTGGCGGGTTCAGGATCAGCCAGGGGGCGATCGAAAGCCTGCGCAGCACGTTTGCCTCGGGCCGCTGCGACGAGGACGAAACGCTCGCCGTGATTGCGCGGCACTGGAAGACGACGGGGGAACTCCTATGCCCGCATTCTGCCGTGGGCGTGAAGGTCGCCGAGGAGCATCTGGGCGGCGCGCCGATGATCACGCTGGCCACCGCGCATCCGGCGAAGTTCCCGGACGCCGTCCAGCGTGCGACCGGGATCAGGCCGGGCCTGCCACCGCACATCGCGGACCTCTTCGACAAACCGGAACGGATGTCCCGGGTGCCGAACGAACTGGCTGCGCTGCAGTCCCTGGTCCGCGAAAGGACCCGACACTGATGCAGAGACTGCACACGCTTTCGAACGGCTTCCGCATCGTCACTGAGGCGATGCCAGGGCTGCAATCCGCATCGGTCGGCCTGTGGGTCGAGGCGGGGGGGCGCCACGAGACGCCCGAACAGAACGGCATCGCGCACTTCCTGGAGCATATGGCGTTCAAGGGCACGCGGCGGCGGTCGGCCTTGCGGATCGCGGAAGAGATCGAGGATGTGGGCGGTTACATCAACGCCTACACCAGCCGCGAGATGACGGCGTACTACGCCCGCGTGTTGTCGGGCGACGTGGTGATGGCCTTGGATGTGATCGCGGACATCGTGCTGAACCCGGTGTTCCGCAAGGCCGACATCGAGACCGAGCGCCACGTCATCTTGCAAGAGATCGGCCAGGCGCTGGACACCCCTGACGACATCATCTTCGACTGGTTGCACGAAGTCAGCTACCCCGATCAGCCGTTCGGGCGCACGATCCTGGGGCCGGAAGAACGGGTCGCGTCGTTCCGCAAGGCAGATTTTGAGGGCTTCACTGGCGCGCACTACGGTCCCGACCAGATGATCCTGTCTGCGGCGGGTGGCGTGGAGCATGACGCCATCGTCGCTGCGGCAGAGCGCATCTTCGGCGGGCTGAAGCCGGTTGGTGCCTCGAAAGTTGAAGCCGCCCGATTCATCGGCGGCGAGCGGCGCGAGGTGAAGGATCTTGAACAGGTGCATTTCGCATTGCAGTTCGAAGCTCCAGGCTACCGCGACGACAAGGTCTACACGGCGCAGGTCTATGCGACGGCAATGGGCGGCGGCATGTCCTCGCGCCTGTTCCAGAAGATCCGCGAAGATAGGGGTCTGTGCTATTCAATTTATGCGCAGTCCGCGGCCTATGAAGATACCGGGCAGATCACGGTCTATGCGGGTACGTCGGAGGCTGAGATCGGTGAGTTGACTCAGCTGACGGTGGACGAGCTTAAGAGGGCGGCCGAGGACATGACCGAGGCCGAAGTCGCGCGCGCCCGGGCCCAGCTGCGCGCGGGCCTGTTGATGGGGCTGGAAAGCCCGTCGTCGCGGGCGGAACGCAATGCGCGGCTGCTGTCGATCTGGGGCCGGATTCCGGACGTGGCCGAGGCGGTGGCGAAGATCGACGCGGTCGATACCGCCGCGGTCCGGTCCTATGCGGGCGAGCTGACCGCGGCCCGGTCGGCCTTGGCGATCTATGGCCCGGTGGCGCAGGCGCCGGGCATCGACGACGTTCGCCGGGGTCTGGGCGCCTGATGCTGGGGCTGAAGCGTCGCGTCCGGGTCGAGACCGAGCGGATGACGCTGCGGCTGCCGGAACACGGCGACTGGCGGCAATGGTCCGAGGTGCGCGAGGCCTCGGCCGAGTTCCTGGTGAAATGGGAGCCAGTCTGGGCCAACGACCACCTGACGCGGCGGGCCTTCACCAACCGGGTCTACTGGGCGCAAAGGGCCGAGGCGCAGGGGACGGCGCTGCCGATGCTTCTCATCCGGCGCGAGGACCAGCAGCTTCTGGGCGCGCTGACGCTGGACAATATCCGGCGTGGCCCGTCGCAGACCGGGACCTTCGGCTACTGGATCGGCGAGCCCTTCGCCCGGCAGGGATACATGCGCGAGGCGCTGGTGGCGCTGACCCATCATGCTTTCACCCGGATGGACCTGTCCCGACTGGAGGCGGCCTGCCTGCCGGAGAACGTCGCCTCGCGCGGGGTGCTGGAGAAATGCGGCTTCAAGTATGAGGGCGTGGCGCAGAGCTATCTGCAGATCAACGGGCGCTGGCGCAATCATGTGCTGTACGCCAACCTGCGCGGCGACCGGCGCGGGCGGACCGACGTCGGCTGAGGTCGGGGCGGATGCTGAATCGAGCGCCTTGCGGCGCGCCCTTTTTCTCGCGGTCTTGCGTGAAGGACGCCAGACCGCTCGGGTTTGGCCTCTGGCGGGGATGTTTGGCGAAGGGAAAACCATGGGCGTCTGGGTTGCGCTGCTGCGCGGGGTGAACGTCTCGGGCGCGGGGAAGCTGCCGATGGTGGAGTTCCGGGCGATGCTGGCGGGCCTCGGGCTGGGGGCGGTGCGGACCTATATCCAGTCAGGCAATGCGGTGTTCGAGAGTGAGCGGCCTGCGGCGGAGCTGGAGGCAGCGATCCGGGACGCTGTGGCGGCGCGGTTCGGCTTTGCGCCGGAGACCTTCGTCATGACGGCAGAGGAGATCACTGCGGCACTGACCGACCATCCCTATGCCGGGGCCGATCCGAAGTTCGTCCATGCCTGTTTCCTGCGCGAGACACCTGCGCCGGACGACGCGGCTTTGCGGGCGCTTGCCCTGCCCGGGGACGGCTGGCACATCGGGCCATGCCGGTTCACGCTGCACACGCCGGGAGGCTATGGCACTTCGAAACTGGCAGAGCGCCTGCCGCGTCTCTTGCCGCAGCCGATGACTGCCCGCAATTTGCGCACGCTGGCCGCCCTGCAGGACATGATCGCGCATCCGTGATCGCTGAGCCGCGTGACGCAAGGGCAATCCGGGTTACCCTTTCTGCCAAACCGGAGGTGACCCATGCGCCTGCTTGCCGCCCTGTTCCTGCTTGCCACCCCGGCCTTAAGTCAAGAGCGCATTCCCTCACACTGCATCGCGGTCGCGGCGGGACAGCCAAGCGTGGTTCCGGTGGCGCTGGAGGAGGGGCTGGACGAGGACAGCGTCCTGATCCGCTATATCGACCACGCAAGCTTTGCCATCGTCACGGCGGACGGGACCGTGGCGGTCACCGACTACACCGGCTATCTCGGGACGGCGGACCTGGTGCCGGATGTCGTCACCATGAACAACGCCCATTCCACGCACTGGACCGCCGCCCCCGACCCGCGCATCCCGAATATTCTGCAAGGCTGGCCCGAAGGCGCGGGTCCGGCGCAGCACCGGCTGGACCTTGGGTCGATGCTGGTCCGCAATGTCACGACCGACACGCGGGGACCGTTCGGCGAAGGTGCGCGGCGGGATGGCAACTCGATCTTCATCTTCGAGGCCGGGGGCCTCTGCATCGGGCATCTGGGGCACCTGCACCAGATCCCCTCGGACGAGCAGTATGCCGTGATCGGGCGGCTGGATGTGGTGATGGTGCCGGTCGACGGCGGCTACACGATGCGGCTTGAGGATATGGCGGGGGTCGTGCGTCGGCTGCGGTCAAGCGTGGTGATCCCGATGCACTGGTTCAGCCAGGGCTCGCTGCAGACCTTCCTGTCCGAGATGTCGGCGGAATTCACCGTGGTCGAGACGGGCGGGGCGCAGATTGCGCTGTCGCTGGACGACCTGCCGTCGCAGCCGACGATCATGGTCCTGGAACCCGCCTATATCGACTGACCTCTGGTCCCTGTGCCGCGCACGCGGTAGGTGAGGGCAGGAGGCCGCCGATGCTGAACCCCTGCGATACCGATTTCGTCACCCGTCTGGCCGGAGACCTGCCCGAAGGGACGCTGTCATCGCCCGAGCCCCGGCATCTGGAAGAGCCGCGGGGTCGCTGGACGGGGCAGGCGGGGGTTCTGGCCCGGCCCCGGACCACGGGCGAGGTGGCGGCCATCGTCCGGGCCTGCGCGGCGGCACGGGTGGGCGTGGTGCCCTATGGCGGCGGCACCGGGCTTGTCGGCGGGCAGATCATGGTGCGGGGGGCCTCGCCGCTCTTGTTGTCGCTGGAGCGGATGAGTGCCTTGCGCGGGGTCTGGCCCGACGAGAATGCCATGGTGGTCGAAGCGGGCATGGTGCTGGCGGATGTGCAGGCCGAGGCAGAGAAGGTCGGTCGGCTGTTTCCCCTGTCGCTTGCCTCAGAGGGCAGTTGCCGGATCGGCGGCAACCTCGCCGCGAACGCCGGGGGGACGGCCGTCCTGCGCTATGGCAATGCGCGGGACCTGTGCCTGGGGCTGGAGGCGGTCCTGCCGGATGGCAGCATTTTCAACGGCTTGACCCGGCTTCGCAAGGACAATGCGGGCTATGATCTGCGCCACCTTCTGATCGGGTCCGAGGGCACGCTTGGCGTCATCACGGCGGCGAGCCTGAAGCTGTTCCCCCAGCCGGCAGCACGGGTCGTGGCGCTTTTGTCCGTGCCCTCGCCTGCAACGGCGCTTGAGCTTCTGGCTTTGTGCGGTGAGCGGGCTGCGGGGATGGTCTCGGCCTTCGAACTGATCCACCGGATGGGGATCGACTTCCTGGCGGAGACCGGGTTTGACCTGCGCGCGCCCTTTGATCCGGTGCCCGAGTGGCTGGTGCTTCTGGAACTGGAATTGCCGGTGGGGCTGGAGCCCGAGGTGACGATGGCCACGGTCTATGAAGCCGGGGCCGGAGCGGGGCTGGTGACGGATGGGGTGATCGCCACGTCCGAGGCGCAGGCGGCGGCGATCTGGGCGCTGCGCGAGACCATTCCCTTGGCCAACCGCAAGGTGGGGGCGGTGTCGAGCCACGACATCTCCTTGCCGCTGTCGGCGATCCCGGGGTTCATCGAGGAGGCGCCACGCACGATTGCCAGTCTGGGGGCGTTCCGGGTGAACTGCTTCGGGCACTTGGGTGACGGCAACCTGCACTGGAACGTCTTCCCCGAAACGGGGCACACGAAGGCAGAGCACGAGGGCGTGCGGGACGAGGTGAAGCGGGTGGTGCATGACCTGGTGCATGGCCTGGGCGGATCGGTCGCGGCGGAACACGGGGTGGGTCGGCTGAAGGTTTCCGACCTTGCGCGCTATGCGGACCCGGGGAAGCTGGCGGCGATGCGGGCGATCAAGGCGGCACTGGACCCTGCGGGTATCATGAACCCGGGGGCGGTGCTGGGCTGAAAGGGCAACTCCTCCAGCACGTCGTGCACGCGTCACAGAGCGGCGGACCTTGGATCAAGAGGCCGGGATCGAGACGCGAGGAGGGCACGACGCGATCGACGAGCGCCCGAAATCAAACATCCCCGCCGCAGGAAGCCTGCGACGGGGTGCTTTGGGGGGTGTGTGGATCACGCTGTGGGTAGCAGCGCGGCCAGGGTGGGTAGCCCTGACAAGCCAAGGTGTAGGGTGATTCTCTTTAAAGAAGGTTAACGAAGGCCCGCCACAGCGTCCGATCAATCGACTTCTGCGAGACTGCGGTCGCGGCTTTCCCTGGGGCCAGCTTTCCCGGTCGTCAGAGCCCCTCGAACGCGCAGAGCGCGTGGACGTCCATTCCCATCGCTTCCAGCTTTTTTCGGCCGCCGAGGTCGGGCAGGTCGACGACGAAGGCGCAGCCGACGACCTCGGCGCCCAGGCGCTCGATCAGGCGGATGCCGGCCTCGGCGGTGCCGCCGGTGGCGAGCAGATCATCGACCAGCAGGACCTTCTCGCCGGGCTGCATCGCGTCGTCGTGCACCTCGACCACGGCCTCGCCGTATTCCAGCTTGTAGGCCTGGGAAATGGTCTGGCCGGGCAGCTTGCCCTTCTTGCGGATCGGGACGAAGCCGGTGGACAGCTGGTGCGCGACCGCTCCGCCCAGGATGAAGCCGCGCGCCTCCAGCCCCGCGACCTTGTCGATCCGCATGCCCGCGTAGGGGGACAGAAGCTGGTCGACGCACATCCGGAAGCCCCGGGGGTCGGCGAAGAGGGTGGTCACATCTCGGAAGAGGATGCCCTCGTGCGGGAAGTCGACGATGGTGCGGATGTAGTCCTTGACGGTCTTTTTCATCTTCGGTCCTTCAAAGAACGCGGGCCGCGACGGAGTCGAGCTTGGCCAGCAGATCGGGGTCGCGTTTGTCCGGGGCGGTCATGATGGCGTGGGTCAGGGCGCGGTCGCAGCCGTGGGGGCAGGGTTGGCGGTCGGGGTCGAGGAGGGCGGGCAGGCGGGCGACGAGGCCACGGGCGGCGGCGGCGTTGGCGTGGACGACGGCGATCACCTGGGCCACGTCCACCGCGCCGTGGCTGTCGTGCCAGCAGTCGTAGTCGGTGACCATGGCGAGGGAGGCGTAGCAAAGCTCGGCCTCGCGGGCGAGGCGGGCCTCAGAGAAGCCGGTCATCCCGATCACGTCGGCACCCCAGGTGCGGTACATCCGGCTTTCGGCGCGGGTGGAGAACTGGGGGCCTTCCATCGACAGGTAGGTCGCCCCGGTATGGACGGTCAGGCCTCCGTCGCGGGCGGCCTGGACGGCGAGCTGTCCGAGGCGGGGGCAAGTCGGGTCGGCGAGGCTGACATGGGCGACGCAGCCGGGGCCGAAGAACGACGGGGGCCGCTGGGTGGTGCGGTCGATGTACTGGTCGACGAGGACGAAGTGGCCGGGTTCGAACTCCTCCCGCAAGGACCCCACGGCGGAGACAGCGAGGATGTCGGTGCAGCCGAGGCGCTTCAGGGCGTCGATGTTGGCGTGGTAGGGGACCGAGGTCGGGCTGTGGACGTGGCCGCGGCCGTGGCGGGGGAGGAAAGCGACAGGGAGGCCGTTAAGGCGACCGACCAGGACCTCATCGGAAGGCTTGCCCCAGGGGGTCTTGACCTTCACCCAGCTGGCCCCTTCCAGGCCGTCGATCTGGTAAACCCCCGATCCTCCGATCACGCCGAGCATGGTCTGCATGGGGTTGTCCTTCAGGTTGGCCGGGCGGGAGGATAGCGGGGTGCGCGGCATGTGTCCACGGTGGACAAACGCGGTGATGGCTGGAATTTCAAGGGGTTGCGATTTTCTGTTAGGGTGGTGTTAAGGATTCTCCTAGCGGGGTCCAAGGGGCAAAACTCTTCGAGAAGTTTTGCGGTACCCGGGCGCGACCTTCCGCCTAGGGGGCGGCGGTGTCGCAGCTCTCGCGGGCCAGGAAGGCGGCCAGGCTGCGGGCGGGGTCTTCGGGGAAGCAGTCCGGAGTGAGGATCAGGGCCTGCACCCGATCAAAGCGCCAGGTGCGGAAATCGGCGCGAAGCTCGCACCAGCCGGAGAACATCCAGCCCTCTGCCATCGCCCAGATCGCCAGGGGGTGCAGGCGGCGCGTCGAGGTCCGGGCCTGACCGTCGGTGTAGTCGATCTGCACGACGCGACGCTGGCGGATCGCGCGGCGGATGAGCCGGGCATGGACGGGCGCGCCCGTGGAGCGGCGGAGCGCGAAGAACGGGGCATCCGCCAGGCGGCGGGTCTCGGGGCGCGGGAGCGCGGCTTGCAGCTTGGCCCGAGCCTCATGCGCGGCGAGGGAGAGGTCGGGATCGTCGAGGCTTGCGGCGATGGCGAGGCCCAGGGCCAACGCCTCGATCTGGTCGTGGGTGAAGGTCATGGCGGGCAGGTCAAAGCCGGGCTGGAGGAGATAGCCGACCCCGGCCTCGCCGTCGATCGGCAGGCCCGAGGCCTGCAGATGCGCGATGTCGCGGTAGATTGTGCGGGGGCTGACTTCCAAGGTTCGGGCAAGGTCGTCGGCCCGGGTGACGTGCCGGGTGCGAAGTTCATCGACCAGTCGGAACAGCCGTTCGGCGCGGCGCATCGTGGGGCCTTCGCGGTGATGGGGCGCAGGCATCTGGGATAGCACGGGGCGGGCGCGGCTGTCTGCACCGGATGCGGGCCGCCGCGCCGGAGCCTCGGTCAGGCGGCAGCGGTTGCCTCGATCTCGATCATCAGGGGTGGGATCGCGAGGCGGGTCACGCCGACCAGGGTCATCGGCGGCATGGCACCGGCAGCGCCTAGCCTTTGGCCCAGAAGGTCGAAGTTGCGCAGTGCAGCGTCGACGTCAGTGGCGAACACCTGCAGACGGGTCAGGTTGGCGAGGCGCATGTCGGCGGCCAGCAGCACGGCTTCAAGGTTGTCGAGCGTCAGCGCCAGTTGCGCTCGCATGTCCCCTGCGTGCTGCGGCGTGCCGGTCGCGTCGACGGCGGTCTGCCCAGCGATTGTCAGGTGGCGGGTCGCGCCGGTGATGACTTCGCCCTGATGGTAGCCAAGCGGCAGGGACCAGGGCCAGGGATTGATCGGGGTGCGTTGCATGGGACCTCCTGCGGTATGTCACGGGGGTCTAGCAGCGGGCTCCTGACAGCCTCGTGTCAGGAGAGTTGTGCGACTTGCGCTTCAGGCAGCTCGTCGTGCGCCTTCGCCTTCTCGTGGCGGACGAGGAGAAGCGATGTGCACGACGAGCGGTCAGGCGCGGCGGAGTTTCAGGTGGTCCAGCCCCCAGACGGCTAGCCCAACCACCAGCCCCCAGAAGGCCGCGCCGATGCCGAAGGCGGCGATCCCTGAGGCGGTGACGACTACGGTCAACGCGGCGGGCAGGCGTTGGTCGGCATGCGCGAAGGCCCCCGTCAGGGCGCCGGTGAGGGGCGACAGAAGCGCGAGGGCGACGAGGGTGGCGACGACCTCGGTCGGGAGAGCGGCGATCAGGTCGAGGACGGTGGGGCTGAGGAGGCCGAGGATCAGCCAGGCGGCGGCGTAGTACAGGCCGACGATCCAGCGACGGTCTTTCTCGGGGTGGACATCGGGGCCAAGGCAGATCGCGGCGGTGATCGCGGCCATCGAGACGGTATGCGCGCCGAAGAAGGCGGTGACGGTCGAGATGATCCCGGTAGTTGTCAGGGCGGCAGAGACGGGCGGCTCATAGCCTGCGGCGCGGACGGTCGCGAAGCCGGGCAGGTTCTGCGAGGCCATGGTCACGAGGTAGAGCGGCAGGCCGAGGCCGAGGACGACCGAGAGGCGGAAGGAAGGAAGGACGGGCTCCAGCACCGGGGCGGCGAGCTGCAGGGTGGTCAGGTCGGACCCTGTGGCGAGCGCCAGAAGGATCCCGGTCGCGAAAGCGGCGAGGACGGCGAAGGCGGGGTTCCAGAGCCGGACGATCAGGAACACGCCGACCATCGGCAGGACCAGCGCGGGCAGGCCTTGCGCGGCGGTGGCGCCCTTCAGGCAGAAGGGCAAAAGGACCCCGCCCAGCATGGCGGCGGCGATGCCATCGGGGATGCGGGCGACGAGGGCGCCCAGCGGGCGGATGAGGCCGGTGGCGGCGATCAGGAGGCCCGCGACGACGAAGGCACCGACGCCCTCGGCGAAGGAGATGCCCGAGGTGGCGGCGATGAGGGCTGCTCCGGGCGTGGACCAGGCGAGGACCACGGGGACCTTTGCGAGCCAGGAGAGGAAAGCCGAGCCGATCGCCTTGCCGATACAGATCGCCAGAAGCCAGCTGGCGGTCTGGGCGGGCGTCGCCCCCAGTGCGGTTGCGGCGGCCAGAAGGATCGCGACCGAGGAGGCGTAGCCGACAAGGGCGGCCACGGTTGCGGCCGAAATGACTGAAAGGCGCATCCTGTCCCTTGCTGCTGCTCGTCGCGCTGACCGCGGGACTATTTCGCGGTGGGGCAGGGGCTGCAAGGGGAGAAAGGCGGCGGCTCCCAGGGAGGAGGAGAGGGAGCCGCCGCAAGACACGAGGTCCCGGGAGGAGGTTGGGACGCCCGATCACGGGTCGGGCCTTCTCGGCCCGGAATGGGGGCGGCGGTGCCAGGGAGGAGGGAGGCACCGCCGCGATCCTTGGGCCCCAGGGAGGAGGAGGGGGGCCTTCGGGAGAAGTGGCGCGGAGGGGCCAGGGAGGAGGAGAGGCCCCGCCGCGCAGACCAGATAACCCGGGAGGAGGGTAGGTCACCCGATAGGTTTGGGGCGGTCACGCCCCGGAATGGGGGCGGCGATGACCTCGGGAGGAGGAGAGGCATCGCCGCGATCCTTGGGCCCCAGGGAGGAGGAGGGGGCCTTCGGGAGAAGTGGCGCGGTGGGACCAGGGAGGAGGAGAGGTCCCGCCGCGCAGACCAGGTGACCCGGGAGGAGGGTGAGTCACCAGGCTCGGTTTGGGGCTGTTCGGCCCCGGATGGGGGCGGCGGTGTCCAGGGAGGAGGACGGACACCGCCGCATATCGTTTCGGTCCCAGGGAGGAGGAGGGGACCTCACGAATTCTTACTTGCCGTAGGCGGCCTCATGCGCGATCTCGGTGATCCCGAGGCGGCTGATGCCGAGATCGGCAAGCTCGCGGTCGGTGAGCGCATTCAGTTCGGCCACGGTGCGCAGGTAGGTCCGGCGCTGGGCAATTGCCGTCAGGACGGCGTCACGGAGCACGACCAGGCGGTCGGCGAAACCCTTGCGGGCGATGGAGGAGCTGTTCACATATGCCATGTCACTCAAGCCTCTTTGGTTCGGTCAGCAACGTTCTGTCGCGCTGTTAGGGGTAACATGGGCCACATGCTGCAGATGCACAATACCGGGCCTCGGCAATGCTGCCATGCAGCAACTGCATGGCTGAGGTCACGGAAATGTCATGATTTACCAAGGTCTTCGCCGATTTTTTGAGCAACTGGTCAACGGACCTTGCCCTTCGGCTGAAACGCTACGACCTTAGTGCAAATCTTCAGCGGAGTTGAAACGATGGCGGTGGACCGGGACGAGGTGTTGGGCGTCTTGGCCGGGGTGAAGCACCCGGACGGAGGCGATCTGGTGAGCCGCGATCTGATTCGCGCGCTGACGGTCGAAGGCGGTGCGGTGCGCTTTGTGATCGAGGCGGCGACCCCGGACGAGGCGCGGGCCCTGGGATCGGCGCAGGCGGAGGCGGAGGCGAAGCTGAAGGGCTTGGCGGGGGTGACCTCGGTGCAGGTGGTGATGACGGCGCATGGGCCGGCGGCGAAGGCGGCGCCCCCGTCGCTGAAGATCGGGCAGCATCCGACGCCTCAGGCTGGCGGGCCGCAGCGGATTTCGGGGATCGACCGGATCATCGCGGTGGCGTCGGGCAAGGGGGGCGTGGGGAAATCCACGGTGGCCTCGAACCTGGCGGTGGCGCTGGCGCGGCGGGGGCGGAAGGTCGGGCTGCTGGATGCAGATATCTATGGGCCGAGCCAGCCGAAGATGATGGGGGTGAACCGCAGGCCCTCCAGTCCCGACGGCAAGACCATCGAGCCCTTGGTCGCGCATGGGGTCACGATGATGTCGATCGGCCTGATGCTGAAGGAAGACGAGGCGGTCGTCTGGCGTGGGCCGATGCTGATGGGGGCCTTGCAGCAGTTGTTGGGGCAGGTGGCCTGGGGGAAGCTGGATGTCCTTATAATAGACCTGCCGCCGGGGACGGGGGATGTGCAGCTGACGCTGTGCCAGCGGACGCAGCTGACGGGGGCGATTGTGGTCTCGACGCCGCAGGACGTGGCGCTGCTGGATGCGCGGAAGGCCCTGGACATGTTCGGCAAGCTGAAGACCCCTGTGCTGGGGCTGGTGGAGAACATGTCCACTTATATCTGTCCGAACTGCGGGCATGAGGCGCATATCTTCGGTCATGGCGGGGTGGCGGCCGAGGCGGCGAAGCTGGACCTGCCGTTCCTGGGCGAGCTGCCGCTGGCGCTGGATGTGCGGGTGGCCGGCGACAGCGGGACACCGATTGCGGCGACGGACGGGCCGTTGGCCGCACCCTATCTGGCGCTGGCCGACCGTCTGATCGCGGGCGGAATGGGCTGAGGCTTCACCATCCGATGACCTGACGAAACCCCGCCCTTCGTGGCGGGGTTTTGCGTTCCGGCGGTTGCGGGTTGATTACATACCAACTAGTCGGTATAGTTGTGGCACAGGATGCGAGTCGCACGACCGGCCTGCGCCACAAAGGGAGGACAAACCATGGCCAATTCCATCCGCACCTGCCTGTGGTTCCGCGACGGTCGCGGACCCGAGGCGGCGGCCTTCTACTGCAGCCTGATCCCGAACAGCCGGGTGGAGCACACCTTCTCGGCCGATGTCGGCCTGGGCACATTCTCGGTGACCGATTTCTCGCTGGGCGGCGCGCCCTACCAGATCCTGGACGCTGGGCCGCATTTCCAGCTGACCGAGGCGGTGTCGATCAGCGTCGAGACGGACGATCAGGCGGAAAGCGACCGGCTGTGGTACGCGCTGATCGCCGACGGTGGGGAGGAAAGCATGTGCGGCTGGCTGAAGGACCGCTATGGCGTCTCATGGCAGGTCTTCCCGCGGCGATTGACCGAATTGACGATGCACTCGGACGGAAAGATCGCGGCGGCGGCTTCGGCCGAGATGATGAAGCAGAACCGGATCGACCTCGCCCCAATCGAGGCCGCCGTCGCGGCGGTGGCCTGAGCTGATGCGGACGCTCCGCATTATCGAACATGTCTCACTGGATGGGGTCATCCAGGCTCCGGGCGGGCCGGAGGAGGACCGGGAGAACGGGTTTGACTGGGGTGGCTGGGCCTTTCCGCATGCCTCGGAAGAGGGCGGGGCGGCCATCGACGCCGCGCATGGCACGGGGTTCGACCTGCTACTCGGCCGCAAGACCTATGACATCTTCGCGGGCTACTGGCCGAAACAGGCCGGTCCGATGGCCGACAGCCTGAACGCTGCGCGAAAGTTCGTGGCGACGCACCGGCCCGAAAGCCTTGGCTGGGGGCCGGTGGAAGGCCTTGGATCGGACATCGCGGCGGGCATCGCGCGGGTGAAGCAGGCGGGCGGGCCGGACCTGATCGTCTGGGGCAGTTCCACGCTGACGCCGCTTCTCATCTCGGAGGGGCTTGCGGACGAAGTGCTGCTGCTGGTCTTCCCGGTGACGATCGGGCGGGGCAAGCGGATCTTCTCGGATATCGGGCAGCCGACCGGGCTGCGCTTGATCGAAAGCAAGGCGACGCCCACGGGCGTCATCCTATCAAGGTATCAACCCGCCGGCGCGATGCGCTTGGGCAGCTATTGAGCGGAGGATCAGATGAACGACATTCCAGCCGACCAGCGCTATCGCCCCGAGGACCGGATCATGCAGGGGGTGATCCCCTATCTGGCCCTGCCCGGTCAGGCGGGTGCTGCGGCGGACTTCTACATGAAGGCTTTCGTCGCCAAGGACATCGGGCGGATGCCGTTCGAAGGACGGCCCGGCCAGTTCATGCACGTGCAGGTCGAGATCAACGGCGGCGCGCTGATGTTGACGGACAATGACATGATGTCGAGCGCGGTCGGCGGAACTGATCCGATCCCGCGCGGGCATTTGCAGCTGGTGGTCCCGGACGGTCAGGTCTGGTGGGACCGGGCGGTTGCGGCGGGATGTACCGTAGTCGCCCCGTTCGAGAAGCAGTTCTGGGGCGATACCTGGGGGCTTCTGTCCGACCCGTTCGGGCTGAAATGGGCGGTGTTGACACCTGATCCCGCTCTTTGGGAGAAGCAGCCATGAGGGGATGGTGACCGATTGACGACAGTGACCCGGGTTCCAAGGGGCGAAGCGCGCGCGCGGCTGATCGAGGCTGCGCGCAGTCTTGTCCGCCACCGGGGCTTTGCGGCAACGTCGGTTGATGAGCTTTGCGCAGCGGCGGGGGTGACGAAGGGGGCCTTCTTCCACCATTTCCCGTCGAAAGAGGCGCTGGGCGTCGCGCTGGTCGATGACTGGACCGCGATGACCGGGGCGATGTTCGCGGCGCATCCCTACAACACGAAGGCCGACCCGCTGGACCGGGTCTTTGCCTATATCGACCTGCGGCGCGAGCTTCTGGGCCAGCCCTTGCCCGAATTCTCTTGCGTGGCCGGGACCACGGTCCAGGAAAGCTATGAGACCTCACCCCCGATCCGGGCTGCGGCGGAACGCAGCATCCGGTCGGGGTTCGATCATGTCCGGCGGCATCTGGAAGAGGCGCTGGCGGCGCATCCGGTGCCGGGGATCACGGCTGACAGCCTGGCGCAGCAGTTCCAGGTGGCGACGCAGGGCGGGATCATCCTGGCCAAGGCGCTGAATGATCCCGCGCCCGCGCGCGAGGCCTTCGACCATCTGGAGCGCTATCTGCGGCTGCTGTTCGGCCGCTGACCCCGGACGCTTTCCCCATGCGTGGGAAAGTGGGGCTTTCGAATCACACATTCTGGGAAAATCCGGGAAACGCCGGTCCGAAGCTGGCCCGAACGCCTTTCCACGCGCAGATTCCGTGGGAATGACCCCGGGTTTTGGGCGGTCACGGTCTGATCGCAGCACTTCCCGGCAAGTCACGGGACTGTCAACTCCCGTGATGGGACCACAAGATGTAGGGCAGACTTGGGCGGTATTCGCCTAGAGATTGAAGGTTTAGGGCTGAAAGCGCCACAAGATGCTGGATTCAGGGGTCTTTCGACACAAGATGCGGGGCGCTTTCCCAAGATTTCCCTTGCCAGCCCATGATTTCCCAGTCATACATATCTCACACGGATGAGATGGGCAGTGAAAATCAGGGGCGGACTTAAGACCCCGAACAAGGCGTAAGGCAGCTTCATACAGGCAGCCCCTTTCATCGGTGAACAGAGATCCGGCGCGCAAGCGAGCAGCATCTCCCCCAGGTGGCAAGCGTAGCTGGACGCCCAGCGATGGGACAGCGGCGGATCGGGTAGTGGCAGCAACCCGATCCGCCTTTTTCTTTTTCATCGCAGGTGTTTGGAAGTTTAGGTGAAGGTCGCGACAAGGCGATGGCAGAGCGGTTCGTAGGCGAGATCTACCAGAAGGTGGATGCCAAGGCGCGGGTGTCGATCCCGGCCGACTTCCGCACGATCCTGAAAGAACTTGATCCCACCGCCCCCGACGCAGCGCGTCCGCGTGTTCACATGGTCTACGGCGGGCCGATGCGGACTTTCGTCGAGTGCTACAGCAAGCAGGCGTTCGAGGCCCTGGCCGCCGACATCGAGTCGATGGAGGAAGGTGACGAGCGGGACGACGCCGAGCTGAACCTGATTACCCGGTCGGTCAAGGTCGAGGTCGAGCCGGATGGCCGCATCGTCCTGCCCCAGCGCGTGCGCGAGAAGATCGGCTTCGGCGACGAGATGCCGGACAAGGCCGAGGTCGTCTTTGCCGGCAAGTCGGACCGTTTCCTGATCTATCGCCGCGATGTCTATGACGCCGCCTTCGGCAATATCTCCAAGGTCGAGAAGGAAGGTGCCGTGGATCCGCGCAGGCTGGTCTCGATGCACAAGCGCAGGGGCTGACCATGCCCGGTCCGCTGCCCCGATCCTCCAACGCTGGCCATCCGACCCCCGATCCCCATGTTCCGGTGCTGATCGACGCGATCCTGCGGGAATGTGCCCCGGTGGCCGGTGTCTGGCTGGACGGGACGCTGGGGGCGGGGGGCTATACGCGGGCACTGCTGGCGGCCGGGGCGGACCGGGTGATCGGCGTGGACCGCGATCCGCTGGCGCTGGAGATGGCGGGGGCCTGGGCCGGAGCTTATGGCGACCGGGTGCGTCTGGTGGCGGGGACGTTCTCGGACCTTGATGAATTGGCGGGGGAACTGCTGGACGGGGTGGTGCTGGACCTCGGGGTCAGTTCGATGCAGCTCGACCAGGCGGAACGGGGGTTCTCCTTCATGAAGGACGGGCCGCTGGACATGCGGATGAGCCAGTCGGGCGATAGTGCTGCCGACCTGGTGAACACGGCGGACGAGGGCGTGCTGGCCGATATCCTGTATCACTACGGCGAAGAGCGGGCCTCGCGCCGGATCGCGCATGCCATCGTGGCGGCGCGGGGGATGGAGCCGATCACGACGACGGCAAAGCTGGCCGAGATCGTCGCGAAGTGCCTGCCGCGCCCGAAGCCGGGGCAGTCGCATCCGGCAACGCGCAGTTTCCAGGCGATCCGCATCGCGGTGAATACGGAATTCCAGGAACTGGCCGAGGGGCTGAACGCTGCGGAACGGGCGCTGAAGCCGGGGGGTCTCTTGGCGGTGGTGACCTTCCACAGCCTTGAGGACCGGATCGTGAAGCGGTTCTTCCAGCTGGCCAGCGGCCATGAGGCGAACGCCAACCGCTATGCCCCGGCCAAGGCGGACACAGCGGCCAGGTTCGAGATGGTGACGCGCAAGGCTGTGGCTCCGGACGAGGCGGAAGTGGCCCGCAACCCGCGCGCGCGGTCGGCCAAGCTGCGGGTCGGGCGGCGGACCGCGGCCCCGGCCCGGACGCTGTCGGCAGCCGATCTGGGCCTGCCCGAGATTCAGAAGAAAGGACGCCGCTAGATGCGCGCCGTTTTGTATGTGCTGTCGTTTCTGGGCCTGATCGCGCTGGGCTTCTGGGCCTACCGCGAGAACTATGCGACGCAGGCCGCCCTGAAAGAGGTGGAGGCCCTGCAGCGCCAGATCGTCGGCCTGCGCGAGGCGCTGTCGGTGCAACGGGCGGAATGGGCCTACCTGAACCGCCCGGACCGTCTGCGTGACCTCACCACGGCGAACTTCGACCGGCTGGGACTGTTGCCGATGGAGCCCTCGCAGTTCGGGACGGCGGCGCAGGTCGTGTATCCGCGGGCGAAACTGCCCGAGATCAGCTTCAGCACCGACATCCAGGGCACGCTTGCCGAACCCGAGGAGGGGCTATAACCCATGCGCACGCCGCTTCGCCCCTTGGCCCGTATCCTGCAGGCCCGGCAGGACGGATTGAACCCCGACAGCATCGAGAAGGAAAACCTGCGCATCCGGCACGAGGCGCTGCGGGAAAAGGCGCGGGGGCGGGCGCAGTTCCGGCTGGTGATCCTGTGCGCGAGCTTCGTGGTGGCGTTCGGGGCCATCGGCGCGCGGATGGGGCTGATGGCCGCGACCGAGCCGATGGAGCCGCGGGCGAGTGCTCCGGGCGCCGAGATCATCGCGCAGCGGGCGGACATCACCGACCGCAACGGGCGGGTGCTGGCCACCAACATGACCACCCATGCGCTGTATGCGCATCCCAAGGTCATGGTCGATCCCAAGGGGTCAGCCGAAAAGCTGGCCGAGATTTTCCCGGAACTTGACGCAAAGGCCCTGGCGCGGCGGTTCACCGACGGGCGCAGCTTTGTCTGGGTGCGCAAGGTGTTGTCGCCCGAACAGATGCAGCAGGTGCACGAGATCGGCGATCCTGGGCTTCTGTTCGGCCCGCGCGAGATGCGGCTTTACCCGAACGGGGCGCTGGCAGCGCATGTATTGGGCGGCACATCCTTCGGGGCCGAAGGCGTCCATTCGGCGGAAGTGATCGGTGTGGCGGGGATCGAAAAGGCGCTGGATGCCCGGTTGCGCGATCCGGCGCAGGGCGGCAAGCCTTTGGCCTTGTCCATCGACCTGACGCTGCAGTCCACGATGGAAGAGGTGTTGTCGGCGGGCATGGGGATGCTGAACGCCAAGGGCGCGGCGGCGATCCTGATGGATGCGCGGACGGGGGAAATCCTGGCGCTGGCGTCCTTTCCGACCTTCGATCCGAATGACCGGCCAAGCCCGCTGGTCGACAAGAATGCCGAGCCCGGGGACAGCCCGCTGTTCAACCGCGCGGTGCAGGGGGTGTATGAGCTTGGCTCAACCTTCAAGATCTTCGCTGCGGCGCAGGCGATGGAGCTGGGGCTGGTGTCACCGGAAACGATGGTGGACGCCAATGCCCCGATGCAGTGGGGCAAGCACAAGATCAAGGAGTTCGAGGGCAAGAACTATGGCCCGCTGCTGTCGGTCAGTGACGTCATCGCCAAGTCGTCGAACGTCGGAACGGCGCATATCGCGCTGATGATCGGACCCTTGCGGCAGCAGGCCTTCCTGAAATCGCTGGGCTTTTTCGATCCGACGCCTTTGGAACTGGTCGAGGCGCCGGGGGCCAAGCCGCTGATCCCGAAGAAATGGCCGGAGATCGTGACCATCACCACGTCCTACGGGCACGGGATGTCGGCCTCGCCCATGCACCTTGCGGCGGCCTATGCGGCGATTGCGAATGGTGGGGTGATGATCAAGCCGACGCTTCTGAAGAAGGACGGCCCGACGACGGGCGTCCGGGTGATGAGCGAGAAGACCGCGCATGAAGCGGTGGCCATGCTGCGGCGCGTGGTGACCGAGGGGACGGCGTCCCTGGGTGACGTTCCGGGCTATGAGGTCGCAGGCAAGACCGGGACGGCCGACAAGCCCAAGAAATCCGGGGGCTATTACAAGGACAAGGTGGTGAACACCTTTGCCTCGGTCTTCCCGGCCAGCAATCCGCAGTATGTGCTGATCGTCACGCTGGACGAGCCGCAGGATGACACCCTGTCCGAGACGCGCCGCACGGCGGGCTGGACGGCGGTGCCGGTCGCGGCCGAGATCATCCGGCGCGTCGCCCCGCTGATGGGTCTGAGACCCAAACTTGAACCCCCTGCCATGGATGCGGTAACAGCCGCCAGCAACTGAGGGTTCATGGCATGGCAGCGCGCGCGAAACGGCTTTCCGACCTTGGGCTGACGGCCCGGGCTGGTCGCGATCCGGCGCTGTCCGGGATCACTGCCGACAGTCGGGCGGTGCGGGCCGGGATGCTGTTTGCCGCCCTGCCGGGCACGGTCACTCACGGCGCGAAGTACATCCCGGCGGTGCTGGAACAGGGCGCGGCGGCGGTGTTGACCGATGCGGCGGGCGCGAAGATGGCGGCTGAAGCTTTGGCCGATACGGACGTGGCGCTGGTGGTGGCCGAGGATCCGCGCGCCGCTTTGGCCTGTGCGGCGGCGCTGTGGTTTGGTGCGCAGCCCGAGGTGATGGTCGCGGTGACGGGGACGAACGGGAAGACGTCCGTGGCGACCTTCACCCGGCAGATCTGGGCGGCGCTGGGGCGCGAGGCGATCAATATCGGCACGACGGGCATCGAGGGGGCCTGGACGGCCCCGAGCGGCCATACGACACCGGACCCGATCACCCTGCAAAAGCTTCTCGCGGCGGCGGCGCAGGGCGGCGTGACCCATGCGGCGATGGAAGCCTCCAGCCACGGGATCGACCAGCGGCGGCTGGACGGGGTGCGTCTGTGCGCGGGTGGCTTCACCAACCTGACGCAGGACCATCTGGATTATCACGGCACGATGGAGGCCTATTTCGAGGCCAAGGCGCAGTTGTTCACCCGTCTCCTGCCCGAGGACGGGGTGGCGGTGGTGAACCTCGACGGTGCCCGCGGGTCGGACATGGCGGAACTGGCGCTGAACCGGGGCCTTCGGGTGCTGACCGTGGGCAAGGGGCAGGGGGCGGACCTGCAGATTGCCGCGACACGGCCCGATGCAACGGGGCAGGAGGTGCGCTATCTGTGGCAGGGCCGGGCGTTCCAGACGCGGCTTGCGCTTATCGGGGCGTTTCAGGCCGAGAACGTCGCTGTGGCGGCGGGGCTGGCGATTGCGGCGGGAGAGGCCCCCGAGGCGGTGCTGGGCGTGTTGCCTCGGCTGACCGGAGTGCGGGGCCGGATGCAGCTGGCGGCGACGCGGCGGAACGGGGCGGCGGTCTATGTGGACTACGCGCATACGCCGGACGCCATCGAGACCGCGCTGCGGGCGCTGCGGCCGCATGTGATGGGGCGGATCGTGGTGGTCTTCGGGGCGGGCGGCGACCGGGACCGGACCAAGCGGCCCCTGATGGGCGAGGCCGCGCGCAAGTATGCGGACGTGCTTTATGTCACCGACGACAATCCGCGCACCGAGGACCCGGCGTCCATCCGTCGTGCCATCCTGGAAGCCTGCCCCGAGGCGCATGAGGTGGGCGACCGGGCCGAGGCGATCCTGCGGGCGGTGGATGCCCTGTTGCCGGGCGATGCGCTGCTGATCGCGGGCAAGGGGCATGAAAGCGGGCAGATTGTCGGGACCGATGTCTATCCGTTCGACGATGTGGAACAGGCGAGCGTGGCCGTGGCAGCGCTGGATGGGGTGATCTGATGGCGCTCTGGACATCGTACGAGGGGGTCGCGGCGACAGGCGGGTGGGCGACACGCGCCTGGGAAGCCGATGGCGTGTCGATCGACTCGCGGACGATTGCCAAGGGCGATCTGTTTGTTGCGCTGAAGGACGTGCGAGATGGGCATGATTTCGTGGCGCAGGCACTGGAGAAGGGCGCTGCAGCGGCCTTGGTGGACCGTGTGCCTGAGGGCGTGGCCCCGGATGCTCCGCTGCTGATCGTGCCGGACGTGCTGCGGGCGCTGTCGGCCCTGGGGGCGGCGGCGCGGGCGCGGACGCGGGCCAAGGTCGTGGGTGTCACCGGGTCGGTCGGCAAGACCTCGACCAAGGAGATGCTGCGGGCGATCCTCTCGGGGCAGGGGGCGACCCATGCGGCGGAAGCGAGCTACAACAACCATTGGGGCGTGCCCCTGACGCTGGCGCGGATGCCGGTCGAGACCCGGTTTGCGGTGATCGAGATCGGGATGAACCATCCGGGCGAGATCGCGCCCCTGGCGCGGCTGGCCGATCTGGACGTGGCGATGGTCACCACGGTCGCCCCGGCGCATCTGGAGGCCTTCGACAGTGTCGAGGGCATCGCACGGGAAAAGGCCTCGATCTTCGAGGGGCTGCGCCCGGGCGGGGTGGCGGTGATGAATGGCGACATCGCGACTGCGGACATTCTGGCGGCCAAGGCCGCCGAGGTTGGCGCGCGGGCCGTCCGGTTCGGCACCGGCCCGGATGCCGACTGGCGGCTGGTCGAGGCGCTGCCCTCCGAGACAGCCACGGTGTGCCGGGCCACGCGGGGCGGCGAGCCGCTTCTGTTCAAGGTGTCATCCCCCGGTCGGCACTTCACGCTGAACGCGCTGGGCGCGCTGGCGGTTGCCGAAGCCTTGGGGGCTGACCCGATGATCGCGGCGCATGATCTGGGGCGCTGGATGCCGCCTGCGGGACGCGGTCAGCGCGAACGGATCGTGCTGGACATCGTGGAAGAGACCTATGTCGACATGATCGACGATGCGTTCAACGCCAACCCGGCCTCGATGGCCGCCGCGCTGGATGTGCTGATCGCGGCCAAGCCCACCGACGGCATCGGCCGGGTGGGCGGCGGGCGGCGGATTGCCGTCCTGGGCGACATGCTGGAGCTGGGCCCGACCGAGGCTGCCCTGCATGCCGAGATTGCCCGGCATCCAGGACTGGCGGCAGTGCAGGTCATCCATTGCGTCGGCCCCCGTATGCAGGCGCTGCACGCAGCCCTTCCCCGCCGCCAGCGCGGCGAATGGGTCGAGACCGCGCAGGAACTGGCCCCCCGTGTCCGCACCCTGGTCGATGCGGGCGACATCCTTCTGGTCAAGGGCTCGAAGGGATCGAAGGTCAGCCTGGTCGTTGACGCGCTACGGAAAATGGGGCAGGGCACGCCGCCGACAGAAGGATCTGCGTAAATGTTCTACTGGCTGACCGAGTTTTCCGATGGCGGGGACTTCTTCAACCTGTTCCGCTATACCACGGTCCGCGCCGGCGGGGCCTTTGTCACGGCGTTGATCTTCGGGTTCCTGTTCGGACGTCCGTTGATCGACCTTCTGCGCCGCAAGCAGGGCAAGGGCCAGCCGATCCGCGATGACGGACCGCAAAGCCATCTGGCCAAGGCGGGGACCCCGACGATGGGCGGCCTGTTGATCCTGTCGGCGCTGATCTCTTCCACGCTCCTCTGGGCGCGGCTGGACAGTCCCTATGTCTGGATCGTGCTTCTGGTCACCATCGGCTTCGGCCTGATCGGCTTTGCCGACGACTATGCCAAGGTCACCAAGCAGAACACCAAGGGCGTCTCATCGCGGGTGCGCATGGGGATGGGCCTGCTGATTGCGCTGCTGGCGGCCTATGCGGCCGCGATGTTCCACCCGCCCGAGCTGACCAACCAGCTGGCCTTCCCGTTCTTCAAGGACGCGCTGCTGAACTTGGGCTGGTTCTTCGTGCCCTTCGGCATGGTGGTGATCGTAGGCGCCGCGAATGCGGTGAACCTGACCGATGGCCTCGACGGGCTGGCGATCATGCCGGTGATGATCGCCGCCGGGACGCTGGGGATCATTTCCTATGTCGTGGGACGGGTCGACTATACGACGTTCCTGGGCGTGCATTACGTGCCAGGCACATCCGACCTGATGGTCTTTGCCGCCGCCCTGTTCGGGGCAGGCCTTGGCTTCCTGTGGTACAACGCGCCCCCTGCGGCGGTGTTCATGGGGGATACCGGGTCGCTTGCGCTTGGCGGGGCGCTGGGGGCCATCGCGGTCTGCACCAAGCACGAGATCGTGCTGGCCATCGTCGGCGGGTTGTTCGTGGTCGAGGCTTTGTCGGTCATCATCCAGGTCCTCTACTACAAGCGGACCAAGAAGCGGATCTTCCTGATGGCCCCGATCCACCACCATTTCGAAAAGAAGGGCTGGGCCGAGCCGCAGATCGTGATCCGGTTCTGGATCATCAGCCTGATCCTGGCGATGATCGGTCTGGCGACGCTGAAGGTGCGTTGACGGCAGGGCCCGGGTGGGGTCCGCACTCGGACGGCGCAGAACTGAATCAATCCGCAGGGTGATCGGCCAGCGGGGCCGGACTGCAACCGATTGCGACGCATCGATTCAATCGTAACGAGAGTATTGCGCCCATTTGGAGAACAATCAGGGGCGCAAGGCCTTATTTCAGTCACGAACGCGCAAAGTTATCGACCCATTTGCGGGTAGTCTCGAAACTTGTCGTGTTAACTTTAACTGCGAGACACAAGATGCTTGGCAACAAAAGATTGGGTTGGGCGGTAGCGATTGGACTTGGTTTGGTCATGCCGTCCCTTGCGTCGGCGCAGGAGGCTTGCACCACCTATACCGTGAAGGACGGCGATACGCTGGGCTCGATCGCGCAGTCCGCCTACGGCACCTTCGACTATCAGCTGATCTTCAACGCGAACCGCGAGATTCTGGCCTCGGGCGCGAATGTCCTGAGCGCCGGGACCCAGCTTGTCCTGCCCTGCGAGGACGGGCGCCTTACGGCTGATGCCGAGGTCGGCACCATCATCCAGCAAGAGGCCGACAAGGCCGCTGCGGCCCCGAAGAAGGACGGCGCCTACCGCCCGGCGGTGCGGGTGCTGACGGCGAATGGCTGGGCCGCATTTACCGACGAATCTCTGCCGGGCGGCGGCATGTTCGTCCGTCTGGTGACCACTGCGCTGGAGCGGGCCGGAAACGATATGGCCTACAAGGTGTCCTATGTCGACGACGTGGTGTCCCATATCGACACGCTGCTGCCCTCAGGCGCGTTCGATGTCGGGATTGCCTGGGACATCGAGGACTGCACCAACGCGGACCTGCTGCCCGATCTGGCGCGCAAGCTGTGCCTGGAGTTCAACTTCTCGGACCCGATCTACGAGATCGTCTATGGCTATGCCACAATGGCCGACAGCAAGTACGCCGAGGCGCGGAGCTATGATGATTTCGCCGGGGCGCGCATGTGCCGTCCGGTCGGCTGGGCAAGCTCGGACCTGATCCGGAACGGTCTGGTGGAACCGCTGGTGACCTGGGTGCGGCCGGAGGCATTCAACGAATGCTACGAAAAGCTGCAAAGCGGCGAAGTCGATGTCTATGCAATGGATGTAGAATTCATCGCGGGGAACCTGAAGGAGGACCCGGAGGGCGGCAAGAACGTGGTGGTGAACAGCTACCTGGCAGAGTTCATGCCGCAGGGCTTTGTTGTCCTGAAGTCCAACCCGCGGGGGCGGGACTATCTGGATGCGGTCAACGCGGGCCTGCGCGAAATGCGCGAGTCAGGCGAGTGGTATGATGTCGTGGCCTCCAGCCTTGCGGCCTACAACAACATCGCCCAGTGACTGGGGTCGGGGACGGTTCGGGCCGCTGGTCTTGGCCGTCCCCGGCAAGGCAAAGACCCGAATAGTGTCGTTTTTGATCGAAAAGCAGTCGTATTGACTGCGCGATTCCCCATGTTCGGGAAAATGACCTGACGCATTCCCGCTAACGTCCCGCAAGCTGAAACAGACCGCCAGGGAGGTGACGGGATATGACGAAGCGACAGATGGGGGGCGTGGGGGCTGCGTTCGGGCTTGTCCTGGGGTTGCCTGTGGCTGCCATGGCGCAAGAGGCCTGCACGACCTACACGGTCAAGGAGGGGGACAGCTTGGGCTCGATCGCCCAGGCGGCCTATGGGTCCTACAATTACCAGATGATCTTCAACGCCAACCGTGAAGCCATTGCCAGCAATCCAAGTGACCTGCCGGTCGGCCTGCAACTGGTCCTGCCCTGCGAGGACGGGCGCCTGACCGCCGGTTCTGAACTGAGCAGCGTGATCTCTGCCGAAACCGCCAAGCAGGCCGAGACGAGCGATCCGAACCGCCCCTACAGCCCGCCGATCAAGCTGGTCACCGGCAACGACTGGAAGCCCTTCACGGATGAAAGCCTGCCCGGGGGCGGCATTTATGTGCAGATGACCGTGACCGCGCTGAACCGCGCAGGCAACGCCAGCGCGCACAAGATTTCATTCGTCGATGACTGGGATGCCCATATTCAGGCCCTGTTGCCGTCGAACGCCTTCGACATGTCGATTGCCTGGTCGAAGCCCGATTGTTCCAAGCTGGACATGCTGGGCGAGTTTGCGGTCAAGATGTGCACCGAGTTCGAATTCTCGCTGCCGCTCTACGAGGTTGCCTATTCCTACAACACGCTGGTCGACAGCAAGTATGCCGGCGCGCGCGCGTTCTCCGACTACCTGGGCGCCACGATCTGCCGTCCCGAGGGCTGGCCGATCAGCGATCTTGAGGTGGAAGGCCTAGCCGAGCCAACGGTGACTTTCGTGCGCCCGAAGACGCCGATGGAATGCGCCGAAATGCTGCTGGCGGGCGAAGTGGACCTGTATTCGCTGGAGATCGAGACCACCACAGCCAACTTCGAGGCGCTGGATGCCACGGACAAGGTAGAGCTCAACCCGGCGTTGGCGACCTTCAACACGCATCATCTGGTGATCGCCAAGTCCAACCCGCATGCGAAGGAATACATCGAGATTGTGAACCGCGGCCTGCAGGAGATGCGGGAAAGCGGAGAATGGTACGACATCGTGGCGACGGGTCTTTCGGCCCACAACACGTCGAAGGAATAGGATCAGCGGCTGTCAGGTCAGACGGCCTGGCAGCATCCGTCCCCGGCATAAGGCCCGGACCCGTGCGACTTTCGCGGGCCGGGCCAGCCGCATCCTGACGGCAAAATCATCACCGGAATCGGGCCGGTTTCGTGCTAAGGTTGCGGCATTGAACCGGAAAGGATTTTGCCATGAAGCTGCGCGCATTGGACATCGCCACCTTCAATCTGCTGAACCTGAATGAGCCCGGCCTGCCCTTGTATGGCGATGACGATGCCTGGCCGCAGGATGTCTATGACCGGAAGATCGACTGGACCCGGGCAGTGATGACCCGGCTGAAGCCGCATGTGATGGGGTTTCAGGAACTGTGGCATCGCGCCTCGCTGGAACGGGCGGTGGCGGCGGCAGGGCTGGCGGCGGATTATGACCTGCTGATCCCGCCCGACGCGGACGGCAAGCGCATCGTCTGCGCGGCCATGGTGGCCAAGGGGTTGCTGGTGGGCCAACCGGAGTGGATCACCGTTTTCCCCGAGGGCTTTGTCCTGGAAAGCCGGGGCGACGATCCGCAGACCGCGGCGATCAGCGTGAAGCTGCGCAGCTTCTCGCGCCCGGTCCTGCATTTCACCATCCGCCCGCGCGAGGATCAGGCGCTGGTCCATGTCTTCGTCTGCCATTTCAAGTCGAAGGCCCCGACCAAGGTCTTCCGCGAGCGCTGGTTCAATGCCGACCGCGACCGATACAGGCCGCATCAGGGCAATCTCGGCGCGGCGCTGTCGACGATCCGGCGGACGGCCGAGGCCTCGGCGCTGCGGTTCCTGCTGACCGGGCTGATGCGTGGCAACGACGCGCCGGTCATCGTGCTGGGCGACATCAACGACAGCCAGATGTCGAACACGGCAAACATCCTGACCGAACAGCCGCAGTATCTGGTGGGCGACAGCATCGGTGGCGGGGACGCGGCGCTGTACACTGCGCAGACGCTGCAGGAATACCGCAACACGCGGGATGTCTATTACACCCATATCCACCAGGACATGATGGAAAGCCTGGACCATATCCTGGTCAGCCAGGAGTTCTACGACAACAGCCGCAAGCGGGTGTGGCTGTTCGACGGGATGGTGGTGATGAACGACCACCTGAACTGGGACGACCACAAGGAAAGCGGGACGAACGATCACGGCATCATCTCGGCCCGGTTCAAGTACCGCCCGATGAAAGCTGAGGCGCAGGCATTGGTCTCGGGGCCGGTAGCCTGACACAGAAGGCGGCGGGCTTGCGGCAAGGTGTTGCAGGACGTCGTCACCCGGGGCTTCGGTGAAAAGGTGCGGATTGGACAACTCTTGCGAGAATGGAACCTGTCCCCTACACCATTTCGGACCGTCGCAGCGTGACGGCCGTGGACCTGCAGGACGAACGTGACGCGACTGAACCAGATGTCTGCCTTTGCCGAGGCCCCCGGATCGGGCTGGCCTGAGACTGCTTCGGACATGGGTGCAGATACGGGCGAGGCGGCGCTGGTCGCCCGCAAGGCGGTGCTGCGGGGTGAGTGCGAGGCCCTGTTCCTGCAACTGCGTGAGGCGGGTCCGGCCGAGGCGGTTGCCTTGCGGGCCGGGCTGGAGCGCGCGCATCGGGCGCTGATGGCGGTGGTGCAGCAGGTTGCGAACCGGCCCTGGGACGGGATGGCCCTGGCCGAACAGCAGGCCGAGATCGGTCAGCTTCTGGTCGAGGCAGTGCAGGTCCTGGGACGGACGGGGCTCGTGCGGCTGTCCGAGGCGATGGCTGGCTTGCGGGTGGGCCGGATGGGCCCGGCCGACATGATCCTGGCCGAACTTGCCGATCTGAACGCCGCCCCGGCGGACCTGGCGGGGCGGCTCGCCTTTGCCCGGGGGGTGATCGCCGAAGCCGCCTTGCGCTGGACCGAGGCGGCAAACCACTACCTGGAGGCCGCGCGGTTGAACCCCGACCTGCGGTCCCTGCAGAAGGCACGCGCGCTCGCCTGCCAGACTAGCGACCTGACGGCGGCCTTCCGCTTTGGCAAGGGGCTGCTGGTGCTGGCCGAAACCTCAGGTCTGGCCGCGGACCGCGCGATGGCGATGGCCGACCATGCGCTGACGCTGGAAGCGCAGGACCGCCTGTCCGAGGCGGAAGGGATGCTGCGCAAGGCGGTTCTGGTGGGGCGCGGTGCGGCGGGGATTGCCGGTGTGGACCATGCCCGGCACCTGGCGCAACTGGCCCGGGTGCTGGAGGCGCAAGAGCGGTTCGCGGATGCCGAAGGCGTGCTGCGCAAGGCGCTGACGGTCACCCGGGAAACCCTGGGCGAGGCGCATCCCGACTATTGCGCCCGGCTGAACGCGATGGCGCTAATCCTGCAGGCCCAGGATCGCGACGCTGAGGCGGAACCCTTGCACCTGAAGGCGCTGGACCTGTCGGGTCGTCTGGCAGGCGGGACGCACCCGGTGGCCATCGAATGTCTGACCGGTCTGGCGCAACTGGCCGAACGGCACGGCCGCCCCGATCTGGCCGAGCGGCACTACCGGCAGGCCCTGCAGCTTGAGCAGACGCTGATCGGCCGGACGCATCCCGAGTTCGCCGGGCGCATCTGCGCCCTGGCCGAAGCGGTCCGGGCGCAGCGCCGCCTGCCCGAAGCGGAGACGCTGTTCCGCACGGCGCTGGAGATCGACCGGGCGACCATCGGCGAGGCGCATCGCGACTATGGCATCGGCCTGAACAACCTGGCCGGGGTGGTCGAGGCGCAGGGTCGTCCCGCCGAGGCCGAGGAGCTTTACGCGGCCGCACTCACGATCTTCCGCGCCACGCTGGGTGACCTGCATCCGGCGACGCAAAAGGTGACGCGGAACTTCCGCGCTCTGATCGCGGCGCATCTGCCGGGCTCGGCCCACCGTCCAGGGGTCGAGGCTCTGTGGGCCGCCGGGCAGGCCGGTGCGCCGGGACTGGCGGCTGGCGCCTAGCGGCGGAAATGCACCCAGCTGAGCCGGCCGGTGGGCGAGCAGCGGAAATCCCGCGAGGTCTTCAGGTCGGCATCGGTGAAGTCGATCTTCGGCAGCGAGAAGCCTGCCGCGTAACGGAAGTGCCAATAGCGCGCGGCGGCAACGCCGTAGATCGCCTGGATCACCATCACGGAACTGGCCCGGCCATCGACCACCCCGTGGATCACCGGGGCGGATGACAGTTCCATCGCGCGGAAGATGTCGGCGCAGAAGGCGAGACCACGCTCGTCCCAGAACTTCGGGCCGTCCAGAAGGACGAAGTCATAATCGTGCTTCGGGATGTTGCCGTGGATATAGCCGCGGAACATCGCGATCTCGAACTTCTCGCGCGGGCCAAGGACGATCTCGACCACGTCGCGGCAGGCATCGGGCAGCATCGTCTCGGCGGTCGCGTGCCATTCGGGGACGCTTTCCATGCTGACGATGCGGCCCTGGTAGGTCGGGTCCTCGCGCCGCAGGCGGTGGACGGCGGCGGCAAGGATCAGGGTCGAAGAGCCGGTGCCGGATTCAAGGATCCAGTTCGGGCGGTGCTTCAGGATGCGCTTGACCGCTGCCCACATGGTGATGGCTTGAGTGCCCGTGGTGGTCGAGCCTTTGGAATAGGCCTTCAACTGGGCATGGATGCCGGGCAGCGCGCGCTCCAGCTGCCAGCGGCAGTAGCGATTTCCGATCTTCTGCAATACCTTGCGCATGGGCGTCCCTGTCCGGCCGGTCCGTAGGGGTCTGTCGCCCCGGGTGGACCCGTTGTCGGCGGGACAATGCCCGTGGCGGCGGGAATAGACAAGGCGGACGGGGTTTGCCGGGCGGCACCGGGCCGATCACCCCCTTTCCCTTGTCGAGCGCGTCCCCTATCCCTGTCTCAGCGCAAAGGGGGAAGGCATGATCCCGGTCAAGGGTTACAAGGGCGAGAGGGTTGCGGTGCTGGGGCTGGGCCGGTCGGGGCTGGCGACGGCGGCGGCGCTGCAGGCCGGGGGGGCAGAGCCCTTGCTCTGGGACGACAGTCCCGAGGCGCGGGCCAAGGCCGAGGCCGAGGGGTTTACGCAGACCGACCTGACCCGCCACGCCGCGCTGGAAGGGGTGGCCTGTCTGGTGACATCTCCCGGCATCCCGCATCTCTATCCGGCGCCGAACCCGATCATCGCCCGGGCGTTGGAACTGGGGATCCCGGTCGACAACGATATCGGCCTGTTCTTCCAAAGCGCCGCGGGGCCGGAATGGGACGAGATGGAAACCCCGCCAAAGATCGTGGCGGTGACGGGGTCGAACGGCAAGTCGACGACAACGGCCTTGATCCACCACATCCTGCAGGTCGCAGGCAAGCCCACGCAGATGGCGGGGAACATCGGCAAGGGGGTGTTGTCCATCGACCCGCCCGTCGATGGCGAGGTGGTGGTCTTGGAACTGTCCTCCTACCAGACCGAGCTTGCCCGGGCGCTGACGCCGGATGTGGCGGTCTTTACGAACCTCTCGCCGGACCATCTGGACCGGCATGGCGGGATGGGCGGCTATTTCGCTGCCAAGGCGCGGCTGTTCATGCTTGGCGGGCCGGACCGGGCCGTGGTGGGGGTGGATGAGGTTGAAGGGCGGTATCTGGCGGGCGCGCTGGGGCAGGGGCCGCAAGATGACCGGGTGATCCGGGTGTCGTCGGGTCAGAAGCTGGAGGGCTACGGCTGGTCGGTCTTTGCCCGGAAGGGGTTTCTGGCGGAATGGCGCAAGGGGCGGCAGGTGGCGTCCATCGACCTGCGCGAGATCAAGGGGTTGCCGGGTGCGCATAACCACCAGAACGCCTGTGCCGCCTATGCGGCCTGCCGGTCGCTGGGGCTGGCGCCGAAGCTGATCGAGGGGGCGCTGCATTCCTTTGCCGGTTTGCCCCACCGCAGCCAGCTGGTCGGCGAGAAGGGCGGGGTGCGGTTCGTCAATGACTCGAAGGCGACGAATGTGGATGCGGCGGCGAAGGCCTTGCAGGCCTTTCCGAAGATCCGCTGGATTGCCGGGGGGATGGGCAAGGACGGTGGGATTTCGGCGCTGAAGCCCTATCTGGGCTCGGTCGTGAAGGCCTATCTGATCGGCCATTCGGCGCGAGACTTCGCCTTGCAGATCGGCGACCTGCCGCATGAGATCTGTGAGACGATGGAGCGGGCGGTGGCGCGGGCGGCCGAGGAGGCAGTGGCGGGGGAGGTGGTTCTGCTTGCCCCGGCGGCGGCGAGTTTCGACCAGTATCCGAACTTCGAGAAGCGGGGCGAGGACTTCACCGCGCGGGTGAAGGCGCTGATCGGCTGACTTCAAGCGCGGGTTCGGGCGGTTTTCTGATGGAGCGCTGACGCGCAAGTCTATTGTCTCGTCGTCGGGCCTTGCGCCCTCCTCCTCGGAGAGCGCGCCGCGCGGGAGTATTTGGGACATGGGCAAATCGGGGCGGGAGAGTGTTGTCCCGCCCCGTTTGTGTCAGACGGCCAGCAGTTTCCCGTCCTGGCCGGCGGAAGCCTCGGCCTTGTCCAGAAGGACCTGCAGCGCGGCACCCCGGGCGAAGTCGGGGTCGGCCGGGCCTTCGCCGCGGATGGCGGCGATGAAGCGCTGGTAGACGGTGGGGACGGCGGGGCAGTCGACGTCTACCCAGGTGCCAGTGTTGATGTCGTCGCCCAAGCAGGCGCGCAGGTGGCTTTCCGCTTTTTCGAACCGCACTTCCAGACCGCCGGTCATGCCGTAAAGCCGCAGGCGCAGGTCGTTCAGGTGGCCGGTCGCAAAGCGGGTGGCCGCTACGGTGCCAAGCGCGCCGTTGGACAGGCGGACCTGCATCGTGGCGCTGTCGTTGGCGTCGAGGACGTATTCGCCGATCTGACCGCCGGGTGCCTTGTCGAAGGTCTGCAGCAGGCAGGAAATCTGCGTTGCATCCATCCCGGCAATGAAGGTCGCGAAGTCGAGGATATGGATGCCGACGTCGCCCAGGACGCCCTTGGAACCGTGCCTTGTCGACAGGCGCCAGAGCCACTGCGGCTCCTTGTCCCAGGCTCCCCAGGCGGGTTGGGTGAGCCAGCTTTGCAGGTAGGAGGCCTCGAAATGCCGGATGGTGCCGATGGCGCCGGCGCGGACCATCTGGGCGGCCTTCTGCAGCGCGGGGACGTTGCGGTAGGTGAGGTTCACCATGTTGACGACGCCCGCCTTCGCCGCAGCTGCCGCCATTTCGCTGGCATGGGCGGCGTTGGTGGCGAGCGGCTTTTCACACAGGACATGCTTGCCCGCAGCCAGGAAGGGCAGGGTCGTCGCATAGTGGGCGGCGTCGGGAGTGACGTTCGTGACCGCGTCGAACTCACCCCAGGCGATGGCGTCCTGGACGGAGGCAAAGCCGTGCGGGATGTTGTGGGCCTGCTGGAAGGCGGCAAGCTGTTCGGGACGGGTGTCGATCCCGGCGACGACGGTGACGCCGGGAATGGCGGCAAAGTGGTCGGCATGGTTCTTCGCCATGCCGCCGGTGCCAAGGATCAGGATGCGGACGGGTTGCATCAGCGGAACCCCGCCTCGCCGTCGTGGTGCAGGCGGGGGCCGCGTTCCTCCAGCGGTTCCAGCGTCTTGCCGATGGGGGTGTTCGGGGCGTCGGTCGGTTTCGCCAGCCGCGCCTCGGGGTTGTAGGCCCAGCGGACGCCGTTGGTGATGACCTTCTGCACCAGGGGCTGGTGGTAGGTCGGATAGGTCTCATGCCCCGGGCGGAAGTAGAAGATGTTCCCCGCGCCGCGCCGGTAGGTGAGGCCCGAGCGGAAAACTTCGCCGCCCTGGAACCACGAAACGAAAACGGTTTCCAGCGGTTCGGGGACGCCAAAGGGCTCGCCGTACATCTCTTCGTATTCGATCTCGAAGTGGTCGGGGATGCCGCGGGCGATGGGGTGGTGACGGCTGGTGACCCAGAGGCGTTCCCGTTCCCCGGCCTCGCGCCAGGACAGGTTGCAGGGCGTGCCCATCAGCCGCTTGAAAGGCTTGGAGAAGTGGGCGGAGTGCAGGAAGATCACGCCCATGCCGGACCAGACGGCCTCGGCCACGCGCTCGACGATCTTGTCATCGACGTCGCCGTGGGCGGCATGGCCCCACCAGATCAGCACGTCGGTTTCCTTGAGCTTGGCTTCGGTCATGCCATGCTCTTTGTCCTGCAGCGTCACGCTGGTCGCCTTGATCCCGTCTTCCTTGTTCAGGAACTCGGCGATCGTGCCGTGCATGGTCTTGGGGTAAACCTCGGCCACCACCTTGTTCTTCTGCTCGTGGACGTTTTCGCCCCAAACGGTGACTCGTATGGTCATAAGTCGTCTCCATGGATAAGGATACGCGCCCGGGAACGTCCCGGGCACGGGGTAGGGTCAGCGGACGGGTTTGCCGTCGGCGTCGAAGCGGTAGAGGTGGCCGGGTTTCGGCGCGATGGACACCTTCGCGCCCACCGCGATGTCGGCTTTGCCGGGGCGGCGGACAATGACAGGTTCGTCGCTGCCGATTTCCACGAAGAGGAAGTGGTCGGAGCCGAGGTCCTCGACGTGCAGGACCTCACCCGACCAGGGGCCGTTCGGATCGACATCAAGGTGTTCCGACCGGACGCCAAGCGTGGTGCAGCCGTGGTCGGCGGCGAATTTGCCGGTGAGGAAGTTCATCTTCGGGCTGCCGATGAAGCCCGCCACGAAGAGCGAGTTCGGGTTTTCGTAAAGCTCTGCCGGCGACCCGGCCTGTTCCAGCCGCCCGTCACGCAACACGGCGATCCGGTCGGCGAGGGTCATCGCCTCGACCTGGTCGTGGGTCACGTAGATCATCGTGACGTTGGACATCGAATGGTGGAGCTTCGCGATTTCCAGCCGGGTCTGAACCCGCAGCGCCGCGTCCAGATTCGACAGCGGTTCGTCGAACAGGAACACGCGCGGATCGCGGACGATGGCGCGGCCGATGGCGACGCGCTGGCGCTGGCCGCCGGACAGCTGCTTTGGCAGACGGTCCAGAAGGTGGTCGATCTGCAGAAGCTTGGCGGCACTTTCGACGCGCTTGCGGATCTCGGCGTCCGAGGTTTTGTCCAGCTTCATCCCGAAGGCCATGTTGTCGTAGACCTTCATGTGCGGATAAAGCGCATAGGATTGGAACACCATGGCGATGCCGCGCTTGGACGGGATCAGGTTGTTCACCCGTTCCCCGTCAAAGAGCATGTCGCCCGTAGTGATCTCTTCCAGCCCCGAGATCAGGCGCAGAAGCGTGGACTTGCCGCAGCCCGAAGGCCCGACGAAGACCATGAACTCGCCCTTCTCGATGGTCAGGTCGATGCCCTTGATGACCTGGACGGCGCCATAGGACTTGGTGACGTTCTTCAGTTCGATCTTTGCCATGATGTCAGCCCTTCACGCCGCCCGCGGTCAGACCCGCGACGATCTTGCGTTGGAAAATGAGGACGAGGATGATCAGCGGGACGGTCACGATGACCGAGGCCGCCATGATCGGACCCCAGGGGATTTCCTGCTGGCTTGCGCCGGACAGAAGGCCGATTGCCACTGGCACCGTCCGGGTCGTTTCGGACGAGGTGAAGGTCAGGGCGAACAGGAATTCATTCCAGGCACCGATGAAGGCCAGAAGGCCGGTCGTCACCAGGGCGGGCCACAGCAGCGGCAGGAACACCTTGGTGATGATGATCCAGGGGGTGGCGCCGTCGACGATGGCGGCCTCCTCGATCTCGACCGGCAGGTCGCGCATGAAGGTTGTCAGCACCCAGACCGTGAAGGGCAGGGTGAAGATCACATAGGACATGATCATCGCCCAGGGCGTGTTGAAGATGCCCAGGAACCGGACAAGCTCGAACAGGCCCGCCAGCACGGCGATCTGCGGGAACATCGACACTGCGAGGATCATCATCAACAGAAGCCCGCGCCCCCGGAACCGCACCCGCGCCAGAGCGTAGGATGCGGTGACGGCCAGGAACAGCGCGAAGACCACGGTCGTCGTCGCGATGAAGACCGAGTTGACGATGGACCGCAGGAAGTTGCGGCCACCCAGCACGGATTCGTAGTTCCCCCAGTCAAAGGACTTGGGCAGGTAGTTGACCTTGAAGAGCTCGGTCCCGGTCGCGAAGGACGTGACGATCGCGTAGTAGAACGGGAAGACCGAGAAGACGACGATCACCACGACAAGCGCGTAGAAACCGACGGTGGACAGAAGTTTCTGAGCGGTCATTTCTGGCCCTCCCCGGAAAGGTCGACCTTGCCCAGCCAGATGTAGAGGCTGACGAAGACGGCGATGATCGCGAAGAGAAGCGTCGACTGCGCGGCCCCGTAGGCGAACTTGTCGAAGTCGATCATGTTCTCGCGGCTGATGACCGACATGGTCTTGGTGGCCGCCGAGTTGGGCGTCAGCACATAGACCAGGTCGAAGATGCGCAGGGCATCCAGCATCCGGAAGATGATCGCGACGGCGAGCGCGGGGCGGATCAGCGGCAGAGTGATCTTGAAGAACACCTTGACCGGATTGACGCCGTCCAGTTTCGCGGCCTCGTAGATGTCGCGGGGGACCATCTGCAGACCGGCGAGGATCAGAAGTGCCATGAAGGGCGTGGTCTTCCAGATGTCGACCATCAGCACGGCATACATCGCGGTGTCCACGGAGGCGGTCCAGGCGATCTTCTGGTCGATCAGGCCAAGGTTCAGCATGATGTCATTCAGGATCCCGAACTGGTCGTTCAGCATCCAGGCCCACATCTTGGCCGACACGATGGTCGGGATGGCCCATGGGATCAGGATCGCGGCACGCACGAAGCCGCGGCCCTTGAATTCGGCGTTCAGCACGAGGGCGACGATCAGGCCCAGGATGGTCTCGAAGAAGACCGAGACGAAGGCGAAACGCACCGTGTTCCAGACCGCGTTCCACCAGGCCGGATCGACCAGCGTGCCGCGCCAGATCCAGCGACCCGACTCCAGGACACGGACCGACAGATAGTTGTCGAACCCGATGAATTCGCCGCCGTACAGGTCGGACAGTGCGGTGTTGGTCAGCGAGAACCAGATCGTCCGCAAAAGCGGCCAGGCCGCGACGAAGAATAGTGCCGCCAGCATGGGCGCGATGAACCAGAAGGCCGCGCGTTGGCGTTGTTGCAGAAGGCTCAAGCCCCCCGAATTCGTTGCCATGATGTCCCTCCCCTATCGGGTCCCCCTCCGAGACCCGGTCTTGTAACAGCGGGCGGCCCCCGCAATTCAGAAGCCGCCCGCCTTTGGGATCAGTCAGGTCCGGGAGGACTTACCAGGCCGACCCCTTGATGTCGGTCAGTTCGACTTCCAGCAGTTCCAGGTTTTCTGCCGCCGAGCCCTGACCAGACAGGGTGTTGTGGACGGCCGACCAGAACTTGGCCGAAACCTCGTTGTACTTGCCAAGCGTCGGAGCCGAAGGCCGCGGAACGGCGTTCAGGAACACGTCCTTCCACTGCGGGATGATCGGCTGCGCGGCCGCGATGTCGGCGTCATCGTAGAGCGCGATGATCGTCGGCAGGTTCGATTCCGCGATGGCGCGCTGCTTCTGCGCCTCGGGGCCCGCCAGATACATGGCAAGGCTGATCGCCGCTTCCTGCTTGGTGGAGTACTTGGACACGGCCACGTTCCAGCCACCCAGCGTTGCCGCCGAGGTGTCGCCTTCCTTGCCCACGGGCAGGGTGGTCACGGCGAACTTGCCCTTGACGGCGGAGTCGTCGCCATTGCCCAGGCCATAGGCATAGGGCCAGTTGCGCATGAAGACGGCATTGCCGGTCTGCCAGACGCCACGGGCTTCTTCTTCCTGGTAGGCCAGGACGCCATCCGGGCTGATCGTGCCGACCCAGGACTTCGCAGCCTCCAGTGCCGCGACGGCGTTCTCGTTGTTGATCGAGATCGTGCCATCAGGCTCGACGATCTGGCCGCCGCCGAAGGACTTGACCCATTCCAGCGCGTTGCAGGTCAGGCCTTCATAGGCGTTGCCCTGCCAGACGAAGCCCCAGAGGTCCGCCGCACCCTCGGCACGTTCGGCGTCCTGGATGAACTTGGCGGTCTCGGCCAGTTCCGCCCAGGTCTTCGGCGGGGTCTTGCCGTGCTTTTCCAGAAGGTCGGTGCGGTAGTACAGCGCCGGCGCGTCGGTGAAGATCGGGAGCGCGACGAGCTTGCCGTTCACGGTCTGCGACTGGATGATCGAGGGGAAGTGCGTCGGCGCGAGGTCCTTGGCAACCTCGGTCAGGTCGACGAAGTGGTCGGCCAGCTGCGGCGCCCAGATCACGTCGGTCTGATAGAGGTCGATGTCGGTCGCCCCTGCGGCAAGCCACAGGCGATACTGGCCGAACTGGTCGGTGGTGGAGGCGGGCATCGGCACCAGCGTCACGGTGTTGCCGGTGGCTTCTTCCCACGGCTTGACCAGGGTCTTGAAGTTCTCGACCGCATTGCCGACAGCGCCGGAGACGTAGAACAGCTCTTCCGCCACGACAGGTGCGCCGAACACGGCGAGCATGGCTGCGGTTGCAGTCGCGCGAAGCGCGCGGCCCTTCATGATATTCATTGGTTTTCCTCCCTAGGGCCGCCCTTGTTGGCGTCCACTTTCCATTCAAAACGCTTTGGATGCGAAGGCAAGCATCGCAACTCCCTCCAAAACGTTTTGAGAGAAATAGTCTCCAAAGCGCTTTTGGTCAACGATTCGATGCTTGCCGCCCAAGTTTCTCCCGCGACCCGGCTTTCGCGGCAGGGCCCTTGTCAGCCCGGGCCATTGCGGCAATCCTTTCGGGATGGCGGATCAACCGGTCACTTTGCGGCTGCGGCTTCTGTTCGGCGACCGGCTGGTCTTCGGGCCGGGGAAGGGCGAGCTTCTGGCCCGGATCGCCGAGACCGGGTCGATTGCGGCAGCTGGCCGCGCCATGGGGATGAGCTACAAGCGCGCCTGGGCGCTGGTCGAAGAGATGAACGCAGCCTTCCGCGCGCCGCTGGTCCTGTCGGTGCGCGGCGGGGCAGGCGGTGGCGGTGCCGTGCTGTCCGAAGACGGGCAGGCGGTCCTGGCCGCCTACCGCGATCTGCTGGCAGCCGTCGATTCCGCCGCAGAACCCGGCGTCACGCGCATCGCGGCCCTCCTTGGGGATATGTCCAGCCGGAAATAACGCTTGCCTCGCTGCCCTCCCTTCGCCATATGTTCGGCCAGACATATCGGAGATCCCATGCGCCCGATCCTTGCCGCAGCTTTCGTCCTGATGGCCCAGCCCGCCATGGCCGATGTCACCGTCTTTGCCGCGGCCAGCCTGAAGACCGCACTGGACGAGATTGCGGCGGACTATGCCGAGGCGACCGGGAACAGGGTCGTAGTGTCCTATGGCGGCAGTTCGGCGCTGGCCAGACAGATCGCGGAAGGCGCGCCTGCTGATATCTTCCTGTCGGCCTCCAAGCAGTGGATGGACGATCTGGAGGGCAAGGGATTGATTCGGCCGGACAGCCGCAGGGACCTTCTGGGCAACACGCTGATCCTTGTGGGTGCGGCGGGGGCGGCCCCGGCGACGGTGGACGCTTCGCTGGATCTTGTCGGGCTCCTCGCGGGGGGCAAGCTGTCGATGGCGCTGGTCGACTCCGTCCCGGCAGGGCAATACGGCAAGGAGGCGCTGGAAAGCCTTGGGCTGTGGGCGGCGATCCAGCCGAGCGTCGTGCAGACGGAGAACGTTCGCGCGGCGCTTGATCTTGTGGCGCTGGGCGAGGCGCCGCTTGGCATCGTCTATGCCTCGGACGCGATTGCGGAGCCGAAGGTTTCGGTCGTGGGCAGCTTTCCGGCCGACAGTCACCAGCCCATCGTCTATCCAGGCGCGCTGACTGCCACCGCAAGCGAGGAGGCGGGTGCCTTCCTGGAACTTCTGTCCGAAGCCGAAGCCACCGCGGTCTTCGCGGCGAACGGCTTCGTCCCCTTGCCATGACGTCCGGCCGCATGTCAGCGTGACCCGACGATGGACTGGCTTTCACCCGAGGAAACCACAGCGCTCTTGTTGTCCCTGCGGGTGTCGCTGGTGGCGACCTTGGTCAGCCTTCCCTTCGGGGTCGCTGTCGCGCTCTTGCTGGCGCGGGGGCGGTTCTATGGCCATGCGCTGCTGAACGGTCTGGTGCATCTGCCGTTGATCCTGCCGCCGGTGGTGACGGGTTACCTGCTCCTTCTGACCCTCGGGCGGCAGGGCTGGGTGGGTGCTGCCCTGTGGGAGTGGTTCGGCTTTACCTTCGCCTTCCGCTGGACCGGGGCTGCGCTTGCCGCAGCGGTGATGGCCTTTCCGCTGATGGTCCGCGCCATCCGGCTGGCGATCGAGGCGGTGGACCCGAAGCTGGAGGAAGCCGCCGGAACGCTTGGCGCCTCGCGTCCCACGGTGTTCCTGACCGTCACCTTGCCGCTGATCCTGCCCGGCATCATCGCGGGCGCGGTCCTCGCCTTCGCCAAGGCGATGGGCGAGTTCGGCGCGACGATCACCTTCGTCGCCAACATTCCGGGCGAGACGCAGACCCTCCCGACGGCGATCTATGCGTTCCTGCAAGTCCCGGGCGGTGACGCCGCGGCGCTGCGGCTGGTCGTGATCTCGGTCGCGGTGGCGATGGTCGCGCTGATCCTGTCGGAAGCACTGTCACGCCGGGTGGCAAGAAGGATCGCGGGGCGATGACGCTGGACATTCACCTGCGCCACGCCTTTCCCGGCTTCCGGCTGGAGGTCGACATGGTGCTGCCCGGCGGGCTGACCTGCCTGTTCGGGCGGTCGGGGTCGGGCAAGACCAGCATCGTGAACGCGGTCGCCGGACTGTTGCGCCCGGATGAGGCGCGGATCGTGCTGGACGGTGCCCGGCTGGACAACCTGCCGCCGCACCGGCGCGAAGTGGGCTATGTCTTTCAGGATGCGCGGTTGTTTCCGCATCTGACGGTGGCCGAGAACCTGACCTATGCCCCGCGCGTCCGCGGTCGGAAGGTCGAAGGCATGGCGCGGGTGGTCGACCTCCTGGGGATCGGGGCGCTGCTCTCGCGCCGGCCAGCGGCATTGTCAGGGGGCGAGAAGCAGCGGGTGGCCATCGGGCGGGCGCTTTTGTCGCAGCCGCGCCTTCTTCTGATGGACGAGCCGTTGGCCGCGCTGGACGAGGCGCGCAAGGCCGAGATCCTGCCTTATGTCGAGGCCTTGCGGGACGAGACCGGCCTGCCGATCCTCTATGTGAGCCACGCCCTGCCCGAGGTCGCCCGCCTGGCCACGACCATTGCGGTGATCGAGGCCGGGCGGGTGCAGGCTCTGGGCCCCGCGGCCGAGATCCTGTCCGATCCCGCGACGGCGCAATTGATGGGGCTGCGCGATGCGGGTGCGGTCCTGACGGCGCGGATCGCGGCGCAGGAGGAGGACGGGCTGACCCGGCTGGAGACGGCGGCAGGGCCGCTGTGGCTGCCGCGTATTGCTGGGCTGCCGGGGCGCAGCCTGCGGGTGCGGATCGCGGCACAGGATGTGATCCTGTCGCGTGACCGGCCGGTCGGCCTGTCGGCCCTGAACATACTGCCCGCCCGTGTCGCAGCCCTGCACGAAGGGCAGGGGCCGGGGGTCCTGGTGCGGCTGGAGGTGGGGCAAGAGCATATCCTGGCCCGCCTGACCCGCAGATCGGCGCAGGCCCTAGCGCTGGCGCCCGGGGTCACGGTGCATGCCGTCCTGAAATCCGTCGCGGTGGCGCAGGCCGATGTGGGGGGCCTGCCTCCCGCCGGATGATGCGAATCGCCGTCCGCCAGGTCGGGCCGGATGCGCTTCCGCTTCCGGGGATTTTCGCCTGAAAACGCGGCGGGCGCTGGTGGCGTGCTTACCTGCGGTTGCACTGTCATAAAGCCCCGTTGACAGCCCCACCCAAAGCGGGAGTAAGGTCGGCGCGCACGGCAACTTCTTGCGACTGACAAGGTCCTGTTACACGGTGCCTGTTAGACCGCAGCAAGCGCGCCCGCATGAACGAAAAAATCGGGGACAGCCCGCGCCTCTGCCCATCAAACCAGGGAGACTAACTGTGACACACGAAAAATCTGCCTTCAGCCGCCGCCGGTTCCTGAAAGGGTCCGCTGCTGGTGCGGGCGTACTCGCCGCTCCGGCGATCATCTCGTCGAAGGCCTTGGCCTCGTCGGGCGAAGTTAACTTCATCGGCTGGGCCGGCTATCCGGTGCTGGCTGAAAAAGTGTTCCCGGCCTTCGAAGCCGCAACCGGCATCAAGGTGAACTTCAAGGAACTTCCCGACCAGGACACGATGTTCGCCGAGGGCAAGGTCGCCCTTGAAACCGGCGGGATCGACGTGATGGAGCCGACCATCGACCGTTGGGGTGGCTGGAACTCGAACGGCCTGCTGGGGGCCTGGGACGAATCCAAGCTGGCGATGGACAACTACCTGCCCGGTCTGGCCGACGGCTCGGCCGGTGAGCGGTCGCGCCTGGACGGTCAGCTGTACTATGTCCCGTCGAACTGGGGCACCGAGGCGCTGGTCGTCAACGAGGCCAACGCCAAGCTGTCCTCGCCCGCCTCGCTGGGTGACCTGTTCAACCCGGAAAACCCGGCCGTCCTGCGTCCGCATTCGGCCCTGGCCGCGATGGGCCGCTGGCTGGACGCCCAGGGCAAGCTGCCGCGTCCGTGGATGGACGGCTACACCGACATGGCCGCAATGACCGAGCTGTGGGACATCGCGCTGGCGGAAGCCATCAAGTCCAAGGGCAACATCGTCCAGTGGTGGTCGGGCGAGAACGAAGCGAACGCCGGCTTCACCGCGAACGGTGCCACGATCGGCCTGTGCTGGGATTCGACCGGCTACAACCTGCGCAACGACGGCTACAAGTACATCGCCCCGGTCGAAGGTGCTTTTGCCTGGCACCAGGGCTTCGTGCTGATGAAAAACGCAGCCAACGTCGAGCAGGCGCACGAGTTCGCCAAGTTCGTCTCGACCGGCGAAGGGTCCGCGATGTGGGCGACCGCCTTCTCGTCGAACCCGGTGGGCAAGGGCTCGGCCGAGTTCATGTCGCCGGACGTTGCCACCTACTACAACGGCACCTTCAACGAAGATGCGCTGGCGAAGCTGTGGTGGTGGCCGGAACAGACCGCCGAATTCATCGCCAAGCGGTCGGAATATGCCGACAAGTTCAAGGCCGCCTGAGTGCGCCTATGACCTGCAGAGCGCCGGGCCCGCAAGGGCTCGGCGTGACTTTTTTGGGCAGAGCCGGATCGTCCTGGACTGAGAACCGGGCTTGAACTGGCGATACCCATTGCTTGGGCCGGGTTGCCTGCTAGCCTGACCAACAAAAAGAATGACTCTGGGGACTACGATTGGGGGACCACGCGACATGAGCGCGGGAATTGATCTTGAAAACGTCTGCTGCGACTTCGGCACCTTCCGCGCCGTCGACAACGCCAATGTCTCGATAAAGCCGGGAGAGTTCTTTTCCTTCCTCGGGCCGTCGGGCTGCGGCAAGACCACGATCCTGCGCATGGTGTCGGGGTTCATCGAACCCACGCAAGGCGCGATCAAGATCGGCGGCAAGGACATGAAGGGCACGCGGCCCAACCAGCGGCCGACTGCGTTGATCTTCCAGAACCTCGCGCTGTTCCCGCTGATGCCGATCTGGGAAAACATCTCGTTCGGGCTGGAAGTGCGCGGCGTCGACAAGGCCACACGGCGCAAGAAGGCCGAGGACCTGTTGAAACTCGTCGACCTGCCGGGCGCTGCCGACAAGATGGTCAGCCAGCTGTCCGGCGGGCAGAAGCAGCGGGTGGCCATCGCCCGCGCCCTGGCGGTGGAGCCGCAGGTGATGCTTCTGGACGAACCCCTTTCGGCGCTGGACCTCAAGCTTCGCCAGCACATGCGGGCGGAACTGCGCGCCATCCAGAAACGGACGGGCGTCACGTTCATCTACATCACTCACGACCAGGGCGAGGCGCTGGCGATGTCGGACCGGGTGGGCGTCATGTCCCAGGGCCGCATCCAGCAGATCGCCGCCCCGCGCGACATTTATGACAACCCGGTCAACGGCTTCGTGGCGTCTTTCGTCGGCGAAAACAACATCTTCGAGGGCGAGGTGGGCCCGGTGGCCGATGGCATGGCTGCCCTGAACGGCGCGCACGGCAGCTTCCGCGCCCGCGTCCTGCCCGAGGCGCAAGGCAAGGCGCTGAAGCTGTATGTCCGCCCCGAACACACGCTTCTGACCAAAGTGAAAGCCGCCGAGAACTCGGTCGAGATGGAGGTGACCGAGGTTGCCTTCGAAGGCGCGTTTATCTCGGTCCACGGCCAGGCGGCGGGGGGCAAACGCCTTTCGGCGGAGGTCAAGAACGACGGGGTGACCGTGGTTCCGGCGGTGGGCGAAAAGGTGTTCGCCACCTTCGATGCGGCGCGGGCCCTTCTGTTGCCCGACGCAAACGTCAGGGGGTAACGCCATGGAGGACCTTATCCGCCGCTATGGCACCGGGTTGACCGCAGTCTTCTGCCTTCTGGTCGCCTTCTGGATCCTCGTCCTGGTGATCCTGCCGAACTTCTCGATGCTGTTCGAAAGCTTCTTCCCCTACCTGCCGGTGGCCGAATTGGGCGGGCCGAAGGATGTCTTCACGCTGCAGAACTACGAAAAGATCCTGGCAAACCCGATCGAGACGAACTGGTTTGGCATCCCGATCTCGATCCCGGTCCACATCAGCACCTTCGTCGATACGGTGTTCTTCTCGGCGCTGGTCACCTTCATGACGCTGATCCTGGCCTATCCCCTGGCCTACTTTCTGGCCAAGGTCGCCAGCCCCAGGTCGATCCCGACGCTGCTCCTCCTGCTCTTCATCCCGATGTGGGTGTCCGAGGCGCTGCGGGCCTTCGCCTGGTACATCATCCTGACCTTCAACGGCCCGCTGAACGCGCTGTTGAAGGGCCTGGGGATCATCGATCAGGGAATCCGCTGGCAGAACGGGGTCTTCACCTCTTACGACGCCATCGTGATCGTGCTGACCTACTGCTACGTCCTGTTCATGCTGTTCCCGATCTACACGGCGATCACGTCGCTGGACACCAACCAGATCGAGGCGGCCGAGGACCTTGGCTCGCCCTGGTGGCGGACGCATTGGCGGGTGGTGATCCCGCACGCGAAACCGGGCATCGCCTCCGGCTGCGTGATGGTGTTCATGCTGTCGGCAGGCTCGCTTCTGGTGCCGACCGTGGTCGGGTCAACGAAGGCCAATTGGTTCCCGCAGACGATCTACACCTGGTTCAATGACGCGCTCGACTGGAACACGGGTGCCGCCTATTCGATGATCTTCCTTCTGGTCTGCATCATCTTCGTGATCCTCGCGATGCGGCTCTTCAAGGTCAAACTGTCGGATATCGCCAAATGAGCCGGAACCGCGCATTCCTGGGCCAGCTCTACTTTGGCCTGTTCATCCTGTATCTGCTGGTCCCGCTGATCGTGATGGCGGGGGCGGCGTTCAACGACAGCAAGCTGCCCACGGTTGCGCCCTGGAAGGGCTTCACCTGGGCCTGGTTCGGTGAGCTTTTCGCCGATCAGACCATGTGGGGGGCCTTCCTGAACTCGATCGTCGTGGCGCTGGCCGTGGTGGCGCTGGCGGTGCCGATCGGGACGGCGGCGGCCATCGTGCTGAACTCGATTTCCGGCAAGTATCGGGCGACGCTGTATGGCTTCATGGTTGCCCCGGTTCTGGCGCCCGGCCTTGTCATCGGTATCTCGACCGTGCTGTTCTGGAACCAGCTGGGCCAGACGGTGGGGGCGAACGGCTTCTTCCTGTTCGGGCGGGGCCTGCATCTGGCGACGCTGGGTCAGGTGAGCTACATCGCGGCCTATGTGATGCTGCTGGTCCTGGCGCGGCTGCAAAGCTTTGACCCGGGGCTGGAGGAGGCGGCGCTGGACCTGGGCGCGAACCACGGTCAGGTGCTGCGGCGCATCCTTCTGCCGCATCTCTACCCGGCCATCGCGGCTTCGGCGGCCATCGCCTTCTTCCAGTCGATCGAGAACTTCAACGTCACTCTGTTCACCAAGGCGAACGAGACGACGCTGACGGTCTATGTCTTCAGCCAGGTCCGGTCGGGGATCACGCCGAAGATCAACGCGCTGGCGTTCCTGCTGATCCTGCTGACCCTGGTGCTGGCCCTGGCCTACGAGATGAACCGCCGCCGCAAGGCGCGGATCGAGGCCGAACGCGAAGCCGAGGCGCGGCGGGCGGAAGAAGCGATGCTCTGACGAACTGCTCGTCGTTCGACTTCGTCTCCTCCTCGCTTGAGCGCAGCGAGGAGGGACGAAGTCCACCGACGAGCGGGTGTTGGGCAAGTCTTAAGAAACGGTTGACGTCCGCGGGCAAGTCTTTGGTTCTGCACGGGAATCCGAAAATGTCCACCGTCGACAGATGCCGCTAGAGACCTTCAAGCAGGGTCTTGCACAAAGGGCTTTCCGCGTCCGCCAGACAGTCGATCACATCGAAATGGTGCCGCCCCGGATCGACCGTCCAGCCGCAGCCCCATTCCTCGGCCAGCACCCGGGCATGCCAGAGGAAAGCCGGGCGTTCCTCCCCGCCGACCCAGACATGCGCGCTGACCCCGTCCCGCAGGGCCAGTCGGGCCGGGCTTTCGCTGACGGCTTCCTGCTCGTCGATCTTCAGGGTCGCATTCATTCCCGTGGCGATCAGCGGCCCCAGCTCGGTCAGGGGCGAGATCGGCACCACCCGCGCGACCGGGACCGGAATGTCGGCACAGCCCATCCGGGCCGCCAGGTGACCGCCGGCGGAATGGCCGGTCACCACGATCGGCCCCGAGACCCGAGTGCCGACGAACCAGGCGGCGCGGGCGATCTCGGCGGTGATCTCGGCCAGCCGGGCGACGGGGGCCAGGGTATAGCTGGGCATCGCCACCGCATAGCCCCGCGCCAGTGGACCGGCGGCCAGGTGCGACCAGTGCGCCTTGGAAAACAGGTGCCAGTATCCACCGTGGACGAACATGACAACGCCCTTGGGCTGGCCCTCGGGTAGGAAAAGGTCCAGCCGCTGGCGGGGCGAGGGGCCGTACTCCAGGTCCAGATCGGCGCGCTTGCCGATCGTCTGCCGGAATGCGGCGGCCTCTTTGGTCCAGCGCGGCGGATAGTCGGCTGCGCCGGGGATGAAGGCGCCATTCGTATAGTCGCGGTCGGGGTCCGGCCAGCGATAGGGGGGAAGGGTCAAGGCATTGCTCCGGTCACGTCGCGGTGACACTGCGCCAGCCCTGCAACCCTGCGCAAGGGGGGTGCTGCGGACCAGCCGCAGGACCGGCGGGCGAGGTCCAGCCGCCACGGGCGGGTTCCGTCATTCATCTGTTACAAATCCGTCGCATATGCTTCACCATGCCGTCCTAGACCGGCAGGCAGGCGGCGCTTTCCGGCGGCCGCGGACGTGGAGCAGACGATGGACGACTTGCGCGGGGCAACTCCCGGACTGGACAGCGCGACAGCCAAGATCTCGGCGACGGGCGTTCAAGTCTACTACGGGCAGAACCACGCGCTGAAGGACGTGTCGGTCGATATCCTCGACCGGGCCGTGACCGCCTTCATCGGGCCCTCGGGCTGCGGCAAGTCGACCTTCCTGCGCTGCCTGAACCGGATGAACG